>CAVSZC010000009.1:0-14723 GCA_963732365.1 uncultured Bacteroidales bacterium | reverse complement strand
ATATCCGAAATCAATATGTTTTTCACGAAGAGACAGGCCTGAGGCCTGTCTCTTCTGCTATTAAGGATTATGATAATGGATCGACTGTTTCCCCTCCTGCCCGGGGATATTTATTGGAGTCGCTCGATTGTCCTGACAGCTTCCTGCCTTACCGGCTCCGAAAACCTGGAAGTGTCTGAGATGATCTGGTTGCAGGTTTCAACTATATGCTGCCTGTTGTAACTGTGGCTGAACCATCCCAAAGCCTCTATCAGCGCAACCTCCAGCTTCTCTCCGGGAGCAGTCAGCAACCAGCCGCACAGGGGTTCGATTGTCGGGTGATAGGTCAGGTTGCGCAGTGACCTGATGTCAAAAATCCTGTTCTTTTCGGTAACGTCAGGCCCGGTTATGGTCTCAAGAGTCTCGCTGCACGACTTTGCCCTCTTTTCAATATTTGCTGCAGTCTGCCTGTAGATGGTTCCGAGATAATTGGCAGTATCAAAGCCCGCGAATCTTTTATCAAGTTCGCTCATCAGTAGTTCCCTGTCGAAATAGGCCAGTGCGTCAACAGCCTGGTAATTAACTCTTTTTGAAACATTGGGGTCGGTTACTGATTTTATCAGGGCTGTTGCCAGCCGTGGGTCGCCTGACTCCTGGCAGTAGACAGCAGCGAAACGCCTGGCAAGCTCATAAGAGTCATCAAGTGCGGCAGCCGTCACTTTTACAAAGTTGTCATCACGCAGCTGAGCAAGAATCTTCATGGCAGAGACGCGCGTGGTGGCATAGGGTGAGCTGAAGTACTTATCGGCAAGCAGTTTGCTTATGTCGGGATAACCGTTTGCTTTCAGGTGCCAGAGGGCCCAGCTCTGAACGTCAGGGTGAGGATAAGATGACAGTTTAACCAGCCTGGCATTGTTGCCTGCATCCTTCAACATTTTGTCTGCGTCAAGTTTCGGGTCAGACGATGCAAACCTGAAGGTGGGGTCGCCTATTACGTGAGACTCCAGGAGGCATACCATGCGGTTCCACTCCCCTACCCTAAGACCGTAGGAGAGCAACCCGACCATCTCATCCGGATACTTGTCCTGCAGCGAGTTGACAGTGTTTGCCTGTGCAGCAACGGTACGTCCCGGACCAAAGACATATGCGCCGGAGATGAACTCATCAACATGGAAAGAGCCGTTGAAGCAGGCATCGAACATGATGAACCTGGCCTTGACATCATACTTGAGTACATCTGCCGTAATGATGTCCATATCAGCGAACCAGGCAGAGTCCTTTTCCGTCTGTGCTTTTTCATTGGCACCATAAAACCATGCTTCAGGGACTCCCAGCCACTCGATATACCTGTTTATGGCTTCAGTGGTGTCTTTTGCACCCCTCACCTTTGAGCGGAGGTAAAATTTAATGCTCTCGATATTCTGCTGAACACCGTTGGCAGCACTTTCAGAGCCGGCCAGCTGTGCGTCGGTTGAACCATGATGATGCAGAAGGGCTATGTCAGTCTGCTCAACGGTCATGGCTGAAAGAAGGCGGTTCTTGATATGTTCGTCAAACGTGTAGTCAATGTATTCCAGCCCGTTGTCCTGCCTGTTCAGCTGCGGAAACTGCTGAAGAAGAGCAGCTTTTTCATCCATCCTGGCGGTCATCGACTCGGAATTATAGCCATGACCTGCAAAGAAGAGAACCTCATCAACCCTGTCAGGGTTTTTGTGTGCATCAATCACCTTGAGCATATACGCCCTGAGCTGTGAGCCGTCGTTGTCGCCCGGAATACGGATACGGCCGCTGTAGATGTCAGGTGTGAGAACCTGAGCTGATGAGGGGTTCAGGCTGTAGTAAAAATAGAGCCCGTTTGTGTCTGCCCTGAGAAAATCAAACTGCAGGTCAAAATCCTCATAGAACCGGTCAGAGGCGATTGATGACCTGTGCCAGGGATATCGCTCCTGGTCCATTTTGAATGCCGATGTGAGATGCTGGGCATCGCGCAGCATGGGGACGGGAATGTCTCCGATGAAAACAGCTCCCTCAAAACTCCTGCTGGATGAATACATGGCCTGGAGCAGATGTCTGATTGAGTCTGGGTGGTGCCAGCGGTCCTCGATGATCACGGCATCAAGTCCTTCTGCCTGAAGGACGGCAGCGTACTGTTTAATCTCATCACCTGCACTCTTCAGTGAATGGCTGTCGGCGATTATCGCAAATTCGCCGTTAAGAGGCTGAGAAAGTGATGGCGTTAACAGGGTTAACGCCACAGCAATTGATACGATTGATTTTTTCATAGTTTCAGAATATGAATCCGGCCACTGCGCCTATCATGTAACCGGACAGCTCTCCGGCCTCAGAGCCCGGGGCAGCAGCCCACCGGCCTTCCGGAATAAGAAACAGGGATTTGACAAAATTGTTCTGACTCAGTGGCATTTCGCACCTGACGGAGGCCGATGCCTTAAGAACATTCGCTTTTGACACAAAATAATCATGATATACCATATCCGGAATACTCAGAGGCTGGACAACGTATGATATGTCAGACGTGAGGTTCATCCGGTAGCCAATGTCCAGACCCGGCGTCACGAGCAGCCGTCCCGCCCTGAACAGCTTCCTGGCAAAGAGGGAGCCGCTGAGGTTAAAAGTGTTGTAGTAGCCATAGCTCTGCACCGGGAAGTGCTCTGTTGAGAAGTATCCTGCCACCACCGCACCTCCCAGTTCGATGTCGATGTTTCTGTCGCTGTCGAGAACAAGGTAAGAATATCTCACTCCGCCCCCGATGTCATTGATCATATGCTTGTTCTCTATCCAGCTGACAGTTGCCAGTGAATCATATGAGTAGGTGCCTTTGTTTACAGTATACGATCTCTGCAGAATCTCGTCAGAGTTCACCGCCTTCAGTGAGGCATTCAGCCTGAAGATATGTGAAGCCTTTCCACGGGAAATTCTGAGCAATCCTGACAGTGAAATATCATCTGTCTCGGTAATGCCGTCGATCAGCCGGAAGGAGCTGCCTGAACGTGCCTCCTCATTGAAGTGATCATAACTTAACTCAGCAAGCAGATAGAGGTTGTCCCTGTCATGGGAAGCCTGCAGCGCGCCGGAGTATCCGGTGCCGGTATACCATTGAGAGTAGGATGATATGTTCACCTCCTGCCTGAAGTAGCCGAGACCAAGGAAAACAAAGAGATTCTGGTTCCAGTTGCCTTCCACTGAATAGGATAACTCATTGCTTGTAGTGTATACCGATCCGGAAACCCCGACTTTCGTCGTGCCGAAGTCATAGGTAATACCGGGGCTTATCCTGAGCGAAGCTATGGTGTTCTTGTTCCGCGGGTCCTTCTGTTTGGCCCCTACAGCCGACATATATTCTGCTCCCAAACCAACGGTGATCCGGTCATTCAAACTATAGCTCAGCTTCCCTTCCATGTCAAACTTTTCCATGAACTGCCTTGCAGATACCGAATCCCCGACGAGATAAGGATTGAATGTATCGAACATCATGGTGCCGTTATAATTCACTCCCTTGTACCCTGAGTTAGTGTATTGAAAGTAGCCGTACATGGAGAGCTTTTTCAGCAGCATGAACCCTTTTGTGGCAGCATGGTATGACGATGTAATTTCAGGCTGCTGGATGAATGTTAACTCGTCATCTGTGTACATGTACCCTGCCTGCGCCAGACTCAGGTTACCAAGGTTGAACTCTGAAAGTGCCGCCGTGTTTGAGGTTTCCGTCCAGGGGAAGATAACCGGCAGCATCTCAAAGGTATTAAGGCTGGCGGCGGCCTGTTCCTGGGCAACTGCGTTGCAGCCCAGCCCTGCGGCCACCATTGCCATCAGTAAACGTACAGAGGTAATTCGATTCATCAGCCCGGTTAAATTATTTATTGGTGAAGTGGTGTGCCGGATTGCTGTTACAACGGCATCCGGCACACGTTCACTTATAATACTTAAAGATCAACGGCTGTCGGATGCACAAACGGTGTAGGCGTCTGGTCGTTGAGGAAGTCATTGGTAGAATTATTGGTATCCTTGTAGATAACCTTGCCGTCAAGGATCTTGGCTGCCTTTCTTCTCACACTCTTGCTGTTATAGGTGGCATAACTCCACGTCATGCCGGCATCAACTGAAGTCGGCAGTCTTTTAAACCTTTTGTCTTCCTCAGGGCGGTTGCATTCAACGCCGTCAATTACCCAATCTTTATGCACCATCAGGTATTGTGTGGTTGATGTTGATCCGGGCTGGGTCATGAAGTTTTCAGGATTAGCAACAAATGTCTGCCAGTCTAGACCGGTTGGAAGTCTGTACAGTATTACACCCTGCCCAAACACTGAATGCAGCCAGTCATACATTGAGGCGGCGGTGGTGTACATCACAATGAGATTAGCTGCCTGCGGGGCATCGGTGTCCTTCCCGGGAGCCTCAATGAATGTTTCAAACTGGGCTGCTGCAAGATTTACAGGAGAGAGCGGGTTACCCAGGGGGTCTGTCTTATGGTCAATGGCATCCATGGCAAGAACAACGCTTGTCCTTGGCTGGATCGGATACTGTTGCCCGGTGCCGGGGAACATAAGTGCATGAAAAGTTGTTGGGTATCCTGTCCATGATCGAGCCGTCAGGATTTACCCAGGTTGAGGCGGTAGACCCCAGGGGAAGAGTGAGTCCGATGCACAGCCCGTCAAGATAGATAACCTCATCACTGTTGTTGTAAATCTCATGGAACTGGTCTGAATAGTAATTGGTGCCTGATTCTGTTTTTGATCCGGTATAATAGATCTCCTTGAAGACAAGACCTCCCTTTTTTGTGGTAGCCACAAGGTGTACTTCCCAGTTGTTGTCTCCGGAGGGCTGTACCGTTAAGTTCTCCGTTATGCCGTTAAGATAAAAGTCGCTTGTCTCCTGTGTGCCCGATACCTTATACATGCCCTCCTCGAGTGAAATAGCTGCAAGGCCGAGAGAATTGGTTACGAGAATAAACTCCTGGCCTGAGATTGTGTTCTCAACCAGGATATTAACACCGCTGGCTACGGTTGCACCGTACCCCTGAGGATAATAAGCCGTGATGTTGACCTCATAGAGCTGAGCTCCCTTCTCGCACGAAGTAAGAGCTGCCACTCCCGCGAGAATGATAACCAGAAAGATTTGAAATTTTTTCATGATCTTGAATTTAAGGTTAGAACTTTATTTTAACTTCTGCACCAAAATAGAGGGGAGGGTTCCTGCGTGCATATACCTCAGGGGCACCTCCGCGCTGTTTCAACAGCGGATTATGATTAGTAATGTTATTTGCATAGAAGGAGAAGTTTGCTTTGTCAGTAATCTCCTTGGTAAGCTTGAAGTTGATCACGAAGTAGGGAGGATAGCCCGTCTCCGCGAAATACCACGGGGTGTTGTAGCGTTTGATCAGATCCGAATAGGGTCTGGTAACGGCAAGTGCACGGTCAAATTCATGGTAAACCATCTGCCTGTCATAGTAACCCAGAGGATCGACGAATTTCGGCTGGAGCTTGTCAGCGTAGGGATCCGCGACCGGTGTTGCAGTGTAAAACAGGGGATTCCCGTCAGGATCATTCCAGATACTCTGGTCACGGTCCATCCAGATTATCTGCGTTGTCACGGAGGCAACCATTCTCAGTTCCCTGATGTGTGTGATGGTCCTGATGTTGGTGTTAAACCTCTCGTCAATACTTCCATTACCGGCAGGATAGAGAGCAACCAAAGGATACTCTTTCCCGCCGATACTGCCTGAGGATGGCTTGGTGAGGTCCATGGCTGTCGACTGTCTCTTTACCATCATCCAGGCGCCATCTATGATAAAGGATGTCCGGAGTGACTTTACCATACCCAGGTCAAGGGTAAACTCAACCCCTTTTTTGGTTGTCATGCTACCGTTGCCGGGATAGGTAAAGCTGACAAATACGGTATCCTGTGTCACTGGCAGCTGTATCTCTGAACCGGAAACAGGATCGGTATAGAATACCCCCTCTCCCTGGACAAAATAGAGGTCAAGACCGTTCTGCAGCGGCTGGGTATAACGGTTGAATATGAAATTCTCATAGTATGACTCAAAGCTGAACCCGTTCTCCATCTTCTCAGAATAGAGAGTGACATTAATGTCAATACTGCTTACCGTAATGTCAAATCCTGCCTCCAGTTTCCTGTTCACGGCCGGGATGAGGTTCTCGTTGCGGGGATTTTCAAATACCTTGGTTGTCACCACGAATGTGCCACTCATGGCAACCGGATCATAATAACTCAGTCCTGTCTTATCCCAGTAGGCCCTGTCAGGATAAAGATAGAGCAGCGATGGCGCCTTTGAGAAGATACCGTATCCTCCCCTGAGAGCGAGGTGAGACAGTGCTCCCTTACCGTTGTCAATGACTGTATATCTTGCATTAAGCCGCGGGTCAAGCATGGTGGTTTCCTCACTGGAGCTGAAGAGGCCGTCAGGCTGTACATTGGTGAACCTGATGCCTGCCTGCAGGTCTAACCTCGTCTTACCCAAGGGAATGCCCAGGTTCTCCTCTGCATAATATGAAATCTGCCCAAGCGATGGGATATCCTTATATGATCTTGGTCTTGCGTCTGTGCCGCCGACAGGTACCGGAGGGCGTGACAGGTCATAGACCCTTCCAAGGCCGTTGTTACCGTAGAGTCTCCATTCAACTCCTGCAACAAAGTTATTAAGCGCCTTCCCGATATTGAATGAACGGTTGCCTGACAGTTTCGCATTATAGTAATAAGGCCGGCCGTCAATGGTAAGATCACTGATGTATGAGGCAGGCAGAATCGGGACCTGATTTTCGCCCGGCTCGAGAGCAACGGGCTGAGGCTGGGCTCCTGAGGGTATCTGCTCAAGGGTAACTTCGTGTCCCACCTGGTGCTGCAAATCTCCTGAGACCATGAGGTTCAGGTTTGTCAGCACCGCGGAGTTCAGTGCCCATTTGGTGTTAAGGCTCATTGCGAGTCCCTGATCCCTCGACTCATAGTCTTCGATATCAAGCATATCAGGGTCTCTCTTATTCACATCGAGGGTCTGGTATGCCCTTGCAGAAAGGCTTAATGTCAGTGGCCTGGAGTTTCTCAGAAAAGTATTATTATAAATGACACCACCGTTCAGCCTGTTGAAAGTCTGGTATTTCACCCTGATGTCATCAAATGACTGGGTGTAGTCAAAATCGAGATTAAGTGTCCCGGCCTTGTCCCCGAGTGACAGGCCCTTGCCTGCATAAACTTGCTTAATGCCCGGGTCGGTTTTTAGTTTGGCGGTGAATGGGGTCTTTCCCTTTTTCATTGTCACCTTTACGGCGCCGCTGAGCATGTCGCCGTTCTCCGCACCTGCTATCCCCCTTACTACTTCAATGGTTTCAATATTATCCACCGCAATCTGGCGGACATCAGTTCCGCCGGATGCTGTAGTGGCAAAACCGGCAGTCACACCTGTTGAGGCACCGGTAGTTTTCAGGAACTGCATGTTGGCATCGTTTGATACCGGAGCCCCGTCCACAATCAGCAGGGTCCCGAGGCTTGCCATATTGTCACCGACATAGCCGTCTTTTCTTATGATCTCTCTGACGGTCAGCTGCTTGGGCTTTGACAGATCAGGATTGAGAGCTGTCTGTCCGGGCAGCAGCTGAAGCACATCAGAGAGGTCGGTGGGCTGAACATGCTGGATGGCAGACTGGTCTATCACTGATCCGGAAGCGATGCGCCGCCCCTCCTTCGCAGTGACAACAACATCTTCAATGGCCAGCGTGGCCTCATCGATAAGTATCGTCACCTTCTCTTCCCTGACCGGGAAGGTCACCGGCAGCTCATGCTGTATGTACCCCAGGCAAGATACCACCAGGGTATAGTTACCGGCAGGCACATTGCGCAGCACAAATTCGCCGGCTTCAGTTGTGGTGGCCCAGATGTTGAGCTCCTTCACTACCACTGTAGCCATCATAACCGGCTCGCCGGTCGATTTGCAGACTACTTTGCCCTGCATTGCCGGCCTTGTCTGGCCTGCAAGCGCCAGGGAGACAAAAAGAATTACCAGTATGGAAAGAGACTTTTTCAAGGCTTCATTTTTTGTCCGGTGGCTTCACTTTGCCGAATTTGTTCGGGAAGAATTGTGTGGCAATAAGTCCGTATACTCCGGTCACTGCAGTGATAAGGAGATCCGGGATATTAGATTTCAGCGGCCATCCGCGTCTCATGATAAGCACGACTGCCACTATCAGGGCAATAAGGTTTACGATCATCCACCGTATGCCGGGTGAGGGCTTGAAGTAGAATCTCACAAATGCTGAATTTTCATCTCTCATCCTGGTCTCAAAGGGGAACAGGGAGGCAAGCATCTTGCCTTCCGGTCTCTCGTAAAGCCCTTCCCATTTTTCTCCGTGCGTTCCAACCACCTGATACATATCGTCTACCGCTATTGCCTCGTACCAGTTTTCACCCAGAATGGTAATGCATTTGTTGAACAGGTCTGCACTAAGCCTGAAAGTGTGAATTGAAGGATTAAACCCGTCAACGGGCAGCCGCTGAAGGTCATAAACCTCATCCATTATTACAAATATACCCTGATTTCTCGTAAAAACATAACAATAATATTCCCTGCTCCTCAGATCAACCGCTTCAATATATACAATGTCAAGCTTTTCAGGGGTCTCTATTCTGACCACATAGGGTTCTCCCTTCACCATTTTCACATGGAAGAGCGACCCTGCTGCATCAGTTATGAAGTAACCCTCATCAACCGATTTTCTTGTTGTCGGCAGCCCTGCAATAATATTTGCGGGAAACACAAAGCCCTCAGAGGTGAGTGCATCAGTGAAAAGCGTGCTCTTCTCTTCATTGATTTCATTTGTTTTGGCGACAATGAACTCCATCCGTTTTTCGATCCGGAAGTAATCCTCGGGCATTGCCAGGTTCACCTTGCCGCTCTGAGATTCGAGCATTGGCCAGAGAGTGGGTACCGGTGCATCGGTTCTTTTCGGAGTATAACGATAGAACGATGAAGCCCTTGCAATTGAAGGTGTTTCCATTTTAACTCCCTTTATCGTATCGGGCATCGTTCCGTCAGCCATCAGTTGCCGGTAGAACATGAAGGGAAGAGCCTGCTCATATTCGTCGGAGGTATATTCCTTCCCGGCAGGAGATTTTCTGATGCTGCCGTCAACAACGATGAAGTCGTCATTGATGCAGCTGTAGAAGATATTGGGTGACCTGGGTACCTTTTCAAAGATTGTCCAGTACAATGAAGGCAACACGATGGAGGCAACAAGAATGCCAATAGCCACAAGTATGTATCTGCTGAACTTTATCATCTTACATCTCTCCTTTCCTGAACCTGTAACCTGAAAACAAAACG
Organism: uncultured Bacteroidales bacterium; assembly: GCA_963732365.1. Lineage (GTDB taxonomy): Bacteria > Bacteroidota > Bacteroidia > Bacteroidales > VadinHA17 > SR-FBR-E99. The sequence continues at coordinate 5,398 of CAVSZC010000009.1, read as the reverse complement.
ACGAAACTCAGCAGCAGTGTGATGACTGCAAGGGGTGCAAGCACCGGTTCGAACGCACCGATCGATGCCCCTGTGTAAAAGATAGTGACAAAACCTGCAGCCACGGCTGCATACAGTCCTCTGAAGAGCCACATCGGTTCAAGCAGAATGAGTGCAACAAGAAAGTATGTCGCCATCCCGCCAAGAAACCATGGCATCATGGTCAGAAGAGATGCCCTGATGATATTCGCGGGAAAGAAGATCGCGCTGCCTGCAGTAAATAAAACCAGCACCGTAAGAAAGACTGCCAGAAGGATACCGGCTCCGAAGGAATGCATCCATATCAGTACACCGTTCTCAGAGACAGGCAGATGGAAGGTAAGCTTGATCCGCTTATTGACCGTTTCGGGAAAATACTGGGCTATTGCAACGGCCAGTCCGACAATAAACGGCAGAAACTTGAGGATACTGAAATAAGTAACGCCCCGGAAAAGGAACGAATACCAGTAATTGGAGGCGTCAACGAACAGTATGTCATGACGGACTTTCAGGAATATGTTGATCAGGGCTACGAGACTGAGGCCCAGGGCGATCCAGACTACCAGCCGGATCTTGATCCACTCTTTGTATAATAATGATTTCAGCATAGAGGTAAACTTCTGTGTTAATACTTACGGGTAAGCCCGATAAAGGCATCTTCAAGTGACATTTTCTTCTCTTCGAACGAGGTGAAGGTGATCCCCTTTGAATTAAGGTATCCCTTAACTTCATCTTCGGTGGAATAGGTGTAGAACTCTATTTTATCCTTCACTTTGTCGATATTGACGGCAATTCCGTCCATGTCAATCTCCTCAGCGGGCGAAGAAAGCGTAATGTTGAACTGTCTGAAGCTGGCCATGAACTGGTCAACAGGCTGTTGCGCCAGTATCTTGTTGTAATCCATAATCATGACATCATCTATCAGCCTCTCCATATCCTGGATAATGTGCGAGGTGACAAAGACGGTCTTGTGCTCAGCCTTGGCATACTCACGCATATAGTCAATGAACAGCCTGCGGTATCCCGGATCAAGTCCCATTGAAAAGTCATCGAGGATCAGCAGATCAGGGTCCTGTGCAAGTATAAGCCCCAATGCCACCTGTGAGCGCTGACCGCACGACATGGTAGAGATCTTCTGCTTCGGGGTCACCTTGAGCTTTGACATGAGTTCCCAGTAAGGGGCACTGTTCCAGTTTGGGTAGAATCCCGAATAGAACTTTTCTATCTGATGAATGTTCATGAACGAATACTGCACGTGGCCCTCTATCAGAAAGCCTATCCTGCTCTTTGTTTCAGGTGTGAGAAGCTGGGTGTTCTCACCGTAGATCAGGCACTCTCCGGAGTTTGGCTGCAAAAATCCGTTAAGAATATTGATGGTTGTCGATTTCCCTGTGCCGTTCTTCCCGAGAAGTCCCAGTATTTTTCCCTCCTCCACGTTGAAGCTCAGGTTCTCATAGACGAGCTTTCGTCCGTAATAATGGGTGAGGTTTTTGCACTCTATTGCGTACATATGATTGCTGTCAGTTATCTGTTGGTTATCTATTTTACTGTGCCCTGATCGGGGAATTTGAACGGGTTGGCCAGCTTTCCGGTACGGCCGTCGGAGTAATGGAAGACCAGCGTATCGGCATTGACGGCGGCGAAGATATTTTCCGGTACCGTGACCGTGTCAACGAAATGTATCACCCCCATTTCGGTCCCGAGTGAATCAAGCATTGTCTCAAAGGCAATCACTCCGCTGTCATTTGAAAGGTGGCTCACAAGGTAGCTGTACCTTGCCTTGTGCGCCGTGTTGGATCCCATCCTTAAAATGTACTGTGAAACCACGTCATCAGAGAATTGAGAGAAGCCGTTGAACCGTGAGCTTGTGGGGACAAACATTGCCGCAGCGTATTCAGCCTTTGAAATTTTCAGGGGCTGCTCTTCGAAGGTTATAACCTTATAGGGTAGCTTAACGTTGAACTCATTGTCATTTGCCGTAAAGGTCAGGTTTTTTGACTCGATGGCATTGACCAGAGACTCCCTGTCAGGCAGCTTTCCATCCGGAAAGTATATACGCACGATCACAGGGCATGCAAAATCGCTCTGGTAACCGCATGCATCTGTCTTCTGGTCAAGAAGATGCTGAAGATATGTTGCATCGAGCGGATCAAAGAATTTATCGATTGTCAGAGTATAGTACACCACCGAGTCGACCTCTTTTGCCACGGGTTCAATGATGCGCTTGACCGGCACGAACAGGAGTTTCTGCAGTTTCTCCTCGTTATAAAGGGCAGTATCATAGAGGATATGCACTGAATGGCTTGCCACGTAGGTAGCCACACCGTAGACTCCCTCCACTCTCCTCATCTGGTTGGCAAATGCCGTCGAGCTGCCAAAGCACTTGATGTTCTTGAGGCCTGACATTTCAAAGAGGCCTGCACTTTCTATCTGTTCAGGCGTACCCCATTTCTGGTCGATTGTAGGAAGCTCAAACAGCGTTCCTGCAGCTATGCCAAGTACAATGAGTACGCCAAGGACCACAGCCGGCAGCCACTTCATGTTCCTCTTGTTTATCTGAAGGGTGTCTTTCTCGGGACAGGCGTGGAGACAATCTCCGCACAGAGTGCAGTCAGTATGAGTCACCTTCTTCATTGATGCCACGTCTATTCCCTGCGGGCATTCCACTGAACAGAGTCCGCAGTCAATGCATGTGTCTGTATTACGTGTGATATGTACAGGGTCTGGCCATACCTTTTTCATCCGGGCTACCTCAAGGATATATCCTCCGGCCGTGATTACTATGAGCGGGTACAGATACGGTATCTCAAGTCCGACAAGCAGCAGGATCACGTAAAGCGCCATCACGCCAAGAAACCACCATGAGAATTTGAATATGGCAGACAGTGCTCCGAGAGGGCAGAGATACCTGCACCAGAAGAGCCTTATGAACAGTGATCCGACAACCAGGGCCACGATAGCCAGCAGAGCCCAGAGCAGCACCACATCGCTGTTAAACCCCGAAGCAACGGCATAGTAGGGATCAAACTTCTTGCAAAACAGCTCGCTGGATTTAAGGGTGAAATAAAATGTTATGAAGAGCAGTGCGTACTTCGGCAGCCTGAGGGCATAGTCAGCGAAACCTTTGGGAGTGTATCTCACTTTGAGCCTGTCACCCAGTTTCCCTATCCATTCCCCTATTGTTCCCAGCGGGCATATGTACCCGCAGAAGAGCCTTGAGAAGAGTACTATACCGATGAACAGTACCACCCCCATCATGATCTGTGTGCTTGTCATTGAGCATGAGAGGGAATCCATCGTCAGGTATGATCCGAGAGCCTGAATCCCGCCGAAGGGGCAATAGGCCTCGAAATCAGGTGCATAGGCTTTGTCAAACAACAGGCGGAAGCCCATGAATGTCAGAATTCCGATGATAGCAAATTGATAAAATAATTTGTACCAGTTTTGCTTTTTCATAAGGTCAGGATATAATATAAGGTTAGTTAGTTGAGGTTAAATTTCTGAATAACTGGTCATGGAGGAAGTCGGAATTCATGTGGTGTGACTCCATGAGCTCCACAAGTGCTTTATTAGATGATGCCTCTTCCTGAGTTCCGAGAACCTCATAGCCCTTCACTCCGAGGAGTATACCCAGCGAGCAGTAAATGGCTATCATAACGGCTGATACGAGTATCCGGGCAGCAACGGGCATTGACCTGAAACTCCCCTCTCTGCGCAGTGATATTTTATTCATCACATCGTCAGCGAAAGAATCGGGGGCCTTTAATGGCCTCCCTTTCAATCCTCCGGCAAGATCACTTATCTGGTCTGACATCGTTTTTTATCCTCTCTCTTAAAAAGACAACTTACGCGGCAATTGCCTGCGGTCAATGCAAAAATTTATTTTCCGATGTTGTTAATTCGTTCCTTCCTGGGGCAATTTATCTTGTTGCATGTGCTGCACTGCTCCTCGAGCTGCATCATTCTCTTGAAGATTACGGTCAGCTTCTGTTGCTGCTCCTCGTTGCATATTCCCTTAAGATTCATGAAGTAATCAGTGGTGTGTCTCCTGAGTGAGGTGCTCAGTGTTCCCACCTTTCTGGCCAGGCTGTCGAGAACCTGCGGGTCACAGTCTTCCTTTGCAAGTTCCTCGATCATTGCGACATTGGTTTCGCACATCATGTCAAATACGATGTTATAGGTTCGCGTTGTCCTGTCATTTTCCACCAGCACCTTCCTGTATTGGCTATCTGTCAGTCCAAGCTCCTTGCGGAGGAGGTCCATGGAGTTTATCACCCCGGTATCAGCCCCGGCCCTTTCATTTTTACTTTTCATTATTAAAAAAGTCACGGCTGCCGAGGTGATAACCAGCAGCAGAACGATGTTAAGCCATAACAGAATCCTGTTAGTCTTTTCAGGTATCATGATATTAAGTTTTAATTTCCTTATTAGCCGGGAAGCCAGGGCAGCACCTCTTCCTGACATTCTCCCGTGCACGTACAAGCAGTGATTCAACAGATGAGGCCGAAAGGCCGAGGACAGCACTGATCTCCTTATAAGTCAGCTCTTCATAGTAATAAAGTACAAAGGCCTTCTGCTGTCTTGCCGGCAGTGCAGCAACTGCTGCTGAAAGCATCTGTTGTCTTTCGGAAGCTTCAAGGCTCTCCCCGGGATTATCATCAGAGTGAGGAACGGGGGAAGAGCCTGGTGAATCATGGCGGAAAATCGATTCAATCTGCTGAATTGACCGAAAAAGTATGTTTTGTGATCGCTTAAGATAGTTTATCGACTTGTTAAGTGATATGCGATAAAGCCAGAATGAAATGTTCTCTTCGTTTCTCAGGTTGACAGCTGAGCGGTATGTTTCAATAAAGACCTCCTGGGCAATGTCCTGTGCATCCTCCCTCGACTGCAAGACCTTATAGCAGGTGTTCAGTACCAGGTCCTGATATCTGAATATCAGGTCACGCATGGCACTGTTATCACCTCTGATAACGGCCTTTACCAGTTCCTGATCATTCATCCCAGACGGTGAAAAGAAAAATAAGGGGGATTAAAACCTCCATCGAAGATAGGATTTGTTTACTGTTTCTTTGTCCAGCCCTTTGCAATTATATAGGCTTCTGCCTCCTCACGGGTCCGGAAAATGTCTCCTTCTTCCTCCCACCAGGTATCACCATAGGCAAGTCCCATCTTATCGCATCCTTCTCCGGGAAGCAGGCTGACACTCTCTATGGTCTTCATCTTTATCTTTTCCGGCTTGATTGCGACTACCCTGCATTTGACAGATTTGCCAAGGGTGGTTCCATCAGCAAAATAACCTACCACTATTCCATAGCATTCGGTATCCTTTTCAAGCCATGATCCTATTTTGGCCTGAAGATCAGAGTTAAGTTTTACA
>CAVSZC010000008.1:0-187736 GCA_963732365.1 uncultured Bacteroidales bacterium | reverse complement strand
CCGACAATTGTCGTTCCGGTAGCGAATGACTTATCGAACATTATCCCCCGGTCATATTTCAGATCAATTGTAGAGCCTGCGGGTTTTACACCGTAAATTTTATAGGGTTCCAGTGTAAGTCGTAATTCACCTTTAAAGAGAGGATCCGAAACCTGGAATTGCCCGACAAATAAATTTATTCCGGATCCAAAAGCATCTGAATACATGAGAAATGCGTCTTCCAGCCCGGCGACTGACCCCCTTTCGTTGAACAGGAAATAAAAATAATATGAGATCTTTTTTGACAGCTCGCCTCCTGAGAGGATCTTGACCACAAAGGGAGCGCCGAAATCGACAGTACCTTCGTTATTGAAATTCAGGGAGGCAAAACCTTCCAGCCTGATGGCCAGGGGCAGCTCCCTGAATAGCGAAAGTTCTTCATCACCGGTCTCTACAAAATGTCGCGGTGCTTCATATTCGGTCATCCTGAAGCCGTTACCTGCGAACTCATCACCGAAAGGTTTTAACATTGGCATTGCCGGTGAATGGCACACCTGGCAACTGATCTGGTATTTGCGGGCAAAGGCAGGTATGGCATCAGCTTTATTAACCGGCATTATTACCAGAGCTATTACGACCAGGATGGTCAACCTGGCAAATGATGTCCGTTTCATATTTTTTTTAGTTTTAAGGATTACTGGAGGATTTCAACTTTGGTGGAATGTTCGTTCACCATTAATATTTCCGACTCATCAGACGGAACTTTCAGGAAGTCGGCCACTGGTTTGACCAGCAGCTGGTAATTAAGAACAGCATGGACTTTCATCTCGCCCGGGGCAGCATCATTTGGTATTTTGAATGTTAGTTTCTCCACTTTGGTCTCCCGCGGGCCGATCCTGTAGTCAACGCCCTGGCTGGCAGTGTTCCACTGCATTATTGTCATTCTGCCCTGCTCGTCAAAGTAAGGCTTTCTGAAGATCCTGTTTCCGTAAGGTATGCCATCGCGCTGAACACCTTTGAAATCTGCAATTTTCAAAGGAATACCCATGTCCTGGTAAGCGAGATAATCGCCTGATATTGTGTATTCTTCGCCTTCAAATCCCTTTTTGTCCACATTAATGTGATATGTTTTTCCCTTTGCATCTGTAGCCTCAACATTCAGCCATGCGATGCGGTCCTCGACAGAGCCTGTAGGAAACTTATGACCTGTTTTCGCGTTAAAGAGGGCTACGGTAAAGACAATTGCTTCACCTGGTTCTGCGAGCCGTGTGTCAGGCTCTATCCTGACCTCTATAGTACCTCTTACCTTTCCCGGGTCATGAGCGCCGTGGAAGAGGTGAAGGCTTGCATCGTCCCGGGCCTTGCCCATCAGAGCCAGAACATAAGGACCCTTTGGCATGTGGCAGTCCTGGCACCTCACACCCTCGGCAGCATATGGTCCCTCCTTCCATTCGAGCTGTGTGCTCTTGACCCAGATTCCATAGGGATTCTTTTCATTGTGGCAGTTACCGCAGAACTCCGTTGTCTTGTGGAAATCGCTCTGCACAATTTTGTGCGCCGGTGACTGGATCTCCGGCTCACGGCCACTGTACTTGGTCGTTCCGGGTTTTATCATATAACTGAAATTAAAAGGAGGATCAGTCTGGGCTGACTGCGTAAGATGACACACATCGCACGAAACAGATTCATTGGCCATACTGTTTTCTGAAGGACGAGGAGGAGGCATCGTCCCTTCCATGTATCCCATAGGTGTGTGACATCCGTTGCATCCGTCAACCGCATCCTTGAGTTCAGGCACGACTTCGGCATGAGGTACGGCCAGGTTAAAATATTCGATCTCATCCCAATGATGCGTGTATGCCTGTGACATCATGGACTGAGACCATTGCTCATAGATTCCGGGATGGCATGAACGACATTTCTTTGCCGATTCAAACTCCTTGTAAGCGTACTTGCCCTTAAGGTCTTCCTGCGGAAGAGACTTGATCAGGGCAAAGGCAGTAAGACTCAGAAGAGTAACGGCTAAACCGACTGCCAGTGCAAACACTGTGGTATTTTTCTTTTTCATAGGTTTTGGAATAAGGATCAAAAGGTACAAAAAATAGTGACGCTGCAGGTAAAGCCTTTACGATTATTTTTTATTATGTTTTTGTCATATATTTGATCCTCTAATCATTGACCATGGCCTATAGCTGGACATTGGAATACCAGATAAAAATCAACCGCTCCGGATTGTTTTAACCAGCCCGGCGGGGCAGCAGTGACGTTGCCTCCGGCACCACTGCCGGTATTATCTTCGCCTCACATCCCGCCGTGTACTTCTTTGTTAAGATTTCTTAATTCTTCGTTTTAGCTAATTCAAAAAATACAATAATGGATACATTAATTATTACCGGATCAGGACTGACTGTAAATGATGTTGTAAATGTTGCCCGCCACGGGCAGAAAATAGAACTGCACCCCGATGCCCGCAAGAGGATACTGGAGTGCCGTGCCATGCTCGAGAAAAAGATCGTCGCACACGAGATCATGTACGGTGTCAACACCGGCATCGGAGAGTTCTCCGAGATGGTGCTCAATGACGACCAGATCAAGGATTTCCAGAAATATCTCGTTTACAACCATGCCGCCGGAATAGGTGACCCTGCCTCCATTGAGACTGTCAGGGGCGCAATGCTGGGCCGTATCAATGTTCACGCCCACGGCAACTCGGGAAACCGCCTCGAGATCACAGAAACTTATGTCGAGATGCTCAACAAGGGTGTCACACCCTTCGCATGCCAGAAGGGCTCGGTGGGCGCCTGCGGCGACCTTGCACCTATGTCTCAGATAGCCCTCCTGCTGATGGGTGAGGGCAAGGCATATTACCAGGGCGAGCTCCTTGACGGCGCCGAGGCAATGAAGAGGGCAGGCATTGCTGTCCCCGGACTGATGGCACGCGACGGGCTGGCAGCAATAAACGGATCAAACATGCTCACCGCCATGAGCGCCATCTGGCTGGTTGATGCCAACAACTGGATGAAACAGGCCGAGATAGCGGCTGCAATGTCGCTCGAGGCCCTTAAAGCCAACATGAAACCGTATGCACCACTGCTGCATGAGGTAAGAGGTTTTAAAGGCGCCATCCGCAGCGCCAACGCCATTAATAAATGCGTAGCAGGCGGCGACCTGAAAGAGGGAAGGGTGAAGTCGAAGGTGCAGGATGCCTATTCGATGAGGTCAACCCCGCAGGTGATAGGATCGGCGCATGACATGCTGGCTTACGCCCGCAGCCAGGTCGAGATCGAACTCAACGGCGTGGGTGACAACCCGATCTTCTTCCCCGATAAGAACCTCCAGCTCTCGGGAGCAAACTTCCAGGGATCACCCGTGAGCGTGCCCATGGATATGGCCGGCGCCTGCGTTACAATGGTCAGCGTCATGTCTGAGAGGAGAATGAACCGGCTCAATAACCCTGCACTCAGCGTCGGGCTGCCCGACTTCCTCACCAAAGGTGCGGGGATGTTCTCGGGCCTGATGCTCAGCCAGTATACTGCTGACATGATGATAGTTGAGCAGAGAATTCTCTCTATGCCGGCTTCAATACAATCAATTCCGGCCGCTGCAGACCAGGAGGATTTTGTCTCCATGGGTATGAACACCGCCATCAAGAACAACCAGATACTCGATAATGCCTATGGCATACTCGGTATCGAATTCATGGCAGCGGCACAGGCACTTGATTTCAGGAAGGAGGAGTACAGTTTCGGCACCGGCGTTCAGAAGGCCAAGGATGTGATACGCAGGCATGTTGAGTTCCTCGACATAGACCGTCCCCTCTACGACGACCACACCAACATGAAGGAACTCGTGAAGTCATGCGAGATACTTCACGAGGTGGAGAAAACGGTTGGCAGCCTGGAATAGGCAGTCGGCAGCCTCAGGCAGTCAGGCAGTAGTGAGGTTTGTCCGGGCACAATACAATAATTTGTTTCCCTGACAAGTTGTTTACAGAGGGACAAATACCCGATCCGCCATGAAGAAGTACCTCCTTTTACCGCTTATTGCCGTATCTGCCATTATCCTGTGCAACGCAGGAACTCTACCTGAATGTCACACAGCCTGCGCCGGTGACCATCGCCCCGGAGATTAAAATCGTCGGGATAATCGACAGATCGAACCCCACCGACAAGACCAAATCGATTGATAAGATGGACCAGCTTCTGACCCTGGAGGGAGATGTGCTTGACTCGATTGGCACCCGTGAGGCCATCAAAGGTGTCACGGAAGAGCTGACGGAAAACGACAGGTTTAATGAAGTGAAGCTTTTAACCAACCTTAATTTCCAGACCTCTGCCGTCGGGGCCCTTCCCTCACCCCTGACATGGGCGCAGGTAGAGAATATATGCCGTGAGAATGGCACTGATGCGCTCTTTGCACTGGAGATGTATGATACTGACACGCGCATAAACTACTCCGTGGCAAAGACCCAGGTCAGTACACCCCTCGGTGATATCCCCGCCCTCGAGCATACAGCATCCATGGATGTACTTGTCAAGACAGGCTGGAGGATCTATTCACCGGCAGACAGGACAGTTCTTGATGAATATATCGTACCGGAAACGGTTAACTTCACAGGCAGAGGAATTAACCCGGTTGTCGCAGTCAGTGCACTGATGAACCGCGAGGCGGCCGTTAAGGAGGTGAGCAACAGAGCGGGACACATCTACGCGCTCCGTCTTATTCCCTACCGGCTCAGGGCAACACGTGATTACTTTGTGAAAGGAACTGATAATTTCAAGATAGCCAAACGTAAGGCTCAGCTCGGACAATGGGATGAGGCTGCTCTTCTCTGGGAAAAGGAGACAGGCAACCCTGACCCCAAGGTGGCTGGCAGAGCACACTACAACATGGCGATAATAAATGAGATAAACGGCGATCTTGACAAAGCGGTGGAGTGGGCGCAGAAATCCTATTCAGATTACGGCACCAGGCAGGGTCTTGATTACGTGAGGATCCTCGAGAACAGGCAATACAACGCCGAGCTCCTGGAATACCAGGAACAGAGATAATTGCATACCATCTTCATGCGCCGCTGACGATTTGTTCTGGCCCATTATCCGCAACCGATACACTGAAATCCATTCGCCGTAGGAGATTAAGTATTGTAGAATTGATCCCAAAATAAAACTGATTGCCTGTAGGGCATTAAGTATTGTATGCTTATTTTGTCAGTAATTACTGGCAAAATGAAAAAATACACCTTCTTCCTGACCCTTCTGATCTCTGCCTCAGCCTACCCGCAAAACAACGACATCCTCCGGTATGTCAACCCCTTCATCGGCACCGACCGCATGGGACATACTTATCCGGGAGCAACAGTACCCTTCGGCATGGTGCAACTATCACCTGATACTGACACTCTCCCCTATGAGGTCAACGGCCGGTACAACGGCGATGTTTATAAATACTGCGCAGGGTACCAGTACAGTGACAGCACCATCGTCGGATTCTCACATACCCATTTCAGTGGAACAGGCCACTCCGACCTCGGCGACATCCTGATAATGCCTGCAACAGGCACCCTGCAGCTTAACCCCGGAACTGCCGATGCACCTGAGAAAGGCTACCGTTCGGCTTTTTCGCACGACAGCGAAAAAGCCTCCCCGGGCTATTATTCCGTAAACCTCGATGATCATGACATACTGGCTGAAATGACAGCCACAACGCGCACGGGTGTGCACCGCTATACCTTCAACAGGGGCGGCGATGCTCATATCATTCTCGATATGGTTCACGGAATCTACAACTATGACAGGAAGAATGTCTGGACATTCATCAGGGTGGAGAATGATACTCTTGTTACGGGATACAGGCAGACGAGCGGATGGGCCAGAACGAGGACACTCTATTTTGCTATAGCCTTCTCCAGGCCCTTCGAATCGTACGGCTTTGTAAACGAAGAGCCGGCACAGGTGTACAGGGGCTTCTGGCGACGCCTCGACCAGCGCCGTAATTTTCCGGAAGCAGCCGGGCGCCGCATAAAGGGTCATTTTGACTTTGCTACCTCCCCCGGAGAGCAGATCACGCTGAGGGTGGCGCTCTCACCGGTCAGCACCTCCGGGGCAGTTGAGAACATGAAGGCCGAAACACCTTGCTCTGACTTCGATGCCACCCGCCGCAGGGCTGAAGAGACGTGGCAGAGCGAGCTCGGAAAGATCACGGCGACAATGATGAACGAAGAACAGATGGTCAGCTTCTATACGGCTCTTTACCATGCCTTCCTCTCTCCGACCGTCTTTATGGACACCGATAATAAATACAGGGGGTTGGATCAGAATGATCACACAGCCGGCGGTTTCACCAACTATACTACCTTCTCGTTATGGGATACCTACCGGGCGCTGCATCCGCTCTTCACCATCGTTCAGCAGTCGCGTACGGCTGACATGGTCAACTCGATGCTGGCCCATTATGACCAGAGCGCCCACCACATGCTGCCGGTCTGGTCGCACCATGCCAATGAGAACTGGTGCATGATAGGATACCATTCCGTACCAGTAATTGCTGATGCCATCGTGAAAGAGATCACCGGATTTGACTACGCAATGGCAACGGAGGCATGTGTTACCACAGCGCGTAATTGGTGGTACGACGGGCTCGATGACTACGTGAGACTCGGCTATGTGCCTGACGAGAGAACCGGCTCCTCGGTCTCGGTCACCCTTGAATATGCTTACGACGACTGGTGCATAGCACAAATCATCAATAAAATGTCCGCTGAACCATTGCATTCGAAGTTCCCCGGGTCAGACCCGGAATTATATGTGGAATTTATCGCCCGTTCTCGCAATTACATTAACGTCTGGGATTCATCATCGGGATTCATGCGCCCCCGTAAGGCAGACGGTAGTTTCAGGGATAACTTTGACGTCCTCAGCACCCACGGCCAGGGCTTCATTGAGGGCAACGCCTGGAACTACAGCCTGTATGTTCCGCATGACCCTGACCAGCTCATATCGATCATGGGTGGCAAAAAGAGGTTCGTGCAGCACCTCGACTCGCTCTTTACCATGCATCTGCCTGATGAGTTTTTTGCCGAAACGGAGGATATCACCCGTGAAGGGATCATAGGTAACTACGTGCATGGCAACGAGCCGTCACATCATGTACCATACCTTTATAATTACGCCGGAGCACCCCGGAAAACACAGTATTGGGTTCGCCACATAATGGACACCAAATACCTTCCCGCACCTGACGGACTGAGCGGCAACGACGACTGCGGGCAGATGAGCGCATGGTATATCTTTACCGCACTGGGCTTCTACCCTGTTGCACCCGGTTCGGACCGGTATGACCTGGGCAGCCCGCTCGTGAAGGAAGCTGTGATAAGCCTTGAGAACGGGAAGCAGTTCAGAGTCAGTACAATAAACCAGTCACTTGAGAATGTTTACGTAAAGAAAGCCGAGCTCAATGGCAAAAAACTTGACCGGCCATGGATAAGGCAGGAAGAAGTAATGCAGGGAGGGCACCTTATATTTTATATGAGCCGCTGATAAAAGCGTCAGTCCCTCTTTTTTCTTAAATTGCGCTCTCACGGGGAAAAGAATGAAAGAGCGTCCGGCAGATGAGAGGACCTTGCTGAAAATGATTTCTGAAGGTGATGAGCCAGCCTTCAGGAAGATTTATGACGCCTATTATGATCATATCTACAATGCGGCATATTCATTCACCAAGTCACCTCATATTTCCGAAGACATTGTACAGGAGGTATTCTGCAGGGTGTGGCACAGAAGAGCCACACTTCCTGATGTCGAAAAGTTCGATGCCTATCTTTTCATCATGGCCCGCAACCACATCCTGACAGAGATAAAAAACCGCCTGAGGCATAATGCGTTCGTCGATCATCTCCGTGCACACTTTACCGAAGCATCTGACATTCAGTTTCACGACCTTATTGCAAAGGAGTCTGAGTCAATTATCAGGGATGCCGTCGACAAACTTCCGCCGCAGCAAAAAACTGTATTCAGTCTCAGCAGGGAGGAAGGTCTGAGCCAGGACGAGATTGCCTCCATGATGAATATCTCAAAAAATACGGTCAGAAACCACATGAACAGTGCTCTGAAGTTCATCAGGCACTATATACATCTCTCGAACCGCATTTTAAAAACCATTCTCTTCCAGTTCCTCATGCTCATAATGACCGTAATTTAAGCATATCGAATCACCCCGAGGGGAAAGCATTTTTAAGTCTCCTGATTATTTTACCTAAAAATCAATTTTCAACTGGTATCTGACCCGGCCCCGGCACTCTTTATACAGAATCAGGTACAGACTTAAAGTTTGAAGTATATGTTTTCAGGAAAAAACAGAGTCAGGAAACTGCTGGCAGACTATCTGAAGGATGATCTGCCGCCGGAAAGGCTCGATGAGACCATCAGGGAGATCCTTGATGACTCTAACAGCAGGATCATTGAGGAGATTGCTGACAGGACCCTCAGGAGTAAAGACCCTGCTGCACTGGCGGACAGGGAAAAATTTGATGAAAGGTTCAGGAAACTCATGGAAATTGCGCGGGCAACCGGCACCGGGAAATCTGAAGCGGAACCGTTATCCGTTAAAGGAAGAAGTAGGGCACTGTCATTATGGACAACCATCGGAGCTGCCGCGTCAATTATACTCCTTCTTGCCATCGGCGGACTGTGGATGAAAGGTCTTCTCGGCCCGGATGAGAAGCATGCGATGACAGCACAGATCAATGTTGACCTCGAGCCGGGGTCTGAAAAGGCAGTTCTTACTCTTTCCGACGGTTCCACGGTGATACTTGACACGGCCGGCAACGGGCTTCTCGCCAGGCAGTCAAACACCGACATCATAAAGCTTGCTGACGGTCAGATTGGTTATGCCAGCAAAGGGAAAGAATCTCTCAGGGTCATCTACAATACCATTACAACTCCGCGAGGAGGTGAATACAGCGTGATCCTCCCTGACAGCAGCAGGGTGTGGCTCAATGCAGAGTCATCAATCCGTTTTCCGGTCGCATTTTCAGGAAGACAGAGAGCTGTTGAAATTACCGGTGAGGCCTATTTCGAGGTGGTAAAATACAAAAATATGCCCTTTGTCGTCAGTGTCAACGGAGTAAATATTGAGGTGCTGGGCACCAGCTTTAATGTCAGGGCATATTCTGACGAAGAGGCGGTGACAGCTACACTGGTTACAGGATCAGTCAGAGTTGCCTCTCAGGCGAACAATGTATTGCTTGTCCCGGGCCAGCTGGCTCGCGCTGACAACACCGGCCTGATAGAGATAAGAGATGATGCCGATATTGAGGAGATCATTGCCTGGAAGAATGGATTTTTCCTCTTCAACAGCGATAATATTGAGGAGATCATGGGGCAGATAGGCAGATGGTATGATGTGGAAGTGACATATGACGGTGTCATGACCGATGAGACTTTTTCAGGCATCATAAGCCGCAGGAGCAAGGTATCGCAGGTCCTGCAGCTTCTTGAGCCATACGGTATCAAATTTACTGTTACAGATGATATGATAACTGTTTCATCCCAATGATGGTTTAGGCAGGGACGAACAGAAAGCCGGATAGTGTTGGATCCACTATCCGGCCGGATGTTCGGGTCTGACCTTTTAAATACCTGTGTGAAGTATAATTAAATGTTAAACCCTAACCAACGCAAAGTTATGAAAGACTCTCAACATTCCCAGACATTTCTGATGTCGGGAAGTTTTAAAAAACTGATTCGTGTTATGAAACTTACTGTGCTACTACTGGTTTTATGTCTGCAGATCAGCGCAGGCATGGTTGGCCAGACTGTCTCTCTTTCAGTCAGCGATGCCTCGCTGAAAGATGTGCTCAGGGAGATCAACCAACAGACCGGATACGGCTTCATCCTGCCAGATGATCTTCTGCTGAAAGCAGGTAAGATCACCCTTGATCTAAAGGATGTGCCTATTGATTCAGCGCTGGAAATGTGTCTGGCAAGCCTGCCACTGGATTATGAGATTGTAGATAACACTATCAGGCTCATCCCGAAGGAAGCGGTGCCGATTGTGTCAGATGAAACGCAGGAACAGCAGACTCTCAGGCTGACCGGTACTGTTAGGGACAGCCAGGGCAATCCGATTCAGGGCGTTGCCGTAATTGTAATGGGAACGACAATCGGCGTAAGTACCGATGAATACGGTAAATTCGTCCTGGAAGCACCTGTGGAAGCAAAATCACTGTTCATAAGCCACCTGGGAATGATACAGCAGGAGGTGACTATAGGAACCAAAAGAGAGTTCAATATTGTTCTTAAGGAAGATGTAATGGCGGTGGATGAAATTCAGGTCATAGCCTACGGCACCACAACCCGTCGCCTTTCAACCAGTGCAGTGTCGAGCATAAAAACAGATGTCATAGAGAAACAGTCGGTTGCCAATCCCGTACAGGCATTGCAAGGCAGAGCGGCCGGTATTTATATTACCAACACTGCAGGATCACTGGAATCTTCACCAAGTATCCAGATCAGGGGCGTAGGAACTCTCAGTTCAGGAACTTCTGTTCCCACTCAACCTTTGTTTGTACTGGATGGTGCTATAATATCAGGGAGCGGAATAGTTGCATCCTTCGGCAGCGCTTCTTCCAACAGCGCAATGGGATCGTATTTCGGCCAGGAGGGTGGCACAAATCCCTTTAACTTCCTTAATCCAAACGATATTGAAAGCATTGACATATTGAAAGATGCTGACGCAACCTCAATTTATGGATCCAGAGGCTCAAATGGCGTCGTAATTATTACTACAAAAAAGGGTAAATCGGGGGATACGAAATTCAATTTTGATTTAAATACGGGGATCACCCAGGCAGCCTATGTGACAAAACGGTTGAATACAGAACAGTATCTTCAGATGCGTCAGGATGCCTTTGCTATGGGTAATTACACGACCACGAATCCTGTCAATCCCATCACTCCCACTGCAGCCACAGCTCCTGATCTGCTGACATGGAATCAGGATGCCTTTACCGATTGGTCAGATTTTGAATATGGCAATCCGGCCAGAAACACACTCTTACAGGGAAATATCTCCGGAGGAGACAGCAGGCTAAATTTTCTGGCAAGCCTTGGTTATAGCAGGAACGAAGATATCACCAGGGGTGATCCCTTCCAGCAAAGATTATCCAGCCTGGTTAACCTGAATTACTCATCAGGTAATAACCGTTTTAAAATTGCATTTTCAAATAACGTGTCGCATGACAAGCTGGAGCCAAGTCGTGCAACCCTGGTCTTTCCTGCAACTTTGAGAAGTTTCCCCACAAATATGCCATTGACAAACAGTGACGGAACTCCTTTCTGGCCCACGACGGCTCTCTCAACCAATGCTCAGAGCTTTATTACAAACCCATACGCTGGTGATTATGTCGATCTTCAATCACAGACTTTCAGCGTCATCAATAATATTAATACTTCTTATCAGCTGTTTGATTTCCTGACTCTGAGATTGCAGACGGGTTACACCAACCAGCTAAACAAAAGCTTTGAGACTGTACCATCGACAGCCATAAATCCATTTATTGCGGGAACACAAACTGTACGCAGGGGTGAATCTGAGAGCATCTTTGAAACCATAAACATTGAGCCTCAGATAAATATAAGTACCAATATTGGAAAGGGCAAATTTGAGGGCCTGCTGGGGACTACCTTCTTTGAAAAGAACACGGAAACTTTTGGTATCCAGATTGAAGGTTATCAAACTGATGAATTACTCGGCGGCTGGTCAGGAGGCTCAACTGTCAGCACCAAGAGTTCTACGGCTTACAAATACCGGTTCAATTCCGTGTTCGCAAGAGCCAATTACAACTATGATGGTAAATACCTGTTAAATGCCACCTTCAGAAGAGACGGCTCCTCTAGGTTCGGCCCCGATAAGAAATGGGCAAACTTCGCCTCCATCGGTTGGGGCTGGATATTTTCAAATGAGAGCTTCCTGGCTGATAATAATATACTCTCCTATGGTAAAATCAGGGGAAGCTACGGAACAACAGGGAATGACAACATCCCCGACTTCAGGTATACAAGTCTCTTTACTTCCACCAGTGTCTTTTACGGTAACCTTATCGGGCTGGCTCCCGCCTTCCTGAGTGTCCCAGGCTTTCAGTGGGAAACAACCACAAAACTTGACCTTGCCCTTGAACTGGGTTTCCTGAAAGATCAGTTCTATCTGAATGTTAACTGGTTCAGAAACCTGAGTACCGATCTGCTGGTTGAGCAGCGCATACCCTCTCAGGCCGGCTTTAGCAGTTACCTTGGCAATTTCCCTGGCGTCATTGAAAACAAGGGCTGGGAGATCGAATTGATAACCAACAATCTGGGACCCAATTCCCCCTTAAAGTGGAAAACCAGTTTCAACCTGAGCCTTTTGAAGAACACCCTCACGGAATACCCTGACCTGGAGAATTCTCCAAACTCTTCCAGGCTGAGGCTTGGAGAAGCCATTCCAAACCCTGCCTTCCCAAGCACCCTGGTCAGACCTTACATATTTGAGGGCGTTGACCCTGCAACCGGACTGCCGATATACAAAGACGTCAATGAAGATGGAACAATATCAGCCACAGGAAACAATGACAAGGATTTTGTCGGATCAACCTTCCCGAAGTACTATGGGGGTATAAACAATTCCTTAAGCTATAAAGGCTTTACGCTGGACTTTTTCTTCTATTTCGCCAAACAGCTGACAACTAATCACCTGTACCTCTCTTCCACCACGGGTCAGCTTTTTAATCCCGTATCAGATTATTATGGGAATTACTGGAATGCCCCGGGAGATGAGGCAAAATATCCCCGTTTGTATACAGGCGTCGGGGCACAGAACTCTCTGCTCTCCAATTTTTATTCAAACTCGACTGCCGCGATCGACGAAGTCTTTTTCGCAAAGTTGAAGACAGTCTCGATTTCTTACCAACTGCCTGACAGATGGTCTCAGAGTGCGAAATTCAGCAGCATTACTGTTTATGTAAGGGGACAGAACCTGTTTACCTTCACCTCCAAAGAGATATTCAAGGACCCTGAGGTGATGAATCCGAGAGGTGTAATACCGCGGACAATCATTACCGGGATCAATGTATCTTTTTAACCATAACTGCTTGTAAACAATATAAACAGAAAGAAATGAAAAAAATAATATTTGCCTTGATACTACTGGGATCGTTACTGTCAGTAACATCCTGTGAGAAATTCCTTGAGGTGCCCTTGCCTGTAGACCAGCTGGCGACAGAAGCGGTCTTTGAAAGCAAGAGTACCATTGATGCAGCAGTAATTGGTATTTACAACGCTGTTGCAAGTACTGTTCATGTCTATGATTATGCAAACGTCACGTTCCTTTCGGATGAATTGTATTATCCTGTCACAGCAGGTACAAGACAAGATTTAGCCATCGCCAATATAAATGAAGCAACTTCGTCGGTTACCTCCTGGTCGCATATTTACAATATCGTTTACAGGGCTAATGTTGTAATTGAAAACATTACTGATGTCTCAACTGATATTCTCACCGATGCTGAGAGGGACAGGTATCTTGGTGAAGCAAAATACCTCAGAGCCTACGCATACTGGTTCATGGTGAATCATTGGGGAGATGTGCCCCTGGTATTGTCGACATCTCTCAATGAAAACATAGAACTGCCAAGAGCTCCGGTCAGCGAGGTTTATGAACAAATTACCCAGGACCTTACAGATGCCGTTGACCTGCTTCCGGCAACAGTCTCGTCTACATCGTCAAGAATTCACAACAAGTACCAGGCAGAAGCACTGCTTGCCCGTGTCTATTTATACCAGGGGCTCTGGTCAGAAGCAGAAACGGCTGCAAACAATGTTATTACTCAGAATGGCTATTATCAGCTGCTGACTAATTTGCCTGACGTTTTTAAAAGAGGTTCAAAAGAGGCTATCTTCTCAATAAGAGAGTGGTTTCAGGTCTCTTTTTATCTTGACAAAGCTCTCTATGGGGCATTAATGATCGCAGACGTGAACCTTGCCATGTACCCTTCAATTGTATCGAAATTTGAACCAGGTGATGCAAGATTGACAAACTGGACAAGAACAGTCAGCGGGAGAATACAGCCGTTTAAGTATATTCACTCGCTGACCGCAAACGCATCAACAAATCCCCAGGATTTCATAATGCAGAGGTATTCAGAACTGTACCTGATAAGGGCAGAGGCAAGAGCGAGGCAGAATAAGCTCACCGGCACCGATGGTGCCATCACAGATATCAATACCATCCGTAACAGGGCACTGCTGGGAGGCACTCCGGCTGTTACCCAGACAGAGGTAATTGATGCCATTGAAGATGAAAGGATAAGAGAACTGTTCAGTGAAGGGTACCGCTGGTATGACCTTAAGAGGACCGGTAAGGCTGACCAGCTCCTTGGCGCACTGCCTCATAAAACTGAAAACTATCAGCCTTATATGAAGTTCATGCCAATCTCCACGCGCGAAATAGAAACGAATCCTTCACTTTTGCAGACAGAGGGTTATAACTAAGGCATCAGACGAAGGCTGGAATAAACAGGAGTGTTTGTTGTTCCTGAAATGAATAAACGAACACTCCTTTTTTCCGTATTGCTGATTACATTCTTACCAATATGGGTTTGAAATGATCTTATATTAATCACATTTAGCTAAACTTCAATAAGTTATGAAAAACATTTTAGTATTATTTTTCGCCCTTTGCCTCACTGCCTCCGGATACACACAGGAGCCGGTTATTTCGGGCAAAATTACCGGCAGGGCAGCTTCAGCTGTGAATGAGGTTCAACTATACTACGACGGCAAATCCCATAGCATTAAAGTAAACAAGGAAGACCAGACATTCAAGGCAGAGCTGAAACTGCAAGAATCCCAGTTCATTGAACTGAAGAGCGGCAGCAGCAACTCCTCCTTTTTTTATGCCGCACCTGGTGAGGAGGTCACCCTGGAACTGGAAAAAATCACCCTAAATGAAACCGTTGTTACCATAAAAAGTGAAAAAATCAAAAAACTGAATTCCGTCATGGACCGCTTCTACTCTTCCCTGCAGGAATCAGGTATAAACACACTGGCGCGGGAATGGCATGCCGAGCTGTTCACAAGGCCTGAGATAGCTTCCAAAGCCATCCAGGAAGCAAACAAGGTTCTTGAAAACAATGAGCAATTCTTTAATGAAGAAGCACCGGGTTTCAGGAACAATTTCACTCTCTTCTCAACGGCTTTTATGAACTTTATCAAAGCTGATATTCTGTCAGGCGAAGAGATCGAGTTGATACTTGAGGAGCTCTCAAAAACCGAGATTAAGACCACGGCTCTTACCATACCTTTTTTCAGGCAGTTCCTTGTTGACATAACCAACGCATATGCCGCAAGGAAGCTGGAAAGCTATGACATGGTCCTCGAGTTTATCAATGAAGGATATAAGGCCAAAATGATAGCTGCCGAGGCATGCGTCAAATATATCCCAAATGAGTCCGTAAGGTATTATCTCTTTTTTGACAAGCTTAACACAGAACTGGCCGGGAGCGGGATTAAACACCGGAAGTATGTTGATTACCTTTTCGCCAATGCTGACCAAAAGACTAAAGAAGCACTTCAGAAGAGGTTTGAATCGATTCTGACTTCCGCTCAGGAGAAAGACAGTAAGGAAAAAGTACCTTCAAAGGATTTCGAATTCCGTGACAGGGAGGGTAAAATTTACCGGCTTGCTGATTTCAAAGGAAAGATGCTTTTAATTGACTTCTGGGCGTCATGGTGCGCCCCATGCAAGGTACAGATGCCACACCTCAAGGATATTGAGAAGCACTATGAGGGAAAGGATATCGTGGTTGCCAAAGTCTCGCTTGACAACACAAAAGAGGCATGGCTGAAGGGAGTCGAGAGCGAGGATCTGAAAGGCATTCTGCTGCACGCTGAAGGAGCATTCAGGAATCCATTCCCCGTCGCCTACGGAATTACATCAATACCACGCTTCATGCTGATAGATGCCGATGGAAACATTGTCTCTGATGATATGCCCAAGCCACAGTTCAAAGACCAGGTAATGGCAATCATTGACAAGGAACTGTACCGGAATGAAGTTGAGAAGATTATGTCATCACACCTCACTGCCCTGGGTGCAGAAAAGCTGCTTAACGGCAACGGATACAGAACCGTCGCAAAACAGTCTATGATGGGGATCGGAGTTGATCTCAACACCTGGTACAGTTATCCGAAAAATCTGCGGTTTGACTTTACGCCTTCAGAAAATCCGGCCTTCCTTCTGGCCCTGGGCGAAGACTTCTTCAGACAGAGATATATGATAGTCAAAGAGGACACTGTATTTGGTACAATAGCAGCAATTGACGAGGCGGCCGCAAGTTGGACAAGCAAGCTTTATGGCCTGGATCTTTTCCTGGCAAAATATGTTGAAAAGGCCACTATCGAATTCGCCGAAGAGAACTTCACCAACAGTGAAAATATGTATGTACTCAGGGCAACCAGTGGAACCAGGACTGTCCGGTATTTCATTGATAAAGATGACTTTCTAATCAAGAAGGCCGTGGAGACCCACCTTGTAAAACCCAGGCAGGGCGGAGGTGTTTTGGAAGCCCCTGTGAAATACGATGACTACCGGGAAGTTAACGGGGTGAAAATCCCTTACCTCATAAATACCAATAACATTGTTATAATTAAAGTAACAGAGTCTGAGATAATACCCCTCGACAGCAAAGTCTTCAGCTCACCTGAGAATTAACAGCCTTTAACACGCATTAAAGAAACCGGACAGTGCTGGTCCCACTGTCCGGTTATAAGTTCGGGTTGTCCAAGAAAAAATTTTGTGACAATTGCTACTCTATGTTTAAACCCAAACCTTTGCAAAGGTACAAATATTTCAGAAAATTGCAGCAAACAAATACAAAAAGGGAGTATTAAAACACACAAAATCAGCACAACCATATAAACCCTTCGACCGTTCGGCATCCTGATCTCATGTTTAGTCAAAAAGATTTTTTTTACATCTTTTCCGGGTTTAACTTTAACCAATATTCCATTTCCCTGAAATTAAAAATATTCAACCCCATGAAGAAGCTGATGTTATTCACTGTTCTGGTCACAGGTTCCTTCCTGTCAGCATTTGCACAGGAGAAACCGGTCGTTCCACCTGATACGCTAAATCTCCCTGCAGACACCCTGAAGACTGTGGCAGACACAATGCAGGTTGTAACAGATACCTTGCAGGTCGCTGCCGACACACTGGCTACTGCAGCTGATACACTGAAAGCCGTACCTGCAGCAGTTGTTGTCGCTGAACAGCCTGAAGAGGTTACAACAACAGACAATAAAAAGGCTGCGGCTGGCTCTGAAAAGATCCCGAAGAATATGATCAAGGTAAACCTTTCAGCCCTCTTTCTGAAAACCTACTCCATGCAGTATGAAAGGGTCCTCTCAAGAACTGTATCTATGGCATTAAGCGGAGCATACATGCCTGAAACCTATCTGCCCTATACTGATCAGATTATCAAATGGTCGGGTGCAACCGAACCTGAAGAGATAGAGTTGATTGAAAACGTTCGTATAACCAACCTGGCTATAACCCCCGAGATCAGATTCTATACCGGCAAGAAGAGGTATGGGTCAGGCTTCTATATATCCCTCTTTTACAGGTACGGCCAGCACTCCTTCAACAACGCCCTTGTTGATTTTGAGAACGACCTGGGAGAGACCGGAACTCTCGACTGCTACGGTGATGCAACCTCACATACAGGCGGGTTCATGTTAGGTGCCCAATGGTCACTCGGAAAGCACGTCTGCATCGACTGGTGGATACTGGGCCCTCACTTCGGCATCAGCTCAGGTAATTTTACAGGATTATCATCAATACCGCTCTCCGAGGAGGACCAGCAGGAAGTCGAGGACAGGCTTAATGACATAGATATACCGATGTTTGAGCAGACAGTGAATGTCAACTCCTCCGGGGCAGAAATGATCTTCGACGGACCCTGGGGAGGTATAAGAGCAGGACTGTCACTCGGTATAAAGTTCTGATCTCCATTGAGGGTCCTATTCTTCAGCAGGATTCTCTCCGTTTAATAATTTTTTTACTTTTACCTTCTCTTTTGGATGGCAATTACATAGTTGCCTCCTATTCTTAGCGGGAAGGTGAGACCTGATACAACAGATGACAAGAGCCTGACAGCAATGGTTGCCGAAGGCAGTGAAGAGGCATTCAGGATACTCTTCAACAGGTACTATGACCATACCTACGGCGTTGCATTCGCCTTTACCAAGTCAGCTGCACTGTCAGAAGACATCGTTCAGGATGTCTTTATGAAAGTCTGGCTGAAGCGTGAGCTTCTCAGAACGGTCGAAAAATTTGATGCATACCTCTTCATGGCTGCCCGCAACCATATTCTGAATGAGCTTGAGAAAAAGGTAAACGATGTCCGGTTCACTGATGACCTTCATGACTACTTCCGGGAGGTGAATAACACTCCGGAGAGTTACCTCATCCACAAGGAGGCGGAGGAGACTCTTATCAGCGCCGTCAGCAAGCTGCCGCAGCAGCAGCAGGCTGTATACAGGATGAGCCGTGATCAGGAGATGAGCCAGGAGAAGATCGCAGAGAACCTGAATATCTCGGTCAACACCGTCAAAAGCCATATGAACGCTGCCCTCAGGTTCATCAGGCACTACTTCAACCAGAGATATCATCTCTTCTTCTGGTTGTAATTTTTTTTTCACTCCCGACTAATACCTGGCCATACTGTTCCTGTCTTTATGACAGAAACTGAACTATTGATAATGTCAAAAATATACGGGGTTCTGACCTCTGAAGTGATTTAAAAGATGGATAGTATAAGATTTAATGACCTGCTGAACAGATATCTGAGAGACTCTTTAACTGAAAAGGAGCTTGACGAGTTACTAGGGATTCTGAGAGGCAGCAAAAACAGTGAACTCCTGAGACAGGCAGCTGACGAGGCCTTCCGAAGCAGGGAATTTTCAGGCCTTAGTGACAGCCAAAATTATGATAAACTGTACAGCAAGCTGATGGTTGAGGCGCGTAAAAGAAAGCATGAACCTCTCCTTTCTTATAAGGGTGAGAAGGGCAGCCCTTCACGCAGAATCCCGCTTCTCATAAGGTTTGCAGCAGCAGCCTCCGTAATTATTGTTGTTGCCATTGGGATACTGTGGATGTCCAATGAGCCCACAGCGACAACCATGCCGACTGTAGCTGACCTTGCCCCCGGAGGCAGCAGGGCAATGCTTACCCTCGGTGACGGCTCCACAATTCTCCTTGATAGTGCAGGGGTAGGCCAGCTAGCAGAGCAAGCTGGCACGCGCGTAATAAAAATTGACGACGGTCGCCTTGCATACAGCGCTGAAGGAAGAAGAAAAGCAGAGACAATTTATAATACAATTACAACGCCAAGAGCAGGACAATACGAATTAATCTTGCCTGACAGCAGCCATGTCTGGCTGAATTCAGAGTCATCAATAAGATTTCCGGTCTTTTTTTCAGGTAGTTTCAGGGTTGTTGAGATCACCGGTGAAGCATACTTCGAGGTTGCTGAAAACCGTGAGATGCCCTTCAGGGTCTCTTCCGGGAACACCACTGTTGAGGTTCTGGGCACCAGCTTCAACATTCGGGCTTATGCAGATGAAGGTTCTGTCAATACCACCCTCGTTGAGGGTTCGGTGCAGGTAGCTTCACCGGTGTATCAAACAACGATTGTCCCAGGTCAGATGGCCATCGCCGACATTGCAGGAAATATTTCAGTGGACGACGAAGCTGACATAAGCGAGATCACTGCCTGGAAGAAGGGTCTCTTCGTCTTTAACAGCGAGTCAATCGGCGAGATAATGAACCAGATTGCCAGGTGGTATGATGTTGATGTGAAGTTCTCGGAAAAACCCGGCACCGAGACCTTCTCGGGCATCGTGAGCCGCAAGAGCAATGTCTCGGAAGTGCTGAAAATTATGGAACAGGCCGGGATCAGTTTTTCAATAACGCAGGAGGTGATTACAGTGGAAATAAAATGAAGTTTAGGTTAGGTTAGGGTGAACCGAAAGCCGGACAGTGCTGGTCCCACTGTCCGGCTCGAAGTTCTGATCTGACTGAACAAGGATAATTAGTGACAATTGCTACTCTATGTTTAACTCAAACCAACTAACATTATGAAAGATCCTCAAAATTCCCTGGCTCTGTTTGAGCCGGGAAGATTCAAAAAACTCATTCTTATTATGAAACTATCTATCCTGCTGTTGATTATCAGCCTGCAAATCAGTGCGGCAATGGTAGCTCAGAATGTTACCCTCTCAGTGAAAGATGCTTCGCTTAAAGAGGTCTTCGCTGAGATTAACCAGCAGACCGGGTACAGCTTCTTTTACAGGGACTCCTACCTTAGAAATGCGGGTAAGGTAAATCTGGAGGTCACTGATATGCCAATTGAAGATGTCCTGAACCTCTGCCTGGGTGATATGCCCGTTGAATACCAGATCACTGACAACACCGTGGTGCTTAAACCGGTGAAGGCAAAACCTGCTGAGGTCACTCTTGTTGAGATGCAACAGGAGCAGGTGAGGCTGACAGGAACCGTCAGGGATAAGAACGGTGCACCCCTCCAGGCTGCTGCCGTGATAGTGAAAGGAACAACAACCGGAGCAAGCACAGATGCTGAGGGCAAATTTGTCCTCTATTGCCCTGCTGATTCAAAGGTGCTTGAGGTAAGCATCCTGGGTATGAAAACACAGGATATTGTCATTTCAGGAGGTACTGACTTCGAAGTATTCCTTGAGGAAGAGGCCATGGACATTGACGAGGTACAGGTCATCGCATACGGTACTACCACCAAACGTCTTAACACCGGTACTGTTGCAACCGTGAAGTCCAAAGATCTCGTTTCTCATCCGGTCTCGAACGTGATGCAGGCTCTGCAGGGCCAGGTAGCAGGGGTGTCGTTCAACCAGACTATCGGGGGTGTCGGAAGTCCGCTTGAAATTGTGATCAGGGGACAAAACTCCTTTGCTTCCGGCACAAACCCGTTGATAATAGTAGACGGTATAGTTGTGAATTCAAACCCCGGGGGTTTGATAGCCGGTGAAACGGCTGATTATTATACGGGAGGCAGCAATACCTCTCCGGATGGTATCTCTCCCCTTAATTTCATCAACCCTAATGACATCGAAAGTATTGATATTCTGAAAGACGCCGATGCCACCTCTATCTACGGATCGAGGGCCTCGAACGGAGTAATACTTATCACCACAAAAAAGGCCTCCCTCGGTGAAACAAAATTTAATATTAACGCATCGGCCGGCATTTCGACACCCACGGGTCTGATAAAAAGGATGGGAACGGCTGATTACCTGCAGATGAGAAAAGATGCCTTTGCAATGGGAAATGTCACTGCCGAATCTGCTATCAACCCAATAACTCCTGATGAGTTTTATGCCCCTGACCTGCTGTTATGGGACCAGACTGCTTACACAGACTGGAATGATTACACATTCGGGAATCCGGCACCGGTATATAACCTCGATGCACAGATGACCGGGGGGAATAAACTCTTTAACTTTCTTGCCAGCGTCGGTTACTTTAAAAAATATGATGTTACATATGGCAAACCTTACCAGGAAAGGCTCACGGGACGCATGGTGCTGGGGCACACCTCTGCAGATAACAAGTTCACTGTGAACCTCTCCTCAACCTTCGGATATGAGAACCAGGTGTTTGCATCAACATCACTTTCATCTGTAACAACAAACTTCGTGCAGAATGTCCCTAACTATGAGATATACAATGATGATGGGAGTCTGAATATTCCTTATGGTCTGCATGACTCAGGCGCATACGGCAATCCTGTTCCGATGCAGAATACTTCTTCAGAATCGAAAACAGGAAACCTGTTGCTCTCTGCCGATTTATCCTACGAGATCATTAAAGGGCTGAGGGCAAAAATGCTTGTCAGCTATAACCTGCAGGACAATGCTTATCACATGTATTACCCCTCCGATGCCATTAGTGCGCAGACAGTAGCTTCTGCCCCCGCGCCCTATGGAACGCATACAACCAATACTTTCTCCGCACTTAACATTGAACCAATGCTGACCTATGATACTAAGATATCGAAGGGAACACTCTCATTTCTCGCCGGAGGCACCCTGCTTGACCGAAAGATTGGATCAACAGGGGTCAGGGTTGAGAATCCCGGATCTGATGCGCTGCTCAATAGTTATGCAAGCGGAAATCCAACCACATCTAATAACAACGAAACATATTACAGGTTTGCCTCTCTCTTCGGCAGGGCTACCTACAACTGGGATGGCAAATACCTTGTAAACCTGACCTACAGGCGTGACGGTTCTTCGCGCTTCGGCCCCGATAATAAATTCGGGAATTTCGGATCGGCCGGGATTGGCTGGATATTCACGGAAGAAAAGTTTATCAGCAACACTCTCAGTTTCCTGAGCTTCGGTAAAATAAGGGGAAGTTACGGAACCACAGGAACCGATAATATCGGCGATTATCTCTATATAAGTACATTATCAAGCGATAATTTTTTCAATTACGGACCGCAGAGTATTCTGCAAATTTCAGGTGTTCCCAATACCACAATTCAATGGGAGAAGACAGCCAAGATGGATATCGGCCTTGAACTGGGACTCTTTAAGAACAGGATCCTTTTCAATACTACATGGTACAGATCCTCTTCTGACAACCTGCTTGTCGATAAATTGTTGCCCGGGCAGACTGGTTACGGAACCTATACTGACAATTTCGAGGGTACGGTTCAGAATACCGGTATGGAATTCCAGCTTACCACTCATAACCTTGCTCCCGGGAAACAGCTTCAATGGAGGAGCTCATTCAACCTTTCGTTCAATGAAAACAAGCTGACCGAATTTCCTAATCTCGAAGAGACCTATTATAATGAAACATACGAGATTGGAAGGGCAATACCCTCTGCCGGCTACAACTCAAATATGGAATTCCCATATCAGTTCACCGGCATCGATCCTGCTACGGGATTGCCACAGTTTAAAGACCTTAATGATGACGGTATGATTGACTTTGAAGACAACTATGTAAATGCCGCATGGAACGGCACGGCGCTGCCGACAATCTGGGGAGGGCTGGGCAACTATTTTACCTATAAAGGATTCGGATTCGATTTCTTTATTCAGTTTACAGAAAAGCTAATGACAACATGGAATTACTTTAATCGTCCGGCTGGTGGCATGACAAATCCATCTCAGGATCTGACAGGTAATTACTGGAAACAGCCTGGTGATGTGGCCAAATATCCCCGGTTGTATACCGGTGTCCTGGGTGATACTGAATATACCAATCCGCTAACTAACCAATATTCGTCTAGCTCAGCCAATATAGTTCAGGGCTTCTACTTCAGGCTTAAAAATATACAGCTCACATATACCCTTCCGGCAAGACTCCTGCAGGACAAGGGAATCACTAATATGATGGTCTACCTGCGAGGTGAAAACCTTGCCGTCTATACAACGAAAAAGCTATACAAAGATCCTGAACTTTACTGGCCCAATTCAGCGCCAATTCTGCGCACGTTTGTTACGGGCGTGCAGTTAACATTTTAACCAACATAAACAATAAATATCATGAAATATATTTCTCTCATAAAAGGACTAAAGCCGCTCCTGCTGATGGTATGCTTTGCTGCCCTGGCGGCCTGTGAGGATTTTCTTGAGGTTCCTCCTCCAACAAATTCGATTACTACTGAATCTGTCTTCCTTGGTAAGGAAACCATTGACCTGTATATGGGTGGTATGTATAATTCTTTTTCGGGTAGAGTAACCAGTGGTATACAATATCTTGAATTATTCTCTGACAATTGCTATAATCCTACTAATTCTGATCCTCAGATAAGAGGGGAATTGCTTCCGACCAGTTTTTATCCGGTTTATATCTGGACGGGTTATGTTGAAATTAACTATGCAAACATGATGCTTGAAGGGTTGCCCACCGCTTCCGTACTCGATCAGGCCACCAGGGATTCATATACAGGGGCAGCCCTGACAGTGAGGGCGACTTCACATTATGACCTGGTCAGGATTTTTGGAGATGTGCCGATAAACACCACATCAAAGGTGGAGGATAATGCATCCAAACCGCGCATGCCGGCAGCAGAGGTCTATGCCCAGGTAATATCTGACCTTGATGAGGCGATAGCCCTCCTCCCCGAAACAGGCGCCGGAGACGAGAGGTATATTGATGTCAGGTATGTTCCCCTGGCAATAAGTGCAAGAGTTTATACAACTATGGGCAACTGGGCAAAGGCTGAGGCTGCAGCAGATGAGGTGATCACAAACGGCAATTACAGTCTGTTGACAAACCTGGATGACATTTTCTTCAGGGGAAGCAATGAGATAATCTTTGCGACCGGAAATACCATTGGTTTTTCCCAGAATTATTTGAATTGGCCAAGTATGGGAACTGCTTTTTACCCTACATTTACATTTTTTGAATCCGCTTGTGCCGCAATATCAGAAGACCTTCTGAACAATTTTGAAGCAGGTGACGCCAGGAGAACAGCTTGGGTGTTCTATTCAAACCGGACTAACTATCCAAATCCGAATAACAGGTACTTTTTCAAAAAATACTATTCTCCATTTGCTCCGCCAAATCTCCCGGGTAGATCACAGGATTTTGTTTTACTCAGACTTGCCGAGATGTACCTTATACGGGCCGAAGCAAGGGCACGGCAGAATAACCTTTCAGGCGCTGCTGCCGACCTTAATGTGATACGCAACAGGGCAGGCCTGCCAAACACAACAGCTGCAACACAATCAGACCTTGTTAATGCAATATTACATGAAAGGAGGATAGAGCTGTGCGGTGAGGGGCACCGGTGGGATGATCTTGTCAGAACCGGTACTGCTGATGCAGTTATCAGCGCTCTTCCCTGGAAGACTGAGTGGGATGCTTATAAAACACTCTGGCCGATACCGTACGATGAAATTAGGTTAAATGATGCCCTGGTGCAAAACCCGGGGTATGACGATAATTAAACAGGCAGGAGGTTGCCTGCAGAGGCAGGCAACCTCCTTTTTTTTATCCAGTTACAAAAAATAAGTATGAAAAACCACAGTCTGTCAATTCTAACCGCAGGTACACTGTCTCTTCTGATGATATTTGCCGGTTGCAATAACACGAAAACACCTTTTGTACTTAGCGGTACCATTGAAGGGATAACTGACGGTGAGATTATAATGAGTAATCCTCAAAATAGCGAGTTCCTTCCCGATACAGCTATCATAAAGAACGGAAAATTCGAATTCAGAGGCGATATACCTGAACCTGATATGTATTTCCTCGAGATTCCGGAAAAAGAGGCTTTTTTAAGTTTCTATGCAGAAAATTCAAAAATGACAATGAGTGGGAGTATAGACTCTTTGTATAATGCAACCATAACCGGAAGCAAGATTAATGATGATGAGAAATTATATAGGGCCGAAATTCGCCTGATTTCGGAGAAACATAATATGCGTGCCCTTTATAACGAAATATTGGCAGCAGATTCCAATTTCGCTAATATATCGGATCATCACAGGAATCTATTGGATTCACTTAGTGCGATTATGCAAAGAGAACGCGATTCAATTTCTGAATTGTTTGTAAGGCAACATCCCTCTGCCTTTTATTCTCTAATTCTTATCGAGCGTCTTTCATACGGTAAAAGTGCTGATGAAATTGAAGCGTTGCTAAAGCTTCTCGATCCTTCTTTGTCAGGGTATACCAGGATGGAAGACCTGTACAGGCTGGTTGAAAACCTTAAAGTCACCGATGTGGGCGTCAGCGGTTTCATCCCTGATGCGCCTGATGTAGCTTATGCAACAGACCCCTCTTTTGCAGGGAAAAGCCACACGGATATCATCTACCTGGCCGCCTTTCCGGATGATAATATCTGCTGCCTGAAAAAGGATGGTAACCTGATTATAATTGATCCAAAGGGGAAAAAGACCGGTGGCTTTGCCTCACAACTGACCTCTGAACCGGGTGCCGTGGCAATTGATCGCGCCGATAACCACATCTATGTCCTTGGCACTCTGACAAAGACCACTTCAAAAGAGATCAGGGGCAGGAAGTATGAAATAAAACAGTCTGTGGGAGTCGAGTGCCTTGTTTATGACATAAACGGGGTTCTTGTCAGAAAACTTGAACTAAAGGAGCTTAAAAGCTCTACCGGGGCAAAGGTGGCTGACGGGAAGCTCATCGTGGCTGATGTTGATAACAGATCTGTCTTCATCTTTAATGCCGGAACAGGTGCAATGGAATCATCAGTAACTGAGCTGAGGGCATGCTGCGGGATACTCGATTTCGGAATTACAACAAAGAATGAGATACTTATCGCCAACCTTGGTGCCTTCAGGGTTCAGGGTGTCGATTATACAGGAAATATCAAATATGCCTTTGGAAAACGGGGGCCTGATATCAATGACTTCCACGGCTGCTGCAACCCTGTAAATGTGGCATATCTTTCTAACGGCGCCATCGTGACCGTTGAGAAAGACCCCACAGAAATAAAGGTGTTCAGCAAGGGAGGGGCAAAGAAAATAGCAGGTATTGAGGAGCTGGTAAAGGGCTGCGCCTATATCCCGATGATATCAGACAGCAAAAACAACCTCTACCTGGCTTCCGCAAGAAACGGCTTGGTTAAATGCATTGCCAATTAATATATTCACGATTATGAACAGGGTTACTCTGTTTGCTTGCTATACATTTCTTGTTACAGCCTGCCTTATGTGGGCAGGCTGCTCAGGCACGGAAAAATCATCTGACAGCTTCGGGGAGACGGCATTCACCATGCCAAAGGGGAAACTCCCCGGGGCGTCGGATGAACTGCTGACAATCAGGTTGGCGGTGTATGATACCTATTGCAAAAACTCGGCATGCGTGTGCGTGCAGTTCCTGGCTGCAAGAGAATACGGCGAGATACAGTCAGCACTGAGAGCAAAATATAATATTGACCTTGAACTGACATACATTATTGATGAATTTGAACTTGCAGATGCTCTCCTGTCACGGAAGTATGATGGCGCGATATGCAAGCCCTGGTTTGCATATATGCTCGTTCCTGAATACGGTTTGAAATATACGCGTATAGTTGACCTGATCGACCCTTTTGAAAACCAGATGCTTACCGGGGTATTCCTCGTAAAGAAGGACTCTCCGCTACAGTCTCTCGGTGATATAACCGGCAGGCGCCTGGTTATGGGACAACCCGATTCATATGAGAAGTATCACATGCCAAAGCACATGATGGATAAAGAGCAGATCAAACCGGCGCAGATCATCTATAAGGCAAGCTGTACCGAGAGCATAAGCATGCTGCTCGATGATTCGGCTGACGTAGCCGTTGTCTCTGACTATGCACTTATAGCATCCTGTGCTGCCGACCTGGGGAAAGAGGATGATTTCAGGATCATTGCAAAGACTGATGAAATTCCGTTGTGCTCTGTAATTGTTGACCGGCTGAAGGTCAGCGACGCCGATGCCTCCAGGCTGCAAAAGGCCCTGCTTGAGCTCTCGGGTGACAACGCCCCGGAAAGCATGCTTGGCAGGGGATTCGTCAGGCCTGTAAAATGGATACCGGTTCCGTATTCTGAACAAAAATGAAGCAGATGGAAGGAGAGAATAATTCAGGGAAAGCCGGCAGGCGCAATTTTCTTATAAATGCCGGCCGCGCAGCATGCGGCCTGGCACTGGGGGGTGTGGCGCTGAGGGTGCTTAGCGCATATACAGAAGAGGAGACTGCCGGTCCAAAGTCCCACTGGGTGTGGCAGATCGACCCGCAGAAATGTGCCTTCTGCGATAAGTGCGAGACTGCCTGCGTACGTAAACCCTCTGCGGTGAAAGCCGTCAATGACCACCTCAAATGCAGCTACTGCGTGGTATGCTACGGCCATATCTCTGACAGGTATATCGCCTCCGACAAGATTGAGTCTGACGGCAAAAGGGTCTGTCCCTATGATGCCGTGACACGGCAAAACTATTCCGGCGGCAAAGACGGCTATTTCATCTATGACATTGATGATAAAAAATGTACCGGATGCGGATTATGTGCCAAAGAGTGCAACAAGAAGGGGACGAAATCAATGTACATGATAATACGCCCCGATCTCTGCCTGCTGTGCAACAACTGCAACATAGCCGATGTCTGTCCCGAAAAAGCCGTGGAAAGGCTGTGGTTCGGTCCCGATGACAACTTCAGGGGCATATACGAACTTGAAGGCCCGGGGGCATAATATTCAACATAGATCCATTAAAAACCCAGAATAATGAGACTGCTGACCAGGATTCCTTGGTTTATTCTTCCGTTTTTCTTTCTTCTCTCCGCACCTGCAGCCGGTCAGGGTGTCAGTCAGACCTTGCAGCAGCAGCAGGACAGCCTTGCACAATGCAAGGAGCATGATATAAATGATCAGACAAGGGGCAATATAAAAGAGTTCAGGGATCAGTACCTCCCAACAGAGTACTTCCCTTTACCCGAATATATGGTATTTGTCGACCTGGGCGTGCTTGCGCTTATCATTGCAGCCGGTATCTGGTTTGTTATGAAGCGAAAACACTCCCGGTACATCACCCTCCTGATGATAATAACCTTTGTCTACCTGGCTTTCATAAGGGGCGGGTGCATATGCCCCGTGGGCCTTATAACCAATGCCACGATGGGCATCATCAGCCCGAAGCAGGTGGGATTGGCAGCGTTCGTTGTATTCATTGTCCCCTTGTTAGTTGCCCTGTTTGCCGGAAGGATATTCTGCTCGGCTGGGTGCCCGCTGGGATCGGTGCAGCACCTGGCACCGGAGAAGAGGAAGCAGTTCAAACTACCCCTGCGGTGGAACAAATACCTCAGGATAATCCCTGTCCTGGTTCTGATACTTACAGTAGTTGTAGCTGTCGGAGGCAAGACCTATATCGCCTGCGAGCTTGACCCTTACAAGGCGATATTCTTCACCGGCCAGGCATGGTTTGAACAGGGGCTTGCATTCATTGCCGGCAGGTCAGTGGAACAGAAAATCCTCTTTGCATGCGGTATAGTCACATGGATCTACCTGACAGCAATACTGTTATTGGGCTACTGGGTACCAAGACCCTTCTGCCGGTTCATATGCCCTTACGGAGTGCTTCTGGGAATTGTATCCGTCTTCTCCTTCAGGCGAAGGCAGATTGACAATGAGAGCTGCAACTACTGCAGGCTGTGTGAAAAGGAGTGCCCGACACAGGCAATAATAATTGACAGGAAGAATGCAGTCAGCACAATCTCGCATTATGACTGCATTCAGTGTAACCGCTGCAGCGACAGGTGCAAAAGCTCAGCAATTGCGATGAATAAAAATTAACAACCTTAATAAAAAGCAACACCCCATAAATTAGGTTTTACAATTTTAAAAAAGATATAAATGAAAAAGAAATCGTTTTTACCCTTAATAATCTTAGTTTTCACTACATTATGTGGTTATGGGCAGACAGGACAATCAATTCCTCCCGACCCTGCAGTCAGAACCGGGAAACTGAGCAACGGACTGACCTATTTCATCCGCCACAATGAGCTGCCAAAACAGCGTGCCGAGTTTTATATTGCCCAGAAAGTAGGATCGATCCTCGAAGAAGAGAACCAACGGGGCCTGGCGCATTTCCTGGAGCACATGTGCTTCAACGGCACCAAAAACTTCCCTGGAAATACTTTAATACAGGAACTCGAAAAGAAGGGGATAAAATTCGGACAAAACGTAAATGCATACACTGCCTTTGATGAGACTGTCTATAACCTCTCAAATATTCCCGTGAGCCGCGAGGGCATTATTGATACGGCTTTGCTTGTATTGCATGACTGGTCAGGCTTTGTTTCCCTCACCGATAAAGACATTGACGATGAACGCGGTGTGATACGCGAAGAGTGGCGGACCTCAAACATGGGATACAGACGCGTACAGGAACAATTTATCAGAGAAGTGTTTGCCGGCACTCAGTATAGCGAACGGATGCCAATCGGCTCGATTGATGTGATCAATACCTTCCCTTACAAAGTGCTCAGGGATTACTATAAAAAATGGTACCGGCCCGATCTGCAGGCAATAATTGTTGTAGGCGATATTGATGTCGATAAAACAGAGGCAAAAATCAAACAGCTTTTTGCTGATATTCCTGCACCTGTAAATGCTGCACCACGTCCTGAGTTTCTGATACCCGACAACAGCGACCCGATTGTGTCTGTGGTTAGTGATCCTGAAGCTGATATGACATCAGTGATGGTTTTTTGCAAACAAAACGCTGTGACGGGTACAATGAAATCGCAACCTGAATATCTGGTAACCAAAATCATCAATGACCTTGTTACATCTATGTTCAGCCAGCGCCTGTCAGAACTCGTACAAAAACCTGATCCACCATTTAGCAACACCAACATCATGATGGGTGATTTCATGGTTGCCCCGACAAAATGGGCATGGTCGGCAATGGCCATCCCAGGTACAAATAATGATTCAGAGGTGGCGCTTCGGGCGCTGCTTACTGAAAACGAGCGCATGCGTCTGCATGGTTTTCATGCAAGCGAATTAGAACGTGCAAAGACAAACTTTCTGAGAGGCTATGAAACGGCATACAATGAGCGTGATAAACAACTCAGCGGTATGTATGTCAGGGAATATGTCAAACTCTTCACAGCCAATGAACCATCGCCTGGTATTGAGTGGGAATATGATTTCGTCAGAAAACAATTAGACAAGATTACCGTGGAACAGGTAAATCAGGTGGCTAAAACTTTTGTGACAGATACTAATATGGTATTTGTTATTACCGGACCTGAAAAGAGTGACGTAATTCTTCCTGACCGAGAAAAGATTATTGCCATCTGGAAAGAAGTCAGAAATGAAAAACCTTCTGAATATGTTGATGAACTTTCTGACAAGCCTTTATTGGAAAAGAAACCTGTTGCCGGAAAGGTTACGGAGACAAAACAACAGCCCTTTGGATACACACAATGGACGCTTTCAAACGGGGTGAAGGTTATGATTAAAAAGACCGATTTTAAACAAGACCAGGTTATCATGTCCTCTTACAGCCCGGGCGGGTCATATCTGTTCAGCGCTGCGGATATGCCTTCAGCGCTGGCAATCAATAGTATTATCCCTCTCAGTGGTGTTGGACAGTTGAACCGGATTGAACTTGATAAATTACTTACAGGAAAGGTAGTATATGTTTCTCCTGAGGTCAACGCCCTGAACGAGAAGATATCAGGGATGGCATCTCCAAAGGATTTCGAAACCCTGATGCAGCTTACTTACCTGTACTTTACCCAACCTCGTATGGATCAGGATCTCTTTAATACCTGGATCTCAACAAGGAAAACAGAGCTTGAAAATGAATCCTTAAATCCTGAAAACAGCCTTAATGATACTATAAACAAGATCATGACCGGCAATAATCCGTATGGAAGAGAAATGGATCTGGACATGCTTGGCAAGGTTGATTACAACAAGGTCATGGATCTGTACAAAGACCGTTTTGCAGATGGCGGAGATTTTACCTTTTTCCTTACCGGAAATGTGGAAGCAGACAGTATCAAAGGCCTGGTGGAAACATACCTGGGAGGATTGCCATCCCTGAAACGGAATGAAAATTTTAAAGACCGCGGAGTATACCCGCAAAGCGGACAGGTGAAAAGTCATTTTGATAAAAAAATGCAGACACCCAAAGCAACGGTGAACATTATTTACACCGGGGAGATCCCGTATACCCTTGAAAACAGGATCCTGATGAATTATCTCGGAAGCCTTCTTAACATAATTTATACGGAAAGCATCCGCGAAAAAGAAGGTGGCACCTACGGGGTGGGAGTGTACGGTAATATTACCAAATTACCGGCGGAGCGCTTCAGTCTCCAGGTATCGTTCGATACTGATCCTCTGAAGGCAGAAAAGCTGAAGGGTATAGTCTATGATGAAATCAACAGGATAAGGGCTCAAAGTCCTGGCAATGATTATGTAAACAAGGTTAAGGAATTTACCTTAAAAAATCACCAGGAACAACTGGTGAATAACCGGTATTGGGAATCAATGATTTCCGGTATGGTTGTTAACGGGATTGATTCGCATTCTGACTTTGATAAGATTGTAGCGTCAATAACTCCGGAGATGATACGTGATTTCGCAGAAAGAATCTTTTCACAGGGCAATGTTGCTGAGATAGTCATGAGCCCCGAATTAATCAAGAAAAACTGAATATTAATCTGAAAACATAAACAAATGAAAAAAATAACCCTGCTCTCGTATTTGCTGTTATCTCTCAGCATTCTTACTATTAAAGGACAACTCACCTACACCCCTCTGAAGCCTGTCCCTGGTGATAAGATAACCTTTATATACACTCCGCCAGCAGATCTCTTTGCGGAGAGTGATACAGTCAGGTGCGTGGCGGGTAAGTGGGGTTACTATCCTGATGAATACATGGTGGCAGGCGGAATGAAAAAGAAACCGCTGGATATAAGGCTTGTTAAAAAAGGTAAAAGTTATGAGGGATCCCTGCAAACAGATTCGCTTACAAATATGGTTGACTTCCGTTTTACCTCAGGCCATTTAAAATGGGAATATATTAACGAAACCATGATCCTGGCTGAAGGCAAGGCAGATGATAACGAGAAGTCGGGCTACATAGTCCTCCTTCATGATGCAGAAGGCAGGGAATGCATGAACAGTAAACTGTTTGCAGGTACGTACTACTCCGAATTTTATCTCAATGGACTTGGAATCATTAATAAGCAGAAGGCAGAAGAGTATCTGAAGAGGGAATTGGAATTGTTCCCGGAATCAGAATTCAGGGTGCTGAGTGCTTTGGTTTTCAACTATAGGGGTAAATTCCCCGAGCAGACCAGGCAGATTGCCTTCAGCACAACAGAAAGGCTCTTTGCCAGGGGACTGACCAATGAAAAGGATATGCTGCTGCTTTACAATGTATCAAACGGTCTTGGTTTAAAAGAACAATCCAAATACTTTTCAAAACTCGCCGAAGAAAAATTCAGTGATGGCAATGGTTATTACGGTCTGTCTCTGCTTCACGAACGGATGGATTCTGTAACTGATTTTAAGGAAAAAGAGAAACTGATTGACGAAGCCATAATCCATTTTAACAATCTTGACCGGGATTTAAAGGACCTTTTATCGTTTACAACAGCCTGTCCCTTCATCCTGAAGAAGGTATATCTCGAATCTCTTGCCGGAGCCGGGGAGACAGAGCTGCTCAGATCTGC
Organism: uncultured Bacteroidales bacterium; assembly: GCA_963732365.1. GTDB lineage: Bacteria > Bacteroidota > Bacteroidia > Bacteroidales > VadinHA17 > SR-FBR-E99. Next base: position 154,483 of record CAVSZC010000008.1, on the reverse strand, counting down.
AACAGAAAAATATCGTTTTACAAAGGAGGAATTCCCCTATAATAATAACTCACAGAGAACTATGCTTGATAAAATGTTTGCACAGGGTGTTCCTTTTGAATTTCTGGAAAAAGAAGCAAAGGAGTATTATAAATTCTACAAACAGAGACTCTCTGCGATGAGGTCGGGAGCCGAATTGCCTCCCAATGGTTATGACCAGTACTTTACACATGATGAACGGTATTCAGCTACAGTACAATCGGTTGCAACTTTTTCTGATTTTCTGGGTCAACTCTACCTGGGCAGCGGTGACAATAAAAATGCAATGAAATATGCCGGGGAAGCCTACAGTTACCTGCCCGAAACCGGAGGCGCCAGGGCCAGGGATATTAATACCAACTATATTCTGGCCGCCGAGAAAACCCTATCACCCGCGGAGAGTAAAAAGCTTATTGAAGGAATTATAGCATCGAGCCAATGGAAACCTGAAGCGGCTGAGGCTCTTAAAAGGGTATATATACAGGTAAATGGATCAGATGCCGGTTTTGATGAGTATTTCACCTCACTGAGGAAGACTGAGCTTGATGAAATGGCAAATGCCCTCAATAAGTCGATGGTAAATGAGCCCGCCCCCGATTTTGAGCTTGCCGATCTTGAGGGCAAAACTGTAAGACTGTCAGACTATAAGGGCAAGGTTGTGATCGTTGACTTCTGGGCCACCTGGTGCGGACCCTGTAAGGCCAGTTTTCCGGGAATGCAAAAGGTTGTAACAAGCTATAAGAGCAACCCTGAGGTGGTGTTTCTTTTCATAAATACCAGGGAGACAAAATCAAAGACAAGGACCGATGATGTTATAAAGAAAGATGTTACTGATTTCATTAAAAACAGCAACTACACTTTCCATGTGCTTCTTGATCTGAATAATAAAGTTGTTGATTCTTACAAAGTGTCAGGTATCCCAACCAAGCTCCTTATTGACGGTCAGGGCAATATAAGGTACAGGATAGTCGGTGCCAGTATGGATGAGACAAAGGTACTTGATGAAATGAATGCCATGATAAAGTCAATAAAGTAAATACAAACACTGAAAAAGTGTGTACCCGCCATAATTAAAAAGAAATGCAAACCAAGTCACCTCTCCTCCTCCTGTTGTTCCTTGTAACAACTTCGCTCACCGCGCAACTGGCTTACTCTCCCGAAAAACCAAAACCAGGGGAGAAGATTACCTTCACTTATACCCCTCCGCCGGCAATATTCTCCCCCGCCGACACGATAAAATGCGTGGCGGTATTGTTTAAGGATAAGCTCTTTGAGCCTGAGAGTAATGTTGATCCAAATATACTGGTTACTTTGAAAAAAGATGGAGCGGTATATAAAGGGGAATTTACCACTTCACCTTACGACCTGGCAGTGGCGTTGGAATTTACCACACCCAATGTTGATTTCATTCAGGAAGATGTAAATCTTCGGGTTACCCAAGGCAAAGTGGATACAAACAACGAAACGGGTTATTGCATCGCGCTTTATACAACGGAAGGTGAGGAATGCGAAGGCAGCGCCTATAACCTGGGATTATATTTATCTTCTCAGGTTCAGCAGCGACTGGGATTTAGCAATAAGAAAAAGGGAATTGAATATCACAGGCACGAAACAGAATTGGGACCCAAATATACTGACAAAGCGTATGGAATGATTTTCTCTTTAGCAAGGGACAAGGAGGCAAAAGAGGAGCTGAAACCCTGGTTTACGAAAGAACTGAACAGGAAATTTGAAACAGGTATTCACACTGAATGGGATTATGAAACTGTTGTCAGGCTGGCCGGTTTCATCGGACTGGATAAGATGGGTAAATATTTTAAGGACATTGCCAACGAAAAATTCATTAATGCCAACGGACTTATACACTACCATTCGGTAGCTAATGCCTTCGATGAAGAAACAGATCGTGCCGAAAAAGAAAAACTGCTCAACGAAACCCTGGCTGCCTACGATAACCTGAGCGCTGAAGATAAATATTCCTTGAGATATAATGATAAGGCAGAGCTGTTGTTTTTAAGCTATCTGTTGCAAAACGACAACCTGGCTGAGTTCGAAGTGTATCAGAAAAAATTCAGGATGACCAAAGAGGACAATCCCGTTGATTATTACTATTACGTGGATTATTTCTTTTTAAATGATTTAATCTCCCGGGGAAAATTTCCCGACTACACTGAGAAAATGGCGCTGGACGGATTGGAATATCGCCGGCAGGAATATGCCAGAGCACAAAGCGGGAAATTATTTTTTCCTACCGATAACAACTATATAAAAAGATCTAAAATTGAAATGGCGGGCATGGAGGTAGCGACCCTGACCGATGCCTGCGCCAGGGTGTATCAGCAGAAGGGACAATGGAAAAAGGCATTGCCCTATGCCAGGGAAAGTCTGACCTTCTATAAAAATCCGCAGCCCTATATGAACAGAATAGTGGCCCCCCTGAATGAACGCTATTGCGTCATCGCAGAGAATGTATTACCCGCAAAACAACTGATACCGGAAATCGAAAATTTTGTGAGGGATGACCGGTGGACACCCGAAATGATTGATATACTCAGGCGGCTCTATGTGAAAGAAAAGAAATCTGATGCAGGTTTCGACGAGTATGTGGCGTCGCTGAAAAAAGAGAACCTGGAAAAGAAAGAAGCTGAGCTGCTGGCAGAAAAAATTAATATCCCCGCACCAGATTTCACTCTCACTGATATTGAAGGCAACACAGTGACATTATCGCAACTGAAGGGTAAAGTGGTCATCCTCGATTTCTGGGCTACATGGTGCGGGTGGTGCAAGCTGTCGTTCCCCGGCATGCAGGAGCTGGTTGACAAATACAAAAACAACCCGGAAGTGAAATTCCTGTTCGTCAATGTGCACGAAACAGGATCAACCGACGAAGAGAAACTCGGGAAGGCGAAAAATTATATTGAGAGCATGAAGTATTCGTTTCAGGTGCCGATGGACTATAAGAGTACGACCTACACCGACTACGCCATCACGGGCCTTCCGACCAAATGCATCATTGACAAAAACGGCATGCTGCGCTATAAAATCGTCGGCGCCGAAACCAATGCCGATAAACTGCTGGATGAAATGGATATTCTGATCAACTCGGTAAAATAAAAACTGATCACATAAAAGGTACAGGACAATCAGGGGTCGGGCATTGCAGATACCAGACCAGCACACATCATCTGTTCCTCGAAGAGCCTGCCCCGATAGCCGCAAGGCGTATCGGGGGATATGGAACATTTAATATATCCATATCCCCTCCAGGGAATTAATTACTGTCCCCATGTTTTTTACTACAATACCTTAACCGCTCCGCGGTAAGATTTGAATTGGATAACAGTATCCAGCATAACAATAACGCGAAATTTGATATAACTCATGCTCATTATAACCAGACAATATTGTGATCTTCATGATGAATCTTGTCACAACCCGAAAGCCATTGGCCGTAGGCCATATGGTATTGTAGCAGCGCAATACACAACAGAAATCCATACCTCGTAGAGGTTATGGAATATTAAAGAATTCAAACAAGAACCTTGGAGCATAATATGCAGGTGCCCCCCCCTCCCGGCAGTAAAGTATTTTTTTTATCTTTAAATCATCAAACCTTTGTACAGGGGGAATAGATGCCGGATGAAAAGGAGTTGTTGTTGCAGGTAGCCGGCGGCAGCCATGTCGCCTTCAGAAAGGTATTCGACCAATACTTCGACCGTATCTATGGCGTTGCCTATAGCCTTGTAAAATCTCCAATGATCGCAGAGGATATGACCCAGGACATTTTCCTGAAAATCTGGGAAAAAAGGGAAATGCTTACCGAAGTCCAGAGATTTGACGCATATCTCTTCAGGGTTGCGCGTAACCACATTCTCAATGAATTAAGAAATAAGGTAAAGGAACAGGATTTTTCAGAGTACCTGTGCAACTTCTTCAGGGAAACAGCTGACAATCCCGAGCAGCACATAATATTCACCGAGCTTGAAGAGATTGTCTCCAGGGCAGTAGAACAGCTGCCACCACAGCAAAGAGAGATCTACAGGCTCAGCCGTGAAGAGGGGTTAAGACAGGAGGAGATCGCAGAGAAACTTCAGATATCGGTAAACACCATCAAGCAACACATGAACAGGGCGCTTAAATTCATCCGACACTTTTACCTGTCACATTACAGGATAGTAATGTTTCTGATCATCCAGCGAACGCTCAATCAATAGTTTTCTCTTTTTCCCGGCCCGGAGTAACACCGGGATTATCTTTTTGTGTCTATATGTCTGAAGTGACCGGTAATGTCCGGATCATAGAAGCAGTCAGGGAAGATGTAAGCCTGGAAAATTGACGATAAATTTAAGTTATCTATATGATTGATAATAACATAAAGAAATTACTGCAACGCTACCTTGATGACTCACTGTCAGACGAAGAACTGAAAAGTCTCCTTGAAAGTATTAATAAAGGAACATATGACAGTGAATTGCAGGAGATCGTTGATGAGGCACTTGAGAAGGATGCCTTCCCCGGCCTGTCTGACAGAGGCAGGTATGACATGCTCTTCAGCAAACTGCTGGAGCGCGCCGGTGAAAAAGAGAGTCCGATGACTGTTAAGCATAAGAACACAAACAGCAGGCCGGCAGCGAAAAAAGTCATTTTATATCTTGCTGCTGTTGCAGCGTCTGCAATACTGTTGGTAACCTTCGGCACTCTCAACAGGTCAGATGAGCAGTCAACGGTACAGACAATTGCCGACATTCCTCCCGGAGGTAACAGGGCAATGCTCACCCTCGGTGACGGCTCCTCGATTATTCTTGACAGTGCAGCTGTCGGACAGCTGGCAGAGCAGGCAGGTACGCGCGTAATAAAAGTTGACGACGGCCGGCTTGCATATGATTCTGAGGGAAGAAAAAGAGCTGAGACAATATATAATACAATCACCACACCAAGAGCGGGACAATACGAATTAGTATTGCCTGACGGCAGTCGCGTTTTTCTGAATTCAGAGTCGTCGATAAGATTTCCGGTCTTTTTTTCAGGTAGTTTCAGGGTTGTTGAGATCACCGGTGAAGCATACTTCGAGGTTGCTGAAAACCGTGAGATGCCCTTCAGGGTATCTTCCGGGAACACCACTGTTGAGGTTCTGGGCACCAGCTTCAACGTCCGGGCTTATGCGGATGAAGGTTCTGTAAATACTACCCTCATTGAGGGTTCGGTGCAGGTATCTTCACCGGTGTATCAAACAACAATTACTCCCGGTCAGATGGCCCTTGCCGACATCACAGGAACGATCTCCGTGCAAAACGATGTAGATGTTGACGAGATCATCGCCTGGAAGAACGGGCTCTTTATTTTCAACAGTGCAACCGTCGAGCAGATCATGAACCAGGTAAGCAGATGGTACGATGTTGACATTGAATACAAAGGAGAGGTGAGTAATAAGACCTTCTCCGGTATTGTCAGCAGAAAAAGCAATGTTTCTCAGCTTCTTAAAATAATGGAAGGAGCCGGACTTAAGTTTATTTTAACGGAAGAAACGATAAAAGTCGAGCTATGATCAGTGTTTAGTTAGGTTAATTAAGGGCGAACAAAAACCGGATAGTGGTAATGACACTATCCGGCGGATGTTCGGGTCAGCTTTTAATGAGAAAATCTTGTGAAATAATCTATCATATGTTAACCCAAATCCGTGTAAAGTTATGAAAAATTCAAAGAGTTTCCACTTTTACTCTGAGTGGAAAGATTGGAAAAAACTATTGCTGATTATGAAACTATCTGTCCTACTGCTGTTTTTTACCTGCCTGCAGCTAAGTGCAGTTGTAAGCAGCCAGACCGTTTCGCTTAAGGTAAGTGATGCTTCCCTGAAGGTTGTGCTCAGAGAAATCAATAAACAGACAGGCTACCAGTTCTTCTACGACGATAACCTGCTGAAATCGGCAGGTAAAGTGACACTGGACCTGACTGATGTTCCGATTGATGAAGCGCTGGCTCAGTGCTTCAGCAATATACCCGTTGATTATGAGGTAATTGACAACACAATTGTTCTCAGACCGAATACTAAAAATAAGATTCAGGATCAATTATCTGAACTGCCTCAGGAGACCCTCAGGCTGACCGGGACAGTTCAGGACAAGAACGGAGTGCCGCTTCAGGCTGCAGCTATAATAGTCAAAGGCACCACCATCGGAACAAGTACTGACGAACAGGGCAACTTTGTGCTATACTGCCCGGTTGGCTCTTTGGCGCTTGAGATCAGCATGCTGGGGATGAAAACCCAGGAAGTAATGATAGACGGTAAAACCAGTTTCAGTATTCTTCTTGATGAAGAGGCGATGGGCATTGATGAGGTTCAGATAATAGCTTATGGAACCACCACAAAGCGACTGAATACCGGGTCGGTTTCAACGGTGAAGGGTAAACAGATTGAAACGCGTCCTGTCGGCAATATAATGCAAGCCCTGCAGGGACAGGTAACAGGCCTTTCGGTTGTAAATACCAATGCCGGCATCGGAGCACCTCCCACAATAAATGTACGCGGTGTTAATTCACTCTCTTCGGGGACAAATCCATTGGTGATCATTGACGGGGTGATACAGAATTCTTCACTTGGTGACCTGATCTCCAGTTCCAATGGTAATTCAACAGCAGGGGGGGCAAATTTCTATACCAGCGGGGTCAGCGTGCTTAACAGCATTAATCCGAATGATATCGAAAGTATTGATGTACTGAAAGATGCGGATGCAACGGCAATATATGGCTCGCGCGGCACTAACGGGGTCATTCTGATCACTACCAAGAAAGCTTCGATCGGCAAAACAGTAACCACAGCTTCTTTATCGACGGGATGGATATCTTCCACAGGTACGGTCAAACGCATGAACACGTCTGAATACCTTAAGATGCGGAGAGATGCCTTTGCCACGGGCAACATGACCGCCACATCTGTAATCAATCCCATAACCCCGACCAACCTGAATGCTCCCGATTTGCTCCTGTGGGATACGACTGCCTATACCGATTATACGGAAATGGAAATGGGCAATACAGCACCCACTTACAGCGCTGATATAAGTATGAGCGGAGGGACCAAAGCTCTTAACTTCCTCACTTCGGCCAATTATTCCAGGATTTACGATGTGTATATGGACAAACCTTACCAGGAAAGGCTGACAGGCCATATATCGCTTAACCGTACTTCGGAAAATGACAGGCTGAAAATGAATGTAAATGCAATATTTGGCCTGCAGAACCAGAAATTTTCACAGATCAACAGGGGGGCAACCACTGCAGCTACCAATATGAACGTGCCTAATTATGAAATCTATAACAATGACGGCACCCTTAATTTTGCTACGGGCAAGGGTTATCTCAACGGATATTACTTCAATCCCATACCATTGACAAATATGGACGTATACTCCAAAACAGGTAACCTGATGCTTAGTGGTGATGTGTCTTATGAATTCATCAAAAACTTAGTTGCAAAGGTGCAGATGAGTTATGGATTGCAGTCTACGGAGTACCATAATATTTTCCCTACCACTGCCATGAGCGTGCAGACCGATGCGAACTACCCGGTACCTACAGGCGAGCATACATTTAACAGGTATCAATCACTCAACATTGAACCCCAGCTTACCTATACACGGAAAATTTCGAAGGGAAGCGCGTCTGCTCTATTAGGGGGTACTTTCTTTGATAAAACCCAGGACCGTACCGGGACAACAGTTACAAATCCCGGGAGTGATGACCTGCTTTACAGCTACAGCAGCGGGAAACCAACCTCCACCGGCAACAGCTCAAATTACAACAGGTTTGTTTCCGGGTTTGGCAGGCTTAATATGCAGTGGGACAATAAGTACCTGGCAAATTTCACATTTCGCCGTGACGGTTCGTCAAGGTTTGGCCCCAACAATAAGTTTGCAAACTTCTGGTCTGTCGGTTCGGCATGGATATTCAGCGAGGAATCTTTTATCAAAGACAAACTCTCTTTTTTCAGTTTCGGAAAAATCAGGGGGAGCTATGGGACAACGGGTAACGACAATATCAGCGATTATGCTTACCTCAGTCTGCTCAGGGCCCCTACAGGTACATTCTCAGGCATGTACCAGGGGAGTGGCGGATTAAACCCGTCTTTCCCGAATCCAAATATACAATGGGAATCCACCACTAAATATGATGTAGGCCTTGAGCTGGGATTCTTTAATAACAGGATACTTCTTAACGGTACCTATTACCACACATTAGCCGATAATCTGTTAGTTGCACTTCCCCTTCCGGGGCAAACAGGTTTCACAAACTATACCGGGAATTTCGTGGGTACTGTGCAAAACACAGGTTTCGAGTTTGACCTGACCACTCATAATTTTTCTCCGGGCAAAAAGGTTCAATGGATCACAAAGCTTAATATCTCCACGAACAATAATATACTCAAAGAATTTCCGGATATTGAGAGTTCAACCTACGCCTACCAATATGAAATCGGGAGGGCAATACCTTCGAGTACACAGCTTGAAATGCCCTACAATTTCACCGGTGTTGATCCGGCTACCGGGTTGCCCACGTTCAAGGACATCAACGGTGACGGTAATGTAACCACATCTGATTATTCTCAGAATGCAGCCTGGATAGGTACATCAAGACCTACCATATGGGGTGGAATGACAAACACTGTCAGCTATAAAGGGTTCACTCTTGATCTCTTTTTGCAGTTTACAGATGGTCTGTTTACTACCTGGTATTATGCCACCGCATTCCCAAATGGATCAATGATCAATCCGTCCAGCGATGTAGTCGGCAATTACTGGATGAAACCTGGTGATGTAACCAAATACCCCAGGCTATACACCGGCGTTTCCGGTACATCAGCGTACATACAGCCCATTACCAGTATGTATAACTGGAGTTCTGCACATATTTATAAGAGTTACTATATCCGGTTAAAAAATATTCAATTGTCATACAATCTTCCTGCAAATGTCCTCGCAAAACTTAAGCTCAACAATGCGATGGTTTATATAACCGCCGAAAACCTGGCTGTTTACTGTCCTGTGAAATTGTTCAAGGATCCTGAATTAACTTCCCCAAGGGGTATGGCGTTGACGAAGTCGTTTACCACAGGAATCAGGCTTACATTTTAACCCTATTAAATCAAATGATCATGAAAAAGAATATATTGACATTTACGAAAGCTTGCGGGTTAATACTAATCCTTTGGGCTGTTTCATCCTGCGAAGAAATGCTTGAAATACCCTACCCGAAAAATGCTCTGTCCACTGCAACCGCATTCGAAAATAAAACAATCATTGATGGGATGATGAACCAGATGTACATTTCCTTCAGCGATGGGTTGCTTGGTGGGAGTCAGGTAGCAAGGCAAATGGCAGCGCTTTCCGATGACGAATATAACCCAACTGCAACTAGCAGTACCCTTGATGCCCAGAATGCAAATATAACAGCTGCCACATATATGTATCCGAATTGGAACACCTGCTACAGGGCCATTTACCTGGCTAATACTCTTCTTGAAGGGTTACCCGGAGCAAATGCTGTCGGATTTGATGAGGCAACTAAAAACGCTTATATGGGCGCTGCCCTTACTGTAAGGGCACAAGCGCATTATGATCTGGTCCGTTGCTATGGCGATGTGCCTTTAGTCCTTACTTCGGTTACTGACGAAGTCAAGTCTATTGCGCGTACACCAAAGTCCCAGGTCTATGCCCAGATCGAGGCTGACCTGAAACAGGCCATCACGCTGTTGCCATCCACAAAAGGGAATAGATATATGATCAGCAATGAGTATGTGCCTGAGTCTATCCTGGCCAGCGTTTACCTCACCCAGGGGAAGTGGGCCGATGCCGAGACAGCTGCAACTGACGTGATCAGCACCGGAGGATACCAGCTGGCAACAGTTACGGATGTGTTTTTGCAAAGCAGTAAGGAGACCATCATGGCAAGGGGATATACTAACTACTGGGGTGTATCGACACCGAATACTGCACCATGCTCCGGCCTACTCTTACCTGCAGGAACATCCGGTTCTGTTTATGAGAGTATTTTGATGACGCTCTCGGAAGATCTGCTCAACAGCTTCGAAACCGGTGACTGGCGGAAAGCAAACTGGGTAATATTAAAGAATGCTGCAGGGTATCCGAATCCGAACAACCGCATGTTCTGCTACAAGTGGAAATACAACCAGATGCTGCAGTCAACAATTGTGGTGCCTGCCGGCAAGGAAGAGGATCAGCCGTTTATAAGACTTGCGGAGATTTATTTAATCAGAGCGGAAGCAAGGGCACATCAGAATAACCTTACCGGAGCTGCTGAAGACCTTAATCTCATTCGCACCCGGGCAGGTCTTGCCAATACAACCGCCGCAAGCCAGACGGATATGATTGAAGCAGTTCTCAGGGAACGTCGGGTTGAACTCTTTTTTGAATACGGTTTCCGCTGGTTCGACCTGGTCAGAACCGGTAAAGCCGATGCCATTTTGAGTAATATACCCTATAAAACTGCCAACTGGAAATCTCATATGGTGTTGTTCCCGATCCCCAAAGTTGAATTGGATTATAACCATAATTTAGTCCAGAACCTTGGCTACTAGACGCTTGCATTTACAGGGAGAAATAATAACTCCTTCCATTCTGATGGAAGGAGTTATCAACCCCTGTTTAATGATATAACAAAATACCAACTGCATATGAAAAAGCAAATTATAATAACAAGCCTTTTTTTTCTGCTTGCCTGCGGGCAGCTCTTTGCACAATTTACGTTTTCACCGTCAAATCCTTTACCCGGCACCTTGATAACATTTTCCTACATTCCGCCAGCCGGGGTCTTCAGCCAATCAGATACCATAATGTGTACTGCTTTCAAATGGGGAACCTACGAAGATGATATTGTTTTCGAATCAGGTGCCAGTTACAAAGCAGTTGAAATAAAACTGAAGAAAAATGGCCCTGGCTATGAGGGCAAGATTTTAACCGATTCTCTCACAAAGGCCCTGACTTTCAATTTTACAACCAGAAATGCGCTGTTTAACCGGGTGGGCAACAGTATCAAACTGACAGCTGGCAAGGTCGACACCAATGACAGTCTGGGTTATTGCATTCCCCTTTTTACACAAGACGGGAAAGAGAGCAGATACAGCAACTATTTTCTTGGTTTATACCTTTGGACGCATAGCCTTAATAAAATGGGGTTTTCAAATACCAGTAAAGCAACGACCTGTTATCTGCGCGAACTTGAACTCTACCCTGATCAGCTGGGACTTGTGTGGCCTTATCTGAGTCCGGTAATGAATGATGCCGATCCTGAAGGATTAAAGCAACTGGCAACAAGAGAACTGAATATTATAACTGACCGTGGATTACTCGCCGAATCTGATTACAGGCTGGCATCGAGTCTTTCCTATTCACTTAAACTGCAGGGAGTAAGCAAATATTTCAGGGAACAGGCAGTGGAAAGATTTAAGGAAAGCGGAGGAATTATCAACCTGAATGAATTATACAGTAAGTTTTACAACGAGCAGGATATCAGCAAGAAGGAAATATTGGCAGACAAAATAATTGCAATTTTCAATAGCTTCAATTATGATGATAAATCATTATTTGCCTTTTCCGCATTGCTGCCAAGGTATGTGAAAGGATATGTCCTCCTTTTGCTGCTGCAACAAGACAACCTGGATGGCTTCCTTAAATATCGGCAAAAATATAACCTCACTAAAGAAACGGCTCCCTACCTTGATCATATATTCATTATGGAACTGGAAACTTTGCTTGCACAGAACAAATATCCGGAATTTACTGAAAAAGAGGCCCTCGGTATGATCACATTTTATAAGGCACGGTTTGAGATGCTTTCGCAGGGCAGGTCACTGCCGGCAATTGCGGATGAGGAGTACAAGACACCTGCAATGCAAAAACAGGAAGCACTTTCAACATTGGTGCAATTATCAGCCTTTTGTGCGAAATTGTATCAGAAAGCCGGAGATGACCAAAAAGCATTTGGATACGCCAAAGATGCACTGACCTACAGGAAGATAAACACAAATGAAACCGGAGGAGAACCTGAAATCAATACGTTGTACAGCCTTCTCGCTGAAAAGGTCTTACCGCAGGAGCAATGTAAAACCGAAGTCGAAGGAATGGTTGCAGCAGGAAAGTCGAAACCTGAAATGATTGAATTGCTGAAGCGTATTTATATAAAGGAACATTCTTCAGAAAAGGGATTCGAAGAATATATTGCATCACTGAGGAAATCTCAGATCGAGGAGTTGAAAAAATCAATAGCCTCAACCATTCTCAATGAACCTGCCCCGACATTTGTGCTCAACGACCTTGATGGCAAACCGGTTTCACTTGAATCGCTCAAGGGTAAAGTGGTGATTCTCGATTTCTGGGCAACCTGGTGCGGTCCATGCAAAGCCAGCTTCCCGGCCATGAAGAAGTTGCAGGAGTATTATCAAACCGCGAACCCGGATGTTAAAATACTGTTCGTCAATTGCTTTGAAAAATCTTCAACTGAGCAGGAAAGGGCTAAAAGTGTTAAAGAGTATTTGACCGCAAATGGCTATCCTTTTCATGTAGTGATTGACACAAAGGACAAAGTTGCTTCGGAATTCAAAGTTGGCAGCATCCCAACCAAATGTATTATTGATAAGAATGGCAATCTCAGGTACAGAATTTCTGGCGCAGAGACTAATGAAGTAAAACTTCTTGATGAGATGAACGCCATGATTGAGTCTGTTAAATAGATCTTTTAATATTGTTCATAAAAATGATAACAAGAAATTATAGATTTTCAATTACCGAAGTTGACACTCAGTGAAATTTAATGAAGTTTTAGTTAGGTTAGGTTGAATTGAGTGCCGGATAGTGCTGGTACCACGATCCGGCATGAAGTTCAAACCTGACTGATCAGGGATAAAAAGTGACAATTGCTACTCTATGTTTAACTCAAACCTTCCAATTATGAAATCAATCCATCTGACAATATTAATGCTGATTCTTTTAGCAGCCTTCCCCGCTTGCAATACCTCAAAAAGATTTGAACTGAAAGGGAAGCTTGAAGGTATCAGCGAAGGAAAAGCTATACTTTCGGGAACGAGAGATGATTATGATAAGTCGGATACTGTGCTGATAACGAACGGAGAATTCCTGTTTACAGGAAACATACCAATGCCCGCAGAGTATATGCTGACAATAGAAGGGAAAAAAGGAAAACCGAAGTACTTCTATGCTGAAAATGCAAAGATGACCATCACCGGACATGCAGATTCATTGTATAACGCCAAAATTACAGGCGGCAAAATGATTGCTGATGAAGAAAAAGTCCTCGAATCGCGTTCAGCTATAAGATCTAAGTGGAAGGTCGATTCGTTGCTAAACGCTTATACAAAAAACAGCGAAGAAGAAACAAGGAATAGTCTTCTGGCAGCCAGCAAGGCAATGGAAGAGGAATTTGAAGAGTTTCAGCTAGACTTCGTCAGGCAGAATCCTGCCTCATATTATTCAGCACTTATAGTTGAGAGATGGTCATTTGGCCGGAGCAGTGAGGAGATCGAAAAATACCTGAACCTGCTTGACCCGAAATTGAATGATTTCCATGCCGTGGTAAATCTTCGAAATTTGGTGGAGAATCTGAAGATTACCGATGTTGACATTACGGACTTCACCAGCAAAGCTCCTGATGTCGGATACACTGTTGACACCACCTTCCATGGGGCTGCGATCAGTAATATGGTATACCTTGCCACGTTCCCTGACGACAATATCTGTGGCCTTAGAAATGACAGGACAATCTGCCTGTTCAGCAATGATGGCACATCTATTGGCGCATTCAAATCCACACTCACGGCAAAACCTTCAGCACTGGCAATAGATCAGTCAAACGGGAGAATTTATGTCCTTGGCACAAAAACCACAACCAGAGAGATGACAGTAAGGGGTAAAGAGTATAAAATTGAAGAGCAGGTTGGCGTTGAGTGTATGATTTACAATGCCGTTGGGACCGAAATGAACAGGATGGATCTTCCTGAACTTAAATCGGCTACAGGGGCAAAGATTATCAACAATAAACTTATAGTGGCTGACTATAAATCGAGGATGGTCGCGGTTTATGACCTTGAAAAAGGTAAAATGGAGTCAGGCATCCAGGACCTGCGAGTCTGCTGTAACATTCTTGATTTCGGTGTAAGCGCTTCTGATGAACTGTTGGTTGCCAACCTGGGAGCATTCAGGGTTAATGCCTTCGATCTAAAGGGAGATATAAAATATGCTTTCGGCAGGCGCGGTCAGACCATAAATGACTTCCATGGCTGCTGTAATCCGGTAAACGTTGCTGTACTTTCAAGCGGTGCTATAGTTACCGTGGAAAAAGATCCGACAAGAATTAAAGTATACAACAAATCAGGTGCCAGTCAGATTTCAGGCATTGAGGAGCTGGTGACAGGATGCAGATACATCCCCTTGACTACTGACAGCCGTGACAATATTTATCTCGCGTCAGCTCAGTCGGGGATCATTAAATGCAGCCCGGTAATGACACCTGTTGCTGACTGACAGGTTGCTCTGAACGACAGTAAATTATAAAAGATTTGAAAATGTCAATAAAGATATTGTGTCTCTCATTTTTAATTACATTTTCAGCTGGCTGTAACAGATCCGCGACATCAGACGTATCATTTGAAGAAACGTCCTTTCATACAAAAGTAAAGAGCACAGAAACGTCATCGGATCTGCTTACAATTAAGCTGGCAGTTAATGATACTTACTGTATAAATACTGCCTGTGAATGTGTTCATTACCTCGCCTCAAGAGAGTATGGGGAGCTTCAGGCAAAACTGAAATCAAAGTACAGTATTGACCTCGATCTGACTTACTTTATTGATGAATATGAACTTACTGATGCTCTCCTGTCAAGAAAGTATGACGGGGCAATCTGCAAGCCATGGTTTGCCTTTATGCTTGTTCCTGAATACGGAATGAAATATACCCGTATTGCTGACATTCCCGATCCGTTCGAAAATCAGATGCTGACGGGAGTATTCCTTGTGAAGAAGGACTCTCCCATCAATACACTTTCTGAGGTGACCGGGAAGAGGGTAGCAATGGGGCAGAAAGATTCCTACGAGAAATACCACATGCCGATGCACATGATGGCAAAACAACAGGTTAAACCGGGGCGGCTCCATCATAAGGCAAGCTGCACTGAGAGCATCAGCATGCTACTTGACGATTCTGTTGACGTTACAGTCATATCCGACTATTCACTTATTGCCGGCTGTGCAGCTGACCTGGGGAAAGAAGAGGATTTCAGGATCATTGCTAAAACTGATGAGATACCATTATGCTCGGTAATAGTTGACCGTCTGAGGGTCAGTGATGCCGAGGCTCTACGCCTGCAGAAAGCCCTGCTGGAGCTTTCCGGTGAAAATGCACCGAAAAGCCTGATAAGCAAAGGTTTTGTGAAACCTGCCAAATGGATACCGGTGGTGTACACAGAATAAAAATAAAGGATATGGCTGAAGAAAAAAAATCAGTTGATAAGGGCCGTAGAAAATTCATGTTGAATGCGGGCCGGGCCGCCTGCGGAGTGGTCCTGGGAGGCCTGGCACTGAGAGTGCTGAGCACTTATACAAAGGAGGAGACCGCGGGTCCGCCATCACACTGGGTGTGGCAGATAGATCCGCAGAAATGCGCATTCTGTGACAAATGTGAAAAAGCATGCGTAAGAAAACCCTCTGCAGTTAAAGCGGTCAATGACCAGCTCAAATGCAGCTACTGCGTGGTTTGTTACGGCCATATCTCAGACAGGTTCATCGCCTCTGACAAGATAGATACCGAAGGGAAGAAGGTATGCCCCTATGATGCCGTCACCCGGAAAAACTACTCGGGCGGCAAAGACGGCTATTTCATTTATGACATTGATGACAGGAAATGTACCGGGTGCGGCCTCTGTGCAAAAGAATGCAACAAAAAAGGCACCAAATCAATGTACATGATCATACGACCTGATCTCTGCCTGCTGTGCAACAACTGCAACATTGCCGACGTATGTCCGGAAAATGCCGTGGAGAGACTGTGGTTCGGTCCCGAAGACAATTTCAGGGGTATATATGAACTTGAAGGGCCTGGCGCCTGAATTACCTGAAATGAAAAATCTTCTCTCATTTGTCTTTTGCGCCATTCTCTCATCGCTTCTCCTTTGCAGCAACGCCTACGGCCAGCAGGATACAGTTGCGCAGGATGAGCAGACCCTTGCCGAATGCAAGGAACATGATATAAATGACCAGACAAGGGGCAATATAAAAGAGTTCAGGGATCAGTACCTGCCCACAGAGTACTTCCCCATGCCCGAACAGATGGTATTCGTCGACCTGGGTGTGCTTGCACTAATCATAGCAGCCGGCCTGTGGCTTGTCCTGAAGCGAAAACCCTCGAGGCACATTACCCTCCTGATGATAATAACCTTTGTCTATCTGGCCTTCATAAGAGGCGGGTGCATATGCCCCGTGGGGCTGATAACCAATGCGACGATGGGTATCATAAGTCCGAAGCAGGTGGGGCTGGCAGCTTTCATTGTCTTCATAGTGCCTCTGCTGGTGGCACTGGTTGCCGGGAGGATATTCTGTTCGGCCGGCTGCCCGCTGGGGTCAGTGCAGCACCTGGCACCTGAGAAAAAGAAGCAGTTCAAACTGCCATCGCAGTGGAATAAATACCTGAGGATAATCCCTGTAATGGTCCTGGTGCTGACTGTAGTTGTCGCCATCGGAGGCAAGACCTATATCGCCTGCGAGCTTGATCCCTACAAAGCTATATTCTTCACCGGCCAGGCATGGTTTGAGCAGGGCCTGGCTTTTATTGCCGGCAGGTCAGTGGAGCAGAAGATCCTTTTTGCCTGCGGTATTTTCACCTGGATATACCTTACGGCAATACTGGTTCTGGGTTACTGGGTTCCAAGACCCTTCTGCCGGTTCTTATGCCCTTACGGAGTGCTTCTGGGAATTGTATCCGTCTTCTCCTTCAGGCGAAGGCACATTGACAAAGAGAGCTGTAATTATTGCAGGTTGTGCGAAAAGGAATGCCCGACACAGGCTATAATAATTGACCGGAAGAATGCGATCAGCACCATATCGCATTATGACTGCATTCAATGCAGCCGCTGCAGCGACAGATGCAGTAAGAATGCAATAATACAATAGAAGGTAACTATTTATTCCTGAACACCTCTACACCTCTGTCAAGCCAGTCGATATAGGCCTGGATGTCAAAGTCAGTGCCGCGAGTCTCTATAAGCGGATTGCCAGAGGGATCGACGATGGCATAAAGAGGAAGGGTGTTTGTATTGAACATTGATATCTCAATGTCCTCATTCTTCTTGCCCATCGTCCTCTTCTCCTTGCCGTCGACCTTCGAGACAAACACCTCATTGTCAGGCAGCTTCGTACGGTCATCAACATAGAGACCTACAAGAACGAAGTTTTCCCTGATACGCTTCTGAACTTCCGGGTCAGACCATACCCTTGCATCCATCTCCTTGCAGTTTGCACAGGCGTGTCCTTTAAAGTCGATAAGCACCGGCTTGTTGAGCTGTTTTGCGCATGCAAGTCCCTCCTCAAGATCAAAGTAACCCTCCAGTCCGTATTCAAAGTGAAGGAAATCGGAATACTTCGGCGTTCCGCAGATGGCTAACCCTCCAGTGGTAGTGACTACAGCCCCGCCGCCCCTGTTTTCGGATATCGCCTTCAACAGGTTGAATCCTGATGTCTCACGCGGAGGCAGCAGCGCCGAGATGCGCGTAAGCGGCGCTCCGAAGAGTCCCGGTACAAGGTAAATGGCAAAAGTGAATGACGCAATTATAAGCACCAGCCGGAAGATGCCGATATGGGGCACATCGCTGTCATGCGAGAATTTGATCTTGCCCATGAGATAGAGACCCATGAGGAAGAAGAGCACTATCCATATTGCCAGGTAAATGTCGCGTGAGAGTATCCCCAGCCCGTAAACCGTGTCAACCACCGATGCAAACTTCAGGCTGAATGCCAGCATGATAAAACCCAGCACCACCTTCACCGAGTTGAGCCATCCGCCCGACTTCGGCATTTTATTCATCATTGAGGGGAAGAGTGCGAAGAGGGTGAAAGGAAGGGCAAAGGCCACTCCGAAGCCGAACATGCCGATGGTCGGACGAAGGACATCTCCCGAGGCAGCCTCCACGAGAAGAGCGCCTACAATGGGACCGGTGCATGAGAATGAAACGAGTACCGTTGTTACGCCAAGAAAGAATGCTGCAAGTGCTCCTCCGCTGTCAACCTTTGAATCGGATGAACTCACCCATTTTGACGGCAATACTATCTCAAACGCTCCGAAAAAGGAGGCGGCAAATACCAGGAAAAGCACAAAGAACAGGATGTTAGGTATCCAGTGCGTGCTGAGGGTGTTTGCAAAGCCGGCGCCGGCGCTTGTCAGTGATACAATGATCCCCAGTGAAGAATAGAGTAAGATTATTGATATCCCGAATATGAGCGCTTTGCCTATGGCTGAGCCCTTCTTGTCCGACCCCTGGCTGAAGAATGCCACGGTCATCGGTATCATCGGGAAGACACAGGGTGTCAGTACACCTGCGAATCCGGCAAGCATTGAGAGAAGGAAGAATTTAAGAAATCCCTTCTTTGGCTCTTCTGTAGATGTTTCAACCGGCAGGACCGGCTCGGGTGTTCCCTGCTGAATCGTTGTATCCTCCGGAGTCTCAGTCACCTCCTGCGTCACGGGAACAGGAGGAGTTACTGCGGCAGCCGGTTCGTCAGCGCTTTTTTTTTCCGCTGTTCCGGTGCCTTTTATCTCAACTGCAAACTCGACATCACGTGGCGGGAGGCACTGCTTGTCGTCACATGACATGAAGGTCACATAACCCTTTACAACAGCAGGATACTGTGTTACCGTCACCTTCTGGCGGAACTCGGCCATCTCGCTGTGCATGCCGATATTCATTCCGAAGCTTTTGTCAAACTTCACTTCGGGCTTTGGTGACCGCAATAGTCTTTCCCGAAAGTGTGAAACCTTCGCCCGGCTCAAAGGTGAAGCTGGTGGCAATCGGTCCGCCCGCTTCGATATCCATTGCATAGAGATGCCAGTGCTCCTCGAGCTCGGCCGTCATGACCAGATCATAGGTGTTGTCACCTGTCTTCTCGCTTTTGAAACTCCAGGTCACAGGCTCAAGCACCTGTGAATTAAGCGCTACTGCCGTAAACAGCAGAAAAAAGAATAGCAAATGTTCTTCTCATCATGTTTTATTTCCTATAAAGACACCTGAATGGCCTGTCTGGTACTACCTGTAACCAATAATTTATGGTCAATGTTTAATCTGGATACAAAGAAAGGAAGTTTTTTCCAAAATGACTTTCACAAAACAGATGCACGTAACCATATCATAAAGACTTGACATGTAATATTCTGAAACGTACCTTTGGTTCAGATGTGAAAGGGTGTAACGTCCTAAATGATGAATCCAGAAAGGACTACTAACTGATTATGAAAAATAACTTTCTCGGGATTGATGTTGGTTCAGTTTCGGTCGCAGTGGCGGAAACCGATGAAAGCAACAGGATCAGTCCATTCCGGTTATGCCTTTCATAAAGGACGGATAGCAGAAACTCTTCAAGCACTGCTCGGTAAAATTGATCTTGAAAACATCAGAGCTGTCGGATATACTTCATCATCACGTTCAGTTATCAAAAAGGGAAGATCGGTTGACTCAAGGGTGGCTTATATTACTGCAGCCAGACATCTTCATCCCGGAGGTACGATCATTGCTGATAATCGGTGCCGAGAAATTCGGACTGGTCACCTTCGATGAAAACGGCGAGTACAGCAACTACAAATCAAACAGTTCCTGTGCTGCCGGAACCGGCAATTTTCTCGATCAGCAGGCAGAAAGACTGAACCTCGAAAACATTCGGGAATTCAGCAGAATAGCTTATGAAAACAAAGGCAACATCCCTTTGATAGCCTCGCGGTGCGCCGTTTTTGCCAAAACCGATCTTATCCATGCCCAGCAGGAGGGCTTCTCACTCTCCGGAAATATGCGACGGGTTATCGTACGGACTGGCAAAGAATATTGTTGACACTGTATTTAAAGGCAATGCCCTGGATGAGGTTGTTGCAGCCGGCGGAGTCGCTCTCAATAAAGCGGTTATCATTCATATTGAACAACTTACCCGCCTCCGGATCACCGTCGATGAGTATGCCCATATTTACGGTGCTGCGGGGGCAGCCATCCTTTCTGCGGAAAACGGGGCAGAGTGTTGACGAACAGCCATTATCCCTTCATGATCTGATATCACCTGAGAAAAAGGAAAAGAAATATTACCATCCGCCGCTGCAGCTGAAGCTTTCGGCCTATCCAGACTTCGAGGCTCATAAGAGATACGAGTTCCGCTCCTCCATGTTCCCGTCGATGAAGCCCGTCGAGGTCGATCAGTACTTGTCCTATGACAGACTGTGACGCCGGATCTCTGTTTCTCGGTATCGATATCGGATCAACAAGCACCAAGGCAGTCCTGATTGACAGGAAAAAAGAGGTGGTGGCGGGTTTCTACACCCGAACGTCGGGTCAGCCGCTGCAGGCTGTGCAGGTGATCTTTGAGGCCATATGCGATTACTCGGAGAAATGCAAGGTCACCTTCACCATCTCAGGGGCAGGGACAACCGGTTCAGGGAGAAAATTTACCGGCAAAATCATCGGTGCCGACATTATCCTCGACGAGATAACAGCTCATGCCAGGGCTGCCTATGAACTTGACAGCGAGACAGATACCATTATTGAGATTGGCGGGCAGGACTCCAAGTTCACAACCATGCGCAACGGCATGGTCACTTTTTCAGTGATGAACAACGTCTGTGCTGCCGGAACTGGAAGCTTCATCGAAGAACAGGCCAAAAGACTTGGCTGCTCACTCGATGAATATGCCCAACGGGTTGAAAAAGTAAGGTCTCCGATGGCGAGCGACCGCTGCACTGTCTTCATGGAACGCGACCTCAACCATTACCTGATGGCAGGTTATTCAACTGATGAGATCCTTGCAGCCGTGCTCCACTCAACATGCGAGAACTACTTCACCAGGGTTGCCTCAAAGGTCTCTGTTGGAAACCATATCTTCTTCCAGGGGGCGACAGCTAAAAACAGAGGCCTGGTTGCTGCCATGGAGCAGAAACTCAGTAAACCGGTGATCGTCTCAAGGTATTGCCACCTGACCGGGGCCCTCGGCGTTGCACTTGAATTGTCTGACCAGAATGTCTCTGCAACAAAATTCAGAGGTCTCGACCTTTATAAAAAAACTATTCCGGTCAGGTCTGAAGTTTGTGAGCTGTGCACAAACCACTGTAAACTCAAAGTTGCTGATGTAGATGGCCAGACTGAAGCTTACGGATTCCTGTGCGGCAGAGATTACCATACGCACAAATTTGTCAGGAACAAATCACTCAGCTTTCAGCTTCTGAGAAAAAGAAAAGAGCTTTTCAGACCATCTGCCTTCGCCCGGCAAAAAAACAGCGACAATTGGCATCCCGGCCGGATTACACCTTTTTGAAGAGATCCCTTTCTGGCAGAAATTCTTTGACCTCCTTTCATTCACGACTGTCACCAGCGAAGAGTACATGACACCGGCAAAAGATGGAAAGAACCTGTGCGGCGCCGAGTTTTGTGCCCCGATTGCCGCCATGCACGGACATGTTGATTATCTGACTGATAAGGCCGATTATATTTTCCTGCCGGTATATATCGAGGAACCACATGAGACAAAGTTGAACAAACAGTACTGTTATTATACACAGTATGTTTCATCTGTTATATCTGTCCGGAAAAATCTAAATAACGGCAAAAAGCTGCTGACACCGGTGCTGAAATCTTCACAGGGTGAGATTTACATGCGCATGGAGCTGTACAAAATGTTCAAATCAGCCGGTATTAATGACATCGGATTTCTGAATATCAGCCTGGCGTATGAAAAGGCAATGAATCATGTCCGGTCTGCAAATGAGAAGTGGAAAGCTCTTTATGAAAGCGCAACAAAGGATCTTGATGACATCCATGTTATGCTCATGGGACGCCCGTATACGGTTTTATCGCCGGCAATGAACAACTCAATCCCTGAGATCATTGAAAAAATGGGCATAACAACCTTCTATATGGATATGATGCCCTTCAGGCAAACCGACGGCCTGATAACCGAAGATCTCATAAGAACTATAAAATGGAAATTCGCATCTAAAATACTTCATGCTGCAGAGATGGCAGCCAGAACAGAAAACTGTTACCCTGTTCTGATAACTTCATTCAAATGCTCACCTGATTCGTTTGTGATCGAGTACTTCAAGGAGATCCTCGATAATTACAGGAAGCCTTACCTTATCCTGCAGCTCGACGAACATGATTCAACAGTTGGTTATGAAACGAGAATTGAGGCAGCAGTAAGGGCCTTCCGCAATCACCGGAAAAGTAATTCAGAGGAAATTCAGGCTAACCGCCTCACCGGGTCGCCGGAGAAGATAGCTGCAGAGACTGAAGAGGCCCTATTGACTGATACCTCAATGTATCGTCATGTCAAATCGCTTGTCCGCGATGCCTCCGCGATCCTCAAAACACATTCCATCGATTTCAGGCTTTTCAGCCGGGAGATTGAGAAGGCTGAAGCACAGGACAGCAATATATCCAGGACTGTTTTCACCGGGGCAAAGAATCTGGGCAGCAAGACTCTGTTGCTACCCTCCTGGGATCCCTACACCGGACCACTGCTTGAGGCTGTTCTTAAAAACAGCGGTATAAATGCCCGGCTTGTCGACAGCAGCGTCGAATCAATGCAGAGAAGCCTGAGCCTTAATACCGGCCAGTGCCTTCCGCTGAATATCATTGTACAGGACTCGATCGATTATATTGAGGCAAACGGGCTCGATCCTTCCAGATACAGCTCTGTGGATGATGAAGACAAAGCTTTCGTGCAACCTCGCAATGTTCCCCTGGTTCATGAAGAAACTGCTTGAGGATTACGGTAAAGGAATGGAGCATGTCTCAGTCTATGTGGGCGATGTCATATTTTACGATTTTTCACTGCAGACAGCAATTAATGCCTACCTGGCATACATGTTCGGCGGATATATCCGCAAGATTGGCTGCACTGTCCGGCCCTATGAAAAAACAGCAGGAACCACTGATGCAGTTATTACCCAGTCGCTCTCAAGGCTGCGATATGCCTTCCTGAACGGTAAGTACAAAGAGGAGATACTTGAACAGATCATCAGCGATTTTGAATCCATCCCGGTAATAAGAACACAACGACCCAAAGTTGCAATATTCGGTGACCTGTATGTCAGGGACAATGACATGATGAACCAGGATCTGATAAGAGCGATTGAAGAAAACGGAGGGGAGGTCATCACCACTCCCTATAGCGAATACATGAAGATCATCGCCGATCCGATTATTGAAAGATCCCTGAAGGAGGGCCGTTACCGTGATTATGTCAAGGTCAGATTCCTGAAGTCACTCATCCCCCTTGTGGAGGAGAAGTACAAAAAGTATTTTGCCAGGTTTACCGGGGAGGCGGGTTTTGAATCTTCGGCTGAGATGGATGAGTGGTTGAATAAGTTTGGTCTTAACATCCTGCACAAAGGCGAATCATTTGAGAATATCCTGAAGATCCACAGTCTCATGACCCAGCATCCTGACCTTGACCTGTTCATCCAGACCAACCCCTCCTATTGCTGCCCCTCACTGGTGACCGAGGCGATGAAATCAAGGATAGAGGAGGTGACGGGCGTACCGGTGCTGACTATCGAGTATGACGGGACGGCAGGGTTTAAGAATGAAGACCTCATACCGTACCTGAAATACCGTAAGAAGAAGGTGATGGTTGGGTGAGGCAGTAGGCAATAGGCAGTAGGCAGTAGGCAGTAAGCAAGGGGCGGGAGGCAATAGTGATTATGACAGGACTGCAAGACTGCAGGACTGCAAGACAGCGAAGCCACCCTCCGCAGCCCTTCGGCAAGCTCAGGGACCAGCTATGGGTGGCGAAGCGTAAAGACAGTGAAACATAAAGACAAATAATAGCCTTATGAAGCCAAAGATTGAATTCCCGCAGAACGGCCTTGACGGCGACGAAATTATCTCCCGGCTGAAGGAGCTTAAATCTAACGACGCATCATGGCGCAACGGCCGCATGTTCGGCTATGTATACCATCCCGGTACCAGGGAGGCGAAGACCATTGAACAGGCATACCAGCTGTTTTTCGCCGACAATGCCTTGAATCCTTCTCTCTTTGCGTCACTTAAGACACTTGAGAACGAGACCGTCGCAATGGTAGGTGACCTTCTTCACGCTACGGAGGAGTGCGCCGGCAACATGACCACAGGCGGCTCGGAGAGCATACTCGTGGCTGTAAAAACGGCACGTGACTGGGCAAAAAGACACAGACCCTTTATCCGGGATCCGGAAATTGTCGCCCCGGTGACCATCCACCCGGCATTCTCCAAATCGGCAGACATGGTAGGAATACATATCAGGTACGCCTCGCTGAACCCTGACAAGAGGGCAAACCCCGCAGAGGTGGAGAAGCTTATAAACGGCAATACAATCATGATAGCAGTGTCGGCACCCTGCTACCCTTACGGCGTCATTGACCCGGTTGAAGAGATCGCTGCGATAGCCCTCAGACACGAGCTTTTAATGCACGTAGACTGCTGTATGGGCGGACTGATGCTCCCTTTCGTCGAGAGGCTGGGTTACCCGGTCCCTCCGTTCGACTTCCGTGTCAGGGGAGTGACATCGATATCCGCTGACGTTCACAAGTACGGCTATGCGTCAAAAGGATCATCAGTGACCATTTACAGGACTCATGAGCTCAGGAAGTTCCAGTATTTTGTCTTCAGCGACTGGCCGGGAGGGCTCTATGCCTCGCCTACCATGCTGGGAACAAGGTCAGGAGCACCCATTGCCGCAGCCTGGACCGCCATTAAGACAATAGGTATGGACGGCTACATGAAAATGGCCGGGGAGGTCATGAACACAACAAAAAAGATACAGGAAAGCATTAACTCCATTCCCGGATTCAGGGTGATAGGTGAGCCGGCAATGAGCGTATTTTCGTTCACCTCTGACAGGCACGATATCTACCTGATTGGCGACGAGCTGTCAAGGGACGGGTGGAACCTCGATAAGTTGCAGTTCCCCCCTGCCCTGCATATGACTGTTTCAAATCTTAACTGCGGCCATGAGGATGAATTCATTGCCGCACTCAAAGAGGCTATCGCTGTTATTGAAGGCCATAAGATCAAAGCAGCGTCATCTCATGTAGTGGTCTACATAGCAAAAACATTTTCCAGACTCCTGCCTGACAGATGGTTCAGAAAACTCTCATCGAGGTTCACCTCCCTAATGAACAAGGGTGAAGGGAGGAATGCAGGAACGGGAGCCGCGGCGTACGGCATCATGGCCTCTATCAATAACCGCGAAAACGTAGATGAGATAATGCTGGATGTGCTGGACAAATTGTATTCTGTTTAGCAGTAGAGACGTTGCATGCAACGTCTCTACGTGTTAATGCAAAATGATTTGTCATGACATAATGTAACGACGCGCATATTGCGCGTCGCTACTATTTTTTGTTGTACTGATCAAAAAAATCATTTCCCTTATCATCGGTCAGGATGAATGCCGGCATGTTTTTCACCACGATCTTCCTGACGGCCTCCATACCCATCTCCTCGAAAGCGACTACCTCCGAAGAGAGGATATTTTCAGCTGCCAGCACCGCTGCCGGCCCTCCTACTGAGCCAAGGTAGAATCCTCCATGTTTTTTGCATGATTCTATAACCTGGCGAGAACGGTTTCCCTTGGCAAGCATGATCATCGATCCTCCGAGGCTCTGGAAAAGATCAACATAACCATCCATTCGTCCTGCCGTCGTCGGACCGAAGGAGCCTGACGCCATCCCCTGGGGTGTCTTTGCCGGACCGGCATAATAGATCGGGTGGTTCCTGAAGTAATCAGGCATGGGCTTACCCTCGTCGAGCAGCTGCTTGATCCTTGCATGGGCCATGTCGCGGGCCACGATCAGCGTTCCGCTCAGGCTGAGCCTCGTCTTAACGGGGTATTTTGTCAGCTCGGCCAGTATCTCTTTCATCGGCCTTTCAAGATTGATCTCAACAGCCTTATCGAGCTCGGGCGCCTTGTCAGGCATGAACTGTGCAGGGTTGGTCTCGAGCTGCTCAAGGAAGATACCGTCGGCGGTGATCTTGCCCTTTATGTTCCTGTCGGCGCTGCAACTGACGCCAAACCCCACAGGGCACGAGGCTGCATGACGCGGCAGGCGTATGACCCTGACATCATGCACAAAATACTTCCCTCCGAACTGCGCACCGACACCATAGGTATGGCATATCTCCTCCACCTTCTTCTCCCATTCAAGATCACGGAAAGCCCTGCCTGAAGGATTTCCCGATGTTGGCAGGTCATCGAGATAACCTGCCGAGGCCAGCTTGACGGTCTTCAGCGTCATCTCCGCCGAGGTGCCTCCGATAACGATTGCGAGGTGGTACGGGGGACAGGCTGAGGTCCCGAGATCCTCGATCTTCTCCCGTATGAATTTTGTGAGGGAGGCTTCGTTCAGCAGCGACTTCGACTGCTGATAGAGGAATGTCTTGTTGGCCGATCCACCACCTTTGGCGACAAACAGAAACCTGTACTCATTGCCCTGGCAGGCCGTGATGTCTATCTGTGCAGGGAGGTTGCTGCCGGTGTTTTTCTCTTCAAGCATTGTCGACGGCACTATCTGTGAGTAGCGAAGGTTCTTCTCTCCGTAGGTCTGCCATATACCCATGCTTAAATGTTCCGCGTCATCGGTGCCGGTCCGCACATCTTCACCCTTGTAGGCTATCACTATTGCAGTACCGGTGTCCTGGCACCACGGGAGTTTGCCCTCCGCGGAGATTACCGTGTTGCGCAGCATTATCCATGCAACAAAGCGGTCATTGTCAGTTGCTTCCGGGTCAGCGAGTATGGCCGATAGCTTCTCGAGATGCGAGGTACGCAAATAGAAGTTAACATCGATGAATGCCTGCTTCGCAAGAAGCTGCAGCGCCTCAGGCTCAACCTGCAATATCTTCCTGCCGCAGCATTCTGTCATTTTGACAAGGTCAGAAGTCAGATGACGATACTTTGTTTCATCACTCCCGTGCTGGAAGGGCTTTTCATAGATAAACTCGGCCATGACAATTGTGTTTAAATGAGCGTTTACCAAATATAGTAAATCAATTTCTTGCAGCAATATTAAAATTACACAAGGTGCAGGGTGATAGGTGCACGGAGCATAGAAAACAGAGATGTAAGATCTGTTGGGTTTTACCACAGAGTAACACTGAGTTTTTACAGAGTTGCACTGTTCTTTTCAAATCAAGACAGTGAAACTCCATCCTAACTCTGTGTCTCTCTGTGTTTAAATTTTCAAAACCCTAAGACCCTCAGATCTTCAGACCCATCGCCGGAATCAGCATATATTATTTAGAATTAATCTAAATAGCTACGCCTTAGAAAATAATTTCCTCCGGCCGAAAACGTTTGAAATAAGAAATCCGGCGCAAACGCCCGAAAAATCAAGGCGGAGATGCAATAAAACGGTATTGCGGAACCGGATTTTAGACTAATTTTGAATAGCTTTAACGAACAGGTGTAATAAAATAACACAGAAGAGATTATGAGTATGATCTACAGGCAGAAGCCAAGACTCTCATTCATGCAGATATGGAACATGAGTTTCGGCTTTCTGGGCATACAGTTCGGCTTTGCCCTCCAGAACGCAAATGTGAGCCGCATCTTTGAGACCCTCGGCGCTAATGTCGACGACATACCTATCCTCTGGGTTGCAGCTCCTGTTACGGGACTGATAATACAGCCCATCATAGGGCACATGAGCGACAGGACCTGGAACCGCCTCGGGCGGCGCCGCCCCTATTTTCTCACGGGAGCCATCCTGGCGTCACTGGCCCTCTTCTTTATGCCCAACTCACCTGCACTGTGGGTGGCAGCCGGTACACTCTGGATTATGGATGCCTCTATAAATATCTCTATGGAACCCTTCAGGGCATTTGTCGGTGACATGCTTTCTTCAGAGCAGCGGACAAGAGGATTTGCCATGCAGAGCTTTTTCATCGGCACAGGTGCCGTGGTCGCCTCTGCCCTGCCCTATATGCTGACAAACTGGTTCAACGTATCGACAGAACCGGCAGCCGGGAAGCTTATACCGGCAAACGTCAAGCTGGCCTTTTACATCGGAGCCGGCGTCTTCTTCCTCGCCGTGCTCTGGACTATAATGAAAACAAAAGAATACTCTCCGGCAGAGCTCGAGGAGTTTGACAAAGGGGAAAAGGTTGCCAGAGGCGAACTCTTAAATGAACAAGGAACCAGGAACCAGGAACCAGGAACACAACATGGAGCACAGGGCACAGAGCTCAGGGCCCAGAGAACGGTGAATTTCTACCGGCCGGGTATCATCTGGCTAGCGGCAGGTGCCGTGCTGACGTTCGTGCTCTCGCGTATGAACATTGAAAAAGAGCTCTATATCCTCGGAGGGGGACTGACGCTGTTTGGTCTCCTGCACCTGCTTGCAGGCGCTCTGCAGTCAGCCGGGAAAAAGGATAACGGCCTCAACTCCATCCTTACCGACCTGAAGAACATGCCGCCCACAATGGGACAGCTGGCCGTGGTGCAGTTCTTCTCATGGTTTGCCCTGTTCGCCATGTGGATATACACCACCTCGGCCGTCACCTCACAGGTATACGGCACCAGTGACACCTCCACAGAGCTCTATAACAAGGGGGCTAACTGGGTGGGCGTTCTGTTCGCGGTATATAACGGGTTTGCTGCCGTGGTTGCATTTCTCCTTCCTGTACTGGCAAAGGTGACCAGCAGGAAGATAACCCACTCAATCAGCCTTGCAGCAGGCGGGATAAGCCTTATCTCGATAAGCCTCATAGGATCACCACAGCTGCTGATACTACCCATGCTCGGCATAGGGATGGCATGGGCAAGCATCCTCTCGATGCCTTACGCCATCCTGACAGGTTCACTTCCTCAGAACAAGATGGGAGTATTCATGGGCATCTTCAACTTCTTCATCGTGATACCCCAGATACTTGCGGCGAGCATACTCGGCAGTATGGTGAGACATCTCTTTGACGGCAATACTATGAATGCACTTATTGCCGGCGGAGTCTCGATGATGATAGCAGCAGCGACGGTGATATTTGTCAGGGATGTTGACGACATACGGTAGCTATGGAACTTAAGGGATGCATTTTTGACCTCGACGGCGTTATCGTTGACACGGCAAAGTACCACTACCTTGCATGGAAGCGCCTTGCCGCCGAGCTGGGATTTGAATTCAGCGAGGAGCATAACGAGGCACTCAAGGGTGTCAGCCGCATGGCCTCGCTTGAGATACTTCTGAGGGTGGGAGGGATAAAGGTCAGGGACGAAAGAAAGCATGAGCTGGCAGAGAGGAAAAACAGGTGGTATGTGGAATACATCTCTGACATGACGCCTGATGAGATACTCCCGGGGAGTGTTGAGTTCCTTGAACTATTGAGGAAGGAAGGGATACAAACAGCCATAGGCTCTGCAAGCAGAAATGCCGGGACAATACTTGACGGCATCAGGCTTCGCAGTTATTTCGACGTTATTGTTGACGGAAACAAAATACACAAGGCCAAGCCTGACCCCGAAGTATTTGTCAGGGGGGCGGAAGAGATGAATCTTCATCCGTCACAGTGCGTGGTATTCGAGGATGCACAGGCAGGTATCGAGGCAGCCGTTGCCGGAGGGATGAAGTGTGTTGGTGTGGGAGACCCCGTGTTGCTTAAAAGGGCGGATATCGTCATACCTGACATGAGGCATATTACAGTTGATCAACTTAGAAATCTATAATGTGAAATGAACGATTCACGTTTTCAGTCCGATGAGTGGAAAATCATTGAAACGCGGTTTGATCCGGTGAGAGGCCGTGACTCCGAGAGCATCTTTTCCCTCGGTAACGGCATGATGGGCCAGCGCGCCAACTTTGAGGAGACATATACGGGTGACTCCCTGCAGGGCACATACGTGGCAGGAGTCTATTATCCTGACAAGACCGTCGTGGGCTGGTGGAAGAACGGATACCCGGAGTATTTCGCCAAGGTGCCGAACGCCCCGTCATGGACAGGGATCGAGGTAAAGATAGACGGTGAGACGCTCGACCTCGCCAGCTGCAAGGTAAAGGAATTCCGCAGGGAGCTTGACATGAGGGAGGGTCTCCTGACAAGGATATTCACTGTTGTCATGCCCTCCGGAAGGACAGTCAGCGTGACGGCCCGGCGGTTCCTGTCGATGAGTGAGCCTGAATGTGCAGCCATAAGCTATTCTGTAACAGTCACAGGCGGAAGCGGGCAACTGCAGATAACACCCTGGCTGAACGCCGATGTACATA
This sequence comes from uncultured Bacteroidales bacterium, assembly GCA_963732365.1. Taxonomy (GTDB): domain Bacteria; phylum Bacteroidota; class Bacteroidia; order Bacteroidales; family VadinHA17; genus SR-FBR-E99. The sequence goes on along the minus strand of CAVSZC010000008.1, from coordinate 123,965 downwards.
ACGAGGACGCCAACTACGGCGAGAAGTTCTGGGAGAACGAAATGGCAGAGTGTGACGCGATGAGGGCTGTGGTGGTGGCACAGACACGAAAGACGGGCTTTGTCGTGGCCACGGCGATGGAAAACACTCTGACGGTCAACGGATGTGCAGCCGCTGTGGCACCATCGGTAAAGGCCGGAAAAATGACAGCACACTGCTCCTACACCTGCGACTACTCCCCTGGCGATATATTCGAATTAAGAAAATATGTTGCCGTACTCTCCTCCATGAATCATCCAGCTGAAAACATTGGCCGCGAGGCGATGACGGCAGCCGGTGAAGCGGCTCAGAAAGGTTTTGAAGCCATGCTTCAGAGTCACAGGGATGCATGGAGTGCCAAATGGGAACATGGCGACATTGTCATCAGGGGTGACATTGAGGCCCAGCAGGGGATCAGGTTCAACATCTTCCAGCTTAACCAGACCTACACCGGAGAAGATCCGAGGCTCAACATAGGCCCCAAGGGATTCACGGGCGAGAAGTACGGCGGAAGCACTTACTGGGACACAGAGGCGTTCGCCTTCCCGTTCTACCTGAGCACTGCCGATACGCACGTCGCCCGCAACCTGCTGCTTTACAGATACAAGCATCTTGAGAAGGCAATGGAAAACGCCGGCAAGCTGGGTTTCTCCGGCGGTGCTGCGCTATACCCTATGGTGACAATGAACGGTGAAGAGTGCCATAACGAGTGGGAGATAACATTCGAAGAGATCCACCGTAACGGCGCCATCGCCTTTGCCATCTTTAACTATGTCAGGCATACCGGCGACCATGATTACCTCGCCGGCTACGGGCTGGAGGTGCTTATCGCCATATCCCGTTTCTGGGCGCAGAGGTGCAACTGGTCTGACGAGAAGAAAAAATATGTTATCCTCGGCGTCACCGGACCCAACGAGTATGAGAACAACGTCAACAACAACTGGTACACCAATACGCTGGCCAGGTGGACACTCCGGTACACGGCCTCGTCACTTGAATGGCTCCGCACATCAAATCCTGTCAGGTATAACGGCATCCTGACACGTACGAGGCTCAGCCCTGAAAAGGAGATCAGCCAGTGGAACGAGATAATCCGGAATATCTACCTTCCTGAACACCATGACCTTGGCATCTTCCTTCAGCAGGACGGTTTCATGGACAAAGTGCAGCAGACGGCTGCAGACCTTGATCCTGCAGAGAGACCGCTGAACCAGCACTGGTCATGGGACCGCATACTTCGTTCAGTCTTCATCAAGCAGGCGGATGTGCTCCAGGGCATATACCTCTTTGAAGACGAGTTTGACGAGGAGACCATAAGACGTAACTTTGACTTCTACGAACCACGCTGCGTACATGAGTCGTCACTCTCACCAAGCATACATGCAGTGCTTGCAGCCAGGCTCCACGACACCGACAGGGCACATACACTTTATCTGCGAACTGCAAGGCTTGACCTTGACGACTATAACAGGGAGGTGAAGGACGGCCTGCACATTACAAGTATGGCAGGCACATGGCTCTCAATAGTAGAAGGGTTCGGCGGCATGAGGATCCGCAATGACATGGTCTGCTTTAACCCGGTTATGCCCGGCGCATGGACCTCATACTCCTTCATTATCAGGTTCCGGAACAACCCGCTGAGGGTTGAAGCAGACGGTTCAGGCGTGAATGTGGTGAACCTTTCACAGTCAGACATACCTCTTGCGGTTTACGGTAACAACGTAACGCTAAAGGGAGGAGAAGAATTGAAATTCAAAAGAAAATGAAACGGGTAAGACTCTTTTCACTGGTACTTCTTGCCGCCATGGCTATTACACAGGGCATGGGGCAGACAATAGAACGACTTGAGCCCCCCTCATGGTTCAGCGGCATGAACGAGAGATCACTGCAGCTGATGGTTTACGGAAAAGAGATTGGCTCATTTGATATGAAAGCAGACTATCCGGGTGTCGAGGTGAAAACTGTCATAAAAACCGATAACCCGAACTATCTGTTCGTTAATCTCGACATCAGCCCTGAGGCTCTTCCGGGAACAATAAAGCTCATTTTCACAAGGGGCAAGATGAGTATTAACCAAGAATATCCTTTACTGGAAAAACCTTCCGGGAAAGCAAGAGGCTTCGATGGCTCTGACGTAATCTATCTGCTCATGCCTGACCGCTTCGCCAACGGCGACCCCTCGAATGACAATGTTGAAGGGATGGCTGAACGCAACAACAGGAGCAATCCCGGAGGGTTACACGGCGGTGACCTGAAGGGGATCGGCAACAGCCTCGGTTATCTGAAGAACCTGGGCGTTACCGGCATATGGCTCAACCCCTTCCTCGAAAACAATCAGCCCTCCTACTCATATCACGGGTACTCGACAACCGACTTTTACCGTGTCGATCCGAGATATGGCACCAATGACGAATTCCGTCAGCTGGTGGCGGACGTCCATGACAGGGGTATGAAGGTGGTGATGGATATGATCTTCAATCACTGCGGCTCAGGACACTGGTGGATGAAGGACCTCCCTGCAAGGGACTGGATACATCAGTTTGACCGGTTTACCCGGACAAATTACAAGGCTTCGACATACATGGATCCTTACGCTTCAGAGAGTGACAGGAACCTGATGGAAGAGGGATGGTTTGACGTGACAATGCCTGACCTCAACCAGGGCAATCCGCTGGTTGAGAATTACCTTACGCAGAACAGCCTGTGGTGGATAGCCTGGGCAGGCATCGACGGCATAAGGATGGACACCTATCCCTACCCTGAAACGGGTATGATGTCAAGGTGGGTAAAGTGTGTCACGGATGAGTTCCCGGGCTTCTTCGTTGTCGGAGAGGTATGGTATGATGATCCGGCGCATATGTCATACTGGGCTCTGAACAAGGAGAACAGCGACGGTTACAGGTCAAACCTCCCCTCTCTGACTGACCTTCCCCTGTGTTTTTCAACGCACAGGGCCTTCACTCTTCCCGGCGCCAATGAGGGAATGACGGATCTTTACAATCTGCTGTCACAGGACTTTCTTTATCCCGAGCCGCACAGGAACGTCATATTCCTTGACAATCATGATATGACCCGGTTCTTTACAGAAACAGGGAAGAGCCTGGATAATTATAAGATGGGACTGAGCTTTATCCTTACCACCCGGGGCATACCGCAGATCTACTACGGAACGGAGATAATAATGGAGGGCGACAAGAAGAGAGGCGACGGATATCTGAGGGAGGACTTCCCCGGGGGGTGGCCGGGAGACATAAAGAATGCTTTCACCGGTGAAAACCTGACTCCTGATGAGAAGCAGGCACACGAATTCACCAGGAACCTGCTCAACTGGAGGAAGGGGAATGGGGTGATACACACTGGCAAGCTTAAGCATTATGTGCCTGAGAACGGCGTTTATGTCTATTTCAGATATGACAGTCAGGAGAGTGTGATGGTCATCATCAACAGGAGCGACGAAAAGAAAAAACTTATGACAGGTCGTTTTGCAGAGTCACTTAACGGATACACCTCAGGGACTGAGATAACGACGGGGAAGGTGATTGCGGACCTCTCCTCCATCGAGCTTTCTCCCCGTACGGCAATGATTATAGAACTAAAAAAGTAATACAATGATGAAAGAGCATTTGTTAATGATCCTCCTTCTGGCAGCCGGACTGGCAGCAGCCATGATTTCATGCCGGCCGAAGGAGACTAAGGTGATTGAGCCGCTGACATCAGTGGTGAAACATGCCGACTGGACGCGCAACATGGTCCTCTATGAGATCAACGTCAGGCAGTTCTCGGAGGAGGGCACCTTCGCAGGTGTCGAAAAGGCGCTTCCGCAGCTGAAGGAGCTGGGTGTCAATGTGCTGTGGTTCATGCCAATATATCCGATCGGCGAAAAAAACCGCAAGGGTGAGCTGGGGAGCTACTACTCCATCAGGGACTATATGGATGTCAACCCTGAGTTCGGGACCATGGATGAGTTTAAGGCCCTGGTTGCGAAGGCTCATGAGATGGGGTTTTACGTCATTCTTGACTGGGTGGGAAACCATTCGTCATGGGATAATCACATTGCAGCCGAATTCCCGGAGTGGTTCGAGAAAGACTCGACAGGAACCTTTGTGCCTCCTCACGGCTTTGACTGGACCGATGTGATACAGATGGATTATACTGCCATGCCTCTGTGGGATTATATGGTTGGAGCCATGAAATTCTGGGTTGCCGAGGTGGGTGTCGACGGTTACCGCTGCGACTTCCCCGGTCTTGTTCCCGAGGAGTTCTGGTACAGGGCAACCACCGAGCTCAATGCCATCAAGCCCGTCCTGATGCTGGCGGAAGACGAGGCGCACTCCTATCTCCTCGAGCGTGCATTCGACATGAATTACGGATGGGCGCACCATCATCTCATGAATGCCGTTGCTGCAGGAAAGCGTCAGCCGGCGGCACTTGACTCGATGATACAGTACGAGCTGAAATATTATCCGCCTGACTCATACAGGCTTAGGTTCCTTACCAACCACGATGAAAACTCGTGGAACGGAACCATAGATGAGAAGCTGGGTGATGCACAGAAGGCTTTTGCTGCCTACATCTTCACTATCCCCGGCGTACCGCTGCTCTATAACGGCCAGGAGGCAGACCTTGACAAGAGGCTCGAGTTCTTCAAGCGTGATCCGATAGAGTGGAAGGAGACTGAGCTGCGCGAATTCTATACTAAGCTGGTACACCTGCGCACCGGACACCCTGCATTGCGTCACGGTGTTGAAGGGGGCACCTTCGATGTGCTTAAGACAAACCAGAAGAATGCCTATGCTTACAGGAGGGTAAAGGGTGATGCGGAGGTGCTTGTCGTCCTCAACTTCAGCAAAAAGCCGGTCAGTGTCATGCTGAAAGACGGGGTTGTTGCTGGCACCTACACCGACCTATTTACCGGTGCTTCTGTGGAGGTAGCCCAGGGGGTTGCCATGCCTATGGAGGCATGGGGGTATATGGTGCTAACAAGATAAAGGGTCATTTTCCCCTCCTCAGTGAGGAGGGGAGCCGTCCGCCAACTGGCGGACGGGGTACTCCTCCTTACTAAGGAGGAGAAAGAAAAAGCCATTTAACTTAGAAAGGGTGAAGCCTTTATAGCCTGATTATCTTTCTTACTGTACTGAGCTGTCCTGATCTTACCCTGACATAGTAGATGCCGGAGGCAACCTCGCTGCCACCGGAGGTTAGGCCATCCCAGCGGGTCTCACTGATACCGGAAGGTACCGTCATGACCCGCACAAGAGTGCCGTCAGACGAGAATATCTCAACCGTGTGCGGCTGATACTGATCCTCGCCGGTGAAGCGGATCACCGCCTCATCAGTAAACGGATTAGGGTAAATGTCAAACAGAAAACCTTCACGCTCCACCCCGGCTTCAGTATCGTCCACGTCCAGCAGGAACGACGGCCTGGTAATACGCTTCGATGTATACAGCCTGTATTCACCCGGGAGCAGGTTTAACAGCAGGTGCCTGTTCGACGAGGTTATCTCAACCGAGTCGCCCGAGAAGAACTCATACCATTTGCCGTCCCTGGTGAAGTTGCCGTTAACACTGCCGCTGATGACATCAAAGTTGCCGGCTACAACAACGTCCATTTCAGTATGCTTGACATTCAGCCTCTTCATCCTGCCAGTCTCGTAGAGGGTGAAGTCATTTGAAGAGAATACCTCATACTTCTTTTTGAGATCAGCGAGGGCAGAGAAATTGTCATAGACATTGCGTCTCTCCGGAACTTTGTAGTAATCCCATTTGATAGGCTTTTCTCCCAGCCTCCCGTTGAAGTCAATCGAATAGTCATACCCGAGCTCCTCAAACTGCCATATCATCTTCGGTCCGGGTATGGTGAAAAAGAATGCCGCAGCAAGCTTCGTTCTCTTAAGGGCCGTGCTGAAGTACTTCACATCATATCCCGGTGCTGCATTGCCAAAGGAGACATTCTTGTACATCATCCTCTCCTCGTCATGACTCTCCATATAGGTTACCAGTCCTGGCTGTGTCCAGCCCAGCTCTACATATGAAGCTTCAGACAGGTCAGAGTCAAACCCCATGGCAGCCTCAAGATACTGCCGTTTGGCATCGCCCCACAGCAGGAAGCCGTTGGCAGCCAGTGTCGCCTCTTCGGAGTTTTCCGCAAAGTGCTCGAGAATCAGGTGGGCATCAGGCTTGTAAGACCATATCTTGTTACCCATACGCCTGAGAATGTTTATCCTCGACTGGTCAGGTCCCCACCCCTCGCCGGGAGTGTTTGTGAACCCCTTTGTGAAGTCGAACCTGAAGCCGTCGACCTTGAACTCGCTTATCCAGTAATGGCATACGCTGTCAACGAATGCCTGTGTGGCAAGGCTCTCATGGTTAAAGTCATATCCCCATGAGTAGGTGGGGTTGGGAGAGCTGACATTGAACCAGGGGTTGTCAGCGGAAGGGGTGTTGTTGGTGCTGTTCCAGTACATCTTGACAAGAGGGTTGTTCCCGTAGGCATGGTTGAGCACGATATCAATTATGACTGCTATGCCCCGGCTGTGACATGAGTCGATGAGCTGCTTGAAGCTGTCTGCGGGACCGTAATATTTGTCAACCGCGAAATACATGGCGGGGTTATATCCCCAGCTGCTGTTTCCGTCAAACTCGTTCACCGGCATGAACTCAATGGCGTTTATCCCGAGACGTGTGAAATATGCAAGTGAGTCACGTATCGTTTTGAAGTCATGGGCAGCGACAAAGTCCCGTACATGAAGCTCATAAATAATCAGATCCTCCTTCGAGGGGGGTGTGAAAGAGGTGTTCTTCCATGAATACTGGGGCGGACGTGTCCGGAAGACCGAAACAAGACCCTCAGCCAGTCCTTCAGGATAGGCTTTAAGATTCGGATAAGTCGATGATGTGATATATTTGTCGTTCCACGGGTCGAGCACTTTTGTTGCATAAGCATCCGGAATCCGCAGGGTACCGTCTATCACATACTGAAACCCGTACTCCTTTGAGGGGTCAAGCCCTGTTATCTCAGCCCAGAACCATTTGCCGTCACTGCTCTTCTTCATATATCCTTGTCACGGAAGACCCATCCGTTAAAGTCACCGAGTACGAAGACATTATTCTTGCCCGGGGCATATAACATGAATGTAGCGCTGTTGTCACCGGTAATATTCACCCCGGCCTTCATGCCTGCCGGAGGATCTTCTATTGTAACAGAGGGTTGAATATAATAGAATGCTGAATCTTCCTTCATTTCCAGCCCCTTGTATGCCCTGGCCGTTATTTTGAAGAGTCCGCTGCCGGTGGCAACAAGAGTGTGAGTTGCCGTGAGTGTAGTCACTTTCTTAAGCCGTGTGCTGTTCTGGAGAAGAATCAGCGAGTCGGCAACTGAGGCTGAAGCCTCAATATTAACAGTCGACCCTTCTGTCACAAGCGATGTGTAACGGTCAGGTTTTGTAAGCATCACCTCAAAGACAGCCGCTTCGCTTACATTATAGAAGATATCTGCCCCACCCACATCACGACCGGTGCGTGTGCCTACCGCAGCGGTATTACGAAAGACAAAGGCAAGCTTCAGGATCTTTTCGCCCTCGGGGACGCCGTAGAACTCTCTGATTGAAGGAGAGATCGCCAGTGTATAGACGTTTGCCGACACTTTCGTCAGTTTTGCCTTGGGAAGGAATGTCCCCCAAGGGGCAATAACATACTTCCAGTCAGAAGTGCCGGTGCTTTTATCTGTAATTACTCCCGTGTGTGCATAAACATCATCGTCACCGTAATCTTTCAGACCCATGTCTCCCTTGTCGGCATTGAAGGTCACAACCACCGAATTAGATGAAGTGGGGAAGGCAGGATTGACAGTGATGACCTGGCCAACAAGTGATGTCAGGTATCCTGAAAGGATGAAAACTAATATTGTAAAAGCTGATTTCATAATTCAAATCTTCTTAATGAAAAGTAACAGACCACCCCGTCCGCCAGCTGGCGGACACCCCTCCTGACTCAGGAGGGGAAACAACAAACTGGATAATTCTCTAGTTCGTGAATACATAGGGGTAAGTCATGAAGTTCATTCCCTTGATTACGTTACCGGTAAAGTCAAAAAGGGTGTTGCAGTCCCATGAAGAGCCTTTACCCCACTTGTCTCTCATTTCAGAGGTTATCCAGGCCGGCTCCCAGTAATGGATGCCGGTTCCTCCTCCGTCAATGACCTCCTGTGTCAGCTTGACCAGGTAGTCATACTGGCCTTTCTGGTTGGCCGGATAGGCGACAGTAAGTTTATCAGTTGCCAGTATGTTATTGTAACTGTCGGCATTGTTGAGTGTCCACGGATAGGCAGTCTCGACAACCATCACCTCCTTGCCTGTCATTGTCTTTATGTCAGCGACATAATCGCTTACACTGTCAATGCTGACAGTGGACCAGATATAATAATATGAGATCCCCGCAATGTCATAGTCTGTCAGGCCTGCAGCTGCCATTCCGTCAAACCAGTAAATGGCATTTTCAGGCTGGGCGACATGCACGATGATCCTGGGCTTTATTGATGATGAGACAGCAGCATCCCTCACTGCTTTTATGGCGCCGTTAATAAGATATACGAAGTCACTCTTCTTTGCCCACCTGTCGCCCTGGGGAAGGAGGAATCCGGGATTGATCTCATTTCCAACCTGAACATATTCAGGCATGATGCCGGCAGCCTCTAGTTTATCGAGTGTCTTCAGCGTGTAATTGTAAATGCTGTCACGGAGTATTTCCAGGGACAATCCCAACCATGCTGCCGGTTGCTCCTGGCGTCCGGGGTCAGCCCAGAAGTCAGAGTAATGGAAGTCAAGGCTTACAGCCATCCCCTGGGCCTTTGCGGCCTGAATTCCCTTCTTTACGTCGGCAAAGTCATTATACATGTTTACGATTGGAGGGGTATAGACCTCACGTGTCCACTGCGGATTGTGCCACAGCCGGAAACGGACGGTGTTTGTGCCGTATTTCCTGAAGATGACATAAGGATCAGTCACCTTGCCGGAATCTCTGTACAACCCTCCGAAATCAAGTATCTGGTTGACATAAGAGAGGTCAGCTCCCATTGAAAATTTTTCATGAGAATAAAAGACTTTCCCGTCTGCGGGATCTTTTTTACTGTTCTCACTGCCTCCGCAACCTGAAAGGAGAATAAGGCCCAGGAATAAAGCTGCCGTTTTCATTTTGTATTTTTTATGAAAAGAGGCTGCCTTCAGATTTGACGGCAGCCTCTTCAGAACTTAAATCAGAATCACACTCTGATCAGCCTCATCAGGGCTGTGTCATAGTAACTGTTTTATCAAGCAGGTTTACAGTAACGGTAAAGCTGCCCGGTGTGCCTATGAACCTGAAGTTTTTATCGCCGTCATTGGCATTCTCAAACAGCGGGCTGACAGTCGTAAACCAGGGATAGTTGTAGCCTATTGGCCCCCATCCTGCCTGACCGAAGAAGCGGAATGTCTCATTGGCAAAGTCGGTTGTTGCCCGGTAAATACCGTCTGACAACCAGGTCAGCTGAATGAAATCTGTATCCCAGTTCCATCCGCCGAGAGCCGCACCTGTGGCAAAGAGAACCTGGTCAGGCTGTGCTTCCATGGTAACCGATTTGGTTTTCATGTTGACAGTGACCTTATAATAGCCGTTTGTCCCTATAAACTTAAAGTTTCCGTCACCGCCAACCTGACCTGTAAACAGATTGCTTACCGTCCCTGTGAAGTAAGGATAGTTATAGGAAACCGGGCCCCAGTCGGGCTGCTTGAAGAATCTGAAGTAAGCATCTCCTGAATTGCTGAAGTATGCTATTGTCTCATAGATATTCGGAGCAGAACTTTTAAGTACCTTGTAAGTGTACAGGTTCCAGTTCCATCCGCCGGTGGCCTCACCCGTCATGAAGATGGGCGGGAAGGTTGTTGCATAGGGGGTGACCTTCGCCTCTACCACGTCAGAGTATACGGGAGGAACACCGGGATTGATGGTTCCCATAACCCTGAACTGCAGGTCAGCTGCAACATCAGGCTCTAACCCTGCCTTCAGGAGTGCGTCGTTGAAAGCGCCGACGGTAATGGTAGCGGTGATAGCGTCTGTAACCGTCAGTATGTCAATGGGGGATGCAAAGTTATTGCCTTTGACATCAACCTGTACCACATATTTGGCAACAGCTTCGAAGCCATAATCGATCTCGGTCCAGGTGAAGGTCTGGAACGTCTGTGCAGCATTATCCAGCAGGAGAACAAAGGTGGAGGCAGACAGATTGCTCATGTCGTTTGCCGCAATCGTCTCCTTCAGCATTACATTTTCCTTGTCCTTTTCGCAGGAGACAATGAAAACTGCAACCAGTATTAATAATATCAGACTTAGTCTTTTCATATCTGTAGATTTTTGAGTTTATCAATAGCCGTCATTCTGGGTGAGGTTGGGATTTGCGCCCATATCTGCATCCGGGATGGGGTAGAGATTGTATTTGGCATCAGTTGAGATACCGGCTTTTATTCCACCTTTCCACTGCCATATATATGTTCCGCCGGTGAACTGGCCGAATCTGATAAGGTCAGTACGGCGGTATCCTTCCCAGTAAAGCTCACGTGATCTCTCGTCGAGAATAAAGCTGAGGGTCAACTGACCGGATGTGATGTTGCCGGATGTACTGCCGTAAGCAGCGGTCCTGATGGCATTGACATAATTGAGTGCATCGGTGGTGCTTCCGCCCGTGCCGCCGCGAAGAACAGCCTCGGCATACATGAGGTATGCATCTGCCAGCCTGAATATAGGCTGATCTGTGTCAGGATGGGTGCCGTTCACTCCGGCACCGCCGGTTGACTTGACGTTCTTCCACTTCATCACGGCAAAACCGTGGTTGAAGTTGAACATGTCATCAATCTCCTTTGACTGCCCTGCGGTATAGAACATCTTCCGCTTATCCGAGTTGTCCGGCGGGAACTTGTCAACGAACTGGGGTCTTGCCCTGAGTCCCCACCATGCACCTGAGATTCCGAAGTCAGCCGGGAGCATAGAGCCACCTACCTGTGCATTGACAAGGAAGGTGGTACCACCCCATGTCTTGGTCTGCACTCCGTCATATGGAACTGCAAAGATGATGCCCTTGGCATTGTGGTTATCTGCCATAAACATCTTCTGGTAGTTTGTTTCAAGTTCATAACCGGCTGCTATCACCTTCTTGGTATATGTGATCGACTCAGTGTATTTTGCACCGGCACCGTAGACCTCAGCATTCAGGTATAGACGTGCAAGCAGCATCCATGCTGAAGCCTGGTCCATGCGACCGTAGACGTTTGTTTTGGGAGCCAGCAGACTGCCTTCGACAGCAAGAAGTTCGCTCTCGACATAGTCAAAGAGGTCGGTTCTTGATATCTGCTCAGGGAGGAAGCTGCCGACGGCATCTTCTTCAGTGACAAAAGGAACACTGCCAAACATGTCGAGAGCATGGTAGTAGCTGAGAGCCCTCAGCAGACGCGCCTCTGCCCTGTAAAGCTCGATGGTGCTTACCTGAGTATCGCTGAATCCGCGTCCGGACAATTTGCCCGCAGATGTTTCACGGATAAACTCATTGGCAAGGGAGATCTGGTAGAATATCCTCGAATACATATTGAATATGAATTCGTTTGATGCTGACCAGTCCATCTCCTGGTAATCCCTGAGGTTTCCGTCGTTCCATCCGATGAGACACTCGTCAGTAGGCAACTGCTGAGCATAGAAGTATGCCCTGGTATACTGGCCGAACCCTTCATCGAGGCCGCTGAGGTCATTGTTGCCATCAGGGCCTTTCTGTCCTGACACTGCCAGACCTGCATAGACCTTGGCAAGGACTTTCTCATAGTTACTGTATTCACTGTATATCTTAGCCGATGTGACAACGTCATCATCAAGCGGAATGGTATCCAGATCTTTTACACATGCAGTGATCATCATCGATGAGAGTATAACCGCTGCACCTATAATCTTATAAAATCTTGCTTTCATAGCCATTTCGTATTTACAATTATAAGGTTATGCTAACCCCCAGCTGGAAAATCCGTGGACGGGGATATATATTATTATCAATACCATCAGACACCTCCGGATCAAGTCCACGGTATTTTGTGATGGTCAACAGGTTCTGTACAGTACCGAATACTCTGATATCCAGTTTATCCTGCCATACATTGTTGATGTTGTATCCCAGGGCAAGGTTGTCGAGCTTCAGGAATGAACCGTTCTCCATGTAGTAGTCAGAATAATACTGTGAGTTTTCAAAACCGCTGTCCTCGACATTCGTGACCCTGTTTGAAAGGTACCCGGAAGCAGCCATATTTGCATATGTAGCGCCGGCGAAGACGTTGTTGTAAACATAGTTGCCCACGTTGACACGACCGTTGAAGGTGAAGTCGAAGTCCTTGTATCTGAACATTGAAGAGAAGCCCATGAATACGGTCGGCGCCGGCTTCTGGTACCTGTACCTGTCATCGCCTGTGATGGCTCCGTCATTGTTCCGGTCGACATATAGTCCTTCAATAGGCTTGCCGTCAGCGCTGTAGACCTGTTCCTGAACATAGAAAGCGTATGAGGGGTAACCTACGCTGTGTATCTGTATGGTGTTACCAACACCGCCTGATATACCTCCAACATATATACCCTTGTAGTCAGGATCATCAACTGCAGTCAGCTTTGTGATCTTGTTCTCATTATAGCTTGCATTGAATCCAATCTCCCAGTCGAAATCATTTGAGGCCAGCACCTTGCCGTTTATTGAAAACTCAAGTCCGCGGTTCTCAAGGTTGCCGACATTGGTGACGATCTGGTTGGTCAGGTTGGTTCCGGCAGGTACCGGCACCTGGTTGATAAGATCATTTGTCTGCCTGTAATAAAGGTCAAGATCACCGGTGATACGGTCATTCAGGAAGCCGTAGTCAAGTCCGACGTTGTATGTTGTCGTCTCCTCCCACTTGAGGCCGGCATCATACCCGCCTGCTCTTGAGGTCTGCATGTATACGTTCCCGAACTGATAGTAAGCTCCGGGGTCAGCATAAGTGTAGACAGCCTGGTAAGGATAGTCATCATTGCTCAGGTTCTGCTGTCCGGTGATACCGTAACCGAGTCTCAGTTTCAGGTTCGAGACCACCTTGTCACCGAAGAATCCTTCATTGGCAATGTTCCATGCAAACGCTGCTGACGGGAAGAGGCCCCACCTTGTTTCGGGTGAGAAGCGTGATGATCCGTCGTCACGAAGAGTGAATGTGAAGAGGTACTTGTCATAAAGAACATAGTTGGCTCTCCCGAAGAACGAAACCAGGTAGTTTTCAGTCTCGTAATCAGACTTTTCATACAGTTTGAATCCGTCAGTCGAAGTAGTATTTGTCTTACCGTCGCGATAGAAATGCTGCCATGAATAACCCACAATGGCATTCAGGCGGCTGTGGTCTCCGTATTCGCCGGTATAGTCAAAATAGAAGTCAAAAAGGGTGTTGATTTTATTCTGGTCATACTCTGTAAGGCGACCATCTCCGTTATAGGTGCTGTATGAAAGGTATGAACCAACAGGAATGGTTACCGAGCCTTCGCTGGCTGACCTGTCAAGCCCGGCGTTGAGTTTGGCCTTCAGGGCAGGGAAAAAGTGCATCTTGTATTCGAGTGCCAGGTTTCCTGTGAACCTGCCTACATCTGCTATATCATTGTAATCATTCAGCTGTACAAGGGGGTTCATCGGTGCGACGAAGAGAGGAGAACCGTCCGGGTTTTTCCAGATGAAATCGGTTTCCTGTGTAGGATCCATCGAGAGTGCGCCACCGATGGCGCCGTGGTTGGCAAAGCGGTTATCCATGAGCATGCCCTTGGCGCTCAGGTCAACCTTAAGATGATCGTCAAAAAATGTAGGGTTGAGATTCAATGACAGCGTAACACGCTCCATGTTATCTGTCTTGAGGATACCATCCTGGTTTGTAATACCCACGCTGACCCTGTAAGGGAGTTGTTTCAGTCCGCCCATAAAACTGAGGGTATGATCCTGGGCGAAGGCAGTCTGATATATCTCCTTCTGCCAGTCAGTGTTGGCCTCACCGAGAAGAGCCTGTGCCTGTGCATTGGATGCATATTTTGTCTGTATAATTTCCTTGAACTCGGCTGATGTAAACACATCAGTATATTCTATCGGTGAACTCAATGAAACACTGCCGGTATAGTGCACCCTGAACGGTTGTCCCGATGCACCTTTCTTGGTCGTGATAAGAACCACACCGTTTGAAGCTCTTGAGCCATAGATAGCAGTTGCTGAAGCATCCTTCAGAACGGTAATAGATTCAATATCATTGGCATTTATGTTTCCGCCGCTTGCTCTCATACCTGCAGGGCCGTCAAGGTCTACAGGAACACCGTCAATTACCATTAGCGGGTCATTGCTTGCCCTGAGTGATGAACCTCCCCTGATACGGACCACTGATCCTTCTCCGGGAGCTCCGCCGCTTGATGTTACCTGCACGCCGGCCATCTTGCCGACCATCATATTCGCAGGTGTAGCGGCAAACCCAGGATTGAAATCCTCGGTGGTAATAGTCTTTACTGAGCCGGTGGCATCTGCCTTACGCACAGTACCGTAACCGATAACCACAACCTCTTCCAGGGCCTGTACGTCTGTACGCAATGCCACATTGACGACAGTCTGGCTTCCCAGGGTTATCTCCTGAGGCAGATAGCCTATAAAAGTGAACACCAGAACATCCCCCGGCGAAGCCATGAGGGAGTATTCTCCGTTAATGCCGGTGATAGCACCCGTCAGAGTGCCCCTGACAACAACGTTTACACCAGGTAACGTTGTTCCGTCAGAAGCATCGGTGACTGTACCTGACACCCTTACCTGTTGCCCGAAGACAACAAGACTCATCATTATGCCGAAGGCCAGCATGAAGAGCCGTTTTCCAGTTAGTTTCTCCATAAATAGATCATTTAATTGCAGGTTACACAATATTAAGTAGTTGTTCAAATATTAAATTGCCAGTTTAGGGATCATAAAAGTCGGATATTTTACAGAGTTAACCAACTCTTTTTGAGGTTTTTTATGCAATCGTTGCCGCAAACGTTTGAATTCACGTTTCAGGCACTCCCGGCGGTGGTTACGGAATTGATTTTTTACTATCTTTACCGATATCACCCTTCCTGTTAATGGGGAAAGAGAGCATCACAATAAAGGATATCGCGCGCGAACTGGGGATCTCGCCCTCTACTGTTTCAAGGGCGCTGAAGGACCATCCGGACATCAGCAAGGCAACCCGCGATGCGGTCAATGAACTTGCCGTGCGGTGGAACTACAGGCCCAACCCCATCGCCCTGAGCCTTAAGAGCGGATCATCTAAGACGGTGGGAGTGATGATTCCTGAAGTAGTTCATTACTTCTTTTCCACTGTCATCAGCGGGATAGAGGATGTGGTTTACGAACGTGATTACAATATGATCCTCTGCCAGAGCAATGAGATGTGGGAGCATGAGGTAAAAAATATCCGGACACTCCTCTCAAGCCGCGTTGACGGCATACTGGCATCGGTTGCAAAGGGGACAACCAACTTTGACCATTACAGGAACATCATTGAAAAGGATATCCCCCTAGTATTCTTTGACCGGGTTGCAGAGGAGATAGAGACTGACAAGGTTGTCATAGATGATGAGGAGGGAGCCTATAAGGCCGTTATACACCTCCTCAGGTCAGGAAAGAAACGGATTTTACACCTGTCAGGGCCGCCGCACCTGGCTATTGCCCGCAACAGGCTCAGCGGCTACCTCAGGGCAATGAAGGAATACCGCCTCACCCCGGCGGCAGACGACATAATCAGATGCGATAAAATTGAAGAAGCCGAAAGGATTGTTCCGGCCCTTCTGAAAAGAAACCCCATTCCTGAAGCATTTTTTGTAGTGAATGACCTTACCGCAGCACAGACACTGATGATTGCAAAACGCTCCGGGCTGAGGGTTCCTGAAGATATTTCCATTGTTGGATTTACCAACAGCCAGATAGCCAGGCTTACCGAACCCGGTCTCTCTTCAGTCGATCAGAAGGGTTATGAGATGGGACAGCAGGCAGCACGGCTTCTTCTTGATCGCATTGAAAACATCAAAAAACCATTTCAGACAAAGGTAATCACATCTGAACTGGTCATCAGAGGATCCTCCTCGCTGAGTCACAAATAATCTGCCAGCCTTCCCTTTGTCCCTGCCCTGATCCCTTTCGGCGTCTCTTTGAGGGTACAGCACTCCGCATCAGGGTCATGCTGAAAGATAAGCACATAGTCATTCTGCAGGGCTTCTGTCAGCAGAGCCTCCTTCTCAGCAATGGTCACCAGCGGAAGAAGGTCGTAGGCCATGTTCCAGAGCAGGGGTATATGCGCTGATGTGGGTATCAGATCACCGGTATAGACAAAGACACGTTCGTCACATGTAACAGCAGGCACGATCAGTCCCGGCGTATGCCCGTAACAGATTCGCAACCTTATTCCGCTGTACAGCTCACAGTCACTGTCGATAAGGTTCAGTCTGCCACTGTCACCCAGGGGCCTGATATTCTCATCAAGAAAGGCATCTTCCTCTCTCTGGTTTGATTCGCAGGCCCAGTCCCACTGTGCACGGCTGACATGATAAATTGCATCGGGAAATACCGGAACAGTTTCCCCGCCGTGACCCCGGGCAAAACATCCTCCGCAATGGTCGGCATGCAGGTGTGTGACAATTATATCCGTGACATCCCCGGGACTGTAGCCGCACTGAGCCAACCCTCCGATAAGCCCTGCCCCGCCGTGAAGGTATGCATGCCTGAAGAATTTTTCATCCTGCTTGTCGCCCCAGCCTGCATCGACAAGTATCACCCTCCCGTCACTCTCTATAACAAGTGAATTAAGGCTAAGGACTATGGTATTGTTCTCATCGGAGGGGACAACCCTGCTCCACAAGGCTTTCGGTATGACTCCGAACATTGCACCTCCGTCTACCCTGAAATTTGAAATATTGAAGACCGACAGTTTCATTTATCTCCTTTTTCCGGGTACAAGATAGCCAATTTAGGTATTTTTGCCGGTGAAATTGTCAATAACAGTAAATGATGGAACCCGACTTCAATACAATATTGTTCGCTTTTCTGCTGACCTTATTCGCAGGCCTCGCGACAGGCATAGGCAGCACAATAGCTTTCTTCGCCAAAAAGACCAACACCCGGTTTCTGACAGTGTCTCTCGGTTTCTCGGCCGGAGTGATGATATACGTCTCCTTTGTCGAGATCTTTGTAAAGGGGCGCGAGGTGCTGACAGGCTCTATGGGCATCCGTGCAGGCTGGTGGGCTGCCGTAATTGCCTTTTTCACCGGTATCCTCGTGATTGCAATAATTGACAAACTGATACCCTCGGCAGAGAACCCCCATGAGATGAAGAAGCTTGAAGGGGGCGCTGACGAGGTTAGGAGTGGTAAGCTGATGCGCATGGGAACATTCACCGCATTGGCCATAGGCATTCATAACTTCCCCGAAGGACTGGCCACCTTCACGGCAGCCCTCTCCGATCCGCAGGTAGGTGTCGCCATCGCAGTGGCAATAGCAATACACAACATACCTGAAGGAATAGCAGTCTCTGTGCCTGTTTACTATGCCACGGGCAGCAAGCGGAAAGCATTCAGACTCTCTTTCCTCAGCGGCCTGTCAGAACCACTGGGGGCACTCGCCGGCTACCTCATCCTGATGCCGCTGATGAATGACACTCTTATGGGAGTGCTCTTTGCATTCGTGGCAGGGATCATGGTATTCATATCCCTTGATGAGCTGCTGCCCGCAGCGGAGAAATACGGAGAACACCACCTCTCAATATACGGCCTCGTGTCAGGTATGGGAGTGATGGCAATAAGCCTGCTGCTCTTTAAATAAAATATTATTTTTTCCGTTAGAAGAAATATATAGTTTTGCAACTTAATTTTTTTAAAAGAACAGATGATGAAAAAAGTACTGGTAATTACAATGTTTATTTTGGCGCTATCAGCAGGCGCCCAGGCTCAGAGTTACAAAAATGCCATCGGCCTCAGGGGAGGTGAGCCTTCAGGTATAACATTCAAAACATTTATCAACAACAGCAACGCGATTGAACTTATCGCCGGCGTAGCATACGGCTTTGACAATTTCCTCATCACAGGTCTTTACGAATTCGAGAAGCCAACGGGCTGGGCACCCAACCTTGACTGGTACATAGGCTTCGGAGCACACCTTGGCTTCTGGAACCAGGAAAAGGCAGATGAGTATGAGACCTCAATAGTGCTCGGAGCTGACGTCGTCGGGGGGATTGAATACACATTCGATGACCTGCCCCTCAACATCGCCCTTGACCTTATACCAAGCTTCGATATTATCGGTGGCGACTGGTTTCATTTCAAGGCCGGAATATCATTCAGGTACGCATTCTAGTGCCATCCGGCGCTTCAACAGACCACCCGGTGCAGCAGAGGGAGATATTTTTTAATAAATATTTTGCAGATAAGAAAATTTCATCCATCTTTGCATCCGCTTTTTAAAGTTCTTTAAGGTCCATTCGTCTAGTGGTTAGGACGTCAGGTTTTCATCCTGGTAACAGGGGTTCGATTCCCCTATGGACTACAAATTTTATAAATATAAGAAATGGCTAATCACAAGTCGGCACTGAAAGCCGCAAGACAGGCAGAGGCAAGGAAAGAGGGTAACAAGTATTATGCCCGCTCAATGCGAAATGCACTAAAGAAAATCCGCAAGACTTCAGAAAAAGCTGAGGCCGCGGAGATGCTTCCCAAGCTCAATTCCATGCTTGACAAGCTTGCAAAGAAGAATATCATTCACAAGAAGAAAGCTTCGAACCTTAAGTCTTCAATAACGAAACATGTGAGTTCGTTATAGATCATAGAAAATAACCGGGAGCCGTCACTGTAAAGTGGCGGCTTTTTTTTATCTTGCAGTGGGATAAATTGTTTTGCTGCATGTCACTGAAAATCACAGACTGGGCTGTCGAGGACAGGCCCCGTGAGAGGCTCTGGAACAAGGGGCCTTCAAGCCTCAGCGATGCTGAGTTGTTAGCAATACTGATAGGATCGGGAACGAGGAACAGGTCGGCTGTTGACCTGGCGCACGAACTGCTGGCCATGGCCGGCAACTCTCTCGGTGAGCTGGGGAGACTCAGCGCGGGAGAGATACGAAAGATAAAAGGGATCGGCGCTGCCAGGGCGGTGACACTGGCTGCCGCACTGGAGCTGGGGCGCCGCCGGAAGCTGGCCGAAGCGTCTGAGAATCCGCAGATACGGTCATCATCCGATGTATTCAATATCTTCAGCCCACTGATGGAGGATCTTACCCACGAAGAGTTCTGGATACTGTTCCTCAACAGGGCAAACAGGGTGACGGGACGGATGAAGATAAGCCAGGGGGGGGTCAGCGGAACGGTGACTGACGTGCGTATCGTCATGAAAAAAGCCATAGAGACACTGGCATCGGGACTTGTCATATGCCACAACCATCCGTCAGGAAACAACAGCCCGAGTGACTCTGACATACGCATAACACAGAAGATAAAAGAGGCAGGTGCGCTGATGGATATCCAGCTGCTTGATCATCTGATCATTACCGGAAAAGATTATTACAGCTTCGCCGACAACGGTGCACTCTGAACTTTCTCCTGCGAGAGCCTTACCTCTGACTTATCGTCACACATAGCAAGCAGCTCGCTTACTTTCTGACCTGTCTCGGGGTGAACGGCATCAGGAGCTACCTCGTTAAGAGGGACAAGGACAAACTTCCTGTCGGCGAGCCGGGGATGGGGTACTTCAAGCCCCGGCGCTGAGATGACCCTCTCCTCCCAGAGAAGAATGTCTATGTCAATGACCCTCGACTCATATCTCCTTCCCGTGTTACGCCTGCGGCCCAGCCTTCCCTCGGCAGACCTGCACAGCTGCATGAACTGCTGAGGCTGCAGCCCCGTATCAATGACAGCGACCATATTCAGGAACAGGTCGTCTGCCTCAAAGCCCCACGGCTCGGTCTCCCAGACTGATGAGAGTGCGATTATCTCACCGGCCTCCTCCCTGAGAATGGCAATGGCACGCGACAGACAGTGAGCCCGGTCGCCCATGTTGCTGCCTAGCCCGACCATCACCTTCGAACGACCGGGCAGGCTGTCAGCCGATAATTTCATCATAAAGGGTTTAGGGCCATAAAGATGCTTGTTTTTTTTATAATTTGGCGATCGAATTTAATCCATATACGATGAAAGCATTTCTAAAGATGACCCTCGCAACAATAGTGGGTCTCATAATCACAGGAATTATATTTTTCATAATCATGCTCACGGCGGTTTCTGCCATGGTAGCATCAGGGAGCAAGCCGGCAGACATACCGGAAAAGTCGGTTCTTGTGCTTAAGACGGGATCATTCATACCCGACCGCACCGGCAGCAACCCCCTGGCATTCATTGATCCTCTTTCAATGACATTCTCGCCGACGCCGGGCCTCAACGACATCCTGAACAACATCCGCAAGGCAACTGCCGATGACGACATAAAAGGGATACTCATTGAAAACGGCATCATGCAATCAGGTTGGGCCACGGCAGATGAGATACGCCAGGCACTGAATGAGTTCAGGGAATCAGGGAAATTCATCTACTCATACTCAGACTATATGATGATGCAGGAGAGCTACTTCATCTCCACTGCTGCAGATGAGATATGGGTTAACCCGACATCAATGTTCGACTTCAGGGGACTGGCGGCAGAGGTGATCTTCTACCGCGAGGCACTTGAAAAACTCGGTGTCGATGTCCAGGTAATCAGACACGGTAAATTCAAGGGAGCGGTTGAGCCTTATATGCTTGACAAACTGAGTGATGAGAACAGGTACCAGATCTCTGAGTATATAGGTTCAATATGGGAGCATGTGGTTAAGGCTGTCTCTGAATCGAGGGGTGTGTCTGAAGCACGTGTCATGCAGCTTGCCGACTCGATGGCAGGTTTTGATGTTTCACTGATGGAGAGAGAGGGTCTCATCGACGGAAGAATATACCGTGATCAGCTTGAGGACACACTCAGGCTGGCTGCAGGCGTAGATGAGGGGAAGAAAATAAGCTATGTCTCAATGACAAAATACAGCAAGGTCCCCGAGAAACATGCAGGTGGCACGGGCAAGGCAAAAATAGCCGTAGTGTTCGCCGAAGGAAGCATCGTGATGGGTGAAGGCGATGATACAAACATTGGCGGAAGCAAATATGCATCACTGCTTCGCGACATCAGGCTTGACACTGCAATCAAGGCCGTTGTCTTCAGGGTAAACTCAAGAGGCGGCAATGCCATTGCCTCTGACCTGATATGGCGCGAAGTGGAGCTTACAGCCAGGGTCAAGCCTGTCGTCGTTTCGATGGGTAACTACGCAGCCAGTGGAGGGTATTATATATCAGCCGCAGCTCAGAAGATCCTTGCCTCGCCGGTGACGGTAACAGGATCGATTGGCGTCTTCGGACTTATTCCCAACGCAGAAGCATTGATAGACAAAAAAATGGGGCTGAACACTGACGTCGTTAAGACAAATGCCAACTCCGACGGGCCCTCGTTCACCAGACCACTCACTGCGTTTGAAAGAGAGGTGCTCCAGGCAAATGTTGAACGTACCTACAGCACCTTCACTGCTGTCGTGGCGGCCGGCAGGGATATGACCCAGGCGGAGGTTGACAGCATCGGGCAGGGTCATGTATGGAGCGGCGCTGATGCCGCCGGTATAGGACTGGTTGACGCTTACGGCGGCCTTAATGATGCTGTCAGGGAGGCAGCCTCGCTGGCAGGACTGGAGACATACCGGATCATTGAGCGTCCTGAGGCTGAGGACTTCTATACAAAGCTGCTGAATGACATGACAGGGGAGCTGAAGATGAGGGCTATCCGTGAAGAACTCGGCCCTTTGTCAAAATACTACTTTGATCTCAGGGAGATCATCTCTTCAGGGGGTATTCAGGCAGTAATGCCCTGGTATATAGAAATATATTAGGATGGCCCTGGTGAGGGATATCCTCCTGTGGCCTGCAGCGATGATCTACGGATCGGTCGTTGCACTGCGCAACATGTTGTATGATCAAGGCCTGTTGAGAAGCCATGAGTTCCCTCTTCCTGTCATATGCGTGGGTAACATCACTGCCGGAGGCACCGGCAAGACACCGCATGTCACATATCTGGCCGGAAGGCTTTCGGAAATGACGGAGGTAGCCGTGCTCAGCCGCGGATACCGAAGAAAAAGCAAGGGATTCAGGCCGGTCACTCCAGACAGCACCGTATCACTCTCTGGCGATGAGCCCCTGCAGATGGCGCGAAGCCTCAACAGGGCAAGGGTATTTGTTGACCGTGACAGGGTTCACGGGGTAAGGGAGATAATGAAAACAGCCCCCACGGCTAAGACTGTGATACTCGATGACGGTTTTCAGCACAGGGCAGTGAAGGCCGGACTGAATATCCTTCTTACCAGCTATAACAGGCTTATGACCCGTGACAGCCTCCTCCCGCTTGGAATGCTGAGGGAGAGCATGGACGGAATGAAAAGGGCGGATATAATCATTGTCACCAAAACACCTCGGGGCATAACTGAAGAAGAGACTGACCTGATCAGAAGGGAGATCAGTCCCGGACCCCGCCAGAGCCTCTTCTTCACATCCCTTGCATACCGGAAACCATTGCCCCTGTTCAGCCCGGCAAAGAGAGAGATAGATACCGGCACTGCCATTCTTCTTGTGACAGGCATAGCAGAGCCTGCACCGCTGCTCGGCTATCTCAGGGGGCTGGCTGGCAGCGTGACACACCTTTCCTTCCCCGACCATCATAGTTTCACCGACAGTGATTTAAAAAGGATTACCGTCGCATTTGACCTTATATCGGCAAGGGAAAAGCTGATCATCACCACTGAAAAGGATGGTGTAAGGTTAAAAGAAATCACTAATATTGCAGACCATGTCAGGGAGTCAATGTACTACCTGCCTTTAGGAATTGAATTCATTATGGATGAAGAAATATTCATGAAAAAGATAACCGGATATGCTGGAAAACATAGTTAATACCGTTGAATTCCTCAGGTCCAGAGGATTCATTGCACCTGAAGCAGGTATAGTGCTTGGCACAGGCCTCGGGGGGCTTACTTCGGCCATAGAGAACCAGATCGAGATACCTTATGCCGAGATACCCGATTTTCCTGTGTCAACCGTGAAAGGCCATGCCGGCAAGCTTATCTACGGTGATTTCGGAGGAAAGAAGATCGTTGCCATGAAAGGGCGGTTCCACTTCTATGAGGGGTACGGTTCAGAGCAGGTCACCTTTCCCATCAGGGTGATGAAGCAACTTGGGATAAGGGCCCTCTTTCTCTCGAACGCTGCCGGAGGCACCAATCCGGACTTCAGGATCGGTGACATCATGATCATAAAGGATCATATCAGCCTGTTGCCCAATCCGCTTATAGGGCCTAATGATGACCGCATCGGCCCGCGCTTCCCTGACATGAGCGAAGCCTATGACAGGCAGCTCATTGCAAAGGCCGAGGCCATCGCTGAGGAGCTCGGCATCCCGGTCACGCGCGGCGTCTACCTGTCAACTACCGGCCCTACATTCGAGACGCTGGCAGAATACCGTTATTTCCGCACCATCGGAGCTGATGCCGTGGGTATGTCCACCACCCCGGAGGTGATAACAGCAAGACATATGAGCGTCCCCTGTTTCGCCGTAAGCATCATCACCGATCTCGGTGTTGAAGGCAAGATCGAATACACGACACATGAATCGGTCCAGCTGGCGGCTGAGCACAGTGAACGCAAGATGACGATGATTATGAAGGAGCTGATCGCCTCCTTCTGAGACTCACCGGTACAACAGGGCACATACCTCTTTCCACCTTTGGGTCTTCCCGCTAACGTTAAACGACTCTCCGATAATTACATAGAGCCCGGCCGGCAGCCTCCCGCCGTTGTCATCAGTGCCGTCCCACACAAACCTGGCACCCTCTCCGGCGCTGAACCTGTCTGCCAGCCGCCTGACAACCCTTCCGCGGTCGGTGAAGAGAGTCACCGTAATCATATTGTCATCACCGCCGGGAAAGATATCGACTGAGATCACATCCTCAAAACCGTCTCCGTCAGGAGACAGACGGCCTGACGAGAGGTTCATTCCGCTCTTTTTACCATCGCTATCAAGCATAATCGAATTTTCCGCTCCCGGCGTACCCCACCCGCACATCTCCGATGCAGAATGCCAGTTGGAGGATATACCTGAGGGGAGAACGGGTGCCACCTTTTCCAGGGCAATGCCCTCGGTGACTGAGAGATATGAAAGGTGCATCGAACTGCTGTAGTCAACCCTGTCAATAATATCCATCTTAGTGTTCAGCAATACCAGGCTGCCCCTGTCATCAGGCATCGACGGCAACTGCGTCACCTCATGAACGAAGTTTCTGTCACTGGAGTGATAATAGTCCAGCACAGCCTTCCTGCCAGTGGTAAGTGCCAGGTATTCACCCGGGAAGAAAAGCCTCGGGATCTCTGACACACGGGCAGCCGGCGTGCTGCTGCCATTCGCCAGGAAAAGATCAGAAAGAGAAAATATCGCATCTGAGTTGTTATAGAGCTCGGCATAGTCATTGCAGCCGGAAAGGGGGTCAAAAAGGAGCTCGTTAAAGAGTATCTCCTCTGCGGCGGGGGTTACCGGCAACCCGATTTTGACGTCAGTGATGCAAGGCGCGTTACCGGCATAATCCCTGACAGTGGCCGGGACACCAAGGGTATAAATAATTTCGGGGTGCAGTTCATCCTTCAGGCGCACCAGCCACACCCGGTCAGCTATGTCGTCTGAGACAGCCGGCATGGTTCTCTCTCCTCCGGCATACCAACCCTCATCCTCTTTGGCTAAGACAGTCTCTGTAAAAAGCACCCTTACGAGGTCATCAGCCACAGGCCAGGCAGCGATTATCTCCGGACAGTCATCGTCACGGGTGGCTGTGACAAGCGAGTTTGCCCGTCCCGGGGTACCGCCTGAAGGATCGAGAGACGCTCTCCATGCCACGGGCACATTGAAAGGATTGGGCAAATCGGTCAGCTCGGCAGACCAGCCTCCCCCCGACCGTAACACGTCATTGTACAGTGCAGGGTTGAAAGGTACGGCATGTATCAGCGCCCCTGTCGCATCGCGAAGCGCTATTGTCTCACCTCCGTCATTCAGCGAGGGGAAAGAGCTGATGCCGAGAACCTCGCCCATCCCGCCGAACAGGGTGGTCTTCGAGGGGGAGCACAGGATCACGATCTCACCGGGCTGCAGCCACCTGAAAGGAAGGGTGGCGGTGTCGCTGCCGGCTATCAGGTGCCATCCCCCGGTGAAGAGGCTGTCACCGGTACGGTTGGTGATCTCAAGATACTCGCTCTCGGGCAGCTTCACCGGAGGCGACGGATCAGCCATGATCTCGGAGACAACAACATCACCGACTACTGCATAAATGGGGATGAACGTGAACTCCCTGCCTGACGAGCAGTTGCCTGAAAGATCGCACAGCCTTCCGATTGTGATTGTCGCAGCTTCCCTGTTGGGTATTTTTTTCATCAGCTGTATCACATAGACTGAAGGGCTTCTTCTCTCTGCCATGATGACCCGGTTGTCAGACCCGAGGCTGATATTTCCTTCTGCTGCAAGGCTGCCGTCAGGCTCCTCGTCGAGAACTATCTGCAACATATCAGGTCCCAGGGCTGTCACTGAGATTATAACTGGCGGCAGGGTGTCATGCACGAACAGGCCATTGACGCACACATCATCGATCCACAACAGCCTGTCACGGGTAGCGGTATAGGAATATACTATCCCTGCAAACCGCGGTATATGAAGCTCATTGCTTATCCCTCCCCATGCTTCGCCCTCCGAAGCCGGACCCATATCTGCTCCCTGAGGCGGTCCCTGAGCTTGTCGAAGGGGTCGAAGGGATCGAAGAGCAGCGAAGGAGGGCCCCTCCACCTCCACGCTCCACTCTCCTCCGGGATCTCTTGTCACTTTAATCCTGACTGCATTATCTACCCCGACATCTGTCTGCCAGTTGATGCCTGTAGTCAGTACCACATCAGCCTTCCCGCCTGACAGATGCCACAACCTGAGGGTGTCATCATATCCTGTGACATTTACTCCAGCGGCAAAACCGTTATAACCGTTACCGCTGATGATGTCTCCGGCTCCGACATCGCTCATCAGGATGAATGACCACCTGTTTGAAGATGAGGGGTCTGTGCCGTGTCTCACCGTAAACTCCCATGTCACCGGGGCACACGCCGGACAGAGTCCTGATATGCTGAACATTGCAGCATCAGCAGACGATTCGGTGTTGTCCCATGCATGATGCAGTGAGTATGATCCGTTCAGCGGAGAGACATTGTCGGCCTTCCACCTGTCAGGCAGGTTGAATGTCCAGCCCTGGGCTGTTGCCTCCTCAAAGGTATGGCACACCTGTGCGCTTGTGCACAGCGACAGCAGGGCCAGCGACGGCAGTATAACCTTTTTCATGCAGCGAGAATAAAAAAGAGTTACATTTGTCGGATTTTCCTGAATAAAGTTCGTATAAATTTTTCAAATAACAGCAAAATGAAAGTTGCAGTAGTGGGGGCTACAGGCATGGTGGGCCGGATGATGCTGAAGGTGCTTGAGGAGAGAAGTTTCCCGGTTGACACCCTAATTACGGCTGCCTCGGAGCGGTCTGCCGGTCGCGAGGTTATCTTCATGGGCAAGCCTGTGAAAGTGGTGAGCGTGATGGAAGCGGTTGAGGCGAAGCCTGACGTGGCGTTGTTCTCTGCCGGTGCTGCTGTGTCAAGGGAGTGGGCACCGGTCTTTGCAGAGAACGGCACGGTGGTGATAGACAACTCGTCAGCCTGGCGGATGGAAAAGGGTATACCGCTGGTGGTACCTGAGATAAATTCTGCAGTGATCACATCAGAAGACAAAATAATAGCCAATCCAAACTGCTCGACGATACAGATGCTGATGGCTCTGGCACCGCTGCACGCGGAGTACGGCATAAGACGTCTTGTGATCTCGACATACCAGTCAGTGACTGGTACCGGCATCAAGGCGGTCACACAGCTTGACAACGAAAGAAGAGGCCTCAGCGGTGAGATGGCATATCCTTACCCGATAGACCTTAACTGCCTGCCGCACTGCGATGTCTTCCTCGACAACGGATACACCAAAGAAGAGATGAAGCTGGTGAACGAGACACGCAAGATCCTTGATGACGAGGAGATACGTGTCACAGCCACCGCCGTCAGGGTCCCGGTAAAAGGGGGCCACTCGGAGGCTGTCAACGTGGAGTTTGCCCGTGAGTTCGAACTCGGGAGGGTGAGAGAATTGCTCTCATCAGCCCCGGGGGTGATCCTTTATGACAATCCCGACGAAAGAAAATATCCCATGCCTCTTATCGCCCAGGACCGTGACGAGGTATTCGTGGGGCGCATCAGACGCGATTTCTCACAGGAGAGATCACTTAACATGTGGGTGGTGGCCGATAATATCCGTAAAGGTGCAGCGACAAACGCCGTGCAGATAGCCGAATACATGGTATCGGCCGGATTTCTTAAATAAACGGTCAGGAGACCTGGTAGAGTAAGTCGTTGTAGGGATAGCGCCTGACGTGTATCTTCCTTACCTCATCGTACATCATCTGCCTCAGCTCATCAATATTGTCCTTCTTCTTTGCCGAGATGAAGACCGTGCGACGGCCTTCGTCTGCTGCCATCCACGTCCTCCGAAGGTCATCGAGTGACCTGTGTTCCTTCCTCAGCGGTGTGAGGTCAAACTCATCCCTCGATGTAAATGAGAATATGTCAGTCTTGTTGAATACAAGTATCGTAGGCTTGTTGAGGGCTTCGAGGTCACGCAGGGTGCTATTGACCACCTCCATCTGCTCCTCGAACCCCTGGTGAGCTATGTCGATGACATGAAGCAGCACGTCAGCCTCTCTCACCTCGTCGAGAGTCGATTTGAACGACTCGACAAGGTCATGTGGCAGCTTGCGGATAAAGCCTACCGTGTCCGAGAGGAGGAACGGAAGGTTTTCAATCACCACCTTCCTGACGGTGGTGTCGAGTGTCGCGAACAGCTTGTCTTCCGCGAAGACGTCGCTCTTGCTGATGAGGTTCATCAGTGTTGACTTGCCCACATTTGTATAACCCACCAGCGCCACCCTGACCATCTTGCCTCTTCCCTTCCGCTGTGTGGCCATCTGTGTGTCAATCTTCTTCAGCTGCTCCTTCAGCTTTGATATCTTGTCGCGTATGATACGGCGGTCAGTCTCTATCTCCGTCTCACCGGGGCCTCTCAGACCTATACCCCCACGCTGTCTCTCAAGGTGGGTCCACATGCCTGTCAGCCTGGGAAGCAGGTACTGGTACTGTGCCAGCTCCACCTGTGTGCGGGCGTGCGAGGTGCGGGCGCGGCGGGCAAAGATGTCAAGGATGAGGTTGGTACGGTCAATAACCCTGCAGTTCAACTCCTTCTCTATGTTGCGCATCTGGCTGGGCGAGAGTTCATCGTCAAAGACGGAGAGGGTGATGTCATTGGCTGCGATGAATGCCGCTATCTCTTCTATCTTTCCCTTGTTGACAAAGGTACGGGGGTTGGCGTGGTCAACCTTCTGAACGAAGTATCTCACAGGCTCTGCCCCTGCCGTTTCGGTCAGGAATGCCAGCTCGTCAAGATACTCCTGTGCTGTCGCCTCGCTGATCTCGGGAGTAACTATCCCCACCAGTATTGCCCTCTCAGTGCTGCTCTCTCTGTGTGCCATAGGTTATGTGAGCGGCAAAAGTAATAAAAAACGGGGGCGTCTCAAAAGTATTTTTGCCACCCCGTCCCTGTCCGCCGGCTGGCGAATCAGGGGGAGAAGGTAACGTTTAAGACAATCGCCAATTCAATTGATATACCTCCTATTCGTCTCCATGAAGCCCCTGATGGCTATCTTCAGGTTCTCCGTGCACATGAGGACCATATCAATATCGAGCGGGAAGGGCACCACCTGCGACTGCAGCATCTGCTTCTGCTCCGCCGAGAGGGCATTCACATCACCGATGGCCCGGGCTGAGACATGCTCAAAGTTTGAGGTCGCCCCTATCGGATCTTTCTTGATCATCTTTTCCGGATTGAGAGCTATTATCTCCACATCACCCTGTATTACACACTCCTTCACCTGGAATGTCTGGATGAGGGCACACTGTACCTCCTTGTATTTCTTGACTTTTATGTCGTTCCCCAGTGAGTCCTTTGCCACATTGCCCCTGGAGTCCTTTACATACTCGAAGCCATCCTCTATGGTCCTCTTCACCAGGCTGTCACGCTGAAACTGCTTGTCGGGACTTACGGCCACAGACCTCAGGTTAACATTAACCAGGTAGTCATACTGTGTCTGGTCATTCAACACCGCGGTATGATATTCCACCCATTCACTGTTGAGCCTTGGGAGGTCAAGGGCGAGAAGCTCCTTCTCAAAGTCTTCAGGGAACTTTGTGGCTGAGAGGTTTTTCAGATCGACATAGGCACGGCTGATGCCGAGGTATCTCGACTCCTGCATCATCTGGTCTATCCCCTCATAGTTGCCGACATAGTCTTTTGCCCTGGCAAACTCTGCATAAGCAAGACGGTATGAATCTTTGGTGCCGTTTTTCATCAGTTCCTGTCCGTGGGCATAGTAGTAATCAGCGGCCTTGTTCTTGGCTACTATCATCTCCTGCATGTAATCGACGTATGGATATTCGATCGTCCTGCCCTTATAGGTAAGGGGGGTCACCGTACGCACCAGCGCCTGCCTGTCATTCATCTTTTTGTAGATAAGGTATATCTCATCCCACGAGCCCGGTTTACCCTCCATCTTCAGGAAGCGTATCCGCTCGTTATCCTGTTCCATGACGATTGGCATCGCACGCTCAAGGCTGAGGATGTCCTTTTCGCTATTCGGATTCTTTCTCAGCTCTTTGACTGCCACGCCAATGGCAGCGTCATAGTTGCCTGACTCAAGCTGTTTCTTTGACGAACCGCAGCCTGACATCAGCAGGGCGGAGACGAACAGTAGTGTAAGGGTCTTCTTCATATATACAGTAATAGTTAAACCCCGCTTATATGGTGGAAGGCGGGGTTAGTGTTAAACATCATATCTGTGCCTTGTTATTGCAGTTGGAATATTATCGGTATCGAATACCTCACCCTGACGGGACGTCCGCGCTGCATGCCCGGCTCCCATTTTGGCGATGCTGCCACGGCTTCCTTGGCTGCCTCATCAAGGAGAGCGTCTACGCTGCGGGTGATGGAAACGTTGCTGACGGTGCCGTTGGTCTCGACCACAAAAGTAATGAACACTCGTCCCTGTATGCCATTCTCGGCAGCCAGCTCAGGGTATCGCACTCTTTTCTGTACCCACTCGCGGAACCTGTTTATGTCGCCTCCCTTGAAGGTGGGCATGTCCTCCACTATAACGAAGATCTCTTCTTCCACCTCTTCTTCATCTGCATTAAGGACAGGTGCGTATATCTCCACGACCTTGTCTTCGCTGGTCTCGTCATCATCGAACTTCACCTCTGACTCGAGGACAACATCATCCTCCACAATCTCGAAGAGGTCAGTCACTGTCACTTCTGGCGGAGGCATCTCTTCCGGAGGTATCTCTTCTGTAACAGGTATCACCTCCTCCTCGATGGCCTCCTCGGACATTCCGTCAAAGGCTGATGGGCCTCTCTGTCCGGAGGTCCACTCAAAGGCGATGAGTGAGACTGCCAGTGCGAAGATGATGCCAAGCTGGATGAACAATGACTTTTTGTTCTCCAGGTTTGCCTTTTCGCTTTTCTTGGGTTCCATGATTTTACTATTAGTCAGCACCTCAAAGTTACAAATTTGTTTGTCATCGCCAAAGGGACAGGGTGAAAGTGACAAATGTTAAAAAAAATATTTCTATATTTGCCGCGCGCCGGGGATATAGCTCAGTTGGCTAGAGCGTGTGACTGGCAGTCACAAGGTCAGGGGTTCGAAACCCCTTATCTCCACGGATAAACAGAAAACAAACACCCCCGGCAGGGGGTTTTGTGTTTCTGAGACAGGCGATGCAAGCTTGCTTGCCGGAGCCTGACGAAGAGACACAAAAAACCATGCGCAGCATGGTGTTTGTTTTCTGCTTGCAATTCTGGCTAACGGGGTTCACCGAACGAAGTGAGTTATTCCCCTTATCTCCACAATACAGAGTGAGAGTGAGAGCGAGAGCGAGCACTCTCATTTTTTTCATAGTGATCAGGCTGAATAATTGCAGATATTATCATCTCTTTCTGTCAATTAGTGGTTACACAATAAAAAATGAGGTCAGCGAATTGCTGCGAAAAGTGGTCACAGGTGTTGGCTTTTCCACTTCGACCTGAGTGATGTCCTGTATACCGGGAATCAGTTTCAGATTAACCTCCGGATCTTTCTTTTAAAGAAACTCAATCACTTCAGCTAAGCTTTTCCTCTTTTTGAGGCCTGATTTCCGGAAGTCAGGCCGTGGATAACCTATGGGCGTAATACCAAAAACTTCCTGGTCACCGCCGATGCCCAGCGCTTCCCTGAGTTTCACGGGATCGTAATTCGCTATCCAGCACGCTCCCAATCCCTCATTCTCGGCAGAAAGGATAATATACGTCATGGCAATTGCGGCATCAGTCTCTACTGAATTGTAACCGTCAAAGTTCCTGCTCCACGCCTGGTCCCTCAATCCCACCACTGCGATAACATGAGGGGCGTCGCCAAACCATTCCCGGTTGTAGCATGGTCTGACCTTCTCAAGCATGCGCGGAGAGGATATTACCAGGAATTTCCACGGCTGCCTGTTGGCTGCTGAAAGTGCAATCCTTCCTGCATCAAGGATTCGTCTAAGTGCCTCCTCTGATACTGGCCTCAGGGGATCATAACTGCGGATACTCTCCCGCTTAGTAATTAATTCAGTGAAGTCCATATGCGGATCTATTAGTTGAGTCTTAAAAATGAAGTTGTAACATTTGAGAAATCAAAAGTACAATCCAGGATCAGCATAGACAAATATTCAGGCACGCAGAGTAACAGCCCTGATAGGCACAGCTAAAATTAGAATGGAAAGGTGGACATAGGAAGGAGGCTGGTAAAAACCATCCAAAGTGTCCGGTCAAATGCTGTCCGGGATACCGGCTTTGGCACTCATGTCAAATCCCTTTGGGCCATTTCCACCAGTTTGGGAACATAACGGGAATCCTCTGCATAAGGAATGCTTTTCAGAATAATCAGGTAGAAATCGTTGTCAATCTCCCCCTCAAGCCTGTATCCCCTCGAAAGGTAGTACTCCTGCCACATGGCATAATCTACTACCGAATCAGACCAGTGGGCATATCTCGCGTGCTCTTTATAGATCCCTGTCGCAACAGTTGGCCTCCTGTTGGGATACTTCATCCCAAAAAGGTTGTTCCCGTTCAGAAAAATATCTGACGTATAATGTCCTGTTTCAAGCTGCGACTGTAAAATGACAATATCCTTATATTTTATCCCCTCATAATCGAGGCACTTTATCAACAGCTCTTCACTGAATGGCAGGTCCCTGATCTGGAAATAAAAAAGCGCCCTTTCAGACTGATACCTCATCTCTTCTGAAAGTATCGGTTCCCCTCCCGGGACTTTGTAAGAACTCAACGAAAATACCAGGCATATCAGAACAATACGTGCCGCAGTACTGCCGGAAACCCAGTTTAGCTTTATATCCCGGGACAATTTCCTTAATCCGGAAGCAAAGCCTGAATCGTAACAAATCAGTTTTAATTTCTTCATGACTGTTCATTTTGACTTTCGTGTCAAAGTTACTTCACATACCAGCATCACACAAGGCACCAACGTCTGATTGACGTGATTATGAGTGAGTTACAAAACACGTTAGTCAAAATTATTCAACCCTTCACTGCCTTAAACGGAGAGCTGACAACCTGATGAATATGTTTCGTCAAAAACAGGTCAATTTTTACGGCGAATAAGGGTTATGAAAGGTTTCCTGGTTCACAATTCAACCTAAATTGCTCATTATCTTAGCAATATAGGTGCGTAAAACCTTGTCCGGCAGAATCCCGGATTTTGACAAAAGTAAGTTTAGGGAGGATAAGACAATTTTAGGTTAATCAGAGGCTGATTCCGGTTAAGGAAGGCACATGGTGGGCAGGGGATGCAGAGCGTAGAGCATAAAGCGCAGAGACCTGAGACCTGAGACCTTCAGACCCACTACAGGGTGAATTGATACGGATTACTGCTCAATCCGGGATTTGGCTCTTGCCTGATGTGTGAATGTTATAACTTATTCCGGGAATTATGTAACGATTCTGTCAGTTAAGAGCTGCAACTTCGCAAGATATTTTGAATATCTTTTTTATCCGGTTTTAACAAGCAGTAGTATAATCATATAAATAGAATTATGAAAAAGTTTCTGATTTTTACAATAGTAATCGCCTGCATGTGCTATAATATGAGTGCTCAGGTGAATCCATATGCAATAGGATTGCGCTTGGGCGGTAATGGTGATGTCAACGGTGTAGAGCTATCTTTTCAAAAAGGATTCAGCGAATTAAACAGGCTGGAGCTGGATTTAGGTTTTGCCGGTAATCCTGATCACAGCAGATTCTTTCTGGTTGGCATTTATCACTGGGACTGGAATTTAACCGGAGGTTTAAACTGGTACATCGGACCTGGTGCCGGCATAGGATATTACTCTTACGACAACTCCAACGACAACGACAACGACAACGACGACTCTGATGGCTACCTGAATGTTGCCTTAGGCGGTCAGATTGGACTGGAGTATGATTTCAACACTTTGAATGCTCCGATTTTATTGAGTCTTGATGTCCGTCCGATGTGGGATTTTATAGGTGACAATGCCGGCTTAGGCTGGGGAGTAGCATTAGGTGTCCGTTATACATGGTAAACCCGGTTAACGGCTGCGGAGTACATTGCGATGGGTGCAGGGAGCGTAGAGCATAAAGCGTAGAGACCTGAGACCTTTAGACCCTCAAGTCTCCGCTGAAGCTACGGCTTGCAAAGCAGACAGCTAAGAGCAAGGTGCAAGGATTTTTCAATCCATAACACAGCGGATTGACTGACCCATCGTCTTGTGATAGAAAATTACTTCAATTTCAGATTGTGAGTTACGGATTCGCCTGTACCAGGCATCAGTATCAAGATTATATTCGTACGGGGTTGAGGTCCACCAGTAAGCCGCCACACCGATGCCATAAAATAATCCGTCCGGTCCGCGATCTCCGGCGGGCAGCGCCGTGAACCCGAACTCATCTGTGGCTCCCGTGTTCGGACTCTCCCAGTGTCCGGTTCCTGATTCCTTTAACTTCCCGCCGGCGACAGGCTGGTCGCCTGCATATAGCGTCAGGGCAGCCCATTCAGCATCTGTCGGGACATGCCATCCGGCAGGACAAAGAAGGCCGGTGTTTACGGAGTACCAGTTGTAAAGGGCCCCGTACGTTGCTTTGTATGTAGTCTCCCCGTTGTTATACCAACAGTATGCCCCGGTTGTCATATTTTGCCATTCAACGGCGTCTGAAACCAATGGTATTGATGTCCCGTTTCTATATTTTGTCGTTCTGAGATTCTCTGCCATCCAGACCTGACTGCCTGCCCTTACCGTACTGTAAAGGTTACCGTCAGCATCCACTGCCGCAGGACCGGGAACATTCATCCACAAAGCAAACGACACTGCATCACCATATGCTGTCCCGGCCTCATTGGTGGCATAAGCCCGCACGTAATAGGGGGTATTTTTGTTCATGCCTGTCATATCACCTGAAAAAGAGCCGGTGCCCGGATGACATGACCTTACGTTATCTGAAAGATCAGGCAGGGGATCTGTTCCCCAGCATATGCCACAGTCGGTTACAGTGCCAGAGCCCTCGCTTATTATAGTACCACCGCATCTTGCGAGGAGCGTTGTTATAATCTCTGCCTCCGAAGTCGTAACAATCGGCATTTCCTTCTTTTCACAGGAATGCAGGACACAAGTAAGATAAACAAGGACCAGAACTGTACTTTTAGCAGTAACATTCATACAGATGGCTTAAACGAAAGATGAGTAGACTATGTTTCGTAGTTCTCCTGCAGGAAGCGCTTCACCCATAGGTGGGAAGGCAGGGTGCATCCGGTTTGTAAAAATATTTTCAAATCAGGGCAAATATTCTTGATTCCGATTTCTGCCTTGAGTATATCTGTTATAAGAAACACACACAAACACTGAATTCTTCCATTAAATAATTAAAGTTATGGCAAAACCTACAGTTTATCTTATCCTGAGTCTTTTCTTCATAGCGGTAACCGACGCCTCGCAGTTTAATAAACTGTTTTACGGACCATCATTCGGAGTCGGGCTCGACTTCGGGCTGCGTCCCGGCAAAAGAGGGTATTGGTCTGCGGCACTGCTGGTGCCTGTCAGAAGTTCGGAAGCCAAAGAGTATGTGAATGATCTCGAGGAAAACGAAGGAGTCGAATTTGGCATCGGATTACTCCCTGTCGCATTTTCAATAGGATACAGGCTCACGATTTTATGACCTGGGTTATATCACCACACCCTTATTACCCCATAGGTCACTTCTTCTGAACAGAGAAGCAGGAAATATTTCCGGAAAAATCACCCGCAAACATGACGTTGCCTGCAACGCAAACCCTGGTAAGGAGAGGGGCGCCCAGGTTGATTTTGGCAATTACCCTTCCGCTTTCCTGAGCAACGGCATAGAGAAAGCCGTCTGACGCACCGAATACGATCATTTCATCGATCAGCACAGGTGACGTCTCAACAGTGGAGGCATATGGCTTTGAATAGGGTGCTGTGTATACCAAAGAAGGCCCGGTTTTTACTTTCCATATTTCTTTCATCGAATACCGGTCATAAGCTACGAGTCCCTCGGCGGATGTGCCTGTTACGATCATCTGACTGGTAACAAGGAGGGTTGAAGCCACCTGTAAATCATATGGTACAGGATGAACAGAATATACCGAACCCGACGAGGGATCCATTTTAACTATCGCCCTCTCTGCAGCAAGGAACAGTGTATCATCAACCCATGAGGCTGTACCGTTACGAAAACGTATACCGTCGCTGCTGACCTCCCACTTTTTGGCTCCGGTCTCCAGGTCATGCCCGTACAGTGCCCGCCAGTTCGACCCTGCTATCAGTGTGTTTCCGCAAATAATCATGTTGGATGTTGTTCCCTCTCCCCCGTTCCAACTGTCGTTTTTCCATAATAATCTTCCGTCCCTGCAATCCAGTGCTGACAGATAATTCCCGAAGCCGGTATAATAGATACCATTATGTACTGCACCACCTGTAACAAGCAGAGGCACATTCTTAATTCCCAGATCCCTTTCCCATGCAAGCTCTCCCGTATTGATGTTTATTGCGTAGGCAATGCCTCCCTCATCGGTTGCGAGCAGGTGATCATTTTCAATTAAGATGCTGTTTTTTACCGGGCTTTCTGTTTTGAACTTCCAGCGAAGCTCTCCCGTGGTAACGTCGCAGGCAATGATATTATTCCCCTGTCCGTAATCATCAATCGAAGCAACATATAATTGCCCGCCGGAAAACAGGGGTGAGCACATTCCAATGGCAGAACCTGCATTGACAACCCATTTCAGCTTCATAAAATCGTCCTGAAAATCACCCGCATTCTTTTCTGTTGCATGTGGATCCGGGATGACAAAATTTTCCATCGTCGTAAAAATGTCTCCGTTTTTCAGCTCCGCCCTGAAGCTTATCCTGTAATGAATGCCTTTATTCAGTTTGGCTGCCGGGTATTTCCCTGCATAGTTCCAGTCGGATTGCCGGGTGAGAGCAACCCACTCCTTCATCCCTTCAATCCGGTACTCAATTCCAGCCGTCGGAGAACTGGTTGAATAGGCATTTACTGATATTATAAGCTGGTTGGATGAATCTATTGCGCAATGGCCGGAGGTTGGACTAACCGGCACAAGATGATTACTGAGATAATTGTACCTGGGACGCACTGACAGATTCCCTTCCCCGCTGATCTCATATACTACAAAATTCTCAGGCGAATGGTCGATTCCCCCTTTGTTCGGAGGGGCAGAACAAAAAGATATGATCCCGGAATTCCCGTGGCGTATCATGTAATTGGAGTGCCAGTGTCCATAAATCCAGGCCTTAAGATTGTGTTCATTTAAATTGATCTGTTCCTGCTCGCTTATTCCGTAAATGAACTCTTCATTCATCGTGAGCAGGTTGTGATTAAAGACCACGACGTTTTTGGAGGGACCGACCATTTGGAGGTCATTCTTCATCCATCTGTATACATCTTCTTTGGTATATGATGGCCGGACGTCGCCTGTCAGCATCGGGGTGACGATAAAATGAGTATTTCCGGCATCAAATGAATAATATACCGGTCCAAAATTCTTCTCAAACAGCTCTTCACCATAGTTGCCCTTTACCAGGTCGTGATTACCGACACAATAATAGACCGGCACGCCCATGGTTTCAGATGTGACATTGCTTCCGTGAAAATTCAGACCCCTCTCATAGCAGATATCCCCTGTATGAACTATAAAACCGACCCCCTCGTTGGCGGCATAATCCCTGATGGGGCCTATCCATCCAAAGTCCTCGCCTGTTTCAGTATCTGCAAGCTGGATAAAGCGTATATTCCTGCTCTTTGTTTGTGGAAAGGAAGTCAGTCCAAAATCATAATCTGTGGCCGGTCCGTTGATTCTGATGTAAAATCTGCCGACCGGTCTGTAACCTGAGGGAACAGTAATATAAATAAACCGGGTTTTAGCGGTTCCGGGTAACCTGTATTGTCCATCACTGTCTGTCAGAACCACATTCAGTCCATCCGAAACAGCAACCCCCGCAACCCCTTTCTCACTGATCTCCCTCGTACTGTTCTTATTCAGATCAACGTATACATACCCGCTATAACCTTCCGCGAAAGCAGTCAGGAAAGGAAGAATCAGAAGCGAAGAAAAAGCAACTATCCATTTTGAAACCATGCCGTAATACATTTTCCCCGGTTTTAGTTTTGAAGTTTCCTTGTCATATCATTTGCCACGACTAATATCCTGTTTTTCGTCTGATTTTCTCTACGTGCCGGGAAAATTATTAGCAAGGGACAGAGGACTGGGGAGCTGATGCGCAAAGACCTGAGACCCTCAGATTGAAGAGCGCAGCTCTGAAATCCCGACCACGGAGGGCGTCGGGACATCAGACCCAAAAAACTTCGGGCAGCAAGAAACCTGACCCTTGTGCTGACTGATATAACATTTGTATATTTGAGACGGCAAATGACGCTGTTTATGAAACCCTCTAAAGTCTCTTTGAAAGTTATTCATCTCATTCTCTTGCTTCTGATGTTAAGCTTTGCTTCCTGCGCAGATGCCAACATTTGCTGGGTATGCGAGAACCCAATTGATCCCTCAGACAGGTTTGAGGTATGCAACTCAGCGGCCAAAGTCAAGTGGGAGTCTTACGGTTATAATTGCAATTGAAAGCATGTTCATGTTGTCTGCCTCCGGAAATCAGCTTTAAATAACTTGAATTCGGCATTAACTTGTGTAACTTTGTGGTTAAGACAGCAATAAATCATGACAACCATGAAGACAAAAAAGATCCTATCAAAAGTCATCGTTGTCTTTCTCTTTCTTTATATGCTAAGTTTTACCGCTTGCGAAGAACCTTGCTGGACATGCGTTAATGCCACGGGTGACATTCTTGAAGCCTGCTCGGAGTCGGCGAGAGACATATGGGAGGCCATGGATTTTATCTGCACCCAAAACTGATGCCGATGACTATAATCCGCGGCTTCTGATTTTGGTACGCACAGCAAAATCCTTGAGACAAACAGCAAGATGACTTAGTAAATACTAGTCGAACTTTGTATTTGACTAGATTCTTACTAAAATCCAATAACTATGAAAACACTTGTTAAGTCCCTTGTGGCAATTACGTGTCTCGTGATGGTTGTTGGTTGAGAGGATGACAGGATATACCCCTCTCCTCAGAAGTACACGCCTCAACCAGCAGTAGTAACATCCGAGATTCACATCGCTGCAGAATTTACAGCTAAATTCGACAAAACCCTTACGGAGACAAACTTTACCTTTGGGGTAATAATACGGCATCCACTACCCTCAACAATGAATTTCCGTACGATAAGGCAGATCTGAACGAGATCTTTGATTTGGTTGGCAGAGGAAAATTTGACTATTGCTCGGGAGCCTTAAATATTGTCTGTCATGTCTCCGAAACAGATCCGGCTGTTATGGAACATAAGTGGGATGGTAATCTCACTGTAGTCAAGGGAAAATAGCATACCACTTGCAGTAATACAGGCTTCATTTGGTAAATGTATCAACAGGTATTAAAGCCTCCTGAAGTTTTCAGGAGGCTTAGGATTTGTCATTGATTCGCTGGTGTTTCCTCAACAGCGGGAACCGGTTTTGGAATCCAGGCTGCAAATGATATTTTCCATTCTCCCTCAGGTTTCTCCATGAAAGTAATCTGAATGCTTTCGACCCTGATCTCCCCCTCCCCGCTCATAACCTTCCAGTTATTATCACATATGACCCATGCTGTATTTCCCATTACCTTAATCACCGCATTCTCTTTGGTAAAGCTCATGGAACTGTTGTCTCCCTCAGCGTTTGCCTTAAACTGTTCAAAGAAAGGGCCCAGCTTGTCCCATCCGGTTATGATCTGATAACTCTCCTTCCCAAGCATAAAACGTGTGTTATACTCATCCTGTACATAGCATGAGGTCAATCCGGCCACATCGCCAGTTCGGGCAGTTTCAGACTCTGCGGTGATAACTGCCATTATAGCTTCTTTCTCTTTTTGAACGTCAACTTTTTTCTGACATGACACGGCTGTCATAAAAAGTAAGCATACTAATAACAAAACTGCATTTTTTTTCATGGATCAGATTATTGGTTAGATCTAAAAGTGAACATTATATCAAAGCTAGTCTTTTCAGATGGCCAAGTCAATTTTATTTGCATATACGTCTGACATTAAGCAATAATATTTATACTGCATTTTGGTCTGCATATGCAGGGCACGATTTTTGCAGGGTAATGGCCGAAAGTCATTAACCGGAAAAACAATGATAACATTAGCTATAATCCTGTTTACAGTAATTGTCTATATTGTCAAACAAACCAAGAAGCTTAATTGAAAGAGCAAATTGCATACAGCCGAATCCGGATTCTGCCCATGTGTATTCTGGCAATACTGTTTACAGTGCCCGCAGGTGCACAGAAGAGACTCTCAGAAAATGATGAAGTTGCCATACGTGCCCTCTTTCAGATGCAGCAGGATGCATGGAACAGGGGTGACTTAGACAGTTTCATGGAGGCATACTGGAATTCGCCGAGGCTGGTTTTCATCGGGAGAAATGGTCCGACATACGGGTGGCAGCAAGTACTGGACAACTATAAAAGAAACTATTCTGATACTGCTTCAGCGGGAAAGCTTAAATTCGATATTCTTGATATCAGCCTGATAGACAAAAAGACAGTCTTTCTGATCGGGAAGTATCATCTTACGCGAACTGTCGGAGATGCTGAAGGTAATTTTTCCCTGGTGCTGCAAAAAATAAAAGGCAAATGGCTTATCATAAGCGATCATTCTGACGTCAAAATCTGAAAGTCATTGTAAGTCCCGGCAGAATATTATTCGAAGATCTTTCAATGAATATAGCCGGCTCAAGGCTGAAAGAGCCCGAATAAGAAAATGGCTCCTCCAGCTCTGACCTGATGGTCCCCATCCTTGCAAGGTAGGTTATGGCTGCAACAAGTCCCCCTGCAGCAATTGCCACCCCTCCGGCTATATAAAGATTATTGACATTCTTCTCCCCAAGAAGTTGCTCGACAAATGTACTCTCCTCTGTCTCTTCATATGGGAACACCTCCGCGAGCAGTACAACCACGCCACCCACTCCCGTTACAAGAAGTGAAGTGTATACATTGTTCCTGGCATTATGCAATGATTCTTCAAGCTGCTGCTCATTGAGAAGGCTTATGTCCTGCACATCGTACTTTTTAACATACCACTGCGAGCACGCATCGGCTGAAATG
This sequence comes from uncultured Bacteroidales bacterium, assembly GCA_963732365.1. Lineage (GTDB taxonomy): Bacteria > Bacteroidota > Bacteroidia > Bacteroidales > VadinHA17 > SR-FBR-E99. The sequence continues at coordinate 82,822 of CAVSZC010000008.1, read as the reverse complement.
AAAATCAGGGCAGACATAACAATAATTATTCTTTTCATCAGACCCAAATTTTGACGGGTTAATTTAGTAAAGTTACAATCGGGGAAGCCTGATGTCAATTTTTTTTTCGTCCCGGTCACCCTCTTACAGGCCTCATGACTGCAAGGTAGATCCCGTCTTCAAGATTGAACGGTAATTGTATCGGTATTTCAACAAATATTTCTATCTTTTACCTTCAATCTAAGGTAAAAAACAAGATAATCATGGACAAGAGACTATTCATAAAGAGCGCCGGACTTCTCGGTATCGGTACAGCCATCAGCATGAAAACATTTGCCGGGCTTGTTGCTTCAGTTTCATCAGTACCAGCCGGAGATCTAGCTGCAGAAGAGGATTTCTGGCTGACAGTACGAAAAGGCTACAGGCTGAACCCTGATATGATCAACCTTGAAAACGGCTATTATAATTTCCTGCCTGAACGGACTCTGGAAAGGCTTATTGAACATATAAGGGATATAAACTACCAGGGATCATATTACATGCGTACCGTTCAGTCTGAGAGAAAGAAGGCCATGGCAGCAAAACTGGCAGAGCTGACAGGATGCTCTGCCGATGAACTGGTCATCACACGCAACACCACGGAATCGCTTGACATAATCATCAGCGGATATGACTGGAAGGCCGGTGATGAGGCAGTAATGGCGGAACAGGATTATCCCTCCCTGCTCAGCATGTTCAGGCAGGTGGCTAAACGATACGGAGTAGTCAACAAGGTAGTTTCAGTACCTAATCACCCTTCTTCCGATGACGAGATAGTTGAACTCTATGCAGGAGCCATAACCCCCCGCACCAGGCTGCTGATGATATGTCACATCATTAACCTTACGGGCCAGATACTGCCTGTCAGAAAAATATGTGACATGGCCCACAGCAAGGGAGTTGAAGTTATGGTTGACGGAGCACATGCCGTCGGCCATTTCAGATTTAAAATTGATGACCTCGGATGCGATTATTACGGCAGCAGCCTGCACAAGTGGCTCAGCGTACCGCTTGGATCGGGGTTGCTATGGGTAAAGAAGGAGAATACAGGCAAGATATGGCCTCTGTTAGCCCCTTTTCAGGAGAGCGATGACATAAGAAGGTTAAATCATACCGGCACCCATCCTGTCTATACTGACCTGACTGTTGAAGACGCAATAGAATATTACAATATTCTGGGTGCCGAGAGGAAGGAGGCAAGGCTGAGGTTCCTGCAAAACTACTGGACAAACAAGGTAAGGGAGATGCCTCACGTGATGCTTAATACCCCCTCAGACCCGGCAAGAGCATGCGCCATAGCCAATGTGGGTGTTAAAGGGATGAAACCCGCCGATCTGGGTGATACGCTGTGGAAAAAACATAAGATCTATACTGCTCCGATTGACGGCGCCAATGTGCACGGCTGCAGAATTACCCCCAATGTGTATACAGCAACCGCAGAGCTTGACCTGTTTGTCGAGGCTCTTGCTGAACTTGAGTAAGGGCTGGCATTTACCTGATTAGCTCCAATGTAACAAGGTATGCACAGTGGTCTGAAGCCACTGAATCACATAATACCCTTGAATCAAGAACCCTCCACCTCCCTTTCGGGAAGTGCATCACATAGTCTATCTTCTTAACGGGATTGTCAGAGGGGAAGGTCGGTGACGGACTTGCCCTGTCATATGAGGAATCCCATATTATTTCCAGGATATTTATGGGAAGGCTTCCCGGTTCTGCATTCAGGTCACCCGCCAGTATCGTCGGATACCTGTTTGCAGAAAAAACCTCATTGATCTTCCCGGCCTGGGCAATCCTGTCAGTCTCATCCTTCAGGTGGTCGAGATGAGTTCCGACAAAGGCTATTGTATCACCCGGCGGAATCACGGCTGTTATCTCGAGTGCAGCCCTAGGCTCATTCCCCGGGGTGCATGGAAGGGGTATATTCCGGGATTCGATAAATGTGTATTTTGACAGGATGGCTTCGCCGTACTCGCCGCCGTCGTAATACATCGCCCTTCCAAAGAGGGGAGCCATCTTCACCATTCTGCCAAGCTCAGTGGCAAGATCATAATTCTTCGCCCTGCGGGCTTTGAAGTCAACCTCCTGCAATGCAACAAGATCGGGATCGGCATCTTCAATGACCTTTGCTATCACCTGCAGGTCAAAGTCTCCCTTCATGGTTGCCCCGTGATAGATATTGAAAGATAGAACTTTCAAAACGGGGTTGCCAACGGGCTGCTGCTGTGACCTGGCAGAGAGGCAGAACACGATAAGTGTGAGAAACAACGCAATTTTTATCTTCATCGCGGAAGAGTTGCAAATAACAATGGAGAGTCTTTGCCTGTATTAAGATGCGTTACGCCCTGCTCAGCAGATAAGCGGAGAGGATATTCGCAATGCCGAAGACAAGAGCTATTATCCCGATATAAAATACGCTCTGGGGATTGAAGTTACCCATGACAAGATGAAGGAAATAACCGAACAGAAGGGTCAGGAGGGCATTGAGGACAAACAGTGCAAAAAAGGCATTGCTGTTCCTGACAAGTATTCCTGCCTCGACAAGTTCTGTCAGGGCGTAAAAGACAATCCAGGCCAGCATTATCCACAAGATCACCTCCCTGGGTGAGTCGATCTTCATCAGGAGGGATACAGCAAAGGCGAGGTTCAATGCGCCGGTGATCACTTGCCATCCTTTCAGCCGTGACTTTCCTGAGAGCACTCCGGCGGCAATAAGTGACGCTCCTGTGGCACCGACGAGGACGGCAAACAATATCGCCAGGGGCTTGATACCTCCGATGATCTGCATCAAGGCAATAATCCCGAATAATATTAGGAAAGCTCCCTTCAGAGCAGGCAGCCACGGCTTCTCATATGATTTCAGTTCCATTACGATAGGTTTTTAGTTAGGCAAAAATCATAATTTTTTCGGAAGGTAACTAATTTTCAGTATTGTTTATTAAAATGCGCTTCAGGGTTGCAAAAAGGAATAAATTTGTTAAAAAGCAGCTGAGCTGATGACCTTTTGAATTAAACCCATACCCTGAACTTATGAAACCAATCATGCTCCTTGCCCTTATACTGTTCGCACTTAGCGGATGTTCAGACACTGTACATTATGATGTACTCATTAAAAACGGACGTATCATTGACGGTTCCGGGTCAGCATCCTTCACCGGTGACATCGGCATCAATGCAGACACCATTGCTTACGTCGGAAAGCTGAAGAGGGCGACCGGAGACATGGTGGTCGACGCCGGAGGGATGGCTGTCGCGCCAGGGTTTATCAATATGCTCAGCTGGGCGGTGGAGTCGCTCATCGAGGACGGCCGTTCACAAAGCGACATAAGGCAGGGAGTGACGCTCGAGATACTCGGCGAGGGCGACTCATGGGGCCCGCTGAATGAGAAGATGAAAGCTGACCTTAAAGCTCAGCAGGGAGATATAAAATATGATATCGGTTGGACAACCCTAGGTGAATACCTTGAATACCTTGAGAAGAGGGGTGTATCAACTAATGTTGCCTCATTTGTCGGCACCTCAACCCTCAGAATACATGCCATAGGTTATGATGACCGGGAACCGACGGAGGCTGAGCTGGATGCCATGAAACAACTGGTACGGCAGGCGATGGAGGAGGGGGCCGTGGGAATCAGCTCGGCATTGGAATATGTTCCGGCAAGCTTCGCGAAGACCGGTGAGCTTATTGAATTATGCAGGGTCGCTGCCGAATATGACGGCATGTATATCTCACACCTGAGAAACGAGGGAGACCAGCTGCTCGGGTGCATGGATGAACTCATCACCGTGGCTAAAGAGGCAGGGATAAGGTCAGAGATATACCACTTCAAGCAGGTAGGGACCGCAAACTGGGACAAGCTTGACAGGGCTGTGAGCAAGATCGACTCGGCCAATGCAGCAGGACTGTACATCACCGCCGACATGTACAACTATATAGCCAGCTCAACAGGCTTTGACATAATCATGCCCGACTGGGTACAGGAGGGTGGCTTCAGCGAGTGGACAAAGAGGCTGGCAGACCCGGAGATAAGAAAAGCCGTTGGTCCTTCCATACGCGATGCGATAGCCAACAAGACAGGTTCGGCTGACAAGGTGCTGATAATAGGTTTCAACAATGACTCGCTCAAGTACCTCACGGGCAAGAGTCTCGCCGAGGTGGCCGCACTCAGGGGCACGACGCCCGAAGAGACAGTGATGGACCTGGTGATACAGGACGGCAGCAGGGTCGGGGTGGTATACTTCTCGATGTCGGAAGATAACATCAGGAGACAGATCGCCCTGCCGTGGATGAGCTTCTGCTCAGACGGCCAGTCACTCGCGCCGGAGGGTGTCTTCCTTAAGTCGAACACGCACCCCCGGGCATACGGTAACTTCGCCAGGCTGCTCGGCAAGTATGTCAGGGATGAGAAGGTGATCCCGCTCGAGGAGGCGGTAAGAAGGCTCACCTCCTTCCCGGCAGGTAACCTGAGGATCGAAAAACGGGGACTGCTGACGCCGGGGTTTTACGCTGACATAGTGATATTCGATCCTGAGAAGGTGCAGGATCACTCTACCTTTGACAAGCCTCACCAGTATTCAACCGGCATGAGTCACGTCTTCGTCAACGGCGTGCAGGTGCTTAAGGAGGGCGAGCACACCGGTGCCACGCCGGGACGGGTTGTCAGGGGACCGGGATGGGTTGAGAGGTGAGCGGAGAGCGGAGAGCGGAGAGCATGAAGCAAACTTTGCTCACCGAAGCCGGACCCTGAGCTTGTCGAAGGGTCACGAAGGTTGAGCGCAAGGTGCAGGGAGCAGGCATACCGATCGCGGAGCGATCGCATCTTTGTAGATTCGGGGGCATTTACAGATTGTACGACCCCGACGGGGTCGAAGGATATTAAAAAATGCATCTGTGCTACAAAGCTGTGATCCCTCCGGGATCATTATTTTTCAAGAATATAATAAGGCTGCAGCATAGGCTGGTCTTCATTGCTCATTATCCTGAACAGCACAGTATCTTTCAGAATCTCCGTCACATCGGCGGGTGTGCCGTCAAGCAGAACCTGACTGTTCATAAACCTGATCCCGTGCGAATAGTCAACATACCACCAGACATGACCGCTGTAAACGGGTTGGATGGGATTACCGTCAGTCTTGTGCCAGCCGTATATAATCACCCTGTCATTGCGCTCCGCAACACGTGACGAGATGATCACGTCCTTCTTGATGCCTGCCACCAGCTGCCCGTGATGCCCTCTAGCCTCAGACAACTGCTTTTCGATCTGTGCGTTGTGCTCCCCGAACTTAGTCACAAGCTCATTCGCATTGCCGACGGGCACATAATTGAAAGGCGCTAGCTTTACTTCCGCAGCGTCCCAGATATGGTCACTGAGCTTTGCCGTCAGCATTGAGGCACCAAACAGGCCAGCCAGCCTCTGTGCCGTACGGGGATTCATCGGTATGCGGCAGAAGTCGTCATCACTCCCTATCGCCAGGTAATCAGGCATGACCTCATATTCGATAATGTGTTTATTGCCTTCAAGGTCTTCAAATTCACCCTTCAGTCTCGCGGTCTGACGCAGAAAGTCCGGTATGTTGCCGGAGGATGCTGCCCTGAATATCTCCTCCTCCCGCTCCTCAAGCGGCAGTTCATTTATACGTATCATGAATGCCGTTCCGGTCTCAGCCGAGCGATCACGGCAGGGTATGTTAAGTCTCCTTATCGGAATAATGACTGTATCAGCTATCATCTCTGCGTAGGCTCTTTCGCCAAAGTACCTGTATCCCTTCTGCTCATACCTTGTGCCACTCAGCATGCTGTGAATGAACCCGTTATATTCAACCTGCCGTGTATGATAAATCCTGCCCTCCGGATTTGGCTTAAGGTTAAACTCAATCCTGCCCCTTTCAGCCCGGAATCTGCTCAATGAATCGAGCTTTTTTTCCCTGAACCTGAATTCAGAAGAAAAATATTTCATCATCATCTTACTGCGGTACCAGGTACCTCCTGTCGGTGAAACCAGAGGCTTGCCGTTATATACAACCACGCTGTCATTGTATGCCAGTGTGCAGAGATATTTGTCATTGCCTGATTTAATCCACTTCACAAGCTTAGGGCCATAGATCGTGTCCTCATAACCGTAGTTGCTGTCGAGAAAGGCTATCCTTACCACATCTGACGGAATCTCATCAAATGCATCGAGGTAGCTGAAAATAAATCTCCCTCCTCCGCTGTGACCGTTGAGAACCAGTTCGGGCTTCCAGGGCGAAAATATTTCGGTGATTTCATCGATTATTCCTTTGACCTGATCACGGTAATCCAGGGTAGCAGCCTTCCAGGCCGGCCAGCTTTTCATGTCATTCTCAAGGTAAGCAACAACGACTGTCCTGTCTGTCAGAATGTTTCTCAGGAATCTTGTCTGAGCGGCTATATGCTGAATATCGAAGTGCCAGTCATCGCCCTCATGAAGCCTCTTTCCGGCAGTCTGTTCAATTGTGTTGCCGTTGGGCAGGGCATAAAAGACAAGAAGTACTTGATCATCATCCTCAAACCCTTTCACAGGTGCATTTATAAGGATCCTTGTGCCGGGAGGTGAATCTTCAATTACAAGTTGCTGCTCACCGAAAATACCAGAGAGTTTGAATCCTGCAAGGATCTGCGATTTTGCAGGTGAGACTGTAAAATACAAAAACAGTGCTGAAAGAATGATTTTTATTACCACAGATGACACAGAGTTTTTTGGGGTTACACTGTTTTAATATTTTATGCCGTTGATGTACTCCTCGAGCATTGTATATCCTGACCGGCTTGTGTTGTTTCTGTCATCAGGATCATCAGGGTTCAGCCCCTTTCTTACCTCCCAGAAATCTGGCATTCCGTCTTTGTCTCTGTCAGGCAGTTCATTGTATGTCTTCAGTCCAGGCCATCCTCCCGCACTCTCCTGCGAGTCGATGATCCCTGTACCTTCCCCGTACGAATCTCCGTAAGCACACTTTCCTGAAATGACCTCCCTGATGATCCTTTCATCAAGTGGATCACGTCTCGGAAGTATGGCGCCGGCATTCTTCAGAACGAGTTTATATGCCTTTTGTGCTTTGTCAGTCTTCACGGGGGCAAAAGGAAAGGGTTGCTCCGACCTGATATTGTCTGACTCTGCAAAGTCGCCCTGCACTCCTCCGTTCCAGTTGTCAGCCGTCACCTCCCTGCTGTCCTCCATATAGTTACCTGTGATATACCACTTTCCGAGCGAGTCAGAGGGATCGACGATGCGGTAACGAACCTGTTTCTTTGTTGCAGGGCCGGCTTTGTAATAGTTGTTGACCATGTTCTGCTGGCCCATCTCTCCGCCGTATGAGCTGTTGAAACCCCAGTTGAAGATGACGTTATTCCTGAAGTCAACGATCTCCGTCTCTCGTGTCTCAGGATGGTACCTGGCGCCGCAGAAACGAGGATTGCGGCTCGTGTGGCTTGCCAGCAGGTTATGATGAAACGAGGCTCCGGCACCTCCCCATATACCTCCGTAGCCATGCTCTCCCTTCGGGTGACCTGCATCGTACAGGCTCTCGGATATAATGCACCACTGCATGGTAAAATTCTCATTGTCATAGAACGAAGCCGCCTCGTCAACTGACCAGCTCATTGAGCAGTGGTCAATGATAATGTTTCTGTTGCCTATGCCGGTAATGGCATCGGAGGGGTCGCCGGTGCCGGCGCTTATGCCGCACCTGAACCTGATATACCTTATGATGACATTGTCAGCTTCGACAGAGACAGTATGGTTTCTGATGCAGATACCGTCTCCCGGTGCCGTCTGACCCGCAATGGTGACATCGCCCTTTGTTATGTCAAGGCCCCGCTTAAGCTCAATTGTTCCTGACACAGCAAATACTATTGTCCTGGGGCCCGACTTGTTCAGAGCCCAGCGTAATGAGCCTTCGGGAGGTTTGGTAACAGAATCTTTGAGGTTGGTGACTATATAAACGTCGCCTCCTCTTCCTCCGGAGGCATAACGGCCAAAACCCTCTGCTCCCGGGAAAGCAGGCAGCTGGGCCTTCATGGCCGTGGTGATCAAGAGGAAGGCAAATGCCAGTTTTCTCATTCGATTGTCTTTACATGAGCTGTCCCGTCAGGTGTGATAGCCTCGATCCTGATCTTGCGTGACTTATCACCTGTGACTTCAAAGATAGTGTCATTTATCTCATTTACACTCAGCCCCTGAATGTCCACGCTGCTGCTGTTCAGTATGCGGATAAGCGGCATGGCGCCGGTTGTAAGGCGCATGTTCTTTATAGTTATATCGCTCGCGTCAATACATACCATTCCGCTTTCTGCCTGTATATCAATATTTTCAAGAGTGACATTTTCAAGATTGAGCTCAGGCAGCCCCTGCAGGTATATTGCCTGAAGCGCACCCCGGCATGTAAGGTTCCTGATGGTGATATTCCTGAAGTGAGGCGTCTCCTCAGTCACGGGGGGTATCTCACCCGTAGTCGTCTCCACATTCTTTCCCTCAGCCAGCATGTCGGAGACAGAAAGCCCTCCGTAATAGAGATTGAACGAGACAGCCTGTGTGGGGATGTTCGTCATCCGTATATCCCGGAACCAGATGTTCTCCACAACTCCTCCCCGTCCGCGGTTACTCTTGAAGCGTAGGCCCACGTCCGTCCCCATGAAGGTACATTCAGCAACGGACATGTTCCTTACCCCTCCTGACATCTCGCTGCCTATGGTCACACCTCCATGTCCGTGATAGACTATACAGTTCCTTATAATAAGGTTCTCGGTAGGCTTGCCTCTTCTGCGTCCGTCAGCATTCTTGCCTGATTTGATGCAAATTGCATCATCACCCACGTCAAAATTACTGTCATAGAGGAGAGTGTTTTTACATGACTCAATGTCAATCCCGTCACCGTTCTGCGAGTACCAGGGATTTTTCACGGTTATATTTCTTATTGTTAGGTCTTCGCACATAAGCGGATGCAGGCACCAGGCCGGAGAGTTCTGAAACACCGGTCCGTCAAGCAGCACCTTGCGGCAGTTGACAAGGCTGACCATGACGGGCCGTAAAAAGTCCTTTATGGTTTCAAACTCGCTGATGTCAGTGAACTGAACCGGCACATTCATCTCGCTCATCTCCTGCCCTCTCTTATATGATTCTGAAGGATACCATATCTTACCGTCGTCGCCGACTATGCCTCCCGAGCTTACCAGCTCGTTCCACTGCGATGCAGTGAGCTTATCCTTTTTAACAGGCCTCCAGGCTTCTCCTGTCCCATCCCAGATTCCTCTGCCGGTAAATGCAATGTTCTCAAGATCTTTGCCGTAGATGGGTGAGATGCACCTGTAGGTATCATACCCCTCGAAGCTTGTTTCGATAAGAGGGTAAAGGCTCTTGTCAGGACTGAATATCACCATGGCGCCATCTTCAGTATGGATACGTATGTTGCTCTTCAGAATGACCGGCCCGGTCAGCCAAAGTCCGGGGGGTATTAACACAGTGCCGCCACCCTTTTCAGTGACAGCGTCAATTGCATCTGCAAATGCCACCGTATTCAGGTGACGGCCGTCGCCCACCGCGCCGAAGTCGGTTATGCTGACACTGTTATCAGGAAACACGGGTTCCTGTACCACCGGCATGTCAAATTCAAGCCCGCGGTACAGATACTCCGTCTTTGCTGCCTTCTCGGACCCCCTGTTGCATGAACCCAATAGAAGTACGAGCATGGCTGGCAGTATCAAAAACAGTTGTCTGGTCTTCATGGTTTATTTGTTTATTTTTTTCTGGTTATTTCCTTTCCCGGCTCTTCCATGTCGCACTCTTTCATGGCACGGAATACCAATCCTGCAACGGCCATCGCTCCTTCGGGCTGAAAGTGAGTGTTGTCCTTAAGCCCGTCCGGATAACCTTCATGGAGCCCCGGGGGGATGTTCATGTAGTAGGTCTTTGTCACAAACTCCTCCCCCTTCTCACTGAAAAACTGCATGCTCAGGGAGGTAAGGTCAATGAGGGGGCAGCGCTGTTCAGCAGCAACCTCTCTCATGGCCTGAGGGTAGTCACCGTGGGTGTTGCCCAGTTTGCCCTCTACCCAGGGATAGTTTCTTGCAACAGGTGTTATCAGGACCGGCAGGGCACCCTTCTCACGCGACTGTGTCACGTAAAGCCTTAAGAACTCTTTGTAACCGGGGAGGGAGACATATCTCTCACCTTTTGCCACGGAGGCGTCATTATGCCCGAACTGGATCATTACCAAGTCGCCTGGTTGCAGCTGGCAGTAAATTTCAGACCACCTTCCTTCTTCGAAGAATGAGCGGGTGCTGCGTCCCCCTTTCGCCCTGTCATCAACAATGACACTGTCAGTGCGGATCATGTGCCTCACCATAGGCAGCGAATCTGATGACATGAATGACTGAAACACCTGACCCCACCCCGTCATCGGATATCTCTTTGACATATAGTCCTCCTCCTGTGAATAATCTGTCATGGTGGAGTCGCCTATCAGCCACACCCTGATAACTTTCTTTTTGTCCCTATGTCCTGCGGTGCCACCTCCCTGTTCTCCGGCAAAGGAGGATATCAGCACGGTGATAATCAGCATTGTCAGGATCCGGATTGTTCTGCTCATCATTTATTTCGTTTTCTCAATTCTGAACCAGTCTATATCAATATATCCGGCATCATTTATAAAACCTTCCCTGAGGGCAAAGAAACCTATCTTCGCCCCGATCCACATGCCCGGGCGTGCTGTAAACGGTGCACCGGCAGGATGATATTCCTTACCGTCCGTGCTGTAACTGAACCTGCAGACGGCGCCCTTTTCCACCTCTATCCTTAAAAAGAGGTCGCCGGTATCTGCCACGGATGAGAATATCACCTCCTCTGCGGCTCCCCTGTGTCCATCCATGCAGCTTACCACCCTCAGCATCTGCTTCCCCTCATCCTGCACGAGGGAGATGTACTGGTAGTCCTGTCCCATGATGATCATGCCGGCCTCTTCACTGTCATGCCTCAGGTTGAATTTCACCGACGCCGTTGCGGTAAATGACCCGGCAGGAAGTTTTTGCAGGAACAGGTTCGGGACCGTCCAGAGGTTTTGTGTGCTGTCAGGCACCGGGATGCAGTTCAGCCTGAGGCAGCCGTATGCCTCCGAGGGGTAACCCCATGTAAGAGTGGGATTGGCTTGCCACTGCCACTGGAGTCCCATAGTGTTGGAGTTAAACTCATCATCTGTCTGAAGAGTGGCTTCCGGATGCATTCTTTCTGCGTCGGGCATGGTGAATGAGGCCACCGGTTCACCTGTACCGTCACCATCCTCGTCTGATCCTATCACCGGCCAGTCGTTGATCCATCTCAATGGCTGGAGATGAACCACCCTCCCGTATGCCCCTTTGTCCTGAAAATGAATGAACCAGTCCTCACCCGTGCGGGTGGTTATCCATGCTCCCTGGTGCGGCCCGTTGACGGAAGTCTGTCCCTGGTGCATGACAACCCTTTTCTCATATGGGCCGAAGATGTTCTTCGACCTGAGTACGAGCTGCCATCCGTAAGTGACTCCCCCTGCCGGGGCAAAGATGTAGTAGTAACCGTTGCGTTTATAAAATTTCGGTCCCTCCACTGTAGGGTGGTCATCATGGCCGTCAAAGACCATCACAGGTTCGTCACTGACCACTGTGCCGCCAGAATTCATCCGGCTAACCATGAGTACACTCTTCACCCCCGCCCTGCTGCCCGCGAAGGCATAAACCAGGTAGGCATTGCCGTCATCATCCCACAGTGGTGAAGGGTCTATCAGCCCTCTCCCGCTAAGTACCATCACCGGTGATGACCACGGGCCTGCCGGATCTGCTGACTTCACGACATATATCCCAAAGTCAGGATCTGGGTAGTAGATATAGTATTCACCGTCATGGTACCTGATGCAGGGAGCCCATACTCCGCCTCCGTGCCTTACTTCTGAGTAATGATCTTCAGGTTCCAGTCTTCTCAGGCCATAGCCGATTATCTGCCAGTTGACAAGATCGCGAGAATGAAGAACGGGTATCCCGGGCACACAGTTGAAAGATGATGAAACCATATAATAATCATCTCCCTTCCTGATGACGTCAGGGTCCGAAAAGTCAGCATGCAGTACCGGATTGACATAATCCCTGCTGCCGGCATTGTCGTCAGTGCCGCAGGCGACCGGCAGCAGAAGCACCGCCGGGATTACCAGCCACTTCATGTGGTCTCTGAGTGATATCATTTTTTTTAACACGGTACAGGAAGTTGCAGGTTGCCTGACAATAAAGGATAACGGGTTAAAGATGGAATCTTACCGATATCCGGCGGACCGGGATGCACTCCCGGTCCGGTCGGATAAAGAACCTAACCTATAATCTGTTGCAGCTATCCCTACGGCTTCCAGCGAGGGTCTCCGGCAGTAGCAGCCCCTGCAAAGCCGAGGTCTGCAAATGTGAAGACTCCTCCTGCAGGGTTACTCCACAATGAAGTCGAAGCCCCGGCATATGCGGTCAATGAAGGTATTATCGAACCTGCCACATTTACGAAATCGGATGTATAATATGAGCTGCTGACAGTCATTACCATCAGGTTATTCCTCACACCATTTGCCAATGCACTCGTCTGACCGAAGATACAGTCGCTTATGGTTAAAGTCCCGTTCGAGGGGTTGCCCGTTGTACCGAAGTCAATAAAGTACCTGGCCGAGGCTGCATCCATGGTGACAGCATTGAACGTGCAGTTGTCAACCAAAACACTCTGGCAGCCTGCGCCGCTTCCATAATTGATGATACCTCCCCTGAGGTTATAAACGGTGGAATTTCTGAATTTGATATTGATGAAGTTGCCGGTTGTGGCTCCATTCAGTACTCCGTAGTGGCTGTCAAAGGCGAAGTCATACATTATGCAGTTGTTAAACTCGACATTATTGATCACCTGTCCTGCTGCATTACCCCGCAAACGGATCGCGCTCCTGCCCGAGTTTCTTATGATGCAATTATTGAATTTAATTGCCCCGATTATAAATGCGCTGGCTTCCTGGTCAATGACACCCCTGTGCTTTGTCACGCCGGCGTCATCATAATAACAGCTTATGTCAACATTCTCGAATACAAGCGAGTCGGATGCCGTCGTTGAGGTTCCGATGTCGAACATATGATAGGCAATCGGCGTTCCGGTCATCAGGTAAATCGTTGGCAGGTTGTCAGGATAAAGGCCTCGGATCTTGATGCTGGAAGTCACTGTGTCTGGCTCAGTGAGGCCGTATTTCGTTCCGTTGGTCAGTATCAGAACCCCGCCTGAAGGCATGGCGTCAAGGGCTGCATTAAGGTCGCCACCCGGAGCAAGGAGCATGTCTCCCTCTATCACCAGGTTTACCGAGCCTCTTGAGAAGGTGGTGTTCATAAGCCTTAACTCGTATCTGGCGTTGGGCACCCCTGTCAGTGTCTTTACACCGGCAGCAAGTTCTCCGGCACTGATAGGATATTTCAACTCACTGGTCCCATTGTCAAAAGCGAGGTCAGTGGCCACTGCACCCGGTTTCCACCTTACAATACATGTATTCAGCCCTGTCATTTCGCTTTCGTAACCTGTAAACAGGTTCTCGGGGGCAGTCCTGAACGAAACAAGGGCCCACTTTGATTCTTCCACTCCTGTAAGGGAACTGACGGCCTTCACCCTTGCAGAAAACTCCGTATCGCCGGCCGGCAGTACGTATGAGTATACCACAACGACGTCATCGGAAACAGGTACTTCGGCAGTCTTTACCGGTACACCGGTTGCGAAGTCGGTTCCTTCGCAGATCTCGACCGTATAATGGTCAGTGTTTTTTACCGAAGACCAGGTGAGAGTCACCCTCGTGACATCGCTTATTTTAGCCTCAATACCAACGGGTGTGAATGCACGGTCAAAGTCGAGCTCCTCCACAATGGGGTCTATCTCCTCCTTACAGCCGTTAAGCAGCAGGAGGGAGAACAACACCGGAATCAATCCGAAAATTATATTTTTCTTTTTCATAGTTGATTGCATAACACTGTTAATAGCCATAATCGTTCTTCAGCATTCCGTTGCTGGAGTCAATAAATACCTGCCATATCGGCCAGAACTGGTTCTGATCCGGATTGTTGGTATAAAGGGAATTGATCTTGGCATCATCGATCTTCGTGGGTCCGACATATCCGATGATTGAATTTGAATATGACCCGGACATATCTGCCGTTTCGCCCCTGTTGAGGCCGTATGCTGAGATTTTGGTCAGTTTGCCGTCTTCGTCGGCCACATATTTATAATATATGTTGGAAGGAACGTCAGCATATTCACCTGTCTGGTTGCGAAGGTTATTCATCTTTGCCTTGGCCTCGTCCATTTTTGTTGCCAGCAGGTTCCACCGTATCAGGGCAGCTTTGCGTTCCATCTCGCCGCAGAATTCAAATGCCTGTTCATCAACGATGGCATCGAACATCATCTCTTTGCTGGTGAGGGCAGCGATATAAGCATCGACCTTTGCGGGCCAGTCGGCCTGTGCGAAAGCTCTCTGCCGCAGCTGCCTGAGGTATGGTGCGGCAGCTGACGGGCCGGTGAGTTCGTTCTCTATTTCTGCCGCCATCAAAAGCACTTCTGCATATCGCATATATATCTTATTGACGCCGTCATCGTTCGTTGAGGTAACCCTGCGGTCCATCCATTCATAACGCCATTTGCCGAAGCACCAGCTGTTCAGTGCCCTGAATTCCTGTTTTGACACACTGCTTACTGCCGTTCCGTACTGGTACGGGACGCAGGTCACATCTCTCCTGCTGTCTTTCACGTCAAAGTCATAGAATACGTTCGGAAGGGGACCATAGACGCCACCCTGTGCCTGAGCGGTATACTGATCGACGCTCAGGTGTCTCACACCGTAGGTATAGAGGTGTCTGCCGCGACCCTGGGCAAAAGGTATCTCCCAGAGTGACTCGCCACCGGCGGGGTCAGGGTCAGCAGTCAGGTCCTGGCAGTTCTTGCGGAAGAGGGTCTCGAAGCTTGTCTCGAGGCGCACCTTGCCACTGTTGATGACGTCCTTGCATTCCTGCAGCGCCACCGGGTATAGCTTGGCTACCGTGAGATCGGGATCGTTGCTTCTGCGTATGCCGTCAGGATACTGTGAATATCCTGCTGCGGCAAGACATATCCGTGCACGGAGTGCCTTGACAAAGGCTTTGTTGAAGTCTTCCGTGTTAGCTGTCGCAGCAGTCTCGTTAGGCCATGCCACAAGGGTGGCGGCCTCTTCCAGATCGCTTATGAGCTGCTTGTAAATGACATCACGGCTTGACTTTGCCAGATACATCGTCTCCGATGACACAGGCTCGAACCTGGCCACCACATCACCCCAGCCCCTGACGAGGTCAGCATAATATATGGCCCTCAGTGTCAGCGCCTCACCCAGCAGCTGACCCATCTCGTTGCCCGGAGCAGGGCTACCGTAGGTCCTCAGCCCTCTGATACATATGTTCGCCCTCTCAATGCCGGTATACATCATCGCCCATGCATTGTTAGAGGTGTTCATATCAGTATTTGCAGGCGAGTTTACATACCTCGCCAGGTCAGTCCTTGCATTAACAGTGGTGGAGCTGTTGTTCCATTCAATGTCAGTATTGGATCCGTAATGAGTAAGGAACCTGCCCCTGTATGAGTTCGTCTCCCCGAACGGTACCTTGATGCCGTCTATGGCAGAAGCGGCAAGGGTGGGATCGGAAAAGATCAGCGATTCATCAAATGATGATTGGGAAGGAGCCTCCAGGAAATCCTCGCACGACAGTGTGATGCCCGCCAGAATTAAACATCCTATATATAATATCTTCTTCATATTCTTTATTATTTCAGATTAAAATGTGAGGTTCAATCCGTAGATTATCTGCCTGCTCTTGGGATATGCAGAGTAGTCGAGTCCCGGTGTCAGAACAGTGTTTCTCCGTGTGGAGACCTCTGGGTCGAAACCGGAATAGTTTGTAAGTACAAACACATTGTAAGCGGAGATGTAGAACCTCAGATTCTGCAGTTTGACTTTTCTTACAATATCAACCGGAAGTGTATACCCAAGCGACACGGTGTTAAGCCTGAGGAATGATCCGTCCTCGACAGCCCAGTCAGTAAATACGTGTCTCGACATCTGCGGTGACCACATTGTTGTATTTGCATTGAGAGCCTGCAGTGTTGCAGGGTCATTGACCAGGTTACCGTCAGCGTCCACATTTGTCCATCTGTTGCCATCGGCCATAATGTCGATCATGTTCCGGAACTGGTATCTGCCTGTGGTATACTCAATTTTGTTCGCATTGTAGATGTCGTTCCCGTAACTCCAGTTGAAAACTGCTGACAGATCAAAGCCGTAGAAGAAGGCATCGATATTGAATCCTCCAGTGTTGAGTGGATTGGCATCGCCTATCACCGAACAGTCAGCAACGCTTATCTGCCCGTCACCGGAGGTGTCTTTCATCTTTAGCTTGCCGGGCCTCAGAGTACCGACAACGGCAGTGGCGTCAGCGATGTTTTCCTTAAGTGTCCAGGTATCGCTGACAGCATCATAATAAAAGTCGGAGACCTCATATCTTCCGTCAGACTTGTATCCGTACATCTGTCCTACCGAACCGCCAACAGATATCCAGTAGTCATTCCCTATCTCTGTCGAGGCCCATCCGGAAGCCTGTCCGAAGTCTTCCATAGTCCCGAGTGAGATGATCTCATTACGGTTGAATCCTATGTTGAAACCCAGGTTAAGCCTGAAGTTCTTCTTATCGGCAACGACCCCGTTAAGTGCAATCTCGAAGCCCTTGTTTTCAGTCTCACCCATGTTCCTGTACTGTGTGTTGTACCCTGTTCCCGATACTGGGAAATTGATGAGCAGGTCCTTGGTGGTATTGAAATAAAACTCAACAGTACCGCTCAGCCTGTTTCCGAAAAGTCCGAAATCAAGGCCGGCATTTCTCGTATAGGTGGTTTCCCACCTCAGGTCAGGATTCGCCATGACCGTAGAGGGAGACCAGTATGTCGTAAATCCGTTTATCCATGACGTGCTTCCGGAGTTGAATGTCTGTGCTATCTGTCCGGATGGTATGTTGTTGTTCCCTGCTGCTCCGTAGCTGAGACGCAGCTTAAGGTTGTTCACCGTCGACGATATCCCCTTCATGAAGTTCTCGTCAGAGATCCTCCATCCGACGGATACGGACGGGAAGTAGCCCCACCTGTTGCCCTGCAAGAACTTGCTGGAGCCATCGGCACGGTATGTTGCAGTAAGCATGTACTTGCCCCTGTAGTCGTAGGTTACCCGGCCGAAGAATGAGAGCAGCTTGTTATCGGGATTGTAGGTATCAGTATATCTGCTTGAGAAGCCCTGGCTCACAAGTTTGTAGGCCTGGTCTGAGGTAAAGAAATCGGGAAAGCCCCATACCTGGTTGAACACAGTGTTGGAAGTGGTAACAATTACCTCCTGTCCAGCCAGCAGCTTTACGGAGTGCGCGCCTCCCTTAATGAGGTGCCTGAAATCATAGTTGAGGGTATTGGTGCTTCTCAGGCTGTTGAGAGCGTTATCCGTTGACTCCAGTGCAGGCAGATTCTGATATTCTGCTGAAGGGGTGTTTTTTACGTAATATGTGGTAAGGCCGTAAAAGCGGTCATCAGTATTGTAATTGTAATCAAGCCCCTCTTCGGTCCTGAACTCCAGTCCGTCAATTATGTCCCATGCGAAGCTGCCTATCATGTTATACCTCTTCCTGAACTGCTGACGGTCGTTGTCTCTTACGTTATCCATCGGATTTGTCATGGAAGAAGACACCTCCGTGTCATCATAGTCACCTATTGAAGTAAACGGTATGGGTACATAGAGCATGGCCTGCTTCACCCTGGCGTCTGAAGGGGTAGCACCTCCCTGGTCAACGGCGCCTGCGCCATAGATCTTCGTGTCAGAGTAACGGAGTGAGAACGAAAGCCTGACTTTGTCGCTTGCATCGTGATCCATTTTCAGAGAGAGGTTGTCACGCGAGTACTTTGAGCTTAACATTATCTCATCACTCCTGAGCCCTGCATAGGTGAAGGCGTATCTGAACCTTTCAGACCCTCCTGTAATATTCAGGTCATGGTTGAAGGTCTGGCCTACATGGCCGAAGACCTGGTCATACCAGTTGGTTGCCTGCTGCCCTTCGTACAGGTCTATGTCCTGATACATGCCGAAGTACTTCTCATACTGATCGATGTTATCGGTAAGGAGAGCATACTCGTACTGCCACTTGACATAATCTTCAACGTTCAGGCTGGTCAGGCGGTCTGCCACCTTCTTGAAGCCATAGTAGGCATTATAGTTTACCCTGACCTTTCCTTCGGTGCCGCCCCTGGTGGTGATGATGATAACTCCGTTGGCGCCGCGTGCCCCGTAGATTGCTGTGGAAGAAGCATCTTTAAGGACGTCGATTGACTGAATGGTCGATGTCGGGATATCCGCTATGTTGGTGACGGGAAAGCCGTCAACGATATAAAGAGGTGAGTTGTCCTGTGTGATGGAACCGCCTCCCCGGACACGGATGTTTATCTCTGCGTCAGGAGAGCCTTCCGTCGTTACAACCTGAACTCCGGCCATCTTGCCGGTAAGAGCCTCGGCAGCAGTGGTGACAGGTATCTTCATAAGATCCTTCCCCTTTACAGAAGCGACTGACCCTGTAATGTCCCTGCGTGCTGCAGTACCGTACCCTATCACAACCACCTCTTCGAGGAGGCTGCTTGTGGGCGTAATGGAGGCATTTACCACACTCCTGCCGTTGACAGGCACCTCCGTCGGATCATAGCCAACATAGCTGAAGGTAAGTATGGCGTCAGGCGGACAGTCGGTGATGGTGTAACTGCCATTCATATCTGTGGCGACACCTCGGGCCGTTCCCTTGATAATAACGTTCAGGCCGATCATTGCCTCTCCTGTCTGGGCATCGGTTACCACCCCTCTGACAGTGATATTCTGTGCAAAGGAGGGTAACGAAATCATCAGCAGGGTAAAGACCAGCAAAGCCCTCAACACACGTGAACCGCGCTGAAGGGATCCTCTGATTTCATTGATTAGTTCTGTCATAGTTGATTGATTAGGTTTATGATTTAATTGTTCTTCAGATTTTTCACTGTATAATAACTTAAGGTGTACTGACCACTAAAAAATTATGAAAACGAGTATCACAACAGCAACAACCAGACTCATTAATATGATGCCCATCAACCATGTTATTCTCTTAAGCCTCGGGTCTGTAGCACTCATACTGCTCGACAATTTGGAGTATGACAAGGTATGACAAAGCCCCCACAGAGGTGTGGATTAATTTTGTAAATAGGTGTACTAATTCTTCGGCCAGTAACTTTTACCTGAAGATCAATGTCAGCTCCGGCTGTCAGTAATTTTCTCTTAATTTTTTTTTATCTTGTTGGCTCTCCCTAAACCTGTACATTATCTGACAAATGAGTGAAGAGATCCTGCGGGCAATGATGGAGCTGTTCGCCCTGATAGTAAAGCAGGACGGAGGTATGCTGCAAAGCGAGATGAATTATGTCTCTGAATTCCTTAATAAGCAGCTGCCCCATAAAAGCGCATCTGAATATATGCGGCTCTTCCTTGACAATGCCGGACCGCTGCAGGTGGATAAGCCCAGAACTGACACAGACACAGCCTCTGTGAGAGACTCCGTCAGGATTTTCACACTTTGCAAGCAGATTAACAAGACCCTGTCACAGGAGCAGAGAATAATTGCCCTCCTGAGATGTTTTGAACTGATCGACTCTGACAAGCAGTACACACGTCAGAGGATGAACATCATCAATACCATAGCAGAGGTTTTCATGGTGTCACAGGAAGAGTTTCAGAGCATATGGCTTTTTACGAGGGAAGAGGAGAAGGATAAATTCATTGATCCGGCTATCATGCTGATAGGTGCCGGAGGCTCTGACGAAAGCTATGATGCAGGAAGTGGTTTTTTTGTGTTTCTGAAGATTGCCAGTGTCAATCTTTATTTCATACGTTCGTTCTGCTCAGGGACAGCCCTACTGAACGGACTTCCGATGACAGGGAGCAAGATCTATTCTTTTGCCCAGGGCAGCTCAGTGCAGGCACCTCCTTCACTGACGGTCTATTACGGTGATGTAACTGCCAGATATGTTTCATATGCCGATGTCCTTCGGCTTTCCTTTGTTGCTGACCGGCTTACCTACAGCTTCCCGGACGGCTCACCAGCCATTACTGACCTGAGTTTTTCAACCCGTGAGGGTAAACTGACAGGCATACTTGGGGCAAGCGGTACCGGTAAGACCACTCTGCTGAACCTGCTGAGCGGACTTCTGAAACCGGAGTCAGGTGATGTCAGGATCAACGGAACGTCAATCTACTCGCAGAGTGACAAGCTTGACGGTGTGATAGGGTATGTCCCGCAGGACGACCTCCTTGTTGAAGAGCTGACAGTGTTTGACAATCTCTTCTATGCAGCCTCGCTCTGCCTTGCCGGAAGAAGCAGGAAAGAGCTTACGGATATAGTCAACCAGACACTGGTAATGCTTGGTCTGTACGAAAAAAGGAATTACAGGGTTGGCTCTCCTCTCGACAAGATAATAAGCGGAGGACAGAGAAAGAGGCTGAATATAGCGCTGGAGCTTGTCAGGGAGCCCTCCGTGCTCTTCCTTGACGAACCGACATCAGGATTGTCATCACGTGACTCCGAGAACGTTATTGACCTGCTCCATGACCTTACATTCAAGGGAAAACTGGTGATAACGGTGGTGCATCAGCCCTCTTCGGAAATATTCAAGGGTTTTGACAATATACTTGTACTCGATCAGAATGGCCATATGGTCTTCTACGGCAATCCTATTGAAGCCATAGTACACTTTAAAACTCTTGATGCACAGATAAACAATGAAGTGGGCGAATGCCCCTCATGCGGTAATGCGAATTCAGAGACGCTCTTCAATATCCTTGAGGCCAGGGTACTTGATGAGTACGGCCGCGATACCGACAAAAGGAGAGTGTCTCCTGCCGAGTGGGCCGAAGCCTTCAGAAAGAGACACCCAGCTGTTGAAGGGAATGAGGTTGCCACCCCTGCCTTTTCTAATCTGCACAGACCCGGCTGGTGGAAGCAGGTTTCGATATACCTTTCACGCGATGTAAGGAGTAAGGCAGCCAACAGTCAGTATCTTATGCTGATGCTGCTGGAAGGTCCGGTCCTCGGCCTGATACTCTCATTCATAATAAGATACATTGCAGATCCTTCATCAGATGTATATGTATTCAGGGAAAATGAAAATATTCCCATATACATATTCATGAGCGTCATAGTAGCTCTCTTCCTTGGCCTGACAATAAGCGCCGAAGAGCTGTTCAGAGACAGGAAGATACTCAAGAGGGAACACTTCCTTAATCTCAGCCGGGGAAGCTACCTTCTGTCGAAGGTGGCAGTACTGATACTGATCTCAGGCTTGCAGACCTTTCTCTTCCTCATTGTTGCCAATCCTGTACTGGGAATCAAAGGACTGTTCTTTTCATACTGGGCTGTACTGTTCACCACTGCCTTCTGTGCCAACATGATAGGGCTGAATATCTCATCGGCATTCAACTCGGCAATAACGATATATATTGTCATCCCTGTTCTGATGATCCCGATGATGGTACTCAGCGGTGCGATGTTTCCATTTGACAAGCTGAACAGGAAGATAGGCAGTGTCGACAAGGTACCCCTGATAGCAGAGGCCATGCCCACCCGCTGGGCCTATGAGGCACTGATGGTCAGACAGTTCACCGGTAATGAATATGGGCTCAGGGTCTATCCTCTGAGGCAGCAGATAAGCATCGCGGACTTTAACACCATTTATCGTATACCACGGGTCATGGACGCTCTTGAAGTGGCCATGAGAAACATGGAAGGGGAAGTAAGGGTCTCTCCTGATGCGAACAACCTTAAACTTATCAGGAACGAATTCGGGACCATTGCCTCAGCCGGAAGCCTTAAGCCGTTCACCGGCATTGATTCTGTCACTGCCGGACTCTTCACTGCAGATCTTGGCAGGCGGGCTTTCGTCTGGCTCTCGGAGACGGAGAGGGAATTCAGGAAGATCAGCAATGCCGCTGACCTCAGGCTTGATAACTTCGTGAGTAATAACAGGCAGGTACTGAACAGTCTGTATAATAACTACCATAATGACAAGCTTGAGGAAATAGTACGAAAAGTATATGAAAAGAATAAGATCCTGGAATACAAGGGAAGATTTATACAAAACATCGACCTTATCTATCTCGAACCACAGCACGCAGGAGGGTTAAGCTTCCGCACCCACTTCATGGCACCGGTAAAAAGCTTTTTCGGATATAAGACTGACACCTTCACCTTCAACATTCTTCTGGTGCTCTTCTCAACACTTGTTCTTTATATCCTTCTCTATTACGAGGTGCTTAAGCGTATCATTTCCTTCTTCGGGAACCTCAGGGTCCAAAAAAAGCAAAACGGACGCATGGAATGACCATTTTTCTTACATTTGTATATTAACATTGCTTTCTGATGAAAGGAACCATATTTAAGCTTATTGCAGTTTTACTGGTTGTTTCTGTCTGTTCGTGCAGGAACAGTGCGACGAGGCAGGTCAAGATGCAGTTTCCCATTGCTGACTCGGTACCCGCCGGAGAGGCTGAGGCGCTGAGTGACGAAGCGCTCGCCGACATAGTTCAGAATATGGCCTCACCCGTCGAGATAGCAGCTATCCTCCAGGCAATGGAGGTCCCTTTCTCCGCCGGCTATCTTGCTCCCACACAGGGAGCTGACAAGCTCTCAACCAACTTCGGCAAGGCCATCATGCTTGGCATCTACGGTGCTGACCTCGGCTATCTCAACATGTACGGGAAGACAGGCAATTCAATTGATGTGCTGACAACCATTAAAACCCTTGCAGACGGCCTCCGTGTTGGACAATACTTTGACTTCGAGACGCTTAAACAACTTTCTATAAATAACAGCAACCTTGATTCGCTCCTCTTCCTGTCAGTCAGTTCATATAACAAGATTGATGAATACCTAAGGGATAACGGACGCGGTTCAATATCAGCCCTTATGATAGCAGGGGTATGGATAGAGGGTCAGTACCTGGCTACACAGGTGGTCTCGGACCACCCGGATAAAATACTCAGAGGCCGCATCGGCGAACAGAAAATAATCCTGAATGATCTTCTGATGCTGCTTCGCCCCTACAGAAACAGCAGCAAAGAATACACCGCCCTGGTTGAGATGATGGAAGTGATCAGTGCTGCCTACAGAGATGTGAACATCACCTATAAGCTGGGCGAACCGGAAACCGTTGAACAGGACGGGCGGCTGGTGATGATACAACATGAGCAGAGCAATGTTGAGATGACTGACGAACAGCTTGCAGTAATAGCAGCGTTATCAGAAGAGGTCAGAAACAAACTAATATCAGGTGTATAAGATGAAGCTCAGGATTTTCATTCTTTCGTTGTCACTTGTACTTTTGCCGGCTGTTCTCAGAAGTCAGCCTTCCACAGATGATCTTGTGAGCGGTTGTGTCATGGCTGCCGGTGCAAACACAACCTATCTGAAAGACTTCAGGATTCAGCTGCCGAAAGCAGAAACCGGCATTGCAGCACCGGTGCATAAGGCGAATATGTACCTTATGAAGAACATGAAATACAGGTTCTCACTCTGCAATGCCCCCGGTTCAACAGGAGACCTCTTTATTACAATCTATGACCAGGGGAAAGAGCTGATTTCATCATTCAATAAAAGCACCGGAAAGAATTATACCACTGTTGACTTTGTATGCAACAAGACAGGGCTTTATAACCTCTGGTTTGGTTTTGTCGCGGGGGCACAGGGTTCAGGTGTGGGAGTGGTATCACTTATCAAATAATCAGTAAGGCCACATCCGCGAGATAACTATCATCACCGCAACCAGCCAGAAGAATATCTCTGTAGTTACAACGCGCTTGGTGAATGCGCAGTAGTTTGACATTACATAAGCTAACGGCATGGCTGCCAGAGCCATAAGCTCGACAGATACTCCCGGAATCAGCAGGAACACTACTGCACTGAGTATCATCATCCAGAGCAGAAGAGTAAATATCTTTCGTGACCTGATCTTTTTTGACGGCAGCTCAGTGAGCAGAGCGCCAAGAGCCTGAAGCAACCAGAGTGCAATAACTATCAGGAGAATAATCAGAGTGCGGCTCCAGTAAACCGAAGCAGACTCTTCAAAAAGGTTATTCCCTATTATCGCCGTAAGGTCGGAAAGTTCCCTGCCTGTAAGATACCACACTGCATACAGTACCAACCAGGGCAGGAGGGCTCCGAAAATGGTAATGGTTATCTCCCGGAGGTCAGGCGACCTGAGAATCAGTAACCCTATTATCGCCAACAGCACAAACCAGATTGCCCCGGCATACAATATGCCTCCGAATGATATTATCAGGGCAGCATCGAACAGGTTGTATGCGATACCGTTCATCCTGTAGGCAGCCATCATGCGCCACAGGCCTATCGTGACAAACAGGGCTGCGAAAAGACATGGATTAAGCACCATCTCGCCCGGAAAGACCGCGTAAAACATTATGTAGAACAATGCAGGCAGGTAGGTACGGCGAGAAATAAAGAAAAGTGTGGTGTTGAACCGTACTATGATAATTACCAGAAGCAGCATTACTGACAGCGAGGCAAAGACAGCAGCAAGAGGAGAGTCTGAAAGGAAGGTGAGAATAATATTCCACAATGGCATGACCGTGTCAGCGGCAGGAGCCATGATCCCTGGAGGATCAATAAAATATTCTGCCCACAGCGCACCGGTTATTACCGTCAGCAATAACAACGGACCGATGCCTGTGCCCCTGAAGAACTTTATCATCTGGCAGCGGTTTTCAGATCGAATCCGATATCTTTCCTGTAGCAGACCCCATCAAAGCGGATCTTCGAAACACTCCTGTAGCTCTTTTCCAGAGCCTCTTCCATTGTCCTGCCAAGGGAGGTGACTGCCAATACCCGTCCGCCTGAAGTCACAAGCCGGCCGTCACTTTCTTTTGTTCCGGCATGATAAACAATACTCTCCGTCACCTGGTCAGTGCCGGAAATTGGAAATCCCTTGCTGAAGGCATCAGGATATCCTCCGGAGACCATCATCACCGTCACTGCGGTGTCAGTGCGGGTCACCAGACGCCGTTTGTCAAGATTTCCTTCAGCCACCCCTTCGAGAAGGTCGAACAGATCGCTTTCAATGCGCGGCATAATAACCTCAGTCTCGGGGTCGCCAAGACGCGCATTGTACTCGATAACGTACGGTTCTCCCCTGACATTCATAAGCCCGAAGAAGATAAAACCCTTGTAGTCTATCCCCTCCTGTCTGAGCCCGTCAATTGTGGGTATTATGATCTTCTGCTCCACCTTCTTCATAAACTCCGGGGTGGCAAAAGAGACAGGTGACACGGCTCCCATGCCGCCGGTGTTCTTACCGGTGTCACCTTCACCAATACGTTTATAATCTTTTGCTTCAGGCAGGATTTTATATGACACACCGTCGGTTATGACAAATGCTGACAATTCTATTCCTGCAAGATACTCTTCGATGACAACCCTGCTGCCTGCCTTTCCGAACCGTCCGGCGAGCATGGCACTCAGTTCACTGACCGCTTCGTTGTAATCATTCAGTATAAGAACTCCTTTACCTGCGGCAAGTCCGTCTGCCTTAAGTACATAAGGTGGCCCGAGGGTTTTAAGGAACGAAGGAGCCTCATCACTGTTCTCTGATGAAAAGGTTCGGTACCTGGCTGTCGGTATGTCATGACGCTGCATGAAGGCCTTGGCAAAGTCCTTGCTGCCCTCAAGCAGTGCGCCCCTGCGGCACGGCCCTATCACGGGCACATCAGCCAGCTGTGCATCAGCTGAGAAAAAGTCGCGTATACCCTCAACCAGGGGGGCTTCCGGACCGACAACAACCATATCAATGCTGTTGCCTGTCACCGCTTCTTTTACTGCCACGAAATCAAGCGGATCAACAGGCAGATTGACAGCCATGGCAGCCGTCCCGGGATTTCCCGGTGCCACATATAACCTCAGCGGCCTGCCACTCTGAGCCAGCTTCCATGTGAGAGCGTGTTCACGCCCTCCTGATCCGAGAATAAGAATATTCATTGTCTGGTTTTCGTTCCCAACTCAAAAATAGTATTTAAGATGAAATAACTCATCAGGGCATGGAATTATCATCTATTGAGCCGAAAAGGTATCCCTGTTCCATCGATATCATAAGAAACCTGTCGAGAAAGGCAGTTGCATGGGTGCCGGGAGAATCATGCAGCACAATGACCGAGCCGGGGTGCAGCCTCCGCCTGAGAATTGACAGCGAAGCCTCAGCATCCAGCTTCCTGTCAAAATCATAGGGCATGATATCCCAGAATACCACCCTCATCGATCTTTCGAGGATCTTGTACTGCCTGCGCCTTATCCTCCCGTAGGGCGGCCTGAACAGATTACTGTGCGTTACTGCTTTTCCTTTCATGATGTCAGAGCAATATGTTCTGACACTTGTGCTCAGACCGTTAAGGTGGCTGTACCCATGATTGCCGATTGTGTGTCCCTCCGCAGCAATGCGGGCGAAGAGACCGGGATATTTCAGCACTTTTTCCCCTGTACAAAAGAAGGTTGCCTTTACATTCCTGGCTTTCAGTATGTCAAGTATGGCAGGTGTTGATGACGGGTCAGGACCGTCATCGAATGTCAGGAAGAGCTTATTCTCCGAACCAGTCATCCTGAAGAGTGCGTCAGGATATATGAACCTTGCGGGAAAAGGCTTTCCGTACTGCCTCATCATCTTCCCGGCACCTCGCCGTAAAATCTGTTAAGCTCCACGGCAGCCCTGTCTGACAGCTCCGTCATGCCCAGGGAGACAGCCACATTGTATATCTCATAGATTGACTGCAGTGCAAGCCCGGTGTGAATATCAAGTCCGTACATCTTTCCTTCCGGCAGTCCGGTAATAAAGTTCAGCGACATGACCGAGTTGTCTATGATGGCTGAAAACATCTCCATGGCCTTATCTGTTCTTCCTGCCAGGGCAAGCGCTTCAATGAGGTCAATGCTGTAATAGTCAAAAGGCATCTTTTCAGGAGGGACGATGCCAATTCCTTTTTCAGCTGCAGCGATTGCCCTTACGGTGTCGCCTTCTGCGACAAGTGCTTTTGACAGCCTTCCGAACTGACGCCTGAAAATATCAAAGAGCCTTCTGTTGTTCTCATCGAGATATACCCCCTCTTTTTCTGCATTTCCCCATTTGAACCTGTTCATCATATTCTCGTACATCTCTTCCGTGTCGACCATGCCCGTCTCTCCGGGTGACGGGCGGTCTATTCTTACAGGGCTTACCCGGTAGGCCATCCCCTCAAGGACAAAGAAATTTTCGAGCCCGATGTATGTTGAGCCCGGGGCGGTCACAGCGTAATATACCGGGCGCTTCCAGTCGTTTCCTGCCATGATGTCCATGACAGCAAGGTCATTCTTTGAGGCCATGGTCCCCTTGAAAGTCCAGATAAGCGGCGAGATTATCCTGTCAGCATGATAAGGGCGCACAGCTCCGGTACTGATGACGTTTGCCGAATCAACATCAATGAGGAACTCCTTAACAGGAATGAAATTGTAAAAGTCACCCCGGCCTGACAGGTCGACCTTGGCCTTAGGATCATCAGACCCTGCAAACTCCATCACCTTCTTAATATTATAGGGCTCCTTCACCAGTGCCTCAACGGGCAGCTGAACACGCTCACCCTCGACGTACTTTTCATAGTGAAGGGTAAAGGGAAGGGGATCGGAATCGAATGCCTTTCTGCTCATCGATTCGATATAGAATCCGCTCTGGAGATAGCTGAGGTTTGCAACCCTTACATCAGTGCGGAAACCCTCCACATCCTGGATATACCACAATGGAAATGAATCATTGTCTCCGTACGTCAGGAGTATGGCATTCTCGTCGCATGAACTGAGGTAGTTGGAAGCAATATCCCTCGCCGTATACCTGTGAGAACGGTTGTGGTCGTCATAATTCTGAACAAGCATCACCACGGGCACTGCTGCCGTCAGCAGCACTGCCGGGACTGCAGCTGCGATACGCTCACCTGTGTGCTTCTTCAGCAGGTCATAAACAAGCATCACTCCCATGCCGATCCATATCGTAAAGGCATAGAATGAGCCTGCATAGGCATAGTCACGCTCTCTCGGCTGACTCGGATACTGGTTCAGGTAGACAACTATCGCAAGTCCGGTCATGATGAAGAGGAGGGCAACAAGCCAAACCCCCTTTCTGTCGCGGCGGTATTGCCAGAAAAGGCCTGCCAGCCCTGCCAGCAGAGGGAGGAAGAAATACCTGTTCCGGGCAGGGTTATTCACGTTATCCGCAGGCAGCAGCGCCTGGTCTCCCAGCCTTGCCTTGTCGATGGCCGTGATGCCTGAGATCCAGTTGCCGTCAATAACGTTGCCGTTACCCTGTGCATCATTCTGGCGTCCGGCAAAGTTCCACATGAAGTACCTCGTATACATGAAACCCACCTGGTACCTGAAGAAAAAGCGCAGGTTCTCGCCGAAACCGGGGAGGGTGACCTGCTCATTCTCTCCGCCCCTTCTTAATGTGACTTTGGTGCCCTTAATGCGGCCCCAGTGTTCATACTGCCTGATATGATCCGGGTCAGAGCTGTACATCCGCGGGAAGAGGGTGTTGAACCGCTTGTCATATACGTATTCAGGATAATAGTAAGGTTCATATTTACCGTTCTTCTTATTGTAACCCGCCACCTCATCCACGACATCAACCACAGGTGCTGAGTAGTAATGACCGTAGATAAGCGGGGTCCTTCCATACTGGGTACGGTTAAGGTAATAGAGGAACGAGAAGACATCAGAAGGATCATTCTGGTTCATCGGGGGATGGGCATTGGCCCTGATGATGATCACTGCAAAGGAGGAGTAACCCAGCATCAGGACTGCTACAACGGTAAGGACGTAATTGAGAATGATCTTACTGGTCTTTATCGAATACCATATTCCGGATATCAGCAGTCCGACAAAGAGCACCAGGTATAAATAGAGGCCGCTGTTATAGGGCAGCCCGAGTATGTTTACCAGGAGAAGCTCAAACCATCCCGCGGCCTTTGCCACTCCGGGAATAAAAATAAAGTTAAGGGTTCCGAGGAGGGCAAAAGATATTATCACCGCATATGTCAGCCCCTTTCGTGTGACCTCGTATTTCCTGAAATAGTAAAGCAGTACAAGTACCGGCAGTGCCAGAAGGTTGAGCAGGTGAACACCTATTGACAATCCCATGAGATAGGCGATAAGGATGATCCATCTGTTGGCGTGAGGGTCATCGGCTTCATCATACCATCTCAGCATAGCCCAGAAGACGGCGGCCGTAAAGAGTGAGCTGGTGGCATAGACCTCTCCCTCGACGGCTGAAAACCAGAACGTGTCAGAAAACGCGTATGCCAGGGCGCCGACAGCGCCGGAGGCAATGACAGCTATTGCTTTTCCTCCGGTAATGAGAACATCATCACCTGTTGCCAGCCGTACAAGCCTGGTGATGGTCCAGAAGAGGAAAAGTATGGTGAAGGCGCTGGCAAAGGCTGACAGCATGTTTACCATCATCGCCACCCTGGAGGTGTCTGCCCCGGCGAAGAGAGAAAAAAAGCGGCCGAGGAGCATGAAGAAGGGTGCCCCGGGAGGGTGCCCCACCTCGAGCCTGAAGGAGCACAGGATAAACTCCCCGCAGTCCCAGAAACTGGCTGTAGGTTCAATAGTAAGAAGGTAAAGCAACAGCGAGATGGCGAACACTGACCATCCGGCTATGTTGTTCCAGAAGCGGAATCCTTTTATCATATCATTTTTGTTTGTTCAGTCATCATAAAACGCCATGGCTTGCTGATCCATGGTTCACCTGCATAATCTATTCCCACCCGCGGACCTGAGGTAACATGAGGGCGGAGCCCCCGGTCTTCAATCCATATCTTTCCGGAAGAGACAATGTCTTCAGCATTGAACGAGCCGTCGAGGCCTGTTCCCTTCGTCACGCGGCCCGGGCCGGTGAACTGTCCTGCAGCTCTTATGAGCACAGCCTGAGGGTCATCGGCCGGGCCGGTAACCACATTCATCATCCAGTGCATCCCGTAGACAAAATAGACATAGAGATGCCCCCCCTGCATATACATCACCTCCGTGCGGCGGGTCCGCCCCTTGCTTGCATGGCAGGCCCTGTCGCCGGTGCCAAGGTATGCTTCCGTCTCCCTTATCATATAACGTTTGGTGCTTCCGCCGTCAGCAATAACGATATCCATGCCCGGCAGCAACCGCGCAACCGTCACCGCATCGGCAAGAAAGAAGTCCCTGTTCAACCCTGGCATACCTGATAATATTCAGTATAAAATCTTCCCCGGATAATTGTCCCAGATATTGAATATCCTGTCTCCCTCATCTGTCAGTGCGCGGTCCATCCTTATGCTCCTGCTTTCCTTGTCAAGTGCCAGCTCGGAGTATATCATCTCGTCGTCAAACCCGGCGGCGGCGGCCCTGTAGCGGTCTGAGGCATAGACAACACGCCTGATGCCTGACCAGTATATGGCACCCAGGCACATGGGACACGGTTCGCACGACGAGTAGATCACACAGCCGCTCAGGTCATGGGTGCCCAGGGCCGCCGCCGCCATCCTGATGGCCAGCACCTCGGCATGAGCAGTAGGGTCATGTTCACTAACCACCCTGTTGCCGGAACGGGAGATAATCCTTCCTTCCCTGACAACGACAGCCCCGAACGGACCGCCACCGTCAGCTATGTTTCCCGATGCGGTCACGATAGCCTGCATAAGAAAATCCCTCTCGTCACTCTTCAGTTCCATCTTCTCTTTTAAAGACAAGTAACAGCGTGTAAAAATAAGAAAAGAATGCCGTTCCGACAGATGAATGAAAAGTATCATCATTGAACATCGACATAAATATTATCGAGATGAAGATCACAAACGGGTAAAAAGACCTGTTGGGGCTTCTCAGCCATGGTATGATCATGAGTGCCAGGGCGATCACCATGCCGGGGATGCCAAAGGTGACCGCGAAGCCCAGGTACTGGTTGTGTGACAGCTTACGGTAATTATCCGTCAGCGGCGTATTGATGATCCGGTATTCTTCCTTCAGTTCGCTTATTACATCACCCGTGCCTGTGCCAAACCACGGATTCCTGCGTATCAGTCCCAGCGAAGCGCGGTAGAACTCAGGGCGTTGTGTCACCGAGTGACCGGAAGGATTGGCACCCTTCACCGCTCTGTCTATCTGCCATACGATTTCGTAAACCTTGGCACGCGTCCTCCATGGTCTGGCATAGAGGGGATTGGCAAAGCCTCTTTCAATATTTCTGATATCATCAGAGGTAAGTGCTGCGATGGCGGAAGAGTCTTTTGCCATGCCGAGGAAGGAGATATATCGCATGATGGTCGTCCGCAATTCATTGCCCCCCATGTCTGCCCCGTCGTACGGCAGAGTGCTGCGCCTGTTCCACTCTTCCCTCAGCTCCTCCTCGCAGACATTCAACCATACGAAGTAACCGTTTTCCAGGAGGGTCTCCTCCGGATAATGAGTATAGCTGTTTCCGGAGAGTGTCTTTGCTACTGGAACGTTTACGGAGGGGTCATCGGGCTGTTGGAGTGAGTTCCATGTATCTGACACCAGCATGAAGGTGGCGACGATGACTGCCGCCGCCGCCGCGGCAAAGATGAGTCCCGCAATGCGCATTCGCCTTCCCAGTGCAAGGTACAGGCCTGTGCCGACAAGCAAGATTATGAAGATGAGAATGCCTGTCACCGACAGCAGCATGAAGAGAAAGAAAGCCATTGCCGCGGCGGCGGAGCCAAGCGCAGCCCTCAGTGCCATGCCTCCTGTGCGCCTGTCGAGGCTCAGCCATACAGCGGTAAAGATGGCAAAGTTGAGCAGCAGCGACAACCTTATAGAAGGGAGAGTGACAGCAAGGTCACGGGAGTCATTCACCTCGACAGGCAGCACCCCTCCGAGCGCAAGGAAGCCGATGCCTGCAGCGACGACGCAGCCGGTGATGAATGAGAGTAACAGCGTCCGCAACCGGGTCAAACCGAAGCCCGTGGATGAACCTATAATGAAAGGGAACGCGAGAAGCGGTAACTTGAGCCTGAGCTCATTCATCCCGCCGGCCAGGTCAGAAGTATTGATGAGCCAGAGGAGATACATAGTAAACAGTCCGAGCAGAATCATCACACCTGCCCTTTCCGAGAGAATTACTATCTTTGAGCGGATTTCGCCACCGGCGAGCCAGTTTACCGCCAGGGCTATTGACACTGCCGAGAGAAGCCAGACCGACAGGGGCATAAAAAATGCAGCCAGAATAAGGCAAAGAAAATGTATCGTCTGGTGAACAGTTCTGCCGAACATACTGTCAATAAGAAATTAAAAGTACAACATATTGCTCAAAATAAAAATATGTTGTATTTTTGCAGACCCCAAAAATGGGGTTTTTATTTTGAAAATCATAAATTATTAAAACCTTAGTACTAAAGTGAACACCTTAAGCTACAAGACAGTTTCAGCCAACAAGGCTACTGTAGAAAAAGAGTGGGTACTGGTAGATGCAGAAGGTCAGACACTCGGTCGTCTGGCATCTGTTGTGGCCCTGATGCTGAGGGGGAAGCACAAGACAAGCTTCACACCTCACGTCGACTGCGGCGATAACGTCATCGTTATCAATGCCGATAAAGTCGTTATGACGGGTAACAAGATGACAGACAAAGAGTACATCAGGCATACGGGTTATCCCGGAGGCCAGAGGATCGTCAAGGCAGACGAGATGTTGAAGAAGCACCCCATCAGGCTTGTTGAATACGCCGTGAAAGGGATGCTCCCCAAAAACCGTCTTGGAAGCGCCATCTACAGGAACCTTTATGTCTACGCAGGCTCAGAGCACAAGCACGAAGCCCAGCAACCCAAACTAATTGATTTAAAAACCATTAAGTAAGAAACATGGAAGTTATTAACGCTATCGGAAGAAGGAAGGCAGCTGTTGCCAGGGTTTACCTCCACGACGGCAAGGGACAGATCACAATCAACGACAGGGAATTCAAACATTATTTCCCTAACGAGATTCTGCAGTATGTTGTCCTCCAGCCACTTAACCTTCTCAATGTTGCCGACAAATATGACATCAAAGTCACCCTTGACGGCGGTGGATTCAAAGGTCAGGCAGAGGCGGTGCGTCTCGGTATTTCCAGGGCTCTTGTCAAAATAAGCGAGGAGAACAAACCCAAGCTTAAGGCAGAAGGCTTTCTGACACGCGATCCTCGCGAGGTGGAGAGAAAGAAGCCGGGGCAGCCCAAGGCACGCAAGAGATTCCAGTTCAGCAAGCGTTAGAAGATCAACAGCAATTTATACAGACGCAAGTTTAGTATCTAAATTGCATTGACTTCCCGCAAGGAACTACTCTGCAATTGACTTCACAGAACGTAAACTTAACAATTAAGAAAAAATGTCAAGAACCAATTTTAACGATTTACTTGATGCCGGTGTACACTTCGGGCACCTGAAAAGAAAATGGAACCCGGCCATGGCTCCCTATATCTTTATGGAGCGCAACGGCATTCACATTATTGACCTTGAAAAGACAGCCGCAAGGATAGATGAGGCAGCCAATGCAATAAAGCAGATTGCCAAGTCAGGCCGCAAGGTACTCTTTGTGGCAACAAAGAAACAGGCAAAAGACATCGTGGCCGAGAAGGTCGCGGCAGTAAACATGCCGTATGTCACCGAGAGGTGGCCGGGCGGTATGCTCACAAACTTCCCTACCATACGTAAGGCTGTCAAGAAGATGTCATCGATTGACAAAATGGCTACCGACGGTACCTATGACAACCTCTCGAAGAGAGAGAAGCTTCAGATCACCCGCCAGAGAGCCAAGCTCGAAAAGAACCTCGGTTCAATAGCAGATATGACACGCCAGCCATCAGCCCTCTTCGTTGTTGACGTAAGCAAAGAGCATATCGCAGTGCATGAGGCCAAGAGACTGGGTATCCCGGTGTTCGCAATGGTTGATACAAACTCTGATCCTTCAGAAATAGACTTCGTCATCCCGGCAAATGATGACGCAGCAAAGTCAATATCACTCATCATCGAGGTCATGTGCCAGGCCATCAACGAAGGGCTGAATGAACGCAAGGCTGAGAAGGACAAGGAGAGCGCACCGGCTGAGAAGGAAGAGACTCCGGAAGGGGGACGCAAAAGCAAATTCCGCGCCATTGACTACGAAGAGGAACGCCCTGAGGTGAAGGCCGTTGCTGAAGAGGTTGAGGCTGCAGATGAAGTCGTTGCCGCACCTGACGCAGTGACAGAGGAAGAAGAATAATCAGATTACCAACACTCAATAACGATCATATATTATGTCAACTATAAATGCTGCTGACGTCGCAAAACTCAGAAGGATGACCGGCGCCGGCATGATGGATTGTAAAAAGGCACTCGAAGAGGCCGCAGGTGACTTTGAAAAGGCACAGGAGATAATAAGGAAGAGAGGACAGGCAATAGCCAACAAGCGTGCTGACCGTGAGGCAACGGAAGGTGTTGTACTGGCCAGATCGTCAGCCGACGGCAAAACCGGTATGATCATCGCACTGAACTGCGAGACTGACTTCGTAGCAAAGAATGCTGATTTCATCGCCCTCGGGTATAGCATCATCGATGCTGCACTGAAGGCAAACCCTGCAGACCTTGATGGTCTGAGAGAGATAATGGTCGGAGACAAGAAAGCTGCTGACCTCGTTCTCGAAAAGAGCGGCATCACCGGCGAGAAGTTTGAGCTTTCCTATTTCGGGAAAGTTGAAGCTGCCGCAGTTCATCCTTATATCCACCCGGGTAACAAACTTGCCACACTGGTAGGCTTCAGCAGGGGAGGCATTGACGTTCAGGTTTACAAGGACGTTGCAATGCAGGTCGCCGCAATGAATCCTGTATCAGTTGACAAGGAGGATGTACCTGAGAAAATACTTGCACAGGAACTTGAGATCGGCAGGGAACAGGCACGCCGCGAAGGCAAACCCGAGGATATGATTGAAAAGATTGCCCAGGGCAAACTGAACAAGTTCTTCAAGGAGAGCACCCTGATGAACCAGGAGTTTGTTAAAGACAATAAGCTGACCATCAAGCAGTACCTTGAGAGTAAGGACAAGGCTCTGAAAGCTACCGCATTCATCCGCTATACGCTTAACGTCTGAAAAACAACGGACAAAAATTCAAAAGGCTTCCCCATGGAGGCCTTTTTTGTTTTATGCCTCAAAACAAAAAATGTAGTAACTTGCCTGCCAAATAAAATCGCTATGAAAAAAAATATGGGTAATGTTGACATGATCGTGCGCCTTGCACTTGCAGTTATCATGATCGCCTGCTATTTCGTGTTCAATCTTAAGGACCTTTTGGGGCTGATAGTGATCCTGATCACAATACTGCTGGTAGTCACAGCCTTTATCAGGGTATGCCCTCTTTATTATGTTTTCAGAACCGATACTCTCAAGAAGGCAAACAAGGAATGAAATATAAACGAATCCTCCTTAAGCTGAGTGGTGAATCTGTCGGCGGCAGCGACGGGTCAGGGCTTGACGGCGCCGTACTGACAGTATATGCCCGACAGATCAGGAAGATAGCTGACGCAGGTTGTCAGGTTGCAATAGTTATCGGCGGCGGTAACATCTTCCGCGGCCTTGGAGGCAGTGAAGACGGTTACGACCGTCTCAAGGGCGACCAGATGGGCATGCTCGCCACTGTCATCAACAGCCTTGCCCTGGAAAGTTACCTGGTACGTGCTGGCTGCCGGGCCAGGGTTTTCACCTCAATCCGCATGGAGCCTGTCGGAGAACTGTATAACCGTGACAGGGTATCAGATGCGTTGAAGGATGGAGTGGTGGCAATTCTGGCAGGAGGAACCGGCAATCCGTTTTTCACAACCGACACTGCCGCTGCACTGCGAGCCGTTGAGCTGCACTGCGACGTGCTCCTCAAGGGGACCCGCGTAGACGGCGTATATACCGCTGACCCTGAGAAAGATAAGAATGCGGCAAGGTTTGACGTGCTTACCTTTGACGAAGCCCTTGATAAGAAACTCAGGGTGATGGATATTACGGCCTTCGCCATGTGCAGTGAGAACAGGATGCCGGTCATCGTCTTTGACATGAACAGGGAAGGTAACCTGGAATCAGTGGTTGCCGGGGGTAAGTGCGGGACGCTGGTAACATTCTGAAGAGATTTTTTTCTAATTTTGTTTCCATCTGAAACACCGATCATATGACTGACGAACTGGAACTCATAAAGGAAGAGGCTCAGGAGAAAATGGACAAGGCCATTAAGCATCTCGAATACGAGCTTTCACATCTGCGTGCCGGGCGTGCCAACCCGCTGCTTCTCGACGGCATTCACGTTGATTACTACGGAGCCCATACACCCCTCTCACAGGTCTCAAGCATAAACACTCCGGATGCCAAGAGCATCCTTATACAACCGTGGGAAAAAACAATGCTGGGGGTAATCGAGAAAGCCATCCTTGCGGCAAACATCGGTATGACTCCCATCAACAACGGTGAGGTGATACGCATCAATGTACCGCCACTGACAGAGGAACGCAGGCACCAGCTGGTCAAACAGGTGAAGTCTGAAGGCGAGACGGCTAAGATCAGCGTCCGCACAGGCCGTAAATGGTTCCTTGATGAGCTCAAGATACTGGCAAAGGACGGTCTGCCCGAGGACGAGGAGAAGAACGGTGAAAAGATCATCCAGGATATGACCGACAAGCATATCTCGCGTATAGACAAGATCGTCGAAGCAAAGGAGAAAGAGATACTGACGGTATGAAAAAAGGGGGTGAGCCCCTTTTTTTTGTTATCCGTTGTCGGTTATCAGTTATCTTGAAGAGGATGGTCTGAATATCATCTCATACTTTTTGGCCGCCTCCACGGCATCGTTGGTAAACGGTTCAGGAAAGAACTCATTATTAATATATGCTTCAGTCTGCGAAAGATAGAACGGGCTGCCGGGGTTGCCCGAGGTGCCTGTCGGTATCACCGTCAGCGATTTATCCCAGTCAGCAGTGTTGAAGATATGCCTCTCGGAGGCCCCGTGGTCTGAACTGAAGTCGGGCCCGAAGGAATATGGCTCTACGGTGTGGTAACTGCCTCCGACACTGTACTTTTTGGAGTTGAGCCGCAGAAGCCTTTCAACCATTTTCACCGAACCCATCGGATGCTCAAGAGTTATCGAATGTATCTCTCCCCACCTCCAGTTATCAGTGTCGGTGCCGTACCTCGATGTCAGGGTGTCAACCGCATTCCTGAGGCTCAACACCATCATATCATCGAGTGTCTCTGTCTCAGCTGTACCGGTGTTGTCAACCCACCCGTCAGCGCCCTCATGCAGTATCCTGAAAAGATAGTGATCATGCTGCTTTCCAAGCACCCCTCCGTAGAGATCTCCCAGCTCATCGGAAAGGATATTCCTTGCCAGTCCGGCACGGGTGAACTCGAAAATGGTCGGAGCGGCAAGCGAGGCATCCATCTTATAATCCCATGCCTGAAGAAGGTCAATGGCCTTCTGAAGACCCTCATCAGGTGAATCGATACCTCTTGCCGCCTCAAGTATCATGGGGGTCATTTTTGCGGCATAGGCCGAATGATTATCAGTTATCATCCTCCTGAAGTCATCAATGCCCAGTATTTGCTTCTCCGCAGCCATCTGCCTTATGCGTATTATCCGCCATGGGGGTGCGAAGTCACCGGCGATATAGTACGGGTAGTCTGCCGTCACCGTCTGCTCGTTGGCTGATGATACAAAACCATTCTCCGGGTTATAGGATGAAGGGAGCATTTCAAAAGGAACATAACCCTTCCAGTCATACTCATCTGTCTCGCCGCTGCGCGGCAGAAGGCCGTTACCCTTCCTGACGGGAATGCCTCCGCCGGTGTTAATCCCTATGTTTCCCTCAGCATCGGCATAGGCAAAATTCTGACTGACTGATCTGAAGTTGCCTAAGGCCGACCTGAACTCATCCCAGTTTGCTGCCCTGTCAAGGAGGTAGACGGCTTTTACCTCGTCACTGTAGTCATAACCTGACCACCTCATTGTCATAACGGCATCATCGATGCCGCGCAGATCTGATATCACCGGCCCCCGGTGAGAGGAAGTGATCACCCTGGTCTCTGCAGCACCTCCCTTAACGTTTATTACCTCCTCCCTCGAAGTCATTGGCAGCCATTCGCCATTGAAGAGATAGCGGCCTGATGAATCAACCGTCTCGACAAAAAGATCAATGTCATCAACCATGAGATTTGTTATGCCCCATGCAATCTTATCGTTATGGCCTGCCACAATGAAAGGCTGGCCGGGAACCATCACGCCGGTCACGTTAAGCTCTCCGGGTATCACCTGGTGAACCTGTATCCAGTAACCGGGGATGCTCAGCCCCAGGTGCATGTCATTTGACAGTATGGGCTTGCCTGTCTCGCTGCGGGCGCCGGAGACGGCCCAGTTATTGCTTCCTGAAAATGAAATCGCACCTATCTTTTCTGCCCTGTCAAGCGAGGCAATGAATGAAACTGTACTGTCTATGTCCTCTGCGGTTAGGGTGAACCCGGGAAAAACGACTTCGTCAGTAAGGTCCCATCCCGGCAGCAGCGATGACGCCTTTTCTTCTCCCAGTCTCTGAACGAGCCTGTAGTTCCTGAGCTCATTGGTAAGATTATCCTTCGCAAGCTCCCATCCCATATACCCTATTATATTGGCTATATCGGTAAGGGACCATGGTTCGGGAGCGTATCCCAGTATCCTGAACTCGGCCGGCAATTTTTTGCCTCTCTCTCCTATCCAGGCATTGACCCCGTCACAGTATGACTGCATTGCCTCGAGTATCACCGGATCTTCCTTCTCAAGTACTATCTCTGACTTGGCGGTCATGTTGAGCAGCCTCAGAAAGTGATCGGTCTCTATGTAATCCGGACCGAATATCTCCGAGAGCCTTCCCCTGGTAGCACGCCTGATGAGATCCATCTGCCACATCCGCTCCTGTGCCGAGATGTAGCCTGTGATAAGATAAAGGTCATGAGCGTTTGTGGCATAGATATGCGGTACGCCGCGCTCATCCCTTATTACCCTTACGTCTCCGTTCAGGCCGGCAATCTGTTGTTCACCGTTCAGCTCAGGCACGGCTCGCTTCCGGAGTGATGAGGCAACTATAAACACTGCAAGCACCAGGAGCGCCAGGAGCAAGACAATTATTCTTAGGGAGTTCTTTATTATTTTCATGATCATGAGGTTATTGGTGCGATAAAATTAAAAAAATCATACAAAAATGCTGTCATTTCCTGAAAAACAACCTGCTGCCCTGCGAGCAGCCATTGCAGATATCTTCCAGAGAGCGGCTGTTCATTACATTTGACCGGAACTTCATGTATTCCTGTCCTCTCCATATCTCACTGAAAGAATTGTCATTAATGTTACCCATAACGTGGTTGCCGTTTTTGTCAAAGCAGCATGGAACCACATCCCCGTCGGTCGTGACGACTGCTCCTCTCCACATCCTGAAACAACCTCTTTGCCTTGCGCCGGCCGGGATATACAAGCCGCTTCTTTTTTCATACCGTGACCTTCTATGGTCAACCGGCATCCATTCTGCAGCTCTTGCACTGTCAAGTACCTGCATGCTTTTTATCCTGAAAGAGGCACCGACCGATTTTGCAAAGCGTGCCGCATCCGTGGCTTCTGCTTCATTGTGCCTCCCCAGGAGGAACTGAAGCTCAATTTTAAGTGATGATTTCCTTCTTTTTACGGTTTCAGCCAGAAGCATGATCCCCTCCCTGACCTTTGAATGATCACCTCCGGCGCGGTATGCTGAATAGGCCGCCGGTGTGACGCCGTCATAGGAGACAATTACTTTTTTCAAGGCAGAGCCGGCAAGCAGTCTGCAACTCTCATTGTCAAGGAAATGTCCGTTAGTGGAGATGACCGGGTGCATACCGCGGAACAACTCCGCTATTTCAAAAAACCGGGGATGGAGCATCGGCTCTCCCTGAAAATAAAGCCAGGCCGAAAGCAGCCGTCCGGAAAGCTCTCCGGCTATTTTCTCTGCGAGACCGTAATCGATAAACCGGTTCCTCCTCACTGTCAGGCCGGCACCTGTCATACACTCAGGACATGTGAGATTGCAAATGGATGACAACTCAACACTTATGGCCGGAGGCAGAGGCGGGGTGACCTGTATGCCGGCATATCTCCTTATTCCGTAAGAGAAAAGAGAGTAACTTGCGTTCAGATATGGAGTAACAGTCATTACGGCAAATGAACAGTTTTTTTTTAAATGTATAGGGGAAAAGGTGCTCTCCCGGTCATTATAGTGAACAGATGATCAGGATTTAATAAACCAAAATACAGATTACCATGAAAAATAAAGTCTTTTTCTCAGTAATGGCTGCGGCACTTCTCTCCATCATCATGGCTGGTGAAGTGGCAGCATCAGATCTTCTGGCAGGCAAGCCGAAGAAAGATCCCCAGGAGTTGACCATCATAAGAGGCAAGGTGGTTGATGCAGAGACAAGCCTCCCGCTGGTTTTCGCGGGTGTCGCCATACAGGGCAGCAATGTCTCAACAGTCACCAACCTTGACGGTGAATTCATACTTAAGATTACCGAACCCAATGCTGAAAAGGTGGAGTTCTCATTTGTGGGATACAAGAATGTGGTAGTGGCTATAGAGGAGATGAAAACCAACGGCCAGCGTAATATAATAGAACTTGAGACTGCGTTCATTCCGATCAAGGAGATCATTGTCAAACCTCTGTTGCCGGAAGAGATCCTCGATGAGGTCATGAACCGCTTCGAGGTCAACTACCCCGGTATCGCAAATGACATGACAGGTTTCTATCGTGAGACCATCAAGAAAAACCGTAACTATGTATCTATCGGAGAAGCAGTTGTTGAAGTTTTCAAGGCACCCTACCAGAATGACCTCAGGTATGATGCCGTCAAGATTTACAAAGGGAGGAAGAATAATGATGTGGAGAAGGCAGATACCGTTCTCTTCAGGCTCCAGGGCGGCCCGACAACAACACTCTATCTTGACATCGTGAAGAATCCCGAGATCTTCCTTACAAGAGAAGCCCTGCAACAGTATGACCTTGAGCTCTCAAACATAGTGGTTATAGATGACAGGACCAATTATGTGATCACTTTCTACCAGAAACCGTCAATAACCACTCCGCTGTATCACGGCAAGCTATATATAGATATCGAGACATATGCGGTTGCCCAGGCTGAGTTCTCATTTAACCTCGAGAACAAGGAACTGGCTGCATCAATGTTCATCAGGAAAAAACCCATAGGCATGCAGGTTACTCCTGAAGCCACATCATACCTTGTGCGTTTCCGCGAGATAGATGAAAAGTGGTATTTCAACTATTCGAGGGCAGAGGTGAAGTTCAAGGTTGACTGGAATAAGAAACTCTTCAACACCAACTATACAACCATGTCTGAGCTGGCTATAACAGACCGTACTGAAGAAGATGTGGTTAAGTTCTCATCAAAGGAAAGGATGAAGCCTTCAGACTTCTTCAACGAAGAGGTTGCTGCTTTTGCAGATCCGGATTTCTGGGGCGATTATAACGTCATCGAGCCCGACCAGAGTATCGAGGCAGCTATAAAAAGACTCAGCCGGAAAGTCAAGTTCAGCGACAGGCAGGAATAATACAGGCGTTACCGCATGAGCAGTGACAGTGAGATAATTGGGAGGATCAGGAAGGGAGACAAACAAGAGTTTGAAAAGCTCTTCCGGTCCTCCTATGTTTCACTGGTACGCTACGCTCAAACCATACTGAAGGACCACGACACATCGGAAGAGATTGTCCAGGAACTCTTCTTCAGACTGTGGCAGGATCGCGAAAACCTTAAAATAGAAAGTTCTCTGAAAGGCTATCTTTTCCGCTCGGTGCACAACAGGTCACTCCACCATATAGAACATCAGAAGGTGGTAGACCGGCATGCTGGCGAAGTCGCCGCCGCCGCAGAGATAGTCTCCGAACCGGTCACGGAGGCAATATATTACAACGAGCTTCAGATCAGGGTGGCACGTGTGCTCGACCGGCTTCCTGAAAGGTGCAGCGAGATATTCAGGATGAACAGGTTTGAAGGATTGAAATATACAGAGATAGCTGAGAAGCTGTCGGTCTCGCTTAAGACAGTCGAGGCGAATATGGGGAAGGCGCTGAAAGAATTCAGAAAAGTACTGGCAGAGTGATGAAAAAGAATGACAAAATAGAAAAAATGACTGAACAGGAGTGGGCTGATGCTGCGGCATGGCTCTCGGGCGAAGAGACGGCAGACGAAGAAGCCGCACGCATCCTGTTGAGCGAAGATGGAGAGATAATGAAGAAATGGAATGACCTGAGGTATACTGATGCCGAGGGAAGTATAGATGTTGATAAGGCATGGGATAAACTGAACGGCAGGATTGAAGCCGAAAGACCCGTTATCAAGCTCCGTGAGAGGTCAGCAATGCAATCATTTCTGCGCATAGCTGCAATGGTCATTATCGTTGCAGGCCTTGGATGGATGGCATTTGAGATTGCAGCACCGGGAAAAATAGTGGTTGCCGCTGCCAGTGATGAAAAGAATATTGAGGTTCTGCTCGCTGACGGAAGCAGGATCTACCTCAACCGCGACAGTCGGCTGACATACTCCGAAAAATTCGGCCGCAATGACCGCAGGGTGACACTCAAGGGTGAAGCCTTCTTCGACATCGCACCCGATCCTTCGCGACCTTTCATCATTGACGCAGGCAGCGCCAGAGTGAGAGTACTGGGTACTTCATTCAACGTGAGAACTGATAACGGCAACAACGAGGTGGAGGTATTTGTCTCGACCGGTAGAGTGATGCTAACAAGCAGTGACGGCTCAAGAAGCATGACCCTCGAGCCTGACTTCATCGGCAGGCTCTCAGCCGATAACTCCTCCCAGATGCTCAATACCAATGTGAA
The DNA here is from genome assembly GCA_963732365.1 of uncultured Bacteroidales bacterium. Classification (GTDB taxonomy): domain Bacteria; phylum Bacteroidota; class Bacteroidia; order Bacteroidales; family VadinHA17; genus SR-FBR-E99. The sequence continues at coordinate 39,749 of CAVSZC010000008.1, read as the reverse complement.
TTATATCTCGTGGCATACTGACATGCTTGCTTTTGACGGAGAAAAGCTAACCGAGGTCTTTGCCGACCTGAAACGGACATTCAACATCGATATCGTCGCAGCCGATGAGGCTATCAATGACTTCAGGCTCACATCAATGTTTGATAATCAGCCTCACGATACCATAATTCAGGTTATTTGCACTACCTTTAACCTCCGTTCAGTGCGGGAGGGCGAGACATACAGCCTCCTTCTCAGGTAAGAACGGAAAGATCAGATGTGGCCGACAGGACTGGAGAAAAGAAGATGGATCCTGGTTGCCGGCCTGCTACTGCTTGCACTTCCTCTTTACACCCAGGAAAACGTCCTTGAAAAGGGTGTGAAGATCCCGGGTGGCAGCATCAGGGCAGCCAGGGCGTTACACGAGGTAAGCAGACTTACCGGTTACATCTTTACCTATGACACTGAGATAATAAACGCAGACAGGACCTTCATAATACCCGATTCTGAGATACCGGTAAGGGAAGTCCTCGATTCGGTGACCGGTAACCCTGAGGTTAAATATTCTGTGATCGGTAAACACATAATACTCTATCTCGATATAACTTACGAGCGAAGGGATACAACCGGTGCTCCTCTGCCCGAATGGGTATTCATAACAGGCAGGATAACCGATGCCGAGACAAACGATCCCCTGCCCTATGCAACCATCGGCATCAGCCGGCGCGGCCGCGGTACTGTAACAAATAACAACGGCGATTTCATCCTGAAGATCTCCGTTGATTGCCTCAATGATACACTCTCGGTATCCTATGTGGGATATGTCAACCGGCGGATTCCGGTCAGGAGCCTGCCAGGCAACAGCATGGTAATCAGCATGGAGCGGGATTATATCCCTATCCCGGAGATAATAATAAAGTCACAGGACCCGATGCTGATCATACGTAACACTGTGGCATCCATTGCTGAAAACTATGGCACCACCCCTGCCCTGCTCACCGGCTTCTACCGCGAAGGGGTTTACCGGAAAAAGGAACCGCAGGTCTATTCTGAAGCCGTGGTGCAGATCTATAAGAGCCCCTATGCCAGGTCGCTGCTGGGTGACCAGCTCAAAGTACTGCGAAGCAGAAAAATTGAGAACCTGGAGGTAAAAGACACACTGGCCGTCAGGCTCAAGGCAGGACTGGGCTCGACGATTACGCTTGACATTGTAAGGCAGCTGTTCGACTTCCTTGACCCGCAGTCGTTCGGCTCATATGAGTACCATCTTACTGATATAGTGACCATAGATGACCAGACTGCCTTTGTTATTTCATTTAAACAGAAACCCTGGATCACTGAACCGCTGATGCAGGGTGATGTCTATATCAATGTGGACAACTACGCCGTTGTCATGGCCGAATTCGAACTGAGCCCCGACTATATTGACCAGACTAGCGAAGCCTATGTAAGCCGTCTGCCCCGCGACTATTCAATGAAGCCTGAATATGTCAGATACCGCACCCATTACCGCCTGATCAACGGGAGATACTTTCTTTCGCACGTCAGAGGAGACCTTGGATTTCTTGCAAAAGGAAGAAAGAGGGTCTTTAACAGTCGCTTCAATATATTCTTTGAACTGGCTGTGACAGATCACAGGCTGAATAATGTTACCCGCTTTGAACACGATGAAACGACGCCTGTCTATTCAGTCTTCTCACGCACCATAACGGGTTATGATTCAGACTTTTGGAAAGACTTTGACTTCCTGAAGCCCGAAGAAGATCTGATGGAAGCCCTGGTGAGGCTTAATGTAAAACTTGGCGAGGCAGGGGAGTAAGCCCCTATTCGTAACTCTCGAGTATCTTGTAAAGTTCTGAGAGATCAGGTGTAAGAATGATTTCAGTACGCCTGTTCTTCTGTCTGGCCTCTGCAGTCTTTAACGGATCAACAGGTATATATTCGCCGCGACCGGAGGCGGTGAGGCGTTTCGGGTTGATCTTTGTATCCTGTGTCAGAACCCTTACGACCGTGGTTGCCCTTTTTACGCTGAGGTCCCAGTTATCGACCAGCTGGCCTGAAGAAGACCTGTACGGCACATCGTCAGTGTGACCTTCGACAAGGATCCCGATATCTGTGTTCTTTTCAAGGAGCGCTCCAAGCTTACGCAGGGCAGCCCGTCCGTTGGCGTCGATCTCGTAACTGCCTGTCTTGAACAGCAGCTTCTCGTCCATTGAGACATACACCTTGCCGTCTTTTATTGTCACCGAGAGGCCGTTGTTCTCAAACCCGTAAAGCGCCTCCGATACCTTTGCCTTCAGCTCCCTGACAGCCTTCTGCTGGGCATCAAGCATCTTCTCGAGCTCGGTGAGACGGGCGTTGCGCTTCTCAAGCTCGAAAGTCAGCTCCTCCAGCGTTGCCTTCTTGGTGTCAAGATTCATCTCGAGCTCCCGGAGAAGGTTCTCCTTCTTCTGCAGGTCTGACTGCGCCGCCCTCAGCTCTGCAAGCAGCCGCTGTGTCTCCTGCGCCCTGCCGCTGACAAGCTCCTCCTGTGCCCTCTGCAGATCGGCATAACGGGTCGTGAGCCTGACATACTCATCCCTGGTCTGCGTCAGATCTGCCTGAACCCTTGCAAGCTCCGCCGTGAGACTGTCCGTCTCTTCGGTCAGCTTCTCCGATTTCGATGTCAGCTCCCTGTTTGACATGGTAAGCCATATGTTTTCCGCTTTCAGGGAGTCACGCTCACCAAGAAGCAGATCAGCCCTGTCGCTGAGAGTATTATACTTCTTTCCGGTCACACATGAGCCAGCTACCAGAGCAACGAGAACAACAGGTAATATTGATTTCAGAGAGACCATGATATTTTTTTTTGATTTTACCTATGCAGCGAATTAAACAATAAATGGGAAATCATGTTGTTAATAGTTGAATGATTAATTAACAAAAGGGAATATTTACTACCATCCCGGGCATGAGATACACTGACATAAAAAATTAAATTATAAGTATCTTTGACCCGTCATTAATGAGACATTTGAAATGTCAGACGCAAAGCGGCTACTTGACGCCATAAACACCCCTGAAGACCTGCGCAGGCTTGATCAGCTGGACCTTGTTAAGGTCAGCAATGAGCTGAGGCAGCATATAATCGATGAGGTAAGCAATAACCCCGGACACTTCGGCGCCAGCCTCGGAGTAGTTGAAATCACCGTAGCCCTTCATTATGTCTATAACACCCCTTATGACAAGATTGTATGGGATGTGGGTCACCAGGCATACGGTCATAAGATACTTACCGGCCGGAAAGACAGATTTCACACTAACAGGAAATACAAGGGCATCAGCGGATTCCCGCGCATGGCTGAGAGTGAATACGATGCGTTCGGCGTGGGGCACTCCTCCACATCAATATCAGCCGCACTCGGCATGGCTGTGGCATCAAAGCAAAAGGGAGAAAAACGGAAGGTCGTGGCTGTCATCGGCGACGGAGCGCTGACGGCCGGCATGGCATTCGAGGGACTGAATAATGCCGGACATGAGAAGGCTGACCTGCTTGTTATACTGAATGATAATAACATCTCGATTGATGCAAGCGTGGGCGCACTGAAGGAGTATCTCCTCGATATCACCACCAGCCAGACATACAACAGGTTCAAGGACAGGGTATGGAGGCTCCTCGGAAAGCATAAGAAAATAGGGAGGAAGGCGCAGTCACTTGCTTCGCAGATAGAAGGAAGCATAAAAGGCTCCGTGCTTGAACAGAGCAACCTCTTTGAGGCGCTTAAATTCAGATACTTCGGCCCTATTGACGGACACGACGTACTGCACCTGACAAAGGTGTTGCAGGATCTGAAGACCATTCCGGGACCCAAGCTTCTTCACTGTATCACCGTCAAGGGCAAAGGCTTCCAGAAGGCCGAGGAAAACCAGACTGCGTTCCATGCACCGGGGAAATTTGATAAATGTACGGGGGAGCTCATCAAGCCGGAGAGCTGCGCGAAACATCCTCTCTACCAGGAAGTGTTCGGCTACACCATAGTAGAACTGGCAAGGCAAAATGAAAAGATCGTCGGCATCACACCCGCCATGCCCACCGGCTGCTCACTTAACATCATGATGAAAGAGATGCCTGACAGGGCCTTCGATGTTGGCATTGCTGAGCAGCATGCGGTGACCTTCTCTGCCGGCCTGGCCGCAAACGGACTGCTCCCCTTCTGCAACATATACTCATCATTCATGCAGAGGGCCTATGACCAGGTGGTGCACGACGTGGCCATCCAGGGACTGAAAGTCGTTTTCTGTCTTGACCGCGGCGGACTGGTAGGGACAGACGGCGCCACACATCACGGTTTCTTTGACCTCGCCTTCATGCGTAACATTCCGGGTATGATCACTGCAGCACCGATGGACGAGGTGGAGCTGCGCAACATGATGTACACAGCACAGCTTGAGAAGATAAAAGGGCCCTTCAGCATACGATATCCGCGAGGCACAGGAGCAATTTGTGACTGGCGGCAGCCTTTTACTGAGATAGAAATCGGAAAGGCAAGGATGATAACAGAGGGAGAGGATATTGCCGTGCTGAGCATCGGGCACCCGGGTAACTTTGTTGCTGAAGCAGCCGGCAGGCTGGCTGAGAAGGGAGTCACAGTCATGCATTATGACATGCGTTTTGCCAATCCTTTGGACGAGGTGGTGCTTCATAAGGTCATGAAGAGATTCAGCAAGATCATTACCGTTGAAGACGGAGTGATAAAGGGAGGGTTTGGCAGCGCTGTACTTGAGTTCGCCGCTGATCACGGATACAAACCTGCGATTCACAGGCTGGGCATCCCTGACTATTTTGTCGAGCACGGCACACAGCAGGAGCTTTGGCATGAGTGCGGGTATGATGCGGATGGAATACAGATTGCGATTGAAAAGGCATGCGGCCAGGGGCAGAGGGCTCAGAGCGCAGAGCGCAGGGCTCAGAGAGAAAAGATATGAGATATGAGGAGTGAGGGGTTAAAGGGGTTAAACACAGAGTAACACTGAGTTTTTTACAGAGTTGCACTGTTATATTCAAGTCAAAACAGTGAAACTCCATTCTAACACTGTGTAAATCTGTGGTTAAAAAATAATTCACAAGTTAAATCTGATACTAATGAAGAATATTATTATTACGCTCACAATCATCACATTGCTTACGTCCTGCGGAAACCCGCCGGCAGCTAAAGAGACCTGGATTCCACTCTTCAATGGCCAGAACCTTGACGGCTGGGTGATCAAGATGGCAGGATCGCCTCTTGGAGAAAACTACAAGAACACCTTCCGGGTGGAGGATGGAGTGATAAAAGTATCCTACTCCGAATATGAGCAGTTCAGTAATGAATTCGGTCATATCTATTATCAGACACCATACTCCTCTTACAGGCTGAGGGTGGAATACAGGTTCACCGGTGAACAGTGTCCCGGCGGGCCGTCATGGGGTTACCGCAACAGCGGAATAATGTTTCATTCGCAGTCGCCCGAATCGGTGTTGCCGGACCAGAGTTTTCCCGTTTCCATTGAGGCGCAGTTTCTTGGCGGCACAGGCGATGACATAAGGTCTACCATGAATGTCTGTACTCCGGGGACACATATAGTCATTGACACGGCCCTGATTACAGATCACTGCGTTTCATCCTCGTCCGGCACATTCCCCGGTGATGTATGGGTCACGGCCGAGCTTATCGTTTACGGCGACAGCCTGGTACACCACCTGGTAAACGGCGACACTGTGCTGACTTACACCAAGCCCCAGATCGGCGGTGACAAGCCGGAAGGGTTTCCTCTTCCCGACGGCACCCCTTTGACAGGAGGTTACATAGCCCTACAGGCAGAGTCGCATCCGGTGGAGTTCCGGAAGGTGGAGCTTCTGGTGTTAGGCAGTAGGCAATAGGCAATAGGCAATAGTGTTACGTTTGAAAAATTTGTTCTATTTTTGCAGACTGCAAGACTGCAAGACTGCAAGACAATACTGCCCGGATGGCAGGGGGGAGCGTGAAGAAAACACCCGGTGGGTGTTTTCAGAGAGCAGCCGGACTGCAGGGGAGGCAATTCCGCCATCCGGATGAGTAAAGGAAAGAGAGCATTGTTTAACAGTAGTTTAGATAAAGAAGCAGAGATAGTTGATACGCCGCCCGGATGGCAGGGGGGAGCGTGAAGAAAACACCCGGTGGGTGTTTTCAGAGAGCAGCCGGACTGCAGGGGAGGCAATTCCGCCATCCGGATGAGTAAAGGAAAGAGAGCATTGTTTAACAGTAGTTTAGATAAAGAAGCAGAGATAGTTGATACGCCGCCCGGATGGCGGAATTGGTAGACGCGCTGGTCTCAAACACCAGTGGCAGCGATGCCGTGCCGGTTCGATCCCGGCTCCGGGTACTTCGTCCTCCGAAGCCTTGGCGAAGGAGGACTGATAAAAGAGCGAGAGTGAGAGCGAGTGAGCTCGAACGAACACTCTCGATCTTTTTCCTCCAGACTCACACTCACACTTTGTGACGGGGATTGGAATTTTTAAAATTTGAAAATCGGATTTTTTGTCAGAGTTGCAACCAGGTGTCTTTTTTGTTCAACACTTTCCTGGTTTTATCCAGAGGACCTCCCGACCTCAAGTATTTGCTTCTGATTATGATCTGGCCTGAACTAATTTCGCATGCTTCATAAAGGATTATAACTCAAAGTTCTCCCATTTGTGTTTCACCACTTCCATTAACTTTTTATATCGTTCTTCACCCCTTATGCTTTCAAGAAGAGGATCATATTCGTTCAGATTTGGATAATTGAAACAGCCAAGATTTACTGAGATTTCGAGCCAATTCATTGCTTTCTCTTTTTCATCTATCAATGCAAAGCACTGGGCCATTCCATATGAATAATTTGCATCCTTTTCTGCCCACTTTTCAAGATCAGAATCAATAGACTTTAGTGCAAATTTTTCTCCAGTTAATGACGCCCTGAATAACCTGAAAAATTTATTATATTGATTACTATCCGGGAATATAATGACAAACTTATCAATAGCAGAAACAGCCTCTTTATAATCACCTAAAAAGGCATTGATATTTATGTACAGCCATTGATTCCCTATGAAATCAGGATTTGACTCATAAAGCTTCCTTATCGGCTCAAGCCGTATAGCTGGGTTCCCATCAAATATTGTCATCATTTGTTGAAGTGATTGAACCACAACATTCAGAGGATCTACTTTCATCAGCCTCTCATAATAAGAGGTGGCTAATGTTGACTTACCCATGCATCCCAATACCATGCAAATCCAGAACAAGGCATCAGCGTGATTAGGGTCAAGTTTTATAACCCGTTTCATGTCAGAAATACATTGGACTAAACTCCCACCGGTCATCTCGAGAGTTCCCTTCAGAAAATACCCATGAATAGAATCCGGCTCAATGGCAAATATCTTTTTAACACTGTCATTGGTCAATTTCAGGTATTTTTCGTCAATTCTATAACCAACATTCCAGTAGCTATAATATATGAATCCCAATTGAGAATACAGAAGCGAATTTTCACCTGCAAGCTCTAGACCTTTAAGAATCAGTTCTTCAGCCTTCTCCAGCTCAGGTTCAGTCCATGCTCCCATAGCCTGCCTCGATTTAAAATAGTATTCAAATGCCTGTAAATTGTTTGTCGGGAGCTCAGAAATTCTTCTTTGTTCATCGCTATTCAGTTTAATCTTCAAAGCATTTACAATGGCAAGGGACACTTTCTCCTGAATAGAGAATACATCATTTATACTTCCTGTAAATTTATCTGCCCATAAGTGGGTATCAGTACCCGCATCGATCAGCTGGGCAACAATTTTCAGGTCATTTCCGGCCTTTCTTACACTCCCTTCCAGGACATATTGAACTCCCACCTCGTGTGCAATATCCCTGCACTTCTTTTTAGCTCCCTTGAATGTCATTGCAGAACTTCTCGAGATCACAAGAAGATCATGTATCTGCGAAAGATCAGTAATTATCTCCTCCGTAAGTCCGTCGCTGAAATAATCCTGGTCCGGATCAGGACTCATGTTTTCAAAGGGCAGTACTATAATTGACTTCTCCTGAATGATTTGTTTCAAAGCAGAAGGAAATTCCATCCGGTTTGAATCATACTGCTCATACTCCCCTTTTAATCCTGAAATAATTTCCTTAATAGCAAGGGATACCTTGTTTACCTGATTCCTGTACCTGGTTCTGTTAAGGTTAATCTTTTCATCATCGGCAGGAGTCAGCGATCTGTTGACTCCCGGCTCCTTGTAAATAAATTCAACTCCACGTAGTATTCCTCCCAGGAGCGACTCGCATAATTTTATATCTTTTTTATCCAGATCGTGGATACGGACCGGCAATACCCTGTTCGCTACATTCCCGCCTGGCAGCTTAACCATTAATCTATTCTGATCACCGGAATACTGATCCAGAAATGCCTTGAATTCATGCTCCCATGCAAAAGACTTGGGATCACAATAGGTCCTCGATATGATCGGTATAAAGATGAGACACTTTAACTTTTCCTTAAGCGAAGCAGCTACATCATGAGTTTCTAATAATCCGTCATGAGGATTAATATCGAAATAAACACTAATTTCTTCCTTGAAAGTGGCATCAAGTTCTCTCTTCAGGTTATCAACAAACTCAGAAACCCAGCCATCGTACCTGTTGTCTTTTTGTCGGTAGCTTATGAAAATGTCGTATGCAAAACCGGGGATCAGGCTTGACATATTAAAAGTAATGGTTTTGATAAAGTTATGAAAGTTATGCGAACAATCCAACTGCTGATGAAATTGACTTTCAGTAAATTCTAGGTGTCAAACCGCAAAGAGAAAATTATATCTCAATAGTCATAGTTACAGTGACCTGGTTGCAACTTTTATCCGCTACGGGTACATCGTCCTCCGAAGCCTTGGCGAAGGAGGACTGATAAAAGAGCGAGAGTGTGAGCGAGCACTCTCGTTTTGTGTTCTCAAAACTCACTTTCACACTTACAGTTCCCTGAGCTATCACAAATTCCTTTAACTGGTCCTGGTTATATTTATGAATCTATTCAACTGCTCATATTTTGTTCTCTTTTAAATTCTATTATATGTACATTAATTTGCAGCGTCTGTATAAATTAAAAATCATAAGCATTGTTATAATGCTTATATTCTGATTGTTAAAATATTTTTCAAATTTTCTTCTGATTTCTTGCGAACATTTAACAAGATATGGTTGTTTATTTATTGTAACTATAATATGAACGTCTATGAAAACCTTGAGATTCAATTTAAGCGCCGGAAAGTTTGCCCTCGCAATAATACTTTCCTTATCTCTTGCAACAGTTAGCTGTAGCAAGGAAGAAGACCAGTTTCAGCCTGCTGAACCGGAAGGCAGCCTTGCTGATATCCCTACCACACTCGAGAACAGTGAACTCTATCCTGAACTCTTCCTTGCAGAAGATGACCTCCTGAAATACGGCGGCAGATCACCTGCATTCTCAAAGAGACCTCCCACTTTCGTAAATCTTATCATTGCTCTTGTAAAGACAGACCTTATTTCGACAGTGGCTAAGAACCAGCTGACGCTGTTTGCACCATCTGATGAGGCTTTTGAGAAACTCTTCAAAGAACTTGGCGTCAAGGGTATCAAGGACATACCGGCTGACGTGCTCCGTCCTATTCTTCTGTACCATGCCGTTGCCGGTAAGGTCTATTCATACCAGCTCAGTAACGGATTCGTTCCTACACTAAACGGGGCTGCAGTAGAAGTAAAACTGAACGGCAGTGTTATGATAAATGATGCTAAAGTCTTACGGGCTGACGTCAAAGCCCTCAACGGTGTAATCCATGTCATTGACAAGGTGCTCATGCCTCCTGCAAAGAATATCGTTGAGATAGCCGCAGGCAATCCCAACTTCAGCATCCTCGTTGAAGCAGTGAAATATGCTGGGCTCGACGGTGTGCTTGCCACCGGTGGTCCTTTCACGGTCTTTGCCCCGACAAACGATGCTTTTGTTGCACTGCTCGCCGAACTTAAGCTGAACAGCTTTGATGAGCTGATAGCTGCAATCGGCAAAGATGGGCTCACAAAAGTTCTTCTCTATCATGTTGTCAGCGGCCGCGTCTATTCAAGCGACCTGCCTGCAGGACCGCTCAGCGTTAAAACGCTCAACGGACAGAGCTTTACGATTGACGCTTCCCAGATAAAGATCACCGACGCAGTAAAACGTGAGTCGTTCCTGATCCCCGACTTCCTCAACATACAGGCAACAAACGGAGTGATACACGTGATAAACAAGGTTATTCTGCCCGTACTGTAACCAAACTATATTTCCAAAAAAGGCATCACCTTACGGTATGCCTTTTTTTTGTTTTAAATTAGCCGGTAAAACGCCCCCTGCCATGACTAATCCCGTCCGGATCTCCTCAATTGACATCATGCGAGGCCTCACCCTTCTGCTGATGCTCTTCGTCAATGACCTGAACATGAAGGTGGCCCCTGCCTGGCTGGGACATACAAAAGCTGACTTCGACGGCATGGGCCTTGCAGACTGGGTTTTTCCAGGGTTCCTCTTCATCGTGGGGATGGCCATACCCTTTGCCCTTACAAACCGACTGAAAAAAGAAGACACTAAGGGGAGGATAAGCCTCCACATCCTGACACGTACCCTGAGCCTTTTAATCATCGGGGTACTAATGCTCAATACAGGAAGAGTGAATCCTGAGCTCACGGGAATGAGCAAAGATCTCTGGGCACTGATGATGTATGTTGCCGTATTCTTTGTCTGGAATGATTATCCCATTAAGACCGGCAGATATCTGAAGGCAATACTGCAACTCATCGGAGTGCTTGCCCTTGCAGTGCTGGCAATAAGGTTCAGGTCAGGACAGCCTGATAACCCCGGATGGATGATAACCGGATGGTGGGGCATCCTCGGACTGATCGGATGGGGATACCTAATCGGTGCATTCACCTGGCTCCTCTTCCGCGACTCATTGGTGAAAATACTTCTCGTTACACTCTTCTTCTTCCTCCTGAATATCCTTTCCGGACTCGACCTTCTCCGATTCCTTGACCCTGTAAAACCTGTGCTCGGAATACTGCTTGAAGGAAACGTCCCTTTCATCGTACTTACAGGGGTGACTGCCGGCGTGATGGTAAGAAAGCATGCATCCATCGATACCGGAAGGATTATCATTTTATTTACGGTGATCGGTGCACTCAGCATCATGCTGGGATTCATCCTCAGAAACTGGTTCATTATTTCCAAGATACATGCAACTCCAAGCTGGGGCATGATATGCAACGGAATCAGTTTCCTGGTCTTTATACTGATCTACTGGATCGCCGATGTGAAAAAAAGAACAGGATGGGCCGCATTTGTCAAACCAGCCGGGCAGTATTCCCTGACAACATACCTGGCACCTGACATTCTCTATCATGCAATCTGGATGACGGGGATTCCAATCCTGATCTACAAACAGTCCTCAGATCCGCTGATTGTCGTTGCAGGCTCACTGGTCTGGGCCCTTCTCATGGCTGGCCTTACAGCACTGCTGGCAAGAGTAAATGTGAAGCTGAAACTTTGATCAGCCCTTCCTCCTCTTCTCATACTCCGCCTCAAGGGCTTCGCGGCTGACCGGACTTCCATGACCCGGCAGGAACGTATGGCACCCTGTTGCAAGGAGTTTCTTCCAGCTCCGTAGAAGTTCATCGACATCGTCTGCAAAAGGGGGAAATATTTTTACAGTGGCAATATTAATCAGTGAGTCACCGACAATCGCCACCTCCCCGTCAATAATAACTGCCGACTGCCCTGCACAATGCCCGGGAGTGTGCATCACAAATCCGTCAAGCCCGTAACGGCCCAGGTCAAAAGTCTCATCGAAAACATGATCAGCCATGCATGGTTCATATTTGAATACCGGGGTGATCCTTCTTCCGATACTTACCAGCCCTTTTGTAAATGACAATGTCCCTGAGGGAATTGGGGTGTCTCCTTTTACAAGGGATTCGCTCTCTTTCGCATTAACTACTATTTCTGCACCATATTCACGGGCCAGCCATGCTGCATTGCCGGCATGATCAAAGTGAGTGTGGGTCAGAACAACTGCCTCAGGTACAATGCCTTTCCTGGAGAGAGCACTCTCCACCCTTCCCCGGTCAGCATGGATCCCGGTATCAATGAGTATCACCCTGCCCTGCCTGCTGACAACAAATATGTTGCATCGTGCCGGGGTAAGCCTGAAGATGGCAGTTCCCCGGCTTGTATCCGGAACAGTAATCATAGTACGAATATAAAATAGTTAGACCGTATCTGAAGAATTTTTCACGTCAAACATTTCTAACTTTGTCAGCGATACAAAAACATTGAAATGAAAACAGTGCCTATCTATCAGGTTGATGCCTTTACCACAGGCCCTTTCAGCGGCAATCCTGCTGCAGTTTGCATTCTCAGCGAGTGGCCTGCCGATGACCTTATGCAGAATATTGCCCTGGAGAACAACCTTGCGGAAACGGCATTCATTATGCAACAGGGAAACGACTGGCTTATAAGATGGTTTACACCTGTCACCGAGGTTGACCTTTGCGGTCATGCCACCCTGGCATCATCCTTCGTGGTGATGAATATCCTTCAGCCTGCAAGGTCAGAGGTGACATTTCATTCTCTTCATATGGGAGATCTTATTGTCAGGAAGAGGGGTGAGAAGCTCGAGCTTGATTTCCCTTCCGATACTCCCGAACGATGCAAATTGCCTGAAATAATAAGGGAAAGCATGGGAAGAGAGCCTCTTGAATGCTACAGGGGGAGAAGCGATTACCTTCTTTTATATGAGAGTGAAAGCGACATAGTCAATCTTGTTCCTGACTTCAGAAAACTTGCCCGGGCAGAGGGGCGGGGAACTATTGTCACCGCCCCCGGCAGTGATGTCGATTTCGTATCGCGCTTCTTTGTACCGGGGGCAGGCATTGATGAGGACCCGGTGACCGGTTCCGCTCATACGACACTTACCCCCTTCTGGTCAGAACGCCTCGGCAGAAAAACCCTTAAAGCGAGACAGCTCTCTGCCAGGGGAGGTTATCTCGAATGCTCCCTTGCCGGAGACCGCACTTTGATCGCCGGCAGGGCAATGCTTTATCTTAAAGGCGAAATATACGTCTGAGTTAGCATAAAATCAATTATGTTTGTCAATCCAAAACAAGAGGGATGAACAGTAAGGATGCCATCCACCCATACGGTGCGAAACAGCTGCAGTTTGACAGGCGATATCTGAGGATGGCTGCCATATGGGCAGAGAACTCCTACTGTAAGAGAAGGCAGGTGGGAGCGCTGATAGTCAAGGACAAGATGATAATCTCTGACGGCTATAACGGAACCCCCTCAGGGTTTGAAAATGTCTGTGAGGATGAAAACAATGTGACCAAACCATATGTTCTTCATGCAGAGGCAAACGCCATCACCAAGGTAGCCAGGTCAAATAACTCAAGTGAGAATTCCACCCTCTATATCACCGATTCGCCATGCATGGAGTGCTCGAAGCTGATCATACAATCAGGTATCAGGCGCGTTGTGTACAGCAATCAGTACCGTAACCTGGAAGGCATTGACCTGCTTAAAAGAGCAGGTATCGAGATGGTTTATATAGATTTAGAAGAAAAGGACAATGAAATACAATAGAGCATATCTTCCGCTTATTATCTCCGCCGGCATTGCACTGGGAATTCTTATCGGCTTTTACATGCCTCATCCCAACACAGGCATGAGTACCACTTTCCCGGCCTCAAATGACAAGCTGAGCCGTATACTCGATATCATTGAATCAGACTACGTCGACACAATAGACCGAAATGCCCTCATCGAGGAAGCCATCCCGACGATGCTGCGCAAGCTTGATCCCCACTCTGTTTACATATCTGCACGCGATCTTACAGAGGCAAACGAGCCGCTGCAGGGGAATTTTGACGGCATTGGTGTCTCATTCAATACCATAACTGACACTGTCCTGATCATTAGCACTATACCTGGCGGCCCATCTGAAAAGGCGGGGATCATGGCGGGTGACAAGATCATTTATGTAGGCGATTCACTCATCGCTGGCAAAGGAATCCCTGACGAAAACATTGTCAGGATGCTCAAGGGCCCGCGCGGAACAAGGGTTGATCTTAAGATTGCCAGGAAAGGTGTGCCTGAGCTAATGCCTTTTACAATCATTCGCGATAAAATCCCCATTTTCAGTGTTGACGTCTCTTACATGATGTCAGACGACGTGGGATATATAAAGATTTCCAACTTCGCACTAACCACGCATGAGGAGTTCAGGCAGGGACTGCGTGATCTCAAGGGGCAGGGAATGAATAGGCTGATACTTGACCTGAGAAGCAACTCGGGTGGTGTCATGGATGCTGCCACCATGATAGCAGACGAGTTTCTGGCGGAAGGGAAGCTCATTGTCTTTACAATGGGCAAGGCAAAACCCAGGCAGGAGGTGAGAGCTACATCAAACGGTGATTTTGAACAGGGTGAGCTCGTTGTTCTGATTGATGAGTGGAGCGCCTCTGCCAGCGAGATACTGGCAGGAGCAGTTCAGGATAATGATCGTGGCACCATCATCGGCCGCCGCTCATTCGGCAAGGGCCTGGTGCAGGAACCTGTCATGTTCAGGGACGGATCGGGAATGAGACTCACAATTGCACGTTACTATACCCCTACTGGCAGATCGATACAGAAGCCCTACGACGAAGGCATTGAAAAATATTACGAGGAACTGGGCACTAGATATATACACGGAGAATTCGAGCAGGTTGACTCAATAGATTTACCCGATTCTCTACGATATACCACTCCAGGAGGTAAGACAGTATACGGCGGCGGCGGCATAATGCCCGACATCTTTATACCAATTGACACCACAGGCATCTCAGATTATTTCATTGCCATCCGGAATTCAGGCCTCCTCTTCAGGTATGCATTGAAGTTTACGGAAGACAACCGGGAGGCAATGAAAAAATTCCGTGACCTTTCCTCTCTCGATGAGTGGTTGTCTGGCCAGGATCTCATGTCAAAATTTGTCAGGTATGCTTCTGAAAATGGCATCCCGCCTGATAATGATGGCATAAGTACCTCCGAAAATATTCTGTACATTCAGCTTAAAGCTTACATTGCCCGCAATATGCTCGACAGCAAGGGCTTCTATCCGCTCTGGGAAAAGATTGACAGAACCCTTCTCGATGCACTCGGCTACATAGAAAGTATCTAAACGGGAGCAGCGACCAGTTCCGGCAATCCCTTTATTAAAAGCACTATGACGGTATCAGGGCTGTCGGGACCATCGTCCGGGACCTTTATTTTGATCTCACCGTTATCCCTTGAAATGCTGAGCTTACCCTTGTCACTGAGAAAATATGCCTTGCGAACTTTATTTTTAAGATCAGGAACCTTAAGTATCCCATTTTCGGGCCAGTCAAAGACGTGCAGGTAAAGAAGTGTGTTCCTGCCGTCATTTTTCATGGTGCAGCGGCCCCACTCAAGTGAAGAAAAAGGTGAGGCCGAGGTGCCATATATTGATTCGCTGTTCACAGACATCCATTCTCCTGTACCGCTAAGAACGGCTATGCTCTGGTCAGGAAAGGTACCGTCCGACTTCGGACCTATGTTAAGAAGCAGGTTGCCTCCCTTGGATGCCACATCAGCCAGCATCCTTATCACACTATCTGTCGATTTCCAGTTTGTGTCAGCCTTGTTATATCCCCAGTTGTTGTTTAGCGTTATGCAACTCTCCCATAATACACCGGGCAGCCCTGTTGCAGGGACCTCCTGCTCAGGTGTGCCGAAGTCGCCGCGAAACTCTTCGGAGGTTGTCATCCCCTGCATGCCTGCCCGGCCTTTGTCAACGCGATTGTTAATGATTATTCCGGGTTGAAGGCTCCCCACATAATCATAAAGGTCAACCCCTCTCTCATGAGTCCATGTATCCTCCCACTCGCCGTCAAACCAGAGGACACCAATTGACCCGTACCTGGAAGTCAGCTCCCTGAGCTGGTTTTTCATATAAGCAATATACCTCTCCATATCGGCTACCTCCGCCGTGCGGGTTGTCTCCCATTCTCTCCTCGGAAGATAGTCAGGGTGATGCCAATCCATTATTGAATGGTAAAAACAGAGTACTATCCCCTGTTCAGAGCATGCCTCCGCCAGTTCTCCAAGTATATCCCTCCTGAAGGGAGTTGACATAACATCAAAGTCTGTGTACTCAGAATCGAAAAGGCAAAAGCCATCGTGATGCTTCGAGGTGATGACGATATACTTCATTCCCGCATCTTTTGCCATCGTGACCCATTCACGGGCGTTGAAACTTACAGGATTGAAATGATTCACCAGAGTGTCATATACCTCCAGGGGTATCCTGGCTGTTGTGCGTATCCACTCTGCATGGTTGGTTTCTCCGTCCCACTCTCCGGCAGGGATCGAATAGAGTCCCCAGTGGATGAACATACCGAATCGTGCTTCGCTCCACCAGTCAGTTCTGGATGGCACATCTCTTTCTGATTTTGTCTCCTCGGTGCATCCGGGAAGCAACATCGCTGCGCTAAATGCAATAACGGCCAGCAACAGTAATCTCTTTTTCATAACTTCTGCCAAATTTATTATCAGTACTTTAATTCCTCTGCGAATTCTATAATGATTGCTGCTGAATGATCAGGCTCCTCAATGAAGCCCAGATGACCTGAGTCCTCCATGATAACCACCCTGCAGTTGCCAGGAATCTTTACATTTCCGAGGGCTTTCTCCGGCGTAAAATAGAGATCATGCCTTCCCAGTATCCACAACAGTGGTATTCTGCCCTCTTCGACCAGATGTGCCCTGGAAGGTCTTGCCATCATCCCCCTGAGGATGGATATTATCCCTTCATCAGGACAGCGCGAGGCTATCATCTCCATCCGCGCCAGGGCATCAGGCATCCGTGACAGGTTCTTTTCCGCAAACATCATAGATACGTTCGCCGGATACATCAGGTTCTTCCGGCCGGCCTCCACAATCGCGATCTCCCTGTTGCGCTTGTTAATTGCCTCAGCGGAATCGGCATGAGGATGCGAATGAAACAGTACATACCCTGCCAGAAGCTCAGGGTAGAGCTCAGCAAATGCCAGAGCGACATAACCTCCAAGCGAATGGCCTGCCAGGATTACCTTCCCGCACTTTTCCTTTTCAATGACCGCATGCACCGCCCCGGCCATCATCTCCATCGTGTGTATGCCTGAGATGATCCCGGAGGCGCCGTGACCCGGAAGATCTATCGAAATGACCCTGTAGCTCCTGGACAAAACAGCTGAAATCATTTCCCATGCCTCCTTTGCCTCGAGATATCCGTGCAGGAGGACAACAGGATAGCCTGTGCCGTCAGAAACGTACGAGACAACAGTGCCTCTGTAATCTGTATTCATCGCATCAAACAATTTGATTATGACAAAAAACTCTTTAAATTTACCATGAATAAATCACTTTTTTTATCCTCACCTCAAACCAAAAGTTCCAGGCCGATGAACAAGATACTTTTTTCTGCCGTATCAAAAAAGTTTGTTATGGCGCTTGCCGGATTGTTTCTGCTCCTGTTCCTGCCGGTTCACCTTGGCATCAATCTGATGCTTCTGAAAGAAGACCCTGAACCGTTCAACACTGCCGCTCACTTTATGGCAACATTTCCCCTGGTAAAAGTGGTGGAAATTGTCCTTATGCTGGCCATCCTTGTACATGTCATTTACGGGATCACGCTTCAGATCATCAACTGGCTTAAAAGGCCGGTTGGCTATGCCGTCAGGAATAAATCAGAAACATCAGCTTTTTCAAGATTCATGATATGGACCGGGGGGGCTGTGCTTATCTTCATTATTATCCATTTCTTCAACTTTTATTTCATCAAGCTGGGTCTTGTCGAAGGTGATCCCGAAAACTTCTACTCCCTGGCATGGCAGCTTTTCAATATACCGGGATATGTCATCCTCTACTGGATATGTTTTGCCCTGCTTGGGTTCCACCTCTTTCATGCCCTTCAGTCTGCTTTTCAGACACTGGGCCTCAATAATGATTTCTGGACCCCGGTGATCAAGGGTCTTTCGCTGATTTATGCCATTGTGGTGCCGATCGGATTTGCGGTAATTCCTCTTGTAATATGGCTTTTCAAATAACCTGTAGAAACAATATTCCATGATAACGCTCAACGCAAAGATCCCGGAAGGGCCACTTGAAGAGAAGTGGACAAAGTACAAGTCAACAACGAAACTTGTTAATCCGGCCAACAAAAAGAAGCTTGACATAATCATTATCGGCACAGGGCTTTCAGGAGCCGGGTCTGCAGCCGCTCTTGGTGAGCTCGGTTATAACGTCAAGGTGTTCTGTTACCAGGACTCTCCCCGTCGTGCACACTCTGTAGCTGCACAGGGAGGCATCAATGCCGCCAAGAACTACAAGCATGACGGCGACAGTGTATACCGTCTCTTTTATGACATGATTAAGGGAGGCGACTTCAGGGCACGTGAAGCCAATGTGTACCGTATCGCCGAGGTAAGCAACCAGGTGATAGACCATTATTCTGCTCTCGGCGTACCCTTTGCCCGCGAGTATGGCGGCACCCTCGACACCCGTTCTTTCGGTGGCGTGCAGGTATCACGCACATTCTATGCAAAGGGGCAGACCGGTCAGCAGTGCCTCCTGGGTGCATACTCATCGCTTAACAGGCAGATCAAAGCCGGCACGGTGACAATGTACCCGCGCAGGGATATGCTTGACATAGTAGTCATTGACGGCAGGGCCCGTGGAATTATTGTCCGCAACCTTCTCACAGGAGAGATAGAGAGACACTCGGCCCATGCCGTGGTACTGGCCTCCGGAGGGTACGGTACGATCTATTACCTCTCCACACTGGCAGTCAACTCGAACGCTTCTGCAGCCTGGAAAGCTTACAAGAAAGGTGCTGCATTCGCCAACCCGAGCTTCGTACAGATCCACCCTACCAGCATACCACAGCTGAACGAGTTCCAGAGCAAGCTGACACTCATGTCTGAGTCGCTCAGAAACGACGGACGCATATGGGTGCCGAAAAATAAGGGTGACAAGCGTCCGGCAAATGATATTCCCGAAGAGGAAAGAGACTATTATCTCGAACGGCGCTACCCCACTTTTGGTAACCTTGTTCCCCGTGACGTGGCCTCCAGGGCTGCAAAGGAACGGTGTGATGCCGGCTACGGCGTCGGAGACACAGGACTGGCTGTCAACCTCGACTTCCGCGATGCAATAAAGAAACAGGGAAAGAAAGCCATTGAAAACAAGTACGGCAACCTCTTCGAGATGTACCAGCATATAACAGGTCTCGACCCCTATGAGGAGCCTATGCGCATCTATCCTGCAGGACATTATACCATGGGTGGTCTCTGGGTCGACTACGAACTGATGACAACCCTTCCGGGGCTCTTTTCCATCGGTGAATCGAATTTCTCGGATCACGGAGCAAACAGGCTGGGAGCCAGCTCACTGATGCAGGCTGCCGGTGACGGATACTTCATCCTTCCCAATACTATCAGCAACTATCTCTCGGGAGAGATACGTACTCCGAAAGTACCGACTACAGGAGCAGAATTTGACGAGGCTGAAAAGACCGCAAGGGAGAGAATAGACAAACTCCTCTTAATAAGGGGTAAGAACACTTCGACAACATTCCACAGACGTCTTGGCAAGATTATGTGGGACTACTGCGGCATGACCCGCAACGAAGAGGGATTGAAAAAGGCATTGAATCTGGTGGATGAGCTGAAGAAGGAGTTCTGGAGCGACCTTATGGTGCCCGGCGAAGGGACTGACCTGAACCAGGAGCTTGAAAAGGCCGGCAGGGTGGCTGACTTCATGGAGCTGGCGAAGCTGATGATAACAGATGCACTGAACAGAAAAGAGTCATGCGGAGCCCACTTCCGCGAGGAATACCAGACACCTGACGGCGAGGCCATGAGAAATGACAGCGAGTACTCATTTGTAGCCGCCTGGGAATACAACGGCGATGACGAACCGATACTCAACAAGGAGCCGCTGAAGTTTGAGTTTGTTGAACTTAAGGAAAGAAGCTATAAATAACCTATTCTAATTGTGCCTGATATGAAGCTCAAGTTAAAGATATGGAGACAGAAAAATGTAAAGACAAAAGGATCTTTCGTATCCTATGATCTTGACAACGTCTCCCCCGATATGTCGTTTCTGGAGATGCTCGACGCCCTAAACAAAAGGCTCGTCGAGGCAGGAAAAGAACCGGTGGCGTTTGACCATGACTGCCGCGAAGGCATCTGCGGCAGCTGCGGGATGTATATAAACGGATACCCGCACGGTCCTGTCCCGGGATTGACTACATGCCACCTCGCTATGAGGTATTTCAATGACGGTGACAGCATCACCATCGAGCCCTGGAGAGCGAAAGCCTTCCCGGTGATAAAAGACCTTATCGTGGACCGAAGTGCCTTCGACAGGATACAGGTTGCAGGCGGATTCATTTCGGTTACTGCCGGTGCTGCTGCAGAAGCCAATTCAGTGCTGGTAAACAAGCATCAAAGTGATATGGCTTTTGACTCCGCTATATGCATTGGCTGCGGTGCCTGTGTGGCAGCCTGTAAGAATGCCTCGGCCATGCTGTTTGTCTCGGCCAAGGTATCACAATATGCCTTGCTGCCCCAGGGCAGGATAGAGGCCAAGGCACGCGTACGGGCCATGATAGCTGAAATGGACAGGCAGGGTTTCGGCAGCTGTTCAAACACAGGCGCCTGTGAGGCACAGTGCCCGAAACAGATAAAACTGACCAATATAGCCAGGCTTAACCGGGAGTACTACAAGGCATTTTAACAGATGTAATAGCGCCCATATTGGGCGCCGCCACGTTATTTCAGACAAACCTTCTCAATCTCCTCGACGGTCTTCGGGGCTACCTTGCCCAGAGGCCTGCTGCCTTTGGGTGTGATGAGCAGGTCATCCTCAATGCGGCACCCGCCGAAGTCAAGATATGTTTCAGCCTTCGCGTAGTCGATAAACCGGCTGTGCTTTCCTTCAGCCTTCCACTGTGATATCAATTCAGGAATGAAGTATATCCCCGGCTCGACAGTAAAGACATGTCCGGGCTTATAAGGCAGTGCAAACCTGAGAAACGCCAGACCAAACTGTGTGCTCCGTTTTACCTCGTCATTATAGCCGACGAAATTCTCGCCGAGGCTCTCCATGTCATGAACATCAAGTCCCATCATATGACCCAGTCCGTGCGGCATGAAGAGAGCATGAGCACCCTCGGTCACCGCTTCGGCCGGATCACCCTTCATGATCCCCAGCTCCTTCAGTCCGGAGGCAATTATCCGGCAGGCATTGAGGTGCAGATCGCGATTGGAGATACCCGGTCCTGCTTTTTTTATCGACTCGGTGTTTGCCTTCAGAACTATCTCATAGATCTCCTTCTGCTTCTGGCTGAAACGCCCGCCGACAGGGGTGGTACGTGTCAGGTCAGCGGCATAATGGAGAGCTGATTCGGCACCACAGTCAGAAACCAGCATCTTTCCCTCCCTGAGAACATTATTATGAACATGGTTATGCAGTGTCTGACCATTGATGCTGAGGATGATGGGAAAAGAGGGGCCGTTGGCTTTGGCCCATGCTATGCCTTCGATGGTACCGAAGATCTCCTGCTCGGTGACGCCGGGCTTGCACATACGCATCGCAGTAGTCTGCATCTCGCACGCCACATCGCCTGCTTTTTCTATCTCGGCAATCTCCACATCCTCTTTTATTGACCTGAGTGATACCACCGCCCTGATTAACTTCTCAGAAGCCTTGCTTCGCATCTGGCAAGGGTTCTCATGAAGGAGCATTCCGAGCGTCATCTTTGTCTCGGCCCTGTAGGGAGGAAGGAAGTGGATGGTTCTGCCGTCTGCCTGGGCCTTCCCGATATAATCGTTCAGCCTGGCAAAAGGCATAGTCTTACTGACGCCCACCCGTTCCCCAAGATCAGCCATGGCAGGCTGAGGCCCCATCCATATGATGTCATCAATGTCAACATCGTTGCCAAAGATTATTTCTTCACCGGAATTGAAATCAATGACTCCGGCCAGACCCGGAAGGTCAAGCCCGAAAAAATAGAGAAAATCACTGTCCTGCCTCCAGTGATAGGTGTTTGCAGGATAATTCATCGGGGCCTCGACGTTCCCTGTGAATAGAGCGATGCCTTCATTAAGAATTGCCTTGAGGCTGCTTCTGCGGTTGATGTAAATCTGTCGGTCAAACATGGAATTATTTATTTTTGATTGTTACAGAATGCTAATGTAGGAAGAGCTGTTGATATTTTTAAGGTTATCAACAATTTTTAATTGCGAAGGGTATTGACAAAAATCTGCAAGAGTGTACATTCGCATATAAATAGATGGGGATAATTTCAGACTGATGCCGTACCGCAGATTACCAAACACAGACTCCGCAAGGCTGAGGGCAATTAAGAAAGCCCTGGATATGGGGAAAGACACACCGCCGTTCAGGCTGGCTTATTCAATGAAGACCCTGGTAAAGCTGCAGAGTTTTCTTCCGGTATTTGAAAATGCCATCAGTCTTCAAAGACAGACGCTTGTTAATCAGGCTGATAAGAGCAGGGCCAACCAGGAGGCCGCGCGCAAGGCGAGAATGTATATTACCCATTTCCTCCGGGTTGTAAATATGGCTGTGATGAGAGGGGAACTGCCTGCAGAGACCAGGTCATTCTACGGCATCTCTCCGGAAGATGCCGCGCTGCCTTCACTGGCCACAGACAATGAGCTCATTGCCTGGGGAAAGAGAATTATTGACGGGGAAGAGTACCGCATCAGAAAAGGCAATACTCCTGTGACCAATCCGTCTGTCGCCGTGGTCAAGGTACGTTATGAAAAATTCCTTGAGACGCGAAATCATTATAAAACCGTAAGCAGGCGCGCCGCGGATTGTGTGACAAGAACGACTGACCTGCGGCGGGAGTCTGACGACCATATTTCAAACCTGTGGAACGAGATCGAAGCCCGCTTCGCAACCATGACTGAAGATGAAAAAAGGACACAGGCTGAACGGTACGGTCTGGTATACGTCTTCCGGAAGGGTGAGTTGACGCAACAGGATCTTTCACCTACACTGTTCGGTACTGACCAGCTTTAATTCCCGACCCTGAAATTGAGATTCGGTAACAACATATTAAGGGAGCAGCCTCTCTTTCTTGCTCCAATGGAGGATATCACTGACCCTTCATTCAGATATATATGCAAGATGTTTGGTGCCGACTTCATGTATACCGAGTTTATTTCATCAGACGGCCTCATCAGAGACGGAAAAAGCAGCGTAAAGAAACTTGATCTGTTTGATTATGAGCGTCCGATCGGGATTCAGCTCTACGGTCATATCATCGAATCGATGGTTGACGCTGCTCACAGGGCCAGGGAGGCTAACCCGGATCTGATCGACCTGAACTTCGGGTGTCCTGTACGCAAGATCGCCGCCCGCGGCGCCGGTGCCGGGATGCTGCAGAATATCCCCCTTATGATTGAGATGACCTCGGCCATCGTCAGGGCGGTTGATCTGCCGGTAACCGTCAAGACCAGGCTTGGATGGGATGACAACAGTAAGATAATTGTCGACCTGGCAGAACGGCTTCAGGATACGGGTATCGCCGCACTCACAATTCACGGACGAACCAGAGCGCAGCTATATCGCGGTGAAGCAGACTGGACACTTATCGGTGAGGTAAAGAACAACCCCAGGATGAAGATCCCGGTGATAGGCAACGGTGACGTAAACGGACCCGGGAGGGCGAAGCTTATGTTTGACAGGTACGGCGTTGACGGGATAATGATAGGAAGGGCAACATTCGGCAGACCCTGGATATTCAGGGAGATAAGGCATTATCTCGATACGGGGGAGATGCTCCCGGAACCGACCGTGGACGAAAAGGCCGACCTTGCACTACTGCATCTCGACAAGTCTCTTGAACATAAAGAGGGTAAGCCGGCTATTCTTGAGATGCGCCGCCATTTTTCAAGCTATTTTAAAGGGCTTCCCAATTTTAAGGATACCAGGCTAAGGTTGCTTACCTCGCCCGATGTGAACGAAATAAGGGAGATCATTGAAGAGATAAGGGAGAAATGGGGTAGCTGCCGCAGTGAAGATCTAACCGGCATCTACGGTATCTGAACCTCGTTCAGCATCATCTCTCTGAGGCACCTCAATCGTGCCGTAAAGCTTTCTTACATCCTTCCATCTGTAAACGACAGCCATCAGCACAATAAACAACAGCGACATTATCACCAGCCCGGCAAAATCCTGCCATGGATAGATGTTGATCTGCTCATACATTGCCGGAGTCTGAAGCGCGGAGTCTTTATGCGTCACAAAGACCGAGAGGAACATGTTGTTGGCTGTGTGGGCTCCTATGGCCAGCTCCGTTCCGTCATCCATCATTGTAAGCACTGCGAATACCAGCCCGAAAAAAACATATTGAGGTATCATTGTCAGAAATCCGTATTCCTTTACCTCAGGGTTAATGCCATGCATGAGGCCAAAAAGAAGTGATGTGCTGACAACAGGAAGCCAGCGGTTTCGTGATAATACTGCAAAACCCTGGATCAGATATCCCCTGAAGAGAAGCTCTTCAAACCCCGCCTGAAAAGGTATCATGACCATGGCGAGTATTGCCAGCGTTATTAGTGATTTCGATGTGTTGTTGAGATTGAAGTTACCCGGGTCATTTCTTACCGACCAGAGAAGCCATACAGCAGATATAGCCATCCATACCAGTGCCGAGAAAAATATTCTTCCCCATCTGATCCCCTTTCCTCCGTTCACCACAGTCGCGAAGCTCCTCTGGTTCAGTGGCCTGATTATAAGTATAAACGCAAAGAAGGCCAGAACAAAAGGGAATACTGTCAGGGCGAAGCCCAGATTCAGGTCAATTCCCATGGCTGCAAAATCAGGCATTCCACCCTTTGTGGGGAGGCTTCCTGCGCCGGAGTGAGCAGCCATGACCACAATCAGGGGAATTGCGCCAATGATATTTGAAGCCAGGAAGGGGGTGACGGTGCCCAGAAAATACCTCCAGAAGGCATTCTTGCCAAAGAAGGGAGCAGTCAGGAATGAGCTGTCGCCCTGACTGTTGTTGTAATTGGTTGTTTCAGTTCGCATATTTTTTAAAACTCTGAGCCGGGTCTGGCCGGATAATCGATTGAGTAATGAAGCCCCAGGCTCTCCTGGCGGTTCTGTGCCATTTTTATCACAAGGTAACCGGCTGCTATAAGATTACGTAATTCGATAAGTTTTCTTGAGAGAGTTGACCTGCGGTAGAGATCCTCCGTCTCCTGGTAAATTATTTCCAGCCTGGTCTTTGCCCTTGCCAGCCTCAGGTCAGACCTTACTATACCCACATAGTTGCTCATTATCATCTGCATCTCACGGTAATTCTGTGTAACCAGCACCATCTCCTCAAGATGGGTGGTGCCATGATAGTTCCATTCGGGTATCTTCTCCTCAAAAGTCAGTTCAGCGATACGGGCCGAGGCATCTTCAGAAGCCCTGTGAGCGTACACTGCTGCCTCAATGAGAGAGTTTGATGCCAGCCTGTTTGCTCCGTGCAGTCCCGTTGAGGAGACCTCTCCGACAGCATACAGACGGTCGATGGAGCTCCTGCCGTTCATGTCAACCTTCACTCCGCCGCATGAGTAATGAGCTGCAGGCACAACAGGTATCCTCTGCCTTGTAAAATCAATATCAAGAGAAAGACATTTCTCATAGATATGAGGAAAATGGGATTTGAGTTCTTCAGCATTGAGATGAGTGCAGTCGAGATATACGAAGTCATCGCCCCTGAGTTTCATTTCATGGTCTATTGCCCTGGCAACGACATCACGCGGAGCAAGAGATCCTCTCACATGATACCTGTGCATGAACTTCTGTCCTGCACTGTTGCGCAGTTCACCCCCGAAACCTCTCATCGCCTCGGTGACCAGGAAAGATGGCCTTTCATTCGGGTTATACAGCGATGTAGGATGAAACTGAATGAACTCCATGTTCTCAATGATGCCGTTGGCACGGTGCACCATAGCAACGCCGTCGCCGGTTGCAACCTCAGGATTTGTAGTTGTCAGGTATATATTACCCAGTCCTCCTGTTGCCAGTATCGTTGTCTTTGCAAGGAACGTTTTTACCTTATTGTCATTTAAATCAGCAACATACGCACCAAAGCACCTGATATCCTTCCACTCCCTGGTCACATACTCACCCAGGTTGTGCTGCGTAAGCAGGTCTATGGCAAAATGATTCTCGTATATCTCTATGTTTTTGTGCTCCCTGACCTTGCTGATAAGCACTCTCTGCACCTCAGCCCCGGTCGAGTCCTTATGATGAAGTATACGGTGCTCGGTATGGCCTCCCTCCATAGCCATTTCAAGACTGCCGTCATCCTTCCTGTCAAACTCCACTCCCATCTCAATGAGTTCCCTGATCCTCTCAGGGGCTTCGCTGACGACCATCCTCACAACCTCTTCCTTGCAGTATCCCGCACCGGCGATCATGGTATCCCTGACATGCTTATCAAAGTTATCAGGCGGATACATTACCGTTGCTATTCCACCCTGGGCATAATTGGTATTGGTATCAGCCAGGCCCGCCTTTGTCACCACACACACCCTGCCGTGCGCTGCCGCCTTAAGTGCAAAAGTGAGTCCGGCCATACCGGAACCAATAACAAGAAAATCACATCTAACCTTCATCTGAGGTAATTTCAGCGGTGGAAAACAAAGATACAAATTGATTTCAGACATCCATGCAGATTGTAAAACAGCGGATTTTGATATACTTTTGCCCGGTCGTTACGAAGAACCTAAAATCAGGATGGCTCAGGAAGATATCTTTAAAAAGTTAGTGTCTCATTGCAAGGAGTACGGATACGTTTTTCCCTCAAGTGAAATATATGACGGCCTTGGTGCTGTGTATGACTACGGGCAATATGGGGTTGAACTGAAAAACAATATCAAGAAATACTGGTGGGACAGCATGGTCCTGCTCAATGAAAATATTGTGGGGCTTGATTCCGCAATCTTCATGCACCCGACAACATGGAAGGCTTCGGGTCACGTCGACGCATTCAATGATCCGCTTATTGACAACAAGGACAGTAAAAAAAGATACCGGGCTGACGTGTTGATCGAGGATCAGCTCGCTAAGTTTGAAGAAAAGATTGAGAAGGAGGTTGAAAAAGCCAGAGCCCGTTTCGGTGATAAGTTTGATGAAGCACTCTTCAGGTCAACAAACCCGAAGATTGTTGAGACCAGGGAGAAGTATGACAACCTTAACCGGAGGTTTGTTGCTGCACTGACTGAAGGTAATCTCAACGAGCTGAAGCAGATCATACTTGACAACGAGATTGTCTGCCCTGTGTCAGGCACCAGGAACTGGACAGATGTAAGGCAGTTCAACCTGATGTTCTCCACTGAGATCGGATCGACCTCTGACGGCGCCATGAAGATCTTCCTCAGGCCTGAAACCGCCCAGGGGATATTCGTCAATTTTCTGAACGTGCAGAAGACGGGCAGGATGAGGTTGCCGTTTGGTATTGCCCAGATAGGCAAGGCCTTCAGAAATGAGATCGTGGCAAGACAGTTTATCTTCCGCATGCGCGAGTTTGAGCAGATGGAGATGCAGTTCTTTGTCAAGCCGGGCACAGAGCTCGAATGGTACAACCACTGGAAAGAGGCGAGAATGAAATGGCACCGGGCATTGGGCTTTGGCGATGACAATTACCGGTTCCATGATCATGACAAGCTTGCACACTATGCCAATGCAGCCGCAGACATAGAATACAAATTCCCGTTCGGATTCAAGGAGGTTGAGGGTATTCACTCACGTACCGATTTCGATCTCAGACAGCATCAGGAGTACAGCGGCAAAAAGATGCAGTACTTTGATCCTGAGAAGAATGAGTCATACATCCCATATGTTGTTGAGACATCCATCGGTGTTGACCGCATGTTCCTCCAGGTAATTGCCGCCTCATACTATGAGGAGGATCTCACGAAGGAAGACGGCGTGCCTGACAGCAGGGTGGTGCTGAGACTTCCGTCAGTGCTTGCGCCGGTGAAACTGGCGGTACTGCCCCTGGTGCGTAAGGATAACCTCCCCGACATCTCCCGCAAGATAATTGATGAGCTTAGGTTCGACTTCAACTGCCAGTATGATGAAAAGGACTCTATCGGAAAACGTTACCGTCGTCAGGATGCCATCGGTACTCCCTACTGCATAACAATTGACTATCAGACGGCAGAGGACGAGACAGTTACAATCAGGTACAGGGACACGATGCTTCAGGAGAGAGTGCCTGTATCAAATCTAAGGGCAATAATTGCAGACAAGGTGAGCCTTCGGGGGCAGCTAAAGAAACTTTGAGATGAGACCGGCGCCAGAGAAAGTGCTGATTATCACATACTACTGGCCCCCCAGCGGCGGCGCCGGGGTACAGCGGTGGCTTAAATTCACCAAGTATCTTCCATCATCAGGGTGGATACCTGTTATTCTTACCGTTAAGCCCGAATATGCCGCCTATCCGTCAAGAGATCCTTCGCTCTACGGTGAGATACCTCTGGATGTTGAGATACACAGAACCAAAGCCACTAACTACTTCGCCCTTTATGACAAGGACCAGTCAAAAATACCTCATGCCGGCTTCGCAGCCGGCGCAGACAGGAGCCTGAAGGGCCGCATCAGCCGCTTTATCAGGGGTAACTTCTTTATTCCCGACCCCCGCAGGGGATGGAACAGATATGCATTCAGAAAAGCCCGTGCACTGATCAGGGAAGAGAATATCCGGTTCATAATCACTACCAGCCCGCCGCATTCGACCCAGCTCATAGGTCGCAGACTGAAAAGGAGATTCCCGGACATCAGGTGGATTGCCGATCTCAGAGACCCATGGACAGACATCTATTATTATGACATGTTCAACCCTTCATTCATTGCCAGAATGGCAGATAATGCGATGGAGAAGAGTGTCCTGACAAAGTCCGATGCTGTCATGACTGTCGGCCAGACACTGGCTTCCATGCTTGAAAGCAAGGTTGACGCAGTCAAAGAAAAGATTTTCATCCTGCCAAACGGATATGACGAGGAGGATTTTGAGGGGATGGTTCCTTCTGTACCTGAGATATTTACAATAACTTATGTCGGCACATTATCGCCTTCTTATCCGGTTAACAGCTTTATCGGGGCTGTAAATGAGATCAGGAAGAGCGGACTTGCAGTAAATCTAAGATTTGTTGGCAGCGTCCCTGATGAAATCCGGGCACTGTTCCCGCCTGATGAAGAAAAAGGGACCACAGAATTCATTAAATACTGCGAGCATCCGGAAGCCATAAGACATATAATGAGCACATCCATGCTCCTGCTTGTCATTCCTGATCACCCCTCGAACAGGGCGATACTGACGGGCAAAATATTTGAATACCTCGCAACTGAAAAACCTTTGCTGTTCCTTGGACCTGCAGAAGGAGATGCGGCACAGCTTCTTGTAAAATGTGGTTACCAGGGCCTCTATGACTACAATGATACTGAGGGCATTAAAAACTTTATCCTGAAAGTTGCCGGGGGAATACCTGTACGGCGCAGCGGACATCATCTTGAATATTCGCGAAGAGCACTCACCGGCCATCTTTCCGGCCTGCTGAATTCACTTGATAAATCAACTGTTAATCAGCTCTGACGGAACCCTTTTCTGATCGTGGAAAGGATGACATCCACCATGTTGTTCATGTCATCTGAAAGCTTTAAAAGATAAAGACCTGCAGTAAAAACGAAAGTTACCAGGGCACTCCTCAGCATCAGGTCAGGCAACAGCGGCATCTCAGGCACCAGAGTCCCCGCAACGAAGGCAACGGAAGCAACAAGAGTCATCCAGATATGATTCATCCGGTAAGGCCACAGGCTGTACTTCCACCCCACAACACCGACACAAAGAAGATTGTAAATCGCATTGGATATCATTGAGGCTACCGCGGCACCTGTAATTCCCATCAGGGGAATGAAAACGAGGCTTGATATCACAAAGAGACCAATAAGAATGAACATGAGCCAGGTCTGGTAACGGTAAAGCGCAGAAGTACTGAGCACGACTCCGTTGATGCCTGCCGAGACATTTACAAGATTACCCAGCCCGATGAGAACAATGACTGCATAACTCGATCCGTACTCTTCCGGAAGAATCCGGAAGATGTTGCCGAGATTAACCATCAGACCGATAAAAATCAGTAATCCTACCGCATATTGATTTATGCTGCTTCGTAAATAGATATCGTCGACTGTCTTAAGATCCTCCTTCTTCCACAATTCGGCCATAAAAGGGATTGATATCTTGGCCACCGACCTTCCCGGGATCATTATCAGGACAGCAAAATATGAGGCAATTGAATAAATTCCAACCTGGCTCTCTCCAAGGTATTGATTGATAAACATCTTGTCAAGCGTGGTAAGTACGTAGCCGCTCAGACCTGTCAGGGTACCGAAGAGAGACAACAGCAGGATCTGTTTCCGAAGCTCGGGAGTAATGTATCCGCGATTGAATTTGAGTGAGATCTCTTTCCTCAGAACCATGATGAATGTGATGACTATCAGCGGGACACCCTGAGATACCAGATATCCAAGCATGTAACCGTCAAAGTCAATGATCCCGAACCAGAACAGGATGATCATCGCAAAATTGATAAGCCTGAAGAGGAACTCCTTGAGGAACGTTCCGAGGACTGCATCATAGAGAACCTTACTGTAGTTGTCGAAGAGGTTAAAGAGGAGTGTTATCGTAAGGAGTGCCGGAAGATAAAACGAATACTGCGAGATCAGAGGTGAGCGATCTATGTTGTTCTCCTCAAACTGGGGTGTGTAGAACTTCAGAAAAATCAAGGTAAGAATAAGTCCGGCAAGGGTGATTGACAGTGCAATGGCGAAAAACCCGTTATGTCTCTCGCGTATATCCCTGAAATAGGGAAACAACCTGTTAATGACATTAATAAAGCCCAGGCTGGAAAACTGCGAGAGGATGGTCGCAAATGATATCAGCACCTGCACTACGCCGATCTCTCCTGTCGTGAAGATCCGGGGTGAAAGCAGAGCAATATTGACAAAGCCCAGCAAAGCTCCTAGGTATGACCATGCTGCTCCGCGAAGTGTCTGCTGCTGAACGATTCCCATCTTCCTCTCTTCAACTGACAAATGTATAATATATACTCGTTTGATTTAAGGTAGAGTTGGTGTATTTTTGTCGGGCGATATTTAACCCGGCATATTTTATTTAAAGACTGATTTATGAAAGAGAGCGCCTTAAGATCCGCCCTTCCTCACCTGGTTGCAGTGCTTGTTTTCACGGTTCTGTCATTTGCGTATTTCTATCCTGTTCTTGAGGGGAAAAAGATAAATGCTCATGACACCAAAGTGTTTACCGGCTCCTCAAAGGAAATATTCGATTATCGCGAGGAATTTGGAAGTGAACCATTATGGACCAATTCCATGTTCGGAGGAATGCCGGCATTCCTTATATCTGCCAAGTTTCCAGGTAACCTCATAAAGCATCTTGATGATCTGCTAAGGCTATACAAAACACCGGTAGCCGCTCTCTTCCTCTCAATGCTCGGCTTTTACATCCTCCTGCTTCTTCTGAGGGTCAACCCATGGCTGGCTGTGGCAGGTGCCATTGCCTACGGATTCACCACATATCTTTTTGTCAGTCTCTCAGCAGGGCATAATACAAAGGTCTATGCAATGGCCTATATGGCTCCTGTTGTCGGAAGCGCTGTCTATGCGTTCAGGTCCGATGCCTTCAGGGGCGCTGCACTCTTCGCCCTCTTCCTTTCCCTTGAAATAATGGCTAACCACCTGCAGATAACCTACTACACCTTCCTGATTCTCATTGTTTTTGGCATCTATGAACTTGTCGATGTCATCAGGCGGAAAACACTTCCTCCCTTCCTTAAATCACTGGGCCTGCTTGTTGTTGCTGCCATAGTAGCTGTCGGCGTAAATTTCGCCGCACTGTACACCACCTGGGAATACGGCAAGGAGTCAACAAGAGGAAAAAGTGACCTTACCAAAGATGATGCAAGCGAGGGAAGAGGACTTGATAAAGCCTATATCACACAGTGGAGCTATGGCATCGACGAGACTCTCACCCTTCTTATCCCCAACTTCAGGGGCGGGGCCACGGCTCCTTTTGACAGGGATTCCCAAACCGTCAAGGAGCTTCGTAAAAACAATATGGCACAGGCACAGGATCAACTCTACAGTTACTGGGGGAAGCAGCCCTCCACCAGCGGTCCAGTATATTTCGGTGCAATAATTTTGTTCCTCTTCGTTTACGGACTCTTCATTATCAGAGGGAAGGAGAAGTGGTGGATTCTCACTGCAGTCCTGCTTTCACTCGTTCTTTCCTGGGGAAAGAACCTGATGCCTGTCTCCTCATTTTTTATTGACTTCTTCCCCGGGTACAACAAATTCAGGGCTGTCTCCATGATCCTGGTGATTGCAGGACTGTGTGTACCGCTTCTTTCTGTTCTGGCCCTCAAAGCCGTAACCGAAGGGTCTGTGAGCAGGGAAAAGGCCCTTAAAGCATTGCTGACATCAGCCCTTATCACAGGCGGCCTTGCCTTTATTTTCTTCCTTCTGCCGGGCCTTGCCGGATCATATCTCAGGAGCGATGAGGCCTCAATACCAGATTCTTATAACTGGCTGAAAGATGTCATGGCTGCCGACCGGAAGATGATGCTGCGTGCTGATGCCCTGAGATCAGCTCTCTTAATTGCGGCAGCAGCAACCCTTCTCTGGTTCTTTATTAAAGACAGAATCAGGTTGATCCATCTGATAATTGGTATCTCGCTATTTTTTCTTATTGACCTTATCCCGGTTAATACAAGATTCCTGGGCAGCTCGAACTTCGAGACTAAAAGATCATCACAGAACTCATTTGCCCCGACAGCAGCAGATAAGGCCATTCTTGACGACAAAGATGAGTTCAGGGTACTGAACCTTACAGTCTCAACCTTTAACGACGCATCAACCTCTTACCATCATAACTCCATCGGAGGTTACAGCGGAGCCAAAATGAAGAGATACCAGGAGCTGATTGAATCTAGTCTCGCGGATGAGATCAATGCCCTCATAACAGGACTGAGAAGCTCCACATCATGGGAGGAGGCATCGGGTATAATGGCAAACCTCAACGGACTTAATATGCTTAATACCAGATATATAATAGTCTCGCCTGAAGCATTGCCCCTGCAAAACCAATTTGCCCTCGGTAATGCATGGTTCGTTGAAAAGGCAACACTGGTTGAAAATGCAGATGCCGAACTCCTTGCAATAAAAACCATTGACCCGGCAACGGAAGCGGTCGTCGACAGAAGATTTGCAGACCAGTTGACCGTCGTTGAACAACCCGGCTCAGAGACCGATACAATCTATCTCACTTCATACAGGCCCAATCTGCTGACCTATGAAGCCAGGTTATCTGGAGACCGGATTGCTGTATTCTCGGAAATCTATTATCCGTACGGGTGGAATGCATTCATAGACGATAAGCCTGCAGAGCACTTCCGTACCGATTATGTCCTGAGAGGAATGGTAGTGCCGGAAGGTACTCACACAATTACTTTCAGGTTCGAGCCCCGGTCATATAAGACAGGCAACAGGGTTTCACTTGCAGGCTCCTCCATTCTGCTGATAATGCTTCTTTATGCAGCATTCTCTGCCCTGAAAACACGGAGAACAAATGTCTGATACCGGAAATTGCCTGGTTTGCGGCAGCACTGACATTTCAGGTCTTTTCGCAGCTAAAGATCATCTTGTTAGCGGTGAGAGCTTTCTGCTTGAGAAGTGCAAAGATTGCGGATTTGCATTCACCGCTTCCCCTCCCGATGAAAAAAAGATACAGGAATATTATGTTTCCGAGGAATATATTTCACACTCTGACACAAAGAGCAGCCTCACAGACCATGCCTACCATCTTGCCCGGAGTTTCATGCTGAGGAAGAAGCACAATCTGCTTCTGCAGCTAAACGGAGGCAAGCCCGGAAATCTCCTCGACATTGGAAGCGGAACCGGATACTTTGCCGGATATATGAAAAACAGGGGA
Organism: uncultured Bacteroidales bacterium; assembly: GCA_963732365.1. Classification (GTDB taxonomy): domain Bacteria; phylum Bacteroidota; class Bacteroidia; order Bacteroidales; family VadinHA17; genus SR-FBR-E99. Next base: position 5,605 of record CAVSZC010000008.1, on the reverse strand, counting down.
TGGAGCATCACCGGCATTGAGATAAGTGAACGTGCCAGGGAATATTCAATTTCACGGTTCGGGATTAGTGTCCTTGATCCTGAAGGCATTTCATCTGTCGAGGATGGGTATGCCGACTGCATCACTCTGTGGCACGTGCTTGAACATCTCTATGATCCGGGCCGGTGGATGAGTGAGATCAGAAGGACTTTAAAGGACAGCGGCCATTGTATTGTTGCGCTTCCTAATACAAATTCAGCTGATTTTAAATGGTTTGACCCCGATTGGGCTGCACTTGACGTGCCGCGGCACCTGTGGCATTTCTCTCCCGGAAATCTTAAGAAATTTGCACAGAATTATGGCTTATCGTGCATCCACGTAAAACCAATGCCTCTCGATATTTTCTATATATCCATCCTGAGTTACAGAAACCGTGGATACAGGTTTCCTCTGCCGGCCGGAATTCTAACCGGCCTCTTCCTGTCACTCGTAAATATATTCAAAAGGGAAAGAGCCAGTTCCCTCATTTACGTGTTGACGAAGCAGGCCCTTTAATATCTGTCAAGCCACCTGTACTTCCTTAAAGTGTCGCCGAATTTCAGCGCCAGGACAAACTCGTGCGATCCGTATGTAGACCTCTGGATAGCCTGCAGTGTGAAATCAAATGAATACCCGATAAAGAACTTGTCTTTCCGGAAACCGACATTTGTGATTATGGCGCTTCCTGTTCTGAATGCTGCTCCAATCCAGAACCTGTTATCATAGTTCCAGGTCAGCCCTATGTCCGCCTGGGGCATCAGCTGTTCTGACATCTTGACCAGCAAAGATGGCTGCAGGATAGTTTTTGCATCAATCTCAAAGTCATAGTTCCCGAACAGATAATAGGTCCTTTCTATTTTAAGTTCGTTATAAGCCTCGCTTCCCAGCTTGACAAAGCCCTCCATCAACTCAAGGACGGAAAAGCCTGCAGTGTATTTTCTGTTGACGATCGAGGCACCGAAACTGAAATCAGGGATAAAAACGCCTTTCCTGAGATCAGAATAAAGCCAGGGGTCATCAGGATCTTCAACCACGATCTGATCCTGGTCTATTTTATAGAAATAGCCGTTGAAGGCAAGCCCGAGTGAAAGCTGTGTAGAGCCGTCCATCCACAAATGATAGGAGTAGGAGGTTGAAAAACCGGTCCGCCGTACAAGTCCGTTGATGTCAGAAAAGATATTTAATCCAAGGCCTACCCGACCGGTAGTCTTAGGTTTGAAGATCTTCTTATTGAAAACGTTTTCGCGGATAATATAGTTCTGCTTCAGAAACCTGGTCTGCACGCTGAGCGAATAAGTCTGCGGAGCACCCTCATACCCGATCCACTGTTGCCTGGTGGTGAGGTTGACGCTCGTATAGCCGTCACTGCCGGCAACTGAGGGGTTAATAAGGAATTTGTTGTACAGGTACTGACTGTACACAGGCAGTTGCTGAGCGTTAATGTGTATCCCCAGTGCAGCCAGAATCAATATGAGAAAAATCCTCTTCACCTTACCTGTTCCAGTCCTTTTGTGTCATGCATTACCTGATAATGGTTATATGTCCAACTATCGGTTTCTCTCCGTTTTTAAGGTCAATAACATAGTGATATGAATCTATCGGCAGGATATTTCCATTTTTCGAACGGCCGTCCCATCGCACGGGGTAACCGTTCTCTGATATCCATACAACCTCTCCCCACCTGTTCATTATCACAACCTCTGCCTCAGGATATAAATCAATCCTGCCTATGTTCCAGTCGTCATTCCTGCCATCACCGTCAGGGGTTATTGCGTTTGGAATACCTACACAGATCCTGTTGACCGGTTCTATCTTCATTGAGTCAGCTATCTCACATCCGTTGAAATCGGTCACGGTTACCCTGTAAAGACCTGCTGTGAGACCTGCAGCCTCCTGTGTCGACTGTCCGTCACTCCATTCGTATGAGTAGATTCCCTCTCCTCCCGTGACATTTGCTGTTATGCTTCCGTCAGTGCTCTCCGGGCAGAACGGTGCAACCCATGTAAATGCGATTTTCAATGAGTCTGGTTCTGTAAGTAAGACAGGCTCGCTTGCAGAGCATCCGTTTGAATCTCTGATAGTGACTGTATAATTTATATTGGCTCTCAGGTCATTGCGCGAGGCACCGCTTCCGCCGTCTGACCATGTGTATGAAGCAGTTCCTGCTGCATTTACCGGTGTGATATTAACTCGACCCGATGCATCTCCTGCACAGTTGATGTTATAGTCTCCTCCATTGCTCAGCAGGGTTACTATGTTCATTCCTATCTGCCCTGGTGATCGAAGAGTATCTGATGCAGTTGCTTCACATAGATGGGCATCCCTTACAATGACTGAATATGTACTCTCAATAAGCCCTCCGATTGAGTCGGTTGCCCCGATGACGTTCCCGCCCTGGTCTCTCCATTCATAGGTATAAGGAGCGAGTCCGGTCTGCGGTATTGCCTTAAGCCATCCGTCAGACATTCCCAGGCAGCTTATGTCGAATCCGTTTCTGTTTGAAGGCCTGATTATCGTTATTGACCAGGGTTCAGGCCGGCTTAGAAGCCGTATCAATATCCTCAATGCATCCGTAGTCGTCAGTAACAGAGACATTATAATTTCCCTCAATAAGTCCGGTCTGGTTCGCCACATTTTGTACAAGATTTGCCCCTGCAGGGCCTGTCCAGACATAAGAATAGTCGGCTTGTCCTCCGGTGACTGACAGATCAATTGCCCCGTCATTGTATGCCGGTGCTGTTAAGCAGGTTATTTCCGAAGTGGTCAGTGAAAGTTCGAGCGGCTGGGGTTCTTTCATTTCGATACCCCGGTCAGTTGTACAGCCGTTGGCATCAGTTACATAGACCCTGTAGCTGCCAGCCTTGATGGCAGGCTGATCCTCCATTGTGCTGAACTCTGCATTTGAAACATCTTTCCAGATATAGCCATATGTAGCGGGTCCGCTGCCGCCGGTAACAGTTATATTTATTGTTCCGTTATCTCCGTTACAATAGATATTGAACGCATTGTCCGGAGTCCACGACTGCAGTACAGCAATACCAACCGAGTCAGGCTCTGAAAGCGGGAAGTCATAATTCCTTGTACAATTATTTCCGTCTGTGACAAGGAGGTGATAATTTCCTGCTATTAGCCCTGCCTGATCTTGGAAATTCTGCACAAGTGTGGCACCCGGAGGGCCTGTCCACACATATGTATATGCTCCGGCACCGCCGTCAAATGTAAGGTCAATAGAGCCGTCATTCCTTCCAAAGCAGGAGATATTGAACTGGTTGTCAGGACTCCATGAATAAACCGTATCAAGAAGGTCAATTCCGTCAGGCTCTGTCATTGTCTCGGTGAAGTAGAACGGGCAGTTCATACGGTCCCTGACCTCAAGTGTATAGGTACCGGCAGGTATCCCGGTCAATATGCTGTCATTCTCCATTCCGGCAGGTATCACACCGCCGGCTGTCGATGTCCACAGGTAAGTAAAGGCTCCTCTCCCCGATATCTGGTCTTACCCATAGAGATCCGTCGTCATAGGTGGCACATGATACATCATAACCAGAATAATTAGAACTTGTCCAATTTAGAATTTGACAGAACCGGATCCTGTACAGGTACATGTCTTGACATCTTACAACCGTTGTCATCTGTTAGCTTCAGCCAATAATCTCCCGGAGTAAGCATTGGTATTATAACAGGTGTTAGTATGGCATTCAGAGTGCCTGAAGCAATTATAATATTCGATCCAAAAGGCTCTACTATATATCTCGTAAGCATAATCGGAAATGCCATCACCGTCTGTCAGGCGAGTGTAATCTCTCCATCATCTGAACCCGGGCATGTAATCCTTTTGGTTTCATAGAATATGATGTCTGGTCACATTCGGCGGAGAGAGTTCGATTGAATCACGTGAATTCACAACCGAGATTATCCTCAACGCGTGCCCAGTACCTTCCGGGTATTCATTCATCTACAACGCTCATGTTACTACCACTGGATCTAGACCAACCTAAAGGTCCTTCCCAGTAGTACATAATAAGGGCTGCTCCTTTCGAGGGTATAACCTCAAGGCTGCCACTGCTGATACCCGTCACAGTGAATCGGAGTCTTGATTAAAAGATCCTGGAGTGGTAGTGCATGAATCTTGACCTCTGTCTGCACAGTATGCCATCGGCGCAAGAGACTCCGTTGTACTTACCTTGGGAGTTATATTGAAAAGTAACATAGATGAAGTGTGTCGCTTTCATTGGTGTAGCCTTGAAAGGTAAGATCGGTACCTGGCGTCACATCAAATGCATCTGTCTGTTTCCCGCAACTACTGGAGCCGGCTCTGTGCTGTAATTGTATAGTCAAACCTGATCATCCCTGAACTCATGACCGTCGGTGAAGTCAATGTTATATTGATAGGCTCACCGTAGCAGATATGACGAAGTCAAATTGATCGGTATCACTCTCGGTGTCGGGTTGACCCACACCTTAACAGTGTCATTTATTCCGAAACACTTCTGGTTTCCACTCACATCAAGCGTGACCGGTGAAATTATGTACAGCACAAGTCTTGCTGTATCTCCTGAATTTGTGAGAGGTTCCGTGATTATAGTCCCGTAACAATAAGTCTGCTTCTGTCTGTGAATCCGTTAATATCCGGATGAGTTGTGATGGCATCGACATTGAATTCTATTCCGCTGTAAGGTACTGTTATAGTGGTAAGAGTCAATACGCACACTATCCCCATTGCAAAGATCATCATTTGCGAGTGTATGTGATACTTTAGCAGTGGGTTCAATGTGTATTACAATTGTGTATCAATTCCGTTGCTAGCATGTCGGGTCTCCTGGTTTACCCTGAATGTAAGGTGAAAATCTGTAAGTGACAGTCTGGTGAGAGTCGGAATTATTGGTAAGCACATCTGAAATATTCAAAATCTGTCGTGAACCGTCTGTCAATGTTCCTGTGACCGGTCCCGGGTATGTAACATCGAGGTTATACATCACCTCTCCTCTCGATACTACAAGTGAGTCAATCGTGAAATTGATCGTTGATCCGTTACAGAAGAGTGTGTCAGGCACTTCAACACTTATCCTTGGAACGGGCTGTACCCATATGGTCTGATATTGAATGCTGTCATTCCCGCAGTCATCTGTTACAGTCCATCTTCTTATTATGTATCCAGCTGCGTCAGTTGTTCCCTCATTTGAAGGATCGTCGAAATATTCGACCAGCAAATTTGTTGTGCAATTATCAGCTTCATCTTCTACTTCGCCGGTATATATAGGGTTTAAATCTGTATTCCCGTCATTGTCACGACAAATGGTGGTATCGCTGGGAACTGTAAAGGTCGGTTTGGTTCTATCAATTATTGTAATTGTTTGAATATATTCTATTTTCCTGCCGCATTGATCCGTGAAAGTCCAGGTTTGATATAATATTCCTCCACATGGATCATAATTGCCTGTTATGATGCCCAACACAGATCCTTCTATAAGGCAGCCTCCTAAACCACTATTAGTATAGATCAAAGTTGATGCTGTAAGGCTTGGCACATCTTCACATTTGATCTCATAATCCTGCGGCGGATTAACCCAAGTGGCGACAGGAGCCG
>CAVSZC010000007.1:0-544892 GCA_963732365.1 uncultured Bacteroidales bacterium | reverse complement strand
GAAAACCTTGTCGGCCGTTTTCACCAGAGTAACATCCCTCCCTATCAGGGCCAGCAGCTGAGATACCTCGGCTGCTACCGGCTCCTTCACCGACCACGAGCAGCTTCTGAGGGATCTCCTTCATTGAAAACAGGTTCTCGAGATTCAGTATTTTCTTCTCGTGCACTTTGAAGGGAAGAGGCCTGGGATAGGAACCGGTGGCAATGATAATGTTCTTTGCCGAAAGATTACGGTTGTCAACAACGACTGTCCCCTCGCCTTCAAGCGATGCTGTCCCTGCAATGATCTCGACGTTGTTCTTTTTCAGAAGAAACTCAACCCCTTTTGTGAGTCTGCGGACAATTCGTTCGGGAGGCGTTTTACACCCTTTTCCCAGTTGAAGGAAATTTGTTTCGGGTCTATCCCCTCTACACCGAAGTCGGACGCCATGGAGAGCCTCGAGAAATATTTTGCGCTCTCGAGCATTGCCTTCGAAGGGATGCATCCCCAGTTAAGGCACATACCGCCCACATTCTTCTTTTCAATGATTGCTGTCTTAATAAAAGTCCTGCCTGTCCTGCCCTTATGGCAGCTACATATCCTGCCGGGCCCGCGCCAATGATGATCAGATCGTAATCCATATGACTTTTTTTTATCTCATTATCAGTGTAAGCGGATCAGCAATACCTGCAGCCACATCAAGCAGAAACTCCGTTGCCTCTGCTCCGTCAATCAGCCTGTGGTCAACAGATAGTGAGAGAGGCATCACGTTACCCACTTTTATCTCACCATTTACCACTACCGGCTTCTGGCTTATACGGCCTATGCCGATTATGCCGGCCTGGGGATAATTTATGACCGGAACGCCATACCATCCTCCGAGTGCACCGTAATTGGTTATTGTGAATGTGCCGTCCTTCATGTCGTCTAGGGTTAGCTTGCGGTCGCGGGCTTTGACTGCTATCTCTGCCACGGCCCTGCTGAGCTCCCTGATGCTGAGCTGGTCAGCGTTACGTATCACCGGAACAACAAGTCCGTCAGGTGTGCTGACCGCTATCCCGATGTTATAGTAGTTCTTATAGATGATGTTCCCTTTTTCGAAGTCCATCTCTGCATTAAGGTCGCGGTGACGCTTCAGTGCTGCGGCTACTGCTTTAATGACAAAGGGGAGGTATGTGAGATTGATGTCCTCTTTTTTGTATTCTTCCCTGTATTTTGCCCTTGCAGCTATCAGTGCTGACACCTCTGGCTCTTCGAAAAGGGTCATGTGTGCTGTGCTCTGTTTTGAGCGTAGCATGTTCTTCGCTATCGACTTGCGCATCTGGCTCATTGGTTTAATCTCAACCAGTTCGCCGGCGGCCTGTGCCGCCACACTCAGGGCAGGGGAAGTTTTGGCCGATGCTGCCGTGGCGCGGAAGCTCTGTATATCGCTCTTCATTACCCTGCCGGCAGGACCTGTTCCTTTTACCAGGTTGATATCTATATTCATGTCGCGTGCCATAGCCCTTGCCACAGGTGTCGCCAGCACCTTGCGTGCAGCGCCCTTTTCAGCTGCCGGCTTCACTTCCCTCCCCTCGTCGCTGGCGGGGAGATAGGCGTTGTTTGATGCTACGTCCATGGTACCTACCACTCCGGCGCCGGTCTCCTCTACCATCTCCATCTCAGGAGCCCTGGCCTTTGCTCCGGCTTCGCCCGCTATCTCTATCTCAACAAGGGTCTCGCCAACGTGAACCGTCTCTCCAACCTTACCGTACCGTGCGGCGATGACGCCTTCGCGGGGCGATGGAATGTCAGTCACAACCTTGTCGGTCTCCATCTTCACAAGCGGTTGTCCGACCTTCACTGCGGTCCCCTTGTCAACGTACCATTCAATCACGATGCCCTCTGTGAGGCCCTCACCTATATCAGGGAATTTGAATATATATCTCATCGCTTCAGAATTTTACTGTTCGTTCAATCTCATAAAAGATCTTTTCCGGGGTGATCATATAGTGATGTTCGCCGCGAGGGTAGGGGACTATCACATCGAAAGCCGCCACACGTTTCGGCGGGGCCTCGAGATGAAGGAACGCCTCCTCGTTTGCCAGCGCCATTATTCCTCCGATCCGACGCCGAAGCTGCGGGGCTCCTCACCCACGAATATAATTCTTCCGGTCTTCTTTACTGATGCCGTTATGGTCTCCTTGTCAAGAGGATAAATGGTTCTCAGGTCGATCAGCTCGACAGAGTGACCGGCCTCTTTGGCCATCACCATAGCCTTCTGCACTTCACGGATGATCGCTCCGTAAGCTACCACTGTGACGTCTGTGCCCTGTGAGAGTACCTTTGCCTTGCCGATGGGCACAGAGAATTTCTCCTCGCTGACCTCCTGCTTGATGGCACGGTAAATCCTTTTCGGTTCAAGGAAGAGAACCGGATCGTCACTCTCGATGGCTGATATTAAAAGACCCTTGGCGTCATGGGGTGTCGAGGGGACTACCACTTTAAGTCCCGGGATATGTGCGAAGATCGCCTCCATGCTCTCAGAGTGGTGTTCCAGGGCATTGATGCCGCCGCCGTAAGGAAGGCGTATTACTATCGGCATCCGGTAGCGTCCGCGGGAACGGTTATGATAGCGTGTTATGTGCGAGATAATCTGGTTGAAGGCCGGGTAGATGAAACCGCAGAACTGCATCTCTATAACAGGGCGCAAGCCTGCAACGGCCATCCCGACAGCAGTGCCGGCGATGCCTGACTCTGCCAGCGGTGAGTCAAAGACCCGTTCCGCACCATATTTCTTCTGTAATCCCTCCGTAACTCTGAAGACGCCGCCCTCAAAGCCTGCATCTTCGCCATAGACAACAATGTTCTTATCCTCCTTCAGCTTAATGTCAAGAGCGTCATTGATGGCATTGACAATATTCATTGCTTTCATTTGCGTCCGTTTTTCCATTGTAACAATTTTTACGTTCGATCTGTCGGTCACGAAGGTCCTGGGGCATTTCAGCATACATATACTTGAAGGCATCTTCAAGGGGATACTTTACTCACTGTTCTGTCTCCAGGAACTGGCGGTCAATCTCCTTCTTATACTCTTCGGTGATCCTCTCTTCCTCAGCATCAGACCACAATTTCTTTTTCTCCAGGTATAACTTCATGCGGCGCAGCGGGTCCTCCTGTCCCACTCTTTCTCCTCCTCCGTAGTGCGGTATTTCGTCGGGTCATCTGATGTCGTATGGGCTCCCTTGCGATAGGTGACGGCCTCTATCAGTACGGCCTGCTGCTCCCTGCGGGCATACTCGTGTGCATACCTGAAGGCTGCCACCATAGCAAAGATGTCATTGCCGTCCACCTTCAGACCCTGTATGCCGTAAGCTTTTGATTTGATCGCCATGTTGAGGCCGGCGGTCTGCATCTTCACCGGTACTGAAATGGCGTACTGGTTGTTCTGTACAACAAATATTACAGGTACTTTCCATACCCCTGCAAAGTTGAGCGCTTCATGGAAGTCCCCCTCTGAGGTCCCTCCGTCGCCCACGAAGGCAATGGTCACCTTGTCCTTTTTCGTGGTATTTAACGGCATAACCTATTCCTGCGGCATGGAGAAGCTGTGAGGCGATAGGCACTGAGAAAGGGAGAACATGGTTGGCTCCGGCGAAGCGCATACCATCCTCGAATCCCATGTTAAACATGAATATCTCCTTCATTGACACCCCCTTGGCAAGCCAGGCTCCCATCTCACGGAAGGCCGGACGAGCGAGTCATCGTGCCTGAGCACAGCTCCTGCGGCAACACCGATTGCCTCCTGACCGTAGTTTGGAGGGTAAGTATAGACACGTCCCTGGCGCTGGTATGAGACGATCATGAAGTCAAGTGTCCTGACAAAGAGCATATCCCTGTAGAGCTTTAACAGCTCATCATCAGAGAGCTGCGGCATCCGCTCCCTGTCAATGACCTTGCCGTTGTTATCAATTACCTGCAACATTTTGTCGTCAGCAGGATCAAACTGGTCGAACATGATATATTATGTTTAATGTTACTGCAATAAGATACAAAGAAAATTTGAATTTGTTCACCTCCCTGCTTTCTCATAATCTGGCATTCGCCCGGAAGTGGGAGGCGGTCATTTGTGAAGAAATGTTAATCGGGTATTCTGCTCCGTTATTTTGTTTTACATTAGTGCCTTCATGCAGCAAATCAGATAATCCCAAATAAAACACTATGAAAAACATCTTCAGAACACTATTACTCGTGGCATTTGTGGTTCTTGCCTCATGCCAGAAAAAAGCAGGCGATCAGCTTGCATTGCCAGTTGAAAAGTATGAACTTGACAACGGACTGACCGTCATCCTCAACGATGACAAATCTGATCCGATTGCATCGGTAGCAGTTTACTATCATGTTGGCTCCAGCCGCGAGACGGCCGGCAAAACCGGATTCGCACATCTGTTTGAACACATGATGTTCCAGAAATCGGAGAATGTAGGTGAAGACCAGTTCTTCAGGAATATCCAGGGAGCTGGCGGCTCACTCAACGGCAGCACTAACCAGGACAGGACAAACTATTATGAAGTGGTTCCGAAAAATGCACTTGAAATGGCACTCTGGATGGAATCTGACCGTATGGGGTACCTTGAAAATACTGTTACAAGGGCTGCACTGGCCAATCAGCAGAACGTGGTTCAGAACGAGAAGCGCGAAAGCGTTGATAACGCACCATATGGCTTCAATTACGGGCTCATCCTTAAAAACCTCTATCCGAAAGGACACCCATACAGCTGGACTGTTATCGGGGAGATGGAAGACCTGGCAAATGCAACCGTTGAAGATGTAAAGGCATTCCATAAAAAATACTATTCGCCCAACAACGCATTCCTGGTAATATCAGGTGATTTCAGCAAGGAAGAGGTAAAAACATGGGTAGAAAAATACTTTGGTGAAATTCCTCGCGGCGAAAATATCGAAAAGAGAGAGCCGATGAATGTGACACTTTCGTCCACTGTAAAGCTTTATCACGAGGATAATTTTGCCAGGGCACCAATGCTTACGATGGTTTTCCCAACAGTGGAGAGATATTCAAAGGATTCTTATGCATTGAGTTTTCTGGGTGATTTGCTGTCGGGTACAAAAAAATCTCCGCTCTATACTGTTCTCGTCAAGGAGAAGAAGCTTACCTCACGTGTTTCAGCAAGGAATGGTTCACAGGAGATTGCCGGTGCATTTACAATATCAGTAACAGCAAACCCGGGCGTAAACCTGACAGATGTTGAAAAGGCTATTTTTGAAGGACTTCAGAAATTTGAAACAGATGGTTTTACCCAGGAAGACCTCCAGAGGATAAAGGCTGGTTACGAGACAAGTTTTATCAGCCGTTTTTCGAGCGTTCAGGGCAAGGCATTCACACTTGCCGAATATGCAATGAACACAGGCGATCCCCAATTCTATGTCAAAGACCTCGAAAACAACCTGGCTGTTACCATGGATGATATCAAGGCAGTTTATGAAAAATACATTAAGGGCAGGAATTTCATTCAGACCAGTTTTGTTCCTAAAGGTGAGATCGGCCTTATTGCAGAGGGTTCTGTAAATGCAGGCATTGTTGAAGAAGATCTGGCCAATGCCGCAGAGGTGAAGGTTGATGCAATTGCTGATGAAGAGATGGTTAAAACACCGACAAAATTCGATCGCTCCGTAATGCCTGCCATCGGGCCTGATCCTGAGGTAACAATCCCCCAACCCTGGACCGGATCACTTTCAAACGGTACTAAGCTTATGGGTATTAAACATAGTGAACTCCCGCTCGTTCAGTACAGATTATCGATCGGAGGCGGCAGGATGTTCGAAAGTACCGACAAGGCTGGCCTGTCCAACCTGGTTGCTGCATTGATGAATGAAGGGACAAAAAACAAAACCCCCGAGGAACTTGAACTTGCAATCGGGCTGCTTGGAGCATCAATATATGTTTCATCTTCTGATGAAGAAATCACCATAAATGTCAGCTCTCTTACCAAAAACTTTGAAAAGACCCTTGCACTTGTCGAGGAGATGCTTCTCGAACCGAGATGGGATGAGGAGCAGTTTGCCCTGGCTAAGAGCCGCATAATCAACAGCCTCAAAAGAAATGCAGCAAGCCCCGATTATCTTGCATCGAGCAATCTCAACAAACTGATATTCGGCAATACTATTCTTGCATTTGATGCTTCGGGTACAGAAGAATCAGTTTCATCCATCACAATAGATGATCTCAAGGATTTCTACAGTAAATACTTTTCACCATCAATAAGCACATTTCTCATAGCAGGTGATTTAGACCAGGCAAGGGTTGAAGCCGCGCTTACAGGACTGAGCCTGAAGTGGCAGCCAAAAGAGGTGGCTTTGCCGGTAATAACAGCACCTGCAGCACCTGAAAAATCGCAGATCTATTTTGTTGATGTACCTGGAGCAAAACAGTCTGTTATAAACATAGGCGGACCATCAATCCCCCGCTCAGATCCCGACTTCTACGCAGCCACAGTTGCCAACTACAAGCTTGGTGGCTCCTTCAATGGGATTTTCAACCTGATACTGAGGGAAGAGAAAGGATTTACCTATGGAGCACGATCCGGTTTTTCAGGAGGGAAAAATGTTGGATCCTTTACTGCATCTTCAAGGGTCAGGACAAATTCAACACTCGAATCGGTCACCATATTCAAGACAGAAATGGAAAAATACAGGGAAGCCATTCCACAGGAATATGTTGACTTTACAAAAGCAGCACTGATGAAAGGGAATGCCCTTCGTTTTGAGACACTCGGCAGCCTGCTCGGCATGATAAACAATATAAGTAGCTATAACCTTCCATTTGACTATATCAAACAGGAAGAGGCATTTGTGAAAGAGCTTACTCCCGAAAAGATACTTGAATACTCGAATAAATATATCGATCCTTCGAGGATGTATTATGTTGTTGCCGGCGACGCCAAAACACAGCTGAATGAACTGAAGAAAGCAGGACTGGGTGAACCTGTTCTGGTGAAATAATAAGTGAAATGAAAAGAACATTAAAATTATTAATTGTTGCCTTTGTTGCAATCCTTTACAGTTGCACCGGCAGCAAAAAAACCGAATTGTCGATACCATACGAAATGTATAAGCTCGACAACGGACTGACAGTTGTTCTGAATGAAGACAGATCTGATCCTATCACTTCACTCGTGATACTCTATCATGTAGGATCCGGAAGAGAAGTTGTCGGAAAAACCGGGTTTGCACATCTGTTTGAGCACATGATGTTCCAGCGTTCTGAAAATGTAGGCGAGGATCAGTTCTTCAAATATATCGAAGGGGCAGGAGGCAGCCTTAACGGAGGTACAAGTTATGACCAGACAATTTATTTTGAGGTTGTACCGAAGAATGCCCTTGAGATGGCAATGTGGCTTGAGTCAGATCGTATGGGATATCTAAGTAATACAGTCACCCCTCAATCATTTGCCCTTCAGCAGAACGTTGTCCAGAATGAAAAGAGACAGGGCGTTGACAATATGCCCTACGGGCACACTGAATACGTATTGCTTAAGAATCTTTATCCTGCCGGACATCCCTACAGCTGGGATGTTATCGGAGAGATGGGAGACCTGGCAAATGCAACTGTTGAAGATGTTAAGGCATTCCACGGTAAATTCTATATTCCGAATAACGCAACACTGGTAGTATCTGGTGATTATGAGGTTGAGGAGGTCAAGGCCCTGATCCTGAAATATTTTGGCGAGATACCGGCAGGGGAGGAGCTTGCTGATCCGGATCCGGTAAAAGTAACTCTCAGCGAGACAAAGAAGCTTTTTCATGAGGATAACTTTGCAAGGGCGCCACAGTATAACATGGTTTATCATACGCCTGAACAGTACACAGAAGATGCCTATGCTCTTGACATCCTTGCCCAACTTTTGGGACAGGGGAAGAAGTCTCCGATGTACAAGGTTCTCGTGAAGGATAAGAAGCTTACTTCCTCGGTCAGTGTATCAAACTCAGCGCAAGAGCTCTCAGGCAATTTCAGGGTCAGCGTGACCGCCAACCCCTCAACAAGTCTTAATGATGTCGAAAAGGCAATCTTTGAGGCTTATACCATGTTTGAGACGGAAGGCTTTACCGAGAGGGACCTTGAGCGCACCAAGGCGAGGATAGAGACAACTTTTTATAATATGATCAGCAGCGTAATGTACAAGTCTTTCATGCTTGCTATCTATAATGAATATGCCGGGTCACCCTCATATATTACAAAAGACCTTGAGATGTCAATGGCCGTTACGATGGATGATGTCTGGGATGTTTATAACCGTTATATAAAGGGACAGAACTATGTAGCAACCAGTTTTGTTCCGAAAGGTCAGACAGACCTCATTGCTGAAGGCTCTGTAAATGCCGGCATAATTGAGGAAGACATTACGAAGGCTACCAAGATGGAGGTAACCGCCGCGGCAGAGGAGGTTATTGAGAAGACCCCGGGTCTTTTTGACCGTTCAGTTGCCCCGGTACCCGGACCTGACCCTTCGGTAACCATTCCTCTGGTATGGCAGTCCATAGCCACAAACGGATTGAAGGTATATGGCATTGAACAGAGTGAGATACCACTTGTATCCTATTCAATTGTGATCAAAGGGGGCCATATGCTTGATGACATCAGCAAGCCCGGTGTGGCAAGGTTCACGGCACAGATGCTGAACGAGGGCACCAGGAATAAAACACCTGAGGAGCTGGAGGAAGAGATACAATTGCTCGGAGCCACAATCAACATAAGGGGAGGCGAGGAGAACATTACAGTCTCGGTCAACTCCCTGGCCCGTAATTTTGAAAAAACACTTGCCCTTGTCGAGGAAATGCTGCTTGAGCCCCGCTGGGATGAGGAGCAGTTCTCAATAAACAAAACAAGAATCGTCAATAACCTCAAACGCAACATGGCAGATCCCAATTATCTGGCAAACATAACATTAGGAAAGATCAACCTTGGGGCTGAAAATGTATTGTCAACTGATATCAGTGGTACTGTCGAGAGTGTCGAGGTCATCACCATAGACGATCTCAAAGGCTTCTATGATAAGAACCTTTCTCCTTCAGTAGCCAGCTTCCTCGTGGTGGGTGATGTTGACCAGGTCAGGGTAGAAAAGGCACTTATATCACTGAATGAGAAGTGGAAGGCAAAAGAAGTAGCAATGCCTGAACTCACCTTCCCCCCTGTGCCCGACAAAGCCTCACTGTATTTTGTGGATGTACCGGGTGCCAAGCAGTCAGTAATCAATATAGGTTACCTGTCGCTGACACGTGATCATCCTGACTTTTACAAGGCTGAGGTTGCCAACTATATGCTTGGTGGCACTGCCAGTGCACGTCTCTTCATGGTACTGCGTGAAGAAAAAGGGTTCACCTATGGTGCATATTCCGGTTTTGACGGCCAGAAGAGCTACGGGACGTTCAGTGCCTACTCGGCGGTACGTTCTGACGCAACCCTTGAATCTGTACAGCTCTTTAAGGATATCATGCTTGATTACAGGGCTGGTGTTCCGCAGGAGACTGTAGATTTCACCAAAGGCTCTTTGCTGAAGATGAATGCCTTGCGGTTTGAGACGCTTCAGGCGAAGCTTGGGATGCTCAGTACCATGGCAAACTATAGTCTTCCTATTGATTATGTTAAGCAGGAGGAGGATTATCTCAGGGGCCTTACTGCTGAGCAGATGAACGAGACTGTTCAGAAGTACATTGATCCGATGAGGATGTACTATGTGATAGTAGGTGACGCGGCAACACAGATCACGGACCTTAAAAAGGCCGGGCTCGGTGAACCGGTTATAGTGAAATAGAAATCGGGGCGTCTGATACAGACGCCCTGATTTTTTTTAAATAACGGAATCCCGTTCAGACCGTTTTACCAGTGATTTTACTTAACTTTAATGCTGTGCTCTTTGAATATACCTTGAATTTTCAAGAAATAATGACCCTGAAGCCGAAAGTCTAATCTTCGAAATATGAATCACGGTTACAGATTACTGATTTTACTGGCATTGGCATCAATGCTACTTAATGCATGCAGCAAGAATGATGAATCAGATATTTTAGAATACCTGATAGTCAGTCAGCAGGCTGATGTTGAAATTGACGGGTTGAAGAAAGAAGTAAACCTTACCTTCCCTGAAACAACTCTGAACGGCAGGGCTATGGTAGCACAGTTCACCTTGTCTGACGGGGCTATGGCATATGTGAATGACGTGGATCAGATAAGCGGAAAGACTTCAAATGACTACGATCTCCCTTTTTATTATGACATAGTTGCAGAAAATGAAAAGGATGCCAGCAGGTGGAAGATTTCTGCAGCAAATAATGCCTTTACCCTTTCATGGGGTCTGGGTGGATTTCAACAGCACTCTCAGGCTAATAACCGAAGTTATGAGTGGTATATCGACCAGTTTGGCACAGGCCAATATTCTGGAAACAATTGCGGCCCTGCTTCAACAACAATGTCAGCCAGGTGGTCATTTCCCGCATTCAGCAAAACGACGGCTGATGCAAGGGCAGCATACAGACCTGAGGGAGGATGGTGGTACACAAATGACATCAACATGTATCTTACCGATAACAACATACCACATTCGGTCATAAGCCTCTCTTCAGAAAGAACAGGTACTGAGCAGATAATAAAGGCCCGCCTTTCCGGAGGGAACATTCTTATCATCTGTCTGGATATGTTTTACGTCAGAAATGAAGCTGATTCTAAACTCAGGGTAGACAAGTTCTACACCGCAGCTTCTGCCGGATGGGGTCATTTTATTGTTTTAAAGGGGTACAGGGAGGTGAACGACAAAGTCTATTTTGAGGTCTATGACCCGTATTGCAACAGTTTAAAATACAGTGACGGTACTTTAAAAGGGAAGGACAGGTATTACAGGAGTGAAGACATCTTCAGTGCTACCTACAAATGGTGGAATTATGCCATCGTCATTTCGCAGGCAGGTGACAGAAAGGGGGTACAGGGAGGCCTGGATCCCTCAACCGTTCCTGTGCAGTGGGGGAGGTAGGCTGCTGTTCAGAAGAGACAGCCTCGGTGTAACAAAGGGCTCCAGAGTGCCCGAACAGGATTTTTAATATATTTGCGGGCAGATATGTTGCCCGGATGGTGGAATGGTAGACACGCTGGACTTAAAATCCAGTGGCCATTGCGGCTGTGGGGGTTCAAGTCCCCCTCCGGGTACATTGTCCTCCGGATCCGCCGGCTGGCGGAGAAGGGGGACTGAAAAAGAGCGAGTGTGAGAGCGAGAGCGAGCACACTCGTCTCTTTTTTGACTCACTGCGCTCGTCGAGCTCATCCCGATAAATCGGGATTCGGTTCTCAAGACTCACTCTTCGTCCTCCGAAGTTTTAATGGAGGAGGACTCATACTCACACTTTAGAAAGCCCCTTAATTTCCCTATAATTCATATATTAGCTTTTACATCGTTGCAATTATTTTTCAATAGTGCTAACCTAAAACTTACAGTTATGTTTAATTTTCAATAACTTGATGTCTATCAGAAAGCAAAAGCAATTTGTATTTTAACATCCTGCTCTCAGACGGATCAGTGATTATTTCAAAAAAGGTATCTAAAAATGACTTTGAATTGATTTTACAATTAGATAGATTTACTGACTAAAACCGCAATCAGAAACTGTATGAGACGAAAAGGAATAATACTTTTCACCGGATTATTGGCCTTTTATATTATTCTGCATTCCTGCTCATCACCACTGGAGTGGCCGGAGTCACCGTTATATGTATTCGAAAAGTCATACTCTGACACTTCCTTCATCTCAGACAGGGAAAAGGTATTGAATGAAATTATCGGGCATTATGCACACTACGATGTGGTGGCATATGAAGACACCACAACCCGTACAACCATGAGAACCTTTATAATATCATACGGATTCACCGATCTGTACCTTGAAGATGGCCGTTTAATGGAATCTGACAGATTTGTACATGCAGAACAAAAATTAAGCAGGAAAAAAGCAAAATCAGTATTCAGCGACGCAGCCGTTCAGGCAATAAAGCCCAGGGTTCAGGAAGTTGAATTATACAGGAAAGATGGGGTATGGAATCTTTACAGACCCGAGAGTCCAAGCCTTCTTGGAATTGATGGAGACCCTTCGAAACCTCTTTCAAACGACCCAGACGATCCCCGACTGACCGACCCCGACAAAGACGGGCATCCCGGGGTGACTGTAAGGATAAGTGTGGGCAAGTTTTTCAAGGGTGATATATATTTAATCAGAAGAGAGATCTTTATCAATCATCTTACATTTAACAATAACGGTACCCTCAGCGGATATGTTATTGATAAATCGGAGCAATTCGTTGTTGGAGCATCAAAAAAGATTCTGAATCAAAAATCAAACCAGGTTCAGCATCCCGATAAAGGGCTTAATCCTATCTTGCTTGTAAAGATCGATCCCGGGATCGATACATCTGAAGAATTAATGGAGATCCGGGCTAAAATTTTCCCTGAGGAACCCGAATTTATTCATAAATGAATGAATGAGATTTTGAGAGAACTGGTAAAAAAAACAGTAGGATACTATAAAATAAGCACTAAGAGGGCTGAAATAAGAGCAGTAGCAGCAACCCCAAATAATATCTGGAAAACTATGGTCCTTGCCGAAAATGTTTTGAAAGAATCATATTTCGCAAATTCATTGTACTTTCCAATCAGGTCATCAATGTCCTTAACTTTTGTAAATATTCCCGGGCTGTCTGCAATATAATGCTGTGCAAACGGGAAGCATATAGCCTTACTTAATTCAGGCGGGCCAATCCGTGGAAAAGAGTGTTTTCTTCAATCCGAACATCCTCTGCTGGAATATCAAGCGCTTCAATGACTTCTGCAGGATCAAATATAACAGCAAAGGGAGTATCCACACAGCCGTGTGTGTATTTGCTGCAATGACCGATTGAAGTGTTTCCCATAACCCACAGATCCTGATCGAGCTTCCTTATCTTCCCCCTCTTCAGACTGCCTTTCAGGGATAGTTTTCTTCCAGTCTTGCTTTCTTCGATGTCGAGGAAGACCTCTCCCTTTGAATTAGTAGTAAAAATTGCCCTTTTACAGTTCGGATCAGCAATACCTTCATAAGGGAGCGCAATTATTGTATTACTCAAAATATCGAGAAATATGAAAGAGATCAGTCCTGAAGTTTTATCTCTGACAATGAGGTATACTTCTGGCCTTGTACCCCAAAAGGTGCTTGCCCTTGTACTTAGATTTCCAATTCCCATATAAAAATCGGGGTCGTCATCAGCAAACAGCCTTGTTTTTGCAAGTTCGTAACGATCTGGCAGAAGTGACTTTGCATAATCAATATCACTTAACCTGAAAAAAAAGAAGAGACTATACGGGTCGATAGCAAAACCGATATAAGGAGTATTCCTCGATGCCCTGTGCAACATCTTCTTTAAAACTGCAGGAGGAAGTAGTCTCCTGAGTTTTTGAATAAATAATAAATCGCTGGTTGCCATTGGATTGATAAGGCTCTCCACACCCTTGATGAATCTTTCCTCGTTTTGTATTACCATAGTATCTGGTGTAAGATTTTTAAGTTTTCAACTTAACTATTTTTTCATTTGATTTTTTAACAAATGTTATACTTGTCCCGGTCTGGGAAAGCTGCTGCCCCCAAATCATATTAGCCAGAGCAGACTTATCTTCTCTAGCCACCAACAACCTGAGGTTTCGGGGCATAATATCAGTCTAATTATGTTAGCCTTTTTATGGGGGTTTCCCTAGTGCAAATATTCCATTGAAGGGTACATCCTGGATCAGAATTATATTCTATTTGGCAAGCCATGAAACTTTAAGTGAAACAACTCCTTATAAAGAAACTGATTCACTCTGCAATTATTAACTTTAGAAACTCCAGGCACTGAAAACCCCGGGCATTGATTAGATACGATTTATTAAGTCATTAAATCATTTTGTAATGAAAAATATTAGTGATAAACTGGTTCTCATAACAGGGGCATCAAGTGGAATTGGCGCAGAATCTGCAAAAGTGATAAGCAGTAAAAATGCAACAGTAATCTTATTAGCCCGAAACAGTGAAAAACTGGAACAAGTTGCAGCTCAGATTAAGCAACAAGGGGGCAAATCATATTATTATGCTGTAGATTTATCCAATTGTGAGCAGGTTGAATCGATAGCACAAAGAATTAAAAAGGATGTCGGGATTCCTGATATAATTATAAACAATGCAGGTGCAGGCCGATGGCTGACTATCGAAGAAACCTCTGCTGAAGAGTTGAAAGAAATGATTGCGTTACCTTATCTGGCAGCATTTTATATCACAAAAGCTTTTATTACCGAAATGAAAATGCGGGGTACCGGACATATCATCAACCTCACTTCAGATGCATCTTACTTACCAAAAGGGATGGCTCTGGGTTATTCTGCAGCACGATTTGCCTTACGTGGATTTTCAGAAGGTTTAAGAGGATATCTTCAGGCATCAGGTATTACCGTGTCATTAGCCGTATTTGGAAAAGTTGAGAGCAGTTACTGGAATAACAATCCTGGTAGTGAGAAAAGAATTCCAAAATCAACACCATTTATGCCAACACTAACTACCAATCAGGTTGGAAATTACATAGTCAAGATAATTGAAAAGAATAAACGGATTTTGATTAAACCGGGTATTTTCAAGGCTCTTTTCTGGTCATTCCGTCATTGGCCTGATCAGATAGCAGCACGAATGAATAAAACAGTTTAAAAGATCACGTATTGTAAACTGGTTGCAACTTTTGTCCGTTGGGGTCACACTCCCGATCTTTTTCCTCAAAACTTACTCTCACTTTGTCCACCGAAGCCTTGGCGAAGGTGGACACTCCCACTTTTTAACAGAGGGTTGCAGCTTTGTTCATCCACCAAAGCTCTAGCGAATCACGACATTTCTTCAAAACCCTTTTTTCAGCAAAGATTGTACTAAGTATCTTTTTTGATAGCACCGTCTGACTTCCAGTAAAATTCCAGGATCAAAATATATTATGACTTATGCGAATGAAACAGATTCAACTATACATTAAAAATTTTGTGTCACCAGCTATAAAATAACCAAACCTTCGTCATGATGCGATATTGAGTATAGAAATCAGATCATGAAAATATCAGACTTTTCTTATAAAAGAGAGATTTAAAGTACATGATAATTGTACTGACAGGCTCACATATTTTAAATGTATATTCTTATTAGTTATAAAATTGTATATTTGAGTCTTATTATATTGAAAATGACACTGTTAGTTAATTAACAGCACTATGTCATAAAAAGGATTGCTATACATAGTTTGAAGCGCTTTTACTGGTTGCTTCAGATGATAACTTAATACTGAGAAAACAGGTCAAGAGATCCTTCACCCGATTCTCACCGCACAATATCTATCCAGAATAGAACCAGGGTATTAAATCCCCCTGGGGTTGTATTTACAATAATTATTCATTTTTAAAAGCTTAATATGGCAAGCATTATTACAGGTTTCGAATATGATATATTCATAAGCTACCGTCAGAAAGACAATAAAGGTGAGAAATGGGTAAGTGAATTTGTTGAAGCGTTGAAAACAGAACTAGAATCAACATTTAAAGATGAGATCAGTGTCTATTTCGATATAAATCCACATGATGGTCTTTTAGAGACACATGATGTTGGGGCTTCTCTGAAGGAAAAGCTGAAATGCCTGGTATTCATTCCGGTCATCTCTCAAACTTATTGTGATCCAAGGAGCTTTGCCTGGCAATATGAATTTGTAGCGTTCAATAAAACTGTAAAGGAAGATCCGTTCGGAAGAGATATCAAACTGGCTGGCGGTAATGTCTCCAGCAGAATATTGCCTGTAAAAATTCACGACCTCGAAACAGAAGACAAAGCCCTTGTTGAGAATGAACTTGGAGGAGTGCTTCGTGGCATAGAGTTTATTTATAGGTCAGCCGGAGTGAACAGGCCGCTGAAACCGGCTGATGATCCGGACAAAAACCTTAATAAGGTCTACTATCGCGATCAGATCAACAAGGTGGCAAACGCTGTTAAAGAGATCATTACTGCATTAAAGAAATATAATCAGAACAATGCTGCAATTTCAAATGATGTATCAGAGAAAAAGGAAAACCATAAAATAAATCTGAAAACAAGAATTATTGCAGGCTCTCTGGTGGTTATGCTCTTAATTGCGTTAGGGTATTTTATGGTAACTGGTATATCAGGAACCTCTGATAGTGATCTCGAAAAAATTTCCCTTTTGCCTTTTGAAAATACAGGTTATGAAACAGAAAATGACTGGTTATCAGATGGAATCACGCAGGATATTATGATGCAACTGTATAATATAAATGGCATTGTCGTACGAATGGGTCCTGGAAATTTTCAGTATAAGGGAGCAAAAAAGACAATAGCCCAAATCGGCAAGGAGCTCAATGTAGATTATTGGATCACAGGAAGTGTCCAGAGAGACAGCGATAAGATCCGTGTAAACATCAGTGTAAATAATACAGCAACGAATACCCAGTTTGTGATCGAGCCCTTTGAATGTTCCTGGAAGGATTATCAAAATGCACAGGCCGAGCTTACCAAGAAAATTGCTGATAAACTAAATAAAGTGCTGACTCCGGTGGAAACACGACGTATTGACAGAAAGATGACTGAAGAACCAAAAGCTTACGAATTATATGCCACGGGAATTTCAAATATGATGCGATCGGTCAGTCCGGAAGAAACAATTGCAGCCATGAAATATTACGAAAAGGCGCTTGAGATAGATCCTAAATTCTGTATGGCATATATGAATCTGAGCAGGAGTTATTTGATGTTGTACAATCTTGATAAAAATCCGGAAAGGCTTGAAAAAAGCAAGCAAGCCATTGACTCTGCTTTAAAATGTGACCCAGAAGTTGAAAAAATGCCTTCATACCACAATGCACTTGCAATGTATTATTATACTGGTTTTCAGAATATTCCAAAAGCAAGGGAGGAAATTTATATTGCAGAAAAATTATCTGATAACAGATTAATCAATCCTGAATTAAAGGCTGCTATCTCGCGCCGGCTTGGAGAATGGAAATTGGCGAAGGAAAACTATATGAAGACCTTTGAACTGTTACCCAGTTACGCATCAGGCGCTTTGTATGCCGGACAGACACTTTACCTTATGGGCGAGTATCAGGAGGCTGAAAAGCATTTCAACTCAGCCATCAAAATCAATCCAACTTTTATTGACCCGTATTGGCAATGCATCTGGATGTATATGAAGTGGTACGGAAATACTATAAAAGGCCGTGAAACGCTTTCGGAGGCTTTTCAGTTTGAAAGCTCTGTTAATGATCCAAAGTTGATTGAATCAAGAGTCCTTATGGATATATATGATGGCAATTACGAAAGTGCACTTTCGTACCTTTCATCAAAAAAAGTTGATGTCATCCTTACTCCGATGTACATCAACCTTAGATCATTATTACTTGCAAGAATTTATAAAGTAATGGACGATCCGGAGAAAGCCACCGCCTATTTTGATTCAGCCCGGATTGCATTGGAATTAAAAATCGCTAAGACTCCGGAAGATCACAGGCTACACAGCGCACTGGGCATTGCATATGCCGGGATAGGGCAGAAAGGCAAAGCTATTGAGGAGGGTGCGAAAGCGGTGGAATTATTGCCATTGAATAAGGACGCCTATTTTGGCGTTTACAGGATTGAAGATCTGGCAAGGATTTACGTGATGGTGGGCGAATACGATAAAGCTATTGAACAGATCAGTTTTTTACTTTCTCATCCAGGGCCATCATCGGTTAAAATGCTGCAACTCGATCCGGTATGGAAACCTTTGCTGGAGATGCCTGAATTCAGGAAAATAATTCGGAAAGCTCCATCCGATAATTCAAGGCAATTGTAGGTTTGTTTTCGCTTTTGATCAAAAGATGAATTACTGAAATGTATGGCTCGTATTCAGCCATGAAGATTAGCTTAGTTTAATGAAATTCTAAGTACCTGGCTGCAATTTTTGTCCTCTTGCCCGCCGACCGGCGGGTTCGGGGTACTGAAAAAGAGTGAGTGTGAGAGCGAGTGCGCGATCAACCGCGAGAACTCTCGTCTCTTTTTAAACTTACGTTTTATAACTTACATATTATAACATACATTTTGTAACTTACAATATGTTATATATATTTGCAGAAAGCTTAACAGTATGAATTCAAAAAAACTGCAGAATCCGTTTCCGGTTTCAACCTATCAGGGTCCGGATTATTTCTGTGACCGTGAACAGGAAACAATAAAACTTGTCAGCAATATCACTGCGGGCATGTCATCAGTCCTGATTTCAGTAAGGAG
Source organism: uncultured Bacteroidales bacterium (assembly GCA_963732365.1). GTDB lineage: Bacteria > Bacteroidota > Bacteroidia > Bacteroidales > VadinHA17 > SR-FBR-E99. The sequence continues at coordinate 526,568 of CAVSZC010000007.1, read as the reverse complement.
AATCGGCAAAACAGGTCTTCTCCAGCATCTCCTTACGCGACTTCCTGAAGGATTCAAAGGAATTTACATTGATATTCTGGAAACAGAGAACATGCAACACTTTTTAAATCGCCTGGGTACGGCTTTGCTTCTTGTTGAGTCTGAAGAAACCGGAATGGGCAGAAAGATCTGGAATTTCATTAAATCCCTTAGGCCGGTAATAAGCTTTGAAACACTAACCGGAGCTCCCCAGGCTTCCTTTGACTTTAAGCCAAAACAAACCGAACAGAGTATAGATTCAATCCTCTATTTTCTTGACAGTCAGTCTTTCAGGACGGTAATTGTAATTGATGAATTTCAGCAGATAACAAACTACCCTGAAAAAAATGCTGATGCATGGTTAAGAACCAGAATGCAGCAGATGAAGAATACAGTTTTCATTTTCTCCGGCAGTCAGCAGCGTATAATGTCCGAGCTTTTTGCATCGCCTAAACGGCCATTCTTCAGAAGCACGGCAATAATGAGGCTTGAAAAGCTCGACTTCAATGTCTACAGGGATTTTATCATTGGTCAGTTCAGACGATACGGCAAGGAGATCAGTAAGGAAGTTGCAGAGGAAATACTGCAATGGGGAGACAGGCATACTTATTACGTTCAGCTTGTCTGTAACCGGGTTTTTACGGTTGCCTTGAAGAAAGTGACTTCAGACCTTTGGAAACAAGAGGCTTTTGCGTTGCTGAAAGAACAGGAAATTGTATTTTTCGGATACCGCAATTTACTTACAGGGAACCAGTGGCAGCTCCTGAAGGCTGTCGCCCAGGAAGGGAAAGTCTTTAAACCTACATCCCAGGACTTTCTCGGGCGATATGGGTTCTTGAATTCAGCTTCTGTTCTACGGTCACTCCACTCATTAATGAAGTATGAACTTGTATTCAGCGATTTCGATTCCGAGGGTACGTTATTCTATAGCATCTACGATGTGTTATTCCAAAAATGGTGTCTCATGAATAAAGGATAAGGAGTACGTTTGATACCCTGATCTTCTCATGTACATGATCATATAACCTGTATTTACCTTTGAGAACCACATCATAAGATGCTACTTCAGCAGGCTGCAACGTTTAAATTCTGAAAATGAATTAGCCGATTGAGTTGCAACCAGGGATCCTATTTAATGCGCATTTACATGAGGTTTATTTCTATATGCTTTCATAATTCATTGTGCAGATGAAAAAAGAGGTCATTTCCGACCTCTTTTTTTTCGAACCTCTGAAAATGCTCTGTTTTATTTTAATTTAATGTGAATGTTATTGTCGCAAGGGGGCAGGTCTGTCCAAAATATGTTCAGCAAAGGCAGAGCTGAAGGAACACTTTGTCCAAGTATATCTATGCTGTTGCTCTCTTCATCATCAAGCTTCTCATCTCCGGCTAAATATGCTTTATATCCGTTTATTAAAAATGGAACCACAGAAGGGTAATCTGCTTTGGGAATTCCAAATACATACCGTATGCCAGAACCGTACTTGATAAAAAAGCCATTCAGGCGGTCGGTAAGGTTTACATCTGAATATGTCAAAAAATCCATATCACCGGTAATATCAGTTTCAACATCTGTCACCCGCCTTGTATCAACTTTGATAAAATTGTCATCAAGACTCAATATCCTGTAAGAATATGGCGGTGTCACCAGCGAGCCGGTTTGTATATCATACAAAGTGTTTTCCTCATCAGTAAATTCTACAATATCGTTTGCATGATAATGACCTGTAAATATAAGCTTCACGCCTGCATTCATCAGATCATCTGCAATCTTTGGATACTCTGACTTATTAACCAGGGCTTCCAGAATATTCTGACCCGCATAATGCTCAACTACACCATAGTGCATCATTGCCAGGACAGTTATGTTATTCTCCTTCGCTACTTTCATCCAGTCCTGTACCCAGGCGAGGGTTGAAGGATTTAGGACTCCACTTACCTTAGTTTCGCCATTCAGTTCTGAATACTGGCAGACATCCAATCCCAAGATCCATAAATGACTGAAAGGCTGACAGATATAGCTTAGCGAGTTTTCATCCCTGCATACAACCTCACTACCAATGTACCCGAAGTTTTTATATTTTTCTACAAATTGCTCAGGATTGATATTGTCTGCAATTACTGCAGGTATCTTGCTGTAGTCCATTGCCTCAGAGCTCCAGATGTCATTGTTGCCCGGAATGACAAATACTCTGATGCCATGATTCTCAATCTGCTCCAGGAATTCACTCATGGCTTCGTGGCTATAGAGCTCCCCGTTGAATGTTAAATCACCAGGGATCAGCATGATATCAGGCCTTTCATTACAGACTTCATCCACCACTCTTTTGAAAATCGGATCACTAAGCTCGACAATCTTACGGTCACCGGCCATTACTACCTGGAAATCCTGATTACTGACATCCTCAGGCATCAGTTTTGGATCAAGGTAATGAATGTCTGAAACCACAGTAATTTTGATTTTCGGACAAATCAAATTGTACGGGCTATTATTAATGCCCGGGCCCTTGGGGGGAGGATCGAACCACTGATCTTTTGCGCAGGAAGCACAAATGACGATCATGACCAAAAGAAAATACTCTAACTTTTTCATAATTAAAGGTTTTAATTTGAACCATCATTAGATTATTATCAAAGTTAAACCAGTGGTAAATAATACATTTTACTCACAGCCTCTAAAAGTTTACTGTAAACCTCACATGTGCTTTGTGTAAGTTGCTGTCAGGTGAAAGGGACAGTTATTTCCGGAATTCACTTGGTGGTTTCCCAAATTTGTGGGCAAACTCACGACTGAAGTAAGAAAGGCTCTTAAATCCTGAGGAATAGGCCACTTCTGTGACATTAAGGCTGGTTGTTAAAAGCAATTCTCTTGCTTTATCCAGCCTTAATAACTTAAAATAGTCGGCTATGGTAATATTACTCAGGGATTTAAATTTCTTGTAAAGCTGGGATTGACTGACAGCCAGTTCACTGCAGAGTTTAGAAATCCCGAATTCATCATCCTGAAGATTGATTTCCAGAACCTTCTTCACTTTTATCATGAACTCATCCTCTTTTTTTATGGTTGTATCGGAGGTCTCCGGAAATTTCTTAAGTGATGTATATCGTTCGTACAGTTTTTTTCTGAGATCCACCAGGTTTTTCAACTGGACATGAAGCTCTCTTTCATCAACAGGTTTGGACAGGTAGGCATCAGCCCCTCTTTCCAGTCCGGCCAGCCGGGAGTCAATGTCAGCCTTTGCCGTCAGCATCACAACAGGGATATGGCTGGTGAGGATGTCATTCTTTACTTTTTCCAGCAGCTCAATCCCGTCCATGACGGGCATCATTACATCGCTAAGTATAATATCCGGTATGATCTCCAGGGCCTTTTCAAGACCAATTCTTCCGTTTCCGGCTACCTCTATCCTGTATTCATATCTGAGAATAGCCTGCAGGTACATGACAACATCTGAACTATCTTCTACGATCAATAGCAGAGGCAGTTTAGCAGGACCGGCTGCTGCGACGGAAAGTAACTCTTCGGGAGATTGGTGCGGAAAAAGAGCTTCTCCGGGAAAACTGGCCTTTTCGTATTGATCATCTGGGACTAAGACCAAATCTGCCGCTTCCGGGGAACCAGCCAAAGGTGCATTACGGGTGATGGGCAGGAGAACCGTAAATTCAGAACCCTCACCCTTAATGCTAACCACAGAAATTGTCCCTTGCAGCAATTGCACCATTTCTTTTGTAAGGGCCAGTCCAATACCCGTACCTCCGGGAGATAACTGGTGTTCTACCCTGTAAAAACGGTCGAACAGATGGTCCAGATATTCTTTTTCAATCCCGATGCCTGTGTCTTTGACCTGGACCGAGAACATTTTTCCATTATCCGTAACACCTGTTGTAATTTCAACCCGGCCGCCCTCAGGAGTGTACTTCAGAGCATTGAAAACCAGGTTGGTAATAATGTGCATCAGTTTTTCAGGATCAAAATCCATTTCGAATGGTTCTCCTGAAGAGGTAAATCTCAAATCTATTTTCCTTCTGTGAGCTTCCGAACTGAACTGTTCCACCAGGTAGGCCAGGTACTTTTTTACATCTCTTTTGATGAGGTTAACAGATATGGCGCCTGCTTCGGCTTTCGCCAGGGTGAGCATCTGGTTCACCAGCCGCAGGAGGATGTCGCTGTTGGTTTTTATCTTCTGGAGGCCGGGTTCCATCCATTGTTGAGGCTGAACCATAACCAGATCGGCCATACCCTTTATAATAGTCAGTGGCGTACGGAATTCATGGGTGACATTTGTAAAAAACCGATCTTTGAATTCATTTATTTCTTTTAAATGTTGGGCCTCTACCTCATCAAGTTTTCGCTGCTGCCTGATAAACTGGAGTACAAAACCAAGTGCACTACCTGTAAGGGCAATGCCCATTGCTGCAAACAAGGTGGAGTTTAATTCGGGAGTCATCTGCTCAGGAACATGCAGCCATGGTTTCAGGACCACGAGGAGAAGGACCATTACACAAAAAAGAGAAAACATCGAAATTGGAAACCAGATTCTTTGCCGCGGAACAGTAGCAAAAACATTGGCAATTCCCGCAAATATGAGGCCTCCCGAGGTGGGTATCCCTCCTAACCGGATCATAGCATAAAAGAATATCAGGTACATCGATATGCTTATACAAAGATGTGTAACCATATAGTGGCTAGGAAACAAAAGCTGCAGTAAAAGTGATAATGTGTACAGACCACCGATTGCTATCATATAATAAATAAAAATGGTAGCCTGCGGTGCAAAAAACAATAAGGGAATCAGAAACACTATTATCGGGGCTATTGCGAGAAAAATATGGTTATAAAATACGGTTATATTGCCCTGAAGCTGCCTGTCGGTGCAACCCGGATAAGATAACTTCTTTTCCAGCCATAAATTCAATCTAAATGATCCTTTCTTTTGCATACTGATTAAGTTGAATTTGAAAAAAAGCATTAAACAGCTCTAACTATATGCAAATATTTGTTCTCCAATTTTATAGAAAGGTATTGTAAATGAATTTAGTACTTGTGAACTATTACATTAGAATGAAATCAAACAGGTGATAATTTTATTTTTAAAAAGACTGATCTATCCGCAGGAAGTACTAAACGTATTAATAAGCAGTGTCTTAATAAACAAAGTTAGCCATTTACTAATCCGAAGTCAAGTTTTTTTAATTGAAAAGAGTTAGTAAAAATGTTACAGGAAGGATAGTTAAATTTTAGCTGCGGTTTTACAGGTCGAATTCCAAAGCGGTCTTAGTAATCTGTCTGTTAAGGATTAAGTGACCCACAAAAAGAGATTAGGGTAAGGATAAATTAAAAGAGCAGGTTTCAGACTGGTTGCAACTTTTGTCCGCCTGCCCGCCAACTGGCGGGTTCGGGGTACTGAAAAAGAGCGAGCACACTCCTCTCCTTTTTGACTCACTGCGTTCGTCGAGCTCACCCCGACATGTCGGGGTTCGGTTCTCGCTCCCGCTCATACGCTCACACTTTTTTCTTATATTAGCATCAAGTATCGCCTTATATTTAGTTTATAAACGATTAAACCCTCGTTTGCTTATGCTGATCAGAACGAAAAGGATCATGCATTATTCCTGAAGGCAATTAAATCAGGAAAGATTGAGGCAGTGTTCGAGGAATAAAGATACAGTATCAAACACGTTAGCGTTATTTTCCGGGCTCCTTCTTATAATTCCCCTCTTTAAACAAGTAATAACGGCAACCAATTTCTGCACTCCATTGATATCGGGCTATAAAATCCCCAAAGATGCCAACACTGGGTGTTGTCCAGACATTTATTCTGGGTGTTGGCGCATAAATAAATCTTGTCCTTAGATTCATCGATACTCCGCCATTGATGTAGTCGAAATACCATTCCGGTGCTACTAAAGTCCAGAATCTCCTTGACCATACTTTGATGCCTATAACCTCCAATTTTGAGTAACTGACATCTTCTCGTGCTACATCACCACTCACAGAATTTACCTGCTGTATTATCATTGCTAGAATCATCCTTTCACCAGGTATTTTTCTGGTATAAGAAATCATGGGGATGAGCATGTTTTTACCTGTACCAAGAATTGGTGACTCAGCGGTATTCAGACTGATCTCGATAGAAGCTGTGATGGCAGATATGGGATTTTCAATAAATTTAAAGCCAAGTAAGCGAAATGAAATATCACCGAGACCGGAATTCCGATAGTTACCGTCAGATGGGGCAGAATTATATACAAACGGCAGGTCCACACGTGTGGTGAATCGTTTTCCGATCTTCACATTAGTTCTCAGGATGGTTTTGTTATAAAAAAGATCTTCTGTGTTATGGTACTGCAATTCATTAAAGACTTCAATTCTTGTTAAGAATTCTGAAGGGTCATCTCCTTTGGGAACATTCTGTACTGTCAAAACTGTATCGGGTGAAGTTTGACCATTCACAAGGCAGGCATAATGCAGAACAATAAACAGAAGAATTAACTTCCTCATCTATATAATCTTGAATCTTCAATACCAAGTTAATGTATTCCGCCTAATTTGTCAATTAATAAAATCCGGGCAAATTAATCGAAAGACTAGAATGGACCTTGCTTACTATCTGCGATTTCTTTGACTGACATCAAAATGTAGATGAAAAAGTTGCAACTTTTATCCGCCTGCCCGACAGCTGGAGGACCTGATAAATATTAATGATCATTATTGCTACAAACAGTAAACCGCTATCCGGCAGCCAGCTCCATAGGAGCTTACTGTTTGTAGAATTGAGGTAAGAATTAAATCTTTAACCCCATGGGGGTGGCCTGTCAGAGTTTTTTGACAGAGTTGCAACCAGTGATCCTCCCTGAGTTTAGAATATCAAAAAACCGTTCGATTACTTACTGCTTGATGCTTAAAACAATGGCCACCTTTTCGATGGCCACTGTTCCTTTAATTGAAGAATCTTTGCGGTATTGTACGAGCTATTATTCTGTCTCCATGTGTCTTTAATTCTTCATCAAAGCCCGTCGGGCTTCCTGTTCCAGATCAGCATATGCAGCCTTTTCAACAGTGATTCCAACGAATTCGATCACCCCTCCCCTGAAAGTTCCGGGAGTTTTGTATTCCTTACTTACAGCATCACCGCTGTCAAATCCTACACACAGACCGTCACCTGAAAGGGTAAATTTACCGGGCTGTGTTTTCCAGGGGCCTTCTGCTACAACCTTGTCGTCAATATACAGTTTTGCTTGCCCAAGTGATTCATTATGTTCTCCTGCCTTTTCCCTGATGAACTCAACACCAAATGTATGTTTCCCTGGAGTAAGTATACCTGAGACCAGCTTCTGTTCTGTAATCCCAAGGAAATTGTAGGCATAGTACAACTTTTTATCCTTAATGAATAGTGAGTGTCCTCCAAATCTTGAACCATGTGCAAAGATTACACCCGAGACAGTGGGATCAGTAATATCAATTCCTGCAAGTATTTTGTATGACCTGTTTCGAACATTGACTGCCACGCCTTCAGGGACAGGGGCAGTCTCAGGATAATAAATATATCTTTCTTTTGCAGGTTCAGAAGTTGGTCGCTCGATATTTAATTGCTCAAGAGCACTCCGGTCATCGATAGGAAGTACATTGTTTTTCTCAGCTTCTGAGAACCACAAATCAACAAGATGTTTAAGTTTTTCAGGATTCTCCTTTGCCAGATCGGTTGATTCTGATCTGTCCTCATTCACATTATATAACTGCCACTGATCTTTATCAAAATTTCCTTTTCCGCTTATAGGCGAATGAACAGCTACAGCTTTCCATCCATCTTCCCATATCGCCCTTGTTCCAAGCATGGCATAGTACTGTACCTTCTTCTGTGTGGGTGCATCAGGGGCTGCCTCAAAAGTATATTTCATTGACACTCCTGATAATGGGTATTGCTCAATTCCACGATAGACTTCAGGCATTTGAAGACCGCAAATCTCAAGAATTGTAGGCACTATATCAGTTGAATGATGATACTGGTTTCTTATCTCTCCACGTGCCTTGATACCTTTAGTCCAGGAGATTACAAGGGGATCACAGGTACCACCTGCCAGGTTGGCATATCTTTTAAACATCTGAAAAGGTGTTGAGAATGCAGCTGCCCACCCGGTCGGGAAATGCTCATAAGTATCAGGGCCACCCAGTTTATCGATATACTTCATATTTTCGGCAAGGTCATCAGGATAGCCATTAAAGAATTTGTTTTCATTCACAGAACCATTTGGAGTGCCCTCACCTGAAGCACCGTTATCAGCTGCATAAATAACCACTGTGTTCTCGAGCTGGCCTGTCTGTTCAAGATAGTCTATTATCCTTCCTACCTGAACATCCGTATACTCTGAAAAACCAGCATAAACCTCGGCAAGGCGTGAGAAGAGCTTCTTTTCATCGGCATTAAGTGTTTCCCATGGGCGGACATAGTCAGCAGGATTGGCCATATTTTCAGGCATAGGATTCAGCGGAGTGAGTTTTGTCCCGTTCGGCATAACTCCCTTTTCAATCATCTGTGCGAGTACCCATTCACGATAGGCATCATAACCATCATCAAATTTACCTTTATACTTGTCAATATACTCCTGTGGAGCGTGGTGGGGAGCATGGTTAGCTCCGGGGCAATACCACATATACCAGGGTCTTGAGGGGTTGGTGGCTTTCTGATCCCTAATCATCTTTATTGCCTGGTCGGCAAGATCTTTTGACAGGTGATATCCTTCTTCAGGTCCATAGGGAGCCTCGATGAAACGGTTATCTTCCACCAGGTCTGGATACCACTGATTTGTTTCTCCTCCAAGGAATCCATAAAACCTGTCGAAACCTTGCTGGAGAGGCCAGTATTTTCTGCTTGCACCTGAAGCGACATCCTGTTCAGGTACGTTATGGTTTTTGCCTATCCAGAAGGTGCTCCATCCATTATCCTGAAGAACCTGTCCTATTGTTGCACATTGTTCAGGAAGATATCCGCTTGCACCGGGGAATCCATTTGCACCCTCGGTTATCGCTGCCATTCCGTTCAGGTGATGGTTTCTCCCGGTAAGTAAGGTTGAGCGTGTTGGTGAGGAAAGTGCTGTTGTATGCCATTGTGTGTACATCAGTCCGTTTGCTGCCAGTCTGTCCAAAGTCGGCATATTGATCCTGCCGCCATAAGGCGACCATGCTGCAAGGCCTGTATCATCGTACAGAACAAACAGAACATTCGGCGATCCTTCGGGTGCCCTCTTGGGTAAGAAAGGAGTCCAATCAGCAACAGATTCACGGACATCCAGGTTAATGGTTCCCTTGAATGGTACATCAGATGCCTGTGACTGAGGTTTCCCTGGTGATTGCTGCGTACAGCCAATGGCAACTGAGGCAAGGGCTGGTATTAAAAGTGCATTCTTCATAATTTAGAATTATTAATAATCATTCGAAAAATTATCGATAGTAACAACCTAGGTACTAAAATATAAATTTTTTAAAAATAATTTCCCGAATTAAAAACATTTAGTGGAAAATGAAGTTGAGTAGGTTGCAACTTTTGTTTGCCTGCCCGACAACTGGAGGACCTGATAAATGATAATGACCATTATTGCTACAAACAGTAAGCCACTATGCGGCTGCCAGCTCCGTAGGAGCTTACTGTTTGTAGAATTGAGGTAAGAATTAGATCTTTAACCCCATGGGGGTGGCCTGTCAGAGCTTTTTGACAGGGCGACAAACAGGGTTCCTCTTCTTAGTCGCTTATCGACTTTAAATGCAAACCTGAACATTTTTCGTCCCAAACTGCGATTAGAGTCGCTTAATTCCAAGCAGGCTCCGGCTCCATCCCAATAATCCTCATTTCCGGTGAACAATTCTCCGATATTTCTGTTTATGAAATCATTAGAGTATCTTAATAATTGTCAATAAGCTTTATTTTCTGTGACTGTTAACCAAAAACCGAAACCAATGAACGGAGAAAAGTATTATTACCCATCAAACGACATCGTCGAAAATGCTACGGTCAAGGAATATGATCTTCTTTATAAATATTCAGTTGAGAACCGTGAGCAATTCTGGTCAGAGCAGGCTGAGAACCTTTACTGGCACAAGAAATGGGATAAGGTTCTGGATGATTCAAATCCGCCTTTTTATAAGTGGTTTACCGGTGCAAAAACAAATATTATTTATAATGCCCTTGACAGGCACCAGCTTACATCAGTACGAAATAAGCTTGCCCTGATCTGGGAAGGTGAGCCCGGTGATGTTAGAACATTTTCCTATCATTCATTAAATCGTGAGGTTTCGCAGTTTGCATGTATACTCAGAAGCATGGGGGTAAAGAAGGGCGATGTGGTAACTATTTATTTGCCACAGATACCTGAGCAGATCTTTGCAATGCTTGCCTGTGCAAAAATTGGCGCAGTCCACAGTGTAGTGTATGGCGGGTTCAGCCATGAAGCGCTTGCCGACAGGATTAATGACGCAAACAGCAGGGTTGTAATAACTGCAGACGGTGGGTTCAGACGTGGTAAAGTCGTAGAGCTTAAGTCGGTTGTAAACAAGGCAATGGAACTGTCTCCAACCATGGAGATCTGTTTAACGATTAAAAGGACCAACACCGAAGTCTATATGGAAAACGGAAGGGACTACTGGTACCATGAACTTAAAGGGCTGCCCATTACATCCTATAAGTGCGAAACAGAAATATTGGATGCCAATGATATGCTGTTCCTTCTTTACACTTCCGGATCAACCGGAAAACCGAAGGCCCTTGTACACACTCATGGCGGGTACAGTGTTTATACATCTACGACACACCGTATGGTCTTTGATATAAAACCTGAAGACAGGTACTGGTGCGCAGCAGATCCAGGCTGGATTACGGGTCACAGCTATATAGTTTACGGCGCCCTTATAAATGCAGCCACCATAATTATGTATGAAGGTGCACCAACTTATCCCTATCCTGACCGGTGGTGGAAAATGGTAGATAAGTTCGGCGTCAATATATTATATACTTCTCCGACTGCCATAAGAGGATTAATGAGGTTTGGCGACTCCTGGCCAAAAAGAAATGATCTTAGCTCGCTCAGGCTTCTGGGATCTGTTGGCGAGCCAATAAACCCTGAAGCCTGGCGATGGTATCATGAAGTTATTGGAAACGGCAAGTGTCCAATAATGGATACCTGGTGGCAGACTGAAACAGGCGGTTTTATCATAAGCCCTCTCCCTGTTACTCCCTTGAAGCCCGGATCAGCAACGAAACCTTTCTTCGGAAATGAGGTTGCTGTGGTTGATGATGACGGGAATGAGGTTAAACCCGGAGAAGAGGGAACGCTTGTAATAAAGTCACCGTGGCCCGGAATGACGGCCGGCGTCTACAAGGATGATCAGCGATTTATCGATACTTACTGGGAAAAGTACAAGAAGCAAGGATGGTATCTTACAGGTGATTCTGCCAAAATGGATGAGGACGGTTACTTCTGGATAATTGGCCGAAAGGATGATGTAATCAAAGTAAGCGGATACCGTTTGGGGTCTGCCGAAATAGAGAGTATTATGATAAGTCATCCCTCAATCGCTGAGTCAGCTGCCATTGCATTACCGCATCCTGTAAAGGGTAACTGCATTCATGTGTTCGGCGTGCTGAGAAAAGGATTTTCAGGAAGCAAGGAGCTTGAGAATGAACTCAAGGATCATGTTACAACCCATATGGGTCCTATTGCAAGGCCGGAGGAGATTACTTTTCTCGACCAGCTTCCAAAAACGCGTAGCGGAAAGATTATGAGAAGAGTCCTGAAGGCGAGAGCTTTGGGCCTGCCAGAGGGAGACCTCAGCACGCTTGAGGAATAGACATTCCGAGGGTAATTTCGAATTCAGACAGAAGAGATTTACTGGTTAAGCAATTAATCCAGTGAACATTAAAAGTGTTATAATTAGTTACTTTATAACACTTCTTTTTTTCAGTGGGAGCGAATGCTCTCACTGCCGTTTTGCCGGCTTCTGCAAATAAAAATATACATACATTTACATTTATTAATACCATTTGTAATGTTTGCAGCTTGAGCGAAAGATCAGTTAAAATATTAGTCACAGGGCTTGTGCAGGGGGTTGGATTCCGACCATTCGTTTTCAGGATCGCCAGCAGATTCGGACTGACCGGATGGGTACAAAATACAAACGAGAATGTAAAGATCAAGGTCACAGGGTCAGTTCATAACATAAACAGTTTCATCACTTCCCTCAGTGAGGATGCTCCTCCAGCAGCCATGATCGAAAATATTTCGGTTACTGAAACAAAAACAGAATATTTCACAGAATTTAATATTCTTGAAAGCCACAATGTCTCTGATGAGATCACTGAAATAAGTCCTGATATTGCAGTATGCGATGAATGTCTTCTTGATATTGAAAAGCAGAGGAACCGTAAGGATTATGCATTTGTAAATTGCACCAACTGCGGCCCAAGGTTTACCATAATTGAAGACCTTCCTTATGACAGGGCAAGAACAACAATGAAATCATTTGAGATGTGCCCGGTTTGCAGGCATGAGTATGAGACCATTACAGACAGAAGGTTTCATGCCCAGCCGGTAGCATGCAATGATTGCGGACCTCAATATGAACTTAACCTTAAGGGGATAGCAATCAGTAATGACATTGAAAATATTTTAGATCATGTCTCCCGAATCATCAAAACAGGGGGGATTGTGCTTCTTAAAGGTCTGGGAGGAATGCACCTTGCCTGCGATGCTTTTAATGCAGAAGCAATAGAGAAATTGCGCTGCCTGAAGAGACGTGACGGCAAACCTTTTGCAGTTATGTTCAGGGATATTGAAAGCCTGAAACAATATACCGAAATAAATGCCATTGAAGAGAAATCACTTCTTTCATGGAAGAGGCCAATTGTATTACTCAGGAAAAAAGGAAGAACTGTTCATCCCATCCTTCCCGAGAATCTGACGTCAGGTCTTAATCTGGCAGGGGTTATGCTTCCCTATATGCCTTTTCATTACATGCTGTTCAAACGGCTGGAAACAGATGCAATAGTGCTTACAAGCGGAAACTTCAGCAATGAACCTATACTTATTGATAATGGAGAAGCAAAGGCCAAATTCTCATCCTTAATAGATGCTATAGTTCTTCACAACCGCGAAATATTTAACAGGACTGATGATTCAGTAGTGAGGATCAGCGATGGAAAAGAGAGGCTTTTAAGGCGGTCGCGAGGGTATGCTCCTGCGCCGGTAAGGACCAGCATGAATATGGATGGTATAGTTGCTTTTGGAGCTGAACTCACAAACTGCTTTTGTCTCGGCAAGGGAGAAAAAGCATTTCTTAGCCAGCATATCGGAGATCTGCAGTCTGTTGAGGCAACACTGTTTTACGAGATGAGTATCGCACAATTCATAAAACTGTTCAGGATAAAACCCTCTCTGCTCGCAACAGATATGCACCCTGATTATATTTCAACCCGCACAGGCCTTAGTTTCGGTACATTTCCCGCTGTTATGGTTCAGCATCATCATGCGCACATTGCATCGTGCATGACAGAGCACAGGCTGGATGAGAAAGTCATAGGCGTTTCCTTTGACGGGACGGGATACGGTACTGACGGGAATATATGGGGAAGTGAATTCTTAATATGTGATCTGAATGATTTCAAAAGAATTACTCATTTTGAGTATATCCCCTTGCCTGGCGGCGACTCTGCTACAGAGGAGCCCTGGAGGATAGCTGTGTCGAGGTTATATAAAGTATATGGCAGAGATTTTCTTAAGCTTGATATTCCTCTGCTGCGCAAGATCGATGGTGAAAAAATTGAGATGATCCTCAAAATGATCGACAGAAAAATCAATTGCCCGCTTACATCCGGGGCAGGCAGGCTCTTTGATGCAGTAGCTTCTCTGCTTGATATTGTACAGGTGGCAACGTTTCAGGCAGAAGGGCCGATGCGCCTCGAATCACTTGTTCAGAGCGACATATCCGGAAGCTACAGCTTCAGCCTGGGCGAGACGATAGGGTTTGACGGAACTATGCGCGAGATCATTAATGACATACTTAATAACGTTGATAAAGTGACAATTGCAACTAAACTGCATAACACGATAATATTGACTATTTTTGATACTGTCAGTGCTATCCGTTCAAAGGAGGGCATTAACAAAGTAGTACTGTCGGGAGGTGTTTTTCAGAATAAGTATCTTTTAACCGGAACGATTGAACTGCTTCGAAAGAATAGTTTTGAAGTTTATTCACATGCTTCAGTGCCAACGAACGATGGCGGAATTGCGCTTGGGCAGTTAGCTGTAGCATCAAAAAGAAGAGAATTGAAATGTGTTTAGCCATTCCTGCAAAAGTATTAAGTGTCGATGGAGCAAGTGCAAAGGTCTCAATCGAAGATGTTGAGTATACCGCCAGCCTTCTTCTTTTAGATGATGTCAGGCCCGGTGACTTCATAATGCTGCATGCCGGATTTGCAATCGAAAAGGTAGATGCAGATGAAGCTGCTGAAACTCTTCGCCTGTTAAATGAAATTGAACGGAACAGTCATCATTGAATCTGTTTATGAAGTATGTTGATGAATACAGGAATAAGGATCTGATCCTCTCATTGGCAGAACGACTTAAGTCAATTTCAAAAAAAGAGATTGTCCTGATGGAGGTATGTGGCGGACATACTATGGCAATTCATCGATTCGGACTCAATTCACTTCTTCCTCCTTCAATCAGCCTTGTCTCTGGTCCCGGCTGTCCGGTATGCGTTTCAAGCCAGCATTTTATTGACACTGCCATGTCATACAGCAGGATCCCAGGAGTAATTATTACAACTTACGGGGACCTTATGAGGGTCCCGGGCTCATCAACCTCACTTGAGAAAGAGAGAGCGGCAGGAAGCGATATAAGAATAATATATTCAGTTCTTGAATCGCTTGAAATTGCCAGGCAAAACCCGGAAAAGAGCATAGTCTTTCTCGGGATAGGATTTGAAACAACTGCTCCGGCAACGGCTGCTGCAATAATTAAAGCTCATGAAGAGAATATAAATAACTTTTTTGTCCTGAGCGGACATAAGATTATGCCTCCTGTTATGGAAGCCCTTGTTAAGGAAGGTATTAAAATAGACGGGTTTATTGCTCCCGGGCATGTGAGTGCAATAACAGGAATATCGATATACAAGGACCTGGCTTTGGTGCACAGGCTAGGTGTTGTCGTTTCAGGATTTGAACCCGCGGATATGATGCAGGCAGTTCTGATGCTTACAGAACAGATTGAATCAGGAACTCCAAAGGTTGAAGTACAGTATCACAGGGTTGTTAATCCTGCAGGTAACCTTATGGCGCAAAAGGTTCTGAAGGATGTATTTGAATTCAGGGACGACCATTGGCGGGGTCTTGGGATGATACCGAAAAGCGGCATGGAAATCGTTGAAAAATATTCTGCGCATGATGCTGAAAAGCATTTCAGGATTGATGTTCCCGAATCAACTGAGCCGAAGGGATGCATATGCGGAATTATCCTAAGAGGATTAAAGAAACCTACAGATTGCCCTCTGTTTGCAAAAAAATGTACTCCGACAGATCCTGTCGGGGCATGTATGGTTTCGGGCGAGGGAACATGCGCAACCTATTATAAGTACCGCTGATGAAGAAGACAGAGAATAAAATAATGCTCGGTCATGGCAGCGGAGGCAAAATGATGCACGACCTGATAGAAAATGTGTTTATCAAACATTTCACTAACAGTATTTTAAATGATCAGACCGATGCTGCCATCATTCAATCTGGTTCGGAAGAGATAGCTTTTACAACAGACTCATTTGTAATTGATCCTCTCTTTTTCCCTGGCGGGAACATAGGTAAGCTTGCCGTATGCGGTACTGTAAATGACCTGGCCGTCACAGGTGCGGAACCGGCTTACTTAAGTGTTTCGTTCATCATTGAAGAAGGATTTCCGGTAACTGATCTTGAAACGATAGCTGAATCACTTGCGGCTGAAGCAAAAAAAGCCGGGGTATTTATTGTAACGGGCGATACAAAAGTTGTCAATAAGGGAAAGTGCGACAGACTCTTCATTAACACTTCGGGAATTGGTAGGATTCAGAAAGATAAGCTTAGTATCAGCAAGGCAGAAAACATTGAGGAAGGGGATGTAATTATTATAAATGGCATGATTGGCGACCATGGGATGGCGGTTATGAATGCACGCGAGTCATTTAATTTCAAGACAACTGTTGAATCGGACTGTGCATCTCTTAATCACCTGATCAGCTCTGTCATTGCCGGATCAAAAGTAAAATTCATGCGCGATCCCACGCGAGGCGGTGTCGCCACTGTCTTAAATGAGCTTGCTGTAAAAGCCGGGGTTGGAATAGAGATCGAAGAGAGTGCACTTCCCGTGAGAGACAGTGTTAAAGCAATGTGTGAAATACTCGGGTTCGATCCTCTTCATGTGGCAAATGAGGGCAAAGTGATTATCGTGGCTTCTGAGAGAAGTGCGAATGATATATTGAAGACTCTGAAGGGAAATGAATTGGGGAAAGAGTGTGCGATAATAGGCAGGGTCGTGAAAGATCATCGCGGTAAGGTAGTTCTGAAGAATGCCACAGGAGGCAGACGATTTATCGATTCTTTGTCGGGAGACCAGTTGCCAAGAATTTGTTAAGCCATTTACCATGCATGAATTATCACTTGCTGCTGAAGTAATTAAGCTTGTAGAAAAAGAAGCGGGATTAAACCATGCCACGGCAATAACTGAAATTACTATTGAAGTAGGCAATATCAGCGGAGTCGAAGCAGAACCATTTGAATCTGCATTGAGGATACTTACAGAAGGCACCCTGCTTGAAAAGACCTCTCTGAATATTGTAAAGATAAAAGCCAGGGGGAATTGCCTTAACTGCAAATCTGATTTTGAGATGAATTACAGGATGGATACTTGTCCGCGATGTGGCGCTTTCCCTGCTGAAATATCAGGCGGAAATGAATTCAGGGTTGTATCACTTCTAATTGAAGATTAATAAAAACAAAGCTGGAAAACCAACACTAAATAGATATGTGCGAAACATGCGGATGCGGAAACAGTGAGGGATTTGAGATCCATGACCCGCATCATAACCCCGACCACAAGAGTGACCATATACATGATCATGATCACAAGCATGATCACAAGCATGATCATGAAAATGATCATGGACACATACATTCTCATGAGCACCATCATGAGCATAATGATGGCGTTTCTCACTCACACTCCCATGTTCACGACGACGGACATAAGCACGAGCATAACCATTCACATCATAAAGTAATCAATCTGAATGTTGACATTCTTGCAGGGAATAATATTACTGCAGCAATGAACCGCAGGTTTTTTGAAGGAAGAAAGGTCCTGTGCCTTAATATGGTAAGCTCTCCCGGATCTGGAAAGACCACTATCCTTGAGAAGACCATCAGCCATTTGATCGGATCAGGAAAAATATATGTAATTGAAGGAGACCAGCAGACAATTCTGGATGCAGAAAGGATAGAAAAAGCAGGCGCTCCTGCCATTCAGATAAATACCGGCTCAGGATGCCACCTTGATGCACATATGGTTGAATCGGCACTTAAAAAACTGGATGTAGAAACTAATTCTGTTCTTTTTATTGAAAATGTCGGGAACCTTGTCTGTCCGGCTATGTTTGACCTTGGTGAAAACAAACGTGTTGTTGTTATGAGTGTTACGGAAGGTGAAGACAAACCACTGAAATATCCCTATATGTTTCAGACTTCACATCTGTGTATCATTAATAAATCAGATCTTCTTCCATATGTGGATTTCGGCGTTGAAGAGGCCATGAAACATGCCCGTTCAGTCAATCCTGAACTTGAGTTCATTACAGTCTCGGCAAGGACCGGAGAAGGAATGAACTTATGGTACAAATGGATCCTTAGTCAGAAAGTAACTTAACAAGTTCCTTAACCTTTTCCAATGCAACAGGCATGGCCTGCTCAACTTCAGGAGTAAGTCCAATGCCCATTTCCTGAAAATCCTTAACTGAAACGGCAACGAGATGAATGTCAGGAAGGTTTCCAAGCAGGAATGCAGCATCCAGCAGATCCTTCAGCCCGATTTCGTGTGCACTTAACTGATTAGGAAAATCCTTCGCATATTTCGGATGAAGAACTCTCACATGACCTGCAGGATACTGGTCGAGGGATGCATCGATAATAATAACATATTTATATGACTGGATAAACCCAAGCAGATGAAATCCGCCGGTACCTCCATCCATAAGATCTGCACCTTTAAAGCCCTCTTGTTCAAGTCGTTTTACGACATGAATTCCGGCACCTTCATCATTAAGCAATATATTACCTATACCCAGTACAAGGATAGTATTTTTCAAATCCCTTATTTTATCAGGTCAGACTTTCTTAAAACCTTTCGGGCAGGCTTCTGTGCCATTATTATGACGTTCAATAACATCTTCCTCTATGAATTTCCATCCTCCAATCATTGATGAGGTTACCCCTCTGCGTTCGATATAGTCGTGATAGAATACAAGATAGACATGAATTATAGCAAAGATAATAAAGCCCCACATAAGAATATGGTGCAAGCTGTCTTACATGCCATATCTCCTCCAAGGAAACGGAACTACCCATGGCAAAGAGTTTTGGCAGGAAAGCATTGCTCATTGCTGCATACATGCCGAAACCTGTAAGACACTGAACCAGGAAAATAAGAAAAGTGATAAAATAGACCAGGCTGGCCAGAGAATTATGGCCTATTGAATCAATCTGCTTATTTGTTACCTGGAACACATCTACTTTAATAACATCCCATATCTCCTGCCACTGACAGCGTTTAAGAGGGATAAAATTATACCAGCGCGAGAATTCATTTCCTGCAAAACCCCAGTAGATGCGACCAAGAAAATTAAAGAAGAAGAGGAATGCCGCAATAAAATGAACGAAGCGTACAGTGCCGAACCAATAGTTGAAATATGCTTCAGTACCATTTATTATTGCAGGAGGTTTCCCGATAATGTAACCCGTTATACACAGGGCGGTTATGCACAGTGCATTTACCCAGTGATAGAATCTGACGGGCAATTCCCATACATGCACTTCCCGCATAGGAATAGTTCTGCTTCTCATGGCTTAGTATGTTTTAATATCATGAATAGTAGTTCCGTTTTCATCATATACATGCACAGCACATGCCAGGCAAGGATCGAAAGAGTGGATTGTTCTCAGAACCTCGAGAGGAAGTTTCGGATCGGCAACAGGTGTTCCTATCAAGTGATTCTTCATAAGCCGAACGTTTTCCTTCCGGATCGCGGGGTGAAGCATTCCAGGTAGTCGGTACAACCAGCTGGTAATTGGCGATTTTCTTATCATCAATAACAATGAAGTGCGATAGGGCACCCCTGGGAGCCTCAACCATTCCTATACCTTTTGCAGTAGCCGGCCATGTTTCAGGAGCCCATTTGTCATTGTTTTGTGTGCGTGAATCACCATTCTTAATATTTGAAAGCAGCTGCTGGAAGAATTCGAGAGCCCAGTCACATGCAAGCTTTGTTTCAAGTCCCCTGGCTGCAGTTCTACCCAGAGTTGAGAATAATGCTGCCACCGGAACATCGAGTGTTTTCAAAGTACTTTCAATGACCTCCTTGTATTCAGGTTTACCTGAAGCATAACCCACGAGCATTCTTGCAAGTGGCCCTACCTCCATCGGGTAGCCTTTCCATCTCGGGGTTTTTACCCAGCTGTATTTCTGCGAAACATCAAGTTGTTCGTATGGCGGCTTGGGCCCGGTATAATTAAGGTTTGTCTCACCTTCCCACGGATGAAGCCCGGCCTTATCACCTTTTGAATAATCATACCATGAATTGTTTATATACTCCTGGATCTGTTCAGGGTCATCGGCCTTTATCTCATGTATCTGGCTCAGGTCGCGGTTAAGGATAACTCCGCGGGGCATTTTAAAGCTGTCAGGATTATTATAGCCGTTTGTCGGAAAATCTCCAAAAGACATGTAGTTGCTCAGACCGCCGCCTATTGCACCCCAGTCGCTTTTATAGAATGAGGCAACTGCAAGCAGATCAGGTATATATACCTGATTGACAAAAGTTTTGGCGTCCTCAAAAAGTTTTCCGACCATCGCCAGCCTCTCGGCATTAACTGCGTTGGCTTCTTCAATATTGATTGAACAGGGAACTCCACCCACAAGGTAATTAGGATGAGGGTTTTTCCCGCCAAAGATTGTATGGACTTTTACCAGTTCCTTCTGCCATTCGAGAGCTTCAAGATAATGGGCAACAGCGATAAGATTAACTGCGGGCGGCAATTTATAGGCCGGGTGACCCCAGTAACCATTGGCAAATATTCCCAGCTGGCCACTCTCAACAAAATTCCTGAATCGTTTTTGAATATCAGTAAAATATCCTACAGAACTTTTTGGCCACGGGGAGATGCTCTGGGCTATCGCCGATGCATCAGCCGGATTTGCTTTCAGTGCTGATACCACGTCAACCCAGTCAAGTGCATGAAGTACATAGAAATGAACGACATGGTCCTGGATGTACAATGCATTCGCCATAAGGTTACGTATCAGCTCTGCATTGGGCGGCACAGAAATTCCGAGTGCATTTTCCACGGTACGCACCGAAGTAAGTGAATGGGTTGATGTGCAAACACCGCAAACGCGTCCTACAAAGGCCCATGCGTCACGCGGGTCTCGTCCTTTCAGTATGGTCTCAATGCCACGCACCATTGTCCCGGAACTGTATGCATCGCTTATTCTTCCGTCTTTGACTTCTATCTCAACCCTGAGGTGGCCCTCAATGCGGGTAATGGGATCTATAACTATTCTTTCAGCCATGGCTCTTATTCTTTAGTAGTTTTTGATTCTAAAGCAGGTTCGGGTATATTTTTTATTTCGCGGTGTTTGCGAACGTTTGTAAGAATGGCATGACCTGCAATACCGGCGGCCGTAGCTACACCCAGGCCAATTCCTATCTTATCGGCAGTGGTTTCAATTCCGAAACCTTGCACTGATGGAAGATGCTGATAAAATGGCCCGTTATCCCAGAACCCTGCTTCAGCGCAGCCAATGCAAGGATGACCTGACTGAATAGGATAGCTGATACCGTCATTCCACTTGATAATACCGCAAGAGTTATATGTGACGGGACCTTTACATCCCATTTTGAAGAGACAATAACCACGTTTTGCTCCGTCATCGTCAAACGACTCAACAAAAAGGCCAGCGTCAAAGTTAGCCCTTCTGTAACAGGTGTCATGTACCCTGCGTGAATAAAATGCTTTCGGTCTTCCAAGGCCATCAAGCTGAGGTATACGGTCGAATGTGAGAAGATGGACCACCACCCCTGCCATAACATCGGCTATAGGGGGGCACCCCTGTACATTAATAACA
Source organism: uncultured Bacteroidales bacterium (assembly GCA_963732365.1). GTDB lineage: Bacteria > Bacteroidota > Bacteroidia > Bacteroidales > VadinHA17 > SR-FBR-E99. The sequence goes on along the minus strand of CAVSZC010000007.1, from coordinate 505,139 downwards.
GGCTTTCCGCTTATGACTTTATGAACGGGTTTTGCCCCGGTAGGATTCGGCAGTGCAGCCTGTACACATCCTGAAGATGCACAGTTACCCCAGGCAACTACAGCCTTGCAGTTCGCAACGGCTTCCTCAAGGATCTCACGGGCGCTTCTGCCTCCGATACAGCAGTAAGCCTCATTTTCTGTAGGAATTGAACCTTCAACCATAACGATATATTCCCCCGGGAACTTTGCCATCACGGTTTTGTAAGCATCCTCAGCCTGAAAACCTGAAGCAGCCATAAGTGTCTCCTGATAATCCAACGAGATTTTATCAAGGACAATAGTTGCGACTATTGGGTGCGAGGCTCTTATGAATGATTCGCTGCAGCAGGTACATTCCTGAAAATGGAACCAGATTACAGGAAGCCTGGGCTTGGTCTCAAGTGCCTTAACAATCTGGCCTATGCCGCTGGCCTCAAGACCAAGCATAGCAGCCATTGTAGTGCAGAACTTCAGAAAATCCTTGCGGGATATTCCTTCTCCCCGGACTTCCTTGTAAAACGAGGGTTGCTTCTTTTCCATAAATGGTTAATTTTAAGTTATTTATGTTATAAGTAAAATTACTAAACTATTTTGTGAAATCAAAAAAATATGACAATTATCATGTTTAAGGTTTTATCATTCTGCCCGCCAGCCGTGTAATTCTTCACAATAATGGTAACAGTTTATATATTTATAATATGAACTTTTATCATGACAAAGACGGAAGACGGAAGACGGGAGACTGAAGACGGAAGAGCTAAAACAGAAGACGGAAGCTGCTGATGTTCATTTAGTATTTCCGATTTGATAAGGCTTAGCGGGGGTAATCAGGCTCAGGAGTAGGTTATATCCATTATCACATAAACAATATCTTCCCTGTCCCGCTTTAAGGCAATCGTGTCTCCCACTTTCTTATTTATCAGTGTCTTGGCTAAAGGTGATATAAAAGAGATCTTCCCCCTGGCAATGTTTGCCTCATCAACGCCTACTATCTGAAAAATCTGAATTTTACCGGGCACTTCCGTTTTGAGAGTAACAGTGGCTCCGAACCTTATTTCGTTTTGCGGCTGCTCTGTCAGATCAACTACCCTGGCCTCGGCAATCCTGTTGTTCAGTAACTGCAACTTTGCATTTATAAAGTTCAGGGCAATGCGTTTCTCATTTTCGTTGCTGCTGCCGAGATTGTCTTTTTCCCTTATCAGCGCCTCCTTTTCAGCCAACAGCTGTTCCAGGCCGGTCCGGGTGACAAAGTTTGGCACGCCGTCCGGCAGGTATGCCCTCTGTGGCACCATCGGAACTTCTTCCTGGTCGTCTTCCTTGACAAATCCTCTGCTCATAGCTCATGGGTCGGGACTGCTAAATTATCCATTATAGTATAATATGCCAATTTCGGTTACAAATTTTGATTTGCTGCTACCGGGTCGATTCGCTCCTCAAAATGAAGTCTTGCAGTCCCTCCTTCTTGCGGTCTGACGACCGGTTAAGCTACACTGAACCATGCACTATGGGCAATAAACCATTCAGGTAGTTTTCAGGCTGAGATGCAATAGATGACCTTCAATTGGTTTTCTGCAGAGGTTCAACAGGTGAGCTAATTTAATTATTCAGGGATATTACCAATTATCTCATCTATTTCAGCTTTCAATATTGGGATGTCTTTTGTCAGGATACCCCAGATAATGACGTCATCGACTTTATCATATCCATGAATGACCCAGTTTCTCAAATCGATTATCCTTCTTGGGTTTGATATTCTTATTGAATTATCAACCTTCAGTAATTTAGTCATTGCTTCACCAATTATACCAAGCTCCCGTTCAACTGCCCTTCGAACGAGCTTACTTGCCTTATACTTATCAAAATCGCGCTTATGGCCAAGATATTGTTCTATTGATGCGATTGATTCCCTGATATCAAATAAATATTTTCCTGCTTCACGCTGCATAAAGTAATATTTTTGTCTCTTCAATGCTTTTGATAAAAAATGGATTTGCCAGGGAGTTGACAGTTACAAGGTCTATTTTCCTTTTGAAAAGTTCTTCAAGTCTGTAATGTAATTCAAAGTAATTATCAGTATATTTTTCAATTGAAATATCCTGAAAGGAGACCAGGATGTCAATATCACTGGACTTTTTTAATTTACCCGTACTGCCCGACCCAAAAAGATATAGACTCTTTACATCATATTGTTTGCAAAGATCCCGGATCTCTCTTTCTTTCCCCTCAATAATCTTATTCATTGTTAGTTAATTTATTCCAAAAATAACAAAAATATATGTTAGAATAATTTAAAGAACCCAATTAGCTTTCTGACCAGATTCAAATACCGATAAAAAATCATATATCCTGTTTGCAACTTTTGTCCGCCTGCCCGCCAACCGGCGGGTCTGGGGTACCAAAACAGAGCGAGAGTGAGAGCGTGAGCGAGTACTCTCGTCTCTGTTTTCTTCGCTCTCACACTCACGCTCACACTCTTTGTGTCTTGCAGTCCCTCCTTCTCTGCCAAATGTCGGATTCGGAGGGCAAAGCCTGCAGTCGAAGGTTCCTGGTTTGATTCGGTAAGGGTCTTCGCCTCTATTACCCGTCAACTTTTATTGCGAGACGAGTTTCTTGAAATCCTCATCTTCCCAGAGACTTTTGAAATCCTCATCTTTCGGGGCATAGGTCTTGAATTGCGGGTTCATCGATATTGCCTTTCCGAGGTCAGCAAGGGCATTTGCCTTATCGCCTTTCCGGCAATAAACGCATCCCCGGTTATAGATGAAAACCGGCTGCCCGGGTGCAAGCTCAATTGCCTTATTGTATGAAGAGATGGCTTCATCAAGTTTATTTGTTTTTGCGAGCAGCCCTGCTTTAATCTGCCAGGCATCAGCGTTGTCAGGACTGAGTGATGTTGCCTTTTCCAGGGCAGATAACGCCTCATCGTTTCTGTCCATCGATTCCAGTATCTGTCCTTTCATCAGCCAGTTTACCCCATCGTCGGGTTGCATGACGGTAAGCTTTTCGGCGTTTTTCAGTGCATCATCCAGGTGGTTGAATTCAGTCTGGAGGAACGTTTTAAAGAATAATATTCCGGTATTTTCCGGATAAATTTTTTCGAGTTCTTCAAGTTGCTTGATCGCGTCTTCCTCGCCTGTAGGACTCCTTTTCATGTTTATCATCAGCCAGCCCTGCACGGCGTCCCTGTTTTCAGGGTATTTACCCATTATTTCAAGATAGACTTTGGATGCTTCGGCTGTATTTCCCTGCTGGGCCAGGCTCTGAGCCTTGCTGAGGTCATCCTTCACCGTAGAAGTCTGTCCTTGAGCGTAATAACAGGCAAAGACAACAGTCACAACTGTCAGAAAGAATTTTAACGTTTTCATTTTGATTGAGTATTAGTGATAATCGTTAATGCAAAATTACGCCTTACCAAAGCCGAAGTCAAATTTATATTAGCATGGAAGACCTGACCCTGGTGCAGTTTCGTATTGGGAATAGCATACGGTGCAAAGCGGTTAAGGAGGATGGATTTTATACCGTTATGAGAATGTGACATTTTCATTACTTTTGGATGATTATCATTTTAACCTGAACCAAAGGAATTTAAACCGTACGTTATATGCTGACAAAAGAACTGGTACTGGACTTGTGGAGCAAAACCTACAACACCGATGGGAAACCCGACTGGTCACACATTATTCCCTATTACGACACTAATATCTATTTCAGGGATTCGATCCAGGAAATACGAGGCATCGTAGAATTTACCGCGATGACGGAACGTCTGACAAAGAGGTCAAAAGACCTGAAAATGAATATTGTCAATGCTGTCATGGAAGGGAATATAATTATCATGGAATGGGAAATGACCATCAAGTTCAAGAAAAATCCGAGCTCCGTAATGTATGGCTCAAGCCGGCTGACTTTAAATGAAGAGGGGAAAATTATTGAGCAAAGAGACTATTACGATTTGTGGGGTGACATCTTTGACAATATTCCACGGTTCGGCAAAGCCTACCGTAGGTTTATGATTAAAAAGTTTGGTTGAACTTATTATGCTGAAATGATGTTCTATTACTATACACAAAACTAATAACCAGGATTATGAAAAAGGTTACTTAGCATACTATTGTTTCTGGCATTACTATCTTCCGGATTTGTAAATGCCCAGACAGGTCTTCGTTTCGGATTGAAAGCCGGCTACAGTCTGGCCACTCAATACGGCATCTCCCCGGCTGATAACACGTATGAAGTTGAGACAAGCAGCAGGAATGGCTTTTCAGGAAGCATTTTATTGTATTTTCCAATAACTGAATCAGTAGGCATTCAACAGGAGTTTGCCTACACAATGAAAGGTTCGGGCCAGGATGTTACTATTCCCGAGCCTTATGAAATAAATACTGTTTCCGATTACAGGCTGAACTATTTCGAGATGCCAATAATCGTAAAATACAGATTTGTCAATATTAAGGATTTTGGGTTTTATGGCAGCACCGGGATCGCATTGTCATTATTAATGAATGGAGATTATAATATTACCAGTACAATTAATGCGGGCGGCCCCCCGATAATTGTTGAAGAATCAGGTGATATGGAAGGCCTCGATATCTTCGATTACTCATTCGTATACGGAGTCGGCTCGGATTTCAAACTTCTCAAACAGAACTTTTTCATCGAATGGCGAATGACAGTAGGGTGGAACACTCTGGCAATGCCTAACGCCACAGGAGCTGATCCTGTCCCACTGCGCAACATGGATTATATATTTTCAGCCGGCATGTATTTCTGAAAGCTCAGGCCGGATTATTCAATTATTTGAAATCTATAGAAGTGAGTCAGGATACTTGTATTTATGAAGAATAAAAAGTTTGCCAGGTACTTTCAGAGAGTATGAGTGGTCGAACATTTCTGCCATGATCAGAAATAACCGGTCAGACCCCCGAATATGCGCAGACGGCTTCAACAACAAACTTGTTGTTATTACCGGTGCCACATCGGGTATAGGTTACCATACAGCCAGAAAGTACGCATCCCGTGGGGCTAACCTGCTTTGCATAAACCGCAACCGGGTAAAATCAGAGGCCCTGCGGCAAGAAATTGAAAGTGAATTCGGAGTCAGATGTGAACTTCAAAATAGCTGACCTGAGTAACCTGCAGGATGTCCATCGGGTGGCGGACGAACTTCTGAGGCTCGATACCCCGATTGATGTACTGATACATAATGCAGGGGTTTACCTGACAAAGCGAGAGCTGACCTCCGACGGGCTTGAAAGGGTTTTTGTGGTCCAGTACCTTTCTTCGTTTATTATCAATCACGTTCTGACGAATAAGCTCAGATCTCAGGAAAAAGCCAGGATAATCATGGTTAATTCCGAAGGTCACCGTTTTGCCGCATGGGGACTGAGAACCGATGATCTGAACTGGGAAAAACGCAGATATTCAGGGCTGAAAAGCTACGGTTCTGCCAAAATGGCCCAGCTTCTGTCAATGATTGTTTTTGATGAACACTTCACGGAATACAGGGAGTAACAATAAATGCAATGCATCCGGGAGCTGTCAAAACTGACACCGGGCAGGAAAATGGACCGGTATACCTCTGGTTTAAAAGAAACTTCATCGATAAAACTTTAAAATCGCCTGAAATATCGGCAGAAGCATTGTACTATCTTGGTGTATCAAATGAATGGAATGTGTAAGTGGAAAATTCTTTAATCTAACAACCGAGGAAGAACCTGCACCACCGGCCCTGGACAAGGATGTCGCTTACGAACTGTGGGAAATAGAGCCTGGACCTGGGCAGACTAAAAGTGAGCAAAATAAGTAAATGTACAGGATATAAATTTAATGAATTGAAATTTCTGAACCGCAATGAAGATGTCTGAAAGCAAATACGAACACAATCATTGTAGGAGGGGGGATTGCCGGACTGACTTCGGCTGCCTATCTCTCACGCGGCGGGACAAAAGGTTCTACTCATTGAAAAAAACAAAGAGTGCGGAGGCCTTGTCAATTCATTTACACGTGACGGTTTTCAGTTTGATGCAGGAGTGAGAGCCCTGGAGGATGCAGGTATTATTTTCCCGATGTTGAAGGATCTGGGTATAGAGCTCGATGTTGTCAAAAGCCAGGTTTCGCTGGGAATAGGAAGCGAAATAATAAATATAGAGAAGATATACAGGTTTGTTAAAGTACAGGGAACTTCTTGACAAACTTTTACCCGGGATGCCAAGGAGAGATTGATAAGGTTTTAAAGGTCATTCGGAAGATAATGAAACATATGGATGTGCTCTATGGCATTGAGAATCCTGTGTTTAAAGATTTAAAGCGTGACAGAGCTTTCGTTTTCAAAAAGCTTTTGCCCTGGCTGCCCAGGTTTATTTTTACCATTGGCAAGATAAACAGTATGGGCATGCCGGTTGAGGATTATTTAAAGACTTTTGTGAAGAATGCTTCACTGCGGGACATTATTGCACAGCATTTCTTCAAAAACACGCCTACTTTTTTTGCCTTAAGCTATTTTTCCCTGTATCTCGATTATTTCTATCCGAAAGGCGGAGTGATAAAGCTGCCTGAGGCCCTGAAAAACAAAGTGACAGAGAGCGGGGGCGAAATAAAGACAGAGACAAAGATTATCGAAGTATTGGCTGATAAGTGCGTTTTAAGAGACCAGAATCATATCACCTATAAATATGATAATCTCATCTGGGCCGCCGATCTGAAAACACTTTATAAGATTACTGATACAGACGGGTTGTCCCCGGAAATAAAAACAAAAATTGAAGAAAAGGGAAGGTTATACCGTGAAAACCGGGGTGGCGATTCTGTCTTTTCTCTGTTCCTGGGAGTGGATGAACCGCTTGAAAGTTTCGGTAAAATTGCAAACGGGCATTTCTTTTATACTCCCTCAAAACTCGGCTTAGGGAGCACTCACAGGGAGGATCTCAAGTACCTGCTTGACAATTTTGATAAAACTGAAAAAAAGCAGATTCTGACCTGGCTTGACAAATTTACCGGATTAAATACTTATGAAATCTCTATACCCGGACTTAAAGATCCGGAGATGGTCCCTCCCGGTAAGACAGGAATCATTATCAGTTTATTTGCTGAATATGATTTGTTTAAAAAAATTCAGGAAGCGGGCTGGATAGATGAGTTTATTGCGGAACTGGAGGATCGGGTTTTGAATGTAATTTCAGGCTCTGTCTACCCGATGTTAAAAGATAAAATCATTACTCGCTTTTCATTTTCACCCGTGAGCATTGAAAACAGGGTAGGAACCTCTGAAGGAGCCATTACGGGATGGGCATTCAGAAAATCCATGCCGGTAATCAACAAAATTCAGTTCTCAGATCGTTCCGTTCTGACGCCAATACCTTCAGTTTATCAGGCTGGCCAATGGGCTTACAGTCCCGCCGGGGTGCCAATGTCAATTCTGACTGGTAAACTTGCTGCTGACCGGGCATTGAAACAAATTCTGAAAAAATGATACATGTAAGATCTGTTTCGAAATTCTTTGGCAATATTGAAGCCCTGAAAGATGTGAGCTTCAGCATAAACAAAGGAGAGATCTTTGGTATCCTGGGTCCGAACGGGGCGGGTAAATCAACGATAGTAAACATTTTAAACACCCTGGTTAAACCCGACAGTGGCGAAGTTATCATTGACAATGTCAATATCCGGAACGACGGAGTTACAGTTAAGCAGATAATGGGAGTAGTTCCGCAGGAGATCGCCCTGTATGAAGAACTGACGGCGTATGAAAACCTGATGTTCTGGGGCGGATTGTATAACATCCCGAAACCGCTCCTCAGGGAACATGCAGACAAGACCCTTGAAATAGTTGATTTATCATACAGGAAGAATGACAGGATAAAAACATTTTCAGGGGGGATGAAGCGAAGGATCAACATTGCCTGCTCACTGTTGCATAACCCCAGGATCCTGGTCCTGGATGAACCTACGGTCGGTGTTGACCCCCAGAACAGGAACCATATTTTTGAGGTAATAGAGAAATTGCATGATGAAGGGATGACAATCATCTATACGACTCATTACATGGAGGAAGCCGAGAGGTTTTGTGACAAGATTGCCATCATGGATGTCGGACGCATTATTGCTCTTGGTACTCTTAAGGAGTTAAGGGAGATCAGCGATGCAAAAGATCTGCTGACAATTAAACTTGCAGATTTTGACAATGAAATAATTTCCAGGATCAGGTCGGCAATTCCGCTGATCAGATTTGACAGTACCACAAGGACACTTGAAGCAGACTGTGAAAATATAAGTGATGAAATTTCGGTAATCACGAACCATGTCCAGAATGCCGGCGGGGTGATCGAAAGAATCTATACCCGGGGAACCAACCTGGAATCAATATTTTTGAAACTGACAGGGAAGAAATTAAGAGACTGAATTATGCTCAAGCTATTCAAAAAAGATCTGAAGCTTTTTTTTCATGACCAGCGCTCTGTCATTCTCACGTTTTTGCTTCCGTTGATCCTGATAACCCTTTTTGCGTTTGCCTATGGTGGCATAGGTAAGTATGACGGACGCTCCGGGCCTGTCAGCCTGCTTGTTGCCGATCTTGACCTGACATCCTCTTCAAAGGAAATTATCGGCACAATTGATTCGCTAAAAGATATAAATATTGTCATTTCAGATTCTGTAATGGCAAAAGAGCTGGTGATTAAAGGCAGGTATGCCGGGGCATTAATAATTTACAAAGGGTTTCACGATTCCCTGGAAGCGGGAAAAGGAACGCCCATGGAACTTGTTTATGACAGGTCAAGGGAGATGGAAACGGGAATTATTCAACAGAATCTGATCGGAGCTGTAATCTCTTCAACAAGTAATATAATTGTTAAAAACAGGATTGAAAATTACCTTAAGGAGCAGTTCCCCGTTATTGGCCAAAACATGAGTGACAATATTTTCAGAACAGCGATGGGAAATGGCATTAATACCCCGGCCATCAGATATACTTCTGTCGTCGGAGAAAAGAATGATACGAAGCTGGGCCTCATACAGGCCGTGGCGGGCACCGCCATTCTCATGCTGCTCTTCAGCGTTGCAGGGGTGGGGACAAGCATACTGGAAGAGAAGGAAAACGGAACGATAAACAGGTTACTCTATTCGCCGTTAAAGGGAAGTGCAATACTTTACGGCAAAATGCTCTTTGCTTTTTTTATCTCGATAATTCAGCTTATAACCATGTTCCTTTTTGCCTGGCTCGTCTTTAACATGGATATGAACGTGAATGTCGCGGGATTAATCTTAATGGTAATATCTACATCCTTTGCCGTATCAAGTATGGGTATCTTCCTGGCGGCTATTGCAAAAACGCGTCAGCAGGCCCAGAATCTGAGCACGATAGTTATTCTTGTCATGTCGGCTGTCGGCGGAAGTATGATCCCTCTGTTCATCATGCCACCGATACTTCAGAAGGTTGCTCTCTTAAGCGTAAATTACTGGGGAATACAAGGATTTTATGACCTGTTCTGGAGGGCGCTGCCGCTAGGAGAGATCATTCCCAAAATTCTAGTATTAATGAGTATCGGACTTCTCATGACGGTGACCTCAATTATACTGTTTAACAGAAGGATTTTGAGGATGTCGTGACGCTTCGCGGACCCTCCCGGCCCTTCGACACCCTTCGACATGCTCAGGGTCCGGCTCAGGGACCGGCCGGGCATGAGGAATTAAGAATTAAGAATGAGGAGTGAGGAATGAGGCATGAGTTCAATTAAATTTGCTTACAGCACAGGTGCAATTATCCGCAGCGGAGCTGATTTCACCACTTTCTCCGTCGGATGGCAAAGCACGTTTCTGGGGAAACAAGGGAAGAATTAAATACTTTTTTTGTAAAGAAATCAAAAAGATATATTCGCCGTGTTAAAAAGGATACTGGTATCGATAGCGTATTGTGGTCTCTTCCTGAATCTAACCGCCCAGGAGGCGGAGAAGACCTCACTGGAGATATGGGTTCAGGCCATGACAGATGCGGGTTACAACTTCAACCAGGTAAACCCCGATTACTTTGATGTCATGCGTCCGACTCAACTGCCCTCTTATGCGAACCAGTACGGAGCCGATGGAAATGTTTATTTCGGAGTACGTCAGTCGGCCTTGAGTCTGAAAAGCTACACCACTACTAAGTATGGCGATCTGATGATCCGTTTTGCCTTTGACCTTTTCGGTGTGGGCCCCGACGCCGGACGGACAGCCTTCCATATGCTGTATGCATATGCTGAGATGGGTATGTTTGGCATCGGACATAACTGGAGCCTCTTCAGCGACTTTGACGGTTTCCCGGCAATAGTCGAATACTGGGGACCTTCAGGCATGTCTCTCTGCAAGAATGTGCAGATAAGGTTTATCCCTCTGCAGGGGAGAGACAGGCTTGCCTTTGCCCTGGAACGACCGGGAGCCAGTGCTGACCAGGGAGTATACCGTGACAGGATTGAGCTCTCTGATGTCGCTCCGAAATTCTCTTTGCCGGACTTCACATGTGAATACAGGATGACCAGGGACTGGGGCTATGCTGAGCTGGCAGGGGTGGTGAGGAAGATAGGCTGGGTTGATCTCGGGAACGAACCGTATGACCTTAGCGGCAGCGCTGTCGGCTGGGGATTTAATCTGAGCACCAATCTCAGACTGACCAGCAGGGATCTGTTCATAGGCCAGACAGTAATAGGGGAAGGTATTCAGAATCTCATGAATGACGCCCCGACAGACATAGGGATCCAGAATGATTTCGGCAACCCCGATGCACCGATAAAGGGCGTCGCACTGCCTCTCTTCGGCTTTTCGTTATATCTTAACCACCGGTGGAATGACAGTTTCACCTCTGCCCTGGGCTATTCTGAGATCAGTACAAGAAACTCTGACGGCCAGAGTGCCGACGCTTTCAGAAGGGGCAGATATGCCAGCGCTAACCTGCTCTACTACCCCCTCACAAACGTTACGGCCGCGATTGAATGGCAATGGATAAACAGGGAGAATTACGATGATGGGTGGAAAGATTCTGCAACCAAGATACAGGTCTCGTTCAGATATACATTTCAGTACGTATTTCAGAAAGGAGGCTCCTGAGAAAAAGCTGCCCCCTTTCTTTAATCCTCATCAGATTATATATGAAAATGTATAATCTAATTCCCTGACCATGATCGGAAAATTGACGATTGCAATGACTCTATATCATCCTTCACGGTAATTGTAAATATGCTTTTTCCGGTACTTTTGTCCACCTCATCCGAAATATTCAATCCGGCATATGACAGGTATGTTGAATAGTCAATCTCCCTGGTAGTATAGACAAACTCAAACTCATTGCTGAGTGAAGTGCCTGCAATCTCCTCGCAGGCCTTCTGAAATTCCGCGTCCGTGAATCCTCTCTGCAGTTTCCTGTAGTAGGTTGTATATAAGAGGCGCATTACATCATCAAGTGACTTATTATTTTCTGTGGCGTTACGAATTTTAAGATCGAGAATCAATCCGACAAGGGGACCTTTGACATAATACGATATTGATCTGTCAGGGCCGGGGGATCTGTTCCCGAAAGGACCATCACTCCAGGTGTTGTAACTTGACTGGGTCAGTGACTGGTACCAGCGTCCCGGATCGTTTTCCAGGGTATTGATATCACTCTCAATGCTGGAGATAAGTTCGCCCTCACTTATGAATCCTGCCCTTCTGACAATCAGGTACTCATAATAGACGGTCAGTCCCTCGCTCATCCACAGAAGGTTTGTCCTTGCCTCCTCAGAATAATCGAACGGACCGAGTTCATACGGCCTTATCCTCTTGACGTTATAGTGGTGAAAGTATTCATGGGCAAGGAATTTAAGCATTCCTTTCCATGCATCGGGGTTATCAAGCCTGCCCCCGCTGAAACTCACCGTTGTGTTGTTAAGGTGTTCTATGCCTCCCGCCCCCGGACCGATGCCTATGAAAGTATATTCCCTGTATGGGATCTCACCGATTATATCCGTTGCTGCCTTTACTGTCTTTTCAAGGCTGGTGATAAATGCTCCCCTGTCAAAGTTTCCCGGATTATAGGCAATGAACCTGTGCTTTATTCCTCCGACAGTAAACGAGGGCAATTCATCGAGATTACCGATGAGTATGGGGCAGTCATAGAGCATATCGAAGTCAGGTGCATGAAACTCATTTCCATTTTCGTCAGAGACTTCCAGTCCTGTTGCGATATCATTCCATGAACTGAAGGGTATAACTTCCACATTGACCGGGATATCTGTGTGTCCATTTAAATACATAAAAGTTCCTGCAGGTACAATGTAGGCATGTGTTGAGTCGAGAAAATTGCTGGCTACGAAACGTTTTTCTGAATTGACATCGTAGCTTATTCTGAATGAAATGTTTTTTCCGGGGATAATCCGCCATGCATTATCATCTGTGGGATAAACAGGAATGGCATTACCGTTCCTTGCGATTGCAGTAAAATTCCTGACCTCCTTTGAATAATCCATTATCTGATAATATCCGGGCATCCACCGGGGCATCCTGAATTCAACGGTATCCATGTTCAACCCCGTGCAATCAAGTGTAACGCGGAACAGGTGATGTCCGGGTTCAGTCATTGAAACTGAATAGCGGAGTACCGGACTTACACTTTTCTGGCTGTCAGAGGCAAAAGACACAAGAACACTAAAGGCAATCAGCAGGTATATTTTGAAAGCCCTGTTTTTTTCAATGGCAAAATTTTTCACAAGCAAATTATCATTTAAGAATGCCGGGCTGTTAACGACGTTACCGTGGTACTGTTTAGCTTTTCTCCTTACCCGAAAATTCCGTGCTTTTAGCAAAACTTTTACTTGTTCCCCCCTCGAGGAACTCTTTAGGGTCAATCAAGCCGTAGATCTGGATTATCTTAGCCACTACGCCACTCCAGCCTGTCTGGTGGCTGGCTCCGAGGCCGGCACCGTTATCTCCATGGAAGTACTCATAGAAAAGTATAAGGTCTTTCCAGTGAGGGTCTGTCTGGAATTTATCCGTGCCGCCGTAGACCGGGCGCATCCCCTTGTCGTTACGGGTAAATATGGTGATAATCCGTCTGCCAAGCTCCCTGCTTACCTCAAAAAGGTTCATCATGTTGCCGGAGCCCGTAGGGCATTCGACTTTAAAGTTGTCGCCGTAATAGAGATAGAATTGTTGCAGAGCTCTTAATATCAGCAGGTTTATAGGCATCCACATAGGCCCCCGCCAGTTGGAGTTTCCGCCGAACATGCCGGTATTTGATTCTGCTGGCAGGTAATCGACCCGGAACTCCTGGCCTCCCACGTACAATATGTATGGATTGTTCTCATGGAATTTAGAGATGGAACGAATTCCGTGAGGACCGAAGAACTCATTCTCGTCAAGCATCCTTGAGAGGATTCTTTTCAGCCTTTCAGGATTTACGAGGGCAAGAATGCCTCTTTCGTTTATCCCGAAATTACCCTGCCCCGTGGGGTGTATTGATTCCATCAGTTCAGGCATCCTGCGCTGGTTTTTTACTATCATCGCCATGGTCTCAGGGACTCTGTCACGCTGCTCCTTTTCAATGATGCTGGTTGCGCACAACGGCAGCAAGCCTACCAGTGACCGTACCTTAAGTTTCTGCGCACTGCCGTCGGGCATTCGGAGCAGATCATAGTAGAATCCGTCCTCCTCATCCCACATTCCATCAGGTCCTTTCTTATTCATTGCGGCCGCAATGAACAGAAAGTGCTGAGAGAATTTAATTATCATCTCCTCATATGTGCTGTCATGCACTGCCAGTTCGGAAGCCAGTTCGAGCATGTTCTGGCTGAAAAGTGCCATCCAGGCCGTGCCGTCTGCCTGTTCCAGGCTTCCGCCTGTGGGCAGGGGAGCGCTGCGGTCAAATACACCAATGTTATCAAGGCCGAGAAAACCGCCCTCGAAGACGTTCTTGCCGTACCGGTCTTTACGGTTCACCCACCATGTGAAGTTAACAAGCAGCTTATTGAAGGTAGAGCGCAAAAAATCAAGATCAGCCTGCCCGCGAATAGCTTTATCCGTTCTGTGCAGAAACATGCTTGCCCATGCATGCACCGGTGGATTTACATCACTGAAGTTCCATTCATAAGCCGGCATCTGACCGTTTGGATGGAGGTATATTGAACGGAGCATCAGGTCCATCTGACCTTTGGCAAACTCAGGGTCAACAATTGAGAGGGGCAGAGTATGGAATGCCAGGTCCCATGCAGCATACCACGGATATTCCCATTTATCGGGCATGGAGATGATGTCCATATTCAGCATATGGTACCACTCCGTGTTTCGTTTCTGGCTGTATCCGCTATGGAGAGGGTTAGAGTTATGCTCGTCAAGCCAGTTGTCGCCGTCAAAGAAAAAGAACTGTTTGCTCCAGAGCATCCCTGCCAGGGCCTGCCGCATCACGCTGGCCTCGTCGGCACTTACTGCCGGAGGGGTGACCGACCTGTAAAATGAATCGGCTTCACTGATTCTCCTGTCAAACAGCGCATCAAAGTCTTCCCCGAAAGGAGCATTGTACTTTTCAGCGGACTTTTTTGTAAGCCGCAGACGAACCACAGAAGTCTCACCGGCGCCTATTGTCAGCTTATAATGAGGAGCAGCCTTTGTTCCCTGTTTTTCAGGGTTCACTTTTCCCTCAATATGATGTACTACAAAGTCGTTTATTCCGTCTTTTGCGTAAGGGCTTTCATTCTGAACCGCCTGGAACAGCCTTTCGTGGTTTGTCTCGTTTTCGGCGAAAAGCAGTGGTACATCTCCTTCACAGTATAAAGTGAATTCACCCAGCAGTGAATGGCTGGCGGTGAGTGCACTCACCCCTGCCGGCGCAGTTATTTGTGACATTGTCGGTTTAGACGCTGCCCTGTTTGTGGCGGCGATCCATGATGACCAGTCGTTCCGGAACCAGATCGTTGGCAGCAGATGCAGTTCAGCTGCCTCCGGGCCGCGGTTGGCAGCGCTGATCTTCACGAGGATATCCTCCGGACTCTCTTTCGCATATTCGATAAAAACATCAAAATAGCGGTTTTCATCAAACACGCCGGTATCAAGCAGTTCATATTCCATCTCCTCCCGCGAACGTTGTCCGTTCACCCTTATAAGTTCTTCATAAGGATATGGCGCCTGCGGGTACTTGTAGAGATATTTCATGTAGGAATGGGAAGGGGTGTTGTCGAGGTAGAAGTAGTACTCCTTGACGTCCTCTCCATGGTTTCCCTGGCTGTTGGTTAGTCCGAACAGACGCTCCTTGAGGATAGGATCCCTGCCGTTCCAGAGGGCAAGCGCAAAACAGAGATGCTGCCTGTCGTCCGAGATACCTGCAATGCCGTCCTCTCCCCAGCGGTATGCACGCGAGCGGGCGTTGTCATGTGTAAAGAAATTCCAGGCATCGCCGTTTTCACTGTAATCCTCCCTTACGGTGCCCCACTGCCGTTCGCTCAGGTACGGCCCCCACTTCTTCCAGTGTGCTTTTTTATTTTTGTCTTCTTCAAGACGTACCAGTTCAGCCTGAGGCTCTTCTGAACCCTGGCTCATGTTTTTTGGTGACATTAGCTTATTAAGTTTATTGCTTTATCAAATTTAATCAAATAAGAGGTAGTCTCTGAAAAAAAACAAACTGTATTCATACTTAATTTATCTGAATCCGGTACCATTATTCAAATGCCGGTCAGCAGGATGCTTAAGCATCATATAAGAAGGCACATCAGGAAAATACCTGCAATCAATAGTATCCGGACTTCCTGAAGCCAGCCTGTGTCAACGGATGCTTCCCTGAAAGATCATTACAGGTACGGGTCCGCCTGGATCAATTCTAAAGTGCTGATTTTATTTATATTAGGATAAACGCATTATTAACCGTATCTTTGCATCATGAAAAATGAAACAACTATTCCGGTTTTAAAGGTTGAAGATCTTGCTGCGATGGAGAGACGCAGAGTAAATTATGCCACCAACAGGGACCTGCTTGCGCAGGAATTCAATGATGCGATCACTAAGAGGCTTTTACAGGAAGCTAAAAATGTCATTAAGTGTGACAGGTGCGGTAAGGAGTTTGAATCGGGGAAGGCCGTTGACGCATCGCTGACCTGCCCTGAGTGTGTTGGCAAGGAATAACAAATCCGATTTTCCGTTCTGGCAGGGGTGCCTCTGCCTGAAGGGGATACCCTTCATTCACATCCACTGTTAATTGCTATTACTGAACCATTTTGTGCAGTCTGTCTGACAGGTCTCTCAGTGAGGACGACATGAGTGAACTGTCAACGCCGCACAGGATATAGCGGCAGCCATCATTAATCTCCTGGCTGAGGGGTTCGGGGCCCGACGCGAATATCCCGTATGGCATTCCCGCCTCACTACATTTCTTCTTTACATGACTGATTGCCATGATTACTTCCGGATGCTGAACCTGGCTGGGCAGCCCCATGCTTGCTGACAGGTCGTATGGGCCGATGAATATTGCATTTATACCCCTGACATTCAAAATAGAATCAATATTCTCAACTCCTTCTGCATGTTCTATCTGAGCCATTATGACAAGATCGCTGCCGGCACTGGCCAGGTATTCGGTGAACGTAGCACCGTATCCGTGAGCGCGCGTCAACCCTACGCTCCTTTGCCCTGCAGGGGGATACCTGGATGCAAACACCAGTTTTTCAGCATCTTCGCGTGTTTTTACCATCGGGACCATAATCCCGTCGCAACCGGTGTCAAGTACCCTCTTGATCCATGTTTCATCATTGCACGGAACCCTCACAATGCGAAGAATTTTATTGCCGAAAACAGGCAGCGCATGCTGCACGTCCTCAAGTGACAATACGGAATGTTCCATGTCAATCATGACCCAGTCAAACCCGGCGCCGGAGATCATTTCGGCAACCGGAAGTGAGCCCAGAGAGTATATCGTACCGATGAGATGCTTCTTTTCCATAGCTATTAGAAAAATTATAACTATAAAAGTAAAACAAATTATCAGAGGAGACTTGTCTGAGAATTACTTCATTTTGCTTTGCCTGTACTCTGAAAGCAGTTCCTGGAAAACCTCCTTCACAGAAGAGATTTTGGTGGCTCTGTAGGCATTGCTGCCGGCAAATGCGAAACCGTGTTCGAAGTTCCCTTTTACAGCATTGATAAGAGCTATGACAATGCAATATGGACTTTTCGAGATGTCGCATGTCTTGATGCATTTGAACGGGCAGGCTTTCGGTTGTTTTTTCCCGTCTCTCACCTTCTGGATAAAGTTCGAGAAGATGGCCCGTCCGGGCATGCCAACAGGGCTTTTGATTATTTCGATATCCTTTTCAACGGCATCGATATATGCCTGCTTGAATTCCGGAGAGGCATCACACTCTTCCGTGGTGACGAACCTCGTACCAAGCTGCACGCCTGACGCCCCGAGCTTCATGATATTGTTAATGTCTTCACCCGTATATATTCCTCCTGCAGCGATCAGCGGGATAGGCTGGTTGTACTGATCCTCGAAATGTTTCAGTTCACTGACGATTTCAGGAACAAGTTTTTCAAGCGTGAAGTTCTCATCGCTGATCTGTTCTTCCTTAAAGCCGAGGTGGCCTCCTGCCTTGGGCCCTTCAACAATAACGGCATCGGGCAGGTAGTCAAAGTTGGCCTTCCATTTTTCGCATATTATCTTGACTGCCCTGGCAGATGATACTATTGGTATAAGCTTCGTGGTGCTGTCTTTCTTCAGGAATGAAGGCAGATCAAGCGGAAGCCCTGCTCCTGTAATCAGGAAATCTACTTTTTCGGATATGGATGTTTTTATCATATCGACATAATTGGTCATTGCAACCATGACGTTGACGCCAATTACACCGCGTGTTTTTTCCCTTGCCCTGCGTATCTCTTCCTTCAGGCCATGAATACTTGCCTCAAGGTAGTTTTCAGAAAAATCCCTGTACAGAAGACCCAGTCCTGCACTTGATATTACCCCCATGCCACCTTCATTGGCAACAGCAGCTGCCAGTCCTGAGAGTGAAATACCGACTCCCATGCCCCCCTGAATTATCGGCACAGCAATTGTCCGATCCCCGATTTTTAATCTTTCCATCAATTTATTATATTACTTTCCCCTGAAGAGCCCAGGGCAGTTCTGACAGATTCCTTCTTATGTAAACCAACATGAAGGGAATGAACCACCCGATGCAGCTCTGATTATTATTTATGTAGTTTGATGTGCTCCCGGGCGCGATGCTCCTGTTATCCCGGATAAAACGAAATCACATACAGACCATGCAAAATGCATTACAGTGATTCACTGAGGACACTCTGCAAATACTTTACAAAGGTAGTTTATTAAATGTAATAATGCCTCAGTTCGTGGCATGCCCCCGGGTGAAGGGCCGGTAAGTTTCACCTAATAATCAGATATACAGTCTTATAAACAATTGTGCAGGGACTCTGTCGCATTCTTTAAAACTCGCAGTTTAGGGGTTAATAATGGTGGCTGGCGGCTTAAGCGGCTTTTTCAGACGACTTCAAAATCAATTAAAACAGGGTAATGCCGGTATCGGCATTCCCGGGAAAATCCGATCTTTACTTTTACATTTTTCCTGGATTGATTGATCTGAATGTTATTAACCAACAATAATTAACGCCATGAATAACAATAACCGTCGCGATTTCCTGAAGAAAAGCATCATCGGGATATCAGGAGCTGCGCTGCTGCCGGGAAGCAGCATGTCGGCAGCAGTTGCGAATCAGTCAAAGGCCGCACCTGCTGACCTCCCTTCACGCCTACTGGGAAAAACAGGAATAAGAACACCACTTATCAGCATGGGAACAAGCGGGGCCACAACACCCTCATTTGTCAGGGGAGCGTATGACTCCGGGATAAAACTGTTTTTCTCCGCTGCTTACTACGGTGAGGGGAACAATGAGATACTCGTTGGCGAAGGCTTAAAAGGCTTACCCAGGGAATCGTTTGTTGTAGGCACAGCCTCATGGCCGGATGAGCTTGACAGCCGTTCAGGGGTTCTGTCAGGCAGCTTTAACAAAGATGCCTTTATGAAAAAGGCAGAGGCAAGCCTTAAACGCTTTGGCCTCGAACAGATTGATATTTTACTGCTTCCCTATGCAAGCAAAAAGGAAACAGTCACGAACGAAGCGATACTTAGTACCCTGGAACAGATCAGGAAGCAGGGCAAGGCCCGCTTTATTGGAATCGCCTCGCACAGCGGCACGGAGGAAGCGCTGAACGCCGCCTCATCTGCCGGTATTTATGACCTGGCCATGATTTCATATAACTTTAAGATTAAGAACAAGCCCTCACTTGATATTGCCATTTCAAATGCGGTTAAATCAGGGATGGGCATCATAGCAATGAAAACGACGGCAGGTGCTTCATGGCAGAAATCGGGGCCGCCTCTTAACACTGATGCTGCCCTGAAATGGGTTTTGCAGAATGAGAAGATAGCTACAATTGTTTCAGGGATGTCTTCACAGGAAGAATTAAAGAAGAACCTTGCCATGATTCAGAACCTGAAAATGACTGAGCAGGAACTGAAGGACCTGAGTCCTGTGGCACTTGAATCGGTTACCGGGCTGTATTGCCAGCAATGCAACCAATGTATTTCCCAATGCCCTCATGCTTTAGAGATTCCCACCATTATGCGAAGCTACATGTATGCTTACGGATATAAGAATCTTGAGCAGGCATGGCATACGATAGCCGATGCCCGTTTGGCTGACAGTCCGTGTGACGGATGCAGAACATGCAGTGTCATTTGCAGTGCCGGATTTGATGTAAAGAACAAAATCAAGGATATCGCCAGGCTGAAACATATGCCGAAGGATTTTATCATGGGATAAACAGAAGGGAAATTTGATTAAGTCCGGAATTACCTGTAGCAGAAATAACTCCGTTTTGTCTTCAGATCATGTCCAAACCAATTGAAGCAGTCGTGAAAATCACTCTTTTTTTCGTCTTGTCTTTTGCCTTGCTGTCACATGAATGTGACTGTCAGATAAGCCTTGAGGACAGATTTCAGAAAGCGCTTGACGGTCAGATAAACGACATGGTCCCCGGGGTACTGGCTCATATTGAAAGCCCTGACAGGGGTATTTTATGGAGCGGTGCATCGGGTTTTTCAGACAGGGACAGGAGAACAAAACTGAATCCCGATCAGTCGTTCAGGATTGCCAGTGTAACCAAGACCTTCGTTGCTGCCACGATATTACGTTTGTGGGAAGATAAAAAACTATCACTTGATGACCCCCTGACCAGGTATATTTCTGATGAGCATGCGAGAATTCTCAGCAGTGGGGGATACGATATGACTACTATAACGCTCAGGCATTTGCTGACTCATTCATCCGGTCTTTATGATCATGCACAGTCAGATGAGTTTATGAAAAGGATATTTAGCGATCCTGCTCATGAGTGGACAAGAAGCGAGCAGATAGAGTCGGCAATAGCATGGGGAAGTCCTGTGGGTACTGCAGGAGAAAAGTTCAGTTATTCTGATACCGGATACATACTTTTGGGGGAGGTAATTGAGAATATTACCGGGAAAAGTCTTAATGATGCTATTCTTGAAACACTGGATTTGAGGCACCTTGGCATAAAGAATACACTGTTTGAGGGCTTCAGGCCTCCTGAGCAGGAGGATAGGATTCATCAGTATTACAACGGCGTCGATACATACGATTTTAGTCCCTCAATTGATTATTTCGGCGGTGGCGGATTGATTTCCACCACCTCTGATCTTGCAGCCTTCTTCCAGTGCCTCTTTAGCAACAAGGTATTTCTAAATGAGTCAACACTTGATACAATGCTGTATCAACCGGAATATGAGAGCACTCCATCAATGGATTACAGGATTGGTATTTTCCGGATACTTGTGAATGATATTGAGGCTTATACCCATTCAGGCTTCTGGGGGACGCAGGTAGTTTTTATACCATCAATGAACACAACAATAGCTGTTAACTACAGCCAGAGATGGGTCACAAAGGGCCCTGCCCCACTGATATCCGAAATTTTAACCCTGCTTGGAAATTAACAGGCATGGGTGATGGGAAGCCTTGTCATGGTATTGATGTAAATACCTAATAATAAGTAATATAATGGCATTATAGCTATAATAGTCTCAAATTATGCCCTAGAGAACAACCATTTTCATACTTTTGCACCCCAATCCAAAAAGTAAAAATGGAAGAAATCAGAAATATAGCCGTTATTGCACACGTTGACCACGGTAAAACCACGCTTGTTGACCGCATATTGTACCAGGTCAAGCTTTTTCGTGAGAACCAGGTCATGGGCGACCTGATACTGGACAGTAACGATCTTGAAAAGGAGAGGGGCATCACAATACTTTCAAAAAACGTCTCCGTAAGGTATAAAAATGTAAAGATCAATATTATAGACACTCCGGGCCACTCTGACTTCGGGGGTGAGGTTGAGAGGGTGCTTAACATGGCGGAAGGGGTGTTGCTGATCGTCGACGCTTTTGAGGGGCCTATGCCGCAGACCCGTTTTGTGCTTCAGAAAGCCCTTGAGCTGGGACTGAAGCCAATTGTTGTAATAAATAAGGTCGACAAGCCAAACTGCAAGCCAGAGGAGGCTCAGGAAAGTGTCTTCGATCTTATGCATAGCCTTAATGCGACTGAAGACCAGCTCGACTTCCCAACCGTTTACGGTTCGTCAAAACAGGGATGGATGGGCCCTGAATGGTCGGAGCCGACGACAGATGTCAGTTATCTCCTGGATACCATTATAGAGCATATTCCGCCTCCGAAAATGGAAGAAGGAACTCTCCAGATGAGGATATCGTCACTTGATTATTCATCATATATGGGTCGTATTGCGGTTGGTAAGATAAGCAGGGGTACGCTTATACCAGGCAGCCAGGTCGCCCTCATAAAGCGTGATGGCAGCATTACGAAGAACACGATCAAGGAGGTATATCTTTTTGAGGGGCTGGGCAAGGAGAAGACCAAAAAACCGGTACGGTCAGGGGAGATCTGTGCCCTGTTCGGTATCGAGGATTTTGAGATCGGAGACACCATTGCCGATGCCCTTGATCCGGAAGGCCTTTCACACATACAGGTGGATGAGCCGACGATGAGCATGCTCTTTACTTCAAATAACTCACCATTCTTCGGCCGTGAAGGTACGCTTGTCACCTCACGCCAGCTCAGGGAGAGGCTTTTCAGGGAGACCGAAAAAAACCTGGCCCTGAAGGTTGAGGAGACCGGATCGTCAGAGGCTTTCATGGTCTATGGAAGAGGCATCCTTCACCTGTCGATACTTATTGAAACGATGCGGCGTGAGGGCTTTGAGATACAGGTGGGACAGCCGAAGGTACTGTTGCGTGAGATTGAGGGTAAGAAGCATGAACCGATAGAGGCTTTGACAGTGCAGGTACCCGAAAATTTCGCGGGTAAGGTGATTGAACAGGTAACCCAGCGCAAGGGTGAGATCATCAACATAGAGATAAAGAATGACCGTGCCCATCTCGATTTCAAGATCCCCGCGAGAGGTATCATCGGTCTTAGGAACCAGGTGCTGACCGTGACTGAAGGTGAAGCAGTCATGGCACACCGCTTTGACTGTTATGAACTGTGGAAAGGGGAGATGACGGTAAAACGCAACGGGTCGCTTATTGCCATGGAGACCGGTAATGCTGCAGCGTATGCGATTGACAAGCTTCAGGACCGCGGACGATTCTTCATCTTCCCGGGAGAGGATGTATACATGGGACAGGTCATCGGTGAGGCTAACCGTCAGGACGACATCACCGTGAATGTCACAAAGACCAAGAAGCTGACCAACATGAGGGCTTCGGGTTCAGATGACAAGGCGCTTCTCACACCGCCGGTGCGCTTCTCTCTTGAGGAGGCAATGGAATATATCGCCTCTGATGAGTTCATTGAGATAACACCCAAATCGATGCGTCTCAGAAAGATCATGCTGAATGAGAATGACCGCAAACGGGCAAAGAATCAGGAATAAGAGGGAATAAAGGCCGGGTGGTCACCGAACATAACAAAAAAGCCGGCCCATTGTGAGCCGGCTTTTTTCTCAGCCTTTTTGATGATTAACGGCCGGGGCCGCCTTTTCCCGGTGTGGCTGCGGGAGCCTGGGTGCCACCATTCTTTGGCTTGGCTGCCTTCTGTTTCTTGGGTTTAGCCTGTTTCTTCCCTTCACCCTGCATTTTGGCCTGGGTGCTTACAACTTCACCCTTGCCCGGGCCTGACTGTGTCTGCTTTGCAGTTTCACTTACCGCATCACCGTGTGTCTGTGTTTTGGTCTGTGTCTGAGTCATGATCGGGTCGCCGCTCTGCTCTTTCACCTGAGCCTGCTCTTTCACCTGAGCCTTTTCCTGCACCTTGGCCTGCTCCTGTACCTTGGCCTGCTCCTGTACCTGAACCTGCTCTTTCACCTGAGCCTGCTCCTGTACCTTGGCCTGCTCCTGAACCTGTACCTGCTCTTTTTGCTGGGCTTTCGTCTGTTTTTTTGTTTTGGTCTCTGTCGCTTCCTGGGCTGCGACGCCTGCACTTATCAGAAGTGCCATTGCACCCAGAATAATTTCTCTTTTCATCTTATTAATATTTAGGTTTATAAAATCATTTGCAGGTCAAATGTATATCCGTGAAGATGAATGTATCATGAAATTTCAGAGAAAACGGCAAGAAAGTTCCTTCACTGCCGGGGATGAAACTATTTTACATAAAGAAAGCTTCTTGTGCTTACTTTGTGGCCTCCGGAAGTAAATCCCTCGACAATTATGTGATAGGTGCCCGGCTCATCCGATGTGTAAAACTCAACGGCAGTAGCTCCATTGTTGTCTGTAATGATATCCGGATTCCAGTAAAGAGTGTTCCTGAAATCAGGGATCCGGCTCTCCTTCATTAAAGCTGATGAGTAGTCAGGGGAAGAGAAAAATCGAGGCCCCTGGAGTGATTCAAACTCCTGCCTGAAAACCGGTTTATCAAATGGAGGAACTTTTAACCTGCCCTCCTTGGTTGTAAAATCGACAATCCCTTCAAGAACCATATCTTTAATGAAATACCTGGAATATAACACCCTGATCAGCTCTATTTCCTGAGGCTTGATTTTAAGTACTGCATCATGATCATAAACGGGTACTCCGTCAACAAGCACAAATGGATTTGTCGAGCCCGACTGCTCAATATGCCTGTAAATAAGATTAAAATGATATTTATCGTTCCGTTCAAAGGTTGTCAGATCGGGAACAAGTTCTTTAATTACCTCCCTGAGTGAAGTCAGTTCAATGTATGTTGATAACAGGATCTCCTCATCGGGTTCTCCGTAGAATGCATGGGTGCCTGTTGTCGTGAGAATCTTCTCCGGTCGGCTCTGAAATGGTTTATAAAGAGCCTGAACCTGTTTGGCAATAATTGCATTGTCGATGCCTGCCAGCCTTGAGGTATCGATAAACAGGGGAGCAGCCTTGTATTCATTTAAAAGCTCCGGAAAAGGATTCACGAGATCAATATAGTGATCTGGCAGGTCCTGACGCACCGGTTGAATGACAATCTCACGCCTTCCCGGTTCGTTGACAATAAACTGAAAGTATCCGTTTTTGTCACTTCTGGTGAACCTGCAAATTGGCGGAGATCCGACAAACGCACATACAATATTCTCATTCTGAAACGGTTCCCCCGTGACAGTACTCTTTATATAACCGCGAATAGTATGACCTTCCATCTCAGGAAGATATCCGCGAACTCCTCCAACGGTGTCATTGGATCTGACAATGTCCTCACCGTCTTTGTAAAAGATAAGCTGGGCATTGATATCCGGAGATTCAGGCCCGTGGCTCACTGATGCATAACCCGGCAACTGAATAAAACTGCCGAGGTCGTTCTGGCTCCTCTCTACTGTGAACGATTTGACCACTGATGCCATTATGAAGCTTTCAGCAGGATTGCCGTCAGGATCAATTACAGATATGTTCAGTTTTACCTTTTCTCTTGTCAGATACTGAGTCTTTTCAGCCATCACACTTATCTGTGCCTCCGGCGGCTTGTTATAAATGAGCCTTTCTGCAAGGATCCGGTGGCGGTCATCAGTCATCATAACGGTTGAAAGACCGGCCGGAAGGCTTTTCTTAAGAATGGAAATCTCTGTCTCTTCATCAGGCTTAACTTCTGTGATAAAGGGAGATGTCGAGAGCGGATCGGCGATAATATAGAACCGTCTTCCTGAACTGTCGAAGCCAGGCCCTTTGAGTAATCTGATCCTGATAGAGTCATCATCGACGTGATCCAGGATGGAAAATGAAGCAGCTGAGTCACTTGCTGACGGAAGCTGAAATTTTATGCGCGGCCGGACATCTCCTTCCGGCACAAGGTACAGAGAGCCGCCATTTTCCGGAATCACCGAAAAAAGCCCATAGCCTGAATTGTCAGACTCTACTTTAAAGAGGTTGTTTTTACCGTCAGTTACCGCCCCTTTCATCCTGACCGGATACCCTTTCTTATCAAGGCTTATGAAACCAACCCTGTTTTCAGTGCCGGAAACAAATGCTCCCCCTTCAGGGTAGAAGATCACCGTGTCCGGAGACGGCTCCATGATGGGTATTCCTGCCTTTTCCGGGTTTTCAAAAGGATTAATGACAGAGATTGTTCTGTATGAGAAAATGTTTGGCGAGAAATTCTGCATCCAGTGAGTGCAGCACGATATCAGGTAATTTCCGGAGGGAGTTGTATCAGGAATCTCTATCAATCCTGATGCCGTGAAACCATTGACCCCGAGCTTGACCTGAACAACCGGATTATTCAGGTTGTCAAGGAGGCTGACATATACAACCTTGCTGACAAACGAAGGCTTATGGGTAAGCCTGTTAAGGCAGTATGTTTTGATATAGACTGTCTCTCCTGAAATATAGAGATCGCGGTCTGTCTGCACATAGAGTTCCTCGTTGAATTTATCCTTATCATCTCTTATGATTCTCTCAGGTGCTGTCTGGCATGATGCCCGTAAGGTGAAAAGAGATAAAGCAATTATTGCCCAGGCATAAAAACCTGTATCAGAAAGAGTGGCTATATGATGGCCGGGGTGTGGCATCTGCAGTGGCTGAACCTATAGGTCGATCCAGAAATCAGGTTTGTCGGGACTGCCTGTGAGCGTGCAGTCGGCACACACGTTCCTTACAAATATCAGCTTGATAAGCTGGCCGCGCTCATTATACGAGGGCTGAACGAAAGTATAGTTCAGGTTTGTAAAATACTCGTATATCTTATCAAACGTAATTGGTTCCGGAATTAACAGGGTTTCAGGGTCACCGGGACTTAAAACAAGCAGGTCACAATCATAGGAATAGAGTGGTACATCTAGCAAATCAACTTCACTCCGCGTCAGGTATTCTCTGGCCTTTCTGACGGAAGAGACCTGAAAATAGCCCAGAACCTTCTCCTTCGGTCTGCTTAGATTACTGATATTGCTGACTATCGGGAATGGCTGTTTGTCAAAGATGTCTCCGCCAGCATCATTGATTTGTATCATATGATCCCAGAATTCATATTCTCTCGCTGACACTGAATACTGAGTTACTTCGACGCAATATTGCACTAGCAGCCTGTCTGATTTGTCGGAAGGGATAAAGAGAACCGGTTTTTTGACAAGGGAGCCTCCTGCACTGGCGCCGGCAGACAGAATAATTATCTCCTCTGACACATTGTTGTTCCAGCATGTGATATTGGCCAGTGGTATCTTATATATGTTATTCTGATTCACGTACTCATAGTCTTTAGGAATAGGAATGCTGAACTCCCACCATTCCTTGTATGACCACCTGAAATACTGTTTTCCGGCCGGTTCCTTCGAATCGATATAGACTCTGACCCCCTCCTGAACCTCGCCGTTGTCAAGCGTCACCCTGTCCTTGCCGAAATAGAGGGAGTCTATTTCGGAGACCGGTTCCATGGTACATGGTTCAGATTCATATTCGGTGCCGTCGGCGGTGGTGACATGCAGCGTGTATGATCTTCCCGGTACTCCCCTGAATGCAGTACTGTCTGATTTGTACAGTCCGTCAGAGGTCTCCATAAACAGAGCAGTGTTCCCTGAATTATCCTCTATTGTTACCGTTGCTCCGGTAATCTTTTCAGGAGGGTCATTGATCGATTCAATGGTTCGCGACAGTCTTACCTTGTATGATGCCTCCTCATCAGTCATAAGGGCCTCAACAACCATCAGCGACTTGTAGTCTTTAAGGTCCGGATTGTATGGTTCAACACAGGTAAGCAGTGCACCGGTAAAGAATAAGATCCAAAGAGATTTATAATATTTCCCTTTCATGCCTCTCTTTTGGATAAAATAAAGATTATAAATTAAATTTGTTAATAAATAACAAAAACCGGGTTGATTTGTTCAACATAAACATAGCAGTCGTGAATTACGTTGCCTGCTAAAAATGGCAGGTTCAATAAAATGATAAAGATAATATATGATCTTTACATTGAAAATAAAAGGTTTATGTGCGGGATAGGCCGATATATTGCTTTCGTAGTTTTGCTGTTGGCCTCAGTTACAGTACCTGCCCAGCAGCAGTTTCCTCTCGTTAAAGCCGACGCTTCTCAACTTTTCGCTGACTTGGAAAAAGCCCAGATTGATTGTGTAAGCAATCTTTATCTTGAAAACACCACTTATCCGAGAGAGCTGATCCACGGCAGGGAATATTTCAGGTACTGGTTCAATTCTAAAGAGAATCCCTTATTGCGTTACGAGACCGGCCGTTCCGGTTCGATTGTCTTCATGGGCAGAAGTTATGATAACATCGTTCTGCAATATGATACTTTTACAGACCAGGTCATCTATACTGATGACACCCTGATCTTCGACAACAGGATCTGGATGGTAGCCCTGAACAGTTATTACATTGACCGGTTCGATCTCCGATTCAGTGATGAAACCTTAAGATTCCGATACTTCAGACAAGAACAGGATTCCACATTTGACCTGCAGGATGGCTTTTACGAAGTGGTCTATGACAACGAATGCAAATATCTTATCAGGCATAATTCAACAAAAGCAATTATTCAGGGGATTGATGAATACACCTATTCTCCCGTCGGTTATGTCAAGGTCAGTGACGGGTACTCAGAGATAACCTCAAAAGAACAGTTTATCAGGCTTTTTGGCGACAAATCTGCCGAGGTGAGACAGCTTATCCGCCATAACAAAATAAGAATCCTTAAACCAGACAAAAGACAAATAGCAGACGTTCTGAGGTATTACGAAGAGCTGAAGCAGAGCGGTGACTGAAAGATGAAGAAGATACTTCTCAATATTTTCCTGTTATGCTCACTGGTTAATACATACGGTCAGGATAAGACTATTACACTGCATTTTGACCGGATCATCTTCAGCGATCTGGTTGACACTCTGGAAAGAATAGTTCCTTACAAAATATATTATTCTGAAGAATGGACTGCCAGTCTTTACCTTTCGGTAAGTTCACAGTCAAGCCCGATTGATGAGTTCATGGAAAAAATACTTGCAGGTAATGGCTATTCATTCATCATTACCAATGACAACAGGATCATACTGTCAAAGGATTATTCGATAAAGACAAGCTTCAGCACTGAATATATGGATTACCTGGAGCGGAATGCCGCAAGAATTGATACCTCAAGGTATCTGTCGGCAACTGCCGGACAGGATACAGGAAAGATCAGTGATGAATACAGAATATTCAGGATCGGAAGATTGTCTGAGGGAGGGAAAAGCGGTACGGCAACCCTGTCAGGCACCGTAACCAACCCCGGTGAGGGTGAGAGTGTAAGCGGGGCTATAGTTTATATCGGAAAGCTCAGGGCGGGAACCATGACAAACGACGAGGGTATTTACTCCATCACATTGCCGAAAGGACAGTATCAGATCGAATACCGGATGCTTGGACTTAAAACCACCAGGCGCAACGTAGTAATCTATTCTGACGGCAGACTTGATGTTGAAATGGCTGATGAGGAGAACCTGATGGAAGCGGTGTTCATCACTGCTGACCGTGACAATTCCGTACGGGATGTCAGAACCGGTATTGAAAAAATAAATGTCAAGATGCTCAAGCAGATACCGATGGGCCTTGGTGAAGTGGATGTGATCAAAAGCTCGATGCTTTTACCCGGAATACAGTCAGTGGGGGAGGCCTCCGGAGGGTTCAACGTAAGGGGAGGCAGTACCGACCAGAACCTCGTCTTTCTTAATAATGCACCTATCATAAATACGTTCCATTTTTTCGGATTTTTCTCCGCCTTTAATTCTGACCTGGTCTCTGATGTCACGATATTCAAAAGCGGCATGCCCGCAAAATACGGTGGACGGTTATCATCGGTCATGGTGATATCTCCCGCCGAAGGGTCGCGCGATAAGGTCAGGGTAAGCGGCGGTATCAGCCCTGTTACGGGCAGGCTGCTTGTCGAAGGTCCCCTTTTTGGGAAAAAGGGGTCATTTATAATTGGTACAAGGGCAACCTATTCCGACTGGCTCCTGGGGTTGTTTGACGATTACAGGATCAGCAACAGCGAAGCGGGATTCTATGACCTGCAGGGATCTGTCAGATATGATCTGAATGACAAAAACTCGGTTTCTCTGTCAGGATACGCGAGCAATGACAGGTTCAGCTACTACGGAGAGAGTGCATTTGACTACGGTAATCTCTCCTCAACTCTCAGATGGAATCATTCATTCAGTTCAAAACTGTCAGCCAGTTTTTTCGCGATCGTGAGTAACTATAAATACAAGGTTGATACCTACCAGGATTCTACCGGATACAATTCACTCAATTACAAACTAGATCAAAAGGTAATCAGGGCTGACTTCCAGTATCAGCCGGGGGAGGGGCATAACTTACAGTTCGGTCTTGATGCAACATTCTATTCATTGCTGCCGGGTGTGAGAAGTCCGTTTGGTGATTATTCAACTGTTACCCCGGAGGAGCTTGAGAATGAACAGGCGCTGGAGCCATCAGTATACCTGAGTGATGATTTTGAGATTACCCCGCTCTTATCAGTTTCGGGAGGCCTGAGGGCGACTTTCTATACATCATTCGGTCCTCAGACTGAATATCTGTATTATGACAACACGACCAGGTCAGAGGAGAGCATGGCAGACACCGTATTGCACAGGGGCGGAGAGGTTGTCAACTTTTATCCGGGACTGGAATTCAGGGTCTCATCGCGCCTGATCCTGGCTCCTGACATCTCTCTTAAGCTGGGAGTGCAGAGAGTCTATCAGTATATTCATATGATATCAAACACAACATCCATTTCGCCAACTGATATATGGACAATAAGCGACAGCTACATCAAACCGGAAATGTCTGACCAGCTGTCCATGGGATTATATTACAACTTCGGAAGAAAAGGATACGAGAGCTCCGTTGAGACCTATTATAAGAGACTCTCAAATATTCTTGATTATAAGGGAGGAGCCTCCCTGCTGATGAATGAACATCTTGAAACCGACATTGTCAATGCATCCGGTAAGGCCTACGGTGTTGAACTGATGGTGAAGAAGCAGAAGGGTTCGCTCACAGGATGGATAAGTTATACATACTCGCGTGCCTTGCTGAGATCTGCCACAGACTTTGAGACCGAAGAGGTCAATAACGGCGAATACTGGCCAGCCGATTATGATAAGCCTCATGATCTCAAGATGGTTGCCAACGCGAAACTGTCAAGACGCCTGAATGTGACAACAAGTTTCATCTACAACACCGGCAGGCCGATAACCTATCCGGTGGCTTTCTACAACTTCAATAATACCAATTATTTATATTATTCATCGAGGAACAGCTACAGGATGCCTGACTATATCAGGCTTGACATGGCTGTTACCGTCAACGGAAATCTCAAGGCCAGCAAACTGAACCACTCTTCATTTACGCTGACTGTATACAACGTTCTTGGGAGGGAGAATCCCTATTCAATATACTTCAGGAATGAAGACGGTGTGGTAAATGGCTACAAGATGACGATTTTTGGACAGCCGGTCGTAATGCTGACATACAATTTCAGGATATTTGGCAATGCCACCGGAGATTTCTGATCTGATTTACCCCGGCTCACGGGAAGATGAAACTGAACTCTGTTCCGTTATCAGGCTGTGATTTGACATTTAATCCGATACCGTGAAAATCGGCAATTGATTTTGTAATTGCCAGGCCGATACCGGTGCTGTCACTGTCAGGATCAAGTTTTGTTCTGAACCGCGAAAAGATTATTTCAAGCTGTTTCTCTGTCATTCCCCGGCCGGTATCGGTTATCGTGACAATGTACTTTTCGCCTGTACTTTCTCCCCGGACATGAATACTTCCTTCCGGGGGAGTATTTTTTATGGCATTATTGACCACGTTGTAGAACATCGAGAACAGGAGCGACCTGTTAGCTTTTCGGAAGATAAAGGTGCCGGGACAGTCTGTCGTTATCCTTACCCCCGCATCTGCTGCGATGGGTGACAGTTCGCCTTTAATCTCGGTTATCAGTTCCTCAAGACTGACTTCGTCTTCCCTGAGGTATTGCCTGCTCTCGAGACGGGCGATCATCAGCAGGGAGTTGATAAGTGACTTGAGACGGTGCAGTGTACGAAGCGACTCGTCAATACCTATTTCTATCTCCGGGTCAAGATCCTTTTTCATGAGCATGTTCTCGAGCTTGCTGCGCAGCACCGAGACAGGCGTCATCAGCTCATGCGAAATATTTACCGTTATCTCTTTCTCTTTACGAAAAAGCTCTTCAATCCTCATCATCAGCTCGCGCAGCGTCTGGTCAAGCTGCCGGAAATCCTTCGTGGTGGTGACTACCGGGCTGGAAGTCAGTAAGAGACGGTGATGAAGTTGTCCCGAGCCTCCGGGTAATAATCCTGAGGGGCCGTAATATACGGGCAGTGTATGTGAGGTCCGTTACGAGTGTAATGGCGATGAAGAAACCAAGAAAGAGAAGAATCACTGTCCGGATGTTCTTCGCAGCATACCTTATGCTCGAGAGACTCTTGCCAATCTCAAGAAGGTATGTCTGTCCGTCTATTTTTATCGAATAATTGAGAACACGATAATCAATGGTCTCTTCGTCCACGATCCTTGTTGCCACCTCAATGAAGTTCCAGTCCTCTTCCAGGTCGATCCTTTCAAGACTGATGAATTCCTCCTTAAGGATATTGTAACTTCCGAATCCGGTTTCAGCCTCTGAGGTTATTAATGGTTCAAGGCCGATCTCCGAAATGAGTGATATCACCTCCTCCCTCTTGTCAATAAGCTCCCTGTCTGTCTGGAGGGTATTGATACGCTCAATTATGAGTGGGAGGAAGCCGATGAAAAGTGCAGAGAAAACCAGCTTTGAGATGAGGTTGAAGAGGGCAAGTTTTGTCTGTAGTTTCATGGCTTCGAAGGATCAATATTACTGTTCCGTACTGATCCTGTAGCCCACACCCCTGACAGTCTCGAGCCATGGCGTCGGTCCATGCATATTCATCTTCTTGCGGATATTCTTAATATGAACGTCAATGAAGTTACTGTCGTACTGATCATCAAGCGTATTTCCCCATATATGCTCATAAAGCTGATGGCGTGCAAGCACCTTGCCGTGATTTATGACCAGGTAGTGGAGGAGGTCATATTCCTTTTTTGTAAGCTCCACCTCTTTCCCCTGATGCAGTATTTTTCTTGCCTGAACGCCCATAATAAACTCACCGAGGCTGATGTCGGCGTCTGTGATCTTGAATTTTCTTCTCGCCACCGCCATGAGACGTGAATGAAGCTCAACCAGGGCAAAAGGTTTTGGGAGGTAGTCATCGGCACCGAGGTCAAGCCCCCTGACCCTGTCTTCAACTGCACCTCGTGCAGTTATGATGATGAATGAAACATCAATGTTATTCTTTCTTGCCTCCCTGATAAGATCAAGGCCGTCATAATCGGGAAGACCCAGATCAAGAAGGACAAAGTCATACAGGTTGACTGCAATCTTTTCCGATGCCTCCGTTCCGGTAAAAGCCGTATCGCACAGGAAGTTCTCTTTCCTGAGATATGCTTCTATCTCGCGGGCGAGACTCTTCTCGTCTTCAACGATGAGAACGTTCATAGCTCAAAGTTAAAAAAATCTGAAGAAGGCACTTATCAGAAAGATGAATCCTTTCATCTCCTGAGCTCCGTTATCGTCATAGAGCGGAAGGATGTATCCCGGCTCGGCCTCAATGGTGAAGAAGTCATATGTGAAAGCGATGGGCAGACCGAAGTCAAGCTCCATGAACCCGAACTTATCGGAATAAACTGTTGAGGTGGTGGTTGTGCCTCCGTTTCCCCAGGGACGATTGCCCGGCTTCCAGCCTCCTCCTGTTGTGGTTTCAGAAGTATCAACCCTGTACATCGTCCCGAGCAGAAGGTTGACATACGGATCAAAGTAAAAATATGCTTTATCTTTTGCAAAGGAGGGGGTTTCGAAATACCTCGAATTCCTGAACTGCAGATATAGTCCGTTCTCTTCAGCCAGCACTCCTCCGACGGAAAATTTTGTATAAAGTATCTTCCAGTCAAACCCGAGGGTCGCATCGGCATAGGAGAAACTATTGAACAGGGTATCCTTAAGAGATTCCTGTACATTATATCTCGAGAGGCTGAGGCTTATGTCAAACCAGGAATTGAAGGTGTGGGCAAAACTCATGTCGAGGCTGTAATAGGCAATAAACGGAGACAGATCGCTCAGTGTGTAGCCTGTTGCCGAGAAATAGAGTTTGTCTTTGAGTCCGTAAGAAATATATCCGTATCCGAATGGCCTGTCCTGGCTCAGCGTATAACCGAGATAGATCATATTGCTGCCCATTCCGGCTCCGCCGTAGAGTGAGTGAATACTCTCATTTTGACCTGAGGCTGAAACAGTGTCTGAAACAATTGTGTCGGAGACTGGTTGTGCAGATACATGGCAGAACATTATCAGCAGAATGCTGGTAATTATAATACGGGGAGCCATGGCGTCTCTCTTCATTTCAGGAACAGGAAGGTGAATTTATCTCTTTCCCGGTCCTTTTGCTCCGCCGGGTTTGCCAACTCCTTTAGGTACACGTGATCCTGAGGGTCTCTCGACGGATGCCGGGCGGGCCCCTCCTGACATGTTATTGGGGCGGGCACTGCGGACCTGCTTTACCTCACCGCTGCTGCTTTTCTTTACCTGGCCCGGTGCCTGCTCACGGTTGCCCGACTGCTCCCTTACCTGGTTCTGCGTTCCGGCCTGCTCCTGACTCTGTGTCTGTGTTTGTTTTTCAGTCTTCTGCGCCTTAGTTGCCAGTGTGTCAGCAACAGGAGCAACCCCCTGGCCATTTAAAATTATTGCCGTGGCAAATGTCAGGGGGATTATCAGTAATATCTTAATCAACTTATTCATTTCAATTCCCGAGTTTTAACCGGCCTTATCAAACTGCTCCAAATCATATGAACTACAGATGATTGGGAAGTTTCAACACAAATGTATCTGTTAAAAGATGAAGAAAAGATGAATATCCTGATTTTTTTCAAAAAATATTACAAGTGTACAATTTACATTTAAAAAACGTTTAACTTGCATGATGCAGGCAGGGAGCATTTGCGATTTGCGATTTGCGATTGTCGAATTAAGGGGCAAGGAGCAGGGGGCAGGTTTTGTCCGCTGAAGCCGGTCCCTGCGATGGTAGAAGGGTGGCGATGGAGGTTGGATTTGCGATTTGCGATTTGCGATTTGCGAATGAGCGAAAGTCAAATGTATGTTTGCACGATTGCATGATTGCATGATTGCATGACATGCCACCTTCAGGCGGAGCGAAGCCACCCTCCGCAGCCCTTCGACCCCTTCGACAGGCTCAGGGTCCGGTTATGGGATCAGCTATGGGTGGCGAAGCGACAGACAGCGAAGCGATTAAATATTAACTAAATAAACTGTGCGGTATGTTTTTACTTGACTGGATTGTACTTGGGGCTTTCTGCCTTGCGCTGGTGGCCTTTATTGTCTTTTCCATGCGGTCAAAAGACAACACATCGGCTGATTATTTCCTTGCCGGACGTGATGCCACGTGGGTTGCTATCGGGGCCTCTATCTTTGCTTCCAATATCGGATCAGAGCACCTTGTGGGC
The DNA here is from genome assembly GCA_963732365.1 of uncultured Bacteroidales bacterium. Taxonomy (GTDB): domain Bacteria; phylum Bacteroidota; class Bacteroidia; order Bacteroidales; family VadinHA17; genus SR-FBR-E99. The sequence goes on along the minus strand of CAVSZC010000007.1, from coordinate 470,041 downwards.
CTTGCCGGTGCAGGAGCTTCTTCAGGGATGGCCATGGCGCATTGGGAGATGCATGGCTGGCTTATTCTTTTACTGGGGTGGCTCTTTGTCCCTTTCTATGCACGGAGCGGTGTCTTCACCATGCCTGAATTCCTTGAACGACGATATAACAAGGAATCAAGATCAGTTTTATCAATCATCTCCCTGGTGAGTTATGTTCTGACAAAGGTGGCAGTAACGGTCTATGCCGGCGGGGTAGTATTCAAGGATGTCTTCGGAATAGAATCGATCTGGGGGATCGATTTTTTCTGGATAAGTGCTATTGGGCTGGTGTTGATAACAGGTTTATATACTACCCTGGGAGGGATGAAAGCTATTCTGTGGACTTCAGTGCTTCAGACCCCGGTACTTCTTGCCGGATCTATCGCAGTACTTGTGGCCGGTATTATCAAGGTCGGTGGATGGGATGAGCTGATGCATATCTGCCGCGCTGTTCCGGTAAATGATTATGGCGATACAATGACTCAGCTTATCAGATCACCTAAAGATGAGGTTTTCCCGTGGACGGGGGTTCTTCTCGGTTCCGCAATAATCGGTTTCTGGTACTGGTGCACTGACCAGTATATAGTTCAGCGTGTCCTTTCAGGCCGTGACCAGACCCAGGCACGACGGGGGGCAATCTTCGGTGCCTACCTCAAGCTGACACCTGTATTTATCTTCCTGATCCCGGGTATGATAGCCTATGCTCTTAACCAGCAGGGGGTCATCACTCTTACAAGCTCTGACTCGGCATTCTCAACGCTGGTAAGAGAGCTCCTCCCTATAGGCTTCAAGGGTCTTGTAGTGGGAGGTCTCCTTGCTGCACTCATGAGCTCGCTTGCCTCTCTGTTCAACTCATCTGCAACGCTATATACGATTGACTTTTACCAGAGATACAGACCCCAGGCAACAGAGAAGCAGCTGGTCAGGATTGGCCGGATAGCCACTGTGGTGGTAGTGGTACTGGGCGTCCTATGGATCCCTGTGATGAAGGGAATAGGCAAGGTGCTCTATGCTTATCTGCAGGACGTTCAGTCACTCCTTGCTCCGGGAATAGCAGCAGCATTCCTTCTCGGGATTCTCTCCAAAAAGACTACACCGGCCGCCGGCCTCACCGGACTGCTTACAGGATTTGGCATCGGTATGACCCGTCTGGGCTTTATGATATTCAAGAGTCACATCAATCCTGACAGCTTTGTATATAGTGTATTTATCGGGACAAACTGGTTACACTATGAAATCATCAACTTTGCCATTGTCATTGTCACCATGATAATCGTAAGCTATTTCACAAAGAAAATTGATGAAACCAAGATTGTGGGTCTTTATCTCGGGTCTGCAACAGCCGAACAGAAAGCGGAAACGCGTGCAAGCTGGAGCAGCTGGGATGTCATTCTTTCTGCCATAGTCATTGCAGTTGTAATATGGTTCTACGCATACTTCTGGAATTAGTACAACAATAACGAATCAGAATAAACTTACAATGAAGAAGGAATCATTTGAATTCTGGCTTGTTACAGGCAGTCAGCATCTTTATGGAGATGAAACCCTGAAACAGGTGGACAAAGACTCAGGGACCATTGCGAAAGCTTTGGATAAATCAGAGGCTATCCCTGCAAAGGTTGTCTTCAAGCCCGTCCTTACAAGTGCTGATGCCATAACGGCAATATGTCTTGAAGCGAATAACTCGCCCGAGTGTGCCGGCATTATTGCATGGATGCACACCTTCTCTCCGGCAAAGATGTGGATATCAGGCCTCAGACAGCTCAGCAAGCCGTTGCTCCACTTTCATACCCAGTTTAACCGCGACATCCCATGGACTGAGATTGACATGGATTTCATGAACCTCAACCAGTCAGCTCACGGAGACCGTGAGTTCGGCTACATCTGTTCGCGGCTGAGGCTTGAGCGTAAGGTGGTGGTGGGTCACTGGCAGGATAAGGCTGCCGTGGAGGCCATTGGAGTATGGGCGAGGGCAGCGATGGCCGCTCTCGATGCAAGGTCACTCAAGATTGCACGCTTTGGTGACAACATGCGTGATGTGGCCGTTACAGAAGGCAATAAAGTATCAGCACAGATAAAGCTCGGTTACCAGGTTCACGGTTACGGCGTTGGTGACCTGGCCAATGCTGTCACTAAGGTACCTGAGAAGCAGGTTAAGGATCTCGTTAAACAATACGGAGATGAATACAAGGCATCTTCAAAGGTGCATCTCTTCTCCTTCTGTCTGAGAGGCGGCACGCATTGAGGCAGGCATGCGCAGTTTCCTTGAGAAGGGTGGCTTTAAGGCCTTCACAACCACGTTCGAGGACCTTCATGGTCTTGTTCAGTTGCCGGGACTTGCCGTCCAGCGTCTCATGGCTGACGGATACGGCTTTGGTGCTGAGGGTGACTGGAAAACAGCAGCACTGGTCAGGGCAATGAAGGTTATGGCACAGGGACTCAAAGGGGGAACATCTTTCATGGAGGATTACACTTATCATCTTGACCCTGAAAATACTTCAGTGCTGGGAGCTCACATGCTCGAGGTCTGCCCCACAATTGCGGCCGCGAAACCTGTTCTTGAAGTGCACCCGCTGGGTATAGGCGGCAAGGCTGACCCCGCAAGACTGACATTCCGGACAAGGCCGGGGAGAGCAATAGCCGCGTCGATGGTAGAGATGGGTGACCGCTTCAGACTGATCGTCAATACCATGGAGGTGGTTGAATGCCCGCTGATGCCAAAGCTTCCGGTTGCCAGCGTGCTCTGGAAGCCTGACCCTGACCTTAAGACTGCCGCCACGGCATGGATCCATGCCGGAGGTGCACACCATACCGGTTTCAGCCAGGCTCTGACTGCTGAGCATATGGAGGACTTTGCTTCAATAACCGGTATCGAATTGATACTTATCGGAGAAAAGTGTGATCTCCGGGAACTGAAGAAAGAGCTCAGATGGAATGATCTTTACTATCATTTGAACAAAGGCTTATGACGAAGGTCTATTCGGAGCATCCGAAACATTACGTGGCTGTTGACTGTATCATCTTCGGGTATGAGATAACCGATAGAGAGCTCAAGCTGCTGCTCATCAAGCGCGGCTTCGACCCTGCAAAGGGCAAATGGTCTCTCGCCGGCGGTTTCGTGCAGGAGGGAGAGAGCCTTGATGATGCTGCCAGCCGGGTGCTCAGAAGCCTGACAGGGATCTCGGACCTCTATATGGAACAGCTGTATACCTACGGTGACGTTGAACGCGACCCCGGTGCCCGGGTTATTTCCAATGCATACTTCGCACTTATAGGCATACATGAGATAGACCGCATGAAGCAGGAAAAAAACGGCGCTCACTGGAGATCGATCTCAGATCTTCCGGACCTTATCTTTGACCACAGGAAGATGGTTGACAGGGCACTGGCTGAACTGGTGGAAAGCATTAAGGTCCATCCTGTGGGATTTGAGCTGCTGCCTGAGAAATTCACGCTGGTGCAGTTGCAGAGCCTCTATGAGGCAATATACAGGAAGGCGATCGACAAGCGGAATTTCAGAAAGAAGATCCTTTCAATGAACCTCCTTGATAAACAGGATGACAAGGAGCGGGAGACCTCGCGGAAAGGGGCATACTATTACAGGTTCAATGAGCAGAAATACAGGGAACTAACCAGGAACGGCAGCTTCTTCAACCTGTGAGCAGGTTGAAGGTGAGGCTGTCTTAAAATAAAATGATGACAATATGCTGGAGAAACTGAAGGAAGAAGTTTTCAGGGCCAATCTTGACCTTGTCAGGCACGGGCTCGTTATAATGACTTTCGGTAATGTCAGTGCCGTTGACCGGGCCTCTGACCTGATGATCATTAAGCCGTCGGGGGTCTCATATGATCATATGACTGCTGCCGATATGGTTGTCACAGACATTAACGGCAACGTTGTAGAAGGCACCCTGAAGCCCTCATCGGATACCATGACCCATCTTGCACTCTACCGGGCCTTTCCGAATATAGGGGCAGTGGTGCATACACACTCTCCATATGCCACAGCATGGGCGCAGGCAGGAAAGGATATACCATGCCTCGGAACAACTCATGCTGACTACTTTCACGGTCCGGTACCTGTGACGCGAAGACTCAGGGAGAAGGAGACAGAAAGTGACTATGAGTATAATACCGGCCTTGTTATCGCAGAAGCCATTGGTGAAAGAGACCCGCTGACGATGCCGGCAGTGCTTGTCAACTCTCACGGACCATTCACATGGGGGAGGTCAGTGGCTGCTGCTCTTCAGAATGCGGTCATACTTGAGGATGTGGCAAGGATCGCATTTATGTCATTGAGCATTGCCCCCGCAAATGAAATAGAGAAGCACCTGCTTGACAGGCATTATAATCGCAAACACGGGTCTAATGCACGATACGGGCAAAACAAAGTGTGATAAAACCAAGGGAAGATGAGCAGATATTCGATAGGAGTCGATTTCGGGACCCTCTCGGGAAGGACAGTCCTGGTTGATGTTTCTAACGGTGAAGAGATTGCCGTTTCTGTCTTTGAGTACAAACACGGAGTGATGGACAAGGAACTCCCTGACGGCACACCCCTGGGGGTCGACTGGGCCCTGCAGCATCCGCAGGATTATCTTGACGTGTTCATGTACACCATTCCTGACGTGATGCAAAAGGCATCGGTGAGCGCTGACCAGATCATCGGTGTCGGCATTGATTTTACCGCATGCACCATCCTTCCCGTCAAGGCTGACGGTACACCCCTCTGCTTCATGAATGAATATTGCAGGCGTCCAAACGCATGGGTCAAGCTGTGGAAGCATCATGCAGCACAGGACGAAGCAAACATGCTGAATGAGGTTGCGGAAAAGCGTGGAGAGAAATTCCTTAAACGGTACGGGGGCAAGATATCATCAGAGTGGATGATACCAAAGATATGGCAGACGCTTGATGAAGACCCCGACATATATTATGCCGCAGACAGATTCCTGGAGGCTGCCGATTGGGTTGTATGGCAGCTGACAGGAAGAGAGACACGCAACACCTGCACGGCAGGATACAAGGCAATATGGCACAAGGGTGAAGGGTACCCGTCGGATGAGTTCTTTAAAGATCTTCATCCGGCAATGGAACACCTGGTTGACCAGAAACTGTCGCGCAGTCTCCTTCCGGTCGGCACAAAGGCAGGATCAATAACACCCATGGCAGTAAGGCTTACAGGCCTTAAGGAGGGCACTGCCGTAGCGGTAGGAAATGTCGATGCCCATGTATCTGTCCCGGCCGTGGGCATAACATCTGCCGGAAAGATGCTGGCAATAATGGGAACATCTACATGCCATATGCTTCTGGGTGAGACGGAGAAGGAGGTGCCTGGCATGTGCGGCGTTGCTGAAGACGGAATAATTGAAGGTTTCTTCGGTTATGAGGCAGGACAGAGCTGTGTCGGAGATCATTTCCAGTGGTTCGTGGAAAACTGTACTCCTTCAGAGTATAAGGCCGAAGCTGATGCAAAAGGGATCGGCACCCACGAGCTGCTGACTGAGAAAGCATCGGCACTGCGACCCGGCAGCAGCGGGCTGGTGGCACTCGACTGGTGGAACGGCAACAGGTCTGTCCTTGTCGATGTCGACCTGACCGGACTGATAGTCGGGATGACCCTGGCAACAAAACCGGAGGAGATATACCGGGCACTCATCGAAGCAACGGCTTACGGGACGAGGATGATCCTCGATACTTTTGAGGAAAACGGTGTTCCTGTCAGCGAGTTTTACGCTGCAGGAGGCATTGCTGAGAAGAATCCGTTCGTCATGCAGATCTATGCTGATGTACTGGGCAGGGAGATAAAGATATCCGGCAGCCCGCAGGCACCGGCACTCGGAGCGGCAATGTTCGGAGCCGTGGCGGCAGGGAGAATGGCAGGTGGTTTCGACACCATACAGGAGGCTGCAAAAATCATGGCGAAGGTGAAGGATTACACTTTCAGGCACAACCCGGAGAACACAGCAATATACGACAGGCTCTACCGGGAGTACAGGCTGTTGCATGACCATTTCGGGCGGGGCGGGAATGATGTTATGAAGAGGCTGAAACAGATTAAAAAGGAGGTAAGACAATGAAATGCATGTCATTATTCAGGGCACTCATCCCACTCTTTCTTATTTCATGCGGAAGCAACAGTACGGACAGGAAAATGAACAGCTGGCTGAAAACACCGGGGCCTGATGAAGTCAGGATAAATGACATTTTCTGGACCCCGAAAATTGATCGCAACAGGGAAGTTACTATCCCCTATGTCTTCAGCCAGTGCGAGGCTACAGGACGTATTGACAACTTTGCGGTTGCCGGCGGGCTGATGGATGGAAAACATACCGGCGAGAGATATAATGACTCAGATGTCTTCAAGGCTCATTGAGGGGGCGTGCTACTCGCTCACGGAGACACCTGATCCGGAATTGCGCCGATATGCTGACAGCCTGGTGACACTGATAGCCGCAGCCCAGGAAGACGATGGTTATCTGTATACAACACGTACCATTGACCCGGTGAACATGGCTCCCGGTGCCGGACGCGAGAGATGGATCGACGAACGGGTCAGCCATGAGCTCTATAATGTCGGTCATATGTATGAGGCGGCCGTGGCACATTATCATGCAACCGGTTCTGACACTTTCCTGAATGTTGCCCTTAAGAATGCAGCTCTCGTTGAAAAGGAATTCGGATGGGGCAGGAGGGAGATAGCTCCGGGTCACCAGGAGATTGAAATAGGACTTATTAAACTGTACGGTGTCACAGGAGAAAAACGATGGCTCGATCTCGCACAGTTCTTTATCGATGTCAGAGGCAGGGATGGTGACTATGTCCGTCATCCCGACGACAGCAGGTTCAGGGTTTACAATGACTCGGTCTACCTCCAGATGCATAAGCCTGTTCTCGAACAGGAAGAGGCTGTCGGTCATGCTGTCAGGGGAGCATATATGTACACTGCCATGGCAGACCTTTCAGAAGCCACGGGAGATGACAGGTACCTTGAAGCCTCGAAAAGAATATGGGACGATGTCACCGGGGGTAAGATATACATCACCGGAGGCATAGGATCAAAAGAATATGGCGAAGCCTTCGGCGAACCCTTTGAGCTTCCGAACATGACAGCCTATACGGAAACATGCGCCTCTGTCGCCAATGTCTTCTGGTGTCACCGCCTCTACAGGGCCACCGGCGAATCAAAATATATTGATGTCCTGGAACGCACTCTCTATAACGGTCTTATTTCGGGCATTGGCTTCGACGGCTGTCACTTTTTCTACCCTAATCCGCTTGAGTCAGACGGCAGCTTCGAACGCGCCGGATGGTTTGACTGCTCATGCTGCCCGGTCAATGTGGCGCGATTCATGCCAGGCATGAAACAGTATATCTATGCCTCTTCCGATGATCAAATAAGCATTAACCTGTTTATCAGTTCCGAAGCGACTTTTGAATTAAACTCAGGCGTCGTCGGTATCAGACAGCAGACAGAGTATCCCTGGAGCGGCAGGGTTGAGCTGAAAGTCATTCCTGCTTCTGAAAACCAGAGCTTTGGCATCAGGATCCGCATTCCGTCATGGACCGGTGATGAGCCCTTTGCCGGAGGTCTGTACAGGTACATCACTCCTCAAACCGGGCAAACGGTTGTGGAGATTAACGGCGAAAAGGCAGGATATGAGGAGAAGGATGGCTTCATGATCATTGAGAAGACATGGAAGAAGGGAGATCTGATTGATCTGCTGCTGCCGATGGAGCCTCGGTTCATAGTTGCCAGGGATGAGGTCACAGCTGACAGCGGGAGGATTGCCCTGGGTGTCGGTCCGGTTGTATATTGCCTTGAGGAGGCAGATAACGGCAAAGTCAGGGAAATAAAAGTTGATCCCGAAACCAGCCCGGAGTATATCTTTGAAAGAGACAATATGGGTGGAACAGGTGTGGTTCTGTTCAATGCAGTGATGGCTGACGGCTCTGAGAAGCAGGTGAAGGCAATACCGTATTTTTCATGGGCCAACAGGGGCAGGGGTGAAATGATTGTATGGATGAAAACAAAATAAACATTCGATTATGAAAAAAATGAAAGGAATATGGTTTGTGATGGCGGTGATCATGTCTGTCCTTGCATCATGTGGTGGCAGCAACAATGATGAGAACTACCCGATCATGCCTGTCCCCTTCACCTCGGTGAAGATGACAGACAATTTCTGGGCTCCGCGCATTCAGAAGAACCATGAGGTGACCATACCCATCGCGTTCGGTTACTGCGAATCGACCGGCCGCATCAGGAATTTTGAGATTGCCGGAGAGCTTGACACAGGTGCGTTTCAGACACTCTATCCGTTTGATGACTCTGACGTTGTCAAGATCATCGAGGGGGCGAGCTATTCCCTCCAGACCTATCCTGATCCGGTGCTTGAGGCATATCTTGACACACTGATATACAAGATAGGTCTCGCCCAGGAGGATGACGGGTACCTCTATACCAACCGCACCATCGCGGAGATGGGGTACGGCAAGCTTCATGAATGGGCTGAGGGAGGCAGGTGGGAGAAGACGAATATTCTGAGCCATGAACTCTACAACCTTGGTCATACATATGAGGCAGCTGTTGCTCATTACATGGCGACAGGCAAGAGAACCCTCCTTGATATTGCAATTAAGTCGGCTGATCTTGTTGACAGGGATTTCGGCTGGGATGCCTTTGTCAGCTATCCCGGTCACCAGGTGATAGAGATAGGGCTCGTGAAGCTCTACCGGGTCACCGGGGAGAGACGTTACCTTGACCTGGCAAAATTCTTTCTTGATGCCAGAGGAACACGTGACGACGGTGAAGAGTATTCACAGAGTCATAAAAGGGTGGTTGAGCAGACTGAGGCAGTAGGCCACTCTGTGCGTGCAACATATATGTATTCAGGCATGGCTGACGTCGCTGCAATCCTTGATGACGAGGCATATGTAAACGCTATTACAAAGATATGGGAAGACCTTGTTTACAGGAAGATGTACATTACCGGTGGCATCGGAGCATCTGGCGGTAATGAAGGATTTGCCGAGCCCTACCACCTGCCTAACATGACTGCCTACTGTGAGACCTGTGCCTCGATAGGCAACATCTTTTTCAACCACAGGATGTTCTCAATGCACGGTGAAGGCAAATACTTTGATATACTTGAAAAGACGCTGTATAACGGTGCTCTGTCAGGTGTAAACCTTGCGGGAGACAGGTTCTTCTATCCCAATCCGCTCGAGTCAGACGGCCGTCATCAGCGCTCCGCATGGTTCGGCTGTGCATGCTGCCCCTCCAACGTCGCAAGGTTCATCCCCGCAATCCCCGGCTATATATACTCGGTGACTGACAAAGATCTATATGTAAACCTTTATGCTTCAAATGAAGCTGATGTAAGGGTCGGAAGCAATGAGGTCAGGATAACTCAGGAGACTGATTACCCCTGGGAAGGCAAAGTCAGTATTACAGTTGATCCGGCTGATGAGAACCGGTTCAGTCTCCGACTTCGCATACCGGGATGGGCACGGAACGAGGCTATCCCAGGCGGACTATACACCTTTTCGGATTCTGCCAGTGAAGAGTACAGCCTGACGGTAAACGGCAAAAGTATAAAGACGGAAGTAATCGATGGCTATATCAGCCTGAGCCGTAAATGGAAGAAGGGAGACAGGGTTGAACTCTACCTGCCCATGCCTGTCAGGACTGTAATTGCAGATGAAAAAGTCAAGGAAGATGCAGGTAAATATGCTGTTCAGAGGGGGCCCCTCATGTTCTGTGCTGAATGGCCCGATAATCCCGATGTGAAGGTCCTCGACCTCATGATTGACGAAAGGCCTGCATTTACCTCAGGGTTTGAGGCAGATATTCTGAACGGCACCGAAATTATAAAAACCACTGGTTACCTAAAGGTGACAAATGGTGACGGCAGTGTCGCGGCAGGCGAATCTGTAGGGCTTACGCTCATCCCATACCACCTCTGGAACAACAGGGGAAAGGGAGAGATGAGGGTCTGGCTTCCGCATACGGCACAGCATTAAGTTAAAATGTCATCGAAAAAGGATAAAACATAAAAACTAAGGGCTATGAAGAATTACGGAACATTATTGACAAGCCTCCTTTTTCTCTGTGCCATGATCGCTTCGGTTAATGCACAACAGGAGAGACGGTTAAGGCAAATATGATTATCAGTACGGATCTTGGCACGGAGACGATCAGCCGGCACATCTACGGTCATTTCTCAGAGTACCTGGGGCGGTGCATCTACGGAGGTTACTGGGTGGGAGAGAACGCCTCCATCCCTAACATCCCTCACAATATGATGTGAGGCCTGTCGCTTCATTACTATACTACGAACTGGAACAACAAGGGATCTGCCACAAAATTCGGAGAGAAGGAGTACTTCGAAACCCTGGAGCTCTGTCTCAGTGTTGAGAAGGCTATCGACAGGCATATTGCCGTAATGGATAAATATGATCCTGCAAAGCGCGTTGCACTTGTGGTTGACGAGTGGGGAACATGGTGGGATGTGGAGCCGGGGACGAATCCGGGGTTCCTCTACCAGCAGAACACCATGCGCGATGCCATGGTGGCAGCCCTCTCACTGAATTATTTCAACGACAGATGTGACATCTTGGCAGGTCTGAAAAGATATCAAAGATTCTTTTGTTTGAAAGCGGATCAAATATTAGATCGTTTGAACTTCAATTTAAGGAAGGTCCACTTCGGAAAACTTTCCATAAAGGCACTAACATAGGCGCAAAACCTGAAATTATAGTCGATCCGGTCGAGTCTCAGCATATAAGACTTCAGATAACCTCATTTTCTGATGTTCCGGGGATATATGAAATGATGTTATTCAACTGAAATCACGAAGGATTCACAAAGGATTTGAATTATTTAAGTTAAAATATTCTTTTCTGCCAGGCCAATAAATTTGACTTTGGCTTTTTGGTGATGTAACTTTGGTATTAACTATAAACATTTTGAGAATTTAAAAATCCAGAACATGAAAAAACATCTCCTCCTTGTTGTTTTCTTTTGCGGACTTTTAACTATTCCGCTTATGGCAACGACATACCGGGTAAATAACCGGCTGTTGGATAACGCTGCCACTAAGGTATACTCTACTATCCAGGGCGCTTATGATGCAGCTTCAGACGGTGATACAATTATGCTGGAAGGATCACCGGATATCTATACTTCAACTTTTCAATTTAAAAAAAAGCTGATTATTAAGGGGCCAGGCTTTTTTCTGAGCGAAAACCCAGGAATTTCCGCTAACAAGTTACCTGCCGTTATAAGTTCGATTAGTTTTTATGAAGGATCGAAAGGTTCTGCACTTATTGGTGTTACTCTTAGTTCACCAATTTACTTTTTTACCGGGAGTGGCGATATCACTTTCAGAAGATGTCATATTTCTAACACAAGTTGGGGATCTAATACTGAAAATATAACATTTTCAGAGTGTTATTTTTTGAGCAGTTACACAAATATTGGGTCTGGAAGCCAGATGTTAACCAATCTTATCATATGGAATTGCATTTTCAATGGCACAATCTCAATTACGGGAACCGGCAGCACAGGGGAATTCATTAACAATGTTTTTAATTCCAACAATATAACAATCCCAAATGGTTTTGTTATGAAGAACAATATCCTGTTCACAACCGAGAAGACAAATGTTAAATTACCCGATCTTAATAGTTTCATCAGCTACAATATTTCAATATCCGACCATTTCGGAACAGCAAATAACAACAAGGCAAATGTAGCTTCAGGCTCATTGTTCATTGGAACCGGAAGTACCGATGGAAAATGGCAGCTGAAGGCAGGCAGTCCTGCAATAGATGCCGGTGAAGGCGGGATCGACTGCGGAGCATTTGGAGGCCTTGGACCATATATTCTTTCAGGTGTGCCTACCGGCCCTGTTATTTATCAGTTGAACGTAAGCAGTCACTCCGTAGCCGGAAACAAGCTGCCGGTAACCATCAAAGTAAAAAGCTATTAGCCATGCGAGCGTTACTTACTCTTTTGTTCCTTGGGCTGACGCTGAAAGCTGTGCCCCAGGTAATAAAAGCGGAATATTTCTTTGATGACGCCACTGTAGCGTATGGACAGGGTGTATCATTAACAGTACCGTCCAATACCGGCAATGTTGATATAGCTGCAGATCTACCAGTCACCGGTTTATCCATGGGAGTTCACCAGGTCTTTTTCCGGGTAAAAGACGCCGTGAAAGGATGGTCCCCTCTTACACCTAAAACCTTTATCAGGCTCAATCCCGGTGAAGTGTTTACCGGATTCCGTTATGGTTTTGATGCGCAAACCGATGTAAACACCTGGACTTACCAGGCATTTCCATCTCCTGCAATAAATGTCACCTTTGATATTGACATTCCACTTTCCGGTCTCTCACCGGGTTTCCATCAATTATTTTGCCAGGCAAGGGACGCTGACGGGGAGTGGTCTCCGCTGACACCCAAGACTTTTCTTAACCTCGATCCCCATGAGACGATCACAGGATTCAGATACTGTTTTGACAGAGGAACCGAAGCCTGGACCTACAGAGCATTCCCGTCACCCTCGGTAAATATAACTGTGACAACGGACCTTGACCTGGGCGCTTTGCCGAAGGGAATTCATTATTTTCAGGCAATGGCAAGATCGGCAAGCGGTATCTGGTCACACATTTCGGGAGGTACTTTCTTCAACATCAATAATGAACCTCTGGATATTACCGCACTGGAATACTATTTTGAGGATGAAAGCGGAGTGACTGGTTCTCTGTTCACTGCCGATAGTTTTACACCATCACCAAATGTAACCCTTGACTCCGTGACTTTTTCAATCCCGGCAGGATCTCTAGTCAATCTGAAAAAGTATTTTGTTTATATAAGAGGGGTTAATGAGGTTGGAGAGAGAGGTCAGTATATGAAGGATACAATAACCTATCATGTCAGTTCAACCGGAATAAAGGATCTTATACAAATAACTCCGGAAATAATTGTATTTCCTAATCCTGTTTCTGAAATGATTAGCATGAAATTCATCCCACTGGAAAATCAGGGCGATATGATAATTAGAATTGTAAATCAAACTGGCCGGATTGAGACTGAAAAAGGATTTTCCTTCGATGAAGCCGATAATTATTCTATTGACGTTTCAGGAATGACTCCCGGGATTTACATAATTGTTATTTCTGCAAAAACCGGTAAGCCTCTTGCCAGAGCGACATTCGTTAAGCAATAACAGGTTAAGCCCGGATTAACTACAGAAGATTGGTTCGTAATAGTATTTCAGAGGTTTAATTTTTTAAACATCGCACAGACTGTGAACGTACTCCAGTCTCTTATTCTCACTGATGGGGAGAAAATGATTCTGACTCCTACCTTTCATGTCTTTGAGATGTTCAAGGTGCATCATGATGCCACAATGCTTCCGCTGCACCTGAACTGCGGCAATTATGTCATGGAGGGCAAGGAACTTCCGGCTGTCAGCGCCTCTAATTCACGGGATAAGGATGGAAAGGTGAACATGTCCATCATAAATATTGATCCCTCCAGGGCGGTGGAAATTCTTATTGATCTTCGCGGAGGCGAGTAAAAGGATGTATCGGGAAGGATTCTGTCCTCTCCGGTACTGACGGCTCACAATACCTTCGAAAAGCCTGAGAAGGTAAAGCCGAAGGCCTTCAATGAAGAAAAGATCAAACAGAACATGGTGAGCGTCACGGTACCGCCTGCCTCAATAATTATACTTGCTGTTGAATAAAACCGGAAGGCCTGGTCACTGAACGCAAGACAGAAATTGTATATTTGGAGACACTTTTTTGAACAGGAAAAATGAAAAGAGAAAAACTGTTATTAATATCTGCACTTGCAGTGGCCATGTTTGTAATGGGCTCGTGCGGCAACAATAAAGCAAAAGAGATGGTAACAACTGAAAACTTCGGCTCATTTGAAGGGAAGGAGGTCTTCCTTTACACATTGACCAACAAGAAGGGAGATGTTATAAAGCTTACAAACTACGGGGCTACGATCGTTTCAATAACTGTTCCTGATCGCAATGGCGTCAGGGAAAACGTCACCTTCGGATATGATACCTTCGAGGGCTATGCCAGCGGAGATCTCTATTTCGGGAAGGTTGTGGGACAATATGCCAACCGTGTTGCAAAAGGGAAGTTCACCGTTGACGGAGTTGAATACTCCCTGTCACTTAACAACGGGCCCAATTCACTGCACGGAGGACCCACAGGCTGGCACAGCCGGGCATGGGATGCGGAAGTGCTTAAGGGTACCGACTATCCCGCCATAAGGTTTACATACAACAAACCCGATATGGAGGAGGGCTTCCCGGGGAATTTGGTAGCTGAGGTAGTATATACCTGGACTGACGAAAACGAGATAATAATGGATTACAAGGTCACCACCGACAGGAATACGGTGCTCAATATCACCAACCATGCCTATTTCAACCTGCACGGTGCAGGAAACGGTGATATTCTTGATCACGAGGCATTAATAAGGGCTTCTGCCTTTACGCCGGTTGATTCGACTCTCATCCCTACCGGTGAGATCAGGCCCGTGGAGGGTACTCCGTTTGATTTCCGTACGCCTCATCTTATAGGCGAGAGAATATCAATGGATTACGATCAGCTTGTCCTTGGCGGCGGCTATGACCACAACTTTGTACTTGACAATGTGGAGCCGGTTGATGCCGAGGTCTATGATCCCTCAACCGGCAGGTTGCTCGAAGTAATTACCGACCAGCCTGGTGTACAGCTCTATACCGGCAATTTCCTTGACGGGACACAGACAGGCATAGGAGGAAAGGTTTACAATTATCGTTCAGGCTTCTGTCTCGAGACACAGCATTTTCCTGACAGTCCCAACCAGCCTGCTTTTCCGTCTGTCATCCTGACACCGGAGGAGCCGTTCCTGTCGAGCACGATCTACAGGTTCAGTACAAGATAAATAATACCCTGTGGCGACGCGCAATTTGCGCGTCGCTACTTAATCCTTTGCCAGATGAAAATGCTTCTCAGAATTTCGTTGCTCTGCTTCGTGCTGATACAGGGACTATCAGCCCAGAAACCCGACTATCTGAATACTGACCTGACGTTAGAGAGACGTGTCGGGGACCTGGTAAGTCGCATGACCCTGGACGAGAGAGCGGCACAGCTCCTGTACACTGCCCCGGCAATACCCAGGCTTGGAGTCCCTGCATATAACTGGTGGAACGAAGCGCTGCACGGTGTCGCCCGTGCGGGTTATGCGACCGTCTTCCCGCAGTCTATAACCATTGCCAACAGCTGGAATGAGGAGCTGTTGCTCGATGTGGCCAACACCATCTCCGATGAGGCCAGGGCAAAGTATCATGAGTTCATAAGAAGAGGTGACATTGGCATATACCATGGGCTCACCTTCTGGTCGCCAAACATAAATATATTCAGAGACCCCAGGTGGGGCAGGGGGCATGAGACATATGGCGAGGACCCGTATCTAACAGGCCGCATGGGGCTGCGGTTTGTCCAGGGGATGCAGGGTTCTGACCCGAAATATCTGAAGACGGTAGCCACCGCCAAGCATTATGCCGTTCACTCGGGGCCTGAACCATTGCGGCACAGCTTCAATGCGCAGGTGAGCGAACGCGATCTCCGTGAGACCTATCTTCCGGCATTCAAGACGCTGGTGAAGGAAGGGAAGGTCTACTCTGTCATGGGAGCCTACAACCAGTTCCGGGGTCACCCGGCTTGTGCCAGTGAGGAACTGTACGGAATTCTCAGAAACGATTGGGGGTTTGACGGTTATATTGTCTCCGACTGCTGGGCCGTGTCAGACTTCTATAACTTCCAGGGCTATGCGAAAGATCCGGCTGAGGCTGCATCCCAGGCACTTAAGGCTGGCACTGACCTCGAGTGCGGGGTCGACTACAGGCATCTGATGGAGGCATACACCCGCGGTCTGGTCACTGAAGCTGACATTGACAGGGCTGCAAAAAGGGTAATGACAGCGCGGTTCAGGCTGGGCATGTTCGACCCTGACACCCTGGTGGAGTATGCGCAGATACCATATGCTGCCAATTGCTCTGACTATAACAGGTCTCTTGCAAGACGGGCAGCATGCGAATCGATAGTGCTGCTGAAGAATGAGAACGGATTGCTTCCCCTGGGCAAGGAGATCAGGAGAATAGCAGTTGTCGGCCCCAATGCCGCAAACTGGGAAGCGCTGGTGGGTAATTACAACGGCATCCCGAAAGACCCGGTGACAGTCCTCGATGGAATAAGGAATAAGGCAGGTGACTGCACTGAGGTACTGTTTGCCGAAGGAAGCGACCTGGCACAGGGGATACATAATCTGTTACCGATACCGTCATGCTGCCTTCAGACGGATGACGGACGGCAGGGAGCCGTGGGTGAATATTATGCAGGCAGGGAGATGAGCGGGGAGCCGCTGTTCACCAGGATTGATGACAAAATTGATTTTTACTGGGAAAATTATTCGCCGCACCATCTCATGCCTGTCAATGATTTCGGGATACGATGGACGACATTCCTGGTTCCTCCGGTAACGGGTAGATATGCACTGGGGGCGTGGGGGTCATCCGAATATACGGTGATTGTGGAGGGCGATACACTTATCCGTTACCGCGGAGAGCATCTCGCCTTTCATAAGGAGGTCGCACTTGACCTTATTGCAGGAGAGAAGAAACGGATAGAAATTATCTACAGGAATCATGGCGGAGATGCAGACATGAAGCTGTTATGGGCGCTGCCCCGCGAGAACCTTATCAGTGATGCCGTTGTCGTAGCCACTGAGGCTGATGTCATTGTGGCCGTTCTCGGGCTGTCACAGAGGCTTGAGGGGGAGGAGATGGGAATACAGATCGACGGGTTCAGCGGCGGAGACCGTACCAGCCTTAACCTGCCGGCGAACCAGGAAGAACTGCTCTCGGCAATGATCAGCACCGGCAAACCGGTGGTGGTGATCCTGATGAACGGAGGGCCCGTCGCATCACTGCAGGCAGAGGAAAAAGCAGCTGCCGTAATGCTGGCAGGATACCCGGGAGTGGAAGGGGGCAGCGCCGTCGCTGACGTGTTGTTCGGTGACTATAATCCTGCCGGCCGCCTGCCGGTTACATATTACAGAGGGGTAGAACAACTGCCGCCATTCGAGGAATATGATATGAGTGACCGTACATACAGGTACTTCACCGGTAAACCCCTTTACCCGTTCGGCTATGGACTGAGTTATACAACGTTCAGTTATACAGACCTTAACATTCCTGAAAAAACCGTTGCCGGAAGTGATCTGAGCATCAGTGTAAAGGTTACAAACACCGGACCTGTTGCAGGTGACGAGGTGGTTCAGCTTTACCTTACCGATGAGAAGGCATCGACACCAAGACCTTT
Organism: uncultured Bacteroidales bacterium; assembly: GCA_963732365.1. Classification (GTDB taxonomy): domain Bacteria; phylum Bacteroidota; class Bacteroidia; order Bacteroidales; family VadinHA17; genus SR-FBR-E99. Next base: position 452,621 of record CAVSZC010000007.1, on the reverse strand, counting down.
GAGACAGCTTGAGGGTTTCAAACGTATACACCTGAAGGCCGGAGAAAGTGCTACCGTCAGTTTTACCGTTAAGGCTGAGCAGTTCTCAATAATAAACGCAAAGGACATCAGGGTAATAGAACCGGGGTGGTTTACCATAGCTGTGGGTGGACGACAGCCGTCTGACAGCGATTCACAAACTTCGCAGGTTACACAGGTTTTGAACGGCCGGGTAAGATTAGCCGGGAAGGAAGTGGTTATTAAGGAATAAACAAAAGCATCTCTACATCGTTTATTGTCTGTGACAGCATTTGAAAGAAATCAGAGGAGGACCGGGTGGGTGGTTATTCTCACAGCCGTAACCATGGTTGTAGAGATAATTGCAGGGTTGCTTACCGGGTCAATGGCACTCCTGGCTGACGGGATCCATATGGGATCGCATGTTCTGGCTATCGGCCTGAGCTGGGCTGCATATGTGCTTGTGAAGAAGCTGTCGGCAGATCCTTCGTTCACTGGAAACAAGGACAAAGTGCTAACCCTTTCAGGATTTACAAGCGGACTAATCCTCCTGATATTCGCCGGGATGATCATTGCCGGCGCTGTGGGGAGGTTCATCAATCCGAGAGTCATTGAATACAGGGAAGCCATCATGATTGCCGTCATAGGGCTTGGGGTCAATATCCTCAGTGCTTTTCTTCTTCAGCATGACCATGAGGAGAGTGACCATAATATCAGGGCCGCGTATCTGCATGTCATTGCTGATGCATTCACCAGTCTTGCAGCCATCATCGGACTTGTTACGGCGATGATATGGGGTGTGGCATATATTGATTCCATTGCAGCCCTTATAAGCTCATTTGTGATCATAAAGTGGTCACTGGGGTTGCTTAGAGTATCGGGATCGGATTTGATAAAGTGAGTAAGGGATGCCGGCGCGGGTGTGTCTAAGAAGTCTTTTTACCACCCCATCCCGACGCTACGGTCGGGACACCCCTCCTTGAAAAAGGAGGAGTACCCCTGTCCGCCAGCCGGCGGACAGGGGGGAGGTGGTTACTTTGAATACACCCTCTTTTCTTTTTTATGTCAATTGCATCCCTTGGTTATCTTTGCCTCAGAAAGAGAAGCCATGCTCCCTGAACAATTTCTCAAGCGGATTACCACCCAGAAATATATCGATGCACCCGGTCTGGTGCATGCGCTTGGCCAGCCTTCTCCTGTATCCGTAAGGATCAATCCACGGAAGTGGGATCGGCCTGTAACCGGTTATGATAAAGTGCCATGGGAACAAAATGGCTTTTATCTCCCGGTAAGGCCGCAGTTCACTCCTGATCCTCTCTTCCATGCGGGGGTCTACTATCCGCAGGAGGCATCAAGCATGTTCACCGGCGAGGCGTTCAGACAGGTAGCCGGGGATATGGACGGGATCAATGTACTTGACCTTTGCGGCGCCCCCGGGGGTAAGAGCACCCACCTCTCAACACTTATTTCCGGCAACGGGTTGCTGGTGGCCAACGAAGTCATCAGAACACGGGCTGCTGTGCTTGCAGAGAACATTACAAAATGGGGCATCGGTAACACTGTCGTCACACAGAATGACCCTTCAGACTTCGCTGCCCTGCCCGGTTTCTTTGACGTCATTGTTGTTGATGCACCCTGTTCAGGAGAGGGGATGTTCAGTAATGCCTCGGCTGTAAGTGAATGGTCTGAACAGAATGCCAGGCTCTGCAGTGACCGGCAGCGGAGGATTGTGATGGATGTATGGCCCTCTCTTAAGGACGGAGGAGTGCTAATCTATTCAACCTGCACCTTTAATCCCGCCGAAAATGAGGAGAATATAGCATGGTTCATTGACCATATCGAGTCAGAGCCGGTGGTTCTCGATATCGCCCGCTTTGAAGGCATCACTCCGGTCATTCATAGGAACGTTGCCGGTTATGGGTTTCACCCCGGAAGGGTGAGCGGCGACGGCTTTTTCATTGCTATACTCAGAAAGAGAGGGGGAGAGGAGAGAGGCAGACAGTACGGCAGAATAAAGTCACATAAACCTGCCTCGAATATTCTGAAGCGTATAGAGCCGCTTATTGATGTTGATGCCGCCAGGCTGGCTGTCACAGGTGACCGGGTGATCGCCCTCGCTGCCCGTCCCGATCTGTACAGCCGCCTTGCAGAACGGCTCAGGGTAGTCAAATCAGGCACCCTGGCAGGTGAGTTCAGAAATGATGACTTTATCCCGGCGCATGACCTGGCAATGTCGGTAATGCAGAGGAGCGGAGCATGGCCTGTATACAACACCACTTACGAAGAGGCTGTCTCGTTCCTCCGTCTTGAGAGTTTCCCTCTCAGCGGCATGCCCGTGGGAAGAATAATGATGCACTACCGGGGCGTTCCGCTGGGCTTCATAAAAAATCTCGGAAACAGGTTCAATAACGGATATCCCCAGGGATGGAGGATCAGGATGGAGAAGCAGGCCAGCTTCACGGAGATATTTTGATTTTCCTGCTGAGATCAACTTTAACCAGCCTTTTTTGTTCATGTTTGTAAAAAATTAAATCTTACATTTAACCAAAACAAAGAATCTTCTATGAAGACAGACATTGAGATTGCCCAGGGTGCCGCCATAAGACCGATTGTTGAGGTGGCTGCAAGGCTGGGGCTCAGGGAGGATGACCTTGAGCTCTACGGCAAGTATAAGGCCAAGATTCCGTTATCGCATATTGATGATGCCAAAGCGGCCAGGGCAAAACTTATACTCGTGACTGCCATCACCCCCACTCCGGCTGGTGAAGGGAAGACGACCACATCAATCGGGCTGGCACAGGGGCTCAACCTGATTGGCAAGAGAGCCACGGTGGTGCTGCGCGAGCCCTCTCTCGGACCTGTGTTTGGAATAAAAGGGGGTGCTGCAGGAGGTGGCTTCTCACAGGTCATCCCGATGGAAGACATTAACCTTCACTTTACCGGTGACCTCTCTGCCGTTGAGAAGGCGCACAACCTGCTTGCGGCAATGATTGACAACAACCTGCAGGCAGGTGAAGGTAACCTGGGGCTTGACCCCAGGACCATTTCATGGAAGAGGGTGATGGATATGAATGACCGTGCCCTCCGTGACATGGTCATCGGGCTGGGAGGTACTTCACAGGGCGTACCCAGGGAGACCGGATTCGATATCACTGCTGCCTCAGAAGTGATGGCTATCCTTTGTCTTGCAACAGGCATCAGCGACCTGAAGAAAAGACTGGGTAACATCTTCGTTGGCTATACATATGCCGGCAAACCGGTCTATGCCCGTGACCTGAAGGCCCAGGGCGCCATGGCAGTATTACTGAAAGACGCCATCAAGCCTAATCTGGTACAGACCCTTGAAGGGACACCCGCAATCATTCACGGCGGACCGTTCGCCAACATCGCACAGGGCACCAACTCTATCCTGGCGACACGAATGGGGCTCTCAATGAGCGACTATGTGGTCACCGAAGCAGGTTTTGCCAGCGAACTGGGCGCCGAGAAGTTTTTCAATATCAAATCCCAGATAGGTAAGCTGAAGACAAACGCTGTTGTGATCGTCGCAACGATAAGAGCCCTTAAATATCACGGCGGTGTCAAAATCTCCGAGCTCGCAAAGGAGAACCTGGATGCACTCAGACTCGGCTTTGAGAATCTCGACAAGCATGTTGAGAACATGCATTATTACGGTTTCAGGCCTGTGGTAGCCATCAACCGTTTCAACACCGATACGGACGCAGAAATTGAACTTGTAAAGAAATACTGCGAAGACCATAATGTGCGCGTTTCAGTCAATACAGCATGGGCTGAAGGTGGCAAGGGTGCGGTTGAGCTTGCAAAGGCAGTGCTGGAAGCCGCCGAGGCATGCTCTGACTGTTTTACCCCTCTGTATGATCTCTCATGGACTATAGAAAAGAAGATCGAGACAATCACGACTCTGATGTACGGAGCCAGGAACGTTGAGTATACCCTCGAGGCAAAAGAACAGTTGAAGAAGATTGCCGAGCTGGGGCTCGAGAACCTGGCCGTATGCATAGCCAAGACACAGAAATCACTTTCTGATGACCAGTCCAGACGAAACAGACCACGTGATTTCACGGTCAGGATCAGGAAAGTAGAGCTCTCGTCAGGAGCAGGCTTTGTTGTCCCGATCGCCGGGGCTATTATGCGCATGCCCGGCTTGCCGGCGGTACCATCGGCCGAAAAGATAGATATAGACGATAATGGTCTGATAAGCGGATTATTCTGATAGAAGCATACCGTGACATATCTGCAGTGGTGCTCACCGGGGGCAGGGGCTCACGGATGGGAGGCATTAATAAAGCCCTTATCGGCGTAGGGGGAATAACCATCATTGACCGTACGGTCAACCTTCTCAGGCCGTTGTTCAGCGAGATAATTATTGCCGGGTGGCCGGCTGATTTAAAGCCGCCTGAGGGGACAAGGACTGCAGATGATAATTATCCGGGAAAGGGCCCTCTGGCAGGCATCGAAGCGGCCATGAAGAGGTCCGCAACACCCTTAATATTTGTTTTTGGCGGTGATATGCCTTCTCTGTCTGCGGATCTCATTACAATGCAGATAGATAAGTTTGCAGACAAACCGGCAGAGGTATTCGTGCCCCGCATCGGAGACCTTATCGAGCCGCTCCACTCAATAATGGACTGTTCCGCTCATACTTCACTGGAAGACTATTTAAGAACAGCACTAAAGCCTGCAGTAAGGGATTGGTTCAGACTTGTCAATGCAAGATATTTCGACCTTCCTGAAACCGATGAATACCTGAGGGTTTTTACAAATATCAATACTCCAGGTGACCTGATCAAGATGGGCTGACAGGGTGTCAGAACAGATTTTTTCATAAATTTGGGATGTACCTAAAAGATACTGTCATGAGAAGATGTCTGATTTTCCTAGCGCTGATTTCCTCGGTCATGACAGCCTGCCAGAGGACCCATGACTACAGTAATACAGAATGGCAGGAGAAGGATGTGCCCGACTGGGAAAATACAGCTGTGAACACTCTGAACACAGAGAAGCCACATGCCACCATGGTCAGCTTCCCTGACAACGGAACAGCCCTGACAGCCGGATGGAGAGAGTCTGAGAACGTGATGTCACTTGACGGGCGATGGAAGTTCCACTATTCTGACAGGCCGGCTGACAGGCCATACTGGTTCTTCAAAAACGACTTTGACACGAAGTCATGGGATGAGATCGATGTTCCCTCAACCTGGGAGAGGGAAGGCTTCGGAACACCTTATTATGTCAATATCGGGTATCCCTTTAAGATCAACCCTCCCTTTATTGACCATTCATATAATCCGGTAGGGTCATACAAGCGTTCGTTCACCATTCCTTCCTCATGGAAGGAGAAAGAGGTGTTCCTTACATTTGACGGGGTCGCCTCTGCCTTTTATGTGTGGATCAACGGCGAGCTGGCAGGCTACAGTGAGGACAGTAAGACTACAGCAGAGTTCAATATCACACCTATGCTCAGAAAAGGGAAGAACAATATCGCAGTTGAGGTGTACAGGTGGTGTGACGGAAGTTATCTTGAGGACCAGGATTTCTGGAGGTTAAGCGGCATTCAGCGCTCTGTCTGGCTGCATGCAAGGCCGGTCTCATATATCCGCGATTATTTTGTAAAGTCAACACTTACAGACGATTACAGTGAGGGTGCTCTTGCCATGACGGTAGAGCTGGCCAATAATGGCAAACGACCGGCTAACCTGCGCCTTGAGACAGGACTGTATGAAGGGTCTGCAAAGATATACGGTGATGTCACCAATGCCGGGCCGGTTGCCGACAGTGCCATAATTAATCTCAATGCCGGGGTGCCCCAGGTAAAGCCCTGGTCGGCAGAGTCGCCATACCTGTATACACTTGTCCTGACTCTTGCCGACAGCAGAGGCAGGGTTCTTGAGAGTGTCAGCAGCCGAATAGGGTTCCGTACTTCAGAGATAAAGGGGACGCAGTTTCTGATCAACGGGAGGGCCGTGCACCTGAAGGGTACAAACCTGCATGAGCATCATACTGTAAAGGGGCACACGATTGACGAGGATCTGATGCTGAAAGACATCAGGCTGATGAAGATGCATAATATCAATGCTGTCCGTACCTCACACTATCCTCAGCCTGAACGTTTCTATGAGCTGTGCGACATGTACGGCCTTTATGTTATCGATGAGGCCAATATTGAATCTCACGGCATTGGTTACAATAAGGATAAGACTCTCGGCCACCGGCCAGAGTGGCTCAGTCAGCATCTGCTGCGCACAACACGGATGGTTGAGCGCGATAAAAACCACCCCTCAGTCATTATCTGGTCACTGGGGAACGAGGCTGGCGACGGACAGAATTTTGTGACCACCTACAAATGGATCAGGCAACGGGACAATACCCGTCCGGTGCAGTATGAAAGAGCTGAACGCAGCACAAACACTCCCGAGCGGCATACTGACATATGGTGCCCCATGTACCCGTCGATAGAGGAGATAGAAAGCTATGCCCTCAATGCAGGCAAACCCGGCTTTGACAGGCCACTCATAATGTGTGAATACGCTCACTCAATGGGTAACAGCACTGGTAACCTCCAGGATTACTGGGATGTGATTGAGAAGTACGATATCCTTCAGGGAGGTTTTATATGGGACTGGGTTGATCAGGGGCTGCTTGAGACAAATGAAGAGGGAGAGGAGTTTTACGCCTATGGCGGCGATTACGGTGCCGAGGGTTCACCCAGTGACGGCAACTTCTGCTGCAACGGACTGGTGGGGCCTGACCGCATACCTCACCCCGCTCTCACAGAGGTGAAAAAAGTATATCAGTATGCCGGCTTCACCCCGGCAGACCTGAGCAGGGGACTGGTAACCATCACAAACAAGTATGATTTCACCGGCCTCTCACCCTTTAACATAAACTGGGAAGTGATGGCTGACGGAATATTGTACCTGTCAGGCCACCTTGACCAGATGGATCTTGCGCCGGGAGCCTCGGCCACGGTGGAGATACCTTACGGAGCCATCGAACCTCAACCCGGTGTCGAATACTTCCTCAATATCTACCTTTCAAGGCCTGACGAATGGGGAATAGTGCCCCAGGATCATCTGTATGCTTCGGAGCAGATGGTCCTCCCGTTTTACACCTCTGCAACACAGACAGAGGCAGATAATATGGCACTCCTGAGTCTTACGAACAGGGAGGAAGAGCTGGTGGTTGCAGGGGAGGGATTCGCAGTAGTCTTTGATATGTCTTCCGGTGTGCTGAAATCGTTCCGGGTAAGGGAGAACGAGCTTCTCCTCACCGGTCCGCAGCCTGACTTCTGGAGGCCGCCCACTGACAACGACTACGGCAACGGGATGGAGAAGAGGAATGCTGACTGGAAGGATGCAGGAAAGAAAGCTGTCCTGAAATCGGCCCAGGTCACGCAGCCCGGCATGAACAGGGCTGTTGTAAGATTTACGTATGACATCCCCGGGCTGGATGAGAGAAAGATTGCTTCGCTGGTGACTACATATACTGTTCATGGTGATGCCACTGTTGACGTGGGTTACAGCTTCACCAAAACCGATCTGAAGCTGGAGGAGATACCACGCGTAGGAATGCAGATGCAGTTGCCGGAACAATACACAGACCTGTCATGGTATGGGAGAGGTCCGCATGAGAATTACGCTGACCGGAAGAGATCAGCGTTTGTAGGGTTGTATGAGAGCACTGTGGCTGACCAGTATGTGCCATACGTGAGGCCACAGGAAAATGGGTATAAGACAGACACGCGCTGGATGGCCATCACCGACAGCAAAGGCTTCGGGCTCCGCTTTGAGGGTAGTCCTCTCTTCAGCTTCGCCGCGCTGAACTACCTGCATGATGACTTCGAGTCTCCGGGCAAGCTCTCAACATACAGGCCTGACGCCATCCTGGTCAACACCCATATTGACGATGTCAGGCCGCGTGACCTGGTGAGGATCAATATTGACTACGGCCAGATGGGTGTCGGCGGTGACGACTCGTGGGGCGCACGCACCCATGACAGGTATTGCCTGCGCGACAAAAAGTATGATTACTCATTCAGGATCGTGCCGCTTACAGGCACTGACTGAACGATAATATTTACCGTCATTTCCCGGGGGTGATCTCCACCCTGAGAGTACTGCTGCTCCCGGTTATTATATTGCTTACGTTATAGGGAATCGGTTCTGCCAGGTATTTTTTATCAGCTTTGACAATGACGGCTGAACGGGCAGGCAGGCTGATCTCAGCAGGTGCCCCTGCCGGCCCGCCTGTAAATGCCATCGGTAAATCAGAGTTGTTCAACAGCTCAAACCATATGTTCTTTTCATCCTCCTTAAAAGGTGCCCCGGTGCTCACTGCAGCCCTGAACAGGGGGGCAGCATACTCCTCAAAACCTGCAAGATAGTCACCGTACCATACAGCAGTACGGCCGGCAAACATTGCCTCACGGAGGGCTTCATAACTGCGCTCCCTGGCAAAGACAAGCGTAACGGGCCTGTGTGAATAATCAGTTGTTTTATAGACTTCACTTATAATGCCGTGCACATCACTGTTCCCCATGACGGCAAGTTTGTTCTCGCGGCACATATCCATAACGAGAGGATAATGCTCATACTCGTTGAAATATTCAATCCCGTGAATCCATCCTTTTGCAATGAGCTCCTGATGAACCGGGTAAAGCTTGGGTATGCCGTCTTTTTCCTGTGCCTTCCATCCCGGGTGATTATATTGAATGAAGGCTCCCTGTTTTACCGCGGCCCCGACAGCTGCCATGAAATCGGATGTATCTGTGGGATTGGCATCTGTGATGAAGAGAGCATTCAGATGGCCGGGAGGCATGCTGCGTGTGATCTCGGTGCTTTGCACGAGGATGATATTCAGATCTTTCGCCCTGTTTTGGCTTATCTCCCAGGCGGCGTTGTGGTTTACAGGGACATAATTCTTCTTTGGCTGGTACTCAACATGGTCTGTGATGGAGATTGCATCAAGGCCGTCTCTCCAGGCCTCATCAAGCCTCACCAGAGGCCAGACGTTGCCATCTGAAAAAACCGTATGCATGTGAAAATCACATTTCAGGGTCACATATCCCGGTATGTCGGGCATGTTCAGGATCGTGCGCTGCGCATTTAAAGTCAGCGTGCTTAGCAGAATAGCTGCAAGCAGAATCAGTTTTGTTTTCATATTTCTTGTTATGTGGTTATGCAGTTTTGCGGATATTCAATCATTTTTTAACCACTGATTGACACAGAGTTAAAGTGGAGTTTCACTGTTTTAATTGTAAAAACTACTGTGTAACTCTGTATTTTACTCAGTGTCACTCTGTGTTAAAACCTCTCATATCCCATATCTCATATCTCTATGCTCTACGCTCTATGCTCTACTGGTGCCTGCTATTCCCGTCTACCTCCCTGCCTCTGAGAATGAGCCTGTCATACAGGAAAAGCAGGATACTTGCAGCCACTGCAATACCTGAGAAGATAACCCAGACCTTTGAAGGATTGTATGTACTCCAGAGGTAAGCAGTCAGCTGCTGCGAATCCATTCCGAAAAGCTCCTGCGCCCTTGCATAATAATCTGTCTGTGTGAATGACGCTGATACTTCCGGGATATCAAAGCCCTTCTCAGCCACTGCTTTTTGCAGCAGGAAGAGCTTGTCAGCCATAACCTCGTAAGGTTTGCCTGATACCCACCCGGCAGCAATATGCCCGAACGCTATCGGCAGGAAGGCAGTGCCCATATAAAGCGCCTTTCTGTCTGACGGAGCTATCCGGCCAATGTATTCCTGTGTCTTGGGTGACGATGCCATCTCACCGATCCCGAAGATAAGAACGCCAAGTGCTATCAGCCACGGATTGAGGTTTGTAAACATCATGGCCAGTCCGAATGCCAGTATGAATATTCCGGTCATTATCGAGTTCAGCGGTCTGACCCTTGCAGTAACAGATGACACAATTAGCTGGAAGAGGATTATATAGAACGATGCCAGGCTTGAAATAGTAACGGTGGTGATGGTGCCCGGCTCGAGGCCCAGCGTAACAGCCATTTTATCGAGGTTGACCCATGCCTCAATGAAGACCGGGAATGAATAGTAGAGCTGGTTATAGGCGGTCCAGAAAACACCTATGATCAGCAGGAAAAGAACATATTTCCAGTCTGTCAGTGTAACGCCGATATTTCTGAAGGCGATGCCGACATTCTGAAGCAGCGATTTGCCATTGGCTTCTACCGCAGGTTCCTTATAAAAGAAGAAGACAAAAATATAATTCATTGCCATCGCTGCGATTGAAATATAGAATACTGCATCCCAGCTGTTCTTATAGATCATGCTTGATACGAACGGGCCGATGAAGCCTCCGATATTTACAACCATATAGAATATTCCAAAACCCACGGAAGAGGTCTCCCTGTCGGTCACCCTGGCGACGGTGCCGGATATTATCGGCTTGAAAATTGCTCCGGCGACCGCAAGGAGGATGAAGGCTGCGAAAATTGCCCCGAACGTCCCGAATCTGCTGAGCATGAAGAATGAGAGGATATAGGTGCTGAATGAGATTATCAGCATTTTTTTATAGCCTACCCTGTCAGCGATGGCACCGGAAATAACCGGGAGGAAATAAAGGATCATCGACCCGGTGCCCATGATAGTCCCTTTCTCGACGTTTGAGAAACCAAGGGCGCCGTCCTCTTTCGCAGAGGTAAGATACAGGGCGAAGAAACCGTTATAGAAGCCGTACCATGCCCACCGTTCGAAAAGCTCAATAATGTTGGAGATCCAGAATACTCTCGGGAACTTTTTTATTACATTGACAAAGTGACTCATAAGGCTCTGATTTGCGGGCTTAAAGTAGTGAATTAATTGACAGAGCCTTATTCAGGTCTCATTCTTTGTTCTCAGGCAGCTTCTCTGCGCAGAAGTAGGCCACCCCTTTATCTGCATCGTCCCATGTGAAGGTCCTTCTCCCCCTGAAGGCTGACATGAAGCCGATAAGAGCAGCGTCTCCGGTACACATGGTGGCATGTGCGAACAGCGTCATTGCCAGTACCCATTGCATCCACGGAGAGGTGAAGATCATCGCTGCCGCGAGCCCGGCAGTGATGACGGCGAAGGGGGTCAGGGCAACGAAGGAGAAAAGAGATTGGCTTGTCACAAAACGGTGAGCAGTGACATAGATAATACCCTGCCTCAGGTCAGCGCCGAAACGAATGTCTCGGGCGCCGGCGAGCCAGTAAGGAACCAGATGAAGACCCTCGTGGAACGGTATCAGAAGCAGAGGGAAACCAATCAGTCCTGTCAGAAGACCTTGTATTATGTGCCGGCTTTCATCCGAGACTGTCTGGCCGGGCCATAGCCATACGGTCAGAAAGGCAGAGAGAGCAAGTACAACCCATATCATTGCTGTAGGCAGAGTAAATGAAAAAAACCGGCCAATAACAAACTGTGCGATGTCGTTATACTGAAGCGTCAGCACTTTTTCGAAGTCCGGGCCGGATTCCAGTTCATCAATTGTTGGAGAAACAGGCATGTGTTGATAAATGATATGATATTTCCCAGGTGTGAATATAGCTTAGTTTTATCATGCTGCGCCAGATTTGGCACGACAATTGGTTAAATTTGCAGTTGAATTATGTTACGGCTGATAAACATATTGCTGTTCAACCTTCTGTTGGTGCCTGTTTTCTGCCAGGAGCAGCCGGTCACTGCTGCCGATACTGTTTCAGCTGTGCCAAACCTGCTTAAGACGGCAACATTTGACGGTCAGACCTACCCTTATGTCGAGCTGAAGGAGGTCACCGTATATGCCAGGATGCCCCGCCACGTGAGGTTCGACTATCGAAGGCACGCGCGCATGGTATATAATATACGAAAGGTTTATCCCTATGCACTCATTGTCAGGGATGAGCTGGGGCGTGTGAACAGGGTGCTTGAGATGATGCCCGCAGAAAAGGACCAGCGTAACTTCCTGCAGCAATATGAGAAGGATATCTTCAGCGAGTATGAGGATGATATGCGAAAGCTCACCTTTACACAGGGGAAGATATTACTGAAACTTATAGACCGCGAGACACAGAATACTTCCTATGACCTAATAAGGCAATACAGAGGGAAATTCTCCGCATCATTCTGGCAGGGTATCGCCCGCATCTTCGGCGCCAACCTCAAGACAAACTATGATCCGATGGGAGAGGATTACCTCATAGAGCAGATCATATTTGAGATTGAGGCGGGGCGACTATGATTCTCCTGCGCCTGATCACTTCCCCTTGATCAGTTCCCCGATAGCCTTTATGACAGCATCCGCATCAGCCGCAATATCTGACAGTCTTGAGTTGAGCATGTAACAGGGTGCCGTTACTATCCTGTTCTTCCTGTCGACGGTCACCTCGCCATGACGCCTGATCTCATGCACGGCTCCCATAGATTTTATATCGGCAGCGGTGACGGCATCATTGCCTATTGTAACTGCTACGTTGCCCAGAACCCTTGCAATAAGGACTGGAGAGATACACAGTGCTCCGATCGGTTTCCCTGCCCTGTGAGTCTCACGGATGGCTGATTCTGCTACCCGGTCAACCTGGCAGTCTGTGCCGTCAAAGGCATAAGTGCAGAGGTTCTTTGCCACTCCGAATCCGCCGGGGAAAATGAGTGCATCAAAGTCTGCAGCCCTGTATTCTGTGAGGGCCCTGATCTTCCCCCTTGCTATCCGTGCTGCCTCGGTCAGCACGTTCCTCGTCTCCTCTGACACCTCGCCCGTGAGGTGATTTATCACGTGATGCTGCATGACATTGGGGGCAAATATCTGGTAAGTACCGCCTGTTTTGTCTATTGCATATAGCGTCATCACTGCCTCGTGTATCTCTGCGCCGTCGAAAACGCCGCATCCTGCCAGTACTACTGCTGCATTCATAAGTCTTGAATTGTTACGGGATTAAAATTAATAAAAAGTGGGTTTAAACTGCCGCTCCTGCAGTCAAATATGATTCATGATGATGGTTTTTACCCCTGAACAAAAAAAAAAGCGAAAAAAAGGTATTTCTGATAAAAAATAGTACTTTTGATCGATGCCATTCAGAATTGGCCGGCAGACTTTGGCCTGCAGTCCGGTTTTGGGTGGCTTGTGTAACCTAAACCTTTTTTGTTAAACTAAAACTCTGATCTATGAACAGACTAAAACTGTTGCTTTCACTGTTTGTGTTTACGGGCTTTACTGCCCTGATGGCACAGACGGTGACTATCAAAGGGACTGTTACTTCAGCTGAAGATGGGCTTCCCATTCCGAGCGCTGCTGTAACAGTTAAAGGTACCACTGTTGGTACCTTGACCGATGCTGATGGTAATTACACCGTCACCGCACCCGCAGATGCACAATCCCTTGTATTCCACTTCGTTGGAATGAAGACCGTGACTGAAGCCATCGGTGGACGTACTACCATTAATGTTACAATGTTGACCGACATGCTCGGCCTTGATGAGGTTGTTGTTACGGCTCTCGGTATCTCCCGTGAGAAGAAGGCTCTCGGATATTCAGTCCAGGACCTGGGAGGTGAGAACCTCGAACAGCAGAAAGTGTCAAACATTGTCAACGCTTTCCAGGGTAAACTTTCCGGAGTACAGATATCAAATACTGACGGTGGTGTCGCTTCGGGTGTAAGGATCCTTATCAGGGGCGTAAACTCACTCTCAGCAAGCGGTAACACGCAGCCACTCTTTGTTGTTGACGGTGTTCCGATCAGCAATGCTACATCTGATGCCGGTTCTTACGGCGGAATGGACTATGGCAACATGGCCAGCGACATCAACCCGTCTGACGTTGAGAACATCAGCGTTCTGAAGGGCGCCAGCGCAGCTGCACTGTATGGTTCAAGAGCTGTAAACGGTGTTGTACTTATCACCACTAAATCAGGTAAGTCACGCAAGGGCCAGACCGGTCTCGGTGTTACCCTTGAAGAGAACATAATGTGGGAAAATCCGCTTGTGCTTCCCAAATTCCAGAACCTGTACGGTCAGGGCGGCGGCGGCGAATTTGAATATGTCGACGGTAACTATGGCGGCATAAATGACGGTGTTGACGAGAGCTGGGGACCACGTCTTGACGCTGGTCTTATGATTCCGCAGTTTGACAGCCCGTATGATCCCGAGACTGACATCCGCACCCCGACGCCATGGGTTTCACATCCTGACAACGTCAAGAGTTTCTTTGAGACAGGGATGAAGATGACCACTAACCTTTCGGTTGCCGGTGCCAGGGAAGGCGCAAACTTCCGCCTCTCAGCATCAAACCAGAGGATCAAGGGTATCCTTCCGAACACTGACCTTACAAAGAACACCATACAGCTGAACGGTGAAATGGCTGTTAACAGCAGGATTACTGTTGGCGGATCTGCCACCTACATCAGCAACAACAGTGACAACATTGCAGAGAACGGCTACAACGCCGGTAACCCGATGCAGTCTGTCATGCAGTGGTTCGGTCGCCAGGTCGATATGGAAATACTGAAGGAGAAGTGGAATGAGACTGATCCCAAGACAGGCCTTCCTTTCAACTGGAACCACAGCTATCACAACAACCCCTACTGGACCCTCAACAAGAGCACAAACTCAAGGAACAGGGACAGGATGATAGGCAACGTCAACTTTGCATGGAAATTCACTGACTGGCTGACGTTCAGGGCTCTTGCCGGAACAGACTGGTCAATTGAGGATATCATTCAGAGAACAGCCAAGGGTGACATCGGTTCAGGTGACCCCGAAGGAGGCTTTACCGCTTATTCAAACCGCAGGGCAGAAACGAACGCCAACGCAAGACTTGAATTCGCCAAGGCATTCGGTGACTTCAACATCGACGGTTTCGTTGGTGGTGAATATAACCATTTTGACTACCAGTATCATGCAACATCAGTTCCTGACCTTATTGTTCCCGACCTCTACTCGGTAAGCAACGCTGCAGCAGCAGCAACGACAAGCCTGAGCGAGACACACACGGAACTTCAGAGCGTGTTCGCTACCGCAAACATCGGCTTCAGGAACTGGATCTACCTGAACCTTACGGGCCGTAATGACTGGTCATCGACACTTCCGATCGACAACAACTCATACTTCTACCCGTCAGCATCACTCTCTTTCATCCTGACTGATGCACTTGGCATTGAATCAAGTGTTCTTTCTTTCATGAAACTGAGAGCCAGTTATGCCGAGGTAGGCGGAACAGCAGGTGCATATTCACTTAACGGCACATACAGTGCTGCTCAGCCTTATGACGGCAACCCGTCACTCGGTTATACAAGCACTATCCCTCCGCTCGGACTGAAACCGCAGAGGAAGCAGTCAAAAGAGGCAGGTATCGAGATGAGATTCTTCAACAACAGGCTTGCTCTTGATGCAGCGTTCTACAGGGAGAACACCAAGAACCAGATCATGAACATCGCTGTATCCCGTACCTCGGGCTTCAGCAGCCAGACCATCAACGCTGGTAACCTGCAGAACCAGGGTATAGAACTTCAGTTGCTGGCTACAGCAATCCAGAAGAAAGACTTCAACTGGGACATAACCGTTAACTGGTCAACAAACGAAAACAAGGTTGTTGAGCTCTACGGTGACATGAAGTATCTCTACCTTTATGATGCCAGCTGGGGTGCATACGTTTATGCAATACCCGGACAGGAGTACGGAACACTCTGGGGATATGCCATCGTACGTGAGAACGCAAAGAAGATATATTATGACAAGGAGGAGACACAGCTTTCGCACATTGAATATTCCGGCAGACCTCTCGTAGGGACAAACGGAAGATATATCCGTTCAGGTGCAAGGACAGACCTTGGCAATATCTATCCTGACTGGTTCGGCGGCGTAAATAACGCATTCAACTATAAGGATCTCAGCTTCAGCTTCCTGGTTGACTTCAGGAAAGGTGGTCTGATCCACTCTGTTACCAACATGTGGGGTAAATACACAGGTATTCTTGAAGAGACCGCAGCCATTAATGCCAACGGCAAGAACATCAGGGATCCGCTTTCAGAAGGCGGTGGCAAACTGATTGAAGGCGCTGTTTACGGTAAGGTCCTCTCCGACGGAACCATCCAGTTCATCGATGCCTCAGGAGCAAATGTCACAACTCCTGTTGAGAACACTACTTATACAAATGCCAATTCATGGGCATATGGATTCTACGGTAAGAATGAACTGGACACCTATGACGGCAGTTTTGTCAAGCTTCGCGAAGTGGCTGTGGGTTATTCATTTAACAATATCGAATTCCTCAAGAAGGCCGGGATCAAAAACCTGAACCTTGCATTGGTAGGACGTAACCTCTGGCTCATTAGCACGAACATACCCAACATTGACCCGGAAGTTAGTAATAGTGCTGGTAACACCTCTGTTGGCGCAGAGAACAACGCTATTCCTTCTACCAGATCCTATGGGTTCAACATCAAGCTTGATTTCTAACCTAAATGCATCTGATTATGAAATACATACAAAAAACAAAAAAATTAATACTGGGACTGTTCATTGCTGTGGGTCTTCTCTCTTCCTGCACTGATGGTTTTGAGGAGATGAACACCAACCCGAACAACCCGGTCGACGTACCTGCTATCAACATCTTTACCAATGCTGTTCAGAACTCAATCAGCCGCCAGCTTGGCGGATGGATGCAGCACACATACCTCGGCGTATGGTGCCAGCAGTGGTGCAAGATTCAGTACATTGATGAGGACAGATACATGCCTCGTGACATGTCAAGCTATTTTGAAGGCCCTTATACAAGTGAACTCAAGAACCTGCAGATTGTGATCGACAAGACCACCGAGTCAGGTGATGACAAACTTCTGGCTGCTGCCAAGATCATGAGAGCATGGACATATCTCTATCTGACTGACACATGGGGCGATGTCCCGTACTCAGAAGCAATCCAGGGTCTCTATGTTGACGGAACAATCACCCCCGTGTATGACACACAGGAGACCATCTATCCTGCACTCCTTGCAGAACTTGAGGAGGCCAACCAACTGCTCGCCGGTACCTCGGTGAACTTCGGTACAGGCGACATCCTTTACGGTGGCGACCCCACCCTCTGGAGGAAGTTTGCAAACTCACTCAAGCTGAGGATACTGAACCGCGCAGCCGGCACGCCATGGTCATGGACCTATAATATGGCAGGAGGCACTACGGTTACAACATCAGCAGGTGCTGCTGCACTGGCCAATGCTGATGCACAGATAGCTGCCATCCTAGCCAGCCCGACAAACTATCCGATTTTTACATCGAATGCGGATAATGCTGAACTGGTATGGCCCGGCATTCCTTACAGGAACCCAATCTATGAAACCCTTTTCGCAAGAAAAGACCAGGCTATTTCAGAGACAATGGTTGACTGGCTTGAGGCAAGGGTTGACCCGAGGCTTCATATTTATGCACAGCCGACACCCAACTCTGTAGCAACACCTCCGCTTGATTATGTTGGTTTCCAGAATGGAAGGGGCATCACAGCTGCTAACTTCCCCTCAATATCGATGCTTGGAACGGAGATAGCTTTCATTGAAGGTGCTACATCAAAAGTGATGACCTATGATGAGGTTCAGTTCATCAAGGCTGAGTACTACCTCCGCGCAGCCAATGATGCTGCTGCCAAGACTGCATATGAAGGCGGTATAGCTGCCTCGATGGAGAGATGGGGCTGTATAAACGGCGGAACTGTATTTCCTTCATGGGGTTATGCAAATGACATCACTGTCGGAACGACACCCTTCCCTGTGAACTACACAACCTATCTTGCTCACCCGCTGGTAGTATGGAGTGGTACCAATGCCCAGAAATTCCAGAAGATTTGCGAACAGAAATGGGCTGCAATATTCGGACAGGGCATCGAAGCATATGCTGAGATAAGAAGGACAGGTTTCCCCGCAAGAATATTCGAGTATGAGCTTGAAGGAGCATATTACCCGAACCTTGGTCTTCCGATCAGGCTTCAGTATGCACTCAGCGAGCAGACATACAATACGACGAACCTTGCTGCAGCACAGACTGCCGAAAAGATCGAGCTCATCAACGAAGGTATGTTCAGCACCAACGGCACTCAGAGCCAGGTATGGTGGAATACACGTAAGAACCCGGTCCCGACGGTTACTGACGTTAAGTAGATCAGTTAGCTGGTTTAACTGAGGAGACGCGCAGATTGCGCGTCTCTTTTTTTTATTAACTTTATATGGTGCGATTTTTGTTGTAACAGTAAGCTGTTATTTAGCATCCGGCATTGACTGAAAATTAATAAAACCCCGATATGAAAAAAGGAATTGTATTATGTGCAATATTGTCTCTGTTCCTCCTGACCGCTATTCAGGTGCAGGGACAGGAAAGCTGCAAGGTCCTGATACCAAGGATAGCTGACACTTATACGGGAGACTGCAAGCAGGGTCTCGCCGATGGCAAGGGCGAGGCATTCGGGATAGACCAGTACAAGGGCTCATTCCGGAAGGGTTATCCTGACGGTGAGGGTATTTATGTCTGGCAGACAGGTGAAAAATATGAGGGTCAATGGAAAAAGGGGCTCCGAGACGGGAACGGAATTTATACGTTTAAGTCGGAGGGAAAAGATTCCCTGATGGCGGGGGTATGGAAGGAAGACAAGTTCATGGGGGCAGAGGTGCTTCCTCCCTATGTCATCCAGTACCGCAACAGCATAGGAAGGGTAACCTGCATGAAGATGGGAGAAAAACCTGTCTATGTAAGATACAAATTCTCAAGGTCAGGAGATACCTCGCTTGGCAGTATCAGCAACATTACCATGACTTACTCATCAGGCTCTGAAACGTGGCAGTCTACCTTTATCGGCATCGAGAATGTTGAGTATCCGTTTGAGGGTAGAATCAGGTTCAATGCTCCCAATGCCTTCAACACGGCAATGCTCAGCTGTGACCTGAAATTTCTGATAAATGAACCCGGGGCATGGGTTGTAACCATCTTCTATTGATTTACAGTCCTTTCCCTTTGACAATTGTTCCCAGGGTATAAAACAGTATTTTCAGGTCAAGATAGAGAGATATATTCTCAAGGTAGAGAAGATCATAGTCAAGCCTCTCGAGCATCCTGGAAACATCGGATGCGTATCCCAGTTTCACCTGTCCCCAGCAGGTAATGCCGGGCTTAACTGCCAGTACCCTGTTATAGTATGGCGCTTTTTGCATTATCTGTTCAATATAATGGCGTCGTTCGGGTCTGGGGCCGACGAGTGACATCTCCCCCCTCAATACGTTGATGAAGTTTGGTATCTCGTCAAACCGGTGCTTCCGCATGAATCTTCCGAGTGGTGTGATCCTGTTGTCTCCCTTGACTGCAAGCATTGGCCCGTCAGGCTCCGCCCCGTCATCCATCGATCTGAACTTGTAGATCATAAAAGACTTGCCGTAACGGCCAATCCGTTCCTGCCTGAAAATAACCGGTCCGCTGCCTGAGAGCCTTATCAGGAGGGCAAGCACTGCCATCAGCGGAGAGAGAATGATGAGGGCTGTGAGCGCACCAGCATAGTCCATGACAAGTTTCACCATCACCTGCCAGTGCGGCATCTTCCTGTATGATATTCTCAGGAGGGGAGTGGCATAGATCGGTCCTGCCTCAACATGTCCCGAAATAATACTTCTCATCGAAGGGAGAGACTTTACAATCACATTGAGGTGGCAGATACTGTTGACAAGCTCCTCAACGACCGGATATTCATCCTCCTCAAGGGCCAGGATGACCTCCTCTGCCTCCTCCCGGCCGATAAGTCCTACAAGATCATTACTGTTCCCCAGCCACGGTACACCATCTGCAAGAGGCTCTGCTCCGGCACCATCTACGCTGACATAGCCTGTTATCAGGTTGCCGGCAGGTACCTTCTCACTCCTGATGTCATTCAGCAGACTGACAGCCCTGCCGTTGCTTCCCACGATGATGGTTCTGAATCCTGTCTCACGTCTGTGTATCTTCCCTGACACACCTGATGTGATGATAAACCTTGGCACCCAGGTAAGCAAAAACTGTAAAACGAAGAGCACGCTGAATGAGTGGTAGTAGGTCGAATAATGGCCTACGGCATCATCGAGGATGAGGATAAAAAAAAGCAAAACAACGGCAGAGAGTGTGACAGCAAGAGACTTGCCGAATTCGTGCAGGCGTGACCTGCGCAGCGGGTCTGAGTAGAATCCAGCCAGGGCATAGACCATCAAGAAAAACAGAGGTATGAGCATTATCCCGAGCCAGAACTTGTTGCCAAGCTCCATTTTGAAGTATTCGCCATAGAGGCTGGTCTCAATGAAATATTTCCGGTACAGGTAGAAAAGTCCCCAGGCTACAGACGAGCCAACAAAATCCGCCACTATATATGACAGAGCAATTCTTCGGGCAGTTTTTTTCATCAGTCTGGTAGAGGGTAATGCAAAGATATCTGTTATTTTTAGACCAAAATCACCAGTGGATGATTGAAGAGTCATTTGAAGCCAGGGGAAAGAGGAAGAAGCTTATTGACGAGCTGAGGGCCAAGGGTATAAGTGACGAGAGGGTGCTTGAAGCTATGAACAGGGTGCCGCGTCACCTCTTTATGGATGATGCTTTCCTCAGGCATGCCTACCAGGACAAGGCCTTTCCTATTTCAGCCGGACAGACGATCTCGCAGCCCTATACCGTTGCCGTACAGACCATTTTACTGAATGTGGGAAAACGGGATAAGGTGCTTGAGATAGGCACCGGCTCAGGTTACCAGGCCGCGGTCCTTGCCGAGATGGGGGTGAAGGTATTTACCATTGAACGCCACAGAGAGCTGTACGGTAAGGCACAGGCATTGCTAAACTCCATGGGCTACCGCATCCACTTTTTCCTGGGTGACGGCTATGAGGGACAGCCTCAGTACGGGCCCTATGACGGGATAATCATTACTGCTGCCACTGCCGAGGTACCTGACAAGCTCCTTAAGCAACTCCGCACGGGAGGGAGGCTGGTGGTGCCGAAGGGGGAACGTGACTCACAGGTCATGACACTCTATACCCGACGCGGGGAGGATGACTATGAGATCACTACCCATGGCTACTTTGTATTTGTGCCCATGCTTAAGGGCATCGTCAATGACAGGGATAATGAGCGATAAGATGCATATATACAGACATATATTCTCACCCATAGAGGTAAACACATATGTGATCTCAGGAGAAGAGGGATCATGCATAATTATAGATTGCGGATGCTACGGCCCGGAAGAAGAGAAGAGACTCGGGGATTTTCTATCCTCACGTGGCCTGACGCCGGTCATACTGCTGAACACACACTGCCATCTTGATCATATCTTCGGCAATGATTTTGTCCTGAGAAAATACGGTTTAAGGTCGATGTTTCACCCCGGTGAGAGATATAACCATTCCAGCTCACCGAAACATGCCCTTATGTTCGGTCTCACGATGGAAGAGCCTCCGGAGCCTGAGAGGGAGCTCACTGACGGTGAGATGATCACAGCTGCGGGCCTCACGATGGAGGTCATCGCCGTGCCGGGTCATTCACCTGGCGGCGTCGCATTTTATATCAGGGACCACAGTGCCCTGTTCACAGGCGACGCCCTCTTTGCAGGGAGCATAGGCCGGTCCGATCTTCCGGGAGGAAATCATGAGCAGTTGCTTGAGAACATAAGCAGCAGGCTGTTCGTCCTGCCGCCCGATACGGCAGTCTACCCGGGTCACGGTCCGGCAACAACCATCGGTGAGGAGATAAGATCCAATCCATTTTTCTCATGACATTGTCAAAATCCATTTTTTTCCTGACATGATTATACTATTTTCGTCACGCCGCTTACCACTTAAAAAATAAATAAATAACCATAATATGGCATCAGATAAGTTTGTTAACCGTCACATCGGTCCGCGTGAGAGTGAAACTGCTGAGATGTGCAGAACCATTGGCGTTTCCTCGCTTGACCAGCTGATCAGCGAGACCGTCCCCGCCTCAATCAGGCTTGAGAGACCTCTCAACCTGCCGCCGGCAATGAGCGAGGTGACCTATTTAAGCCACCTGAGAGCTATAGGAGAGCGCAACAGGCAGTACCGCTCCTTCATCGGGCAGGGCTATTACGGTGTTGCCGTACCGCCTGTCATAATCAGGAATGTGCTTGAGAACCCGGCGTGGTACACCTCATACACCCCCTACCAGGCTGAGATTTCACAGGGGAGGCTGGAGGCACTGCTGAACTACCAGACGATGATCACCGGTCTCACAGCCATGGAGATAGCCAACGCGTCGCTTCTTGACGAAGCCACGGCTGCCGGTGAGGCGATGATAATGATGTTCAACGCCCGTTCCAGGGAGAAGGTGAAGGCAGGGGCGAGAAAGTTCCTTGTTGACAACTCGGTCTTTCTGCAGACGCGTGATGTGCTTGTGACCAGGGCAGCACCACTTGATATTGACATTCAGTTCATTGACTATACACAGATAGAGGCTGATCCTTCACTCTTCGGAGTGCTGGTACAGTATCCCTCAGCTATGGGTGAGATCCGCGACTACAGGACTCTTGTTGAGAAGGTCCATTCAGCGGGAGCCCTTGTCGGTGTAGCTGCTGACCTTATGAGCCTTGCACTGCTGACCCCTCCGGGGGAGTGGGGAGCAGACATCGTGTTCGGATCGAACCAGCGCTTCGGGCTGCCGATGAGCTACGGCGGGCCGCATGCAGGATTCTTTGCAACGAAGGATGAGCTGAAGCGCAGCATGCCGGGACGAATAATAGGTGTCTCGGTTGACTCGAACGGCAGACAGGCACTCCGCATGGCACTGCAGACGCGTGAACAGCATATCAAGCGTGAGAGAGCCACATCAAATATCTGCACTGCCCAGGCTCTCCTGGCAACCATGTCAGGGATGTACGCCCAGTATCACGGTCCGGAAGGGATAAAGCGTATTGCAATGCACATCTATTCATCGGCGTGCACTCTCTCGAAAGCACTGAAGGAGCTGGGTTATACAATAAAGTACGACCAGTTCTTTGACACGATAAGGGTCCAGGCAGTCACTGGAGTGACAGCCGATGATATCAAAAAGATAGCTCTCGGAAAAGGGATCAACCTGTGGTATCCTTGCGCCAATTGCGCAACGATCAGCACTGACGAGCTGACAACAATTGATGAGATGAATACGCTGGTCTCGATCTTTGCCGAGGCAGCGGGGAAAAAGGCTCCGTTGATAACCACGCTGTGCACCGATCTCTGCTTTGACAGGAAGTTCCACCGAACAACCCCTTTCCTTCAGGAACGTACCTTCAACAGCTACCACAGCGAGACTGACATGATGAGGTATATCAAGATGCTTGAGCGCAAGGACTTCTCCCTTGCCAACGGCATGATACCCCTCGGCTCCTGTACCATGAAACTCAACCCGGCAGCGTCGATGTTCGCAATGAGCTGGCCGGCGTTCGGCAATATTCATCCCTTTGTCCCTGCTGATCAGGCGCAGGGGTACTATCAGCTTATGGATGAGCTGGGTGAGGCCCTGAAGGAGATAACAGGCTTTGATGCCGTCTCCTTCCAGCCCAACTCCGGCGCAGCCGGCGAGTACGCGGGACTGATGGTCATCAGGCAGTATCACATCAGCCGCAACGAAGGTCATCGCGATGTTGCCCTCATCCCTTCGTCAGCCCACGGGACCAACCCTGCGAGTGCGGCCATGGCAGGCATGAAGGTGGTGGTGGTGGAGTGCGACGAGCAGGGAAACATTAATATTGACGATCTCAGGAAGAAAGCAGAGGAGCATAAGGCAAGCCTTAGCTCTGCCATGATAACCTACCCCTCGACACACGGTGTATTCGAGGAGGGGATCATCGATTTGGTAAAGATTGTGCATGAGAACGGCGGCCTTGTTTATATGGACGGCGCCAACATGAATGCCCAGGTGGGGCTCACAAGCCCCGGCAGGATAGGTGCCGACGTATGTCACCTCAACCTGCATAAGACCTTCGCCATACCTCACGGCGGCGGTGGCCCCGGCATGGGCCCCATCCTCTGTAACAGCAAGCTGGCGGAGTTTCTTCCGTCGCATCCGGTGGTGAAGACAGGCGGCAGCCACGGCATCACCGCTGTCGCATCAGCACCCTTCGGCAGCGCCCACGTGCTTACCATCAGCCATGCTTATGTCATGATGCTTGGCAGTGAAGGGCTCACCAGGTCAACGGAGTATGCTATTCTTAATGCCAACTATATAGCTGCCTCGCTGGGTAAGATGTACAAGGTGCTCTACACCGGCGACAAGGGGCGGTGTGCTCATGAGATGATACTCGACTGCAGGGGATTCAGGGAGGCAGGCATTGACGAGTCAGACATAGCAAAGAGGCTGATGGACTACGGGTTCCACGCCCCCACATTATCATTCCCGGTGCACGGCACGCTGATGGTTGAACCGACAGAGTCAGAGCCCAGGGCTGAGCTCGACAGGTTCATCGATGCAATGCGTAGCATATGGAAGGAGATACAGGAGATAACCGAGGGCAAAGCAGACAGGGAAGATAATGTCCTTAAGAATGCCCCGCACACCGCTGCTGCAGTGATATCTGACAAATGGAGTCACGGTTATGCCCGCGAGAAGGCGGCGTACCCGTTGCCATGGGTGATTGAGAACAAGTTCTGGCCATCGGTGGGAAGGGTTGACAACGGTTACGGCGACCGTAACCTGGTCTGTTCATGTGCACCGATAGATTCGTACAGGTTTGATACGTTCAGGTAACGACGCCCAATTTGGGCGTCGTTACCTGATTGTCTGAATGGAGTTTCCGGGCTACCGGAGAGCGAATTATTTGCCTATATAGGACAATTTCCCTATTTTTATCGGCGTGACACGTTCACCTCGCCCGTTCTTTAATTCTAAATGTGACCCAAATGGAAAAACTGCCACCTCTAAGAGAGTACATATTCGCAGTGTCACTCATCCTGTTCTCCGCTCTAATTGGAATAATATTCAGGAGGATTATACTAAGATGGTTGCTGGCCTACACTGCAAGGACCAAATGGAAGGGTGATGAGATAATCGTAAAGGCATCGAAAGGGATTATCCCCTTTGTTTTCCTCCTGGCCGGTTTATATACAGCTGCCATTTACATGCCAGGTTATGGCTTTGCTAAGGCAAACCATATTTTCCTGTTTATTCATGTGCTGACTGTTCTGGTCATTACCGTATGGGTATCGCGCCTCATTGTGGGGTGGATTGCGGCTTATCAGGAGGGCACGGATAATCCGCTGATGAAAAGTACCCTTCTCGATAATATTGTCAGAGGAGGGATTTTCACTTTAGGAATCCTCATCATACTTCAGATTCTTAAGGTACCTATTACGCCACTCCTGACAGCCCTCGGTGTCGGCGGCCTTGCTGTGGCACTTGCACTGCAACCAACCCTATCAAACCTCTTCGCAGGTATTACAATCATTGCTGCCAGGAACATGCATCCCGGCGACTTTGTTAGGTTGGAGAGCGGTGATGACGGATTTATTACAGACATAAGCTGGCGCAGTACCAAGATCAGGACCCTCTCAAACAGGCTTATAATTATACCCAACAACAGACTGGCCGACTCCATTGTAAATAACTTCAGTAAGCCGGAAAATGAACTTTCACTTCTTGTTGGGATTGGGGTCAGCTACTCGTCTGATCTTGAGAAGGTAGAGAGAGTGACCATCGAAGTGGCGACAGAAGCAATGGCTTCCAATGAAGGAGCAGTACCCGGGTTTCAGCCGTTCATCAGATACAACAAGTTTGACGCTTACTCAATCAAATTCAATGTTATTCTAAGGGTGAAGTCATATACAGACCAGTTTCTCCTGCAGCATGAATTCATTAAGAGGCTTCATGCCAGATACAGGAAGGAGAATATTGAGATACCATTTCCGATCAACACTATTATAATGGCTGACAATGTTAAAAAAGCTAAAAACAATGGGGGACATTCATAAATATGACATGGGAGTTATAGGCAATTGTTCTTTTTTAGCCTATATAAATAAAAGTGCTGAAGTAAAGTGGTTGTGTTTTCCGCGTTTTGACAGCAGCTTTCTGTTCGGATCACTGCTTGACAGCAAGAAGGGCGGTGAGTTTTCGATTAAGCCATCTGGTGAAAATTATTACACTTTCCAGACCTATATTAAAAATACAAATATCCTTACCACAGAATTTATCACCAGCGACGGCAAGTTTCGGGTCACTGACTTTGCTCCCCGCTTTAATCAGTATGACAGGTATTACCGTCCGCTTATGATGATACGTAAGATAGAACTCCTTGACGGCAATCCGTTCATAAAAGTGAAATGTGAACCAGTGGGCAGTTACGGTTCCTTCAGGCCCGAGGTTGTAGCGGGAAGCAACCACATCCGATATCTCAATTTTGACACACAGGTGAGGCTAACCACGAATATTCCACTTACATATATAATTAATAATCAATCATTTATACTTAATAATACCTGTTATCTGGCATTTACATACGGGGTGCCACTTGAAGCTCCGCTTGAAGCCACGGCAGATGATTTTCTGGAGAAGACAATGAAATACTGGGTTCAATGGATCAAGAACACCTCCATCCCCAATATTTTTCAGGATGAGATTATCCGTTCAGCGCTGGTCCTTAAGCTTCACCAGTTTGAAGATACCGGTGGAATAATTGCATCCGGTACCACAAGTCTGCCGGAAGCGCCGGGCGCAGGTCGTAACTGGGACTATCGTTACTGTTGGATGAGGGATTCATATTATACACTCAATGCCTTTAACAACCTGGGGCACTTTGATGAACTGGAGAAATACTTCCTTTACATACAGAATATAATCCTTTCGGAGAAGCAGAAGATCAAGCCGATGTACACAATTGCAGGCACTGCTGTCCCCAAGGAGCATAGTCTGGAGCTTGAGGGGTATGAAGGAAATGCTCCTGTACATATTGGCAATGATGCCTTCAACCAAGAGCAGAATGACATCTACGGTCAGGTACTTGTCAGTCTGCTCCCGCTGTACATAGATAAGCGTCTAAACTACCTCTCGTACAACAAGTCAAGGGAGGTTATCAGCTGGCTGCTCAATAATATAGAGGAGACGATGGAGAAGCCTGATGCAGGCATCTGGGAGTTCAGGAACAAACTGCAGCACAACTGTTATACCTTTCTTTTTCACTGGGCCGGAAGCAAGGCTGCATACAAGATTGCCACCCATTTTTCCGACAATGATCTTAGCCGAAAGGCAGAGAAGCTTGCCGCGGAGGCTTCAAAAAAGATCGAGATGTGCTATCATGATGATTACAAGGCCTATATGCAAGCCATCGGAAGCAGCAATTATGATGCCGCCACAATTCATCTTGTGACGATGAGTTATCTCGATCCGGCAGGCGAGAGGGCAAAGCAGCATCTTGGTGTACTGGCTGAACACCTGAGGACAGAAGAGGGATTGCTGTACAGATATATACATGATGACGACTTTGGCAAGCCTGAGACTACCTTCCTTGTCTGTGCATTCTGGTATGTTGAAGCGCTGGCGACTACAGGCAATGTCAGCGAAGCCGTTGAATACCTGAAACAACTATTGGAGTATTCGAATCACCTGGGTCTCTTCAGTGAGGACGTGGGCCGTGACGGCAGCCAATGGGGTAACTTTCCGCAGACATACAGTCATGTGGGGCTGATGAATGCCATTTATCGTATCGCCGCACGGCTTGATAAACCAGTATTCCTTTAAAACAGAATGATGGAGAAGAGAGAGGTAAAAAGATACAAGAGGCTGGTAATAGTAGCATACAGGCTGCCATTTGCTCTGAAGCACAGAGAGGGAAAACTGACTGCTGTACAGAATGCCGGCGGGCTTGTTTCTGCTGTGCTCTCGCTCACAAAACGGATGGACAAGGCAGGCCAGGCAGATTATTATGACAAGACCGTATGGGTTGGTAAAGGCGAATTTGACAGCCAGCAGTTGGATGCTATCCCGGAAGTAAGGGAAACATTTGAACTCAGGTCAGTAAGAATACCCGAAGGAATTAATGAGAAGTTTTACGGTGGCTTCAGCAATAATCTGATATGGCCCCTGTTTCATTATTTCCCCTCAATGGCTATCTATGGGGAGGGCTATTTTGAGGCATACCAAAAGGCAAATGAGCTTTTCTTTCAAGAATTAAAGAAAGTTGTCCAACCAGGAGATTTCATCTGGATTCATGATTACCACCTCTTTCTTCTTCCGGCAATGGTACGTGACCATTTTCATGATGTATCTGTTTCGTTCTTTCTTCATATTCCTTTCCCCTCTTACGAGGTGTTCAGGATCATGCCTGACAACTATCAGACTGCAATCCTTAAAGGGCTTCTGGGGGCTGACCTGGTAGGTTTCCATACTCATGATTATGCACAGCATTTTCTGAAGTCTGTAAGACGCTGTCTGGGTTATGATATCACTCTCAATACTGTACAGGGTGATGGTATCTTTGCAAGAGCCGATGCTTTCCCTATAAGTATTGATTTCAACAGGTTTCATGATGCCGTCATACTGCCTGAGACCATGAAATTTATTACCAGGATACAAAAGCAGAAAAGGGAAAGGTTGCTTATCTTTTCCGTTGACAGACTTGATTACACCAAGGGATTCCTGCACAGGCTGGCAGCTTTCGAGCTTTTTCTGGAGCGATACAGTAACATGAGAGGAAGGGTAATATTTAATATGGTGATTGTCCCGTCACGTGATACCATCCCAAGGTACCAGGAGATGAAGAAAGAGATAGAAGCTATGGTGGGAAGGATAAACGGTAAATATGGAACACTTGACTGGAATCCTGTTACATATCAATATAAGTCACTTAGGTTCAATGAGCTGGTGGCGCTCTATTCGCATAGTGACGCTGGGCTGTTAACCCCGTTGCGTGATGGAATGAACCTGGTGGCCAAAGAGTATGTGGCGGCACAACATGAGAAATGCGGCATGCTGGTGCTGAGCGAGCTTGCCGGAGCTGCTGCAGAGATGGGAGAAGCGATACTGGTAAATCCCACTGACATCTCGCAGGTTGCCGATGCACTTTACTCTGCTCTTACAATGCCGGAGGCAGAGAAGAGACGGCGTATTGACGCGATGACTAAACGACTGGTTGATTATGATGTCTTTTCGTGGGCAGACGATATTATAAGAGGTACAGCAAAGGTCATGACTGACAGGATGAATTTCAGAGGAAGGCTGATTAATGATGAAATAGAAAATAATATCATCGGCAGATTTGAAGAGGCAGAGAATCCACTACTGTTCTTTGACTATGATGGAACCCTGGTGCCGATACGTGAGTTGCCCGAACTGGCTGTGCCTGACGTGCGGATAATCTCCATCACTGAGAAACTTGCAGCAGTGACCAATATTGTAATAATCAGCGGCAGGAACAAGGAGTTCCTTGATAAATGGTTCTCAAACCTTGACCTGATAATGATAGCTGAGCATGGGGCCTTTACAAAATACCCTGGGAAAGACTGGGAGTCATCACTTGATGAGGATAATTCATGGAAGGAGGATTTGCGCCCGATACTTGACAGGTTCACAGCCCGCTGCAAGGGCACTTTTGTGGAGGAGAAGATGTACTCCCTCTCATGGCATTATCGCAATGCTGACGCAGACCTTGCAGCGCTAAGATCCATAGAGCTGAAGAATGACCTTGAGGAGTCAATCTCAAATATGCCCCTTCAGGTCATTGACGGTCACAAGGTTGTTGAGATTAAGCGTGCCGGCTATAGCAAGGGTACTGCTGCAAGGAAGATAATTGCCGGTGGAGATTTTGACTTTCTGCTGGCTATCGGTGACGACAAGACTGATGAGGAGCTCTTCTCGGCATTGCCGGAAGATGCCTATACACTTAAAGTGGGAAAGGGGCAGACAAGGGCCAGGTACAGTTTCGCCCGGCAGGCTGATGTAGCCGGATTCCTGGAAAAAATAGTCACAACAAAACATCTATAGAGACGTTGAATGCAACGTCTCTAAGGGTGAATCAAAACAGATTTTCAATAACCATAGAATACAAATCGGTCAATGAGATCCCGAACGCCGAGGCCTGCCGTGGTATTATGCTCTCTCCCGTCATCCCGGGGACGGTATTGATCTCAAGGAACTGCGGTCCGTCAGCGGTGACGATGAAGTCAACCCTCACTATCCCTTTGCATCCCAGTATATCATATATCTCTGATGCCAGCTCCTGTATCCTTGCCGTGACATCATCAGGCAGGCGGGCAGGTGTTATCTCGTCTGACAGTCCGCCGGCATATTTGGCTTCGAAGTCAAAGAACTCCTTCCGGGGTACGATCTCGGTTACCGGCATGACAATCTTTCTCTGCTTCGTCCTCACAACACCGCATGCTACCTCGGTGCCTTTCATAAACGATTCCACCAGCACCTCATGACCCTCTGCGAAAGCCTTATCCATGGCTTCGTCAAACTCCTCCTCCTTCTTGACTTTGGTAACGCCAAAGCTTGATCCGCTGGCATTGGGCTTGACAAAGCAGGGGAGGCCTATCTGTTTCAGTATCTTGCCCTGATCATAATGGTCCCCTTTCCTGATAAGCAATCCGCCTGACATAGGGATGCCGTATTCATTGAGGTACAGCTTGCAGGCCTGCTTGTGAAATGTAAGGGCTGAGACAAAAGCATCACAGCTGGTATAGGGTATGCCGGTCATGTCAAGGTATCCCTGCAGCAGGCCGTTCTCACCAGGGGTTCCGTGTATTGCTATGAACACTGCATCAAACATGACTCTCTCGTCATCGATTACAAGGGTGAAGTCATTCCTGTCGATGCTGTAAAGCCTGCCCTTCGCATCTTCCCAATACCAGTCGTTACCTTTTATATTGATAATGTAAAGATTATATCTTCCGTTCAGCGCTTCCGCAACACCCCGGGCACTCTGTACCGAGATGCCGTATTCTGAAGAATTGCCGCCTGTGGCAATGGCTATTGTTCTCATTTTATCCGGATTTATATCCAAAATTAATATTTAATTGGTGTAGAGTCGTTGCATGCAACGACTCTACATGGTTTTTTTAATAAATTTGAGGTAAAATCAAACAGAAGTAAAATGAAAAAAGGATGCATCATTGGAATTGCCATAGCTGCTTTTCTGGCACTCATAGTTTTTATCCTCATCTCATGGGGTGTCAGGATCTATAACCAGATAGTGCCCATGAATGAGCAGGTTGCCACTCAGTGGAGTAATGTCGAGACTCAGTATCAGAGGAGGGCTGACCTTATACCCAACTTTGTAAATACCGTTAAAGGTGCCGCAGCCTTTGAGCAGGAGACTCTTACCCAGGTCATTGAGGCAAGGGCAAAGGCCACTCAGGTGACCGTCGATCCTTCGAA
Organism: uncultured Bacteroidales bacterium; assembly: GCA_963732365.1. Lineage (GTDB taxonomy): Bacteria > Bacteroidota > Bacteroidia > Bacteroidales > VadinHA17 > SR-FBR-E99. The sequence continues at coordinate 421,285 of CAVSZC010000007.1, read as the reverse complement.
CATTACCCCTGCCCAGCTTGAGCAGTTTCAGGCAGCACAGGGAGAGGTGAGCTCAGCACTTGCACGTCTTATGGTGGTTGTGGAGAGATATCCTGAGCTTAAGGCTACACAGAATTTCCGCGATCTGCAGGTTGAGCTGGAAGGGACCGAAAACCGTATTTCTGTTGCAAGGAACAACTTCAATGATGCCGCCAGGGTGTACAATACGTTTATCCGACAGTTCCCGAACAATATAATCGCCTCCTTCACGAAATTCACTGCAAGACCCTATTTCGAAGCGGAGGAAGGGAGCGAGAGAGCACCGCAGGTACAGTTCTGACACCATGACAATGAAAGCATCTTCATTCTTCTCTCCCGCACAGCAGGAGGTTATAGCAAGAGCCATTGCGGAAGCTGAGCATTCCACCTCCGGTGAGATACGTGTTCATGTCGAGACTTCCTGCAAAGGAGATGTACTTGACGAGGCAGCATGGCTCTTCAGGAGACTGGGGATGCACAAGACAGCTGACCGCAACGGTGTGCTGATTTACCTGGCCATTAAGGAGCGCAAATTCGCCATCATCGGTGACACAGGCATCAACAGCGTGGTGCCGCTGGGCTTCTGGGATGAGATACGCGACCACATGAAGCTGCGCTTCAGCGAGAACCTCTTTGCCGAAGGACTGGCAGAAGGGATAATCATGACGGGAGTGCAGATGAAGGAACACTTCCCCTTTTCAAAAGATGACATTAATGAACTGACGGATACTATTTCGTTTGACATTAACAAGACAACAGAGTGATGATTAACAGGAAGATCAATTCTATTGCTTGTGCTGTCGCTATGCTGTTTGTCACGCTCACTGCAGGGGCACAGATGCTGCTTCAGCGCCCTGAGCCGCCGAGGCTGGTGAATGATTTTGCAGGGTTGCTTCAGCCATCTGAAGTGGAGTCGCTTGAGAACAAGCTTGTGGCCTTCAGCGACTCGACCTCGAATCAGATTGCTGTGGTCATTGTAAACGATCTGCAGGGGTATGACAGGTCAAGCTTTGCCTACCGGGTGGGAAAGGAATGGGGTGTTGGCCAGTCCGATTTCAATAACGGCCTGGTGGTGCTGGTGAAGACCAAGTCAGCCTCTTCAGACGGACAGGTATTTATTGCCACAGGCTACGGTCTTGAAGGTGCCATACCAGACCTGGCATGCGCAGATATTATTGACAGGGAGATGCTGCCGCGATTCCGTGACGGCGATTACATCGGTGGGATCAATGCCGCCACCGATGTTCTGATGGCACTGGCATCAGGCGAATACAGCTATGAGAGCTACGGACAGGGTTCGGGTGACGAGTCATTCGGATTTGTTCCCGGGATTGTCTTTTTAGTCATCATCATCGTTCTGATTGCAGTCGCTTCTTCAGGCAACTCAAACAACAAACATATCAAGAAGACAGGTGCAGACAACCTTCCTTTCTGGCTGCTTATGAGCATGCTGGGTGGCGGCAGGTCTCATGGTGGCAGCTGGGGTGGCTTCTCAGGCAGGGGAGGAGGATTTAGCGGCGGCAGCCGCGGCGGCTTCGGAGGCTTTGGAGGAGGAGGCTTCGGCGGCGGCGGGGCCGGCGGATCATGGTAGAATTTCTTACAGTCAACTTTTTACCACAGAGTTACGCAGAGTTAGGGCTGAGTTGCACTGTTTTTATTTCCAGAACCAAAGCAGTGCTACTCTGTAATAACTCTGTGTTACTCTGTGTTTAAACTCAAAACTCACATCTTTTCGCTCAACGCTTTAGTCTCTGCCGGCAATATAGTTCCGCCACTTTTCAATAACCCTGGCCATGTCAGCGGGCAGGTCTGACCCAAAAGAGAGGCGCTGGCCGGTGACCGGGTGGTCAAAGGAGAGCGACTGTGCATGAAGCGCCTGGCGGGGTATCATCTCGAAACAGTTGCGGATAAACTGCTGATACTTTGTGAATGTGGTGCCCTTCAGTATCCGGTTGCCACCATACTCCTCATCATTGAAGAGCGGGTGGCCGGCATAGGCCATGTGAACCCGTATCTGATGGGTGCGGCCCGTCTCAAGACGGCATTCAATGAGTGAGACATAGCTCATCTTCTCCAGCACCCTGTAATGCGTCACGGCATGCTTCCCCTGGCTCCCGTCAGGGAAGACCTGCATTATCTTACGGTCCCTGATGTTGCGGCCTACATTGCCGGTGATCGTCCCCTCTTCAGGGTCGGGGGTGCCCCACACCAATGCCATATATCTCCGTCCTGTGGTGCGGTTGAAGAACTGACGCGAGAGTCTGTTGAGGGCATACTCATTCTTTGCGACGACCAGAAGTCCTGAGGTGTTCTTGTCAATGCGATGCACCAGTCCGGGGCGCAGCTCACCGGTGCTGAACAGAGGCAGATCCCTGAAATGATACATGAGGGCATTCATGAGTGTTCCCGAATAGTTGCCGTATGCCGGGTGGACGACCATACCTGCCTCCTTGTTGACGACCACCAGGTCGTCATCCTCGAAGACCACGTTCACAGGGAGATTCTGTGGAATAAGCTCAATGTCACGCGGCGGGTTGGGGAGCAGTATCTGGATTACGTCAAGCGGCTTGACCCGGTAGTTTGGTTTGACCGCCGAATCGTTTACCATTATGTTTCCTGCCTGTGCTGCTGTCTGCACCCTAGTGCGCGAAACACCCTCGATACGTGCAGTGAGGTATTTGTCAATACGAAGCATGGACTGACCCGGGTCAACCACATAGCGGTAGTGTTCAAAGAGCTCCTGCTCCTGTATCTCTGTCAATTCCTCATCAGCCATGGTGTATGTCAGTTAACTTTTATCAGGCGCAGCAGCGAGAGCGGTTTGCCACTGGCGGTTTTAATGACCAGAAAATATGTTCCGCCGGCCAGTGAGCTGAAATCAGGATGATCATTCCGCGGCATTGACATAACCCTTTTACCGGTTGATGAGATGACCTCAATGATGAAATCGTCAGGAGCGTCATTTGAGGCAATAAGTGTCGCGGGCCCGTCAGTGGGATTCGGATAGATCATGAACATATTGTTTGACAGAGGATTGTCATCAGAGGAGGTGGTTGTGCCTGCGCTCTTCATCACAGGGCGCATCATCACCGTTCCGGGTGCCTGGCTCTGTTCCCAGTTGCCTGAGAGAAAGAAATAATGTTTGCCGGTAATAAGCGTGTTCATGTCCAGTCCTGCGTTCAGAAAAGTTTCAGAGTACTGTTTCCATCCTATCCAGAAGATGCCGTTGACGCTGACAGGCTTGTCAAAGGGGTATGTCAAAAATCCGTTCACAGCGTCGGCCGGGCTTGCCACCGGTCCCTCCGTTTTTCCGAGCAGGACGCCCGGCTTGCCGTTGTCGTCAGCCCACACCATGATGTCAAAGGCTCTCCGGTTGGCATTGTCATAGGCATCATTGAAGCAGATGCGGATGGCTGTGACGGAGTCAGCGATATATGACCTGTACTTCAGGGCAACCATTGCGCTGCGCGATCCCTGACCATCAACACCGTAACCTGCTTCTGCTGTGCCGTCGTCAAGAGCAAAGTAATCGCTGAAGCGTTGAGTGAACCTTATGGTGTCGTTCCCTTTAGGGTCGAAGTCATCGGTGATAAGGGAAACAGTCACAAGAAAGAGGGCAGTGTCTGTTGCAGAAGAGTTGAAGGTGTAAAGAAGAGGTGCATCGTACGCGATGTCTGTCAGGGGCGGGACGTTGGTGGCTCCTGCGGAAAACTCACGCACCACAACGCCTGTTGAAAGATCCTTGATGGATACCTGCCGGGTGACATTACGCACTATCGTGTCATTGTTACGGTAATTAATGTTTACGGTGGGGCTCATCATGGAGAGAAATGACTGTCTGAAATGACGCCATGGCATTGCATAATATTCCTTTACAAGCGACCTGAGAGGGTCTGTGAGGGCAACGTCATGGATGACAGTGTCACTGACTGAGCGCCCACTGCCGAGCATCACGTGGTCTATATTCCACTGGTCTCCATTGCCTGCACGTGAAGGTGCATCATCTATTCCTGCCAGCGATGCATGACCGATGAACATAAACCGGAACCCCTTTTTCAGGTACCTGGTCTGCTCAACAGGTATCATCACACGCTGAAAGCCCCCCGTTGCTTCGCCCTTTGCATTCCATACGCTGTACCACTTCTCCTCATCCGGTGCCCAGAACCTGAGGGTCAGGCTGTCATCCCGTTCAGGCAGGTCGGCTATACCTCCGGCCTCGTACAGGAAACTGAGGATGATACTGTCAGCCGGCTGGAACAAGAGGTTTATCGGCTTTGAAGTCAGGGTGTCGGCGGAAAATACAGCCTCAGAGGCTGTGACGTATAGTTCGCCCTTATCATCAAGGCGGTCAAAGGTAGCCACACCCTGTGACACCTGGCTGGTTGAGTAGGTGTTATTGACAAATACGTAACTGTCTTCCCAGAGAAGCGAGGAGGGAATGAAATCCCCTCCCGAAAAATCGTCACTGAAAGGGAGAAGAAGGGTGTCAGCACCCTTGGCACTTTTTAGTGAGATTTTGTCTGAATTATTACTGAGCTGATGATTATGCAGCAGGCCTGTCACAACCTCCTGCGGAAATGCTTTCGGGGCAACAGGAACGATGAGCAGCGTATATATCAGCCATTTCCTGTACATCAGAAAAGCTGTGACCCTGTTTCTGCCAGGCTGCTGACATCAACCGTGTCAACCGCGGTTGTATCGGAGGGCAGCTTGAGTGTGTCTGTGGTAAGCCAGATATAAATTGATGACCCCAGCTGTGCTGTGGCATTTTCGTGATATTCCGGATTTTGCTTGTATACGAATGCCGTGAGTGAGTCAGTGTTGTTCTGTACCGTGGCATCAAACACAAAAGCACCGAGGTTCAGTGAGGCACCGTACACCTCGCTGCGGGCACGCTCCAGTGTATACCCTGTCAGCAAAGGTATGCTTGTCCGCTGGCTGCTCAATCCTCTTCCAAGTACGAGATCAATGACATTTCCTTTCTGGACTGAGTCACCGGGTGACACATCGCGCCCGTGGATAGTCTGCTTAAGTACAAAATCAACAGTCAGGTCAGGTACGTAATCAAGCTGGCCAATCTCCAGCCCTGCTGTTTTAATAACTGAAAGAGCCTGTCTCACAGGCAGGCCGACGAGGTCGGGGACAGCCACCATCTCGGGGTTGATGGCATTGATTGTCACTTTGATCATACGTCCCCTTTTAACGCGGTGACCCGGCAGGGGCATCTGTTCTGCCACACACCCTCTGGGCACGTACGAGGTATAGACAGAGTCTATGACCTGAAATCTCATCCTGTTCTTTGCTGCCACCCTGGCGGCCTCTTCAGTTGTCAGCCCCCTTACTTCGGGTGTTGGTCTCGACTGACCGTGACGGGTGTAGATGTTGAGCCAGATGATCAGAACTATAATCATGGCCACACCAATGACCATTGCAATTGCAAGCTGCCTGAAGAAAACCCGGCTTGTAATAAATTCTTTCAAACTCATCGTATGATGAAGTATTAAGTAATAAACGCAGTGTCAAAGATAAAATTATATTGCGAGAGTTTCAGCCCTTCACCACTCTCTGACGGTGCGGTAGAGAGTATCCCGCTCCACGGGTTTGTAACCAGCTGACCGTATCATAGCCACAAGTTCTGTTGTTGACATCCCCGGCTTCTGATCCTCAGCCCCTGCCATCGAATATATTCTTGTTGTGTCATCAATGGTTCCGTCGAGGTCATCGACGCCGAATGTCAGGCTCATCATGGCAGAATTCCTGCCTATAGCCGGCCAGTAAGCTTTGATGTGAGGGAAGTTGTCAAGGAAGATCCGGGAGAGGGCGTAGTTACGCATATCTTCAGTCACAGGCACCTCGCCGAGCTCATGCATACGGTTGTTCTCACGCCTGTATTTCAGGGGGATAAAGGCATTGAAGCCCCCGGTACGGTCCTGCAGCTCGCGCAGCTGCCTGAGATGATCAATACGCTGCTGGGGTGTCTCAGCATGTCCGTACAGCATGGTGGCATTTGAGGTTATACCCAGGTTATGGGCTGCCTCATGAATGGCCAGGTAGGTCTCGGCATCAGCCTTCTCGCGACATATTTTTTTTCTAAGTACGGCATCAAATATCTCCGCACCGCCGCCAGGGATGGAGTCAAGACCGTAATCCTTAAGGATCTTCAGCCCTTCCGTGAATGTCATGCCTGCTTTTTTGATCATATAGTCAAGCTCCACGGCAGAGTAGGCCTTGACACTTATGTCAGGGCGCGCCTTTTTGATCGAAGCAATGATCTTTCCGTAATAGTGGATGTCGCGTGATGGGTGAACACCACCGGTGATATGCACTTCAGTAACGGGCACACCGTCAAAGCGCCTGACGATATCAATTATCTCCTTCTCCGTCAGTTCCCAGCTCTCCGGATCGCCCTCAGGCTTGTGGTATGAACAGAACCGGCAGTTATAGACACATATATTCGTGGGCTCGATGTGAAAGTTGCGGTTAAAGTAAACGGCATCACCGCTGTGAGATTTCTTTGCTTCGGTTGACAATACTGCCAGCAGTGACAGTTCAGCCTTACTGTAGAGTGTCAGAGCCTCGTCGGGTGTTATTCTTTTTCCGTCGAGTATTGCTTCTGCAATCTCTTTCAGCCCGGGGTGTGTGTGTCTCAGGATTATCTCTTTCATATACCGTGATGTTGGCAAATTTACGTTTGCTGTACGACAGTAAAAAGAGAAACCGCCCTAATTGTTCATTAAGACGGTCTCTTTATTTTATTTTGGTCAGCCTATCAGTCCTTGTGTCCCATCTCATCAGAGACTGTCAGTTTCTTTCTGCCTTTGGCTCTGCGGGCGGCGAGAACACGCCTGCCGTTTGCAGTTGACATCCTCTCCCTGAAGCCATGGGTGTTTGTTCTCTTTTTTCTCGATGGCTGAAATGTCCTTTTCATCTGTTGATCTATTTCGTGTTATAATTTCCGGTTTTAAAGACTGCAAAGGTAGTGATTTTTTCAAATAAAAAAGGCGCAGCCTTATTTTTTTCCCTTACCGGGAAGGTAAATTAGCTTTTTGGTCTCAAAGTAAGGCTCGTCATACCAGCCTTTTATATCCATGACAGTTGCAGCAGAAGAAAATGGTTTAAGTTCGTTCGCAAGGTCACCCCCTTTGAGGAAGAGATAACCGTTATGTACTGTATTGAATGACCGTGGTGACAGGAGGTGGTGCGTAAGGCTGAGGAAGCTGCCCATTTCTGTGACGGCCCTGCTGACGATGAAGTCATATTGTCCTCTGAAGCTTTCAGCCCTGGCAGTCACTGCCGTCACATTCCCGAGGCCGAGGGTGGCTGTGATATCCCTGACCACCATTATCTTCTTTGCTATGGAATCGATCAGGGTGAACTGCACATCGGGGAACATTATTGCAAGGGGTATTCCCGGCAATCCGCCTCCCGTTCCCACATCGATGACCTTTGTCCCCGGGGCGAAAGTGATGAATCTTGCGATTGCCAGGGAATGGAGCAGGTGATTTACTTCAAAATTAGTGATATCCTTTCGTGAAATGACATTCACCTTTCCGTTCCACTCGGCGTAGAGTCCGGGGAGCATGCAGAAGCGCCGGCTCTGCTCATCTGTCAGCGACGGGAAGTATTTATCGGCGGCACAGGTCACAGGATATTCTTTTTGCTCCTTATCATATTCAGAATGAGAACCTTTGCCCTGAAGAGCCGGGCTTTGACGGTCCCTATCGGCAGGCTGAGCTCGGTAGCGATCTCTTCATAGGAGTAGTCTTCAAAATAGCGCAGCTCTATGAGCCTGCGGTATCGCGGCTTGAGGCTTTTGACAATACTGTGCAGTGCTGCCGCTGTCTCCCTGTCGATCATCAGTTCGTCAGGAGCCCTGGTGTCAGACGGTACTGTGGCTTCCATCTCATCCTCCTCCCCCTCGTCCTGATCAAAAGGCCTTGGAATCTGGCTCTTGCGCCTCATGAAGTCAATGCAGTTGTTGGTGGCTATGCGGAAGAGCCATGTGCTGAAGGCGTGCGTGGGAGTATATTTTGCGATGTTATGGAACGCCTTGCCGAAGGCTTCTATAGTAAGATCCTCAGCATCGGACGGATTGTTGACCATCCGCAGCATCACATAATACACTGAGTCACGGTAGCGGTTAAGCAGTTCGGTATAGGCCTTTCTGTCTCCACTCATTGCACGGTCTATGACCTTCAGGTCATGACGCGCCTTATCAGATAGCCCGTTCTCTATTTCCATACCTCTCTTCCCTTACCTTTTCTCATTCCTGTCAGGTACAGGAGTATGCTGACAAACGGAGACAAGATATCAAAAAAGAGCGAGAAATACCACAGTTGCGGCTCAAGGAATGTATTGCCGGCTTTTTTAAGGATGACGGAACGGATGACAAGTCTTGCAAGGGCTATAAGTAATACTACAGGCCATGATGCCAGCATTACCAGCATCGCAATCAACAGGCCGTAGTAGCATGTTCTCGAAAGGGGCTCTATGAACAACCTTATCCTGTCACCTTTCTTGTAATGTACGGCAGTGGTGAAATGTCTCTGCCTCTGTTTCGCCCATTCAATTGCTCTGCCGGGAGCCACAGACCTCGTAAATGAATCAGGCGAAAGCATCAGGCTTATGTTGTCAGGTGTGGCATTTCGGTTTACAAATAGATCGTCATCGCCTGACATGAGATGATTATACGGTCCGAAGCCTCCCCTGGCAAAGAAATAGCTCTTTCGATACGAGAGGTTTCTCCCTACACCCATGTAAGGGACGCCGGCCATTGCCATGCCATAGTACTGCATGGCTATCATCATGGTCTCATGCCTGATATACTTGTTCAGCATTCCATCTTCGGGAAAAAACCCGCCATAGCCGATTACAATTTCTGTTTTTTCTGACCAGGCCTCTGCAATGGCAAGCAGCCAGCGGTCTGACACCGGCTGGCAGTCGGCATCAGTAAAGACAAGAATATCATTTGATGCCGCCTTAATGCCTATGAGCATCGCCAGTTTCTTGGCGTGGGTGAACCCGGGGTCCTTCTGAATTGACGATACCCTGAGATGCGGATAGAGCTTCATCAGGTCACCGAGTACATCATAAGTATTGTCTTCTGAACAGTCATTGACAACAACAACTTCGTATGACGGGTAGTCCTGCTCAAGCACTGACGGAAGAAACTTTACAAGGTTTTTTGCCTCGTTACGGGCGCAGATTATGACAGATAAAGGGGGAAGGTTAGCCTTGCCTTCAGCTGCTGCGGGCTTACAGGATGCCGCCCTTCTGTAGTATGCAAGCCAGTACCATGCCTGTACGGCTGCCATAATAACAAAAAGTGCAAGCAGGATAATATGGACGGGATTATCTGATAGTATCATTCAGGGCACAGATTGTGGAGCAATATTACTAAAGAATTGGAAAAAGGAACACAGAATCTTTTCAACAAATAAGAAACCGTTTCCTCAAAATGGCACCTTCCAGTTCAAAATGAGGTTCAGAAAGCTTACTTTTGTGACCGTTAGTTGTCAGATGATGTTCAGAGTTGAGCGGACAGACCCGGCTACATCGGCAAGGGCAGGAATATTGCATACGGCACATGGTGATATCATGACACCTGTTTTCATGCCAGTGGGTACGGGAGGGACTGTCAAGGGGGTGTTTCACCGTGACCTGAAGAGTGAGATCAACGCGCAGATAATTCTCGGCAACACATACCATCTGTATCTGCGCCCGGGGACAGACATCATTTCAAAGGCCGGCGGTCTTCACCCGTTCATGGGGTGGGACAGTCCGGTGCTGACCGACAGCGGAGGGTACCAGGTATTTTCGCTCGCCGCCAACCGCAAACTGACAGAGGAGGGGGCTGTTTTCCGGTCTCACATTGACGGTTCAAAACATATCTTCACACCTGAGAATGTGATTGACATACAGAGGGCGATAGGCTCAGATATCATGATGGCGTTTGATGAGTGTGCCCCCTGGCCGTGTGACCACAAATATGCAAAGAGGTCCATGGAGCTCACCCACAGATGGCTTGACAGGTGTGTTGACAGGTTTGAAGCGACGGAGCCGCGGTACGGTAAGGAGCAGTTCCTCTTCCCTATTGTACAGGGGGCTGTCTATCCTGACCTGCGCCGTGCCTCGGCTGAGAAGATCGCATCGAGAGAGATGCCGGGTAACGCCATCGGCGGCCTCTCGGTGGGAGAACCAGCAGAATTGATGTACGAGATGATAGAAGTGGTGAACGAAATACTCCCTCGCGATAAACCCCGTTACCTGATGGGAGTGGGAACACCTGTCAATATCCTCGAGGGAATATCAAGGGGAATTGATATGTTTGACTGCGTGATGCCAACGCGTAACGGACGCAACGGGATGCTGTTCACATGGGATGGAATAATCAATATAAGGAACAAACGGTGGGCCGAGGATTTTTCTCCTGTTGACGCCCGGTCGAAGTCGGAGATAAGCCGCAGCTATTCAAAAGCTTATCTGCGTCATCTGGTCATTTCGGGAGAGATGCTGGGAGCACAGATCGCAACAATACATAACCTCTCATTCTACAACAGCCTTGTGAATGAGGCCAGGATAAAAATTATGGAAGGCACTTTTGGAACATGGAAGAAAGAGATACTGCAAAAACTTTCAGAAAGAGCCTGAAGAAGCTTAAGCCGGTACTGATCGACTTCTATATCATCAGGAAGTTTCTCGGCACCTTCTTCTTCTCCCTGGTATTAATTATCGGGATAGCAGTCATTTTTGACTTCTCGGAGAAGATCGATGACTTCTTAGAAAAACAGGCTCCCATCAAGGCAATCATCTTTGACTACTATCTCAATTTCATACCCTACTTTGCCACCCTGTTTGCCCCGATGTTTGTCTTCATCTCTGTGATTTTTTTCACGGCCAAAATGGCCATTAACACGGAGATCATAGCGATACTCAACAGCGGTATGAGCTTCAGGCGCCTTTTATGGCCCTATTTCATCTCTGCCACCATCATTGCCTCCCTGGCGTTCCTGCTCACCAACTTCATCATACCTCATTCAAACATCATCAGGCTGGGTTTTGAGGAGAAGTACTGGCGTAATCCCGATTTCCGGAAGGTCAATGTGACATCTGTCCACAGGCAGGTTTACCCCAATGTCTACATCTACATGGAGTCATACAACACCATCACCCAGAGCGGAAGAAATTTCAGCATGGAGAAGTTTAACGATCATGGCATGCTCGAGTCGAAACTGTCAGCCAACATGATCAGATGGGATACTACAACAAACAAGTGGGGTGCATGGTGGTATCACATCAGGGAGACTGACAGCCTGGGTGAGCGTCTCTCTTCAGGAAGGCGCATAGATACGGTTCTCAACGTGAAACCCGGGGACTTTGCCCGTTCTCCCGAGTTTGTAGGGACGATGACGTACGGTGAGCTTCTTGATTACATTGATGTGCTCAAGTCACAGGGCTCTGATGAGCTCAAGCTTTATCTGAATGAAAAACACCGGAGGTATGCTTCGCCCTTCTCCTTTTTCATTCTGACGCTTATCGGCGTCTCACTCTCATCGCGAAAGATACGGGGAGGAATAGGGATGCAGATCGGACTCGGGCTGATGCTGACATTCTCATATATACTCTTCCTTCAGTTTGCATCTCAGTTTTCCCTCAAGGGAGACCTCGATCCGGCCCTTGCCATGTGGATACCTAACATCATATATACCGGAATAGCCCTGGTTGTCTATCGCTTTGCCGTAAAATGAAACGGGGCCGGAAAACGTATGTGAAAATTTCTTAATATTGCCATTCTTCCGGAGGGAAGGATGACAGTTCAAAAATAGATGAGTTATGGCTCTTGAAAAAAAGATACGCGAGCTTAAGGAGAAGCGTGAGAAGATGCTTCTCGGCGGTGGTGAGGAAGCTATCGAAAAGCAGAAGGCCATGGGCAAGAACACTGCCCGTGAACGCATTATGTCGATTCTTGATCAGGGTTCCTTCAGTGAGTATGACATGTTCGTTGAGCATGATGCCCGTGACTTCGGCATGGATAAGAAACACCTTCCGAGTGACGGTGTTGTGATAGGTACCGGTACGGTGCAGGGGCTCCCGGTTGCCATTTTCGCACAGGACTTCACTGTCGCGGGAGGGTCACTCGGGCTGATGCACTCGCGCAAGATAACCAAGATCATGGATCATGCCCTCAAGATGAGGATACCACTGATCGGTATCAATGACTCAGGAGGAGCGCGCATACAGGAAGGGGTTAACTCTCTTGCCGGCTATGGGGAGATATTCTTCCGCAACACGATATCAAGCGGTGTTATCCCTCAGATCTCCGTTATCCTTGGCCCCTGCGCCGGTGGCGCAGTCTACTCCCCCGCATTGACTGACTTCGTCTTTGTTGTCGAGAACATCTCAAAGATGTTTATTACCGGGCCTGAAGTAATCAAGACAGTACTCGGCGAAGAGATATCGATGGAAGCTCTCGGCGGTGCCCGTGTTCATTGTGAAGTCTCAGGCAATGCCCACTTCTTCGCGATGTCAGAAGAGGAATGCTTCAGTCAGATAAAGAAGCTGGTGTCATTCATACCGCGGAATAATGATGTCAAGGCGAGGGTTCATGAACCTCTGCCCCCTGACAAAAAATATGATATTGAGAAGATCGTTCCCGGCGACCCTACTCTGCCTTATGATGTCAAGGATGTAATAAGAGCTGTGGCTGATAACTCAGACTTCTTCGAGATACAGGAGATGTATGCGCGTAATATCGTGATAGGTTTTGGGCGTCTGGGAGGGAAGACGGTAGGTTTTGTCGCCAACCAGCCCATGGAGATGGCCGGTGTGCTTGACGTTGACTCATCTGACAAGGCTGCGCGGTTCATACGTTACTGTGACGCCTTCAACATACCCCTTGTAACACTGGTAGATCTCCCGGGATATCTTCCGGGGGTGGACCAGGAGCATGCAGGGGTGATACGCCATGGTGCCAAGGTACTCTATGCCTACAGTGAGGCAACGGTGCCTAAGCTGACGGTCATACTGCGGAAGGCATACGGCGGCGGGTACATTGCCATGAGCTCGCGTCACCTACGCGCTGACTTTGTATTCGCCTGGCCTACGGCGGAGATTGCTGTGATGGGCCCTGAGGGGGCGGCAAATATCATCTTCCGCAAGGAGATAACAACTGCCACCAATCCTGATGAGGTCCGCCGCCAGAAAGTCGAAGAATACAAGGAGAAGTTCGCCAATCCCTACGTGGCTGCCTCACGAGGTTATGTAGACTCGGTCATAGAACCCTCTGAGACCCGCAAACTGCTGCTCCATGCCCTCGAAGTGTCTGAAGATAAAGTTGTGCAGATGCCGAGAAAGAAGCATGGCATTCCCCCTTTCTGATCTCTAACTGAGAAAGCCACACCAAGCAAATGAAAGAACCTGACAAACTCAACATAGATCAGACGCACTACACGACCAGGGTGAGTCGTCGCTGGGCCGAAAGAAAGCATTATACCCCTCCGGAGCCGGGTAAGATTTACAGTTTCATCCCGGGTACGGTGGTGGAGGTGCTGGTCAGGCAGGGTGACTCAGTGTCTGCAGGCGATGACATTGTGATACTCGATGCCATGAAGATGAAGAACAGGCTCAAGAGCCATATTTCCGGGAAGGTCATCTCGATAAACGTGAGTCCCGGTGACAGGGTACCGAAAGGGGTGATGCTGGTTGAGATAGCCTGAGAAAATTCCTGTCCGTAATATCAAAACTGCCCGGTGTTGAGCAGATATTTTGACAGTCTGTCCGGAAGGTCTGGATTGTCCCTGAAGATGCCGTATACTGCCGAGCCGCTTCCCGACATCGAGGCGAAGAGAGCTCCCGCCTCATACAGAGCCATCTTAATCTCACCCACCTGGGGGTAACTTCTGAAGATATTAAGCTCAAAATCGTTCACAACCCTTCCTCTCCACTCAGTCACAGGAAGACTGATCAGCTGTCTGAGTGACAGTCCTGTAGGACAGGGAATACAACCGGCATAAGCCTCGGCCGTACTTATATTCATTCCTGGGTAGAATATCCTGATATGGTACTCACCAAGATCCAGTGGCATGTCAGAGAGGATGTTACCCACCCCTTCGGCAAAGGAGGGGGTGCTGTCAATGAAGAAGGGGGCGTCACTGCCCAGTCTGCCGGCAAATGAGCGCAGCTCCTCGGAGTTTAGTCCGAAACCGAAGTACCTGTTAAGGGCCTTAAGCATCCCGGCAGCGTCTGATGATCCTCCTCCAAGCCCCGCACCGAGGGGTATGGCCTTGTGAAGATGAATCCTTATGCGCGGGAAATCGAATGATTCGCGCATCAGCTTCACCGCCTTCATTACCAGGTTATTATCAGGATCATTGTCCTCCATCAGTCCCGTGACCTTCAGAGTGTCATATTTCCTGTTGTCTTTCCTGACAACAAACTCAAGTGCGTCAGCAATGGCGACAGGGTAGAAAAAGGTCTCGATGTTATGAAAGCCGTCAGGCCTCTTTTCAACGATCCTTAATCCTATGTTGATTTTTGCTTTTGGAAAGACTACCATTCCCTGCGTGCCTGTTAAGACTTCAAAAATAGATGAACCTTTTCAAATATCCGCATCTTTAAGGATTATATCCTTTTTCAACATTTTTTTAACACTCATTGTTTGAAACAAAAGATCGCAATATCCTGACCTGAAAGCGTCTATTTGTTAATTTTGACCAGAGCTGAGACAGATTATGTCTGCGGCTAATTATTTGTCTAATAATTCCATACGATAATGTCCCCGGTAGCACAGAGATCCAGGCAGGATAAAAAGTCCTCAGTAATGGTCATTCCCGAAGGAGGCAGGATACCGCCTCAGTCGCCCGAGATGGAGGAGGCGGTGCTGGGAGCCGCGATGCTGGAGATAGAGGCTGCGAGGATGGTGGTTGATATCCTCCGTCCGGAGGTTTTTTACTCCGCTGCCCACCAGAAGATATTTGCAGCTATAGCGGAGCTTAACAGGCGAGATCAGGCAATCGATCTTCTAACCGTCACACAGGAGCTGAAGCGTGTCAGCGATCTCGAGGAGGCAGGTGGGGCTGTATACCTGACAGAGCTGACCTCAAAGGTGGTCTCTGCCGCGAATATTGAATACCACGCACGAATAGTACTGCAGAAATATATCCAGCGTGAGCTTATACGAGCCGCCACGCTGATACAGAACATGGTGTATGAAGATACCCTCGATGTCACCGAGCTGCTTGACAAGAGCGAGGACGAGCTGTTCAGGATCGCCGAGGGGAACATCAAGCACGAAGTGATGCCGATACATGAGGTCATCAAACAGGCTTTGTCAGAGATAGAAGAGCTTGGCAAGAAGGAGGAGGCTCTTGTCGGAGTGCCTTCGGGCTTCACCAAACTTGACAGGCTCACTTCAGGCTGGCAGAAGTCGGAACTTGTCATCATCGCTGCCCGTCCCTCAATGGGAAAGACTGCCTTCGCGCTGTCGATGGCGCGTAACATGGCCATTGATCATGGCAGGAAGGTGGCTATCTTTTCCCTGGAGATGGCAGCCATACAGCTGGTTAACAGGCTTATAGTGGCTGAGACCGAGATACCGGGAGAGAAGATCAAAAACGGAAGGCTCACCGCCGAAGAGTGGTCTCTGCTTGAGTCACGCATCAAGTCATTGACCGAGGCAACGATATTTATTGATGACACGCCGGCCATCTCTGTCTTTGAGCTCAGAGCCAAGTGCCGGAGGCTTAAGGCACAGAACAAGCTTGACCTGGTCATCGTTGACTACCTTCAGCTCATGACCGGACCGCCTGACGCAGGGAGCCGCGAGCAGGAGGTGAGCTCAATCTCCAGGGCACTCAAAAGCATTGCCAAGGAGCTTGCAGTGCCTGTGCTGGCACTTTCACAGCTCAACAGGTCAGTGGAGACAAGAGGAGGTAACAAGAAACCGATGCTGTCAGACCTGCGTGAATCAGGCGCCATAGAGCAGGATGCCGATATGGTCGTCTTCATTCACCGGCCTGAAAAGATGGGAGTGTCACAGTTCGAAGACGGGCAGTCGACCAAAGGCCATGCCGATATAATCCTTGCCAAGAACCGTAACGGCCCTACTGACGAGATACTTCTTTATTTCAAGGAAGACAGGGCTATGTTTGTCGAACCTGACGAGTTCGGATCAGAGGTTGCATCGCTGGCTTCACCGGCAGGGGTCTTTACGAGGGGGTCAAAGATGAACGATGACATCTCATCTGACTACAGCGACTTCTCTGCAGAGGACAACAGCCGCAAGCCTTCGTTCTGATTATCAGTTGATCTTCAGCGTCAGCCTGAGTCCTATGCTATCCCATGCCAGATCGCGGAAGCCTGTGTAAACTCCTACTTCTGCCACGAAGAAGATCTCGCTTAGTGCGTAACCTGCCTCGTAATAAAAACCGTAGTCCGGAGTCCATAATCCTGAGAAGCTGATCTTCTCCCTGGTGAGAGTATTGCTCAGCAACGGTAACCTCTTGAGAACAAGTATGGAAGAGTAATAGCGCAGATGCGCCTCGGCGAAAAACGATGGTGACGATATTGAATAATAGGGCTTGAGGTAAAAGGCATCCTCATAGTTGTTTATCAGCACCGGTGAAGCCTGTGCATTGAAGAAATGCATATCCTGAAGCTGTACATTCTCCCTGTTTACAAAGCCTCCTCCGATGATGCGCCAGGAGAATTCATTGAACGGACCGAAACGGTCAGAGCGGGTTATCTCAGCCCTGATCATGTCAAAATGGCCGGAGAGGGTATCATTGTAGTTGTACCCATGCTTCCACAGGAGGTTAAACGTCGGATAATCAGAATCTTCGTATATTTTGTTCCCGTTTCTGATCCGGTAGGGCTGACGAGGAGTCCAGGTGAGCTGGGCTGAGAATGAGAGGTTGCTGTGGCTGAATGATACCAATGGGCTGTAACCTTCAACATCGCCAGACACGAAAGGATTATCGGGAATATTTGGTGTATACTCTTTCTCACTGCTGAAGAATGTGTATGAGGTTGTGTTTTCAAGAGGGTCTCTCTGCTCATATTCGGCCTGCAGCGAAAGAGTTAATCCGTTTGCCAGCTCTCCGCGGTGACCGGCAATGAGATAGAAACTGTTATACAGCTTCATCCAGTTCTCCGTAAAGAACAATGATGATACCGTGTTTACCAGTGGATTTACCCCTGATGGTGTAAACTCATCGGAGCTGCTGCCGGCTCTTATGAAAAAGGATGACCGGGAGAGAGGATTGTAAAGCAAATTGGCAGAGACAGACCAGAGAAGCCTTTCACGGCTGAATGCATATCTTGCGGCAGGCGACAGGGAGAATCTTCCATTTTCTCCTGTGCGCGTCGAATAATTCAGTCCTGTGCCAAGAATAAACCCGTCAACTGTGTTGAATGAGAAATTCCTGAGGTGAATCAGGCCGTCATAATTCAGGGAGCTCTCCTCGGAGAGCTGCCATCTTCTGCCGGCAAGTATATCTCTGGCCGCCTTCAGCACAGCGCTTTTCTCCTTTTCATCATCCTGTCCCGGTCCAATATTAATGGTCAGGGAAGAGCTGTCACGGGTCGCAAGATTTGCGGTATCTGCGCTTATGGTACCAAGGCTTTTTACCTCTTCCGCTGTCAGGGGTATGGGTCTTACCCTCTCCCAGTAGGCTGAATCGCGTGGTATTGAATCCTTTTCGACAATATATGTTGTCTTGTCCTTGATCTCCAGCGAGCCCTTTTCCTCCTTTTTTGAGACAGTCTTTTCATTCAGCCTGGCAAGGCGTGACATGTCGCGTGCGGTCAGCTCATCTTTGGAGAGAATAGCCTCGATTTCTCTTTCTGTTTCTGTCTTTGGCAGTTCAGCCTCGGGCCTGGCCGTTGCGACGTAAAAGGTTGAGGGGGGGGTGAGTGACCTGTCGGGCTCCACCTCCAGGTACTTGACTGCGCTCGTATAGGAAGCCCTGGCTTTAATACCCAGTATCGAGATATCCATGCCAAACTCATGGCTGACAGGCATCCATATCTCCTCTTCGACAGGAGTATACAGCTGTCTGATCCTTATCGTGCCTGCCATATTCTCATTGGTGAGGTCAAGAGAGTGAATAGCCCACTGGTCCTCAACGATATAGATGACCCCGGTGAAGAGTTGCTGACTCTTTCTCTTCGGTGTGACCTCTATTTTGTCAATGACATAATATCCCTGCGAGGTCGAGCCCATGAACCTGAAGTCATAGTGTGAGAAAGCATTCGGTGCGAGGGGTGAGATGGCCATCTCTGCCAGCACAGGCTGGTAAAAGCTCGCCTCGAGGTAATCCATTGGCGATGTCTCACTCTCGGGTATCGGCAGATTGGAACGTGATGAGATGACCTGGTTTACATAGCTGTCAGGTGCTGTGAATGTAATTATGTTTACAGATTCGACGACGTAGTACTCTCCCTCTTTAATCTGGATCTCATTGGCTTCAACCTTCATCTGTCGCTTGATCATCCGCGGCAGTCTTTCGATCTTTCCGCCCCCCTTCATATACACCTCTGCCTTGTAACTTCTGACCTGGTTCAGATGGAAGGGGGCCATGCCGATAGCTTTGCGCATAATATATTCTGCAGGGTCCTTGCCGGTTGCAGAGACCCTCACGGCAGGGATCTCGTAAAACTGTTCACTGAGCGAGACATCGGCAATGACGTCGGAGTTGCTAATGCTGACCTTCCTGGTTTCCGGTGAATATCCCAGGAACTGGTAGCTTACCGTATAGTTACCGGCAGGGAGGGGCACCATGTAATACCCTTCATTATTAGATGTTGTTCCCTGCCTCAGCTCGGTGATATATACGGAAGCGCCTGAGAGAGGCATGCCTGACGCGTCTGTTATCCTCCCCTGCAGTGTCTGCCCGTTCAAGGAGAGCCACAGCAGGGAGGCAGTAACCAGAAGTGTCAGTCTCCGGGAATGCATCACTCGGTCTCTTGTTCAGGATGGTCCCTGAATGAGGTTCCAGCCACGATGATAACGAACTCTCCCCTTGGTGCTGACGAGGTGAAATGTTCTATGAGCGATGCAAGCGTTCCCCTGACGGTCTCTTCAAATTTTTTTGTCAGCTCCCTGGAGACGGATGCCCTGCGGTCATCACCCAGCACAGCGGCCAGTTGCCCCAGTGTCTTGAGTACCCTGTAGGGTGACTCATAGAATATCATCGTACGCTCTTCACCGGCCAGTGAGACGATCCTCTTCTGTCTCCCCTTCTTCTGGGGAAGGAACCCCTCGAAGCAGAAGCGGTCTGAGGGTAACCCTGAGGATACCAGTGCCGGGACGAAGGCCGTGGCGCCGGGGAGCGCCTCTATCTCTATGCCTCGCTCAAGGCAACGTCTGACAAGAAGAAACCCGGGGTCGGAGATCCCCGGTGTGCCGGCGTCAGATACCAGTGCCGTGACGACGCCCTGTTCAATGCGGTCACACACTGCCTCAATGCTGCGGTGCTCATTGAATTTATGGTGCGAGTTCAGCGGTACACTGATATTATAGCGGTTAAGAAGTATGCGGGTGGTCCGCGTGTCCTCGGCGAGAATCACTCCGGCAGAACCCAGAACCTCAATGGCACGCACGGTGATATCACCGAGGTTGCCGATGGGTGTGGGTACAAGAAAGAGTTTAGACATTAATGTTGAATTTTCTCCGTACCACGTCAACAAATGATGACTGGGCTGCCGGATCAGAGCCCATCACGGTGCTGTCGTCAAGTATCTTCATCGCTTCACCGAGGGAGACAGCGCCGTTGAGACGCCTTATAGTGTCCTGGTATGCCTTGCTGTCACCACTGAAGAGCTCACGGATAAAGTAGAACTTATCATTGATGCCAATGGCAGCGCCAATATCGCTTATGGGCTTGTTATGCATTACAGAGGTAATAAGCTCATCCTGCTTTACCGAAGTGACCATCTGACCTATCCTGTCGGTGGAGCTGAATTTGTCAGCCAGGATAGGTTTGGCAGTTTCCCTGACCTCAGCCCTGAACTGTGTCTCTTCTTCTTTCTCAGCCCCGACATGAGTCTCCACCTCTTTTTCTTCAAGCATCTTCGGGAGAATCGCGAGAAGCTCTGAGGCACTCCGCATCCTTGAACGTGCAAGCTCTAACTCTGCAATATGTTTTCCGGGGAGTTCAGATAACTGGTCTAGCAAGGCTCGTGCTTCCTCCATGTCCCTTCTTATTATGCCTAATGCTGTGTTGAAATCCATCACTCTTTGTTTTTTTAATGATCGCTTTTCCTTATTTTGCAAAAGTAAATAATAATCGCATCTGCCTGTAATAATCAGTGTACATTAAAGAACGGGGAACCCTGTGCTGAAGTATGGAATTTCTTGAAAATTCGGTGGACAATGCCGGCAAACGAGGCTCTATTGAGGTCATAGCGGGGTCAATGTTCTCCGGGAAGACCGAGGAGCTGATACGGAGGCTTCGGCGCGCGATGTTTGCAGGGCTGAAGGTTGAGATCTTCAAGCCGTCGGTTGACACAAGGTACTCTGAGACGCGTGTGGTATCTCATGACGAAAAGTCAATCACATCGACACCTGTGGAGAATGCATCTTCAATATTGCTTCTCTCGTCAGGTGTTGAGGTAGTAGGCATTGATGAGGCTCAGTTTTTTGACTCCGGCCTCGTTGATGTATGCACCACCCTTGCTGATGCAGGCACCCGTGTGATTGTTGCCGGCCTCGACATGGACTTTGCGGGGAAGCCCTTCGGTCCGATGCCTGCACTGATGGCTGTGGCTGAGTATGTCAGCAAGGTGCATGCCATATGTGTGAGGTGCGGAAACCTCGCCAACTATTCATACCGGAAGATAAAGGATGACAAGGTTGTTATGCTTGGTGAGAAGGATATTTACGAGCCTATCTGCCGGTCATGTTACATAAAATCATTTAACAGGTAAGGAGTTGAAGATCACTGCACATGAGCTGGCGGTCATCACAGGAGGGGCGTTGTCAGGTGATCAATCGGTTGCTGTAACGGGTATCATGACCGACAGTCGTTCGTCCGGCGCCGGTCATGATCTCCTTTTCGTTGCACTGCGCGGTCCCAATCATGACGGACACCGCTTCATCGGACCTCTGTACGGAAGGGGAGTGCGCCTCTTCCTGGTTGACACAGTTCCGGAGGGTCATGAGATCATGACCGGCGCCGCCTTCGTGAAGGTAGACGATACCCTTGAGGCACTGCACAGCCTCGCCGCCAGAAAGAGAGACGACTTCAGAGGAAAGGTCATTGCAGTAACCGGCAGCGCCGGCAAAACTATTGTCAAGGAGTGGCTGGCAGAGACAATGGGAACTGTCAGGAGTGTCATCCGAAGCCCGCGGAGCTACAACTCACAACTGGGGGTTGCACTGTCACTGCTGAACATTGATGAACGGTATGATGTCGCGGTCATAGAGGCCGGCATATCAAGACCCGGGGAGATGGAAAAACTGGCACGCATCATCAGGCCCGATACTGTTGTTATAACAAACGTCGGTGATGCCCACGGAGAAAATTTCAGCAGCAGGGAAGAGATAGCCGCTGAGAAACTCATTCTTGCAGCCGGTGCCGGACTGATTATCTACAACGCCGATGACAGGATCATCAGAGAAGAGGTTGAAGAAAAATACAGCCATCTCAAGGCATTTACCTGGTCATTGGCCGGGTCAGAGGCCTCACTCACTGTCAGCGTCCGTGAGCGGCCCGGTGACGGACAGCTGCTGGAGTGCGGCACTGCCTCATCCTCATTCAGTGTTTGTGTCCCGTTTGCTGACAGGGCATCTGCTGAGAACGCTGTAAGTGTTGTCGCTTGCTCCCTTGCCGAAGGCGTTCCTGAGGATATGATCATCAGGTCTGTCGAAGGGCTTCCGGCGGTTGCCATGCGCATGGAGCTGAAAAGGGGAATAAACGGATGTACCCTGATAGAAGACTACTACAACTCTGATCCCGGATCACTGGTCATGGCCCTTGATTTTCTGCGCACCCATGCCAGGGGAAAGACTACTCTTATACTCTCGGACTTCAGGCAGATAGGGGGCGATGAAAGAAATCTGTATGAGGGGGTGGCCGCAGCGGTAAGACGGACCGGTATAGACAGGCTCATAGGAGTAGGGGAAGCCCTGTGCCGCCAGCGTGATCTGTTCCCGGAGGGATCGTTGTTCTACAGCTCCACGGCTGAGCTCACCGATACCTTCCGCAGCTTTGCCTTTCGCGATGAGACGATCCTCATAAAGGGTGCCCGCGCTTTCGGTTTTGAGCGTATCAGCAGCCTTCTCGTGCAGCAGATGCATCAGACAAGGCTGGAGATTAACATGAATGCCGTGGTACATAACCTGAATGAGTTCAGACACCTCCTGAGACCCGGCACGGGCATCATGGCAATGGTCAAGGCTTTTGCATACGGATCAGGATCAGCAGAGATCGCGTCACTGCTTGAATATCAGGGTGTGAGTTATTTTGCAGTAGCATATGCTGACGAGGGAGTGGCTCTCAGGGAGGCAGGCATCATGGCACCTGTCATGGTGATGAATCCCGACGAGAGTGCCATGGACCTGATAATCAGGTATAATATGGAGCCGGAGATATACAGCATGGAGTCTTATGAGAGTTTTCTCAGAAGTGCAAGGAGACACGGCCTCGTCAACTACCCGGTGCATCTCAAGATGGATACTGGCATGCACAGGCTTGGCTTCAGTGCCAGCGAGATAGACCGGTTGGCTGAGATGCTCCGCTCAGAACAGCATGTAAGGGTCATATCACTCTTCTCACATCTGTCAGCCAGTGATAATAAGATGCATGACGACTTCACCCACCGGCAGGCGTCATTGCTCACTGGGGCGGCAGAAAGACTGGGGACGTCACTAGGCTACAGTATAAGACTTCATCTTCTCAACTCGGCAGGCATCAGCCGGTTCCCTGAATACCAGTTTGATATGGTCCGCATAGGTATCGGGCTCTATGGAATTGGCGAATATCAGGGAGTGTCACTGAGGCATACGGGTAAGTTCGTGACAGCCGTTTCACAGGTACGGACTGTACCGGCAGGAGACCCGGTCAGCTACGGATGCACCGGTGCTGCAGACAGTGACAGGGAGATAGCGGTTATACCGGTTGGTTATGCAGACGGACTGAGACGTGAACTGGGAAACGGCAGGGGGTCGCTCTTCATCAGGGACAGAAGGGTGCCCATCGCAGGAAACATATGCATGGACATGTGCATGGTTGATGTCACCGGACTAAATGTCAGGACAGGCGACGAGGCAGAGGTTTTTGGCAACAATATCCCCGTTGAAGAGATAGCAAAGATGTGCAACACTATTCCCTACGAGATACTTACCTCGATACCTGCAAGGGTAAAAAGGGTATACGTGAATGAATGATCAGCCCATGTGGCTTATCTTCTCAAGCCTGCCCGGATCAACGATTTTGATCTTCTTCCCTTCAAGTTCAATCACAGATTCTGTTGCAAAGACCGAGAGGGTGCGTATGGCATTTGAGGTGGTCATGTTTGACAGGCTGGCAAGATCTTCCCTTGAGACATATGCCCTGATAGTCTTCCCGTCATTTTCAAACCCGTATGTGTCACGCAGTACGATAAGCGACTCAGCCAGCCTTCCCCGGATATGTTTCTGGGTGAGAGATACTGTTCTCTCATTCGAGAAGGTCAGATCAAGGGCCATAAGGCGCATCATCTTCATTGAGAGGTCAGGGTTTCGCCTGAGAAGCTTAAGGAAACTATTGCTGTCAAAGATGCATACTGCAGACTCTTCAAGGGTGACGGCTGAGGCAGCATGCATTGATCCCCCGACGATGGGGGCATAACCCATGAGCCCCTGGGGCCTTACCATCCTGATTATCTGGTCTCTTCCCCCGATGCCTTCCTTAAAGATCTTTACCTTGCCGAGAGCCAGACAGTAGAGCCCTGCTGGCTTGTCTCCCTCATGAAATACAAGCTCACCTTTTTTCAATAAAGAACAGGTATGATCCTGCACAAGGAATTCCTTATCCTTTTCAGGCAGGTCCTTAAGCATAGAAAAGGAGCCTTCAAAACACAGTTCAACGTAAGGATTCTTATAGAACATCTTTATCTATGTTTAACAACATACACAAAGATATTAAAAAAGTGGTTCCCTGAGAAAATTAACTTTTTTTAACACACTATAAAACAATGAGTTGTGGGGCTAAAGTCGTCAGAAGTCATAATTTGAGATGATTGGTATTCTTCTGCCGCTGCCGAATGCTTTTGACGACACTCTGAGGACAGGTGGCGTCTGGCGCCGCTTGAACTCGCTCCCTTTCACAAGTTTTACCACATCTTCTACCAGCTGAGGGTCGAATCCTTCGGCGACGATCCGGGCAGGCGATCTTTCCAGGTCTATATACCTGAACAGTACCGGATCAAGCTGATCATAGGGGGGAAGGGTGTCGCTGTCAAGCTGATCCGGTTTCAGCTCGGCTGAAGGAGGCCTGGCAATTATCTGAGGAGGGATTATCTCTCCTGATGAATTAATTTCTTTTGCCAGGCGGTATACTTCAGTTTTGTAAATGTCACCCATAACTGACAGGCCACCTATCATGTCTCCGTACAATGTTCCGTACCCGGTGGCAGCCTCACTCTTGTTGGATGTGTTCAGCACCAGATAGCCGAATTTATTTGCAAAAGCCATAAGTATGACAGCTCTCAGCCTTGCCTGGATGTTTTCCTCAGTAACATCAGGGGCTCTGTCGGCAAAATAAGGTCTGACAGTCTTCTCAAGCGACTGTCTTGCTTCCTCTATGCTGACGACATGGTAAGGGACACTCAGATTTTTGACCATTTCAACGGCGTCACTGACTGAATGTTCAGAGGAATAAACAGAAGGCATCAGTATGGCAAGGGTGTTTTGTGCTCCGAGGGCCTCCGATGCAAGGGCGAGCACCACGGCGGAATCGATGCCTCCGGAAAGGCCTATCACAGCTCTTTTCTGCCCGCTCTTGAGGAAGAAATCCCTGATACCTGTTACAAGTGCACGGTGGATGTGACCGGTCATGTCTTCAGGCAGGGGAGGAGGACACCGGTAACCCTTCCGTTCAGTTCCGGCAACAGGAATGTCAACAGTTCTTACCTCCTCTTCACAGAAGGCAAGCTTTTCAAGGATTGTCCCTTCATGATCTATAAGCACAGACGAACCGTCGAAAATGAGATCAGTATAACCTCCTGTCTGGTTAACTGAAATAAGAGGTCTTTTATACTGAACGGCATTCCTGACAAAAACTTCCTCCCTGATCTTTATTCTGTTATGGGAAAAGGGATTTGCGGCGATATTGATTATCAGTTGCGGATCTTCCTTCATGAGCTCATCGAGGGGGGTGATGCTGTACAGACGGCAAATACCCCTGTCTCCGCACGGCTGCTCATCCCATATATCCTCGCAGATTGTAATGGCTATCCTCTCCCCGTTAAGTTCAACGGTCTGGAAGGTATTGCCCGGTTCGAAGTATCTGTCCTCATCAAAGATGTCATATGTAGGAAGCAGGGTTTTATTGATCACTGCCCTTACCTTTCCTTCCTGCATGAAGAAAGCAGAGTTATGGAGGCTTTTTCCGAATACGCCGGTGTTGGGTGACGGTCCGCCGACAATGGCAGCTATACCGCTGCAGTGTGAGGCTATTTCCTTAACGGCATTCATTGATCTGGTGATCAGTTCACCTCTCTGCAACAGGTCGAGGGGCGGGTAGCCGGTAATGGCAAGCTCTGAGAAGACAATGAGGTCAGCAGCGTCTGCCCGGGCCCTGCCGATGGAAGATATTATCTTTGAGGTGTTGTACCCGATATCACCGGGGATATAATTTAGCTGAGCAAGGGCAACTTTCATGGAGGAAGAGTCAGAATTTAAGCCCGAACCTGATCCGTATCATCCTGATTTTTGACCTGTCATCGGGCTGGTCTGCATTTTCAAGGTCTTCTGTAACGTCAAAGAAATCTGCGTCGTATCCGATGCCGGCCAGGAACAAGAGGTCACTGCCAAGCTCATATTCAATACCTCCGTTAATATGCCAGCCCATGTTCATTGCGAAGACCTCATTCTGGGCTATCTCGTCACTTATCTGCAGTGAGGGGATATCTACCTTTGACCTCAGCAGCAATCTCAGGTCGATTCCGAGATCACCGAAGAAGTTGAGTCCCTCATCCCTGTTTGTGCGAGCACGTAACCCGCCGGGAATATTGAGGTAACGCAGATTGTACTTCATCTCCTCTCCCGCGTTAACAACGGTATCAATATTATTGAACACCATGGTATGGTCTTCCACAGCGCTCTGTCTGCCCCCCGAGCTGAGTAATCCTATGCCGGAAGAGACCGAGAATCTTTCGTTAAGAGGGTAGTAAACATCCAGGCCGAGGCTGAAGCCGGGAACTGTACCTTCATTTTTATATGCCTCCGAATTTGAGCTCATCCATGTAATAAGGGCGTCAGCGCGGACACCGAATTCAATTTTCTGGGAGAAACCATTAACAGTCAGGGCAGCAAACAACAATATTGTCAATACCGCGGAACACGTTCGTTTCTTTGCAATCTTCATCATCGCTTGGTTTGAGGTGTAAATTTATGAATAAATGTCCTTAATTTGTGAAATAATACCGAGATTCCCAGTATATGATCATCAAGGCAATAGTGCGTCAGATAGTTGCAGCAGTACTGATTCTGCAAGTCACCGCAGCCTGTGTGCGCAATCCCTATGAAGTCAATGTCTCAGCCATTGAGTGTGACCTGTCAGTAAGAAACCTTGCAGGTGAGATATTTGAAACCTCTCCTCCAGATCTCAGTGCCAGGGCAGAAACATTAAAAGAGGAATACGGGAGGGCTCTTACAACATACAGCACGGTCATCGGCCTTGGCGACCCTTCGGATGAAAAGTGGGAATCGGCATTTATTCTTTTTGCCACCGACATGCGGAATCTTGCATTATGGGATGATGTAAAGAGAGTATGGCCAGACCTTGCAAGCCTCGAAGATGGTCTGGAGGATGCCTTCAGACACTATCTTTACTACTTTCCCGGCAAGGTGGTCCCTGATGTAATCGCTTGCATATCAGTTTTTAATAACAGCATTATCATCGATGACTCACTTCTGATGATCAGTCTTGACCGTTACCTGGGTTCAGACTCAAAATATTATCCTTCGCTCGGCATTTTCGACTACCAGTCGCGCAAGATGACCCCGGAATATGCCTTGTCAGACTGCATTTATGCATGGGGTGCAACTGAGTGGGACCACAGGGAAATGAACTACGGGACGAAGAATCTTCTGAACACGATGCTCCATGAGGCCAAGCTGCTTTACTTCACGAAGAGGATGATACCTGAAATTCCCGACACTGTACTGTTTGGATTCACCGGGAAGCAGCTTGGGTTCTGCCGGGCGAACGAGGGGCCTGTATGGGAGTATCTGATAAGCCGGGACATGCTCTTCTCAACCGATGGTTTTCTCATTCGCAAGTTTACCGGTGAGGCACCCTTTACAAGCTATTTTACGGAAGACTCACCCGGAAGGGCAGTGGTATGGACCGGGTTCAGGATTATTGAGAGGTACATGCGCAATAACCCTTCAGTGACACTGGCAGACCTGATGAATATGACCGATTGTCAGGCTATTCTATCCGGGGCGAAGTATAATCCTGAGTAAAAAAAAGAAGCCGTCTTTTCAGACAGCTTCCGGTTTTCCTTTAAGGGAATGCTGCGGTTTACACCGGATGAATTGCCTCAACGGGGCAAACGTCGGCGCAGGCACCACAATCAGTACATATATCCGGGTCAATCTTATAGATATCACCCTCAGATATAGCCTCAACCGGACATTCATCTATACAGGTTCCGCAAGCTGTGCAATCATCATTGATTTTGTAAGCCATTATTGAAAAAGTTTAAAGATTACGGGTGTAAAAGTATCTGTTATTTTAATAAGTTCCTAAAGATAAAGTAAAATTATTTTACTCCCTTCTATCCTGCTATCAGGCTCAGTGTGAGCCACGCCATTGTTGCCGTTCCGGTCACCATTGACGGCTCATCGATGTCAAATGCAGAAGTATGCAGCTTCTTCATCTCCTCTCCGTCAGGGGTGATACCCACACGGTAGAGAAATGCGGGGTACCGTGCTGCAAAGAATGAGAAGTCTTCGGAGCTCATCCTTACAGGCAGTTCCTTCACTCTCCCGCTGCCAAGGAGGATTCTGCTGAGCTCCATGGCCCGGAGTGTAAGCCTCTCGTCATTGACAAGCACAGGGTAACCTTCAACAATGTCAACGATTATTTCCACCCCTCTCAGCGAAGCTATTTCACGTGCCGTTTCTCTTATCAGACCGGCGGCTGCTTTTCTCCACTTCTCGTCGAATGTTCTGAAGGTGCCGGTTATCTCTACCGTATCAGGTATGACGTTTGTAGCGCCCATACCGGTTATCCGGCCGATGCCCAGCACCGTCGGCGCCTCTTTGCTGCCTGCCCTTGCAACCCTCTCCTTCAGTGCGACAACAAGCTCTGAGGCGATGTATATCTGGTCTGTGTACTGGGAGGGTTGTGCCGCATGACCCCCTTTTCCTTTTACAGTGATATAAATCTCGTCGCATGATGCCATGTAAGGGCCGGGATGAAACCCCACCGTTGCCGCCGGCAGGTCCGGAAGGAGGTGCTGCGCAATGAAAATGTCAGGATTGAAACTGTCAAAGATGCCTGTCTCAAGCATCAGTTTTGCACCCCCCGGCGCCTTCTCCTCTCCGGGCTGGAAGACAAGCATCACGGTACCGGCAAATGTGCTGCGCATGCTGTTGAGTATTTCCCCGGCACCAAGGAGCATTGCCACATGAGCGTCGTGGCCGCAGGCATGCATGATGCCTTTGTTGACACTGCTGTATTCAGCCCCGGTGGCTTCGGTCAGAGGCAGTGCATCCATGTCAGCCCGGAGCCCTACTGTAAGACCCCTGCCCGGAGCCTCACCCCTGATAAATCCTACGATGCCTGTGCCGGCAACACCTGAACGGTATTCGATGCCAAGAGCCCCGAGCCTGCCGGTGATATAGGCTGCCGTCTCATGCTCGGCGTACGAGAGCTCAGGGTGACGGTGAATATGACGTCTTATCTCTGTCAGCTCCGGAAGGAGTGCCTGGGCCTTGCCTGTTATTTCGTCTTTCAGTAACATGACTGAACCGTTACAGCCTCAGAAGTCGAGACTGAAGGAGAGATAGAACAATGGCTCGAGCAGATAACCGCTGTCGACACCCCATGCCACATCTGCCCTGATGAAATAACCTAATACCTGAGCCCTTCCGCCAAACCCGAACCCTCCGACGATGGGTTCGCGCATCGAATCAAGTGTGACAACCACCGGGCCGTTCCTGTATACCTTGTCAGCCCAGTAGTTTTCATTACCCCAAGGGTTCCATCCTGACCATGCCATGCCGATATCACCGAAACCGACAATCTGAAGGCTGTTAAGGAATGCAGACTTGAGCGGATGACCGACGATGTATCTTATCACAGGCAGCCGTATCTCGCTGTTTATCAAGGCAAAGTTACTTCCGTTGCGGATGTTCTGAGTGAATCCTCTCATGTTCGTGGCAAGAGCCTGGAAACCGTAATTCACTGTCGGATCAACAGGTACCGACTGGTCAAACATGGGTGTGTCATTAAAAATGTAGCCCATCCAGTTGTCTACTCCACCCAGGTAATAGATAAGGCGTGACGGGCCCATGGAGGTGCTTGCTGCGAAGCGGTTAGCCCAGATGAGATCACGGTGTATTTTCTGGTAATGCCTGAAGTCAGCTCCAAAAACCACCATGTCTGAATGTGCCTGGCTGAGGTCACGGTAATACTCGGCGAAGAGTTTGTATCTGGTTCCGTAATAAATATTTATGGTACGTTTCCGTGTATTGTCGTATATCAGTTCTCCCTTCAGCCCTGCCCAGTGACGGCCGAAGGAGGGGGCAAGGAGGGTGTTCTGGTCAGTAGACTGAACAATGTAATTGTCGAACCTGTAGCTGAGTGTCCCTTTCACTGCCATCACAGCGCTGAGAGGCCTGCGGATGGAGAAATATGTGGAATAGCTTTTTATTTTGTAATAACTGGTATCGTTATAACTGTCAAATGATTGCGTGTGGAAGATCAGCTGTTTGTCAAAATGGCCCTTAAGCGACTCCAGGCTGACGAGATACTCGTTGCTGTCAAAGTCACCGGCAAAACGAAATCCTCCTGTAATACGGTAGTCCTCAAACAGGTCAATGGCCCCGATCTTGAAAAGGACATTGAGGCCGGGGTTGAAATAAGGAGCCCCGCCGTTGTAGGCCTGGTAGGTGTTGTTCAGGAAGTTGAAGTCAATCTGTGCCGCTGAATAGTTGTTGTAAAATGCAGTCCGGTAAACCCTTGCGCCAGGCATCTCCATTCTCGAGGTGTCGAGGTCTATGTCGAGATAATCCTTCCTCCACTGCATCTCATAGTAATTCTCCTTCTCCTTTTCGAAGACATAATTACGGAAGTCGATAGGCTCATCCGTGGCAAAATATTCATACAGCGGTTTTTTCAGTGTGTCATTCATTTTTGCACGCTCAGCCAGCAGCCAGTCCCTGAGCATATTGATGCTGTCTGCGGCCCTCAGTGAGGCTGTCAGCTCATCGCGATAGAGGGTGGATTTTATTTCATCACTTTTGACTGTGGCTGTCTCGGCTGTTGGGCCTGTAAGGAGCCTGTAACGCCCTTCGTTGAAGATCACAGCAGCGTCAACGCCGCCATTCCTGTCAAAAGCCTCAAGGTTACGTGCGAAGTCAGTCACCTGGCGCGAATCGATGAAGTACCTGTAGTGAAGCGTGGTGTCAACATAAGCGATTGCACTGTCAACATTTGCCGAGTAATAATTTAATATTCCGTTGGCATTGCCGATAAATCCTGCTGAATTGGCTGATGCATTGAGCGGATTGTGATAATCAGACAACGTACCCTCATCCAGTCTGGTGAGCTTCCGGTTGCCGGGAGTGAGCTCATACGTAAAGAGATTATAGGTGAGCCCTACCATCTCCTGCGGATTACCTCTGTTTGTAAGCGAATCAGTCAGACGGTTTGACGAGAATATAATTGTCTCGTCACGTCCCCTGATGAATGAAGGATCAAAGTCATCGGCTACGTCAAAGGTTAACCGTTCATTGGTTCCGGATATTATTGTATGCACGTAAATATCCGTCATGCCGTTGCTGACGGCTGAAAGAAGAAGCCTGGTTCCGTCAGGTGAATAGGAAAAGGAAAGGACTTTCTCAAAGAAGGGCATTGCTCTCTGCTCGAAGTTTTTCTGATCAGTTCTGTAGAAATAGAGCTGCATCCCTCCCTTTTCTTCATTGACAAAGGTCAGTATCTTGCCGCCGGGATGCCAGGCAAGGACCGGATAGGTATGATCAACCGACTGCTCATACTTCGGTTCAGCAGTAAATATCTTTTTCTTTTTGCCGGTTGCGGTATCGTAGATCCATATCCGACGCTTTCCCCAGTCGTTTGCTACCCAGGCTATCATGCGGCCATCGGGGCTTACCTTCACGGAAGTATACCTCTCCAGCGGCTTTGATTTCACAATCTCCTTCGGGACAGGATAGCTCTCTCCCGGTTTGGTGCTGTAGTAATCAATATAATACGCCTTCCACTCATCAAGCACATCCTTGATGCTCTTACCCAGTCCGTAGAGGAAGCCATCCTCTATGTTCTTATATACCTTTGAGAGATAAAGGATATTCGGGATTATAGCATCTCCGTATGTGTCACCGATGAACTTCCAGAATGAATGCCCTCCGAAGACGGCATCTTCAAATTCCAGGTTGTCAAGCTTCTTGTACCGTCCGTTCTCAAAGCCGTCCCTGACACGGTTGTCTGTCTCAATGTCCCATCCGTAGGAAACATAATTCACAAGCCCCTTGATGTACCATTCAGGGGTGTGTATTGTCTGACCGCTCTTTACGTTGTCACGTACGTCGGCATTGTAAATCATCTCATATACAACCACTTCCGCGATAGCGGAGGCTATGACCTTGTCAAACTCCTCATGGTCGCCGTTGAACCAGAGCATCACTTTGTTCTTGATGACCCTGCTGTAACCTCCTACATTGTAGTCATCCTCAGCCGAGATAAGCCCTACATTGCTCTGCCTGAAGTCATTCTTTTTGTTGTAGACAATCAGTATGAGCCTCTTGTCGAGGGTATAATCAAAATAATCTTCTATCTCATCCAGCTTATCATGCGCCACGGCGCTTGCATATTCAGCCACCTCTCTGCCGAACTCATTATAATAGCAGTCGATCTCACCGAATCTGAAATAGGTCCAGAAAAAGTCTTTATACTGCACACGGTTTTTGCCGAAGTTCATCTGCATGCCGTTATAAAACTGTCCGGCAGAAGGGATGAGCGGCAGAATGAAAAATATCAGAAAAGCCAGAGTGTAGCGTATTCTTCCTGTCATAAAGCAAAACCGGGATACCTCCATCGCCTGTCTCAAAAATTGTTCCAGAAAAGAGCATCCGTCAGGCAAAACTAATGCATTAACCATTAAAAAAACAGTGACATAATGTTTTTTATTAAATTTGACGATTAATATGATGCAACCTCTCTGGTCTGATCTTTGTTATATGTATGGAAAGATTATGATTAGCGCATCAGAGAAAGATTAATAAAAACATAAAGATGAAAAGGAGTATATTACTATTTGTGTTGCTGGTGATTTTTGCAGGAATTCAGGCACAGCCCAGGCTTAATTTTCCGGTTCTGCGACATGACTACGGAGTTTTAAAGGAGGAAGCAGGGAAGCAGGAAGTTGTATTTAATTTTACCAATACGGGTGACTCGGTTCTGGTCATCACCAGGGTACAGCCATCATGCGGATGCACAGCCTCAGACTATACAAAATCTCCGATACCTCCGGGAGGGAAGGGTTTTGTAACCGCTGTCTTTGAGCCAAGGGGATTTAATGGACGCTTTGCAAAGAGCATTTCAGTTTATTCAAATGCTAAGCCTGCGGTGACGGTACTGATCATTGAAGGACAGGTGGCGCCGCGGGAAAAGACTACCGAGGAGCTTTATACATTTGTTGTTGGGCCGGTACGTTTTGAATCGAATCATCTTGCATT
Source organism: uncultured Bacteroidales bacterium (assembly GCA_963732365.1). GTDB lineage: Bacteria > Bacteroidota > Bacteroidia > Bacteroidales > VadinHA17 > SR-FBR-E99. The sequence goes on along the minus strand of CAVSZC010000007.1, from coordinate 388,137 downwards.
TACCTCGATAAAAAAAGGTGAGAAGAAGATCAGGGTGATGCCGATTATGAACACCTCCAAGGAGCCTGCAACAATTGAGTTTGAGGGAGTGCCGGCACATCTGGCCATGAAGGCCACACCCGCCACACTCAAGCCTGGTGAGAAAGGTCTCATTGAGGGGACATATGACTCCAGGCTCAATGAAAACAGCTGGGGCAATGTCAATGATCTCATCAGGATGAAGGTCAACGGTAAAACAATGGAGAACATCTATCTTTATGTATCAGCCAACCTCGTTGAAGACTTCACCGCCCTTACCAGCCAGCAGCTTACCGACGCACCTGTATTCAAGCTTGCATCAAATACGGTTGACTTCGGCCAGATAAAGCAGAATGAGAGTGCCGACGTCGAATTTGTCTTTACAAATGAAGGCAAGAGTGATCTTATAATCAGGCACGTGAAGGCCGGATGCGGGTGTACTGCCCTGATGCCGACAGAGAATGTCATCAAGCCGGGAGCAAAGGGGAGTATTAAGGCCAAATTCAATTCGGGCGGCTACAAGGGCAGTATCTACAAGAACATCTTTGTTTATACGAATGATCCGAAGAGCTCAGAGGTGATGCTGATGATCAAGGGCGAAGTGCTTGTTGAAGGTGCCGCAGCAAAATAGTCTTCGCCATCCGTTAAATGATAATGAATAAGGGAAAGGAATCAGCCGGATCACTATCGGTTCAGAAGGGTGTTTCACCGCCGCCAAGCATCAATCCTGATGTCATAAACCGCATCAGGAAGAACCGCCGCAGGCAGCTCACTGCCGAAGATTACACAGACGGTATCCTGCGGGGTAACAGAACCATACTGAGCCAGGCTATCACTTTGGTGGAAAGCTCTCTGCCTGAACACTACGACCTGGCACAGACGGTAATAGAGAAATGTCTCCCTGCCAGTTCAAGATCAGTACGACTTGGCATTACAGGCGTTCCCGGTGCTGGCAAGAGCACATTCATCGACACTTTCGGGACCATGCTCACACACCTGTACGGCAGGCGTCTGGCAGTGCTTGCAATTGATCCGAGCAGCCAGCAGAGCCATGGAAGCATCATGGGCGACAAGACCCGCATGGATAAGCTCAGTATTGACCCTGATGCCTTTATCAGACCTTCGCCGGCAGCGGGAACACTGGGGGGTGTGGCCAGGAAGACGAGGGAGTCAATTATTTTGTGCGAAGCGGCCGGGTTCGATACAATTATCGTTGAGACAGTCGGAGTGGGGCAGTCTGAGACCGCAGCCCATTCCATGGTTGACTTCTTCCTGCTCCTAATGCTCGCCGGGGCCGGAGACGAGCTGCAGGGAATAAAACGGGGGATTATGGAAATGGCTGACACAATCATTATCACAAAAGCCGACGGCAGTAACGTGCAGAAAGCAGAAATGGCCAGGGTCGAATATAAAAATGCACTTCACCTCTTCCCCCTCTCACAGTCAAAATGGTATCCCAGAGTGATGACATGCTCATCACTTGAAAATAAGGGGATAACAGATATCTGGGAGACGATCCGCGATTATGTAAGCCTTACAAAAAGCAACGGTTATTTCTGGGAGCGACGACGCGAACAGGCTGTTACCAGGATGCACGAAACTATTATTGATACACTGAAGTTCTCATTCTACAGTCATCCTGAAGTGAGGGATCTGATTCCTGAGCTTGAGAAACAGCTCCGAGAAGGTGAGACGACATCATACAAACCTGCGACACTCCTGCTGGATAAATATTTCAACAGCAAGAGGTAATTATCAAATATTTATATCTTTGCGCTCACTTTAAGATTATGAAATTCAAATGAAAAATTATTTAAAAATGAAAAAACTGTTTATTCTTTTTGCTGCTGCCCTTCTGGTAGCTTCTTGTGCCAAAGAGCCGAAGTTTGTCATCAGCGGCACCGTTGATGGTGCACAGGATGGCATAATACTTCTACAGAAGCGCATCCCAGGCGGATACTCTGTAATAGACTCCGCTAACCTTGTTAATGGTTCATTTACCTTTGAGGGTGTAATTGAATATCCCCAGATGGTTAACCTTGCTATTAAGGATAAACGCGGCGGACTGAACTTTTTTATCGAGAACTCAGAGATAACCATCACCGGCAAAGCCGATTCACTTTACCTGGCTTCAGTGACAGGCTCACAGACACATACTGAATACGAGACATACAAGGCATCATTTGATGGGATGAATGATGAGATGCGCAAAGCATATGACCGTTACCGTGAGGCCAAGATGGCCGGTAATGAAGAGCTTGCAGCTGCCATCGAAAAGGAGTTCGAAGCGATGGACACCAAACAGACTGAAATGAAGAAAGAGTTTATCACAAACAACCCCTCTTCTTATATTGCACCTTCTGTTCTTGGCGAGATTGCCTATTATCTTGAGGCTTCCGAGATGGAAGAGCTCCTTGGCAAACTTGACACCACACTGAACAAAGTACAGTCAGTCATTACGATGAAGGAAAAGCTGGTTTTGCTCAAGGCAGTGGCAATCGGGCAAAAGGCTCCCGACTTTACCCTGAATGATGTTGACGGAAACCCCGTATCACTCTATTCAAAGATCGGCGGCAACACGAAACTTCTTCTCGTTGATTTCTGGGCAGCATGGTGCGGCCCCTGCCGTCAGGAGAACCCCAATGTCGTCAAAGTATGGAATGAGTACAACAAGCTCGGCTTTGATGTCTTTGGAGTGTCACTTGACCAGACCGCTGATGCATGGACGAAAGCCATTGCTGACGATAAGCTCACATGGACACATGTATCGGATCTTAAGTACTGGGATTGTGCTCCGGCAAAACTTTATGCCGTCAGCGCCATACCTGCCAACTTCCTCCTTGACGAGAACGGAATAATCGTTGGCCATAACCTGCGCGGCGATGCTCTCGGCGCAAAAGTGAAAGAGCTTCTCGAGGCCAAATAATTACTGGAAATTCTATTATTGTGAAAGCCGCCGGAGCATCTCTCCGGCGGCTTTTTATATCTTTATATCATAAATATCAAATCATGAGCAGACGAGACAGTTTTACGGCACACATCAATGAAGGTTATACCTGCAAGGGGGATTATATCATCCTTGGCGGCTCAATATTTGAGGGTGAGGCTGTCGCAGACACACATATCAGGGTGCCGCTTAAGACCCTGAACAGGCATGGACTTATAGCCGGCGCGACAGGCACCGGTAAGACCAAGACACTCCAGGTTCTTGCCGAGCAGTTGTCACTAAAGGGCATTCCCTCACTTGTCATGGATGTCAAGGGTGACTTAAGCGGCGTGGCAAAACCCGGCGAGGAGAAGCCGTTCATTACCGACAGGCACTCGAAGATAAACCTTCCATACTCGACACTGGGTTTCCCTGTCGAGCTGCTGACAATCTCCGGACAGAACGGCGTGCGTCTGCGGGCAACTGTCTCTGAATTCGGCCCCGTACTCTTCTCACGCATTCTTGACCTCAATGACACACAGGCGGGCATAGTATCAATCATTTTCAAGTATTGTGATGATAACAACATGGGGCTGATTGACCTTAAAGACATAAAAAAGGTCATTCAGTATCTCACCGGTGAAGGCAGGAGTGAGCTTGAGGATGAGTACGGTATGATCTCAAGTGCATCTGCAGGTATTATCCTGCGTAAGATCATTGAGCTCGAGCAGCAGGGCGCCGAACGCTTCTTCGGCGAGGAGTCATTCGATATCTATGACCTGATGCGCAGGGACAGCAGCGGTAACGGTTATATAAACATCATCCGTCTGAATGATATACAGGATAAGCCGAAACTCTTCTCTACCTTCATGCTTTCACTTCTTGCCGAGGTATACAGCCAGATGCCGGAGAAAGGTGATCAGCCAAAACCAGAGCTGGTCATCTTCATTGATGAGGCTCATCTCATCTTCAGCCAGGCCAGCAAGACACTCCTTGAACAGATAGAGACAATCGTCAAGCTCATCCGTTCCAAGGGAGTGGGGGTTTATTTCATCACGCAGAACCCTATGGATGTGCCAGCCTCAGTGCTTGCCCAGCTCGGGCTGAAGGTGCAGCATGCTCTCAGGGCCTTCACTGCCAATGACCGCAAGGAGATAAGACTGACGGCAGATAATTTCCCCGTTTCGGAATACTATAAGACAGAGGAGGTTCTCACTTCACTCGGCACAGGGGAGGCCCTTGTTACCGCCCTGAATGAGAAAGGTATCCCCACTCCTCTTGCTGCGGTCATGATGCGGGCCCCGATGAGCAGGATGGATATACTTACGGAACAAGAGATAGACTCCATAAACAGCTCTTCTGATCTGGTAAGGAAGTATTCGAGGGTGATTGACCGGGAGAGTGCCTGCGAGATGCTGGAACGCAAGATGGCATCGCTGGAACGGGAGAAGGATGAGGCGGAAGAGAGAAAGGCAAGGGAAAAAGAAAGGGAGACCGGACGGTATGGACGTACATCAACTGCCCGACGTCGTGCACCGGTACATCCGGTGGTGAAGGTCCTCACCTCCGCCACCTTCATCAGGGGCGTGATGGGTGTGCTGACAAAGGCAATGAAAAGGTAGAGGCGTTTTTAATAGCTTTTTTACCACCCCGTCCCGACGCTACGGTCGGGACACCCCTCCTTAAAAAGGAGGGGAAAGTATTGATTAACAGATTATTAATTTTCTCCTCCTTGACAAGGAGGAGTACCCCTGTCCGCCAGCCGGCGGACAGGAGGGAGGTGGTGACATTTAAGACAACATCTGCTGTCAGAATATCAGCGGAAATCCGAACGTCACAAAAATGGTCCAGAGCATGTACCATGGCAGGTACCTTGCCGTGGTGAGGTTTACCTGGCCCAGGGGAGCGTTGCGGAAGGTCACCAGGAACAGGTCGATGGTGATGAGAATCAGGTTGCCCAGTACCAGCAGGTTAGACCCTAGTACAGCTACGCGGTTAGGAGTGATGCCGAACTCACCCAGCCGGTAGAAGATGGCTGACAGCGCAACCAGATCAACTATAAGAGTTACGACTGAGAGTGCCAGCAGAACCAGCTCACTGAACCTTCTCTTTGTCGCCTCGGGGCTCTCGGAGATGGAAAAGACAATTATCGCCATCACCGCAAGAAGCATCATGTTGAACATGATGAGGAAATCGCGGTCACTGTAGGGGTCCTTCCCTGTGAAGATGACAGCCAGAAGGTAAATGATAAGTGTAAAAAGTACCAGCGGGCTGAAAAGTGTTGCGATTATTGGTGCTATCCTGCCCGTGAGCCTTGGAAAATGGCGGATGATGAATGCTGTTACAGCAGGTGCAGCAACAACGCCCCAGGGGGCTATATACTGGGTGAAGAACTTCTCAGTGCTTACCTCTATCGACTCAAAGAGTCCGATGGTGAACCCCGCAAAGAGCATCCCGGAAAGAACAATCAATGCTCCGAGGATTGCCATATCACCGTTGTGCCTGATGAAGGCAACTCTTTTTCCGATGCTGCGGATGTCAAACCCGGTGAAGGTAATGCCGTAGACACACCACATGAGCAGCGGCAGGTGAATGCAGGCGAGTATGTACGGCTGATCATTCAGATCCGCAGGGATGAGGTTAATAAAGAGGGCAGAGACCACAAAAACCGCTGACAGGAACCACAACCACCTCTTCCCGGGTTTCACGCCGGAAACGACTGAATAGGCAATGAGTCCGAAGAAGGCTATCAGGCCGGTGTTACCTGCATAGAAGCCACTTGCAAAGGGATCGAATCCGGTGAGCTTCGGGATGTGTATGAGAATCCCTGTTACCAGGCATATGACTGCGATAGTCGCAAATTCTCTCAGGGAGATGCGAGGTGTACCCTCTATTGAGTCGAAACTGCCGGCTGTTTCTGAATCGGATGTTTCCATTGCAGGTATGTGTTTTTTATTCTTTGGACTCACGTTTCTTCTTCAGTACCCAGTAAAGGCCCTTGTTGCCGGGCGCTATCTCATCGATCATCAGTAGCACGAAGCATTTCTCGATATATGCTATCGTTCCCCATCCCATAGCCAGGAAGTAGAGCCAGGGCCAGAAGCCGGCGGCAAAGACCATAAATAGGAAAAAGCCCTGCAGGTAAGCGGCTGTGACAGCTGAATAGAGATGAAGCCCGGGCATCTTCCTGAACCTGATCCATCCGATGAAGTACGAAATGAAAAAGACAATAAAGAAAAGCCAGAGCAGCCATGCATGAGGTTCAACCTCTTCCCACCTGAACCTGTAGAGGCCATAGACAGCCAGCATGTATGTGGCAAAATCGGCCAGGTTGTCAATCTGTGCACCTATTCTTGTCACCAGGTTGAACCTGCGGGCTATGAATCCGTCCAGAATGTCTGTTATCAGGCTGATGCATATAAGGATAATGAACGGCTTCTCGGCTCCTGTGACTGCGAGATAAAGGATTACCGGAGCGACAAGGAGCCTGTAGGCGCTGAGTGCGTTTGGTACATTGTATATGTTTTCTTTTTCACGGGGAGCAGTCATGGCATGCGGGATAATTATTATTGTTATCAATTGTAAAGACTAAGAACAAGAATTACCATCATAGGAACAGTAATGTTATCCGTTCCTCCGGGACTGAGCATTTCGGTGACTGTTGTGGCTGCCGCCATAAAAAGGGCTGCCATAAAAGTCTCTCCCCCCATGTGGTGCGTATTGATGCTCATTGCTACCAGACTCAGAACGAAGGATGAAACAAAGAAGGTTGAGGAACCATATATTGTCTTGTTCAGCTGCCTGGAGAAGAGAACTATTTTTGGATTTCCTTCCCTGAAAATATATCCTGCCAGGCCGGCAAGAGGATCACTTACAGCCAGGATCAGGGTGGGAAGGATAAAAAAGAAGGGATCACCCGCTTTGATAGAGATAAGAAAGGGGAGGTAAATGGCAGGTGGGAGCAGGAAACTCCCTGCAGAGTACCTGTCGATCTCATGAATCGATTTCAGGTACTTCGTGTTCATACTCAACAGCAGTATGAGAAAGAAGACCAGTGCAAGGACGAACGGATACCAGTGCGATGTAAAGAGCAACGGGAAAGTAAGAGTAGATCCCGTGGCTGAGAAGTGGGCCAGCTTCCTGGTGTATTCTGAGGCAATTCCATATCTCTTATGCAATTGATCATTCAGGTAGAGAAGGAGAAAAATCCCGACCAGGAAGGCAAGCATATATAAGATCTGTACGTCCATATATTGCTTTAAAGTGTGTTATCTGCATTAAAGAAACAAATTATCTTCGTTCTTACCTTTCTCAGTTTAATATATTCTCCCTGTCTCAGGTTAAAGTATCACTTTTCAGAATCCTTTCAGATTTAAGAAAACAGTTGGTATCAGAAGAATGAAGCCTAGCAATGTCAAAATCAGTATCAGCGGCAACACCCATCTGAACCATTTCTCATATGGTATTTTTGCCACGCTCAGGACGCCGAGCAGCACTCCGGATGTGGGTGTTATCATATTCGTGAAACCGTCGCCCAGTTGAAAGGCTACCACTGTTGCCTGCCGCGAGATGCCTATGAGGTCTGAAAACTGCGACATCATCGGGATGGTGAGGGCTGCCTTGGCTGACCCTGAAGGCATCACGAGGTTGATGAGGTTCTGAACCACGTACATCATGCTGACAGCCCCAAGCTTACCCGCGCCAGCTATCGAACCGGAAAGTTTGTACAACAGTGTGTCTATGATGTTTCCGTTTTCAAGAATGATGATTATTCCTCCGGCAAGACCCACGATGAGGGCTGCCGACTGGATGTCCTTCACGCCGTCAAGAAAGAGCTTCGTTATCTTGTTTGCACCGTAACTCATTGACATGCCGGCGGCAATCCCCATGGCAAAAAAGAGGGTGGCGATCTCCATGATATACCAGCCATAGCCCATTACGCCTGTTATGAGGAAGAATATCGTGAAAAGAAGGATGTTGATGACAAAAAAATGTACTGACTTCCTGAGAGTAATAAACCCGGATATCAGGAACAAACCAGTTAAGACAGGAATGGCAGGAAGGATTATTTTACCCTCACCAAAGGAAAGTGACGTCAGAGGGCTGACCCATGAAAAGATTGCCATCACGGCAGTCAGGAGGGCGAAGACCACCCAGGCTGCAGCGGGCGTATGATACTCGATCTTCACCCCGTTCATGCTGTGCAGGGTGCGCCAGTAATTGTCGTCCTCCCTTACCGAAGAGCGTTGAGGATCCTTGCGGATTTTGCGGGCATAGACAAGGATATATGCAAATCCCACGGCACTTATTATCACCCACATGACCAGCCTGTATTCAAGGCCGGAGAACAGCGGCAGGTCAGACAACCCCTGGGCGATCCCGATAGTAAAAGGATTAAGGAAGGCTCCGGCAAACCCCAGTGCCGCAGCAACAAAGCAGAGTGATACTCCGACAATGGAGTCATAGCCCATTGATATTGCCAGCGGTACGAAAATTATTGTAAAAGCGATTGTCTCCTCACTCATACCGAATACTGCGCCGAAAAAACTGAATATGAGCATGATCAGCAGAAAGATGAGGTTGTCAGCACCTATCTTTTTTATGAGTCCCCTGTTACCCGCTCTTGCAGTGAGACGGAGTACCGATCCGATTGCCACATCGATGGCCTTGCTTTCATTCATGATCCAGAAGGCACCTCCGATAATAAGTATAAAGACTATTATGTCGGCTCTCTCGACGAATCCGTCGAAGAGTGCTGAAAATATCTGCCACGACTGGGGACTGCTTTCAGTATACTGAAATGAGCCCGGAATAACTACATTCCTGTCAATGCCGTTGACACTTACCGTCTCTCTGTCGAATGATCCGCCGGGTACCACCCATGTGAGGGCAGCACATACTATTACTATGCTGAAGACAATGACATAGGTGTGAGGGATTCGCTTTAGCATCTCAGGTCAGAATGAGATTGCAAAATAATCATTACCTGCGGATTTTCAATAGGGTCAGGGATTTACGTCTGCTTTGCAGGCCGTAGCTTTAGCGGAGGCTTGAAGGTCTGAAGGTCTGTCGCTTCGCTCCGTCGTGCGGTCATGCGGTCTTGCAGTCATGCAGGCCTAATTGCCTATTGCCTATTGCCTGCTCCTTGCTCCTTGCTCCTTGCTCCTTGCTCCTTGCCCCCTGCCCCTTGCTCCTTATTTCATTTACTAAACCTTTCAATCACCCCCCTGACCCGCTCCCGTGTCTCATCCGGTGTCGGATTGAGCTCTTCTGTGGAGAAGGTGCCGTGATCGGGGTCAATGCGCTCGAAGACCATCATATAGAGGTCAAAGATCACCTCGAGGCTGAGCCGGTACCTTGGCTCAAGAAGGGGAAATATTTCTTTCATCACCTTCAGGGTGTCAGCCCTGTAACCGTCAGCTATCTGCCGGTATTCTCTCATCATGGCTCTGAATCCGTCCGGTATGCCGGCACCGTTTGCAATATTCCTCATCTCGGAGCGCGAAAGGTGATGCCTCTCAATCACATCATCGGCAAAATAACTCAGGTTGTTCAGCTGGTCTTTGCGGAAGTCACGTATTATGTGCACAAAATAACTGAACATTGCACATGGCAGTGCCGTACTTCTTACATCAAAAGGGGGGTCATGGTATATGCCGTTCTTTTCCTGCAGGCCTGCAAGGTGAACGAAGATGGTTGCCGGAGCTACTGAAGCGCCACCCGAATAATGAATGAAATCGTCCAGTATGGCAAAACCGTCATGTGTGACATCATAAAGCATCGACTCGGCAAAGTCTTCAAGAGCCCTGCGCGGAATCCTGAAGCGCTGAACCGTCCCGGTCAGTTCTCTGCCGAAGGGAGAGATGTCTGAGCCATCATGCAGCATGTCAAGCCACCTGTGAACATCTCCGGTGAACTGTTCCCTGTCATCTTCGGCAATGCCGCTGAATTCTGCCTTGTGATTATCTATGAGATCATCAATGGTGCGCATGAAACGGTAACACGTACGGGCTGCCTGGTACCGCTCCTGATCCCAGAACATGGCGGCAATAAGGATGTTGGGATGGTCAGTAATCTTTTGAAAATCAATTGATTCAAAAGTAGATAAGAGTTGTTCCGAATTAATCATTATCCCCTTATAGTTTATTCTGTTCCATGATAATTCTTTCCGACACCAGTTTCGCCGACAGCAACACCATCGGGATTCCGTTACCGGGGTGCGTGCTTCCTCCCGTGAAATAGAGGTTTCTGTACCGGTTGTCCCTGTTGTGAGGACGGAAATAGCCCATCTGCAGGATATTATGCCCGAGGCTGCCGAACACCGAGCCCTTTGTTATGTTGAATGAATCCTCCCATGCTGCCGGAGGAGCCGCAATCTCAAACTTTATATGATCTTCAAGGTCGTTGATGCCCAGCTGCTTCAGCCTTGAGAAGACCGTCCTGCGTGCCGTGGCTATGATCTGTTCCCAGTCCTGCGGGTGTCTCTTATCAAGATGGCCGACTCCCACAATGACTGACAGGGAGTCGCAGCCTGCAGGGGCTGCCGAAGGGTCAGTATGTACGGGGGAATGAATATAAAAGCTGGGATCCTCACCCATTGACTTCTCCCTGAAGATCTTGTCCAGACCATTCCGGAAGTCGTCTGAGAGGAAGACGCTGTGATGTCCCAGTTGGGGATATTGTCTGTCGACGCCCCAGTGAAGAACGAGGGCTGAGCATGAGTACCGCATCCTCTTTATTCGCCACGACTTGAATGAGGGTGGCAGCAGGTTGCGGTAGACATACGGGAGATCAGCATTGGCTATTATGACGTCTGCTGCTGCCTCTCCGCCGTCGCTGAAAGTGACTCCTGTGGCTCTGCCGCTCTTTATGTTGATGCCTGACACGGGCTTGTTGAAATGAAACCTGACTCCATGCTCCTCAGCCGCCTCAATGAGCCTTCTGACGATACTGTGCATACCTCCTTCAGGGAAGAATGACCCTTCGGTAAGCTCCGCAGCCGGTATCATTGAAAAGAGAGCGGGAGCGCTGAAGGGGCTCTGACCGACATAAATGTTCTGGAAGGTATAGGCCATCTGAAGGTGTTGCGACCTGAAAAACCGGGCTGTATACCTGCTGTGCCCGATATAGGTCTTCAACTTTACAAGAAGCACAACATTGCTGAGGTTGAAGAAATCAAAGAACCGGGTAAAGTTGCGGCCGATGAGTTTTTCAAATGCCATCTTATAAAGGTGATAACCCGTAGTGACATATTTTTCAGACTCTGATGCGCTCCCTGGTTCCAGCTTCTCCAGCTGACTGTTCATCCTCTCCCGGTCTTTTGAGAAGGCGAGGCTGGTTCCGTCACTGAAATAAACTGTATAAATATCATCCAGTGGTTTTACCTTCAACTCATTCTCCAGAGTCATTCCCAGCGATCTGAAGATATCGCGGTAGACATCAGGCATGAGCATCATTGTTGCACCCATGTCAAAGCGGTGCCCGTCGCGCACTATCTGTCCGCAGCGTCCTCCGGCGAAGCTGTTTTTTTCATAGATATCGACACTGTATCCCTTTTTCGCGAGGAAGACCGATGTTGTTATGCCACCTATCCCGGCGCCTATTATCAGTGCAGTTTTTGTTTTTTCCATAAGGAACAGATACTACCAGGAATCATATGGCACAAATCTATATGAAGCTTCCTTACCCGTTTGTGCTGCAACTGGCGAATGCCGGTATAAGGCAGGCGAATGGCGGAAACTGGTGGATGGCATTCTCACCATAGCTGGTGAACCAGCGGCCTGATATCATCTTCATATATCTTTCTGATGGCATCCATCTGCCCCGTTGTCAGTTGCGGGAAGGAAGCTGCCTCCAGGTTTGTCCTGACCTGGTCAGGAGACGATGCCCCGGGTATTATGCAACCCACCTCTTCACGCATCAGTATCCATCTCAGGGCTACGTGAGCAAGCGGAGTGTTATCAGGAAAGAGACGTATCAGTTTTGCCACTGCCTGAAGTCCCGTTTCAAATGGCACACCGGAGAATGTCTCACCCTTGTCGAAAAACATCCCGTTACGGTTATAAAAACGGTGGTCGCCCGGTCCGAACCGTGTTTCTGCCGTGTACTTTCCTGACAACAGTCCGCTTGCCAGCGGCACCCGTATTATCAGACCGACATTCTTTTCCCTGGCCAGACCAAAGAACCTCTCATGGGGCCTCTGACGGAAGATGTTGTAAATTATCTGGATGGTTGTGACATTATCAAATTCTATCGCTTTCAGGGCCTCCTCAACCTTTTCGACACTCACCCCGAGATTGAGAATCTTGCCTTCCTGCTTCATCTTTTCAAACTCTCCGAATATCTCAGGTCGATAGTAAACCTCAATGGGAGGGCAGTGCAACTGGATCAGGTCAAGGCAGTCAACCCCGAGCCTGCCAAGCGACTCTTCCACGAATCCCCTCATAGTAGCCGGAGTATATCCCTTGTTATTATGCGGCTGCATCTTTCTGCCGCATTTGGTGGCTATGTAAATACGTGTCGCCGACTCTCTCACAACCTTCCCGACAGCCTTTTCACTCTCTCCGTCGGAGTAGATATCGGCAGTGTCAATGAAGTTGACTCCGCCGTCAATAGCCTCCCTGATTATGCTCTCAGCAAGATTGTGATCAAAGGTTGATCCCCATTTGCCTCCAACCTGCCACGTGCCGAGAGAAATCTCCGAAACCTCGAATTCTGTCTTGCCTAATTTCCTGTAATTCATTATTTTATGGTTTTGTTCAATTAATATTGAAACTCAATGATTCATTAGTCATTGATAGGAAATGATACGCTACACATAAACGTAAAGTGGTTTAAATTCATCATCCTGTCCTGCCCCTGAACCGGCATCATGCCTGAAAGGCAGAATAACAGCATGCACAGATGCTTCATGTCAAAACAGACTTGAAATTATCAGCAATTTAGTCATTTTCTTAAGAACAGATCAGTAATCCGGTCTTCTTCGCTGCTGTTGCCACCGGCATAAATTGAGAAAAAGCCGTCCCATTTATTTGATGAGACGGCCTCTTAATCTTAGATGACGGGATGTGTTTCCGGGAAAATGTTCAGAATGGATTTGTGCCGGATGAATCCCACTTACGCTAAAGTAATCCTTAAAGATTGAAGATAATACCAAGTGAATGTGACAGGAACCTGTCATTCATGTCGTCAGTTGTATTCAGGTCTCTCTCGTCGCCGTTGGTAAAATTGTAAAGAAACTGGTACTCGAAAGAGAATCTGGGGTCAACATTGAACCTGAATCCCCCTCCCAGGGTGACGAATGCATCCCAGTCATCTGTCTTGGTCCTTAACTCATCTTCCTCGGCGGCAAAACTGGCAAAGCCAAAGCCTGTTGTCAGGAAGGGTGCCACAAGTGCGTCCTCCTTAAGAGCATAGCCGTTGTTGAATTTATACCTGAGAAGGAGCGCTCCGTCTGTCTTTTTTGCATAGAAGTTGGAAGTCGAACTTTCCCAGTAACCGTAAGACCCGGTCTCCAGCTGCAGGTTAAGATCAAAGGACGAGTTTAGGTAGCGGTTCCCTGATATTCCTATGTGACCGTATACCCACGGATCCCAGTCAAAAAAGCCGTTTCCAAAGTCTCCGACATATTCTGTCTTGCCGCCAAAGATACTTATACCCCATTTCTGGTCTGCATTCTGGGCTGACACGTTTGCCAGGATGAAAATAAAAATTGCTAAGGTTAGTAGTTTTTTCATGGTTTAAGGGTTAAATGATTTCTATTTGTATTACTGTTATATGTGTCGCTGTATAGGTGTTTTAAACTTTCCTGCTTCGGTTAATTAAGCGGATTAAGAATCCATATCCATGTAAATCAATATTATATGTTTCATCTGTTGTATCCTTAACATATCCTGAAACATCTTTTTTTCCGGATCAAATCTGCTATTTTTATGCAGACCATTAAAATAAACAAAAAACAAATACACTATGAAAAAGGCCCTACTTTATTTTCTGATCCTTATCCAGTGTTCAGTAATAATTGCACAGGAACGTGTGCCGCTGACCATTGACGATCTTGCAAAATGGAACCGGATATCTGAAAGGGTAATTTCAGATGACGGCTCTCTTGCAGCATTCAGGACCGAACCGACCATTGGCGACCCTGTTGTTACATTATATGACGCGAAGGCTGAACTGAAAGCCACTTTTGAGTGTGCCACAGGAATAAATATCACAGGTGACTCACGGTTTATGATCTTTACAATCAAGCCTCCGCTTGAAAAAGTGAAGGAGTTGAAGCTGAAAAAAACGAAGAAGGATGATATGCCGCTTGACATGCTTGCCATACATGAAATAACAGGCGGAGTGACCGATACCATAATGCGTCTGAAGGGATACAAGGTGCCTGCCAAATGGTCGGGATGGCTGGCATGGCAGTGTGAACCGGTAAAGGAGAAGCCGGCTGCCTCTAAAGACACCACAGGCAGCGGGAAGGAGGCTGTGAAGGAGAACGGTAAGGAAAACAATAAGAAGCCTAAGACTGAGTCTGAAGAGAACGGTTACACATTATATATACGAAACCTGTTGAGCGGTACTACTGATACAGTTAAGTTCGTTACTGATTATACTTTCGCCGAAGAGGCTGAGATGCTGATGCTTGCAACCACCGGCGACGATAAGGATCTTCAACCTGGAGTGATTCTGATAGATCTTAAAAAGGGTACAAAAACTTCTCTCTATACAGGGAAGGCAAAGTACAAGCAGCTTTCAGTCGACAAAACGGGGCAGAGGGCAGCATTCATCGTCTCCTTTGATGAAAAGGACAAGGCAGGTAACACATATTCACTCTGTTACTGGGGAGGCAAGGGGCTTGCGACTGTTGCAGCCGCACAGGGCACTCCTGGCATACCTGAGGGTTGGATCATCAACGAGAATGCACGACTCGCATTTGCCGAAAAAAACCCGAGGCTGTTCTTCGGCACCTCACCGGCTTACAAGGTCAAGGATACTACCATCCTCGACGAGGACCGCGCAGTTGTTGATGTATGGCATTATGCTGAAGGGGAGTTGCATACTGCACAGGTTGTGAATAAACAGCGTGAGATGAAGCGAAACTATATGGCCGTGTATCATGCAAACCTGAATAAGGTCTTACAGCTTGCCACACCTGACATGCCTGACATACAGCTTGCAGACAAAGGTGACGGTACAAAAGCTGTGGCCTCCTCAAACCTCCCCTACCAGCTGCAGTCGATGTGGGAGAGCAACCCTGAACAGATATGACATATGGGTGGTTGACATCATGACGGGGGTGACTCAGAAGATTAAGGAGAACTACAGGGCCAGGATGCGTGTCTCGCCGGCAGGGAAATACCTCTACTGGTATCACTCAATCGACAGCTCATGGTACAGCTATGACCTGGCCGCAGGACGCGAATACCGTCTGACAACCCCTGTCAGCCTTCCTTTATGGGATGCGGAGAACGACGTTCCCAATCCTGCCCCGTCATACCCGGCCGCCGGATGGCTCAGGGATGACAAGGCGTTCCTGGTCTCTGACAGATATGATATCTGGTCACTTGACCCGGCAGCTGCAAGAACCCCGTTAAATGTTACCATTAATGGCAGCAATAACAGGGTCACCTACCGTCTGCTTGATTTTGATCCCGAAAACGATTTTATTGATCCCTCAGAGAAACAATATCTCCAGGGAATAAACGAGGTGACAAGGGCTCAGGCATTCTATTCGCTTGATATGAAAAAGAAGGAGGCTCCGGTGCAGCTAACGGGTGGAAACTATTCTTACGGTACCCCCATAAAGGCCAGAAAAAGCAACACTGTAATCTACTCGAAGGAGGACTTCAAGATGTTTCCTGACTACCTGATATCGGACCTCACTTTTACCCGGGAGAAGCGTCTTACAAACGCCAACCCGCAGCAAAAGGATTACCGCTGGGGCACGGCAGAGCTGGTGAAGTGGATTTCGCTTGACGGCCGTGAGGTTGAAGGGTTACTCTACAAGCCGGATAATTTTGACCCGGCAAAGAAATATCCGATGATTGTCAACTTCTATGAAAAAAGCTCTGCCGGATTATTCAGGCACATGCCGCTTGAACCGGGCAGGTCGACAATAAACTACCCTTATTATACAAGCAATGATTATCTCATTTTCAACCCTGATATATATTATATTGACGGTTACCCGGGACAGAGTGCCTATAACTGTGTGATGCCGGGTGTGATGTCACTGATAGAAAAAGGATTTGTTGATGAAAAGCACATCGGGGCACAGGGCCACAGCTGGGGAGGATACCAGGTAGCCTATCTGGCCACGAGGACCAACCTCTTTGCTGCCATTGAGTCAGGTGCCCCGGTGGTGAACATGTACAGTGCTTATGGCGGAATAAGATGGGGAAGCGGTGCAAACCGTTCAATGCAGTATGAGCACCAGCAGAGCCGGATAGGAGCAAGTATCTGGGAGGCTCCCCATCTTTACTGGGAGAACTCACCCCTCTTTGCCATGGAAAAGGTGACAACACCAATACTGATAATGGCCAATGATATGGACGATGCAGTACCATGGTACCAGGGGATCGAATTCTTCATTGCCATGCGCCGACTTGGCAAGCCTGCATGGCTGCTGAATTACAACGGCGAACCCCACTGGCCACTAAAGGTGCCGAACAGGATCGACTTCCAGAAACGGATGTCACAGTTCTTCGGTCATTACCTCAAGGGTGAGCCTATGCCGGCCTGGATGAAGGAGGGGGTTCCGGCCACCGAAAAGGATTTTACTCTCGGATATTAATTCCGGAAACAGTTCATCAATAACAGTGCAGAGACGCATCTCAGATGCGTCTCTGCTTGTATATTGACCCGTTTCTTTAAATGATCTATTTGATTTCTTCCAGGACGAATCCCAGCCCTCGCAGCGTGCGCAATGCGAGACCCTGGTCTGCCGAAAGGTACTTCCTGAGCCTGCTGATGAAGACATCCATGCTGCGTCCCAGGAAATAGTCGTCTTCACCCCATATCTCTGTCAGTATCTGCTCGCGGGTGAGGGTCTTGTTACGGTTGATGATGAGATGCCTGAGAAGCTGCGCCTCCCTGAGAGTGAGCTTCTCCTTTCCTTCCGGAGTGATCAGCTCGAGAGCATTGTAACGAAGAGTGCTCCTTGAGATCATGTATTCGTCGTCGACAGTGGAATAGACCCGGCGGAGTATATTATTTATACGCAATATAAGCATCTCAGGGTCAAAGGGCTTGGTAATATAGTCGTCAGCTCCCAGCTTTAATCCTCTAACGATGTCTTCACGCATGCTTTTGGCTGTCAGAAAGATAAAAGGTATGCCCGGCTCTGTCGTCCTCATCTTTTCAGCCAGTGTGAAGCCGTCCATCTCTGGCATCATGACATCAAGAACACATATGTCAGGTTTTTCTGACCGGAACAGATCCCACGCCTCCCTCCCGTTACGGCCGAGAACAACCTCGAAACCACTCAGTGTAACATACTGTGAAAGGATATTGCCAAAATCGATGTCATCTTCTGCAATTAGTATTTTCATGTCTTCAGAGTTTATTGCGGTATACTGATCCTGAATGTTGTTCCGCGTCCCGGCTTGCTTGTGACTGAAACATCCCCTCCGTGAGCTGTTGCTATTCTCCTGACATAATAGAGCCCCAGCCCGAGACCCTTCGTCTTGTGTATGTTGCCGTGAGTTATGCGGTAGAACTTTTCGAAAATATGATCAAGGTGTTCGCGCGATATACCAATGCCGTTGTCTGAAACAGAAACTACAAGGTTTCCTCCTTCTGACACCGCAGAAACTTTAATTAAGGGATCTGTTTCACAGTATTTTACGGCATTGGCCAGAAGATTATTGATCATGGTTGTAAAATAGAGAATATCCAGCTCGATTGTCATGTCCGCAGTATTATACTCCTCTTCGATGACGGCGCATCCGTCACAGGATGTCAGGAATGCCGCAATGATCTGGTGTATAAGCTCGTCAGGATTGACTTTATGCTTATCGAGCTCGAACTCAGTTCTCTCAAGCAGGCTTACTTCAAGTATGGTATTGATGAGCTGGTTCAGGTGGACACTCTGCTTTCCGATCAGTTTTGCCGTTTCAAGAACCTTCCCGGGATCTGTAAGTACCTGATTTTTCTCAAGCGTCCGGCTCGCAACGGTTATTGTTGAGAGAGGCGTCTTAAGCTCATGGGTCATGTTGTTTATGAAATCGGTTTTCAATTCAGACAGCCGCCTCTCTTCAGCCAGGTTTTTCCAGGTAACCCAGAATACGATAAGTACTATCAATATGCTTGCGGTTATAAGTGCGAAGGAGAAGGAGGCTTCCCTGAAGACCATCTCATTCTTTCGCGTCAGGTCAATCAGCAGCGTATAGCCTATTACAAAGTTATTGTGCTCTTCCTTGAAACTGTTGACAACAATCATTGTCTTCGTGGGAGGAGGAGGGATAGTATCAAAGATCACGAAATCTCCGTCACCGGTGATCAGTGTCAAAGGATTGATATAAGTGAATGTCTCAAACTTGCTGTCATACCCGTACTTTTCTATATAACCCCTGATGAATCCTGAGAGTTGTTCATTCTTCTCAATAATTTTATAAACCTGGCTGAGAACCTCTTTCCGGATGGTCACGGTGTCAGCCTCAGTTCGAAGCAGGGGTATCTGTTCACCGATTACCAGTTCCGTGAATTTATCGGTCACATCCATGGCTTTCTCGAACCCGTTAGCCTTCTTTTTTGTCAGCAGGATTGTAAGGGCTTCGCGCGAGAGCGTTTTGTACCGCATAAACAGGATCTCCTCCTTCTGCTTCCATATACTGTGTATCATATATATCTGAAATGCGAGGAAGAACATCAGTGCCGCAATCAAAACAGTTATGAGAAAATGACGCTTCATCTGTTTTACTTTATGTCAAAATTAAGCAATGATTCGGAACAAAAAGGGGATTAACTTACCATTAACCTCTCATTAACGCGGGGTAAAGAAAAGCGGTTGTAATTTTACATTATGAAACTTATAAAAGTGGCAGTCATGAAAAGAACGGTACAATTATTCGCATTAATACTGGCAGTAATGATGCTCTCAGCAGGCATTGCCAGTGGACAGGAAACTACATCTGCCCAAAAGGTTAATTCGAAAGAGATGGAGGAGTTGAAGAAGAAACAGATGGAGGCTGAGAAAGATATGCAGATCGACGCTGCGAGGGAGTATGAGAGACAGATAAGGGAGATTGAGGAGATCCGCAGGAGAGCTGAGGATATGTCAAGAAAGTCTGTTATAGTAATACCTGAAGATGTTAACTGGAAGATGCCTGCACCCCATCTTGAAGAATTTTATTTCTATGATACTTACAGTTCCTCTAAGCCGGGTTCATCATGGAACTACTCGCGCCAGGTGATGGAAGCATCATTCACCAATGAGTTCACGATGGACGCAGGAGGAGAAGATGGCAATGTAAGCCTTTCTGTGTCAGGCAACTGTGCTGAAGGATCGATCAGCGTGGCAATAGTAATGCCTGACGGAAAGCAGCTCTCTGAAGTAGTAATTGACGCCAATGGCAGTCTTAACTGGCGCAAGAGCTTTGAAGAAGATGAAGGGAGTAACTGGAAGAACGGAAAGTGGGTATTCAGGATCAGGGCTAAGGCCGCCACAGGTAACTTCCGTATCTCTATGACATCGAACTGATTTTTCGGTATCTGCTTTGTTGGTTCAATTGTAGCGACGCCCGGTTCGGGCGTCGTTACTTTTTATACGGGTAATTGATTTATTGATTACAGAAGTTGCCCGCTACTGCCATAATATTAATTTTGCAGAGCTATATTTACAATTATGAAGAGATCAGGTTTATGGATTCCGGCTATCGCTCTGCTGGTACTGTCATGTGGCTCTCCTTCAGCAAAGAAGGGTGAGCGGATTATCACCGTCACCCTCCCTCCGTTTGCCTGGTTTGTTGAAGGAATAGCCGGGGAGGATTTTACCGTCAACGTCATGCTGCCTCCGGGTGCAGATCATCATATATGGGAGCCTCTGCCGGCACAGATAACATCACTGGCACGGTCAGAAGCATTTGTCCTGAACGGGCAGCTTGGGTTTGAAAAGGCATGGATGGGGCGCTTCAGTGAGATCAATCCCGAAATGAAAATACTTGATCTTTCAACCGGTATTGACCTGATAGGAACAGAAGAAGGACTCAGTCATGATGATCACCATGATCATGAGGGGCACACTCATGAGGGTGCCGACCCGCATTACTGGATGTCACCTGTTTCAGCATATGTGATGGCAGAAGATGTCAGGGATTTCCTCACAGAGCTTAATCCCGGATCGGCTGAGAAGTACAATGCCGGCTATAATATCCTTGTTCAAAAGATCAGCAGCATTGACTCCCTTCTGAAGGCAGCCCTGTCCGAGACTCCCTCAAAAGCATTTATGATCTATCATCCTGCGCTGGGTTACATGGCCAATGACTACGGTCTTCAGCAGGTGACCTTCGAGGATGAGGGCAAGAGCCCGTCTCCCGCCCGTATGAAGGAGCTCATTGACACCGCCAGAGAGTTGGATATCAGGATTATCTTCATACAGGCAGAGTATGACATCAGGAGTGCTAAGTCACTGGCTGAGGAGACCGGGGCAGAGCTCATTGTAATAGACCCCATGAACAGAGACTGGCCTGCGGCTGTTATTGAGGTGGCGGAGGCGCTTAGGGCAAGGGTAGGGAGCAAGGAGCAGG
Organism: uncultured Bacteroidales bacterium; assembly: GCA_963732365.1. Classification (GTDB taxonomy): domain Bacteria; phylum Bacteroidota; class Bacteroidia; order Bacteroidales; family VadinHA17; genus SR-FBR-E99. Next base: position 367,452 of record CAVSZC010000007.1, on the reverse strand, counting down.
GAGCAAGGAGCAGGCAATAGGCAATAGGCAGCAGGCAATTCGGACTGCACGACTGCAAGGCCGCAAGACCTTTAAGACTTTATAGACTTTATAGACTTTTGACTTTTTGACCTTCAGACAACAGAAACATGCCAACACTTTTCACCATAGAATCTCTCACAGCAGGTTATGAAGGCAGGGTGGTGCTCAGGGACGTCTCCATGACCGTGGAGGAGAATGATTTTATTGGTATCATTGGTCCGAACGGCGGTGGCAAGACGACACTTCTCAGGGTTGTTCTTGGCCTGCTCAAACCTCTTACGGGTCGAATCGACTATACTCCGGGAAACCTCACGCTGAACCAGATAGGATATCTGCCGCAGGTGGCACAGGGAGATACTCTATTCCCGGTTACTGTGGAGGATGTGGTACTATCCGGGCTGATGCTGAACAAGGGAGCCGCAGGGCGCATGGGACGCAAGGAAAAGATTCGCGCCGCGGAGGTGATGAGTGAACTGGGACTCGCACCACTGGCACGACAGGCCCTCAATGAGTTGTCGGGGGGACAGCTTCAGCGGGTGTACCTTGCAAGGGCCATTACCGGTTCACCCCGCCTCCTGCTGCTCGATGAACCTGCCACCTTTGTCGACTCATCCTTTGAAGCCGACTTCTATGATAAACTGAGGGTGCTGAATAACCGGATGGCAATAATGATGGTCTCACACGATGTGGGCACTATCTCTGCCTGGGTGAAGTCATTTGCCTGTGTCAACGGAGGGCTCTTCTACCACCCCCACAGCAAGATCACCGATGACGATCTCAGGCTGTACGGATGCCCGATACAGCTTGTGACACACGGCGATGTGCCGCATGTTGTACTTCATAAACACGAGTGATGGACAGTATCTTCGCCTATTCATTTGTGGCCAAGTCACTTGCCGGAGCACTCTTCGCCAGCATTACGGCCGGCATTGCCGGAACATATATTGTCTCGCGCAGGCTGGTCTTCCTCAGCGGAGGAATAACACATGCCTCCTTCGGAGGGCTGGGACTCGGACATTACCTTGCAATTAACCCGGTCATCGGAGCCGCTGTATTCGGACTGGGATCAGCAGTGGGGATGGAATACATGACTTCCAGGGGTAAGATGCGCGAGGATAGCGCAATAGGCATTCTTTGGGCTCTGGGAATGGCAATTGGCATCATATTTATTTACATGACACCCGGTTATGCACCAAACCTGATGAGTTACCTCTTTGGCAGTATCCTCACTGTAACCAGGGGTGACCTTATCGCCCTGGGCATCGTCTCACTGGTGCTGATAATATATACGGCAGTCTTTTACAGGACCCTGCTGTACATCTCTTTTGATGAGAACTATGCCCGGACATTCACCCGTCATGTTGACCTGTTCAAATATTTTTCGGTTGCTCTGACCGGACTGGCAATAGTGCTGAATATAAGGATGGCAGGTGTTATCCTGATCATTTCACTGCTTACAATACCTGCTAATATCATCATGCTCTTCACAAGGAAATACCTCCGCATTATTGTTCTTTCAGCGATTGTCAGCTTCATCGGGATAAGTGCGGGTTTTGCCGTTTCATGGTTCACAAACCTGCCTACCGGTGCCGTAATAGTAACGGTACTGGTCATATTCTGGGTCATAGCCAGAGGTATAAGGGGCATAATGGCAAAAAACAAAACCGGTATAAACAAAAAAGCATAAGTATGCATAATTACGATATTCTTATCATAGGTAGCGGTCCCGGTGGATACGTGGCAGCCATCAGGGCTTCACAGCTGGGCATGAGTGTAGGCGTTGTTGAGAAGGCAGAGCCGGGTGGCATATGCCTTAACTGGGGGTGCATACCCACAAAAGCATTGCTCAAGAGTGCCCAGGTACTTGAGTACTGCAGGCATGCTGCCGACTATGGCATCATCACCGGAGAGATCCCTTCACCCGACTTCGGTGCAGTCATCGCACGCAGCAGGGGGGTGGCAGATGCGATGAGCAAAGGGATACAATATCTTTTCAAAAAGAACAACATTCAGATCATCACCGGCTTTGGCCGCATCAGGGGAGGCGGGACGGTTGAGGTAACAGCTCCAGACGGTACACTGCAGTCATACAGTGCAAAGCATGTGATCATTGCCACCGGGGCAAGATCAAGGGAACTCCCTTCTCTCAGGCAGGATGGCAGGAAGATTATCGGATACCGCGAAGCAATGAGTCTTCCGTCACTTCCGTCATCGATGGTGGTGGTGGGCTCCGGTGCCATTGGCAGCGAATTTGCCAGCTTCTACCGAACCATGGGCACTGAGGTGACACTGGTGGAGTTCATGCCAAGGATACTCCCGCTGGAAGATGAGGAGGTGTCACGCACCGTTGAGCGGGCCTTCAGGAAGATGAAGATGAAGATAATGACCGGCTCATCGGTTGAGAGCGTTGACACCTCAGTCTCGCCCTGCCGTGTCGCAGTGAAGACACCGAAGGGCGAAGAAATGATCACGGCTGAAATTGTCATGTCAGCGGTAGGTATCACACCCAATATCGAAGGGATCGGGCTTGAAGAGTCGGGCGTAGCCACCGACCGTGGAAAGATAACGGTTGATGAGTTTTACCGCACCTCAGTCGACGGCATCTATGCAATAGGCGATGTCGTCCCCGGACCGGCACTGGCTCATGTGGCATCAGCTGAAGCCATTGTGTGCGTTGAGAAGATTGCAGGGCTCAATCCAGAGCCTGTTGACTATTTCAACATACCGGCCTGCACATATACCACACCTGAGGTGGCTTCATGCGGGCTGACGGAGGAAGCAGCCAGAGCTGCAGGGATGGAGACGAAGACTGGCAAGTTCATGTTCATGGCTTCCGGTAAAGCCTCTGCTGCCGGCGCCCGGGAGGGCTTTGTCAAGCTGGTCTTCAATGCCGCTGACGACAGGCTCGTGGGAGGCCATATGACCGGGATGAATGTCACGGAGATGATCTCTTCCATCGTAATAGCCCGCAAGCTGGGTGCAACGGCTCATGACATTGTGCGAAGTATCCATCCACACCCTACGATGTCCGAAGGTGTGATGGAGGCTGCCGCTGCTGCTCTCGGCGAAGCTATCCATGGCTGACAGAACATCTTATTTTCTGATTAACGCAACCTTTCACTTCATTTTGTCATCACTATAATTGACAGGGTCAGAAATTATTCTTTACCTTTATAACTCGTCTTAATGACCGGGTTTGCATAAGGTAAAGGATATAATCGACGGTTGTCTGTCTGGCAGCAGACGTGACCAGGAACTGCTCTACCGCAGGTATGCACCGAAACTCTATGCCGTGTGCCTTCAGTACTCGGGTAACACGGAGGAGGCAAGGGATGTCCTACAGGAGGGGTTTATCAAGATTTTTGAAAATCTGGGACGATACAGCCATGAAGGTTCTTTTGAAGGATGGATGAGAAGGATCATCGTCAACACCGCACTAGAGAAATACCGTAGCAGGTATTACCTGACCAGGGTTGAAGATATTGACAGGGTGGCTGAGCCGGAGGCTGATCCGGACACGGATGATTTTGCAGGACTGGAAGCAGTTGACCTGCTCAATATGATCATGGAGCTCCCCCCGAAATACAGAATGGTCTTTAACCTCTACGCCATTGAAGGTTATTCCCATAAGGAGATAGGGACAATGATGAATATCTCTGAGGGCACAAGCAAATCTAACCTCTCAAGGGCAAGATACATACTTCAGAAAAAAGTGATGATACTTACTGGTGTTACCAGGAGGATGATAAATGTTTGAAAGGGAGCCAAATATTGACGTTGTATTCCGTAACGGGCTGAAGAACCTTGAGGTTCTTCCCCCTGCAGATGTGTGGAACAATATCCCGCCAATGCCTGTCAGAGGAACCCGTAACAGGGTCTTCATGGGTATTGCAGCAGGTATAGCGGCTCTTGTCACCTTCACTCTTCTGGCATCATGGTTCACCCGCACTAATTCCGGTGACACAGTACTCTCTGAGGTAACCCTCGCCGGCAATGATCAGCAGCCGGTGACAGGGCTGTTGAATGCAGCATCACCGGTAGTGCGCAGGACAGAACGGGCAGCAAAAGAAACTGAAAGCATCGCTGCCATTGTTACACCCGAATATGAGACAGCCATTGCCGGAAGCGGAGAGAGTTCAACCCCTTCACTGGTACCCCCGACAATGGGCCGCGAACAGTGGGAAGGAAATGGGTCAGCTGACCCCGCTGCAGATGACAATATTACAGTCATAGCCCAGGGATTGATGCTTGACAAGGATAGTCCTGCAGAGTTGCTCCCCCGGGAGAAGCCGGCAGCAGGCGAACAGCGCTTCATGGTGGGAGCATCAATGTCACCCTCGGTGGGTTTCGCATCATCGGGCAATGATGCTCACATATCCGAGCTGATGAGTGGCGAGAAGATAAGACCAGCTTACACAACCGGGCTTGCCTTCGGTTACAGGATCTCACAGCGCATTACTATCCAGTCAGGTATCGGTCTGTCATCAATGGGACAGGTGATAAACGGCATTGATGTCTTTGCAGGCCTGTCTGACTTCTATTCTGTTAAGAGTGATTACCTGTATAAAGTAGAAACATCATCAGGTATTATAATGACAGGCAATCCGGACCTGTACCTGGCTGACAGTAAAAACAGGGTTGAATCAATGCTCCCGGGAAACATTGCCGACCCGTCTAAATATCCCCTGACACAGGTGGGCAGCGATATTCATCAGGTGTTCCGTTATCTCGAACTGCCTCTGCTTATACGGTATAAGATCATTGACCGCAGTATAGATCTCAACTTCTCTGGCGGAATGTCATACGGCCTGCTTGTTGACAACTTTGCGTACACAAAATCGGGATCCGATATGATCCCGATAGGCCATACCGAAGGGGTGAATATGCATAGCCTCAGCAGCCAGATAGGTCTTGGCATGGAATACAATATTTCGGGCAGGGTTACATTTAATGTCGAGCCCGTCTTCAGGTACTATGTCACACCCTTCAACGACCTGTCCGGGGCTCTTTACAAACCTTATTCCTTCGGGCTGTTCTCAGGTTTCTTCTACAAGTTCTGACAAGCGTCACATCTCTCCTTCATCTGCTTCCCTGAAAGCAAAAATTTCGCTATTTTTGCATTCTCATAAATTTAAATGGCATCATGAAACATAAAGTAGGGAAGGGAACACTGTTGTTGTTGATGGTGATGAGTGCAGGTTTTGTTTTTACAATGCTGGTATCAGCAGATCAGCAAAGTATCAATCTGAATGATGATGAGAGTGCTTCTTCTGCCTCTTCATGGGCACTACCGGAAAGCGTAACCTTTGCCGGCGAGCCCATGCCGCTGGAGAATTTTGACACCCGCGAGAGCCTCGACCGTGAGCTTAATGCAACTGCTTACAGGCACGGATCAACACTTCTGACGATAAAACGTGCGGGCCGTTTCTTCCCCGAGATTGAAAAGATACTTAAGGAACAGGGCATACCTGACGACTTTAAGTACCTTGCCTGTGCGGAGAGCGACCTGTCAAATGCCATTTCACCCGTGGGGGCAACAGGCTTCTGGCAGATAATGGAAGGGACGGCAAAGGAGTATGGTATGACAGTAAACAATGAGATTGATGACAGGTACAACCTTGAGAAATCAACCCTCTTTGCCTGCCGGTACTTTAAAAAGGCTTATGAACGGTACGGGAGCTGGACAATGGCTGCCGCATCATATAACAACGGTATCAGCGGGCTCGATGAACAGGTAAGCATACAGAAAGAGACTAACTACTACGACCTCCTTCTGAACGAAGAGACTGCAAGATATATCTTCCGCATAGTATCTCTGAAACTAATCATGGCAGACCCTGCTGAGTACGGCTTTAAAGTTGATCCTGAAGATATGTATAAGCCTGTCCCCTACACTGAAGTGAAGATCGATACTGCCGTCGTAAGCTTTGAACAGTTCTCGAGAAAATTCGACACTAACTACAAGATGCTCAAGTTCCTCAATCCCTGGCTTCGCAAGCCGTACCTGACCAACCCAACGGGCAGGGAACATATTATCAGGGTTCCGGTCAAGGATACGAGGACCTCTGCAGGATTATAACAGGCTCTATGTCGGAGCGCAAAGATGAGATAAGAGTATATGGCGCAAGGGTTCACAACCTGCGCAACATAAACGTTTCTGTACCCCGCAATGAGCTCGTTGTCATAACAGGGCTCAGCGGCAGCGGCAAGTCATCACTTGCCTTTGACACCATCTATGCCGAGGGTCAGCGACGCTACATGGAGACCCTCTCAGCTTACGCCAGGCAGTTTCTCGGAGGGATGGAGCGCCCTGACGTTGACAGAATTACAGGACTGAGCCCGGTCATCTCGATTGAACAGAAGACAACAAACAAGAACCCAAGATCGACCGTTGGCACCATCACCGAGATATATGACTTCCTTCGGCTTCTTTTTGCGAGGGCGGGTGATGCCTATTCATATGCATCAGGCGAGAAGATGGTCAGATACACTGATAACCAGATTCTTGACCTCATAGCTTCACTCTATGAGAGTAAGCGTGTCTATATCCTGGCCCCTGTTGTCAAGGGAAGGAAGGGTCATTACAAGGAGCTGTTCGAACAGCTGAGGAGAAAGGGTTTTCTTCATGCCCGCATTAACGGAGAGATAAGGGAGATCACTCCGGGGCTCAAACTTGACAGGTATAAGTCGCACTTTATCGAACTTGTTATTGACAAGTTTCAGGCTGGTCATGTCACAGAGAAGAGGCTGCATGATGCTGTCAGGCTTGCCCTTGATCAGGGTGACGGTGTTATGATGGTGCTTGATGCAGATGAAAATTCACACCGGTATTACAGTCGCCATCTGATGTGTCCTGTGACCGGCATCTCCTATAACGAGCCTGCCCCTCATACCTTCTCTTTCAACTCCCCGCAGGGTGCCTGCCCTCACTGCAACGGGCTGGGAGAAATATCAGAGGTCGATATAACCCGCATGATGCCTGACCCTGAACTAAGTATCCGCAAGGGAGGAATAGAGCCTGTAGGGAAATACCGCAATATCTGGATATTCTGGATGATAGAAGCCCTTGCAGAAAAATATGATTTCACAATTGACACACCAGTAAAGGAGATCCCTGCCGAAGCGCTTAACAAAATATTTTTTGGTTCTGACGAGGTACTCAAGTTATCGAACACCCCCCTGGGGGTCACATCAAATTATTTCATGACCTTTGAAGGTGTAGTGAATTATGTCGGCAACCAGGAGGCGGTTAACGGACGCAAGTCCGGCACCCGGGGAAAGGAGCAGTATATACAGTACAGTATATGTCCTGAATGTAACGGTACCAGGCTGAAGAAGGAAGCACTATGGTTCCGCATCGGAAACAGGAGCATCGGAGAGCTTGCATCGATGGACCTTGCCGAGCTGAAGCTCTTCCTTGACTCCGCCACAGGTGAAATGACTGACAGGCAGAAGAAAATTGCTTCGGAAATACTTAAGGAGATACGTTCAAGGCTGGGTTTTCTGCTTGATGTCGGGCTTGATTATCTTTCTCTTAACAGAGGTGCCAGGACCCTTTCAGGAGGAGAGAGCCAGCGTATCAGGCTGGCAACACAGATAGGGTCAAAGCTTGTCAACGTCCTTTACATCCTCGATGAGCCCAGCATAGGGTTACACCAGCGTGATAACCGCAGGCTGATTGCGGCACTCCGCAACCTGCGTGACGCAGGCAACTCGGTGATAGTGGTAGAGCATGACAGGGAGATGATCATCAGTGCTGATCACATCATTGACATGGGACCCGGTGCAGGTGTTCACGGCGGTGCCGTGGTGGCCGAAGGGTCACCGGCGCATATTCTCGGCAGCGACACCCTTACGGCAAAGTATCTGGACGGCCGCCTGCAGATTGCTGCTCCCCGTAAGCGGAGGGAGGGCAACGGCCGTACACTGACAATCAGCGGTGCCACGGGCAATAATCTGAAGGGGGTCACAATGAGCCTCCCCCTGGGTACCTTCATATGTATTACCGGTGTCTCGGGGAGCGGAAAATCGTCACTGATAAACCATACCCTTCATCCTGCGCTGGCACGGACACTGCATGGTGCCGGAAGAAAACCCCTCCCGTACGATGAGATAACAGGGATAGAAAATATTGACAAGGTGATCGAGGTCGATCAGGCTCCCATAGGACGCACCCCAAGATCGAATCCTGCAACATACACGGGGGTATTCACAGATATCCGTAATCTATATGCCATGACACCCGATGCAAAGGTCAGAGGATTCAGCGCCGGGCGTTTTTCATTCAACACCCACGGAGGCAGATGCGAGGGATGTGAAGGGGCAGGGGTAAAAACCATCGAAATGAATTTTCTCCCCGATGTGTATGTCATGTGCCCTGATTGCGGAGGTAAACGATACAACCGCGAGACACTGGAGGTAAAATACAAGGGGAGGTCTGTCAATGATGTCCTCGAACTGACAATTGATGACGCGGTTGAGTTTTTCAAAGGCATTCCGTCAATACATCATAAGATCAAGACACTGCATGATGTGGGACTGGGGTATGTCAGGCTTGGACAGCCATCCACAACCCTGTCGGGAGGAGAATCGCAGCGCGTGAAACTGGCTACCGAGCTGGCCAGGCGTGACACGGGCCGCACACTTTATATACTTGACGAACCAACCACCGGACTGCATTTTGATGACGTCAGGGTATTGCTCGAGGTGCTTGACCGGCTTGTAGAACGAGGCAATACCGTAATAGTCATAGAACATAACATGGACGTGATTAAAATGGCCGATTATATAGTCGATCTCGGAAGAGAGGGGGGCCGGGGAGGAGGAGAGATAATGTTTGCAGGAAAACCTGAGGACCTGATAAGGATAAAAGATAATCATACCGGGAAGTTTCTTGAGCCCGAGCTGAAACACTAGAAAAGATTATATTTGAATACGACAAACTTAAACCTATGGATGAGACTACAGATCTGATAAAGGATGCATTTGAACCCAAGACATGGAATGAGATACACACGATGGATTCATGGCGGGTATTCAAGATTATTGCCGAATTTGTAGAAGGGTTTGAGAAACTTTCCAGGATAGGTCCGAGTGTTGCAATTTTCGGTTCCGCACGGACACACTTCAATAACAAGTATTATAAGCTTGCAGAGGAGATAGCCTTCCAGCTGGTACAGAAGGGATACGGCGTGATAACAGGCGGCGGACCGGGCATCATGGAGGCTGCCAATAAGGGAGCCAAGAGAGGGAACGGTAAGTCGGCAGGCATCAACATTGACCTCCCCTTCGAACAGAAACCAAATCCCTATATCGACCGCGATAAAATCATCACATTTGACTATTTCTTCGTGCGCAAGGTCATGTTCATGAAGTACGCCCAGGGATTCATTGTTCTTCCGGGAGGCTTCGGCACATTTGATGAGCTGTTTGAGGCTATTACTCTCATTCAGACAAAAAAGATAGGGCGCTTCCCGATAGTTCTTGTTGGCGAGAAATACTGGTCAGGCCTGTTTGACTGGGTCACAGATGTGATGCTGAATGAAGAGCACAACATCTCTGCGGAGGATATGAATCTTTTCAGAGTTGTCGATACAGCAGAAGAGGCTGTGGCATATATCGATCAGTTCTATTCGAGGTTCCTGCTCAGTCCGAACTTTTAAGGATTAGTTTATTGCCTGTTTCTGGCTTTGAGATGATGATCCATCTCACGGTCATGGTCCTTTTTCTTAAGGTTTTCCCGTTTGTCATACTGTCTCTTGCCCTTTGCAAGCGCTATCTCTGCTTTAGCCAGCCCTCGCTGATTGATGAAGACCTTTGTAACAATAATTGTCAGTCCTGTTTCACTGACCTTTCTTTCCCACTTGCGCAGCTCCTTCTTTGTCAGCAGCAGCTTGCGTTCACCAAGCGGGTCATGGTTGTTGATATTGCCCCAGTAGTATTCTGAAATATGCATGCCTGTGACGAAGAGTTCTCCGTCTCTGAATGCACAGAATGAGTCGGTGAGGGTAGCCTTGCCTGCCCGTATTGATTTGATCTCTGTCCCGGTAAGCTTTATCCCGGCAATGAGCTTCTCAAGGAACTCATAGTCATGTGAAGCCCTGCGGTTCCTGATGACGATATTGCTTGTATCGGTCCGCATCACCGCTGTCAGGCAAAAAGGGCAAAGTAAACAGTCTCTGTCAGCCGTGACAGCAAGATCTGAAGCAAACCAAATATGATTATCATTGAAATGACGGTGGCAATCAGCATCGGCAGCTTCTTGTGCTCGGGAGGATTGATCATCTTCTCCATCCCTGTCCAGAAGATATATAACCCATAGAGTCCGAGGATATTGATGAACAGGAGTGATTCGAAGAGCCTGCTTACTGTAAGTGAAAGGAAAATTGGAGCCAATGAATAGGCTACCAGCTTGAAGGCTGTGAGGAACTCACGGCCCAGATCGAGAGCCCTGGTTATCTCATTGATAATGAAGGCGGAGGCATAGACTCCGATATAAAGGAAAAGGAAGGTGTTGATCCCTGTAAGCACCGAGTACATCGGCTTAAGTGTATTGTTTATGAAGAAGAGTGACCCGAGCAGAGAACTGATCGAAACAAGAATGATGAGCGGCATGAAGTAACTGCCTCTGACATACTTTATCGGCCTGTTCTCACGGTGTACCACCTCCCATGCCTTGACCGGGCTGATGATAAAGTGTTTTGTGCGCTGATAGAGAAACCTTAAGTCCATGACCCGTATGCCGTTTACAACCCGCAAAATTAAGTAAAATTGAGTTACAGTGACCTCTTTTCAGCTATCTTTAATTTCTCATGGCAAGAGCAGGTCACGATATTGTGGTAATCACCGGTCCGACAGCGACGGGAAAGACCAGGCTTGCGGCGCTGGTGGCGGACAGACTCGGAGGAGAGGTGATCAGTGCCGACTCGCGGCAGGTCTATCGCGGAATGGATATCGGCACCGGGAAGGACTTGTCAGACTATCTTGTTGACGGCCGGAGGGTGCCTGTTCATATGGTGGATATCGTTGATGCCGGTTACAGGTATAATGTATATGAGTACCAGCGCGATTTTCTCAGGGTCTTTGATGAGATGACTGCCCGTGGAAGCTTTCCTGTGGTCTGCGGCGGCTCGGGGATGTATGTTGACAGTATCGTCAGCGGCTACCGGCTCATACAGGTACCGGTGAATGATAAGTTGCGGAGCTTGCTTGCCGGCCGGTCGCTTGAGGAGCTGACGGAGATACTGTCACAGTATAAGAACCTTCATAACAGGACTGATGTTGACACGGTGAAGAGGGCGGTGAGGGCGATAGAGATAGCAGATTATTACACGCATCACCCCGTTGACGATAAACCTTTCCCTGTTAAGAACCCGCTTGTCACCGGGATTTTCTTTGACAGGGAGACCAGGCGCAGGAGGATCTCCGACCGGCTAAGGGAGAGGCTGGAGGGAGGCATGACAGAGGAGGTGCAGCGGCTTATCGGCTCCGGCATTCATCCTGATGACCTCATCTATTATGGGCTTGAATATAAGTATGTTACTCTGTATCTCCTTAACAGGCTGAGCTATGATGAGATGGTTCTGAAGCTTGAGACTGAGATCCACCGTTTTGCCAAGCGCCAGATGACCTGGTTCCGTGGCATGGAGCGCCGCGGCATCACCATCAACTGGATAGACGGGCGGCTGCCTGATGCTGAGAAGATTGAGATGATCCTCAGTATGCTCAGGCCTCAGGCCGGAGGCAATTGAGCATTTTCACCCTGTTTTACAGGTTTCATCAGCAAATTTCGACCTCACCTTACCGGTTGTTTAACTACCTTTGCCTCAACTAACCTAAAACATCACCGACCGCAAGACCGCAAGACCCTGACCTTCAGACCTTCAAACCTCCGCTAAAGCTACGGCTTGCAAAGCAGACCTCAGACCTTCAGACATGTTCAACATCGACACCATCCTCTTCGAAGCACTGGGCTACCAGATGAGCCTGATTGAGCTGCTGGCGGTTCTCACCGGGCTTGCGGCAGTCTGGTATGCAGCCAGGGCAAATATCATCACGTGGATATTTGCACTCGTCAATGCCGTACTCTTCTTCTTGCTTTATTACCAGGTGAATCTTTACTCGGCAATGATATTGCAGCTCTTTTTCTTCGCCAATGCCATCTACGGATGGTTCAACTGGAAAAGGCAGAGCAGCAACGGTGATGAGCCTGTGACGTTGTTAAGCCATAAGGGAAGGGTTCTGTGGGTTGCCGGGGTCATTGGCGGGTCCTTTGCTCTGGGTATGGTCATGTCCCGTATACACCTCTGGCTGCCGGATTTGTTCCAGGTACGGGCCACATTTGTATATACCGATGCCATGATAGCCGTTATGAGCATCGTGGCATCACTCCTCTGCGCACGACTTAAGCTCGAGAACTGGATACTCTGGATCCTCGTCAACATCATGAGCATTGCGATGTACTCGATGCGTGGCATCATGCTGGTTTCAGTACAATACATCATTTTCCTTGCAATGGCTGTCTACGGCTTCATCCAGTGGAAACGAAAAGTCACGCTGAAATAATCCCTATGAACGTTCCCATTTAGTTTGCATTAATCCTGAAGAAAGTGTGCAGTAGTCAGGGTGGAATATGAAGGATTTTCAAACCCCCAGAGAAGCAAGTGAAATAATATTGATGCCGTCGGGACGAGTGTAGCTTACTCCCGTTCCGACAATGATATTCAGTGACTTTGGCGGACCTGTCTTTTCTATGTCCAATGTCGCTGTTAATTTTTTTAGGTTGGAAGCAGCTTCATTAATCATCCCCGTGCCGAGTTTTGTCTCAAATGCCGCCCAATCACCGTTGCGTTTCTGTACAATGCAGTCGATCTCCAGGCCACTCGAATCAGAGTAATGACTCACGCTGGCATCATTTGCCCGGGCGTAGACCCGCAGATCATGGGTGGCCAGTGATTCGAACAAAAAACCTGTAAACTTCACATCTTTCAATAACGATTCTTTATCTGCACCCAATGCAGCTACAGATAATGAGACATCGGTAAAATGTATTTTCGATGATTTTCTCAGCGATGCAGACGAGCGGATATGTGTACTCCATGCCGGTTGGTTTTCAATGATCATCAACCGTTCCAGGGCATCCAGATATTCATACAAGGTCGGACGCGATATATCACCGCTGTCATACTCTTTAATATCCTTAACGATAGTGGTTTTGGCCACCAGTGTTGCCGTATTCCTTGCTATAGACCTGAAAATATTTCTCACTTTTACCGGGTCGCGCTTAATGTCCGAGATACGACTCATATCGCTTTCCGCTATCAGATCGATATAAGCACGATTAAGCAGCAAGGCCTCATCTGTTGTGGATTTAAGCAGACCAGGCCAGCCACCTTTAAGAATTCTTTCTACAATTGTCTCGAGATCGACAGACCTGTCTGACAGATCAATCTCGTTAACTGACAACAGTTGTTTCATGCTTGCCTGGCCGGTGGAGTAACCCAATTCCTGCCATGACAGTGTCCGCATATCTACGGTGGTAAATCTTCCTGCCCCGGAATGGATAGGGATTTTATCATCGGGAGTTGAGGAACCGGTAAGAATAAACTGTGACTTTTCTTTACGGGCATCTATTTCATGCCGTATGTAGTTCCATAGTTTCGGTTGTACCTGCCATTCGTCAATCAGACGAGGTGTCTTACCTGCCAGCAGCCGTTTTGGATCGGCATCCATCAGATAGGGCACCTGCTCGTCCTGGTCAACCCGGAGAACACTTGATGCTAATCTCAGAGCTGTTTCTGTTTTACCGCATGCTTTCGGACCGCGAATCAGAACTGCTCCTGAAGCGTTCAGCTTGGCTTTAATCTCATCTTCGATAATTCTTAATATATAACTCATTACGAGAATATTTTACGTATTATTAATATATTGATTTACACATTATGACTCATTTAATTTACATATTTGGAGCAATTTATTTTACAAAATTATAGAATCAGATCAGATCTGCAAGTTTTCACCCTTTTTAATCCCTAAAATCATGCTTTCATCTTGCTCTCGCCTGATATTATACTTTGCAGGGGTATTTATCATGGATTTTAATAAATTGCCTCATATTTGTCTTTTGTTTGCCATCATGATGGCTGTTCAATAAGGCTTAAGAAAACAATAATAGACAGGCAATCAAATGAAACTTGTATGACCAGGAGCTTGCAATAGGATTTTATTGAACTCACGCAAGTTCCGTTCGACCAATAAAATAAAAATTAATTAATCGAATGAAAAATCTAACACTGTTTCTGATTGTGATACTCACTGCACTTCTAGCATCATGTAATATGGGAGAGAATATATTCATTGCGTCCGGCTATTCAGGTGATGGCGTGGCTGACGTGCTGCTCTGCAAACTGGACGGTAACGGCAACCCTGAAAAGCTTACAGAGATCACTGTCGGTGATAATCCTTCCTTTTTTACCTTTGGCGGTGATGATCTGATCTATTTCGTTAACGAGGTTGACTCCTTTGACCTGAAAGCCGGGGGAGGAATAACCACCGTCAGGTTCGATGCTGAATCCGGGACAATCGAGAAAACAGGGCAGCTGAACCAGGGCGGAGGCGGGCCGTGCCACATTACTGTTTCAGCCGACGGCAACTACCTGATCACGGCGAACTACGGCAGTGGCTCTGTCTCTGTTGTAAGGCTGAATGGCGACGGGATGCCCGAGAAGGTAACGGATGTGATCTTCTACGGTGAGAAGTCGCACCCCCATATGACCATCCATAATCCGAGGCTGAATATTTATTATATCTCCGACCTTGGCCTCGACAGGGTGTACCAGCTGAAGCTCGATACTACCATGGGGTTATTGATGGATTCCGATGTGCCCTTCTTCATCTGTGAGCCGGGATGCGGCCCGAGGCACATGGCTATTGATAAATCTTATGCAAACCTTTATGTCATCAATGAGCTCGCATCAACAATATCTGTTTATGATATCCTGCCTGAAACACCTGTTCTGAAACAGACATTGTCCACTCTTTCTGATGGCTTCGAGGCAAAAAACTACTGTGCTGACATGCACTTCTCTAATGACAGAAAGAAGATATACGGGTCAAACAGGGGTGACAACAGCATCGTGACATTTGAAGTCGGTCCTGACGGGACACTCTCTTCACCGAAGCATCAGTCGTGCGGCGGCAACTGGCCGCGCAACTTCGATGTCTCCCCTTCGGGTGAGTACTTTCTGGTTGCGAACCAGCGTTCAAATGAAATATCTGTAATGCCTGCCGGCAGTAACGGAGATGAAGAAGCTGCAGCCAACCTGCAGCTAAACGCACCGGCCTGCGTACGATTTCTTAAATAGTCTTCAGTCTTCAGTCTCCAGTCTTCAGTCTCCAATCATAACTTACTGATTAACTGCCGACTGCCTACTTCAGATAGGTATCCAGGAACTCAAAGAACTCCTTCTGCCATATGACCGAGTTCTGGGGTTTAGTTACCCAGTGCGTCTCATTCTCGAAGAAGAGCAGCCTGCTGGGCACACCTCTGAGCTGAGCCGAGTTGAAAGCCTCGAGACTCTGGCTGTAGGGTATGCGGAAGTCGTTGGCACCGGTGATGATCAGTATGGGTGTATCCCACTTGTCAATCATTGTATGAGGAGAGAACTTATTGTATCCCGGAGGCTGCGGCTTGTCCCACGGCGCACCCTGGTAATCCTTGTTCGGGTACCAGTACTCCTCGGTTGATCCGTACTCTGCAATGGTATTATAGACACCGCAGTGTGACACAAATGCCTTGAAGCGCTTGTTGTGCATCCCGGCAAGATAGAATACCGAGTAACCACCGTAGCTCGCCCCAACAGCACCCAGGCGATCCTTATCAACATAGGGCTCATTAGCCATATCGTCGATAGCATCGAGATAATCCTGGATGTTTTTCCCGCCGTAATCGCCGGAAATCTGTTCGCGCCAGTAGCTTCCGAAGCCCGAGTTGCCGCGGCGGTTGACAGCCACCACGATGTATCCGTTGGCAGCCATCATCTGGTAGTTCCAGCGGTAACTCCATCCCTGACCGAGAGACCCTTGCGGCCCTCCCTTGCAGTAGAGCAGGGCAGGATACTTCTTCGCCGGGTCGAAGTCAGGCGGATAGATGATCCAGCTCTGCAGGTCCTTCCCATCCTTTGTCTTCGTATATCTCTCAACTGACTTGCCCATCTTAATGCTCTTGTAGATATGGCCGTTGACATCGGTTATCATTGAGAACTCACCTGTTGCCATATTGACGTTTGCAACCTCCGTCGGGCGGGCCATTGACATCATCCCTGAAACAAGCACCCCGTTCTGAAGCTGGAGCGGCCCCATGTCATAATCGCCTTCAGTGACCCTGGTGATCTTTCCGTCGGCGAGTGCAATGTTGAATACAGGCTGGGTACCGCGATACGGACTTGTGAACCAGATGGCTTCATTGCCGTTCCACTGAATATTTCCAACGTTGTAATCCCACCCTTCAGAGACCCATTTGCGCTCGCCGGTGACGACATTATATACAAACAAACGCTCCAGGTCCGACTCATAGCCGTCTTCCTCCATGCTTGCATAGGCAACCATAGTTCCGTCAGGAGAAAAGACAGGGGTTTTGTCATAACCCATGTTTCCTTCAGTGATGTTCTTCTCTTCTCCTGTTGTTACATCATACAGATATATGTCGGTGTTTGTGCTCAGGGTATATGCCTTGCCTGTCAGTCTCTTGCATGAATATGCGATAAACCTGCCGTCAGGGCTCCAGCTGATGTCAGCCTCGTCGAAATAGGGTGCGTCAGGGGTGTCAAAACGCTGTCCCTCCATAATATCCTTCTCACTGCTGATGGCTGATCCGTCGAACGAGGCCACGAACAGGTGGCTGTACGAGTAATCGTGCCAGTAGTTCCAGTGCCTGTACATAAGGTCATCGATGATGCGGACCTTTGCATTGGAGAGACCGTATTTTTCATTTGCAGTCTGGTCGAGCTTGACGCGGCGGGTGAAATATACCTTGTCTCCGGCAGGGGAGAACGATAGTATTTCAAAGTCCTGCAAGCCGGTAATCTCCTTCTTTGCAGTGCCGTCAGGTTTCATGGTCATGATCTTACCGTCGGCGAGGAAAGCTATTGTGGCACCATTCTCTATCCATTGCGGCCCTGACCCTCCTTCAGTGGTAAGCTGAACGGCAGTACCCCCTGATGAGGGGATGGAATAGATATTGGTGGTCCGTGCTTCGGTGGGAAGGTCGTAATGAGTCACCGTATAGAGAACGGTTGAACCGTCAGGAGTTAGGACAATCGATCCGATACGTCCGTATTTCCAGAGTATTTCGGGAGTAAGAACACCGCCGGCTTTTTCGGCATCAGTCAGTGACACATCAATAACTGTGGCTGCTGCTTTATTTTCAGTTTCTGTTTTGCAGCCATTTGCGCTCAGCAGAGCGATAAGGGTTAATAAAAGGGTAAGTTTTTTCATGGGTTCATTTATGTTCAATGGTTAACATGCAGTTGCATTAACTCAAAGGTAAAATAATTTACAGAAATCGACAGATTGATTATTCAAAGTAATTGTTAAACCACGGTGTGACACTGTGTCACACGGAGTGATGCAGGGTGTACCGCTATGCGGGTTTATAATTTTAACCTACGGGCTGCTTCTCCTAAAAAAAAATTGCTTTCCCTTTGTTTATTTAGTAACTTGTGTATGATTTGCAGCTAAACCTTCTGATCCGTTTTCATAATGTCCTTTCCCCTGATTCACAAAGCGGACCAATGGATCACAAAAATCCTCGCCAGACCCGGGATGGATGAGGATACTCTTACCCAGAAAAAAATCAACTGGATATCGAGCATTGCAGTTACATCAATGATTCTCTGTGTGACAATGGTGTATCACATCGTCTTTCCTGAGTTAAAGCTTCTGATATACTACGGTTTTATTCTTACAGCCATCTATCTTCAGGGAGTCATCATGCCTCTCATCACTTATCAGATGGGGGTATGGCGTGTCTTCATCGACCAGAGTGCGGTTGTAATCATAACATTCATCTTCATTCTGCTTCTGGGAGGCATACCCAATTCAGGAGGACTCATATTCGTCGGGCTGGCGCAAGTCTTTTTCTCACTCAACTTTCGTGAAAAACGGGCTACGCTCTGGATATTCATTATTTATGTCATTACCGTCGTTTTAGCCGGGTTGCTGGATTCGCGCCTGACCGTCCCGCCCGAGATGACGGCTGAGGTGAATATTTCGCTTTACGTTGTGAACCTGTTATGGATATCAGGGTTTGCCATGTTGTTTGTTATGAGTTTCATCACGCAGAAAATCAAGCTTGAGCACATGGAGACTGACCGTGTCAGGGAACTTGATGAATCAAAGACGAAGCTTTATACGAACATCACTCACGAGTTCCGTACGCCGCTGACAATCATCACCGGGATGAATGACCTTATAAGGAGTGATCCCGTGAAATGGCTCAGCGAGGGGAGCGAGAAGATTGAAAGGAATGCCGGAATCCTCCTGAACCTGGTGAACCAGATGCTCGACCTGTCAAGGCTTGAGACGGGCAACATGCCCGTCAGGATGATCAGGGGCAATATTAATACCTATTTAAGGTATATTGTGGAACTGTTTCAGTCGATGGCTGCCCTGTCGCGGGTCTCGCTTAACTTCTCTTCGTGTGAAAGAGTTGTGGTTATCGATTATGAACCTGAAAAGCTTCTTCAGATAATCTCAAACCTGGTCTCCAATGCCCTCAAATTCACGCAGCCCAACGGCAGGGTGGAGGTCAGTTCAGCACTCAGGAATGATGGCTGGTTTGAAATCAGGGTAAGTGACAATGGTCAGGGTATCCCGGAAAATCACCTCCCTTATATCTTCGACCGTTTCTACAGGGTCGACGAGTACAACACAAATTCATCGGTTGGGTCAGGGCTCGGCCTGTCACTCACAAGGGAGCTGGTTAAGCTTCTGGGAGGGACAATTGTTGCGGGGAGCATATATGGAGAGGGGACGGAGTTTGTCATTAACCTTCCGGTCACACATGATGCTCTGCTACAGGAGGACCCGGCCCTGCATGAGATGAAAGGAGGGATACTGACCTATTTACAAACGGGAAAAAGGAGCGACGCTCTTTCACAGGCTTTAAAACACAAACACCATGAGAAGCCTATGCTCCTGGTGGTGGATGATAATGCCGATGTTGTTTATTACCTCATATCTCTGCTTGAGAGAGATTTTGACCTCATTGTTGCGTCAAACGGGAATGAGGGTATTCTGAAAGCGGTTGAGTTTGTGCCTGACATAATATTAAGCGATGTCATGATGCCTGTCATGGATGGCATAAGGATGCTTGACACGGTCAAGAATGATTTCCGGACAAGCCATATCCCTGTGGTATTGCTTACAGCAAAGGCTGATATTGCTTCCAGGCTTGAAGGTCTTGAAAGGGGTGCAGACGCTTATATCACCAAGCCTTTTTACAAGGAGGAACTGAAGGTTCAGCTCAGGGCCCTGATATCTCAGAGGATAAAGCTGCAGGAGAGATACGCAGGATTTGGTACCCTTGTGCTCACAGAGGATAAAGATTTTCATTATGAGGATACCTTCATGAGAAGGATCAGGGAGATAATGCTTGTTAACCTTGGGGACGAGGGCTTTGACATTCACAGACTCAGCAATGAGATGGCAATGAGTCGCACGCAGCTCTACCGCAAGTTCAGGTCACTGACCAACATGACCATAACAGAATACCTTCGTTCTCTCCGTCTGCACCGTGCGAAGGAACTGCTGCATGACTCACTTCTTACGGTTGCCGAGACCGCTTACAGGACAGGATTCAAGAATGTCTCGCACTTCAGCAGGGTCTTCAAAAGGGAATTTGGCGAAAACCCGAGTGCGATAAAAAGGTAACGCCAATTCTGAATTATTTGACATTCTGTGCGGTGACCCGCGCTTCACTTTTTTAAAGTTGGCACACAGAGAACAAAGTTTGGGACGCAGGGAACGATGTGTTAGGATTCCGGAGCCTAACTTGTGTTATCATAAAAACAACTAAATCCAGTCAGTCATGAAAAAGCAACTTTTACTCGGTCTGATCTTTACGCTCGTAGGTGGTATTGTCTGCGGACAACATCTTATCAGGGTGAATAACAACCCTGCGGCAGATCCGGATTATGCTACGCTGCAGGCAGCGAACGATGCTGCCAGCAATGGTGATACAATCTATGTCGAAGGGTCACCGACAGATTATGACGGAGCGGATATCTCGAAAAAACTTGTCATTATTGGTCCCGGGTACTTCCTGACAGATAATGACAGCACCCAGGCCTTTGGCATTTCAGCTACTTTTAAAAGTGCCATTGATTTTCAGGCCGGTTCTGCGGGCAGCATAATAACAGGATGCAAAATAAATGGCGGTATTGGTCTTTACGTTAATGACATCAGTATTATCAGATGCAATGTAGCAGTTATTACTAATTACATGGATGTCAGTAATATACTCATCCTTCAGAACTACACCGGAAGTCTTAACATGGTAGGTTATGGTAAGAAAGTGACCAATTCGGTTATTTCAAATAATATAGTAGGTGGCTATATGAATTTCATTTCCACCAGTGGCAATTTGCAGATAGTCAATAATATATTGACTAATGGTGGTGTTGTTATCAGTGCTTATAATGCGAGCATGGCAAACAACATTATAGTCGCACCAAATGGTACTATAGCGTTAAACACGGGTAATGCCATCAATAATAACATTTTTTCTGGTGCCGGCACCAATGCCAATGGTAACCTTTACAACGTAGTCATGGCCAATGTTTTTGTCGATTTCAGCGGCTCACTGAATTACAGTGATGATGCAAAATGGAAACTCAAGACCGGTTCGCCTGCCATAGGAGCAGGTGTCAGCGGGATCGACTGCGGTGTTTTTGGCGGTCCGACACCCTATGTGCTGTCAGGTATACCCAACCTGCCGCATATATATGCAGCAACCATCGCAGGCACTGCCTATTCCGACAAGGGCCTGGCATGCACTATTAAGGTAAAATCAGGAAAGTAGTAATTGACGCCTGCAGCAATGAAAAAGCTGATCTTAATACTGACATTGTTATCTGCTGCCATGATATGCACAGGGCAGAAGATAAACAGGGCGGAATACTTCATTGATACAGACCCCGGCTTCGGCAAGGCCACCAATATCCCGATATCAGTCCCGGCCAATGATTTGTCATTGAGCTATTCTGTGAACATAAGTGCGCTCACTCAGGGATTTCATATGCTGGTTTACAGGGCCCGTGACGACATGGGCCGGTGGAGCGTGGGTCTCAGGCAGGTCTTTTACGTCTTCCGGGCTCAGGGCACGGCAGACAGCAAAATTGCCAAAGCGGAATATTTCATTGACAGCGATCCGGGATTCGGGAAAGCCACCGGCATTACGGTGACAACCCCGGCAGACAAACTGGAGGTGAGCTTTAATGTTAATATCAGTGCCCTGTCTCAGGGATTTCACATGATGGTTATCAGGGCCCGTGATAATTCTGGCCGCTGGAGCTCTTCCTTTGAGCAGGTATTTTACGTTTTCAGGTCGCAGGGCGCTACTGCAGCCCAGATCACCATGGCTGAGTATTTCATTGACACTGACCCCGGCTTCGGTTCTGCAGTAAACATCCCCATAGCAACGCCTGCAAACAAAATGGAACTTGCCTTCAATGTCGATATAAGTTCTCTCAATCAGGGATTTCACATGATAATGCTGAGGACCCGTGACAATAATGGCCGTTGGAGCCCCGCCAGCCAACAGATATTTTATGTCTTCAAGGCCCTGCCGGCAACAACTGCCAATGTGACGGCCATCGAATACTTCCTTGACTCCGATCCGGGTTTTGGCAAAGGAACTGTTTATTCTCTACCCTCGCCCGGCGGCAAACCAGTGGTGGAGTTTACAGCGAACCTTACCGGGGTGACCAGCGGTGACCATATACTATATTTCAGGGCCAGGGATGCGTCCGGCCGGTACAGCCATTTATACGCACATGCGGTAAAGGTTACCCTGTCAGATATCGGTGACACGGAAGTTCAGTCATGGTTCAGGATCTACCCCAATCCGAGCACAGGCACAATTATGATTGATCTCTCTGATCTGCATGGCAGCTCAGTAAAGCTTACCGTAAATGATCTGAGCGGGCGAACGGTTTATTCAGGAGAACCGGAAGGTGAAAGCAGCTCTCTGTCACTTGACCTGCCAGCAGGCATCTACGTGGTGACAGTTGAATACGGCAGTAAGGAGTTCAGACAAAAACTAATGATAAACAGGTAGACGCTGACATCAGTATCCGTAAAGAGGGTTTCGGCAATTACTCATCACGGATCATAGTTTAGGTGCGGGTATTATTAGACCCTAAGGTGCCCGGGAGAGGGGAGAGGAGAGTTTTCATGTGTCAGAGGTTTGGTTAGCACCGGGCACCTGTGAAAGAGTCCCGTTCATGCGGGACTCTTGTTTTTATTTTGCCTTTTCCTTCAGATGAGCAGTGATCTTATCCTTGATCTCGTCTGCCAGTTCCGGATTGTCTTCAAGTATCTGCTTCACGGCATCACGTCCCTGACCTAGTTTAGTCTCACCGTATGAGAACCATGAACCGCTCTTTTTGATGATGTTGAAGTCGGTGCCGAGATCTATTATCTCACCGGTACGGGATATGCCCTCCCCGAAGAGAATGTCAAAGTCAGCTTTCCTGAACGGCGGCGCAAGCTTGTTCTTGACAACCTTCACCCTCACCCTGTTACCAATGGCATCCTCTCCATCCTTGATCTGGTTCGAGCGCCTTATGTCTAGCCTGATGGAGGCGTAGAATTTCAGTGCGTTACCGCCGGTGGTGGTCTCGGGATTGCCGAACATCACACCTATCTTCTCCCTCAGCTGGTTGATGAAGATGCATGTGGTGTTGGTTTTGTTGATGTTGGCTGTAAGTTTCCGGAGCGCCTGTGACATCAGTCTTGCCTGCAGACCCATCTTTGAGTCACCCATCTCCCCTTCTATCTCTGCCTTGGGTGTCAGTGCGGCTACTGAGTCAATGACAATAATGTCAATGGCACCTGACCTTATCAGATGGTCTGTTATCTCAAGCGCCTGTTCTCCGTTGTCAGGCTGGGATATGAGAAGATTCTCGACATCGACACCCAGTTTCTCGGCATAGAAGCGGTCAAAAGCATGCTCGGCGTCAATTATTGCAGCAATGCCCCCGGCTTTCTGTGCCTCGGCGATGGCATGAATGGCGAGGGTCGTTTTCCCGGATGACTCCGGCCCGTATATCTCCACCACCCTTCCGCGTGGCAGTCCGCCTATACCAAGTGCGGCATCAAGCCCTATGGAGCCTGTCGAGATGACCTGCACATTGTCAATGGCATGATCACCCAGCTTCATTATGGTGCCCCGGCCGAAATCCTTCTCAATCTTGCCGAGCGTCACCTCAAGGGCCTTCATCTTGTCCTTGTTGATCTCTTTCTTTTCCATAATTATTCCGTTATCAGTTGTCAGTTATCGGTTATCTTTTGTCTGTTATCAGCCTTCGCTGAAGCTACGGCCTTCGGTCGTCGAAGTCGACCTACGGCCGACGAAGACGGCTGACACAGTCAGTTGTAAGTTATCTGGTGTATAGTTTGAATATCTGAGGGGCATGCTCTTTCGTGTCAACCTTTTTTATGACTTTCTCTATCAATCCCTTTTCATCAATTATGAATGTTGTACGTATGACTCCTGTCACCTTCCTGCCGTACATCATCTTCTCGCCGTACGATCCGTAGGCAGTCATGATCTTTTTATCCGGATCAGCAATCAGGGGGAAGGGCAGATGAAATTTCTCAGCGAAACCCTTGTGTGATTTTTCGGTGTCGGGACTGACGCCGAGGACAACAAATCCTTTCTTAAGGAGCTCTTCATAATTATCTCTCAGGCTGCATGCTTCCGCGGTGCATCCCGGAGTGTTATCCTTCGGATAAAAATAGAGTATGATCTTTTTGCCTTTATAATTGCTTAGCTTAATTACATTTCCATCCTGATCCCTGCCCTCAAAAAGCGGAGCAGGCATCCCTTCTGCAATCTTAGTCATGACTTTTTAGTATTTTTGTTCAGATTGGTAAAGGTATGAAGTTATCATCTAATGTGAAATTTTTCTTCCTCAGAGTTATTAACATGAGAGCCCTGAGGATATGCAGCATGCTACTGCTTGTCTGCAGCGTTGCATTGCCTGTCGCCATAGCACAGGGCGGGGCTGTGAAGCCGTCAAAGACTGAGGCGGAGGCTGCATGGAATGCGGGGAAATATGAGACTGCCTATGACCATTACAACGGGTTGCTTCTGCTCTACTCGCGTGACCCGCTTTATAAATATTATGCCGGGGCGTGCCTGGTCAAGCTGGAGCGTGACATACCGCGTGCTGCAGGACTTCTTGCCTCGGCGATTAACAGCTCTGCAGGTGTCAAGAACGTACCTGATGATGTATGGTTCTGGTATGGCCGCTCGCTGCAGATGAACGGTGACTTCGATCAGGCAGCAGAGGCCTACGGCAGGTTTTCGAAGATTGCAGGGAAGAAGGTCTCGCAGGAGTATGAGGTGCAGAGATATGTTGATGAATGCGGAAAGGGGATAGGGGGGATGGCGCCCTCCGCTGCCGCACTGAAAGACCCTCCGGCCCCTCCGGCCCCTTCGGCCCCTCCGGCCCCTTCGACAAGCTCAGGGACCGGCCCGGGGACCAGCTCAGGAACTATTGTCACTCCGCCGGCGGATCTGACCGTGCAGGAGACCGTACCGGATGAATATGATGCAAAACTGAGGCAGATAGTTATGCTGCAGTACACCGCTGACTCGCTTATACGCTCGGCGCAGGGTGTAAGGAGGGAGATGGAATCAGCAACTCCTGATAAAAAGGGAGCTCTGAAGAATAAAGCCGAGGCCATCGAGAGGGATGCCGCAAAAAAGCAGTCACAGGCTGACAGTATACTTGCTTCACTTGAACCTGTTTCTGTTACTGCTGCTGAGGTTGAAGCCGATGACTCAGTCTGTGTCTACAGTGTTTTTGAAGTGAGACAGGCTCCCCTTTACGGTGAGAATGAGCCGATACCGATAGACCGGGGCACCCCTGCAGGGCTTGTGTACAGCGTGCAGCTTGCAGCATTCCGTAATCCTGTAAAGCCTGAGCTTTTTAAAGGTCTTTCCCCGGTTTACGGGAGATTAAAACCGGAAAATGGGGTTACATATTACTATACCGGTTTGTTCCGTACACTGGAGGCAGCCAGACAGGCTATCACGCCGGCACGTGCCGCGGGATTCCCTGATGCATTTGTCATTGCCTGGATGGATGATGTCCAGGTCTCGATGGAGAGAGCAGCCCTGCTTGAGAAGGAGTGGGGCGGGAAACCGCTGCTCCGCATGAATGCTGACGCAAAGGAGAGCAACAATATTTCAGTTAGTGACACCCTTCCTGTCGGAACACTGACCTTCAGGGCTGAGGTGATGCGATCAAAGAAGCCTGTCAAACCGGATGTAATTGAGAAGATTCAACTCCTTGCCGGGACCAGGGGACTGGACATCATTAAAAACAGTGATGGAGAGGCTGTTTTTCTCATCGGGAATTTTATTACATTTGAGAGCGCTGATGAGTATGTCTCACTGCTTGTGCGTAACGGCTACAGCACCTCAAGGGTGGCAGCATATGTAGGCATGCAGGAGATACCGGTTGAGGCGGCAAAGGAACTGTTAAAAAAGATACTGAATGACTAAGGGAAAACCGAGCCCCCGGGGCAGCAGGCGTAACGAGGAGCATGAGAAGTCTCTATTCCTTGTCAATGATGATTTGAACACTTTTGAGCATGTCATCAACTCACTTGTTGATGTGTGCGGTCATGACGAACTGCAGGCTGAGCAGTGCGCTTTCCTGACCCACCATAAAGGTGGTTGCGTGATAAAGATGGGTGATGCCGTCACCCTGGAGCGAATGAGCCTCAGACTGAGAGAACTGAACCTTGATACTATAGTCCTGTAAAAACAGATATACCATGTCACTTGGTCTGATAATATTCCTGATACTGCTTGGCCTCCTCCTCTTCATTATCGAGTTCATGCTTATCCCCGGTATCACCATAGCAGGCGTTGGGGGTGCGATATGCATAATAATCGGCATAATACTGTCATTCACCACCTTTGGTACAGGCACGGGGATGGCAGTGCTCGGCGGAACCGCATTGCTGCTGATTGTATCAACGGTACTGATGCTCAGGAGCGGCACCTGGAAGAAGTTCATGCTTAAGACCTCCATCGACGGCACGGTTGATAATATCCGCAGTGAGGAAGGGAGGGTAAAACCGGGCGACAGAGGCGTGACTGTGACACGCCTGGTACCGGGCGGCAAGGTACTTGTGAACGGGGAGTATTTTGAGGCAAAGTCAGTTGATATACTCATTGATCCGAGACAGGAGATCGAGGTGATCAGGATCGAGGACAATAAGGTAATAGTAAAACCAATAAACAAATAATATGGAAATGAGTGGATTAGGTATTTATGTGATCATTATCGTCGGGGCAGTAATCCTGCTCTGGATACTTCTTTATTTCATACCCATCGGGTTGTGGTTCCAGGCTCTGGTATCAGGTGTCAGGATCAGCCTGCTGCAGCTTATCTTCATGAGATGGCGCAAGGTGCCGCCTTCAATAGTTGTCGGCGCGATGATCGAGGCCGATAAGGCAGGCATCAAGCTTAACCGTGATGATCTTGAGGCTCATTATCTTGCGGGCGGTCATGTGGCACAGGTGGTCCATGCCCTCGTCTCGGCAAACAAGGCTAACATAGACCTCTCGTTCAAGATGGCAACTGCCATAGACCTTGCCGGCCGTGATGTCTTCCAGGCGGTCCAGATGTCGGTTAATCCAAAGGTCATCGATACACCTCCTGTCACAGCGGTGGCACGCGACGGCATCCAGCTGATAGCAAAAGCCAGGGTGACGGTGAGGGCCAATATCAAGCAGCTTGTCGGTGGCGCTGGTGAGGAGACCGTTCTTGCTCGCGTTGGTGAGGGGATAGTCTCGTCAATCGGTTCGGCTCATAGCCATAAGGAAGTTTTGGAGAATCCCGACCGTATCAGCAAGACCGTGCTTGAGAAAGGGCTCGATGCCGGAACGGCGTTTGAGATCCTTTCGATAGACATAGCTGATATCGACATCGGTAAGAACATCGGGGCAGTGCTGCAGATGGATCAGGCCAATGCTGACAAGAATATTGCTCAGGCCAAGGCAGAGGAGCGTCGCGCCATGGCCGTGGCACTTGAGCAGGAGATGAAGGCCAAGGCACAGGAAGCACGTGCCAAGGTCATCGAGGCCGAGGTGGAAATACCTCTGGCTATGGCTCATGCCTTCAAGAGCGGCAACCTCGGTATCATGGATTACTACAGGATGCGGAATATTGAGGCAGACACAACCATGCGTGACTCTATCGCTAAACCGCCTACATCTGGCGGTGAGAAGAAAAAGTAGGTAAGAGGCAACAGGAAACTGGAGTATTCGGTAATCGGTATTCAGTATTCGGTATCAGATAATAACCGATTACTGATTACTGGTTACCGAATACCTTTTTCTAAAGGAGCAGGTTTATTCTATTCGAGGCACTATTCCAGGTAAAAGAGAATCATCTCCTCAATAGCCCGCTGGCACACCTCGCAGAATGATTCTGCCTCGTTGCTCTTCATACGGCAGTCAAACGAGGGCCTGAAGATCCCTTTTGCTGAATAACCCCCTCCCTCGAACAGTCCTGTCACACCGGTGTACTTCTTTGTGTTCGGGGTTGGTACCGGCACTGATTTGGCTATGAGGTCCTTCCATTTGGATTCAAAATTCACCATGGTGGTTATGTTAGGCTCCCACGGCTCAACAGCAAGGGGGTAAAACTCCTCATAGGCAACCTCTGAACTGTAGTATTCATCAGCCAGTCCTGCAAAGCCATGGCCAAACTCATGGGTGAAGACCTGGGGTGTAAATTTATGATCGGATGTGACAGCGCTGTAGTAGTTGTACACACCGCCCCCGCCGTACCTGGGGCTGTTTATAAGCACCACAATCTGGTCATGGGGTGCCGCCGCGGCATAATCGTTCACACTTCTGATGTCCTGTGTGGTCAGGTAACGGTCAACGTCAAAGGTGTAGTAGCTTGAATTAAGTGCAGTGTTTACATAGATGCCTTCACCCGGTACGTCAGTGCCCGATTCCTGTGACGGAGCCTCAACAGCCCAGATGTTTATACGCTCGCGGTACTTGTCAAAGGGAGCCTCTTCGAAAAGGATATCAGCCATCCGTTTGACGTCAGCCCTGAATTTTCCTATCTCCCCCTTCGTATAACCCTCTGAAAGAAAGGCGATGTCAAGTGAGGTGTGCGGATCGCCGCTGCCGTATATACGGGTGGCAAGGGCTTCGTCAGGCTTCTCGTTAATGATGAAGTAGCTTGCAGGGTCAATGTCTGTTTCATAAAGTTTGGTAAAGAGCCCGTCGCGGCCCCTGATGCTCAGTACAAAACGGACTTTATTTTTTGGGAAGGGAAAGGTGGCAACCTCGTGGAAACTCTTCTCTATCCTCTTAGCCTCAGCCGTGGTCTGCCACTCCTGGTACAGAGTGCAGAATCCTTTTGAATACAAAACAGTACCGGTTCCGGCATCAAACACTTCATACCTGAAATTACCGTAGTTGAACGGATCGGTAAGGTTCTGCAGTGATCCGCCCCAGAAGGGCTCGGTGATGACAGAGACAGGAAAAACCTTTGTCGATTCACTGTTTCCGGCAAGGATAAAATCAAACCTCATGGTCCGGTCAGTGAAATGCTCATCGAATATTAGCTGTGCCTGTGTCAGAAGAGGCAGTAAAAGCAGCATTAAAACCTGTATGACTTTCATTATTTTATTGTTTGGTGTGGTAAAGGTACTAAAGAGGCTGTCATAAAAAAAGATAATTAGTAATTTGCACCCGGATAAATATGATGTTAAATGTTTGAATCTTTTGAACCTGGGCAGATTTTAAAAGAGTTCCTTGCTGACGCCGGGATGTCAGCCAGGCTTGTTACATGGCTCACGGCAGTGATTATGATTATCCTGGTAGCCGTCACAGCCTGGCTCTCAAAGGTCATCTCAAGAGCCATCATTGTAAAAGTTGTATCCGTCTGGGTAAAGCGGACGAAATCACCGTACGATGATATATTTCTTGAGTCAAGGGTCTTTCATACCCTTGCGCTTATAGTGCCCGGCGTTGTGGTCTGGTACATCGCATCATGGATGCTGCATGACCATCTGATATGGCTCACATTTGTCCGCAGGTGCTCGGAAATATATATTGTCATCGCATCTGTGCTTACGGTTAATGCCTTTGTACAGGCGTGGCACAGTATTTACCTGACTCTTCCCGTGTCAGAGGGACGGCCGATAAAGGGATATGTGCAGCTGGTGAAGGCGTTGGTGATCATTGCCGGAATACTGGTCATTACTTCCATCCTCTTCAGGGTTTCTGTCACGAGTGTTATTGCGGGTCTCGGAGTGGCCTCGGCAGCGCTTCTCATTGTCTTCAAGGATACACTGCTGGGCCTCGTTGCCAGTATGCAGCTCTCTAACAACAAGATGCTGAGCCTGGGTGACTGGATAACGATACCTGGACGTAACATCGACGGAACCGTGGTTGACATGTCACTTCACACGGTCAAGGTTAAGAACTTCGATAATACAATACTTACTGTCCCAACCTATGCGCTTGTATCCGAGTCATTCCAGAACTGGAAGGGGATGGAAGAGGCGGGTGTCAGGCGTATCAAGCGCGAGATACGTATTGACGTAAGGTCGATTACTTTCCTTGATGCAGAGCTGCTTGAGAAAATCAGCAGGAGGCCTCTGCTGGTGCAATGGCTCAGGGAGAATGGCTCAGAGATTAAGGCCGTGAAGAAGGGAGAGCCGACATCGCTGACAAACCTCGGGGCTTTCAGGGCCTACATGCTTGAGTATCTCCGAAATCATGAAAATATTGACGGAAAGTTGCCTGTGATGGTGCGCGACATGCCTCCCGAGGAGAGCGGCATGCCGGTAGAGCTGTACTGCTTCAGCATAGAGAACCAGTGGGTGCCTTATGAGGCGGTCCAGTCAGGGATATTTGATTATGTTTACGCTGTTATTGGTCAGTTCGGACTGAGAGCCTTCCAGAATATCTCAGGCAGCGATCTGGATCTGCTGAAAAAATAAAATGTAACCATCTGATCATAAACGCAATGTGGGTTGGCAAGGCAACTGCCGGGACGGACACCGGAGTCGCCTACTTTCCTGCTGCAGCCTCTCTCTGCCTCTTCACCTCATACAGCGCTATCCCTGCCGAGACCGAGACGTTCAGTGAGCTTATCGCACCTGAAACAGGTATAGAAACCTGAACATCGCACATTGTCAGCAGTTCTCGGCTGATGCCCTTCTCCTCCGATCCGAGGATTATCACTGCCGGACCACTCAGGTCTGCAGTGCTGATATTCTTACTGCTCTTTTCCGTTGCGGCAAAAGCCCTCACTCCTGATTCCTTGAGATAGGTAAGGCAGCGTGTGATGCTCTTTACCCTGCATACAGGGAATGAGTTCAATGCTCCGGCCGATGCTTTGATAGCGTCAGCTGAGATACGTGCCGAGTTCTTTTCGGGTATGATGATGGCATGTGCCCCGAAGCATGCTGCTGACCGCACTATAGCCCCGAAGTTGCGTACGTCGCTTACCCCGTCAAGCATCATCAGGAGGGGATCATTGCCCTCTTCAAAGATGCGCGGCAGGAGATTCTCAATATCTTGAAACTCTATCGCCGACAGCCATGCAATGACACCCTGGTGATTTTTTCGTGTGATGTAGTCAAGCTTCTCAAGCGGAACCACCTGCCAGGGTACCCCATGCTCGTTTATCACTTTCATGAGGTCATGGTAGGAGGCTCCCCGGAGTCCCTGCTTTACAAGCACGCGGTCTATCTGCCTGCCGGCTATGACGGCTTCGATGACAGGATGCATTCCGAAGATGAATTCTTTTTCGCTGTATATCATTGTATTTCTGTGGCTGTTTCAAGTCTGAATACCTTTCCCTCACGCCATCTTGCAACAGCAATATCCCAGTAGCTGATAGGTGTGGAAGCCCTGTTGAGGACAAAATCATTCTGAGAGAACAGGTTCTTTTTCTTGCTGAAGTTGAACCAAAGAATCTCTTCTGTTGAACTGTATTGAGATCCCCATGCGCTCTTCACGGGAGGCATCTTATAGCCCCAGCTCTCACCTTCAACGTTCTTGTATACTTTGTCAGGCGGGCCGTAGATAATGTACATCATGCCCCTGTCAGTGAGCCAGCCCTGCTTGTATGAGCTGAAATAGTAGTTTGCAAAGAGGGTGCGGTTGTAATAGATCCTTATCAGCTCTTTCGACCTCTCGATGGTGCCGGTGCGGTTAAGCCAGAACTCATCAAGAGCAAGCTTCGGCTTCTCTGCAGAAAACAGTGCCTCCATCTCCTCACGCGTTGCGATATAACCCAGCGGAGGTATCATTGTCTCAGGACTTGTAAAGGAGGGATGGTCATTACCGAAGTTCAACAGCACCAGCCCCTCTCTTATCAGGCTGTCAGGCGAAAGCATATAGATCCCTTCACGCGGAAACATGATAGGCAGCGTATCGGCATACGGGACAGGGATTATCAGTTCAGGTTCGGGAGCGAGGGTGACCTCCGGAAGCACTGTCGAAGGAGGGGCAGGGAGTTCCTTCACTGACTTGTAATAGAACAACCATAACGTGTCAGGTTGCAAAGAGGGGCTGAGAACATTGATGAACTGATTGGGCTTCAGTATATTGGAAAAAATCTCATTCTTGCTGAAGTGATCGCGTACCTTATAGTTCAGACTGCTGTAAGGCCCTGTCCTGTCGAAATCAATAAATACCTGTACCGTCCTCTGCCTTATCAGATCGATGATCTTGAGTGCTACAGTGTACGATTTGCCGTCATAGGCCTTTAGCGGTATCCTGAATGAGTAACCGCCTCCTGCTTCTTCCCTGAGAAGGTCATACTTGTAGTTTGCCGTATCTGCCAGGTTTCCTCCCATTGTCTGGTCAAAAAGCTTAACCGACAGCAGGATGGAGGCTTTAGGCACACCTTCCGGATTTGCCTCACTGAAAAAGAGTTCATCCCTCCGGACACTGACCGAAAGGACCGTCGTTTCAGAATCCTCGTTGTATAATGAGACTGAAGGGGTGAAGATGTTCCTTGCCGGGTTATAAACATATGACAGATCTTTTGTGTCAGGGGCACTCTGACGGCTTGTGGAGCATGAGGAGGCGAGTGACATAATAATCACCGCTGTAACCATTGCCGCAACTCTATCTCTGAAAAATCCAAGCATGGCCTAAAGGTAATAAAGATTTCAAAGTGTATCTTCTTTCCATTTTATCCTGAGCCTGCAAAGTTCAGTACTGTCTGCCTCACGGATAACAGAATGAACAAATGAGTCACCACCCTCATCACCGCCGGAGGTCAGTATGTTTATCCCGTCTCCATTGTGCCCTTCGGAGAGATAGTTCACCTCCACAATGTCAGCTATATGGGCATCAATGAACTCCTTTTCATAAGAATTGGTAACCCAGTGAATGTACCTTGCATTGTTGACATGATTATTTACGTCCAGGTCATCAAGCTGAGCTGTCAGCCTGGAAAGCTTATGGTTGTTGTCATTCAGTGCCGGCACTTTTCCCGCGTTTGTCTCGAGAGCTCTCTGCCCGGGAAACCTGGCATTAAGGAAAGAGAGAGCCTTGTCGGGGCGCTGCACTTTTCTGGTCTCAAGGTCAACAATGACCCAGGAGGAGGAGGCTCCGACAATCCTGTTGCCTGCGGCGTCGTACATCTCCAGGTCACGCAGTGCGAAGATGGCATCGGTGCCGCGAGGCCAGGTGCGGACCGTAACCTCTTCCCACGTTAGCGGCATCCTTTCGATCCTTACCAGCATCCTCGCCAGCACCCAGAAATAACCATTTGTAATGAGATGTTCGCGGCCGAAGCCCAGGACAGATGCATGCCTTCCGGCGAGATCCTGGAAATAGTTAAAGAGTGAGCCGGGGCTTAGCCTGCCCCTGACATCAGTGTCAAAGACGTTTACCGGGTATTTCCGCTCATAAATGATCATCGCTGCTCATGTATTCTGTCATGAAATCTTCAAGCTCACTGTGCATCTTTTCCCATTTGTGCATGAGAATGTCAAGTCTCTGTTTCTTCTCCTCGTAGGTGTTGTAGAACGATGTGTCACTGACCACCTCATTGTCACCTGATGCCAGCCGGAAATCCATATCCGCAATCTCCTTCTCAAGGAGAGTTATTTCCGCCTCACTCTCTTCTGTCTGTCTCTTCAGCCTCCTGTAGACCCTCTCTGTCTCCTTCTTTTCAAGGTATCGTGTCTTACTGTTCTGAACGGGTGCTCTCTTACCCGTAGCAGGGGGGGCAGCAGCTGTCACTGCGACATCTTTTTTCTCAAGTTCTTTCAGCGACTCTATCTTCCTCGCCCTGAGGAACTCTGATATCCCTCCGAGGTGTGTCCTTATCTTCCTGTCACGGAATTCGTACACCTTGTTCACCAGCCCGTCGAGAAAGTCCCTGTCATGCGAGACCACAATTAATGTGCCATCAAACCTGATGAGGGCCTTTTTGAGTATCTCTTTTGAACGGATGTCAAGGTGGTTGGTCGGCTCGTCAAGGAGGAGCAGGTTATAGGGCTCAAGCAACAGCTGCACTATTGCCAGCCTTGACCGCTCCCCGCCTGACAGCACCTTCACTTTCTTTTCAATATCGTCTCCCTGGAACAGAAAAGCTCCGAGGATATCACGCATACGGGTTCGTATATCGCCTCTCGCGATACGGTCTACCGTCTCAAAGACGGTGAGGTCATCATTAAGCAGCTCATCCTGGTTCTGGGCGAAATAGCCTATGCTGACATTATGCCCTTGCTTCACAGTGCCTTCATGATCAACCTGGCGGAGTATCATTCTTG
The DNA here is from genome assembly GCA_963732365.1 of uncultured Bacteroidales bacterium. Classification (GTDB taxonomy): domain Bacteria; phylum Bacteroidota; class Bacteroidia; order Bacteroidales; family VadinHA17; genus SR-FBR-E99. The sequence goes on along the minus strand of CAVSZC010000007.1, from coordinate 333,360 downwards.
AGAGTGTGGTCTTCCCCTCGCCGTTTCGTCCCACGAAGGCCACCTTCTCACCTCGCTCTATCTTCAATGATATCCTGTCAAGCACGAGGTGCGAGCCATAGCGCTTTGAGGCTTCGTCTGCCTCCACGACCACGGTGCCCGAGCGGGGCGCAGGTGAGAACCGTATATTTATTGCTGACAGGTCTTCATCCTCGATCTCGATCCGTTCCAGTTTCTTCAGCTGCTTGATTTTGCTCTGTACCTGAACTGCCTTGGTGGGCTTGTATCTGAACCGCTCGATGAATCTCTCCGTATCGTCGATCATCTTCTGCTGGTTGCGGAAGGCGGCCTCCTGCTGTTCGCGGCGCTCACGCCTCAGCTCCGTGTACCTTGTGTAGGGCACCCTGTAGTCATATATCCTGCCGAGGCTTATCTCGAGCGTCCTCAGTGTCACATTATCGAGGAAAGTACGGTCATGTGACACCAGGATCACTGCTCCGGGATAGGAGATAAGAAAATTCTCGAGCCACATGATAGACTCAATGTCCAGGTGGTTGGTAGGTTCGTCAAGCAGGATGAGGTCTGGTTTGCGAAGAAGTATCTTTGCCAGCTCGACCCTCATGCGCCATCCGCCGCTCAGCTCGCGCGTTGGCCTGCTGAAGTCGGTATGGCTGAAGCCGAGGCCTGTGAGCGTCTGTCCTGTGACCGACACATAGTCATTGCCTCCCAGCATGCGATAGCGCTCGTCAGCCTGGTGCAGCCTGTCGCACAGCTCATGGTATCCCTGGCTCTCATAGTCGGTTCTCTCCGTGACGGCAAGTGTGCATGATGCTATCTCCCGCTCAAGAGCCTTCAGCTCGGTGAAGGCTGTGAGGGCTTCCTCAAGCACGGTAGTGGTGTCAGAGACCTTCATCTGCTGCTCGAGGTATCCCACTGACAGCTCCCGGGGCTTCTCTACAGAGCCTGAAGTGGGCTCCTGAAGACCGGCGATGATCTTCATCAGGGTCGACTTCCCGGCTCCGTTCCTCCCTGTAAGCCCTATGCGCTCCTGCCTGGTGATAAGGAATGAGACTTCATCGAGAAGGACAAAACTGCCAAAAAGGAGTGATACGTTATTGACGGAGACCATCAGTCAGAATTTGAAGGTGCAAAGATAGAAAAAAATGTCCTGCAGTCCTGCAGTCTTGCAGTCTTCCGTCTCCGGTCTCCGGTCTTCCGTCTTCCCTGCCCCTTGCTCTCTGCAGGGTTAGAACAGAGAAATTTCTCCTCCTATGTTAGGAGGAGTACCCCGTCCCGAAGGTTCGGGACGGCTCCCCTCCTGGCTCAGGAGGGGAAATCCTTACATTTATTCAATCCTTGCACCTTGCACCTTGCACCCTGCACCTTGCACCTTGCACCTTGCACCTCTCAAAAGAAATTGACCTATCTTTGCATCAAACAGTGACAGTGATGAGAAACATATACAATATTCTGAGAATTGCCCTTATCATGCTGCCGATAGTGATCATGCAGTCATGTAAGGAGAAGTCCGATCCTTTCGATGACAATACCTACCTGGTCTCAGCCACGAGGGAGGTGACGATGACAGAGACAAATATAAATACCCTTCTGAACGTAATTAAAGCAGTATATCCAGGCGTTTCGGAGATCATCTCTGATGTCGACGGCGGTGTGATCGTTTACAGTATCACATACAACACGAAGTTCAACGGGGAAGATGTGCTTGCCTCAGGCCTGGTTGCAATACCTTCAAAACCCGGCACTTATCCCGTCCTTGCATATCAGAACGGTACCAACACACTGCATTCGGAAGCACCATCGGTCAATCCGTTCAATACATATTACCAGGTCCTTGAATGTATTGCCTCCACGGGTTATGTGGTTATGATGGCCGACTATCTGGGCTTCGGGACCTCGGATGATATGCCCCATCCCTATTTTCACAAGGAATCGACTGTCAGATGCCTTGTCGACATGCTCTATTCGCTCAGGGAGTTTGATGATGATATAGCCGCCGATATAACCATAAGCAATGAACATTTCCTGCTTGGCTATTCGCAGGGCGGCTGGGCTACCCTGGCGTTTCTCGATGCCCTTGAGAATGACTACAGTGCTGACTTCAATGTTACAGCAGCCTCGTGCGGTGCAGGCGCCTATGATATTGCCTATTTTAATTCTTATGTTCTTGGGCTTGCTGAATACCCCATGCCTGTCTTCCTGGGTTATTTAGCCAATGCGTACAGTGAATATGACCTCTTTACCAATCCGCTTTCAGATTTGTTTCAGAGTCCTTATTTCGACCGCATACCGTTATTATATGACGGGATGCACTCTTCAGACCAGATAAACGGGCAGCTGACACAGCTGATCCCGCAGCTTTTCAGGGCTGATTATATCACAGGCCACGCTACCTCCGCAGCATATGCGAGTGTGCGTAATGCCATGACAGCAAACAGCGTTGCGGGATGGGACTCCGGGGTGCCTTTGCTGTTTGTTCACGGCACCGCAGACGATTATGTCATTCCTGAACTCTCCGAGATGATGCATGATGCGATGCTTGACGCCGGAACTAATCCACTTATTTGCAACTATGTAGAGCTTGATGGTCTTGATCACTCGGAAGGTGTGCTGCCAGCCGGCATGGCCGGACTCTCTTTCTTCAAATTATTCAGGAAGTAACAGGTGGGAAGGAAGAAGGCTCTGCCTCTGCTGAGAGGGGTGACGATCACGGACATAGGATCAGAAGGAAATGCCATTGCCAGGGTCAATGATGTTGTCCTCTTTGTTCCCGGAATGATACCCGGTGATGTGATCGATGTCAGGGTGACAAGGAAGAAGAGTCGTTATATGGAAGGTGTGGCGCTGGCAGTGACAACACCCTCCCCTGAAAGAACCATCCCGCCATGCGAACATTTCGGTGTATGCGGCGGCTGCCGCTGGCAGCACCTGCCATACGATAAGCAGCTCTTTTACAAGGAGAAGCAGGTGAGGGATAACCTCACGCGGATAGGTCATCTTTCGGTACCCGTTGTCAACCCCATAGTGGGGTCGGAGAAGAGCTACCGGTACCGTAACAAGCTGGAGTATACCTTTGCAGAGAGGCGGTGGATAACACGTGAGGAGGCAGGCTCGGATCAGAAGCTGGAGAAAAGGCCGGCGCTCGGCTTTCATGTCCCGGGCATCTATGACAAGGTGCTGGATATTAACGAGTGCCTTCTGATGGAAGAACCGTCGAACGCCATAAAGAATGAGGTAAGAAGATATGCCATCGAGAAAGGACTGCAATTCTATGACCAGAGAGATCATACAGGCTTCCTGCGAAACCTGATAGTCAGGATTACCACCACCGGGGAGGTGATGGTGGTGCTGGTAACGGCGTACGGTGAAGAAGAGGAGAGAGAGAGCCTGCTCAGTCATATGGCAGGTCAATTCCCCGGGATAACCTCGTTGTGGTATGTGTCCAACATCAAGAAGAACACCAGCCTCTCTGACCAGACACCGGTGCACCACTCGGGCAGTCTCTATATCACAGAGGAGATGGAGGGTCTCAGGTTCAGGGTGGGACCGAAGTCGTTCTACCAGACCAACAGCAGGCAGGCAGCGAGGCTATACGGCATCGTGAAGGAGTTTGCACAGCTTACCGGAACGGAAAACGTATATGATCTGTATACCGGCGCTGGCACCATTGCATGTTACCTTGCTGCGGGGGCTGCCAGGGTTACAGGGATAGAATACATAGATGAGGCGGTCGCTGATGCCCGCATCAATGCTTCGGCTAATGACATAGGCAATGCGTTGTTCATCTCAGGTGACATTAAAGACATACTGAATGACACCCTCTTCAGTGAGCGGGGGAGACCTGACGTTATCATCACCGATCCTCCGAGGGCAGGCATGCATGAGGAGGTCACGAGGGTCATGCTCCGGTCAGGTGCTGACAGGATTGTATACGTGAGCTGCAATCCGGCCACGCAGGCGCGTGACCTGGGCATACTTTCTGAGGGGTATGATCTGACGCGGGTACAGCCTGTTGACATGTTCCCTCAGACCTTTCATGTTGAGAATGTGGTGCTGATGGAGAAAAAGAGGGGATAATCTTGTAAAGTATGCAATGATTTTTTAATTTTGCCCCGCTGAAAAAACGATTTCAGTGTTTTTTGGAGCGATGGGTGAGAGGCTTAAACCAGCAGTTTGCTAAACTGCCGTACGGGTAACCGTACCGGGGGTTCGAATCCCCCTCTCTCCGCAGACCATGTCACACCCGTCAGCCTTTCGGCTGACGGGTGTTTTGTTTTCCGTCATGATGAGCCCTGTATGCCGGAGCGAAAAGTGACGGAAAACAAAAACACTCATGAAAGATTTTCATGAGTGAGTGACATGGTCTGCAGGATTCCCTTCCGGGGATCACGAAGTAATCCTCTGTTTTATATCGGCAAACCTCTGCCTGAAAGTCTTCGGTCTTCAGTCTTCGGTCTTCGGTCAATCCCTAACCCCCTGCTCCATGCTCCTTGCTCCCTGCCCTGCTAGTGCCTGTGATAGATCTTGTTTACAATCCTCCAGCCTTCCCTGAATTTGTATAGACCCAGGTAATCTGTGAAGATAAGCTTGTTGCCACGCCACAGTTCTATCTTTGCCATGGCGGCATTGCCTGTAACATCTATTGAAATGAACTTGCACTCCGTCACCGGGGGCTTGACACCCATCGCCTTTGCCTTGGCGGCTCTCGTGCTCTCCTTCCAGTTATAGATGGGAAGAAGTGTGACAGTAGTGCTGTCAGCACCTATGCCTAAAAGGACAAAACAGGGATGAAACCCCTTGTCAATTTCCGCTGCATCACCATGATTGTGAATGCCATCTACATAAGCGCTCATAATCACCTGCCTGATCAGGGCCTGATCATCCTGACCATGTACATTGATCAACAGGGTCGCGGCGATCAAAACAAAAAGTACTCTTTTCATAATGTTCACGTTTATTTTGTGAGCAGAAGGTACAACAATTCCTGATTACGCAAGTGGGAGGCGGCTCAGAGTGCCTCTTTCCTGATCTTGTTGCCGGCCATATCGGTCAGAAGGAGGTATCTCACAAGCTTCTCATCGCGTACAATAAACTCATACCTGATGGTGTCAACGGAATGAAACTCAATGCAGTTCATTATCTCTCCCTCTGCAGCCGCCCTGCTCTTTATTCCCTGCGAAATGGTATCAAGCTGCAGGTTGATGCGGTATTCGAGCAGTATCCCATCCTGATCAAACCTGGCTATCGTTTCCTTTTCATCATGATAGAAAATTACCTCGAACAGTCCCTTGTAGCGGCTCCATTCCATGTTCCTGGCTCCGCTGAAATTGTTGCGAAAACTCTCCATTACAACTCCTGGTATGCGGACAGGCCTGCCTTTCAGTATTTTGTCGAGGATGTTAAGTTTAATGCTCATGATAATATAAAGACGGACAAAAACCGAAAAGTAACATCAGCGACGCGATTTATGAAGAAACAACAACCGCGCCTTGGCACGCTTGAGCCTCATCTTGGCAGCGCTCTCAGTGACCCTGAGAGCCTCGGCTATCTGCTGCAGCGGCATCTCATCAAAATACCTCATCATTATGAGTGCCTTCTCCTCCGTGTGAAGCCTGTTAAGCAGATCCATAAGAATGTCATAGCTTATCTCCTCCGACTCATCCTCAGATGTATCGTCAATTATCTCGGGAAGCTCATTCGAGCTGTTCCACTCGGGATAGTGAAGCTTCTTCTTCTCCCTCAGGTAATCAATGCAGTGATTATAAGTAACTGAGTACAGCCACGAGGAGAAGGATGACTTGCCCATGTAGCTGCCAAGTTTCTCATATGACTTTGAAAGTATGTCTCCGGTGAGCTCCTCGGCAAGATCACGGTTGTGCGTCAGACTGTAACATTTGTCCAGCACCTTTGTATAATACCTGTTGAAAAGTAGTGAGAAGAGCTCAGTCTCGTTTCCCTGGCGGATTTTATTTACTATCTCCTCGTCACTCAATTGGTCACCGTTGCAGCTCATCTGATGCGATCTTCACGCCGATGCAAAATTAAAACTATCTGATTTATCCGGACCTGTTCAGAGGAAAATCACAAAAAAATTTTTGAAATGTGTGTTACTTTTTAAATTGTGCACGTCATAATTACAATAATTCGTAACTTTGCGCGGATTTTAAAACCTGATGCATAATAGTTTAACGGATAATTGATAACAGAACCAAATTAAAACAAAAATGAAAAACAGATTCTTTTTAGTAGTTGCTACAGTTGCTGCAGTTGCTCTCATGACAAGCTGCGGTAAAGTTCCTCAGGCTAACATTGACGCTGCCGTTGCAGCTATCGATTCAGCCAAGACAATGCAGGCAGACATCTATCTTCCCGGTGATTTTGCTGCTCTCAATGACTCACTTACCGTAATCAACCAGGCAGTTGAGGCTCAAAAATCAAAGCTTTTCAAGAATTTCAAAGATGTGAAAGTAAAAGCTGATGCTCTTACAGTTGTTGCAGGTGAACTGGCTGGTAAGGCAGTTGTTAAGAAGGATGAGGTTAAAGCCGAAGCTGAAGCTCTCATGACACAGGCTAAAGCTCTCCTTGAAGAGAACAAGACCCTGATCGCAAAAGCACCTAAAGGCAAAGAAGGCAAAGCAGTTCTTGACGAGATCAAGGGCGAAGTGACAGTTATCGAAACTTCACTTACCGAAGCTCAGGCAATATTCGATGCCGGCACTAACTACATGCAGGTTCTTGATAAGGTAAAAGCAGCCAACGAGGCTCTTACCGCTATCAACACCGAGCTGAAGGATGCTATCGCTAAAGTCAGGAGATAATTTCAACTGATTGGATGAAAACAATCCCCGGGTAATCTCCCGGGGATTTTTTTAATTTTACAGCTCGGATGAGAGGCCCACTGATAAAAAAACTGATATACATCATTTTGATTTCAGTCTTCCTGGGATTGCTGGGATGGCTTTTCATCGCACTCATTCCTGAACCTCCTGTTACGGAACTTGAACAGGCAAGCAGGGCGGTATCTCAGGCAAGAGACAATAATTCAGTCATCTATTCAGCCAGGCTCTTCAGGGAGGCACAGAGCTATTATGACTCCGCCATGACTTCATGGCAGACGGAAAACAACCGCTTTATCCTGTTCCGCGACTATGAGCGGGTAAGAATGTTTGCTGCCCTCTCCCAGAAAAAAGCTGCTGAGGCCAGAAAGAATACTATCGTCAGGGCAAACGGCATGCGGCTGAGCCTTGAGACGGAGACAGCCAGGCTTAATGCAGAAATAGCAGCCTTTGAAAAGGTGTTTCTCTCACTTCCTCTTCCGCAGGAGACCGTAAAGAAGCATGCCAGGGGCAAGCTGCTGCTGAGGGAGGCTGAGATAGACCTTAACAAAGGGCAGTACGTCAGCGGCAATGTGAAAGTCACCGAAGCCAATGAGTACATCACTTCCTCTTATACTTATGCCCGCAAAATCCTTGAGGACTACTATGCAGGGTACAAACGGTGGCAGGAGCTTGTCATGGCAACGGTAGATGAAAGCCGCAGATCGGGATCATATGCCATTGTAATCGAGAAGATTCCGGGACTGTGTCATCTTTACCATGCAGGCAAAAAGAGATATACCTTCGAAGCTGAATTCGGCAGTAACTGGATTGGCGACAAGATCAACGGGGGAGACATGGCTACTCCTGAGGGGAGCTATGAGGTGACAAAGAAACTGTCGGGCGCGTCAACGAAATACCACAAGGCCCTTCTGATAAACTACCCCAACAAGCAGGATATTGAGGAGTTCAAATACAGGGTGCAGAACGGTCATCTGCCGTCTGATGCACGCATAGGTGGAATGATAGAGGTGCATGGTGACGGAGGGAAGGGTGGAAACTGGACAGAAGGATGCGTGGCACTCAGGAATAATGACATGGATGTTGTATTCAGGCATTCAAAGCCAGGTACCCCTGTCACTATTGTCGGATCAACCATAACACTGGAGGAGTATCTCTCCACCGGAAAATAAGACGTATGGAAGAGCAGAAAGAGAATCCTGTCAGTGAAACTGCCCAAACGGATAAGGGCTTAAGCGCAGCAATAAAGGAATATGTTGCGTCACATCGCTACGTAAGGGTTATCCTTATATCAGCCGCCGTGCTGTTACTTTTCATCATGCTTCTTTCGGTTCCTCTCTATCTGGCCCCTGCCTTTCAGCATTCATGGGGCACCAGCAGGGCAGAATGCAGGGTTGATTCAACCCTTCTTGCAGATAAAAACATCAAGAGACAGATAGCACGCACTGAGGCAGATATTACTCGGCTCGAGCGAAAACTCGCCTCATTCATACCTACCCAGACTTACCTTGTAATTAATACCACTGATAACAGGTTCTTCCTGTACAAGAGCCGCAAGCTGGTCCGTGAGGGTTACTGCTCGTCAGGCAGTTATACCCTCCTGAGATCCGTTGACGGAGAGAAGGAGTGGATCTTCAAGACCCCGCGCGGCAGGTTTACAATACAGGGCAAGGTGGCTGACCCCGTATGGCGCAAGCCTGACTGGGCCTTTGTTGAGGAAGGGCTCCCGGTACCCGGACCGTCACATCAGTCGCGCTATGAGTATGGGGTCCTCGGTGACTACGCCCTTAGCCTCGGTGACGGATATCTCATCCACGGTACAATCTATAAGAGATTTCTTGGCATGCCGGTGACACACGGATGCATCAGACTGAATGATGATGACCTTGAGGCTGTGTATAGCTCACTCAGCATAGGATCAAAAGTATATATTTACTGACATAAAGGGTTGGAGATGAATATTGCCAGATATAAATGGTTTCTGATAACAGGCACAGCATTGCTGATGGTCATCATCTTTTATCTGGTAAGGAGTGTTTCTGCTGTCAACCATGCCGTAAGGTCATTTGACGATGCATACTTCGCCTCTCTTGAGCAGAAGGAGAGCGATACAATCAACCAGTGCTCCATCCCCGGGTATATCGATCTGCTGCGCAAGAAATCATACCTCGGCGCACAGGTAAAAATGGCAGACTCCGACTCCATCGGGCTTGTCGTTAATGTGCGCGACAGCCTTATACAGTTGATGATCAAGGGAGTATCAGTCAGGACTGTAAGGATTTCTGAGTTTGACCTCTCACCATTTTTTCAGCGGGCAAACCAGGAGGCGGTTTACAGCATGCTCTCCGCACCGCTCGTGATCACCAGTATGCAGGCTACCTTCATGAAAGATCCGGTCAGTGTCAAGATAGCTCCGAGAGACACCTCCGAAGCCGTCATTGATGTCAAGCCTGACACTACTGATTATGAGGCTGTCTTCTTTACACTCGAAACCGACCGTAATATCAGGTTTTTCTTCGAACAACAGGAAGATACAATTACTGCCGACAAGCGTGCCAGGTTCTTTTTTGATCTGGAAGAGCGGTACAGGAATGCCAGGTCAACCATCCACTCTGTCGTAAAGTTCAATACTCCCCATTACACCCCCTATATCAAAATATGGTTACCCAAGGCCGAGGCCAAGATCGTCTACCGTGCCATCCCGCGTGAAGGACTTATCGTGGTTACAAAATAGTCTGACCAAGCGAATTGTCTACCGGACCCAGGCATCAGTCCAGCGGCAGATAAATCTTGTCCCTGGCTTCGTTCCATTCATCCCGGCACCGGCTGTTGATTGTTATTCCTCCGCCGCTGCGGTAAAATGTGCCGTCATCAGTATCTTCAATAAACCTGATCATCACTGCCGAGTCGAGAACCGCTCCGTCGTAATATCCGAACACACCCGTATAGAACCCCCTCTCTTCTCCCTCACTCTGCATTATGATGCTTAGGGTTGATGGTTTTGGGGCACCTGATACTGATCCGGCAGGCAGCATCGATACTATAATCTCACCCAGCCGGCTGTTATACTCGCCGGCAAGAGACCCGCTTATTTCGGAACTCATCTGAAGCAACACCCCCCGGTCCGTTCTCACCCGGTCAAGGTATTTGAACCTTTTAACGCTGATTCGTTCCGCAACCGAACCAAGGTCATTCCTTATCAGGTCGACGATAGTGTTGTGCTCACAGTCCTCCTTGTAATCATCCGTCAGTTTTTTTTCTGCGTCAGGAAGGGTTGCATCTATGGTTCCCTTCATGGGATTGGAGCTGATGACTCCGTCGCGTATCAGAACGAACCTCTCAGGTGAAAATGATATGAATTTGTTGTGGTAACAGATGCCATACTGTGACTTTGTATGAATGAATACTTCCCGCAGAGGCAGATTAAGCCTGACAGGCGTAGTGACAGTCAGGTTGCACAGGTAACTGTTGCCGAAGGCTATGGCTTCGTGAACTCTTTTGAATTTTCTGCCGTACTCCTCTTCGCTTATGAACCCTTCAGTAATCAGTTCCGGCAATATTGTCGCGTGAAGAGTATCGGATTTCAAATAATTACTTACGGAGGGAGTGCGGAACAGTATGCCGTCCTGCATAAGTGGATCGGTGATGAAGAAGGCATTCTTAAGTTCAAAGTCAAAGCCAAAAAGAAACGGTTTGCGTTGTGCACCGTACCTGTTCATCATCTCCTTCACTTCTGACACTCCGGCCATGTAAAACTGCTATGGTTTCTGGTGCTGCAAAAGTACTCTTTTTATAACTTTGCTGAATCCGGCACAATCCTATGAAGAGAATCCTGGTCATTGACAATTACGACTCTTTCGTAAAAAATATCATTCACCTAATAAGAGAGAACAGCGGCCTTGCTGTGGAAAGAGTATGCAATGATCAGATCGATTTTAAAAGGCTGAGTGAATATGATACTCTGGTACTGTCTCCTGGCCCGGGACTGCCTTACGGTGCCGGCTCTCTCATGAAATGCATAGATCATTGTTCTATGTCACACAAGATTGTAGGGATATGTCTGGGGCACCAGGCCCTGTATGAATATTTTGGAGGCAGGCTGATCCAACTCGACCGGATCAGACACGGTCATAAAACCTCAGTGAGGCTGACAGGGGTCAATGATGCCCTGCTCAGATTCATCCCTTCAGATGCCACGGCTGGTATGTATAATTCCTGGACGGCTGACCCCGATTCCGTTCCTGAAGAGCTTGTCATCACATCTGTCGACGACACCGGAGCCATATTGTCGTTCTGTCACAGATCGCTTCCATTGCACGGGATACAGTTTCATCCGGAGTCGGTCATGTCAAATTGCGGGAAGGAGATCGTAAGGGCATTGACTGACTTATAATAAAATACTGTATGTTTAAATAAAAAAAGCTATGAAAAGACTTATCCTTTTCTCTGCAGTGATGCTGATAACTCTGCTGTCATTCTCTCAGGCGGATCCGGGAAAAACTCTGCCCGTCAGGCTGGAAGAGCTCTCCTCTCCGCAGTTTGCTGATGCCGTTGAGAAGTCAGGCGGTGTGTGCGTGATACCTCTGGGCGTGATTGAGAAGCATGGGACCCATCTACCTCTCGGCACCGACATGTTCGAGGCCAGGGAGAGCGTGATACAGGCCGCAGAGAAGGAGTATGCCGTCGTTTTCCCTCCCTATTTCGCCGGGCAGATATTTGAAGCCCGCCATCAGCCTGGCACTATTGCATACAGCAATGACCTTTTATGGCAGATGCTTGATGAGACTTGCCGGGAGCTCGCAAGGAACGGGCTTAAGAAGATCATCCTTTTCAACGGTCACGGCGGCAACACAAGCTTCCTGCAGTACTTCTGCCAGTCACAGCTCTCGGAAGAGAGAGATTATATTGTTGTGCTTTTCCAGGGGACTGCAGACCCGGAGTTTGACAGGGAGATTGAGTCTCTTAAGAAAGCCGCAGTAGACGGGCATGCAGGCGAAGAGGAGACATCGATGATGTTTTATATTCGTCCTGATCTTGTCAACCGTCAGGCAATAGGGTCAGAGTCAGGTGCAAACCAGGCCCGGCTGGGTCAGATGAAGAATGGTTATACTGGTATCTGGTGGTACGCCAGGTACCCTAACCATTATGCCGGTGACCCGGCACTGCCTGACAGAAGGATGGGCGAGCTCCTCGTGTCAAAAGATGCTGACCAGCTGATTGAGCTCATCAGGTATCTTAAGAGCAACAACGAAATTGAGCGGCTGCAAAATGAATTTTATGACAGGGCTGACACTCCTTTAAAAAAATAGTGGAATGAAAAGGCGAAGCTTTATTCTCTCAACAGCCTGTGCTGTGCCGGCAATAACTCTTTTTCCGCCTGACCTTTCAGGCATTGACAGAAAGAAGAATCCGGGCAAACTGGAAAAGAGATCCCTGGGAAAAACGGGAGAGATGCTTTCCATGATCGGCTTCGGCGGTATCGTTGTCATGAACGCAACACCCGAAGAGGCCTCGGCAGCTGTCAGACATGCGATCGACAGCGGGGTGAACTATTTCGATGTTGCCCCTTCATACGGCGATGCCGAGATAAAACTCGGCCCGGCTCTGGAGCCTTACAGACAGGATGTCTTCCTTGCCTGCAAGACCGGAAAGAGAACAAAAGCCGAAGCACGCAAAGAGCTGGAGCAGTCCTTGAAGAACCTCCGCACTGACCATTTCGACCTGTACCAGCATCATGCAGTCATAACACTTGAGGAGGTTGACACTTTGCTCGGACCGGGCGGGTCGATGGAAACATTCATTGAAGCCAGGAATGAGGGCAAGATACGGTTTATAGGATTCTCTGCCCATTCAGTTGAGGCAGCGATGGCTCTGATGGAAAGATTTGATTTTGACACCATACTGTTCCCGTTCAACTATGCTACCTGGAATGCAGGTAATTTTGGTCCTCAGGTGATGGCAAAAGCAAAGGAGAAAAACATTGGTATCCTGGCTCTTAAGGCAATGGCAAAAGGACCGTGGCAGGAGGGGGCTGACCGGTCAGGGTATCCGAAATGCTGGTACGAACCGCTTACGTCACCTGAAGATATTACAATGGGACTAAGGTTTACACTCTCTCATCCAATAACGGCAGCGATTCCTCCGGGAGAGGAGAAACTTTTCAGGCAGGCACTGGCTGTCTCAGGCAAGTTGAAGCCCCTTGACCAATCAGAGGTCATGAGCATTAAAGAAAAGGCGATGAAAGGAGTTCCCTTATTCAAGGTTTAAGTTCCTGTGATTGTAGTATCGCTGTCCCCGGTATCAGTACCATTTAAAGAATTTCAGCCCCAGACCAAAGGTTATAAAGCCTATTGTGCCCATGATAATTGTTTTATCCAGTATTTCTGATAATCCGGCACCCTCATTGATGATGCTCCTCATACTGTCTGTAAGGAGCGTGAGAGGAAGATTCTGGATGAAGGGGATGCTCCACTCAGGGAAATTATGGTAGCTGAAGAACACTCCTGAAAGTATCATCATCGGCATGTTCACGAAGTTGATGATGCCATTACCTATTTCGGTATTTGAGGTACGCGATGAGGTGAGTATCGCTATTCCCGTAAACGCTATATTACCTGCAAAGAACACAAGTACCAGCGCCGCGATGCTTCCCTGGATATCTATATCAAAGTAAATCCAGGCAAATAGCATCAGCAGGAATGCTTCTGCAAAATTCATTGTTATGCGTGCTGTCATAAGGCCGAGGAGGATGTTCTGTCGCTTCACTGGAGTGACAATCATACGCCTGAGCATATTCCCCTTCCGCCGTTCAATGATAGTCCAGCTCATGCCCCACATACATGCCATCATGATGTTCATAGCCACCAACCCTGGCACGAGGAAGTCGATATACCTGGTCCCCCTCATCTCCAGAGGAACAGTATTTAAGCCTGAGAAGGAGGCATCAGCATGTGTCTTGCCCAGTACGGAGGCCAGCTGAAGTTGCAGCAGCCTTGCTTCCGGATTGGCAGGGTCAAGATGGAAGACAGAGCTGTCGCCGCTGTTATCTATAATGAGCTGGTAAATTCCCCTCTTGACCCCCACAGTTGCCTGGGCTGAGTCGAGTGTCAGGAATCTGAACAGGTTCTCTCCAAAAACAGGATCATATAGTGAAAGGTCAAAAATGTCGCCTGCCTGTCTGTCTGGCTCCCTTGACGCATTGTCCTTCAGAAATCCCGCCAGCGTGCCATCAGGAGTAAGGTTTATGATGGCAATATCTTTCTTTGTTAACTTTTCACTGGTAAACGCAATACCCAGGCCCCAGGCCATCAGTATGGGAAAAGCAATCCCCCAAAACAGCACACCCGGTTCACGGAGCAATTCCTTGAAATGAATTATGATAAGCTGCCAGAGTTCACTCCTCTTTATCATCATTCTGTCTCTTCAGTCAGTCTTCGTCCCGTCATTGCCAGAAACAGATCATCAAGGGTCGGCCTGATATGCTCAAAGTCTGACAGTCTGAGTCCATGCTTCTCCAGGAAGGCAAACAGTGCCGGCAACTCGACTGAAACGTTATGCATCTCACATCTTCCCCTTCCGGTAGCTCTGTCCCACTCAATGGCAGGCCCGGCTGACCTTTGCGGAAGATCATCAGGCAGCGGTCCGGCAACAACGAAGTGAGCGACATCAGCCATTTTCATTACAGACAGGAGGCTGCCCAGTGAACCCTCAGCAAGAAAACGGCCTTTGTCCATGATGATGATCCTGTCGCACAGGTGAGTCGCCTCCTCCATGTAATGAGTGGTGAGAATAAGAGAGGTGCCCCGTTCCTTCCTTAGTTTCATGAGAATATCCCATATCTCCCTTCTTGCGGCAGGGTCAAGGCCCGTGGTGGGTTCATCAAGGATAAGTATCTCAGGATCATTGAGAAGCGCAATACCGAGGGCAAGGCGCTGCCGCTGTCCTCCTGACAGGTTTTTCGTATAGGCGTCCCTTTTCTCCTCAAGCCCTACAAGGTGTATCACCTCCTCAATCCTTTCCTCAGGCTGCCTGTAGAAGCTGGCAAACAGCCTGACGGTCTCAAGGGTTGTTATCTTTTCGAGAAACCTGGTCTCCTGAAAGGAGATGCCAAGCCTGGCATACAGCTCTGATCTGTCATCCTTAATGGAAAGACCCCTGACCAGTATCTCACCTCTGTCAGGGGTCCTTATTCCTTCTATCATTTCAACGAGTGTCGTCTTTCCTGCTCCGTTGGGACCCAGAAGGGCGACATATTCGCCGGCTGCCAGAGTAAAATCCACTCCGTCAACAGCCTTTACCTTTTTGAAGTTCTTGTGAAGGCCTTTTGCACTTATAAGCAGTTCTTTATCCATGTTTCATCGGGAAACATGATGCAAGATAAGCAAAAGGCCTGCGGCCTACTTAACTGCCTTTGTATAAAGTTCAGCGACCTTGCTCCAGTTCACCACGTTCCAGAAGTTTGAGACATATTCAGGTCTGCGGTTCTGGTACTTCAGGTAATATGCATGCTCCCATACATCCAGTCCCAGAATAGGAGTACCGCGCTTTGCTGCTACATCCATAAGCGGATTATCCTGGTTCGGGGTCTGCGATACGAACAGCTTTCCGTCGCTGTCAACTGCCAGCCATGCCCATCCGCTGCCGAACTGTGTCTTGGCAGCAGTCTCGAAGTCAGCCTTGAATTTGTCAAATGAACCGAAGGTCTTGTTGATGGCCTCAAGCAGTGCACCTGAAGGCTGACCCCCTCCGTTCTGACCCATGATGTTCCAGAAAAGGGTATGGTTATAAAGCCCGCCACCGTTGTTTCTGATGACTGCCGGGAATGCGCTCACCTTCGAAAAGATATCCTCCAGTGACAGATTATCGATTTTGTTTTCAGCAGCCCCCTTTACAAAATTGTCAAAATATGCCCTGTGATGCTTCGAGTAGTGAATCTCCATTGTCTGGGCGTCAATGTAAGGCTCCAGTGCATTGTATGCGTACGGGAGCTGAGGGAAAGTATATTCCTGTGCCATGATTTTGTGGTTTAATGATGTTAGTGCAATAAAGAATGTGATTAACATTAATGCTTTTGTTTTCATTGTTTTGCTTTTTAATCAGTAACATACTACCGGTTATTTTGTTCACCTCAGATTCTTTTCTTCCAAAATGATTTATAACTTTCGTACTGGCAGTTTATTAATCAAAATTATAAGGCAATGAAATGGCAGGGAAGACGCGGAAGCAGCAATGTTGAGGACCGGAGAGGGATGAGCTCGGGCAAAAGGTTTGCCGGCGGAGGCATAGGTTTGATAGTTATAGCACTTATAGTCTGGCTGCTGGGTGGCAACCCGCTCAGCGTCCTTGACCAGGCGGGAGGGGGAACGACAGAGGAGTATACACCCACTGCCGAAGAAAATGAGATGGCACAGTTTGTCTCCGTCGTGCTGGCAGATACAGAGGAGATATGGGGAAATATTTTCCAGCAATCGGGAATGACATACCGGCAGCCCAAACTCGTGCTGTTCCGTGACCAGGTTCAGAGCGCCTGCGGTTATGCTACAGCAGCAAGCGGTCCCTTCTATTGTCCGTCTGATGAGAAGGTATATATCGACCTGAGCTTCTGTGACGATCTGCAACAGAAGTACGGTGCCTACGGCGACTTTGCGGTTGCATATGTCATAGCGCATGAAGTGGGTCATCATGTACAGAACCTGCTTGGCATACTGGAGGAGGTACAACAGCAGAGGTCAGGGCTCAGCGAGACCAGAGCCAATCAGCTTACTGTAAGACTGGAGCTGCAGGCTGATTTTCTTGCAGGTGTTTGGGCCCACCACGCCGACAGGATGCTTAACACCATTGAAAGCGGCGACATTGAGGAAGCCCTCCGTGCCGCCTCAGCTATCGGTGATGATGTGCTGCAGAAAAAATACCAGGGACGGGTGGTGCCAGACGCATTTACGCATGGCTCAGCTGAGCAACGCTCAGCGTGGCTCCGCAAAGGATGGGTCACAGGCGACCTGGAACAGGGTGATACTTTCAACAGCCCCATATAAAAAAAGAGGGCAGAAGATTTTGACGGGGGGTCTTGCTTCTGCCCTGGGGAAAGAAAGGGGAAAATCTATACCTTTTTGTTTCTTATCAGACATCCGGGCTTTACTGACCCGGCGAAACTGCATATTGCAAATTTGGGATAAGTTGACTCACCGGAATTGTCAAATCATAAAATGATTTTTTCAAAAGATAAAATACATTAATGGTTAAATATCAATAAAAGCAGAAGCCTGGAAGGCTGAGTATTATTGATTTTGAAATCATTTGTTATCTTGCATTTCTATTCTGGTTTTGAAGATCTGTCTGAAATGCTTACAGAAGTCCTGCTTCTCAATCCGGTTTATGTCACACTCTTCTGGGCAATAGTTTTGAAACTGCAGTCCGGAAAAGGAAATGAACCAAAGAGGTTCCTCGGAACGCTTATGGTTACAGCCTCTGTGCTTTTTATTTCGCACCTGTTCTATTTTACTCAGAAACATGGCATCTATATCTGGCTTGACAGCTTTTACAACCTTTCATCCCAGTCTGTCTATCCGTTGTATTATATATATGTGTTGCTTCTTACCCGCGACAAAACCTTCTCGGTCCGCAAACACGGAAAGTATTTCATAGTCCCGTTGATAGTCTTCATCCTGATATCAATAGGTTACCTGATAATGGATAATACCGCAGAGAGGCTGTATGTATCCAGGGTGATGTACGGGTTAGCAGCAGAGGGAAAGGGGATCGGTTTCACAAAGACCCTTGCACTTCTGGCTCGTATTACTCTCGTAATACAGATAATCTTCTTTGTTAACCTGTCATACAGAAAGATCAGAGATCATAACCGCTCCATTGGGAATTACTTCTCGGCCCCCGAGCTGAGAAACCTTAACTGGGTACAGGTGTTTAATGTCGTCCTGCTGATGGCGTCTGCCGCCAGCATAACAGTAGCTGCCATCGGAAGGCACAGGTTTGACGGTAACCCTCTGTACCTGCTTTTACCCTCTCTTGTATTCTCCCTGGTCCTCTTCACCATTGGCCTTATGGGTCATATGCAACAGTCTGTACATATGGCGGAGACCGAACCTTCTGCAACACCGGCGGCAGATGACAGGATACCTGACCGTCTGGTCGAAGAGCTGGTTTCCCTGTTCGAGAGAGAGCATCTCTATCTTAACAAGGATCTGAAGATATGGGACATCACCGGGCGTCTGGCAACTAACCGCACTTATGTGTCACGGATAATCAACAACGAGTTTGGACTTAACTTCTGCGGGTTCGTAAACAGGTACCGTGTGGGCCATGCAAAAAAACTGCTGGCATCACCAAAACATTATGCCATTGAAGAGATAGCCGACATGTCAGGCTTCGGATCAGTCAACTCACTATACAGGGCATTTGCAGTTGCCGAGAAGATGCCGCTTAAACAATACCGTAACAATCTGAAGAAGGAGAGCTGATCAGCGCCATGAACGGGAGCATAAGAAAAAGGAACAGAGTATTGTCGGACAAGGGTCTCAGGAGCCTGCACAGGTTCGCTGCCGGGGTGATCTCCCTGATTTTTGTATTTGTAGCGACAACAGGTATACTCCTGGGATGGAAAAAGAACAGCGGCGGATATATACATCCAGACTCATATGCCGGCACGACCAGTGACCTCAGCAACTGGCTGCCGCTCGACTCCCTGAAGACAATCGCATTCCGGACTCTGCATGACTCAATCAATCCGGACCTGCGCACAGACCTGGACAGGATAGACATACGTCCGGACAAGGGTATGGTGAAGTTTGTGTTTGCCTATCATTACCACGGCATTCAGCTCGACGGTGCTACCGGCCGGGTACTTCATCTCGAGAGAAGAAGGTCTGATATCATTGAGGATCTGCATGACATGTCATTTATTGACCGGTTACTGGGAATTACGGGTGAGACCATCAAGCTTATCTACACCAGTATCGCCGGTCTGTCACTGTTACTCTTCACGGTTACGGGTTTCATGATATGGCTCAGAAGGAGGAAGATGATCAGGGCCTCAAATAAAGATTAACTCGGAGGCTCGGAGATACAGGGACACAGGGACACAGCGACTAAGATGAACAGAGACCAGGCGAAAGTCACGGAGAGATTCAATTTAAATGACATGATTTCTGAAAAATGAATAACTTGCTATAATAAAATCAACTAATCCCTAATTATAATGAAAAAGTCTACAGCTTTCTTTACGGTTTTATTTCTGGTTCTTGGAACCACATTGCCCGCCCAGTCTGTCGAAGAGATACTGAAGGAGCACTTTTCGGCAGTCGGCCAGGATAATATGCTGAAGCTGAATACACAGAGATTATCCGGTAAGATGGTCCAGAGTGGCCTAGAGATACCCTTCATTCAGATGGGTAAACGTCCTGCAAAAGTCAGGGTCGAAGGTACTTTCCAGGATTTAACCTTTATTCAGACCTTCAATGGGAAGGAAGGATGGAGCATCAACCCGTTTGCAGGTGTTACAGATCCTCAGCAGATGACTGACGATGACCTTAAAGGCATGCGTTATCAGGCCGATATGGACGGTATGCTCTGGAACTGGAATGAAAAAGGTTATACCGTCACCTTTGACGGGCAGGAGGATATGGAAGGGACATCCTGCTATAAACTAAAGCTTGAAACAAAAGAGGGAGATACGTTCACCTACTATATCGATTCAGATTCATATATCCTGCTGCGAACAAACACAAAGATTAAAATCATGGGCAATGAAACGGAATCTGATACATACTTCAGTAATTACTCTATGGTTGAAGGTATGGCTGTCCCCGGTAAGATTGATACAAAGATGAAAGGTCAGCTTATGGGGACTCTGGTCATCGAAAAAGTAGAGATAAATATTGAACTTGATGATGCGCTTTTTGAAAAGCCGGCATTATAACAATAACATTAAGGTAACAGGATAAAATAACTGACATCATGAACCTCAGGCATCTTGTGACAGGCATTTTATGCCTGGCTGGCATATCGGCACTGCATGGACAGGTTACCGATGCCACATTCGGAGATATTGCCGGCAGGCACATCGGCCCGGCCCGGATGAGCGGGCGAATATCATGCATAGACGCGGAAAATAAGAATCCAGAAATAGTTTGGGTTGGTGCTGCAGGTGGAGGCGTCTGGAAATCAATCAATAAGGGAACAACTTTCAAGTCAGTCTTCGATGACTATCCCCAGTCTGTTGGCACTATTGCCATTGACCAGAACCACCCCGATACCGTCTGGGTGGGTACCGGGGAAGTCTGGACACGCAACAGCGTCTCCGTAGGGACAGGGATATACAGGACAAAAGACGGGGGAACCAAGTGGGATTATATGGGTTTACCCGAGAGTGAACGCATTGGCCGCATCCTCATTGATCCCGTCAATCCTGACATTGTTTATGCCGCCGTGATGGGAGCACTGTGGGGTGACAGCGAGGCGAGAGGCGTTTACAAAACCTCCGACGGGGGTAAATCA
Source organism: uncultured Bacteroidales bacterium (assembly GCA_963732365.1). Lineage (GTDB taxonomy): Bacteria > Bacteroidota > Bacteroidia > Bacteroidales > VadinHA17 > SR-FBR-E99. Next base: position 313,018 of record CAVSZC010000007.1, on the reverse strand, counting down.
TGGACCAGGCTGCTGTATGTCAGCCCTTCGACCGGATGTGCAGATATGGCAATGGATCCTGACAATCCCTCAGTGGTTTATGCTTCTATGTGGGACTTCAGGCGGCAGGCTCATACATTCAGGTCAGGAGGACCCGGCAGCGGACTTTACAAATCAACTGACGGTGGAACAACATGGAGCAGGATACACAACGGGTTACCTTCAGGTACCCTCGGAAGAATTGCGGTGGCAGTATCTCCGGTCAAACCTCATTACCTCTATGCGCTGGTCGAATCTGAAAAGTCTGCCCTCTACCGATCCAGTGACCAGGGATCATCATGGGAGAAGATGAGCGACCAGTACATTATGGGCGACAGGCCTTTTTACTACAGTCTCCTGGTGCCTGACCCGGCAGACCCTGAGCGTATATACAAACCCGGTACCATGCTGTGGGTCAGCACCAACGGCGGTAAACTGTTCCAGAGTCCTTCAGTGACGGGCGGAAACTACCACAGTGACACACATGCCCTCTGGATAAACCCAGGCGACAACAGGTTCATCTATATGGGGACTGACGGAGGTGTATACATTTCAGACGACAGGGGAAATTCGTGGAGGTTCGTCGAGAGCCTCCCTGTCTCGCAGTTTTACCATGTTAGTGTTGATGACAGCTCTCCGTACAACGTCTATGGTGGCTTGCAGGACAACGGATCGTGGACAGGACCCTCAAAGAAACCAGGAGGAATTACCAATTCTGACTGGAAGAATGTCGGTTATGGTGATGGTTTCTATACCTACAGGGATAAATCGGATCCGGACATAATATATTCACAGTACCAGGGCGGTAGAATAAACCGGACAAATCAGAAGACAGGTGAGAGCAAGTATATCAAACCGTTTCCGGAAGAAGGCACCGATGATTTAAGGTTTAACTGGAATACCCCGACGGTCTTCGGCAAGAAATCAGGATGGCTTTATGTAGGCGCTCAGTACCTCTACAGGTCAAAGGACAGGGGTGACTCATTTGAGAGGATCTCTCCTGACCTTACAACAGATGACCCGCTTCGTCAGCAGCAGGAGCAATCGGGAGGGCTGACCATTGACAACAGCACTGCAGAAAACAATACAACCATTTTTGCCGTATCTGAGTCTCCTCTCGATGAGAATATCATCTGGGCGGGTACTGACGACGGTAACATACAGCTTACAACAGACGGTGGCAAGACATGGACAAAACTCAATGATGCTGTTCCCGGGCTGCCTCCATTGGCTTTTATCTCATCCATCGATGCTGACAATTACAATAAGAATGCTGCCTGGGTGACGGTTGATGCCCACCGGAACGGAGACATGAAGCCATATATTTACCATACCGGTGACCTTGGAAAGACATGGAGCTCACTGGCTACAAATGAAGTAAAGGGCTTCTGTCACGTGATCAAGCAGGACCCCGTCAATCAGGATCTGATCTTCCTGGGAACCGAAATGGGTTTGTTTATCAGTACTGACCATGGTAAGGGGTGGGTCAGGTTAAAAAACAAGATACCGCAGACAGGTATTTATGACATGGCTTTCCAGTATGAACAGAATGATCTTGTATTGGCAACCCATGGGAGAGGGATAATCATTATTGACGACCTGACACCACTCAGGAATCTCACGCAGGCTGTCATGGATCAGGAGTTTGCATTTCTGCCTGTCAGGCCATACTATTTTCCGTCAGGGGCAGGCGTTCAGGATTTTCCCGGCGATTCAGAATTTACAGGATCAAATCCGTCATCAGCGGCGACCATCTGTTACTACCTTAAGAAGAGACATGTGTTTGGTGAGATGTATCTTGAGATATATAACTCAGATGGAGAGCTTCTTAAAAAACTTCCTGCCGGTAACCGGAAGGGGATCAACATAGTGAGCGTTGCGACCGTGATGGATCCGCCGAAAGTGCCGAAATCTCCCAACATTCTCGGAGAAGCCGCATTCGGTCCCGCTTACCCTGCCGGGAAATATTCGGTCAGGCTGATAAAGGGATCTGAAACTTATACCACTGACCTGATTCTGCATGACAGTCCGGACTGGAAACACCCGGAGGCTGACAGGAAGCTTCAGAGAGAGACCCTCATGAGAGCGTATGCACTTCTTGAGGAGCTTGCTGCAGTTGACCAGAAGATACTGGATACCAGGGATACATTGCAATCGAAGGCATTAACGGCAAAAGGGAAGAGTCTGAAAAAGATAAACACACTCATTACTACTTGCAACGATATGCATGAGAAGATATCGGCCACCCAGGCGGGAGAGGGCGGAATAACAGGTCAGGTGAGGCTTAGAGAGAACATCGCGGAGATATACGGAGCCGTGAACGGTTATCCCGGTAAGCCGGCTGACCTCCAGATAAAGGCACTTGACAATTATGCCCGGCAGGTAAAGAGTTTCGGATCACAGATAGATCTGATGATTCAGAATGAGATTCCGAAAGTTATCAAGTAATGCGGCACTAATAAATCTTGTAAAGAATAGTTTTAAAAGCAGGTTGGTTTACAATCACATAGAAAGAAATAAACTTGGCTTCGTCGCTGAGCTTGAATAACTTTGATATAAATATCTATGTCAATGAAAAAAAGGGTAGGGCTTTACCTATTATTAGTCATCGGACCGATGTTCATTCTTAACGGATGTGACAAGGACGATGATGACAATGATGACAATAATAACCAGACAGTTCTCGTCTTAGGTCAAAGTTACCAGGGGGGTAAAATTGCTTACATACTGCAATCTAACGATCAGGGGTATGACGCAAAGGTTCAGCATGGGTTAATAGTCTCTGCGAGCGACCTGGGAACCCTGATCACATGGTCCAACGGCAGTTTTATCACAACAGGTGCTACAGGTGCAGATATTGGCACAGGGAATGCAAACACAAACAAAATTGTTTCCAGTCAGGGAACAGGAAACTATGCAGCCAGATTATGTTATGACCTGGTATCGGGTGGCTATAGCGATTGGTATTTACCCAGTTCAGGTGAATTATACCAGTTGTACCTCAATAAGTCTGCGATTGGCATGCCCGATGAAGAGTGGTGGAGTTCAACAGAATTCAGTCCGGAAGGTGCGACATCCATTTATTTCGGTAACGGAAGCTCGCTTCCCACCTATAAAGACTTCAATACACGCGTGCGTGCTGTGAGAAGTTTCTGATTGATAAGGTAATATCGAGCGGTAATTTATCTTAAGAAGGGATTGCAGGGTTACTCCCCCGACACCCAGGGTGTCGGGGTCATGATCACTGCCTTTGGGGTGACTAAAACAAAAGCCTGTCGCTCACTTCGTTCGCTTCAGACTTTTCTTTTTCCTTCCGCTTATGCCAGCAAGCTGTCAACGCGTCAGCAAAAAGAAAAGCCTGTCCCCGCCGTTAGGCGTGGACAGGCTTTTCTTTGTCGGGGTAGCAGGATTCGAACCTGCGGCCCTCTGGTCCCAAACCAGATGCGCTAACCGGACTGCGCTATACCCCGCTTTGACCTCCGAATCCGCCAACTGGCGGAGAAGGAGGCCTTTCTATGTCGTAGTACCTTCTTATCGGGACAAAGGCGGCAGAAAAGAGAGTGCAAAAATAGAAAGATTTTCGTAATTTCAGCCCTTGAGAGGTTTTATTACTGCCTCAGAAACCTTTTGGCACCTGAATTGTTATAGGTAAAACATAAAAAAAATACAATGAAAAAGAGAATGATCACATTTTTGGCCCTTATGGCATTCATTATAGCACCGACTATGTCACAGAAATCGTTCTATGACTTCACAGTACAGACTATCGACGGTGAAGACTTCAGCATGGCTGACCTGAAGGGTAAGAAGGTGATGGTAGTGAACACCGCTTCAAAATGCGGCTATACGCCACAGTATAAAGACCTTGAACTACTTCATAAAGCATACAACAAGAATCTTGTTATCATCGGATTCCCCGCAAACAACTTCAGGGAGCAGGAACCGGGTACCAATGAAGAGATAAAAGAGTTCTGCGACAGTAAATATGGCGTCACATTTCCGATGATGGCTAAGATATCAGTAAAGGGCGATGACATGCACCCGCTCTACCAGTGGCTGACAAAAGCATCTGCCAACGGCGTCCTCGATTCTGAGGTGTCATGGAACTTCCAGAAATATCTTATAGACGAAAATGGCAAACTGGTGGGCTACTTAAAGTCTGGCGTCAAGCCTCTCTCAGACGAGGTGGTGAACTGGGTTACCAAGGGAATCTTCACTCAGGCAAAATAATATATCTGTCACCTCAATAGCAGAGACGGCCGGACTATACCGGCCGTCTTTTTTTTCGGCCCCGTCACCGAACCTCTTTTAATAATTATGCGGGAACTTTTACCATTGAAATTTGTTTAGTTTTCAGGATAACACCTTTCAGCATGTGTGGCATGATGCCATCATTCTGATCCCTTTCATGCAGACAAAAAGCAATTAATCAGGATAAAAAAGTCATGGCAGATCTGAGAACGCATTACATGGGGCTGGAACTGAAGAATCCCATCATTGCCGGGGCAAGCAGCCTTACCACCGATACAGAAAACCTTAAGAAGATGGAAGCTGCCGGCGCCTCAGCGATAGTCTACAAATCACTGTTTGAAGAGCAGGTGCAGCTTGAGAATCTCGAACTCTTTGAGCTTAAGACAGAATATGAAGATCGTAATGCCGAGATGGTGACACTGTTCCCAAACTCACGTTCGGTCCCTTCATCGCCGACGGAGTATCTTCTGAAACTCCGGAGGGCGCGCGATGCGGTTACTATACCCCTGTTCGCGAGTCTTAATGCGCTGAATGACGATACCTGGATTGAATATGCCATCAGGGTGGCTGAGACAGGGATAAACGGCATAGAACTTAATTTCTATACATTGCCGGTCGATTCAGGGGTGATGAGAGATACGATCGAGAGCAAACAGACTGAGACATTACGTAAGGTGAAGGGAGCGGTCAATATCCCCGTCGCTGTCAAATTAAGTCCATTTTATACAAATCCGCTGCAGTTCATTTCCGCCCTTGACAAGGCAGGGGCAGACGCGATAGTCATCTTTAACAGGCTCCTGCAACCCGATGTGGATATTTATAATGAACGACATACCTTCCCGTATAACCTCAGCAGCAGCGAAGACCTCAGGCTGCCTCTTCGTTTTACGGGTATCCTCTATGGCAATATCAATGCATCTGTATGCTCAACAACCGGCATCTATTCAGGCGGTGATGTGATCAAGATGATACTTGCCGGTGCCGATGCCGTACAGGTTGTCAGCGTCATGTACCGTAACGGTATTGACGCTCTCAGGTCAATGACAGAGGAGATTGAAAAATGGATGGATGCCAAAGGCTATGCCGATACCGACAGCTTCCGCGGAAAGCTATCACTGAAGGACACAAGACTCAAACGGACATACCAGCGGGCGCAATATCTTGATTACATGATGAATGCAGGTGACATCCTGAAAAAGTACAGGATTATTCCCTGAGATACCCAAATCTGTTGCTGACTGATCTATGCAGGTGATTTTTAGTTTATCTTTAAATCGCTAATCACCAATTTTCAACAGATGAGACGGTCACTATTTATTTTACTGGTATTCATCCCGGCAATCATGAGAGGTCAGGTGATCTTTGATGTTCCGCTGAGCGAAAGGACAACAGGCTATGACATTGCTGCCGTGCTTGATACGGAAAGCAAAACGGTAACGGGCGATATGACGGCATGGTGGGTGAACAGATCAGCCATGCCAGTTGACCATGCATTGCTTCATCTCTATCTGAATGCCTTCAGCAGCAATAAAAGCTCGTTTGCTTCATCAGGCCGCTGGTCTCCTGCCGGAGATGAGGGCTGGGGTTATGTAAGAATAAACCGGATGAGTGATGAGTACGGTAACGACCTGACAATGACAATGCATTATGTTGCCCCTGACGACGGTAACATTAATGACCGGACAGTGCTTCATATTGACCTTCCCCAGCCGGTGCAGCCTGGTGATACACTGAAACTGAATATTCTCTTTGAATCGAAACTTCCTTCTCCCATTGTGCGGACAGGCTTCAATAAGGACTATTTCTGGGTTGCCCAGTGGTTCCCGAAATTTGGTGTTTATGAAACGGCCGGAATGAGACAGCGGGAGAGTGACGGATGGAACTGCCACCAGTTTCACCCTAACTCCGAGTTTTATTCAAACCATTCCGTCTATAATGTCTCAGTCACAATCCCTTCCGAGTATGTTGCAGGATCGGGAGGACAGCTCGTCGAGGAGATAGATAACGGTGACGGCACCAGGAAAATACGGTGGAGAGCAGAAGATATAGTTGATTTTGCCTGGACCGCATGGCCGGGATACAAGGTTGTGAGGGATAAATGGAGAGGAGTGGAGATAACGTTCCTCACATCAGAGAAAGGTCTTAAGATAGCTGATAACCAAATCAATGCCGTAAAAAACGGACTCGAGTACCTTGATGCCAGGGTGGGACCGTATCCGTGGCCTCATCTTACCTTTGTCGATCCTCCCATGGAGGGGGCAGGAGCTGGCGGGATGGAGTACACAACGATATTCACATCTGCAGGCAGCGGCCTGATACCACCGTTCCTGAAGATGGCAGAGATGGTATCGATACATGAGTTCGGCCATGCCTACTTCATGGGTATACTTGCCAGTAATGAGTTTGAAGAGCCATGGCTCGACGAGGGGGTGAACTCATACTGGGAAGAGCGGATAGTTGATCACTACTATGGTGGCGGGTACGGCATTATCAGGTTGCCTTTTGTAAAGTTTTCAGACGCAGACATGGCCAGAACCAGTTATATCGGCTCTCAATCAAGACAGGCCGCCACAAATGATCTGCCCTCATGGCTCTATCCCCACGGAACATACGGGATGATGTCATATCAGAAGGCAGCAACATGGCTGCACACTCTCGAAGGGATAATAAGCACTGAGACAATGGATAACGTCTTCCGCGAGTACTACAGGAGATGGGCCTTCAAACATCCGTCGGGAAAGGATTTCATTGTAACGGTAAATGATGTTGTGAGAAAAGAGCACGGTGAAAAGTTTGGCAATGACATGAACTGGTTCTTTGACCAGGTCCTTTACGGGACAGAGATATGCGATTACAGGGTTTCAGGGGTTACCAGCAGGAAAATTACAGGTTATTCAGGCATAGCTGACGGAGATTCAGTAACATTTACCCGCAGTGACCGTAAGAGTGACACCCTCTATCTTGCCAGGGTAGGAATAGAAAGGATCGGTGGAATGATGCTGCCGGTTGAGGTGCTCGTCCGTTTTGATGATGGTGAGGAGGTCATTGAAGAGTGGGACGGAAAGGAACGATTCATGGACTTTGAATACACGGGTACCAGGAAGGTTACCAGGGTCATAGTAGATCCCGAGGACAAGATCGACCTTGATATCAACAGGATCAATAACTCGTGGACTGATGATCCTCAATTCACGGCATCTGGTCGCATGATGACAAAATTTATTTTTCTTATACAGATGGTGATCTCATTATTTACAATTTAATCTGAGGGAGATGGATTATATCAGGATATTGAAAAGAGGAGCCGCCGCTGCGGCAACATCATACAGGCTTATAATAATCATGTGGCTGACAGCCCTTATGATGGTATTGCTGGTGGCATTACCGCTGAAGAGCATTCTCAAGGGGGTATTTGACAGGAGTCTCGCCACGGAAAGGATGCTGGACGGATTTGATGCCGGACTGGCCGGAGATATGGGGCAGAGCTTCGGATACCTTTTTGGCGCGGCAACAATCGGAGGATTGTTGCTGATGCTGACAGGCTTTCTTCTGTTTACCTTCTTTGCCGGCGGCCTCTTCACCAGGTTTGCTGCAGCCTACGGAGACCTTAATGTGGCTTCGTTCATGAAGGCCTCTGCCAGGAACTTCTTCCCGTTCCTGATACTGGCACTGCTTATGACACTGATCATTTTTGCATGGACCGCCCTGATCATAGGTGTTCCCGTCGGGATAATGGCAGCGGTGACAGACGGGGCAATGACCGGATCGAATCTGATGAGGATACCTTTCCTTATATGGGCACTCGGAATGCCTGTATGGTTGCTGGTCGCCGATCACTCACGACGCTGGATGGCTGCGACAGGATCAGGCAGGGTATTCCGGGCCATGGGGGCAGGCTTCGGCTCGCTTAAGCGGAGATTCATGAGATCATATGGCGCCATGCTGACCGTAATGATTGTCAATGTACTGTTCTTCGGCGCTGCATTATGGATTGCAGCCTGGTCAGTGCCTGAAAGGGGAGGGATGATCTTTCTCTTCTTCCTGGCTACGCAGTTAATGTTCCTGATAAGATTGTTATTGAAATCATGGCGCTATGCTGTCGTTTCAGAACTTGCGCTTCTCCCGGCTTAATCACCCGGGGCTATGTAATAATAGGATGTAAGAATGTAGTCGATTTTGGTTCGCAGCCAGTGCCATAGTTCAATATCACTTCTGATCGATTCACTGAACGGTATGGCATCAAGTCCCCTGTACCGCATGTTGACGCTCATCCCCGGATGGAAATTTCCAGACCCCGCCGGCTGAGCTATAAAGGGGTGGGAGAAGGGCTCCGGCCTGCACCAGGCATAACCGTAATAATCCTCCGTACCCGTTCCGAATGAGGAAGGAAAGGCCTCACCGTCAACATATATCTTTTCGTCTCCCTCACCCCACCATGCATCGACAGTATTGAATACTGTCACGGCATCACCGGCATAGACACCTCTGCCATTTATATCAAGGTATGTAAGATCAGTGTGCCTGCCTGTGCCCCCCGTATGTTCGGATCCTGCCGTCTCTATCCCCTTATGTTCAACCCACGATGCCCTGAAATACATCGAGGAGAAATCCCAGTTGTACGGAGCAATAGCCACCTGTAATCCGAAGGTCGCAGTATCATTCCCCTTATTCAGCAATGCCACCTCACAGCCCGATCTGAATGGCATGATAAGGTTGCATGTCATCACTCCTGATGAATCGGCACTGCTGAAACGTGTCTTGTAGGGGTGAACTGCATAGCCTGTGCCGAAAAAAATACCGGCAGGCATGTTGACCGCCTCCTCACCGTCGAATGACAGATTTATCCATGTGTCACGAAGAAGGGCTGTGTCACCGGCTGACGTGAGAAGCAGTGAGAGCGAAGTAATAGCCCGGTTCTTTTCATGGAAGGAAATAATGCTGGCTGATCCCGGCGGATAGCTTCCAGACGATGACTTCATGGTTACCTTGTTGCTGCTGACTTCCTCTTTAGCTGTAAGAGAGGAGATGCATTCAGCGATGGCGAGGCTGTCAGCCTTCAGCATCTCTTTCCGGAGTGAGACCACCCTTGTCCCTTTTTCGTAAGACCGGGCACTGACGCTGAAGTAGATGGATGGTGACCGCCTTTCAGGTGTTATTACAACATCGCTGTTCTCGAGTGTTATTTTGCATCTTCCGGAATAAGGGACAGGGAGATAAAGATTGTATCCCTGCCGTTGCGGTTCAGTCAGGGGTGATACAGCCGAGCTCAGCGGAGCCGGAGCCAGAATCCCTCCTCCGACAAGTGACGGAGCATTACCTTCCAGAACAGGCACATCCGTACCGTCAATATATACCCTTATGTATGAATTGAGTGCCTCGGTGTTCCCGAACGTCATCCACCACCGCACTATTGCGCCGGGACCCTCTGAATCGAACATCACAAATTCGCGCCTCCCTGAGTTCAATTCCTCCCTGATGAAATGGGTGTAGTCATTGTTGGCAAACCACCCGGCGCTGTCGCGATGTATGCTCCTCCTGTCGTACGAGCTCTGCTGTACCAGCCTGTAGCGAGGATCGGGGAATCTTGTTATGGATTCAGGGTCACTCATTTCTGAAAGGAGCGACCTGAATGTGATGACCTTCATGTCACGGCATGACGATATTGTTGCTGTTATCAACATGAGAAGGATTATACTCTGAATGAGACGGAGAGCTTTCATCTGACCTGGCTTGAATGAATATCAACCCCAATATACAAAAAAACAGAATTCATCTTATTTTAAATTATGACTAATAAAAAGGAAATAAATATGAACAAATAATTAATTTATAAATATTATAAAGAAATGATAAACAGATATATAGATATTTATATGAATAATACTCCTGATAAGAAAGTCAAATAATGAACAAATAAAAGACAAAAAATATGAACAAAAATATAATCCTGATGTTCTATATTCAGAAAACAGTAAACCATTGAACCAAAAATTAAATATCATGAAAAAGCAGACACTTGTATTCGGACTCGTTGCCATCATGGGCATCTTCACAATGACAGGTTGTGAAAAGGAAAATGAGGAGACAAAAATGGTCTCTGACATGACAATTGCAGAATATGCAGTATCAGACAAGAATTTTTCAATTCTTGTTGAAGCTCTCTCGAAAGCCGGACTTGTTGAGGCACTCAACGGCGAAGGTAACTTCACTGTCTTTGCACCTACAAATGCAGCCTTTAACTCACTCTTTGCAGAGCTCGGTATAACCGGTATTGCTAACCTCTCGGCAGAAGCGCTTACACCTATTCTTCTCTATCATGTGTTGGGTGAGGAGAAAAAAGCTTCGATGCTTGCATCAGGTTACTACAGCACCCTCAGCTCTTCTCAGGGCAGTTCACTCAACTTAAGAGTCAAAGCAGAGATGGGTGTTAAGATCAACGGTGAAGTAAATGTGACCATTGCTGACGTGGATGTGAAGAATGGAGTCATACATGCTATTGACAAGGTTCTCCTTCCTCCTACGGTCGTCGATATCGCCCTGGCAAATGAATCATTCAGCATCCTTGTACAGGCAGTTCTGAAGGCCGGTTTGGCCGAGACGCTCAGCGGAGCAGGTCCCTTCACCATATTTGCCCCGACAAATGCAGCGTTCGAGGCACTGTTTGCCCAGCTTGGTGTGACAGGCATCAGCCAGCTCACAGCTGAGCAGCTTACCCCGATACTTCTTTACCATGTTGTAAGCGGTAATGTAAGATCAACACAGCTGTCAAACGGTACAGTCGAGACATTGAACGGAAACATTTCAGTGTCACTCTCTCCCTCGCCAAAGATCAACAGTACTGCATCAATCATTGCAACTGATGTTCAGGGAACAAATGGTGTAGTGCACGTGATAGATAAGGTTCTGGTTCCCTGAGCCTGGTCAATTGCAATCCAGGAGACGCGGTAAATCTGCGTCTCTTTTTTGTTTTTTTTCACCATTATTCCCGGAAAGAATAATAGATTATATTTGAATACTCTACAAATGGATGGAACGCTATACTCTCAATGACCTTGAAAAGCTGACTGGCATCAAGACTGCAACCATAAGAATATGGGAGCGGCGCTACCGTCTCATAAAACCGCACCGCACTGAGACAAACCGCAGATGGTATGATGATGAGGACCTGAGACGGATACTCAACATCACCATTCTCTACAGGCATGATGTCAAAATATCGGTAATAGCCGCGATGTCGGGGGCTGAGATCGAAGAGAAGGTTTCGATGTTACTGAGAGGCAACACCTCACCTGATATTCAGATCGATTCACTTATACTGGGAATGGTTAACCTTGATGAGGCTGCGATTAATGACACACTCATGAGGTCGATCATCAACAAGGGATTCGCTGAAACCTTTTCAGGGTTGGTTTTTCCTTTCCTCAGGCGCGTAGGCGAGATGTGGATGACAGGGTCAATAGATATCGGGGCGGAACATTTTGTAACCAGCCTCTTCCGCCGCAGGCTGATATGTGCTATCGATTCCCTTCCCCCTCCGGCCAATCCTGATAAAAAGAGAGTCCTCATGTACCTGCCTGAAGGAGAGCTTCACGAGATGGGACTTCTCTTTTATTATTTCGTGATTCGCAAGATGGGGCATGAGGTACTCTACCTGGGGCAATTGACCCCCTTCGATGCGGTGGCAGATATTTATGACAGGTGGCATCCGCAGGTAGTCATAACCGGAGGAATGACAGGGTTACCCTATACCAAGCCTGATGAGTATCTTAAAAGGATCAGCGTCAGGTTGCACGATGTTAAGATACTTGTATCCGGGGCGCTGGCTGCACCGGCAACAAAACTGAGCCTCCCGAATGTTATTGCTGTCAGGAGCGAGCTGGAACTGAGCAAGTACCTGTAGGAAGACGGAAGACGGAAGACCGAATATCTTCCCAATTCGCAAATCGCAAATCGCAAATCGCAAATTTGCCTTCCCTTTGCTAAGTATAAATACCCCTCCCAAAATAGGCTTTAATCCCGTTCCCCGTCACCCCTTTCCTGACTACTTTTGAGCTTCCTTTAAATGTGAAAACTTTAACAATGGAAGACCTTTATGCCAGGCTGATGCAGGATGTCCGTTTCGAGGAAGGACTCAACGCCTGCATGAACTGCGGGATATGCACCGGCATATGCCCTGCAGCAGAGTATTACCATTATGATCCGAGGAACGTGGTAGACCTTGTCCAGACCCGTAATAATGATATCATAAAGGAACTCCTTCGCGGTGAAACCATCTGGTATTGCGGACAGTGCATGAGCTGTAAGACACGCTGCCCGCGCGGCAATACACCGGGCCTGGTCATCATGGCACTCAGAAAACTTTCACAGGAGCTGGGCTATTTTACAGAATCGGAAAAAGGACGACAGCAGTTTGCCATCAAACGCGTTATCGGAGAGAATATACTCCGCGACGGATATTGCATAGCCTCATATCATGTTGATCCAAAGGCACATCCTGAACAAGGCCCGGCATGGGAGCACTATTATACCTATATGGAGGACTCACTGGCCCGTCTCGGTGGAGAACTGAACGGCACGGAAGGCCCTACACGCAGAATAAGCAGTGATGTTCTTGAAGAACTGAAAAGCATTTTCAAAGTCACCGGAGGACAGGACCTGTATGAAGCGATAGAGGTGGCCTCAGAAAAGAAAGCTGAGGAGATGGGGTTGGAATTCAGGAGAGAAGGAACTGACTTTGAATATTTCCGACATGTGGTCACAGCTGACAATGGCAATCACCAGACGGAAGAGGAAGATGTAAGGAGGGAGGTCTATGAAGCTCGAAGGTAAGAAACGGGTCTGGGCTGAATACCAGAAGGAGATACCGGACGATCATTTCTTTTATGTCAGATCTTGCATCAGGCAGACATTCTTTGCCGGCTCTGAGCAGACTTTCCTGAAGATTATGCGTGACGATCTGGGGAAGGATATTTACGAGGACCCGAGGCATACAACATGTACCGGCATAGGCTATCACGGTGATGTCGTTCCGTTTGAAACAATTCAGACCGTTGTTGCACGTCATTTTGCACTGGCCACCGAGGCGGGATATAAGAACATTGCCATATCCTGCGTAACATCTTTTGGCATTTATACAGAGATTCTGGAGACATGGAAACATTTCCCGGAAACACTTGAGAAAACCCGCGAGAACCTATTCAGGGCAACGGGCAGAGTATTTGACCTTCCGGTGTCAATTTCACATGCCAGTGATATAATATACAAATTCAGGGATGAGATAGCCCGCAAGGCGAAGTATAACCTTGTAGATGTGAGCTCCGGCAAGCCTCTTAAAGTTGTTGAGCACATTGGTTGCCATTATGCGAAAATGTTCCCGAAGCATGGTATCGGAGGGGCAGAATTCCCTCACGTGCTTGTCGGAATGATAGAGTCATGGGGCGGCGACGTTATTGATTACCCGGAAAGGCGTCATTGCTGCGGCTTTGGCTTCAGGCAATATCTTGTACAGGCGAACAGGGGTTATTCGTTATCTGCCTCCCGGAAGAAATTTGAATCAATGGAGCCCTACAGGCCTGACTTTATTGTCGCGAACTGTCCGGGATGCGCCATGTTCATGGATCGCTGGCAGTATACGCTGAGAGAGCTCGACGGAATAACATACGGCAGCAACGAAACCGGAATCCCAGCCCTGACATACGAGGAGATGGCCGGCCTCATTCTGGGGTATGATCCGTGGGAGATGGGGATGCAGTATCATAATGTACAGTCGCTTGGCCTTTTGAAAAAGATGGGCATAAAGGCAGACACGGCAAATAGATTTCTTGCAAAGGACGGCTCGAGGCTGCCTGAGCCGGCAAACCTGCTGAATTCATGAGTGCCGTCACAAAACATGTAGTGGTAGCCGGCGGAGGTGTTGCGGGGATGGAAGCTGCAGGTGCCCTCGCAGAGATGGGTCACAGGGTAACTCTTATCGAGAAGGAACAGAAGCCAGGCGGACACCTGAAGCAGTGGCATGCCCTCTTCCCCGACAGGCGTCCGGCTGATGAGGTGAGGAAATACCTCAGCCGCAGAATAGATAACAGGAATATAAAGCTATTCACAGGCATCAGTGTTGAGAAAGTGAGAAAACAAGGCCATGACCTCCATATCGAACTTTCTGACGGATCTGCACTGACAGCCGATGCAGCCATTATAGCTACGGGGTTTGATCTCTTTGATGCACGCCGGAAAGAGGAGTACGGTTATGGCATCTATGACAATGTCATTACCTCGGCCGGACTTGAAGATATGTTCAATGCCGGCAGAATAACAACCGCAGACGGAAGAACGCCATCGCGCATAGGGTTTGTCCACTGTGTAGGCTCACGCGACGAGAAGGTGAACAACAACCACTGTTCAAAGGTCTGTTGTGTCACCGCTGTCAAGCAGGCCGTTGAGGTAAGGCAGAAACTGCCTTCCTGCGAGGTATTCTGCTTTTACATGGATATGAGGATGTATGGTCCGTATTACGAGGAGCTGTACCGCGAGTCACAGGAGGTGCATAATGTAAACTATATCAGGGGAAAGGTATCGGAAGCATCGGTAAACATTAATAACAGGCTGGTTATCAAGGTAGAGGATACCCTGGCCGGGCGGCCGCTCAGGATGGAGCTTGACATGCTGGTGCTGATGGTCGGGATGGAGATGTCACAAGCCGGTACCCGCCTTGCTGAGGCGTCAGCACTGGGCAGGGGCATCAACAGGTTCCTGGAAACGGGTGACCACCATTACGGTAACAACCTGGGACATGTCAAAGGTCTCTTCTATGCAGGGACATGCACTGCCCCGATGAACATAACCGACACAATTTCACATGCACGGGCTGCCGTTACTGAAACGGTAAGGTATCTGACCACACGATGAACGGAAGTGCGGGTAATAAATTCGGGTTCACCGTCAACCGTAGCAGGCTGATCGATTATGATGCCTCTGACCGGCTGGTGAGGGATTATGTTACCCTTCGCGAGCCCAGCTTCAGGCTGTGCTTTGCCTGCGGAGGCTGCACTGCCACCTGTACTGCCGGCCAGCATGCCCCCTTTAATCTGAGGAGGATGAACACCTTTATCCGTCGCGGAGAGATTGAACCGCTGCGCGAAGAGGTGACACGATGCATGCTGTGCGGCAAATGCCTGCTTGTATGCCCACGCGGAGTAAATACCCGTAATATAGTGTCTCTGGCTGCCGAAGCAATAAAAAAACTTGACAGGAATGAGCTCTGATCTATTCGTCATACCGTTTAACATCGGATTATACTTCATCCTGATATACAGCGTGGTGCGCAGCACCATCTGGTTCCGCCAGCTGTCACGCTCCGACAAGCTGCGCCTGCAGAGGGGTTTCTTCGGAATGCCGTTCATGCAGAGCCTGAAGGAGATATTCATGGAGAGCCTCCTCCACAGGAAGATATTCATGAGAAACCCTGTGCTGGGATATATGCACATGAGTCTGGCGTTCGGATGGTTTCTTCTGATAGTGTTCGGCACAATAGAGGCTGACTTCTTCGGTGAGAAGCACCTGAACCCCCCTTCACACGCCATCTTCTTTCGCTATTTCAATCCTGACCACGGGGCAGCAGGACTGCCGAAGGTATTCGGGTTCTGGATGGATCTTCTTCTTGCTTTCATCCTCTCGGGACTTCTCCTGGCTATGATAAAGAGATTTATTCCAGGGCTCATGGGGATGAAGAAAACGACAAAACATACATGGACTGACAGGATAGCACTGCTTAGCCTGTGGATGATTTTCCCGGCACGGCTGCTTGCCGAGAGCCTCACTTCGGGAGCGCACGCCAGCGGAAGTTTCCTCACCGGCAACCTCGGTGCAGAACTGGCATCATTCCTCCCCGTAGCAGAGTTGGCTCCCTGGTTCTGGTGGCTCTACTCACTATCCCTCGGAACCTTTTTCATTCTTCTGCCGGTCTCACGCTACTTTCATATCCCCGTTGAGCTCCTGCTTATCTTCATGCGCAATTCGGGGATCAGGACTGGTGACAAACCCTCATCAATGACCGAAGTGCAGACACATGCCTGTTCATCATGCGGTGTGTGCATCAGCATATGCCAGATGAGCTATGCTGCCGGGATAAATGACATACAGTCTGCCTACTTTGTCAAGGGTCTCAGAAACGGGAAGGATATTGCTGCCATTACAGCCAACTGCCTCATGTGCGGTCGCTGTGAGGAGGTATGTCCGGTGGGTATCGAGCTGGGGCCGATGCGCATGATTGAGAGGAGACAGGGTGAGAGAGAATTCAAACCGATGAGATTCATTGACGGCTATGGACTGAACGGGAAGAAGGCTCCGGTTGAGAAAGAACCGACCCAGTCTTATGACTATCTTGTAAGAAACGAACCCGTAAAAGCGGATGTCATCTTCTTTGCAGGATGCATGACCCACCTTACTCCGTCGGTGATCATTGCCATGAAGAAGATCATGGACAGCGCCGGCGTCAGGTACCATTTCATGGATGAGAACGGCGGCGTCTGTTGCGGCAGGCCGCTTATGCTGGCTGGCAGGGACAGGGAGGCAAGGGAACTGATAAACTATAACTCTGATATCATCTGGCGGTCAGGAGCGGGCATCCTTGTTACTTCGTGCCCTATTTGTTACAAGATATTCAATGAGAGCTACTACCTCGATACCCGCGTCATGCATCACTCGGAGTTTATCAACCACCTTATTGAGGAGGGGTCATTGCGCCTCGGCTATCTTCACCGGAAGGTTGTCTATCATGACCCCTGCGAGCTCGGTCGCGGATCAGGGATTTACGATGAGCCAAGAGAGGTGATAAGCTACGTGGCCGATCTTCAACCTGCAACCCAGGAGGGGTCAATGTCTCTCTGCTGCGGAGGCAGCCTCGGGAACCTCACACTCTCCTCAGCCAAGCGAGCCGTGATAGCTGCAGACGCTGCAAAAATACTCACCTCATCAGCCCCAGATGAGCTCATAACGGCATGCCCCCTCTGCAAAAAGACACTTGGCCAGGCAACGGAGACAAAGGTGGCAGACATAGCTGAACTTGTCGCCGCTGCACTGCCCGAACCAAAAGCCAGGGCAAGGGTCAGAACGAAAAGGACTCTCGTAAGAGCTTATGCTAACGGTTGAAAACTTTTTCCCGGAGTTAAATAATTGATACTTCGGTCCTTTATTACTCATTTATTTGAGTTTACTTTGCGGCCATCGTTTTTTTTATACTCTGGAACGATTTTTGACGTTAGTAAGCTGTTTAATTAATTCCAGTGATGAAAGATATTGTGAGAAAAATAGGATTGGTTGCTGTTACAGTACTTCTGGCCGGCACCTCCTGCAAGGAAAATGGAGTAGCCTCGGACAGGAATACGGGCAAAAATGACAAGCCTTTCGGTTACGAAGGCGGTGTGACACTTTTAATAAAAGATGCTGACCTCATACAGGTAGATTCAAATCCCCAGCATAATACAGCCGAGTGGCAATTCAAGGTTAACAAACCGGGCAGATATGATGTATGGCTATCGAGCCTGACATGTGATACCTCTCATCTTCTTTTTGCTGAGAATGTCACTATCACTGCCGGCGATGCAAGAATTGAAAAGAAGCCTGTAGGAGATGAAATAGTCATCGATGACAAGAGTGTGCATTCGCCCTGGTACAGGGCAGACTCCCATATGGGTTCGGTCTTTTTCAGCAAGCCCGGTGAATACCAGGTACAGGTAATAAGTGACAGGGTTATGCGTCTGCCGTCTGATCCGGCAGCACTGACTGTTGATAAACATACGCTTATCAACTCTCTGATATTAAAGCCGATGGTGAACTGAAGTCGAAAGTCCGTAAAGTCGAAAGTCCGTAAAGTCGAAAGTCTGAAGGTCTGCAGTCTTGCAGTCTTGCGGTCTTGCAGTCTTGCAGTCCCAAGCCATAACAACCTCCTTATCAATTCTTAATTCTTAATTCTTAATTCTTCACTACTGCCTTATTTTCCACCCATTTTCTGGCGCTGATAAATGCTTTTATCCACGGTGTGGCATCATCATTTTTCCTCTCATCAGGATAATAAGCGCATTGCCATGTGAAAAATGCCCTCTCAAGGTGAGGCATCATTGCCAGGTGACGTCCGTCGGCAGAACAAATGCCTGCAGTATCATACATCGACCCGTTCGGATTGGCCGGATAATTACTTCCGGCGTATTTAATCGTAATGTTGTATTCCTCTTCCCGGTAAGGGAACATAAAGCGTCCCTCGCCGTGTGCCACCCAGATTCCCAGTTCCATCCCCGCAAGGTCTGAAAGCATGACGGAGTTGGTCTGCAATATTCTCACCCCCAGGAAGTCAGACTCGAATTTATTCGAGGTATTATGTTCAAGCCGAGGCATCTCCTTATGCTCAGCCACTATAAGACCCAGTTCTGCCATCAGCTGGCAGCCGTTGCATACTCCCAGAGACAGGGTATCATCCCTTTTGTAGAAGTTTTCGAGTGCTCTACCTGCTTTCTCGTTGTACCTGAATGCACCTGCCCATCCCCTGGCTGACCCAAGCACATCGGAATTGGAGAATCCGCCAACGAAGACGATCATGCTGACATCCTCAAGGGTCTCACGGCCTGAGATGAGGTCAGTCATATGGACATCCTTCACATCAAATCCTGCGAGCCATAAGGCGTATGCCATCTCCCTGTCTCCGTTGACTCCCTTCTCGCGTATGATGGCGGCCCTGATGCCTGATATCTCATTGCGGTCAGGGGTGATGCCGAATGAGCTGAACGTTCCCCTGAAATGGTTAACACTGAATCTGACCGCTCTGTTGCCGTGGTTATCGAGCCTCTCCTTTGCCAGCCTGGTGCCGCTCTGTCTGCGGTCAAGAAGGTATGAGCTGCGATACCACAGTGAACGGTAATGATCAATGTCAAAGGTGAAATCTGACTGACCGTTCCTTAAAAATATTTTTCTCTCCCTCACCGGATGGCCGATGGCGAAGAAGCGTATGCCGCGTTCCAGGAGAAACTCCTCTGTCGCTGCCTCGTCGCTTACCTGTATCAGCACTCCGGGGTTCTGGCTGAAGAGCACCCTGACCGTGTCACTCTCATCCATTTCAGTTATGTTAACGGTCAGTCCCCCCTCCCTGTTGGCAAAGCACATCTCAAGCAAGGCAGTTATCATACCTCCTGCAGATATATCGTGGCCTGCAATGATCTTCCTCTCTTTGATGAGCTGCTGCAGGGCACCGAATGCCGCTGCAAAATAACCAGGGTCTGACACCGTTGGTGCTTCTTTCCCGAGGCGGTTAAGTGTCTGGCCCAGCGCACTGCCGCCCAGCGCAGGCCTCATGCCGCTCATGTCGATGAAGAAGAGTGTCGTTGAGGCATCATTCCTTATCACTGGTTCAACTACATCACGAATGTCAGATACCTGCGCGGCTGACGTTATTATCACTGTTCCCGGACTCATTACCATTCCGTCACGGTACTTCTGTGTCATTGAGAGGCTGTCCTTTCCTGTAGGGATGTTTACCCCCAGGGCAACGGCGAAGTCGCTGGCAGCCTGCACTGCCTCGTACAGCCTGGCATCTTCACCCTGGTTTCGGCACGGCCACATCCAGTTGGCTGAGAGCGATACGCTTCTGAGTCCGTCGGCAAGAGGTGCCCAGACAATATTTGTAAGTGCTTCGGCTATTGACAGCACCGATCCGGCAGCGGCATTTACAAGCCCTGCCGCCGGAGCGTGACCGAGGGCCGTGGCCATCCCTGCAACACCCCTGTAGTCAAGTGCAATAACCCCCAGGTTATTGAGCGGGAGCTGAAGCTCTCCAGCACACTGCTGTTTGGCTATCCTTCCCGTAACCGATCGGTCCACCTTATTCGTCAGCCAGTCCTTGCACGCCACCTCCTCCAGCTGCAGTACCGCGCCCAGGTAACGCTCAGGGTCAGTGGGGTCGTACTCTGGCTCACGGTAGCCTTGCCTGACGGAGCTGTCGCGCATGACAGTCCGCGGAGGCTTGCCGAAGAAATCGCTTAACTGAAGGTCGATAGGCTTTTCGCCGGAGGCCGGGTTGTAAAACGTAAACTGATGGTCCCCTGTTACCTCGCCAATCACATATATGGGAGCCCGTTCGCGTTCTGCCACAGCCTTCAGGTTACCGACATCATCCTTCCTCATCACCAGCCCCATCCTTTCCTGGGACTCGTTTCCGATGATCTCTCTTGCTGAAAGGGTGGGATCACCGACAGGCAGTTTGCTGATATCTATCATGCCTCCCGTTGCCTCGACAAGCTCGGAGAGACAGTTCAGGTGACCCCCTGCGCCGTGATCATGTAACGAAATGACAGGGTTATGATCACTCTCAGTCATTGCCCTGAGTGCGTTGTAAACCCTCTTCTGCATCTCAGGGTTGGCTCTCTGTACGGCATTAAGCTCTATGGCGCTTTCATATGCTCCGGTGTCAACGGAAGAGACGGCTCCTCCACCCATCCCTATCCTGTAATTGTCTCCTCCGAGAAGAACGATAACATCACCCTTCTCAGGGACATCCTTTGCACTGTCCTTCTTCTTCCCCAGACCTATGCCGCCGGCAAGCATTATCACCTTGTCGAATCCATACCGTCTCATCTCCTCAAAGTGCTCAAAGGTGAACAGTGATCCGCAGATAAGGGGCTGACCGAATTTGTTGCCGAAGTCGCTTGCCCCGTTGGAGGCTTTGATAAGGATCTCTTCAGGTGTCTGGTAGAGCCACTGGCGCGGCTCTGTGCCTTTCTCCCACTCCCTCGGTCCGTCTGGCCGGGGGTACGAAGTCATGTAGACGGCAGTGCCGGCAATGGGAAGCGAGCCTTTGCCCCCGGCAATGCGGTCGCGTATCTCACCGCCCGTCCCTGTCGATGCCCCGTTGAAAGGCTCAACGGTTGTGGGGAAATTATGAGTCTCTGCCTTAAGCGACAGGACCGATTCGAACTTCGTTACAGCAAAAAAGTCAGGTTTATCATGTGACAGGGGAGCAAACTGCTCCACCACCGGACCCTCTACGAAAGCACAGTTGTCTTTGTATGCCGAGACAACATGGTTTGGATTCAGTTCTGTGGTTCGCTTTATCAGACTGAACAGCGAAGACTGATGTTCAACACCGTCTATTACAAATGTGCCATTGAAAATCTTATGCCTGCAGTGTTCCGAGTTGACCTGTGAGAACCCGAATACTTCGCTGTCAGTCAGCACCCTTCCTATATGCCGGCTAAGGTTCTCAAGGTAAGCCACCTCTTCACTGCTGAGGGCCAGCCCTTCCTTCTCATTGTATGATGCAATATCCTCTATCAGTGTGACCTGCTCAGGCTCATGCCTTATGGTGAAGATATCCTGGTCAAGCCCATGATAAACACGCTGAAGCATGGGGTCATGAGTGGGGTTCTCATCTCCTGATGGAAAGAATTCCTCAATGCGGAGGATTCCATTCAGTGCCATATTCTGGGTGATCTCAACGGCGTTGGTACTCCACGGAGTTACCATCTCGCGTCTTGGCCCGATAAAGGTTCCCGGCACAGTGCTGTCATCAACCCGCGTTGCATTGCCGAAGAGCCATGAGAGTCTGCTCAGCTCATCCGGTGTGAGCTCCCTGACAGTGCTGAGGGCTATTATTTTTCCGGCTGAAGTTTTAAAGAAGAGAATCATGCTGGCGAATGTAATTAGGTGATAAAGAACTAAATAGCGCTATAGGCGTTATTTTGTCTCTGATCTGTCAAATATAGTAATTATGGCTGATGCGATGAAATATCAACCAGGGCATAAACAGGGCACCGGATACAGCATCAGTCAAAGCCGCCGCCGCCGCCGTTGCCGAACCTGGGGTTGACAACGTTATTGTATATAGATCCAAAGGTATATGTAAGGCTAACCCCTCCCTGCAGACTGTAGCTTGTAGCCTGTTCCTTAAGCCTCAGGAGTCTTTCCGCTTCGGAAAGTTCTCCCTTCCTCAGTGCCAGCTGATCATTTATGTAACCTCCGCCACCGTTGACGGAAAGCGAAAGGCCCTTGACGATCCTTATCCTGACAGATGCATAGAGCTCAACAGAAGTCTTTGAAAGGTCATGCAGATAGCCTGAGTAAAGCATTGAGAGATTTACCGATCCCCATTTTTCCTGGACCTGGTATGCAACACGCATTTGCTGCAAAAACAGATGCTCATAGGTCTTATTATAAATTGTTGTATCAATGTAATTGCTGTACTGGTATCCGATACTGTACAGGAACCTCATCTGACGGTGTGTTGATTCTGAATATGGAAACAGGTTGTATTCAAGAGAGGGAAGGAACATATTATTGAAGTCGTAGTTCTGTGACGACGATGATCCCAGGTCCCATCTCAATCCATACGACCAGTGCTCACCCAGACTCTTCACTATCAGATTGTCTATGCTTCTTGAACTCCGTATGTACGTAGTATCTTCGTCCTCATCAATGAACCTCTGTCTGTTGTAGCTGTAGTCTACCTCAACTTCGATTTTGATGTCGGGAGTGACTTTCGAAATGTTGACCGAGTTGTTAAACTGAAGCCTCTTATAAGATTCTTCTGCATTGAACCGCGGGTTTGTTTCAAGTGCGAATACCCAATTCCTCCATTTATCTTCGACCTCCTCCTCATCAAAGTTACCGTTGTGTGATATGTCAAGTTCATCCAGTATCGGTGTCCTTGCAGCATACCTTATCAGTCCGGCCTTCAGCAGGTTCGTCCGGTGTGTCCTGATCACGGAGCTTGTTTCGTCAGGGTTGCTCGAGTAGGATAGGGTATCATTCATTCCACTGAAACGGCCAAGCCCCTGGAACTTATAAGTGTACATGTTTCCTCCGCTTCCGGTATTCTGGCTGGTCACCAGGACATAAACGTCGGCCTCCCTGACATCCCTCACATAATTTATCCATGGTATCTCCTGCCGTGTAAAATTCATGTCGCAACCCCTGCAGTCAATAAAGATGTTAGGGGCATCTTTCCTAATGCTGTCATTTTTCTCTTGCTGGTCCTGAGCAGATACTGCCAGGGAAAAGCATCCGGCAAAAAGCAGGAGGGTAAGCCGGATCATTCTGGTTGAGGTCAGAGGGTTCATGAATGCAAATTAACCTCCCGGACGATGATATTCCAAAAGATAGTAGTTAAAAGATGTTATAGGATGAAAGGGGACAGGGGCCTAATCTTGGCGTGGTATCAGCGTCTCAGTTGGACCTGAGATTTCGATGCAGGCATTTTTCCCCTTGCCGCTGAAGATGAGCCTGCCATTTTTCTTGTCTCTCAGCTGCAGGTCGACCTCGGAGGTCATGCTCTCATCAATCCGTCCTTCCATGAATCCCCTTACAGGCGATGCCAGAGGCGTCGGCCTGTCGGTATAAGACTTCAATACAAGATTCCATGAAGGGTTATCAAATTCGATCTCGGCATATGAAGGATTTATAATAAGCCTTTTAAGAGATGACCTGTTGTAGGTGGTAAATGAATAAAGCCTCCTGTCGTACCACAACCCTGTTATGAAACCGGTGAAGGAGCCAGTCAGCCAGGGTATCCGGGCCACCGATGCCTTGAATGAGATATTCTCGCTCTCAAAGTGGTTTGACTGTATCCATACGTATGCCGACGGGAATGAATGTCCCCAGTCTTTTTCAGTGTACCCTCTGCCACCTGAGAAGTCAGCCATTTCGGCATCTATCTCAAGTGAGCCTTCAACAGCATGGTCCATGCTGACGATACCGTGATTGCACTCCATGAACGGGGCGAAGGTATAAGGCCCCATTATTCCGGGTGAGTACCATTTGCCGGGCCACGGAACCATGTCACTGAACCGGAGTGATCCTTTTATTCCCGGCAGGTCCAGGGTCAAGCCCGTTGAAGAGAAGCGGTTCGGACCGATGGTGAGTTCAAATTTGCCGGGAGAGGGAACGAAGAGTGAAGCATCATAAGTATGGTACTGCGATTTCTTTTGAATCCCGTCAAGTACCTGGACAAAAGCATGCTTTCTGCCGTTCAGGTCCATGGCAATACCCGGAATAAATGCAAAGGCCCTGGTTCTTTCACGGTTCAGCACCTTGAAGTACCATCCTTCAAAGTATTTTCTTTTTCTCCCCCATCCCTGGTACTGTTCCGGGTAGAACAACGACTTTATTCTGTTGATAGTGTTCATTTTCTCATGTCAGTTTCAGCAAGGGCCTTTCTGTATGTCTGCAGTGCCCTTTCCCTGGCCAGCCTGTGGTCGACGACAGGGGAGGGGTATGCGGGTGAGTCCAGCTCCGGAACCCATCTTCTTACATAAAGCATGTCATGGTCAAACTTGCCGGTCTGCGCAGCAGGGCTGAAGACCCTGAAATAGGGAGCGGCATCGCATCCGCACCCTGCAGCCCACTGCCAGTTGCCATTGTTTGACGAGAGCTCGTAATCAAGCAGTTTCTCTGCAAACCATGCCTCACCCCAGCGCCAGTCTGTAAGCAGATGCTTCGTAAGAAAGCTGGCAGTGATCATCCTGATCCTGTTATGCATAAATCCTGTTGCATTGAGCTCGCGCATCCCTGCATCGACAATGGGGAAGCCGGTTGTCCCCTTGCACCACCTCCTGAACTCTGCCTCATCATTCCTCCAGACGATGTTGTCATATCTTCGTTTGAACGAGTGATCGGTAACATGGGGAAAATGCCAGAGGATGGCCATGAAAAACTCCCTCCAGATCAGCTCATTCAGCCAGGTCTCATTAAGCGAAATGGCAGTTTTTACACAGCTTCTTATGCTTAGGGTGCCAAAGCGAAGGTGATGTCCCAGCCTGGTGGTACCCTCAACCGAGGGGAAATCGCGTGTTTTATGGTAATTTCTGACGATGGCGGTATCAACAAGTGGCGCTGACCATATAAAATCAGTCGTGAAAAAGCCGAGATCAGCTTCTGAAGGAAGGGGCACCGGGTCAAAGGTCAGAAAATTTCCGGTGAGGGTTTCCGAAGGAAACGGCTGCATGTCACTTTCAGTCACCCTTTTTTTCCATGCCGCTGAATAGGGAGTAAAAACTGTATAAGGCGTGCCATCCTGCTTGACAATTTCCCCTTTTTCAAATATCACCTGGTCTTTGAAAGTATGAAAAGGGATTCCGTAGCTCTTCAGAATCTCTTTTACCTGACTGTCGCGTTTCTGAGCATAAGGCTCATAATCATGGTTGGCAAAGAGAGCTTTTACATTGAATTCTGAGAGTATCTTTTGTACTGCATTCAGCGGAGTGTCATGTATGATGGTTAGTGATGAGCCGGCCTGCAGCAGTTTTTTATGGATGTCATCCAATGCTTCCAAAATGAGTGAGATGCGCCTGTCATGCTTCTCCTCAAGCCTGTCAAGAATGTCACTGTCAAAAATAAAGAGGGGCAATACCCTGTATCCTGACCTGAGGGCATGCCAGAGTCCGGCATTGTCTTCCAGCCGAAGATCCCGGCGAAACCAGAACAGTGCAACGGGTTCAGAATTATTCATCAGGCTATTACCTATAAAGGTTCCGAAGTCTTATTACCATTAACTGAAACGGTGGCTCTCTCATTAATGTTCATGGCTGATTCAGCGCCAATTTAGCAAATTTCTGAATCATTGCAGAACCAGTTGGGGTGACCTGCATTTGACATCAGTCATCCTGATGCTGCCTGTACCAGAACAAGGCAACATCACAGTAGAAGTATTTCTCTTCAGTAACAGGGTCAGTGCCAAATAGCTTTTCGTCAGCCTTCAGTCTCAGCCCTTCTGCATCCATGATGGGAGTTTCATTATATCCGGCAGCCAGTAACCTTATCCTTTCTTCACCTTCAGGCATCGCCGGCTTGTTCGCATAAAGAAGCATGTAAGCTGTAACATACGATATCTGGACCCTTATGTCTTCAAGCTCGTCTGTAATCATTGCCCTGTATCTCCTCTCATCCATATATGAATGCCTTCGACTGAGTATCTTCTGCAACCGGCTGTCATCTACCAGCGACAGTTCCTGGCGAACGGCCTCCGCAAAAGAAGGTTTCATCCTCAGAATGCCTATTGAGAATTCAGCATATTTTTTACCGTTATTCACATACAGGGCTTTGAGTATTGCCTTGTCCCTGTTGTCTCTCATGATTGAGAAGCGGACCACCTCGGGAAAAATAACCGCCACCGCCTCGTTGTACGATATATTGTATTGTTCAATCTCCGGTCTTATCCAGAATTCGTTATTTGAAACCCATGTCTCAGCTGCCTGCCAGTGATTGCCCAGGATGGTACTGTAGTCAACAGAGGAAGATTGTCCTGCAGCTTTGAATGTTGATGCCTGCAGTGCAACGAGTATTATCAATACTATGAGACAGTATTTTGCTGTCATTTATAGGATATTCAAGAACTCTGTCTGTCTAATTTTCCGGGGCTGAAACAATATAGAAGCCACTGATCCGGTGGATTTTCACTGATCAATCTTGCTCTCATCCGCTAATGATTCCCTGATGGCAGAGAAAACGGCCTCTTCAAAATCATAAAATGAAGAGTGTGTGCCAGTCGTCAGTTTGTTAAAGATACCGTTTGTAATAAAGATAAACCCTGATTTACTTGCCGGGTCAAAGTAGAAATCCGAAATAAGACCGTATGCATCACCACCGTGTCCCGCCATAATCCTGTCATTCCAGACAATATCGCATGAAGGTGCATTTGTGGTTATTTGAACGCTCAATCCCCAGCATCTGAACTGCCCATGGTTGTCGTCACCGTTGCTTCCGTTCCAGGTCCATTGTGGTGTACGCATAAGCCTGATGCTTTTTTTCGAGATAATCTTTTTCCCGTCATACCTGCCGTCATTCAGATGAAGCATCATGATCCCTGCCAGTTCTGCTGCAGATATTCTGAGGCCACCCTGGGGCGAGAAAACTGCGGCGTTTGTTCCGGTGATATATCCTGAGAAATCACTGGGAGATGACATCACTCCCATGAAATTATCTGCCTGCGGAGCCCATCGTCCGTCCTCATTACGGTAAAGCACTGAGAGATTATTAATATCCCTGACACCTTCGACGGTAAAGGAACCTGTAATTCCCATCGGCCTGAACAAGTTCTCCTCGACGAACCGGTCAAATCGTTCTCCGCTGATCCTTTCGATCAGGGTACCCGCAAGTCCGAAATTTGCATTACAATAGGTGAAATATGATCCCGGCGCCTCTTTTCGCCACATATCCTCAGTGTAATAGGTGCCTCCCGGTACCAGCAGCTGCGAGAAATCCGGAGGATTGCCCACATTGTTGTATGTTGCTGTGAGGAATCCGTCATAACCGCTTCCTTCATTGATGCTGCCGGTATGTGACAAAATCATCCTGAATGTTATTGGTATTTCAGGATGAGCCGGATTTCTTAATTTGAAGCCAAGATATTCGCTTACGTCATCGTCAAGTTTAAACAACCCTCTGTCATGGAGCTTCATAAGTGCAGTGGTGGTGATCAGCTTTGAAATGGAGGCAATCCTGAATTTCGTGCTGTCTGTTACCGGAAGGCTGCGTTCCAGGTCCCTTAAGCCAGAGTGGTATATCCCTGTGATCTCACCCTTACTTACCTTAACAACTGACAATCCCATCAGACCGTACCTGCTCCTTATATCATCGAGGGTTTTCTGCATCTGACCATCTATGGTCTGGATGCTGGAAAGTACCGTCAGAATCATGGTAATCAATAATTTCATTGAGTTGTTACTGGTCATGTCCGGCTCTCTTTTAATGGCCCCGATGTCATCTAAAGTCTTGTTGACACGGTGACTGCTTGTCAGCTGGTTTTGAAATACTTGTTATAGATCTCCATATTGCGTTCAAGCAACGTAACCGAAATCTCATAAGCTTTTTTACTGTCTTTTTCTTTCAGTGCATCAATCAGTTCCTTCTGATATTTCATGGTGTATTCCTTTTCACCTTCTATATTGCCGTATATGAGGTTTCTCATACGGGGAAGGAGTGAATACACCGGCTCAAGACTTATGATAACGATGGGGTTGCCTGTCGCCTTGGAGAGATTCATGTGAAACCTGTTTATCAGGTCGACCTCAAGCTGGGTATTGTCAGGATTGCATTTTTCGAGTTCATGCTGGTTCTTCTGCAGGGTTCGGATATCTTCATCACTCCTGTTGCGTGCTGCAAGCCTTGCCACCTCAGGTTCAAACAGACGCCTTACTTCAATTATCTGCAGTATAAGGTCTGAATTGAACCTCAGGTCGTAGAAGAGATGAAGGGAGTTAATCGCGTCTTCTATCTTCAGCTCCGTGACATACATCCCGCTGCCTTTTCGTATGTCGATGAGACCTCGTGCGCTGAGCCGTCGCAGTGCCTCACGAAGAGCAGTACGGCTTACGGCGAACTGGGCGCACAGCTCTTTTTCAGTTGGCAGTTTTGATCCGGGGAGAAGCTTTTTCTGCCTGATAGCTTCCTCGATCCTTCTCTCAATCTTCTGACTGAGCGTAAGTCCGGAGCCGATCTTACTGAAAATATCATTCATTTTAATAAAGGTTAGAATAGGTCAGAACCATCTGGTTTTATTTTTGAGGAAAATTACTGGTAGTGCTCCCTGTAAAACTCAAGTGCCTTTTTGACCGACCCGTGCTGCATGAGCAGTATCCTTGCAACTTCTCTCTGGATGTCGAGCTCCTCAACAATCATTCTAGTACCGCGTTCAATCAGCTTTTTGTTTGTGGGTCGCATATTGATCATTTTGTTTCCCTTAACCCTTCCGAGTTTTATCATCAGGGTTGTGGTTATCATATTGAGAACCATTTTCTGTGCTGTCCCTGCCTTCATCCTCGTACTCCCCGTTACGAATTCAGGCCCCACAACCACTATGATGGGGTATTGTGCCACTTCTGCCACATTACTGTCAGGGTTGCA
Source organism: uncultured Bacteroidales bacterium (assembly GCA_963732365.1). Taxonomy (GTDB): domain Bacteria; phylum Bacteroidota; class Bacteroidia; order Bacteroidales; family VadinHA17; genus SR-FBR-E99. Next base: position 283,876 of record CAVSZC010000007.1, on the reverse strand, counting down.
TGTGATACATCCGGTAAGTATGCCGTTTTCGCGCGCCTTCTGAATACCCCCGATGACATAGGGGGTTGTCCCTGATGCAGCAATACCGATAACCGAGTCTTTGGTGTTGATATTGAATATCTCCAGTTCTTTCCATGCCTTGTTGGGGTCATCTTCAGCCGCTTCAACAGCTTTGCGGAGCGCCGTCTCTCCACCGGCTATCAGTCCTATCACATACGTGTCAGGCACACCGAAACTTGGAGGTATCTCAGACGCATCAAGCACTCCGAGCCTGCCGCTCGTGCCTGCTCCAAGATAAAAGAGCCTTCCCCCCTTATTCATTCTGACAAGTACGTGGTTTATCAGTGTTTCGATCTGCGGCAGTGCCTTCGCGACGGCAAGGTGAACCTTTGAATCTTCCTCGTTTATGCTGGTCAGCAATTCTGCTACCGACATCTTGTCGAGGTTCTCAAAGTTCGACGGTGACTCGGTGATGCTGAGCTTATTCTTTATCTCAGTCTGTTTGCCCATGATTTCATGCATTAAGGTTCTTAATGTGATACTGAACGAGGTTTTCAATAGGTGCCAGAGTAAAAAGACCCGGTTGCAGGCTGTGTCTGATGAGCAACCCTTCAATGAAGGGCTTGAAATGATAGGCGACGCCGCCGGTAAAATGCACCGGCAAGTGCTTCGCTTCAGGATATTGCAGCACGTTCCTGACGAAGAACTCGTCAAGGCTTGATGTTACCATTTCCTGAAGCTCCGGCTCATGAATGTTGTCACTTATAAACCGGGTGAACTGGCCCAGGAACCTGTTAGGGAAGGGCATGTTGTAGACGTTGTCAAGTATCTCTGATGGGGTAAAAGGGTATGCAGTGAAAAAGTTTTGTATAACAACCTCGGGCAGTTGCCTCTTCAAAACGCCGGTAAGAAGCTTTCTGCCAAGAACGGCGCCACCACCTTCGTCACCCAGGATATATCCGAGCGGAGAGACATTTGATGCGATGTTTTTGCCGTCATAGTAGCATGAGTTTGATCCTGTCCCGATAATGCATGCTATCCCTGGCTCGTTCATGCAAAGAGACCTGGCAGCTCCCAGCAGGTCACTGCCGATGACCAGTTCTCCGCTGCCGAAGAAATCTGACAGTGCCTTCCTGACCATCTCCGCTTTTGCAGCATTGCTTACACCCGTGCAATAAAACCATATCCGGTCCACTGACAAACCTTCCATCTCCGGCATCTCCTTGCGCAGGGTTCTGACAATCTCCTCGACCGTCACAAAGAAAGGATTCAGCCCCGATGATACATATGACTTCCATGGGACACCCTCCTTTACCGCCCTCCATTCGGTCTTTGTGGAACCACTGTCAGCAATAAGTACTATTGACATCAGGAAGTAATTATATTATTGTAATGCAAGCTAATATGACTGTGTGTACTTTACAGGGATTCGGTTTATCTTATGCCTCATAACAAATGTACATAAATAACATTGTAAATTGATGGATTTTTGTCAGATGTATGACATATTTTAAAAAACTTTTTATTTTTGGATCATATTATCTATATTCAACAAAAACTTTCCCGAAATGCGTGCAAGCCATACCCTGACTGCTCTTATCCTCTCTGTAATATTTCTGTTCAGCAATGTGACAGCATACGGGCAGGCGGGCAGCAAAGCTGAAAAGGCCGCCCGCTCGAGACTCTCAAAGTGGATAAGCCCGGTAACAGAATGGTATTACCCTCTGGACCTCAGGATTGATTCCCTGAAAGTTAACGGGCAAACCCGGCAGATAAGCATTTATTTTCCAGCTGCCCTGTCGTATAATCCGATCAGGGAAGGAAACACAAGCCTGCTTGAAAGTTCAGTCAGGGAATCTCTTGGAAGGAAATTCAGGGATTACAGCATAATCATGTACACCAACGGGTTTACTCCTGATCAGTTGATCCCCAATTATTTTCGAAGTGATATCCCTTATGATTCAGCACGAATTGTTTCAGAAAAAACGGTGAGGCCGGTTCTTATTAAGAGGGTTGATGGCGTTCATCCTGTTAAAGGGCTGAATGATAACTATATAGCGTTGTGGCACAGCCACGGGTACTATTTTGACATGACCCTCGACCGCTGGGAGTATCAGCGTGCCAAGCTATTCGGCACCGTGGAGGATATTTCTGTCATGGCCTATGTGATACCCTACCTGACCCCCATGCTTGAGAATGCGGGAGCCACTGTCTTCCTTCCCCGTGAAAGAGATGTTCAGTTGAATGAAATTATTGTTGACAACGATGTTTCTACGGGTGCATCTGAATTTGTCATACATGTTGACAATGCAGCCGAACCGGCAGGAGCAGGTTTTCTTGCAAGAGACACCCTCTTTACCGGAGAAAATCCCTTCCTGATGGGCACCTCACTGAGAATCTCCGAAGGCTATGCCGACTATATACCTGACATCCCTGCCAATGGATACTATGCTGTTCATATTTCCTATGCACGGCGTAGTGATAATTCTGCTGGTGTAAGATACAGGGTCAACCATGCCGGCGGAAGTACTGACTTCATTGTTAATCAGTCACTGGGCGGTGGCACATGGCTCTATCTCGGCACCTTCCTCTTCAACATCGGGAAAAGTGTTTCTGCAGGATCAGTTACTGTTTCAGGTGACGGCATGGGATTTACCTCTCTTGATGCAGTTCGGTTTGGTGGAGGGATGGGTAATGTAGCCCGCCGGCCCTCATCTTCAGTCATCCCCAACCAGTGGTCTCTCAATGCCGGCGAGGCAGGTGCCGCACAGGCAGCATCTTCAGACAGCATCAGCTACAGATGGAAAGTAAGTGGCAAACCCAGGTTTCTTGAGGGAGCCCGTTACTGGCTTCAGTATGCAGGGATGCCTGACACGCTGGTATACAGCCTCAACCGTGAGAAGAATGACTACAATGATGACTATATGTCACGTGCCGAATGGGTTAACTACCTCACCGGCACCGCAGGTAAAAACGGGACTGAGGGACTGGGGCTGCCCGTTGACCTCTCTCTTGCCTTCCACACTGATGCGGGCATAACCCCTGATGACTCTATAATAGGAACACTCGGTATCTACTCCACTGCTGCCGGTGAAGGAAAGTTTCCGGACGGAGTCAGCCGCCTTGCCAGTCGTGATCTGACTGATATTGTACAAACGCAGATAGTTGATGATATGTCGGTGCTGTTCAACCCCGACTGGACACGCCGGGGGCTGTGGGACAGATCGTACTACGAGGCACGCAAGCCAAATGTCCCAGCGATGCTTCTTGAGCTTCTCTCGCACCAGAACCTCGCTGACCAGCGTTACGGACTGGATCCGAGGTTCAGGTTTCATGTCAGTCGCGCGGTGTACAAAGGGATCCTCAGGTACCTGGCATTCAACTCAGGGCGGGACTATATCGTTCAGCCGCTGCCGGTGTCGCATATGGCCATCACCCGCACCGGGGATAAAACCATCAGGCTCAGCTGGAGTCCTGTCGGAGACCCTGTTGAACCAACGGCCGTGCCATCATCATACAGGGTTTATACCAGGGCCGGTGACGGAGGCTTTGACAACGGCAGGGAGGTCACGGAATCATATACTGAGATCGAGCTTCCGGAATACAGTACAATATACAGTTTCAGAGTCACCGCTGTAAACGACGGTGGAGAGAGCTTCCCCTCGGAGATACTCGCTGCCGGCCTGCTTCCTGAATCAAAAGGGACTGTGCTGGTCGTAAACGGTTTTGACCGGGTTTCAGGTCCGGCATGGTTTGACAGGGGCGGAATGGCCGGGGTGGAGTGGTGGAACGACAGGGGAGTGGCTTATAACTTCAGCCTCGAGACAACCGGAGACCAGTATGACTTTTACCGCACCTCACCATGGACCGATGATGACAATGCCGGATGGGGTGCATCATATACCAACACCGCCGGTATGATAGTTCCCGGCAACACCTTTGATTATCCCGTGATACACGGAAGGTCAATAATGGCCGCCGGCAGATCATTCATTTCTGTCAGCGACGAGGTGTTCTACAGCGAGGAGTTTGACATCCTGCCTTACTGCGCCGCAGACCTAATATTCGGGGAGGAGAAAACCACCTTCAGCGCGTACGACTCAACGCGAACCGACTTTAAGATATATACCCCTGCGTTTTTCAACAGCCTGGAGAGACTCGCTGCAGCATCAATACCGGTCTTTATGTCAGGTTCATACACAGGCACTGACCTAACCATGGCAGGAGACACTGCACTTGTTTCACATGCCGCAGCCCTGCTGCACTTCAAACCACGATCAGGTCACGCGGTAAAGAGTGGCACACTTTACTCTACGGATATCGCCCTCCCCGCATTCACCGGGTCATATACATTCAATACGGGAGAAAGCGGGGCGGTCTACGGTGCTGAAGCACCTGATGCCATTGAGCCCTCCGGCAAGGGTTCATATACTGCATTCCGGTACTCCGAGAACAACACATCTGCTGCGGTGATGCACCGGGGGAAAGTAAAAACGGTTGTGCTGGGATTTCCTTTTGAAACAATGCTCTATGACAATGAACGGAATGATCTGATGAGACAGATACTTGATTTTTTGCAATCAGAATAATAACCAGATATGAAAAATAAAATAACCTGCTTCATCCCGGGCACTGACCGGGGATCCCTTATATCAACCGTATCATCACTGAAAGCATCGGGAGTGGCCGGCAAAGTATATATTGTGGTTCCCGAAGGGCAAACCGCTGATATTGGCGACATTGATGCTGACTACATTTCTGCACCGGGCTTTTCATCCACAGCTGCAATAAAAAAAATGGCGGAGCTGGCTGAGGATGAATTCACTATTACCTACAGCAAGAATTTCCCGCTTGAACCGGGTCAGTTCGCACTGAACCGAATGATGAAGGTGTGTGAAGATACCGGCGCAGGTATGGTATATTCGGGTTACTTCGAAAAAAAGAATGACGTCCTCTCTGCTCATCCGGTTATTGACTACCAGGAAGGGAGCCTGCGTGACGATTTCAATTTCGGCTCTTTGATCCTCTATAAGACCTCCGCATTCAGGGAAGCCTGTAAAAGAATGGATGATGATTACAGCTTTGCGGGATTATATGACCTTAGACTTAAAATATCTCAGGCCCATTCACTGGTCCATATACCGGAACTTCTTTACAGCGAGGTTGAGACTGATACTCGCAAATCGGGTGAGAAACAGTTTGACTATGTCGATCCGCGTAACAGGGCAGTACAGGTTGAGATGGAGAAAGCCTGCACCAGCCATCTGAAATGCATCAATGCGTGGCTTGAACCGGTATTCCGTCAGATCAGGTTCGATGAAAATGATTTTCCCGTCGATGCCTCGGTGATTATCCCGGTCAAAAACAGGGCAAAGACCATCGGTGATGCCATCACCTCAGTACTCAGCCAGAAAAGCAGATACAGCTTTAACCTGATCATTGTTGACAACTATTCGAATGACGGCACCACAGAGGTAATAAGAAAGTTTGCCGGCGGCGACAACAGGATAGTGCATATCATACCTGAGAGGAAGGATCTGGGCATCGGAGGCTGCTGGAACGAGGCCATCATGAGTGACAGGTGCGGAAAGTTCGCCATTCAGCTTGACAGTGATGACCTTTATATCGATGATAAGGTGATAACCAGGGTGGTCGATGCCTTTCATGAGCAACAGTGCGCCATGGTTGTGGGGTCATACCGGATGGTTAATTTCGATCTCCGGGAGATACCTCCGGGGTTGATAGACCACAGGGAATGGACTCCGGACAACGGACGCAACAATGCACTGAGAATCAATGGGCTTGGAGCACCCAGGGCCTTCTATACACCCGTTCTCAGGTCAATACTGGTGCCAAATGTAAGCTACGGGGAGGACTATGCCGTCGGGTTGGCGATAAGCCGTCATTACCAGATAGGCCGTATCTATGAACCTCTCTATCTCTGCCGCCGCTGGGACGAAAACTCCGACGCTGCCCTTGAGGTGAACAAAATGAACCTGCACAATCTGTACAAGGATAAGATAAGAACAATTGAACTTATTGCCAGAAAACGGATGTTAATCAATACAAAAGGCAAACAGCAGACCATATGAGCGATTTTTCTGCCAGGGTTGGCGAGCTATTCGATGACCAGCTGAAGGGGTGGGATCTGGCGCGTGACAATTACCGTCAGCTGGATAACGTAATGACCAGGAAGTTCAGTTATTCCTGTTTCGATCTCTTCGTACAGTTCAACCCCGGCCGCATAACTTCGTCCGCTGCAAAGGTTGATGCAAGATCGATCGAGGCAAGGCCATGTTTTTTGTGTGAGAAGAACAGACCTCCTCAACAGAGAGGAGTGGTGTATGAAGATGATTTTGTAATCCTGGTTAATCCCTTTCCAATCTTCAGGAGACACCTTACCATTGTCTCAGAAAGTCATACTGACCAGCGTATTGCGCCCAACTTCGTGACCATGCTTGATCTCGCCAGGTGCCTGCCTGAGTATTCTGTATTCTACAACGGTCCGCAGTGCGGCGCCTCTGCTCCTGATCACCTTCACTTTCAGGCCGGGAACAGGGGTTTTATGCCTGTGGAGCAGGACTTCGGGAAAAAACCCCTCTGCACGATACAGGCTGTTAATGAAGGAATCGAGTTATGGTCATGGGAAGAGTACCGGAGAGGAATCATGACTCTGAGGGGCACCGACAAGATACGCGCTGATGAGAGCTTTCGAGAAATTCTATCTCAGATTTGAGCTCATGCAACCCGACAGGCCGGAACCGATGCTGAACATAATCACCTGCTACTCGGATGGCAACTGGATCATACATATCATCCCGAGAAAACTTCACCGGCCATCATGCTTCTTTGCAGAGGGTAAAGATAAGATAGTACTCAGTCCTGCATCTGTCGATATGGGTGGCGTGCTGATTACACCCAGGGAAGAAGATTACCTTAAGATTACGTCACGGGATATCAATGATATCTTAGACCAGGTGTGCCTTACGGAAGATGAGATTGAGTCACTGACATCAGATATTATTTAGCCGCTATGAGAGCACCCGAGATCAGCGTAGGTATTGTTTCAGGCAGCGACCTGACATTCACTCTCAACGGAAACTTCAATGACACTGCTTCAGGAGGTTTACAGACAGGCAGGCGGACAGCGAGGGTCAGCAACGGTAGGATAACCGTCATAAACGGAGACCAGGTCACAGAGGCGGGGGAGGAGGTGACATTCACCCCGGTGGAGGGCAACGGCGCCGGATTTACGCTTCATGCTGTGACTATCGGCGTTGACTTCCACTGGCAGAGAGATGAGGATCAGTCTTTTACGGGGAAACTGAAGTTCATTGTCGAGAACGGTAAGCTGACAGCCGTGAATATCCTCTCTGTGGAGGATTACCTTCTGAGTGTAATTTCCTCTGAGATGAGCGCCACATCATCGGCTGAGCTCCTCAAGGCACACGCAGTGATATCGAGGAGCTGGCTCCTTGCTCAGATGAATAAAACTGCAAGACTAAAGGCAGGTGGTGAAAAATACACCACCTCCTTCATGACCGAAAAGGAGCTTACTAAATGGTACGACAGGGAAGACCACAGTAACTTTGATGTATGCGCCGATGACCATTGCCAGCGCTACCAGGGTATCACCAGGGCATCAACCCCTGAGGTTGAACATGCCATAAATGAAACATACGGGCTGGTGCTTATGTTCGGAGATGCTGTATGCGATGCCCGCTTCTACAAATGCTGCGGAGGCATTACAGAACTTTTTGAGAATGTATGGGAGCCTGTCAGTCATCCATACCTGCAGATGGTCATTGACAATGACCGGGCTCCTGCCGGGTTTGAAACGGATCTCACCAGGGAGGAAAATGCAGTGCGATGGATAAAAGGAAATCCCCCGGCGTTCTGCAACACAAGCGACAGGGAGGTGCTGTCGCAGGTACTGAACAACTACGATCAGGAGACAACTGATTTCTACAGGTGGAAGGTCATTTACACACAGCAGGAGCTGAGTGACCTGGTAAGATCAAGGACAGGGATCGATTTTGGAATGATTACTGATCTAGAGCCACTCACCAGGGGTGTCTCGGGCCGCATCATCAGGCTGAAGATAAAGGGTGACAAAAAAGAGCTGATAATCGGCAAAGAGCTGGAGATAAGAAAGTCGCTCTCGAAGTCACATCTTTACAGTTCTGCATTCTATGTTGAAAAGTCTGTTGATGCAACAGGTGTAAGGTTCATTCTTCATGGCGCCGGATGGGGTCACGGTGCAGGGCTGTGCCAGATAGGTGCCGCGGTGATGGGTGCTAAGGGCTATTCATATGAGCAGATACTCATCCATTATTTTAAAAATGCTAACCTGAAAAAGATCTACTGAAATGAAACAGTCTGTGATATCATTTTTCTTTCTTTTTCTTACAATAGCCTTTGCCTCAGGAGGTTCATGGATAAGGATAAACCAGCTTGGCTACCAGCCAGGGTCATTAAAGGTTGCCGTTTATATCTCCCAGGAACCCGGCGCACCTGCCGGCTTCACGGTGTGTGATGCCCTCACCGACAGGGTTGTATTCAAAGGCAAGGCTGCCATCTATGACGGGTCTGTATGGGGCATGGCGGCAGCTGCAAGACTTGATTTTTCAGGACTGACTAAACCAGGTGGTTATTATATATTATACGGAAACACACGTTCTGAAACATTCAGCGTTGACGCCGGCGTCTATGACGGCACGGCCGATTATATCCTTAAATATATCCGTGCCCAACGCTGCGGATACAATCCTTTCCTTGCCGACTCATGCCATACGCATGACGGTATGATAGTTGACCATCCTTCCCTCTCAGGCACCCCCATTGATGTGGTCGGTGGCTACCACGATGCAAGCGATCACCTGCGGTACACCTCCACCACCGCAAACAGCATATACCAGATGATGTTCGCCTACAACAGGTCGCCGGAGATATACCGCGATGATCATGACGCTTCTGGAGCCAGGGGAAGCAATGGGATCCCTGATATCCTTGATGAAGTAAAATGGGGCCTTGAATGGCTTCTTAAGATGAACCCTGACAGCGGTGTGATGTATAACCAGGTGGCTGATGACCGTGATCATCAGGGGTTCCGCCTTCCCAACCTTGACAAGGCATCGTATGGTCTCGGACCCTACAGGCCTGTATATTTCATCACTGGCAAGCCGCAGGGGCTGGCAGAATTCAAGAACCGTACCGAAGGCGTTTCTTCCTCTGCGGGAAAGTTTGCTTCCGTCTTTGCGATGGGGGCCAGGGTATTTGAGCAGAGCGACCCGGATCTGGCGCACAGGATGAAGGTAAAAGCTGCTGACGCATACGAGTTCGCCCTTACCGATCTCGGTGCCACACAGACTGCCTGCAATGTTTCACCGTACTTTTACGAAGAGGATAACTACGTGGATGATATGCAGCTTGCAGCATGGGAACTTTATTCACTCACAGGTGACAGGAAGTTCCTAGTCGAGGCAGACTTCTGGGGTACCCTTGAGCCTTTCACCCCATGGATAGTTACTGACACTGCCAGGCATTACCAGTACTATCCGTTTGTGAACCTGGGACATGCAAACATAGGCATGTCAGTGACTGACTATTCACAGAAATACCTTGACTTCATGCGCAAGGGCCTTGCCATTATTGACAGCCGCGATGCGGATGATGTCTTCCAGGTCAAGATTCCATTTGTATGGTGTTCAAATAACTATGTGGCAGCAGCCCTTACCCAGTGCAGGCTCTATCATGAGGCGACAGGTGATACGAGGTTTCTTTATATGGAGGCAGCCCTAAGGGACTGGCTCTTCGGATGTAACCCATGGGGCACTTCAATGATATGCGGACTGCCGGAAGGAGGCGATTATCCACTCTATCCGCATTCTGCCGTGACGCGCTATCTTGGCGAGACTACATTTGGTGGTCTTATCGACGGCCCGGTGTATAAGAGGATTTATGAGAACCTGAAAGGACTGGCGTTGCTGAATGCTGATCCTTACGAATCGTTTCAGGGCGGTAAAGTAGTCTATCATGATGACATAGGCGATTACAGCACCAACGAACCTACCCTCGACGGCACTGCCAGCCTGAGCTACTACCTCTCGACACTTGAAAAGTACGGCAGGGAAAATGAATCATACGCCACCGGAGACGTTTATGATGCTCATGGCGCACTTATAAGGAAAGAGTCTGGCCAGAAGAATATCTATCTTTTGTTTTCGGCCGATGAGTTCGGGGAGGGATTTGATCATATCCTCAGCGTGCTGGATGCCAGAGGGGTGAAAGGCTCATTTTTTCTGACCGGCAATTTCCTTAGGAACAAGAATTATTCAACTGTGGTAAAAAGGTTAGTCACAGGGGGGCATTACGTTGGTCCCCATTCTGACGGTCACCTCCTCTACTCGCCGTGGGATAACCGTGACTCGTTGCTGGTGAACAGGGAGCAGTTCAGTGACGACCTGAAGAAAAACCACAGGGAGCTTCTCAAAGCGGGAGTGAAGGATCTTAGTCCGGCATACTTCCTTGCTCCCTATGAATGGTACAACAGTGCAGTGAGAAGGTGGAGCGAATCGATGGGCTACCGTTTGATTAACTTCACCCCGGGAACGGGTACTAACGCAGATTATACAACTCCTGACATGGCCGGGTACAGGTCTTCTGACCAGCTCATGGAGCGGCTGGTCAAGTTTTGAGGAGACATCGCCTGCTAAGCTGAACGGTGCGATGCTGCTCATTCATCCCGGGACAGACCCTGCACGGTCAGACAAATTTTATATGAGACTCGGCGAGATTATCGATCATTTTTCAGCCAAAGGTTATTCATTCAAAAAATTATAATTTCCTATGTCAGCTCAACAAAACAAACGCTCGCCATGGGCATGGATACCTTCGCTCTACCTGGCTGAAGGCTTACCCTATGTTGCGGTAAACATCATTTCTGTGATAATGTACAAAAGGATGGGCATTTCCAATGCTGACATCGCATTGTACACAAGCCTGCTCTATCTGCCGTGGGTGATAAAACCGATATGGAGCCCGCTGGTTGACCTGCTGAAGACCAAAAGATGGTGGATAGTAATAACGCAGCTTGTTCTTGCCCTGGGTTTTGCGAGTATCGCCCTTACAATTCCGGCGTCACTCTTTTTCAAGATCACCCTGGCTTTCTTCTGGCTGCTGGCCTTTGGCTCAGCTACCCATGACATAGCGGCAGACGGCTTTTACATGCTCGGGCTGAATACCAACCAGCAGGCCAAATATGTGGGCATCCGCAGTACCTTTTACAGGGTTGCAACAATCACCGGACAGGGGCTTCTTGTGATTCTCGCAGGATTTCTTGAAAGTTCTTCAGGCAGGGAGCCCGTCGAGCTCTTCATAGAGGCATCCCCCGCTAACTCTAAAACTGTTCTCGAAATGCCTCGCGTTGCAGCAGCGCCGGAGAGCAGGGATGATTTGTATTTTTTTATTGAGCATGACTCTCTGAAGATAAGCACCCAAACCGTTGACAGGGACAGCCTGAACATTCTCCTTGATTCAGTCAGGGCCTCAAACCTGGGTTACGGCTTTGTGCAGGCTGAGGAGATGAAAGTCAGGAGCAAGGGTTGGTGGGCGACTAAGGTTTCAGAACCGCTGGGGGATTGGATTAGGGAAAACTTCGGGGAGGAGAGAGGCAGTATCGCTTCAGTGACCGGAAGCGTGGCAGTTGTACCGGTCAGGCTTTCCGGATCGCCCGAACCCGGGGAGAAGGTAGTCCTGAATACCGTCCTGAAAAAGGGAGACAAGAGCATTGCCCTCGTACAGGGAGGCCATCTCGTTTTCAATGAATCAAACTGGAACAGACCGGCATACATGGTATTCCAGGCTGACTCCAAACTGACCACCAATACCTCAGTCAATTATGAGGGACTGTCGGGTAATATCCCGATGTCGTGGGCAGTCACATTCTTCGTCCTGGCAGGGTTATTCTTCGTTCTGAGCTTCTGGCACAGGTTTGTTCTGCCCAGGCCCGATTCCGACGCACCTCGTGAAGATCTTAAACCCTCCGATGTCCTGAGGGAGTTCGGGCAGACATTCGCGACTTTCTTCAGGAAACCGCAGGTCGGTGCAGCCCTCTTTTTCATGCTGACATTCCGGTTCGCGGAAGCGCAGTTGCTGAAGCTGATAAATCCATTCCTGCTCGACCCGATTGACAAAGGCGGCCTGGGGCTCACAACCGGGGAGGTAGGGTTGGTCTATGGAACAGTGGGCATAATCGGTCTGACGCTGGGTGGTATAATCGGAGGTGTGGTGGCCGCCGCCGGCGGCCTGAAAAAATGGCTGTGGCCCATGACCCTGAGCATGCTGCTCACGGCAGCAACGTTCCTGTACCTGGGTTTTACACAGACAGACAACCTGCTTATTATCAACATATGTGTTTTTGTAGAGCAGTTTGGATACGGGTTCGGGTTTACCGCATATATGCTGTACCTGATTTATTTCTCGGATGGAAAATACAAAACAGCCCATTATGCAATTTGTACCGGGTTTATGGCACTGGGAATGATGCTGCCGGGAATGTTTGCAGGCTGGTTGCAGGAGCAGCTCGGTTACAACCACTTCTTTATCTGGGTAATGATTTGCAGTGTGGTGCCGCTGATTGCCGTGTCATTGCTGAGGATCAACCCTGAATTCGGGAAAAAGAGCACTAAATAGCACCTGAATGACCACAGTCACTGAAAAGGCTTCAAGGCTTGAAACTCTCCGGAAAGATCTGGAAGGAGATCTCTACACTGACAAAACCCAGCGGATACTTTATGCCACGGATGCCTCGGCATACCGTGAGATACCGCTTGCAGTGACCAGGCCCGCAGCCATTGATGATATTAAGAGGATCATTGCCTTTGCACGGAGCGAGGGCACCTCGGTCATACCGAGGGGTGCCGGTACCTCGCTCGCAGGACAGGTGGTGGGCCCGGGGATAGTGATGGATATTTCAAAACACCTTAAACGTATACTGGAGTTTAATCCTGCGGAACGGTGGGTAAAGGTGGAACCAGGCGTTATCCTGTCTGAGCTGAATAAATTCCTTGCCCCGCACAGGCTGCAGTTTGGTCCTGAGACCTCAACCGCCAACCGCTGCTGCATGGGAGGAATGCTAGGCAACAACTCGTGCGGTGCCCATTCGATTATACATGGTAGCGTCAGGGACCATATACTCGGGGTGGATGCCATCCTCTCAGACGGTTCGGAGGCTCACTTCAGACCCCTTACAACAGAAGAATTCAATACTAAGTGCGAAGGTGACCCGGGACTTCTTGAAACCAGGATATACCGCAATCTTCGTGATATACTCTCTGACAAAGCGAACGCTGAGGAGATACGAAAGCAGTATCCGCACCCGGATCTGAAACGGCGCAACAACGGTTATGCCCTCGATGTACTGCTTGATACCGATCCGTTCACCGGCAACGGTGAGATGATAAACGTATGCAGGCTCCTTGCAGGGTCGGAGGGGACCCTGGCTTTCACCACGGCCATGAAACTGAATCTGGTGCCGTTGACGGAACAGAAGACAGGGCTGCTCTGCGCTCACTTTGACAGCCTGCAGGATGCAGTCAGGGCAAACATAATCGTCCTGAAGCATATGCCCGCCGCTGTCGAACTTATCGATGACTACATCCTCAACTGCACTAAGGACAATATAGACCAGAGCCGTAACCGCTTCTTCGTAAAGGGTGACCCGAAAGTCATTCTAATTATCGAGATTACCAGGCCGACGATTGCGGAGATTCAGGAAACAGCCTCCGCCATGGAGAGGGATATGTCAGGTGCCGGATACGGTTACCACTTCCCCCTTGTCACCGACAGCGGCGAGATGGCCAGGGTGTGGGAGTTGCGCAAGGCTGGGCTTGGGGTGCTGCTTAATATCCCGGGGACGAAAAAAAGCGTGCAGGTGATTGAAGATACTGCCGTCCTCCCTGATCTCTTTCCCGATTATATTGAAGAAGCCGGTAACGTGCTTAAGAAATACGGACTGAGCTGCGCCTATTATGCCCATATAGCAACAGGTGAGCTTCACCTCAGTCCGCTGCTCGACCTGAAGGACCCTGATGACATCAGCATATTTCATAACCTTGCAGGGGATATTGCCGCTTTGGTAAAGAAATACCGTGGCTCGCTCAGCGGCGAACACGGCGACGGGAGACTGAGGGGCGAGTTCATCCCGCTGATGCTGGGTGAACATAACTACAAACTTCTCAAAGACCTGAAGAAGACATGGGACCCGTATAATGTTTTTAATCCCGGCAAGATAACCGACACACCCCCCATCACTGAAAACCTTCGTTACCCGGCAGGGGAAATCATTAATATTGAGGGAACTACCTTCCCCTTCCCTGAGCGGGAGGGACTTCTTTATGCTGTTGAGAAGTGCAGCGGGTCAGGCGACTGCCGCAAAAGTGCAATCATGGGCGGTACCATGTGCCCTACCTTCATGGCAACAGGCGACGAGGACAAATCAACAAGGGCAAGAGCCAATATCCTCAGGGAGTTTCTGACACGGTCAGACAGGAAGAACCGTTTTGACCATGAGGAGATATACCGTGTGATGGACCTCTGTATCTCATGCAAGGCATGCAAGTCTGAGTGCCCGTCAAATGTTGACGTAGCCAAGTTCAAGGCTGAGTTCCTTCAGCACTATTATGAAAGCCACCGCGTCCCGTTGCGCACTCTTCTCATCGCGTGGCTGCCGCGCCTTTACGGCCCCGGCATGATGATGCGCCCGCTGACAAACTTATTTACCGGGACCACACTGTTCAAAAAGCTGATCGGGTTTGAAGAAAAGCGCTCAATACCTGCACTCTCGCCGGTGACGCTGAGAGGGTGGGCCAGGGCAAGGAGCAAGGGGCAAGGAGCAAGGGGCAAGGGCAGCGTGTGCCTGTTTGCCGATGAGTTCACCAACTACAATGAAAGTGACATAGGCATCAAGGCCGTCATGCTGCTGGAACGTCTTGGGTATGACGTTATCATACCGCGACACAGGGAGAGCGGACGTACATTCCTGTCGAAGGGGCTGCTGAGAGCGGCAAAAAAGGTAGCCATAGAAAATATTATGATGCTGAAGGATTATGTCAGCGATAAAAGACCGCTGGTCGGCATCGAGCCGTCAGCCATCCTCTCATTCAGGGACGAATACCCTGAAATTGCCGGGCCGCACCATTCCGAAGCGGCTGCCTCAATAGCACGTAATACCTTCCTGTTTGAGGAATTTATCTGCAGGGAGATTGACTGCGGAAACATCACACAGGCTCAGTTCACCGACCGGCATGCTGACATTCTGCTTCACGGGCACTGTCAGCAGAAGGCGATTGCTTCTACTGCCCCGACAAGGCGTATGCTGTCGCTGCCTTCAAATTATCATGTTGAGGAGATAGATGACGGTTGCTGCGGCATGGCAGGTGCTTTCGGCTATGAGAAAGAGCACTACGACCTCAGCGTGAAGATAGGCGAAATGATACTTTTCCCTGCGGTACGAAAGGCAGAAGCAGACACACTGATAACGGCACCCGGCACCTCATGCAGGCATCATATTGCCGACGGCACCGGGCGGAAGGCACTTCATCCGGCCGAGGTGCTGTATGATGCACTTAAATGACTCAAACAGACTAATAAATCGAGAAATGGCAACCAGCGGATTATCAAGGGTCGAACAATCATTTGCCGGGCGTTCGGGAAGAAGCGCCACCACCACAAGGATGCCGTATGTTGTGGTCCGTAACTTTCCAAACCTGGGACTGTTAACCTCGCTCAGGTTCCTCGAATGGGTCGCTGAGAACCCTGAAGGGGTGATCAGCCTTCCGACAGGAAAGACACCTGAGTACTTTATCAAGTGGACCCACTATCTTCTCAGGAATTGGTATGATGCGGCTGCGCGAAGAATACGCGAGGAGAACGGCCTTATACTCGTTAAGAAACCCACCCTGAGCGGCCTTCGGTTTGTTCAGATCGATGAGTTCTACCCGATAAACCCGCTACAGCATAACAGCTTCTTTGACTATGTGAGCAAATATTATATCAGCGGCTTCGGCCTTGACCCCTCAAGAGCTCTGCTGATCAACTCCGATGAGATAAAGCTTGCCGAAGGGAGGCACTATTCAGAGGTCTTCCCGGGGAAACGGATAGACCTCACCCTTAGGAACAGGGAGGCGATGACACCTCATGAGAAGCTCCAGCAGGCTTCTATATTCCGAATAGATAACTGGTGCACTGAATATGAGAAACGTGTCAGGGAGCTTGGCGGCATCGGCTTCTTCCTCGGGGGCATCGGCCCTGACGGACACATAGCTTTCAACACACGCGGCAGCGATCATAATTCCACAACCAGGCTTACTCCCACCAATTTCGAGACACAGGCGGCATCTGCCGGCGACCTTGGAGGGATTGAGATATCCCGCAATCACCTTGTCATTACAATCGGGCTGGGAACCATCACCTGCAATCCCGAAGGAGTATCCATAATCTTTGCAGCGGGTGAGGCGAAGGCCCCCGTGGTAAGAGACGCTCTCGAAAGCGCCCCCGACAACCTGTATCCGGCTACGGTGCTGCAGGCACAGAAGAATGCCCGTTTCTATCTTACCGAGGGGGCTGCCGTACACCTCCATGACAGCATAGAAAAGTACTACAGGGAAGGGGAGTGGACCTTTGAGAAGACTGAGAGGGCAATATTCGGACTGTGCCAGCGGATAGACAAGTATGCACACAAGCTGGTTGAAGAGGATCTGAAAAATGACCCATACTGCTCTCTCATCCCTGACCTCAGCCTCGACAGGGTAAGAGAGGTGATAGAGTCAACAAAGAGCAAGATGGAGCTGGGGATGCAGCGTGAGAAAAATCAGACATTCTTCCATACCGGTCCGCACCACGACGATATCATGCTTGGAATATTTCCATGCATCATACCGCAACTCAGGGAGATAACCAACAAATTCCATTTCTCGGTGCTGACATCCGGCTTTACTGCTGTGACAAATCAGATGCTGTCACATCTGCTGAAGGCGACGGTGAACTTCATGTCAATCGATAAGATACAGATGCTCAGGTATCCTGATTTCTTTGAGAGCGGGTATAAATTCAAATGGGACAAGGATGTAAGTCATTACCTCGACAAGATAGCCGACAATGACGAGGAGGGCAAGCTGCGCGGCATATGCCACAGGATAGTAAGGGCCATGGCGGAGATCTATGGACTGAAATCAGTTGCTGAGCTTGAGGAGAAGCTCCGGAGAAACATCGACCTCATTGACAACAGTTACAGCGGGGAAAAGAACCCTCCTGACATCCAGAGGCTCAAAGGTATGCTAAGGGAGTATGAAGAGGAACTTGTCTGGGCCCATTACGGTGTTCTTGTCAGGAATATAGAACACCTGCGCCTGGGATTCTACACGGGCGATATCTTCACCCAGCAGCCGGATCGCAACCGCGATGTTATGCCAATACTGGAGAGCCTTCGCAGGATTGAACCGACGGTGATAAGCCTGGCGTACGACCCGGAGGGATCAGGACCCGACACCCATTACAAGGTGCTTCAGGCTATCGCTGAGGCGCTTCGACAGTGGAGCAGGGAGAGGGATATATCGTCACTCAGGATCATTGGTTACAGGAATGTATGGTTCAGATTCCAGCCGCATGAGGCGAATGTGTTTACCCCGGTCTCACTCAATTCGATGGCCGTGCTCGACCGCTCATTCAAAAACTGTTATGTGAGCCAGGTTAATGCCTCGTTCCCCAGTTACGAACACGACGGGCCCTTCAGCGATCTTTCACAGAAGGTGTGGGTTGAACAGTTCAAACAGGTGCAGCTCATTCTCGGAAAAGACTTCTTTTATGAGAATGAGAGGCCAAAGGTGAGAGCCACTCACGGGATGATCTACTACCGCGAGATGAAGCCGGATGAGTTCCTGAAACATGCCCGCGAACTGGAGAAGAGCGTCGAGGGAGAAGCCTTTTAATATGAAATAACCTTACCTTTATTTATAAAGGAAGTATTTGCCTGCGCTCTTCCTGAAAGAGGCAATATCTCTCGTCCATATATCTTCTATGTCCTTTACGGAGAATGATTTGCTGAATATTATCCTGATGCTGTCGGTTCCGCACACCTTGTCGAACATAGAGAACCTTGACCGGTCACACATCTCAAATATGTTTTTGTCAGGCCATAGTTTGTGCGCCTCCTGCATGATATAGAACTGCAGCAGTGTCAGTGGTGCTGCGGAAGGATCAGTTATATGGATCTGTACCCCGTGTACCATTTTGCCCTCAAGGGTGCTGAAATAGGGTTTGTAATGGATCGGCCTGAATATTACTCCCGGCAGTTTCAGCCTGTTGAGGCCTGAGGCAAGGGAGTCAGCATTGATCCAGGTGGCTGCGAAGGTCTGGAAGGGGATGGTGTAACCCACCCCAATGCTGACGGCATATAGCTCACCGGCAATTCCTGTGGCGGGGTAGTATAGCGGGGTGTCCCTGTGAGGCACCTGAGGTGAGGAGGGAACCCATGGCAGTCCCGTCTCCCCGAAGTGCATTGTCCTTGTCCATCCGCTCATCTTCACTACCTGCAGTCCGCAGACCACACCATTGGCAAGCATTCTTTCGCCGTTGAGGAACATGGCGAGCTCGCCCACGGTCATCCCATGGATATAGGGTATGGCGAACTGGCTGACGAAGGAGAAGAAGCCGGGGCGGGTGACAGCGCCCTCCATTCGTATACCGCCCAGTGGGTTGGGACGGTCAAGTACAATCACGGGGATGCCGTTTTCTGCTGCGGCTTCCATCAGCAGGCCGAGTGTGCTGATGAAGGTATATGACCTTGACCCTATGTCCTGGATGTCATAGACAATGACATCGATCCCCTCAAGCATCTCCTTCGTCGGTTTGCGGGTCTTACCATAGAGGCTGTAAACAGGCAGGGCTGTAGCCGGGTCTTTCTCCGATGCAACATACTCACCAGCTGTGAATTCACCCCTGACACCGTGCTCAGGACCGTATAATGCCACAAGTTTCACCCCCGGTGCATTGAAGAGGATATCGACAGTTGACCTTAGATTGCGGTCAACACCTGTCGGGTTGGTTACGAGTCCTACTCTCTTGCCTTTCAGAATGCCAAAATTGCTTTCCGCAAGCTGCTCGATGCCCGTCGAGACAACCTGCCCTGATGAAATGAGCGATGTGGCAAAAACTGCAATAATCATCCAGGCTGTGCGGATGACCGATTTCTGAACTGAATTCATCTGCATGATCTATTTGTATTATGTATTATATCTATCTGGTTTGAGGATATAAAAATAAGAAATATTTCAGGTTTAGCTTGCGTCAGAAACCGGCATAACTGCATTTCGGGGCAATACCATATAATAATATATGATTATGGAAGAAATTTAGATTCAGCCTTTGTGCTCCTTGCGCAAACCTTTGTGTCCCTTTGTGGTTCAGTGCCTTATGTTTTATCACAAAGGCCTTCAAGGAGTTTTATTCAGCCCACTGCGGGCTCTCTGCAGATTTATGCCGGCAGTTGTTTTTTCCATCAAATTATTTCATATTACTATTGACTTGAATTAAAATTAATTTTTAAATTTGAAGATGTAAGATGTAATACAACATTTCATGAAACTCCTAAACTACCTTATCCTCTTATTATGTGTGGTTCAGCTTGCCGGATGTCAGAAAAAAGAGGTCCCTGTCGAACTGCAGGAACAGCTTGACTCTATCGCAGCTGTCATGGTACCCCAGCATGCCGAAGCCCTGTGTGACGTAAATATGGTCATGGGAGAAGGCGGAAGCATTATTCTCAGAGGTGAGACGAACTTGCCTAGGGCAAAGGAAGAGATCCTTTCACTGCTTGGCAGGTCAGAATACAGTTTCACCGACAGCATCACCGTGTTGCCTGACCCGGCGGTGGTTGTGAAACCGTGGGGGCTGATCAACGTGAGTGTCTGCAATATCAGGAGCAGACCGGCACATGAAGCGGAGCAGTCAACGCAGGCACTGATGGGCACTCCTGTAATGATTCTGAACAAAAGAGGAGGCTGGCACCTT
Organism: uncultured Bacteroidales bacterium; assembly: GCA_963732365.1. Classification (GTDB taxonomy): domain Bacteria; phylum Bacteroidota; class Bacteroidia; order Bacteroidales; family VadinHA17; genus SR-FBR-E99. The sequence goes on along the minus strand of CAVSZC010000007.1, from coordinate 263,809 downwards.
GTCCAGATGCCTGATTCATATATCGGATGGGTCAGAAATACACTGATTGAATTAACTGATGATGAGATGGTTGCATGGAAAGGCAGTGACAGGGTAATATATCTTGGCCACACCGGGGTGATAACCGACAGCAGAGGCGAGACCGTATCAGACGTTACATTCGGGGCTATCCTTGTCAGAACCGGATCGCGTGGTGACAAATGGACCGTCGTCCTGCCGGACGGAAGAACCGGCGAGGTTAATAAGAGTGAAGCGGCTGAGTTGAGGATATGGGCTGAGAGCGTCGACATCGAACCGCAGAGGCTGATCCGTTTTGCCAGATCATTTATGGGTACGCCATACCTGTGGGGCGGGACATCGACCAAGGGGGTTGACTGCAGCGGCTATGCCAAGTTGATATATTATTACGGTGGCGTTATCATGACCCGGGATGCATCAGCCCAGTTCAAGTATGGGGAAGAGGTCAGCATTGAAAAGCCGCTGGAGTCTCTTGCCCCTGCTGACCTTCTCTATTTTGGCAGCGTAAGAGACGGAAAGAAGAATATCACACACACCGGGATGTATATCGGAGACACTGAATTCATACATGCGACGGCAGGGCCGGGGATGGTGATAATCAACAGCTTCGACTCAACCAGGACGAATTACAGCGCCAACCTGCTGAAGTCACTGCAGGGTGCCAGGCGTGTGACAGGTTTCACAGAGGGAAAGGGTCTGGAACGTGTTTCAAAACATAGCTGGTATTTCTGAAATCATATGAAGAAGAGAGAGTTCATTAAATTCGGAGGCCTTGCAGCCGGTGCCCTTATTGCAGGATGCACCGCATCCCCGGCCGGAGAACAAGTAATGAAGAGATCAGCAAAAAAACGGGGCAGCTCTGTCCTGAAACTCAGTTTCAGACCATATGAGTTGCAACTCAAGCACGTCTTCACCGTGGCATCCAATTCCAGAACAACCACCCCGGTTGTGCTGACAGAGATTGAGTTTGACGGGGTCATAGGCTATGGCGAAGCCTCCATGCCACCTTATCTTGGCGAGAGCCATAAGTCAGTGACGGAATTCCTTTCAAAAGTTAACCTTGAGCAGTTCTCTGATCCCTTCCTTATAGAAGATATACTTGGTTATGTTGAAAGTGTCATGCCTGGCAACTATGCTGCCAAGGCCGCGGTTGACATCGCCCTCCATGATCTCACCGGAAAGCTTGTCGGTCAGCCATGGTTCAGGCTCTGGGGGCTTAATCCTGTGAAGACGCCCTTTACGAGTTTTACTATTGGAATTGATACACCCGATGTTGTGACCGAAAAGACTAAGGAAGCCGATGTTTACAGTATCCTGAAGGTCAAGCTTGGAAGAGACAATGACAGGGAGATGATCGAGACTGTCAGATCAGTCACCGACAAGCCTGTTTACGTTGATGTCAACCAGGGATGGAAGGATAAGGAGAAAGCCCTTGAGATGATACAGTGGCTCAGTGAGAGGAACGTGATCTTTGTTGAGCAGCCCATGCCAAAAGAGCAGAAGGATGATATCGCATGGCTGACAGAGAGAAGCCCTGTGCCGATACTTGCCGACGAGGCCCTCCAGACGCTCCCTGAGCTTCTCGGAATGAGAGGCATTTATACAGGCATAAATGTCAAGCTCATGAAGTGCGGCGGAATGAACGCGGCTTACAAGATGATGACTATGGCAAGGCAGATGGGGATGAAGATCCTTATCGGCTGCATGACCGAGACCTCATGTGCCATCTCTGCCGCAGCACAGCTATCACCCCTTGCCGACTGGGCAGACCTCGACGGCAACCTGCTGATAAGCAATGATCTTTACGAAGGGGCCACCATAGTGGATGGTAAAGTAACCCTGCCTGACAGGCCCGGTATCGGGATAACCGCAAGAAGTTCTTAACATACAATAGATTCCTTAATACTAATTGATTTAACAGGAGGAAGTGTTTATGCAATCAAAAGCACATCAGGAAGCTGAACACTTCCTGAATAACGAAACACAGTTTCATCTGGGGATGCTGCCGACAGAACAGGCAAATCCCAAAACACGGGACCTTGACAAGGTATTTGCCGCCAGCACTTCTGAAGGGGTGAAAAAGCTCCTCTCGGTTGACCTGGATATTTATCCTATGGCTAAGAAAATCTTCAGGAGCAGGGAGTATGAGAAGCTGGTAAAGGACGGAACGAAGGCCGTTACTGAAGGAAAGAAGATTGTCTTTTCCGGATGCGGTGCCACCGGACGACTGAGCATCTTGCTCGAATCATTCTGGAGATGCTTTTTCATGGAGTTGCATGACACTCATCCGGGCATCTACAATAAAGTGAAAGCTGTCGAGAACTCCGTCTTCAGCATTATGACCGGAGGTGACTATGCCCTTATCCGTGCTGTAGAGTACTTTGAGGACTACCAGGAATTTGGGAGGCAGCAGGCCAGGGAACTGAATATATCCGCCGGTGACATCCTGGTCGCAATTACAGAGGGTGGTGAGACTTCGTCTGTTCTGGGTACCGTGGCTGAAGCGGCAGATCGAGGAGCAGAAGTATTCCTTATGTTCAATAACCCGGCTGATATTCTGTGCAAGTACATCGAACGGTCAAGAAAAGCCATCGAAGACCCGAGAGTCACAGTTCTTGACCTATTCTGCGGACCAATGGCTATTGCCGGCTCTACCAGGATGCAGGCAACTACCTCGGAGCAGCTTATTGCCGGCGCGGCCCTGGAAACGATACTGGGCGGGTATTTCAGGACTGTGCTCACTACAGGCGAACTGAAAACTCTGAATATTAATGAGATAGATTATGCAGAAGCGTACATTTACATGCTGAATGAGCTGCTCTCGGACAAAAACACCGGGGTCATCGGGCAATATACAGAACTTGAGAAAAATACCTACCGCGATCATGGCCTGGTGACTTACTTTGGAAATGCATTCATGCTCGATATCTTTACCGACACCACTGAGAGGTCTCCGACATTTATGCTTCCGCCGTTCAGGAAATATGACGATGCAATTGCCCCTCCGTCATGGGCTTTCGTAAAAAACCCTCTCATGCCAACGGTTGAGGCCTGGGACATGGTTCTTGGCCGTCCGCCAAGATGCCTCGAATGGAACAGTGATCTGTACAAAAGGATGGGGGCCCCGGAAGCCCTTGTATCCCAGCCGCCGCTGCTCGACAGTACACAGATCATTAAATTTCATATCGGAAATGAGCAGGATAACTCACGTCTTTCAAGATCTCCTAATGTTGCAGTTAATGTTATCGGCAGGAGGGAAGTGTTGAGTCCGGGCTATAAAGATTATAAGCGCTCGCTGGAAACAGCCACCGCAAAGTTTCAGAGAAGAGTTGCCTTCGTAATAGGTAATTGTAATGAGGTTGCTGAATACAATATTTCTTTTACTCCGGTCAATACAGTCCTTAATCTGATTGACAGGCTGGCCGTAAAAGTGGTATTGAATACAGTATCGACAGGCACTATGGTAATGATGGGCAGGGTGCTGGGCAACTGGATGAGCTGGGTCGATGTTACAAACAAGAAGCTCAAGGACAGGGCAATACGCCTGATATCAGATATTTGCGGCATCAGCTACACGGAGGCCTGCTATTCGCTTCATGAATCTCTTGAGGAGATGAAAACTTATAGTGCCTCCGACAAGGAGAAACCATCTCCGGTCCAGTATACCATCAGGAAAATAAAAGCAGAGGCATAATCTTAAAAGTAAAAAGATAAACACCAGCCAGTCATGACCCCTCTGCTGATCCTTGCCATATTCCTGATCTATACTGTGATCCTCTTTGCTGTCACCTGGATCACAGCAAGAAAGGCTGACAGCCAGTCATTCTTCATCGGCAACAAATCCTCGATATGGTTTGTGGTGGCTTACGGAATGATCGGGGCTTCCTTGTCGGGAGTAACCTTCATGTCCGTTCCCGGCTGGGTCAAAGATACCCAGTTCAGTTACATGGTGGTCGTTCTGGGAAACCTGTTCGGGTACGCGGTCATTGCGCTGGTGCTGCTACCCCTCTATTACAGGCTGAAGCTTACATCCATCTATACATATCTCAATCAGCGTTTCGGTTACTGGTCATACAAGACAGGTGCCGCATTCTTCATTCTTTCCAGAACCCTGGGTGCCTCGCTGCGCATGTTCCTGGTTATTAATGTTATGCAGATATTTGTCTTCGATGCATGGAATGTTCCGTTCTGGATAAATGTCCTCATATTCATCGTCCTGATTATCCTGTATACCCTTAAAGGGGGGATAAAGACCATAATATGGACAGACACATTTCAGACAACTTTCATGCTGCTTGCCGTGGTGCTGACAGTGGTATTCATAAGCAGAGACCTGAATATCTCACTGCCTAAACTCTTCACCGCGGTGAAAGACAGCCCTGCTTCGAACATGTTTATACTTGACTGGAGCCATCCGAGATTCTTTCTGAAACAGTTCTTCAGCGGTATGTTCATTACAATCAGCATGACGGGACTTGATCAGGAGATGATGCAGAAGAACCTGAGCTGCCGCAATATCAGGGAAGCCCAGAAGAATATGTTTACCTTCAGTGCAATACTTGTCTTTGTAAACCTGGTCTTCCTCTTCCTCGGAGCCCTGCTGCTTATATATGCCCAGGCAAAAGGGGTGGTTGTTGCATCCAGTGATGACCTCTTCCCGACAATCGCCATCAAGTTCCTCGGACCGCTGGCAGGAATAGTCTTCCTGGTGGGACTGATATCAGCAGCATTTCCAAGCGCTGACGGAGCAATGACTTCACTTACCACTTCGGTAAGCATCGATTTCCTGGGTCTCGATCAGCGAAAAGGCATTTCAGAGGTCAAAAGAACCAGGATCAGATACGCGGTACACCTCTCGATAGCTCTTGTATTCTTCATAAGCGTAATGATTTTCAGTGTCCTGGAAAACAAGGCTGTAATTGATAAGCTTTTTACTATAGCAGGATACACCTATGGCCCGCTGCTTGGATTATATTCGTTCGGATTATTCACCAGCCGAAGAGTATCTGACAGGGTGACTCCCGTCATTGCGATACTTTCTCCGGTAATTTGTTACATCCTCAGCAGGTTCTCGGTAGAACTCTTCAATGGCTATAAGTTTGGATTCGAGCTCCTTCTGCTTAACGGGTTCCTTACTTTCATGGGGTTACTTCTGTTTAGCAAAAAGAATAAGGATGTTGTAGCGGAAAAAGGATAAGAAAAAAAGCAGTGGTAATACATCCTACCAAAAAAATATTTATATTGCATAGACTTGCCTGGAGGAAAATTCTTGACAAAATAATATAACCTAATCTATTCATTTAACCCTAAAACAAATCACATGAGAACAAAACTATTAACGTTGTTTACGGTTTTGGGATTGATGCTCGCACAAAGCATCCATGCACAGCCCAAGACCGTAACAGGCTCTATCACAGACGCCAGCACCAATGAAACGTTGCCAGGGGCCAATGTGATTATCAAGAACACCACTACCGGTACAAGCACTGATGTGAATGGTAACTATTCCATCGTGGCTTCACCGGGGCAGGTACTTGTATTCAGCTCCCTCGGATACACCACACAGGAGATTACTGTGGGCTCATCCAACAGGATAAATGCAAGCCTCAGACCTGACGTTACGATGATCGAAGATGTTGTCGTGACCTCTGAGTTCGGTATGAAGCGTATATCGAAGGCTGTCGGTTCGTCGGTGCAGAACGTGAAAGCTACCGATATCACCGAGTCAGGCCGCGATAACTTCATCACTGCTCTTCAGGGACGTGTTGCAGGTATGACTGTTGGAACAACCAGCGGGGCGCCCGGCGCTTCAACCACTGTTGTTCTGAGAAGCCTTACCTCGATATCCGGAAATAACCAGCCGCTCTATATCATTGACGGTGTACCGATGAACAACTCGACCTTCAACCCTATAAACCAGGTCGGCTCCTCAGCTCTCGAGTATTACTCGGTCAGGAACCTTGACTATGCTTCAAGGGGTAATGACCTTAACCCTGAGGACATCGAGTCGATGACAGTACTTAAAGGTGCCGCCGCAGCCGCACTCTATGGCTCCGACGCATCTAACGGTGCTATCATCATAACCACGAAGAAAGGTGTGGAAGGCAAGGGGAAACTCTCATACAGCAACTCTTTCCGCTGGGATGATGCCTACGGTTACCCCGAGTTCCAGACAAAATATGCCAACGGTTATTATGGCACCACGAACTACTATTATATAAATAAATACGGAGGTCTCTACCCTGACGGCATGCAGGTATATGACAATTATGCCAGCGTATTGCAGACTGGTTTTACCCAGAGGCATAACCTCTCGGCTGAGGGTGGTACAGAGAGACTGACGCTGCGTGCATCAGCATCGATACTTGATCAAACAGGTGTTGTCAAGACATCGGGTTACAGCAGGTTCAACATTTCACTGGCCGGTACGGCAAAGATAAATGACTGGTTCTCAGTCGAGTCATCAATGCAGTATGCAGCTACCACCAATGATAAGGTACCTATCGGAACAGAAGGACCGCTTTACAGGACGATGCTCTGGCCCTCAGTCGATGACATGTCTGAATATTTTGCTCCCGACGGTACGCACATGGCAACACCTGAGTATTACCTTGACGGTGACCTCCTGAACCCGTTGTTCGGACTTTACAAGAATAAGTTCTATGACGAGTCAAAAAGGTTTATCTCAAACATCACCGCCAACTTTACACCAATCGAGAAGACTTACCTGAAAGTGATCATGGGATGGGATGTAGGTATGCAAACATACGTGACATCGAGGCACCCCTATTACGCAGCTTACAACAACGGGAACGGTTACTACAACATGACCAAGTCGAACTTCTCTGACCCGACAATCAACGTTCTTGCCGGTTATGACAATACCTTCCTTGATCAGGCTCTCTCGCTTTCGGTTCAGGTCGGTTACCACCAGCTTGAAAACGGTCTGGGCAACATTGCAACAACCGGTTCGAAGTTTGCCGTTCCTGATTTTCAGTCGATAAACAACTGTGATCCTCTTTCAATAAGCTCAACACAGAGAAATACGAAGCGCAGGATCCAGGCTTTATCTGCCCAGGTGGCATTGGGATACCAGGAGACAGCTTACCTTACCTTCAGGGCCAGGAATGACTGGTCTTCGACACTGCCTGTTGAGAACAACCAGTACTTTTACCCGGCAGTAGAGGCTTCATTCATTCTCACTGAGCTCGATTTCATGCAGGCAGTCACCCCGCTCAATTACCTCAAGCTTCGTGGCTCGATAGCCCAGGTAGGTAAGGATGCGGGCCCGCTCGAGATAGACCCGCAGCTTGAACCTACGGTTCTCTGGGGCGGCGGATACAGGTACGGATTTACCGGACCGAACAAGAAGCTGGTTCCTGAGATGAACACCTCAAAGGAGATCGGTTTTGAAACAAGGCTCGTGAAGGACAGGATCAACGCTAACTTCACCTATTTCTGGACCAATTGTGAAGATCAGATCGTAAAAGGGTTCCGTATGAGTTACGGCACCGGATTCGTCCTCAACAACATGAACGTTGGTGAGTTCAAGACATGGGGATGGGAAGGCCAGATTGACGGTGACATTGTTAAAACAGCAACCGGGCTGCGCTGGAACGTTGGTGTCACAGCATCGAGTACTGATTCTGAAGTCACATATCTTCCGGCAAACCTGACGGAATATTATAACGCTTACACATGGAACTCCGGAAACATACGTAACGGCATCCAGGTAGGTTATCCTGTAACCTCATGGACCGGCAACGCATTCCTCCGCAACGAGGCAGGCGATGTCCTTATAAGCCCGACAACGGGTTATCCTGTTACGAGCAGCTCATGGAGCGTTATCGGAAACCGCGAACCTAAACTGCGTTTTGGCATGACAACAAACCTGAACTATAAGGGATGGCGCTTCTCTGCAATGTTTGCAGGCCGTTACGGCGCTACGGTTGTCAACGGTACCAAGAGATTAATGATGCAGTATGGAACCAGCGCGGAGTCAGTTGAACTGCGTGAGAGCGGTGCAGTGATCTTCAACGGAGTACTCCAGGACGGAAATGAGAATACGACAACTCCCACACCAAACAACATTGTTGTTGACTATGGGACATTTGCAACAACCTATACAGGCGGTGATGAAAACTGGCTCGAAAAGGATGTCAACTATATAAGACTGCAGGAGATTCGTCTTGCATACGTCTTCCCGAGCAAGATGCTGGCAAGGACACCCTTCGCCACTGCGACAATATTCGCTGCCGGAAATGACCTGGCCGTATGGACTAACTACTCTGGCATTGATGCTGTCGGGAATACTGTTTCTGCAGCAGCAGGCGGTACCGGTGGTGAAGGCATGGACGTATGGTCACTGCCCAGCCCGAGAGGTTATTCAGTCGGAATTAATGTGACATTCAAATAATTGATAATAATGAAAACTATGATAAAGAAAATATCACTTCCGGTAATCTTGCTTGCGTCACTGCTCTTCGTCACGACCAGTTGTGAGGACTGGCTTGATGTAAATGAGAATATTGACGCCCCGGCCGCGGTTGAAGGTTACCTTTACCTGGCAGGGATACAGCAGGCATATAACGGCATATACTATGACGTACGTGCTACAGGACCTCTCACCCAGATGATGGGTACCAGTTCATATACGACCTTTGCTACACATTATTACACGGCAGGAAATGATGCCGGTGGCGAATTGTGGAGATTTGTTTACTGGCTACAGGGAATGAACCTTGAAAACCTGATAAACCAGTCAATTGATAACGAAGACTGGACACTGGCCGGTATAGGACTGGCAATGAAAGCATTCTCATGGGACCAGCTGACCAAATACCATGGAGAACTGATACTGAAGGACGCTTTTGTCCCTGGTCTGCTCTCCCACAGGTATGACTACCAGGATACTGTCTATACAGCTGTCCGTGACTGGGCTTACCAGGCCATAGAATACCTTGAGATGCCTGACCCTAAAAACTACGGCTCGAAGATCACAGCCAATGACTACATTTATGGCGGTGACAAATCTAAGTGGATCAAGTTTGCGTATGGAGTTATTGCCAGCAACCTGGCATCACTCTCAAACAAGTCTGATTTCACAACCGAATATGCCCAGGAACTAATTGATGCAGCCAACAAATCATTCCAGACATTTGCTGATGATGCAACCTTGAAAATTGGAGGCGGCGGCGCAGCAGCAGCCCAGTCGGCATATAATAACTTCTGGGGTACCTTCAGGGGCAACCTCTCACGCGTATATTGGCAGCACGAGTATGCTGTGCAGGTATTTACCGGCTCTGTCCCCAGGTATGATGAATCGACCGGGAATAAGATTGCCGCTGTCCCGGTAAACACTTACTACCCCTACGAGCTCGCAGCACAGCAGATCATTTGTGACACGCTGGTCTCCCAGACCGGTCACTATGATCCCCGCGTAGCAGTGAAGCTGGCAACCATTGATGATCCGACCTATGACAACATGAGCAACATCAGTCATATCAAGAGGCGTAAATACTATGGTGGAGCAACTACTTCCTTTACCGGACCGATCGGACAGGCTCCTTCATATTATGGCAGGAACTCGAGCTCAGCCTATGCCGGCACACCAACGAACCCGGCTCATGACGGTGGCGGCCGCTGGCTTTACAGGGACAATGCCCCCTATCCGCTTATGACATGTGCACAGATAAAATTCTGCCTTGCAGAGGCCTATTTTAAAATGGGTATGAAAGCCGAAGCCTTTGCAGCATTCAAGGCAGGTGTGCGGGCCGATCTTGATTTCACAGCCAATTATATTTTCCCCGGTTCAGCCGGCAAGCCTGAAGGCGGTGACAAGATCACGAAGGCAACATTTACAGCACTCGCTACAGAATATGCAGTAGGTCCTTATGTTGACGGTCTGTCTCTCGCTGATTTCTCTCTCTCTCACATCATGATGCAGAAATGGGTTGCCCTCTATCCGTGGGGTGCCTGCGAAGCATGGGTTGACATGAGAAAATATCATTATGATATTGCCTATACCGGAGATTATCCTGCAGACGGAAATGGATGGACCCTTTCTACCGTATCACAGAAATGGGATACTAACCCCGCAAAAGTTTTCAAGGGATTCTACCTTCTGCCTGCTGAGGTTCAGGGACGCAGAACGGCCTTCAATACATTCAATGAAGGTTCACCCTGCTATCGTATCCGTCCGCGCTATAACTCGGAGTACATGTGGAACAAGCCTTCGCTGGAGTCGCTCAAACCAATATCAGGTATGGCACCCAATTATCAGTGCTCCATACCATGGTTTGCTTATCCGGGTGCTATGCCCACAGAATAATTGTTAGAACTATAAAAAATAGACGAATATGAAAATCATAAAATATCTGAGTCTGATTGTGGCAGCGGCGCTGATGGTTTCATGCGAGAAGCATGAGGTTATCTACGATGCAGAGCCCACCTCCGGCATGGCCGAGTTTCAGCTGCACTATTATGTGCCTCTCACCTCTGCTGCTGCCAACAACATCACAAAGGTTGAGATCAACGGCAAGTTGTACGCCAATAACAAGGCGCCTCTCAATACATACAACGTAATACCGAGCGGAACAACAGGACGGTTTTATGCAGTCAATCCGGGATCGGTAAACATAAAGATGTACCAGGGTGCTGACATGGCGACACTTGTTTACGACCAGAGTGTAAACATGGCGGCAGGTAAGCAGAATGTTATGGTTCACAGTTTCTCTGCTGTACCGTATGTGTTTGATAATGATTATCCCTATACAGGCAATTTAACCGAGATAACTGACTCCACATGCTGGATCAAGTTTTATAACATGCTGTATGAGAACAATGCAAGCACTCCTACAACGCTGAGACTGCAGTACCAGTATATCGATTACCGCACCAACCTGCCGGTCAACATTGGCGGACCGGTAGCATTCGGTGAATCAACGGAAGGCTGGGCAAAGGTAACGGTTGTCAAGGACAACCCCGTTTCCGGAGGCTCACGTTCGATGGGTCTGCGCTGCAAGGTTGTAGATCAAAGTGGTGCTATCATCGGTGATCTCCAGTACATGAACACCAGCGGAGCATATGTAAACTGGACCGGGACACTGACACTCGTCATCGGCCGCAGGTATCATCACACATTTGCAGGTCTGAGAGCTGCAACAACGGCTACTGCAGGTGTAAGGGTATTTACAGCGCTTTAAATGAATTTACCCCTTCCGGGGTAGAATTTGGGTTGGTTAATGTAGTAGAGGCAGGTCTCAGACCTGCCTCTACACATTTTTTACCGTTTGAATCCGCTGCGTTCGATAAGGGCATCTATTGACGGCTCGCGGCCGCGGAATGCCCTGAAGAGCTCGTCAGGCTCACGGCTGCCTCCCCTCTCGAGTATATTATGACGGAATGACGCAGATGTCTCCCTGTCAAGAATGCCTCTCTCACTGAAGAGACTGAAGGCGTCGGCATCGAGAACCTCCGCCCATTTGTAACTGTAATATCCTGCAGCATAACCTCCTGCGAAGAGATGCCCGAAGGAGACACTCATGCATGTGCCCTCAACCGGTGGCAGTATCTCGGCAGGTGACATCGCTTCCCGCTCAAACCCGGCGATATCACCGCTGAAGGGCTCATAAAGAGTATGCCAGGCCATATCAAGCAGTGCAAAACCGAGCTGCCTCATGCATGAATAACCCTCATTATAGGTGAGCGACTCTTTCAGCTTTAGCAGGATCTCTTCAGGTATCTTTTCACCTGTCTGGTAGTGGGCTGCCCAGGTGTCGAGCCACTCTTTCTCCCATGCCCAGTTCTCCATTATCTGTGACGGCAGTTCAACGAAGTCGCGCTTAACATTGGTGCCGGCAAGGCTCTCATATGTGCAGTCTGACAACATGCCGTGCAGCGCGTGGCCGAACTCGTGAAGGAAAGTGTTCATCTCGTTGTGCGACAGCAATGACGGCCTCGTGGGTGTTGACCGTGTGAAGTTCATCACAAGTGAGACGACGGGCAGGACACGACTGCCTTTTTCAGTCCGCTGCTCGCGGAAGCCTGTCATCCATGCCCCTCCGCTTTTGCCCTTGCGCGGATGGAAGTCGAGCAGGAGTATCGCTGTGATGCCTCTCTGCCCGTCATGAACTTCATAAGCGGTCACTTCATCATTATATACAGGTATCTCTTTGTTCTCCCGGAAGGTGATGCCGTAAAGGATGGTTGCGAGACCAAGCACCGCCTCCCTCACCTTCTCAAGTGGCATGTAGGGTCTCAGGGCCTCGTCATCGATGTTGTATCGCTGCATCCGAAGCTTCTCGGAATAATAGGCCCAGTCCCACCGTTCCACCCTCCCGGCATGGCCGTGCTCACTTGCAAAAGACTCGATGTCTGAGAGGTCTCTCATCCCTGCCGGCCGCGATGCAACAAGCAGATCATTCAGGAATGATGTCACCTTCTCAGGTGTTGAAGCCATTCTCTCCTCCAGGGCATAGGTGGCATAGTCAGGATATCCCAGCAGCAGTGCCAGCTGCAACCGCAGGTCAGCAAGACGCACCACGAGGTCACGGTTGTCATGTTCATTGCCGCGGAAGGCTCTCCGGGCATAGGCGCGAAACATCTTCTCCCTCAGGTCGCGGCGGTCTGAATACTGCATGAAGGGAATATAGCTCGGCGAATGAAGGGTGAAGAGCCATCCTTCCTTTCCTCTCTCCTTTGCCGTGGCAGATGCAGCCTCACGTACTCCTTCAGGGAGGCCTGAGAGCTCTTCCTCAGACGACAGTAGCATCTCAAAGTCATTGGTCTCTGCCAGGACATTCTCCTCGAACTTCAGGGAGAGGGTTGACATCTCCACAGTTATTGCCCTGAATTTTTCCTTCTCTTCATCAGCCAGTGCGGCACCGCCACGTACAAAGCCCTTATACTTGCGGTCCAGAAGTATGGACTGCTCAGGGCTCAGCTCCAGTGAATTACGCTTTTCATAGACGGCCTTAACCTTTCTGAAAAGTTCTGTGTTCAGAGTTATATCGTTTGAGAAGTTGGTGAGCAGGGGAGATATCTCCTGAATCACGGCCTGCAGCTCAGGAGTGGTGTCTGCACTGTTGAGGTTGAAGAGAACGGGAGTGATATGGTTCAGCAGCTCGCCTGCCATCTCCAGAGCCACGATGGTGTTGGCGAAGCCAGGTTCAGCGTCTGAGGCCGTTATTTCATTTATCTCCTTGTGTGCGATTGCGATGGCATCTTCAATCGCCGGCTGGAAATGTTCTGGCCTGATCAAACTGAAGGGTGCAATTTTGAAAGGAGTATTCCACTTAGCAAGCAGTGGATTCATATTATTTGCATCTGTACTCATCTGATGAATGTGTTCATGCAATCAAATATAGGTTCTTTGTGACTATATTAAAAAAATTAAACACAGAGTAACACAGAGTTTTTCAGGGAGTTGCACTGTTTATTATTGACTATAACAGTGTAACTCAGCCTTTAACTCAGTGTAACTCTGTGGTTAAAAGATTTTGCTCAGAATGGCAGGTCGTCGAGATCAGGGCTGGGGGAGGGGGAGTCTTCAAGCGTCACGCTGCGCGGCTGCTTTGTCCCATCTGCTGTCGCCGCTGCTGTACCCTTAGTCACCGTCAGGGCGTTAAGGTTGGTGATATAATTCACCATCCCGTTCTTCTCCCACCGGTTGCCCTTTATATTAAAGGTGACCGTCACATCATGCCGAAGCCATGACTCATCAATTAGATCACACTTATCCTGTGTGAGCTGAAACTTGATGAAGTCAACATAAGGCTGTCCGCTGCCGCTCTCCTTGTGTTCGATGACGAACTCGCGCTTGCGGAACCTCTCGTTCACCCTTATTACCTGGTAAACCTCGGCAACCTTTCCCGTAATCTCAAATTCCATTATTCAGTAACAGAAATAGTGATACTCTCAATCCTGTCACCAGCCCTGATCAGGTCAATCACCTCTTCGCCCTCGATAACCTTGCCGAAGCATGTATGCTGACGGTCAAGGTGTTTGGTATTGCTCCTGCTATGGCAGATAAAGAACTGTGAACCGCCTGTATCTCTTCCGGCATGAGCCATAGAGAGGACACCGCGGTCATGATGCTGCTTCGTACCTGTCAGTTCACATTTGATCTTATATCCCGGTCCGCCTGTACCAACGCGCGGATCGCTGATGTCTTTCGAGAAGGGGCAACCACCCTGGATCACGAAGTTGGGTATGACCCTGTGAAAGGCGAGGCCGTCATAATAGCCTCTCTTCGCCAGGGCGACAAAGTTCTCGACGGTAGCCGGAGCATCATCGTCATAGAGCTCTGCCTTCATCATCCCCTTCGGGGTCTTTATCTCTGCAAACCTCATTGCTTGACAATCTCGAGAAGTTCTACCTCAAATACGAGTACTGAGTAGGGAGGAATAGGGCCAGTGCCGTTCTCACCATAACCAAGCTCGTAAGGAATGTAGAATTTGAACTTCGAACCTACAGGCATAAGCTGAATGCCCTCCTGCCAGCCCTGGATGACCTGGTTGACGCCAAACTCTGCAGGAGCGCCGCGGTCAACCGATGAGTCAAATTTTGTGCTGTCAATGAGCATGCCTGTATAATGAACCTTAACCATGTCTGTTTCAACGGGCTTGGCGCCTGTTCCCATCGTAATAACCTCATACTGCAGTCCGCTCGTCGTCTCCTGGACACCTTCGCGCTTCTTGTTCTCAGAAAGGAAATTCTCACCTTCCTCAATGTTCTTGGTGTACATGGCCTGCATCTTTTCAGCCTGTCTCTTCTGCATGTACGTCATTACGTAACCCTGTGCAGTTGTTTCGTCAAGGGTGTTCTTTTCATTCTTCGAGTCTAACATTCCCTTAGCGAAGAGCACCGGGTCGATATCGACGCTGTCTCCCATATAATAGAAATAGCTTGCGATGCCAAGAGCATATGCAAGCGAGTCTTCAGCGGTTTTTACTTTTGTTCCGGTGATGCCTGATTGTGTGCATGATGATGCGATAACGGCTGTGGCTACAGCGAGGATAACTAAACCTTTAATTTTCATTTTATAATTTTTATTTGAATTTTGGCAAAGATAACATTTTGACGATCACGAACGTGTCACACCTTATTCTTTTATTAACTCAATCAGCTCTACTTCAAAGATGAGCGTCTCGAAAGGCTTGATGACGTTTCCTGCGCCTCTCTCTCCGTAGGCAAGATCATATGGTATGTACAGCATATATTTTGAACCTTCCTGCATAAGCTGAATGCCTTCAACCCATCCCCGGATGACATTGCTGACCCTGAAGCTGGCAGGCTCGCCACGGTCATATGATGAGTCAAACTTAGTCCCGTCAATGGTTGTCCCGGTGTAATGCACTTTAACGATATCCTCCGGACCGGGGGTTGCACCGGTACCGGCTGTGATCACCCTGTACTGCAGTCCGCTTGGAAGTGTAATCACCCCCTCAGCCTTGCCGTTCTCAGCAAGGAAGGCTTCAGCGGCTTCGATCTGTGTGCGGTACTCAGCGAAAAGCCTCTCGCTCTCACGTCTTTGCATGTAACTTACTATGTAGGCACTTGCAGTTGTGTCACCCATGACTGCCTTATTCTTCGAAGCGTCAGTCATTCCGCGTGTGAACATCTTGGGGTTAATATCAATACTGTCAGCAACATAGTAACTGTAGTTTGCCACTCCCAGGGCATATGACAGAGAGTCTTCGGGGGTGGCGAATTTTACCTTTTGTGCGGTTGCCGGCGTCACTGTCATGGCTGAGACAGCCGCGATGATCATCATTTTGAAAATTTTCATATCGTTATTTATTAAATTCAGTAGAGACGTTGCGTGCAACGTCTCTACTGCGAATGTTTTTTTTAATTGTGCAAATATACCATAATTCATTTCTTCACCGCCCGGGTCATCACCCTTTTTCCGGGAGGACCGGGGAGAAGCTTCACCTCAAAGCCAAGCTCACGGAGCATCCGTTTCAGATCCCCCTTGGCTGAGTAGGTCACCAGCACTGTTCCGGGGTGGGTGACAGCGGCTATCTTCCTCATTACTTCCACGGTCCACATGTCTGGTTGTTTGTCAGGTCCGAAGGCGTCAAAATAGACCAGGTCATACACCCCTTCCGGAGTCATGGTGGTAAGGTCCATCTCTCTTTTATGCATTGTGAACCATGGGGTTACGTTCACCTCGGTTTCCCATGGAGCAGTGTGAATAGCGTCAAAGATCCTCTCTCCGGCAGGGCCGGCAAGTGACCTGTAATTCAATGCCTCAATGATTGCAATGCTGAGGGGGTATTTCTCGAGTGTCACATATGACACATTGATATGTTTGTCCTCAGCATAAAGGGCTGTGAGCAGGGCATTGAGTCCTGTGCCGAAACCCACCTCAAGTATGCTGATGTCGTCACTGAAGATACTTCCGAGTCCTGCACCGATGAATATATGTTTTGACTCTGTCACTGCGCCGAAGTGAGAGTGATAGTGTTCATCCAGTGACGGCACATACAGAGTATGGGAGCCGTCGGCAGTGACTTTGATTTCAGGATCCAATTTCAATTTGCGATTTGCGACTTTGGACTTTGGACTTTCAGACTTTATTTCCAATCGGAATTATACCAGCTGCGGACGTCCGTGGCTATCATGCCAGCCCTCCTGGCTGCCTCTATTCCCAGGTCACCGTCTTCAAAGACCTCGCATTCGGCAGGGGCAACATTCATCAGTTCCGCACAGCGGAGGAAGGTCTCGGGATAGGGCTTGTGCTTTGTCACGTCGTTGGCCGTAACGATGATATCAAAATACTTGCGAAGCTCTATGATCTCAAGGGTCTTTTCCACCGCCTCACGGTGTCCTCCGGTACCGACCGCCATTGGAAGCTTGCGGTAATATTTCTGTACCAGTGCGGTGACAGGTTCGATGGGGGTGACGTTGTGCTGTATCGCGAAGAACTCGTCAAGCTTGACGCGCATGATGGCATCAGGTGAGATCCTCCCTTTCATGCCGTTCCTCTCTATCACTGCCTCGGCGATCGTCCATCCCGGAGCTCCGGTATGCTCCTGGAGGAAAGCTGTATCCATTGTGATGCCAAACCTGAGGCAGGCTTTCTGCCATGCCTGAAAGTGATACGGCATGGTGTCGGCAAGTGTGCCGTCAAGATCGAATATAAGGGCTTTTGCGCCGGGGGTGATGTCGAAGGTCATGTGCAGTAATTGTGCGCGCAAATGTACTAAATATTTGGTAAGGTGTATGGTGCAAGAGGCTAGGTAAAGGTTGAGGTTGAGGTTGAGGTTAAGGGAGAGAGGGGATTTGCGAAGAAGACCGAAGACCGAAGATTGATGACTGAAGACGGAGGATTGCGTATATGTAAAGATTTCCCCTCCTCAGTGAGGAGGGGAGCCGTCCGCCAGCTGGCGGACGGGGGGTGGTCTGTCAGACTAAAAAGATTGCCTAACTTTGGTATGAATAATTATGTCGTGATGAGTAATTACCGTATTAAAAATCTCCCTTCTCTCAGGAATTATCGTAAAAAACTTCGACGCAACTCAACATCAGCAGAAGCTGAATTATGGAAATTACTGAAGGGTAAAAAGCTTGATGGCAGAAAATTCAGAAGGCAATATAGTATAGGGAATTATATTTTGGATTTCTATTGTGTGAGTGATAGGCTTGCAATTGAGCTTGATGGCGATCGTCATGGAGACTATGTAATAATCAATAGGGATGAAGAGAGGGAAATATACCTTCAGAAGCTGGGAATAAGGATATTGAGATTTGAGAACAGGATGTTGTTTCAGGAACCGGAGATGGTGCTGAAAACGATACAAAGTATGTTAACTGAAGAGTGACAGACCACCTCCCCCCTTCCGCCAATTGCGAAAGGGGGTACTCCTCCTAACTTAGGAGGAGAAATTTTTCAACCTGGATAATTTCTTATAGAATATCTTATTTCTTCACCGGCAGGAGAATCAATGTCTGCAGCAATGTCTGATCCGCTACCTCCATCGGGTCATTGAGATAAAACTCCCATGAGTCACCGATAATTTCAAGGCCATTTTCCGCTGCATATTTCCCAAGAGTCTCATAGGATCCTTCCATCTCTTCATATGGGCCGGTATGGATGGCCTTGGCAGCCCTGAATGCACCAAATTTGAGGGCTTTGATGTCACCAGAGTCCTTAGCTCCAGCAGAGACGGCAACGCCGGCTATCATATCGGATGTTTTAGCGGTCAGATCGAGATTGGTAAAATATGCGAATGGCATGCCCTGTGGCTGCAGCTTCTGTGCTTCAGCTTCTGCAAACACCCTGCCGAAAAACTCTCCCATCATAAGTGCTGTCTCCTCGAAGGTGCCGCTGCCTGAGAGGGTCAGTGCCTCGATGGCAGGATATTCCTCAACGGAGAAATCAGATACTTTGCTCATGGTGACACCCTTTGTTTCAAGGTAGTTCTTGAGATCAATCCTGCCACTTTCCATGGTCTTAAGTATCATTCCCTTGAACATAGAATTCATTATCCGGCCAAAGGGGGAGGAGGATTTCATGATTACTGACCAGGTGAAACTGGTGCCTTTCTCCGTCGCTGTGAAGAACCACTCCTCGGGTATAGGTTCTCCCCTAGAGAATGATACCTGGTTGTGGAGATATGATCGTATGGCAACCGAATCGACTTCCATCATTCCTGTGCCAATCTTCGGACCCTGCCACATGTAAGTTGATCCTGTATATCCGGGTTTGATGTCGAATGTACATTCTGTTGCGGTGTCGGACTTGATCCAGGGGTCCCATGCCGTGCGGTCAACAAAGCCTGCTACAAAATGGAATACCTTGTAGGGAGGGAGAGTGATCTCTTCCGTTACAGTTACCTTAACCTCTTTTGGCATCATGAATCCGATACCGGCGGTAAGAACAACAAGTACAAGGATCACTATCAGGATCCATTTCAATACCTTCATACTCTTTGAATTTAGTTTCAACTATAAACCAAAGTTAATTCAAAAGGTTCAACAAAGAGGCTGTAAGATATATGTTAAATCAGGCTTTTAAAAACTTTTTCACCTCCTTCGCCACATTCTCGCCAGTGAACCCAAACTTCTGATCAAGAACGTTATAGGCTGCCGAATAACCAAAATGGTCAAGACCCCATATCTTACCCCCGGAACCGGCAAAGCCGAGCATAGTAACGGGCAGCCCTGCTGTAAGGCAGAAGACAGGTATCCCTGGTGTCATGACACTGTCACGGTACTTTTTCTCCTGCCGGCGGAAGAGTCCCTCCGACGGGGCGGAGACAATCCTTGCCTTGATGCCTTCAGCCTGCAGCAGTGCCGCTGCTTCTACCAGCGTCGCCACTTCAGAGCCGCTTGCCACCATAATAATATCAGGTTTCACCGGCGTGTCAGCGACGGTATATGCTCCCTTTTCTGCCATGGCAGCCGCCTCGATCCTTGATTTACCGGCGGCGGGCAGCGTTCTGATATTTTGCCTTGAGAGGATAAGCGCTGAAGGTGACTTCGTGTTTTCGAGGGCTATCTTCCAGGCATGGTTGGTCTCCGGGGCGTCAGCCGGACGCAGTACCACCATGCTGTTCTCACCGTGATGGTTCTTGAGATGCTCCATCAGCCTTATCTGTGCCTCCTGCTCAACAGGCTGGTGTGTGGGGCCATCCTCGCCCACACGGAAAGCGTCATGGGTCCAGATATATTTGACAGGCAGTTGCATCAGGGCTGCAAGCCTTACTGCAGGCTTCATGTAATCAGAGAAGACGAAGAAGGTGCCGCACGCAGCAATGACACCACCGTGAAGGGCTATCCCGTTCATCACGGCAGCCATGGTCAGCTCGGAGACACCTGCATGAAGGAAGGCTCCGGAGAAATCACCCTTCACCAGCGGCTTGCTCTTCTTCAGGAAGCCATCGGTCTTGTCGGAGTTGGCAAGATCGGCTGATGCCACAATCATGTTGTGGATTTTTTCGGCAAACAGTGAAAGCAGTACTGCCGAGGCATTGCGGGTGGCATCGTTATCCTTCTGGGCGACCGACAAAAAGTCTATCGGGGGTATGTGACCCGAATAGAATTGGTGAAGCTTCCGGTCCTCCTCCGGGTTTTTCTCAGCCCATCCCTTTTTCTTCTTCTTCCAATCTGCCGCCTCTTCGGCCCTGGTCTTAAGCAGATCATCATATAGTCTCCTTACATCACTGAATATCCCGAAGGGTTTCTCCGGATCTCCCCCCAGGTTTGCCACTGACTTTTTAAAAGATGCGCCTGCATGTGTCACCGGTTGTCCGTGTGTCGACGAACGTCCTTCGAAGCTGTTGCCTGCCTCATCAACAAGCCCCTTTCCCATCACCGTCCTGCCGATTATAAGTACGGGCTTCTTGTTCTCATCGGTTGCCATTCTGAGGGCACCCCTGATCTGGTCATGGCTGTGGCCGTCAATGGTCATGACACGCCAGCCCCATGCCTTGTACTTTGCAGCGGTGTCTTCGGATGTGACCGCGGATGTCTCGGTGGAGAGCTGTATGTCATTGGAATCAAAGAACATTATAAGGTTGCTCAGTCCCAGGTGACCAGCAAGTCTGCCTGCACCCTGGGAGATCTCTTCCTGTATGCCGCCGTCGGAAATGTATGTGTATATCTTGTGCTCAAACAGTCTTCCGAAGCGTGCGGTGAGAAACCGCTCGGCGATAGCTGCACCGACTGCCATGGTGTGACCCTGCCCGAGAGGACCGGAGGTGTTCTCTATGCCCCGGGCCCTGTCAAGCTCGGGATGGCCGGGAGTAGGGCTGCCCCACTGCCTGAAGCTCATGATATCATCAACGGTAAAGTGACCTGTCAGGGTCAGCACGGAATAGAGCATCGGTGACATGTGACCGGGGTCCAGGAAGAACCGGTCACGGTTTATCCAGGCTCCGTCGGAGGGGTCAAACCGGAGAAACTCAGAGTAGAGTATATGAATAAAGTCAGCCCCGCCCATCGCTCCGCCGGGGTGACCGGAGTTTGCCTTTTCGACCATCGCCATTGAAAGGATCCTGATATTGTCAGCCGCTGATAAGTTGATATTCTTAGCCATCTCAGTACAGTCTTTATAACAAAGACCAAAACTAATCATTATTTATTTTGAAACCCAGACCCTGAAGGATCGTCCGCGTCTCGGCATCTTCGACATTGACCAGAAATGAGCTGAACTCTCTCCTTTGCCGGTAGTTATCACGCAGATGCTCGAATCTGTCGGGGTCGGAACGGAAGAGACGGTCATCCTCGTCGATCGGATAGGTATGTCGCACAGCCATGGCTGCAAGGTTCAGAGGTGTATTCATCGGTGAATGAAGATCGAGCCCGATGACCGGCTGCTCAGGCATGGGAAGGGAGTCAGGCTCCCAGCCGGCAAGCGGGATCCCGAGGTGTGAGGCTGTCTCCCTGACAACCGCGACCGTCCCGTTGGCCTTTCCGTCAATGGAGTAACCTGCAATATGCGGAGTGGCAATATCGGCCAGTTTTATCAGCCTCTTATCCGCTCCCGGCTCACCCTCCCACACATCAAGGACGGCCCCTCCCAGCGTACCTGCCGCGAGGGCCTTGCGCAGTGCGATGTTGTCAACCACCTCTCCCCTCGACGTATTTATCAAGATGCAGTCTCTCTTCAGCGCCTGCAGGTTTTCACGGTTGATAAGATAATGGGTTTTGTCATGCCCTTCCGTTGTCAGTGGCACATGAAGGGTAACTATGTCCGACGCCGCAAGAAGATTATCAAGCGGGATGAATTCCTTTAATCCTTCGCGTCGCTTCCGCGGCGGATCATTCTGAAGAACCTTCATACCCAATGCCCTGGCGGCATGAACGACCTTTGATCCCACATTGCCAACGCCAATCACACCAATTGTGAGAGAGCGGAGGTCAATGGAATTGTGTAATGCAAGATGAAAGAGAGAGGCGGTGACATACTGCATCACTGATCCGGAGTTGCAGCCTGGTGCATTGGTCCATTTTATCCCTTCCTCCCCGAGCCATACGGTGTCGATATGGTCATAACCGATGGTAGCCGATGCAACGATCCTTACCCGGCTCCCCCGCAGCAACTGGCTGTTGCACTTCGTCCGCGTCCTGACAATGAGGGCGTCTGCATCTGCAACCATGTTTCTGTCAATGGCGCTGCCGGGAGCATAGACAACGTCAGCCCATGGCTCGAAAGCCCCCCTGATAAAAGGGATATTACCGTCAATAACTATCTTCATATGTTCACTCTTTCGCTCTCCAGAGACCAGTTGCAGGATTTGAGATGAAATATATCTCCTCGCCTTCAGCAGTGGTGTTGTACCCGCTCTTCAGCCGATGAGGGTCATATCTCCTCATGAGCTCTTCGAGCCTCCCGTACCGGTAACCCACCCCTTCCACTTCTGAGGAGGTCATATGCGATGTTGCATAGGTCACCGTGAACCTGTTCTCCGGCGATCCGTGTATAAGATGGGCGGCAGCACTCAGGTTGGCCTTCAGGTCACTGTTTTTTTCGACGTATGAAAGAATCTCAGGAGTAGTGCGGTACCCGTATTTTCTTATCAGGCTGTCTATCACAGGGTCCTCGCCAAATGTCCTTACTCCGGGGGCAAGCACAACCAGATCACCTCCGTCGGCAATGGCCATCCGGGTGCGGTAAATGCTCTTGTTACCCAGCCAGGTGCTCTTGAACTCTTCAGGATCAAGCCACACAACCACTTTTTTCAGTCTTTTGTCAATCGCGGTGAAATTGACCTTGTACGATAATTCTGATGCCAGCCTGAAGCATTCAATATCATCGCCTATGTATAATCCACGCATCTTGATGTCATCGTTACTGTCAGGACTGACGACTGACAATATGTATATCAGCGGCAGCACCGGTGCGGCTATCTCTGAGGCTTTGTTAAGCACCGCCCTTACCGGATTGTCAATGGTGCCAAGTATGTTTTCTATACCATGCACCGCACCTATGAAGTGACTCTTGTTTATTGCTTCGCTGCCACCGCATCCCACAAAGATGTTTTTATTATAGTTGGCCATTCCTGTCACCTCGTGCGGCACGACCTGTCCGACAGAAATGATCAGGTCGTGTTTCCCGGAGGTCAGCAGCCTGTTAACCTGCACAGGGTAATCAAAGTCAAGCTTGCCGGCTGTCACCTCTCTGATGAAGGAGGAGGGGACCCTGCCTATCTCGTCAATGTCTGTCCTCCAGCGGTGCTCCCTGAAGAGGGAGTGCGGCACTGTGCCAAACATTTTCGATATTTCTTTCTCCTCCATCGGCAGGTGAGTGCCGAGAGCGGGGAGGATATCACGGATCTTTTCACCTGTCAGTTTCCAAAGCAGCTCTGTTATAAGCCCTGCACCGGAGTGGGCACGTGTCATATCAGGGGGGATCACCAGGAAACTCTTCCTGTCACTGAGTAACCTCAGCGATGTGTCAAGCGCTTCGCTGATATCCCCGGCTTTCAGATCCGCTTCGGGGCTACCCTTCGCAAAATATATCATCTGCTGGAACTTTTCACCACGATGGTTTGTCGGGAAGCGACTTCTCAAACTCGCTGATCAGCCGCTTCTGGTAATCGCCACGGTATTCACCGGCGATGAATTTGTCGAGAGCCTCTTCAAAAAAGAGTTTCCATGACCTGTTTTCATGGCCCGGCACAACGGGGAAGAAGAGAGCTCCGTTGTCATGCGCAGCTCTGAAGTCGCCCGGTGCGTCACCGATCATGAGTATCCTGTCGTCAGGATACTTCCCTTTGGCGGCCATGGTAATATGCTCTGTCTTTGTGCCGAGCTCCTGCCCGGCGATGGCCCGTACATAGCGGTCAATGGAGTGTTCTTCCCATTCCCTTGCCAGGGCTTCATGCGGTGTCTGCGAGACCACGATGGCGTCAGCCAGGGTGCTGAGTCTCGCAATCGATTTTCTTGCATAGGGGAATGGTGGAGTGTCCTTCAGCCACTTTCCTATGTCCTCATTGACAGCAAGTGTCCATTTCAGTACCGGCTCCAGGGCAGGATGAGGATTGTCTTTTACATATTCCTTCAATGCCGGGTTGCCAAGCTTAGTCTCCTTCCTTATCCATTCTCTCAGCGGATCCATGTCGGGCAGCCTGAAGCCCAGCTCCGCAATCTCAGGCCTTTGAGCAAGCATGTCTATCACCTTGACAAGCGCCGGGAAACGGTTTATCCCCCTTGTCGTCGAGTAAAGGTTAACGAACTCCCACGTCTCACGTACATATTTCGAAATGGCAAACAGTCCAAAATGCTTCACGGCATTGGGAATAAAGAACTCTTTCTGCTTTACTTCCATTGTGTCAAATACGCATCCGTCAGAATCTATCCCTATAAAAAAATCCTTCTGCGGTTTCAGTTCCTCTAAAAGGTTCATGTTTTTCTAATTATTGAATTTTTGAGTTATTGAGTTATGGAATTGTTGAATTTTGAATTCATTTCCCCTGAAGCTTGTAATCCGGCAGTTTTTTTATTGCGAAGAGAGGCTTCAGCCTGGCAAAGCGCTGGATGCCGTTAATGACCGGTATGCTTACCCAGTCTTCACCTATGAGCGGACGGGCATACCTGACAAACTCGTCAGTGACGTCAAACCGTGAAGGGGCGAGCCATTCGACAGGAAATGTCCTTTCTGACAGAGCAACCTTCTCAAGGGGCACCTTGTCATACCTGACATTATATACAGGGCCCTCGTTGCGCAGGATTGTTGCCATCCATCCGTTGCCGTCATGCAGGGCTATCTCCACAGCTTTGCACCCCACGTTGTAGGCCTCGTCAAGGTCAGTGACCGAGGCATATATCATGTTATGGCGCTGGTCTGTCCCCGGCACCTGTCCCCTGGCGGAACCGGCAGCCCTGATCCCTTTTGAGTTAAGATAATTCACCACTGCCTGCTGCACGGTGAGCTGGCTTGATCCGAACTGAATATGGCCGAATGAGTCTTTCTTCTCCCCGATGTCGCCGACACTCAGTCCTTCACTAACCACCACGATGCATCTGCCGTCCCTTGCCACCTGGTCGTTGACGTTATCTGCAATCTCCTCCATGGTCACGCCCGACTCAGTCATGTATATCTGAAGAGGCATCTCGCGGTTAGGGTCTCCCAGTCTTGCTGCGGCGGGGATGTATCCTATCTTCCTCCCCATGGCCTGCATCACCAGCACCGGGTCGGCAGGAGAGGAGCCGGCATTCTCCTCGTTGGCATTCTGTATCATGTACGCCCAGTAGCGTGCCACCGAGCCGTAGCCGGGGGTATGGTCTATGAGGCGGAACTCGTTGTCGCCCACGTCATTGTCAATTGTCTTGGGCACGCCAACGGCAATCACGTCGAGCCCCTTGCTGCTGCAGAGAGTGCTTACCTTCATGGCAGTGTGCTGCGAGTCGTTGCCGCCGATATAAAAGAAATAGCCGATGTCATGTGCCCTGAAGACCTCTGCGATGCGGTCAAAGTCGAGCAGCTGGTTGTCTTTCAGCTTGTACCTGCAGGTCCCTATGCTTCCGGCTGCCGGTGTAGTACGCAGCAGGCCGATCTCGTCCTCTTCCTGTGCTGACAGGTCAAGTAGCTCTTCCTTCAGCACACCCTCAATACCATGCCATCCGCCATAGATCCTGCCGAAAGTGTCGGGGTGGCTCCTGCATGCATCGATTATTCCCCTGAGTGTGTTATTGATGACAGGGGACGGGCCTCCGGACTGAGCCACAATTACATTACGCTTCATAATTTCCTGAAAAATAAATTGAGTAGTAAGGTTATTAAAAACTAAACGCCGCTGTATGCACTGAAACCTCCGTCAACCGGAATTACTGCTCCGGTGACGAATGATGAGGTATCGGAGAGAAGGTACAGCATGGTACCCACCAGTTCTTCGGGTTCAGCATACCTGCCCATCGGTGTCGCCGCAATAATCTTCGCCCCACGTGGTGTCATTTCGCCTGTCTGCTCATCAGTGAGCAGGAACCGGTTCTGGCTGGTAAGAAGAAAGCCGGGGGCAATTGCATTAACTCTGACTCCTGCCGGAGCAAAGTGAACGGCCAGCCACTGGGTGAAGTTGTTTATTGCCGCCTTGGCAGCTGAGTACGCCGGTATCTTGGTAAGAGGCCTGAAGGCATTCATTGAAGAGATATTCAGTATGTTGCCTTTTCCCTTTCTAACCATGTCCTCACTGAGTATCATGGTAGGCAGCACTGTCCCCCTGAAATTAAGGTCGAAGACACCGTCAAAGCCGTCAATATCGAGGCTGAAGAAGGTGCCTTCAAGGTCATTATCTCCCGGGATGATCCTCTCCTTCTTAGTGGTGGCTGTTGCCTTGTTTCCCCCTGCGCAATTGATGAGGATATCTATAGTTCCGAACATCGATCTTATCTCTTCGCGGGCTTTCAGCAGCGACTCCCTGTCGGTCACATCGGCACCTATTCCGGTAGCACTTCCGCAATCGGGTCTCCGGGCAAACTCTGCGGCTGTCTCTGCACCTCTGGCAGGATTAACATCCAGGATCACAACCTTCACACCTGAGGCACATAAGCCCTTCACCAGTGCCTGACCTATCACCCCGCTGCCGCCGGTGATGACGGCTACTTTTCCTTTCAGATCGCTGAAATCATTCATTATATTCAGTTTATTACAAATCTTCGATCAGTTTGAACTTTGGTACCAGTGATTTCATTATAAACCAGGCTATTACATATGCCAGTGCGCAGAACACAAACATAATTGTATAGCCTGTCTGAATATGTCCCAGCTCCTTGTAGTGATCAAAGAGCAGTCCTGCCGATTTGGATATGAGTATTCCTCCAAGGCCGCCTGCCATTCCACCGATACCTATCACCGAGCCTACTGCTTTTTTCGGGAACATATCTGATACTGTAGTAAAGAGGTTGGCTGACCATGCCTGGTGTGCGGAAGCGCCGATGCCGATAATAACGACTGCGTACCAGAAGCTGAATGAGCCTGCATACTGGGCGACCAGGACCAGAAGGGGAAACAGAGCTATTATAAGCATGGCAATCATCCTGGCATTATAAGGATTACGTCCGCTCTTCATGAAAACTGCCGGGAAGTATCCGCCTCCGATGCTTCCGACGGTGGTCATGGAATAGAGTACAGCAAGGGGAAGGGCAACAGTAGTTCCCTCCATTCCGAACTGTGCCTTAAGATATGCTGGCAGCCAGAAGAGGAAGAACCACCAGACGCCATCTGTCATGAATTTGCCGACAACGAATGCCCAGGTCTGCCGGTAGCCCAACAGCTTCGCCCACGGCAGCTTCTCTTTTCCGACAGGATGGTCATTCTTAACTACTTCAGTAGCGGCAACTCCTGCTGCAACATCATCACTGTGAATATAGTCATACTCGCTCTGTTTTATCCTTCCCTTGGCCAGCATCCTTGACGGGATGTCATAAAGCCAGAACCAGAATATAAGCCACGAAAATCCTATAGCCCCTATTATGAAGAAGGCTTCCTGCCAACCATATTTTACCGCCAGCCACGGGACGGTGAGAGGCGCGAGGATGGCTCCCAGGTTGGAGCCGGAGTTGAAGATGCCTGTGGCAAACGCTCTCTCTTTCTTTGGAAACCATTCGGCAGTTGTCTTTATCGCGGCTGGGAAGTTACCCGACTCTCCGAAGCCGAGAAGTGCCCGTGCGCCCATAAAACCTGCCGTGCCGCGTGAGAATCCGTGAAGGATAGCAGCTATAGACCATATAATAAGTGACCACGCATATCCTTTTTTTGTACCAAGCCAGTCAATGAACCTGCCGGCAAAGAGCATTGAGATTGCATATACGAGCTGGAATGCAATCACAATATTTGAATAATCAGATTCAGACCAGTCAAATTCTACTTCAAGCACTCCCTTCAGCAGGCTCAGCACCTGCCGGTCCATATAGTTTATTGTGGTTGCAAAGAAGAGCAGGAAACAGATGGTCCACCTGTACTGTCCAATTTTCTCGTTGACCTTGTTCAGTGTATTCATTGTCCGGAGGGCTTGGTTTTTAGTTTGGATATAGTATCAATTGTTGTCTTTACCTTTTGTGTGAGTGATGACCACTCTTTTCCCTTTACGATTGTGTCAGTTATGAGGGTGGAACCCATCCCCACGCATGTCACCCCGGCCCTGAACCATCTGGCGAGGTTTTCCTCCTCCGGTTCGACTCCTCCTGTCGGCATGATGCTTGACCAGGGGCAGGGTCCCTTCACTGCTTTAACGAAGTCCGGTCCGCCGACAGCTGTTCCTGGGAAGATCTTTACTATCTCTGCTCCCAGTTCTTCGGCATTTGATATCTCTGTCAGGGTTCCGCATCCCGGGATCCAGAGTACCTTTCTCCTGTTGCAGCTCCTTGCCACCTCAGGGTTAAATACCGGAGAGACGATGAAGTCAGCCCCCATCTGCATGTAAATTGAGGCAGTAGCTGCGTCAATCACTGATCCGGCACCCAGGATAAGGCCCGGACACTCCTTTGATGCCCATTTCCTTACCTCGGCAAACACTTCATGGGCGAAGTCCCCCCTGTTTGTGAATTCGAAGACCTTTGCCCCGCCACTGTAGCAGGCACCGATCACCTCCTTGCATATCTCTGCATTACTATGGTAGAAGAGAGGAACCAGTCCTGTCTCCCTCATTGCGATTACTGCATCAATCCTTGTGTACTTTGCCATATTGTTTAAAATAATTTCAGAATCCAAAGTAGTTCTTTGCATTGTAATAGGAGATATTCTCCACCATTTTCCCGATTGTATCAATTTCTGATGCCGGAAGTTTACCCTGCTCTATATCGTCACCGATAAGGTTGCAGACTATTCTACGGAAGTATTCATGGCGAGGATAGGAGACAAAACTGCGGGAATCGGTAAGCATTCCGACGAACCTGCTGAGGAGGCCCATCAGCGAGAGGCTGTTTATCTGGCTGATCATGCCTGCCTCCTGGTCGAGGAACCACCATCCGGAGCCAAACTGTATCTTTCCCGCCACCGAGCCGTCCTGGAAATTGCCTGTCATCGTTGCTATCAGATCGTTATCACGGGGATTAAGGTTGTAAAGTATGGTTTTTGCCAGCTTGCCTTCCCTTTCCAGGTTGTCGAGGAACCTGGAAAGTGTTTTTGCTACGGTGAAGTCTCCAATGGAGTCATATCCTGTGTCCGGTCCGAGTATCCCCAGCATCCTGCTGTTATTGTTTCTGATGGCACCGTAGTGAAACTGCTGTGTCCATCCCTTCTCCCAGTCCATTACGGCAAGCTCATGGAGGAGCGCCGATTTGAATTTTGAAATTTCTCCGGCCTCCGGTGTCCTGCCAGAGATCACACGCACAAAGATTGAATCGATTTCATGGGCCGTATAGTCATCGGCATAAAACTGTTCGATGCCATGATCACTCAGCCTGCATCCGGCATCGGCAAAGAACTGCTGCCTTTTGCGAAGAGCTTCGATCAGCATCCGGTAGCTAGTGATATCTGTGCCGGAGACTTCCGAGAGGGTACTGATATAATTCTTATACTTTGCGGGATCTTCTATGGCCATGGCTCTGTCAGGACGCCATGTGGGGAGCACTTTAATTTCATAACCCTCTTTTTTCAGCGCCAGGTGATGTTCCAGGCTGTCGACCGGGTCATCGGTTGTACAGACAACCTCAACCCTGAATTTTTTCATAAGGCCCCTGGCAGAATAGCCTGGTTGTTTCAGAAGGGCTGTGCAATGGCTGTAGATATCGTCAGCAGTGGAGGGATTAAGTATCTTACTTATTCCGAAAACTCTTTTAAGTTCAAGATGGGTCCATGCATAGAGCGGGTTGCGCATGGTAAAGGGTACTGTCTCTGCCCACATGTCAAACTTTTCGCGGAATGTGGTCTCCCTGCCGGTGATGTAATTCTCGCTTATGCCGTTGGCTCTCATTGCCCTCCACTTATAGTGGTCACCCTCAAGCCACAGCTGCCCCAGGTCTTCAAACCGTCTGTCGGCAGCTATATTTTCAGGGCTTAGATGGCAGTGGTAGTCAATGATGGGAAGGCTCTCAGAGTGATCGTGATACAGTCTCCTGGCTGTCTCACCCTGCAGCATAAAATCATCATTTATGAAATCTTTCATGTCTGAATTTTTCAATGAGATGAAAATACCAAAATAATCAGGTACCGGTGTTCAATATTTGATAATAAATATATGCCGGATTGGTGATTAAGAATAATATTGCGGGCTTCCTGTATCAGTTTCTTAATAGCCTTGCAATGTGGCGGTCAAAGATGTTCTCAGTCACACACGCGGCTATGACCTTACTGTTAGATTTAAGTGCGTCAGTATATTCTCTCCCCATTTCTGATGCGACCTTGTAACCGACATGTATCAGCTGCCTGAGGCCTGGATTGTAACGTGGATTTTCCTTGACGTGACGCAGTGCATCAGCGAATTCAATGGCTCCCCATCTGTCAACCCTGTCGGGAGAGGGTAGGAGCTCCGGCTTGATATCGATAACGGTTGCATAGGGGCCGCATAGCTCTTCCCTTCTTTCAAAAGCTTTCCTGTATATCAATTTTGCAATGGCAAGCCCGCTGTCACCGGATATAGATAGACCTATGACCTCCTCAAGCCATGTTGTACCTGCTGTCTTAATATGTATCCCTTTGTCATGTTTCCTGATAACAGAACCTATAACAGGGTATATTGAGAACTTATCGCTTCCGGAGTGGACACTCAGCTTGAGGTTCTTCGGCAGTCCGAATTTCTTAACGGCATAATCGATGACAAGGATGTCCTCCTCGAATTCCTTACCAAACTGTATGGGATCTCCCTCATAATCGACCCCTTTGTTGAACCTTCCCGTAAATTTTGGTGCGATGGTCTGCACAGGTACCTTCAGGTCAGCCAGACCCTTGAGTATAAAGAGCATGTCAAGGGGCTGCTGGGGCTGGTCAACCTCATCCATTGAAACCTCTGTGATAAAACTGCCTTCACCTTTGACCGATGCAATGTGCCTGTAAATAGCGGCAGCCTCATTGATGGCAAACAGAAATTTTTCAGCGAACTCCCTGAGATAGTTTTCAGTGACTGTGAAGTGATCGGTGATGCCAGGTATCTGCAGGCTACCGCAGTACGATCTGTGTGCCTCAACAAAACCTTCAATGTCAGTGTCTGCCGCCCTTTTGCCTATATAATCGGCCACGTCAAGGGTGAAGAAATCAGAATGGTGAATGAAGCGTCCGACGGTATTTAAGTTGATGTGATCGGCATCGACAAAATATTGCCCCTGGAAGCCATGCTTACTGACCGCGGCATCTGCCTCAGCCCTGGTGTCAGCCGGTTCGGAATGGACGATATTGTGTTCCCTGTTCGATTTATTCCATACAGGAGTAACTTCAATCCCGTAAACAGTTTTGGCCCTGATGATGGCTGTCAGCTGGGCTTCTCCCTGGTGTGAGAACCTGTCTCCGAGTCCCATTGAGTATTTACCTATTTCAATCATATCAATAGTTTTAATGTGTGGGAGGTTAGTCGAAAATTAGCGATAAATTATAAATTAGCATACTGATGTAACTTAGAAAAGAAGTGCTTATGAAAAGGTTTATAGTGATTCTTTTTCTCATTTTCCTGCCGCTTTTTATTTACGGGCAGGAGCGCCATATTGTTGTTGCTGCCGACGGGTCCGGTGAGTTCATCTCTGTGCAGGAGGCTGTTAATTCGATCAGAGCTTATATGTCTGACACAACACACTTGTTCATCAGGAATGGTGTTTACCGGGAGAAGGTAGTCATCCCATCGTGGGTAACCAACCTTAAGATGACGGGAGAAAGTGCTGAGAATACCATCATCACATGGAATGATCATGCCAATATACGTAACATGGGCACTTTCAGGACATACACCATATGGATACAGGGGGCAGGATTCAGTGCGGAGGATATTACATTCGAGAATAATGCCGAGCCTCTCGGGCAGGCAGTGGCGGTACATGTCGACGGTGACAGGGCGGTGTTCCGCAGATGCAGGTTCCTGGGCAATCAGGACACGCTTCTTACGGCTAACCAGGAGAGCAGACAGTATTATGAGGATTGTTATATCGAGGGCACCACCGATTTTATCTTCGGACCTGCTACAGCCTGGTTTGAGAGATGTCACATAAACAGCAAGAAGAATTCGTACATAACGGCTGCCTCCACTGTTGAAGGCCATGAATTTGGGTATATTTTCCACGGCTGCCGGCTTACTGCCGGTGACTCCATTGACAGGGTCTATCTTGGCAGGCCCTGGCGACCTTATGCTGCAACTATCTTTATCGGTTGTGAGATGGGGGCTCATATTGTTCCGGAAGGTTGGGACAACTGGGGCAAGCCTTCGAATGAAGAGACAGCAAGATATGGCGAGTATGGCAGCACCGGTCCAGGAGCCAGTCCGGGCACGCGCGTGAAATGGAGCCGCCAGCTCAAACGCAGGGAGGCGAAAGCAATTACACCCGCAAGGATATTTGAGAAGAATGACGGATGGTACCCCGGGAAATAGCATTCTATATATCCGCTTTGTTGCCGTTAATCTTTACGTTTCTGAAAGTGACTCTCTCTGCCCCGGTTATCGAAGCACCCTCTTCCACACCCTCAAAATCGCAGTTACTGACTGTTATATCTGACACATTCACGGAATTTTCAAGGCCGACGATGTAGACGCCGTATTTGCTCTCCTTTGAAGTAACATTTTCAAGAGTCACATCCCTGACGAAAGGAGGGAAGTCCCTCGCACAGTTCTCGTTCGGCTCATACATGAGGTTGATGTTGAGAACAGCTTCTGAGCAGTGTCCTACTTTAATGTTTCTGACATTGATATTCTCCACGACACCGCCCCTGCATTCCGATGTCTTTATCCTGATAACCCTCAGCAATTCAGGGCTGTCCATCTCACAATCCTCGACAAACAGATTGGAAAAGCCACCCGATATCTCACTGCCTATAACCACTCCTCCGTGGCCAGCAGCCATGCGGCAGTTACGGACAATAATATTTTTAGAGGGTATGCCCCATCTTCTGCCGTCATTATTGCGTCCTGACTTTATTGCAATGCAATCATCGCCGGTATCGAAGAAGCAGTTCTCAATCAGCACATTGTTGCACGACTCCGGATCACAGCCGTCGGAGTTTGGTCCGGCGCTGATAATGGTCACACCCCGTAGAATAAAATTGTCTGTTCTGACAGGGTGTATGACCCAGAAGGGTGAGTTTCTCAGTGTCAGGTCTTCTATCAGCACAGTGTTACAGTTGTTGAAGTTAACAAGCTGCGGTCTCAGTGCCCCTTCAAGTCCGAATACCCGTTTATCGACCGGTGTCTGGTTCTGCTCAAAGGCGAGCAGCAGAGGTCTGCCTGCCAATCTCTGTGAATTCATGCCATCCTTCCAGCCATAGTCAGGATTGCCATTCATCCACCACCATACCTTGTCAGATGCCTGCCCGTCAATCGTACCTTTACCGGTAAGCGCTATATTCTCAGCGTCACTGGCATAAATGAGAGGGTGGATGTTATAGCAGTCCATGCCTTCCCATCTGGTCAGAACAGGAGGAAGATACTGATTGTAATCGGTTGAGAAGAACAAAGTGGCATTCTCTGAAATGTGCAGGTTGACATTGTTAAGCAGTGTAACCGGGCCTGTATGCCATTGACCCTGAGGCACAAGCACTACCCCTCCGCCGGCTGCATTACATTTAATTATTGCCGATGCGATCGCTGCGGTACAGAGATTATTTGTGTCTCCCTGCACGGCTCCAAAATCGATAATATTGAATGTATCTGCAGGGAACGAGGTTCGCAGAATCGCATTCTCTATGTCAGCTGCCATCTCCCATTTGTTTTCTCCTGTACAGGAGCTTAACAGAATGACAGACAGGATAAAAAACAATATAATTTTCCCTCTCATCGCAGTTATTTTAAGGCGTTGTTTAAAGGTCAGGGAAAATTCAGGCCAGGGAAAGAGAGCAGTTTTTAGAAGCTCTCCTTCCTTAAGCCAGAACCTAACCTAAAAGAACAAAAACTATTACCAGCATTAATAACCTATGTTTTGCCAGAATCCTTCCGGGTCAGGGCCGGAGGTTTTATTTGAGACTGCATCCATCTGAGGCTGAGGAATTGGTCTGAGTACATGGAAATCCTTGATATTGGGTGCAGCAGCGCCATTGTAAAGGGTAACTCTTGAGACCAGTGTGCCTGTTCTCTTCAGATCGAACCAGCGCTGTTGTTCTCCACAAAGCTCTCTCGCTCTCTCATCAAGAATGACCCTGATATCTTTGGCGGTAACCTGCGCCTGTTCAGCAGTTGTCAGGGTATTTACCTGACCGGGGATAGCCCGCCCATTACGGAGATCATTCAGTTTCTGCAAAGCTGGCCCTGACTGACCTGTCATCATGTAGCTTTCTGCAGCAATAAGATACATCTCTGAAAGTCTGAAGACGAAAGCATCTTTTGAACCAAGGTCTCTGATGACAGAGCCAGTATAGTCATCAAATTTCTTGAGTGCTATATACATTCTGTTACCCTTGTTATTTTGCGTACCGCTGGTAGAAGTGGCTATAGTCGGCATAACAGCGGCTTCGGTCTCATAGAGAGGCCATACGACCGGATCACCCACATCA
Source organism: uncultured Bacteroidales bacterium (assembly GCA_963732365.1). Classification (GTDB taxonomy): domain Bacteria; phylum Bacteroidota; class Bacteroidia; order Bacteroidales; family VadinHA17; genus SR-FBR-E99. The sequence continues at coordinate 229,221 of CAVSZC010000007.1, read as the reverse complement.
GTCCTTGAAAATAACACGTACCTGGTTGCAGCCCGCGAAACCTGTGCCGGGGTGACTGTCCTGGGGCTGAGATAAATTGCTGTATCACGCATGAGAGCATACCCTGTCGGCGGTTGAACGCCACTGTTAAATGCTGCAGTGAATTGCGGAGCCACATAATAGACATCCCGGAATGAGGCCTGGTAGCGCTGGTCTGTCTGCCTGTTGAAAACATCGAGGAGATAACCCGAGGGTACGTACCTTGTGAAGCCCTTTGAGTAGGGCTGATAACTTAGTCCCACATTATAAACTACGCTCCTGTAGGTTATGTTCTTGTTTGCTTCGGTGTCAGTACGTTTGAGAACGCCTGACGTTGCAGGAACACTGTTCCAGACACCCGTAAACATGAGGTGAGAAGCATTTCCACCCTGGGCGTTGGCAGCATTTCTCAGGATCATCTGTGACCATTTCATCTGATTGTTGGATGCATCGAGCTTCAGTCTTGGAGGCATGATATTGTATTCCAGGACAGCAGAGTAGTCAACAAACCAGATCACCTCTTTATTATTGATCCCATCTTCATTGGCTCCAAGCCAGCAGTCGGCATAGTTCGAAAAGAATGCAGCCCCGCTTCCTGTAATGACCTCTTCAGCCTGTGTTGCAGCTGCCGTATATGAGGCATCATCCCCGAACTTGCTTGCTTTGTAGAGGAGCAGGCGTGCTCTAAGTGCCTTTGCGGCCCAGATGTTGATGCGGCCGGTTTTGGCAGTTCTTCCTGCAAGTAGCAGGATAGCCTCCTCTACATCTTCGAGCATGAATTCATATACATCCTCCTCAGAATCACGGTAAGCCAGACTTGATATGCTGCTGACAGCTTCCCTGTTTATCTGTACCGGGCCCCATGTCTCTACCAGATGCCAGTAATAGAATGCCCTGAGTGTTCTGAGCTCCCCGAGATAGACATTTTTCTCTGATGCAGAAAGCACCCCTTCGGGGACATTATTTACTGCCTTTATTCCCGTATTACAGGTGTTTACAGCAGTGTAAAGCATTTCCCAGTACTCGTCAAAACAGGCGTTCATTGTCTCACGGGTAGAACTTGCAACTTCCGGTGTGATACCGGAATAATTAATAAGCACCTTTTGTCTGTTATCATACCCGGTCAGCCACGTATCGGTTCCGCCTTCACTTAATCCGAAGGCAGCCTCTTTACCGTACCAGCCACGAAGGTATGAATAGGAGGCAGCAACCAGCCCGTCTATACCGCCTTTAGTCGAGTAGAGCACGTCTTCTGTTGAACTTGTACGGTTATTTTCCTCAAGGAAGTCCGTACATGATGTACTACCTGCCATCAGCAGTATGAGTACAAGTGATATCTGTTTGATTGTTGTTTTCATAGATCTGTTTTTTTCCGGCTGTCAGTTAGAACTCCATATTAAGGCCAAAGACCACATTCCTTGCCATCGGGTTTGAGATGCTTCCGCCTCGTTCCGGGTCATAATTGTCCAGGTTGCTCTTTATGAAATAGTTCTGAAGAGAACCATAGACCCTGAGGTTACTAATCCCAATCCTGGAAATAACGTTTTGAGGCAGATTATATCCGAGTGTAACCTCCCTGAGTTTAATGAAAGAGGCTTTCTCGAATGCAAGTGCCGGCATGTCATTTTGTGAAGCAATGCCCGGTCTTGGGAATTTTGCATCCTGATTCTCCGGGGTCCAGAAGTCAACATCAGGTGAGCCGTCCTGTTCAGTAGGCTTGTAAGCTGTGTTGTAAGAATACTGGATCCATTGACCTACGCGTGCAAAGACCTGACCCGAAAGGGTAAATCCCTTATAAGAGAGAGTGTTGTTCCAGCTTATAATGTATTTAGGGCTCTTGTTATAAAGGCGTTTGTCAAGGTCATTGATAAGAGTATCATTATTTGCATCAACAATTTTTATATCTCCGGGTATCTTTCCATAACGTGCAGCCATTTCAGCTTCCGCAATTGTCCAGCATCCATCGGCCTCATAATTATAGAAAGCCCTCACCGGTTCACCCACAACAAGTGCATTATCAGGAATTGAGACATCCCGGTCTGCCCCGCTGGCCAGTGCCAGAATCTCATCCTTGTTGGTATAGAATGTGAGGTTAAAAGCCCATGCAAAGTCTTTCTTCTGTATCACGCTTGCGTTAAGGGCAGCTTCAAAACCGATATTCTGTGTTTCACCCACGTTGGCAAGAACCTGCGGATAGACCGAAGTAGCCGGAAGACCTTTAAATAACAGGAGATCTTCGGTTCTTGAATAGTAAGCATCAAGAACCAGTGAGAGTCTCTCCTTCCAGAGGTAAAGGTCTATTCCTACATCAAACGTAGAGGTTGTCTCCCATGTTACATCCGGATTTCCAAGCACTGCCGGAATCATACCATTATATAATGTGCTTCCGAAGGTGTAAGGCACCAGTGTACTGCCCAGCCTTGTCTTGGTCATATAGGGGTCAACGGATGAGTTGCCTGCAACACCCCAGCTAAGTCTTAGTTTTAGCTGGTCAATATTGTCAATTCCCTGCATGAAAGACTCATCAGAGATGACCCATGCTGCGGCAAGGGATGGGAAAGCAGCCCACTTGTTGCCATCGGCCAGCACAGATGAGCCGTCAGCACGAATGGTAGCTGTTAAGAGATATTTTCCGAGCAGTTTGTAATTCGCTCTTCCAAAGAAAGAGAGTAATGAACTCTCAGTGTAGATATCCTCAATCTGACGTCCTGAGGAGAGAATATTCTGAAGAAAGTAGTATGATGTTTTAATATAATGATCCTGGAGCCCATACCCGTAAATCCTGTGTGACTCATATTTTGACCTTTGGGCTTCCTGACCGGCGAGAAGCTGTAGTTCGCTGCTGTTCCCGATGGGAGTGGTATAGGTAAGGGTATTCTCAAGGATATATTTCATGGTCTGATCGCTTTCCGATGAGAAATATGACCCGCGGCCAAACTGGTAGTTGGCTGTGCACATATAGTCCTCATAAATACCCTGGCGGCCTGATTGTGCATCAATTGCAAGAGATGATCTGAATGTCAGCCCCTTTAAAATATTCCAGTTCAGAAATACATTACCAAAAAGACGGTTTGAAAGAGTATTGTTCTCATAATAGCCATCTACTTCGTTAAGAAGGGGATTGGTATGGCTTACAGCCAGTTCGGAGGGACGGTCAAGGATTGTGCCGTCAGAGAGGTAGGGCTGTGCCAGTGAGTGCATTTTGATAAGCTGTGAGTAAACGCCATCCTCCCTTCTGTCCCAGTCGCGATAAGTAAACTGGAGGTTTGCTCCTGCAGTCAGACTCTCAGAAATTTTGTGGCTTAAATTAAGCCGTCCGTTATACCTCTTAAGATTGTCATTCATCAGTAACCCGTTCTCATCCATATACCCCAGGGAGATTGCAAAGGGAGTGGTGGCCGACCCGCCTGTGACAGACAGTTCATAATTCTGGGTGACTGAATTTTGCATGATCATGTCATACCATCCTACCCCGCCTTCATTGTACAGGTCGAGTACGGTTTTTTCCCACGGGGAAGAGAGAACATCAGAAAGAACAACTTCCGGAGGATAGTCGGCTATGTTTGTCTCGCCCCATGTGTCGCTTACGTTTTCTGCAGCATAACGAAGTCTTTCAGCCAGGAATAGGTGCTCCTGGTTGACATTCATTATTTTAGGCAGATTAGTCGGAGAGTTAAGTGAGATGTATGAATTGAATGCAACGACTGATTTGCCTGTCCCTGATGTTCCTCCCTTCTTTGTTGTCACGATTATGACGCCATTGGCCCCGCGAGTCCCGTAGATTGCTGTTGAAGAAGCGTCTTTGAGTACTTCAATGGAGGCGATATCTGAGGGATTGATGTCAAGCGTTGATCCGTATTCTATACCATCGACGAGGAACAGAGGGGCGTTTGATGCATTGACAGAACGAACCCCTCTGAGGGTCATATTTATAGCTGATCCGGTCTCACCACTTGCCCTGGTTATGTCAAGACCTGCAACTTTACCCTGAATGGACTGGAGGGCGTTGCTTGACGCAGTCTTGACGATCTCATCTGATCTTACTGCAGACACAGCGCCCGTCAGGTCTCTTTTTTTGACGATTCCGTATCCCACAACCACCACTTCGTCAAGGGCAGTCGTACTTTCCTGCATTATTACACTAATGGTTGTACGGTTGCCGATAGTCTCAGTCACAGATGTCAGTCCGATAAAAGTAAACTGCAGCACCGTGGCATCCTGCGGAACGGCAATAGAGTATTTCCCGTCGGCCCCGGTAAGAGCGCCGACAGTAGTCCCGGGGACACTGACGGCGACACCGGCAAGGCTTTCACCCGTTGCTCCCGTAACGGTACCCTGTATGGTCTTTGTCTGAGCATTGACCACCATGCCAGCGCATAATGCAAAGGCACAGAGCACCAATTTCCTTAAAGTGCGATTGTTTTTCAGCATAAGTTAGAGGTTTGAATTTTAGGGTTCTGAAAAAGTATTTACAATATCAAAGTTATGGGCATAACATAAGGGTAATGTCCATTTATTTATTAAAAGAGTGGATAAATTGGGAGCTAAGGATAATAAATAAGGAGTGCTGAATGCTCTATTTCAGAAGCATTTCATATTCAAGGCTGGCAAGAATAAATGGCCCAACTCCCTTGGGGTCATTATCACGGATCTCTTCACCGATGTAGTATTCGTATGATCCGTCGCGATAGGGATCTCCTCCCAGGCCGGCTACGCCGCATATGCGGGTAAGAGTCACCAGACCCTTGTCATCGACAGTAACAAAGTTGTCAATCAGGCCGTTGTAAGCTTTTTGTGCTGCAGGCAGGTACTTTTCACCCAGGTAACCCATTCGTACTGCTTTGAATATTGAATATACAAACATGGCGGTACATGATGTTTCGATATAATTACCCGGATCGCCTGACCGGTCAAGTACCTGGTACCATCCCCCGGTCTGAGGATCCTGAATTGTGATCAGCGTGTCAACCATTCCGGTAAGTATCCTTATCAACTCATTGCGACCGGGCTGGTCCGATGGAATAAAGTCAAGCACATCAACAATTGCCATTGAAAACCATCCCATTGCTCTTCCCCAGGCATGAGGAGCCTGGCCTGTTATACTGTCAGCCCATGGCATCATCCGTGAGTCATCAAAGGCATGCCTGTAGAGCCCGGTAGCCGGGTCATAAGTATGCCTCGCCACGATAAGAAACTGATTTACAATATCTTCAAATGCCTCATCCTGCCCATATTTCCGGGCATACTCAGCATAGAACGGGGTACCCATGTATAACCCGTCAAGCCACATCTGGTTCGGATAGATTTTTTTATGCCAGAACCCTCCCTCAGGTATTCTGGGCTGGGATGCGATCTGCTCCCTTAGTGTATGAATTACCTTATCATATCTTTCATCACCGGTCCTGTCATAGAGAAGAAACATCATTTTACCAGGATTTACCTGGTCAATATTATAATTAGTCATATCATACTTCCATATCACACCGTTATCGTCGATCAGAGAGTCTGCGTATCCTTTCGCATAATCGAAGTATCGGTTGTCACCGTATGCCTGGCTGACCTTTATCATTGCCATGCCCATCAATCCCTGGCTATAATTCCACTTCTTTTCAGTGACGAAATCAGCCATCCAGAGCCAGGGGTTTCTTATCATCTCCGATTCAGCCATGCGGACTGACCAGTGAGGAGAATTCAATCCGGTATCATTGCTTCTCCTGATTCCCCCGCAGGAGGTTAAAAGAACAAGCAGGAGAGCAGCAATCGAAGGAACTGAGATATTGATTTTCATGATCAGTTACAATTGGAATTTGGTATCACTCTGTTTTTGCTTTGAATGCTTATCCCTGTATTCCGAAGGGGTTACTCCGAAGCGATGCTTGAAGATCCTTGAGAAATAGCGGGGGTCATTACATCCTACCATGTAGGTGACCTGTGAGATGGTATATTGTCCTGACTCAATCAGCTGGGCAGCTCTTTTAACTCTCACCTCCCTTATGAATTCGATAGGGGCGAGGCCGGTAAGGCTCTTCAGCTTCTTGAAGAAGACTGACCTTCCAAGCCCTATCATCGAGACCAGCTCCTCCACCGTCAAGGCTGAGTTTTCAATATTCTTTTCCATGATCTCCATAAGCCTCTTTAGCATCTTGTCATCATAAGATTCTATGACGGGGATGGAGGGACTCACTTCGTACTTCCTGTCGTGTTTATCAGCATTGAAGTCGGTAATACCTGCAAGGAATGACTCCTGAAGTTTTTTGCGCTGTAGCAGGATGCTTTCGATCTTGGCTTTCAGGTATGTTGAGCTGAAAGGCTTTGTAATGAAATCATCAGCTCCCGTTCTGAGAGCCTCTATCTGAGTGTCAAGGTCTGTCTTTGCTGTCAGGACCACAACAGGGATATGCGAGGTGGTAACCTCTTCTCTCAGCCGGCGGGCCAGCTCCAGTCCATCCATCTCAGGCATCATGAGGTCAGTGATTATCAGGTCAGGCAGCTGGCTCCGGGCTATCTCAAAACCCTCGCTTCCGTTTCCTGCTTCAATAATATGAAAGCTGTCAGCCAGGATGATCTTGAGGAAACTCCTTAGCTCCTCATTGTCTTCAACGAAAAGAAGCAGAGGTTCCTTATCCTCTTCATCATTCTCATCAGCATTATTTCCGTCCTCAGCAGGTTCAGTGGTCGAAAACCCGGAAATAACAGAATGGTGGCTGTCAGAGAGAACAAATTCGGTGTCGTTATTATAATGTGAGAATCCGATTTTGAAGATAACCCGGAAGGTAGCCCCTTTTCCCTCCTCGCTCTCAGCAACAAGTTGCGCCTGGTGGAGCTCAGCGAGTTCCCTGCTGAGTGAGAGCCCTATGCCTGTCCCGGGCTGGAGTGAGATCTCCGGACCATCGTCACTGCCGAATCTCATAAAGAGATTTTTCATTTTCTCCTTTGACAAACCGGTGCCCTGGTCTGCCACTATGAACTCCAGTGCATTGTCATTTTTCAAAACCGTCACAGTTACTCTTTTGCCTCTGGGGGTAAACTTCAGAGCATTGGTGATAAGGTTGAAGGCAATCTTCTCTACCTTATCCCTGTCAGCCCACACTGTTTCACCATTCGACTCATCTCTTACCTCAAGGAGGATACCCTTGTCCTCAGCAATCTTGCGGAAGTCAGAACAGATCTCTGTGATATACCTGCCCAGAGGAAATTCCTCTATTCTCAGACGCATCTTTCTGCTCTGTACTTTACGGAAGTCAAGTATCTGGTTAACAAGCCGGAGCATTCGTTCCGTGTTGCTTTTAACAATAGTGAGCTGATCTTTTACTTCAGGTTCAAGAGAGTTGTTTTCAAGAATATTATTTATTGGAGAGGAGATTAGTGTCAGCGGGGTTCTCAGCTCATGGGAAACGTCAGTAAAGAACTTGAGCTTCAGGTTTGTGATGAGTTGTTCGACCTCCACCTTGTGCCTGAGTTTGTAAAATGTAAAGATGGCATAGATTGTAAGAGCAATCAGAATCAGTGTTATTGCCACCATGAGGATCTTTGAAAAGGCAGTCTGCCAGAACGAAGGGTTGACGATGATCCTGATAATACGCTGATTATCAACCCAAATGCCATCAGAGTTTGTGGATTTCACCCTGAACAGATAATCGCCGGGCTCAAGGTTAGTATAGGAAGCTGCATGCTGACCGCGCCCAATAATCCAGTCGTCGTCGATACCCTCCAGCATATGGGCATACTGAATATTTTTGGGATTCCTGTAGTCGAGTGCTGAGTATTCGATATTCAGGCTCTTTTGCTTGTGGCTGAGCTCCAGTTTCAACTCGGCCTTATCACTTTCCGAAGAGGAGGAGGTCATCTCTGCCGGGTGTATCTCTGTTCCTGACCGCAGGACACGTGTAAGGACCAGAGGAGGGACAAAGTTTGTTTTTCTGACAAGCGAAGGGTTGAAACTATATATCCCCTTGTCATATCCGAACATTATTTCATTCCCGGCTGTTCTTATCCCTGTCGCTTCCGAGAAGTAGCTTGGCTCAACACCGCTCTGGTCACTGTAGATCTCAAATGACTCACTCTCCCTGGTGAATTTCAGGATTCCTCTCTCTGAACTGAGCCACAGGTTGCCGTTAAGATCATCTACTATGCTCAGGATCACATCATCAGGTGCTCCTGTCCTTACGGTGTAAGATCTGAAGCGCGGCTTTTCATTAAGGTCTCCCCGATTGAGCACCATGTTCAGCCCTCCGCCGAAGGTAGCAACATATATCTCGTTATCAGGAGAGCAATATATATAATGTACATCGTTATTTGCAAGACTCGTTTCATCTTCAGGGTCAAAGAAGCAGGATGTGTAATCTATGGTGGCGGGGTCCGTAAAAGCCTGGTTGAAGATTAAAAGGCCGTTTGTTGTTCCGACCCAGATATTGCCTCTCAGGTCAGATGTAATGTATCTTACCCTCTTATGATTTGAATAAGGATAACTTTTAAGCAGGTTACCTGAATTGATGAACTTTGTACCGGAATCATCGGGTACAATAAAATTAAGGCCTCCGTTAAAGGTTCCCACCCACATCCTCCCGGATTGGTCCTCACAGACCGAATAAACATTATCATGGCTTATGGAGTAAGGGTCGGAGGGGTTATGCCTGAAATTTGTGATATTATAATTTCTGGCATTATTACGGTGATCAGGCTCCATCCTGAACAGACCTCTCCCTTTTGAACCCATCCATATGTTGCCTCTATTGTCCTGGGTTATTGAATATACCAACCCGTTGAAAGGCGTTCCTGATCTGAAGCTGCCGTTTTCCCTCAGGTATCCGACAATTTTCCTCTCCGGGTCATACAGATAAACATATCCGTCCCTCGTGGCTGCCCACAGGTACCTGTCACGATCCTCGAAGATGGCCCTGACCTCATTTTCAGAGTGTGTGGCAGATTCGGGGTTGGGTCTGAGTATGCTGAACTGGTTAGGAAAGAAGGATACCTTTTCGATGCCACGCTGGATGGTGCACATCCACAGATTGCCCTGGTTATCAGGCAGGGCGGAATGGATCAGGTTGGGGAAGCGCCGATCGGGACTCCCGGGCTCATTGTAGAAATATTCAAGTTTCCGTTCAACACGGTTATAGAGCGAAAACCCTCCGCCTCGAGGGTATATCCAAAGGTTGTCATTCTTATCTTCAAAGATAAAGAAGCTCGGAAGGAGAACATTAGGATTTGTTTTATCCACTTTCATACGGAAGTGTTTCAGAGTACCCTTTAACGGATCAAAGTGAAGAACGCCATCTGCCGTCGTCTCAAACCATACCTCACCGAAACGGTCTATATAAAGTGATACCATCTCATCTGAGGTCATTTCAGGGTAAGCGCTCTTCTCAAAGTGCCGCCTTTCGCCTGTCAGGGGAGTATAGATAAAGAAGCCATCACTGCTTGTAAGTATTATGAGCTCCCTCTGGTTGAGAGGCCTTATTGCTATTATGTCAGAGGGTATACCCAGTGTTATCTGATCAAGCCTTCTTCCTGCCTTGTCAGCTATCAGTATCGTTCCGTCACCGGTTCCAAACCAAATCCTGTCATCAAGTTCATAGAATGAGAACCAGGCATCAGGCTGGTCACTGCTGTTTTGTCTGAGAGAGACCTTTTCCGGAAGGTCTGAAGCAAGGTTCTGCCGGAAGAGACCATTGTCAGACAATATCCAGGTGTTTCCCTGATTGTCTTTGCAGATAAGGTTGACGAGGTTTATTCCGTTGCTTAGGTCAAACCGGTCGATCCTGTAACCGGAGGAGTCTGCTGAGGATCTTACCCTGATAGACGGGCCTGACTCAGTTGAGAGCCATGTCTCTCCGCCGGTGAAAGAGTAGATCTGCGTTACCGGTGAGTAGTTCTCCGGTCCGGCGGAGCTTATCTGGTTGAAGTTTATGAACTCCTCGGTCTGAGGATTCATTCGGTAAACCTCACCGTCATTGTTCATGATCCACAGGTATCCGAGATCATCTTCAGTGATACGGTCGACCCTGTTGTTTTTAAGAGCATAGTTACTTCTGAAGCCTGACTTGAAGACCTTGAAGCTGTATCCGTCAAACCGGTTAAGGCCATCGAATGTGCCGAACCACATGAAACCCTCCCTGTCCTGGTGCATGGTAAGTGCCACACCTTCCGACAGTCCATCTTCAACGGAATAATGTGTAAATGCACACCTCAACTGACATATTCCGGTCGTGGTAAACGATGTCAGTAGTAAAAGAATGAGCAGACCTGTCCTGACCGGTGAGCACATAATCAGTCGGCTATGACCTGCAGTGGATTGCGGATTCTAAGGGCAAATTCATCCAGGTAGTCAGCCCATGCCTGGATATCGTTAAATCCCCATTTGCTCCACCCGGCACCGGCATAATATATGAATGGAACGCCTGGAGTATATTCAGCTACAATCAGCAGATGATCAATATTTTCCGTGACTTTGACCACAGGGGTTGTCAGCAGGGCACCCACATATGTAATTCCACCCTCGCCTCCGTCAAGGCGATAGGCAATGCCTGCAGCTTCTGAGGGCAGCAGGATGGGCGAGCCTTCAGCTCTCTTTACTATACCTGATGCTACATGGAAAGGCTTATCAATACCCTGATATTCCTCAATTATCTTTGTAAGCTGGCTGCCTGCATCAAGTGACAATGTTCGAGTTTCAGTCACCAAAACACCATTTACGAGGAATGGTGGATATTTTAGCCTGAATGATGTGCGGAGGGGCCCGTTATCAAGAGTCTCGTAGCTTTCAAAGTTTATTCCCAGCCACAGTGAGTCGTTAATCCATGGTGCCATGGCACCGGCGCCGAGCGTACGTCCCACCTTGTAACAATCGCATCCCTCGCCATTGTCATCATGGTATGTGTTTTTACCTGACAGGTAATCAGCATACCATCTGTCAATCACCATCTTGTCTGTTCGCTTTATCCATGCATCAATGCCGTTGCTTGGCCCGTCCTTTTCAATGAGTGCAGTGCCGTATATGCGGAAGGCGATACGATCATTCTCCCAGGCATAATCATCCATCCTCTCCGGCACGAATCTTCCGTAGGCCTTCGGCTCGTAGAGGGCAGGAGTGCCCTCACTGATGTAATAGACAGCTTCCGAGTTTGCACTTACTGATGGCTGAAAGATGAGAGACAGAGGCTGGTCGCCACCCTCAAATATCACCTGAGAGGGGACCTCCACACCGTCTGAATTCATTACAACCAGGTTTCCGGGACTTGCCTGCGGGAATTCATCCATTATTGCTGAAAAAGGCACTTCCACGATCTCGGTGGAACGGTCTGATGACAGGTTATTCAGGATCCGGATCTTCATCCGGTCATCGGTGCATCCTGACAGGATAACAACGAAAAGGAACAGCAGGGGAATTTTTTTCATAACCTTGGTTTATTGATTATTTTGGTTGTTTGCCTATATAAGCAAGAATGCCGCCGTCAACATATAATATGTGACCATTAATAAAGTCGGATGCCCTTGAAGCGAGGAAGACAACCGGGCCCTCAAGATCCTCCGGTGTGCCCCAGCGCGCTGCCGGTGTGCGCCCGATGATGAATGAGTTGAAAGGATGTCCTGCCTCCCGCAGCGGCGCTGTCTGAGGTGTGGCAATGTATCCTGGTCCTATGCCGTTGACCTGGATATTATGTTCAGCCCACTCGCATGCAAGGTTGCGCGTCAGCATCTTCAGTCCGCCCTTTGCTGCGGCATAGGCAGAGACCGTCTCACGACCTAGTTCACTCATCATTGAGCAGATGTTTATGATCTTCCCTGCACCTTTCTTAATCATACCGGGAGCAACTGCCTTTGACATGATGAATGGACCGGTAAGGTCGACATCTATAACCTCCCGAAAATCTGCAGGAGACATATCGAGGGCAGGTATTCTTTTAATAATACCTGCATTATTGACAAGTATGTCAATGATTCCGACTTCCGCACATATCCTTTCGATACTGCTCCTGACAGCATCCTCGTCGGTCACGTCAAAGAGATAGCCCCGGGCGTCGATGCCTGCATCATGATACTCCTTCAGCGCATTCTCCACTCTTTCAGGATTCCTGTCGTTGAATACTATCGAGGCACCTGCAGACGCAAGCGCCTTTGCCATTGCCATCCCGATACCGTATGAGGCCCCTGTGACGAGGGCTATTCTGCCGTCAAGACGAAACTGGTCAAGTATCATATCTGAAAGGTTTAATAATTATTGCTTTAACGAAGATCAGTCGCTTTAAGAAAGTCCTGGTCACCGTAATCCAGATTTTCTCCTGCCATCCCCCAGATGAATGTGTAGTTTGATGTTGCTGTAGCGGAGTGGATTGACCACTGCGGCGAGATGACAGCCTCGTTGTTCTTCATCCAGATATGCCTTGTCTCTTCTGGCTGGCCCATGAAATGACATACAACATTACCTTCCGGGATCTCAAAATAGAAATATACCTCCATTCTGCGTCCGTGGGTATGAGGAGGCATTGTATTCCAGACACTTCCAGGCCTGAGCTCGGTCATTCCCATCTGCAACTGGCAGGTCTCAAGCACCTCCCTGACGACCATCTTGTTTATAATCCTGTGGTTGGCTGCCTCCATTGATCCCATCTCCAACTGTATACCTTCTTTCTTTGTGATCTTCCGGTCAGGATAATTACGGTGGGCCGGCGTTGAGCAGAAATAGAAGAGAGCCGGATTAGCCTTTTCGATGCTTTCAAACAGTACCTCTCTGTCACCTGAGCCGATATATAGAGACTCCTTATAATCAAGATCGAATGATGCATCTGCTACTCTCACCCTGCCTGCTCCGCCAACATTATAGATGCCCAGCTCACGCCGGTGAAGGAAGAATGCAGCTTTGACCTCTTCAACAGGCTCCAGTTTCAGCGTCTCTCCAACGGGTTTTGCTCCTCCAGCTATCATGCGGTCATAAAGTGTGTAGACCATCGTAACTGTGTTGTCAGAGAAGATGTCACTGACAAGGTGTTCTTTTCGCAGCCGCTGTGTGTCCCAATTTTTCACATCATCAGGATGTGCGGCATATCTGATTTCGATAATTGTTTTCATATTATAAGTCTCTGATTATGCAAAAGTCGTTTAAATAAAAGAAAAAAAGCTGTAGAATCAGGTTAAAGATGTGTATAAATTGGTAGGTGCAGGATTCGCGGCCCTTCGACAAGCTCAGGGACCGGCTCAGGGCCGGGGGCGAGGAGCAAGGAGCAGGGGGCAAGGGGCAATAGTGGGGATAGCAAGCAGGACCGCACGTCTTCAGGACAGCCAGACCGCAGGACCATCAGACATCACAGTGACAGACTGCGAAGAGTCAGGACCTAGAACCTGAATCCCAGCTTTATCTCTAGCCTGTTGTAGTAATAAAAGAATTCTTCGGTTGTGGAGGTGGAGGTAGTGACTATCTCTTTTGTTCTGAAATACCTGTAAGCGAAGCTCATGTAGGTCTCCATGTCACCTGTCGAGAATGATGCGCCCAGACCTATCGTGGCTGTCGGACCGCCCTTGTATTCACGTTCTTCAGTGTACCAGTAATCAACGGGATAGATGCTTGACCACATCGGGTAATAGATCATCTCATCCTCGTTCTCCGATATCATGGCCATGTATCCTGCGCGTCCGAAGAGGAATGGCGAGGTGCGGCTCTCCCTGAGATAATACCTGAAGCCTGCATACAGAGGAGCGTAGGAATGACCTATGAACTCGAGGCCTGATCCTGCTTCCACCATATACCGTGTCCCGAACGTGTAACCTCCGCTGAGGCCGAATGAGAACGGTGCAGGATACTGACTGTTTTGCGGCCCGGCAAGAAACCCTATTTCCGTACCCGCTCCAAACCCCTGTACTTTCCTGGTAACAGTTGAATTATCATATATTACATAATGATCAACCTCGGTGCTGTCAAAGACAAACAGGCTGCCGTCAGAGGTACGGACTGAAACCTTGTTTCCCGAAACCTGCTCCATCTTGCCGAAGATCTGGCTTCCGTTCTTAAGGTACAGGGCATCTTTATTTTTCTGAGAAAAGGACTGAGCGCTGAAAATCAGGAGTATTGCAGCAATAAATACCGGGGTTTTCATTTTTATCAGGGTTAAGGTTTCACACTTTTGCATGGTTTTTGCACAGAGTAAAAGTGCAAAAGCCTTATCTATGAAAACAAAAATCGTTCCAATTTTAGTGTTGCTGGCAATCCTTACATCGTGCGAGGAGAAAATTTATCGTGAGTATGAGGGTAATGCCCCTGTCTATCTATCGTATGCAGAGCTCAGAAGTTCAGTCGCTGCGGAGGCAGGAAGAGTCCTTGAGCACCCGGGGAAGATATATTTTAAGGATGACTATATTTTCATCATTGAAAACCTGGAGGGATTTCATGTTTACGACAATACCAATCCTGCAGCACCTGTGCACAAGACTTTTATAAAGGTGCCGGGGGCTGTTGATATATCTATTGCAGGCTATATAATATATGTAGACAGTTATGTTGATCTGGTGGTCCTCGATGCAGAGGATATCAATAATATTCACGAGGTATCAAGGGTGAAGGATGTCTTCCCTTACCTGGTCCCGGAGACCGGCAACGACCTCCCTGTCGGTAAGGTAGATCAGGATAAGGGTGTGGTAGTAGCTTACGAGGTCAAACGGATAAGGGAAAAAGTTGAGAGCTACACCTATCCGAGATATCCTATCGTTTATGACGGCGTCGCTGAGAGATTCAATACAAACGGAGGTTCTTCAGGTGTCAGCGGTTCGGGCATCGGCACAGGAGGGTCAATGGCACGGTTCGGGATAAAGGGTAATGTTCTTTATGCAGTTGACAACAGTGCCATAAATGTATTCGACATTTCTGACAGGGTGAAGCCGAAGAAGTTTTCCAGCAGCGGTGCCTGGTGGGGTATTGAGACTATGTTCCTGACAGACAAATATATGTTCCTGGGGACAACAACGGGGGTGGCGGTCTTCAATCTTGCCGTTCCTCTGAATCCGACCTATATCTCGTTTTACAACCACTTCCGCAGCTGTGACCCTGTGATAGTTGACGGTGATATTGCATACGCCACCCTGCGCACGGGAACAACCTGCGGAGGTACAGCGAGCAGGCTTGACGTAATTGATATTGAACCCATTACCACTCCGTCGCTGCTGCAGACATATCCTATGACCAATCCTTACGGTCTGGCGAAGGACGGTGACCTGCTCTTTGTATGTGACGGCACTGACGGACTTAAGATATATGATGCATCGGATTACATGCACATCACGCAGCACCTGCTCTACTCATATCCCGCGCTGAAGGCATATGACGCCATACCGCTTGGCTCTGTGCTTGTGATGATAGGTGATGACGGACTTTACCAGTATGATTATTCAGATCCCGGAAATATCAATATGATCAGCCACATCGGGGTGGATAACTAATCAGGTAATTGGCAGTCTTCAGTCTTCAGTCGGCAGTCCTCAGTCGGCAGTCGGCAGTCTTCGGTCTCCGGTCTTCCGTCTTCCGTCTTCTAAAGATACTTCCTGTCCTCCTCCGGAATATCGAAGTACTTGTCGTAAAGCTTGGTGTCAGGCCCCTTCTTCTCTATGCCGGCATCACCCAGTTTAAACGTACACTTCTCTCCGGCGATACCGGAAAAATAAATATCAAATTCCTTACTCTGCTCATCCCGCATTATTATTCTGACCAGATGAGGATATTTCATGCTGTTCAGCTGTGAATGACAGATTGGGCATGTATAGATGTATTCTACACCTTCTTCAACATCAAATGAAGGATGTGTGATTTTTGTATAGTTACCCAACTCGGGATTCAATAAAACAAGACCCCTTTTTGTGCTGTTGATCTTCATTGCAGCGAGAACTATTGAGAGTTTTGGGTTCAATATCCCCCTGCAAGCCTTGCATAAATAATCAGCTGACATATTATACCTCCTGGTTATTAATTAGTTCAATAATTTTGTTACCTGCTGCCTGTACAAGGTATGAAATATTCTCACCAAAATCAATTTTTTCAGGTTGAATTCCGAGTATATAGACAGGCATTTTGAAAAAGCCTGTGAGTTTCTTTAATGAAATATTATGCGTGTTAAATGTAATGTCCATGATCTGTTTAACTTCCAGAAGCATAAAGCTTCCAGGCGCGGCCTGCATGTCAACGCAATCTATCAGTACAAGGATATCAGGCCGGAGGCTGTTTATCTTACCGATATAATTCTCAATGCTTACCTCTGCGGTCAGGGCTGTAACCGACCCGGTGTTCTTAATCCTGTTACTTATCCAGACCCCTATACCGTCATCCTGCTTAAGCACATTACCGATACCGACGAAAAGGGTTTTTCCTTTCTTCTGTAACAAAAACTTACGGAAATTGTCAGACACCTTTAGCCAAATATTTGATTGTCACATGGTGCATGCAGTCAGGACAGATAATATTGAACATATCTTTTCGCTTAAGGCCGTCAATAACTGAGACACTTATGTCCTGACCCTCAGCCATTTTCAGTTTTTCGTTGAGCATATTGAGGTTAAGAATGGAGGAGAATGCCCTTGGTCCAAGTTTACGATGCATGAAAAGAAGATGCTCCTTAGTTGTGATGACAGCACCGCAGTTCTGGCACAGGAGCAGCTCTTTCTCCTGGTATTCAATATTCTCTTTACGGTCTGTGACTGCAAGGTCAAAAATCTTATCTGAAAGCATGACCCCTTTTCCGGTTATACAATGTTCCTGACAGAGTCCGCAAAAGATGCATTTCCCGTAGTCTCTTATCGATTGTTCTTATCCCTTTTTGCTTATCGTTAGTAAAGGTAATAGCATGCGGAGGACAGACGTTGGCACAGGTCTCACAACCAACGCAGTTTTCATCATCAACCACTGGCTTGCCTCTGAATCTGTCATATGGGATATGCGGTTCCAATGGGAATCTCGAAGTATAGGCCGGGGTAACGAGTGAGATAACGGCCTCTTTCAGTTCTCTGAGTTTGGGGTATCTCATTTTACTGCATCCTTATAATCATCTCTGACACTTCTGTCTCCGAGTTTTATGCCGAAGTGGTATGTTCCTCTGATGAGCGCATGAGCAGCCACTGTTGAGCTGAAGAAGAGTATCGGTATAGCTATCAGGGCTTTTATTCCGGCATCACTTATACCGAAGTGAAAGCAAACACCCAGGAGAATGCTGCAGCAACCAAGAGTAACGCATTTTGTTGCTGCCTGCAGCCTGTTGTACGTGTCAGGTAACCTGATAATGCCAATGCAGCCAAGCAGGTTAAACACGATTCCGATTGATATCAATATCAGACTGACCATATTATTCGTTCAGTTTTTTCCCGGTTAGATATTTTGCCAGAGTCAGAGTGCCTATAAAACTCAGGATCACCCATGCAATCCCGATATCGAGGATAAAAGATTTTCCTGTGAGAACAGAGATGATGGCACAAATGCCAACAACCAGTATCCCGAATATATCCACGCCGACCATCCGGTCGGGGATAGTAGGTCCTCTAATAATCCTGTAGAGGCAGAATGCGCATAAGCCTATCTGGATGTAGAGCAAAATATTAAGAAATGCACTCATTCAACAATTCTTTTAATGTATTTTTCGAAATCTCCGATGATCATTTTTGTATAAACTTCCGGATCCTCAGACCTTATGTAGATCCAGTGTATATAGAGTGAATCATCAATGATGTCCACTGTAATGGTCCCGGGTGTCATTGTGATTGAATTAGCAAGAAGTGTTCTGGCAAATTCAGATTTCAGGGTTGTTCTGACTTTGACAATTCCCGGTCTGATGGGCATTGCGGGGTGCAGTACCCTGTATGCAACGTCAAAGTTAGCCCTGATGCAGGCCCATATAAAGAGGAACAGATAGATTACAAACCAGAAGTACCTTTGCGGTTGCAGGAACTTATAGACATTGCGGAAATAGTATTTGGAAAAGAATGCAGCGCAAATCAATGCGGCCACCACTCCGGTCAGGAGGTTCGGAAGGGTAAATCTGAAGGTTATCAGTAACCAGAAGATCAGGGCCAGTATGAACATTGCAACGAATCTCATTTCATATACCGGTTATTTGTGAAGAATAAGCTGAAGCATTCAGAAGGATGTCTGTTGCCGGAGAGAGCACAATATCACGTATGCCCGGGAAGGCCAGTATGCTGAGCAGAAGACAGATAATGCCGAGTACAATCATGCTGAACAGCATCGGGAACGGCACCTCCCTGACTGTTGCCATCTTCTTGTCAGGATTCTCATTATAAAAGGCATAGCGTTGAAACTTCAGGAAGGAGGCAAGGGTAATAACGCTGACAATGACTGCAAGGATCGCAAGCAGGTAGAATTGTGCCATTACGGCGGCTATGATTATTATCAGCTTGCTGAAGAATCCGTTGAAGGGAGGGATGCCTGAGATAGAGAGTGAGGCGACAAATGAGGTTGCAGAGGTTACAGGCATGGCTTTTGCCAGTCCCCCCATCTCTTTCAGGTTACGTGTTCCGGTTGAATATTCAATAGCCCCGGCATTAAGAAAAAGGAGGCTTTTGAATGCTGCATGGTTTATCAGATGAAATATCCCTCCGGTGACAGCCAGGGCTGCCACTTCATTTTTAACGCCCCTTGACAGTAGTATCATTCCAATGCCTGCTGACATCACCACATAGCCCATCTGGCTTATACTGTGGTAGGCAAGCAGTCTTTTTATATCCCACTGTCCTACCGCCAGTAATACACCTGCAACCATCGAAAGGGCACCAAGGGTGGTTAGCAGAACGGCCATTCCTTCCGTTACTACGAACATATTAAAGAAAAGACGGATTATAACATATATACCTACTGCCTTGATCAGCACACCAGATAGCATCGCTGAGATGGGAGAAGGGGCTGAGGAGTGAGCATCGGGCAGCCAGGCATGGAACGGAATAACAGCCGCCTTGAGGCCGAATCCGCTGAGTAACAATAGCTGTACAAGAAGATAGTATGGCTTTTCATAACCGGCGCCAAGGGCCACTTTGATGTCAGCAATATTGAGCGTCTTTGTTTTCCAGTAAATGAATCCTATCCCGAAGAGGATCAGAAAAGAGGCAATGCCCCCCAGCACCTGGTATTTAAACGTTGCCTCCAGTTCGTTTTTTTCAACGCCGAAAGCAACGAGTGCATAAGATGAAATGGCAGATATTTCAAGGAAGACGAAGATGTTGAAGATATCTCCGCTCAGTACAACACCGTTCATCCCTGCCGTCATAAGGCAGAAGAGTGCGTAGTAAAGATTCTCGGAGGTATATCTTCCAATATAGGATATAGAGTAGAAAACTGAAAGGAATCCGATCAGGCTTATGACGCAAAGAATAATTGCAGTAAAACGGTCAAGAATCATGTAAATGCCTATTGGGATGCCGTTGACAGCATCCCATCCGCCGACCTTATAGATTGATGATTCCTCTTCACTTCCAAAAAGTGACAGGAAGCTGGCAACAACGAGAAAAAGGAGCACTAAGGAAGCGAAGTATTTACAGAAGTGCATGCTCAGCCTGCCGAGGATCATTATCAGGAAAGCCCCTGCAAGCGGCACTGCGACAAAGAGCGGTATCATCGGATTCATCTTCTATCCTCTTAGGTTCTTTATCTCCCGAATATCAAAAGTCCCGTACTTCCTGTATATCCTTATTATTACAGACATCAGCATTGCGGTGGTGGCCAGCCCTATTACGATAGCCGTCAGCACAAGAGCCTGTGGCAGCGGGTCAACATATACCTTCACAGGATCAGAAGGGTCGACAATTGGGGCGACGCCGCCCTCCCTGTAACCGATAAGAGCAAGAAACAGAAAACAACTGAATTCCATGATCGAAAGCGATATGGCGATCTTTATCAGGTTTCTCCTGGTTATCACGCCGTAGAGACCGACGAGGAACAGTATGAAGCACATCCAGTAGGCTGTCATTTCAGTGATTCTTCTTTGAATATTACCAGTGCGAGGAAAATACTTATTATCGATGCCGCAACCTCTATACCGACAAAGATGTTGTAGAGCGGAATCATTCCTGCGCTCAGGAGCTCTCCAACTGTTCCTTTCGGGAGCCAGTTAACGAAGAATATACGGGCTCCGAGAATCATGCCTGACAGGGCCAGAAAGAGCACAATTATTATCGCAAGGTTTTCATAAATTGTTGTACCTGTCTCTTCTCTGACCAGGTTAAGGATATCGCTGCCAGATGACAGTATCAGAAGTATGAATGATCCGGCAATGACAGCGCCGCCTGCAAAGCCCCCGCCGGGAGTAAGGTGACCGTGCACTATGATATAGATGCCGTACATGAAGACCATCCCTGCTATCAGCTGGGTTGTTTTCTTCACTATGACTGTCATTCCTTTCATTTCTTTCCCTTGATTCTTAGTATTGTCAGCACGCCCAGAACTGCCGTCACCAGGACTGTCGCCTCACCAAGCGTATCATACCCTCTGAAGTCGAATATCACTCCAGTAACCAGATTTGCGCTGCCGGTCTTTTCTGCCGCACCTGCAATATAGGCTTCTGACATCCGCAATGTTCCTTCACCTAGAGGGGGCAGGGAAGAGGCTGCTGTTTTAAAGAAATAAAACATGATCAGAAGCACAATAATACCTGTTAATGCTGTGACATATCCCTGTCTGTCAAGCTTTACGAATGCCTCTTCGCGGGAGCTGTCCATGACAACAGCAACCATAATGACCAGTGTTATCGTTTCAATGACAATCTGTACTATTGCCAGGTCAGGAGCTCCAAGCAGCAGGAAGCATATTACAAGACTGTATCCGACTATTCCGCACGCTATCACAGCAGAGAGTATATCCCTGGCATGAATTGCATATAGTGCTCCCAGAATCATAAACCCCGCTATTACTGATATTGCCAGTTCCATAGGATGTAATTTGTTACAGCATAATCATCAGCATAATTATCAGACCCGCGCAAACCCAGATCACATAACCGGGAAGAATACCTGAGTGGGCATCACTCAGCTTATGACTGCACCAGAGGACAAGATTCTTTGAAAGATCATAGATATCAAAGAGTTTCTCCCCGGCCTTTTTGTAAAACCACCCCACCAGACTGAATTCAGTGATGGTCTTATAAAACTCATGTGTTGGATAACCTGTTTCTTCCTGCATCCTCTCACCTCCGATGAAGCTCTCTTCCGTGCGGAACTTCTTCATGCCGGTGGCCAAATAAACGAGAGCTCCCAGGATAAATGATAAGAGTACCATAAGCGCCACGAACGAAGAATTCCATAGTCCGGTAAAAACGAACTCTCCGGTCACTGGCATAAATAACCGCGGTACAACAACTCCTGTTGCAAAAACGCCAAAGAAGGTACAAATCAGGGCGAAACAAATCAGGGGTAAATACATCAATGCCGGAACCTCCCGTACAGTATCGAATTCAGATCTGCGGCCACCAAGGAATACGCCCCCGATAAATTTTATGAAGCTGGCAAGTGTGAGTGCTGAACCCAGCACTGCTAATCCCAGCCATACCACCCACAGGCTGCTTGCAATGCCTTGTCCCTTGCCGAATTCTATTATCCCCTGGTAAATCATCCATTTTGAGGCAAATCCGTTAAATGGCGGTATTCCTGATATTGACATGGCAAAAATCAGCGATGCAATGAAAGTCACAGGCATCGCTTTCGAAAGGCCTCCGAGGTCATCTATATGCTTTTTCCCCGTGCGGTATTCGACACATCCTGCAGAAAGAAACAGCCCGCTCTTGTAAATGGCGTTATTGATCATGTGGAAGAGACCGGCGGCAATGCCTATCAGAGAACCCAGGCCGAATCCGAGTATCATGTAGCCTACCTGGGAGACGGCATGAAATCCGAGAAGCCGTTTGTAGTCGTGCTGCATCAGTGCCATCATTACAGCTGTTATGATGGTGATGGTACCCATAATCAGGAGAAGCAGCCTCATGCCGTCGCTGAGGATGAAGAGCCAGTTTGTAATCCTGGCCAGGAAATAAATACCCAGGAGTTTATCAAGCGAAGCAGGCAGCAAGGCTGAAGATGTTACAGGTGCGTCTCTTGCATAATCCGGAACCCATGTATGGAACGGGAAGGCGCCTGCTTTCGTAAAACTGCCAGCCAGCAGGGCAAGGAATGCTGTGACGGACAAAGCATCGTTTGTGGGCAGAGAAATATTGCTGATGCTCAATGACCCGGTAAGCTTCCACAACAGCGCGATGCCAATGATCATTATAGAATCCGAGGCACCGATAAGTATAAGAGTCTTCTTGGCAGTAGAAGAACTCTCTCCGTCATGTCCGGGAATAAGCTTATATAGGGTTATCCCAAGAATGCCCCAGAAAGTCAGAAACAATAACAGGTTATCAGAAAGCACAGCCCCGAAGGAGCAACTGAGGGTGATGAGGAACCATGAATAATAGTTCCTGACTGACCTGATTCCGGGGAAAGCTATTGAGAACAGCAGAATTGCCGTCGATATAATACTGATAAACAATATTATAAGTTTGCTGAGGTCATCGCACGTAAAGAACAGGTACCTGGAAGCATCCTGCAGAATATTACCGAATGCGGAGATATCAGACAACCCCGGTATTTCATTTATTGATATCACCTGGTAGTCAGGCTTATAAATAGAAACACTGAGCCAGCAGATGATTATGCCGACAATCAGCCCGGTTACACCTTTGGCAGTTCTGTATTTATCTGGTATCAGAAACAACAGAAGTCCGGCCAGAAGCGGCAGTATTATTATCCGGATTATTGCGTTCATGGGAGGCTGCTAAGGTTTCTTTTTAATTCAGAAGTCCTCTTCAGAGAATGGGCGATCAGCTCGTTGGCATTCATGATCTTCATGCCCGAGTTAATATCATAAGCAACCGCCATCCGTTCCGTACAGCAATAGCACGGATCGACTGCTGCCAGCGAGATAGTGGCATCGGCAATAGTCTGGCCAATGCATGATTTTTTGAAAGTTGCGATGTTGACATAGCTCGGAGCTCTGATCTTATGACGGGCCGGTGAACTGCTTCCGTCCGATACCACGAAGTGAAACACTTCGCCTCTGGGGGCTTCAGCCCGCCCGGCGCCCATCCCTTCCGGTATCTCCCTGACCTTAACGGAAATCTCTCCTTCCCTGAGTTTTTCCAATGCGTCAAGGCACTGTTCAATTATTGAGACTGACTCATACATTTCGAGTAACCTAACCTGCGCTTTGGCAAATACATCGCCCGCCTCAGCGGTTATCACCTTCCAGTTGACAAGAGGATAGGCAGCGTATGGATCGTCCTTCCTGACGTCGATGGCAACTCCCGAAGCTCTCGCTGTCGGGCCTACCGCCGCGTAATCGATGATATCCTGTCTGGTGAGTACTCCGACACCCTTTGTTCTTGAGTGGAGAACAGGGTCATCCATCACTGCTCCGGTGAGAAGGTCAGTCTTTTTCTTAATGTCGCTGAGAGTCTTTCTGATTTCCGGAATAATACTGTTCGCAATGTCTCTTCTCACGCCGCCGACTTTAAACATCGCATAACTGTTCCTGTTTCCTGTTATCATTTCAAAAAGGTCGAGGACGGGCTCGCGATATTTCCATGCCCACATGAATACGGTATTGTACCCGAGGAAGTGCCCTGCAAGTCCCACCCACAGGAGGTGGCTGTGTATCCGCTCCAGCTCACCTATTACCGACCTGATGTACTTAGCCCTGTCAGTGATCTCAATTTCCGCTATCTCTTCAACTGCGTTGGCAAAAGCAAAAGGGTGGGAGGTAGAGCATATACCGCAGATCCGCTCTACAAGAAAGAAAACCTGTTCATATGTCTTTGATTCACTGAGTTTCTCAATGCCACGGTGGTTATATCCTGTCTCCCATTTAATATCCTTCACAATCTCACCGTCACAATAGAGTTTGAAAAGTTCTGGTTCCTCCTGGAGAGGATGGTACGGACCTATAGGTATGAGTGTCTTCCTGCTCATCAGCCGGTTCTTTTTTTCATTTGAATTCTTTCCTGTACGGGTATACCCCTTCAGCCCAGTTACCCTCTGAGATCAGTTTCTCCTGGTTTGGATGGTTAATGAAATTAATGCCGAACAGTTCGTGCATCTCTCTTTCAATCCAGTTTGATGCGCTGAACATGTTTGAAAGTGACTCGATGGCAGGACTTTCGCTATCAAGTACCACGTGAATATTCAGTACCAGGCCTGTATCATCTTTGCTGAAGTGGTAGTGTATCTCAAATCCTTTCCTTGTATGCAGGGCAGAAGCAATAATAAACCTGAATCCGGCGCTCCGGTAAAGATATCCGGCAATAACAGGTAAGGCTTCAGGTTTTATGGTAATGCAGACCCGCTTTCCATTTTTAATGACTGTTTTAATGATGGCGTGACTGAACTCCGTCCTTATTTTTTCTATCTCTGCATTTGTATCCATTAATTCTCCTTATTTCAGGGTCTGTGTCAGCTTTACAATTCCGGCAATGATGGCTTCCGGCTTTGGCGGGCAGCCCGGTATATAGGCATTCACAGGGATGATCTTATCTACCGGACCGGCGAAGGTCATGCCGTCGGCGAATATTCCTCCCGTACAGCCGCAGGCACCAACGGCTACAACAAGTATTGGTTTGGGAGCCTGGTTGTATATCTCAATGAGTCTCTCCCTGTCACGCATATTGATCGAGCCGTTTACAAGCAGTACGTCAGCGTGTCTGACTGACCCAACCAGGAGGATTCCGAACCGTTCGAGGTCATGCCGGGGAGTAAGACAGTCAAGTATTTCAATGTCGCAGTTATTGCATGATGCTCCACCGAAGTGGAACACCCAGAGCGACTTTTTGAAACAATAGTTTTTAAACCCCACGGCGGATGTAATTTAGTAACCGAATGTTATAAGCACAAGTGCAATGATTGCAAGCAGGTTCATCCATAAAAGGAAGAATTTAACTGCCTGTTTGATCCTAATCCTCGGGTTGGTGTTCCTGATCAGCGTGAGAGCAAGAACAACAGCAAGCACTTTTACCACCGCCCAGAGAATATTAATTCCTTCAGACCTGAAGCCGTTCATCAGCAAAGCAATAAGAAATGCAGGCAGAATAAACAGCATGATATATTTTGTGAGTTTTATGAGTGCATAGGCGGCGCCTGAGTATTCAATGAAAATGCCCTCTGTAATTTCTGCCTCCGCTTCAGGCATATCAAAAGGCACCAGTGCCAGTTTTGCCTGGATACAGAAAATACCTACCACAAATAAAATCACACCTGAAACGCTTCCGATATAAGGCGAACCGGCCTGTTGAGCTGCCAGAACCGTGTTCAGGTCAAAATTCTGTCCGGCCTTCATAATAATTCCTGCAATGACAAGAAGAAATGTAAGCTCATAGCTTAGTATGAGTTTCATCTCTCTGGATGCACCGACGGCAGCAAGAGGATTGCCTGAAGCCAGGGCCCCGATAATATAAGAGAAGGAAGGTATGGTAAGAAGGTAAAAGATGACAATAATGTCACCCCGGTAACCGCTGTTAATACCGAACACGGGAAGCAGAATAAAAACCCCTGCCATGACTGCACCGAATAGTGCGAAAACCGGTGAGAGCAGAAAGAGGAACCGGGAGCCATACCGTGGCAAAATGGTCTCCTTAACAAGTAGGAGCTTCAGAAAGTCATAAAAGGGCTGAAGAAACGGGGGCCCTTTTCTGAACTGAACTCTGGCAGTAATCTTCCTGTCAAACCACGAAAGGAGAGCTCCTGTTATGCCGAGAAACAGGAGGCCGGGGAATACAAGAAAATAAAAAAGATTCACTGCCATGATAACTTATTCTTTTTCAGTGATATATATATGCTCCCTAATAAGTACTTTTTCATTAAGCCTGTGAATATTTTTCTCCGGAGATTCTTCCTCATCAGTAAGAATGGCCGTTCCCTGCGGGCATGCATCTATGAATTTTGCCAGTTCATGTTCATTGGTAAGGTCGTAGAACAGATCCTTATTCCTGTGATGAATGAAGAAATCTGTCATCATTGTGCCGAAAGGGCATATAGTAACGCATGACTTGCATGAGATACACAGGTTTGTATGTCTGGTGATCAGACCCTCTTCATCCTTTTCAAGAGCTTCGGCCGGACATACGGCCATACATGGTGCTTCCTCGCATTTTCTGCAGGTGAACCGGAATGTAGCAAGCTCCCTGATAGTTTTTAATCCGTTAGTGTTGGGAGAGGGGTAGAAATATGCCTCGGGCAGACACAGATCAGGATTGTCAATCATGGCAGCACGAAGTTTAATCATATCTATCAGGACCTTCATAGCGGTTTGCAGAGTTTTACAGGCTGAGCTGGTTCATTAACTGGAACCTTGTGTCACTAAGCCTGTGGGAGATCGTCTGCGCAATCTTTGACATTGTTTTGAATCCGAAGTCGCAGTCTTTCTCAATTTCGTGATTCAGCTTTTTTGAATCAACAGCGAGAACTCTTGCAGGGGTGACGGCAATTACCCATGCCGTTGAGATATATGGGCTGAAGACGGCAGACCATGAAAAGAGCTGACCTTCTTCAATAGTCCCCAGGTGTATCCGTTTCTCCTGCCCGAGACTGATACCAAGAGACAGTTTGCCCTCGAGCAGGACGAGTACTTCAGACAACTGGTCATATTGTTCAAACAGGACCTGCTTTACCTTGTAATCCCTTAACATACTCATATGGGCAATCGTCTTCAGCTGCTCCTCGGAATAGTCATCAAAAAACCGGATTTTCTTCAGATCTTCAACTTCTGCTTTCATATACTCACTGTTAAGTTACTATTGCCATATCTCAGGTGTATTTTTTAATTCCTTATATGTAAACACAGGCCCGTCTTTGCAGACGAAGAATTCTCCCATCATGCAGTGACCACATTTACCGAGGCCGCATGACATGTTCTTTTCCATCGAGAGGTATATCTGCTCATCACTGTATCCCATTTCAAGGAGTCGTATAGTACCAAACTTCATCATGACAGGTGGCCCGCAAACAACAGCTACTGAGCTCTCAATATTGACAGAGATCCTGTTCAGCAGTGATGTGGCGACACCTACCGAACCATCCCATCCTTCTTCTGCCTTGTCAACGGTTTTGTAGGCTTCAAACTTCTCAATACTGTTAAGACGGCTGAAGAGAGGCTTGTAGATGCAGTCAGATGGTGTCTTTGCTCCGTAACAAAGTATCACCTTTTTCAGGTTATCCTTTATGCTTTCGAGGGTGAACAACAATGACCTGATTGGTGCAAGACCACAGCCTCCGCCAAGGATAAGGACTTCTTTCCCAATAAATTCGTTAATCGGATACCCTCTGCCGTAAGGGCCTCTGATGCCCATATATGCTCCCGGCCTGAGATTATGCATATACCCGGTCACATACCCGGTTTTCATTACTGTTACTTCAAGTTTATCGGTAATGAGAGGGGAGGAGGAAGGGGTGAAAGGTGCTTCCCCTATGCCATCGACCGATAATTCTATGAACTGCCCTGTCTTGAATGAGAATTCTTCTTCAGGGACCAGCACAAAGGTTTTTATCAGGGGCGACTCATCTATTACTTCAGTAAGCTTCGCCCTGAGGGGTTTATATATGTTCCTTGCATCCACCTGTCAATCCTGCTTTACAAGTTCCATAAACAATTCATTCTTATTGATCTTCCCGATACAGGCTTCAATACACCTCCCGCAACCGGTGCATGCCAGAGATTTGAATTTCTGAGGCTTCCAGACATATTTGCACAAATACCTGTTCCTGAAACGTCTCCGGAGCTCAAATAAGGTGTCTTCGCCGCCAGCAACCCTTTCAAATCCCGGATACTGGCATGCATCCATCTGTTTCACCTTATCAAAACCGGGCTTGTCAATGAGAAGAAAGCATGTGCACGTCGGGCAGATGGTAGTGCATGCCCCGCACGAGACACATCTGGCGGAATATTTGTCCCATATCTCCGCTTCGGTTTTTCTTACCAATTTGCCTGTGGTTTCATAATCAGATAAGCCCCTGCCTGATGCCTTAAGCATTTCTTCAACAGCTTTATGCTGAGCGTCAATGAATACAGGTGCGTCATTCCCTTCCGGTGAACGGACTGTGGGGATACTACCGGCCAGCTTCTCCCCCCTCTCACTTATTACCCTCAGAATGATCTCATCATTTTTCAGGATAACAGCCAGGTCTGCACCGGATTCAGAGAAAGGTTTTATTCCATAGGCCTGGCAATGACAATGTTCCTGTATGCTGAAACAGTCTGACGCTATCAGAATGTAATCCTCTCTTCTCCTTCTGTAGAATATGTCATTGAATATCTCATCAAGATATATCTCATCAAGCAGGGCAAGGGCCTCAATATCACAGTTAGGGATACCCATGATGACCTTCGGCTTCTCTTTACCCCCCGGTGATGTAACATTCTCCTTAAATGGAAGGAAGAAAAACTTCAGAGGGGTGGCAGGTTTAGGTGTATTGTAGGAAACATGAGGAATTTCTGATGGTCTGAGTAATTCATAGTCAAGCCCGAAACCGTTATTTAGCGGAGCAAAAACAGCATGTGAGACAAGTAAATTCTCAAGCCATTTATCCCATTCTTCCTTTTTGACACTCAGGTAGTGCATTCTTTTGTGAGAAGAGGAACATATAAATTTAACATTTGCATTGTGAAAAACAAATGAGTTATGACGGAAACGGCAGTGTGAGCCTGGGAACATGCTGTAAAATACAGTACATCAAGGGAATGTAATCATTATATAATTATTGAAATATTTCATTAACTTGCTGGATGATATTAGTTGAAAATATTTCTTGTGAAGCAAATCACAAAATATGATATTAAAAATAGTCTCAAAAGAGTATTTCTCTATCATGCATGCCTTGAAAGATTGAAGCTAAGGGGTGCAGAAAGGGTATTTTCATACACACTCGCCAATGAAACCGGTGTCACACCCGAGCAGGTAAGAAAGGACTTTTCAGAATTCAATATCAGGGGGAACAAGAAGAGAGGATATGAAATAGAGGATCTTCTGTCAAAGATGGAGGAGATTTTTCATCGGAACGAGATGAATAATATTGTACTGATCGGAATGGGGAACCTGGGACTTGCCCTTTCCAAATACAGACAATTCGCTCAAAGGAATATGAATATCGTGGCCACCTTTGACATTGATCCTTTCAAACAGAAAATGAGAACGGAATCGCCTGTTTACCCGATGGAAAGGCTTAAGGAGATTATTGACAGGTTCAGGGTCAGGGTTGCAATCATTGCAGTTTCTGAGGTCTCTGCACAGGAGGTTGCGAACGAGCTTTTTGGATGCGGAATAAAGGGGATAGTTAACTTTGCTCCGATTCTGTTAAAAGTACCTCAGGATGTGGTAGTTAATAACGTGAACCTTAGTGACGAGCTCGAGAGCGTCATTTTCTGTGTGCACAAAATGACGTTGGCAGACCAACTTTAATTAACGTACTATTATAGAAGCTGTGAAATACTTTTCAAGGGGTTAGCCTGGTCAGGAATCAGATTTTATTACAGCTTTATTTATTGACCTTATGTATAAACATGACATATGTAAGGTTTTTAAACATTTAGTGTTATTAATTTCACAACCGAAAAAAATTGTCTTTATTCAGTTTAACCAATTAATTAATTAAAAATCAATTCATATGTATCACACTGGTAATCTTGTGAAGGATCTGGCTGAGAAACATGGCCGAAAGAGAGAGAGCCTGATGCCGATCCTGCAGGATATTGTTAGAAAGTACAACTACCTTACTGATGAAGCTATGGTAGAAGTGGCAACTGAGCTCGACATCTCGGCAGCAGAAGTTTATGGGACAGCTTCATTCTATACCTTCCTGGACACGGTTCCCAGGGGTAAGAATGTCATCAGGGTATGCAAGACCATAACCTGTTCAATGAAAGGGAAGATTGACATAATAAATGCAATCGAAGATACTCTCAGGATCAAGGTCGGTGAGACAACCCCCGACAGGATGTTTACCCTGCTTGAAACAAACTGTATAGGATGGTGTCACAAAGCTCCGGCCGTTCTTATAAATGACATGCCCTATACTGACCTGACGCCTGAGTCAATGGTTGATATCATTAAGGATTATATGCGCAGATAAAGAAACCGGTTACGAAATGGAAAACAAAGGACTGAATAAGGTTGACCTTATTTTCGAAAAGATAGACGCGAAGAGCACGCTTGAAAAGGCATTCGCGATGACAAATGATCAGATAATCCAGCAGGTACTGGAGTCAGGACTTAAGGGCAGGGGCGGGGCCGGATTTCCGACAGGGCTTAAGTGGAAATACACTGCCGCTGAGAAGGATCCCGACAAGTATATAGTATGCAATGCTGACGAGGGCGAACCCGGCACGTTCAAGGACCGCGAGATACTTGACAAGGCCGCCTACAAGGTTTATGGCGGAATGGCTATTGCCGGAAAGGCCATGGGAGCAAGGAAAGGATACATATACCTCCGCGGTGAGTACAGCTTTCTCCTTCCGCAGCTTTATATGGAGCTTTATAAGTTTCACAAGCTGATATCTGATATAGGCTATGACTTCAACATTGAGTACCGCATGGGAAGCGGCGCTTATATATGCGGCGAGGAGAGCGCTCTCTTTGAGTCGATAGAGGGCTTCCGCGGTGAACCGCGCAACAAGCCTCCATACCCTACTACCAGCGGTTTATTTGCCAAGCCGACTTCAATAAATAATGTCGAGACCCTTGTCACTGCGATGATGATCATCGAGAAGGGTGCCGATCATTATGTCAAGCTTGGCACCAAGGATTCGCGAGGCTCAAAGGTATTCTCCATCTCAGGCGACACACCTATCCCGGGTATCTTCGAGCTTGAGCTTGGCATGACCGTACAGGAGTTTGTCAACGCCTTTGGCGATGGCGACACAAAGGCTGTTCAGGTTGGAGGTGCATCAGGATTCTGCGTGCCGCGCAAGAAATTTGCCGAGACGATTATAGGGTTTGAAGGTGTGCCGACAGGAGGCTCGATGAAGCTCTTCAACAGTTCACGCTCAATGTACAATGTGCTTCATAACTATCTGGATTTCTTTGCTGAGGAGTCATGCGGCCAGTGTACCCCTTGCCGTGTTGGCTGCCAGCAGCTGCTCAAGGGTGTGGAAATGGTGAAGAAAGGCGATGCCAAATCAGCATACCTTAACGAACTGGTGAAACTTGCTGACACAATGAAGATCGCATCAAAATGCGGACTGGGGCAGTCGGTGGGCAATGCCTTCAAGTCGATAGTCGAGAATTTCAGGGAAGAGGTTATTTACTAAAATCACGAAAGAATATCATGGTAACATTAAAGATAAACGATCATCAGGTCAAGGTAGCCGAAGGCACAACGGTGCTTGATGCAGCCAGGAGTCTGGGATTCAACATACCGACGCTTTGCAACCACCAGGATCTGTGCGTTGCAGGGAACTGCAGGGTTTGCGTCGTTGAGATGAAGGGTGCGCGTACTCTTATTGCTTCATGCGCAATGCCAGCCTCGGAAGGGATGGAGATATATACCAACTCTCTCAAGGTAAGGAATGCCCGCAAGCATATAGTTGAACTGCTGCTTTCAGAACACAGGGCCGACTGTACCAAGTGTTACAAGAATCAGAATTGCGAGCTTCAGACTCTTGCAAACGAATTCTCATTCGGTGAGCATATATTTCTTGATCTTGTGGCCGGTCGCCCTTATGAGATTGACAGGTCATCGCCATCATTCATCAAGGATGACAGCAAATGCATCAGGTGCCAGCGTTGTGTCCGCACCTGCTCAGAGCTGCAGCATGTCTCTGCCATAGCGGTGGCCAAAAAGGGCTCCCATCAGAAGATATCTTCATTCCATGACAGGCCGATGAGCCATGTCGTGTGCACCAACTGCGGACAGTGTGTCAACCGTTGTCCGACCGGGGCTCTGGTAGAAAAGACCTATATCGACCAGGTATGGGATGCGATATATGATACTGACAAGCATGTTGTGGTACAAACTGCGCCGGCTGTAAGGATTGCCCTTGGTGAGGACCTGGGCTTTGATCCGGGTGAGAGGGTTACAGGTAAGATGGTGGCAGCATTGAGGCAGCTTGGCTTTGACTCAGTGCTTGACACTGACTTCACCGCTGACCTTACGATTGTTGAGGAGGGGACAGAGCTCCTTACCAGGCTGAAGAGGGTACTGGTAGAAGGCGACCAGAAAGTTGCACTTCCGATGTTTACCTCATGCTCGCCGGGCTGGATTAAGTTTATTGAACATAAGTTTCCACATATGCTATCGAACCTATCTACCTGCAAGTCACCGCAGCAGATGTTCGGCGCACTTGCAAAGACTTTCTATGCAGAGAAGCGGGGTCTTGATCCCTCAAAAGTTGTCTCCGTATCAATCATGCCATGCACAGCCAAGAAGTTTGAGGCTGACAGGCCGGAGATGCGATCAAGCGGATACAAGGACATCGATTACGTCCTTACCACCCGCGAGCTTGCTGTTATGATAAGGCAGGCAGGCATCGACTTCCATGGACTCGAGGATGAGAAATATGACTCAATCATGGGTGCCTCAACAGGAGCAGCAGTGATATTTGGCGCTACAGGAGGTGTCATGGAAGCAGCCCTGCGTACCGCCTACGAGATAATTACAGGCAGATCCGTCCCGTTCACGAACCTTGAAATAGTACCCGTCCGCGGCATGGAGGGTGTCAAGGAGGCAACAATCAAGATCGAAGGAACGAAGGAGGACTGGAAGTTTCTTGAAGGAGTAGAGCTTAAAGTGGCAATAGCACACGGACTCGTGAATGCAAATAAACTGGTCAAGGCTGTCAGCACAGGAAAGGCTTCATACCACTTCATCGAGATAATGGCCTGTCCCGGCGGATGCCTCGGAGGAGGCGGCCAGCCCATCCCGACAAACCTGGAGATCAGAAAGAAAAGGATGGAAGCTATCTATTCGGAAGACACTCATATGGCAATCAGAAAATCGCATGAGAACCCGGAAGTAGTTGCTATCTACAAAGAGTTTCTTGAAGAACCTAACGGACATAAATCTCACAAGTTGCTTCACACACATTATGTGAAGCGGGAGTCATATTAGCAGGTTAAGAATTAATTAAGGGGACACCAGGTAACAGGTGTCCCCTTTTTTTATACCCTTTCGTGACAATCTAAACTTTGGTCCCGATTTCTTGTTAATTTTGCACAAAATTTCCGGTAATGTTAGATTTCCTCATGCACAATATCTTCTTCATAATCTTCGGGGTTGTGATACTGACGGTGCTTCTGATTGACCTGCTTTATGTAGGGAAGGATCACCACACCATTTCCCTGAAGGAATCGCTGACATGGACAACCATCTGGATCAGCCTTGCCATTGGCTTCTACTTTTTCATCAGGTACTACGGCCACATGGTGCATGATATCTCTGACTGGCAGACCCTTAAGGACTATGTGGCGCTGTACAATCCGTCACTCAGGCTTCCTGAGGATAGTTTTGAGTCGGCACTTGAGGCGTACCGCAAGGCAACAGCGACAAATTATATCACAGGATACCTGCTGGAATACACACTTTCAATAGACAATGTCTTCGTCATACTTATGATTCTGACCGCATTTTCGGTTGACCCGAGGAATTACAAGCAGGTGCTTTTCTGGGGCATCCTCGGGGCTATCGTACTGCGATTCATTTTCATATTTGTGGGCTCAGCACTGATACATAAATTCAGCTGGCTGCTGCTGGTCTTCGGAGCCTTTCTGGTCTATTCGGGTATTCACATGTACATCGGCAGGAACAGGAATCAGAAGATTGAAACGCGTGATCACTGGCTTGTGAAGTTCCTTTCGCGGCACTTTAATATCTATCCTGACTACATCCAGCATCATTTCTGGAAAAGGGTCGACGGCAAATTCTATTTCACGCCGCTCTTTATTGTACTGATAATGATTGAGTTCACTGATGTGATCTTCGCCCTTGATTCAATACCGGCCATCTTCTCCATTACAACAGATCCCTATATAGTATTCTTTTCAAATATATTCGCAATCATAGGTCTCAGGTCGCTCTTCTTCCTTCTTGTCAAGGTCGTCAACCTGTTCCATTACCTCAAGGTGGGTATATCTTTCCTTCTAGTCTTTGTGGGGTTCAAGCTTCTCTTTCACCACTGGCTTGACACAATTGGTTATCAGACCATCTATTCTCTATACATTATCACTGCACACGCTGGTTATCAGCATATTGGCCTCGGTGATCTTCCCGCAGAAGAAGAAGGTGCAGATTCCGTAGGCCGGGCAAATGCGCTGCCGACTCTTTTTTCCTGTTTTTTAACACCAAAATATTGCTCCTTTTAAGTTTTTTACCACCTTTAATGCCTTAATGCATTAACCGGGCAGTAATTTAGACTTAAGATGAGCGGATTTGATTTCAACAAGAGAGATTCCTTTGGCAGCAGGCTGGGTGTCATTGCAGCGGCAGCAGGGTCAGCGGTAGGGCTGGGAAATATCTGGAGATTTCCATATATCCTTGGCGAGAACGGTGGAGGTGCTTTCCTCCTGGTATACCTTGTTATCATATTTTCGATCGGCATCCCGGTAATGATGTCTGAGCTGGTCATCGGCAGAAGGGCACAGCGTAATCCGGTGGGGGCATTTCAGCTGCTTGCTCCGCGTAAACCCTGGTTCCTGGTCGGGCTGATGGGAGTTGTTTCAGCGTTTATGATACTCGCATTCTATACTGCAGTGGCAGGCTGGACACTCGAGTACATCTACCAGACACTAATAGGCGGGTTCAAGGGAAAGTCATCGGAGGAGCTCTCGGCGATGTTTGAAACATTCCGGACCGGCTCTCTCAGACCTGCATTATGGTTTGTCATCTTCATGCTGGCCACTTCGGGTATTGTGCTCGGCGGGGTAAGGAAGGGGATAGAGAAATCGACCAAGATCATGATGCCGATGCTGTTTGTCATCCTGATTATCATGTGTGTAAAATCTCTCACCCTTCCAGGAGCAGGAAAGGGGCTCGCCTTTCTGCTGCAACCTGATTTCAGTAAAATAACAGGTACAACCATTCTTATGGCCCTGGGCCAGGCATTCTTTTCACTCAGCATCGGAATGGGTACCCTGATTACTTACGGTTCCTATATCCAGAAAGACAACAACCTGGCAAACACTGCGGTGCAGGTCTCAATGGTTGACCTCTTGGTCGCAGTACTTGCAGGAGTGGCAATCTTCCCTGCAGTATTTGCGTTCGGTATATCCCCATCATCAGGCGAATCACTGACATTCATTGTTCTGCCCGGCATATTCCAACAGAT
Source organism: uncultured Bacteroidales bacterium (assembly GCA_963732365.1). GTDB lineage: Bacteria > Bacteroidota > Bacteroidia > Bacteroidales > VadinHA17 > SR-FBR-E99. The sequence goes on along the minus strand of CAVSZC010000007.1, from coordinate 193,895 downwards.
GGCAGGAGGGATGATCTTTGCCCTGATGTTCTTTGTACTGCTTGCCGTGGCTGCACTTACTTCCACTATATCAGTCCTGGAGGTCATTGTGGCATACTTTACCGAGCAGCTTAATCTGAGCCGCCGTACAGCAGTGATACTCGGAACCCTGTCGATGTTCATCCTGGGTATCTCGGCCTCACTGTCATGGGGATTGATGAGCGATGTGAAGATCTTCGGGATGAATATATTCACTCTTTTCAATAACAGCACTGCCAATATACTTTTACCGCTCGGAGGACTGTTGATTGTTGTATTCCTGGGATGGTTCTTCCCCTCGAAGCATGTCAGGGATGAGCTCTCTAACGCAGGTACTCTTAAAGTAAGATATTACACAGTATACCGCCTGGTGATTAGATTCCTGGCTCCGGTGGCAATAGCCCTTGTCTTTCTTCACGGACTCGGCCTTCTCAAATTTTAATTAACAACTGATCTGTATGCACAAGCTGAATGATTTTCTTGTAACGCTTGACGGCTATCTTGGAGGCCACCCATGGTTCATGATATTGCTTATCGGGACGGGACTCTTTTTTACAATATATCTGGGTTTTCCGCAGATCAGGTATTTCCGCCATGCCATCAGGATCACGGGAGGAAAATACGACCATTCACACGATGTGGGTGACACCTCTCACTTTCAGTCACTGGCAACGGCACTTTCAGGTACTGTTGGCACAGGTAACATTGCAGGGGTGGCGCTTGCCATCCATCTCGGAGGCCCTGCCGCACTGTTCTGGATGCTTGTAACTGCGGCAATAGGAATGTGCACAAAGATGGTAGAGGTATCCATATCTCATAAATACAGGGACATACTCCCAGACGGATCAGTATCGGGCGGCCCCATGTATTACATGAAAAAGCGCCTTAACATAACAACAAAAAGCGGGAAGGTGATAAGGACCGGAGCCATCCTGGGCGCCTTTTTTGCAGGTGCCACCATCCTTTCTTCTTTTGGCACAGGCAGCCTTCCACAGATAAACAGCATTTCAAATTCAGTCTTCGCCACCTTCGGTGTGAAGCACATTCTTACCGGGGGCATTCTAGCCGTTCTTCTCGGGTTGGTAATAATCGGCGGGATTAAAAGGATAGCCAAAGTGACTTCAGTGCTTGTGCCTTTTATGGCTCTGCTATATCTCGTTGGTGCATTACTCGTCATCTTTTCAAACACAGAAAACATCATTCCCTCATTCCTTTCCATCTTCGGCGATGCCTTTACCGGATCGGCCGCAGCAGGAGGTTTTCTTGGTGCCACCTTTGCCTATGCAATGAACAGGGGTGTCAACAGGGGTCTCTTCTCCAACGAATCAGGCCAGGGATCAGCGCCCATAGCCCACTCGGCAGCGAGAGCGCCGGAACCTGTCTCCGAGGGTATGGTTGCTCTTCTTGAACCCTTCATTGATACGATCTGTTATATGCACACTGACCGGTCTGGTCGTCCTGTCGTCGGGGGCCTGGAATACAAAGACACTGAATACTTTTCAGACGACCGATATGCAGTTTATTACCGGTACCTACGATGACTCGCGCGAAGCGGATGTAGAACAGCTGGGAAACCATATCAGCGGAAGGGAATTCATCGATCTCTATAACGGCAGCCTGAGGATTGAGAATGGCGCCATGGTGTCGGAGAGCGTCTCACTGCTGCATGCCAGGTCGCTCGCCGAAAATGTAAAATTCTTTTCGGGCAAGGAACCGTATAACGGTGAAGTTACAGTTGCCAATGGGAAGCTGACCGGGACTGCCGTAACATCTGTATCGGGTGAATCGCTCATTCACAGCGCGCCTCTCACAACCTTTGCCTTCAGCCGAAGCATCCTAAAGGGGTACGGCGGATACATTGTGACATTCTCGCTTCTGCTCTTCGCTTTCTCCACCGCAATCTCATGGTCCTACTATGGAGACCGGGCCACGACTTACCTGTTCGGTTCGAAATATGTTATACTCTACAGGCTGATCTTTGTAGCCGGGTTCTTTATTGCCAGTTTTACCGACACAACAATCATCTGGTCACTCTCTTACATTGCCATTGTGCTTATGGCAGTTCCAAACCTGATAGGAATACTGCTCCTGAGAAAGGAGATGAAACAATCTGTCAAAGATTACTGGCTCACCTTCTCGAAGCAATATCCGAAGGAGAAGATTTCGGGGATCATGGCAAAAAGGTTCGGTGATAAAAGCTGACGACCGGTACAAGTTGAATCCATAAGACTTTTTAACACAACTTGTCCCGGCTTGCCGGGAGAGTTACGCAGAGTTAAAACTGAGTTTCACAGTTTTTAATTCCAGAATCGAAGCAGTGTTACTCAGTGGTAAAAAAAGGGATATTAAGCAAAGGGTTATTCCTTATCCGGCATTTTTGGATAAAGATCCTCGACCCTGACTCTGTTGTCATCTTCCTTTTCAACCACCGTCGCAGGCTGTCCGACGTTGTTCCTGAAATAGAGTATGAAGGCCAGTATGGGCAAGACTGGAGTAATGAGGGCTGTAGTCAGTGAACTGATAATGATGTAAACGGGGTTCTTTACCATCTCAAGCAAAGCGCCTGCCTCTTCAGGATTGGTCAATGACTTCAGGAGTGAACCTGTAAAAGGCAGCATTATCAGGCTGCTCATTACCAGTGAAATGATTATGATTATCAGTAGTACAACGATGACCCATCCCATGTTAGGCCATAGGTTCCGGTGGGCAAGACTGAATGACCTTGAGATTACGGTTGCCGCATTGCGGCTCTCAATCAGTGTTACCGGCAGGGCAAAGATCGCTATTGTAAGTATATAAAAGGCTGCAAAGAGGCCGGGCAGCACCAGCAAAACCAGTCCGACGGCCGTCACGACGGAGCCGGCAATGCCGATGACTATCACTACAATAAGGTAGGGAATAAATGCCTGAAGACTCTTCCTGAATGTGTTGCCGATGACATTATCCTGACCGAGAGGTCTTTCCAGGATCCAGGCATGTATCAGCACCCCGAAGATCAGAGAGACAAACACTATCAGTGAGTATGGAAGCACCATCTCCTTCATCATCGCCAGCAACTCTTCAGGGTCAGTTGTTGTCTGGATGGCAGCCAGGTCAAGGCTGGCACTGAAGAGAGCCGAAAGGAGGGAGAGTATGAATGAGATTATATAAAGTCCGACAAAATACTGTTTGTAGAAATCCCAAAGCCTGGTCATTGCACTGTCGAGGTCGGAGGCTCCGGCCAGCGGATGGTTCTGATAATTATTCATTGTATTTGAATTTGAATGGGAGGTAAAAATATGAAAAAATCAGTTCAGTATCTCAAGTATTCCCTTGATGTCTAATTCACCCAGGGGATTGCTGGTCTCAATAAACGTCTCCGCAAGCCTGGACTTCTTCTCCTGAAGGCGCTGTATCTTCTCCTCAATGGTAGCACCTGAAATATAGCGGTAAACAAAGACTCTCTTTTCCTGCCCGATCCGGTGAGCCCTGCTCAGCGCCTGAATCTCCGAAGCAGGATTCCACCACGGGTCGAGTATGAAGACGTAGTCTGCCTCGGTGAGGTTGAGTCCTACTCCCCCGGCCTTGAGTGAGATAAGGAATACCTTGATACGATCATCATTCCGGAAGGTGTTTATCACTTTCTCCCTGTCAGTTGTTGATCCTGTGAGCATTGTAAAGCCAATACCATTGCTTTTCAGCCACCAGCGGAAAGAGGTCGAGGTGTTTGACAAACGATGAAAATATCAGTATCTTATGTCCTTCGGAGATGACGTTTTCAATGTTGCGTGTGACTGTCTCAAACTTGCCCGAAACGCCGCTATATGACTCATCTGTAAGCAGCGGATGGTTGGCAATCTGACGCAGCCTCATAAGACCCTGAAGGACCATAATGGCAGATTTCTCAATACCTACAGCTTCAATATTCTCAAGAATGCTGTTGCGTACTGCTGACTTCTCCTTCTCATATATGGCAGCCTGCTCCTCTGACATATCGCAGTAGACTATCTGCTCCGTCACATCAGGCAACTCCTTGACCACCATCTCTTTCGTGCGCCTCATGATGAAAGGCTGAATTATTTTCCTTAGTCTCTTTTCCTTCTCCTCCTCATAATTCTTTTCAATAGGCCTGGCGAATTCTCTCTTGAAGAAGATGAGTGAGCCAAGAAGGCCGGGATTGACAAAGCTGAGCTGAGTCCACAGGTCGGTAAGCGAGTTCTCCACGGGTGTTCCCGTAAGTGCCAGCCTGTGTTTTGACTTGAGCCGGGAGACCGCCCTGTAAATATTGGAAGAGGGATTTTTGATATACTGGCTCTCATCCAGTACTACATAAAAGAAATTCATTGCAGTAAAGAACTCTATATCCTGCCTCACAGTATGATAGCTTGAAATGACGATATCATAACCCGAGAACTGTGATACTGACCTCTGTCTTCCTGTTCCGTGGTGTATTTTTGTCTTCAGTGACGGGCAGAACTTTCTGATCTCATTGTACCAGTTATGGCTGAGTGATGCCGGTACCACGATCAGCGAGGTGAGGCCGGCTCTCTCATGCCCGAAAAGAGACATCTGCCCCTCTGTCTCTTTCTCATCCGTTACAGTGGTGTTCTCCTTGTTCCACAACAGCAGGGCCATTGTCTGGAGTGTCTTGCCAAGCCCCATGTCATCGGCAAGACATCCACCCAGGTTATGCGTCTGAAGGAAATGAAGCCAGCTCAGCCCTTCCAACTGGTAAGGACGCATCTCTGCCCTGAGCCCTGCCGGGGCATTGATGACCGGCAACTGCTCCGGCACTGCCAGCTTGCCCAGCTTGATGCAAATGTCACAGTTTTCGCCCGTTATCACTTCACTTATGAGGCTGAAGTGCTGTTTATGCACCAGGAGGCTATCCTCCCTGTCTTTGCCCATCTCGAACAGTCCGCGATACCGGGTGAACCACTCCTCCGGCAAAACTGCAACAGTCCCGTCGGGCAACGGATACTCCCTGATACCCTCAAGAATATACCTTCTAAGCCTGGTAAAGGGAATCCTGTAAGTTCCTATCTGCACCACCGCCTTCAGGTCAAACCAGTCGTTGATTATCTGGTGGCTCAGGGTGATCTCCACCGGATCAAGGCAGTAGGGTACCTCAAGACTTCCGGTACGTATTGTCATTCCTGCCTCTGTAATTTTTTTTCTGTTTTCGGCTATTGTCTCAATGAGGTCATAAATTGCCTTGTCATCCTCCGCTGCTGCACCTGCAGTCATGAAATGGATCCCGTCTTCTGCAAAGAGGCCTGAATCTTCAAGTACCTCAATGCACTTCTTCTCCCTGAGGGTATCGCGTTCCTTCCTTTTGAAAGTGAAAATACCTCCTTCGTTACAGAAGGTGGTAAAATGAGTGATATCATCAGTATAGAATATCTCCCGCTCATCATAACGAAACTTCAGAATGGCAACCGGAAGTCCTCTCATCCCAATCTCCACCGTAAGGGTTGACGTCATGACAGGTTCTGAAGTCTCAACACGGAACCCTGTGCCTGTCACCCTGTGTGTGTTGACGACAGAGAGAACGAAGGTTCTGAAGTACTTTTCTTCGGTGGCCTGCGGTATGGTAATGTGACTGCGTGTGAGAAAGGGTTTAAGCTTGGCTCCCTCTATTTCAGATACAAAATGGAGGCTGCTGCCGGCCCTGATCACACAAGGTTTGTTTGAGAGAATATCAACAGGCTGACTGCGAAGGTTAAGCGGCTTGCCTTCTGACTCTATGATGAGGCTGTAGTTGCTGCCTGAGGTATCACGGTCAAACCTGAAGACAGGTGAAGCAACCTCGGGTACTATGAGCAGCCTGTCTTCCGGGTGAAGGCTTGCGATCCTTGTTTTCTGAAGGTAAACAGGAATCTCCTCTTTCAGGGCAATATGCAGGCTCTGGGAAATTCTTGACTCGATATATGGCTTTATCAGAGTCTCAAACTCTTTTTCTCCAACCGTTTCCGTGAACTCTTTAACGTTACGGTGCCTTGAAAAAAGTTTGAAAAGGTTCCGGTCAGAGTAATCATTAAGCAGTTCCACAACCTCCCTCTCATCATTATCCAGACCAGACAGGGTTGTACTGTCAGGAAAAGGAAAGAGAGGCTCAGTCATGCTGTAATAGGTGAGGCCATGCTGTTTCTCGAGGATATAGGGAACAAGCAGTGACCCCCAGCGACGGTGCTGGGTCAGTATAAGTGCAAATAGCTTCTCTCGCAATCTTTCCCGACCGGTATACACGGTTGATATCAAATCAACCTGCAATTATGGAAAATCCGGCCGTATATTCAAGCATAAGTGAAAAATATTTTAATATCTTGCCGTAATTGTTTCCAAGGAGGAATTGAAATGAAAAGGATACTTATATTCAGCGTGTTACTCTCCGGCTCTATTGTTCTCAGTGCCCAGGAGACCCCGCTCGCCCATGGCTGGAAGGCAAAAAAGGCTTCTGAAGTCACCGTCGACGGGTGTCATCTCACGATGACGGAGCCTGATCTGTCAGGATGGATCAACGCTACAGTGCCCGGCACTGTACTGACAACCCTCGTCAACAACGGACTAATGCCTGATCCCTACTTTGGGAAGAACAATGAGGAGATACCCGATATTCATGAAGCAGGGCGCGATTTTTATACTTACTGGTTCTTCACCAGATTTTCCACTGAGGGAATCGACGCATCAAAACAGGTGTGGCTGAAATTCAGAGGGATAAACTATTTTGCCGAGGTATACCTCAATGGCAGGCGTATCAGCGATGATCTTCATGAAGGTATGTTTCTCCGGCAGAAATATAATATTACCCCATATCTCAGCAAGGGGGGAGCCAATCTACTTGCCGTTTATGTTGAGCCTCCTGCCAACCCCGGTAATCCGAACGGCGGACAGGGCGGTGACGGTATGATAGGAAGGGATGTGACGATGCAGTTCACTGCGGGGTGGGACTGGGTTCAGCCTGTAAGAGACCGCAACACAGGGATATGGGATCAGGTAACCATAGAGGTTACCGGAGAAGCAGACATACGCGATATGTACGCCAAAACCCGCGTACCCGGCGTCAGGCTGCCCGGCGAATTGCAGGAGCCTGCCTTTGTCTCATTTTCAGCTGAAATAGTCAATCCTACCGATAAAGTCGTGGAGGGTGACGCAGTACTGGCATATACGGTTATCTCTGAGAAGAAAAAGGTCAGGATTGAACCGTTCTCATCTGTCAATGTGACATTTGCTGAGATAAAACAGGCAGAGCCCAGGATATGGTGGCCCAATGGCATGGGGCAGCCGGCGCTCTACCCGGCTTCAGTGACGTTTCAGGGAAAAGACGGCACAACGCATGACCGCGAAGATATTATGTTCGGCTTCAGGGAGACAGGGAGTCATTTTGACGAAAAGACCGGATCGCGTGTCTTCACCATCAATGGCCAGAAGATATTCATCAGGGGAGGGAACTGGATTGCCTCCGATGCAATGCTCCGCCTCGACCCACGGCGGTATGAAGCCGAGGTGAAGATGCATGCAGAGATGAACATGAATATGATCAGGGTATGGGGTGGATCGATAATGGAAAGGCCTGAGTTCTATGATGCCTGCGACAGGTATGGCATACTTGTATGGCAGGATCTGTGGATAACGGGCGACTGCAACGGAAGGTGGCCTGATGAGAAAAAGGCTGAGACGCAGGAGCGTCGCCGCGAATATCCCGATAACCATTCTCTCTTCATAGAGTCACTGACAGATCAGGTCAGGATGCTTCGCAATCACCCGTCGCTCTACCTGTGGTGCGGCGGTAATGAGTTTCCCCCGCCCCCTGAACTCAACGGCAGGATAAGCAGGACCCTGGCAGCCCTTGACGGGACAAGATACTATCTTGACGAATCGACCTCGCCGAACCTTCTGAAGAACACGATAGGAGGCAACGGTGACGGACCTTACGGCGTCAAAGAACCTCTCTGGTACTTTACACAGAAGTGGTACCCCTTCAACCCCGAGATCGGATCAGTAGGCCTCCCCAATATGGAGTCACTGGTCAGAATGATGGAAGAGAAGGACCTCGTGCCGCCCGCCGGGGCAGAGGTGAACGATGTATGGCGTTATCACAAGTATCTCGGCTACGGTGACATGATAGAAAAAATGGGGGAGGTAAAAGACCTTAAGGATTTTGTCACCAGGGCACAGATCGTTGGATATGACCAGTACCGCTCAATGGCAGAAGGCTTTACTTCCAGGATGTGGGACTGGTACACCGGATTCCTGGTATGGAAGAGCCAGAATCCCTGGCCCGCACTAAAAGGACAGTTCTACGACTGGTTCCTTGATCAGAACGCCACATATTATGGGTTCAAGCATGCTGCGGCTCCGCTGCACCTGCAGTTTAACCCCACCGACTCAGCTGTCTACGTGGTCAATGCCACACCCAAAGACCGCAAGGGGCTGAGGTTTGAGGCCGTCCTTGCAGATGAAAACGGGAGGGAGCTTTGGAAAAGGTCACAGGAGGCATCTGTTATGGCTAACAGTGTGATCAAGGTATGGGATATCGATCTGAAGGATAAGCCTGCACTGATACATTTCCTGAAACTGAAGATAACATACCTCTCTACCGGAGTGACCATAGATGAGAACACGTACTGGTTCCCCTATGAAAACAGGCAGGAGGCCTTCATGCAACTCAGGGATGCCAAGGTGGTGTCACAGATGACAAAGAACAACAGCGGCAAGATCACTGTAGACATTGCCAACAGCGGCGACGTCGCTGCATTCTTCGTGAGGATGAAGGTCATCAAGACCCTTACACAGGAGATGTTATCGCCGGTTTTCTTCGATGACAACTATATTGTTATCATGCCCGGAGAGAAGAAGAGCATCACAGTTGATTTAAACTTACTGACGCAGGAGGACAGGAACACGCCGCTTTCTCTCTATTACGAGGGTGTCAACCTGATGCCGGGTATGACGAGGCTGTAGAAGGGCCCGATCTCTGCGCCCTGCGCCCTGCACCCTGCGCCCTGCACTCCGAGCCCTGAGCCCTGAGCCCCGGGTGTCAACCGATCCTGCCTATCTCTTCAAGGCGATGGTGATCAAGCAGCGTGATGCTTTTGTCAGACAATGAGATTATTTTGTCTTTCTCGAAGCTCTTCAACACTTTAACTGCACCTTCGGTCGATATTCCTGCAAAATCGGCAAGCTCTCTCCTTGAGAGGTGCCTGAACAGATCCTCCCCGCCGAAGTTCTCCGGCGCCAGTGTCAGCAGAACAGAAGCCATGCGCCCGTTGGTCTGCTGGTGCAGAAGGTTGTCAAGTGATGAATAGAGACGCGTATTCTGCTCGCAGTAACGCCTGATGATCGCAAAGGCAAAGGCGCCGTTATTCTTAACCAGCCCGGCGATTGCATCTTTCTCGATGAGGAACCCTGACGTCTCGGTCAGTGCCACTACGGAATAGCTGAAGGTGTTTGGATTGAATACCGCTGACAACCCGACCATCTCCCCCGGTCTTACAATTCGAAGGTTATAGTCGCGTCCGTTGCTGCATTCAATATACTGCCTCGAGAAACCGCTGACAATGAAGATGACGTATGATGCAAAGGCCCCCTGTTTTGTTATGTTCTCCCCGCGCCGGAAAAGAATCTGTACACGGCTGTCACGTATAAGACCAATCTCCTCAGGTGTCAGTGCCGAGAAGCAGGGGAGCGTTATGTCACATAAAAATTCCTTGTCGCTGTTGCTGATTGTTTTCATATTACTGTATGATCAGCAAATTTAATCATTAACCACTCAATTATGCAGATATGATTATTTCGGTGCTGTCATTATTATATCAGAGAATTTAACAGACGTCAACTTTTTATTTGTCCTGTTTCAATCAGGCTGTTGTTGAATAAGTGTGTTGATGCTTTAATTGAACCGGCTCTGCATTGTACCTTTGCAAAAAAAATAGAAGTCTTGAGACACAGAATAGAATCGACCTGGAAAGGCAATATGAAATTTGACACGGAAGTCAACGGTCACCATTTTATGATTGACGCAGCCGTGAACGGGGGAGGAGAGAACAGCGGCCCCAGGCCAAAACCCCTGATGCTGGCAGCACTGGCAGGATGCACCGGGATGGACGTGGTCTCCATGCTGAAGAAGATGCGGCATGAGGTTGATTATTTTAATCTGGTTGTGGAGGGGGACACTGATGATGAACAACCAAATCCCTTTGTAAAGATGCACCTCATTTATGAATTCCGCGGAAAGGATCTCGACATGGAGAAACTGGAGAAATCAGTTACCCTTGCGGAACGCTACTGCGGGGTTGCTGATGTTTACAGGAAAGCAGGGGTGCAGTTTACCCATGAGATAAAGATACTGGATTAAGAAACTTCGATTTCTTATTCGAGGTTCTGAACGATAAACAATAAACGATAAGCAATATGTTATACACAAATCTTAATCACATCGAGACAGCTGCTCAGCTTGAAAAGGTTATCAGCGAAAATGAGAATGTAATGGTATGCTGCGGACGAATGGGACCGATGTGTATACCTGTATACGGAATTATGGAAGAGCTCGAGCCTGTTTATTCACATGTTAAATTCTTTGACATGGAGTTTGATAATCCGGAGGCTCAGATCATCCGCAATGCTCCTGAGACAAAAGGTTTCATGGGGCTGCCATATACGGTGTACTACAGGAATGGCAAGATTGTAAAAGCCACAACCAGCATTCAGAACATGGCTCAGGTGAAGAGCATCCTTGACAGTCAGTTAGGTCAGCCCAAGGCGTAAATGATGGAGAGTGCAGGTCATTATGATGTTATTGTCCTTGGCGGAGGTCCTGCCGGCCTTACGGCAGCGATATACCTGTCGCGTGCCCGTATCAGGACGCTGGTGCTCACGGACGGGACACCGGGAGGTCAGATGACTCTGACCCATGAGATAGCCAACTATCCGGGGATAGAGAAGATAAACGGTTATATGCTCGGATCGGTGATGAAGAAGCAGGCCACTGCCTTTGGCACCGTGGTGAAATCAAATACAGTGATATCGTCAATGGTGCTTGATGCTCCGGTAAAGAGTTTTACAACATCAGAAGGGGAGACCTACACCGCTGATGCAGTCATTCTTGCCACCGGCGGGCGTTCCCGGACCCTGGGCGTGCCGGGGGAGGATACCTTCCGCGGAAGAGGCATATCTTACTGTGCCACGTGTGACGGTGACTTTTTTACCGGCAAGGAGATTGTTGTGGTGGGAGGGGGTAACTCCGCACTTGAGGAGGCGGTTTCACTGACAAAATATGCAACTAAAGTGACCGTTGTTCACCAGTTTGACCATTTCCAGGCATTCGAATATGCCATCGAGGAGGCCCGTGCAAACCCGAAGATCAGCTTTCTGATGACCTCAACCATTGATTCTTTCTATGGAAGTGACAGTATTGAGGGGGTTGAAATAAAGAACCTCATCAGCGGTGACGTCACCAGGTTCGCAACTGACGGCGTATTCATATTCATAGGTTATGTGCCCAATACCGAGACACTGAAGGGGATGGTCAGCCTGAACGAAAGAGGAGAGATCATCGTCGGCACCGACATGTCAACAAATATCAGGGGAGTATATGCAGCCGGCGACGCTGTGGTAAAGCGTTACCGCCAGGTCACCACAGCCGTGGGTGACGGCACTGTTGCCTCACTGGCTGCAGCAGAATACCTCAATACATTGAAAATTAAACAATAAGCAAAAGTTATGAAGGGATTAATAATTGCAATAGTAGTAGTGGCCGCAGTGGCTTTCCTCTTCATCCGTGCATGGCACAAGATGAAGAATACGCCGGTGGTTGAAGACAGCCATCTTATTGAGCAGCTTACAGAGCAGAATTTCAATAATAAGATAAAGAAGGGGGTTGTCATGGTCGATTTCTGGGCCGACTGGTGTATGCCCTGTAAAATGATGGCACCCATACTCAACGAAGTGGCTGAAGCTGCTGAGGGGGAGGCTGTTATATATAAACTTAATGTTGATGAACAGAGACAGGTAGCTGCCAGTTACGGCATCAGGAACATACCGACCATCATTGTTTTCAGGGATGGCAAGGAGGTTGAGAGGCTCGTCGGAATGAAGACGAAGGAGGTGCTGCTGGCCAGTATCAAAAAGGCTCAGCAGTAGGTTTTGGTGTTAATTGGAAGGGAGGGTGCCCGGATGAGTTTCATCTGCCGGCACCCTCTCTGGCTTTTTCATAGTCTGGTGCCTCGAGAAGGTTATTGAATCTTCCTGACGGCCTGATCCTGCCGAAAGAGTCCATGTAAGCTTCCCGTGTCATCGAATCCCAGTGAATTGCGCCGTGATAATACTGGATGTTATTAAAAATACCGAGGGTTACCAGAGCCAGGTAAACGGACAGGATTGATATCCGGAGGAATTTTCCTCCTGAGGTCATCGTGTATGACAGCAATGCGGCAGCAGCCACTGCCATGAGTGCATAGCTATCGATGAAGGCCCTCTGTCCGAAGCCTCCGCCGTACCACCAGCACCACCATGAGAGTATTATGTAAGCATTCAGGGGGAAGAAGACAGTAACAGGCAGGGCATGAGGCGATCTTCGCATCCAGAGCACTGCTATCCCGGCGACAGAGAGAAGGAGCATGGGCGTATATATGAAGAGCCCTTTTCTGAAGCTGAACAGTCCTTTGATGATTGCCGGGTCATTGAAGAAAAATTTCTCATCGCTTCCATATGAGAAATAGAGCCAATGGCCGGTCATCTCCTTCCAGTAGATCAGCTGAGGTATCCAGACAATCACAGCAATAAGAATCATTATCAGCAGATACCTGTAATCTGAGGCAAGTTTTTTTATTCTGCCTTTCAGATCAATTCCGGTATTTACAGCATAAAGCAGAAAGAAAAGAATAATAATGATATTGGTTGGCCTGATAAGGGATATCAATCCCAATAGCAGCCCTAATCGCAGAGCATGCCATACCGGGTTGCCTGTACCACTTAAATGACGTACCACCCCCGCCTCGCTTTGTGAGGCGACCCCTCCTGACTCAGGAGGGGAAACAGAAAGATTGCGATCTCTATACCATTCCATAGTGTACCAGAGGAATGCACTCATAAGCGCGAAGCTGTAGACGTGTGACATTGTACCCTGGAAAAGGGTGTACCAGTAGAGGTTCGTGGCAAGGGTGAAGCCTGCCAGTGTCATTGATGCAATCCTGTCGGAGAAATGTTCCAGAAGTATCCTGCGGAGATAAACCAGTCCGATAAGCAGATAAGTGATTGCCGATACAAGAAGGAAAAACTTATACGGTTCACTGTAGCCTCCTGCGTCAGCCCCGGTTACGACAGCAGCAAGGTGACCTGCCAGAAAAAATGGCATCCACAGAAGCGATACTCCCATGGTTGTCTTTATGAGGTTGTTTCCTTCCGGGGTCTTCTCGGGCCAGACAATGAGCCTGTGGGGGCCATCGTAACTGTCGGCATAGCCCAGTGAGAGGTCATGGTAAATGAACAGTGCCGGAAGGTAGGCATAGTACGAGATGGCGTCCCACTCAATAACACGCCGCTCCTCCTTCCAGTGCTTTACTTCAAGCATGTTTCCGGCCATGAAGAAAATTATCAATGCAATCGTCATGGCTGAGATCCATCTTCTCCCTTTAAGTCCGTAGCTGAACAGTTTACCTGCTATGAGTAATCCGTCGCTTACCCTTATCTTTTTCCCCTCCTCAATCTTTCTTGGATAGTATGATACAGGGTGCTCCGAGAATCTTATCCCCGGCGTCTTCAACCCTTTCATCATCAGTTCGGTCTCGAAGCCGAACCTCTCTTCCCTCAGGTCGAGCCCTGCGGCGAGCGCCCTGGTGAACAGCTTGTAGCCGCAGGTTATATCTGTGATCTTCATGCCGGTGATCAGTGATGCAGCAGAAGAAAAGAACCTGTTTGCGATGGTTGCGGGCAGGGCATGAGACGGGTATCGTCGTCGCGGACTGAAGCGGGAGCCGCTGACCAGATCGAGGTTATCTGAGTGCATCCTCTCAAGCATGGGGGGGATGTCGGCAGGATCAAGTTCAAGGTCTGCATCCTGTACCAGTATCGTGTCACCCTGGGCAGCCTTTATCCCGGCCGTCACTGCGGCACCTTTTCCTCTGTTCGATGACAGCCTTATAAGGGTTATCCTGAATGCACCTGTGGTATATTCGCCTGCCAGCCTGGCCGATTCATCCGAGGAGCAGTCGTCAACGATGACCACTTCAGTGTGCTCTACAAAAGGAGGGAATGTCAGCTCCTGCAGCCTGTCAAGAGTCCGGGTGATGACACCGGCTTCATTGTAGAGGGGGATGATGATGGAGAGGTTCAAGGGTCAGGGTCTGAAGGTCTGAAAGTCGAAAGTCAAAGTTAGTACAGATAGGGAAAAAGACAACAGACAGCCGACAGGAAATAACCATCAAAAAAAACAGAGGCTGCCTCCCTGAGACAGCCTCTGTTATTCTCAATGGTTGCTTCCTGCCACCTACTTGCCGGCCTGGGCTGTGAGATTGTCACAGATGCCGTCATTGTTTTTGTCAGCGAAGCCTGCTCCTTTACCATGGCCATGGCCTTTCCCGTATCCATGACCCTTGCCATGACCTTTGCCTCTGCCCTGGCCCTGGCCCTGGCCCTGACCCTGACCCTGGCCCTGACCTTGTCCTTTACCCTGTCCTTTACCTTGTCCCTGTCCCATACGATCTCCTTTCTCAAAGTTATCACAGACACCATTGTTGTCAGCATCAACCCAGGCAATCCTTCTGTCTGCACTGTTGCCTGCCTGAGTGGCATTCTGAGATGAGCTTTGTGCCGATGCTGTTGCCATTATTGACATAACGGCTGCAATTGTAAAAATAAGCTTTGTTTTCATAATTGATGAATATTTGTATTTATAAAATAATTTGATAATCTCTTTACAAATACTCTGATGAAAACATTATGAGAAGGTTTAATCAGGGGGCAAAGAAAAACTGTAAAAGAATGCTCAGATCTTCATATTTCTGATTCTCAATGCATTCCAGACGACGGAAACGGAACTGAAACTCATGGCTGCAGCGGCAATCATCGGGTTGAGGAGCGGCCCGCCGAAGAGGTGCAGCACTCCCATGGCGACCGGGATGCCCAGTATGTTATAGAAGAATGCCCAGAACAGGTTCTGGCGTATATTTCTTATCGTTGCACGGCTCAGCTTAAGTGTCCTGACCACATCGCGCAGGTCGCTTCTTATAAGTACAATATCGGCTGCTTCCATGGCCACATCGGTGCCAGAGCCAATGGCTATTCCGACGTCAGATGATGCGAGGGCAGGGGCATCATTGATGCCGTCTCCAACCATTACCACCGTTTCTCCTTCATTCTTCAGTCTTCTGATCTCTTCAGCCTTGTCTCCCGGCAGCAGTCCTGACAGCACTATGTCTATTCCCGCCTCTGCGGCGACATGCCTTGCAGTAGGTTCACTGTCGCCGGTTATCATTACTACCCTGTGCCCCATAGCCATCAGTTCGCTTATTGCTTCCCGTGAACCGGGACGTATGGTATCGGCGATAGCTATCACCCCTTCGCACCTTCCGGTGACGGCAATATAGAGCAATGTCATCCCTTCACTGGCAAGATGTCCGGCCTGTTCGTCGGCACTGTTCAGATCAATCTTTCTCTCTGTCATCAGCCTTCTGCTTCCGGCAAGAAGATGAAGGCCACCGGTGAATGCTTCAACGCCAAACCCCGGCAGGGCGGTGAACCTCTCAGGCTGTCCTGCTGTGACTCCTTCCTCTTCAGCATATGCCATGACGGCCTTTGCCGCAGGGTGTTCTGACCTGCTCTCGGCTGAGGCGGCGAGGGCCAGGAGTTCCTTTATATCATACGATCCTGTTGAGATAATACCTGTTACGGCAGGCCTGCCGGTTGTGATGGTGCCGGTCTTATCGAGTACAACTGTTGTGGCTTTGCGGGCAGTCTCGAGCGCCTCGCCGCTCTTTATCAGGATGCCGTTCTCTGCACCTCTGCCGGTACCTACCATGACAGCCACCGGTGTTGCCAGACCGAGGGCACAGGGACATGCGATTATAAGGACAGAGATAAGTACGGTAAAGGAGAACTGAAAGTCCCCAGTAGCAATATACCATGCTGCGAAGGAGAGGAGGGCCAGGGACATTACAACGGGGACAAATATGCCTGATATCCTGTCTGCCAGCCTGGCTATGGGAGCTTTGGAGCCCTGTGCCGCCTCGACGAGCCTTATGATCTGCGCCAGGGTGGTGTCGCTGCCAACACGGGTGGCTTGATAAATCACCGATCCGTGAAGGTTGATACTTGCTCCGGTGACCTCCGATCCCTGACTCTTCTCGACCGGGATGCTCTCACCGGTAAGCATTGACTCATCAGCTGAGGTAGACCCTTCAGTGACGATGCCGTCAACCGGGAAGCGCTCTCCGGGTTTGACCATCACCTGGTCACCCAGTATGACCTTTGATGCGGGAACGGTCTTCACCTTTCCGTCACGTATGACAGTGGCAAGCTGCGGAGCCAGTGACAGCAGTCTTTTTATCGCGCTGCCAGCCCTCCCTTTTGACCTTGACTCCAGGAACCTGCCCATAGTAATGAGTGTCAGGATGGCTGCGGCAGACTCATAATAGAGGTGATGTACATGATGTGTCTCGCCTCCTGCGATACGTACCGTGGCATAGAGACTGTACGTAAAAGCTGCTGCGGTGCCCATGGCCACAAGGGTATCCATTCCTGGGTTTCCTCTTGAGAGGGTCTTCGTCCCGGCGATGTAAAAATGACGCCCTGCAGCGACGACCGGCGTTGTCAGCAGCAACTGGATAAGTGCAAAGATCAGAGGATTGGTGTCGGGTGAGATCGGGTCAGGCAGCCTGGCGCCAGCCATGTAAGACATTGTGATAATCAGCAGCGGGATGGTGAATACGAGCGACCAGACGAGTCTCTTCCTGAGAAGCTCCGTCTCCGGACGCACAGCCCTCCTCTCTTTCTCATCATCAACAGCCTTGTATCCTGCCCTGTCAACGGCAGTCATGATGTCAGCTACGGAAGTGTGTCTCTCGTCATAACTGACAGTCATCCTTCCCGTGGCAAGGTTGACTGAGACAAAAGAAATGCCGGCTACCTTGCCGGCGGCTTTCTCAACATGTGCCGCACAAGAGGCGCAGTTCATTCCCTCGACTGTAAGTGTCTTGTCAGTCATACCTCAAAGTTATTATAAGAATAACACACTTTTCAGGTTATTGTTGATCTTAAGGTCACTGTAAGGATGCAAAGCTAAGATGAGAAATGTTATATCTTTGCTGCACAATCGCCGTACTGCCCGGGATATGCCTCCTGGCTCCGGTAAAATTCAGTTCACCGCATGGATGTGCTTATTATTACTTTGCTGATCCTGTTGAACGGATTCTTCGCCCTTTCTGAAATTGCGCTTGTCTCAAGCAAGAGATCGAGACTGGAGCAGTTAAGGAATGAAGGCCGGAAGGGCTCCTCGTCAGCTCTTAAGCTGCTTGACAATTCCGAGGGTTTTCTGTCGGCTATTCAGGTTGGCATAACACTCATCGGAATAGTGAACGGAGTATATGGCGGTATTAACATTGCCGATGATCTCACTCCCTTCTTTCAGAAGTATGCCCTGCTGGCAGGCTATGCCGAAGAGATAGCTCTCACTGTCACTGTGCTGACAATCACTTACTTTTCTATTGTCATCGGGGAGCTTGTGCCCAAGACAATAGCCCTCACCAATCCTGAGAGGATAGCTGTGAGGATTGCAGCCCCGATAGCATGGTTCAGCATGATCTTTTTCCCGGTTGTCAAATTCCTGTCATTCTCCACCTCACTGATAAACCGTTTGCTGGGGATAAGAAAACATCCTGACAGCATGACGGAGGCTGAGCTCAGGCAGATGCTCAGGAGCGCATCGCGTGACGGGGTCATAGAGAAGAATCAGGACCTTATGCATCAGAAGGTATTTTATTTTGCTGATAAGAGAGCCAGGCATATTATGACCCATAGGCTCGAGATAGAGTGGATTGACATAAGCCAGCCAACCAATGTTGTCAGGCAGAACATCCTGAAGTCGAAGCACAGCAGGCTGGTCTGCTCCAGGGGCACGCTTGACAGCTTTCAGGGCATCCTGAATGTGAGAGACTTTTTTGCGGCCGATGTGGTATCCAAAGAGTATTCGATAACCGGGCTTCTGATACAGCCCGTAATTGTTCCGGAGACTGCTGATGCCTATAAGGTGCTTGACCTGTTCAAGCAGAAGCAGATTTATTTCTGTGTCGTGGTGAATGAATACGGGGGCATAGAAGGGATAATCACCCTGCATGATATCCTTGAGAACCTTATCGGTGACATCCCGGAAGAGGGTGAGAGCTTTGAGCCTGATGTCTTTTTGCGTGATGACAAGTCATGGCTGGTCAGCGGTGATGCACCGGTTGAGATCCTTGACGGTATCTTTGACAATTACATGACAGATTTCGAGAGTATTGAATACACCACAGTAGCCGGCTTCGTATTGGATAACATTCACAAGATACCTCAGATAGGAGACAAGTTCACCTATGACAATTACATGATCGAGATTGTCGACATTGACGACAACAGGATTGACAAGATACTGATTACAAAGCAATAGCATGATCAAGGTATTGCTTATCCTCTTCTATGTTTTCACTCCGCTTTTAATTTTACGTTTATGCCACAGGTACACCTTTCTAAACAGGATAGGCGCTGTGGTGGTGGCATACGTGATCGGTTTTGTGATTGGCAACATTGGCGTATTGCCGATGATTGAAGGCCATTCAGCCGTACTGGAGCTGCTGACGACACTTACCATTCCGCTTGCCATTCCATTACTGCTTTTCTCCATGGATATCAGAAACTGGAAAAAGATTGCGGGAAAGACAATGCTTTCACTCTTATTTGCATTTGCAGCGGTCCTTATAGCAGTTTTTGCCGGTTTCTTCATCTTTCGCGACCAGGGGATTAAAGAGCTGTGGGATGTGTCGGGAATGATGGTAGGCATCTATACTGGCAGCACCCCAAACCTGGCATCGATACAGGCGGCACTGGGGGCTGATGAGACAAACTATATGATCGTTGTGACATATGACCTCTTCATCGGGGCCTTTCATCTTCTTTTTGTGATGACGATAGCCCAGCGGCTGTTTCTTTTATTCCTTCCGGCTTATTCTTATATTGACCGGGCTACTGGCAATACAAGGGTGGAGGCCGATGTTGATCCCTACTGGGGTCTGATGGCAAAGAGTATGAGGCTTCCCCTTATTAAGGCTTTCCTTGTTTCAGTTGTGATCTTTGGCATTGGTGGTGCTGCTACGTTGATCGTTCCTGAGTCATCACAGATGGCAGCAGTCATCCTGATCATTACAACACTTGGAATAGTTGCTTCACTGGTTCCTGCGATAAAAAGAATAGAGAAGTCGTTTGAACTTGGCATGTACCTCATTGTGGTGTTCTGCCTGGTGATCTCGTCGATGGCTGATCTCAGGCATATAGACTTTGCTTCAGTGATGATTGCTGCATATATCGCCCTGGTCGTTTTCGGCTCGATGGCTATTCAGGCTTTTATGTCGTGGATATTCAAGATTGACGCTGACACCTACATCATAACCTCATCTGCTTTGATCACCAACCCCGCCGTTGTACTTGTTGTTGCCGGATCGCTGAGAAACCGTGAAATAGTCTTTTCCGGCCTGTCTGCTGCAATCATCGGGTTAGCCGCCGGAAATTACCTCGGGATCTTTATGGCGTGGTTTCTCGAGCGTCTCTGAGTCACCGTGGCAAGTGGGAAGCATCAGATCGTCATGCTGAAGTCGAACATGACGCCGGAGGCATCATTCTTCAGTCCCTCATAAACCGATGTGTCTTTGGCAAAGAGGTACATCTCGCTCCTGACAGAAATACCGATATACTTATTCATGTATCTGAAGAGCGGGTCAGTCTCCTGTGCATAGAACATGATAAGTGTATACTCCGAGCCCAGGTTTGCGTTGTTCACATGTCTGAAGATTGTGTCAAGGGCTTCAGGGCAGCCGTCATGGGCGTAGAGCAAAAGGGAGAGCTGCCTGAGAGGCTCATTGAGCCTTATGGGGTGTGGTACCTTCATGAAGAGTGAAAGGCCGTTCAGAAGGGCTGTCACGATCCTGATGCTTCTGTTAAGCCTGAGCACCTGGTAACTCTTGTATGTATGTTCATCCCACACTGCGGTCACTGCCATTATCTTACCCTTCTCACGTGCCACAAGGAAATTGTTGAGTGACAGTCCGTCGATGGCATCCAGGTAATTTCTGAACCGACTTTCTGAGATCACAGGAGCTATTTTGAAGCCTGAGGCATATTTACGGTACAGCTCGATTATTTCGGGTATATCATTCTCACCTGGTATTCCGATTTCGAAACGTTTATCAAGGCGCATGCGCCGTATAGGGATGATGTTAAAGATTCTGTTTGTTCCAAGATGACATGCCTCTGGCAGACCGCCCCTGCCGCTTGTGAAGACCAGGGGGCGCTTGTTCTCTGACAGGAAGTTGGCGATCACCATGTCGGCATCTGACTCTCTGATATGATCTATAGCGGTCTTTACAAGCTTGAATGCGGTGATGCCGCTCCTGTAAGCCTCATCTACCCTGAGGTCGAGCATATACCCGACCTTGTATGTGCTGTTGAGTACCGAAGCCGGGAAATGGGTAATGCCTACGAGTCCGATAATACGGTCTGCCTTGCAGGCAACAAAATGCCATGCCTCCTTGTCGAGCAGACGGTGGAGGCTATTGAAGCGGGGTGTACGGTTGATAAAGAAGGTTATCATACCCTCCTGGGGGCATCTTGCGGCGAGGCTGATGATATTGTCGTTATCGGCATCACCGGCAAGGCGGACTTGGATAGCACTCATTTTTTAATAAGGTTACATTTACCCCGTAGTCTCTCAATGTTTAATTCTGATAATCCTTGCAGTTGTATTCGATGCTTGCCAGGTTGAACTCGCCGTAGCAAAAGTCTTCATCAGGATGTTTATATATAAGTTTTGCACCTGAAGGAAGCCGGTATCCGTTTATGTTCTTATAGCCTGTCACAGGAGTGAGCCAGGGATTGTTCTTGTATGTTTTCCCATCTGCAGTCTCGAATCTGTCATTGCTCAGGAAGTTTACGAGCTCTCCATCTTCATTGAAATACAATGTTGCACTGACGGTAATGTTACCATTTGTGAACCGTGCATCTGTGGTAATACTGTCAACCTCTTTCCACTCGATATTCGGGTCTATAAGTGAGGCCGGTGCCATAAAGCACATATCGTTAAATACCGTCACTGTCTCTCCCTGGTCCATCTCTTTTCCCCTGGCATCAACCACAGTAAATAGTCCGAAAATCTTTACCAGCATGATTGCTGTCTGATCTCTGTACAGGTGAATCCCCTTCGCGGGAATACCTTTTTTCTTTGCAACGATGTAAAAAAGGCGGGTAGGTTTGTCAAAGAAGTTGTATTGTTCTGATATGAGAGGCATAAAGTCTCCGGATGAATCTGATCTGATTCCCCCGGCAAATACTGCTCTGAAATTAAGTACTTTCTCTTTCCCTAATGAGCCCGTGTACCTGATGTATTTTTGGACGATGGGAGGAAGGTGTTTGATATCCGCTTCGGTCAGCGTTTCATTTTTAACGGTACTTGTCCGTTTCAGTGCCGCGATGACGGCCTTCTTATAGGTATTTTTCATTTTGAAATTTCTACGGTATCAAATTTACAGATAAAATCTGATGATTGATCTGGCCTCCCGGATGCTGACCAGTGCGAATGAGTGAACAATGCCGATGCCGGAGGCATCGCAGCTTTGTACCCGGGGGTGACTAATAGACAGCGGGCAAATTATGGACAATGAATTTGTCATTATTATCTTTTTGCAGATATGTGTCTCATAAACGTATAATCCTCTTTTTAACTGCATTCATCTTTCCAATTGACCAACAAACGATTAATTTGATCAACCCACTTTCTTTTTTGACTAAAAATACCGGTATTAATTTATAATGTCGGAACTTTATTTAGGCATAGCTGCTTTGCTTCAGGCAATCGATTTTTCTCATTCATATTTAAATATCATCAAAAATAAATAGCCAGTAATCCGATTAACTACTCATCAATAAAATCTGAAATATGAAAATCACGAAATTAATTTTAGCAATTGTTTTATTGCTGGCAGGAATTATTGCTTGCAATAAAGACGAGGGCCCAACAAAGGACACCCTGGACAAAGAAACATTATGTGCAAAATGGGTCACTGATGGAACAGGTGTTTATGAATCCTTTGAGTTTAACGAAAGTGGTAATTACATAGTTGTAAAAAACACAACGTTGAAATCAACCAGCGCAGAGGTGGTTTTGTTTGGCACCTATGATATCATTGATAATAAAACAATTATACTTTCAGATTTTGGAAAAATCGTGATTACTGAGATTGATGATAATACAATCAGCTTCTCGATTTTTCTTGACAGCAATCCCGGTAACAAGATCATTATCAATGCTACAAAACAGGAAGAGATGAATAAGTCAACAAGAACGGATTTGCTGTGCCGGACCTGGGAGATGGTGACTATTCACGGAGAACCTGTTGCCGGAACGGATATGGAACTTATTGTTTTATTCTCGGCTGCAGGGACTTACTTCGTTTCGTATACCAATTCCACTGATGAAAATGACGGAGGGCTGGCTCTGTGGGCATGGAAAGATGTGAATGAAATCATCCTATGCTATTCCTGGGAAGGAGACGTTACCTGCAATGGTACCAATGAAGTTGTGATAGCAGAATTAACTGTAAATAAATTGCAGATCAATGAGGATGGGACAATATATGTTTTGCGTCCGGTTATAAATACTAAATCAGCTATTGCTTCTTCGGAACCTTTTTCACACATAGAATCCAGAAAAGGATTCTTCGGGAAATAAGTCTGCATTTTGGGATCAGAGAGAGGTATTGCCTTCGGTGATTCCGTAAGAATAACTGCATGTCGGCTATGTCCGCAGGACTGGTTGATCAGGGCCGATGCCGGAGGCATCGCAGCTTTGTAGCCGGGGGTGACAACCCCCGGCAATGGCGGGAACCGCCATGCGCCGGGTACATAAGGCATCATACAGAATTAATATGGCAATTTCTCCTCCTTG
The DNA here is from genome assembly GCA_963732365.1 of uncultured Bacteroidales bacterium. Lineage (GTDB taxonomy): Bacteria > Bacteroidota > Bacteroidia > Bacteroidales > VadinHA17 > SR-FBR-E99. The sequence goes on along the minus strand of CAVSZC010000007.1, from coordinate 170,719 downwards.
TTAAGGAGGAGTACCCCTGACGGTACCGTCAGGGGGGAGGTGGTATGTCATTTTGGAGTAGTGGGATTAGCATCGCTGATCCCCAGGGTGGATACCTGCAGCCGGGTATGATTGCCACGCTGCCGCAGCAGTGGCATAAAAATATGCCAGAATGGCAAAATAGTAATTATGAATGGGCGTCATATTTTCCTCTTGGGACATCTGCCAGGGTCAAACATCGGAAATATTCAAATCATGAACATATTATTTTTTGCGCGTAGTCTGATTATGACTTAACTTTGATAATGAATTAAATAGACCTCAGATGTCAAGCATTATCGAAGGATATAATTACGACATCTTCATCAGCTACCGTCAGAAGGACAACAAACATGATGGCTGGGTTACCGAGTTTGTGGATAATCTGAAGGGTGAACTTGAGTCCACTTTCAAGGAAGAGATCAGCGTTTATTTCGACATTAATCCGACCGATGGCTTGTTAGAGACACATGATGTCGATGCCTCCCTGAAGGATAAGCTGAAGTGCCTGATCTTTATCCCTATCATTTCACGCACATATTGTGATCCAAAATCCTATGCGTGGGAACATGAGTTTAAGGCATTTATTGAACAGGCTTCGCAGGATCAGTTTGGATTAAAGGTGAAACTGTCAGGTGGTAATGTCGAAAGCAGGGTGCTGCCTGTCCGCATATACGATCTGGATACTGAGGACCTTAAGCAATGTGAGTTTGTGTTGGATGGAGTGCTCCGAAGTGTTGACTTCATCTATAAATCCGCAGGAGTCAACCGGCCATTAAGAGCCACTGAAGATCACCCGCAGGACAATTTCAACAAGATCTATTACAGGGATCAGATCAACAAAGTAGCCAATTCAGTAAAAGAGATTATTACGGCTATTGAAAAATATGAACAAAAACCAAAGGAGATCTCGAAGGAAATACCCAAACAACCATCAGTTGTTCATAGGAATAATAAAACAAAAGTCATTGTTGGATCTTTTATGGTTTTAATGCTTATACTCCTTGGCTTTTACTTTATTCCAAAGCTGTTTAAATCAGAAGAACAGATTGAAAAATCCATTGCCGTATTGCCCTTTATCAACGATAGCTCAGACACGACCTATGTTTATTTTATCAACGGCATTATGGATGAGATACTTAACAATCTGCAAACAATTAAGGAACTCAGGGTTCTAGGTCGTACATCAGTTGAACAATTCAGAAATAATACTGCCAAAACCATTCCTGAGATTGCGAGGGAATTGGGAGTGAATTATATTGTCGAGGGAAGCGGTCAGAAATATGGCAACACTTTCCGTCTCAGGGTACAGTTAATCAGGGCAAAAGGCAAAGAAGCTCACGTTTGGGCAAAATCGTATGAACAGGAAATTCTGGATACCAGAGATATATTCAGAATACAGAGCGAGATTGCACAGTTAATTTCATCAGAATTAAAAGCAACCATTACTCCTGTAGAGAAACAAATCATTGAAAAAATACCAACAAACAACATAGCTGCCCTCAATCTGAAGATGCAGGGTGTTGAGCTGGTTAAGGTTGCCCGACCCAATAATAATAAGGAATTATTTGACAAGGCGGAGCAATACTTTAGAAAGGCAATCCAGCTCGATTCAACATATTCTGATGCTTATGTACATCTGGGATGGCGTATTGTCGGAAGGAATTTGGATTCTGCATTATTTCTCGCAAACCGGGCAGTCCATTTCGATGAAAAAAACCCTGTTGCACTCCAGTTGAAAGCCATAATGTGCACAAGGAAAGGATTATACAAGGAAGCAGAGGATGCCGTACAACTTCTCTTTAAGTACAATCCAAATAGTTCGGATGGATACCACGCATTAGCAGATATATCTTTCAGGAAAGGTGAATATCTGGCGGCTCTTGAATCTGAGTTGAAAGCAGTACAGTTGTGTAACGATCAATATAACAGGAGTGTAGCTATAAGAAGCCTTTGTGACTATCTTCTTTTTATGGGTTTTTATGAAGAAGAATTAAAATATGCAGAAGAGCTGATAAAATACGACAACGATTCACTGTACTATTACTTTTTCTTGTTAGAAAGAGATAAGAGTCAGGGAAATTATCCTTCTGCACTTGGAATCGCTCTGAAATTATATGAGAGCAATCGGATTACATCCATGAGTTTGGTCTACTATTACATAAAGGCACAAGACTTCAATGGAGCCTTGAAACACGTTGAAGAATATATTGAAGAGCAGGAACAACAGGGGAAAAAAGTTAATCCAGATCGGCGTATTGGATATATTTACATGAAAAACGGACAAGAAGAAGAATCTGTTTATCACTTTGAAGGAGTTATCAAGAATACGCTGAAAAAAATAGAACAGGATCAGCCAAATCCAAGCGGTTCCGATTATTTTTGGCTTGCTGTTACTTATTCGGCAATGGATGACAATGTTAGAGCAATAGAAAGTCTTCGGGAAGCTCAAAAATGCGAGGATATTGAAAGAATATCACCAGAGATTATAAGATATCGGGACTATTCCCTGCTGGACGGGATCCGTGGTGAGCCGGAATTTCAGGAATTTATCAGGAGAGCAGAAGACACATATATTTCAGAGCGGAAGAAGATTGAAAAGTTATTGCGCGAAAAGGGTGTTTATCAATAATCTCTCCACAGAAATAATCTCATTTATTTTAATTATTGTACCATGCAGCTGAGCAGATGCCGGGTGACAATTTCCGGCGTGTGTCGTGTCTTCGGACAGGTACAGTAATGTATTGAAAATACAGCCATTTTCAGGGGGAGTACTCGCCCCGCTGTGCGGGGCTCGTGATCCCTGGGGGGAAACCCGAAAGACCATATCACTCCTTCATGAGCCATGCTCATGAGGGTTTTATTTTCCGTCATCACTCACTCTGGCAAGCCAGGTTCGCGCTGCCGTAAAATAAAACTGCTGTCAGCCTTTTGGCTGACAGCAGTGATATGGTCTGCGGAGAGAGAGGGATTCGAACCCCCGGTCCAGTTACCCGGACAACGGTTTTCGAGACCGCCCCAATCGACCACTCTGGCATCTCTCCGGTATGCTATGCCCCCGGGGACATAACGGGTGCAAATATAATTACTTTTTGTTGTATACGGCCGTAACCTTCCTCTCGCCTTCAGGCGACGGCGAGGTTATCTCGATGTTAAGCGTTTTTGAATCTGACAGACTGTATACCTCCGTTGTGGTTAGTGTCCTCGACTCACCGTCCCTGCTCATTGTACGTGTAGTCTTGATAGTAAGTATCTTGCCATCAGATGACCATGATGCAACCGACCTGCTCTCACCGCGGGGACTGCTGTTGAGTGACTCCGTGCCGTCAAGGGTGTACTTCGTGGTTGTTGTACTGCTCTGTCCCTCTGGATTAGTCCGTATCCTCTCAACTGTGAGAAGATTGGCATCCTGCTTTACGGTGAAGTCACCGCCGGCAAACCCGCCTCTGCCCTGTCCCTGCCCTGACACCTGCCCTGTGTTGCTCTTCTCTGCATTATAAACCCAGGTACCGGAGAAATTGGTCCTGGTGCCCTGACCGTCAAGGCTTAATGGCAACACCGTTAATGCCATGATTATCATGAGTGATAATAGATGACTCATTCCTGCTTTCATTTTCATAGCTTTTGTTTATTTATGTTAGAACTATTGATACAGACAATTTGTTATTGCCCTATATTCCTTACAGTACTATGAAAACAATCTGCATCTCTGCATTTATTCTCCTTACGACCCTGATGGCAACAGGGCAGAACGCCAATCCTGAATACGATTCCACCCTCGCCGCTCAGCTTGGGGCAGACGAAAGGGGCATGAAAATGTATGTTCTCGTAATTCTTAAGACCGGCCCGAATGATGTGCAGGACAAGGCATTACGTGACAGCCTCTTTGCCGGACATTTCTCCAATATGAACAAGATGGCAGAGGAGAACAAGCTTGTGGTTGCAGGTCCTCTAGGCGCCAATGACCGTCAGTACCGCGGCATCTTCATCCTTAATGTTAAAACAACGGAAGAGGCAGAGCTGCTGCTGCAAACAGACCCAACCGTCAGGACAGGTATATTTGACACTGAGATATACCCCTGGTACGGCTCGGCTGCACTGCCGATGTACATGGATTATGATATAAAGTTAATAAAAGAGCAACGTTAAAGGCTCAGCCATTATGGCTTTTCTGGAATTGAAACAGGAAGTCTATTTTTTTGCCTTCAGTTTGCCGGTCAGCGATTCCAGCGACGACTTCAGCTTTAAACTGGCAGCACTGACAGCCTGGTCAATCTCATTGCCACGGCTGTTTACTGCTACAGGATTCAATCCCTTCACCCTCGCCTCTATCTTGCACTGAATGTCATCTTTCGATGATTTGTCAGCGTTCTGGTCTGAGAGATGTACTTCAAGTCGCGTGATCTGATCGGCGTACCTCTTCATTGACTTCGTGAGTACCTCTGTAACGAAATTCTCAAGCCTCTCTGATCCTTTGATGTTTTTGTCGGTGTGTACCTGAATTTTCATGATCTCTCCTCCTTGTAAATATTTGTGTTCTCTTGTCTGAACTATAACGGGTCTTAAGAGCCCCTATTGTTCAACGAATTTAACAAGAATTTGTTCAGTTGGTACCATTCATCCCCATGAAAATACAGCAATCAGCGATAAAAGATTACCAAATATTTTGACCGATGCAACAGATTAGTTTTCAGGTTTAATTGCTAACTTTATTAGTTCATAAAATATCAGGCATCAACGCATCATTTTAAATACAATCCCTATGAAAAAAGCTTTAATGTTCCTGATCCTTGGACTGATCATCAGTTCATGCAATCAAACCACAACCCAGCCGGCTGCCGTGACTGATACCGGTGTAACAGTCAGGGATGGTGTCTTTATCCATATCACTGAGTGCTATGACGATCCCCACAGGGTCCTTATGCCTCTGAAAATGGCAACCATGATGGCTGCCGACAAGGATGTGCTTGTATATATGGACATTCATTCTGTTCATCTGCTGGTGAAGGGTGCCAAGGACATTGAATACGCTGACTTTGAATCGGCTCATACGCTGATAAAAAAGCTCCTTGAGATGAATGTTGGCGTCTATGCCTGCCCCACCTGCCTCAAGATTGCCGGTTACGAACCCGGTGACCTGATGGATGGTGTCCAGGTAGCGCAGAAAGACAGATTCTTCGATTTCACCAAAGGAAGAATCATCACCCTCGACTATTGATGGTCAGCGGGGGTCTGAGATAGCAATGAACTATCCCCTGCGCTCTGGCAGGGGTTTGCTGTGTCTTTCACCTGCGGTCAACCGCGAATGAACCGCTGTACGTCCCCTGCCCGCAGGTCAGACGGATGAAATAAATGCCGGCTTTAAGCTCGTGTATATCCATTTGTGCCACACCCTCATCAAGCGTCTCCCTCATTAAAAGGCAGCCTCTGATGTCGAAGACAATGAGGGAGGCTCCGGCACAATCATAGCCCGGCACCTCAATGTTGAGGTAGTCACCTGCCGGATTAGGCCAGAGCTTCAGGATTGCTTGCTGTGCAACAATTACCTCGACCGGATTTAGGGTCCCCCATATCTTTTCCACAAACTGCGGATCATCAATGAAAGGGTTGCGGTTATTCTGGTATTTGTATACCTCGTTGTTCCTGTTTGTCTCTTTCGTGCTCACAGCGTCGGTGCGGTGCCAGGCGAGGAGCATGGTCAGCGCCCACGGCTTCGGCTGCGCACCTGTTGTCATGTCACTGCCGGGCCAGCCGGAATCTTCGCCGTAATATCTCGTCGCCATGTAAAAGTATGTGCGTGCAAAATCGCCCTTGTATTCATCTATCGGTTCAAAGACGATACCGGTATATCCGGACCATGATGAGGGACCTACCATGCTTCCGTTAGATGAGGTCCATGTCGGGCTGGCGGTCTCTCCAAACGGGTAGTTGCTCCTGCGGTTGTTGACATAGCCGTCAGTAGGATAGAGGTGAAAGAGATCGCTGTACATCGGTGAGGCATCATTAAACCAGCTCTTCGGGAATGAGTGTTCGCGGTTGAAGCAGTCAGCCTCGCTGTTGTAGTTGCCGCACTCCTGCCCGGCACCGTAAGTATAGACATATGCCGGAGTGCTTCCCGGCTTGTCAGAATACATGTCCCAGACTATATTCCCGGGTTTGACATCTGTCGTCAGGAAGCAACTGTAAAGATTGTCATAGGGGATGACGGTATGATTGTCAATGATGTCATGCAGTACCTGCTGAAGTGCCTTGCCTGTCAGTCCTGATGCAGAATTATAGTACCCTGCCGGCGGCTGGGCGAATGTGATGGTCAGGAGTGACCATGCTGTCAGGAACGTGAAGGCTGCACGCTTCATGACAAAGCCTATTTTTCAGCTACAAGGACGTTGTCAACCTCCCAGGTGGTTGTTTTGTCGGAGGCAGTACCAGTCGGGTCCGCTCCCGTATAAACCCAGGCAATATAAACCTGGCCGCCCTTATAGGGAGTAAGATCAATCTGTCCTGAAGAAACGAACTGGCTGTAGGTGCCCTGTGTCGAAGGGGGCAGGGTGAAACTCTTCTCGGTCCATGTGCTGGTCCACGGAGTAGCCGATCCTGTGTAGTTTGTTGATACATACACCTTCAGTGTGGCTCCGTTGTCATAGCCGTCAGCGCTCTCGAAGATGAGGTAAGGCTCTGTAGCAGCCGTGAGGTCAACCGCCGGAGCTATCATCCATGTTACCACTGATGCCAGTCCTGAATTATATGCGGTAGCCTGCACCCACTTGCGTGAGCTTACCTCATTGCCGTACCATGTCTTTGTCCCCTCCTGAGGAAAGGTCTTCCAACCTGCAAGAGTGCTTACATCTGCATACCTGACAAGGGTGGTGAAGTCCTGCGAAAGATATATTGTTCCTGAGGCATTGCATCTTGAACCTGTCATCTGGTTCTCGGTTTCGTCACGCAGCAACAGCTGGGCGTCATTGAAGACAGAGGCCACACCTTTGATGTAGCCGTTCCCGGCAGGCAGTGTGTTTGAGGCAAAGGTGGCGTCAGAACGGGTGTAGACATCCATCTCGTCTGAACAGTCGGTCAGAATATCTGTGCCCGAGTAGGTCCCGGGGGCATCGAACTGCACACTCTCTATCATCACATACTCGGCCTGGTGCTCACCTGCAAGAATCTCACCGATAGAAACCTTAGCCGGGGTTATTGGCTGCGGAGTGAGATTTATGAGTTCTGTCTGGTCGGCGATGCTGATATCCCCAAACTGGAGCAAACCGTTATACATCGTGAATGAGACGCCACGGCACAGGATCTTAACTTCAGAGTCACGCGAGAAAGTGTTGGTGCCTGACACCGTCAGACATATGCCGGCGGTTGAATCCTGAAGATATGCGACGAAGGAGGGGAGGTTGCCAAGTTCGGGGGTGAGGGTGATGATACCCTGGATGTAGATATTGGTATCTATTGTTGTCACACCTTCATCATACATTTTTCTCAGCTGCTTGACAGTCACATAGTCAATTACCGGTTCAGGCGGAGGGACCGGATCCCTGTTGCATGAGATGACTGCCGCCAGGATTACTGCAACTATCAGAGGATATCTTATAATGGTCTTCATCTGGTCAGTATTTATTTTGCAGTTGTAACAATAATATTATCAACACGGTACGTCGTACTTTCACTATCGCTCCCCGTATATTTGAAAGCTATCACTCCTGACTTTCCTGACATAACCGGCAGGTTGACATTGCCTGAGTTGATGAACGTGTGGTCAGGATCGCTCTTCTGCGCCAGTGTTGCGGTCAGCGGTGTCCAGGTGGCTGTGGTTATGTTGGTGCCGTTATAGTCTGTTGAGAAGAGCACCTGCATCGGTAGGTTCGTGCCGGTATGTGCCCAGTAGGCCTTGGCAGTCTGGAAGGTCAGTACCTTCTGGGTGGAGAGTCTCACCGGTCTGGTGATGAGCCATGTCACCATACTTGTCAGGTCTGAGTTATAACCGGTTGCCTGTGCGTATGTGTTGCCGCTGAATACTTTTGCCAGCCACAGACGTCCTCCTGCAGTGGCAAGGTTCTGCCAGCCGCTGATATAAACGGTGGCATTGTCACTGAAGCTGCTGAAGTTCTCGCTGAGTGTCTCCACCGGAGTGCCAAGGGGCTGGGGCACGAATCCGCACCTCTCGCCTGTCATCTGCACCTCGGAGTAGTCTCTCACAACAAGCTGGTAGTCGCTGTTGAAGACAGTGACGATGCCGACTATCGATCCCTTTCCCGGAGGGAGGGTCTCACCGGCGAAAGAGGCATAGCCGCTGGTCCTGACGATTATGCTCTTGTCTGAGCAGTCGACCAGGCTTCTGTTTGCAGATGCGGGTGGGTCAGCATCAGGTTCGGCCCATGTCCGCCCGATCTCGTTGTCATTGAACTCCACGTTCTCGAACCTCACGAGCCTGCCAAGCCACTGAGATGATTTGACCTGAGTGATGGTCGCCGTTGCAGGGTATGTCGGGTTTCCGATCGATAGCTTAAGTACCTGGCTGTCCATGTTGAACCCTGATACCCTTATGCTCCCTTCGCCATCATAGTATGGCACACCTCCCATCTGGATGAAGTTGCCGTAGTCGCCCAGGTAGAGATCTTTAACGTTTACTATTACCGAATCACCAATGTACAGTCCGCTGGTTGCGTCAAAGAGCATCCGCAACCCCGTGGTGCCATCCTCAATAAATGCCTCCTTGTAGAGGTTGCCGTCTTTCTTGTCGCTGGCGGTGATGATACCCTTGAGCGACCAGTTTTGTGTTATCTGTACCGGGTAACGCTCCTGCCACGGCTTTGCAAGCTCGGCGGCATACAGTGCCTTTACCTGGTCAACGGTTACTATTTCACCAGCAACAAACTCTTTCTCCGGAGGAGGGGCCTCGTTGTTGTCGATGCATGAGGTGATAACCAGCATGGCTGCCATGGCTGCAATCCCCTTCAGTATTTTCGTATTCATCTTCATTTTCTTGTCCTCCCTCATCTTAATACCTGATACTGAAATTAATGAAGTAGTTGAAGCCATTGGCATAATAGATCTTTGGCTGGAAAAGCTCCGGATTCTCAGGGTCAAACCTGTACTGCTCGAAGCCCCCTGTGACAAATGAGCGGTTGTTGAGCACGTTGCTGAGGTTGGCGCTGACATTTATGTAAATGTCATTTACCAGCCATGATTTACCGACAAAGATGTCAATGAGGAAGCCCGGATCGACCTGCTTCTGCTGTTCCCAGTAGGGATAGTAACCCGTCTCGTCCTTTGTGCGGGTGACGGGGTTGAAGTCGAGGAAGATCTGGTCGTAGTAGCTGCCTGTCACCCCTGCCCACCAGAAGCGCGATGAGTTGTATTCAATACCGGCAGCCAGTGCTGTCTGTGGTGTTCCGCTCTGACGGAAGTACTTTATCCACACCTCCTCGGTACTCAGCTCTTCGCTGTTATTGTCTTTCGTTATTGTGATAGCCGGATTGGTTACCCAGAGGTACTGTCCGAGTGAGGCCACTGCGTTCACTGACAGCTCAGCAGTGAGGCTGATCTCGGCTCCTGCCTCAATACCGTAATTCTCATTGTCTATGCCTGACATTGCATAGTTGACAAGGGTCCTCCATTCGTCATGATAGAAGCTTGTCACCTCCGTCTGATCATTGAAGCGGGTGTAGTAGGCGGTAAGCCTTCCCTTGACAACCGGGGAGCGGAGGATGTAACTTATGTCACCCGAGATGATCGTCTCCTGACCCAGTCCCGGTGTGGAGCTGTTGCGTGTGCGCGGCGAGAGGAAGGCATTTCGGAATAACGGTGGGTTCTTTGTAAAGAGTGTATTAAGGACAATCATGTGGCGCCCCGTGATGCGGAAGTCGCCTCCTGCCTTGATACCCCAGGTGGGATAGGAGAGGTGCTCAGATTCGCCGTAAGAATTGTCAGGGAACAGCCCTTTTTTCATCAGCCCTTCACGCCACATCTCAGTATACCTGGCGTGTGCGCTGAGGTATGCCGAATAGCGTTTGTTGCTGTAGCGTCCCGTGCCCCATAGTGTTGCGCCGCGCTGGATGGCATAATAGCTGTTGCCGAATGTTTCGCCGACGGTAACTGTGTTGTTTGGCTCATTGAGGTCGCTCTGAAAGGCGTCAGGATCATTGGGGAAATCCCTTTCGGCAAACTGGTCTACATCAAGCCAGTAGTCGCCCCCCAGGAGGTCCTTGATGACGTTGAAGTTATGTCCGCGGAAGAGATCGACCAGCAGCCCTCCCGTGAGATTGAATTTTTCTGACACCTCCCATGCAGTCCTCGTATTGAACTGGAACTGTGAGATATCATTGCGCCTGTCTTCGACGATATACTTTGACCTGTTTCCGGTGACTGTGTTGCCCGGAACGCCTCCCTCATCAGGAACAGAAAAGATGTTCTTGCCGTTGGCGTAATAGAAGTGATCCCAGTCTATCTGGCTCACTGACGGGTCAGTCTGCCAAGCCTCTGTGATGCGGTCGATATCAGATTCGTCACTGTAGTAGCTGGGCAGCTTGCGGTAGTAATCGGGTCTGGGGTCAAGCACATCGTACCAGTTGAGGGCTGAGTACCCGCTCTTGCCGAACCAGTAACCTGCAGTAGTCTGTATGTCAATCTTATCGGACGGTTTCCAGAAGTGGGCAAGGGTTATCAGCGGCTTGTTGTTGCTCCTGACGCGTGCACTGCGCACCTCGCCATTCTGAAGACCCCAGTAGGGATTATAATAGACATCACCGGTAAGGTCATAAGCCTCCTGTGTTGAGCCTCCGCCGACACCCCTCTCATATATCGCGTCAAGGGCCGTGAGGTTAAGGCTGTGACGGCTGTTGATCTTCTTCTCAGCGGAGAGGAAGAAGGAGTTGGCGTCATAGAAGGTCCCCTGCTCATAGCCTCTCTCGCTCCACCGTCTTGAGTAGCTTCCGGTGAACGCCCAGTTATTGTTCATCAGCCCGGTGGAGTATGTGAGCATCGCCCTGTTTCGGTATGTCCGGTTGGAGAGAGAATAGACAGCCTTGACGCCGCTGCGGTACTCTGAAGCGCGGGTGTTGATTCGTGTGGCGCCTCCCACCGGCTCGAAGAGGAAGCCAATGGGCTCGGGACCCGAGCTTACCATGGCGCTTCGCATGACGTCATTGAGTCCTCCCCAGTTCGAATAATAAGGAGACCCCGATTCGATGTCATTGACCACAAAGCCGTTAAGGCTCACATTCTGGTAGTTGGCGTCATAGCCCCTGACCCTGTACATCACCGGGCCGAAGGTATATGCTGATGTGCTGAGGAAGATGTCTGCAGAGGCGCTCAGGGCACCCTGTATCGCCTGGCTCTCGAAGCTGTCTTCCGAGACTCCCTCGCTCACATTTACAGAGACAAAGTCGTTGATATAGTTTGTGAGCCGCGGCATGGCAATCGATCCGGCATCCGCAGTAGCACCGGCTGTTACGGTGACACTGATGATCACCTGTTCGTAGTCGGCCAGGTCTATGAAGAGCATCTGTTTTCCCTGATCGGTGCTCACAAGGAATGAGCCGTCGTCAGCCGATGATCCGAGTTCCCGTCCCGAGGCGTCGGTGATTACGGCACCGGCAAGCGGTGATCCGCTGCTCCTGTCTGTGATGATCCCGCTCACCTTTCCCTGCTGCGCAGTTAAGGTGCCGCATGTGACTATCCACAGTAACACAAAATAGATCAGTCTGTTATATTTCATGATTGGCAATAAAGGTCAGCTATAAAGATATAATTAAAAGGAGAAAGGAGAAAGGAGAAAGGCGAAAGTGCTACCTTTACTTCAAATCAAGACCAAGGTTATGCTCAGGATAATATTTGTATTATTTCTCTCAGTCACTTCTGCCTGTCTCTTTGCCCAGCAGAAGGTGAGGGCGGGGGTGATATGTTTCTATAACCTCGAAAATCTCTTTGACACTATAGATACTCCTGATGTTCTTGATGAGGAATTTACGCCTGATGGACCCAACAAATGGACTGGCAGTAGATATCTTGAGAAGCTTGACAACATGGCACTGGTTATTTCGCGCATAGGTGAGGAGAACGGATGGCAGGGTGGGGGACCTGCCGTGCTGGGTGTAAGTGAGATCGAGAACCGCTCTGTGCTCGAAGACCTTGCGGCACACCCGCTACTGAAAGAGTCAAACTACCAGATCGTTCATTATGACTCGCCTGACAGGAGGGGTGTTGACGTGGCGTTGATGTATCGTCCCAGGTATTTCAGGGTGACGGCATCAGCCAGCCCCATGCTCGACCTCACCGACGAAAATGGTGAGAGGGTTTATACCCGTGACCAGCTTGTGGTCTCAGGCAGGTTCGACGGTGAACCGATGCACTTCATAGTAGGACACTGGCCGTCGCGCAGCGGCGGCGAGATGACAACACGTCCGCGGCGCATTGCTGCAGCCCAGCTCTCCCGGAGACTGGTCGACAGCCTGCTTGCAATAAGTCAGGAGGCGAAGATTTTTGTCATGGGTGACCTCAATGATGATCCCACCGACGAGAGCGTCCGCAAGTATCTTCGTGCCGGGGGTGATCCGGAGAGTCTGGAAGAGGGGGAGCTCTTCAATACCATGTATCCTCTCTTCAGGAAAGGTATAGGATCTCTCTACTACCGTGACGGGATAAATCTCTTCGACCAGATAATAATAACACAGGCACTTCTGGGGAGTGACCGCTCATCATACAGGTTCCTTCAGGCAAGGGTATTCAACGCACCTTTCCTCCTTCAGAAGGACGGTCAGTATAAGGGATATCCGCTCAGATCATTTGTTGGAACAGTGTGGCAGGGTGGTTACAGTGACCACTTTCCGGTTTACGTTGTCATAGCCAGGGACAAGTAGGGGCAAGGGGCAAGGAGCCCTCCTTCGCTAAAGCTACGGAGGACGAAGCAGGGAGTAGGCAGCAGGCAGTCGTGGAGGAAGGTAAAGCTTGGAATCACTATTGACGTATTCTGACCATGACAGGCCGGTGGTCTGAAAGTACATCGGCATAGTCGGGATAACAGGGGCTGGCCTTGACGACCATAGCAGTGTCAACATACTGAGCCAGCTCATCGGTGACGAGGATATGGTCGAGGTGGCTGGGCCACGAGGGGTATGACCACCACAGTGGTGTTCCTTTCGCTATCGCCAGGTCAGAAAACAGGTAATCATCAGGGTCATTGACGAAGTTAAGGAATGGGTTCTCACTTTCGTTGTCTGACGCGATCTCGTCGTTGTAGTCGCCCAGCATCACGACGGCGTCGTCACCTCTCTGGGAGTCAAGATACTCCTTGAGCTTCTGCGAGGCAGTACGCCGGCTGTTCTCGTTGTCCGTGCCGCCACAGCATTTGAGATGGAGGTTTATCAGGTAAAGGTCAGTGCCTGAAGGTTTGTGGCTTATCATTATCTCGAACGGTGGTCTTGGAAAGGCATAAAAGTCGTCTTTGAAGAGGAGTCTTGCCGATTCAAGTGAAACCTCTATCTCACTGTCTTTGAAGAGGTATGCAAGGTTCCAGTCATCGTTATCAATAGGGTAGAAGTAACCGGACCACCCGGGCATCAGGTTTGCCATGCGGATGAAGTCAGCCTCTGAGGCCACTTCCTGCAGCGCCACAGCATCGGCATCAATTGTCTTGAGCAATGCTGCCAGTGCCGTTACGCTTGAATATCCTGCCTTGGGGAAGCCTTCGACATTGAATGTCACTATATCAAGAGATGATGATGTTCCGGGCACAACGCATGCTGCGAAGAGGGCCGTGTCATCAGGTGACGGCGGATCCGGTGCCTTGCGGCATGAGCTGACATTGATTATCAGTAAAATTGCTGTACCAAAAGCGAGACCCCTGTTCATTAGCTTGCATTACGACAGGGGCAAAGGTCGCATTTTTCCTGGCAACTGGCAATACTATTAACTCTTCGTCTTCGGTCTTCCGTCTGTTCATTGCCTACCTATGTTTCCCTGTCAGAATTATCATAAACCTTATAATCTCTTTCACCAAATCAGACTATATTAGAAAGAATATCACTTTTCAGATTTGTGTATACTAATAATCTGTATATGAATATTTTAAAGTCTGAACTTTTTGCTTACCGTACAATCTTTGAAAATGAGTTGAAGAACAATATCCTTGCATGGTGGGTAAGGTACAGTCCTGACCACCATAACGGAGGATTTTACGGTGCAGCTGATCTTGAAGGCAAACCTGTTCTTACGGCTAACAAGTCATGCGTGCTTAATGCAAGGATACTGTGGACATTCTCTGCCGCGGCGATGAGATATGATGAAAGGGAATACAAGTTTATGGCTGACAGAGCCTGGCAGGTCATTCAGGAGAACTTCGCAGACAGAGAAGCTGGCGGTTACTTCATGGAGCTCAGACCTGACCACAGCGTTGCTTCTGACATAAAGCACACCTATGCGCAGGTGTTCGTCATTTACGCCATGTGCAAGTATTACGAATACAATCGCTCACCTGAAGTATTTGAAGTAATTAAACAATTCTTTCTGCTTCTTGAGGCCAGGACAAAGGTTAGTACAAACCCCGGGTACATTGAGGCATGCACACGCGACTGGAAGCCCTGCAGTGAAAATCGCATGGCAGACAATAACGAGCCCAGGTCAATGAATACCCATCTTCATCTTCTCGAAGCCTATGCAGCCCTGTTCAGGGTGTGGCAGGATGAACTGGTCAGAGAGCGTTTGCGTGAACTTATATTACTCTTCACTGATAAGATCATAAGGTCTGACGGACACCTGGGGATCTTCTTTGATGAATCATTCAGGGAGACGGAGCCTTCGAAGGCAATATGCTCCTTCGGACATGATATAGAAGCATCGTGGCTTTTGTGGGAAGCAACCGGGATTCTTGGCGACAGTCAGGTGATAGAAAAGATGAGGTCACTTTCGCTGCTCATGGCTGATGCAGTTGAGCGGACGGGTCTTGACAGGGATGGAGGACTCTTTCTTGAGTCAAGCCGTTCTGGCAGTCATGTGCGGACCAATAAACACTGGTGGTTACAGGCCGAGACAATGGTAGGCTTTATGAATGCCTTCATGCTGACGGGGAATGAAAAGTACTGGGACAATGTGAAGCAATCATGGGGTTTCATTGACAAACATGTCATCGATCATGAAAGGGGCGAATGGTTCACTAAAGTCAGCAGACTTGGCGTTCCCTATCTGGTTGAGCCGGCAGACGATCCCTCTCCCTATTATCGCAATGACTGGAAGATAGATCCATGGAAATGTCCATATCATAATGGCAGATCGATGATGGAGCTGATTGACCGGATCAACAGACTTGTGAAATAACTGATAAAAAGTAAAAGGTATGTTTAACAGGGTATTAAAGACATTGGTTGCATTGTCGGCGATTGCTATTTCATCCGCAGCAACCGCCCAGGATGGCTCCCTGCTCGCGGAGGTTGCCAGGTTTTCTTCAGGGATAACATCATTTAATGAGGGATTTGTGCAGAGTACCTGCGACAATGATTTTGTTTATCACAGCCTGAGGAACGATATCACTGAGTCGATGCTTGTAAGGTGCACTGACGGAACGATGTATGCTGAATGGCTTACCTCACCTGTGTCCGGTGACCATACAGCTGAGGGAGCAGGGTTTGTCTGGATGGCATCGGTAAACCTGACATCGGGTGATCACAATTATGACCTGTATGTTGACGGTATCAGGAGGTTTCAGTTCAGCTCCGGCGCCAACAGGTCGTGGGAATATAAAAGCGACGATGGTGGAAAACTAAGCTTTTTCTGCGTGCAGAATGACATGCACGGGGATGGCATGGGTTATATGACACTGTGGGCACCAGCCTCATGGCTTACTCCCGGCAACTCCCTCAGGCTAAAGCTTGTCGGCCATGCAGAGGGCAGCGACAGCTGGATCATTGTTTTCAAGGCTACTGACACACAATCTTATCTTCAGACTTCGGTGAAGTACAACAAACGGGTCAGCATGACGGAAACACCGGAACGCGGCAGGAGGACATTAGTGTTTGAATCCTCACCTGACCTTGCGGGCAAAGAGCTGGTTTTTGGTGCAGGGAAAAAGGAGACAAAGTTTGTGATGGCCGCTGAGGGAGACAAGTCAAGAGGACAGATATCCATAAGCACCCCGCTCATATCAGTTAGCGAGGTGTCGGTTTCTGATGAATACGGTCTGCTTCTGAGCACCGACCCTGAATCACTGCCACAGACTTTCTCAAAGCTGGGTAACAATTATTCGGTCCAGTCAGTGGGACGAAAGGAGGGTGACGGTAGCGTAAAAGTAACAAGCGTGAGGTCATACAGGCCAGGGACAGCGGCTGCACTCTCACAGCTTGCCGGGTCAACACTCGCCCGGGGCAAAATCTTTCTGATGGTCTCAAGCCACCAGGATATCGCATGGATGGATTCACCGGAGAAGTGCGTCATCGAGCGTGACACTATGCTTCTTACCCCGTTGTTCAGACGGGCGGCAACAGACAAGTCATACAGGTTTGATATCGAAAACGCACTGCTGCTTAAAGAATATGTGCATCGCCATCCTGACAGCAGGGAAATGATAGGCAGTCTTCTTGCCGGAGGGCAGCTGTCATGCGGATCAAGCTATATCCAGCCTTACGAGGAGATGTATTCGGGCGAAGCCCTGATCCGTCAGTTTTATTTCGGCTCAAGATGGCTGAAGAAAGAGTTCGGATACACCGCTGACACCTACTTCAATCCTGACGTGCCGGGAAGGACAATGCAGATGCCTCAGATACTGAAGAAATCAGGAACAAACTTCATGTCAGTAAGCCGCATGGAGGCCGGATTATATAAATGGTACAGTCCTGACGGATCATCTGTTCTGACATACTCTCCCGGCCATTACTCAGAAGCTTTCAGACCTCTTGCGGGAGACTTCTATGATGCAGCTGAGTACCTGGCAGGCACTTCACTCAGGTGGGTCGAGTACTACGACAGCCTGTCTCCGGTTCCGGCCGTGCCCGTACTGTCATCCTGGGATATGAGTCCGCCAGTCAGCTATTCACATCTCATTGACCGTTGGAACACCCGTTGGGAGGTGATGAGCCCTGACGGAAGAGATGTTAAGATGCAGTTGCCGGAAATTATTCCTGCCCTCACCACAACCTTCATGACCGCCGCTGAACAAAATAACTCCTCCATAACATCTTTATATGGGGAGAGACCAGCTGTCTGGCTATATATTCATGGTCCGACACACCAGAAAGCCATCAATGCAAGCCGGCAGGGAGATATACTGCTGACAGTGGCTGAAAAGTTCGCCACTGCTAATGCATTGATTGATAATTCATTCGTAAATTATCCGGAAGAGAGGCTTAACCGGGCCTGGGAGGCCAAGATTTATCCTGACCATGGCTGGGGAGGGAAGCACGGAGACATTACCGATGCTCTCTTCAAGGAGAAATATTACTTTGCAAGAAGCGAGGCAGAGGCAATTATCACTGCAACTCTCAGTGACATCTCATCAAAAATAAGGGTGTCACCGGGAAAAGGAATTCCGGTAATGGTATTCAACAGCCTGAGCTGGGAACGGAGCGACAGAGCGAGTTTTGAAATGATTTTTGAAAAGGGATGGGGGAGTTCAATTCAGCTATTGGACCATAAAGGTTCTGCAGTACCAGTGCAGCTGAGCAAAATTGTCAGACATGAGGATGGCTCTTTGAAATCTGCACAGGCAGACTTTATTGCTGAAGGGGTGCCCTCAATCGGTTACAGGACCTACTATGTGAGGCCGTCAGCAGATGAGATCAGGGAATATGCAGGAGATGCTTCCGTTCAGGGAAAAGGAGATGCCCCCACCCGGTACTCCAACAAATTTTACAAAGTCAGGTTTGCTGACGGTGGATTATCTTCGATATATGACTTGGATATGGGACTGGAAATTGTTGATACAACCAGTTTCAAGGCAGGGGAGATATTTACAATGCGCTCCGTGGGAACCGGTGCAGGAGAGTTCAGCGACATCCAGCAACCTGATATGGAAGGCTTTGACAGGGCGGCAAACTATCCGCACAACTGGAAAATAGCTGAAACGGGTGACGTCTACACTATGTTTGTCAACCGTCAGCCGATAAGGAACGCTGTTATTGAAGAGAAGATCATTTTTTATAATGAGCTGAAACGGATCGACTTTATTATCGACCTTCTGAATTACGACGGAGTTCTTTACCGTGAGTACAGGATGGCTTTGCCCCTGAAGATGACCGGCGGAGAGATATGCTATGAGGTGCCTTTTGGCAAAGTCACCGTAGGAAAGGATGAGATTGAAGGCGCCGCAGGAGAGCGGTATGATACCCCGTGCGAGGAGATACACCCGAGGGGAATACAGAATTGGATTGGGGCTGACAATGACAGCTACGGTGTGATACTTAGTTCGAGTGTTGCTGTAGCTGATTATATTGATCCGACAGATAATACTGCAGAGAACCATATCCTGCAGCCATTGCTGATTGCCTCGCGCAGAAGCTGTCACGGCGAGGGGAACGAATACCTCCAGACAGGCGATCATCAATTCGGGTTCTCGTTTACCTCTTATCCCAAAGGAGGTGAGAAGGGTCGCAGATTCGGCGTTGAGGCTAACGAGAAGCTGATTGCGGTAACAGGGTCAGGACAATATGCTGATGCTGCTCTTCCTGAGGAGATGAGCTTCTTCAGCATTGATGATGAAGCTGATAACCTCATCATTTCAACTGTCAAGAAGGCAGAAGATGAGCCGGCAGTCATAATCAGGATTTATGACACGGCGGGGCGCGGGTCTGATGTGACGTTAAAGTCATTCCGCCGTTTCGGTACTGCTGTCAGAACCAACCTTATTGAGGAGACCCTTGAATCTTTGCCTGTAAATGAGGATGGAATAAGGTTTGGTATCGGGAAGTACTCAATTGAAACCCTGTTAATAAGGTAAGATGAGAAGAAAACTAATTCTTTACACCGTAGTTTCGGCACTGGGGGGATTCCTGTTTGGCTTCGACACGGCAGTGATAAATGGCGCGATACCATTCTTTACTGAGTTTTTTGACCTTACAGAGACGATGAAGGGCTGGGCTGTCAGCTCGGCGATATTCGGATGTGTTGCAGGTGCATTGTTCATCGGTGTGCCGGGTGACAAATACGGCCGCCGTGACATGCTCAGGGTGATGGCTGTTCTGTTTCTTGTCTCCGCTGTCGGGACTGGTTTGTCTCAGAATATTTTCAGTTTTATTTCATTCAGGGTAATAGGAGGCCTTGCCATTGGAGGGGCTTCAGTGTTGTCACCGATGTACATTTCCGAGATCTCCCCGCCGGCATACAGGGGACGGCTGGCACTTACCTTCCAGCTCTCGATCGTTGTCGGTATCCTCATTGCCTTCGCTTCAGACCTGTTGCTGCTTGACACGGGCCCTGACAACTGGCGATGGATGTTCATCGCCGGAGCGGTGCCTGCACTGGCGTTCCTGCTGCTCCTGTTCTTCGTCGGCAGGAGCCCTCGCTGGCTGGTGAAGAGAGGAAACCTCCAGGAAGCCCGTGAGGTGCTGGAATCACTGAACAGCAATACCGATATCGACTTGATGATAAAAGAGATACAGCAATCGATAAACAGCGAGGTGGTGGATCACATAAAATACCTCTTCAGGAAGCCCTATATGAGGCTTATGCTCATCGGCCTGGCGGTAGGAATGTTCAACCAGTTTACCGGGATAGCCATAGTTATGATATACTCCAGCGACATATTCAGGGCTGCGGGCTTTTCAACAGAGTCAGCTATAATTCAGACTGTGATCGTTGGCCTGACGAACCTTGTCTTTACAATAGCTGCAATGTTCTTCATTGACAGGATTGGACGCAAGAATATGCTCCTGTTCGGTTCGATAGGCATGGGCATCTTCCTCGCAGCCTTCGCCTGTATCTTCTATTTCGACATACAGGGTTTCATGCCCCTGGTGTTCATGTTAAGCTTCGTGGCGTGCTTCGCCTTCTCACAGGGTGCAGTAATATGGGTTCTGCTCTCAGAAATGTTTCCCAACAACATAAGGTCACGAGGCGCATCAGCAGGGTCATTCTCGCACTGGGTATTTTACACGCTCCTTCTGCTTGTCTTTCCGGTTATCCAGACCTCGTTCCCTGACAACAGGGGGATCGGATTTGTATTTGCCTTCTTTGCCATGGTGACATTTGGCAGCTACTTTTTCTTCAGGAAGTACATTGTGGAGACAAGAGGCAAGTCACTTGAGGCACTTGAGAAGGATGTCATTAATTAAGAGTTGAATGCCATGAACGGTTATGAAAGAATAAAGGCAGCCCTTGAAGGAAGGGCACCGGACAAGATACCTGTGATGCTTCACAACTTCATGATGGCCGCAAGGGAGGCAGGGGTCACGATGCAGGAATTCCGGAACAATCCGAAGGTCATCGCGGAGGCATTTATCCGGAGTGTTGAGAAATATCAATATGACGGGATACTGGTAGATATTGATACTGTGACACTTGCCGGTGCCGTTGGTGTCCCGGTAGACTTTCCGGTCAATGGGCCGGCCAGGACTCATCATGGGAATCTTGATGTTATTGAGGCTGTTGACAGGCTTGCAAAGGCTAAGGTTGAGGATTACAGGCACATACAGGTGTGGCTCGAGGCAGTCAGACTGCTCAGTGAGTATTTCGGTGATGATGTTTTTATCAGGGGTAACTGTGACCAGGCACCATTTACACTTGCCGGAATGATGCGCGGAGCGCAGAACTGGATGCTTGACCTGATGGTGGCTGATGAAGAGAATATTTTCCGGCTGCTCGACTACTGCAAAGACGCCACCTGTCAGTTTATAAGTCTCATGGCCCAGACAGGGTGTCACATGGTCTCTAACGGAGACAGTGCCGCCGGTCCCTCGATGATATCGCCTGAGATGTATGAGAAATTTGCCGTGCCTTATGAGAAGCGGATCGTCGAACTGGCACATTCACTCGGTTTGCCTTACGCATTACACATTTGCGGCGACACTGAGATCATTCTCGACAGGATGCTTCTCACCGGGGCTGATGCCTTTGAGCTTGATTATAAGACCGATGCAGCAATAGTATACGCATTGTATCACGACAAAGCCACACTCATTGGAAACATCGATCCGAGCGGTGTCCTGGCACTGGGTACTCCTGAAGAAGTGAGAAAAAAAACAGAGGAGCTGCTCAAGGTTTACTGCGGTACCAGCAGGTTCATACTCAATGCCGGCTGCGCATTGCCTCCCGGCACACCTGAGGCGAACCTCAGAGCCATGATCAACGTTGCCAGACAATTTTAAAGAGGGTGCCCTTATGAGGCACCCTCTTTTACGTAAGGTGAGAGGTTAAAACTATTCTTTCACAAACTTCTTCATCACGCTTCCCCCCGGGGTAGTGAGTCTCATGAAGTAAACACCGCGTGATAGTTTGCCTACAGGTATCTCCCTGACATTCTCGCCGTCACATATTGCAGTGATATGTTTGTTGCCGGTCACATCAAAGATCTCTATGAGTGTCACATCCTCAATGCCCTCGGCATAGATCTCCGTACGTGCTGGTACAGGATATATCCTGAAGCGTCCTGACGGCTGATCTTCGATGGCTGTAGAAAGTGACACAGTCACTGTATAAGTAACGGTACTACCGTCTTCAGCTGTAACGGTATATATGACCGGATTGGTGAAGTCTTTTGCCGCACCAGAAGCCGGATCAACAATTGCCTTCTCCGATATTGTGATGGTCGGCACCAGTGCTGTACGATTTGTGCTGGCGGGCACAATTAATGCGATGGTCTTCGCTGCCTCGTTGATGGTGCCGTTCACCGCCGGTGAGAGTGCGCTGAAAGAAAACGCGGTTATTGCCTTTGCGGAGCTCAGCAACTGAAAGTCTGACAGTGTTCTTGAGTAGATCTGTATCGTGGTATTGAAGAACCCTGCAATAGCGGTCATATGCATTTTTGATACGGGGATCACCTTGCCGACAAGGTCACCGTCACCCGTTTTAAATGTTCTGAACTGAACAGTGTTTGTGCCGTCTGTGACAGTGTAATTTGTAGATTCGGCAAAAACTGCAGTCCCGTTGCCTTCGGTGATAGAAACGGTCTTCAGCTTGATCAGCATAGACTCGTACTTCAGGTAATCGGTTTTGTATTGGGGTATGGTCAGTTCAGGAATGGTGACAGTGTTTCCGGATGATTTTACAGTGACGGTGGCAACAGTCGGAACAATCTGCAGAAGTCCACCGTATAATCCCAGTTTTCCTTCCAGTCCCTGTATGTTATCACCCACTGCAACCGTCGTAGTGAGTACACCTGCAGCGTCATCTATCAGGAGTCCGGCACCGGCATCCTGAATGTATTTCTGATTTCTGTTCGAGGGTCTGAGGAATGTCACAGTAGCCTCTCCGCTCAGTTTAACGATATCATTTGCAACGAACCTTGCCCTCAGGTCAGTGATGCTTGTGGCTACACCAATAACTGTAAATGCCGCACTCTCTGAGCTAACGGATGGATTGTCAAGATCTGAGACTCTGATCTTATATTGAGTTCCGTAATCTGCATCAGCAGGCACTGTAATAGCGACAGAGCCCGGAGCTGCGGGAGTGCTTGCTACAAACGGAATCCATTCGTAAACAGTTTCACCGGGAGCGTAAACCTCGATTCGGACATTTGTAATGTTAGCCGAGGTCCATGTGATCGATGTCGCGTCGCCTGCATGGAATGTTTCTCCGCCAACAGGGGCGGTTATGGTTATGGTTGGCGTGGCTGCAGCTATCGTCGTAAAGGATATGCCTGCCGCTGCCGCTTCATTTCCTGCTGCATCCTCAACGGCTCCAACGGTCAGGAAATACTGCTCGGAGTTGGCGAGGGGAGCAGAAGGGGTAACAGTAATTATCTTTTTTGTGGCATCAATTGTTGCTGTAAAGGCTACATCGTCACCTGAGTTACTAGTTTTCTTAAAGACGATAAGACCGGCCAGGTCTGCATCAGTAAGCTCTGAACCGTCTGTTTTGCGGACTGCCTCATCGAAAGTAATCGTCGGTTTAGCGTTGATTGCAACATCGACAGCGCCCTGGGCAGGAAGAAAAGTTGGCACCGGAGGTGTCACGTCACCGGCAAGTGCAGCAGTAACTGCTTCATCCCATGTTTTGCCGATCCTGATCCCATCGACAATTATATTCTGAGAGGACGAATACTGCCTCATGGCAATGGATCCGGGAGAGTAATCAGTGCTTGAAACTGCAATAACAGGGATAGTAGCTGTAGCAGGTTCTGTCGTTGGAATGGTCCCATCGAAAATGAATAGTGCTACCTCATCATTTGAGCTTCCATCCTTGATATCATATTTCAGCACTGCAAGGTATGTAGTTCCGATGCTATACTCAGAAGTTGTATTAACGGCTGTCTCAGTAGATTTTGCCAGACCGAATTTATAGTTACTGCCTGTGCCTGCAGCAATAGAAACCCTTCCGAAGAAAGTAGTACTGATAATCGTTTGGCCCAGGTGTAAGAAATACCCGGCAGCCATTGCATCAACCTTTACCATGAAGGCTACATAAATTGTACCTGCTGACTGGGAGGGAAATGTTTTGTGAACATCTTCACCGGTATTATCTACCCTGGCCGCTCCTCCGATACCTGAAAGAGGGTAACCTGTAAATGTAAGGCCGGGTACAATGACATCAACCGGCTGAGTTCCGGAACCAGAATGAGCTACCCATCCATTACTTGTCAACAGGGAGCCGTCAGTGTAATCAAAGTTCTCGATCAGCAGGGGCTGTGAGTAAACCGGGTGCATTGAAAATGCAAGAAAAAGTATTACTGACAGCATTCTGTAAACGGGTAGAAATTTTTTCATAGGCTTTCTAGTTTCTTTGGTCAGCGGAAATTTTCTTTTTGCAAGTTCGGCAAATATGATTTAATTGTCAATGAAGTTTTGTCAATAAATCATTAAATTATAAACAATGAACAGATCATTATAACGTACTGATGGCGTTCAGGGTTTCATAATTCTCTCTAAAACCCTAACTTAGCAGCCTCGTAAGACAAACTAACCATTAACATAAGAATCACGTGAAAAAGACTATTATTCTGATGACGGCAGCCCTGATGGCAGTTGTCTCATGTACTACGCAGAAGAAGGAACAGGGAAATCCATTCTTTGCCGAATGGGATACCCCCTTTGGCGTTCCCCCTTTTGAACTCATTGAGAATGAGCATTACATGCCTGCAGTTGACTCGGGCATTGTGATTGCCAGGGGTGAGATAGCTGCGATAACCTCGGACACAGAGGCACCCACGTTTGCCAATACCGTTGCGGCCTATGACCGCGGAGGACAGATGCTGAACAAGGTGTCAGCAGTCTTCTATTCCCAGACAAGCGCATGCACCAATGACACGCTGGAAGCGCTGCAGATGGAACTGGCACCAAAGGTGTCGGCATTCCAGGATGAGATGCTGCTTAATGCAACACTCTTTGAGAGGATCAAGGCAGTATATGACAACAGGGCCAATGAGCAGCTGAACGATGAAGAACTCTTTCTGCTGGAGAACGTATACAAGAACTTCGTAAGGAACGGAGCACTGCTGCAGCCGGCAGACCAGGAGACACTGAAGAAACTTAACCAGGAGATTTCGGTTCTGACCGTTAAGTTTAGTCAGAACGTATTGTCAGAGACGAACAGCTTTAAACTGGTTGTTGAAAATGAGGCTGACCTGAAAGGACTGCCTGAGGGAGTCATCGCCGGTGCTGCCGATGCGGCAAAGGATGCAGGCATGGAGGGAAAATGGGTGTTCACCACCCAGAAGCCCAGCATGCTTCCCTTCCTGCAGTATGCTGAGAACCGTGACCTGCGCAAACAGCTTTATGATGCATACCTCTACCGCGGAAACAACGGTAATGAGTATGACAATAACAAGGTCCTCGCTGACATCGTCAGGCTCAGGGCCGAGAGAGCCCGGCTTCTTGGATATAATACACACGCCGACCTCGTTCTTGAAACGAGAATGGCAAAGAAGCCCGGGAACGTACTTAACCTGCTCAATGAGCTGCTTGAGAGATCTCTTCCGATCGCAGCCAGGGAGCGTGATGAGATGCAGAAGATCATTGACGCCGAGGGAGGCAGCTTCAAGCTGGAGCCGCACGACTGGTGGTATTATGCCGAGAAGCTGCGCAAGGCCAAGTATGACCTCGATGACAGTGAGCTGAGACCTTACTTCAGCCTCGACAACACCCGCGACGGAGCCTTTGCCGTTGCAAATAAACTCTATGGAATATCATTTACCCCCCTGACAGAGATACCTCTTCCACATCCTGATGCACAGGCCTTTGAGGTCAAAGAGGCAGACGGGAGCCATGTGGGAGTGCTGTATATGGATTTCTACCCGCGCGAGAGCAAGCGTCAGGGCGCCTGGTGCGGCACATACCGTGACCACAAGGTCCTTGACGGCAAAGAGATAACCCCTGTTGTTACGATAGTATGTAACTTCACCCCCCCGACAGGAGACACACCTGCGCTGCTGAGCATGGATGAAGTGCTTACGCTGTTCCATGAATTCGGTCACGGACTGCAGGCACTCTTCTCAGACAACCATTACGGAAGCACAACGGTGGCATGGGATATAGTTGAGCTGCCGTCACAGATCATGGAACACTGGGTAACCGAACCGGAAGTGCTTAACATGTATGCCATGCACTACCAGACAGGTGAGGTCATTCCCGCGGCACTGGTTGAGAAAATTAAGAACAGCAGTTATTTCAATACCGGGTTTGACAATGTAGAGGTGATGGCAGCTTCGCTGCTCGACATGGCTTACTATTCGCTTGAGGCGCCAGTCACTGTTGATGTACAGACGTTTGAGAAGGAGACCATGAAGAAGATCGGGCTCATAAAAGAGATAGAACCCCGCTACCGCAGCACATACTTCCTTCACATGGTGGGTGGCTACGATGCAGGATATTATGTCTATACCTGGGCCGCAGTGCTTGACAATGACGCTTATGAAGCATTCAAAGAAAAGGGCATCTTCGACCAGGCCACGGCACAGTCGTTCCGCACCAATATTCTCAACAGGATGGGAACCATGGATGCCGAACAGATGTATCTCAGCTTCCGCGGACGTGAGCCTGAGATTGAACCTCTGCTTGTCAACAAGGGACTGAAGTGATAAAAAGTGCAAAGTGTCTCTCACCGCATCGGGCTCGCAGGACTCGATCCTGAGACCGCTGCAGTTAATCTAAAAGGCGCCGGCATCGAAGAGAGGTATGCCCGGCGCCTTCTTTACTGGGTATACCGCAAAGGCATCAGATCATTCAGCGAGATTGATGACATACCCAGGAAGGTGCTGGAAAAGCTTGCCGCCTCATTCGAGACAGGACTGAGCCTTCCGTTATCATCGGCATCTTCATCGGACGGTTCGGTGAAGTACCTTTTCAGTACCCGCGACGGGCTTCTTCATGAGGCTGTTTATCTGCCTGAGGGGAAGAGACATACGGTATGCGTCTCCGTACAGGCGGGATGCAGGATGGGATGCCGTTTCTGTGCCACCGGACTAAACGGCTGGAAGGGGAACCTGTCTGCAGGTGAGATAGTAAACCAGGTGATAAGTATTCCGCACCGGGTAACGAATGTAGTTATGATGGGCATGGGAGAGCCCGGCGACAATATTGAGGCGGTGATTAAAGCCTGTGACATTATTACGGCTGAATGGGGACTGGCAGCAGGTCACAGCAGGGTGACGGTCTCAACGGTAGGGGTGATGCCGGCTCTCCGCAGACTGCTTGATGAAACGCGCTGCAATATCACACTGAGCCTTCATTCTCCCTTCCCCGGGGAGCGCAGCAAGGTGATTCCCGCTGAGAGGAAATGGCCGTTCAGGGAGTCACTCGCACTTCTGGAGTCTCACCCCGGGGAGCGTAACAGGCGCTTCACCGTTGCTTATGTGATGATAAGCGGCCTTAACGATACGGAGGAACACCTTGAAGGACTGAAGAAGTTGCTTGGAGGGAAAAAGCTGAAAGTAAACCTGTTACCATATCACCCCCTCCCTGATGATGTTCGCATCAGCTCTGATCATTCAACAATGATGAGGTTTAAACACCTCCTGGTAACTTCCGGCATTGAAGCTACGGTGAGAAAATCGAGAGGCTCCGATATTGCAGCAGCATGCGGAATGCTTGCCGCAGGGGGCAGTGAATTATATAACCGGGGGTCTTAATAGTTGCAGCATGTATTCTGTGACGAAGCCGTCATTCAGACGTACCCACTCCTTCCTTGTCGCACACAGCTCAAAACCGTGACTGAGGAAAAGCTTCATGCTCTCTTCGTTGCCTTCCAGGATATTACACCAGAGCTGATGCAGGCCCAGCGTTCCGAATGAATACCTGATCAGGCACTCCAGTGCTGCCGAGCCATGACCTTTCTTTCTGTCATGCGGGTCTGCAATAAGGATACCGACTCCGGCACGGAGATGATAATGATCAAAATCGAAGAGATCGATTGTGCCAATGGTCCTCCATTCCACTGTAACATCTATCATCAGCCTCAGCTGAGAGGTCTCAAATAGGCTTTTATGAGAGTTGGCAATATATCTTTTGAGAATATATTTGGAATAGGGGACGAGAGTATTGCTCTGTTTCCAGTTATCCTCCTCGTTCTCCCATCTGTAAAGCAGTTCCAGGTCTTCCGGCTCGACAGCCCTCAGTCTTATTCCGTCACCTTCGAGTATCATTTTTATATACTTTCTTGACAAAGATATCTTCAGGATACCCCAGTCTGAGCAGCCTCGACAGTTCGATGTACGCTTTAAGTTTGGTGTCGAACTTACCTGTTGTATAGCGGAAGAACCTGTCCTCAGCCGTATAGTAGACAGTTATTACTGCATAGTCGAAGTAAGCGGGATCGACAGGATTATAAAGAGCCATAACCTGAACAGTATAATAGAGCACGTCAGGGTCTTCATCCGCATCGCTGTCTTTCACATCCCTGAATGAGAGGTTGGTGATGACGGCGGTGGTGTCTGACAGTGATATATAAGGGAGGCTGTCAGGGTCAAAGTTCATTTTCACAGTCTCGGAAAGGGCTGTGGTGTCAGCTGTCTCGTCACCGTATGGCGGATTAAACGTGACCAGCGCTATCTCCTTCTTCTTATAGCCTGTCATGAGAGAATAGTGACCGAAAGCAAAGTCATCAAACGGCTGGAAGCCCAGGTCGTCATCCGTAGTACTCAACGGATAACCCAGATTGACAGGTTTACCCCAGGTGCCTGCAACGTTCACTGACTTGAAAAAGTCATACCCTCCCATCGAGCTGTGACCCTCTGAACTGAATGTAAGAGTGAGCCCGTCTTTCGAGATAAAAGGAGTCTCTTCATTAAATGGGGTGTTTGTGGTGCTGCCGAGGTTTACGGGCACTCCCCAGTCGCCTGTGGCGTCACGATCCGACATCCAGATATCGAGTTCTCCTATCCCTCCCGCACGGTTAGAGGTGAAGTAGAGCTTTTTACCGTCAGCAGATATTGAGGCATGTGATTCGTAGAACTTGGTGTTGATGAAGTCATTGAGTTTTGTGATGGGAGACCATTTGCCGCCGGCGTATCTTGTGACGTAAATGTTACCGTCATAATTGTCATTCTTATACAGGTAAAGCTCAGTACCGTCGTTATTAAGAGATGATGTGTGGCAGTCAGTGCCCATCATTGACTGAGCGGTGATATCAGTGGGGGTGCCCCAGGTCTCTCCCTCCCTGCGTGTTACGTAAACCACGCTCTCCAGCCCCCTTCTCTCGGTGTAGGCCATGGTGTTCCCGTCGAAGCTCATTACCGGCCGGTCATTCACAGATCCCTGGTTAAGATATTCCTTATAAGGCTTAATGGACACAAGCACAGGTGTCTTCATCTGTTCCAGAGCTATATTGCAGGCCTGCATCTGCTGGTTGATGAAGTCCTGGTTCTCCATTTCACCTGCCTCAGAGACCAGTCTGCGGAACATCTGGTAAGTAAGGGTGGCACTGTCAAGCCTGTTTGCAATCCTGTAAGCATTACCCAGTGAGAAGTATGCGTCAAGTGGTGCCCGGGTCTCCTTAAGCTTGTCAGTTTTGGAATTGTAGCTTGTGTTCTTCACCGCAGCCTCAAGAAAGGGGATGGCCTTCTGCTTTTCATCGAGTATATTCAGGTAGCAGTTGCCTATCTTGTACTTAATATTTGCATTATTGGGGATGAGGTCGTTCAGGATCAGGTAGAGGGGGTTGGCCAGCTCATACTCTTCGTAGAGGTAATGCGACTGAGCCTCCAGCCAGATTGCCTTTAGTTCACTCTTCTTCTGTGCCGAGAGAGGAACTGAAGAAAGCAGCGCGATGAATAATAGTAATCCCCTTATGCCCATTTTGCTTTTACGTTACAAGAAATTATATCTCATTGACTTTTGTGTGCTGTTGTCGGTGCTATCTGAACTTAATGAGGTAAATATCCTCCATACCTGCGCCCTGGTCAGGGCGGATGAGTGACATATAGCCTGCCTTGCCGTTATCGGCAGGGCAGAAGAAGATGTTATCATCCGGGGTGTTCAGAGGGTAACCGATGTTCTGAGGTTTGCTCCACAGTCCGTTGGGCTGCAGGTCACTCCTGAAGATATCATATCCGCCCATGGTATAATGGCCCTGTGATGCAAAGAAGATGGTTTTGCCGTTGTTGATCAGGAATGGTCTGTCATCATTGAACGGAGTATTGATCTCAGGCCCGAGATTGACCGGAGTGCCCCATGTGCCGCCGGCATCAAGCCTGGAGACATAGAGGTCAAGGCCTCCGAACCCTCCCGGCCTGTCACTTGAGAAGATAAGGGTGGATTCGTCTTCACTGATATATCCGTGAGCCTCCCAGTATTTTGTGTTTATCTCCTTATTCATCCTGAGGGCAGGCTGCCACAGCGCCCCATCGTAGGTGCTGATCCACAGGTCACTGTCGATATCATCATCCTTTGAGAGGATCAGGAGGTTTCCGGAGCTGGCGAGGCATGATACATAATGACCTCCGTCAGACTTTATTTCGGGGGTGATATTCACGGGAAGGGTCCAGCGGCCTCTTTCAAGTCGTGAGAACATAATGGCGTCATAAAACTTCAGGGAGGTCATAAAAACCATCGACTGTCCGTCTGCAGAGACAACAGGGAAATAGTTATCCTTGCTGTCATTGATCATATTGCCGGCTGACTCGATTGTGAACTTAACCGGCTCAGCCATTATTGCCGGTGCATTGTTGCATGAGGCTATCTGCTGATCGATGAAGAGCAGGTTTTCAGTGTCGGTCGGCAGCAGCGTCTCGCGATACCTGCTGTAGGCAGACTTGGCTTTCTCAAACATGTAGTTGATTCTGTATGCTTCACCGAGGAAAAACAGAGTCTCGTACGGAGCCTCGTTCTGTTTTGTGAAACCCTCGTAGTATTTTGCCGTCAGCCTGAGGGAGGCTTCCTCAAGATACTCTATCGACAGGTGTTTGCTCCCTTCCATGCCCAGGTAGCATATCCCAATGCGGAAGGCAATACCTGCCTTCTCCGGCATAGCCGCATAAATGCCCTGATAGTATGGCAGAGCATCGCTATAGTCGCCTCTCATAAGAAAGTATTCAGCTTCGTAAAAAGCTTCCTCGAGCTTTATATTGTCCTGCGGAGTGACTTTGAAGCCAAGTGAGGCAATGACCAACAGGAGTGCTAATCTCTTGATTTTCATATCGGTACTATGCATTATCGTTTTTTTTCCTCTTTTTTGATCTTAAGATCAGATAAAGAATAAAGACTGCAAGCAGCAACAGGAGCCACCAGAAGGGGCTGCAGCGGCTATCAGAATTCCCGGTGCTGAGCGACTCATCTCCAGCAGGAATCTCGCTGCCGGCAGGCTGCTGAACAGCCTCAGTTGTCACGGCCGGCTCAGCAGCCGTGACTGCCGCTTCAACAGGTTCAATCGGCCGATAACCAGAGCGAGCAGGCGATGCCGATGCAATAAGTTCATGATTGCTGACTGTCACTGTATCGCGGGATTCATTGCCAAACCTGTCTGTGAGGCTGAAGATGAAAAGGCTTTCACCCAGGGGCGGCACCATAAGGAATGCATATGTGGTGTCGGTTATCCGGTGTCTTTCAGTATGTCTTAGAGTATCTGCAGAGAAAACGTCTATTTTGAGCAGTGATTTCTCTTCAAGCAAGACAGTGAACGGGAGGGGATCAGAAGCATTTGCTCTTGCGCTGGTGTCGGCAAAGACCTCGAGGAAGGCTTCAGTGTCATCAGGTGTGAGCGTTACGGGGTCTATAGTAACACTGTCTCCCTTGTAGCTTAGCGGCATCTCCACTATGAGCGTGAAAGGTGTCACCTCTTCGCTGGTGAAGGAAAGGGTGTATGATCCCTGGGGCAGGCTGAACACATAGCCCCCGGTCTCCGGCCTGGCGATGAAGGAGACCACTGACTCACTGTCTGCATTATTGACAGCTGTGACAGTGACAGGCTGTGGAAATTCAGCGAGAAGACCCTTTATGAGTGCCGTTCCGCTAACGGCGAAGTAACGCGGGTTGCGGGCAGAGTAGATCTCATAAAGGAACATATCCATTCTGCCGTAGCCGTCATCGGCAAATTTTGAGAAATATCCCCTGTCACCGCTGCCGGCCGGGAAAAAGAAGAGGTCATCATCTGTGGTGTTGACCGGGTAACCGAGGTTCACCGGCATACTCCATACGCCGTTCCTGTCAAGGTCAGACCTGAAGATATCATATCCGCCCATGTTTTTATGGCCACGGCTGCTGAAGAAGAGAGTACTGTCATTGTTGGTGAGGAAAGGTGATTCCTCATTGTAAATGGTATTTATTACCGGCCCGAGATTGAGCGGCGGGCCCCATTTTCCCGTGCTGTCTCTGCCAGAGACAAATATGTCAAGACCGCCAATGCTCTCTCTCCTGTTACTGGTGAAATAGAGCTTGTTTCCGTCACGCGAAAGGGTAGCGTGTGACTCCCAGTATTTTGTATTTATGTTATCGTTAAGTTTCTCGACTGTGCTCCATTTTCCTCCGTTAAACCTGCTCAGGTAGATATTACCGTCATACTCGTCGGTCCGGTACAGCAACAGCGTTTTTCCGTCGTGAGTGACTGACGATGTATAGTAATCCTGGTCAATCCCCAGCTGGGGTGTCAGGTTTACAGGTTCAGTCCATTGTCCGTTCTCAGCGGAGGCGTAAAACACAGCATCGTAGAACTGCATCTGGCGGGTGAAGAGGATCGTCTTTGCATCGTCTGAGACAACAGGATTGAACTCAGAGAAACGGTCATTGAGTGACTGCCCGAGGTTCTTCTCGATGACATAGACAGGGTCACGCATCATTTCACGCGCTGTATGGCAGGTGGCTATCTGAAAGCTGACGAGGGCAGTGTCATAGACCTCGGTGTCGACATCCCTGAGGAAGAGATCATATGTTTCGAGAGCCTTGTCGAGCTGATTATTTATCCGGTAAGCATTGGCCAGGTGATATAATACATCATATGGTGCGCCCGTCTCCCTGAACCTGTCCGCGCGGTGCTCGGGATTTATATTTTTTGCTGCTGTCTCAAGGAACGGGATGGACTTTTCCTTCTCGCCGGGGGTGTTCAGGTAACATTGTCCTACCCTGAAATAGAAATTATAGTTTTCAGGGTAGATCTGGAGAAGATTCAGGTATTTGGGCAGGGCTTCGGCATAATCCTCGAACAGAAGATCCCCTTCCGCGGAGATGAACATATCGCGCATTTCACTTCTGGACTGACCGGAAAGCGTTACTGCATGCAGCATGTACAGTACATACAGTATATATTTAGCCCTTCTCATTCAGGTGATTATTTGCTTAAAGAGACTAATATAAGAGAAATATTGCATAATGTCGATATCCGTTATTCTCCTTTTTAACAACAGTGGTCAAATATTAATTAACCGCCGCACCCGAAGTGAGCTTCTGGCAGCAAAACAGATCACGGTGACACAGGCTGCGACAGGCAGGTGCCATGAGCGGTTGAGGTGTTTCCTGGCAAATATTGTCATGGAACCGTAGAAATATCGAAGTGATCTTTCCTCATCAGATACCGCACTCCGTCCCTTGAAGTGAGTTATCTGTACCTCCGGCAGGTAATAGTTATAGTATCCGGCCCTGATGATACGCCAGCTCAGGTCGATGTCCTCGCCGTACATGAAGAACGATGTGTCAAAGAGCCCCGCCTTCTCAAGTGCTTCCTTCCTTATCATCATAAAGGCACCGGTAAGTATGTCAGCCCTGCAGGTGGCATCGTCAGGCAGATGGCCGAGATAATAGGCATTGAAGAGGGGAGAACGCGGAAAGAGCCTGTACAGTCGTGAAAACCTGAAGAATGATGTCATGGGGGAGGGGAAGCCACGCTTTGACTCAGGCAGGAAACGGCCGGCACCGTCAACCATCCGTGCTCCTGCCGCTCCGGCATCCGGATGACTCCGCATGAAGGCCAGTGCCAGAGTGAGAGCATCAGTTCCGACAATCGTATCAGGATTAAGTATAAGTATGAAGTCGCCTGAAGAGGCCATGATACCCCTGTTGCATGCTGCGGCAAAGCCCTCGTTGGCATCAGAGATAATCAGCCTTACATCCGGGAATTCCGCTGAGACCATCTGAGCCGATCCGTCAGACGAGGCATTGTCAACCACTGTTATTTCATGTGCATCCGGCATTGCTGCCCTCTGCAGTGAGAGCAGCGCCTGCCTGAGGTAGCTACACACATTGAATGATACTATTACAATAGAGAGCTCCATCGTTCTCAGACGGACGCCATCTCCTCCCTGACCGCTTCTGCCAGCCTGCGTACTCCCTCACAGGTGTCTGACGGTCCGCTGTATGAGAAGTTGATACGCATTGTGTTCTGGCCTTCATTGTTGCAGTAAAACACTGACCCGCAGACAAATGCAACATTTTTTCTGATTGCCCGCTCAAGCAGTTTTGCAGCGTCCATCGAGGGCGGGAGAGTGACGAACAGGAATAATCCTCCCTCAGGCTCTGTCCATTTAACACCTTCAGGCATATATTCACGGAAGCATTTTATCATGTGGTCGCGTCTCTCTCGGTACAGTGCTATGGTTTTTCGAAGGTTGACATCAAGCAGTCCTTTCTCAATGTATCTTGCCGTTATCTTCTGTACAAACGCGGGAGAACAGAGATCGGCAGACTGTTTGGCGGTCACGATCTTGTCGATGAGCTCGCGGTGTCCAATGACCCAGGCAAGCCTGAAGCCGGGGGCGAGGATCTTCGAGAAAGTGCTGAGAGTAAGCACTCTTCCGCTGTGGTCAAGGGCAGCCATCAGTGGCTGCGGTGTCCCTTCGAAACGGATGTCGCGGTACGGACTGTCTTCAATGATGAGCAGGTCATGTCTCTCGGCAATGCGTATTATCTCCTGTCGGCGTGACATTGGAAGGGTTACCCCTGCGGGATTCTGAAAGTCAGGTATAATATATATGAACTTGAGGATGTAGCCCTCATTCTTCATCTTGATGATGCTCTTCTCAAGAAGGTCAGGCCTCATGCCATGGTCATCAAGCGGTATCCCTTTCATGCGGGCTCCGTAGATCATGAAGGCATTGATGCCCCCCAGGTAGGATGGAAGGCCGCAGAAGACAACGTCACCCTGATTGATGAATATCTTTCCTATCAGATCAAGGGCCTGCTGTGATCCGGTTGTGATGACGAGGTTTTCGACAGTGAGGTGCAACCCGTCCCTGTTGTGACGCTCAACCAGAAGTGAACGGAGTTTAATATCCCCTTCAGTAGTACCATACTGAAGCGCTGCATGACCATCCTCATCAAGGACCTCCGCCGTGATCTTCTTGATGTCATCGATCGGGAAGGAGTCAGGGGACGGGAGTCCTCCGGCAAAAGAAATCATATCAGGCCTCTGTGTAAGCTTAAGTATCTCGCGTATCGCCGATTTTTTCATCTGCTGCGAGGATTGGGAAAAGAACCTGCTAAAAATATCTGTCATGACCTGGCGTTAATTTTATCAAATAAAGCAAGATTTTCAGAATAAAAAAATGACAATAACCGGCTATTGCGTCGGTAAGCTTTACCCCTGTGAAGGGAGGGAGAAGAGCCGGCGGTTCACTATTGACTGACCAAGCGTTATCTCGTCAGTATACTCCAGCACATCACCTATGGCTACCCCGCGGGCAAGAGTTGTAACGCGCACATCGAACGGTGAGAGGCGCCTGTAAATGTAAAAGTTGGTTGTATCCCCCTCCATGGTTGTGCTGAGGGCCAGTATCACCTCCTTAATATCACCGCTGCGCACCTTTTCCTCGAGACGGTTTATAGTCAGATCTGAAGGACCGACACCGTCAACAGGAGAGATGATACCTCCCAGGACGTGGTAGATACCTCTGAACTGCCTGGTGTTTTCCACCGCCATCACATCCTGGACATTCTCAACAACACATATCAGGCTTCTGTCCCTGGCCTCATCACTGCATATCTCACAGACAGGTGTGTCGCTGATGCCGTGACATACACTGCAATAACAGACATCCTCCCTGAGACGTGTGATAGTCTCACCGAACCGTTTGACCTCTGAACTGTCGCGCCTGAGCAGGTGCATGACCAGCCTGAATGCAGTCTTGCGACCTATACCAGGCAGAGAGGAGAACTCGTTCACTGCATCTTCAAGCAGCTTGGAAGGGAAACGTGTTGCCATAAAATAGCTTTACGCAAAATTATTCATTATTGTCCGGAAACCCCGTCTTATACTTGTTTTTATCTTCGATCTTTTTGTTATTCTTGCAGTAATTACAGCCTCCATTATGACTCCTGCACTTATACTCAGCCTGTTCGTGGCATATACTGTCCTGCTCTTTGTAGTGACATGGATTACTGCCCGCAAAGCCAATAACCAGTCGTTCTATGTCGGCAACAGGGCCTCTCCCTGGTTTGTGGTTGCCTACGGCATGATAGGGGCTTCACTCTCCGGAGTAACATTCATGTCTGTTCCGGGATGGGTGAGCGAGACACAGTTCAGTTATATGGTGGTAGTCTTCGGTTACCTCTTCGGTTACTTTGTAATAGCACTTGTGCTGCTGCCACTTTACTACCGTCTTAAGCTGACATCGATATATACCTATCTTGAGCAACGCTTCGGCTTCTGGTCATATAAGACAGGTGCGGCATTTTTCATTTTGTCGAGGGTGCTGGGAGCTTCACTGAGAATGTTCCTGGTTATCAATGTGCTGCAGATTTTTGTCTTTGACGCATGGAATGTCCCATTCTGGGTCAATGTTCTGATATTCATTATGCTGATAATTGCCTATACGCTTAAGGGAGGTATCAGGACGATTGTATGGACGGACATGCTTCAGACAACCTTCATGCTTCTGGCCGTGATACTGTCAGTTATTTACATAAGCAGAGAGCTGGGAGCCTCATTCTTTGTAATGGTGAGGGAGGTGACAGATGACTCTGTCTCAAGGATGTTCATAACAGACTGGCATCATGAGCGTTTCTTCCTGAAACAGTTTTTCAGCGGGATGTTCATAACCATTGCCATGACAGGGCTTGACCAGGAGATGATGCAGAAAAATCTCAGTTGCCGCAATCTGAAGGAGGCCAGGAAAAACATGTTCACCTTCAGCGGCATACTCGTCATTGTCAATTTTCTCTTCCTCGTACTGGGCGCATTTCTTCTCTTCTATGCACAGACAGAGGGTGTCAGGGTTTCATCCACCGATGACCTCTTTCCAACCATCGCTTTCAGTTATCTGGGTCCCGTGGCAGGCATGGTCTTCCTGATAGGGCTTATTTCTGCTGCGTTCCCCAGCGCTGACGGTGCCCTTACATCGCTCACTACTTCGTTCAGCATCGACTTCCTCGGGCT
Source organism: uncultured Bacteroidales bacterium (assembly GCA_963732365.1). Classification (GTDB taxonomy): domain Bacteria; phylum Bacteroidota; class Bacteroidia; order Bacteroidales; family VadinHA17; genus SR-FBR-E99. Next base: position 133,837 of record CAVSZC010000007.1, on the reverse strand, counting down.
CGAAAAGAGAACCGGCATTACCGAGGAGAGGAAGACTTTGATAAGGTATGCGGTCCATATTTCAATTGCCCTTATATTCTTCATATGTATTATGATTTTCAGACAGCTGAATAACGAGGCCATCATTGACAAACTGTTCACCATCGCCGGTTATACTTACGGGCCTCTCCTCGGTCTCTACTCCTTTGGCCTGTTTACAAGGAGAAAGGTAAATGACAGGGCGACGCCATTCATCGCTGTCATTTCACCTGTCACATGTTATTTTCTGAGTCTCTATTCAGAGGAGCTCTTCAGCGGATATAAATTCGGTTTTGAGTTGCTGCTGGTAAACGGACTTCTGACATTCGCCGGATTGTGGTTATTCAGCAGAAGCAGCGGGCTAAAGCCTGCCGCCTGGCGGGAAGGATGAACCTGAAGGATTCATTTCAGGATTCTCTTCTCCTTCATCTTCAGTCAGTTCCTTTCTGGGCTTGATTACCACCCTGATCTTTTTATATGGGATAGATACGGAAACGTAATATTCTGCACCTGTTGTCATTCTTGAGGTTGCATCGCCAAAGCCTGGCATCCATACCGGCTTCAGGTCACGGCCTGCTCCCGAGCTGATGAGCAGCCTGACGACAAGATTCCATCCGATTGTCACCCCCGGGAAGAGCTCCGTGCGCACTCCCGGTGTGGCCTCGAGGAAATGACCTGTATGACTGGAGGGAGAAAATGAGTCTGACCCTGTTCCCCAGGGATTAGTATACTCAATGCGGGAGGCTTCCTCATTGTAAAAGCTGATCCCGTAACCGAAACCCAGTCCGGTGAAGTACTTGCCTCCTGACACCTTTGGCTTGAGAAAGTTGTAATCACCGCTGATGACCGCACTTACGCCGCTGCTTGTGAAGTCATAGTTATATTCAGATACTGAGTACGAACTGTATCTCAGCCGCAGGCTGGCAGAATACTGTTCGTTTAAATCGATTGAAGCTATGGCGCCGTAACTGACAAGATCACTGCCGATCAGATGCATGACCGGGCCTGATATGTCAAATCCCGCCCGCACATTAAGCGGGATGGTGAGAGTGTCCTGCGCCAGAATCCTGTTGCCGTACAACAGCATCAGGCTAATAAAAAAGACGCAGATTCTTTTCGCCATCGAGGTTGACGCTTTTGTTTTCAATGATAAGGGTGTCAATTATATTATGCGTTGTCTTAAGCCCGGTCAATTCACTCAGGAATGTATAGCCGCATTCAGCCGAGACGAGATGAGGATGGCGCGTGTAAGTCAGCACGGCAGTGTCAGAGACACCGTTAACGATAAAATAAAATTCAGACAGATCATTTGCCGGATCAAGAGGCAGGGTAAAGAATGTTACGGCATTCTGTTTATAAAGAGTTACCGGGCCGGCCGGTGAGACAGCAATGACTCTCACAGAGTCAGCCTTCTTTGATTCGCCGGTACCGCTCTCAAGGAGCGAGGTGTACATCAGGGGATCCATCTCCTCATAACAGGCCTTGTCAGAACAGGAGCAGGCTGACAGCAGGATTATCAGCTCCAGGAGTGCAACGGTTATATGTTTCAGCGATCGCATAACGAAAGGCAAAGGTAAAAAATAATAAGGAGGTTACGCAACGCAGGCATAACCTCCCTTTCAGAATCCCGGCGCCGTCAGAATTTGGGCATGTTCCTCAGAACGCCGTTTTTAATGCGGCTGATGACTTTGCCAACGGGATTATCTTTCTCCTTCACGGAGTATATCTCATTGATAATGGGCTTATAACGCTCAGTCAATATATTTCTCCTGAGCTTGAGGGTGGGAGAGAGCTCTCCTGACTGCGGTGTCCACTCTTCGGTTACGAGCCTGAACCGCTTAATCTGCTCGAACTCGCCCATGCTTTTGTTCAGTTCACGAACCTCGCGGCCAAACCTATCGATCACTTCAGGTATCTCTATCAGCTCAGCGTTATCGCGGAACTGAATCTTGTGGATCGAACACCAGTCATGAAGGAATGTGAAGTTTGGAGAGATAAGGGCACTGGCAAATTTTTCGTTCTCGCCGATGACCATTGCCTGTTCGATGAACAACGATTCCTTGAGCCTGTTCTCAATGACCTGCGGAGCGATATATTTACCTGCGGAGAGCTTGAACATCTCCTTTTTGCGGTCGGTTATGCGAAGGAATCTGCCATCTTCAATGCGACCGATGTCACCGGTATGGAACCACCCCTCGCTGTCAATCACCTCTGCCGTGAGCTCAGGAGCTTTGAAATAGCCCAGCATGAGGTTCGGCCCTTTGCTGAGTATCTCGCCGTCATCGGCAATCTTTACCTTTACGTTTTCGATAATCGGACCGACAGTTTCAAATTTAATATCAGGTATTCTGAGCGGATTGACAGCTATGACAGGCGATGTTTCAGTCAGGCCATAGCCCTGAAGCACAGGGATGTCGGCAGCCCAGAAGATGCGTTCGAGGCGTGACTGCAGCGCTGCCCCGCCCGATACGAGTACGCGCAGCTCGCCCCCAAGGGCTTCCTGCCACTTTCTGAAGATCAGCTTGCGGGCAATGCCAAGCCTGAACCTGTAAAATGCGCTGTTGCCGGTAAGCCTGTATTTGAGCCCCAGGTTTACAGCCCAGAAGAAGATCTGTTTCTTGATCCAGGGCAGGTTCTTACCCTTGTTGATGATATTGTCATAGATCTTTTCAAGCAGCCGAGGCACCGTGGTGGCAATATGAGGCTTGATATCCTTCATGGTGTCAGCGATGACCGCCATGTTCTCAAGATAATAGATGCTTGTGCCCTTATACTGCAGATGATAATTCATCATACGCTCATATACATGGCACAGAGGGAGGAAGCTGAGAGCCCTGTAACCAATGCCAAAATCATGTGCAGTACTGGTTGCGATGGCATTGCTGACGAGGTTATGATGTGAGAGCATTACCCCCTTTGAATTGCCTGTTGTGCCCGACGTGTAAATGATGGTACTCATATCGGAAGGCTTAATGGAATCCTTTATGGCATTGAGTTCTGTCATAAACCTCTGCTTATTCTTCCTCCCCTCCTCGATTATATCATCAATGGTCCTCATCCCGTCAACAGGGTCGAAGGAGAAAACCTCTCTTACAGCCTTGATCTTTGGCAGGATGGGTGCAATCTTGGCATGCACCTGTTTGTTCCCGACAATTACGGCCTTAGCTTCCGAATGGTCAAGGATGAATTCGTACTCATCCTGCCCTATGGTCGGATAGACCGGCACATGTATCATCCCGGCCTGAGAGATGCCGTGGTCAGCAATATTCCATTCAGCCTTGTTGGGCGTTATAGTGGCTATGTGGTCTCCCTTTTTATAGCCGAGAGACAGGAGGCCATAACTGAACAGGTCAGTCAGCTCCCTTACTGCTTCCGTTGAATAGGTGACCCACTCATTGTCATGTTTTCCTCCAAACATCACTTCGCGGGGGTAAACTTTACAACTCCAGTCTATCAGATCAAAGGTTCTCGTAACTTCCATGTATCTCTTTTTAGGGTTTGAGATACAAGAGTAAGAAATTCGAACAAATAAAACAAGCATTAAGTCAATCATTTCAGTGATGACATAAACGCCTGATCTTAAGCTTAAAATAAATTTCTAACGGAGACTGTAATTTCGACCGGTCATTTTTTGACATTGCCTGCCCGGTCTGTGACCAGGGCGACGGCTTTACCAATGGCATTCCTGAGACCTTCGGGCTTTTTCCCGCCGGCAGTCGCAAGGAAAGGCTGACCGCCTCCCCCTCCGTTTATCTCCGGGGCTGCCGATTTGATAATATCGACCGCATTAAGCGAAGTTGTTTTGACGACCTCATCCCCGAAACATACCAGCAACGATGCTTTCCCTTCATTCTCAGAGCCGATGATTACTGCACACCTGCTGTCTGACTGTCTTAGCTGGTGTGCAATATTCTTAAGTGTCTCTGCAGATACATCCGGCACCACCCCCGAGTACAGATTGCAGGCATCGAGTGCAACTGCATTCTGTTCCAGTTCACGTCGTGACGAGGCAGCGGCTGCTCCTTCCATCTTTTCGATGGTATGCCTCAGTGCTCCGTTCTCAGCGATGAGTTTTGATACGTTGGCGGCAGGATTGCCGGTACTCCTGAGCATAACGGTGATCTCCCCGAGTGTCTTCAGCCTGTCATTGATGTATGCCAGTGCTCCGCGCCCTGTCACCGCCTCGATACGCCTTACACCGGCTGCAACGGCACCTTCAGAGATGATCTTGAAGAGCCCTATTGCAGATGTATTTTCAACATGTGTTCCGCCGCACAGCTCTACCGATTCGCCGAATGAGACCACCCTGACCTTTTCACCGTATTTCTCACCGAAGAGAGCCATGGCCCCCATTGCCAGAGCCTCTTCCATGTGTGTCTCGTCAACCACTTCTGACGGGATATTTTTCATTATCATATCATTGACCATCTGCTCGACAGTGGCTATCTCTCCCGGTGTCACCTGGCTGAAGTGGCTGAAGTCAAACCTCAGTTTCTCCGGCGTCACCAGGGACCCTTTCTGTTCCACATGCTTTCCGAGAATATGTCTGAGGGCATGATGCATCAGGTGAGTGGCCGTATGATTATTGGCGGTCTGGTGCCTTGCTTCATGGTCAACCACGGCGGTAAATATCCTTGATGGCTCTGACGGAACCTTCTCTGCGATATGAATGGTGAGGTTATTCTCCTTGATGGTGTCGGTAATCGCTATCTTTTCGACGCCGGAAGAGATGTGTCCCTTATCTCCGACCTGTCCTCCTGACTCGGCATAGAAGGGGGTTCTGTCAAAAACGAGGTGGATCACATCCTTCCCCCTGACGTTCACCTTTCTGTACCGCGCTATATGTACCGTCTCCTCAGTGCGGTCATAACCGGTGAAAACAGTCGTGTCGGCGTCATGAACCACTGTCCAGTCGCCGGATGTGATGGCGGCATCATCCCGTGAACGCACCTTCTGTGCGCTCAGCTCACGATTGTACTCATCAATGTCCAGTCTCATGCTGTTTTCCCGGAGGATGAGCTGAGTAAGGTCGACCGGAAACCCGTACGTGTCAAACAACTCAAAGGCATCGCTTCCCGGGAAGAGATCCTTCCCGTCATTTTTAAGTGCTGTCACCTGCCGCTCTATCATCTTCAGCCCCTTGCCCAGCGTCTTGAGGAAAGCCTGTTCCTCCTCGAAAATGACCCTTGAAATTATCTCCTGCTGTGCCGTCAGCTCGGGATAGTGCCTTCCCATGACAGAGATTAGTTCAGGGACGAGCTTATATATAAAAGGCTCGCTCATCTCAAGCGAGGTATAACCGTATCTCACCGCTCTTCGGAGAATCCTTCTTATCACATAGCCTGCCCTGTTGTTCGAAGGCATCTGGCCGTCGGCTATGGAGAAGGCCACTGTCCTGAGATGATCCGCAATGACACGGTGAGCTATGTCCCACCTCTCCTCTTTTCCGTATGGTTTGCCTGTTACCGATGCAGTGCCGCTGATGATCGGCTGAAAGATATCGGTGTCATAATTTGACTTCTTCCCCTGGATGACCATGCAGAGACGCTCGAACCCCATCCCTGTGTCAACATGGCGTGCCGGAAGCTGTTCAAGTTCGCCGCCGGCCTTGCGGTTATACTGGATAAAGACCAGGTTCCATATCTCTATGACATGCGGATGACCCTTGTTCACCAGCAGATGCCCCGGCTTATCACGACGTTCGCTGTCGGGCCTGATATCAACATGTATCTCGGAACAGGGTCCGCACGGGCCGGTCTCACCCATCTCCCAGAAGTTATCCTTCCTTGATCCCTCAATGATATGGTTCTCAGGGTTCCTGAAACATTTCTTCCAGTACTCTGCCGCTTCATCGTCTCTCGGAACATCCTCTTCTGCACTACCTTCGAAAACTGTAGCGTAGAGACGCTCCTCAGGGATATTCAGCTGTCGTGTCAGGAACTCCCATGCCCACTCAATGGCCTCCTGCTTGAAATAATCGCCGAATGACCAGTTACCGAGCATCTCGAACATGGTGTGGTGATAAGTATCAAGTCCCACCTCCTCAAGGTCATTATGCTTGCCTGACACCCTCAGACACTTCTGTGAGTTGGCCACCCTGTTGTGTGCCGGAGCCTGGTTTCCGAGGAAAATATCCTTGAACTGGTTCATCCCGGCATTGGTGAACATGAGCGTCGGATCGTTCTTGATCACCATTGGTGCCGAGGGCACTATTGTATGTTGTTTTGACCTGAAAAAACTCAGGTATGCATCTCTTAATTCACCTGCCTTCATCATAAATCCCAAGCCTGTGTTAATTTTCTCTGTTTTTGGGGCTTGTAAAATTAATTTATTTATTTTATGTTTGTCAGCGATCTTGCAAAATAGTGGTAATCCACTGAACTACTGATGCTGAAACGGAAGTCATACGTATTTGATAAAGCCAATCTGCAGTTTCTTCAACATCGTCGCCGATGGAGTGAAAAGCTCATCAGGTTTTCGGTGGGGTTTGGCCTATCGGTCTTAATAGCAGTATGTTATGGGTTCATATTCCAGCGCTTTTTCGGTTCGCCAAAACAAGATCTTCTGCAGCAGCGGCTCGAAGAGATCAAACTAAATTATACAATTCTTGAACGGAGAATTGACTTTTCCTCTGCCATGCTGGCAGACATGAGATCATCTGATAATCATTCATACCGTGCCATACTTGACCTTCCGCTGATACCAGAGTCAATGGCAGAGGGCGGATCAGGAGGGATATTCAGATACGGCGATCTGACAGGATATGTCAACACTGAGATGATGGTAGCTGTAAGATCAAAGCTCGAAGACCTGAGGACACAGACAAACATTCAGTACAACTCCCTGAACGAGCTCAGTGACAGAGCCGCGGAATGGAAGGAGATGTGGGCTCATCTTCCTTACATCAGGCCGGTAAATGTAACAATGCCTCTTGGTGACGGGGTAAAATTCAGGGAACATCATCCTGTACTTGGTTCGCCGAGGTGGCATTTCGGTCAGGATTTCAGGTGTCCGATAGGTACTGAGGTGTATGCTACCGGAGCGGGGACTGTCTATTTTGCCGGGAGCGAAAAGGACGGATTCGGCTTAAAGGTTATCATCGATCATGGATATGGCTACCGCAGCATATATGGCCATCTGAGTGAAACCAGGGTAAAGCAGGGAGCTAAGGTGACCCGCGGTGACCTCCTGGCAATGTCAGGCAATACGGGAACCTCTACCGGACCACATCTGCACTACCAGATAGACCTGTTCGGGGAACATGTCAACCCCCTGTGGTATTTCACAGACAACCTGACAGAAGAGGAATATTTCCAGATGCTTGAATACCTCTCGGCTCCGTGATATCCTTATTTTAAACCACCCCCTGCCGGAGTCTCTGCGTTTTGTTATCTGTTGATAATTTCATAAATTTGCATTTCAATAAACTTGCCTTCGGAGCGGATGCCAAAGACAAAATACAAGTTCAATCATGAAACGCTCAGCTTTGATAAGATAAGGCTGGGTATCAAGCAACTGCTACTCCGCCTCTTCGCCTATTTCATCGGCTCGCTCTTCCTGGCAGGGATCTACGGTTTCATCTTTGCCTTTATCTTTGACTCACCGAAGGAGAAGGCGCTTAAGCGTGAGATAGAACAACTCTCTCTTCAGTATGAGCTGATGAACAGGGAGATGGAGAATGTTGAAAAGGTGCTCGGTCACCTTCAGGAGACGGATGACAACCTCTACCGCACTATCTTTGAGACAGAGCCGGTCCCCTCATCATACCGCGAGGGAGGGATAGGAGGGGTAAACCGCTATGAGGAGCTCGAGGGATTCTCAAACTCGGACCTGATAGTGGAGACTGCCACCAGGCTGGACCGGATAAGAAAGAAAATCTATGTGCAGTCACAGTCGTTTGATGAGCTCATTGCCTTTGCCAGGGAGAAGGAGGAGATGCTTAGAAGCATTCCGGCGATACAACCGGTTTCAAACATTGACCTCAAGCGTACTGCATCAGGTTTCGGATTCAGGATACATCCCATATACAAGATATCAAAGTTTCACAGCGGAATGGACTTCACCGCCCCAACGGGTACCGATGTGTATGCCACGGGAGACGGAGTGGTGAGCACAGTCAAGTCTGCACGCCGCGAGCTTGGAAACCATATCATTATAGATCACGGATTCGGTTATCAGTCAGTATATGCACATCTTGACGGCTTCAATGTCAGGGTGGGACAGAAGGTCAAGCGGGGTGATGTGATAGGCTTTGTCGGTAACACCGGTCTCTCAACGGCACCGCATCTTCATTATGAAGTTCTGGCTAACGGAAGGAACGTCGACCCGGCACTGTTCTATTTCAATGATCTCTCCCCCGAGGAGTATGACCGGATGATAGAAATTGCAAACAAAAGCGGACAAACGTTTGACTGATTAAGGGAACAGACAATGCCTTACAGGGAAAAGAAAACCGAAAAACTGTTTTACCAGATCGGAGAGGTGGCTGAAATGTTCTCTGAACCGGTGTCGACCATACGGTTCTGGGAGAAGGAGTTTGACATCCTTAAGCCTAAAAAGAACAATAAGGGAAACAGGCTCTTCATGCCGGAAGACATAAAGAACCTCAGACTCATACATCATCTCCTCCGTGAGAGGGGCATGACCCTTGACGGGGCCAGGAAATATCTGAAAAGCAGTCGTGAGGAGGCTGATTACCGGCTGGAGATAGCTGACACTCTTCGCAATATCAGGGAGATGCTCCTTGAGATCAGGGGTGAAATAAACTGAGAATATGGCAGTGACGCTGCGTGAGTTTGTTGCATGGCTGGAGGAGATCATACCGCCGGCCTTTCAGGAACATTATGACAACAGTGGGCTTCAGGTTGGAGACCCTTCCGCAGTCATTGATTCAGTGCTGCTGACATTGGATGTCAATACGGATGTCATCAATGAAGCCGGGAAGCACGGATGCCGGATGATCATCTCTCACCACCCTTTGATATTCACACCTCTGAAGCGTTTAGCCTTCGGCAGTGAGGCTGAGAAATGTGTTGCTGCTGCCCTCACGAAGGGTATCGCCGTTTATTCCGCTCACACCAGCTTTGATAACCTGTCATGGGGAGTGAGTCATGCGCTGGCCGCAAAAGTGGGTCTGGAAGACACCAGGGTTCTGGCGCCGTTGAAGGGTAGACTTTTAAAAATCATAACCTTCGTCCCCGTTTCGCATGCTGACATTGTCAGGGATTCGCTGTTTGAAGCAGGGGCCGGTCATATAGGCAAATATGACAGGTGCAGCTTCAATATTCACGGGGAGGGTACCTACCGGGCCGGTGAGGGGGCTGTTCCCTGGGCAGGCGCTGCAGGTGAATATCATACCGAGCCGGAAGTAAGGATAGAGGCTGTCATGCCTGACCATCTTGCGGGCTCATGCATAAGGGCACTTCTGGCCTCTCATCCCTATGAGGAGGTGGCTTATGACCTTATTGCCCTTGAGAACACGTACTACAGCGCCGGCGCGGGCACAATAGGTACTCTCGCCGCACCTCTCACCGGCACTCAGCTTCTGGAGAGGCTCAGGCAGCTTGCCGGCACACCGGTGATTCGGTACAGCGGCGACCCGGAGCGCACCGTAAAGAAAGTGGCGGTATGCGGAGGATCAGGTGCCTCGCTCATCAGTGACGCCTTCCGCGCCGGCGCTGACGCCTTCATCACCGGCGACGTCAAATACCACGCATTTACAGAAGCCCCCCGGGAGATGCTCGTTGCTGATATCGGACACTACGAAAGCGAAAAATATTCTTTGGAGATACTCTACGGCCTGATTAATAAAAAATTTCCTAAATTTGCACTCCGGTTTTCCGGGATAAAAACAAACCCGATTAATTATTTCTGATTATGAAACAGACCAAGACTGCTGAACCAGAACTTACCATAGAAGAAAAACTCAGGGCACTCTATTCTCTTCAACTTGTTGACTCAGAGATTGACAAGATAAGGACTCTCCGCGGAGAGCTGCCTCTTGAGGTGCAGGACCTTGAGGATGAAGTCGAGGGTTTGGAGACGAGGATCAACAACCTTAAGAGTGAGGTCACCGAGCTTGAAAAGTCCGTGGCGTCAAAGAATAATGAGATCACCAATTCACAGGCACTCATCAAGAAGTACGAAGAGCAGCAGAATAACGTACGCAATAACCGTGAATATGACTCGCTCTCGAAAGAGATAGAGTTCCAGACACTGGAGATAGAGCTGTGCAACAAGAAGATACGCGAGTTCACCGTACAGACGGCCGAGAAGAAAGAGGTGATGGGAGAGGCTGTGGCAGCACTCGAAGAGAGAAGGCGTGACCTCGATGGCAAGAAAGCTGAGCTGGATGATATCACCCGTGATACCAAAAAGGAAGAGGAGCAGCTTGATGACAGGTCAGTGGAACTTCAGACCAGGATCGAGGAGCGTTTGCTGACAGCCTATAAAAGGATACGTACAAACGCCCGTAACGGCCTTGCCGTCGTTTCTGTTCAGCGTGATGCATGCGGAGGCTGTTTTAACCAGATACCGCCACAGAGGCAGCTTGACATAAGGTCGAGAAAGAAGATCATCGTCTGCGAATATTGCGGCCGCATCCTGGTCGACGACGAGATCGTAAACGAAAAATAAAATATACAAATTGTTTTGTAAAACCCGTAGAGACGTAGCATGCTACGTCTCTACATGTTTTAATATATTTGTTTTGCGGTTGATAAACATCCAAAATCATGAACGATTTCAAATCCCAAATCCTGGAGGGCATACCCGGTTATCTGCCCGAAGCAAGGCCTTATGATCCTGATGTCAATCATGCACCACGCCGCCGTGACCTGCTGACAACCGATGAAAAGAAACTGGCGCTGCGCAATGCGCTCCGGTACTTCCCCGCCAGTCTTCATAAAGTACTCGCACCCGAGTTTGCTGCTGAGCTGCGTGATCACGGCCGTATTTATATGTACCGTTATCGTCCTCATTATGAGATGAATGCCAGGCCTGTCGGGGAATATCCCCACAGGTCAGTACAGGCGGCAGCAATAATGCTTATGATAACTAACAATCTGGATCCGGCTGTGGCCCAGCATCCGCATGAACTTATCACTTACGGCGGCAACGGCGCTGTCTTCCAGAACTGGGCGCAGTACAGGCTGACGATGAAATACCTTGCGGAGATGACTGACGAGCAGACGCTGGTGATATATTCAGGTCATCCGCTGGGGTTGTTCCCGTCTCATCCTGAGGCGCCGCGGGCTGTTGTCACCAATGGGATGGTGATACCCAACTATTCATCACAGGAGCACTGGGAGAGGTTCAATGCCCTGGGTGTCTCACAGTACGGTCAGATGACCGCAGGGTCATACATGTATATCGGTCCTCAGGGGATAGTGCACGGAACAACCATTACGCTGCTCAATGCGGCGCGCCGCATAAGTGCCGCATCACAAACCGGCAACCGCAGCATGTTATTCATATCCTCCGGACTGGGGGGCATGTCTGGCGCCCAGCCCAAGGCAGGCACTATTGCCGGCATGGTATCTGTAATCGCAGAGGTCAACCCCAAGGCGATCAGAACACGTCATACACAGGGGTGGGTTGACGAGGTTTATACAGACATAGCGACGCTGGCAGCCAGGGCCAGGGAGGCCGTCAGATTGCGCGAGGCCGTGTCCCTTGCCTACCAGGGAAACATAGTCGATGTATGGGAAAAATTTGCCGATGAGGAGTTATGGGCCGATCTCGGATCTGATCAGACATCGCTCCACAACCCGTGGGCAGGAGGGTACTATCCTGCCGGCATCACCTTCGATCAGGCAAATGAGATGATGTCTGACGATCCCGGCAGGTTCAGGGGGCTGGTACAGGCATCCCTCTGCCGGCAGGTGAAAGCGATAAACAGGCACACTGCCAGCGGCACCTATTTCTTTGACTATGGCAATGCCTTTCTGCTTGAGGCCTCTCGCGCCGGGGCAGATATATCTGACGGAGCGGGCGGATTCAGATACCCTTCATACGTTCAGGATATCATGGGCCCGATGTGTTTCGACTACGGCTTCGGACCGTTCAGATGGGTCTGCTGCTCAGGGCAGCAGTCTGATCTTGAGGCGACCGATAACATTGCTGCCACCGTGCTTGAAAAGCTGATGAAGGAATCGCCGGATGACATACGCCTCCAGATGTCTGACAATATTCACTGGATAAGAGAGGCGGCAAAAAACAGGCTGGTGGTGGGATCGCAGGCGCGAATACTTTATGCCGATGCGCGGGGCAGGGCCCTGATAGCGGAAGCTTTCAACGATGCCATTGCCTCAGGCATTGTGAGAGGTCCCGTGGTCATCGGCCGTGACCATCATGATGTCTCAGGCACAGACTCACCTTTCCGCGAGACATCAAATATCTATGACGGTTCCAGGTTCACAGCCGACATGGCTGTTCAGAACGTGATCGGCGACGCCTTTCGCGGTGCCACATGGGTCTCATTGCACAACGGCGGAGGTGTCGGCTGGGGTGAGGTGATAAACGGTGGCTTCGGTATGGTCCTTGACGGCAGTGCAGCTGCCGGTCGCCGTCTGAAGTCAATGATTTTCTGGGATGTGAACAACGGCATTGCCAGGAGAAGCTGGGCAAGAAACAGCGGAGCGGTGGCTGCGGTGACGAGAGAGATGGAACGTACACCCGGACTGGTGGTCACAATGCCTTCCCTGGCTGATGACAGCCTTGTCGATTCGGTGATAAGCTAAAAATTGTCGGGAATACGGTCCGAGATAAGACAGACCGCCATCGCAACAACCCCCTCACCGCGTCCGGTAAAACCCATCTTTTCAGTTGTGGTGGCCTTTACCACCAATGCATCCGGCGAGATCTCAGCAATGGCAGCCATGGTTGTGCGCATGGCACTGATGTAGGGGGCTATCCTGGGGGTCTCGAGACAGAGGGTGCTGTCTATATTTACAATCCTGTACCCCTTTTCCTTTATCATATCGACAGTACGCTTCAGGAGTATCTTGCTGTCTATCCCCCTGTACTCTTCTGATGTATCGGGAAAGTACGTCCCTATGTCATTCATCCCTGCCGCTCCCAGCAGAGCATCACAGATGGCATGTATGAGAACGTCACCGTCAGAGTGAGCAACGCATCCCCTGTCTGAAACAACATGCACCCCTCCGAGCCAGAGCTCGCGCCCCTCTTCAAGGCGATGAAAGTCAATCCCCTGTCCAATCCTGTGACGGAGGTTCATAAATTATTTCTTCGAGACGTTGCGCAATGAGTCAAACTCAAAGCCGAGTGAGAACCTCATCGTATTAGCCATCGGATTATTTTGTGTGAGAGGAATAAGATAAGAGAAGTCGATTGTGAATACATTCAGCCTGAAGCCAACACCTGCGGTGAAATACTTCCTGTTACCCTTTATCTCTGCCTCGTTGAAATAACCCGTGCGGAGTGAGAACTGCTGATTGTACCAGTATTCCACTCCAATGGAGAACATTACTTCACGGATCTCCTCCCAGAAACCGTACGGCGCATCATAGAACGACTGGAAAATAGCCACCGGTACTGAAACATTAGGATCTTTTCCCTTCAGGATGGTTGTTCCGTCAGTATCATATATAGGAGGGGTGGGAACGAGCAGTTTGTTAAAATCAACCAAAAACCCGAGTGAATTATACCTGTCAAGATTTACAGTCATGGTTGTGCCCAGCCTCATATTCATGGGTATGAAAAATGGGTCATCGTCCTCAGTGTAGTTCATCTTTGAACCGATATTCGAAAGATTTACCCCGGCTGAGATGGTTCCAACTTTTTCGCCGAGTTTTATGGGAGTAGTATAATAGGCAGAGGCATCTGCTGCAAAGGCTGTGCCTGCTTTAGTTGCTGTTTCGTTGACTACCTGGTTACCCGTTAAGTTAGAATATATGAACCTCATTGCCACGCCCCCTGACCAGTTCTTTGAGAACAGTCGGGAGTAGGCTGCGTCAACCGAAAATTCGTTTGGTTTATATGAGCGTATATAGTTGCCGTATTCATCAGTGAATTCAATATACCCCAGGGATGAGTACATGAGGCTGCCGGCAAGAACCTGGCGGCTGTCGATCCTGTAATATCCGGCAAGGTTGGCAAGGCTGATATCGGGTACAAGTGATCTCAGCCAGGGTGAGTATGCAATTCCCAGCCCTCCGTTTCCGTCAATGAAAGCATATTTGGCCGGGTTCCAGTGCATGCTGTACAGATCAGGCGTTGTTGCCACACCCGCATCACCCATGCCTCCTGAACGTGAATCAGGTGCGATGGTCAGGAACGGAACCACTGTCTGTATGACGTTAAGGTAATCATCCGGCTGAGCTGCAACGGGGATAACGGATGCCATTATTAAAATTAATGAGCTAAATATCAGCGCCTTAGTTTTCATTATATCGTTTTTCAGAAATTTGTGCAAATATAAAACAAAAAAAAGGGAGAGTTATTGTATTGTTTTACAAAATGATGATCTTCCCTGACGAAGAGGCTCTCTCCCCCTCATCCGTAACCGCTTCGGCACGCCAGATATAAAGACCCCGAGTAACCCTTCCTCCGTTGTCGTCACAGCCATCCCAGTAGATGTCAGGAAGCTGATAGCCGGTGCTCGGAACCCTCTCCCTGATTCGTTTCAGAGCGTTTCCGGCCGTACTGTAGATGGTAATGGTGATATCTATCTCACTGTCCGGCCTGTTATGTCCGGCTGTAAACCAGGCTTCATAGGTTGCCGGATTGGGATAGCAAAGGAGATCTGTCAGTCTGAACCTTCCGCTGCTCTCCATGACGAAACTCAGGGTTGCCACCGACGGATTATTAAGGTTATCCCATGCCCGCAGTGAGACAGTATGTTCACCTCTCTCCGTTATGAAGACGGGGTATTTCAGGCTTCCGGAAGTGTGGCCACCTATGTCTGCACTGTAAAGGCTGTTAAGCACCACTGCATCTGACATATCGTCATCAAGCCAGGCGATGATATCATGACCGATGCCTGATCCGGAGGCATTGATGCCTGACTCATCCTCGAAGAGGGCAAGCAGTGTGGGACTGTCATCAGTGATGCCTCCCCCGATAAAAAGGGTATCATTCATGAAGAGTCTGATTTCCGGGCCTTCGGTGTCATCAATACCGGTATCCGAGAAGCCTCCGACAATGACATCTGAGAAGCTTCCGTTCAAATCCTCCGTTTCGTTTCGGGCATAGTATGTCATCATCCCCGGGCCGAAGGTGTAGTTGATATCAAGAGGCACGATGAATGAGAAGTTGAAGAGTCCGTTTATCACACTTGTCTTGCCCCTGAAGATAGTGCTGCCGGTAACCTTATAGCTCATCGGTGATCCACCGTCGTTGGCAAGGGTGCTTATGTTTCGGCCCTTGTCAAGAATGACGGCTTCCACCTCCCCGCTGAAGTCATTCATCAGGCTTCCGCTGTTCTCCTCAAGATGACCGCTTACGGTAACCAGCGAGAGGGCCTTCAGCGTGTCGGTTGCGTTCTCAACCGATACCCTGTTTATTGAATCCGTTACTACCTGCTCCTTCACTGGCCATGCAAGTCTCAGGGCAGGGTCGCCCAGGAGAAGGAAGTTGCGTTTATTCATCCCGGGGCCTGAGCTGATCTTGGCCTGCCTGATGATGTCTCCCATCCTCATTGCCCGCCCGTCCGGCGCAGTTGTAAAGGCATTTTTATAAATGTTGTAGTTGAGAGTGAAATTCGGGGCTGAATAGACGACTCTTGTGGTGCTCATCAGTGCAATTCCCCCTCCCTCAGGATTGAGAAGCACCATTTCACCGGCAGATGTCCTCGCGGCTACAGAACCGGTAGCCGGATTTATTTCAACATCATCGAACCGTGAGAACTCGCATGTGGCGGTGATAAACAAGGGGAGCATCGCGCTGTTCTTCCATGAGTTTATATCGTCAGTTCTGACGACTCTCTCGTGTGCAAGACCCGATTCATTGCCATGACCCACATAGTTGAATATCAGACATCCTGAGGCGATACGGTTATTGATTGCCTTTACAACGTCAGGATATGAATTGCCTGAAACCGATGTCACCTGGCGAAAGGCATCGAGGTAGATCTTGTCGACGGTTAGGGGAGGGGCCTCATCTGCTGCCGTAGCTGCGAGTATTTCCGCGTCTGACATGTGCAGGTTGGCATCTTCATCATCAGCCACCAGGCAGAGCATGTTTCGCCATGGCCCCATTGTTGAGGAGTTCATATACGAAGCTATCTTTCTCACCATGATGCCCGCTGATGTTGTATCTGCTGCAGGCAGCCTGCCTATGGATATGTCGAGGTAACCGTCTGCCTCACCCTCTCCGTCGTCGAGCAGTCCGTAGAAATCGTCTGAGGTGAATGAGAGTACTCCTATATGTGAGTTGACTGACTGCCAGGTGGGAATGAACGAAGGGTTCCCGGGAGGAGGTGTCTTATTCTCATATGATCCGTCGCCGAGGAGCAGGAGATAGCCCGGAGGGGAGCCGGTCTCGAGACCTCTCCTGTACATCATCCTTATGAAGTTTCTTATGGCTGCCGCATCGGGTATCCCTCCCGAAAACTCATTGTATATCTGTTCCGGGGTTACAATAACAGAAGATGTTCCGTCGTCGTTGAGGTGCAGTTCTGAAATCCGTGCAGCATGATCCAGGAATAGCGGATGTGATACAATGATCATATCAGACGGAGCAAGTGAATGCAGATCCTGGTTTGGCACCGGAGTCTTCATTATCACCGGGCGCAGCAGGGTCTGTGTTGAAAATGCAACGAATCTGCGGAGGCTGTCGGTGGCTGCAGTGAAGGTAGTGATGCCACCTGAAAAATCTGTCTCCATTGTCCTGGGAGCAAATGGTTCGGTGACATCCCAGACCTGCAGCGGCACGGAGCATGTTACGCTGAAGCGGGTTACGGCTGATGGCGCGGCGGAGCGTGAGTCACTTATTATCAGTTGCCTGTCGGAACAGACCAGGTGAGCCCGTGCGGTGTAATCTACATAGTCTGCATATCCGGTGGCAGAGAGGTTACCATTGTTATTGAAAATCAGTCCGAAGGCTGGTGATGCGGAGGAGGGCAGTACTGAGTCCGCTGCAGTTGCTATGTTGGCATAAACGCCGTTGATATCGGAAATATTTACCGGAGCGACAGTCATTGTTTTAATAACCGCGGCTCCCTGTTTCATTGTGAATGAGCTGCTGTTTTCTGACCGGGCAAGGACCCTTACCCTGTAGGTGATCTTTTCGTTAAGCACAAGGTTGCTGAAACGGGGTGTGATGTTGTTTTCGACGCCGGGAGCTACCTGCTGATACCATTCCCTGCCTGACCGGATCAGGTTAACGACCTCCTTCTCATGCCTGAAGGTGACATCGTGTGATGATGAGCTGCGGTTATACGGTTGAGCAGGCGGCGATTCTGCCGTTATCGTGGCAGCACCACCCGCAAGGGAGGTTGCAAAGTAATATGCAGTATCAGAGTAGTGGTGCCTCAGAAATTCATATGACCGTGAATTTCTGTTATATACCCACCGGTGGGACCCCTCGCCGTAAAAGAGCAGGTAGTCACCCTCGTTGAAAATGCCGTCGCTCCCTTTTTCAGCCTTAAAGGCTATCTTCTTCAGGTCGTCAGGGGCTGATCCGTCATTGTAGAATGAGAGTTGCCCCGTGTTGTTGCCATAAATCACAAGGGAGGCAGGGTCGCTAAACCCCATATCCTTTATCTGTGACCAGTCAAGCCTGTATACACCCGGTTCAGTCACGGCGATCTTAACCCATCTGCCTTTGCCGAGCACCGATGCGGAAGAATATCCCTGGCCGGATGCCTGCAGCACCGGCAGAATCATAGACAATGTAAACAGCAGACATTTCAGTCTCATCTGCGCAAAGATAGTTAAGTCGATTATCTTTACCCCCTGAAAGATGAATCCCCAGGCAAAATATTAACGTCACTGAATCGTTGATATTGCTGATAAGTAACCATGAAAGTCATAAAGTGTACGGCTGTTGTGATAATCATTTTATCCGGACTTACCGTTCAGGGTCAGGATACGTGGTACGGCGCCATGTCGGGGCTGCACTTCATGTATAATCCGGCATTTACCGGGGCAGCCGGAAAACCGGAGATGAGGCTCTCATGCTATTCATTCCTCCCCGGCAACGGATATGGCCTCAGGTCAGTTTACGGATCATATAATGACTACTCATCATCACTACACGGCGGGGTGGGCATTTGGCTTTCTGATGACATGCTTGGCGATGTGATGAATGATTTCAGGGCAGGGTCGACCTATGCCTATCACCTGCGGGCCGGGAGAGATCTTTATTTCAGTGCCGGTCTTACAGCTTCATTGGTACACCGTGGCATCAGGGCAGGCTCGGTGATCCTGCCGGAAGATATAGACCCGTTTCTGGGGTATACCGGGATATCTTCCGAGGCAATCACTTCAGGAAATATCACTCTCTTCGATCTGGGCGCAGGGATCACCGTTTCCAGAGGAGCATGGTACGGTGGCTTTGCTGTCATGCACCTCACACAGCCCTGGCTCAGTGACCGGCACCAGGATCACAACAGGCTGAAGAGGCTTTATTCACTCAATGCCGGAACCTCATTTGAGCCCGGCAGCAGCAGCCTCACAGTGACCCCTTCGGTTTCCCTGCAGGTCCAGGACGGGAATACTGTAACATATTTAGGTGCCGAGCTGCTTTTCAGGGAGATAATGTGCGGGCTGGCCCTGTGGCATGAAGGAAATGGCTTTACCGCTGCCGAACCAGCCCTGGGATGGGACACTGGGGCTGCAAAGATCATATTATCATACAGTTACATACTCAGTGGAGGAAATTCAGTCATCAAAGGCACAGCTATTGTCAAAGCGGGATTGTCAATTTGTTTTAATAATGTTGAAAAAAGTAGGGTGGTTCATGTAATAAAGTTACCTGAATTGTAGTTATTTTGGAGCAGAGTTGTTTAATAGTTATTTTTTATATATTTGAAAATTAATTTAGTTAACACTAATCAAGCCATGTATAAACTCAGAGCTTTACCGGTTTTTGTAGTTGTTGCACTCTTCTTTTTTTCGTGTAAGGGAGGACAACCGGATAATGTATCTCCTACTACAGGATGGAGTTACAGGGATCCAAAATCGAGTGATGTGAATGATCTCGGCTATCCCATTGGAGAGGCATCAGAACAGCTCACCGGTCCTAATCTTGTGCTCATTGAAGGAGGTACTTTCACCATGGGCAGGGTTGAGCAGGATGTAATGTACGACTGGAACAATGCTCCGCGCAGGGTTACGGTGTCATCTTTCTACATGGATGAGACAGAGATATCGAACCTTGATTACCGTGAATATCTCTACTGGCTGAGAAGAGTCTACAGTGACTATCCCGAGGTTCACCGCCGCGCCCTTCCCGACACACTTGTCTGGCGCAGCCCGCTGGCGTTCAATGAACCTTACGTACAGTATTACTTCAGGCATCCTTCATATAATACCTACCCGGTGGTTGGTGTAAGCTGGCTCCAGGCCAATGACTATTGTGTATGGCGTACCGACAGGGTCAATGAGCAGATACTTCTCGAAGGGAAGTGGCAGGATCCAAACGTTGAGCAGGCAGGGGCCAATAACTTCAACACTGAGTCATATCTTGCAGGTCAGTATGAAGGTGTACCTGGGGAGAGGATTGATGAACTTCATCCGCGTGTCCGCCAGGAAGATGGCATACTGCTACCGCGCTACCGTCTCCCGACGGAGGCAGAGTGGGAGTTTGCTGCCTACGGCCTCAGGGGTAATACATTCGAGGAGAGGATTTATGAGAGAGCCATTTACCCGTGGGACGGACATAACGTCCGCAACTCGGCACCCAAGTACAGGGGTGAGTTCATGGCTAACTTCGTCCGCGGTCGCGGTGACATGATGGGTGTCGCAGGAAACCTCAACGATGCCGGAAGCATCACGGTTGATGTAAGATCATACTGGCCCAATGATTACGGTCTCTATTGCATGGCCGGTAACGTGAATGAGTGGACCCAGGATGTATACCGTCCCCTGTCATCGGAGGATATTGACATGTTCAACCCCTTCAGAGGCAACGTCTTTACAGACCTCCGCCGTGATGCCAACGGTCAGGTGGTTGAGAAAGACAGGCTTGGAAGACTCCAGATTGACACAGTCAAGCCTGACGACGTCGCCAACAGGTTTAACTACCAGAAGGCTGACTACAGGAATTACCTCGACGGTGACGTTATATCGAGCATCTCCTCAAGCCTTGAGTGGTCAGGTAACGCCGATCTGCCTCAGACAGAAAAGATGTATGCGCAGAATGAGACCGACGCCGACTTTGTGACCCTCATCAATGACAGGGCAAGAGTCATCAAGGGAGGTTCATGGAAAGACAGGGCTTACTGGCTCAATCCTTCCACACGCCGCTATCTTGATCAGGAGGCTTCACGTGATGACCTCGGATTCAGATGCGCTATGATAAGGGTAGGAAGTCCTGCCGGATTGTAATCATCATTATCAAAAAATATCATAAAGCCTCATTATGAAGAATAGTGAGGCTTCTTTTTAGATAACCATGGAAATAAAGGAATTATACACCATCATCCGCAACTCTGCCGGCATAACCACAGATTCGCGCAGCATCAGAAAGGGAGAGATATTCTTTGCCCTCAGGGGGCCTGCCCATGACGGTAACAGGTTCGCCTCAGCAGCACTGGCGGCAGGGGCAGAGGCTGCCGTGGTTGACGATCCTTCCCTTGCCGGTAAAAACATTATTTTAGTTGACAATGTGCTTGCCACACTGACAGAACTGGCAAAACACCACCGCCGGATGATAAGTATTCCCGTCATCGGCATTACGGGGTCAAACGGCAAAACGACGACCAAAGAACTCATTGCGGCAGTGCTTTCAAAGAAAGGGAAGGTTCACCGCACAACTGGTAACTTCAATAATCATATCGGTGTGCCCCTTACCTTGCTGGCAGCTCCTGATGACACAGCATATATGGTGGTGGAGATGGGAGCAAACCATAAGGGAGAGATAGCGGCTCTGTGTGAGATAGCTATGCCAACCATCGGCATCATTACGAACATAGGCAAAGCACATATCGAAGGCTTCGGCTCACTGGAGGATATCAGGGAAGCCAAATCAGAGCTTTATCACTGGCTCAGGAAGAGTGCAGGTGTGGCTATCTATAACGAGAAGAGTAATACGCTTAAAGAGTTAATATTCAATATAGTGCACAAAGCCGTTCCCTACTCTGACCCATATGGTACAGACCTCATTGTTGAAGCGGCTGAGGCTGACGGCCTGTACCTCAGGGTTAAGGCTGATTATGAAGGACGTCATTTCAACTTCACTACAAACCTTTTCGGTTCGTACAATACGGACAATGTCAGGGCCGCAATGGCTGTCGGCGTTTTCCTGGAGGTGCCGTTCAGTGACATTATCGATGCTGTTTCGTCATTTAAGCCTGCCAATAACCGGTCGCAGGTTGTCAACACAGGAAAGAACATCCTTATATGCGACTCGTATAATGCCAATCCTTCAAGCATGGAGAAGGCCATAAACTCATTTGCCGGAGTCAGGGCAGAAAAGAAAATGGTCATCCTGGGAGACATGCTTGAGCTTGGTTCTGAGAGTGAGGCTGCCCATGACAAAGTTATAAGTGATCTTAAGGCTCTCGAAGGGGCCGATATCTCAGTGGTGGGCCCTCTGTTCAGTGCTGCGTCGGAGAGATCGGGCGGTATCCGGTCATTCGCTTCCACCGAAGATCTGTACAAATGGCTTGAATCTCAGAAGCCTCAGTGTTATTATATACTGGTTAAGGGATCAAGGGGTATGATGCTCGAGAAGCTGTACCCTCTTCTATAAGCTGCTCCGCAGAGTTATCACCACGATCTCTGGTCTTGTCCCCAGGCGCATGCGCGGCCCCCATAGACCAAACCCGGAAGAGACGATCACGTGTGTATTGCCGAATTTACCGTAACCGTGACTCAACTCAAACATTTTCGATGTAATATAGGTGATCGGCCACATCTGACCGTTGTGTGTATGACCTGACAGCTGAAGGTCGACCGGGGTGCCGGCAAGATCCGATAGTCCGTATGGCTGGTGATCAAGAAGGATGACCGGTCTGGTTTTATCGGTCATATCAAGCAGGGAGTCGAGTGACGCGCGTCCTTTCCGTGAGCCCTGTATTGCGCTCCTGTCGAGCCTCCCTACCAGCTGGACTCCGTTACCGAGTGTGACGACCTCATCCTGCAGAACCCTTATACCCTTGCTCTCAATATAGGGCAGCGTTTTACTCAGGTCTCCAATATACTCATGATTGCCGGTTATTGCGTAGTTACCTTCGGGCAGATATGGCAGCTTAAGATGTGAAAGAAGGTCGCCGCGCAGAACCGGTCCTATGCTCCCGTCAATTATATCGCCGAGAAAGAGAACCAGGTCGGGCTTTTCGTTGCTGATCATCCCGGAGAGATGTCTCATGCTCCGTTTCCTTATTATGCTCCCCAGGTGAATATCCGAAACGGCTACAATCTGCATTGAGTCTGTACCGTTGCTGAAACGCTTGTCAACAGTGAGTTCGTATCGCTTTATTACAGGGCTTACTGCATTGATGAATCCGGCAATGATCAGTATGATTGTTGTTACCGTTGTTCCACCGAACAGCCAGAGCCTTATCCGCGGCACAGACGGTTCCGGAATGAGCCTGAAGGGGCTCTGTAAAAGGAAGAGGATATCAGCGGTAAGCCAGATGAGAAATCCGTAGAGCATAAAGGCCATCCAGAATCCGCCGATGACATTCAGAACATCGGTAAAGACATTGGTGTAGCTGTGCTCAAGGAATTTGCCTGCTATAAACGTTGATGCAAGCAACAGGAAAACAATTGTGTAGGTCCTGGTACTGAAACCTGCGCCCGAGATGGCGCGGTAACCCTTGAAAAACAGGTAAGAATTTACCAGGAAATAGATCGTAAAGACTATTATCAGAAAAACTGCCATTCTGCTTTTAATGTTTATTGCCACTTCAAATCGGGAAAATATCTCTTTCCAAGTATATAATACTCGAAAATGAGAGATTTGTTCATCATTGTATGCGGAACATGATACATATCGGGGTGAGGTGACATGGTTCTGAATGTCTTTATCGCCGTCCGGGCCTTGCGGAAGTCGTTGTGGGCTCTTATTACGGCACTGAAGGCAGCTCTGCCTGACCGGAACAGAAGCACGCATGCTGCCAGCCCGTCAAGCACCTGCCTGAGAAGAATGGTTCTTCTTATATGACGTGACGGGAGATTCTTTGCCATCATTATCAGGCTGTTGCGGAAATTGTAGTATATCTTCACGGGTGAGTCATAACCGAGTGTTCCGCCTCCGACATGCCAGACCATGGCACCGGGAACATAGCATATTATGAACCCTGCATTCTGCATTCGCCAGCACAGGTCGATCTCCTCCATATGAACAAAAAAGGAGTCATCGAAGCCGTCGCACTGTTCAAAAGCATCGGCCCTTACCGCCATGCATGACCCTGAAGCCCAGAATATCTCGCAGACGTCATCATACTGACCCTTGTCCTCCTCGATGATGTTAAAGATGCGGCCCCGGCAGAAGGGATAGCCGTATCTGTCAATATAGCCCCCTGCGGCACCGGCATACTCAAAGAAAGCGGGCTGTTCCACAGACCTGATCTTTGGCTGACAGGCACCGACGCGCGGGTGCATCTCGAGATAAGTTATCAGAGCCTCTGCCCAGCCTCTTTCAACCCTGACATCAGAATTAAGAAGGATATAATATTCGGCTTCAACCTGTTTCAGCGCCCTGTTGTATCCGCCGGCGTATCCGTAGTTCCTGCCAAGGGCAATGACCCTGACATCAGGATGGTTTTCGGCCATCCATGCAACCGAGTCATCTTCCGAGCCGTTGTCTGCCACAATCACCTCGGTGTCAGCCGATACGGTATTCTGAAGAACCTCCGGTAAAAACCTTTCCAGAAATTCCCTTCCGTTCCAGTTAAGAATGACAACTGCCGTTTTAACCATTGCTCCTGTTCCTTTTATATTTCCACCGCCTGTGTGACCATAACCAGTATGCAGGTTGTGCCCTTATTGTTTCCTCAAGCATCTCAACGTGCTTCTGTGTTATGAATCCCGGTGCTTCATTCTTCGGATGCTCTGATATAAGCTTTGCCTCCAGCTCATAATATCCTCTCTTCACCTTGCGGGTATGAATGAATACCACAGCCGAGTCCATCATTACTGCAACCTTCTCAGTCCCCTTGTAAATGCCCGTTTCCTGGTTCAGGAAAGTGGTCCAGTAGGCTTGCTCGTTGGGAGGAGGAGTCTGATCTGCAGCAAACGCTGTAATAGTACGGATATTCTTCCTCCTGTACGTGACAATGTCGCGGAGGATGCTCTGCATGGGTGATATTTTGGAGCCAAATCGTGTCCTCAGGTCATATACAAACCTGTCAAAATACTTGTTCTTCAATGGTTTATAGATGGCCAGTATCTGATACCTGGTTGAAAGCTGAACAGATGAGAGCCATTCCCAGTTGGTATGGTGGCTGCAAACCGCAATGACATCCCTCCCCTCGTCATAGAGACGGTCAAGGAGGATGAAATCCTTCAACCTGTACCTGCGTGATATCTCTTGAGGACTAATATGTGTAAGTTTCAGTGCCTCAACAAAGAGATCGGTGAGGTGCCTGTAGAATATCCGTTCGGTTCTTTTCAGTTCAGCCTCACTCATTTCAGGAAATGAGTTTCTGAGGTTTTTTGCCACCACCTTGCGCCGGTACTTGAATACGTAATAAATAAGCAGATAGAAGAGATCGGAAAAAATATAAAGGACTCTCAGGGGGAGGAGAGTTATCAGGTAGTTTATCGTGTAGAAAATGTAAAATCCCGCTTTTTTCATATTCATGGTGTTTCAATCAGCTCTCCGTTCATTGCCGAATCGTCCCGCAGCGTTGTAAGCCTGACCTTTCTGACAGTCCCCGGTAACTCTTTTCCGTAAGGCACCACGGTCCTGATGTAACTGTCTGTAAAGCCCGACAACAATCCGTTGTCACCACTCTTCTCGAAGAGCACATCATGAAGAGTGCCTGAGGCAGATCGCATGAAGAGTGTGCGCCGGCTCTCGGAGAGTTTTATCAGCCTCCTGCTCCGGCGCTCCCTGTCAGATGCATTGACCTGTCCGGGCATCTCTGCTGCCGGTGTCCCTGGCCGGGGAGAGAAGGAGAAGACATGAAGATAGGAGAGGGGAAGGCTCTCAAGGAACCGGTATGTATCCTCATAATCTTGATCAGTCTCGCCCGGGAATCCTACAATAACATCCGCTCCTATGCCGGCATGAGGCATAAGCTCCCTGATCCTTGAGACCCGTTCGCTGAACAGGCTGCGGCTGTATCGTCGCCGCATGAGACCCAGTATCCTGTCATTTCCGCTCTGCAGAGGCATATGTATGTGAGGCATCAGCACCGGCTCCGCGGATATTAGTTCAATGATGCCGTCTGTAAGCAGGTTTGGCTCAATTGATGACAGCCTTAGCCTTGCAAGCCCTTCTGTTTTAACAAGTGCCTTCAGCAGATCCTCAAGGTTATCTCCGGTGCTCTTCCCGAAATCGCCTACGTTGACACCTGTAAGTACTATCTCCTTAACACCCGAGGCAACTATCCCCCTTGCTTCTTCGGTTATTTCACTTATTTGAGGATTGCGGCTTCTGCCTCTTGCCCTGGGGATCGTGCAGTAAGAGCAGTGATAGTCGCATCCGTCCTGTACCTTAAGGAACGACCGTGTGCGGTCACCTGCTGACCATGATGGCATAAAGCCTTCGTTATCAATGATTTCGCACGAGTGTATCTCCGGTGTCACTCGTTTGTTCAGGTTCTCGGCATAAGAAGCGATATCAAACTTCTCACTGGTACCCAGAACGAGGTCAACACCCTCTATCGATGCTGCCTCCTCAGGTCGAAGTTGTGCATAGCATCCCACAACAGCGACAAAGGCTCCGGGATTATGGTGGATGATCTTTCTGACTGTCTGTCTGCACTTACGGTCTGCAGCGTCAGTGACGCTACATGTATTTATGACAAAAATATCTGCATGACTGTCAGGAGAGACTCTCTCAAAGAGCTCTTCAGGGAACGACCTGGCTATCGTCGATGTTTCGGCAAAGTTAAGCTTGCATCCCAGTGTATGAAACGCTACTCTCTTCTTCAAATTGAATCGGTTACAGTTCCGGCTGCAAAAATAGTAAAAAAGCCGGTCTATAGCAGTCTGCTGGCAAGCTCGGCAAGGAAGCTTCTCTCACCCTTGACAAGGTGCACATGGGCGAAGATGTCCTGACCCTTCATCTTGTCAGAGAGATAACTCAGTCCGTTTGATCCCGAGTCAAGGTAAGGTGAGTCTATCTGTTCAATGTCACCTGTGAAGATCATCTTTGTCCCCTCCCCGGCCCTGGTGATGATAGTCTTTACTTCATGTGGGGTAAGGTTCTGTGCCTCGTCAACGATGAAATAGATGTTGGAAAGGCTGCGGCCTCTTATGTAAGCCAGCGGTGTGATGACCAGCTTTTCATCCTTCACCATGTCGTTGATGCGTATAAACTCCGGACTCTGTGCCGAGAAGCGGTGTTTGATGACCGTCAGGTTGTCAAAGAGGGGCTGCATATAGGGGTCCATCTTCTCCTTGACGTCGCCCGGAAGGTAACCGAGATCACGGTTTGCCAGCGGAACGATGGGTCGCGCGAGGAATATCTGCTTGTAACGCTTATGCTGATGAAGAGCTGCGGCCAGGGCCAGAAGGGTCTTGCCCGTCCCTGCCTTGCCGGTGAGTGAGACAAGCTGAACGTCAGGATTGGTGAGAGCGTCAAGGGCAAAGGTCTGCTCAGCATTGCGCGGGTCGATGCCGTATGTTGTCTGCTTGAGAACCCTGACAAGCATCTTCGAGACAGGGTTATAGTGTGCCAGAGCACTTGACCCGCTGTTGCGCAGAATGAAGAAATGGTGCCCTGGCTCCAGATCCTTCACCTTCATCTCGGATGCCGGCACACCGTCAGTCTGCTCATACAGCCTGTTAATCAGGTCGTGGTCGACATTCTCAATGGTCTTGATTCCCTTGTAGAGATCATCAAGATTAGCCACCTTGTCATTCTCATAGTCTTCTGCCCTTACACCAAGAGACTTGGCCTTCATCCTCAGGTTAATGTCCTTGGTGATCAATACAACGGCTTTGTCTTTATGCTCGTTTGTAACGTAGTCTGCTATCGCCAGGATGCGGTGATCAGGTGTCTTTTCCGGAAATGATTCTGAAACGCGCTCGGAAAACTGTTTGCCTGTCTCTATATGCAGGTTGCCAAGTTTTTCTCCCAACGGTATGCTGCCAGTCAGAAGCAGATCCCCTGAGATCTTGTCAAGTTCGCGGGTGAACTCGCGGGCATGAAAGTTGATCAGGTCATTGCCACGCTTGAACTTGTCAAGCTCTTCAAGCACCACTATCGGAATTATAACATCGTTCTCCTCAAAATTGTAAATGCACGTGTAGTCATGAAGCAACACGTTGGTGTCCAGAATGAAAATCTTCTTTTGCTTGCTCTTTTTCGCCATAATTGAATTCTTTTTAATGACTGCAGATCCGGCGCATCTTCCATCAGGTGACAAAGATAGCCTGACCCCTGCCTCTGAACAGGCATTTATTGTAAATTTGCGAACAACACCAGAGAGGTTATCAACATGACATATCAGGAGGCCGTGAACTGGCTTTACAGCAGGCTGCCGGCGTGGCACAGGGTAGGCAAGGCTGCCTACAAGGCGAACCTTGACAACACCCTCGCCCTTGATGCTTATTTTGGCAATCCCCATCACTCATTCCGGTCGGTGCATGTAGCCGGAACAAACGGAAAAGGGTCTGTATCCCATATGATTGCCTCTGTCTTTCAGGATGCAGGATATAAAACCGGACTCTATACATCACCTCACCTGAAGGATTTCAGGGAGAGGATGAAGGTCAATGGCACGATGATACCTGAAGAGGAGGTGATAGACTTTATCGGGCGCCATGAGTCAGTAATAGCCTCTGTGCAGCCTTCATTCTTTGAGCTGACTGTTGCCATGGCGTTTGACCACTTCGCCCGGATGGCAGTTGAGGTGGCTGTTATCGAGGTAGGCATGGGCGGAAGGCTCGACTCCACAAACATAATTACTCCCGTGCTGTCAGTCATTACCAACATCGGCCATGACCATATGGAATTTCTTGGGGACACGCTGGCAGAAGTGGCGGCAGAGAAGGCTGGCATAATAAAGGAAGGGGTGCCTGTCGTGGTTGGAGAGACACACAGCGAAACAAGGGATGTCTTCATATCCCGGGCTGAGAAGATGAATGTTCCGATATCGTTCGCTGACAGAGAATACAGGTGCAACCTGGGGGACATTGATAATGTGACAGGCCTCAGGCAGTATATGCTTTATGACCTTCACAGTCATGCGGGGAGAAGATGTGTCACCCCGCTGGGCGGACTGGCACAGCAGAAAAACATTCAGACTGCTGCTTCAGCTGTCGCGAAACTGGCCCCGGGGTTCGGACTTGATGAGGCTCATTTTGAGAGGGGTGTGGCAGATGTGGTCAGAAACACCGGGCTGATGGGACGATGGCAGATACTGGGTCACTCGCCGCTGACGGTATGTGATACCGGCCATAACCGTGAGGGACTTGAATATGTCATCAGGCAGATTAAGGCTGTCTCCAGGGCAGGGCTTCACATGGTGATAGGCTTTGTCAATGACAAGGATCTGTCATCCATCCTGCCGCTTTTTCCCAAAGAGGCTTATTATTATTTTACAAAGGCCTCCATTCCCCGTGCGATGGATGAGCAGTTATTGAAGGCTGAGGCTGAGAAATATGGTCTTCACGGTACCAGCCACGCATCGGTGGCTCTGGCGCTTGATTCTGCCAGGCAGTCGGCAGATCCTGATGATATGATATTCATCGGCGGATCTACGTTTGTTGTGGCAGAGGCACTGTAGCAAGGAGCAAGGAGCAAGGAGCAAGGAGCGAGGGGCAGACTGTGCCCGCCGTTGCCAGCCCCATAGCCTGTCAAAGGGAGAAGGGAGGGTCGAGAGTCGTTTGTTAACGTGAAATTCCTTTAATGAAATCAGAAAGCCAACCATTCAAGCAAGCTGGGAAAATAGTTGCCCTACTGGCTTTCATAGCCGTAAAACTTCATATAATCTATCAGCACTGCGGTTATAGAATTTTTCTCGGCCGGTGAAAGCTCGAAGAAATTCTTTCTGTAGTTTTTCTTCTCCTGCATGAATTGTGTTATGCTGGTTTCAAGCATGGACGTAAAAGTAAATCCCAATTGTTCATATATCCTCTTCAGCTCGAGTATCGGATCTTTTTCAAGGTCCTCATACCTGACCGTTGCATACTGATCGTCCGACAGGTTTTTTCTGTTTTGGTTGACGCTTCGCCAGAATTCATTTACGATAATAGCGGTCTCTTCGGTTGTTGGCATTTTCCATCCGCTTTTGAATGCATTCTCACCAGATACAATGTTCCACATGTTTATTGCAGATGGGATTATCTTGTATGGATCTCTGACAATGTGGATGAACTTAGCCCCCGGAAACATTTCAGCAAGAATGGCTATCCGCGGGGTGTTATATGGATTTTTAAGCACAATTCGCTTTTGCGTAAGAAGGGTTATCTTTTTTAACAGCTCAAGATAGTTTTTCTTCCATATAACAAGGTTTTTACCTTCCGGGATGAATTCATCTGTGCCAGTCAGAAATTTGCCGTCTGGTGACGGGAAGAAGACCTTGAGGCAAGGGGTAGGCGCTCCCAGCCTTATCAGTGCCCATTCATCCTCCATGGGGTCGAGAGGCCTCATTTCAACTTCATCCATTGGTCTCTTCCTTGGCATCATTTTATTCAAAACAGGCACCCAGTATTTTGTGCTGAAAAGAAAATGTTCAGGCAATACAGTTTGAACAACAGTGGGTGCTGTGAACTGCCCGTCAAGAAATATAAGCTGATGCAGAAGGGTTGTTCCTGATCTCCAGTGTCCGATTATGAAGACAGGAGGTTTTTCAATCTGGATTTGCCGGATCTTTTTGCCGAATTTTAACTTCTCAACAATGACAAATATTTCGGATAGAAGAGAGGTTGGGATCAACGCAAGGAATCTGAATACAAATATAGGCTTAAAGCCAAGCCCATTCCTGAAAACAAGTTTCATTAAAGAGGAAAACCTTATCCCCATCAATAAGTTTCCAATAGCTTTTGGCGAATTTCGTTTCACTCAGGATTTGTGGTGCTGTGTGTAAATAAAATTTGCTATACTGTCCACAGTATTTATTACCTCCTTTGCAAGGTTCTTGTTGTCGATCTTTACGTTGAATTTTTTCTGAATTGACACTGTAAGCTCAATGACATCTATAGAATCTATCTTGATTGCATTCTGACCGCTGAAGAGAGTCACATCATCGATTATCTCTTCGGGTTTGACATTATTAAACTTAAGTGTTTCGATAATCAATTTCTTGACCTCCAGCTTTACTTCATGGATTGAATCCGAGGGCATGTTATTGTTTATTTTCTGGAAATTTGGAACTCTGTACTCAGTCTGGTGAAGAATGACTCTTCCACTTCGGCTCTCTGGCGGAGGAGATCTCCTATTTCCTTCAACTTTTCTTTACTGAAATCTCTTCGTTTGGCTATTCTTGCCGAAGCCAGTGAAACTTCACGCCACCCGTCGCCTATTTTCATCATCTCTTTTGACATCTCGTCAAGCATTGGATTATTGAGCACCTTAGAGGCTTCCTGGAGAAAGGAAGCGTACAGAAATCTGAATCCAGCACCTCCGGTCCCCTGATCTTCAAGCAGGACTGTGATCCTGAAGATTTTGTCAGCCAGAGAATCTTCATCCTTAGCATAGGAGGGCCAATCGACTATTTTGTCGGCAAATCTTCGTATTCCCCTCACACCAAGAAATGGGAGAGGGATTCTGAGCATGTTATGAGTCGCATGTTTTATTCCTACCCTTATTGCTTTTTCAAGATCAATCTTTTCAGGCACAAAAACGGGGTAAAACATGAATCCCTTAGGGGCCATTGCACCACCGGCGAAGCGTCCTTTCATAAGTGCCTCCCTGTCTATCTCGGAAATTTCCGGGTGATAGCTGTCGCTCACATAATACTTGTTTCCTTCTCTGCCTATAATCGTGATAAAGTGCACATTCACATGAATACGATACCAGGCCGGGAAATAGTTCATATAAAATAGATCGACCTGAACCGCCACCGGCTGATTGCTGTCAACAAGCTCATTGAGCTCTTGCTCTGCTTTTTCATGGTTCCTGTATGTCTTTGACCTGAACTTAACGCCAGTCCTGTCTCCAAATTTTGCCCGAATGAGTCCCGGTTTGCTTCTCAATGCAAAAGTTGGAAAGTCCATTGAAGGAAGTTTCAGATAAGCAAAGAAGATACCGCTTGCAATACCAAAAACCATAGGTTCGGAGATATTCATGCCATGATGGTTAATCAAAGCGGTAACTGCTCCTGATTCACAGTGCGCCGCCATTAAATGTCGAAACGGGATCTGACTCATTTTGTGCTTTGGATTACCTTTGTTTCAATTATCAGGGGATTGGCTGTTTTAGACTGTGAGATGGTTACGGAATTTGAGTTGTAAATGTCGCCCTGGTATCCCATATCCCAGTTCCCGTCCTCTATGGTATTGATAATCTGAAACATATTTGCCATATGAATATTCAGGACATCGGTATAGCGTTTCAGGCTCGAGATCTTCATTTTATGAAAGCCCCGTGGTGTTAAATGCTTTTTTACACAAAATTGAGATATCCCTGTCCGGGCTGCAAGTTCACCAACAGTCAGCCCCTCAATCATCATATAATAATATATCGGGCTTGTTATGCCGTTCCTGAGCTCTTCCAGAAGTGACCTGTTCAGGTTTCCGGTAATTTTAAAATGTTCCGAAATATGATTGCCTGCCATATATGACCCGGTCTGAATCGGGCTATATGATCCGTCATTCTTCTCAGCATAAAGTATCACCTGGTGATGAGGACATTCAACTAATAGATCTTTTTCCTTCATAAAAATGCCATTAGTGCATAAAAGTAGAATAATTCGGTATTTTTTGAAATCTAAAACAGAAAAATCACCTCCTTCTGAATATGATGATTGCGATTGAAATTGAAATGAGAAAAAAGCCTGTCAGGAGGGACGCCTCGGGCAATATGCTTCCCAGATCTCCTAATCTGGCAAAAACTCCTAAAAATGCATCAGTACCCCATCTCAGCGGAGAAATAATGCTAATCTCTTTAATGATATCAGGGAGCATATGGACAGGCATGAAAATACCCCCCAGCAATGCAAGAATAACAACCATAACGGATCCGAAAGTGGCGGCTTGCCCGTGTGTGTCGGCTAATGCTCCTACAATGATCCCGAAACCTATTGCTGACAGACTGCTGGTTATGAGAGCCAGCAGAAGTGCCGGTATGTTGACATCAAGATCAAGAGAGACCTGGTCTCCAAGAGCCGGTATGATATATTTGCCGATGAACATCAGAAAGATGAACTGAAGAATACAGACAGCTAAAAAGACAGAGATCTTTGCTGCGACAACATGAAAATATGATACCGGCAGAGTCCTCATCCTATTAAATGTTCCATTGGTCTTTTCATTTATGATGCTGCCGGCGAGCGGAATCACAATGAAAAACATTGCAAACAGAGTAAAGGCAGGGATATTATTCTGAAGAAGGTTGGGTCTGAACTCATGATTTTCCTTTCGAGCAGGTTCCTCCTTTGTCATAACCAGTGCAGAATTGAATGAAGGGCTGAATGGAAGCTGAATCGCCGGCATTACTTTTGTTGCAGAATCAATCGCTTCACCAAACCTCCTTATCACCTCCTTCCTGTATGGAAAATCGGGAATGTTGCCTAAAAATTCCTTCTCCGTAAGTTTAGCTGAAAAACCAGAAGTATATTCATGCATCTTTCTGTTCACATCTTCCGTATATTTTGTCATAATGACCTTTACAGCCGTCAGTTGGATAAGGGAATTTAACGGCATTATCACCGCATCCTTGATTATCCTTTGAATGGCAGGATCATACAGAAAAACGACATCAGGAAGGCTGTCAGTACCGAATACGGCTTCAGGCAGGGAATCCACAAGCGTTCCGTTTAAAAGGTTATAGAGCTTTTCAGTTGAGCTGTCAGGAACTATCACGGCGATCTGGCATTTTCCGTCGAGGAGAGCCGCCCTAGCTTCGTCAGCCGTATTGAAAGTTATGAAGTTTAAATACTCAGAGCCTGTCAGGTCACTGACTACGGTCTGGCCAAAAGCGGCGGAATCAGCATCGACAAGGGCTACCTTCATCCCTGATTTTTTCGAGGGGATAGCGCTCTCCTGCGTTAAGGTGATGACAATGAGAAGAACGGCCGGCATGATAAAAAGTATCGCCAGCCCGGGCCAGTCACGAAGCATTAACAGGGTATCCTTTTTTAATATGGCTAGATATTTCTTCATGCGGTTCTTCTCATAATTCAACCAAACTAATCTCGCAGATCCCTTCCGGTCATTTTCAGGAAGACCTGTCCCAGATCCGAGCAACCTGCATTGTTTGCTATGAGTCCTGCAGGTGTCCCTTCGGCGATAAGCACCCCATGGTCGATGATATTCACACCTGAACAAAGCAATTCCGCCTCCTTCATGTAATGAGTTGTATATATGATAGTTGTGCCTTTATTGTTCAATTCAGTCAGGTAGCCGAATATCATTTCCCTGAGCTGGATATCCACGCCGAGTGTTGGCTCATCAAGGATCAGAAGTTCCGGATCGTGAATTATGC
This sequence comes from uncultured Bacteroidales bacterium, assembly GCA_963732365.1. Taxonomy (GTDB): domain Bacteria; phylum Bacteroidota; class Bacteroidia; order Bacteroidales; family VadinHA17; genus SR-FBR-E99. The sequence goes on along the minus strand of CAVSZC010000007.1, from coordinate 99,928 downwards.
CGCTGATAAGGTTGACGCGCCTTTTGATCCCGCCTGAGCATTGAATAATGAGTTTTGACAGATGTTCCTCAAGATTGAATTTTTCTATGAGGAAGTTAGCCCGGTTTTTTAGCTTCTCACCGTGAAGTCCCATCAAGTGACCGAAGAACAAGATATTTTCCCTGACTGTAAGGCCTGAGTAAAGTGCTATGTCCTGCGGGACCAGGCCTATCCTTTCTTTTACAGCACTCAGGGAGAGAGTGACATCTCTGTCAAATATCTTTACGCTCCCTGCTGTAGGTTTAATGAGTCCACAGATTATGGAGGTAAAAGTTGTTTTTCCAGCCGAGTTTGGTCCGAGAAGCCCGAGAAATTCGCCTTCATAAACTGTAAGGCTGATACCTTTTAGAGCCAACTGCCCGGACCCCTTGTACTTTTTTATCAAATCCCTTACTATGATCACTGGCTTTGCTTCCATAAAAGCTATCCCCGGAAATGAGTTCAATTAAAACAACTAAAGATATACTTTTGGATGCTAATTGCCACTGTCACCAACCGCAATTATTAAGCTGAGCGGTGATACGGTCTTCCTTATTTGTTCAATACTGAATCCTGCGGCAGTCAGTATCGACTGAAATTCCGCTTTGGTTCTTTCCTTGCCTCCAGGGCCGGCCATCATAAATACATCTGACATCTTGCCCCATGAAGGCTTGTTCATTTCTTCAATCACAGCCTCGATGATCATCAGTCTGGCTTTACCGGTCATTGCTTTTCTGATATTCAACAGAATCATTACGCAGTCTTCGTCATTCCAGGTGTGAAGGATGTTTTTCAGGATATAGAGATCTCCGCCTCCCGGGATTTCATTAAAGAAGCTTCCTGGAATTATCTTAAGTCTGCCTCCGAAATTGTCGATATCTTCCTGTTTCTCATCATCATTTACCACCTGCGGGAGATCGAAAAGAGTTCCATGCACGGTTTTAAATTTTCTGAGTATTGCCGACAGTAAGAATCCCTGACCGCCTCCCACATCGACAATATGATTGAAATTATTGAATCTGAATGAGGGCAGGATAGCTGCAATCTGCATTTTTGATGTATTTGTCATCGCCTTGTTATAAAGGCTATTGAGATGTTCGGATTTGCCTATGTGCTCAAAGACTCCTGTTTCGACAAATAGCTCTGATGACCTTTTTCCTGTCTTGGCCGAATGCATTATTTCACTGATGATTCTGAACTGCATGCTGCTCAGGGTGTGTTGAATGAAAAATTTCAGCTCCTCTTTCTGCATCGACTCCGATAAGCTGGTATTTGAGAAATTTCTTCCGTCCAGTTCACGGAAGATACCTTCTGCTGACAGTGTTCTCATAATCCTGTATAACGGGTCTTCAATCGTTTTTGTTAGTAGCGCAAGTTCTGAAATATTTCTGGGCCCACTCTTCAGGATATCGGCAATTCCAAGCTCGTTCGCAACACTTATTGCTCCCAGAAGCCATAAATGCTGGATATGCTCAAGCATAATAACGTTCGGATGTGTAAGCCTCTTGCTGATTGTAGCCAATATCTTTCTGACCGAGTCGGCAAACCTGACGAAAAATAAAGGAGGATACTTTGGGAGTTCTGATTCAACGTGCATTACCTTTCGGATTTAATTAGGTACTTAAGAACGAATGTTGCGAGCATTTCGGAAGACTCTTCAACTGAAAGACTATCGGTATCTATTATCAGGTCAGGATATTGTGGTTCTTCATAGGCTGATGTCAGACCCGTGAAATCGGTTATCTGACTTGCAAGGGCTTTTTTATACAATCCTTTCGGATCTCTTTTAATGCATGTTTCCAGGGAAGCTTTCACATAAACTTCGATGAAACCTCCTTTTCCTGCACGGGATCTTGCGAATTCACGCATCTTTGAAAATGGTGAAATGAAGGCTACGATTGTTATCACCGAAGCATCCTTCAATAATGCGGCAAGTTCGGCTACTCTTCTGATATTTTCGTTCCTGTCGGCATCTGAGAAACCCAGGTCGGAATTGAGCCCGTTTCTAACAATATCGCCATCAAGGACATAGGCAAATTTATTCATACTGAGCAGCCGCATTTCAAGCTCGCATGCCAGGGTTGATTTTCCTGAGCCCGACAAACCGGTAAGCCAAATGACTATGCCCTCCTGCTTTAAAATTTTACATCTTAACTTATGTGTATCTGGTAAGGTCATCGTTTATTCAAGTTCATTTATATGTTTTTTGTCAGGGTGAAGCCTGCCTGTTCAAAAATATCCCTCCCTCTTTCTGTCCTCCATAGATGTTTCCGACCTCATATCGTCATATCTTCCTCCTCTTTCGCTAATCCTGGAGGCAGCGATTTCCGCTATAACCGATTCTGCGTCAGAGGCTTTGGAAAGAGTCAGACCGGTACATGTGATATCGCCTACCGTACGGCATCGCACCTCCTCTTCAATTACTTTTTCAGTTGGCTTAATCTTCATAAAAGGGGCCCATGCCAGGTAAACGCCGTTCCGCTGAAATATTTTTCTGTGGTGGGTGTAATAAAGCCCCGGAAGCTCTATACTTCTGATCAGGATATACTGCCAGACATCGAGTTCGGTCCAGTTGCTCAGAGGGAAGACCCTGAAATGCTCCCCTTGGTTTTTATGTCCATTAAAAATATTCCAAAGCTCCGGCCTCTGGTTTTTCGGATTCCACTGCCCGAATTCGTTTCTGTGCGAGAAGAATCTCTCCTTGGCACGCGCTTTCTCCTCTTCTCGTCTGGCACCTCCAATTGCAACATCTATCTTCAGCTCTTCGATCGCATCAAGCAGGGTTACTGATTGTGCCTTATTCCTGCTTGCATTTATGCCGGTCTCTTCAACAACCTTCCCCTGGTCAATTGTATCCTGAACGTGTCTTACTATAAGATCAACCCTGAGTCTCCTGACCAGATCATCGCGGAATCTGAGCGTCTCTTCGAAATTATGCCCGGTGTCGATATGCATCAGACTGAATGGCATTTTGGCTGGCCAGAATGCATTACGGGCCAGATGAACCAACACGATTGAATCCTTGCCCCCGGAAAAGAGAATTACCTTTTTATCGAACTGGGCAGCAACCTCCCTTATCACATAAATGGCTTCATCTTCAAGCTCCCTGATATGTTCATCGTTGATCTTCAGAGATTTACTCATAATCCTCCCTGCCTTAAGAAAACGGGCCCTCTGTCTAAAGAATGTTTTGATAAAGTGAAACTAGCTGAGATAAAATCTTTGAATATTTATTGCTGGATAGCACTGGAATTAACTTCGCTGAGCCCGGTCAAAATTATCACTCCCGGATAAAAAACCATCACTAAGGAAGGGTCAACCATTCCGTCTTATTAATGCCCTCAAAATGTTATTTTGAAACCAACTCCAAGTGCCGAAGCAGAGCCTTGATACTTCAGCAGTTGAAGTTCAATTTTCTCTTTCTTGTTTGCACCGGTAATCCAAATCGGGATTCCTGCCCCTAACATTCCCATTCCGGCACACATAACAAATATACCTCCCAGGGCCTCGTTTGTGTTGTCTTGGATATTACCATAATCATCATAAACTATTCCATTCAATCCATTGACATAAAGTATTGTTCCACCAACTGTAGCAAGTGTACCAAGAACCGTCAAAACTGCTCCGGTACTTGTCTTACTTTTAGCTTTTTCAAGGGCAAATTGCAGTTGCTCCTGATTCATTGTAGAATAGCTTTGGGCCTCAGCTGGAATCGCCAAAAAGATGATCAATGAGATTACAATTAGTTTTTTCATAATTACATATTTTTGTTTTTTGTGACGATAGCTTCCACGAAATTGTTTATTTTTTCGATTTATCTATTATTGTTTGCATCTCAATACCAAATTTAGGTTTAATTTTATTATCTCAATGTAAATACTTGAATAGTTCAATCAGGATCAGTGATTTTTGAATACTAATATTCATCTTAAAATGAAGTAAAATGAAATCAAAAACTATCTGCACTTTCTTGATCGCTGTTTTAACAGGGTTTTCTTCTCTTTTCGCACAGGGATTTCAGCCACCATCTCCGGGGAAGGCCGTGATTTATTTTGTACGTGTCACCTCCTATGGTAAAGGATCATCCTTTGAGTTCTTTCATCAGGATAAATATATCGGAGTCTTCAAAGGCAAGAGCTATATGCGTTATGAATGTGATCCTGGTGAACAGCTGTTTTGGGCTTCATCAGAAAATAAGGAATTCATTACCGCGGATCTCAGTGAAGGGGGGACCTATCTTGTAACGGTTGACGTAATCATTGGTGCCTGGAAAGCTCATGTCGGACTAACACCTGTATCTGTTACTGATGATACTTTTGGAAGAGCCAAGGAATTAATTAATTCAGAACTTCCGGTCGTCACTCCAATGGAAAAAATTGATGAGATGAATATTAAGCTTGCAGAATTCATCCCGGAGCAGTTACAGAAATACAATGATGAATGGAAAGAGTCCAAGAATTTTAAGCATGTTTCAGCCGATATGGCTATTCCTGAAGATCAGATGAAATAATCAGTCCTGTGATATGGTAATGCGACGCATCTCCTTACCAGGGCGCTACTATTGAAAAGGGTTAATCGGTAAAGGCAAGTCAGGGCTAAAAGACTGAGGATTCATTTTTTAAATTACTGGCGGCATAGCTAATAAAATTCGCAGTTCACACTCAGCAACAAGTGTTGTAGACTGAAAGATTCTGCCCGAAATAATTGTATATCCCAGGAGTTCGTTGTCAACAGTTATTTCTGATTGAATTTCAGTACCGCTTGATGGCAGTGAATAAATAACAAGATCTTTGACGGCGGCTATAAACCCCTTTACCACTTCTTTGTTGGCTGTAACAGTAAGATATCCGGTGTAGGCTGCAGCTGTCTGTGCAATGAACTCTATCAATCCGGATTCCTGAAAGCAATTGTTATGGCACAAAATGTTCGACTCACTGATAAATAAGCTACCCTTTGCCGACTTCTCTCCAGAGTAAACCAATCGGTCTATCATCACGAAAGGGGCTCGCTGGGGGATAAGATCCAGGATATTATAATCACAGGCTGCCATAGATTTCAAGATGTGATATCATATCAGTTGAATTCGTTATTTAACAAGGTACTCCCATAGCGGACCTTTCTTGTTTTTTCTCCTCAGCCGGATCATTATATCTGAAGTGTCGTCATCAGGGAATATCCATTGTTTTCCAGTTCGCATAGCTTTCGCTTTAATGGAATTCAAATCTATTGCCTTTGAAACATAATAGACAGGTTCAAGTAATGGGTCATTGCTTTTCACAATATTCTCTTCAATGGCTATGTCATGAAGCCTGGTCCCAGGGTAGATCCTCATACCAATGAAGGGGAAAAAGACTGACCTCCTGATCTTTTTGGAGTTCTCAAATGTTTCAATAAGTGTAGCATCTGTTTCGTCGTATCCTCCCAGGATCATAAAGTGAGCGAAATTAATTTCCAGTTTGTTACAATATTCTGATACCCTTAAAATATCTGAAACGTTAAATGGTTTACCATATTTTTCAAGCAGGATTTCAGCCAAGGAATCAGTTCCAAATTCGATATGTCTGAGACCTGACTGTTTCAAAATTTCAAGCAATTTCTTATCAATATTGGCGAAATTGAAATACCCTCCCCAGCTGATTTTTAGGTTAGCCGCCAACAGTTTTTCAGCAAGGACGTAATTGAATTCATTGCTGATATTGAAAATAGAATCTGTAAAGAAGATATAATCGATCTTTTTATTATGGCTGAGATATGATAGTGTTTGTACTATCTGATCGGGATCAAGTGTACGAATCTTGTGCCCTTCAATCAATGGGTAGGTACAATAGATACAGTAATACGGACAACCTCGCTTGGTCTGAATGTTGAGCATTCCGCTGTTCTGCCAGTAATAATCAATCAGACTGCTATTTACAGCAAGAACGGGCGACTGACAAAAGTTTTTTCTTTTATTCACAATAATACTTTCGTCTTTCAGGTACAGCAGCCCTTCAATATTTGAATAATCTTGATTATGAATTAGCGCATTGAGCAGTTCATGAAAGCTTGACTCACCCTCTCCAAATATTCCGAAATCCGGCTCAAGTGCCTCGAAAAGGATCTTTGGATAAATTGAGTATCCTGAACCACCTATAATTACCAATGCGTTGCTATGTTTCCTGGTATTTAACATTATCTGTTTATAATGTTCAATGAAGCTCTCCCTGCTGTAAATATTTACATCATCAATATTCCGGATGGATATGCCAATAAAGTCAGGGCGGATTTCTGCCAGGCTACTTATATATTCATCATGGCCTGCAAGTAAAAAATCGAAGATATAAATATCGAGATCAGAGATATGCCCGGAGAGGTAGGCTTTTAAGTATGAAATACCTAATGGATAGACCGGATATGGTTTATCATGCGTGTTGGCTGAGACCAGCATCAGTTTTTTATGGCTCATCTGTCTCCCAGAAATTATAATAATTGAACCACTGCGCAGGATACAGCCTGATAGTTTTCTCCATGAGGTGGATGTATTTGTCAATAATGTTTCTGATTGTCTGATCACGCTTCGGTTGGTTTCCAGCCAGGGTAAAATATTCTGAAGGTGAAGCATAGAAATGATAACTATCTTTCTTCTCCTTCATCGCAAAGACGAAAGACACCGGCACATTGAACTTCATTGCCATATAGAAAGGCCCCGATGGAAACCGCGCTTTTCCACCAAGAAAGTCAGCTGTCATAGTCTTACTGGTACTCAGAAACCTGTCACCATGGAGACAAACAATCTGTTTTTCGCTGAATGCTCTGTTTATCTCATATATATGAGAGTTGTCATTCTTCAGGACGATAATATTGTAATTTTTATTGGTGACAGTTGAGAGATATTTCTTTATTTTTTCATGTTCGGCATCGTACATTACAATGTTCACGGTTGTGTTAAGCCGTTTGAGCATATGGCCCGCCATTTCGAAGTTGCCTATATGGCCGCTTATCAGTAATCCGCCGGTCTTTTCCTCCACCATTTTCAAAAGGTGCTCTTCGCCTTCGAAAATGAAACTGAATCTGGCCTTAAAGCCTGCCATAATTGCGATCTTATCGAGGATAACCTGCCCGAAAGTGTAGTAGTTTCTGTAGATGAAAAATATTGAACGGAAAAAATCAAAGCCTAATCTGATTCTGTAGAACCTGTATATGGCAGCAAATGATTTTGGATTGAACAGGAAGAAATAGAAAGCGACAAAGTATAATAAAAAATATGCAGCTGGGAGTCCTAAGGATTTCAGGACAATGATGAAAATCTTGTATCCGGTAAGCCCACCGCGTGTTTGACCCTTCCAGGTTGTCACATTGAACCTTTTCTTTGGATGAGTATTTCGATATAATCGTAAAGATTTTCCAGTGTCTTTATGGAGGTCATTTCAGCGCCTTTCATTGTCAATCCGAATTCCTTTTTTACAATAACTGCAATGTCAACAAAATCAAGACTTTCAAGACCCAGATCATTTTTAAGATGAGCCTTTGGTGAAATAACACTCGAATCAATTTCAAATTCCTCGATCAGTACTCCGTTAATGCTTTTGATGATATGTTCTCTGTCCATAAAAATAAAAAATGATGTGCAATTTATTGAATCTTTTTTATAATTAAACAAGAGTTTGTTCCTCCAAAGCCGAAAGAATTTGAAAGGAAAATGTCAATATTCTTTTGAGTCGTTTTTCGGATTATATTCAATTTTGCAGAGAACTCATCAGGTTCTTCAAAGTTTATGTTGGGTGCCACAAAAGAGTTCTGCATCATAAGCGCGGAGTAGACGATCTCACTGGCTCCTGCCATCCACATCTCATGGCCTGTCATCGATTTTGTCGAAGATATCATCGGCTTGTATTTGTTAAATACTTGATCGATGGCTATTGCCTCATTCTGGTCACCTATAGGTGTTGAGGTTGCATGCGCATTGATATAGTCAATCTTATCCGGTCCAATACCTGCGCAGTTCAATGCCATTTCTATCGCCCTGATCGGGCCAGCCACATCAGGAACTGAAATATGGCTGCCATCTGAAGAGAACCCATATCCGATTACTTCTCCAATAATGGGAGCTCCGCGTCTGACAGCAGTTTCGTAATCTTCTAAAATAACAGTTGCAGCGCCGCCGCTGGGAACAAGTCCGTCCCGCCGTCTGTCAAATGGTTTTGAAGCCTTTTCAGGTTGGGATTCCTGTCTTGAAAAAGCCCCTAAGGCATCAAAACTGCCAACACAAAAGAGGTTTACTTCTTGGGCCCCGCCGCATATTATTGTTTTCTGGTATCCATGCTTAATCAGAAAATATCCCATTCCAATAGCATGGGAACCGCTTGCGCATGCCCCACTTATGGTGAAATTGATACCCTTCAGTTGAAATATCACTGAGAGATTCATAGTAACTGAAGAGTTCATGGACTTAAAGACCGAACCTGAACCCACCAGAGTTGTATCCTTTGATGTGCGTACGATATCTACACATTCTATTACAGAAGGTGTAGAGCTATCGTTACCGAAAATTATCCCTGTTTCATGTTGTCTGAGATATTCTGGAGTAATAGAAGCTGTTTTGAGTGCCTCCGAGGTCGATATATAGGCAAAGTCAGCATGCTGTGGCATGCATGTCCTTGCTCGTCTTTCAATAATTCCCTTTAAATTAGGATTATCGACTTTGCCCGTTAAACCAGACTGATATCCAAAGTTCTTCCGTTCAGGATCAAGGACAATACCCGACCTCCCCTCACAAAGGGAGTCTTTAACCTCACTTAGGTTCTTACCGATTGAAGAATAGATTCCTATACCTGTGATTACTACCCTGCTCATTACTGTTAAGAAACTATTTTATGTATATAGACCACCGTTCACAGAAATCACTTCACCTGTGATATATGATGATTTTTCGGATGCCAGGAAACAGACGACATCAGCCACCTCGTCGGGTGTTCCAAATCTGTTGAGAGGAATAAGATTCTTCAGCTCATTCTCATTCAGATCTTTTGTCATATCAGTTCTGATAAATCCAGGTGCCACAGCATTTACAGTAACATTTTTCTTGCCAATCTCCTGGGCGAGAGCTTTTGTACCTCCAATAATGCCTGCCTTGGCAGCTGAGTAATTTACCTGTCCCGGCAGGCCTTTAATTCCTGATAATGAAACAATATTTATTATGCGCCCAAATCTTTTCACGAGCATGCTTTTCAGGAGAACCCTTGTTACATAAAAAAAACCGCCGAGATTGGTGTCAAGGACCTCTTTCCATTGCGAATTCTCCATCCACATCAAAAGAGCATCCTGCCTGATTCCGGCATTATTTACAAGAACCTCAACATAATCTTCAGGATTCTCTTCCTGCCATTTATTTAATACAGATTCTACATCTTGAGCATCAGAAACATCAAATTTTATGGTTGATCCTGTTCCTCCTGCTTCTTTTATCATTGAAAGCGTCAAATCAGCCTCTGCGGCATTAGATTTATAGTTTATGAGAACATGATATCCTAAAGTTATAAGCTTTAACGATATAGCCCTTCCGATACCTCGCGAACCTCCGGTGACTAATGCATATCTCATTGTTAATCAGGTATAATATCGATAAGATTGGTGCAAAGGTAATCTTTAATTCCTTTTATCTCCAGGTACTTCAGGGTATCCTCCTCAAACACCGGTACAATAGACCTTATCTGATCATAAACACTTCTTGCAGATGTCGATAACCTGTCATGAATCTTCAGATAATCAATTGCCTGAACAAGGCTGAGCATCTCAATGGCTAGAACCTGGTAGGTGTTTTCAATTACTTTCCTGGCAAGCATCGAAGAGTTTGTTCCCATACTCACAATATCCTGGTTATCGTTGTTATTAGGAATTGAGTGGAGATAGTTTGGGTAAGAAAGAGACTGGTTCTCAGCAACCGTCGATGTCGCAGTGAATTGAGCCCCCTGCATTCCGAAATTAACTCCCAGTTTCCCCAGATTGACAAACGGAGGCAATATGCCGTTCAACTTGTCATTCATAAGATAATTTATCTGTCTTTCAAGAAGCATTGAGAGCTTTGCAATGCTGATTTTTAGCTTGTCCATCTCAAATGAGATATAGTCCCCGTGAAAATTGCCTCCGTGAAAAATATTAAGATTCTCACTATCGATCATCGGATTGTCACTGGATGAATTGGCTTCATTAAGAAGGACTATTTCGGACTGTTCGAGGGTGTCCAGTACAGGCCCAAGTATCTGTGGAACACATCTCAGTGAATAGTATTCCTGGACCTTATCGGTCAATTTGTCCTTATTGCCATGATTGTTGTTATAGAAATGATCTTCTCTTTTTCGGATCAGCTTGCTGTCAGATACAAGATTACGTATTATGCCTGCAACCTTGTTCTGCCCAGGATGCAGCTTTACGCTATTAAGTTCCTTTGAAAAACTATCATCGAATGATGCGACAATCTCATTGATCATGGCAGATGCGCGCAGAGACCACGCAAGAAGGTTCCTGGCATAAATCAGATTGACAATGCCGGTTCCGGTCATAAAGCAGGTTCCATTTATCAGGGAGAGTCCTTCACGGATATGAAACGTAGCTGGACTAAGTTGGTTCAGACCAAGTGCCCGCGCTGCCGGGATTATTTCTCCGTTATAATATACTTCACCCTCTCCAATCATGGCAAGGGCTATGTGGGCCAGCTGCACAAGATCCCCACTGGCCCCCACGCCTCCGTGTTCAGGCACTACAGGTATGATTCGAAGGTTGATCATTAATGTAAGAAGGTCGATTATCTCTGGATGTATCCCAGAGTGCCCCTGAAGGAAGTTATTCAGAAGAACAATCAGTGATGAACGCACATAAAGTGCGCTGACTGGTTCACCACAACCTGCGGCATGGCTTCTGATTGCGTTGTACTGAAGCTTAATTCGATCTGTTTCATCAACCCTGTACTGGGCCATCGGGCCCAATCCTGTATTGATTCCATATATTATTTTGTCCTGGTGAAAAGACTGCAGAAAATCGAAGCTGTCTGTTACTCTCTTTTTTGCTTTCTCATTCACCGTAATCAGGTCGCCTCTAAACAGGATATTTCGAAAATCTTCGGAATTAATAGAGCGATCGCCAATAGTAAGCATCCTAAATAATTATTTTAACTGTACGAATTGATCTTATGACATCACAAAAAAGAATGACGCAAAATAAATAAAAATACAATCACTTTAATAAATTACTTCAAACAGCTCTCTCAATTTTGTCCTAATTTTTTCTACATTGCGTTCACTATAATCCCGGCATGAAATTAACGAAAGGCTTACCTGGGCAGTATTTCAGAAATAGTTTCTAGGATATGGAAGAAAGAGCAGGTAAAAAGTATTGTGTTATAGTTCCAACGTATAATAACGATAAAACAATTTCAGAAGTATTATCCGAAGTCAGCAGCATTACACACGACATTATTGTAGTAAATGACGGCTCTACCGATAGCACGGAAGATATTCTGAAGAGATTCGGTTATTTGAAAGTTATATCCTATTCTCCCAATAGAGGGAAGGGATTTGCTATACGGAAAGGATTTGAAGTAGCCATTGCTGATGGATTCAATTATGCTGTCACAATAGATTCTGATGGACAGCATTATCCATCTGACATTACACAGTTTATTGATATTATTGACAAGGAGCCTGATTCTCTTATCGTTGGTGCCAGAAATCTTAATCCGGAAATCCTCTCACGCGGCAGCCGTTTTGCAAACCGGTTCTCCAACTTTTGGTTCAGTTTCCTTACAGGAATAAAACTAGATGACACACAGACAGGATTCAGGCTCTATCCGCTGGATCGACTCAAAAAAATGAGATTCTTCACAAATAAGTATGAATTTGAACTTGAGATACTTGTCAGATCAGCCTGGAAAAGGATAAAAATCATCAGCACCCCAATAAGGGTATACTATCCTGCAAAAGCTGACCGTATAAGCCATTTCAGACCGTTTAAGGATTTCGTGCGTATAAGCTTGCTTAATACCTTATTTGTTTTTATCGCATTGCTTTATATTAAGCCTTTCTCATTTTTGAAATATATTACTAAAGAGAGTGTTAAGGACTTCATCAATAAGTATATACTGCTTGCGGATGACTCCAATCTGCAGATCGCCCTGGCAATTGCACTGGGAATATTCACGGGCATACTGCCTATTTGGGGATTTCAGCTTATCCTGGCAATCGCTCTGGCCCATCTCTTTGGATTAAGTAAGCTGATCACTTCGGTTGCCGCCAATATCAGCATTCCGCCAATGATTCCACTTATACTCTATCTGAGCTATCTTACCGGTGGAATTGTTTCAGCAGGGACGGGAAGCAGGATCAGTTTTAGCAGTGACCTTTCAGTTAAGTCATTTGAGAGCAATTTGATGCAGTATGTTGTTGGCAGTATCGTGCTTGCAGTTATTCTCTCAATACTGGCAGGAGTGATTTCATTTATAATCCTGCAATTATTCAGGAAAAAAAGGGTTGCAGCCCAGTAGGATATGGATCGTCTCTTTCTATCTCTTTACGATTATTTCAGGAACAGACGTTTATTGTTATTTCTTTTCATATTACTGACGGGACTCATCGCATTTGTTTTTGCTTCCAGGCTACAATTTGAGGAAGACATCACAAAAATGGTCTCGGGAGGGGATAATAATAACGACATCAGCAGTATACTTGAACAGACCAAACTCCTGGATAGGATAATAATCAACGTTACTCTTGCTGACACCAATAAAACTCCTGAACCGGAAATTCTGATACAGTCTGCCGAGAAACTATACAATATTTTGTCTGGCACAGAATTTCAGCCATATATAAGCGACATAACATTCAGGATACCTGAATCAGCAATGACTGAGGTTTATGATATTGTCTACAGGAACTTGCCAATCTTTCTGGATGCAGGCGATTACGCAATTCTCGATTCATTGACAACACCCAATCGAATGCGGGAGGCGTTAGTCAACAGCTACAATACTCTGCTGTCACCTGCAGGTTTCACAATGAAGGCATTTATAATTCGGGATCCGATAGGATTTAGCGCGATAGCTATGGATAAATTCTCCGCTTTCCGGAATGACAATAATTACACTATCATTGACGGCTGTATCTTTTCAGAAGATAATCGCAACCTGCTGCTCTTCCTGACAACAGCATTTCCATCAAACGCTACATCTGAAAATACGGTACTGATTCATAAACTTGATCAGACAATTCAAAAGATTGAAAGCGAGTCCCTTAACGAGGTAAAATTTGAATATTTCGGATCTTCTGCTGTAGCTGTCGGGAATTCTGAGCGTCTGAAAAAGGACATCCGGTTAACCCTGTCAATAACAATTTTCATTCTGCTGCTGATTATCACTTTTTCTATCAGGAAAAAGAAACTGCTCCCGTTCATCTTCCTGCCGGCTATTTTCGGAGGGTTAATTGCGTTAGCGATCATTTACCTGATCCAGGCAAAAGTTTCAGTAATTTCCCTGAGCATTGGGACAGTTGTATTGGCAATCACTGTTGATTATTCACTGCATATAACAACCCACTACAAACACAAGCATTCCATCATTGAGACGATCAAAGATGTCTCATTCCCTATTATTGTATGCGGTATAGCAACAGCCGCAGAATTCTTAAGCCTTGTTTTTGTATCATCAGCATCGTTGAATGAGCTCGGTATCCTGGCAGCAATAAGCGTTTTGACAGCCTCGATATTTACATTGGTGGTTATGCCTCATATTCTCGATCTAACGAAGTCAAAAAAGGATATCGCCGAAGAAAAAAACCATCTTGAACGTATCCTTGACAAAATAACCCGTTACAACTTTCACGCGAACCGGCCCATTGTCATTCTTATGGTAGTTTTTACAATTCTGACCTGGTTCTATATTGATAAAGTGGAGTTTGAAAGCGATATGATGAAGATGAATTATGTGTCGGAGAAGCTTTCGCTGGCAGAAAAAAATCTAAATAGGATAAACGACTCCAAACTTAATTCGATATACATTGTGGCCCGCGGGAAAGACCTTCAGGAGGCGCTCGGTTATAACGGGTTATTGATGGAAAAAGTCAATAAGCTTATTCAGGATGACAGGATAAAAACCTTCAATACCCCTGGTGCTCTGTTGTACTCAGATTCCGTCCAGCGTCAAAAAGCAGACAGATGGAATGCATTCTGGACAGGAGAAAGAAAGAAGACCTTCATAGCCAACTTAAATAAGATTGCGGCAGAAACAGGATTCAGAAGCGATGCCTTCAACGATTTCATTAATCTCGTCAATAAAGAATATAGTTTAATCGATAAGGAAGACTTTGTTATTCTGGAGGAGTACTTTTATCCGGGCAACATTGGCCGCTCGGATAATTTTACGACAATAATCTCAGAGATTAAGCTTGAAGACATTAAGAAGGATGAAGTAGAAAAAGAGATAAGCGAGATACCAGGCGTTGTAATACTCGATAGGAAGTCATTGCTTTCAGGTATTGTTGATAATCTCTCAGAGGATTTCAAATTCATCGCAAACGTCAGCCTTCTTCTTATACTGCTAATCCTCATAATTGCATTCGGCAGGATTGAGCTGGGCTTCATAACATTCATACCCATTTTCATCAGTTGGGTGTGGACTCTGGGAATAATGGGGATGGCCGGAATTAAATTCAACATTTTCAATATTATCATCTCGTCATTCATTACAGGGTTAGGGATAGATTACAGTATTTACATTATGCAAGGTCTTGTTCAAGGATATAAGAGCGATAACAAGAACCTGCTGTCTTATAAAACCTGCATCCTTATCTCAGTAATGATATCACTGTCAGGAACGGGGGTATTGATACTGGCCCGCCACCCTGCACTGAATTCCATCGCCCTGATCTCAATAATAGGTCTTCTGTCGGTTGTGCTGATCTCCTATACTTTTGAACCCTTATTATTCCAGTGGCTGGTAAGTAAAAATGGAAAGCCCAGGGTTCTCCCGGTTACATTCAGCGATATCATTTTCACTGTCACAACCCTCTCTGCAGGACTTATCCTTTGCGTGGCAATAAATGTCATGCTACTGTTTGTTATTCCTCTCCCCGTTTCTAAGGCACGCAAGAAAAGAATACTTCACTACGGACTTTGGTGGTGCCTTAAACTGTCTTCTGCATCACTAATTAATATTAAGAAGACAAGAATTAATCTTGGTCATGAGGATTTCTCAAAGCCTGCTGTGATAATTTCAAATCATCAGTCACATATCGATCTGCCTCTTCTGATGATGCAGAATCCTAAGATTATCGTACTGACAACAAAATGGGTATGGAATAATCCACTATACGCCCTTGTAATCAGATTTCTCGATTTCTACCCTGTCACTGAGGGTTATGAATCTCTCATCGAAAAACTCAGAAAAAAAGTTGAGGAGGGGTATTCAGTATTGGTTTTCCCGGAAGGAACACGCTCTCCCGACTCTAATATAAAGCGTTTCCACAAGGGTGCCTTCCTGCTCGCGGAAAAACTGAACCTTGATATTGTTCCTGTCATCCTTCATGGCACCGGCGATTGCATGAACAAGGGAGAAAATATCATAAAGAAGGGAAGCATAACATTAAAGATCTTTCCCAGAATAAAATCAGGCGACAATAGCTTTGGAGGCGACTACCACGAACGCACAAAATCCCTTCTCAGGTTTTTCAGAACCGAATACCGGATTATGAAATCGGACTTGGAGACGCCGTATTATTTCCGCAGAAAACTCATAAGAAACTATATCTACAAGGGACCCGTGCTCGAATGGTATACCAGGATAAAGCTGTCGCTTGAAAATTATTATGTGACAATCCAAAGCAACATTCCCCGCAAGGCCACCATTGTAGACATTGGCTGCGGAAACGGAATGTTGTCATATATGCTTAATTTCACTTCGGAAGATAGAAGTATTACTGGAATTGATTATGATAGCGACAAAATAGAGATGGCCAATAACTGCATATCGAAGAACGACAGGATACGTTTTTTTAAAGCAGATGCTGTCACTTATGATTTTCCACTGTCGGATGTTTTTCTTCTTATAGATGTTTTGCACTATCTTCCTGACGATAAACAGGAGGAATTGCTCATAAAATGTATTGAAAGACTCAATCAGGGAGGCACCATTATAATTCGTGATGCCGACAAGGATTTGCGTAAACGGCATCTTGGCACCAGGTATACGGAATTTTTCAGTACCCGTTTCGGGTATAATAAATCACTGGAAAAGAGACTCTGGTTCTTTTCCGGCAGCAAGATAAAAAGCCTGGCATCCCGTAAAGGAATGAATGTTGAAATAATCGATAGTACTAGATTTACATCCAATCTGCTTTATATTCTCCGAAATCAGACTGATTAATCTTTTCAGAATCTGAACACTCCGCTTACTGTAATTGCGAAACGCTGAGTGCCTGGGTTTTCAAGCCAGGAAAGCCGGTGAACGAGATCTACCCGTAGAAATCTGAAAATATTTTCAATACCATATGATAACTCTGCATAGGGTTTGTCATATGCCAGGGTGTTGAAGGGGGTCAGAGGATTTCCGTCGATTGAATCAGCCAGTATACCGTCAGGATTATTCAGAGGATCATAGATCCCGTTTTTCTTCTCGTCAAAACTTCCGAATGCTGCGTGGGCGGTTATAACTGTGCGCCACTCAAGCTTTTTCAAAAGTGGTATCTTGTTCAAAATAAGTCCATTCATATGATATGCAACAAAGACCTCAAATGCTTCATCAAGCACAAACTCTCCATAGTTCATCTGGTTATAGGTTCGGTCTGAACGGAATATCGTCTGGTTACCAGCCAGAGTGATTAAGATCGGATAAGGAAGCTGATCAAATATCTTTGTAAATCTCAGATCATATCCCAACGTACCAATTCCTCCCAAATTGAGATCATGGCTTATGTCGGCGATAATTTTTCGATAACCGAAATCACCTTCAAACAAATCTTCAAATCCCCGAAAATAACCTATGCGGAGAACAGGATATTTATTAAAATTAACAGGAAACCTTCGAACACCGTCAAGAACATAAGTCGCCCTGGGCTGATACCTCATGATCAATGCTAACTCGCTGGTCTTGAAATCTGATGAGACAGTTGTTCTTGCATCGTCGGTATACCATCCAAAATAGAAATCAGGGCTCACTGGTTCAAAAGTCTTGCTCGTCAGCACTATTTTGCCTGTAAGCCCCTTTAGCAGGTCTGTTTCCATCCAGACACGAAGGACCCTGGATTTATCCATTTTATCTGACCCCCCGAATGTTGTGGCGAATGTGAGGAAGCTACTGCCGGAATAAAACTCATCAAGTGATCCCAGGTTTTCTACATCATCCCTGTATTGGAATCCGATTTTGGTCCAGTACTCTTTCGCGATGATGAACTCGCTCTGAACAGAGCCTTTGAATTGTCTGTCACGAGTACCGTAAGCCAGATAGCCTTCCATAATTACGGTATTGCTGAAAGACTCGTTGGTCCTGCCACCCACCCGGAAACGGCTGCCCTCAACATCATTATAATTATATGCCAACAGGTAGGGCCCGACCTCGAACCAGCCCAGATTGTAATATCCCCTGATTGATGCTTCAATAAGCTTTGCAGTATTTGTTATCTTTTTATTTTTTGCCAGTGAATCTATCATCTGCGACGCGAGTTTGTCAGTCGCATCAAGTGAGTCGGGCCTATTTATCTCCCAGTAATCCTGGCTGTAATCACGCGCTGCAAAATTCAGTTTAAGTTCTGAACCATAAAAATCCAGATCAAAAGGTTGATTGGCCACTATATCAGACTTTTCAGAATAATTTGTGACAAAAACATTAACAGCATCAGCCATGATCCTTGTTTTAACAGGGAACCAGGCCCCCGGACTAATAAGCTCATAATCCTGCTGTATTTTAAGCCTTTGAATGAAATTCACTTCGGCCTTTTTAGTTACCTCGAAGGATATTCGCTTTAATGCCCAAGTAGTATCATTTACCCATATTGTTCCGTGAAAGCAAGGATCCTCTTCGCGTCTGGGAACGACATTTATCTCGTAACAGTAGTACTTGTTGTCTATATAAAGTGAATCTACAAGATAGTATCTGTAATACATCAGTCCAAGTCTTGAAACAGGTGAGACAAAGCTCTTGTCAACGATTATCACATTATTGTCATTGAAATATATGTTTTCCTGTTTGTTCACCAACTGCGCTACAAGGTCGGTATTCTCAAATGCGATTCCTCTTGAATTTGTGGCTTTGATGGAAGTAAATTTCCGCTTTGGAGACTTCAGATAATATTCTTCGCTTATCGATTCTGTAAGATATGAGGGGATCGCGGGGATGTTGTCCTCTCCTGTTTTCATGGCATATTCCATAAACTCCTGTTCAAACGGCTTGAGCACTCTTTTTTCATCCGGCTTATCACCGAATTTACGGAAGTATACCGTGGACCTTGAATAATTCTTGTACTGATAAGAGGATAACCTGTCAATACTGTTGGACTCCATACTATTCCATATCTTCCTCAGAATAGCATGTGCAGGATTCTCTCCGGGGGTCACTCTAATTTCAGGCAGAGAATATAATGCCGGGTTGAGCTGAACATCAATTTTCTGAATGGTATCCAACCGTACCTCGATAGTTTTTGTCTCGTAGCCGATAAATGAAATTGTGACGGAATCGCTGGTTGTTACTCCAGAGAGTATGAAATTACCGTTAAATTCAGTTTGAACGCCAATGGTAGTATTTTTGAAGATTACATTGGCAAAAACAATTGGTTCAAAGGTAAGAGCATCCGTCACCTTTCCATGAACTACGGTTTGCCCAGCCAAAGAAAATGGTGTAATCCCTGTAAGCAGAATTACAAGGACCAGGGTGACTTTTCCGGTTGCCCGGAGATGTGACAGCACAGTTTGAATGTTTATGAGAACGATATATATTTTTGTTATGTCAGTGATTTAAAAAGTAATTGGTTGATTTTACCTTTTCCTGGTATGATTGATAAGTGGATTCGCATAGATCGCAAGGAATAACTCCTCAAGAGTTTGTTTATCGCCACGAATACCTAATATCCCCTCCTTCATGTACTTGATGAACTCCTCCCTTTCGTCTGCCGAATACATAGTTTGATAATTATGGTTATGACAGAGAAGGTCATGAGCTATGTAATTGTTGGGCCACAATCTGAAATTCCTGAATATTTCAGTGTCTATAATCTCTGCAAGCTTATTTATTTTATTCTTCAGTCCTTCCTGTTTTTCAGCCAGGTGAAGCAGGTCATTCAACGGTGTTCCGACTGACAAATTAATCCTTCCTTTTTGCTCAGTTATGCCGGTAATTATACTTGTAAGGTCTTCGTTTGGTTTTTTTACATAAGACCCGGTTGACATAGTTGTTAACAGTTCATTTACTTTCAGGGCACAGCATGGCTCATATTCATATGAGATTGAAAGAGGGACAATATTGAGTTCCCTGAATGCATTGCTGAAATCTCCACTGCCGCTCATATTGAGCATTCTGAGAAGACCTGCCTCCGTTTTATCGTTCCCATCTTTCGTCCGCCCGGGACGCTGGGCTATCCAGATTGATACTTTCTTACCGGTTATAGTATACCTTAAGTAAGCCGATAGTTTATCAGCATTGTTTAAAAGCTCGGTTTTGTTCCCGCCCCTTTCAACCTTAAACATCCGGTTCACCTTACCTAAATCAATCACAAACTGATTGATCATCAGGTTGCTGCCAAAAGTTATCTCTGAAGTTTCAAGACCATGATCCAATAATAATACCTGAAGAATCGCTGAATCGAGTACGATGTCTCTATGGTTTGCAATAAAAAGATAAGGTGTCCCTGGTATCAGCTGTTCAAATCCTGAACTCGAAAGGCCTCGTGATGTTTTGGCTATAATCGAGCAGACAAGAGGATACATGAACGATCGTTGAAATTCATTTGCTGAATAGGTTTCAGCAAGTTTTTGTCTGATCTGGGTTTTGTCGTTAGCTTCAAAAAAGAATTCAAGGATTTTATCGAAAGCCGGCTCACCCGTTATCCTTTTAAGTGCAGGATTTATTTCGTGGTTGTGATAGGGCCGTAAATCCTCAAAATCAACTTCTTTGTACATAGCATCATCAAATTTCATTCAAAAATAGCAGTATTTATCAATAATGCAATCTCTTCACATCTTTACGGTTCTACAGGATAAATGGACAATTGCGGACATAAATAATGGATCGGTTTTTCAGAATATGATTAGCGTTTTTTCTTAACTTTACTTCATTATGGATCCCAGGCTTTTGTTGTATCTATGAAATTTGATGTTGTTATAATCGGGGGCGGACTCGGCGGCCTTCTATGCGGAAATATATTGAGCCGGGAGGGATACAACGTCTGCCTGCTGGAAAAAAACAACAAACTTGGGGGATCTCTTCAAACCTTCGGAAGAAAGGCATCCATTTTCAATACTGGATTCAACTATGCTGAGAGTCTTGATGAAGGCCAGATATTGCACCGTTATTTTCGCTATTTCGGAATTCTGGATATAATTAAGCTTAAAAGACTTGATGAAGATGGCTTTGATGTGATAAGCTTTAAAGATGGAAAGTATAAACTGGCAATGGGCCATGAGAACTTCATCGATTCATTATCGAGACACTTCCCCGGGGAGAAGAGAGGCCTTAACAGATATGTTCAGAGGCTGAAAAGTATTTGTTCATCCATTCCGCTCTATTGTTTATCAGACAGACCTTTCAACATATTTGAAGACACATCTCTTTCAATTGGTGCAGGCGATTTTATTAAATCTGAAATATCAGATTACCGGTTGCAGAATGTTATTGCCGGCAATAACCTGATGTATGCTGGTCATGAAACTAAAACCCCATTGCTGGTCCACGCACTTATTAGTAATTCATTTATCGAGAGCGCATGGAGAATTGTGGATGGCAGCCATCTGATGATTAATTTCCTTGCTGAAACGATCACCAATAACGGAGGGACTATTTATAAGAATTCCAAGGCCGTCAAAATCATTGCTGAAAATAATCGTGTTAAGTCTGTCGAGCTGGTCGGGGGAGAACAGATCGAAGGAAAATATTTCATTTCAAACACTCATCCTGAGCAGTTGCTCTCAATGGTAGGCTCGCTGAAGATATCAAGCGCGTTTGCTTACAGGATAAGGAACATGGAAGATACCATCGGAATCTTTACAATGTATATCGTATTCAAAAAGGACTCATTTCCATATCTGAACTATAATCTGTATCACTATAATCAAGACAATACATGGGTTGCCAGTGATTATGACCCCTCAAAATGGCCTCAGATGTATGTGCTAATGTCTACAGCAACCTCTGCATCAGACTTTTATGCCAGAACAGCTTCTGTGTTAACATATATGAGTTACAATGAACTGTTGTCATGGGATAATACATTTACATCCCACCGCGGGGATGATTATCAGCAATTCAAGAAGGTTAAATGCGAGCTGCTATTGAAAGAGCTTGAAAAACAGTTTCCGGGTATCACCAGTTGCGTTGAGACATACTATTCTTCAACCCCGCTGACATGGCGAGACTATACTGGTACAAGAGCGGGTTCGGCATATGGATTGATGAAGGATTACAACAGGCCTCTGAATTCATTCATAATGCCGAAGACAAAAATTCCTAACCTGTTCCTTACCGGACAGAATACAAATATGCATGGGATATTAGGCGTTACTATCGGAGCGATAAATACATGCGGAGAGATACTGGACATTTCGTACCTCATAAATCAAGTCCGCAAAACATAAACAGCTTTCTGAAACTGAGGCTAATGAAATATGATGTTATAATAATCGGAAGCGGTCTGGGAGGACTTCAATGTGCATATATCCTGAGTAAGGAAGGATACAATGTATGTGTTCTGGAAAAGAATAATAAACTGGGAGGATGCCTTCAGACTTTTAGACGTAATAACACTCTTTTTGATACGGGAATGCATTACATAGGAAGCATGGATGAGGGGCAGGTTTTGAATAATTACTTCAGGTATTTCGGGCTTTCTGATAAGCTCAGGCTCAAAAGAATGGATGAGAACGGTTATGATATCATTCAGTACAATGACAGAGAATACAGATATGCAATGGGGTATGACCGTTTCACTGAGACTATGCTCGGATATTTTCCAAAGGAGACGGAAGCCATCAGTAAATATACTGAAAAAATGAAAGAGATAAGCGGATCCGTGGATTTGTATAACATGCGCTCAGCATCTGACAACCAAACCGGGTATCTTGACCACTTCAGTATAGGAATAGATGGATTTATCAATTCGATCACGAGTAATCAGGAGCTAAAGAACGTTTTACTTGGGACCGCTCCATTATATGCCGGTGTCAGGAACAAGACACCTATGTATATTCCCTTGATAATTCATTCTTCCTATATTACAAGCGCATATCGCTTTGTTGATGGAGGCTCGCAGATAAGCGATCTCCTCGAAGAGTATATAGTGTCAAACGGCGCGACAATAATGCGGAAAGCTGAGGTGACAGGATTTCTGTTTGGATCAGACTCAACTGTAAAGGCAGTTGAAATTAATCATTCAGAAATGATCGAGGGTAAATATTTCATCTCCAACATTCACCCTAAAACATTGTTGCGAATTGCCCATTCTGCCCCCTTCAGACCTGCTTATAAAAACAGGATTAACGGTGTCGGGGATACACTTGGGATATTTACTTTGTACCTGGCAATGAAAGAAAAAGCGTTTGAATATGTTAACAGCAATTATTACGTCTTTAAGACGGATAATGTATGGCAGGGGTCCAGTTATACGGAAGCAGACTGGCCTAAAGGCTATATGATGCATATATCACCAGGTGTCAGGGATGAGAAGTATACTGATTCAATCATTGTTAACACATATATGAAATGGGAAGATGTTGTCAGATGGGAGAATACCTGCGTTGAAAAGAGAGGTGATGATTATAAGGAATTCAAACTGAGCAAAGCCGAAAAGCTGCTCGACGTTCTTGAAAAGGACTTTCCCGGGCTGCGTAGCAAAACAGAAGCATGGTATACGTCGACACCTTTGACATATCGCGATTATATAGGATCCCCAACAGGATCGCTCTATGGTATACTGAAAGACTTCAACGACCCTCTTGGCACTATGGTTCTGCCCAGAACAACTGTTCCCAATCTATTTATGACCGGGCAAAATATTAATATTCATGGAGTCATCGGTGTAACCATCTGTTCTGTGCTGTCCTGCAGCGAACTCCTGGGCACTGATTACCTTATAAGCAAGATGCGTAATGCCTGAGAAAAAGAGGAAATGGATGTGGTTAAGCAAGTGGATTCCAATATCCATTGGCCTTGTAATATTGTTATTCATTGTCTGGGTTCTGATCGTTGCAATAGAACGGCCACCATTGGTGGCCGATCTCTCTTACCTTGATACTGAAAGGCTTGAATATGGTGAAAATACATATTTTGTCGGCAAAAACTGGCTGAGAAAAAGTGAAAGCGGACTATGGGAAATGTATATTGAAGGTGATCCATTTGAGCGAGGGGCTGCATTCGGTAAGCTTACAGAAGAACTGATGCTCTATCAGGAATCCGCTTTCTTTGAAATGATAAGTGAACTTATCCCGAATCCTGCTTACCTCAGGTTTCTCAAGTACTTCACTGCATGGTTCAACAGAAACATGGGGGAAAATATTCCCGATGAATTCAAGATTGAAATTTATGGCACCTCATTCTCCTGCTCTCCCATTTATGATTTCATAGGAACAGGGTACCAGCGACAGCTAAACTACCATGCAGCCCACGACATAGGACATGTCCTTAACGGTATTGGAATGGTCGGATGCACCTCGTTTTCATGCTGGGATGATAAGTGTGCTGATTCCTCACTGATTATCGCCCGAAATTTTGATTTTTTTGCCGGGTCAAAATTTGCTGAGAATAAAATTGTTTGCTTTTACAACCCATCGGAAGGATATAAGTTTATGATGGTTTCATGGGCAGATATGACAGGAGCTGTTTCAGGAATGAATGAAAAGGGAGTTACTGTAACAATTAACGCTTCAAAATCAACAATTCCCCTCCAGGCTTCAACCCCCGTTACACTTCTTGCCCGAGAAATCTTGCAATATGCTGAAAACATCAGTCAGGCGTACGAAATTGCCCTGGAACGTAAATTGTTTGTATCTGAATCAATCCTTATAGGATCAGCTTCAGACGGATACTCGGCAATAATTGAAAAGTCGCCTTCAAAGAGTGATATCTTTTATTCAAAAACGAATCAGATTATTTGTACAAATCATTTTCAGGGAGAGGCCTTCAGGAATGACAAAATAAATATTGAAAATATCCGGGAATCTGATAGCCAATACCGCTTTGAACGTGTCACAGAATTGTTGGATGATGAGACTCAGATCGATGTAAATGAGGCTGTTTTAATATTGCGGAATCGATACGGCATGGAATCTAAGGATCTGGGAATGGGAAATCAGTTATCTGTTAATCAGTTAATAGCACATCATTCAATTGTATTTAAACCCACACAGCAACTGGTATGGGTATCAACAGAACCCTACCAGCTCGGAAAATTTGTCGCTTATGACCTTAAGAAGGTATTCTCACTCACAAAGGATCAGATAATCAGTGGAGCGGAGATATATAATTCCGAATTGACCATCCCCGCGGATTCCTTCCTCTTTTCTTCCCAGTACCGTGCCTACCCGGATTTTATCAGGATGACGGAAGAACTTCAAGAGCATTCAAGGAACAAGAAACCATTGCCGGATACATTTGTGGAAAGCTACATTGTCACAAATCCGGAACTGTATCTGACTTATACGCGATTGGGAAATTATTACCTTGAGATGGAGGATTACGACCAGGCCTATTATTACTTCCAGGTAGCCTTGTCAAAAGAGATAGCGGGAAATGATCAGCGCGATGACCTGATCACTTTGTCAAGAAAAATTTCAAATAAAATGAAACATGCCAATACCAAAAATTGAGAAACAAAGTTCTGGGGAGATCAGAAAATTCCAGGAAGAGAATCTCAGGCAACTAATTCAATACCTTGATGCCAATTCCCGATATTACCGTGATCTTTTTAGAACCCATAAGATCAGAATTGACAAAATAAGAAAGATTGAAGATCTTGTTGAAATTCCACCTACGCGGAGAGAAGACCTTCAGTCGAGATCTTCCGACTTCATATGTGTCAATAGAAATAAAATAATCGACTTTCTTACCACATCAGGGACTTCAGGTGACCCGGTAACTTATGCAATGACTGAGAATGATCTTAGGAGACTTGCTTACAATGAATATCTGGGATTTCAATGCGCCGATTGCACAAAGAATGAAATATTTCAGCTTATGACCACCATCGACCGCAGATTCATGGCTGGGATGGCATATTATCTCGGATCCAGAAAGCTGAAATCAGCCATGATCAGGGTTGGAAACGGGATACCTGAATTGCAATGGGACACAATCAACCGTTTTTCGCCTACTGCCCTGATCGCAGTACCATCGTTCCTGCTGAATATTATTGACTATGCAGAAAAGAATGGTATTGATCATCATGCTTCAAGTGTAACTAAAGCTGTTTGTATCGGAGATGCCTTGAGAAATGCCGATTTTTCCTTCAACACCCTTGGCAGGAAGATTAATGAAAAGTGGCCTGAGGTAAAGCTTTATTCAACATATGCTTCAACTGAAATGGCTACCTCATTTACCGAATGCAGATATAGTATTGGCGGCCATCAACACCCCGAATTGATAATCACTGAGTTCCTGGATGAGAATGATGCTCCGGTGGCGGAGGGGGAAGCCGGAGAATTGACAATTACAACCTTTGGTGTTGAAGGTATGCCCTTGCTTCGGTTTAAAACAGGTGATATATGCCAGGGACATTATGAACCATGTAAATGCGGCCGGAATACAATGCGGGTCGGCCCTATAATAGGCCGTAGAAACCAGATGATCAAATACAAGGGTACTACTATTTACCCTCCGGGTCTTTACGATATCCTGGAAAATATCGAAGGAGTCAGCAATTATTTTATTGAGCTTTACACAAACTCTATTGGTACGGATGAAATCCTGATTCATGTTGGGACCGAACATAAAACTGAGCGATTTGAGAAGATCATTAAAGACCATTTCAGGGCTAGATTGCGTGTCGCCCCTTCCGTCAAATTTGAGTCAGCAGAATACGTTAACAGTCTTCAATACCCTAAAATGAGCCGCAAGCCTGTACGGTTAATTGATAAAAGAAAGAGCTAAAGCATGTGAGTCATAAAACCTGCCACCTCAGATTTAAAACATATGGATCTCTTGAGAAACTATTTCGTATTTTTTGATTTTGAAAGGTTCTGCATCTGGAATTGAATTATATTTAGGTCAGTAACGGTATACAATTAAAGCGTAAAAGAATGAAAAAGCGAATCTATCTCACCTATCTCATGATCTTTGTTTCTTCAACCATGTTGATTGCTAACAAGACAAGTGTGGAAGTAACTGCACCTCAAGAAGTTAAGATGGGATCTGAAATAACCATAGTTGTTACAGTAACGCACAAGGGCAATAGTAAAACTCACCATACTGACTGGGTAAATTTGGCGGTCAACAGTCAGACAGTCAAGCGTTGGGAATTTACAAAAAAGAATCTTCCCGAATCAGGTAGCTTCTCTCTCGAATTTAAAATGATTGTCACTGAGGATCTTGTCATAAAAGCTGAAGGGAATTGCAATCTCCATGGCAGCAAAGGTTTTGCTGAGATTCATGTCAAATCCACTTAATAAATCAATTAGCCCATGTACGAAATTATTCTTCCACTGGGAATTATAAATTTCCTATTGGTATTGGCGCAAGTTCTTGGAGGACTGAAAATAATCAAGGTGCCACTAAAGGTTCACAAAAAACTTGGCATTGCTCTCGGTTTCTTTGCTCTTTTGCATGGAACCATTGCTTTGTTCTTTACATGAAAATTTCATTCCGTTGAAGAAAATTCATTTAGCGACGCAGACCCTCATCCGGGTCAGGTTCAGTGACGTAGATTCAATGGGAATGGTTTGGCATGGTCAGTACATTAAGTATTTTGAAGATGGACGTGAAGACTTTGGCAGCAAATTCGGTATAAGTTATCTTGATCTGTACAAGCAAGGCTTTTTGATACCGTTAGTTCATATCAAATGCGATTACAAGAAACCCCTTGTTTACGGTGATATGGCTTTGGTGGAGACCCGGTTTGTTGAATCTGAATCTGCAAAAATCCTGTTTGATTATACTGTATACAACAATAAAACTCATGATGTTATTGCCAGGGGCTCATCGGCACAGGTATTTCTTAATATGAACCGTGAACTGCTACTTAGTTTTCCTGCCTTCTTCATTGAATGGAAGAAAAAGATGGGATTATAGGGAAGCAAACAAATATCTTGATAAGTGACTGACGTTTTCATATCTTCTGAAAATATCATTACATCACTCGGCTTCACTGAGGATGAAAACGCGGCCCATATGCTTGACTGGGAGACAGGCATAAAGCTTCATAGAGAACAACATATTGCCGCAGACGAATTTTACGCCTCACTCATCAATACTTCTGTTTTGCGCGAAAAATTCTCTTGTATAGGAGACGAGGAGTATTATACACGTTTCGAACAGTTGGCGATATGCTCAATTAATGAGGCAATATCTAAATCTGTTCTGAACCTGACAGGTCCGGATACACTTTTTATTTTATCCACTACTAAAGGTAATATTGACCTTCTGCGAAAAGCAAATGAGAATAAGTTCGGAAAAGAGAGGATATATTTATGGAATGTAGCAGAACTCATAAGAAAACATTTTGGGTTCAGGAACAAGCCTCTGGTTGTTTCCACAGCCTGTATTTCAGGAGTTCAGGCAATAATTACAGGATTACGTCTGATCAGATCCGGATTATACCGTAATGTAATAGTCAACGGTACTGACGTGATCACCGAATTTGTGCTGTCGGGATTCAACTCTTTCAAATCACTGAGCACAGGCCCCTGTCGTCCTTTTGACAAGACCAGGGATGGATTGTCTCTTGGAGAAGGCTCCGGTACTGTCATTCTCACTTCAGAATCTGCATTTGCTGATAGGAGTGTAAAAATCGCGGTGGAGGATGGCTTTGCCTCAAATGACGCAAATCACATATCCGGTCCTTCAAGGACTGGCGAAGGGTTATTTCTTTCAATCGATCGCCTTCTGAAAAAAAACTCTGCGAAAATTGATTATATCTCAACTCACGGAACCGGAACTCTTTACAATGACGAAATGGAGTCAGTAGCTTTGACAAGGGCACGACTGAATAATGTACCTGTAAACAGCCTCAAGGGATATTGGGGTCATACGCTTGGCGCTGCAGGAATTATTGAAACTGTAATGTGTCTCCATTCCATGAGAAAAGGTGTTTTGTTCGGCACAATTGGTTACAATGAAAACGGGGTGTCAAACCCACTTCGGATAACCAATGCTCAAGTCAATGTAGAAGTTAATAACTGTATGAAAATTGCATCTGGTTTCGGAGGCTGTAACGCAGCAATATTATTAAGTAAGAAGTGAAGAGGTCTTATTCAATAAGCAGTTACTGTTCAATCCGCAACAATTCTATTATTGTTGACGATACAACTTTGTTTATCGGACCTGATTCTGGCGCAGAAGAGTTTTTCCTGGCTGCATACAGGCATTTCGCGATAAATTACCCCAAGTTTCATAAAATGGACAACCTGAGCAAATTGGGCTTTCTTTCAGCGGAATTACTTCTTAAAGACAGGAACTTGGGACTTCAATACTCAGGAGATGAAGTGGGAATCATCCTTATGAATGCCTCCTCTTCGTTGGATACTGATAAATCTTACCAGGAGACCATAAACTACCGTGATAACTATTTTCCCAGTCCCTCTGTTTTTGTGTATACTCTCCCTAACATAGTAATAGGTGAGATTTGTATAAAACATAAATTCTTCGGTGAAGGCAGTTTTTTTGTATTAAAGGAATTTGACACTTTCTTTCTTGTAGATTATGTCTTGTCAATTCTGGATAACGATGTGCTTAAATGCTGTATAGCCGGATGGGTTGAAATAAACCAGGATGATTTTAAGTCTGTTGTGTATTTAATTGAGGATACTATTAAATCTGATGTCAAATTTGCTAAATTTGAGCCAACCGCAGTTCAGAATATTTTCGAAAAGAAGCACTGATTAATGGAACAAATAATATTAAAACTTAAGGAGGAGATCATCGCAGCTTTGAATCTGACGGAAATGAAGCCCGAAAACATAGATGAAAACATCCCTCTTTTTGTTGACGGCCTTGGCCTTGACTCAATTGATGCTCTCGAATTGATAGTATTGCTTGAAAAGAAATATGGCTTAAAAATCAACTCTCCTGCTGACGGAAAAAAAGTTCTATATTCAGTAAGAACAATGGCAGAGTATGTCAGAGATAACAAAGGGAGCTGACGAATAACATTGATCTTATAATATGATGGGCGATTTGAGCCAAAAAAGCCTGAAATTACATAGTTACTGATTGTGCCAGAAAAAGTCTTTGTAACCGGTATAGGGATTGTTTCATCGATAGGATTTGATGCAGAGGAGACAGCATCTTCACTTCAGGCATTAAAGAGCGGGATTGGCAGTTTAACGATTCTGGATAGTCGTTACAAAGACGAAATTCCGGTTGCGGAAGTTAAGGCTGATAATAATGAGCTGAAAGCGAGAGTGGGAGTCTCTGACCGAAGAGCTTTTTCCCGGTCATCCCTGTTGGGTATTATTGCAGCTCGCCAGGCCTTGATGAATGCTCACATTTCAGATTTAAATACAGCCAGAACAGGTCTCATCTCTGCTTCCACAGGAGGGGGCATGGATAGAACTGAAAATTTCTGGCTGAAATTCAGAATGGATAAATCGAGAGGGCGGCTTAGGGATATTATTTCGCACGATTGTGCCGACAGTACTGAAAAAATTGCAGCCTTCCTGGGAATCGTTGATTACGTAACGACCATTAGTACAGCATGTTCCTCATCGGCAAATGCCATACTCGTCGGAACGCGACTCATTGAAAATGGTATTCTTGACAGGGTCCTGGTGGGTGGTGTTGATGCACTCTCCCTGTTTACTTTGAATGGATTCAACAGCCTAATGATATTAGACAGGTCTGGATGCAAACCATTTGATAATGAAAGAAATGGACTGACATTGGGAGAAGGCGCAGGGTTTCTCATGCTGGAATCAGAACGGAGTGTCAGTAATGAAGGAAAGCCTGTCCTATGCTCTGTAACAGGATATGGTAATGCCTGCGAAGCATTTCACCAGACTGCCTCTTCCCCTGAGGGAGACGGAGCCTTGCTTTCGATGCAGAAGGCATTGTCAAAAGCTGGCATTACACCTGCAGGGATTGATTATATTAATGCCCACGGCACGGGAACAATTAACAATGACTTGTCGGAAGGAAAAGCTATTGAGAGACTCTGCAGCGGGCTGGTACCCCCTGTAAGCTCAACAAAATCATTCACAGGTCATACTCTTGGTGCTGCAGGCGCAATAGAAGCAATATTATGCGTTATGGCTCTGAAAAGGCAGTGGATCTACCCCAATATGAACTTCAGGAGCCAGATGGAGGAGTTGAACTTTTCACCTGTTACCGTATTCCGTAAAAATCAACCTGTCATCAACATACTGTCAAACTCATTTGGATTCGGAGGCAACAATACAAGTCTAATTTTCACCGCCTGCTGATATGAATGCATTTATTAACAGTATTAATTCAATCTCCCCCCAAAATACCTTTTCAGGAGAGGGATTATTGAATAATATTAGAGAATACGATGAAACTCGCTGGCTGAAATGCATAGAACCTCAATATAATGAGTTTCTTGAGCCCATGATATCCAGACGTATGAGCCGGATTATCAAAATGGGTGTATGCTCAGCCCTTAAGTGTCTTCGGGAGGCCGGTATTGATAACCCTGACGCAATTATTGCCGGTACCGGCCAGGGATGCCTTGAGGATACAGAGAAATTCTTGGAATCGGTTTATGAAAATGAAGAAAATTACCTTAATCCAACTCCATTCATCCAGTCTACACATAATACCGTTAGCTCCGCTATTGCATTGATATTGAAATGCAATAGCTACAACAACACATATGCACACCGCGGATTTGCATTTGAAAATGCTCTGCTGGATGGAATGATGTACCTGCAGGAGAATCCGGGCACAAATGTACTCGTGGGCGCTATTGAGGAGATAACGCAAAACTCATTGACAATCACTGACCGTCTGGGATTCTGGAAAAAAGAACCTGTTAATAATCTCCGGCTCCTTGATTACAAGAGCAAAGGCACTATTGCCGGCGAGGGTGTTTCCTTCTTTGTTTTGAGCGATCATAAAACACCTGGCACCATTGCAAAGTTAGTCTCAGTCAATACAATTTTCAAACCCGCAGACCGCTCAGAAATTGAGAAGAGAATAACCGATATCATTAACACGGCTATCGGGGATATTGCCAATATTGACCTGATTATTACCGGCAGAAGCGGAGACATGTACTCGGATGAGGTATATTCCACTCTGTCAGATACAATCTTTAAGACTAATGCTACTGCTTACTTTAAACATCTTTGCGGTGAATATGATACCTGTTCATCATTTGCACTTTACCTTGCATCTGTCATAATAAGGGAACAGTATGTTCCTCAGGTAATATGCCTTGGTGATAAACCCATAAGGGAAATAAAAAACATTTTAATATATAATCACTTAAGGAATGTAAACCATTCCTTGATCATACTTTCATCTTGCTGAAATATCAAAAAATATTAATTGTCTTCAGTTTGATCTTAATCTCAGTTCTAATCATAGATTATTCAGTTCGGATATCTGCCTGGGTTTATATTGGCATTATTATTGCGTTTTTTACCTTGATGGCATATGGCTCAATAAACATCAAATCAAGTTTATATTGCAATGTATTATGCTCTGGAGAAACGAAAGACAAGGCAATTGCACTTACATTTGATGATGGGCCGGATAAAGAAATTACTCCGCACATATTGGGAATACTCAAAAGCCATAATATAAAGGCAGCATTTTTTTGCATTGGGCACAAAGCCGCAGAGAATCCTGAACTTATTCAAAAGATTTATGACGAGGGTCATATAATCGGGAACCATAGCTGGTCGCATGGTTACTTTTTTGATCTTTTAAGTCCGGGGAGAATGGTTGCTGAACTTAGAAAAACCGAGAATGCTCTTGGTCAGATCCAAAACAGGAAGACAAGATTGTTCAGGCCTCCTTACGGTGTTACAAATCCTTCGATTGCCAGTGCAGCCAGGGAAATGAATTACCATATTGTTGGCTGGAGCCTGAGATCAAAAGATACAGTGAAAAAGGATGAGAATGAGCTATTGGAAAGACTTAAGAAAAAGGTCAGACCGGGAGACGTTATACTATTCCATGATACAAGAGGAATCACGTTAAAGATTTTGGACTGTTTCATCCGCTATGCAAAATCAAGGAATTATATTTTTGAACGGCCTGACAGGCTTTTGGGAATTGACGCATATGAATAAATATTTGGCTTGCCTGAGTTGTATTGTACTGTCTTCCATTTCTGCTTATCTGCCAGCGCAGGAATCTTATAAACCCATGAGTGATGTGGAGGCTTTTAAAACCAGGCTCTCTGCAGCGGCAGGTTCAACCTCAACGATCGTCTGTGATTTTATCCAGGAAAAGAACCTTGTCGTCCTGTCTGAAAAGGTTATTTCAAAAGGACAGTTTTATTTTATGAAGGAAAATAATATCCGCTGGGAATATCTGGTTCCATACAAGTACCTTATCATTATTAGCAATGACCAGCTGTTTACGCGTGACAATAATTATCAAAAACAGTTCAATATACAATCAAATAGTATGTTTCGGGAGATCAACAGGTTCATCAGTGGTTGTATCCAGGGAGAGATCCTTAAGAATGACAAGGAGTATACATTTGAATATTATGAGACAGTAAAGAATTACCATGTCATACTCGTCCCGCACTCTGAGAAAATGATACAGATGATTAGTGAGGTCCGGATCTGGTTTGACAAGAATGATCTGACCGTTTCAGGACTGGAGTTGGTAGAACCAGGACAGGATTATACCAGAATTGAATTTATAAACAAGAAACTGAACGTAGAAATTCCTATTGAAAAATTTAGCTTTAAGTAGCCTTTTACTTCTATTACTAAGCGGTTGCTCTTTACCCCTTTTCAATGGCTTTCAACAGGTGCCTGAAATCTACGGTGCGAGCACCGATGAGTCTGCATGGTTCCGTGAAAATGAAGGTCGCTACCTGTATCAGACTGGGATAGATTTAAAAAAGGGTCATTACAGCGGATTGATGTTAATCAAACCGGAAAACTCAACTGGTCACCGGATTTTCTTTATGACAGAGATGGGCATAAAGATATTTGATATGGAATTATTCAGGCAAGGAGGTTACAAAATGCATTATTGCATCGAAGAACTTAACAGGCGGTTCCTCGTAAATACACTTGTTGAAGATATTAACCTGATGCTCTACAATACATCAGGAATCGCAAAGATTAAGGTGATGCAGGAGAAAAACAACGGAAGGATTGTCATCAGAAAAAAAGACAGGCACGGTACAAGTTACTGCTTTGTTGAGAGCACAACGAATAAAGTTGAGGAAGTGGTCAGGTACAGTAACCTGGTGAAAAAACTGAACATAAAATATGATGTAAAAGACACAATGAAACCCGATTCTATTACAATATCACACTACAATATTAAGCTCAACATACATCTGATAAGCCTTGATGAAAAAAGAACCGAGATTGATGAATGACTTATACACTGTAAAAGGCATTAATAGAGAGGGAATTAACAAAATAAATGTGCTGATTGAGTTCAACGCCATACACGATATCTTTAAAGGCCATTTCCCTGAAAATCCGATATTGCCCGGCGTATGCTGCATTCAGATTATAAAAGAAATTCTGGCTCTTGAATTGCATAATGAAATTATCCTTACACGCGCCAGTTCTATTAAGTATTTATCTTTCATAAATCCCAACGTGCATGGTTCTGTCAACTTTGCCATTGAGTTCATGGGCAAGGAAAACGAACACATTTCTTGCAGTGTTTCCGTATATTCCGAATCAATTACATTTTGTAGATTTAAAGGTGAATTCATGATTATCAAGTAATTGCATGATTATTGAATTAATCTGACGTTATAATGAAATAGTCTCCTGATCTGAGGATATCAAGCTATCTTAATAGGGCCGAGCAGATATTTCTTATACATGAATTACAGGACGGAGTAGTTTAGAGCTTTTTTCCTACCTTAATGGTCTAATTCCTATCATATGAAAGCAAGCCTCATTTCTACACTTATTATCATGGTTTTCAGCATTATGCTGAATGCGCAGGAGAGCAAAAGGCTGACAATACTCCACACCAATGATTTTCACTCTCACCTGCAGGGCTTCGCCCCTGAATCAAAATATACCCCCGGCGTTCCAGACAATGATCCTACGCTGGGCGGATTCTCACGCATTGCTGCCCTTATTGCTGCGGTGAAGGCAGAGAACCCGGGAGGAACCATGGTCCTTGACGCCGGAGACTGCCTCATGGGCACCCTCTTCCATGCCCTCGAGCCTGCTACCGGATTCCAGCTGCCACTGATGAGGGAAGCCGGATATGACGTAGTGGCAATAGGGAACCATGACTTTGATTTCGGACCTGAGAAATACTCAGAGATAGTCACATTGGCATCACAACGGGGAGAGATACCGGTCATGCTCCTGGGCAACGCTGTCACTGACAGCAAAGACCCTGCCGATGATAAATTCGAGGCATTGGTCAGCGACGGAGTTATTAAACAGTATACAATAATTGAGAAAGAAGGTCTCCGAATAGGAATCTTCTCACTCCTCGGAAAGGATGCCGACGAATCTGCTCCCTATGCCCCTCCTGTGACCTTCACCAAAATCATCCCGGCAACAAAGAAACTGGTTAAAGAGCTTAAGAGGGAAGGATGTGATGTGATCATTTGCCTCTCTCACTGTGGCATTACCAAGGATAAAAAAGGAGGCTGGACCGGAGAGGATGTGAAACTTGCAAAGAAAGTAAAAGGTATTGATCTGATCATCTCCGCACATATACATGTCCACCTTGAAGAACCTGTGATTGTAAAAGGGGTACCGATTGTGGTGGCAGGTGATAACGGAAGATTTGTTGGCAGAATTGAGCTTCTTGCAGACGGTGGCAGGGTGAAACTTGACAGGTACGAATCTATTCCCGTAGATGACAACCTTTCCTTTCATCCCGGGATACAGGCGGCGATAGATGAACAGCAGGGAAAAATAAACGAAGTCATATTAAATCCGCTGGGAATGACCTGTGATATACCTGTTGCCAATGCTCCCTACAGGATTTTCTATGATGAGTTCGGAGATGCTGCAGGAAGCAATCTAGGGGCACTGGTGGCCGATGCAATCTACCATTATGTAAACAGTGAAGGCCCCGGCACTGACATTGCCATCGTGGCCGCAGGCGTCCTCCGCGATCCGATCGAGCCTGGCGTGCAGAGCGTGGCTGATATCTTCAGGGCCATGTCACTGGGGTCAGGCAACGACCTGGTGCCCGGATACCCACTTTCAAAACTGTGGGTGACGGGTAAGGAACTAAAGAATATTACGGAGATCCTTCTATTTACGTCAGCGTCGGCGCCATCCAATTTTCCTTACTTTTCTCACCTCCGTATCGAATTTGACCCTGAGGGAAGGATATTCAATAAGGTTCGGAAGATTGAACTGACAGATAACCAGGGAAATGTATCTGAAGTGAACACATCAAAAGATGATCAGAAGCTATATTCGGTAATTGCCAACTCATACCTGGCTGATAACCTGTCATTGGTAAAAAAGAAAACATTCGGGCTGATCAAGGTTGAGCCTAAGGACGCGGGGGGTAATCTCATTACTGATCCGGGCAGCGCTCTTGCTGACTTCAACCCAAATATGAACGGCATTCAGGAGGGGAAGGAGTGGCTTGCACTGGTGAAATTCTTTCAGCAGTTTTCCCCTGCCGCAGATGGAGGTCTGCCAGTAATACCGGAGTATTACAGTAATCCTGACAGATCCCTTGTGGCAGTCAGCAGCGAAAAGTGATTGAAGCCAGGCATATATCTTTATAAAAGAATAATGAGAATCTCAGTAATTCTCCTGCTTATAATCATTGTCACCCCAGTCTTGTCGCAGTCCCCCCGGGATTGCAGCAACCCAACGGTATACATGGGCTACATTTCAGGCGACATGAATATCTGGAAAAACGCTATGACTGAAGCTAAAGATACTTACATGATAACATCAGACCCATGTCATATCTTCACGTTTATTGAGGCCAGGTATGGTTACATTGCCTATCTGATAGGTATTGACAAAAAAGATGAAGCCAAACCTCTTGTTGATACTTTTGAAAGCGATATCGAAACCCTGGCAGCGTATCCTCAATACAATGCAGAAAGGGAGGCTTTCAGGGTTGCACTGCTCGGTTTTCGTATGGGACTTAATCCTGCCAAGGCATTCTCGCTTGGGCCAAAGGCGCTGAAGCAACTCGACCTAGCAATTGAGGTGGGGAGAAACAATGCAGCCGTGTGGATCGAAAAGGCCAACTCTGAGGCTAACATGCCGGCCTTTGCCGGCGGGTCAAAGACTAAAGCCATCGGGTCACTTAATGAGGCTCTGCGGCTATTTGAGTCTGATCCTGATCTTTCCCCGTACAACTGGCGTTACCTTCATACAATTGTGCTTCTTGGACAGACCTATGAAAAGACGGGCGATTACGTTCAGGCCTGCGAAGCATACCGGAAAGCACTTAAAAGAGAGCCTTCCTTCCTACAGGTGAGAGATGAGCTTCTTCCTGCTGCTGAGAAAAAACTGAAGCAAGGATTGAGTCATGCCACAGGCTCATGACTCAACGGAATACCGTTAATTCAAAACAGGAGTGGTTACAGATTTTTAACTGCCATGATTCCATCAACTCTTGTCCCGGTTATGTCATTGAATATAGTCCTTTGTGATTATCCTCTCAAAATGATCCTCGAGGTGTTTCTTCATCCCCTCACGGAATTCATCCTGAGTGCCGTTCTTCAGCAGGGCAACAAGCTCTTTGTGTGTCTTGTACTTGATCCTTTTACCCTTCTTGAAAAACATTGTATTATAGACTAACTGGAAAACAGGCAACACAAGATTCTGAAAGTTAATCAGAGTATGGTTGCCGCTCATCTCGTAGAGTTTGCCGTGGAAACGTATCTCCTGGTCAACATTAAAGACCATGCTGGCAGAGTGTACCGGCTCTATGTCAACTATATCCTCAAGCTGTTCGATGTCTCCTTCTGTTTTTCTCGAATAAATGAAGTCTGCCATTCCTACCTCAAGGGCAAGCCTCATCTCAAAGAGATCCATCAGGGTATGCCGGTCAAGTACCTCCGGGATAATTGATTTTCTGAGTATTGCGGATATATCAGGGCTGCTTATCACCGTGCCCTTGTGTTTCTTCGCAGCCAGCAATCCCATTGTTTTTAACCTCACAAGGGCTTCCCTTATGACCGTTCTGCTTACACCCATCATAACTGCCAGATCTTTCTCCTTCGGGATGGGGTCGCCAGGTTTGAGCTTCCTGCTCTGAAAGACTTCAATAAGCTTCATCTCAACCCTGTCAGCCAGTGTGCTGTACTCAGCCGTAATAAGATCAATCTTCAGGTCCTGGTTATCCATGATAAAAGATTTTCAATAAGGTCGTGACGAGAGAAGAGGTTATACCCTGTTCTCATGAAATGTAAATTTAAGGAATAACTGCAACATGAACTTAACCTTTCACATTACCCTTTTGATATTACACAACTTTTTAAAAGCTTTGTACAATGAGAATCAGTTTCATATTTGCTTCAATTATGCTGGTTTTATCCGGAGCCGGCATGGCAGGTCAGAATGAAAGGAATTCGAATGTTTATGATGCCCGGATGACATTCACTATTGCTCCGCTCTTCCCGGAGAGAGACCGCAATGACTTCATATCGGTACAGTTCATGGCTGATGGAACAGAAGAGAGCTTATCTGTTGATGAGATTGAGATCAGGTTCAGCAGAAAAAGCGCTCCGGCGGTCCTCTCATCCGCATATGTTTTTGCTTGCGGCAGTGAGGCGGGAGAGAGCAGGTGTGACACCTTTGCTGTATCTCATGCGGTGGGTAAGAAGACCAGGCTGAAGGGTAATGCCCTGGTCGGCCGTGGCGTAAACCGTTACATCATCGGCTTTACAGCCTTCCCTGATGCGGATATCTCCCGATCTGCCGCAATACGCTTCGTTGCGCTCTCGTTCAGCGATGGCAGCAGAATAAAGTTAAGAAGATCAGAGACTGACCCTGAAATAAGACTCGGGAGAGTTCTCCGGGCCGCAGGACAGGATAACTGCGATACCTACCGCATACCTGGCCTTGTCACCACTAATGCGGGCACACTGATAGCGGTTTATGACAACAGATACAACAACAGCAAGGATCTTCAGGAAGATATTGATATAGGTATGAGCCGGAGCACTGACGGTGGCCAGAAATGGGAGCCGATGAAGGTTATTATGGACATGGGTGAGTACGGAGGACTGCCGGAGAAGCTTAATGGTATTGGTGACCCTTCGATCCTTTATGATCATTTTACGAATACTGTTTGGGTCGCTGCTTTGTGGATGAGCGGATCATCGACGGACAAGATGCTTTGGCGGGCCTCGCAGCCCGGTATGACTCCGGAGGAGACGGGCCAGTTTATCCTTGTCAAAAGTACTGATGACGGCCTCACCTGGTCAGAACCTGTTAATATTACCAGTCAAATCAAAGACCCGGCCTGGCAGTTGTTGCTGCAAGGCCCCGGACGGGGTATCACAATGAGTGACGGGACACTGGTATTCCCTGCCCAGTTTAAGGCTGATATAGGTGTAACAGCTCTCGATGGCGGTCAGTATACGTGCCATTCCACAATTGTCTTCAGCAAAGACGGCGGTAATACATGGCACATCGGCACGGGAGCAAAATCAAATACCACGGAGGCGCAGGTGGTGGAACTGACTGACGGCAGCCTCATGCTGAACATGCGTGATGACCGGAACAGGACAGACAAGGGTCCGGCTAACGGTAGGGCTGTGGCTGTCACCCGTGATCTTGGCCTGACCTGGAGCGTGCATCCGTCATCCAATTCAGCCCTCCCTGAGCCGAACTGCATGGCCAGCCTGATAGCAGCGGAACTGAATGTGAACGGAACCATGAAGAGGCTACTCCTCTTTTCAAACCCGGATGACAAACATGCCCGCACACATGTTACCGTGAAGGCAAGCTGTGATGAAGGCCTTACCTGGCCTCGTGATAATCAGCTGGAGATATACAGTCCGGAGTGTTTCGGTTATTCATGTCTTACAATGATTGATCAAAATACGCTCGGGATATTGTATGAAGGCACTAAGGAGATCTTTTTTCAGAGAATTACTCTGAATTCGTTATTTGAGAAAAAGTGATCAGCGGATTCCGTCCTTCTGCAAAACGAATGACCTGTAAACAAACTTCCTGTTAAGAAAGTGTTCGTAGGTGGAAGTCCCCTTTGCCCCTGAGAAATTCAGGATGCTGTTGCGCAGAACCTTCGGCGCATATTTCATTACCAGTTTCTCCCTCCGTTCAGAGTCTTTTTCAAGGGCCTTCACAACATTGCCGGTTATATCCTTCTCCTCAATGATATTGAATCGGGTTTCCTTTATAAGATCTATCGTATCGCTCCATTGGTGTTCAGGCCGGAAGTCGGTAAAAAGAAAATGTCCTTCAGGCTTAAGTATCCTGTAAACTTCCCTGACAAATGAATGCATCGAAAGATACCTGTGAGAAGACTCTACATTCATCACTACGTCGCAGAACCCGTCAGGCAGGGGAAGGCTGTGCGCATTGCCTGCAATGTATTTAAGCCTCTCATTCCCGAACATCCTGTTCGAGAAGACGATAGCACTCTTTTCGATATCTACTCCGGTGGATGATGCCGGGCTGAATCTTCTGGTTACATATGAAAGTCCGCCGCCCCGTCCCGAACCAACCTCCACAACATCCTTCCCGGAAAGGTCAATCATTTCTGCAACATGGTGGTATAGCTGTATGGGATAACGGTTAATTTCATCCTTTCCGTCGAGGTCAATCATCTTCCCCGTATCGGCATAACCGAAATTCATGAATGCCAGCTGATGGTCCTTGTCCAGTTTGTCAAGGTACCAGTACAAACCCCTGAAGACCCAGAATGGGAGCTTTACCATTGTTATTATTTATTCTTTGTTCAAAATAGGCTTTGATACCTCATCCCCCGAATTAACTCTGCAAAGGTGCCACCTAATTTATTAAAACACGTAAGTATAAAAACTTATATCACTTAAGGATTCACCAGGCTTCATCCCATTGACCGTAAGATTATCAGGAGGTTTATACCCGGAGTTAAAATAAAATTGACTTCATCTGTATAGTTGACTAACTTTGATTATACAAAACGTGAAAATATCATGAAAACAAGCGTAAAGATAGTTCACTGGGCACCAAGGGTATTGTGTATCCTGGCAATCCTTTTCATAAGCATGTTCGCCTCTGATTCATTCTCGTCTGAGAGAACCTTCTTTCAGAATCTTGGGGCGTTGATGATGCACCTGATTCCATCTTTCATGCTGATTGCGTTTTTGATATTCGCCTGGAAGTACGAGTTTCTGGGAGGGATCCTGTTCATACTGCTGGGGCTGGGATTCAGTCTGTTCATTTACAATCATAATTTTGACAGGACGCAGTCAGCAGGGCAGGCGATAACGTCAGTATTGATTATTATCCTTACCGTTCATTGTCGTCGGCTTGCTGTTCATCATAAGCCACCATATTAAAACCAGGCAGACGAAGCTATAGATTATGGTACCGGTAACTAATGCTGACTGAGGCCGAATAGAATCCTTATTGCCTCAAGATTCTGCTGGTTTATGATGTTTTTAGCTTCCGGAGTATACAGGTAATCAATTTTGCCCTTATGATGTTCAACAACTTTGGCCCGTACCATTTTGCCGGTACTGTTTATCAGCCCGTTATCAATTGAAAACGGTTCAGCAATGATGGCAACAGCTGCCGGCAGCCACCTTGAGGGGAAAAGGTCATCATAGGTGCCGCCCGGTTTATACTGGCTTATCACTGAGTCAATCTCCGCAAGCA
Organism: uncultured Bacteroidales bacterium; assembly: GCA_963732365.1. Taxonomy (GTDB): domain Bacteria; phylum Bacteroidota; class Bacteroidia; order Bacteroidales; family VadinHA17; genus SR-FBR-E99. Next base: position 58,588 of record CAVSZC010000007.1, on the reverse strand, counting down.
CCGCTTCCTGACCCTTGACCTCTGACAGATTGATATTGTGACTTTTAGCCCATCTCATAATGGCTTCCTTATTGGGTACCAGGAGTGCGGTGGTGTATTTGTTCTGGTTATTGTACAGCACGAACTGATCGATATATGCTGAGCGGTCTGTTATGGTCTCCTCTATACCCTCAGGACTGTATTTTTCCCCGTCGTCAGCAATGAGCAGGCTTTTGAACCTGCCGAGGACATAGAGGAATCCGTCTTCATCGACGTATCCCATATCACCTGTATGGAGCCACCCGTCGCGCAACACTTCCCTCGTGGCCTTTTCATTCTTCCAGTAGCCTTTCATCACATTTTCTCCCCGGATAACTATCTCTCCCTTTGCACCGGTCGGCAGCTCGCTCCCCTGGTCGTCGCAGATATTCAGCTCAAGCTTTTTTACCACTGTACCTGAAGATCCGAGTTTATGCCTCAGCTCGGTGTTTCCCGAGATTACGGGAGAGGCCTCTGACAGGCCGTAGCCCTGCAGCATCGGAATTCCTATCGCATAGAAGAACCTTTGCAGCTCGATGTCGAGCAGTGCTGCCCCGCCGAAGAAGAACTTGAGTCTCCCTCCGAGGCTGGCCCTTATTTTTTTGAATAAAATGATGTCATATAACTTGTATAAGGGTTTGAGGAAGATCCTCATCCCTTTTCCCCTGTCCCATCCGATGCCGTTATACCTGTAGGCGGTCTTCATGGCATGGTTAAATAATTTCTCAATGAAACCTCCCTTGTCCCTGATCCCCTTCTCGATCCCCTTCCTGAGGTTTTTAGCCAGGGCAGGTGCACTGAGCAGGAATACAGGTCTGATCTCCCTGATGTTGGTTGGGATATTCTTCAGGCTGTCAAGGTATGATTTACCCGACTGCACGGCTGCAAGGCTGGCTCCGGTGGCCATCATTATATAGATGCCTACGGTGTGGGCGAAGGAGTGATCCCACGGCAGGATCAGAAGAGTGGTCCACCACGAAGGCACATCCATGAGGGTGAGTGTCTGTTCTATATTGGCTGTGTAGTTACGGTGGGTCAGTATTATTCCTTTCGGATCAGCCGTTGTGCCAGAGGTGTATGAAATGTTTGCATAGTCATCGGGCCCTATTGAATGGATGATCTCCATGAACCTCTCACGGTTTGCTTTGAGGTACTCCTCTCCAAGCAGTTTAATGTCGCCCAGCCATACCTCATCGCTGCCATAGGTTTCCTTCCTGTCAAGAAGAATTATCCTTTCAACTTTCGGAAGCTCTTTTCTGATATTGGTAATCTTATCTGACTGGTTTCCCGAGACGATCACCCACCTTGTCTCAGAATGCTCAAGCCTGAATTTGAGGTCAGCGCCTTCCTTGAGCATAATTGAGAGAGGGACGTTAATTGCCCCTGCATGCAGGATGCCCAGCTCACTTATTACCCAGTCGGTGCGCGACTCGGAGATCAGCGCAACGCGGTCCCCCTTCCTGAGCCCTGATGAAATGAATCCGGCGGCAACCTTGTAGACCTCTTCTTTGGTCTCACTGTATGTGATGGCCTCATACCTGTCAGTCTTCTTTTCAAGCAGGTAGGGGTTGCCGGCAAACCTGGCTGCGCTGTTTTCAAGCAAGTCGATTATGGTATTCATGCGATTATGGTTTGGGGTTTGTTCTCAAAGTTAAGCTTTGATCAGTGTCAAGTCAAGTTTATTTAGTTATTGCATCACTCCTCCGGGGGCGATGCGGAAAACGGTATCTGGGCTATACCGATAAACTGAGGCCCGGCTTTGAGTATTTCCTCTCATGCGGCAATGAAAAGATGGAAGGGGAATTATAGCAGGCGGCAGGCAGCGCTGCTTTGGTTGAACCCGATTGTTAGTCCTTCGTCCGCTATAAAAAATAATTGACTTCAGCAATATTAAACTGTAAATTTGATTTTCTTCTTATCTGACAGAACCATTTCAAATTACATTTTAATAAGCAACAATCAGAACCTATGAAAACCAAGAGTCTCTTTTTCTGGCCAGTGGCATTGGCTGCTGTCATTATGCTTGCCTATAGCTGCAAACCCGGAGTAGTACCTCCTGCAAAACAGTATGCTGTTGAAGATTTCTTCAGAAATCCTGATAAAGCCGGATTTTCGCTTTCTCCCGATGGGAATTACTATGCCTATATGGCACCTTACAAGGGTATGATGAATATTTTTGTACAGGAGATTGGTAAAGAGGCTGTAACCCAGCTCACTTATGACACGCTGAGAAGTATTTACGATTACTTCTGGGCAAGCAATGAGCGTATTTTGTATATAAAGGATAAAGGCGGTGATGAGAACCTGAAACTGTATGGAGTGAACAAGGACGGTTCAAACCTCAAGGCACTGGCAGACTTCGAGAAAGTACGTACAGAAATGATTGATGACCTTCCTGACATTGACGACTATGTGATCATAGGTCTGAATAAACGTGTTTCCCAGATATTTGATCCCTATCGCCTTGACATAAACACCGGCGAACTCACCATGCTGGCGGAAAACCCGGGTAATATAGTAGGCTGGATGACTGATCATGAGGGAAAGCTGAGGGGCGCAATGGCAGTAGTCGAAGGAGTCAATACATCACTTCTGTACCGGGATACTGAACAGGAGCCTTTCAGGGATATTCTGACGACTACCTTTAAGGAAACCATGTCTCCGCAGTTTTTTACGTTCGATAACAAAAAGTTTTATGCTGTATCGAACCTCGGCCGTGACAAAACTGCAGCAATCATTTTTGACCCCGTTACCGGGAAGGAGGAGCAGGTGCTGTACGAAAATCCGGATTATGATGTTGATCTGCTTGTCTGTTCCAGGGCACGCAAGGTGCTGACAGCAGCAAGGTACACTTCATGGAAGAGGGAAAGATACTTCTTCGATGAGGAATTTGAGAATATGATAAGTGACCTCAAAAGCAAGCTTGGAGATTTTGAATTTGGGCTTGTGTCTAATAACAAGGCGGAGGATAAATATATAGTGGTCGGCCAAAGCGACAAAATTTTTGGAACATATTATCTCTTTGACAAAGCTTCAGGAAGCCTCGATAAGATAGCTGACGTAGCTCCATGGCTTGACCCTGAGGAGATGGCCACGATGAATCCAATTGAATATGTCAGCCGTGACGGACTGACTATTCATGGCTATCTGACTTTGCCCAAAGGCTATACAATGGAGACAGCAAAAAAACTGCCGGTGGTTGTCAATCCTCATGGAGGACCCTGGGCTCGAGACCAGTGGGGCTTCAATCCTGAGGTTCAGTTCCTGGCCAACAGGGGATATGCTGTTTTCCAGATGAACTTCCGCGGTTCTACCGGTTACGGAAGGGAGTTCTGGGAAGCATCGTTCAAGCAATGGGGCAAAACCATGCAGGATGATATCACGGACGGAGTAAACTGGCTTGTTGAGCAGGGAATAGCCGATAAAGAGAGGATAGCCATTTATGGAGGAAGCTATGGCGGATATGCAACCCTTGCAGGTGTTGCCTTTACACCGGATCTTTATGCTGCAGCCGTCGATTATGTAGGTGTGGCAAATATGTTCACCTTCATGAAGTCTATCCCGCCATACTGGGAACCACAGCTCCAGATGTTTTATGAAATGGTAGGAGACCCTGTGAAGGACAGCCTTTTGATGGCTGAAGCATCTCCTGTGCTTCACGCTGACAAGATAAAAACACCTCTGTTTGTGGCGCAGGGAGCCAATGACCCCAGGGTGAACATCAATGAGAGCAACCAGATGGTTGAAGCACTGAGGAACCGGGGAGTAACTGTTGAATATATGGTGAAAGATGATGAGGGGCATGGATTCTATAATGAGAAGAACCAGTTTGACTTTTACAATGCAATGGATAAGTTCCTTGCAGAACACCTGAAAAAGTAACATATGGAAAAGACGGAGAAATAGAGCCGGTATGCTGTCTGTCACATGAATGTGTCTTTATTCTGATTCAACTGCATTGACATGTAAATCCATATAAAAGACTCTAAATCAGTTAGTTATTAAAATAACTAAAAAAATAGTCAAATTTTCGCGAAAATAGTTGCATGACTAGAAAAATAGTCATATATTTGTATTGTTGGATTGACATTAGAAACGATGAAAATGATGCAACTGACAAAGGCAGAGGAGCAGGTAATGCAAATAATATGGGAACTGGAAGAGGGGATCGTCAAGGATATCCGCGATCGGTTCAGTGACCCGAAGCCTGCCAGGAACACTGTTTCAACCGTGGTAAGGATACTGGAGAAAAAGGGATTTGTTGATCACAAGTCCTATGGGAATGTACATCTCTATTTTCCTCTCGTGTCGAAAAGTGAATACTCAAAGAGCCAGCTTTTTGGTCTGCTTGAAGGCTATTTCAACAACTCATTTCCGGCTATGGCATCGTTCTTTGCACGTGAAAAGGACATGTCAGTAAGTGAACTTGATGAGCTGCTCAGCGAAGCACGGATGGAATTGTCGCAACGTAAAAAGAGAGGGTGATGGAAGGATTGCTGTTATATCTCATGAAGTCTGCGGTCTGGATCACCGGATTTGCGGTTGTCTACATGATCTTCCTGCAGAATGAGAGGTACTTTATTCTGAACAGGATGTATCTGGTCACAGGTATCCTCGCTTCACTTCTGTTCCCTTTGATTACTGTTCATTACATCGTAGAAATGCCAGCCCTCCGGAGTGCGCAACCGGGGGATGTCAATGCCGGAGGTTTTGAAATGACCGCAGTCTCAGGCGGGTTTTCCGTGGAAAGAATACTGTTGGTGCTATATGCGGTCGGAGTTTTGATAATGATTTCCAGGTATCTGTTGCAGTCATTCTCTGTAGTAAGAAGTATCAGGGATTCGGAAAGATTGCAGGGATGGCCCGTGAAAATCGTCAGCCACTCGGCCAATGTCACACCGTTTTCATTCTTCTCCTGGGTTGTTGTCAATCCGTCCCTCACAAACACCGAGACCCGGGAGATAATGAATCATGAGATGGTCCATGTGAGGCAGAGACACTGGCTCGACCTTTTACTGACAGGATTGCTCTGTACCCTGCAGTGGTTCAACCCGGTTGTCTGGATCTATGCCAGGTTCATCAGGCAAAATCACGAATATCTTGCAGATGAGGAGGCACTCCGGACAACTTCCGACCCGGCACTTTACAGGGCAGCACTTCTGAACCAGATTGCCGGCACACCGGTCATTGATCTGGGTAACAGCTTCAATTATTCACTCAACAAAAAAAGATTTTACATGATGAAAAATATTGTCACTTCACCAGTCAGAAAACTCAGGCTGCTTTTGATACTTCCCGTATCAGTCATGATACTTTATGCATTTGCAGAACCTGAATACAGTATTACAGCATCCGATACCGCCATCTCAGCCGCTGATAATGTGCCGTATCAGATGACCGGAGTAATAAAAGGGGTCGTGGTCAGCGAAGATGGCACTCCTTTGGAAGGCGCTGCCATAATGCTCAAGGGTACCACAACCGGCACCGTTTCAGATCAGAAGGGACGCTTCATGCTTGAGAATGTTCCTGATGATGGACTCCTTATTATCAGCTATGTCGGTTTTGCATCAAAAGTGATGAAACCTCAGTTTGGCAAAGATGTCACAGTCACGATGGTCAGGGCTACCGTTATGACTGACACGGTTCATGTTCCTCCCCCGCCGCCCCCGCCGCCGCCGGCAGAGGTGAAGGTTGCAACCGGTGTGGATATGTCACAGGTTCTTATCGTTCTTGACGGTACGGTCACAGACACAGACCTCGGTGCAATTGATCCGGAAACAATACATTCGATAAATGTTTTCAAAGACGAAACGGCTGTAAAGCTTTACGGAGAAAGAGGCAGGAATGGTGTTATAGAGATAACTACCAAGGCTAAGGCATCGCAAGCTGCCGGAGCTAAGAGTGCAGTGGCTGTGGCTGTGGGCAGCGAAGCCACAGGAGAGGATGTTTTTGTTGTAGTGGAGGAGATGCCGCAGTTCCCCGGGGGCCAGGATGCAATGATGGCCTGGATAGGAGGTAACCTTAAATACCCGGCAGAAGCAGTAAAAGGGAAAATCACCGGTACGGTAGTTGTTGATTTTGTTGTTACCAGAACGGGCAAGATAACGAATGTAAAGACCATAAGGACTGTAGATCCTCTTCTGGATGCAGAGGCTGAAAGGGTTATTGGACACATGCCCGACTGGCAACCCGGTCATCAGAGAGGCAAAGCCGTTGATGTTAAATACACGGTGCCCGTAAAGTTCAGTCTTGAATAGCATCAGGCTATTGATCATCTCTCAAACAGGCGCAGGAGGCATCAGATTATTTTCCTTCGCCACGGAGTAACACTGCTTCTATTCCGGAAATAGAAGCAGTGTTACTCATGCACTGACTCTGTGCCCTCTGGGGTAAAAAGGCTTAACCACAGAGTTTCTGGCAGAAATGCTCTTTTTACAATAATAATACTGTATTTTTGATAGAAGCATTCAATATCGCGGAGCATTAGATTCCTATGATTGTTTTGAGCGGCGCTATCGGTAACTATGCCATTGTCAACGGCAAAAAGTACTCATATTTCGGTGGGAACAATTATCTCGGCCTGGCAAGTCATCCTCTTATTAAGGAAGCAGCTTCGAAGGCAATTGAAAAGTACGGCGTAAATTTTTCTGCCTCGCGCCACACGACTGGAACGGCAGATATTCATCTTGAGCTTGAGAGGGAGCTGTCACGGTTTAAGGGAAGGGATGATTCTGTCGTCTTTGCTTCAGGGTACCTGGGGAACAGTATCCTGATCGAGGTTCTCAGGGGAGGCTATTCCTCCGTTTTCATCGATGAATCTGCCCATGCAAGCATTATCTCTGCCATAAGGGGAGAGCACGCGAGTGTTTACAGTTACAGCCACTGTGATCCGGAACACCTCGGAGCATTACTTGAAAAGCACGCCGGCCCTGTTCCCCTGATCATTACCGACGGCGTTTTTGCACTTACAGGTGAGATAGCTCCTCTTGACAGGATATTCCCGCTGGTGAAAAGGCACAATGGCATTCTGGTCGTTGACGACGCTCATGCAACAGGTATTCTTGGTGATACCGGAAAGGGCACGCCTGAACATTTTTCCCTGCATGCAGAGGAAAATATCTGTCAGACAGAGACCATGAGCAAGGCTCTGGGCGGTTACGGGGGCTTTATCTCCGGAGACAAAGGGCTGACAGACCTAATAAGACGTAAATCATCAACATACCAGGCCTCTACCGCACTGCCGCCTCCCGTGGTGGCTGCCGGCATCGCCTCCCTGAAAATAATGAATGAGAATCCGGAGCTTCGAACTGACGTATTAAACAAGGCAGCATGGATCAGGGAGCAGGTCATTTCGCTTGGCTTCAGGACAACTTCTGACTGCACCCCGATAATCCCCATCATGTTCGAGACTCCCGGTAATGCAAAAAGTCTCTCCCTCTACCTCGAGGATAATGGTATCATTGCCCCCTTCGTGAGCTACCCGGTCAGACAGGAATTGCATCTGATACGGATCACCGTCTCGGCAGCTCACACAGCCGAACAGTCCGAAGTGTTAGTAAGGATGTTAAACAATTGGAAAGTCAAATATGAAAACAGCTAAAATCAGTAAGGTATTCATTGAATCCTTGAATGTCCCGTTGGAAGAGCCCTTCAGGATTGCTATCGGAACCAAGTACAGCATCGAAAATGCCCTCATTACTGTGGTACTTGACAATGGTATCGAGGGATATGGCGAGGCAGCGCCTCTTGAGCCCATCAATGGCGAGAATCAGGCCACTGTGCTTGCTACACTGAACAGCTGCAGCGACTTCATCATCGGCAAGAACATAACCGAATACAGGTCAATCGCAAAGATCCTCAAGAGCGTCTTCTGGGCGCAGGTGACAGCACGGTGTGCCGTGGAGATGGCACTCCTCGATGCATATACAAAGATGCTTGGCATCCCCCTTTACCAGTTTCTGGGAGGGTTAACGAACAAGATAGAGACCGATTATACAATTGATATTGTCCCCCCGGATGTCTGCAGGGCCAATGCAACAAAGCTTGCAAAAAACGGTTACAGGGTGATCAAGACAAAGGTGGGCAAAAACCTTGTTGATGACATTGACAGGCTCCTGGCCATCAGGGAAGGGGCTCCGGGTTGCGGAATAACACTCGATGCCAACCAGGGTTATTCACCATGTGAGGCAGTATACTTCCTTGGTGAGCTTGAGAAGAATAACATCCGTCCTGTAATGTTCGAGCAGCCGGTGATCAAGAGTGACCTTCAGGGATTGAAATTTGTTAAGGATCATACTTCTGTTCTCGTCGGTGCCGACGAGTCGGTCTTTACGAGTGCCGACGCCATCAACATTGTAAGAACAGGCTGTGCGGATGTGATCAACATCAAGCTGATGAAATCAGGGATAATAGAAGCACTTGATATAGCGGCCATAGCGCGGAGTGCAAACATAAAGCTGATGATTGGATGCATGCTTGAGACCAAACTGGCCCTGGGGTGCTCCGTGCACTTTGCGGCAGGACTGGGTTGTTTTGACTTTATAGACCTGGATCCCCACATCGATCCGGCCATGGAGCCATTTACAGGCGGACCGGGCTATGTTGCTCCGTTCTATACAATACCCGATGATCTGCCAGGCATTGGTTGTCAGAAGAAATAAAAGTTATTGCAGAATTGTGATCCCTGAAGGAGGGGCTATCTTAGCTTCCTTGTTGCAACGAGGGACAGGTAACGGCTTTTTGCCTCCTCGACATCTGCGCCGGGAGCAATATAGATTTTTGTTCTGTGGTCAATAATGACCTCTTTAAGCTTTGACAGATCTGGTGATTTGAAAACTACGGTTTTTTTCTCGAGCATAATTATATTGATGATATTCCTGAAAAATGTCACTTTTGCTCAAGATACACTTTATTATCGGGATATTGCATTTAATTTCAATAAATTATGAAATAATTAACGATTTCGTCCATACTCGAAAGCCTTAATCCGGTTTCGTTTGTTAATATGTATAAGAAGGCAGGCGACTTTATCCGGGTAGCCGGGGAGGTGCCTGTCAGAAACCAAAAAGTGATGCAAGATGAAAAATCCTTATCAGACCATTAATGAATATATCGACAGTTTTCCGGCAGAAACAGGGAAGATCCTCCGAAAGGTCTACCGGACTATAAAGGACAAAGCGCCTGGTGCTGATGAGGGCATTGGCTATGGTATGCCTGCGTTCAGAATTAACGGGAGGCCTCTTGTCTATTTTGCAGGGTTTGCGAATCACATCGGATTTTACGCAACGCCGACAGGTCATGCTGCATTTGAGGGAGAGCTTTCAAAATACAAAAGGGGTAAAGGTTCTGTTCAGTTTCCGATTAACAAACCCATCCCTTATGATCTTATCGGAAGGATTGTTGAATTCAGGGTAAAGGAGAATTACTCAGACCCCGGGAAATAAACAAGAAGTCACAGAGGCCGGTCAGGCTGCCGGGTTGTCCTCCTGATCATGTCCGCAGTACTTGCAGATTTTGGCATTATAGTGAATTTTCTCTGCACAGTTGGGGCATGTCTTTGATTCACTGTAACCTTCCAGGATCTTATCCTTCCCGATGGTTATGAGCCCCTGAAACAAACTTACTTCTGATCCGCTGGCAAATTTTATAGGCTGGATAATTTTGCCGTCCGGATACTCAATGACCAGGTATTTTCTCCTGGGTTGCAGGCTTAGAAACAATCCCAGTAATACGATTGGGGTACCGCAAACGAGCATTATCACTGTTGACTGCCTGACATCTGACATAAGCCCCAATGCTATTGCCAGGGCTCCGAATGACATCATTATATATCCTGCTATTGACCTGGGGTATTCCTTGCTTGCCGTTCCTGTGATATCTTCCAGGTTAACAATTTTCCTTCCCCTGCCTGCCCTTAAGCCGCCGTTCAGTAAACTGAACCGTGGTTCATAAACATTTCCTACCTGGTATAACCGTTTATCGGATAATACCAGTGCTGATGCATTGAAATCGTCATCAGCAAGCACCGTTGCAAAAAAATCCTGACCTAAGATTGCAATAAATTCTTCTCTCCTTGATGCAAAGAGGGTTTTATAGTTATACTCCATGGAAAGGATTCATTAAGTCACTTCCGAACCTGTTCAGCAAAATAAAAGTATATAATATTCCGGTATGGTGGATTAAAGGATTCATTTATTCAATTCTTCAGCAATCAGAATAACTGTCGCCTGATATCAAAGAAAAGCCCAATTCCAGAATAAGCAAAATAAAATTGATCAAGAGTTAAAATCAGATGATCAAACTCTTTAATTCTTTGATAATGGATTCCCCGGTCTGATGATTTGGCCCTTAGACCGGATGACCGGAGTGCAAAAAAAGGAGTCTCGGAGCATTGGCAGGGCTCTTTTTTGCGGCCTGTGTGTTAAAGTTGTCTTGAAATCCACATCTGGTGTCTCATACATCGTAATAAAAAAAACCGTCTCATATGAATTATGAGACGGTCTCCTTTTGCTTAAATGTTATAGTGTATAAACTATGCCAGTTTTACATTTACTGCATTTAATCCCTTTTTGCCTTCCTGCAAATCAAACGTTACTTCATCATTTTCATTGATCGAATCTTTCAGTCCCGATGAATGTACAAAATACTCTTTGGGTGAATTTGCGTCTTTGATAAATCCAAATCCTTTGGATTCATTGTAGAATTTTACTGTTCCGTTGTTCATTATATTATTTTAAATTTACTGGCGCAAGATACGCATTATTATCGGTATTGCTAATTTCTTCAATTTATCATCCTTTCGCTTACCGGCAATTTGAAATTTCAACGATAAGTTTGCAGAAAAGAAAATGTGAGTTATATTTGCACTCGCTTTTCGGGCGATTAGCTCAGTTGGTTCAGAGCACCTGCCTTACAAGCAGGGGGTCGTAGGTTCGATCCCTACATCGCCCACAGAAGAGGGTGTCTCAAAAGGGCACCCTCTTTTTTTAGGATTATTGTTCGTTTCTTTTGCCCCTCCAAAACAACCTCCCCCTGTTTGTCCGCTCGCTGCACAAGGTCTTAAAGGCGCCACCAAACAGGGTGCGGTTCGCACCTTTTCCGGTTTGCCCCCGCGCACAGCCAGGTGCTGTATACTCCGGGTGCACTGCTTCGATCCAGACATCACCAACAGTCGAGGTTGTTTTGCAAGCCTGTTTACCACTTAACTTTCTCCTCCTCTCTGAGATAGCGTCCATCTGTTTACGATTGCAATCCACTTTTAGATATTTATTCTCCCAGGCAACCCTTTAATCCGCTTAATTGTCTTGTTATTAACTTGGTTAATTACTCTCTGACCCCCTGTACTGTGACGTTAACGAAATTTATTTATATTAGCTTTTTATGCCGTTTGAGCATCGATTGTTAGCATATTTAAAATCAATACTTTCAATATGCTAATGCAACTATTTGATATATAAGAAGATAAGTTTCTTTTGTCAGAACCTGATTGATATGAAACGAACCCGCCTCCTGCCTCTGCTGCTCCTTTCTGCCCTTACCCTTGCACCCCTCTGCACTCATGCACAGGTCGGACCGGGAGGTGTGGGCAGCATTACCAATACACAGTTATGGCTCAGATCCGACAGCCTGATCGCCATACTGCCTCTTAATTACGTGACAATGTGGTATGACCTCTCAGGTCATGCACGCGACTTCAGCGCCATCATTACGGGACAGAGCGTACCGTCATGGAGCCAGAACGTACTTAATGGTTATCCGACAGTAAGGTTTAATGACCAGGGAGGGGTCAACGGTGATTTTCTGGGATACCCGGCCTCAATCGGATTGACAGGATCTGACGCTGCAACCGTTGTCATCGTCGCAAGAAACACAACCGCTGCTGATGAACAGAACGGTGGTTTATATCTCGGACAAAGAAATGTGGGAGGTGTGCGTGCCGTAAGAAGCTACGGTCTCGAATACGATGATGCCGTCAGGTTCAACGGCGAGAACCAGGTTTTCAACGACGGACATACGGTGAACGACTGGAAGATGATTCTCTACACAAACCCATCAGGCGCACGTGTCGCAGACTATCAGGGTTTTCTTAACGGCACCCTGCTTACCGGAGGATCAGCATCAACGGTGGTCCCCTCACTGATATCCAACCTCGCACTCGTAGGAGCAACCCAGATGGGCGGCTCGTATAACCCTGCAGGATATTTCAGCGGTGATATCATGGAGATTGCAGTCTTCTCAAGCCAGCTGACAGATGCAGAGAGGGTGGTTCTTGACAATAACCTTGGCGCGAAATATCTGCTGCCGATAGCCAATGATCATTACGCGTGGGAAGTGACACATTCACATGATGTCTCAGGGATCGCTGCTTTCAACGGAACAACCTTTACAAACGCATGGTCCACCGGTGTGCTGTCAGTCAGCTCTCCTGATGACCTTACGGAAGGGGAGTACCTCTTTTTAGGCCATGACAAGGGAAATGGCAGAGTATGGACCACCGGTGAGGTTCCTGCCCCCGGTACCTACCGCCTTGCAAGAGAGTGGAGGGTTGATGAGACAGGTGATGTCGGAACGGTGACCGTCAGCATACCGGCCACCTCGCTACCTGCCTTCATGCCCGGTTACACATTGGTGGGAGTTCTTACCGACAATGACGGCAACTTCGCATCTGGAGCAACGATGCACAGGACCGTACTTGCTTCAGGAAGCTACAGCGTTGACCTGGATCTGACATCGGGCACGTACATTACCATTATTGCCTACCGCCCCGAGGTAAACTTCACAGTTGCCGCTGCTTCAGGACCGGAGAGTGTAACCAGCGTGACCGTCCAGGCTGTTCTTAATTACAGTCACCCCTCCGATGTCACATTCAGTTATGCCGTCACAGGCGGTACAGCCACCAGCGGCGTTGATTATATACTGGCACCCGGTACAGTTACCATTCCATCCGGCTCACTTACAGGCACGTTCATCCTTACAGTTATCAACGATGCCCTGGTTGAGCCAAATGAGACAGTTATTGCTGGTCTTTCAAATCCATCACCCGGCGTATCGATCGGGCTTGAGAACAGCCATCAGTACACCATCATCAACGATGATTACATATATGCTTCATTTTCATCTGCCACTGCGTCAGGTCCTGAGGGGAATGCAGCGGCACCTGTCTCGTCACTCCAGATTGTTGTCAGCGGAGGTATAACGACAACAGCCGGCAGCGTCCTGGTGAGTGTCTCCAACGGCACGGCATCAGCAGGTGACTGGACCCAGACAAATGCCCTTGTTCCCATACCGGCGGGTGATTACACAACACCTGTCGCGATACCAATACCTGCCTCTGCGCTGACTATACTTGGAGATCTGGTAGTAGAGCCTGACGAGACTGTCAATCTTACCCTTAATACATTCGTGAATCTGCTCCCGGGGAGCATAACAGGCAGTGTATATACGATATTGAATGATGACAATGCCACCATCAGTGTCACCACTGCCACTCCCGTCATTGCCGAGGGTGGCCCGGGAGCGCCGGGCACAGGCTCGTTTACCTTTACCCTGACCAATCCTCTGGCAGCATCAAGGACAGTCTCCTATTCCGTTTCCGGCACTGCCGTTTCCGGCACTGATTTTACAGCTCTTCCCGGTACGTTTGTTATGCCTGCGAATACAGTTACCTACACTCTCAACCTGACATCAATTGCAGACTTAATTGTCGAGGGGGATGAGACCGTGACGGTAAGCATCACTGGTGTTTCAGGGTCTCCGGTTGTAGCGGTCAATCCAACCCCGGCCCTCATAACCATTGATGATGATGACCTGCCATCCATACTGTATACTCCGGCTTCTGTCTCCATGAACGAGGGGGGAACCGCCACTATCGAGGTGTGGCTGTCAAATCCGCCTGCCGGCACAGTGGTTCTCAACCTCTCCACTACACTTGCAGGCCAGCTGATAATCAGTCCTGTGACGCTGACATTCACCGCGGCAAACTATGCGACACATCAGATCATCACTCTGCAGTCGGTTGAAAACACTTCCATGGGAAATCAGACGGGAAATGTTACCATTTCTGTCAATGATGCCCTTTCCGATGATCCCTTTGATCCTCTGCCAGACATCGTGATTCCGGTGACCATAATAAATAATGATGTCGCCTCAATAGTAGTTACACCCGGCTCCCTCACAGTTGCCGAGAATGGCACTGCGACATTCACTGTCGCTCTGTCTGCTGCTCCGGTTGCCGGGAACGTTGTGATTGACATGGTCAGCAATAACACGGCTGTTGCCACAATTAACCTGGCACAGCTCACATTCAATAACTCCAGCTGGAATGTTCCGCAGACAGTCACTGTTACCGGTGTCAACAACTTCACTATTCCTGACGCATCCACAACAATCAGCCTGTCAGTTAATAATGCCCTGTCAAATGACGCTTTTGACGGTTTGACGGCCACTGTCAGCGTAAATGTAACCAATGATGACGTGGCAGGATTTATCGTCAATCCGCTGGCAATAACAATCCAGGAGGGAGGGCCAGCCGGACAGTTCACTGTTGTTCTCACTTCGCAGCCGTCGTCAAATGTTGTCTTTGACCTGATCAATGCTGCTCCGGTGCACACCGCCCATCCTGCCCAGATAACCTTCACACCTGCAAACTGGAATATCCCGGTAGTTGTGAATGTCACTGCCCTGGAAGATGCTCTTGACATTGACAGGACGGATATTATAGCAGTTACTGTCAACCAGTCGCTCACAGACAATAATTTTGATTCCATGGCATCACAGAATGTCACTGTGACGATTGAGGACAATGATCCGCCTGTGATAACCGGATGTCCCTCAAATATTTCTGTCGGAAATGCTCCTGGCCTGTGCTCTGCTGTTGTGACCTGGGTGCCCCCCGTCTCGAGTGCGCCAATGGTCTCAACCCATAATCCTGGCGCCACCTTCCCTGTTGGTACGACAACGGTTATTTATACATCAACCGATTCTGACGGGCAGACGTCGACCTGTTCGTTTACCGTCACCGTGAATGACACTGAGGTTCCGGTTGTTGCATGCAAAAATGCAACTGTAACCCTCGATGCGGCAGGCAACGGTTCTGTCGTTGCTGCAGACCTTCTTGCGGCCCTCCCGACTGACAACTGTTCTGTTGCGTCGGTGACACTGAGCAGGTCGCTCTTCACCTGCGCCGATCTTGGAGTTGTAACCGTGACTGTCACTGTTGCCGATGGAAGCGGCAATATATCAACATGCAACGCAGTCGTTACGGTAACTGACCCCTTCCCCGCATCGCTGTCAGCCGGCCCTGACGGAATGATTTGCATAACTGATCCGTCATACAGTATCACCGGTGCTGCAGCTTCGAATATGACCCTTCTCTGGACAACCTCCGGCTCCGGGTCATTCAATGATCCGACACTTGTTAATCCCGTCTATACGCGCGGTGCAACTGACAATACCAATGTCACCCTGACTCTGACAGGAACGAAGACCAATGGTTGTCCGGTCACCCTCGCTGACGCGATGGTACTGTCATTTGCCGGATTACCGGCAGCTAATGCCGGATCTGACAGAGATCTCTGTGCAGGTACCCCCAACGTTGCACTGACAGATGCTGCGGCAGCAAACGGTACTATAAGCTGGATCTCGTCCGGTGACGGCACATTCAGTAACCCGTCGGTTGTCAATCCGGTATACAGTTTCGGGCCCACGGACACCGGACCGGTTATGCTGACCATGATAGTCAGCAGTGCACTGTGCGGCATTGCGGCCGATGATGTCGTTATCACCTTCACTCCGGCACCTTCAGCTGACGCAGGACCGGATGCCTGGCTATGCAGGAGCGAGGCAGGATACCAGATCATGGGAGCGTCGCACACGGGCGGAGTTGTGAGCTGGAGCTCAGGCGGCAATGGCACCTTCAGTGATGCTGCCATCGATAACCCATACTATACCTTTGGAACATCTGACTATTCAGCTGGCACGGTAACACTTACAATGACTGTTACGGGAGGTGGATCATGCAGCACGGCAGTATCTGATGCCGTCATAACAATCTATCCACTGCCGGCAATACAGGTGACCCTTCTCAGAAATATCAGCTGCGCGGGATTGACAGACGGCGAGATACATCTTAGTGCAACGGTCGGGCAGGCTCCTTTCTTCTACAGTATCGACGGTTCTCCGTTCCAGCCCTCCGGCGACTTTACAGGACTGGCATCAGGAACTTACTACTTTGAGGTTATTGATGCCCATGGCTGTATTTCAAATACTACGCTCACTATTACAGAGCCTCTGCCGTTTACCGTGACACTTGATGGCACGAGTAATGTAACATGTAACGGAGGTAATGACGGTGCGGTTTACATTACAGCATCAGGTGGCACGCAGCCTTACAGCATAAGCTGGACCGGACCCTCAGGCTTCACTGCCTCGACGGAAGATATAACGGCTCTGCGTGCCGGCACTTACAGCCTCACCATCACCGATCTGAACTCATGTGCCACATTCACCTTCACTGAGACACTCACAGAGCCTTCTGCCATCGCAGTGACCTCGTCAGTGGTGTCAGACTATGCAGGGTTTGGTGTCTCCTGTGCCACGTCGGCAGATGGTACGATAAGCGTTACTGCCACAGGAGGGACGCCGCCATTGTCATATCTATGGAGCGGACCCGGCGGCTTTTCCTCGACGCTGAGCGCAATCACAAACCTCATCGCAGGCACCTATGCACTTACAATTACCGACGGTGCAGGATGTCCGCTGATACGGAGCTATACCATCACAGCACCGCCGGCCATCCAGGTAAGTGCCACTGCGGTACCTGCTTCCTGTCCAGATACCCCTGACGGAAGTATTGACCTTACGGCAGCAGGCGGTGTTGGGACTCTGACATATGGATGGAATGACGGACCGTCAACACCTGACCGTACCGGAATCCTTCCGGGAGACTATACTGTAACTGTCACAGACGCCAACGGTTGCTTTGTGGAGTTCACTGTAAACGTCCCTCTCATTGGTGAAGACTGTCTGAGGGTCTATGAGATCATCACGCCAAATGATGACGGCCGTAACGATACCTGGAAGATGAGAAATGCAGAACTCTATCCTGATGCCGAGGTCTTCGTCTACGACAGGTGGGGCAAGCTTGTCTTCCACACGAGAGACGCAACCGACGAGTGGGATGGCAGGTACAACGGCAAGCTGTTGCCCAACGACTCTTATCATTATATCATTAACCTGCATGACGGTTCCGAACCGCGTACGGGTGTTATCTCAATCATCAGCAAATAAACTGAATACCGGAAGGAGATATGAAACTTCTCAAAATAGCAACAGTGCTCGTACTCCTGGCGATAATGCCATCTGTCAGGGGTCAGCAGTTCCCGATGTACAGCCAGTATATCATGAACGGATTTCTTATAAATCCGTCATATGCCGGCAGTGACGGTTATACTACTTTCGGACTTACGGTACGGGAGCAGTGGCTGGGTATACCCAATGCCCCAAGCACCTATGCGGCTGCGTTCCAGACGAGGATACTGAAAGACAGTTATATCAGTAAATCAACAACTGTCAGGAAGAAGATTGACAGGCCTACCAAGGGGGGCAGGGTAGGCATCGGCGGGTACATCTATGCTGATCAGAACGGTATAATGAACAGGACAGGGTTCCAGATGGCTTATGCATATCATATTCCTGTTGCTGACGAAAAACAGCTGTCATTCGGGCTCTCTGTCAATGCCTACCAGTATTTTGTGGATATCAACGGCGCGTTGATGCCCGACGATGTGAATGATGAGTTCCTCAACAACTATGACCAGGTGGTTTATATTCCCGATGCGAACTTTGGCGTAAGCTATACTACGCGGAAGTATTATGTGGGTTATGCAATGACCAACCTGTTCAGGGGTTCGATAATGATAGGAAACAACGGCAAGAATGACAATTCCGAGCTTGGACATTATTTCCTCACCGGCGGCGCCAAGTTCTGGCTCAGTGACAATGACTGGATGATAGAGCCTTCAATGATGGTCAAATCGTCTGACATGTTATTCTCTGCCCTGCAGCTGGATATTACTGCCAGGGTTTATTACAAGGAGGACTACTGGCTGGGGGTATCATACAGGACAAATGATGCCGTGATAATGATGGCGGGGCTCACTGTTGACAGGTTCCTGATCGGCTATGCATATGATTTCACACTGTCAGATATACGGACCCAGACCTACGGGTCACATGAACTGACTTTCCTGGCACGCTTCGGCGACAACCCGAGGAGATACCGGTGGATCAATAAGTATTAATGAGGCCGGCAGTAATTTTAGTTTTGATTATTACTGCCGCATCCTGGAACGTGAAAGGGCAGGAGTACAACATTATGTTCTATAATGTTGAGAACCTGTTTGATACTGTTGATGATACACTGACTGACGATGATGAGTTTCTCCCTGATGGTGAGAGGCGGTGGACAAACTACAGGTACTGGCAGAAGATAGATGCGCTGGCGCGCGTCATTGCTGCATCGGGAGGATGGAATCTGCCGGTGATGGCAGGGCTGTGCGAGGTGGAAAATGCAGATGTCGTTGCTGACCTGGCATACCGCTCAGTGCTTGAGGGTGCGGGCTATGGTTTTGTTCACAGGGAGTCGCCGGACAGGCGGGGGATAGATATTGCTTTATTGTATCGCCGTGCTGATGTTAAAATCATCATGTCAGACTCATGGATCCCGGAGTCCGGTCCCGGTGAGACTTTTGATTCGCGGAACCTCCTTTATGTAAAGAGTCTTCTTGGGAATGACACACTTCATCTGATCATGTGTCACTGGCCCTCGCGCAGGGGAGGCACAATGGCTGCGGAGCCCGTCAGAAAGAAGATGGCGATGCTGGTAAGGACGAAGGTTGATTCGCTTCAAAGAGCGTCAGGCAACCGCGCCCCGGTAATTGTCATGGGTGACTTCAATGCTGTATCCGGTGAACAGGTGACTGAGATCATGACTGACGGCGGTAGCCTGGTAAATCTTACCAACGCTCTCTCTTCGGCAGGGAAGGGGTCATACCGTTATCAGGGTAACTGGGAGATGATTGACCAGGTATTTGTTTCGCCGGTGATGTGTGATTCTGCAGGGTATTTTATTACAGGGCCTGAAAAATTCAGTGTTGTCGATCTGCCTTTTCTGTTGAAGGATGACCCCGATTATCCGGGAAAGAAGCCACGCCCCACATACGGAGGATTCACCTATGAAGGTGGTTACTCAGACCATCTCCCTGTAATGATCACGGTAACGCATCGCACAACTGTCATACCGGAGTGAGGCCGAGCTCTCTGCCTTTTATCAGCATGTACCGGCGTGCTGCATCATGGTCGTTGGGGATTAAACCGTCAAGGATGGCATCCTTTATTGCTGTCTTGATTATCCCTACAGTCGGCCCGGGTTTGATGCCGAAGGCGGCGATTATCTCGTCCCCATGAACCGGTGGCTGGAAGGTCCTGACGGCATCCTTCTCCTCTATCTCCTTCAGTTTGCGGCGCACCAGGGCAAAGTTCTCGCGGTGCTTTCTTACCTTCATCCTGTTGCCTGAGGTGATGTCAGCCTCGCAGAGGAGCATCAGGTCGTCGATGTCATTGCCGGCCTCGAAGAGAAGCCTCCTGACGGCCGAATCGGTCACCTCGTCCTGAACAAGAGCGATAGGCCTCAGATGCAATCCCACAAGCTTCCTGACATACCTCATCCTGTCATTGAGAGGCAGCTTCAGGCGCGAGAATATCTCAGATACCATCTTTGCCCCGATGAATTCATGCCCGTGAAAGGTCCAGCCGATACCCGGAACGAACTTCTTGGTAACCGGTTTGGCAATGTCATGAAGCAGGGCTGTCCACCGCAGCCAGATATCATTGCTCCGGGCTGCCACGTTATCGAGTACCTTGAGCGTATGATGGAAGTTATCCTTATGACCCTTTCCCTCTTTATCCTCGACACCGCTGAGCCTTGAGAGCTCAGGCAGGATAACAGGGAGGAGGCCTGTCTCCTGGAGGAGAAGGAAGCCTGTTGAAGGTGTTTCTGTGGCGATGATCTTGTTAAGCTCAACCGTTATGCGCTCCGCTGAGACGATCCTGATTCTTTCGGCATTGCGTCTGACGGATTCAAGTGTGTCATCCGAGACCCTGAACCCGAGCTGGGAGGCAAACCTGATGGCCCGCATCATCCGCAGAGGGTCATCACTGAAGGTGGCGTCAGGGTCAAGAGGGGTGCGCAATATCTTGTTTTTTATATCATCCAGCCCGCCGAAAGGATCTATCACCTCGCCGAAGTTCTTCCTGTTAAGGCTGATTGCCAGTGCATTGATCGTGAAATCACGCCTGTTCTGATCGTCTTCGATGGTTCCGGGCAATACAGCCGGTTTGCGCGAGTTGCTGCTGTAAGACTCCTTCCTTGCGCCGACAAATTCAATGTCATAATTACCGGACCTGAACATCGCGGTACCGAATGTTTTGAATACCGTGACTTTAATCTTCGTATTGAGCTCCTTCGCCACCGCCCGCGCCATTCTGGCTCCGTCTCCAAGAACCACTATGTCTATGTCTTTTTCCGGATGCTCTCTTCCCAGGATATGATCACGTACATATCCGCCGATGACATAAGCCTCAGCTTCTTCCCGCTCCGCAACTCGGGCAATTATCTCAAATATACTGTCATCTGGAAATATGTACATATGTATATATGACAATTTAACCGTTTTCAGTGACAAAATTACAATTAATACCCTAAATTGAGCTATAATTAATGCCAGGAACACTCCGGCACGGCAATTGATCAGCAATGAACAATAAATTTAATAAGCTGTTAAACAAGAAAAAGTAGCTATGGCAGAACATTTGACAAAAGAGAGCTTTCTTGAGAAAGTTTTCAATTATGAACAGAACAAAGAGTGGAAGTACACGGGAGACAAACCCTGTATTATAGATTTTTATGCTGACTGGTGCGGCCCCTGCAAGATGGTGGCACCTGTACTCGAGGAGCTCTCAAAGGAATATGACGGTAAACTGTATGTTTATAAGGTAGATACAGAGGCTGAGCAGGAACTTGCTTCGGTTTTTGGCATAAGAAGCATCCCGTCTCTTTTATTCGTCCCGTTGGAGGGTCAGCCGCAGATGGCCATGGGAGCTTTGCCGAAAGAGAGCTTTGAGCAGGCCTTTAAAGATATCTTTGGCATCGAGAAAAACTGACAGTTGAAAAAAAAACAGAGAATTTCTGTTTCTTATTGAAACAATTCACTATACTTATACGTTTAATTAATGAAGGTAGTTTTCCAGCAGAAGAGTTAGTTTTCTGGAATTTAGGTTAGGGTTTCGAGTTGAGGGCCGTTTCGCAAGAGGCGGCCCTCCTTGATTTATGACCTCAGATCCTTCATAATCCCATCGATTTTTTCCTCTGTCTCACGCAGTCTTGCGCGGCAGATCTTTATGAGTCCTGCAGCTTTTTCAACGTCAGCAGAGAGTCTGTCGATATCGGGTTCTCCCTCCTCGATATTTTTAAGGATCTCCTCAATACCTTTTACTGCCTCGTTGAATCCGATCTCTTTCTTTGCCATCATTTATATTTTTGAACTTGTTTCTCGTACAGTGCTGGAAGCCTTTCCGTCGTCAAAGTGTGTAAGAACCGTATCGCCGGGATGCAGATCGGCAGATGAGCGAATGATTTGTCCTTCTTTTGTGGTTATGGTAAATCCCCTTTTCATCACTCCGGCCGGATCGAGGTGTTTCAGAGACTGTTCCAGCCTCTCTGCTGTATCATTTGCTGAGCGTATTGAATTATATCCCGACTTCCTGAGATTTTCCGTATGATGGATGAGCTGTTCGCTTTTTACCCTGAGGTGCAGGCGTGCTGTAGCTGTTGTACGATTCAGGAGTGATGCCAGTTGTTCCCCTGCCGAGGTGATGATATCTCCGGCGGCAGAAGAGAGCGTCTCTGCCATTTCCACGATATGGTTCTCGCAGTCAAGTGCCTGTCCGACAAGGAAGTCGGCTACTGCTGTAGGTGTCTTTAGTGATCTCCATGCTACCATGTCAGTAACGGAAAGATCTTTTTCATGCCCGATACCGGTAATTACGGGCAGGGGGAATTGTGTGACGTGATATGCAATGTCATAGCTGTCGAACCAGCTAAGGTCTGTTGTTGAGCCTCCGCCCCTGATAATAACGACAGCATCAAAGCGTGCCGCCTCACCGGAGATAATGTCAAGTGACTCCATTACTGAATGTTCCGTTGTCTCGCCCTGCATGACCGTCTCGAACAGCTGTGGCACAAAAACGTACCCGTAGGGATTACGGGTGAGGTGGTTGATGAAATCCTGGTACCCGGCAGCCTTTGATGAGGAGATGACAGCTATATACCTGGGATAGGGAGGCAGGTCGAGGTCCCGGTTCATTGTCATGACCCCATCGCCGGTAAGTCTTCTGATGATGGCTTCACGTCTGAGAGCCATGTCTCCGGCAGTGTATGACGGATCGAGGTCTGAAATATTCAGGCTGAGACCGTACAACTCATGATATTCAACCGTCGCTTTGAAAAGTATTGTTATTCCCTGCCGCAGCGGTATCCCTGTCGTGGCGGTAAAAAAGGTATTGAGTGAGCGGAACCTGGCTGCCCAGATAGTTGCCCTGGCTCTGGAGGCAACTCTTCCTCCGGGTTTTTCGCTTCCTGTAAGTTCGAGGTAACAGTGTCCGGAGGAATTGACCTTCATCTCAGCTATCTCTGCCACAACCCAGAAGAAGCCGGGGAGGGACTCATACAGTTTGTCCCGTATCACCTCCTGCAGCTCGGTGAGAGTCAGTTTCTCGACATTATTCATCTCTTCAGTCTGACCATTTTGAAGACCTTCCCGCCATGGCTTGTTTTGACATCCACAATGAATAATCCCTCCGCCATACCTTCGAAGCCGGTGAGCTTGTGTGATCGCCCTGAGTAAACAGGATACTCTCTTCTCATGACGATCCTTCCGGTTCCGTTTGTCACTGTAACAGACAGTTTTTCAGGTGTTTCCCGGAACCACAGGTTTATCTCATCAAAGAAGGGGTTGGGACCGGCGGTGATGCTGACATCAGGTTTGTAGGTGTATATCTCTTCAAGGCTTTTGAGTGCTGTGATGAAGTCAGGGATTCCGTATCCGTAGAGCGAGTCGGGGTTGTTGAACCGGTCGCTGCTCTCGCGTACGGCTTTTGCCACTTCGGCTGCTGTTGCTTCAGGCACAGCCTGCATGAGTGACGCGCACAGTCCGCTTATGACAGGGCATGAGAACGATGTTCCGCTGCCTGTCTGCCATTTGCCGGGCTCATACTGCAGAGGCAGGCTCACTCCGGGGGCGACCACGTCTGGTTTTACCTGGCCGTCGGCGGAGTAGCCGGCTGATGAAAAGTCTGATATCGTAAGGTCCTGTTTCAGGGCTCCGATGCACATGACGCTGTCACCGTCTGACGGAGCGAGGATCCGCACCCACACCTTGTTCCGTTCATTGCCTGCACTGGCCACTACCAGTATCCCCTTTGAGGCGGCTGCATCGGCTGCCTTCGTGACGAAGGCCCTGTCGCCGTCCATGTCACTGAAGGCATAGTCCATTGACGGATCATCGAACATATAATAACCCAGGGAAGAGGATATTATGTCGGCTCCGGCGCTGTCGGCATACTCAGCTGCTGCTGCCCAGTAGTCCTGCTCAACTGGGTACTCAGACTCGTCGTCTTCCGTACGGAAGAGCATATAGTTTGCCCCCGGTGCGGAGCCTGAGATTATGTCAGGGAGATCGCCGGCCAGGATAGTAAGTACTGCTGTGCCGTGGCCGTGATAATCATATACGTTATTCTGCCCCGTTACAAAGTCCCAAGTGGCGATGACTCCTCCGCGCTGCATGAGCGGCGTCAGTGACTCGACCCTGTCAGCGTTGCGGAATCCGGCGTCGAACACTGCTATGGTGAGACTCTTTCCGGTAAAGCCTGACTGATGGAGCGGGACGCCGTTAAGTGGGACGAGGGGGTTAAAAGTGCTCAGGTCACTTCCAGGTGACAGAGTGCCGTATTTTTCAATTTTTCCCTTTGAGGGGTCTGCCGGCCGTTTGACAAGCACCACCTCCCTTACAAACGGTATTTCTTCGATGTCAGCAGGATTGATTTCAGAGTGTGAGCTGAACAGGGCTGAGTTCATCCATTTTGACGATATGTGGAATTTCAGTCCCGTCTGTGTCACGGTGTTGATATAAGCCTCATTGACCGGCAGATCACTTTCTGTCAGGGGTTCAATTCCGCATTTCTCCCTTCTCTCTATTGCATCCGGAGAGAGAAGATCTTCAGGTGTGAAATCGGAAACGGTGACGCCCCCCTTATCAGTAAAACAGACTCGGTAGAAATATAACAGGTTATAGTCCGGACTCTTTCCGGTCTGAGCATCTGTGACCTCAAAGGTCAGGCTCAGCAAGAGTACTGTAACTGTCAGAAATCTTGTCATCACTTGATTATGTTGCCGCTGATATCCGGGATCTTTATTTTGCCCCTGTTTTTCTCAAGCTCATCGAGAAACTCTGTCTCTTTCTCGGAATATTGCGGATCAGACAGTCGCCCCTGCCTGTAAACCATCACCTGTTTGAGTGAGCCGTCTTCATTGAATACCATCCAGTCTCCGTCGCGGAAGTCATCTTTATACTTGCCTTCAAACTGCAGTTTTCCGTTGGGATGGTAGAATGAAAAAGGGCCGTTCAGTTTGCCGTCGATATATTCAGCCCTGAGTGATATTTTGCCATCTGGGTAATATTGCATCCATCCTCCTGTCCTCTTGCCGTTGTCCCAGGTGATACTCTCCGCCAGGGTACCGTCAGGGTGAAACTTGCGGGCCAGGCCGTGTTTAACGTCATTGTGATAATATTCCTCGCCTATCATGTATTGAGGTTCCGTTGACGGATAGAATCTCCATGGGCCCTCTTTCTTTCTGTTTATGTAAGTTCCTTCACCTGCTTTTCGTCCGTCAGGGTAGAAGAAGACAGCCTTTACCTCATCGTTTTTTTCGTTGTAGGTCAGTTCAGACTGAGGGTTACCGTCGGCATCATATCTTTTGAAAAGTCCAACAGGTTTGTCATCCCTGAATGTGGCTTCATACATAGTTTTGCCGTTGGGATACTTTTTTATCCACGGCCCCTGTTTTCTGCCGGTTGAATCGGTCAGATTCTGGGAATGGCAAAGAAATGGCAGCCAAATGATTAAAGCTGAAATGAGGATACCTGTTTTCATCGGGATTAATTATTCGCTAAGATAATAACAAGCGTTGATTATTTGATGGTCTACGACCATCCTCCATACTTAAACGCACATTTCTACAATAATATGATCTTCTACGAAGATCATAGAAGAAACAGGGAGGTATCACGGAATGTCCTGAGCAATTCATAATGAGATGATCGCAGATCATCGGGCTTATTTTGGCAGAATAATAATTTGATCTTCTGCGAAGATCAGAAAAAGGCTTTTGGATTATGACGCAATATGCTCTGCATATCTATAATGAGATGATCGCAGATCATCGGCTTATTTTGGCAGAATAATAATTTGATCTTCTACGAAGATCATAGAAGAAACAGGGAGGTATCACGGAATGTCCTCAGCAATTCATAATGAGATGATCGCAGATCATCGGGCTTATTTTGGCAGAATAATAATTTGATCTTCTGCGAAGATCAGAAAAAGGCTTTTGGATTATGACGCAATATGCTCTGCATATCTATAATGAGATGATCGTAGATCATCGAATTATTGTAGAATTGAATGCAATCATTTTAATAGACCCTTGTAGAGGGTCAAATAATTTTACCCGTGATTTTTAAACTTAAATGAAGAGCCGCCGCGGGAATTCCCGTGGCGGCTCTGGCATTGCTGCTGTTATCTTTACTTAACCTCTTCGAAATCGACGTCGGTCACCTGTTCTTCGCCACCCTGTTTGCCGCCGGAGGCGTCACCGCCTGTTTGGCCTGCCTGTGGGCCTGCCTGTGGG
Source organism: uncultured Bacteroidales bacterium (assembly GCA_963732365.1). Lineage (GTDB taxonomy): Bacteria > Bacteroidota > Bacteroidia > Bacteroidales > VadinHA17 > SR-FBR-E99. Next base: position 32,547 of record CAVSZC010000007.1, on the reverse strand, counting down.
CCTGCCTGTTGTCCGGCACCCTGTGAGGCTTTGTACATATCTTCAGAGGCGGCCTGCCATGCGGCATTTATCTCTGCCAGTGTGCTGTCTATTGCCGCTACGTCCCTGTTCTTGTGAGCTTCGCGCAGTGAGCTGAGGGCTGTCTCGATGCGGCCTCTCTTGTCAGACGGTATCTTGTCGCCAAACTCCTTAAGCTGTTTTTCTGTCTGGAAGATCATGCTGTCGGCAGCATTAACCTTGTCAGCCATCTCCCTGGCGGTCTTGTCGGCATTCTCATTGGCTTTAGCCTCTTCGCGCATACGGCGTATCTCATCGTCGCTCAGTCCTGATGAGGCTTCGATACGTATCCTTTGTTCCTTGCCTGTTCCCCTGTCTTTTGCCGAGACATGGAGGATACCGTTCGCATCGATATCGAAGGTTACCTCTATCTGAGGTATTCCTCTGGGGGCTGGCGGTATGCCGTCAAGATGGAACCGGCCGATGGTCTTATTGCCTGAGGCCATAGGTCTCTCTCCCTGCAGTACATGTATCTCCACTGACGGCTGGCTGTCGCTGGCGGTGGTGAAGGTCTCGGTCTTTCTTGTCGGGATGGTTGTGTTTGACTCGATCAGTCTCGTCATAACGCCTCCCATGGTCTCAATGCCAAGGGATAGCGGAGTGACGTCAAGCAGCAGCACATCCTTCACCTCACCGGTGAGAACGCCGCCCTGTATTGCAGCGCCTACGGCAACTACCTCGTCAGGGTTCACCCCCTTTGAAGGTGCCTTGCCGAAAAACTTCTCGACTACCTGCTGAATGGCAGGGATACGTGTTGATCCTCCAACAAGCAGAACCTCGTCAATATCCGATGTCTTCATACCTGCGTCATCGAGAGCCTTGCGGCACGGTTCGATCACTGAGTTGATGAGCTTGTCAGTGAGTTTCTCGAACTGAGCCCTTGATAGATTCTTGACAAGGTGCTTGGGTATTCCGTTTACAGGCATGATATAGGGGAGATTGATCTCCGTATTCGATGTGCTTGAGAGCTCTATCTTTGCCTTCTCCGCAGCCTCTTTGAGTCTCTGCAGGGCCATCGGGTCCTTGCGCAGGTCGATCCCTTCTTCTTTCTGAAACTCGTCTGCCAGCCAGTCTATGACAAGGTTGTCAAAGTCATCGCCGCCGAGGTGTGTGTCTCCGTTGGTTGACTTAACCTCGAAGACGCCGTCACCAAGCTCCAGTATTGAAATGTCAAATGTGCCGCCTCCCAGGTCGAATACGGCTATCTTAAGATCCTGTGACTTCTTGTCAAGGCCATATGCAAGTGATGCTGCCGTCGGCTCGTTGATGATCCTCTTTACTTTCAGTCCTGCGATCTCGCCTGCCTCTTTTGTGGCCTGACGCTGAGAATCGTTGAAGTAAGCGGGGACAGTTATGACGGCTTCAGTAACTTCCTGACCAAGGTAATCCTCAGCGGTCTTCTTCATCTTCTGAAGAACGATGGCAGAGATCTCCTGTGGAGAATAGTTACGGTCATCTATCTTCACCCTGGGGGTGTTATTGTCACCGCGTATAACCTCATAGGTGAGTTTCTTCATCTCATTGGTAACCTCGTCATAGCTCCTGCCCATGAATCTCTTGATTGAAGAGACGGTCTTGCGAGGGTTGGTGATAGCCTGTCTCTTGGCAGGGTCTCCTACCTTGCGCTCGCCGTTCTCGAGGAACGCCACCACCGACGGGGTGGTCCTTTTGCCTTCACTGTTTGGTATAACCACAGGCTCATTGCCCTCCATTACTGAGACGCATGAGTTTGTAGTTCCAAGGTCAATACCGATAATTTTTCCCATTTTGATATATTTAGTTTTTTATGCTTCCGTTACTGATATTTCTCCTTATGACAATGTCTATGCCACCGTCTTAATGAAGGCTCAGTAATGAAATTCTGTCATGATAAATTGATAAGTAATCCCCAAACGGTTTTTATCAGTATGACAAAAAGGCAGTATAATGTCAAATAAAAGTGATTCCATGCAACTCTTCCTCTTATTTCGTAGCTTTGTCTCCGGCAATAATATAAATGGTCATGTCAGTACACAAAGTTGTTAAGAAGATAACCACCCATGTGCTTGTTGAGATGAAGCTCAAGGGCGAGAAGATAGCCATGCTTACCGGGTATGACTTTTCGATGGCGAGGATACTTGATGAGTCAGGTATTGACATCATCCTCGTTGGTGACTCGGCATCCAATGTGATGGCGGGCTTTGAAACCACGCTGCCGATCACTCTCGACAACATGATCTATCATGCTGCCTCTGTGGTAAGGGGTGTCAGGAGGGCTCTTGTGGTTGTGGACCTCCCCTTTGGAACATATCAGGGCAACTCACGTGAAGCGCTTGCCTCAGCCATCAGGATCATGAAGGAGACCGGTGCCAGCGCTGTCAAGATGGAGGGAGGGCGTGAGATTGCCGAATCGATTGAAAGGATACTCTCAGCCGGGATCCCTGTCATGGGTCATCTGGGGCTGACGCCGCAGTCGATACACAAGTTCGGGACCTATGTCGTTCGGGCGAAGGAAGAGGAGGAGGCGAGGAAGCTGAAGGAGGATGCTCTGATCATCGAGAAGGCAGGGTGTTTTGCCATTGTGGTTGAAAAGATCCCTGCCGCGCTGGCAGGGGAGGTATCTGAGATGGTAAAGGTTCCTGTGATAGGAATAGGTGCCGGGCCTCAGGTTGACGGTCAGGTTCTCGTCCTGCATGACATGCTGGGTCTGAACCTGGAGTTCTCACCGCGCTTCCTGAGAAGGTATCATAACCTGCATGACGAGATCAAGGGTGCGGTGCAGCATTACATAGCAGACGTGAGATCACGCGATTTCCCGAACGAAAAGGAGCAGTATTAAATGGGAAAGAACGGACCGTCAGTATTATACGAAGACAATCATTTAATTATTGTTAACAAGCGCTCCTCTGATCTGGTTCAGGGTGACAGCACCGGCGATGAGCCGCTTGACGCTGCTGTAAAGCAATATATAAGGGAGAAGTACAATAAGCCCGGGGATGTCTTTCTCGGTGTCGTGCATCGTCTCGACAGGCCGGTGAGCGGATGTGTCATCTATGCACGCACATCGAAGGCCCTTACACGTCTGAGCGAGCTCTTCAGGACCAGGGATGTGAAGAAGAGTTACTGGGCGATCGTCACCGAGCGTCCGCCCGCTGAAGAGGGGGTGTTGCGCAACTTCCTCAAGAAGAACGAGCAGCAGAACAAATCGTATGTATATGATAAGGAGGTGAAGGGATCAAAGGAGGCAACCCTATCATACCGCATCATTGGTCGCTCTTCAAGCTTTTACCTGGTTGAGATTGATCTGCAGACCGGCAGGCACCATCAGATCAGGGCACAGCTGGCTGCTGCGGGATGTCCTGTCAGGGGTGACCTGAAGTACGGATCGAAAAGATCAAATGAAGGAGGAGGCATATCTCTTCATGCACGGCGCATCTCGTTCATCCATCCGGTAAAGAAGGAGGAAATAAATGTTGAAGCTCCTCTTCCCGAGGATAAGGTATGGCGGCTCTTTTCCGAGATATGATGGCCCAAAAAAAAGAAGAGACGCCTCTGCCGCGTCTCTTCCCAACCTAACCTAAAACTAACCTAAAACCCAACCTATGAATGCTGCACCCGAGTCGTGGGCATCTGCAGCAGAAAAAAATACTGTTTAATTCCCTGTATCATTTTTACCTCTGCAAGAATGAGGTCTGTCTCTTTTATCTTTTTCTTCGGCATCAACCGCTCCGTTTGTTATTATCACAGTGTACTTCTCAATCCGAACCATGTGCCAAAGATTTATGCTACAAAAATAATTCATAAAAACAGGCATGTGGTTAAAGTCAGGTTAAAACGGGTTAACAAAAAGTTAAAACGTCTTCAGGACTTATTTATATATATAATTTTGTGACATGAACAGAAGGAAATTCGTAGGGCTGATACTATTAATGGCTTTATCCCTCGGTGGGATCATCTGGGTTCAGGTGACCTGGATTGGCAATGCCATTAAGGTCAGGAATGATCAGTTCGACTTTTTTGTAATAAACAGCCTGCGTAACACTGCGAGGTCGATGGAGTCATCGCGCCGCATGAACTTCCTCAATCAAATGCTTATCAGTGGTTATCCGTCATCACCGCAGCTGCAGCATCAGGGCAACATGCAAAGCCGCTTCTCGGGAAGCCTGACCATTGAAAGTTCTTCTGTCTCGGATAAGGATTCAGTTGAGATAGTAGTCACCACCAACAACGATCCGCCTGTCAGGATGAAGGTCGCACGTGATGCTGCCGGCACTGTGGCACAGCAGGAGGTGGTAATTGACTCAGATGAGTACATGCAATGGATGCAACGGAGGGCGGGCGAGTTTCAGTCTATGAGCAACCAGCTTATCACCGAGATGTTTGTATGGGAGAAGGAACTTGAAATTGACAAGGAAGAACTGACCCGGACGCTGAAGGGGGAGCTGGTGGCTTCAGGGATTAATACACCTTTCGAGTTTGCAATCATCAGGGGTGATACCCTGTCTGACGGCATCTGGTCGAAGGTTAAAGAGAAAGAGTTTAAGAGCAGTCCGTACCAGGTCACCCTGTTTTCGGAAGGGTTAATCAGGAAGGGGGAGACTGTCTCTGTCGTCTTTCCCTACAAGACCAACTATGTACTAGGTTCAATTGCACTTATCCTTGGAGGGTCGGGGCTCTTTTCACTGATCATACTTTCAACATTTGCCCTCAGCCTGTGGTTTATTATTTCCCAGAAGAAGATTTCAGAGATGAAGTCAGACTTCATCAACAACATGACTCACGAGTTCAAGACCCCTATTGCCACCATCTCTCTTGCCGCTGACACCATCACAAACAACAAGGTAATATCTGATGAGGAGAAGGTCAGGCATTTCGCCGGCATGATCAAGAAGGAAAATGCCCGCATGAACCGGCAGGTAGAGTCGATCCTTCAGATCGCCACCCTTGACAGGCATGAGGTGGAGTTCGATTTCAGCGAGACAGACATCCACGAAGTGATAACGAAGGCTATTGAAACGGTTGAGATACAGGTAACCGAAAGGGGAGGGGTGATCAGGCGGCATCTCGATGCTGAAAGGAGCGTTATTGGAGGTGATGCTGAGCACCTTCGCAATGTCATACATAATCTCCTTGACAATGCCAACAAATATTCCGAGAGTGCTCCGGAGATCACCGTCAGTACCTTTTCAGATGACAGGGGTGTAATTATTGTTGTGGAAGACAAGGGGAAGGGGATGTCGCGGGCAGTTCAGAGCCGTGTCTTCGAGCGGTTCTACCGTGAGGCGACGGGCAACATACATAATGTTAAAGGTTTCGGGCTGGGACTGCATTATGCCAAGGCCATAACAGATGCCCACGGTGGTAACATATCTGTCGAAAGCGAGCCGGGAAAGGGCAGCCGGTTTTCAGTTTTTTTACCATATAACGGAGATGCAAGAGCATGAGCAAGAAGATTGCAAGGATTTTCCTGGTTGAGGATGACCTGAGTTTCGGGTCGGTACTGAAGTCATACCTTGAGATAAATGACTTCAGCGTTGATCTCGTCGATGACGGCAAGATGGCAATAGATGTGTTCCGCAGGGGAGTCTATGACCTGTGTATCCTTGACGTGATGCTTCCTCACGTCGACGGATTTACAATTGCTGCTGAGGTAAGAAGCATAAACTCGGTTATCCCCATCATCTTCCTCACAGCCAAGAAGCTCAAGGAGGATCTGTTAAAGGGTTATGGTGTAGGAGCCGATGATTACATCACCAAGCCTTTTGACACTGACATACTTCTTTGCAAGATTAAGGCAATCATCTCGCGCCGTGATATTCAGGATGGCTCACGGGATATTTACGAGATCGGTAAGTTCATCTTCAATGCCAGGCTGAGGACACTTACCATCGGTAACACAGAGAGGAAGCTCTCTCCAAAAGAGGGGCAGCTGCTTGAGATGCTTGCCATGGCCCCCAACTCACTTGTCAGCCGTGAGGCTGCCCTGAAGAAGATATGGGGTGCTGATGATTACTTCACGGCAAGAAGCATGGATGTTTATGTCACCAAGCTCAGAAAGTATCTTGGTGATGACCAGCAGATCGCTCTGAAGAATATACACGGGAGCGGTTTTCAGCTGGTTATAGGGGAATAGCGCAGGGCGCAGGGCGCATGGCACATGGCGCAGCGCTCAGGGCTGGAGATTGGATTTTGTGAAGTGGAGAGGCATCAATGACTCACAGTTTTTCAGCACTATTGTTTTTTCTTTACCTGTGAGAATCACTTTTATATCACTTCCCTGGCGTTTCTCTTCCTCAAGAAGCATCTGACGGCAGTTGCCGCACGGTGGCACAGGCTCAAGTGTAAGCCTTCCTCCCGCCAGGGCTGCAACAGCTATTGCCAGAGGCTTTTTGCCGGGGTAGTTGGATATCGCATATGAGAGCACCGTCTTTTCAGCACAGCTCCCTGATGGATAGGCAGCATTCTCTACGTTGGCTCCCCTGATGACCGTGCCATCGTCAAAAAGCATTGCTGCTCCGACCATGAAACGCGAATAGGGGGCGTAGGCACCTGATGCTGCAGCAACAGCCTCACTGACAAGCATCTGCTCATCTTCAGGCAGATCCTGAGTATTCGGATACTCCCTGTATGTCATCCTTATTTCTCTCTCTTTCATAGTGAGGTGACGTGAGGTTTGGCGGAATAAAAGTAATAAAATTTTTCCCCGGGGAAGAGAAGTTGCAGTCACTTGAGACATTTTTATACTTTTGCCAAAACCTTTTTGATGAGATTTTCTCCGAAATATATAATACCTGTTGCACTTCTGTTGCTGTATTCCTGCGGCTCTTCACGCAGATCGGCCACAGAACCGGTGCCTTCCTCTTCGCTTCCGTCCTATGCTGTTGACTATGTAAACAAATACAGTGCGATGGCTGTCATCGAGATGCAGCGTACCGGAATACCGGCCAGCATTACGCTGGCACAGGGCATGCTCGAGTCGGACTACGGGCGCAGTTACCTCGCCAGAAAGGCCAATAATCATTTCGGCATCAAGTGTCACAGCACATGGCAGGGTGAAAAGGCCTATAAGGATGATGACAGGAAGAACGAGTGTTTCAGGAGTTACAGCAATGTGAAGGATTCATACAGGGACCATTCGGATTTTCTTGTTACCGGATCGCGGTATAAGGATCTGTTCAGGCTGAGCAGCACCGATTACAAGGGCTGGGCGCACGGACTGAAAAAGGCAGGATATGCGACTGACCCTGACTATGCCTCACTTCTCATACGCAAGATTGATGAGTACGGCCTTCACGCCTTCGACACAGGAAGTAATATGACGGCAAAGAAAAGCATGACGGAGCCTGCAGAAAACAAACCGCAGACAGTTAATGCGCCGTCTCCCGTCAATGCCCCTGCTGCTTCTGCAGTCGTAGTCACAGCGGCTGCAAGCACATCTGATACCATGGTTGCAAATCCCGTGTCCAACGCGCCGGCAGAGGTCATTAAACTTAACACCGGCAGGACAGGAGTAAACAACGGAGTGAAGTATGCGGTGGTACGTGAAGGTGACACCTTCAGCTCACTGGCAGGCGAGTTTCAGCTCCTGGCCTGGGAGCTGAGCCGCTTCAATGATCTCCCGTCAGACAGCTCCCTGAAGCCAGGGCAGATCATTTATCTCGAGCCGAAGCGCACAAAGGCGGCTGAGGGTAACACAATGCATTTCGTCCAGCCTGGAGAGACAATGCATCTCATCTCCCAGAAATACGCCATAAAGCTTAATGCATTATATAAGATGAATCTGATGGATGAGGGGAAGGAATGTGTGGCTGGTCAGAAGGTAAGGATCAGATAGCGGCAACTCCTCAGGAGAGGTGACACCCTTTTAAATCATACCCTCTCAGAAACTCCTGTGAGGTCATCTTCTTCCTCCCTTCAGGCTGCAGAGTGACTATCTCCACTGCTCCTGATCCGCAGGAGATGACGAGCTTTGACTTTTCCCCGGCTATTATTGTTCCGGGAACTTGGTGTGAAGTATCATCAGTAATCAGGCTTTCATACAACTTCAGCCGTATTGTTCTTTTGTCTGTAACAAGTGATGTTACTGCTCCCGGATACGGTGACAGTCCCCTTATTTTGTTGTGAATCCTGAGTGCAGTGTCATTCCAGTCAATAAAAGTGTCTGGTGGGAAAATCCTGGGTGCCTCATGCAGTAAGGTTCCGGGCTCAGCTATCTGCGGAAGCGGCTGGAGTGTCTTATTTGCCAGACCTGAGACAGTCTCTTTCACGAGATCAGCACCGAGGGTCATGAGCCTGTCATGGAGTGTGCCGGCATTATCTTCTGGGAGTATGTCCGTGGCTTTCCTGAGCAGTATTTTGCCTGTGTCGATCTCTTCATCAATCAGGAATGTTGTGACCCCTGTCTGTGTCTCGCCGTTGATAATGGCATGGTTGATGGGGGCCGCGCCACGGTATTGCGGCAGGAGGGAGGCGTGCAGGTTGAAGGTTCCCATGGGCGGCATGCTCCACAGAAGTGCAGGCAGCATGCGGAATGCAACTACGACGAACATGTCGGCATTTAATTCCCTGATACTGTTTATGAACGAGGCATCACGGAGTTTCTCAGGCTGAAAGAGAGGAAGTCCGTTCCCGATGGCATACTCTTTCACAGGGGTGCAGGATATCTTCTGACCCCGGCCTGCGGGTTTATCCGGTGCAGTGACAACGGCGGCTATGGTGTACCCTTCTTCATGCAGTGCGCGCAGGCTTGCCACGGCGAAGGCAGGCGTGCCCATGAAAACTATCGATGGCTTCCTGTCATTCATCTTCCCCCTTGCTTGGCGTCTTGTAACAGACAAAGCTGTGGCCCATCTTTGCGGCTTTTGTCTCAAGGTAGAAGGAGTTGAAAGGGTTGGGAGCGATGACAAGCGGTATTACCTCCACGATTGAGATGCCGTATCCTTCGAGCCCGGCTCTCTTCACCGGGTTATTAGAGATCAGCCTGACCTTACCGAGTCCTATCCCGCGCATTATGTTTGCACCTATGCCGTAGTCACGCTCATCTTCACGGAAGCCGAGTTCGATGTTTGCCTCCACGGTATCACGTCCCTGTTCCTGGAGCTTGTAGGTTTTGATTTTGTTTATCAGACCTATGCCCCGTCCTTCCTGGCTGAGGTATATTATTGCCCCCTTGCCGGCATCATTGACCATCTGCATCGCCTTATGCAGTTGTGGGCCGCAGTCACATCGCTGTGAACCGAAGATATCTCCGGTGAAGCAAGAAGAGTGTACCCTTACCAGTACAGGTTCATCCTTGGTCCAGGTGCCTTTTACGAGAGCAGCATGCTCCAGTCCGTTGCTCACCTGCCTGAAGGGGATGAAGTCAAAGTCGCCGTGTTCTGTCGGCAGCTTAACCTGTTCGCCCATCTCAACTATTGATTCAATGCCCAGCCGGTATCTGATCAGGTCTCTGATGGTAACTATCTTTATGCCGAACCTCATTGATATCTCCAGCAGGTCAGGCAGCCGGGCCATGGAGCCGTCCTCGTTCATTATCTCCACCAGTGCACCTCCGGGATGGAGCCCCGCCAGCCGTGTGAGGTCCACTGCTGCCTCCGTGTGGCCTGCCCTGCGCAGCACACCCTTCGAGCGTGCCCTGAGGGGGAATATATGTCCGGGTCTTCCAAGCTGTGAGGGTTTTGTTGCCGGGTCGACAAGTGCTTTTATGGTTAGTGCCCTGTCGCGGGCAGAGATGCCAGTTGTCGTCTCGGGGCTCAGGAGGTCTACTGAAACGGTGAAGGCCGTCTCATGAAGAGATGTGTTATGTCCCACCATCATGTGCAGGTCAAGCTGGTCGCATCTCTCCTCCGGAAGAGGGACGCATATCAGACCCCTGCCGTGGGTGGCCATGAAATTTACGATCTCGGGGGTTATCAGTTCAGCGGCACAGATGAAATCGCCCTCGTTCTCCCTGTCTTCATCATCAACGACAATGACTATCCTGCCCTCCCTTATCTCTTCGATTGCCTCGTTGATGCTGTTCATTCTGGCGTTCTCTGTCATCTCAAACGCGTTTGGTGGGTTCCCATATACCATTTTTAATCCCCTTTAATGCCTTCAAAAACCCTCCTGTCAGTGCTGCGTTCATCATTATAAACTGCGTCACATACCGCAGATATAACATTTTCCGTCCGTATTCGTTCAGTGCCAGGTCAAGCGCCGACAAAAGTAGAAAAATTAACTGAAGGGCTAACAGACAAAAATAGAAAACGGAGCTGGCAGAAAGAATGACCGTTGTCATAAAAACCAGCATAAGAAAAAATGGTGTGAGCCATCTCAGTACCTTGTGCGAAAAGAATGAGAATGAGATTTTTATGTTGGGTGATGGAAATGGTCCGAACCGGAAAAGGTTCTGGTATGATCCTGCCGCGATCCTGACCCTGCGTCTGTACTGTCCGGCAAGGTCTGCTTCCGTGTCTTCAGTGACTGTAGCAGAGGGAATGTTTTTTATGGCATATCCCTTTTTCAACGCTGTCAGTCCGACATAGAGATCATCGACCAGCGTATTATCGGGTATGACCGGAAAGAGGTCACGCCTGATGGCGTAGCATCCCCCGTAGGGGCCGGTCATTGAACCCCAGGCCACTGCTTCGGCACTCTTCAGTGCCGATTCAAACCTGCTGTAGAAGTTTTCCTGGTGTGCAACGCCATGTGATGCAGCAGCATCCGGTATTACAGCAGCATCACACAATCCCGTTCCCGGAGCGGAGATCCCCTCTGCCAGATGCCTTACGGTATCAGTCGAAAAAAGAACATTTGCGTCAGTTATGATGAGGATATCGCCCCCGGCTAAAGCAGCGAGATCATTCAGCATGGCTGATTTGCCTCTTCTGGTATTGCTTCTGTGCAGCCTTATCCGCTTTACCCCGGCAGCAATGGACTCCACGATTTCTTCGGTAGAGTCATCGGAAGCGTCTGATCCGACAAGTATCTCAAGTAATTCAGCCGGATAATCTGATAAAAGAATGCTGGTAAGCTTTTCCCTTATTACCTTCTCTTCATTGTAAACCGGTATCAGCACAGATACAGTATGAAGGGCAGTAGCAGAATCGAGGTTTCGTTCGGTGTTCAGGGCGGTATCCGCCTGCATGTTGCTGCCGTCCGTTTTACGTATTGATGCAATTGTAAATACAAGAGCAGGGTAAATGATGTAACTCCATCCCAGCATCATGACAGCGGCAATGAATACCACCTCAGCGGCCATGGCACAGTGTTCCGTAAAACTCCAGCATGCGTCCTGTCTGAACAAGGTTGTCATATCGCCTTCTGACAAGCTCTCTGGCGGCCTCTCCTGTCGTTCTCCTGACGGCGGGGCTCTCGAGTGCTCCAGTGAGGGCACTGCAGAATGAGGCTGCATCTTTCGCGATAAAAAGCTCCTGTCCGCCGGTGACAGGCAGGCCCAGTGCAGCGACAGGGGTTACGACCACCGTTTTGCCGAGGCTCATCGCCTCAATGATCTTGATGCGCAGCCCGCTGCCAGCAAAGAGCGGTGCTATCAGCACTGTCATCGATTCCATGAATGTGCGGGCGTCATCCACCTCCCCCATAAAGATTACATTGATGCCTCTCATCTGCCCCGCGATCTCGTCAGAGGCGCCACGGCCTGCAATGAACAGCTGAGCGTCAGGGTGGCTTTTGATTACATGGGGCCATACTTCTTTCAGGAACCACTTGAGTCCGTCAAGGTTGGGCTCCCAGTTAAGTGCACCGATGAACCCCACCTTCATTTCTCCCTGCCGGTTTTCTGATAGGCTTTCTGTCAGCACTGCACCTGTTTCGGACAGCATGACCGGATTGCCGGAGGCCACTGACCTGAACCACTGAAAGTCAGGTTCGCTTATTGGCACTATTGCGTCAAATATTCTGGCAGATGCAATTTCCTTCTTCCTGATTCTGCCGGAGAGATTTTTAAGGTATGCCATACTGAACGGGTCTGATGTCCGGCCTGCCATCATCTCCCTGATGCGGTGCTCAACATTATGAGCCCTGAGTACTACAGGCGCCTTCGACAACTTCCGTATCTCTCCGACATAGTATATGAAAGGGATCCCTTCACACTGTATTATGTCAAACTGTTCCTTCAGCAGGAGAGAGCGGAGGGCTGACGAGAATGTCCGGGACCGGAAACGGATCAGGTCGTAAGGCTCGGAAGAGAAGAACAGGTTGGCAAGCAGCCTCGCAGGCATTATCCTTGTGTCCACGGTCACTGTTTCATAGTGTCTGAGGATGGATGCAGGAGGGGTGGCCGCTGCCGTATCGGACAGATGTTTTTCCGTCTGCATTGCCAGCACTGACAGTTCAGCCCCTCCGGCAGCCATTCCTTCAATGCACCTCATGGTTGCCACGGCTCCTCCGTCGAGTGGCGGCCAGGGGGGCTTAGGTGCCAGGACGAGTATCTTCATTGCTGGTTTCAGGTTTGATACCGGTGAAGAAAGTTCCGATTTTCCTGATGAAGAGAAGATATGTCTCCGCGTTCATGATGGCGGCGTCTGTTGTTGCCTTGTATGTAAGGAAGATGCCTATCGGAAAAAGAACAATTGTAGATGCGAGGGTACCAAGCGGGACACTCCAGATGAGTTCTTTGGCAAATTTCTCGCCGGTCAGTGAAATGACATAGTAGACCACGAAAAAGAGCACCGATATTACTGCCGGTGTACCAAGGCCCCCTTTTCTTATTATTGCTCCGAGAGGTGCACCTATGAAGAAGAAGACAAGGCAGGCAATAGGGAGGGTATATTTCTTATAAAGCTCGACGCGGTACCTTGTGAGGTTTTTTGCCTCCTGATGAAGTGACTCGCTCTTTTCGGTCATGAATGCAATGCCGTCACGGGCGAGGTTAAGTGCCCTGCTGATGGTAGCAGTCTTTTCCGGCATTGCAAGAGTGTCAAAGGCAGCGCGGCAGTTAAAGTTTTCAAGTTTTTTGGCAGAAGAGGTGTCACCGTAGTTATCATATCCGCTCGAATAATATCTGTCGCGTGACATGAGTTTGGTGCTGTTGAAGTCATTGTAATAGGCATCGGAGCGGACCGCATACCTGGCAGACAGGGAGTCGACAAAATAACCCAGTTCTCTTGAGTTCAGCATGGCGTAGTTTGATCTGAAGAGGTCCATCCCTGATCTGTCGAGGTCGAATCCGGTCAGTTCGATGACCATTGTCTGCTGGCTGAATTTATCCCGCCTGAAAGGGTATTTTCTCTTTTCCTGGTCAACGTTCCTCTCCTCCATCTCGTTGTATGCGTACCCGTTGTAAAGGGTAAGAATCATTCCGCTCTCATCCTGAGTGACAGCCATATATCCCGAGTCGGCGTATATCACTGCATTGTTGCCCATCCCTTTCCGGTGGTCATAGATATATATCCTGTCGAGTCTGTTTGTCTCGGCATCCTTATCGGTTATCTTGATGCTGAAGCCGTCTATCCCGTTGTAGAAGGTACCTGCCTGGATATTCAGTTCAGGCCGTTTGCGTCTGATGTCATAGAGCAGTGTTCTTGCCTTGCGGTTTGAGAGGGGAAGGATATAATCGGAGAAGAGGAAAGATGCGACAGCAAGAAAAGATACGAGTACGAACAGAGGCAGCATAACACGCTGCAGCGGCACTCCTGACGATTTCAGTGCTGTGAGTTCGAGGAACTCACCGAGGTTACCGAAGGTCATCAGTGAGGCGAGGAGTATTGCCAGGGGGAGGGAGAGGGGGACGAAGGTGAGGGAGAACTGGAAGAGCAGTTCTGCGAGTACTTTTATCTCAAGGCCTTTGCCGGCGAGTTCGTCGACATACATCCAGAGGAACTGCAGGATGAATATGATCAGCACAATGAAGAATGTCAGGAACAACGGTCCTATGAATGACTTGACCATGAAAATGTCGATTTTCTTCATTGCCTGCAATGTGTCGCAAACGTACGCTATTTTTGGTAAAGATGCAACGGCTGCTTATTCAGGCAGGCCGAGGACTTTACGCAGGTTGGATATCTGTGTGTTCCAGAGCTCTTTTGCATCTTCGACCTCGTCCTCGTCGGCGTGGTCGGTGATGATGAGTGCGGTATCGCCGGTCAGTTCGTGTGTCTGGATACGGAATTCGAAGAAGTTTGATTCGCTGTCGGCAAGATCGAGCCACTCAAATCGTACTGATTTATTTTCCCTGAAGTAAGCGAGGCGGGCATGTGCTGCTGTCTTGTCCCAGAAGAATGTAAAGGTATCTCCGTCGACGTTGACGTTGTCAGCGAACCATTCCGAGAGTCCTTCCGGGGTGCTCAGTCTGTCGAATAGCACGCGGGTGGTGGTATTCAGGGTATATTCGATTTCGAACCGGCATCTCATTTGTGGGAGAATCTCTTGTGATGCAATATAAAAATAATAGATGAAAACAAAAAGGATGAGGGCTAAAATGAAAAAATATTTATATTTGCACCCGCGTTAATAAAGCCTTTGCCATAGTTATGGGTTGGCAATGGGCCCTCCTTCTCCGCCGGTTGGCGGATACGGAGGACAAGGCGAGATAGCTCAGTTGGTTAGAGCGCATGATTCATAATCATGAGGTCCCGAGTTCAATTCTCGGTCTCGCTACTTGAAAATGAAACACTTACACGGATGATGTGTAGGTGTTTCTCATTTTGTGCTAGGTTTGTGCTAGGTAATGGTTGTTTTTTGATGGATTGGTCTCCTGAGAATCATTGGTTATTAGCGCCCCTACCTCTTTCTCATACGATCCCGTTTAATTTCATCCATATTCTCTTGTACTCATTACCATTTAGGTTTGAATCGGCTGGAAGAACCTTGTTCCAAATTTCAATTGACTGAAGACCAATCCATTCCGAAACAGCTGATGTAGGTTGACTAAAAATCTCCCCTTTTATCGATGTATTGTACAGTTCGCCTAATTGATTTGCTATACTTCTAGGAACATTATTTTTACGCATTAAAACACCACTATCCGTATTTACTCCGTAATGCAAATAAGCAGGTAAATTGGCCATTCGTTTTTTGTCGATCTCAGATAAACTTTCCCAATCTACACCACTCATTGGTAATTGCTGTAAGGCCGCAAAACCCCATGTGGCAGACTGTGCTATGACTTTATATAAGGCTTTTGTTGCTTTCTGAATAGATATTTGACGGTTTTCATTTGGAAAGTACTGATTAGCTATAAATGAGATATCACGACCATTTACCCAGTCAATTATCATTCTGGAAATACTAGACCTATCTAATGGTTGGCCTCCCTCACATAACTCCTGCATCGAGTTTCGTATCTCATAAGTATCCAACATAATACCAATAAGTTTTTGCATACTTTGATTCTGTTCAGAGAACAATTGATCCTTATTCCAATCATTAGGAGAAAGACCTGCATTAGCAAGTTTCCCAATCATTTGTCTAACTGAAACAGTAGAAAAGCCTGTAGCGTCAGCTTGTCTTGCTTCGACTAAAGTTAAAGTATTTGCATAATCTCTTATTTTCCCCCGAAAGAATACTTTTTGTTGGTCAGAGAGTTGCTGGAATCCAAAAGTACTCTGAAGCGTTTGCTCCAGCTGCACAATAAAGGCGGATTGCTGCTCATTTTGCTTTCTCAAGTGAGAGATATATTGCAAAATAGCCGACCACCTTTCATCAATATAAAGCCAAAAATTTAAATCTTTATCCGCATATCGTATAGCATTTATAATTGCACTGACCAACTGTGAATTTAATTCACTGGAAGCCCTTGCAACATACTCAGCTACAGTGCTTAAATCGGCGTCATTTTTCAGAGCAATACCCACCCATCCCATTTCTTGTTGACCTGCTCGGCCCACTCTACCCGCAAGGTTCCAAAAATCTCTTACTGGCATTTCAACAGAGGGGATACCTGGATAATAGTGTGAACCTATAATCACTGAGGATACTGGAAAGTTAATGCCTTGTGCAATAGTTGTTGTTGCCACCAACGCCTGAAGCTTATTTCCAGAAATCATTAAGTCCTCAATCAAGAATCTAATTTCATCCGGCAATGCAGAACTATGAACTGCAATTCTCCTGTCAAGGTATCTAACTAAAGGGAAATCTATTCCAAGCTCTGAAACAATAAGTTTCTTGAGTAATTCGACATCTTCGTCCACTGCAAAATCTGCCCTTGATTTATTATAAAGCACCTCAGCAATATCGTAAGTTTCATTTGGGTGTCTTGCCAGTACAATTTGAGGATGATTAATGTCTAAGCATTCAGCTGATAATAGGGCAGCAACTTGTTTCTTAGATCCATTAGCCCCATAAAATCTAGATTTTGCAATTGGGGCATTTACAAAATTTTTCAAGGGGATTGAATCTCCGATGATATATGCTCCTTTATCGGTATGTAGTGTTTTTAAAGCAAAATCATAATTATTACCTCTCCCTGACACCTGTATAGCACCAACTACTCTTTCATTGGGTTGCCACCAATCTAATTGTAAATTTATAACATGTCCCCTGTCTCCAGCCAACCATTCTACGATTTCATTCGAATTAGAAATATCTGGGGTCATCAGCATGAAATTGACCTCCTCACAGTTGTTCTTGATTGTCGATAATAAAAGTTCAAGGCATAGTCCACGCCCTTCTAGTTCTATGTTGTGAGCCTCATCAACTATGGTAAGCACTAATGGACGATCTCTGGTTGTACCAAGCCCCTGTCTTAGGAGTAGATTCATTTTTTCATAGGTGGTCACTAATACATCAAACGAAGTATTATTCCCCTGTTCTTCGACAAGATATTTCTCAAAACCATCTAATTCAATTGCTCCACTAGCCTTTTCAATGCGTAATCCAATGCCTCCTAAATCCCTATTAAATTGTATAAATATTTGGTTAACCAATGATTTTGTTGGCACTATATAGGCGACCCATCCTCCTCTTTGTTTAAAATCATTCAACGCTTGTAAAATTCGGTATTCCGCAATCATTGTTTTTCCACTTGATGTCGGTAAGTTTACCACTATTGCCCTGTGCGCTGGATTTAATAATTGCTGGTCACGAATAGATTCTCTTTGTGGATAGAGTAATTCAAATACTCCTTTATTATCTTTCCCTGAAATAAAACGATTGAATTCCGTTACCCAATGATTTACTCCTCTGGTCGAATACCAAATGGTATTTCGAATCATTTTAACAGCTAATGCCTCGTAAAACTGATATAATAGTATCAGACTTATATTGCCAGATTTTTCAGCAAATTCCTTAGAAAGGTTTAAATGATAGTGAATTTGGGTTTCTGGTTCTAAAGGGCGACCTTCATTAAAATATTGACCCAAAACATCAATTGTCTTAGCAAAATGGTATAATGATACCAGCTCAGCTGCCTCGTATGGTCTGCCTTCTTCATTGACTTGGTTCAGAAAACTTAACTCGAAATTTCTTTGTTCGTCTCGTAACTGATTTATTAACTCAATAGATCTTGATATTTCGTGCCAGCTTTCTTTGACAACCATTCCCGCAAGTGCTTTGAAAGATAGATACAGTAAGCGTTTATTCCAAGCTAAGGGAACTGAAATGGATTCAAAATCATAACTCCGAAGATATTGTTTCACAAAATGCCAATGCTCACCTAAATAACCGAAGGCTATTAATTTAATTTGCTCAAAAACAAAATATTCATTATCCAAGTCATTGATTAACAATGAGGCGATATCAAAATAGGTCGAACATAAACCTTTGATATCATTATTACTTCTATTTTCCCATTGCTCAACAATTTTCAGTTCACAGAGCTCTTTTGCCTTTTCTAATTGCTGAAAGTCTTCATTAGTAAGATTAATGTTTTCGAAACGCCTTGACAGTTTACCTTTCTGAATGAGTGTACCAATACCCTGAAGTATCTCTGGATATACTTGTTCTAAGTAGAGATATTTGGATTGAATGCTCATTTTTGTTCCTCATTAATGATAGTCAACCAATCTTTTTTCTGAATGGGAAGGTACAGAGCCAATAATTTTAAGCCTTTCGGTTCTAAGATTTGTGTCCGTAATCTGTTGTAGCTAACTGAAACATCCCTTTCATCTGGTGAAACATCTCTTATAAGTACACCAAAAAGATGAAACCTACATTCTCCGGAATAATAAGCTCTTTTTCCTGCTTCAAAATCTTCAAAAAATGCATGACCTGAAGGATAATGTCTAGCTTTATTTTGAAGATAACTGATTAATATTCTTCGTTTTCTGATGTCATCGTGTAAACTTCTAAGTTGACTTTCAATGCTTTTATACCTTGTAGTCATTACTTGCGGTGGCCTATTCGCTGTTTCAGAAGAAGTTTTAACTTCTCCAAATAAAAACAAAACTTGTCCATTGACCTCAATAAATCCAACCAAATCAGCTCCTGTTTTATTCCCTTTAGGATTTCTTGCGTCTCGATTTTCATTCCAGTGGAATCGACAGGAAAACTCTTGTTCAAGGATTACTTCAGCAAAGGCTTCTCCTATTCTGAATTGTTGGGTTTCAATTTTTTCTTCTGAAAATGATTGTATGTCTGCTAATAACTCCGCACTAACATCAAACCCCGTTTCAGCCCTTAAGGTCCGTAAACTCTCAAGAGTATTATTCCACTCCTCCCTATCCAATAAATTATTTTTGACTTCATGAATCAGATGGGACTGGCATTCTTCCAATTCAAGGTTAAGTCCAGTGTACCCTCTAGACGGTGATTCAATAGTCTGGAATTCAATCTTCACTTTTTTGAAAATATTTTTAAAAATACGATAAAAGTGTTTATTAAATATCACAACCTTATAAAGCAGAGGACTGTCAGTCACAGATACTTCTTCTTGATTCTGATTATCTGGCAGTCAAGAACCAATTACTAAAGGTAAAAGAAATTCTTAATCAAGAATATATTCCTCAAACCTAATTGTAAGAATCCAGACTTTGATGGAATAAATGATTTGTCTCAGATGAAGGTAAATTTGCTATGGTGTCATAGGTTTTTTTTGTTCCTGCAAATTCAAACTTTCCACAAAATTTATATCCTTATTGTTTCTTTATGAATGCAAATTGTTTTCAAACCTTCTTTTGAAGTGGTCAAAGAATGACGGATTCTTCAATTATCGTCAATTTAGCAAGCCCAGATCGATGAATTCCTCTGGATGATAAAACCCCAAGCTTTATTGTGATCGTGTCTCCAGTGTCAAATTTGACAGGTCTGGTTCAATTTTAATAACCCATAGACGGTTTTAATCTCCGAAATCATCAATATTGTCAAAATGTCTATATGGCCCGTAAAATCTGGCTCTGATAATGTTGGGCATAACCAATTTTTGGCTTTACATTAGCCCAATCATGAAAACTCTTATTGTTCATCCTGAAGATCCTACCACCACCTTCCTTGCTCCAATCTATGCAAACCTTAAAAACAAAACTGTCATTAGAGGTGGTAACACAAAATCGGAATTACTGGAACTCATTAAAGCCCATGATAGGATACTAATGCTCGGGCATGGATCTCCTTTTGGATTATTGAACCCGGGGCAGTTCCCTGATGCTGGATTATACATTATTGATGATTCGATGGTTTTACCGCTAAAGAGCAAAATAAATTGCATTTTTATATGGTGCTACGCAGGTAAATTCGTTCAAAAACATAGTCTATCAGGTCTGAGTACCGGGATGTTCATCAGCGAGGTCAGAGAAGCATGCTCATACTGTTTTGAAGATATAGATTGGGATATGATAAATCAATCAAATGAGAGATTTGCATCGATCATCTCAAAACACTTGAACGAGCCGATTGATATCTTGTTCCAAAAATTACTGTATGGGTATGAGTTGCTGGCTAGAACTAATCCCATAGCCCGATTTAACTCTGAACGGTTATTCCTTACTTATTCGGGAACCAATAAAAATCTCTTTTAAATTACGACTGCCGTAATTCCTCTGGTGCCCTATGGCTATTCCTAAAAAAGTAAAACACAATGATCCGTCCTATGTTGGGTCTTGAAATTTCAGGAAAAAGGCTTAAAAGTTGGACTATGCAAAGTGACAAAAAGATATTTCCGCCAATTTTTACTGCTCCCAAGGGTTATTAGCGAGCTGCCTATTATCTCTTTCTTTTCTCGGCGGGATTTATGTAACTTACGCAGGATTTTTCGGAATCGAATATAGTTTCTACTGATTTTATCATATTATGACTCAAAAAGAACTTGAAGATTATCTATGGGGAGCTGCCAATATACTCAGAGGGATGATCGATGCCGCTGATTTTAAACAATACATATTCCCTCTTCTTTTCTTTAAGCGTGTTAGTGACTTGTGGGACGAAGAATACAAATTAGCTCTCGAAGAGAGTGGAAACGATTTAAGTTATGCTGAATTTGCAGAAAACCATCGGTTTCAGATTCCAAAAGGATGTCACTGGGACGATATACGCAAGAAAACCATTGATGTGGGAGCTGCCCTCCAAAATGCATTGACAGAAATTGAAAAGGCCAATTTTGAAATGCTGCATGATGTGTTTGGAGACGCCCAGTGGACAAATAAACGGAGAATGAGCGATGAAAAGATGCTCGACCTGATTGAGCACTTTAGCCAGATGAGGTTATCGGTTGGTGAAGTACCTCACGACCTGATGGGTGAAGGTTATGAATACCTGATTAAAAAATTTGCAGATGACAGTGGTCATACTGCCGCTGAGTTTTATACAAACCGTACTGTGGTTAAGTTGATGACGCAAATTACCGATCCTCAACCAGGTGAAAGTATTTACGATCCGACATGTGGAAGTGGTGGTATTCTACTGAGCAGTGCTCTGCATGTAAAAGAACAGGGGAAGGAATATCGGACATTAAAACTATATGGACAGGAGCTTAACCTTATTACCTCAGCCATTGCCCGCATAAACATGTTCATGCATAATGTTGATGAATTTCTAATTGTCCAAGGAGACACTTTGGATTCTCCACAGATACTTGAGGATGATGAACTGAGGCAGTTCGATGTCATAATGGCCAACCCACCGTACAGTGTAAAGAAATGGAACCGTGAAAAGTGGATGAGTGATCCATTCGGAAGAAACATTTGGGGAACGCCACCTCAAGGGTGCGCCGATTATGCATTCCAACAACATATTATGAAAAGTCTCAACGAAAAGACCGGACGGTGTGTAGTATTGTGGCCTCATGGAGTATTATTCAGAGATGCTGAAAGTGACATCCGCAGGAAGATGATAGAAAAGGATTATGTTGATGCGGTGATTGGTCTGGGTAAGAATCTCTTTTACAACAGTAGCATGGAAAGTTGCTTACTTGTTTGCAGGATGAAAAAACCAGATGACCGAAAAGGTAAAATTATTTTTATTGATGCGAAAGAAGAATTGAGGATTGAACGCACCAATGCATGGCTTGAACCAAAACATATTAAAAAGATTAGTGAAGCCTATTGGAAGTATAAAGATTCTGAGGGATTTGCCAAGGTTATGAGTAATAATGAAGTGTTGGAGAATAACGGTAACCTAAGTTTTCAATTGTATGTGAAACAGACTGCTAATAACAATGATGATAAAACAGAAGACTTGATTGCTAATATTAAATCCAATCAGAAACAAATTAATGCAACAATGGACGAATTATTTACCCAACTTAAAGATATAGGGATAGAAATATGAAGTTGGGGAAAGATAAATGGGAAAAAGTCAATTTGGGAACGGTTTGTGAAATAGATCCTTCCAAAAAAGAGATTGCAAGTGTGTCAGACGAGACTCTGGTTTCATTTGCAGAAATGGCAGATTTAAATGTGAGAAGTTCAAAGTTCAAATATTCACAAATAAAAACAATTAAAGAACTAAGAAAGAGTGGATTAAGCTATTTTAAGAACAATGATGTTCTCCTTGCAAAAATGACACCATGTTTTGAAAATGGTAAAAGTGGACTAGTTAATAATATGTCAAACGACATTGGATTTGGCTCCACTGAGTTTTTTGTTTTAAGGGGGGTAAAAATTGATCCCTACTTACTCTATTCAATAATTTCAAGTAATACATTTATTGAAAGAGGAAAGTTAATGATGATTGGAACGACTGGTAGGAAGCGTCTAATGAAAGATTTTGTATTTAATTATGAAATACCCCTTCCCTCATTTGAAGAGCAAAAGCAGATTGCTGTACTTTTTCAAACAATAGAAACAGCTACTGAACAGGTGGAGGACCAAGAGAAGAATTTCAAAGTTGTGCAAAAATCTTTAATCAATGGTTTGTTGAGCAAAAAACCTTTGTTTGGAAATTTATTGAATAGCAATAATTGTACACCAACAACTTTTAGAGAAATAGCAGAGTGTGATAAAAAATTTCCCGAACACGAAAAAGAAGTTGAGCGCTTTGTTGGTTTAGAATTTATAGAAGCCGATAATTTTCTTTTGCAAGGTTGGGGAGAAATTGCTAGTGGAACTACTTTTTCAAAACGCTTTGCAAAAGGTGATGTCTTATTTGGCAAACGCAGAGCTTATTTAAAGAAAATTGCCGTTGCCGATTTTGATGGCATTTGTTCAGGTGATATTTTGGTAATCAGAGCAAAAGCCAATAAGATGTTACAAGGTTTATTGCCTTACTATATTTCAACAGATGCATTTATTCAACATGCAGTCAGTACTTCAGCAGGTTCTTTATCACCAAGAACTAAATGGAAAGATTTGGCTGATTTGGAAGTTTCCATTCCTGATTTAAAGACCCAGGAAAAAATGTTGGAAGTTTTGCAACTTTTGAACACAACAATTAACCAACTAAAACAACAAAAAACAACTTTAAGGAATCTGAAACAAAAATTGTTGAACGAAATATTAGGATAATGACATTCACTGAACAAAATAGTATTGAGAATTTTGTCATTCACCAACTTACAGGCGTAAATCTGAATGCTGTTCAGAACAATTTAGTTTCAGAAGAGCTTGTTGATTATGGTTCTGTAAGATGGCGATATGTTCAACCTGAAATATTGCAGCGTGAACTTACGGATGTACTCCTGGAGAAGGAATTAAAAGAATCCCTTTACAGAATAAATCCCGATATTGCTTCTCAGCCTGACAGAGCAGAGGAGGTAATCCATAAGCTCAGGGCAATCATTATCACTGTTGGTAATGTAGGTTTAGTTCGTGCAAATGAGGAGTTTTCGAAGTGGATAAGAGGTGAAATGTCTTTGCCTTTTGGTAAAAACAATCAGCATGTTCCAATTAAGCTTATTGATTTTGAAGAAATAAAGAATAACAGTTTTGTTCTTACAAATCAGTTCAAGATCAGAACCAGGGAGACAAAAATACCCGATATCGTAATGTTTGTTAACGGTATCCCATTGGTTATTGGCGAGTTAAAAACACCGGTTCGTCCTGCCATTAGTTGGTTTGATGGTGCTTATGATATCCATGAGATTTATGAGAATGCTGTTCCACAGCTCTTTGTACCTAATGTCTTTTCATTTGCATCAGAGGGGAAGGAGATATTCATCGGAGGTGTTCGGACACCTCTTGAGTTCTGGGCTCCTTGGCGATTGGAGGACGAGAAAGATGAAATGAGTCATTTCCTGGGGTTAAATGATGTAGCCAAACAACTGACACATCTGCTTAGACCATCAACTCTGCTCGATATTATCCAGCATTTCACTGTTTATGCCACGAGTTCCAAAAAGAAAAAGATAAAAATAGTTTGCCGCTATCAACAATATGAAGGAGCAAATGCAATAGTTGAACGGGTAAGAGAAGGAAAAATAAAAAAGGGTCTGATCTGGCATTTTCAGGGTTCAGGAAAATCCTTGCTTATGCTGTTCGCAGCACAGAAACTCCGAAAACAACAGGATCTTGATAGCCCCACTGTCATTATTGTTGTTGACCGGATTGATCTCGATACACAATTAACAGCAACTTTCAACACGGCCGATGTACCAAACATGGTAACAACCGACAATATCAGGGAACTACATAAACTTCTTGAACAAGATACAAGGAAGATTATAATTACAATGGTGTTTAAATTTAAAGATGCCTATCCCGATATGAATAAGAGGGAGAACATTATTGTAATGGTAGATGAAGCCCATCGAACACAGGAGGGTGATCTGGGAAGAAAAATGAGAAGTGCCCTGCCCAATGCTTTCCTTTTCGGATTAACAGGAACTCCTATCAACAGAGCAGATAAGAATACATTCTGGGCCTTTGGTGCGGAACAGGATCAAGGTGGTTATATGAGTCGTTATACATTTCAGGAGAGTATAAGAGACAATGCAACATTACCTCTTCATTTTGAGCCCAGGTTACCTGATTATCATATAGACAAAGATGGACTCGATGTTGCCTTTAAAGAACTTGCTAACGATCTAAGTGAACAGGACAGGAATACCCTGAGTCAGAAAGCAGCAAGAATGTCGGTTTTCTTAAAGACCCCGGAAAGAGTTAAAACAATTGTATCAGATATAGTTGAGCATTTCAAGGCACATGTGGAACCTGAAGGATTAAAAGCCATGATAGTTACTCCCGACAGGTATGCATGTATTCAATATAAAGAAGAACTGGATAAATTGATTGAACCCAGTGCAAGTGTTGTTGTAATCAGCTCTTCAGCAAACGATGATTTTGATTTCAAACAGAAGTGGGCAATGGACAAGGATCAACAGGAGAAAGTCATTGAAAAATATAATGATCAGGATTCGCCATTGAAGTTTCTTATTGTTACCGCTAAACTTTTAACAGGGTTTGATTCTCCCATATTACAAACAATGTATCTTGACAAATCGTTGAAGGATCATACACTGCTTCAAGCGATTTGTAGGACAAACAGACTGTTTCCGAATAAAACATTTGGCAGGATTGTAGATTACTTTGGAGTTTTTGATGATACAGCAAGAGCCCTGGCATTTGATGAAGAGAGTGTAAGGGATGTCATAACCAATCTTCAGGAACTAAGAGATCAATTACCTGTTTGGATGGAGAAATGTTTAAGCCATTTTGAGGGAGTTGACAGAACAATTCCCGGATTTGAGGGATTACAGAAAGCACAAGACTGCATCAATTCCGATGAAAAAAGAGATGCCTTTGCAAAAGACTTTAATAGTCTGTCAAAACTTTGGGAGGCTCTCTCTCCTGACCCGGTTTTAAACATCTGGCAAAAAGACTATAAATGGCTATCACAAATTTTCAATTCTGTTAAACCAGCATCTGGGGATAACGGAAGGTTATTATGGCATGCACTTGGAGCTCAGACAACCCAATTAATCCACGAACATGTTCATGTTACCAGTATCAATCACGATATGGATGAGTTGGTGCTGGATGCAGAAGTGATTGATGGATTGATGAAAACTAAAGATCCGAAACAGGGAGACAGAGTTCTTAAAATTCTGATCAGTCGTCTAAATAAACATGGAAATCATCCTACTTTCAAAAGGTTGAGTGAAAGACTTGAGGAATTAAGAAGAAAGGCTGAAATCGGTTTAATTCAATCAATAGATTTTATCAAAGAGCTGTGTGATATAGCGAAAGAGACATTACAAGCTGAAAAACAGACTGGTCCCGAGGAGGAATCTAAAAAGCGGAAAGGCTGCCTTAACAGAATTGTTTCTTGAATTGAAAACCGACACCACTCCAGCAATTGTTGAACGTATTGTAAATGACATAGATGAGATAGTGAGAATTGTCAGGTTCGATGGGTGGCAACATTCTACGGTCGGAGAGAGGGAAGTAAAAAGAGAGCTTAGGAAAATTCTCTGGACTAAGTATCAGATTAAAGATGAAGAGTTGTTTAATCAGGGCATATGACTACATTAAGGAGTATTATTGATCCATTCATTTTAAGTTAATCCTTTCACAGTAAGCCATGTTTGCAATAAGACCAATTTTTAGTTGAATTGACAAACGATCATAGATTGGGGGTCTCAGCTACCTTTATTTAAGAAAAACTGACCAGAATTAATCCCAGTAGGTAATTTCAGTTATTTAATGGGATAACAGTTTCATTCTTGATTCCCAAAGCTTGTCCAACCTTCACGCTTGTTTCTAGCGAACAGCTCGAGTTTTTTTGCACTTCGGATACAAATCTTCGATCATCTGATAATAAAATTCAGGTTTTTTGGAATGCTCCCTTCTTTCTTCAGTATGTACGCTGTCATATAATCTTATATTTTGAATCGGATATGAGCCTTTTGTACATAACAAAAGTATTTCATGGCGAACCGAACTGTAAGGCCCAACATTATGCCGAACTTTATCCCAAATAAAGCAAGTTTTGTATTCAAATCCCCATGCATGAACAACCTCAAAGCTTTCTTCAAGAAATCCTGTTGTTGTCCACATGAATAAAACTGCATTGGTATCAGTCATCTCATCAATGGGTAATGAACATATTTCTTCTATTTCCATTGTTGGATAGTAATCTTCAGGAACCGTTGCACTCATCTCAGTTCCATATTTCCATGGTGGATCCGCATAAAATAATTGGAATATACCTTCAGGTAAATCTACCAGTGAATTATATAATACACCATCTCTCCTCAATAATCTTCGTAAGTCTCTAACACTTAGATTGTCCTCTGATGCTTTTTCAAGATATTCATCCTGTTTTTCAGGTGAGAGTTTAACGACTTCCAAATGATGTGAAAATGTCAAATCTGCGCGGCGCCGCGCACTTTCTATCTTTTCTGCAACAAGTTTAATATATCTTAGGGATCCTTTTTCGTAACCAGTTTCCTCGATCATTTCGTCGTACATGCCCCATTTCTGCTCCCTGTAAGCTAGACAATCACCGATCCAGAACTGAACACCTCCCTCAATAAACCGAAGTGCCTTGAATACACTCCTCCATTCGGCTTTAGTTACTTCACGTTTGAATCTAAGGCTTGTTTTAGTTAGTTCGCAATATTCTTCAATAAGAGCTAGTTTACTCATCGGAATTTATTCATTTGGATTTCTATCTCATCTGTTGAACAACACGAAAACAATCATTATAAGCTTTGCTAAAGCCCCCAAATGATTTTTTGAGTTCAGTTGAGATAGGTTTAATCTTACCAGTCAGATTTCTAAACGCAGAATTAATCTCCTCCACAGTTGAGAGTGCAGAGAAAATGTTACTCATCTCTAAAGCCTCCAAATTGGTTGGCATATAAAGCAATCCACCTATCCTCACTTCTGAGGCTTTAATGAATTCTGGATTCATATCATAGCCGACGAATTTTCTATTATTTGAACGGGCAAACAAACCAACTGTTGAGGTCCCTGTAAAGCAGTCAAGAATAGTGTCACCTTCTCTAGTGGTTAGTAATCCACAGATTGCTGGAACGTCAATTGGGAATGTTGCAGAATGAGTCAGATGAAAGCCTTCTTCCTTACATTTACTTCTTAAATCACCTGTGTTGGCAACATTAGTGGTAAGAACACCCTTTCTAAAATCCATTCCTGATCTGACTTTTGGATTAGTCTTATTAATACCATAAGTTATTTTATCTTCTTTATCTGTAAGGTCTTGCAACCATTCATCATTATAATAAAAGTGAGTTGATTTAACGAAATGGAATATTGGTTCGTGGCTTCGTACACTTCTCTTCCCTTTTGTATAAACTGGATTATTTTTAATCCACAACAGCTCATCGTTCAATATAAATCCCAGCTTAAGCATCTCTATAACAAAATAATGTGGCACAGCTTGATATTTCCCTCCGAGAACACAATCATTGATATTTACAAATAAGGAACCATCATCTCGTAATACTCGATTGCATTCCCTAAAAACTCTCATGAGGTTTAATAGATAGAAATCAATATCTTTTTCTTGACCAAGTTCATTTTCACCATTGCCATAATCCCTCATTTGGAGATAAGGTGGGCTTGTGATTATTGCATGTATAGAACCAGTCTTAATTTCATGCATGTCTTCTGAAGAATGATTATAGATTTTCGTGTTTTCCCTTATAATCTCATATTTCTCAGGAATAACCTGAGCGTTCTGTTTCCGTCTGGTTTTATCTAACAAATGTTGATAGAGGCCATTTAATGTTGTCTTATCTTTATCAAGAGCATAGAAAAATCCTTTATATTCTTCTGAATCTTTACCATAAAGGTCTGCTGCTAAAGATGAAACAGCTTTTACTTTTTCTCGTGTAGTTCTAGAGTGTTCTCTTAAAAATGCATCTCTTTTTTCTTTTAATTCCTTTAATTCAGGATTAAGATCTGTTCTTTGACCCTTTTTGATTTTATAGTGTTCTTCAAAGAATTCAATCTCTCTAAGTATTTCCATATGCGACTTTATTCGTTGTTGATTGGTTGATAATGATTTGATATCCATATCATTTTCTTCAACCTCCTTAAAGATTACAGGTACTTCTTTCAATCCAAGTTCTAATGCGATATGAAGTCTAAGGTTACCAGATATGATGACATTAGTTTTTTTGTTCACAAGCAGTGGTTCCAGGATTCCATGTTCTTCAATATTCCTTTTGATCTCCTCATAATTTTGGGGTTTATCTTGATATACTTCTTGCTTTTTCTTATTCGGAATAAGCATAGCTGGGCTAATTTTAATAATAGTATTGTTCTCTTTCATGATAATTGGATTTAGAACCTCTGCATATATCTGCGGAGGTTAAAAGTAGCAAAAATTGAAATGAAGGCTTATCAATTATTTATTATTTCCATTTTGTATTACTTTTTCAAGGATTCGCAATATTTATAAGATAGATAGCTTTGTTTTTTGCAGTATTTTATTTATATTTTGTATTAGAGATAAATCTCAAGTTAATTAATGCGGCTGAAGCCGAAGAAAAATACATCATAAGGAATTCAGATTGAAATGGTTCATATTGAACCTAGGACTGAGTTGGGAGTGAAATTAACCTTGTAAGTCCGAAAGAAAGCTGAAAAGCTGAAGCCGTATAAGCAGTCCTTCAAATCGGCACTCTAGACTATGAAAAGGTGTAGTGAGGAAGGTAGAAACTGGATAACTATAGCAAGACACCCCTAGATACACATTCCAGTGAAAGTATCTAGCCTCGGTTCCCATTGAACGCCAGAGGAAATGTCCAACCATTATGTAAAAAAATGGTAAGGACTATCTTTCCTCAGAAACCCTTGAACCTCCTGAAATCAAAACTAGCACCTCAAACAAAAAACTGGCCCAGAAGTACTGGTCCAGTAAAACTGGCCCAATATTTTAAATAAAATTCTTAATAGCCCAGCTTTATGTAATCATTGGTAATTAATTAAGCATTTATGTAAGAGTAGTAGTGCATAATTGGCTCAGATTTGTCGTAATTCCTCTGGCACTTTAAAACAAAGCCATTGTGCAAGATTTTAAATAAAATTCAACCTTGGGATATTCTAATCTAAACAATTAAAGATGAATGTATTACAAATTTATTGTTAGTTGGGGTAATGAATTATTGACCCTTTCGACAGATCCGGTAAATATTTCTTGGAAAATTCAGATATTTATTAATATGAGTATAAAATCTAAACACCTAATCGTTAGGATAACTGAGTCACAGTTTAAGCGGTTGGCTGATGCCCTTATAACTGAGCAAAAGAATAAATCTACCATAGTCAGAGCCGCACTCGATGACTATATGGATGGCACTGACAGGGGAATTGATAGGAAGAATCAGAAGAATAATAAAAACAAAAAGATACTAAAATGAAGAAGCACGAAAAGGCTTTATTATCTTTTGAAGAGATTGAGAATCTTATCCCCTATATGGGTGAAGAGACTCAAAGCAAAATGGAATTCGCCAAGTACTTTTTAAATACATTACCTATTGAAGATTTGGAGAATAATAGGATTTCTATTGGCCCAATGGATAAACAGACTTTCTTATTTCTGGTTTTTTCTATTGTTATTGAATATTCCTTTTTCAGA
Source organism: uncultured Bacteroidales bacterium (assembly GCA_963732365.1). Taxonomy (GTDB): domain Bacteria; phylum Bacteroidota; class Bacteroidia; order Bacteroidales; family VadinHA17; genus SR-FBR-E99. The sequence goes on along the minus strand of CAVSZC010000007.1, from coordinate 2,655 downwards.
AAGCCTATGGATTCACAAGAAATTTCCCCGGGTGAAGACTAAATCAACCTGCACCTCTATTAATACAATAAAATTCATATGGGTAATAAAATCAATTTTTATATGTGCAGGTTGATTAGTCTCCCGGGGATTTTTAAATGTCCTCAGAATCCGGATTAATTTTGAGGGATTCTTTAAAATCAGTTTGGATTTCCAATTATTATCACTTTCGCAGGTTAATCATAAATACCGCTAAATAGGAGACACATTTTATTTGGCTTATATCCTTATTAACTCAAAGGATTTTAAGTGTGCATAAATGCACACATGGATTCGTTTTCAAATTAAATCAAAATTAAGAGTACTGCAACAATCTGCTCAGAAAAGGGGTAAAATATATGGCAAATCCATCATTTTGTATTATTTTTATAGTGTGAAATAATATAGCACAGTATGAAGATAAAATACAATAGGGTTTCAACACTTCAACAAAGCGGAGACAGGTTCTCGGTGGATAACGATAAATATGATATTGTGTTCCTGGACAAAGTATCAGGTTCTATTGGTTTCAAAGATAGACCTAAAGGAAAAGAGGTCACCAAACTCGTCGATGAAGGTAAGGTTAAAGAATTAGTGGTCGAAGAATTTTCTCGATTAGGGAGGAATACTGGTGATGTCATAAAAACTCTTGAGTGGCTAGAAGAAAATGAAGTTAATGTCATTGTAAGAAATATTGGTCTACAATCTAGACCTAATGGGAAAAAGAACCCAATATGGAAAATGATTAGTTCTGTGATGTCATCACTTTATGAGATGGAGCTAGAAAACATAAAGGAACGAACTTCAGTAGGTAGACAGGTTTATTTGCAGAAAGGGGGAATTTTAGGCAGACCAAGAGGTTCAAATCAGACAGAGATGGATTTTCTAAAAAAAGAAATGAGTCTGAATGTTCTTAAATCTCTGAAACGAGGACTAACTATTAGGGAGGTAAGTAAAGTTGTAGGTGTTTCTACCCGGTCTGTAATGAAAGTGAAGAAGGTAGGGGTTAAGCATGGACTTCTGGTATAGAATTAGTACTCTGCAAATAACTTCTATCTAACGGACAGCTCCTTACTCCATGAAAACGGACTTTGAAAATAAACTAATTGAACTTGGTTTATCCTACCAATGTAATACGGATGGGCAATATGTCTTGCATAAGAAAAATATCCTCAATAGTATTCTAAACGCACAATTGATATGCTCAGAACCAGTAGATGAATCGAAATTGGGCAGTCGCAATGGAACTGTAATACAATCTATCGGGCACTTCAAATTAAGATTCCCGATGGAGGTTAGAGTTCAAGATTTCTTAATATTAGCATTCCAAAATACAGATAAGCACTGCGTTGACTTCATAATAATCCCGACAACGGAGTTGATGAAGAGACTCAATAAGGAGAATCGGATTTCAATTGATAATCATGTAGTTGAAATAGTCTTTTGGCTCATGCCTGACAATCAATTATATGAGACCACTGATCTAAGTGTTGAAGGGGAGTGGTATTATCTGTCAAAAGGACTAAATGGTCGAATGGCTGACCAAACAGAATGGGATTATACCGAATTTTTAAATGACTGGAATAGAATTATAATGGTTTAGTATCATTCCATTCATGGCTTCATAAAAATCATGCTCCAACTATTGGTGTAAATTCCCAACATCCATGCGCGATCAGGCCCCCGGGAAAAACAACTCAAACGGCACGTTTTTATGCAGGTTGACTTGAATCTATTGGGTTCCCAGGTTCCCGGAGATATCTCAAACATTGATTTTAAGCAGTAAAAAAGTTATGCAGTTTGACATGTTCTCTTGGGTCTTCAGGTCCCCGGGCGATCATAGGAAGATCAGCAAAACAGTACAAATTGTTTGCAGTTTGAGTTTCATAGTTTCTCCGGGAACATCCATCTTATACCCCAGCTAGTCCCCCCCTCCCTTCCCTCTTACCCGTTTCCGTTCTTATATATTGATTATGTGATATATAAATAAAGGGGTCAATGATCCGTCAGAAATTTCTGGGAAAAATTCACCAGGATTTTAAGTATCCAACAGTTCGGTAAATTTGAAAAAAAAAATTGGCAGAAAAAATGAAAAAAAGCGAGCCCCTTGCAGATTTCATAAAAAAATTAAGACCAGGTACTTAATACCGGCAGAGTATGGTCAATTTCCCAATGCCAAAGGTGGTAAGGTCACTGGTTTTATTGCTTGACCACCGACAATCCTCACTAAATCTTCCGCTCCGCAATTATGAGGAACGGTAAATTTTTGATTTCATCTATTCTAACTATCAATAAATCAACCGAGTTGAAATTATGCAACTCGGTGATAAATAGTATCGACTTTCCTATAATTCAGTTCAATCAAAATTTGATTTTTAACCTAATAATCTAACTATCACTAAATCAACCGAACTGAAATTATTCATTTCGGGAGAAGTTCGTAATAGTAAATTATTGGGATGGGAATTATTCCCAAATAAAGATCTATGGAAGTAACGTGATAAAATTGGTATAGAAGGATTTGTCAGATATATTCACAATCTGATAGAAATAATTGGCGGGAGAATTCCCAGACCCGCATCAATTCTTGCCTTGTGATTAAATATATCTCTATCATTAATCCCATTTTTATGACAT
>CAVSZC010000006.1:0-39922 GCA_963732365.1 uncultured Bacteroidales bacterium | reverse complement strand
CGGTGTAGCCTATGGAACAAATGTTGACCTTGTAATTAAAATATTGGAAGAAAGTGCACTGGATCATCCTGATATTACAGATAAGGATCTGATTGAGGCAAGGCTAATCGATTTTGGAAATTCCTCACTGGATTTCCAGGTATTATTTTTCAGCAATAATGTTTTCAGAATTGAGAGGGTAAAGAGCGATATCCGCAGAATCATTAACAAGAAATTTGCCGATAATAATATCACAATTCCCTTCCCCCAGATTGACGTTCATTTTAAATCAAATTATTGATTTATGCTTAAAGAATCTTGCTTAGTTCTCCAGTATCTTTATTATTATTGGCTTGTTCCTCTCCTGGATTGTAAATTGTTTTTTTCTGGAAAAGATTCCCGATTGTCATCATAATTATTGTAATAAGTATCACAATTGTGACGACTTCTTCCGAAATTAAAGGAACTCTTGATATGGCGGGTATGCTCAGGAAAAGCAAAATTGTTATAAGACCACGCGGGGCAAAAAAGACCATTGGAACGGTTGGCAATCGAAGTACCAGTCTGAAAAAAAGCCATCTCGAAAATAGTATTCCGAGAGATATTAAAAACCCAGTATATATGTTATTCAAGTTGAAGAGATTATTAATCTGGGTATAGTAGCCGAACATTATAAAGAAAAAGGATCTTACCAGAAAGGTAAGTTCGACCAGAATCTTCTTAAATGAACTTATATCGTTCCTGAATTTTGGAAAATCAATAAACCTTTTTATGTAATTAATTTCAAGGAATTTATTATTAGCCAATACTAATCCAAATATGAGAATCAGAAGAAGTGCAGGTAAATGAATAAGTTTAGCAAGGCTGTAAATGAGAACAATAAATGTAAGTATTATAACATAATTGACATGATAGGTTGTTCTGTGCAATAGGTATCCAAGTACACCTGTAGAGATCAAAGCTATAACTATAGTAATTATACCGTCACGGGTAAATGTAAAAATGCCTGAGCCTATTGAACTCTCATTCAACAAGATAAAATCGAATACCATTATCCCAAAAATGTCAGAGAAAGAACTTTCATAGACAACAAATTCCTTATCTGAAGGATTCAGACTAATGGCAGAAGGAATGGCAATGGAACTACTTATAACTCCCAGAGGTATTGAATTCAATAATGAATCGCGCAATGAAAGCTCGAAGAAGTAGATAAGTATAAATGAGAAGATTGCAACAAATACAGCAAACAAAATTAAAGCAGCTGATATGGATTTAATAATAAGACCTTTTTTATCCTTTTTAAGTTGAATATCAAGACTGGCTTCCATTACTATCATTATCAAGCCCAGAGTTCCAATTACAGGCAGAATTGGTTTTAGATTGGGAATTTTAAATCCTGTCGATTCTGATATAAGTTGTATCACCATTCCCAGGGCAATAAGTAAGATCACTCCTGGTATTTTTGAAAATCTGCTGGAAAGATCAAAAATATAAGCAAGTATAATAATGACACACAAGGCCAGAATGATGTAGTTCGTCATATGTTGTTGGTTGTTTAAAAATTCTTAACTTTCAATGAATCTCTTGATATCATTGATTTTACCTGCAAGTAATAATATATCATTCTCATTTAACAGTTGGTTAATATCAAAATCCATAAGTACTTTATAATTTCGTCTGAAAATCGATGTTAACATATGATTTTCAGGAGGGATCTTTACTGCTATCACCCTTAGATCAAATCTTCCCAGGATATTTATAGCATCAAGACAGTGACCTATATATTTGGTTGGAATATTTACCTCAGCAATTGAGTAATCATTATTGATTTCTGTCAGTTTCAGGGTATTTTTCAATTGAAGCATGGAAGAGACGTGTCTTGCTGCCTCCTCAAGGGGTAAAACTATTTCGTCAATTCCTATTTGTTTTAAAATATCGTGATGTATTTGGTTTATGGCCCTGCCAATTATTCTTTTAACATTGAGAGTTTTTAAGATTGCTAAAGTCAGTATAGATGCTCCAATGTCTTCACCAATACCCACAATAACTGCATCAATGTCATTTAATGGCAGTGATTTGATGGCGTTTATATTAGTTGAATCCATTTTCATTACCGTTGTAACAGAATCCTTTAATTCATCTAACCTTTCATCATGATGGTCGATCCCGATTACTTCATGACCCATATCTGTCAGGTTTGATGCCAGTTTTGATCCAAAACGCCCTAATCCGATTACTATATATCTCATTTTTCTATTAATTTAATATGTTCAGTTAATAATAATTTCCAATTCAGGATATCTTGAGTATCTCTTTCGATAAGAAAGCATAAATCCGGTAAATAATGTGAGTGGTCCGACTCTTCCAATAAACATTAAAAGCATAACAATTATCTTCCCCTGATTACTAAAACTGCCAGTGTCGGCCAGGCTTAGACCAACAGTGCCGAATGCGGAAACACATTCGAAGAAAAGGTGTACCGGATTCTTTTCCGGTTCTGAAAGTAAAAGACAGAAGAAACCAGTAGTAATGATTATTATTGAAAGAAAAATTATTGATAATATCCTGGAAATAGTATGGCTGCTGACCTCTCTGTTCCCTAATATGAGATGCTCTTTGCCTCTTATATTATTCCATACCGATTTGAAAGCCAGTGCGAAAGTTGTAGTTTTAATTCCGCCTCCGGTTGAGCCAGGTGAAGCGCCAATCCACATCAACAGAATCATAAGAAAGATAGTAGGATAACTCCATAAGGAGATATTAACCATATTAAATCCGGCAGTTCTTGCACTTATACTTCCAAAAAATGATGAGATGATTTTCTGACTATTATCATAACCCTTCAGACTTGTATTGTTTTCTAAAAAATAATATAATCCGGCACCTGCCAGGATCAATATCCCGGTCATTATAAGAACAAGACGTGTTGAGATATTCTTTTTTTCAGGTTTTAGAGGAATTCTGCTACCTTGTACTTTCCTGATTATAATAATTACGAGTCGTTTTATATATGAATAAACATTTACCAGTACCGGGAATCCAATGCCCCCCAGAATAATCAGAACTGCAACTGAGATATGTATAGTGTTATTATTTCTGATTGCGGGAGAAAATAATCCTTCTGACAATGTTGAAAATCCAGCATTACAGAAAGCTGAAACCGAATGGAAGATTGAAAACATCAACCTGTTTTCCACCTGCCAGCTAAGGCTGATATAAATAATTAATGCTCCTGCAATTTCTGTTAAAAAGGTCAAAATTACTATTTTAGCCAGTAACTTAAAAAGATTATTTAGTGACTCGGCCGTGAAAATCTCTTTTAATAATAACCTGTCACGAAAAGAAGAACCAGAGGAAGTAAAGATATAACTGAAAAATCCTGTAAATGTCATTATGCCTAATCCACCAATTTGGATCAAACATAGTATGATAATTTTCCCAAGCATTGTAAAAGCTGTTGCAGTATCAACTACTACAAGACCTGTTACACAGACAGCACTGACTGCTGTGAACATAGAATCAATAAAGGATAATTGGCCGAGATGCGCTTTTGGTAATAACAGAAGTCCTGATCCTATTAAAATTAGTAATAAGAAACTGGATGAAAAAATTAATGCCGGAGGAATCCTTTTAGTATTAAGAAACTTTAATAAACTTAATATTTCTGTTATTCCTAAAAGTGCAATGGCAACTATTACATTAGTATTTCCATAAAAGGTGTGCCAAAAGTTTTTTTCATGATTTACAAGATTAAAATTTGTCAGAAAAACACCTAATGCATATAGAAGTATTAAAGCGCTGAATGCTAATGATATACCTATAGTCTTTTTTAAACTAAATAGTTCCGGGATGTATTTTGACAGGAAAATTACTAAAAATAATATTCTGAATGCTGATAGTAAACCTTCTGATGTCTTTGGAGTATAATTAAAACCTATATAGAAAAGGAAACATAAAACAAACATTACCAGAGAAATTATGAGAAAGAAACGGCATAGACCACTGATCCATAATATAAGAGCTCTGTACCTGTCGCTGGCCAGGAAAAACCATTTAAAAAACTTTTCTCTTATTTTCATTTTGGGATTACGCTTATAATTACCCATAGAAACGGAGACCTAAAAAGTATTGAAATATAAATATTATTCTGTAACCAAGTATATTAAAAGAGAACTATTGTATCATTCGAAAAAGACTTTTTATGGAATCTTGTATCGAAGACACTGCACATAATTTGTGCTTGAAAAATATAAAATTGATAAGGCATTTGGGGTAATTGAAACACTTAATAAAAGCACTAATCATCTTGGCGTTTTCAGTGAAGATGCGGACGAGTATTTCAGTCTGTGGAGTAATTTCCCTCAAACATATAGTCATGTTCCTGAGGGGGATGGTAAGATGTGACGACAGGGGGGTAGATTTCGGCTTATGGAGGTCGATACCTCCATCCGTTTTGTCATGCCCTCTTGATGTCCATTCGGGCAACGTGGCACGCAGACTGGGTCTGCTGACGCGCAAACAGAATGATGCTAAGGCAGTCGCTGAACTGGACACAGCCTTACGCAAATTCGACAAAGATGACCCTGTCAAATATGATTTTGCGTTGTTTGGTTTAGGCGTTTTTGAAGGTCGTTAGGTACAATCAGGTCGCCGCCACACGGCCATAATAGCCCCATGGGGGCTTACTGTTTGTAGACCAATGACGTGAGCAAAAATTTTAGCCCCTTCGGGGCGGCCTGATTGTTGATTTGGCCCTACGGGCCTACAAGCAGGTCGCCGCTACGCGGCTACAAGCAGGTCGCCGCTACGCGGCTACAAGCAGGTCGCCGCTACGCGGCTACAAGCAGGTCGCCGCTACGCGGCTATGACAGGTCGCACCTACGGTGCTGCAAACAGTAGGCTGCTACGCAGCCATAACAGCCCCATGGGGGCTTACTGTTTGTAGACCAGTGACGCGAGCAAGTATTTTTAGCCCCATCGGGGCGGCCTGTATCATAAATAATCTACGGGCCACGAATATTCCGGCACATAGCAATAAGAATTACAAGGCTGCAATGCAGCAATTCAGGATTGAGACATAATCAAAAACTAATTTACACTATACTATCTTTATGACAAAATAATTCAACTCCACAGGTAAACCCGGGATGGCAAACAGTTACTTCAGATTCAAGCAGTTCACACTGCACCAGGAACATGCTGCCTTCAGGATCACAACCGACAGTGTCCTGCTGGGAGCATGGGCTGACCTTAATGGGGTGAAAAACATTCTTGATATCGGAACAGGAACAGGGATCCTTGCACTTATGGCTGCCCAGCGTTCAGATGCTTATGTCGTTGCAATAGAACCTGATCGCAATTCATTTATGCAGGCCGGACTCAATATTGCCGGCAGCCCGTGGCATGACAGAATAAGTTTGATAAACACCACCCTCCAGGAATACATCAGCATTGCCGGCATGTTGTTTGACACCATCATAACAAACCCTCCCTTTTTCAATGACTCATTGCTGAATCCTGACCCGGGAAAAGCCAAAGCAAGACATTCAGTCACACTGACTCACAAAACGCTGCTCGATGCATCCCTTCGTCTTATGAGTCCCGGCGGGACCCTTCAGACTGTACTCCCTGTAAACGAAGCGACAGCCTTGACTGAGATGGCATCATCGGCCGGACTAACCTGTGTCAGGAGACTTACCGTGAAACCAACACCTCTTCTGCCTCCGTCACGTATGCTCATGACACTTGCACTTGTGAAGAGAGCATGTGAAGAAAAGACTATTGTCATTGAAAAGGACGGAAGGCATGAGTACTCTGATGTATACAGAGCCCTCACGAAGGATTTTTATCTCAAATTCTGACGAATCACCTGATCATGCTGCCGGCAGGCAATCCGTACTCTTCTTCCATCCTGATGCCTGTAATCGCCAGTTCATCAAGCACCGGGTTATACAATTCAGGCAGAACAGGCCTGTGAACCCCCGTTAGTTTTATCTTACCGGAAAGGATCAGTTTGATAGCAATAGCTGCCGGAAGGGCTACTGTTCTGGCAATGGAAGTGTTGGTTGCCGGGGTGCCGTAGTCAAGCATCATTGAGCTGATCACCTCGCGCCTGCCGCCAGGATAAGCTGCAAGGAAGAGATGCTGCAAGACGACCATATCGCGTTCGTCATCTCCAAGCCACATCTTCCTTATCATCAGGTCAGAGGTTATCTCGAAGGGGGAGGTGACTTCATAACCCATCAGATCGTCACTGAACAACCCCAGCCACTCAAAAGCGTCAAGCGCCCGTTCGGTAGGATTAAGTCCGCTCTTCTCCCTCAGCTCCTGCCTAATATCTATCCCCGGAACAGCAGCCCGGTCTGCCACAAAGTCCTTGTATGTCCTGCCCGTATAGCCACGGTCACCGTCATCTATCAGGCCAAGGGCCTTAATCAGGTCAAGTGTCTCGCACCATCCCTTGTACCTGAAGGTACCGCGGTACATAGTGCTGATCCCCTGCAGACCGTATATATCGATATAACTTACAGAATCGCGGTTGGGATAGACCTCAAGATCACTTATCCCCGGGAAGCTGTGCACGAAACGATCCTTAAAGAGATTAACCGGGTCAATGGTTACTGTTTTGCCGTGTTTAAGGTAGGTCGCTCCGTTACGGCTGGCGAGCACGACACCCTTCGGGCTCCATGAGAATTTGTACCCTAGTGGATTGTCAGCAGCTTCAGGAGCCGGGAGTGCACCGCAGATTGAATAGAATTCCTCTATCATTCCGCCCTGACTTCTCACATTGTCTATTATCCTCATCGCTGACATATGGTCAATACCGGGGTCAAGTCCTACTTCATTAAGGAATATCACGCCTGCCTCCCTGGCGTCTCTGTCAAGCTCCTGCATCGCAGGTTGCACATATGAGGTGGTTACAAGAGGTCTTCTGTACTTCAGGCATGTTTTGGCAACATCGCAGTGGAACCGGTATGGCAGAAGACTCACAGTCAGATCGTGCGAGCTGACCATATTGTCAAGCTCGCCACACCTGTCCATCGACCAGTCTACTGCGGTGCCATTCAGATGGCCAGCTATCATCTCCTGTGCCCTGTCGAGCATCGGAGAGGCTACGGTGATTATAAACCCATGGTCAAGCAGATATTCAATCATTGGCTTTGAGACCAGCCCGGCTCCGAGAATAAGGACTCTGTTCATGCTTCTGTATTTGAGTTTCAAATTTATTGAAACCTCTCCGGTTTGTATATGATAAAAATCTGCATTTGACTGAATTATCAACAATAATTCAAAAACTGTTTCCTTGATCAGAGGTGGTTAGTATCTTTGCTCATGTCGCGCTCAGCAATGAAAACGGAAGAGATCAACCAGGGAAAGTATGCGGAGACACCGCTGATGAAGCAGTACTTTGCTGTCAAGGCAAAGCATCCTGATGCCATACTGCTCTTCCGCGTTGGAGATTTTTACGAGACCTTTGGTGAGGATGCCATTCATGCCTCGGAGATCCTCGGGATAACTCTTACCAGGCGTGCCAATGGTGCTGCAAGCTATGTTGAGTTAGCTGGGTTCCCCTATCATGCCCTCGATACATACCTACCAAAGCTTGTCAGGGCAGGACAGAGGGTGGCGATATGTGAGCAGCTCGAAGACCCTAAGCTGGCAAAGAAAATTGTAAAACGGGGCATTACCGAACTGGTGACACCGGGCGTCTCGTTCAATGACAATGTGCTTAATCACAAGGAGAACAACTTCCTGGCAGCTCTTCATATTGACAAGCAGGCTGTCGGAGTAGCGCTGCTCGATGTCACCACTGGCGAGTTTTTTGTTGCTGAGGGTGACACCGGATATGTGGAACAGATACTGAACAACTTTCAGCCCAGGGAGGTGCTGTTTGAAAAACGCAAGAGCGACCTCTTCAGGGAGAGGTTCGGAAGCAGGTTCTATACCTACAGGCTCGACGACTGGATATTCACACCTGATACCGCAAATGAGAGGCTCCTGAAGCAGTTTGGCACCACCTCACTTAAAGGATTCGGCGTACAGGGGCTCCCATACGGTATTATTGCCGCAGGAGCCATCCTCTATTACCTTGACATGACCTGCCATGAGAACCTTGGGCACATAAACCACCTCTCCCGGATAGAGGAAGAGAGGTATGTGTGGCTTGACAGGTTCACCGTGCGCAACCTTGAACTTTTCCACTCACCCTATGAGGGTGCTAAGACCCTGATTGACGTTCTTGACCGCACCCTGTCACCGATGGGCGGACGTATGATGAAACGCTGGATCTCGCTGCCGTTGAAGGACACCGATGTTCTTAACACCAGGCTTGATATAGTTGATTACCTCATACGTAACAAAGGCCTGACAGAAGAGATGGGGGGTCTGATAAGAGAGGTGGGTGACCTCGAGAGGCTATTGAGCAAAGCGGCGGTAGGCAGGGTAAACCCCCGGGAGGTTTCCCAGATAAGAAGATCACTTGCAGCAATAGGACATCTCAGGTTCCTTTGTATGGGTTCAGACTGCCAGCCTCTGGCATCTCTCGCCTCAGCCCTTGACCCTTGTCCCGAGCTGGCAGAGAGGATAGAGAAAACACTGTCTCCTGAGCCTCCGGCTGCGGTGAATAAAGGACATGTAATTGCGGAAGGCGTTTCTCCGGAGCTTGACGAACTGAGAAATATCCTCTACAGCGGGAAGGATTACCTTAATGATCTTCAGCAGAGAGAAATAGCAAGAACAGGCATTAGCTCGCTCAAGATAAGCTACAATAATGTCTTCGGGTATTACATCGAGGTACGCAATACCCACAAAGACAAAGTCCCCTCTGAATGGATCAGGAAGCAGACCCTTGTGAGTGCTGAAAGATATATCACGGAGGAGCTCAAGGAGTATGAGGGCAAGATACTTGGAGCGGGTGAGAAGATTCTCTCGCTTGAGACGTCTCTTTTCAACCAGCTGGTTGAGTCGTTGTCGCCATTCATTGCATTGATGCAGGGTGATGCTGCCGCTGTAGGGCGGCTTGATTGTCTCAGGTCATTTGCAGTTGTGTCGGATGAAAATAAATATACCAGGCCGTTGCTTGATGAGAGCCATGTGCTTGACATCAAGGATGGCAGGCATCCTGTCATTGAGAGACAACTGCCTCCCGGTGAGGCATATGTCCCGAATGATGTATGGCTTGATAACGAGGAGCAGCAGGTGATAATCCTGACGGGTCCCAATATGTCAGGTAAGTCTGCACTACTGAGGCAGACGGCCCTGATAGTAATAATGGCACAGTCAGGCTGTTTTGTTCCGGCAAGAGAGGCACGTATTGGAGTCATTGACAAGATCTTCACCAGGGTTGGAGCATCAGATAACCTCTCGCTCGGGGAGTCGACCTTCATGGTTGAGATGAATGAGGCAGCAAGCATTCTAAACAACCTGTCCGACCGCAGCCTGGTCCTTCTTGACGAGATAGGCAGGGGCACAAGCACCTATGACGGCATTTCGATCGCCTGGGCTATGGTTGAGTATATCCATGAGCAGCGGCACAGGGCCAAGACGCTGTTCGCCACCCACTATCATGAGCTCAACGAGATGGAGAACACCTTCTCGAGAGTGAAGAACTACAATGTCTCTATCAGGGAGCTTGACAACAGGGTTATCTTTCTTCGCAAGCTGAAGAGAGGTGGCAGCGAGCATAGCTTCGGGATACATGTGGCACGTATGGCAGGTATGCCGAAGAGTGTTGTCGGGAGGGCAGATGAGATACTGAAGATCCTTGAACAGGGGAGAGGCGGACAGGCCCTCGGCAAGCCGGTTGATGAGATCGCAGTCAACCGTGAGGGGTACCAGCTCAGCTTCTATCAGCTTGACGATCCCGTGCTGAAACAGATCAGAGACGAATTGATTGGCCTCGACCTTGACAACCTGACCCCAATGGAGGCATTGAATAAATTATATAATATCCGAAAATTGCTGAAATAATTCCGCGATTAACGATATATCTATCGATTGAAATCAACCGTAGAGACAGGTCTCAGGCCTGTCTCTACGTTAATTTATACGGAATTTCTGGTTCAAGACAGCCCCAATTATCCGGATTTTTAATAATATAATTACGGATATTTATTAATTCATCATGGCCATTAATTATATGGTCATAATATCCCGGTTGCCATATTCTCGGCTTGGTTGCATTCCTTTTATCGGAGATCCGCCGTGATGAAAATGATTTTAATGCGCGTACAAATTCTGGCAGACCATGATGGATTTTCCCGTCAAAGGGGTTATTTATATGTATTATACCATGTATGTGATCAGGCATAATAATAAATTCATCCAAAATGATATGTGGGTAATGATTTGGAAGATCGAACCAACAATATTTTACGATTTCTCCAAAATCATTTAATATCATTTTTTGAGACTGCACGTCTTTGTTATTTTCATCACGGTTAATGATTTTACCAAATAGATGTTCCTTATTTCTGGTGCAAATCGTGATAAAATATGAGCCTGTCCGTGAATAGTCAAATCCTTTCTTCCGGACAGATTCCACCCTGTAACGGTTTCGAAATTTTTTTGTCATTGATGAAGCAGCAGGACAAATGCAATTTACGATAATTCATTTTATTGAAATGCGTCAGTAGAGACAGGTCTCAGACCTGTCTCTACTGACCGAAATTGAATTTCGATGCTTGTGATTTTAAAAAAAATATTATTTTTGCACTCACGATTGCGGGAATAGCTCAGTTGGTAGAGCACGACCTTGCCAAGGTCGGGGTCGCGAGTTCGAGTCTCGTTTCCCGCTCAAAAAAAAGAGACGTTAATAAGCGTCTCTTTTTTTTTACTACGCCCAGGTTGGGCGTCGTTACATTATTTAACCGGTCCCCAGTTGATGAGGATGCCATTCCTGAAATAAAGGTACTTCTTTGAGTAGATCCACTCTTCGTCGGTATTCTGGTCGACGTACATGCGGTTCAGCTGTTTTGGGTTGCCCCAGCTGTCGGTAGCCATCTCTGCCGTGATCCCCTTCCATACCTTGTTCTGATAAAGGCGCTTGCCGATATCCTCTCCGTATTTCATGACCAGCATCTGGTACCTGTCAGATGGTTGTTCCGTCTGTGCCACGGGTACTGCGGCGGGAAGGTTCTCCGCAGATGTCACTGCTATCTCACTGTCCAGATCCAGCCCGTCAGACTTTACAAACCCTTCAGACCCTTCAAACCTGACATTGAAATAGAGAGAGTCGAGTCCCAGTATCTCTACCACACTTCCTTTCGGAACAATCATGATCACGCTCATGGCATCGTCCTTATCAGCGAACAGCCTGACGGCCTCTTTGGTGATTGCTTTCTGAACATGCTGCGCTGAGGCAGAGGCAGCGGCAAGAAGTATGAGCATTGAGACAAGTATATTTTTCATGATGTAAATGTTTATTTCTGTTCGTTCAAAAACCGTACCACCGTCATTTCTTCCTGATTATCATAAGACCGTCGCGAAGGGGCAGCACTATCTTTTCCACCCGGTGATCACTGCGCACCATCTCATTGAACGTTACCACTCCCCTTGTCTGAGGGTCCTTCAGCGCTTCCTCACCTTCTATCTTACCTCCCCACAGCACATTGTCAGCAATGACAAATCCCCCTTTGCGAACCTTATCAAAAACCAGGTTATAGTATTCACAGTACTCTCTCTTGTCACCGTCAATGAAAACCAGGTCAAAGGTGTAATTCATTGAGGGAATTACATCCTGAGCCCTGCCAGTATGCAGGGTAACCCTGTCAGCCACTCCTGCAAGGGCAAAATAATGGGTGCTCATCTCATTAAGCTCATCATTGACCTCGATTGTATGAAGCTGCCCGCCGCTCTTCAGTCCACGCGCGAGACAGATAGCCGAGTAGCCGGTGTATGTTCCGATCTCGAGTATCCTTGAAGGATGGATCATGTACGAGAGCATCTCGAGGAATTTTCCCTGTATATGGCCTGAGACCATATTGGGATTCACCACGTACAGATGTGTCTGACGGTACAGTTCCTCCAGAACCTGGTCTTCCGGGGTGCTGTGTTCCCTGATATACTTGTCAAGCTCTTTCTCCATTTTGTCTGTATATTAAAGTTGAGAGTGATGATTTTTCGAAAATGATGTTGGCAATTTCAAGCAGGTCAGATGATGTCACCGAGTCGATCTTGCGGAAGACGTCGGTCATATTGTCGATCCGGTCAAAGATAAGCAGGCTTTTGCCGAGGCTCAACATCAGGCTCTCATGATTCTCATATGCCCTTGCCAGATAACCCTTTATCTGGTTCTTTGCCCTGGCCATCTGCATTATGCCAAGCGGCTGTCGTTTCAGGCGTTCAAGCTCTGAGATGGTCAGCGCGATGCTTTTGTCAAGGTTACGGCTGTCAGTCCCGAAGTAGATTGTAATGAGTCCGGTGTCTGTGTACGGGTTATACATCGACTCGACATTGTATGCATAGCCTCTTTTCTCACGCAGTGACATGTTCAGCCGCGAGTTGAGTCCCTGTCCTCCCAGGATGTTGTTGAGAATGAAGAGCCCCATCCGTTTATCATCATGGAGGTCATATGCGATATTACCCATTATGCAGTGACTCTGAAAGGTGTCCATCTGCCGGTCAGTTCTGATGGGATTGTAGAGGTACTCTGCCCTGGCCCGGCTTGTGCCTGCAACTGGTTCAACGGGTTTGAAATGCTTCTCGAAGAGGGAGATTAAACTCCTCGGACTTATTGCACCCACGGAGCAGAAGACCATCTGTCCGGTTGCATAGTTCCGACTGATGAATCTGCGGATATCATCACCCGTGATTGATCTTATTGTCTCAGGCTTGCCGAGAATATTCCTCCCGATAGGTTGCTGCGGGAAAACCAGTTCTTCAAACTCGTCAAAGATATATTCAGCGGGGTTGTCGAGGTAGGAGTTAATCTCTTCCACTACTACCTCTTTCTCTTTCTCTATCTCAGTCGCAGGGAATGTTGAAAAGAAGAGCAGGTCAGCTATCAGCTCGACAGCCCTCGGATAATCTTCTTTCAGGAAGGAGGCATGGATTGCCGTCTCCTCCTTGGTGGTATAGGCATTCAGTTCACCGCCCACATCCTCGAGGCGGCTCAGGATATGATAGGAGCGGCGGCGTGTAGTACCCTTGAAGAGCATATGCTCGATGAAATGAGCCATGCCATGTTCTTCAGGGAGCTCATCGCGTGAGCCTGTATTGAGTATCACACCGCAGTGAGCGACCTCGCTGTTTGTCTGAAAGTGCACCAGACGTATTCCGTTTGGAAGAGTATGAAATGTAAGATCCATGCCTTATAAAGATTGGGCAAAGATAACACCGAAAGCTGCTAGTTGGTCATTCTGAAAAAGTGAAAGTGCACTCTTGCACAAAAGAGAAATAGACAGTATATTTGCAATCCGAAATGGTACCATAGCTCAGTTGGTAGAGCAACGGACTGAAAATCCGTGTGTCCCCGGTTCGATTCCTGGTGGTACCACATAAACAGAGTGAGAGTGAGAGCGAGAGCGAGCACTCTCATTCTGTTTCTATGGTCTCACACTCACTCATAATGAAGGAGTAGAACCTCACTCTGTTTTTCTTTTCCTGCACTCTCCCCTAACATCCCTGAATCACAGCCTGTCAGACATTTAAAAGATGGCTTTTGTGGCCATCTTAATAAAATCTTTATGGCAGGTAATCATTTATTAATAAAACAATTATAAAATCAGACGCAACTTGCACCGACATATCAGACTGGTTCAGATTATTGGGTCGTTCTTTTCTCAGTTTCATGGGTCAGCCTTTTGGAATGGTAGTAATAGTAATTGCAAAATGAGAATTTCAGGCAAAACACGGCCGGTAGTTCTGAAAGAAACCGGAAGGCTTTTCTGGATGATTGGTTTTATTTTCCTTGTCCCGGCAGTAGTCTCTGCCATATATAAAGAATGGTATTCAGCCGGCGGCTTTGTCCTTTCATCATGCATAACAATGATCTTTGGCCGGCTATTAATGTATTTTTATAGAAATGCTGACGAGCCGCTTTTCAATAATGTGCTGATAATAGTTTCTTTTGGATGGCTTGCTTCGACGATGATGGGCGGATTGCCATTTTACATTATTGCCAGTATCACACCCCCGGAGGTATTAAGCAAGTTTATACCTGAGGGTGCATCGTATCAGTCGAGTCTTTTGTATTTTAAAAATCCACTTCATTGCTTCTTCGAGAGCATGAGTGCCTACACTACGACCGGACTCACCATGGCGGTACATGAACCGTCTGTAGGCAAAGGAATACTATTCTACAGGAGCTTTGCTCAATGGCTCGGAGGAGCCGGATTTATAATCCTTGCCCTGGCTGTACTAAATCCTGGCTCCGGCCGCAGCTCAATATTAATGTACAGGTCTGAAGCTACGGGGATAAAGCTCAAGCCTAAAATCATTGAGACAACAAGGGGTATCTGGAAAGCATATTTTTTTATCACATTGTTCTCTACAGCATATCTGATTATTGGTACCAGGCTGATCCTGCCAGATTACCCCTGGCGTGATAACCTTTTTGATTCGATAAACCATGCGATGGCCGGACAGTCAACCGGAGGATTCAGTACGCTTGATGACAGTATTGCTACATACAAGTCGCCAGTGATGGATATTTTATATATTCTGCCAATGGCGCTGGGTTCATTCTCCCTTCCATTCTTTTACAGATTCATTATCCTCGGCAGGTTCAGTGAGCTCTGGAAGGATATACAGACAAGAGCCTTGATAATATGCTACTTTTTTGGTGGCATAATCCTTTCATTTCTGCTTTATTACTCACAAACAGTTCCGGAGCCTTTCAGGGAGGGCACTTTTCAGTTTGTAAGCGCGATGTCTACAACAGGCTGGCAGACCTCGAACATCAGCATATGGGACACACCATCAATTGTCTTTATCGTCTTTGCCGGCATGTTCATAGGAGGAGCATCGGGAGCAACGGTGGGAGGAATAAAAATGATCAGGGCACTTATGATTGAAAAGGGCATAAGATGGCAGATCAATAGAGTATTCCTTTCTCGCAATACTATCAAAACAGTAAAATTTGACGGTAAAAGTTTACTTCCTGATCAGATGAATACTGAGCTGGCAAATGCTGCCGTCTTCTCTCTTCTTTTTCTCCTGATTCTTCTGGGAGGAACTTTCGTCACATATTTTTTCATGCCGGATGGGTTTTCTTTTGCAGATGCACTGTTTGAATCAACTGCGGCTCAATCAACCGCCGGGCTTTCGACCGGAATTGTTGATCCGACTATGCATCCTGCCATTGAGGTCACCTATATTTTCCAGATGTGGGCTGGTCGTCTTGAAATCATTCCCGTCCTGGCATTGTTCAGGGCTTTATTGACAGGCACCTGGTACAGGAAAATATAAAAACATCCAGATTCTGAATAAAACAATACAATAAGCAACTATTGATCTAACTTTGATGAAAACAGGGAGTCAAACAATGTTATTTCCTTTTAGTCTCAGAAAACAGAATGCCACATTTTTTCATTATGTGACGGTGACTGTCATAATGATTTTGGTTTCTTTAATCTGTTATCAATTAAAAGAGCTGATAGGTTACCGGCAGGTTTCCTTTATTTTGTTGTTTGTTGTTACCCTTCTTGCCATCTTCTTCAGCACCGGGCCAATTCTGCTCGCTTCAGTACTTGGTGCAGCCATCTGGGATTTCTTTTTTATTCCCCCTTCATTCACTTTACATATTGGTGATACTGAAGACACGCTAATGCTTGTGATGTTTTTTATTGTTGCCCTGGTAAACGGTATACTTACATCCCGTGTTAAAAGGCAGGAGCGAAATGCAAGAAACAGGGAGGAAAAGACACTTGCGCTTTATCAGCTTACCAGGGAGCTGCTTGAGGCGAATGAGATATCGGATATTGTTAGTGTGGCTCAACAATTCTTAAAAAAGTACTTTAATGTAAGCCCCTTACTTATGCTATGGGACGAGGATGGTACAATGAATATTCACTGCCCGGATAATGATGATCATTTTCTGTCAGAGGAAGATAAAAAGGTTGCTATGCGGGTATATGAGAATTCAAAGAAGGCTGGAAGGTACACTGAAGATTACAGTTTATCAGAGAGAACATTCTATCCTCTTCAGAGCAGTCTGAAATGTCTTGGAGTAATAGGTATGAGGTTAAAAGGAGCACTGACACCGGCAGAGGAACAGTTCCTGGAGGCTTGTGTAACACTTGTGGCAGGGAAATTTGAAAGGGAATTACTAAGCGCTAAGGCAAAGGATGCTTATATCCTTGCAGAATCAGACAAACTGTACAAAACGCTTTTCAATTCTATCTCCCATGAGCTGAGAATCCCGGTTGCGACTATAATGGGGGCCACAGATACGTTGCTTTCCGAAAAATATCCGGAGCAGACCAGGAAAAGGCTCTACTCAGAGATGGGAAAGGCATCTGTCAGACTCAACAGGTTAATTGAAAACCTCCTGAACATGTCAAGACTTGAATCCGGGCATCTCTCTCCACGACCTGACTGGTGCGACGTTCACGATCTTATAAATAAAGTGGTAGGTACTCTTGGACTGGAACTGAGCCAGTTTAAATTAATTCTGGAAATACCCGAAGATATGCCGTTGGTCTATATTGACTTCGGCCTTATGGAGCAGGTTCTGCACAATCTTCTTCTGAATGCTACGCAATATGCTCCGGAGGGAACTGAAATAGGGGTCTCATTTGCTTATGAAGAGGCGGGCAGTCTTATTGTGAAGGTAACTGATCATGGAAAGGGGTTCAGTTCTGCTGATCTTAATCTTCTCTTCAATAAATTCTACAGAGGAGAGAAAGCTTCTTCAGGGGGAACAGGCCTTGGATTATCAATTGTGAAAGGTTTCATTGAGGCTCAGGGAGGGACGGTGTCAGCCAGCAACAGGGATGGAGGCGGAGCAGCTTTTACAATTGAGATACCGGTAAATGTCTCTGAAATAGATGAATACAAACAAACATGAGGGTGTGATGAAAACGGGAGAACTAATTCTGATAGTTGATGACGAAGTTCAGATCCGACGTCTTCTGGAAATTACCCTGTCAGCAAACGGGTACAAAATATCTGAAGCTGCAACAGGCAGGGATGCATTAATTCACGCTTCTCAGCGTCAGCCAGAACTTATTATACTTGACCTGGGGCTGCCGGACATAGACGGATTCGAGGTACTAAAGAGACTGAGAGAGTGGTATGAAAAGTCAATAATCATCTTATCGGTGCGTAATTCAGAAGATGATATTGTTAAGGCCCTTGACAGCGGAGCCAATGATTATCTGACTAAGCCATTCAGGACTGGCGAGTTGCTTGCGAGGATCCGGGTGGCAATCCGGCAAAACATGTCAAATGATAATAATCCCCGGCTTGTGTTTGGGAATATTACCATTGACCTTGACAAACATACCGCGTACAAAAACGATGAAATAATAAAACTTACATCAACCGAATTCTCGCTTCTGGCTTTGCTCGCAAGAAATTCAGGCAGGGTTCTAACACATCAGTACATTTTAAAGGAAGTCTGGGGTATGGGACAGATTGAACAAACGCAATATCTGAGGGTTTTCATCGCTCAAATAAGAAAAAAGATTGAAAAAGATCCCTCAAAACCGGTTCTGTTAATGACAGAGTCCGGAATTGGATACAGGTTTGGTACCTAGGAGGCTTGAACAGGCAGTCCCGATGGAGTGCTGAAATGAGAGAGAGCACTCTCGCTCTCATTCTCAGTCTCACTCCAACATTTACTCCTTTTTACCGAGCGGACAGAGTACCGTTAATTGTATATAATGCTTATTGCAGCGTACTGAAAACCTCCTGTATTCCTGAATTGTCCGTTGGGTATTATTCCGTTATAGTACCTTAAGTAGAACCCCATATTTCTTTTTGAGTTCTTGTTAAGGTACTTCCAGCCGAGATAAATGTTAAAATTCCATGTTCTTTTTTCCCCGATATCATTGTCATAGCTGAATCGCAAACGGTTATTCGCTTCAACAGATATCACCTGCATCCATCTTTCAGAACAGAGGAATCCATTTGTTCTCTGCAGATTCAGCTGCAGATAGTATTCATAGTTCTTCTGGCTTGGAGGTGCCAGATCATTTTTTGTTTCAAGGCTGTCAGTGGTATAGTATCCTTTGTTAACATTCCAGAGTCTGTGAAATCCAACCTTAGCAGAGAGCAGGTTTGTTCGCACAGTGTCAGGATCATTAATTACAGCTGCTATCTCCCAGGCCTCATAGGAGACATTTACCCTTCTGAAGTCAGGGATATCATTATAGCCATGCAAAGAAAACTCGTCGCCAATATGGGTACTTTCATGAAAGACGGGTACAAGTTTCAGCCCAACATTTTTAATATGCTTATAATCAACATATTTTAGTAAGCTGGTTTGAACACCAAAGAAATAATCTGTATTTATTACCGGCGCGGTTACCTCCTGAAACATATCAATCAAAAGCATGTTCCCGATGTACCCGCTGACGCTGAATTTTAAATTCTTCTCATGATTGACCAGATAGTAGAAGGGGAGGTCTGCACCAAGGTGGACTTCGATAAATGGTCTGCTGGTATAATCGCTGACATAATAGTTTTTATCCAGCTTATTGAGGTAAGCAAGTTCACCCTTTATCACTGTACTCCTGATTTCTGACAGAAATGGCTTCAGGATATTGGATTCTTTGAAGAAGTAATGTTCAGAGCCCTGACCAGAAATGAACATTGATGAAACAGCATGCAGAAGAGAGATAATTATGATCTTTTTCATTGTATTAATCTATTACGATGAAATAGGAGAAATCTCCGCTGGTATATGAGAGGAAATCAGATGCATTTGAAGGAGGGCTGTTCCCGAAAGTAAGGCTTTTATAATATACCGTGGCAGTACCGCTTCTTTTAAATACATGATCACCGGTGGTACTGTAGACAGCCATTATCCAGTAATTGCCGGGCAGCATTGTGACGTCGCCGATTACAGCGAGAGTTGTAATACCCCAGCTGTTTACAGTTCCTGAGGAGCTCATGGCGACAAGATTACCCGGTACCCCATTGTTATCACTGTAAAGCGCCATTTGAACATTTGTCCCGGTATTTCTTCCTAACAGATTAAATGACTGGAGTTTTCCTGTCAGATCACTTAGTATGAATTTTGTTCCCAGGAGGTAGTTTGCACCCATGGATGCAGCAACAGTCACACCGACGGCATTATAAAAACCAGCCATCGGAAGAATATTATTAAGAAAGACTTTGACATTTACTGTCCTGGTTATATCAGAGCATTCAACACTCACTTCGCCTTCGATAATGGGATTTGCTTCATAATTGAAGACTAGCGGATTATTTACAGAGAGTTCTCCGGTTGAAGGGTCAATGTTGAAAGCGTCTGCCGGTACTGACGAGACGACAGAGAAGGTAAGCTGCCCTTCGCTCGATCCGGCAGAGATATTACCGATAATCTTTCCTGTAACAGGATGTTCATCAAAGTAGGTTGTGAAGTCAGATACCAGCAAAAGTGGATCCTTGTTACAGGAATACATAAAGGGTACTGTAATAACCAGTACAACCAATAATTTTAATGTTCTTTTCATTGCGTTGATTTTTTATGACTCATGGGTAAGAAGATTCGGGGCTCATTTTATCATTATATCAAAGTTATGAGATGCAATAACCAAAGTCAATTTTATTTTGAGGGTGCGATAAATAATAAATGAAGATGGCAGTTGCTGTAAGCCATCGGGTATGGCACTTTGCTATTGGTAGTTATATGCAGCGATTTGAAAATAAAAAGGGTGCCCTTTTGAGACACCCCCTTAATGCTGGAAACTGTGTGCCTGATCTAGTCAGTACACTTCATGTTTGTCCTCTGTGCTTTTGATGCTTCGGCAAAGGGTCCGTACAAGGCATTCTTGAATGAAGCGCATGCTTTAGCTGTTTGCCCTTTACCCACCTGGGCAACGGCGAGCTGATAGTAGAATTTGGCTTTGGCTTCGGCTGCACCTGTTTCAAGATCCAGACCTTTCTGCGCATATTCTGCTCCGCTGTCGAAGTTTTTCTGCTTGTTGTACACATCAGCAAAATAGTAGAAGAGATCCTTGTCCTCGCCATATTTTGCAGATTTATTTAACGATTCAAGTGCCTCATCAAGGTTATTGGCCTGGTTAGCCTTCGATCCGGCACCACGGAAATATTCAAGTGCCAGGGTAGATGCTTTCTTTACCTTTTCCTCGTCATTTGCACTTTTTACTTTCTCGAGATAGAGATCGATAGTTTTTTCAAAAGATGCGGCATCGTTTTGTTTGATGTAAATCAAAGCCTTGTTATAGATAGCGGCAAGATAATCGGGATTGATTGTAAGGAGGCTGTCAAATGCCAGGATGGCGTTGGCATAATCATTTTTGGAAAAGTATTCGGAAGCCATGACGTTATATCCCTGGGCAAGTACCTTCTGTGCATTTGTCTTGCCAGTGGGGTTTTCATATTTCTCCGCGACACTGACAGCTGTCTTCGCAGCCCTGATTACTTCAGGCGCCGGTTTCTTCTCATTCAGTGCATTGCTGGCAAGCTTGGTATACAGTCCGGGCAGTACCTGAACTGCTTTTTGCCTGAGGTCTGCAGCCTCTTCGCCGACCTGATCCGAGAGGACAATTACTTTCTCAAAGGCTATGATGGCGGCCTGGGGATCTGTCTGCATGGCCTTGGCTCCTTCATTGTAAGCGGTGATCACGTCGTTGCGGGTCTGTGCATTCAGACCGGTAATAGTTAATGAAGATACAAACAGTATCACCATTATTCTTTTTATCTCTTTCATGTTCATTTTGCTTCAGATTATCAAGTTCTTTATAACACCTGGTTGATTTCAAAAGTTCGTAAATATAAAAATTATTTCTTTTTATCTCCTCTTATAGTGGCAGGCCATCCGTACAGGTTTAATGCCGGCAAGAGTCTTTGAGATAATTCTGTCAGAATTTTTTTCCCGTGTTGACAATGAAAACATCCATGTTCCTCAAGTCTGACCTTAAGCTGTAGAGTGTTTCGAGGTTCACCGTCCCGATGACATATTTATAAGCCCTGCTGCTGAAATATTCTGACACTTCGCGGAATCCAAACACTTTACGGTCTCTTTCATTTTTGTATCTCAGATATATCTGCAGCTTAAAGTTCCTCGTATAGTTTGAGACAGTGGCCTGCTGGTGCTTTTTATACTCATACCTGTAACTGTAAGAATTTGCCGAGATATCAGAGAGAACGGCGCTCCCGGTGGCATGGCCGCCGGCTCCCTTACCGCTGAAGAACTGTTTGTCGGCAAAGGCCGCCTCCGTGATCACCCCGTTATATTCATTATCAACATTATAAAGGTATTTGTCAGATGATATGAAACGTGGGAGAACGAAGCTTGTTATTGTATTTTCACTGGTCTTTCCCACATAAGGAACCAATTTGATCTTGAAACCTTTTTCCCTGGCATAGGTGATATCGGAAGCGGATATCCTGTTTATTCCGTAATGAAACACCTCTTCAGGTTCGATAAACAGGCCATAGGCGTGACCGGTTATAATGCAAAGCTTGTATTTTGCATCCCATCCTTCCACATCCAGGGTGGGATCAGATTCTGCAAATCCCAGTTTCTGCGCCTCCTCCAGGGCAGTGGAGTAACTGATCCCTTCGTTATGCATCTTTGTCAGGATGTAATTTGTGGTACCATTAAGGATCCCGCGGAGAGAGTGCAGCAGCTCGTTGTCATAATATTCTTCCAGGTTTCTGATAATGGGTATGCTTGCGCCGGCGGAAGCTTCATAAAGCATTGATACATTGTGCTTTTTTTGCAGATCCACCAGCTCCCGGAAGTGTTTTGCCACCATCACCTTGTTGGCTGACACAACATTTTTTCCGCTCTTTATCGCCGTTGTAACGATATTGAAAGCCTCATCCGCATCATCAATCAGTTCCACAATCAGGTTGATCGAAGGGTCATTGAGAATATCGTTTTTATCGAAGGTAAAATTCGACATTGGTATTCTTCTGCTTTTATTACGGTCTTTGACGCAAATCCTTACAATGTCAGCCTTGAATCCGCTGCTGCTGTTCAGAACGTCATGCAGCCCCTGGCCAACACAACCGTACCCGAATAATCCTATTCTCAGTTTTTCTCTTGTCATAGCTTCAATGGTAAATTGTTCTGGCCCAGAATTTCCGAACGACATCTGTGACCAGAGCCGTTTCGATAAGAAATCCGTCATGGCCGTAAAATGAGTCTATCTCCACATATTCCCCCTTCTTCACGTGCGATGCAATAAACTTCTGCTCGTCAGTTGGATAAAGAAGATCAGAGCCTATCCCTACACATAAGACCTCAGCCTCTGTTTCTTTCAGAGCATTGATAACACCACCCCTTTTCCTGCCTATGTTATGGGTATCTGCGAGGCATGTAAGGCACCAGTAGGAGTGCGGATTAAACCGGGCTACGAGTTTATCACCCTGGTATGCCTGGTATGACGATGCCTTGAAAGAAGCCAGCTTTTCATTATCCTCCTCTTTCTGTGTCAGGTTGTAGGCAACAGAGGACCGGTAGCTGAGCAGGGCAATTGACCTGGCAGCTTTAAGTCCTTTTTTCCCGCCGTCCGGATCACTGCTCAGGAATGACTGGTCGGCCTCCAATGCAAGTCTCTGTGATTCGTTGAAAGATATTGCCCAGGGAGTCTGTTTTGCCGCTGAAGCCAGAACGATCAGCCTCTGTATAAGGCCCGGATACATAACAGTGTACTCCAGTGCCTGGTATCCGCCGATCGAGGCGCCTATTACTGAATGGATCTTCTTTATTCCGAGATGCTTCCGGAGTATCTCATGAACATTTACCAGGTCTCTGACAGTTATCAGCGGAAAATCCCTGAGCCACAGTTTGCCGGTCTCCGGATTTACCGATGCAGGGCCGGTGGTGCCATAGCAGGACCCCAGGATATTGGCGCAAACAATTAAATATTTGCCGGGGTCAAACAGTAATCCGTCACCCACCATGCCGGGCCACCAGGCTTCGACATCTGAATTGGCAGTGAGGGCATGACATACCCAGATCACGTTGTCCGCATCTGTGTTCAGATTTCCGAAAGTGGTGTAAGCTATCTCCAGCCCCGGGATTACTGCCCCTGTCTCAGTTATGAATTTTTGCTCTGTTCTTAAAATATTCATAAGACCTGTTTAAAAGCCTGGTTAAAATCAGATATGATATCGTCAATATGTTCTATCCCCACAGAGACCCTGAAAAGACCGGGCTCAATACCTGCCGCCATCTGTTCTTCCGGAGAGAGCTGTGAGTGAGTGGTCGCTGCCGGTTGAATTATCAGTGTCTTTGCGTCGCCGACATTTGCCAGGTGACTTACCAGGTTGAGATACTCGACAAGCTTTGCTGCC
This sequence comes from uncultured Bacteroidales bacterium, assembly GCA_963732365.1. Taxonomy (GTDB): domain Bacteria; phylum Bacteroidota; class Bacteroidia; order Bacteroidales; family VadinHA17; genus SR-FBR-E99. The sequence continues at coordinate 16,504 of CAVSZC010000006.1, read as the reverse complement.
TTATCTTTTTCTGCTTTAAGGACAAAGCTTAAAACCCCTCCGGCTCCCCTGGGAAGATATTTTTCTGCCAGACTGTGGTAGCGATTTCCCGGGAGTCCGGGATAATTTACTTTTTCAACGCCCGGGTGTTTCTTAAGCCATTCCGCGAGAGCCATAGTATTCTGAATATGTCTTTCCATTCTCAGGGAAAGTGTCTCGAGCCCCTGAAGGAGGAGGAAGGAATTGAAGGGGCTTAAGCTGGGGCCTATGTCCCTCAGTCCCTCAACCCGTGCCTTAACAATGAAGGCTATATTGCCTGCTTCGGAAGCAGGCGAGAAGAGGTCACTGAAGACAATGCCGTGGTAACCTTCCGCAGGTTCTGTGAAGAGCGGGAATTTACCGTTTGCCCAGTTGAAGCTGGCTGCGTCAACAATGACTCCTCCGATGCTGGTTCCGTGACCGCCTATCCATTTGGTTGCAGATTCAACAACTATATCAGCTCCGTACTCTATCGGTCGGAATAGGTAACCGCATGCACCAAAGGTATTGTCAACCACCAGCGGAAGGCCGTGCTTCCCGGCTAGTTTTGCAAAGTCCTCAAAATCAGGAATATCAAAGCCTGGATTGCCAATCGTTTCGAGGTACACAGCCCTGGTGTTGTCATCAATCAGTTCTTCAAATGAACGGGGATTCAGGTCTCTGGCAAAGCGCGCCTCTATACCGAAGTTTGCGAATGTAACCTTGAACTGGTTGAAGGTACCACCGTACAGAAACGGTGAACTGACAAAGTTATCTCCTTTCCGCATAATGGTGGTAAGTGCAATAAACTGCGCCGCATGGCCCGATGACACTGCCAGTGCTGCCGCTCCGCCTTCAAGAGCAGCCACCCTTTTTTCAAAAACGTCAGTCGTCGGGTTCATTATGCGGGTATATATATTCCCCGGTTCAGTCAGGTTAAACAGATCGGCAGCATGTTTTGCATTCCTGAATACGTATGATGATGTCTGGTAGAGCGGAACGGCCCTGGAGAGTGTCTCCCTGTCGGGTTGCTGTCCCGCATGTACCTGGAGAGTTTCAAAGTTCTGTTCTGTCTTATTCATGATGTATATTATTGATTATTAATATTATGCTTAGTATGCCAATATGCAGGTTATTGCAAGGCAATGAATCCGGTTATATGCTTGAAAGGATATGACTTATGGGAAGTGATCCTTACCGGCGCATGCACATAGGCATGAGCGGCATAATGAAATTGTTGTGAGACAAATGAATTGAATTCATCTTTTCCATGTTTATCTTTATCATCTCCCGGTTACCCGGGATTAGGTTTTGGCACCGTTCTCCGATCAGATCAGGATTGGTTGCCAGGGCTTCACTGAGCCTAATCTCTCCGCCCTTCTTAATAAAAATCAAACACTCTTAACTGGAAGAAATATTTGATCAGTGGCTGCAAATGTAATAATGATTCGGAAAAACGCAAAACAAAAATGATTATACCGGTATTGGCACAGACATGTTGGTTACTTCAGAGCAGTTTTTTCCAGTCCCGCTTTTCAAGCCACTTCAAAACAATAAAATTAGCTGCGCCGATAAGCAGCATTATGCCTCCGAAAAAAGGGTAAGAGCTCCTGATGTTTTCCTCCCCTCCGGTCATGACCGTCCACTCACTCATCCCAAAAATTCCGGCAAGGAGTGTGAGCGGCATAAAAATGGTTGTAATCATGGTAAGCCTTCGTACAGAGGCGTTGGTCTGATTCGAGTCCCGGGCCATCTGATTATTCAGCATCGAGGCATATAGTTCCATCAGGCTTGTCACATTGTCACGGTGACTCTCAGTCATTTCAAGGAAGTTGGAAAGATGATCATAAATATCACGGTAATGCACAGTGGCTTTCTCAGGCACCCATTCGCAATCGTTGCGGCTGATCTTTATAAGTATCTCACGCTCGTGAAAGAGGCTTTTTCGAAGCGCCAGAAGGTTACGCCGAAGGTATATAAGTTTTGAGGGGTCGAAGGCCGCAGGAGAATCAAGGATAGCCTCCTCGGCAATGTCGATATCTGCCTCAGCCCTGTCAATGGCATCTGCCATCCGGTCTACAATGAAATCGAGGATGATATGCATCAGCCATGCCGGGCCACGGCTCACGGCAGATATGTTCCTCTCTATCACGGCGTGAACCCCTTCAAGGGGGAAGGCGGTTGTTTCAGAATAACCGCTGACAGTGACTAAAAAATTCCGGCCTATGAAGATGTCGACCTCGTCTGAAAGAAGGTTTTCCTGGTCATAGCGAAGAGCATTGAAAACGATGAATGTATAAGTCGCAAATTCATCGATTTTTGGCACCTGTGTCTCATCAGTACAGTCCTCTATCGAGAGAGGATGTAAACCGAGAGGGTTAGCAATTTCAGAAAGCTCTTCGCGGGTTGCCTTCATGTAGTTGAACCACACGTACCCTTCCTTATCCAGGGCTGCAAGGGCCTCGTCAGGTGAATTAAGCTTTACGTTCAGGCCTGCCGGTGTAATACTGTAAAATTCGGATCTCTTCATGTTGTTTATTGCCTCAGTGATTTAACTATCATCGTCATCATTTCGCCGATCTTTGAGGGATTGATCCAGCGGACAACCACAACCAGGTCATTGGTTTGGTTTACAATCACAAAGTTGCCGCCCATTCCTGAGGCATAGAAGACATTTTCAGGCACCCCTTCCCATTTCGTGTCGCCCCTGAGCAGCCACCACATATAGCCGTAGCTGCTGTTGGCCGTGGAGGGGGCGGTGGCCTTCTTAATCCAGTCTTCAGATATGAGTCTCTTCCCGTTCCACTCACCGTTCCTGAGGAAAAGCAGTCCGAAGCGAGCATGGTCAAGCGTGCTGATTATCAGTCCGCCGCCGAAGTGTGCGCCGCCGCTGACTGACTGTATCATCTGCCCGTCGATGGTGACCCATGAGTTGTCATAGCCGTTCCATCGCCAGGTTGTCGAGGCGCCAATCGGATCCATTATTCGTTCCTTCAGGATGACCGGAAGGGGTCGGCGGCAGACCTGCAGCAGGGAGTAAGCCAGCAGGTTGACCCTTACATCATTGTATTCATAGGCAGTTCCCGGTTCAAGCAGCTCTCTCCTCTGCCAGTCGTCGGGTGTGCCGGTTCGCGGCGGCCTGTCGGCCCAGTCTGGGACGCCGAACAGCGTTCCTGACCAGTCGGAGCTCTGGTTGAGAAGGTGTTCCCAGGTTATCTGCGAGTTATGAGGACCGCTGAAGGTGCCGTCGGTAACATACCCGGCAACCCTGTCATTCACGCTTATGAGGCCATCGTCAGATGCCAGTCCTGCCACTGTAGACAGATAACTCTTAGTGGCGCTGAAGGTCAGCTCGGGCCGTTCGGTCTCACCCCATGAGGCGACTATGTACCCGTTCTTTATTATCACACCCGATGGCTCACCCCGGTCAATTACAGGACCCATGATGCGGAAGCCCGGTTCATGTCCGTAGGTCTGCATGATGGCGATGCGAAGGTCTTTCGGATAGTTGATCTCGTTGTCAATGGCAAAGTTTACAGCGCTCTTCAGGGCAGCGGTATCGAACCCCATTGCCTCCGGATTGCGATGCTCCCAGTGTCCGTAAGGGGGGAAATATTGATCTGGGCTGGCAGATTGTTTCCTTGATTGGGCTGATAATAAGATAGTTAATGCAAAAAGAAAAACGATTGTGATGAATGCTCTTCTGCGCTGGTGAAGGTTTATCATCATAGATATGTTGATCATAGTTAAAGGATATTTGATTTGTGAATTTATCCAAAAAAACGTCTCCTTTATTGTTGCGCGGGAGATTGTTATTCTATGATTATTTATTCGATGGTCTACGACCATCATTGAATTCTTTAATCCCATTGTCTACAATAATTGGATGGTCTACGACCATCGTGAATTGATTAATGCCCGCAAATTTGTGATAACCAGCACAATCGCTGATCTTCGTAGAAGATCAGATTATTGTAAAAGAGAATGGCTGTAATCATCGAGCCTGGCCGCCAGGTCATCATAACCCACACTATACCCTTCCCCATACAGAGATGTCACAAACTCGCTGTGAAGGCGCCCCTTACGATAGTCAGGCTCACGCCGCGGATGACGCAGATACCTTTCAAAAACATCCGTACCCTCCCTGAGGTTCAGCACCGCATGGTAGACCAGCCTGCACTCTCTCCTGTGCATTGACGATCCCAGTATCTTCCTGTCACCGACGGTGATGTCGGAAATGCCCTTTGACCCAAGCTCCTTTACACCCAGGTCAGAAAGAATCTTCATTATCAGGCTGTTCACCTCTGTGAAAAATCCCTTTGAGGATGTCATACCCGGAAAATTGCGTGCCATGGTTATCGCTGCCATACGGGGAGTAAGAACAACGGCCTCGCCCCCGGTAGGTCTTTTAGTGACAGGGACCCCGTCCGCATGAACATTCTCTTCAATAAGTGAAAGGGCCGGAGTGTTGCTCTGGCCCAGGACAATTACAGTGTTTTCAGGTTTCCATAATAGAATCTCATCATCAGTGCCTGCGAATAATGAGGCATCCGGAAGATCGTATGGTATGACCTGTACTGACATCAGGTCATCATTTATGTACCGGTGTGCCCACCGCGTCGGACCCGGCTTCGAGAAAAACCTCCGAGATGGTCGGGTGAGCGTGCATCGTGCGGGCAACATCGAACACTGTACTCTCGACTGCCATGTAGGCCGCCGCTTCGCTGATCATGTCAGTTGCATTGTGAGATATGATCTGCACACCAAGTACCTCACCATACTTTGGCTCTGAGATGATCCTCAGGATCCCCTCGGGGTTACCCTCGGTGAGAGCCTTTCCGTTTGCTGAAAGGGGAAACTCATTCACCTTGTATTCAACGCCGTCGGCTGTCAGCTGCTGCTCGGTCCTGCCTATCTGTGCTATCTCCGGATCGGTATAGATTGTGAGTGGGACCCTCTCCGTCTCCATTGTCTCCGTGATGCCCAGTATATGGTTCACTGATGCCAGCGCCTGCGCCGAGGCGGCATGGGCATAGATGCTGCGGCCGTTGACATCGCCCACGGCATATACGCCTTTAACGCTGGTCATGAAATGCTCATCGGTGACATAGAAGCTGTCAGCGGTATCCGGCTTGAGAGACCCCGTCGGCCTTATGCCTTTGCGAGACATGCAGTTCACTATGCCCTCGTAATCACCGACATTGACAGAGTCAAAACCCTGGCTTCCTTCAATGACCTTGATCTTCATTGTCTCGAAGCGGCGGGTTATATAGGTGTTAAGATAATCGTCAAGCGCCGGGAAAACCTTGTCGGCCGTTTTCACCAGAGTAACATCCCTCCCTATCAGGGCCAGCAGCTGAGATACCTCGGCTGCTACCGGTCCTTCACCGACCACGAGCAGCTTCTGAGGGATCTCCTTCATTGAAAACAGGTTCTCGAGATTCAGTATCTTCTTCTCGTGCACTTTGAAGGGAAGAGGCCTGGGATAGGAACCGGTGGCAATGATAATGTTCTTTGCCGAAAGATTACGGTTGTCAACAACGACTGTCCCCTCGCCTTCAAGCGATGCTGTCCCTGCAATGATCTCGACGTTGTTCTTTTTCAGAAGAAACTCAACCCCTTTTGTGAGTCTGCGGACAATTCGTTCGGAGCGTTTTACACCCTTTTCCCAGTTGAAGGAAATTTGTTTCGGGTCTATCCCCTCTACACCGAAGTCGGACGCCATGGAGAGCCTCGAGAAATATTTTGCGCTCTCGAGCATTGCCTTCGAAGGGATGCATCCCCAGTTAAGGCACATACCGCCCACATTCTTCTTTTCAATGATTGCTGTCTTAAGTCCTGCCTGTCCTGCCCTTATGGCAGCTACATATCCTGCCGGGCCCGCGCCAATGATGATCAGATCGTAATCCATATGACTTTTTTTTATCTCATTATCAGTGTAAGCGGATCAGCAATACCTGCAGCCACATCAAGCAGAAACTCCGTTGCCTCTGCTCCGTCAATCAGCCTGTGGTCAACAGATAGTGAGAGAGGCATCACGTTACCCACTTTTATCTCACCATTTACCACTACCGGCTTCTGGCTTATACGGCCTATGCCGATTATGCCGGCCTGGGGATAATTTATGACCGGAACGCCATACCATCCTCCGAGTGCACCGTAATTGGTTATTGTGAATGTGCCGTCCTTCATGTCGTCTAGGGTTAGCTTGCGGTCGCGGGCTTTGACTGCTATCTCTGCCACGGCCCTGCTGAGCTCCCTGATGCTGAGCTGGTCAGCGTTACGTATCACCGGAACAACAAGTCCGTCAGGTGTGCTGACCGCTATCCCGATGTTATAGTAGTTCTTATAGATGATGTTCCCTTTTTCGAAGTCCATCTCTGCATTAAGGTCGCGGTGACGCTTCAGTGCTGCGGCTACTGCTTTAATGACAAAGGGGAGGTATGTGAGATTGATGTCCTCTTTTTTGTATTCTTCCCTGTATTTTGCCCTTGCAGCTATCAGTGCTGACACCTCTGGCTCTTCGAAAAGGGTCATGTGTGCTGTGCTCTGTTTTGAGCGTAGCATGTTCTTCGCTATCGACTTGCGCATCTGGCTCATTGGTTTAATCTCAACCAGTTCGCCGGCGGCCTGTGCCGCCACACTCAGGGCAGGGGAAGTTTTGGCCGATGCTGCCGTGGCGTGGAAGCTCTGTATATCGCTCTTCATTACCCTGCCGGCAGGACCTGTTCCTTTTACCAGGTTGATATCTATATTCATGTCGCGTGCCATAGCCCTTGCCACAGGTGTCGCCAGCACCTTGCGTGCAGCGCCCTTTTCAGCTGCCGGCTTCACTTCCCTCCCCTCGTCGCTGGCGGGGAGATAGGCGTTGTTTGATGCTACCTCTATGGTACCTACCACTCCGGCGCCGGTCTCCTCTACCATCTCCATCTCAGGAGCCCTGGCCTCTGCTCCGGCTTCGCCCGCTATCTCTATCTCAACAAGGGTCTCGCCAACGTGAACCGTCTCTCCAACCTTACCGTACCGTGCGGCGATGACGCCTTCGCGGGGCGATGGAATGTCAGTCACAACCTTGTCGGTCTCCATCTTCACAAGCGGTTGTCCGACCTTCACTGCGGTCCCCTTGTCAACGTACCATTCAATCACGATGCCCTCTGTGAGGCCCTCACCTATATCAGGGAATTTGAATATATATCTCATCGCTTCAGAATTTTACTGTTCGTTCAATCTCATAAAAGATCTTTTCCGGGGTGATCATATAGTGATGTTCGCCGCGAGGGTAGGGGACTATCACATCGAAAGCCGCCACACGTTTCGGCGGGGCCTCGAGATGAAGGAACGCCTCCTCGTTTGCCAGCGCCATTATCTCCGATCCGACGCCGAAGCTGCGGGGCTCCTCACCCACGAATATAATTCTTCCGGTCTTCTTTACTGATGCCGTTATGGTCTCCTTGTCAAGAGGATAAATGGTTCTCAGGTCGATCAGCTCGACAGAGTGACCGGCCTCTTTGGCCATCACCATAGCCTTCTGCACTTCACGGATCATTGCTCCGTAAGCTACCACTGTGACGTCTGTGCCCTGTGAGAGTACCTTTGCCTTGCCGATGGGCACAGAGAATTTCTCCTCGCTGACCTCCTGCTTGATGGCACGGTAAATCCTTTTCGGTTCAAGGAAGAGAACCGGATCGTCACTCTCGATGGCTGATATTAAAAGACCCTTGGCGTCATGGGGTGTCGAGGGGACTACCACTTTAAGTCCCGGGATATGTGCGAAGATCGCCTCCATGCTCTCAGAGTGGTGTTCCAGGGCATTGATGCCGCCGCCGTAAGGAAGGCGTATTACTATCGGCATCCGGTAGCGTCCGCGGGAACGGTTATGATAGCGTGTTATGTGCGAGATAATCTGGTTGAAGGCCGGGTAGATGAAACCGCAGAACTGCATCTCTATAACAGGGCGCAAGCCTGCAACGGCCATCCCGACAGCAGTGCCGGCGATGCCTGACTCTGCCAGCGGTGAGTCAAAGACCCGTTCCGCACCATATTTCTTCTGTAATCCCTCCGTAACTCTGAAGACGCCGCCCTCAAAGCCTGCATCTTCGCCATAGACAACAATGTTCTTATCCTCCTTCAGCTTAATGTCAAGAGCGTCATTGATGGCATTGACAATATTCATTGCTTTCATTTGCGTCCGTTTTTCCATTGTAAGAATTTTTCATGTTCGATCTGTTGGTCACGAAGGTCCTGGGGCATTTCAGCATACATATACTTGAAGGCATCTTCAAGGGGATACTTTACTGACTGTTCTGTCTCCAGGAACTGGCGGTCAATCTCCTTCTTATACTCTTCGGTGATCCTCTCTTCCTCAGCATCAGACCACAATTTCTTTTTCTCCAGGTATAACTTCATGCGGCGCAGCGGGTCCTTCCTGTCCCACTCTTTCTCCTCCTCCGTAGTGCGGTATTTCGTCGGGTCATCTGATGTCGTATGGGCTCCCTTGCGATAGGTGACGGCCTCTATCAGTACGGCCTGCTGCTCCCTGCGGGCATACTCGTGTGCATACCTGAAGGCTGCCACCATAGCAAAGATGTCATTGCCGTCCACCTTCAGACCCTGTATGCCGTAAGCTTTTGATTTGATCGCCATGTTGAGGCTGGCGGTCTGCATCTTCACCGGTACTGAAATGGCGTACTGGTTGTTCTGTACAACAAATATTACAGGTACTTTCCATACCCCTGCAAAGTTGAGCGCTTCATGGAAGTCCCCCTCTGAGGTCCCTCCGTCGCCCACGAAGGCAATGGTCACCTCGTCCTTTTTCTGGTATTTAACGGCATAACCTATTCCTGCGGCATGGAGAAGCTGTGAGGCGATAGGCACTGAGAAAGGGAGAACATGGTTGGCTCCGGCGAAGCGCATACCATCCTCGAATCCCATGTTAAACATGAATATCTCCTTCATTGACACCCCCTTGGCAAGCCAGGCTCCCATCTCACGGAAGGCCGGAACGAGCCAGTCATCGTGCCTGAGCACAGCTCCTGCGGCAACACCGATTGCCTCCTGACCGTAGTTTGGAGGGTAAGTATAGACACGTCCCTGGCGCTGGTATGAGACGATCATGAAGTCAAGTGTCCTGACAAAGAGCATATCCCTGTAGAGCTTTAACAGCTCATCATCAGAGAGCTGCGGCATCCGCTCCCTGTCAATGACCTTGCCGTTGTTATCAATTACCTGCAACATTTTGTCGTCAGCAGGATCAAACTGGTCGAACATGATATATTATGTTTAATGTTACTGCAATAAGATACAAAGAAAATTTGAATTTGTTCACCTCCCTGCTTTCTCATAATCTGGCATTCGCCCGGAAGTGGGAGGCGGTCATTTGTGAAGAAATGTTAATCGGGTATTCTGCTCCGTTATTTTGTTTTACATTAGTGCCTTCATGCAGCAAATCAGATAATCCCAAATAAAACACTATGAAAAACATCTTCAGAACACTATTACTCGTGGCATTTGTGGTTCTTGCCTCATGCCAGAAAAAAGCAGGCGATCAGCTTGCATTGCCAGTTGAAAAGTATGAACTTGACAACGGACTGACCGTCATCCTCAACGATGACAAATCTGATCCGATTGCATCGGTAGCAGTTTACTATCATGTTGGCTCCAGCCGCGAGACGGCCGGCAAAACCGGATTCGCACATCTGTTTGAACACATGATGTTCCAGAAATCGGAGAATGTAGGTGAAGACCAGTTCTTCAGGAATATCCAGGGAGCTGGCGGCTCACTCAACGGCAGCACTAACCAGGACAGGACAAACTATTATGAAGTGGTTCCGAAAAATGCACTTGAAATGGCACTCTGGATGGAATCTGACCGTATGGGGTACCTTGAAAATACTGTTACAAGGGCTGCACTGGCCAATCAGCAGAACGTGGTTCAGAACGAGAAGCGCGAAAGCGTTGATAACGCACCATATGGCTTCAATTACGGGCTCATCCTTAAAAACCTCTATCCGAAAGGACACCCATACAGCTGGACTGTTATCGGGGAGATGGAAGACCTGGCAAATGCAACCGTTGAAGATGTAAAGGCATTCCATAAAAAATACTATTCGCCCAACAACGCATTCCTGGTAATATCAGGTGATTTCAGCAAGGAAGAGGTAAAAACATGGGTAGAAAAATACTTTGGTGAAATTCCTCGCGGCGAAAATATCGAAAAGAGAGAGCCGATGAATGTGACACTTTCGTCCACTGTAAAGCTTTATCACGAGGATAATTTTGCCAGGGCACCAATGCTTACGATGGTTTTCCCAACAGTGGAGAGATATTCAAAGGATTCTTATGCATTGAGTTTTCTGGGTGATTTGCTGTCGGGTACAAAAAAATCTCCGCTCTATACTGTTCTCGTCAAGGAGAAGAAGCTTACCTCACGTGTTTCAGCAAGGAATGGTTCACAGGAGATTGCCGGTGCATTTACAATATCAGTAACAGCAAACCCGGGCGTAAACCTGACAGATGTTGAAAAGGCTATTTTTGAAGGACTTCAGAAATTTGAAACAGATGGTTTTACCCAGGAAGACCTCCAGAGGATAAAGGCTGGTTACGAGACAAGTTTTATCAGCCGTTTTTCGAGCGTTCAGGGCAAGGCATTCACACTTGCCGAATATGCAATGAACACAGGCGATCCCCAATTCTATGTCAAAGACCTCGAAAACAACCTGGCTGTTACCATGGATGATATCAAGGCAGTTTATGAAAAATACATTAAGGGCAGGAATTTCATTCAGACCAGTTTTGTTCCTAAAGGTGAGATCGGCCTTATTGCAGAGGGTTCTGTAAATGCAGGCATCGTTGAAGAAGATCTGGCCAATGCCGCAGAGGTGAAGGTTGATGCAATTGCTGATGAAGAGATGGTTAAAACACCGACAAAATTCGATCGCTCCGTAATGCCTGCCATCGGGCCTGATCCTGAGGTAACAATCCCCCAACCCTGGACCGGATCACTTTCAAACGGTACTAAGCTTATGGGTATTAAACATAGTGAACTCCCGCTCGTTCAGTACAGATTATCGATCGGAGGCGGCAGGATGTTCGAAAGTACCGACAAGGCTGGCCTGTCCAACCTGGTTGCTGCATTGATGAATGAAGGGACAAAAAACAAAACCCCCGAGGAACTTGAACTTGCAATCGGGCTGCTTGGAGCATCAATATATGTTTCATCTTCTGATGAAGAAATCACCATAAATGTCAGCTCTCTTACCAAAAACTTTGAAAAGACCCTTGCACTTGTCGAGGAGATGCTTCTCGAACCGAGATGGGATGAGGAGCAGTTTGCCCTGGCTAAGAGCCGCATAATCAACAGCCTCAAAAGAAATGCAGCAAGCCCCGATTATCTTGCATCGAGCAATCTCAACAAACTGATATTCGGCAATACTATTCTTGCATTTGATGCTTCGGGTACAGAAGAATCAGTTTCATCCATCACAATAGATGATCTCAAGGATTTCTACAGTAAATACTTTTCACCATCAATAAGCACATTTCTCATAGCAGGTGATTTAGACCAGGCAAGGGTTGAAGCCGCGCTTACAGGACTGAGCCTGAAGTGGCAGCCAAAAGAGGTGGCTTTGCCGGTAATAACAGCACCTGCAGCACCTGAAAAATCGCAGATCTATTTTGTTGATGTACCTGGAGCAAAACAGTCTGTTATAAACATAGGCGGACCATCAATCCCCCGCTCAGATCCCGACTTCTACGCAGCCACAGTTGCCAACTACAAGCTTGGTGGCTCCTTCAATGGGATTTTCAACCTGATACTGAGGGAAGAGAAAGGATTTACCTATGGAGCACGATCCGGTTTTTCAGGAGGGAAAAATGTTGGATCCTTTACTGCATCTTCAAGGGTCAGGACAAATTCAACACTCGAATCGGTCACCATATTCAAGACAGAAATGGAAAAATACAGGGAAGCCATTCCACAGGAATATGTTGACTTTACAAAAGCAGCACTGATGAAAGGGAATGCCCTTCGTTTTGAGACACTCGGCAGCCTGCTCGGCATGATAAACAATATAAGTAGCTATAACCTTCCATTTGACTATATCAAACAGGAAGAGGCATTTGTGAAAGAGCTTACTCCCGAAAAGATACTTGAATACTCGAATAAATATATCGATCCTTCGAGGATGTATTATGTTGTTGCCGGCGACGCCAAAACACAGCTGAATGAACTGAAGAAAGCAGGACTGGGTGAACCTGTTCTGGTGAAATAATAAGTGAAATGAAAAGAACATTAAAATTATTAATTGTTGCCTTTGTTGCAATCCTTTACAGTTGCACCGGCAGCAAAAAAACCGAATTGTCGATACCATACGAAATGTATAAGCTCGACAACGGACTGACAGTTGTTCTGAATGAAGACAGATCTGATCCTATCACTTCACTCGTGATACTCTATCATGTAGGATCCGGAAGAGAAGTTGTCGGAAAAACCGGGTTTGCACATCTGTTTGAGCACATGATGTTCCAGCGTTCTGAAAATGTAGGCGAGGATCAGTTCTTCAAATATATCGAAGGGGCAGGAGGCAGCCTTAACGGAGGTACAAGTTATGACCAGACAATTTATTTTGAGGTTGTACCGAAGAATGCCCTTGAGATGGCAATGTGGCTTGAGTCAGATCGTATGGGATATCTAAGTAATACAGTCACCCCTCAATCATTTGCCCTTCAGCAGAACGTTGTCCAGAATGAAAAGAGACAGGGCGTTGACAATATGCCCTACGGGCACACTGAATACGTATTGCTTAAGAATCTTTATCCTGCCGGACATCCCTACAGCTGGGATGTTATCGGAGAGATGGGAGACCTGGCAAATGCAACTGTTGAAGATGTTAAGGCATTCCACGGTAAATTCTATATTCCGAATAACGCAACACTGGTAGTATCTGGTGATTATGAGGTTGAGGAGGTCAAGGCCCTGATCCTGAAATATTTTGGCGAGATACCGGCAGGGGAGGAGCTTGCTGATCCGGATCCGGTAAAAGTAACTCTCAGCGAGACAAAGAAGCTTTTTCATGAGGATAACTTTGCAAGGGCGCCACAGTATAACATGGTTTATCATACGCCTGAACAGTACACAGAAGATGCCTATGCTCTTGACATCCTTGCCCAACTTTTGGGACAGGGGAAGAAGTCTCCGATGTACAAGGTTCTCGTGAAGGATAAGAAGCTTACTTCCTCGGTCAGTGTATCAAACTCAGCGCAAGAGCTCTCAGGCAATTTCAGGGTCAGCGTGACCGCCAACCCCTCAACAAGTCTTAATGATGTCGAAAAGGCAATCTTTGAGGCTTATACCATGTTTGAGACGGAAGGCTTTACCGAGAGGGACCTTGAGCGCACCAAGGCGAGGATAGAGACAACTTTTTATAATATGATCAGCAGCGTAATGTACAAGTCTTTCATGCTTGCTATCTATAATGAATATGCCGGGTCACCCTCATATATTACAAAAGACCTTGAGATGTCAATGGCCGTTACGATGGATGATGTCTGGGATGTTTATAACCGTTATATAAAGGGACAGAACTATGTAGCAACCAGTTTTGTTCCGAAAGGTCAGACAGACCTCATTGCTGAAGGCTCTGTAAATGCCGGCATAATTGAGGAAGACATTACGAAGGCTACCAAGATGGAGGTAACCGCCGCGGCAGAGGAGGTTATTGAGAAGACCCCGGGTCTTTTTGACCGTTCAGTTGCCCCGGTACCCGGACCTGACCCTTCGGTAACCATTCCTCTGGTATGGCAGTCCATAGCCACAAACGGATTGAAGGTATATGGCATTGAACAGAGTGAGATACCACTTGTATCCTATTCAATTGTGATCAAAGGGGGCCATATGCTTGATGACATCAGCAAGCCCGGTGTGGCAAGGTTCACGGCACAGATGCTGAACGAGGGCACCAGGAATAAAACACCTGAGGAGCTGGAGGAAGAGATACAATTGCTCGGAGCCACAATCAACATAAGGGGAGGCGAGGAGAACATTACAGTCTCGGTCAACTCCCTGGCCCGTAATTTTGAAAAAACACTTGCCCTTGTCGAGGAAATGCTGCTTGAGCCCCGCTGGGATGAGGAGCAGTTCTCAATAAACAAAACAAGAATCGTCAATAACCTCAAACGCAACATGGCAGATCCCAATTATCTGGCAAACATAACATTAGGAAAGATCAACCTTGGGGCTGAAAATGTATTGTCAACTGATATCAGTGGTACTGTCGAGAGTGTCGAGGTCATCACCATAGACGATCTCAAAGGCTTCTATGATAAGAACCTTTCTCCTTCAGTAGCCAGCTTCCTCGTGGTGGGTGATGTTGACCAGGTCAGGGTAGAAAAGGCACTTATATCACTGAATGAGAAGTGGAAGGCAAAAGAAGTAGCAATGCCTGAACTCACCTTCCCCCCTGTGCCCGACAAAGCCTCACTGTATTTTGTGGATGTACCGGGTGCCAAGCAGTCAGTAATCAATATAGGTTACCTGTCGCTGACACGTGATCATCCTGACTTTTACAAGGCTGAGGTTGCCAACTATATGCTTGGTGGCACTGCCAGTGCACGTCTCTTCATGGTACTGCGTGAAGAAAAAGGGTTCACCTATGGTGCATATTCCGGTTTTGACGGCCAGAAGAGCTACGGGACGTTCAGTGCCTACTCGGCGGTACGTTCTGACGCAACCCTTGAATCTGTACAGCTCTTTAAGGATATCATGCTTGATTACAGGGCTGGTGTTCCGCAGGAGACTGTAGATTTCACCAAAGGCTCTTTGCTGAAGATGAATGCCTTGCGGTTTGAGACGCTTCAGGCGAAGCTTGGGATGCTCAGTACCATGGCAAACTATAGTCTTCCTATTGATTATGTTAAGCAGGAGGAGGATTATCTCAGGGGCCTTACTGCTGAGCAGATGAACGAGACTGTTCAGAAGTACATTGATCCGATGAGGATGTACTATGTGATAGTAGGTGACGCGGCAACACAGATCACGGACCTTAAAAAGGCCGGGCTCGGTGAACCGGTTATAGTGAAATAGAAATCGGGGCGTCTGATACAGACGCCCTGATTTTTTTTAAATAACGGAATCCCGTTCAGACCGTTTTACCAGTGATTTTACTTAACTTTAATGCTGTGCTCTTTGAATATACCTTGAATTTTCAAGAAATAATGACCCTGAAGCCGAAAGTCTAATCTTCGAAATATGAATCACGGTTACAGATTACTGATTTTACTGGCATTGGCATCAATGCTACTTAATGCATGCAGCAAGAATGATGAATCAGATATTTTAGAATACCTGATAGTCAGTCAGCAGGCTGATGTTGAAATTGACGGGTTGAAGAAAGAAGTAAACCTTACCTTCCCTGAAACAACTCTGAACGGCAGGGCTATGGTAGCACAGTTCACCTTGTCTGACGGGGCTATGGCATATGTGAATGACGTGGATCAGATAAGCGGAAAGACTTCAAATGACTACGATCTCCCTTTTTATTATGACATAGTTGCAGAAAATGAAAAGGATGCCAGCAGGTGGAAGATTTCTGCAGCAAATAATGCCTTTACCCTTTCATGGGGTCTGGGTGGATTTCAACAGCACTCTCAGGCTAATAACCGAAGTTATGAGTGGTATATCGACCAGTTTGGCACAGGCCAATATTCTGGAAACAATTGCGGCCCTGCTTCAACAACAATGTCAGCCAGGTGGTCATTTCCCGCATTCAGCAAAACGACGGCTGATGCAAGGGCAGCATACAGACCTGAGGGAGGATGGTGGTACACAAATGACATCAACATGTATCTTACCGATAACAACATACCACATTCGGTCATAAGCCTGTCTTCAGAAAGAACAGGTACTGAGCAGATAATAAAGGCCCGCCTTTCCGGAGGGAACATTCTTATCATCTGTCTGGATATGTTTTACGTCAGAAATGAAGCTAATTCTAAACTCAGGGTAGACAAGTTCTACACCGCAGCTTCTGCCGGATGGGGTCATTTTATTGTTTTAAAGGGGTACAGGGAGGTGAACGACAAAGTCTATTTTGAGGTCTATGACCCGTATTGCAACAGTTTAAAATACAGTGACGGTACTTTAAAAGGGAAGGACAGGTATTACAGGAGTGAAGACATCTTCAGTGCTACCTCCAAATGGTGGAATTATGCAATCGTCATTTCGCAGGCAGGTGACAGAAAGGGGGTACAGGGAGGCCTGGATCCCTCAACCGTTCCTGTGCAGTGGGGGAGGTAGGCTGCTGTTCGGATGAGACCGCCTCGATGTAACGGTGGGCTCCGGGTGCCCGAACAGGATTTTTAAATATTTGCAGGCAGATATTTTGCCCGGATGGTGGAATGGTAGACACGCTGGACTTAAAATCCAGTGGCCATTGCGGCTGTGGGGGTTCAGTCCCCCTCCGGGTACATTGTCCTCCGGATCCGCCGGCTGGCGGAGAAGGGGGACTAAAAA
>CAVSZC010000005.1:0-1906835 GCA_963732365.1 uncultured Bacteroidales bacterium | reverse complement strand
TGGCGCTCCGCACCGCGAGAACTTTCTGGCTAAAGAGGACAGTTAAGTGGTCGGCGGTGCGGCCTGCCCCGGCTCCCGCCGGGGCCCCCCTCCTGGTTTCACGGTTTTTGCCAACGCGAGAATTAATAAATAACATCATATCCCTGCATCGCACCACGAGTGCAAAAACACGCGCCACCGCGACTCTGAGGCAACGCCACATACCGCCGAACGTTAGGCAAAATTGGAAGTAACCATTTAGTAATAATATTATTATGGAGAATTCTGATAAGAAAGAACTAGTTGACTATACAGATGAGGATTTGTTAGCTCTGGCTAATAAACCAAGCAGTATTGAGAGAGGGCAACTAAGTGCAATTTTTGTTGAATTAAGAAGAAGAGGATATTCTGAACAAGTTCAAAAAATTGAAGATTTCCTGAAAAAGACTAATCCAATATATTCAAAACTGCTAAGCAGATTTGCGGCATATCTGATTGATATAATACTGCTTGGAGTCTTTGGTATGATACTAGGTTTATTACTAAGATCCTCCTTTGCTAAAATGGGGTATCAAGGCCTACTAATCGGTTTCAGCATATCACTCGCATATTTTGGATTTGGTAATAGCAAAATCTTCAAGGGACAAACGGTTGGGAAAAAAACCTTGAATCTCCGAGTTGTGAATTCAGATTACAGTACTTTATCGGTATGGAAATCTATATTACGTAGCTCAATATATACAATACCATTTTTCTTCTTAAACTATCGGATAATTGGCTGGTCAGAGTTATCGGCTTCATATGTAGGTAAAAGTATTATTTGCCTTTCTTTCTTGATAGTCTTGCCAATTCATTTTATAATGAATACGCCAACCAGGCAAGCTCTTCACGATTTATTCCTAGGTACTTACGTGATTAATACTAATGGTTATTCAGAAGTTCCACTAGGTAAATCAAGAATTCTGCCGACTACGATAACTGGCATTATTGCATTGTTTTTAATCTCATTATTTGTGCTCTTGAACATCATAAACAAAAATAAGAACCAGGTTGTCCAAGAACTTGTGCCAATTAAGGAAAAAATTGATAACCTAGATAAAGTCGCCTATTCTGCAATATCTCGGAATACATCAACAACCAGGCAGTTTGGTAGCGATGAGATTAGTAAATCAAATTACCTGCTAATAAACATTGTACTGAAAGATAATCTCATTTCAGGAGCAAGTCCTGATGATATTGAAAAAATAAGCCCTGTCAAGGATGCAATCAAAATAGTTTTATCAGACTATGAAGAACTTAACAACCTAGACTATATTCAAGTTAGCCTGATGTATGGATTTAATATTGGCATCTCTAAAAGTTCGAGATATCTTACTTCATACTGTTCAGTTGATGAATGGAGGCAAAAGATAGAATAACCAACTTTGCCTAACAGGTCGGTATATGTCATTGGCTTTCCGTACCGCGAGAGCTTTCTGGCTAAAGAAGACCGTTAAGTGGTCGGCGGTACGGCCTGCCCCGGCACCGCCGGGGGCTCCCGCCGGTGTCACGGTTTTTGCCATCGCGAGAATAAAGTAATAACCGTCTAACCCTGCATCGCACCACGAGTGCAAAAACACGCGCCACCGTCCGCCAGCTGGCGGACCAACGCCACATACCGCCGAACGTTAGGCTTAATGCCTCGCGATTATCCAAAAGCTCAAAATAATATTCCAAGATTGTTTGGAAATGTTACCTAATTAGCTAACTTTGCGGAATGAATGGAAATCAAATTAGAGAGGTAATATTTTACGGAGATTTCTTCTGGGATTTCTATTATAAGCAATCAATAAAGGTTAGAAAGAAAATTACATGGACTATAGGATTGCTTAGGCACCTGGAAATTATTCCGCAACAATACCTCAAGCATATTGAGGAAACAGATTTATATGAAATACGAGTTAGTCTTGGCAACAACATTTTTAGAATATTCTGCTTCTTTGATAGAGATCGGCTTGTAATCGTTCTCAATGGGTTTCAGAAAAAAACACAGAAAACGCCTAAGACTGAAATAGACAGGGCATTAAGATTAAAAAAAGAGTATTATGAAGACAAAGAATAAAATAATAACATATGAGGAACATCTTGACAAGGATTATGGCAAGATAGGTACACCTTCAAGGGACAAATTCGAGCAAGAATTCGAAGCTTTCAAGCTTGGTGTCATTCTTCAAGAAATGCGTAAACAACAGAAGCTAACCCAAGAACAGTTAGCAAAAAAATGCGGGACTACAAAGACGTATATTTCACGAATTGAAAATGATGCATCAGATATCCGACTTTCAACCCTAATGAGAATTATTCAAGAGGGTCTTGGTGGGCACTTGAAGCTAACTGTTGAAATATAAAAGCACTAAGCCTAACAGGTCGGTATATTTCATTTGCTTGTCACAATTTTTGCTCCTCGCTTATTACAATAAGTATTAAAAGAAAAATTAGTTATTCCCAGGATGCTTAGGGAAGCAGCGCGATAGACTCATATTCGAATAAAAGATTTCTAATGGTGCCTCCAAGGCAAAAATTGCGCCATCCCCTCCTATCGTCGGGGCACGCAAACAAAATATACCGCCGAACGTTAGCCACTATTGCGTGAAAAGTCCCTTTAATTTAAATCTCAATAATAATCAAGGATATCATATACAATCATTAAATTTTGTTCTGAGGTAATTATGATTCCTATTAATATTCAACCTATTACTAATACCTTCAACTTATGAAAAGAGCAATCTTAATTTCTAGTTTGTGCCTGTTATTCATTTTTTATTCATGCAACAAAAATGATAATATTGAATTACCACCTTCAGTTACTTCTATAAATCCTACTTCTGGTGGATATGGAACAGAATTGATCATTTCTGGTTCCAACTTTAGTCCAAATCTTGTCGAAAATATCGTAACAATCGGAGGAGTTAGTGCTGAGGTAAAAAACTCAACATCAACAACACTTACAGTATTGGTTCCATCCCTTGATGAAGGAGACTTACCAATTAAAGTTTCTACTAAAGCAGGTACAGCAGATGGCAGCACTTTCAAATATATATATGATGTATTTGTTACAGGCAGTGAAATGAATAGTGATGGTTTTCAGGTAGCCAAATACTGGAAAAACGGAACTCCTATAGAATTATCTGATGGTAAGTCATCAATCAGTGTAAGTTCAATTACTATAGCGGGAAATACAATTTACGTTGTTGGCACTGAGTACAAGGCATCAGAACGCAACATAAAACTATGGATAAACGGTGCTGAAAGTAATGTTACAACCAGTACAAAGGCGGTTGCATTTGATATTACAATCGATGGCACAGATATTTATATAGCAGGTTATGAGAACAAAGGGGCTCAGGATATTGCTACATACTGGAAAAATGGTACCCCAACATATTTAACTGATGGTAGCAGGCCTGCATTAATAAGGTCAATAGCCATTTCTGGTGGTAATATTTATGCAGCAGGATTTGAATATAATGAATCAAAAGCAGTGGCAAAGTACTGGAAAAACGGGGTCCCTGTCGCTCTAACTGACGGACTGAAAAGTGCGTCCTCAAGAGATATTGCTGTTGAAGGAAATGATGTCTATGTTTGCGGCGTTGAGTCCGAAAATTCTGTTGAAACTGCAAAGTTCTGGAAGAATGGAAATGTAACAACTTTAGGAGATAAAATAAACAGGTCTTTTACAGTAGCAATGGCTGTAAAGGGTTCTTCCACATATATTACAGGCATGGATAACGGATTAGGTAGATATTGGAAGAATGGAATTGTAACTCCATTCGCTCAAAATGAATCTGAAGCCTACCCGATGGCAGTCTACCTGGTAAATGATGACGTATTTCTTGCAGGCACTGTTTTAACTACCAAAGCAGCATACTGGAAAAATGGCAGCCAAGTTGTCCTGAATAATGGAACATATAGTGCAGTAGCAGCCAGCATATATGTTAGATAGATGATTAAGTTTGAAGATTACAAAGTGGAATATTTTCCCTGTCAGAGGTAACTGCACCTATGTTAATATTGGAATAAGCAACAGTGGCTAACAGGTCGGTATATGTCAATTGGCGCTCCGTGGCGCGATAATTGGGTAACTAAAGAGGCGGTTTTATGATTGGCGCCACGGCCTGCCCCGGCTCCCGCCGGGGACCCCCTCATGGTGTCACGGTTTTTGCCAACGCGAGAATTAAGTAATAACCATCATAATCCTGTATCGCATCACGAGTGCAAAAACACGCGCCACCGTCCGCCAGCTGGCGGACCAACGCCACATACCGCCGAACGTTATAGCCAATGCGATAACAAATATGGAAGAAAACTTGCATCTAGGTAAATTATTATTTACCTTTGTACTGTAATATCGTATCAGCAGACAATGAAATGTTCTGAGCTATATAAGATCCTGACAAAAAACGGTTGGTACCCAGTTTCACAAAAAGGTTCGCATGTAAAACTTAAACATAATAAGAAACCAGGCATGATCATCTTCCCAAATCATGGTAGTCAGGAGGTCGGTAAAGGGCTTGAGAGAAAGATACTCAAGGATGCAGGTTTGAAGTTGGAGAATTAATAAAGGTGTTGGAGATGAAAACAACGAACAAAAAAATTAAAATGATAGTGGAAAAGACAGGTACTGGTTTTTCTGCCTTCTCTGAAGACTATCCTATCTATACTACTGGCAGGACAATTCCTGAATTAATAGATAATGCTCTTGAAGCTGCAAATCTCTTTTTTGAAGAAGATGGTATTCGCATTGAACAAGAGAACCTTAAGTTTGAAATTGACTTTAAACAGTTCTTTCAGTACTACAAAGTAATTAACGCTAAGTTTCTCGCCAATAAGATTGGTATGAATCCAACCTTACTTTCACAGTATGTACAGGGTCGGAAGAAACCATCTGATGCCCAGACTGAAAAAATCCTGCTCGGAATTCATCAAATTGGACAGGAACTATCGGAGATAAACCTTATACACAGGCCTTAATAAAAATAGCACTGGCTATAACAGGTCGGTATATGTCATTGGCTTTTCCGCACCGCGAGAACTTTCTGGCTAAAGAGGACCGCTGAGTGGTCGGCGGTGCGGCCTGCCCCTGACGGTACCGTCAGGGGACTCCCACTGGTATCACAGCCTGCCGGGATGTGTCGGGGGTTTTTGCCAACGCGAGAATAAACAATACAACATCATATCCCTGCATCGCACCACGAGTGCAAAAACACGCGCCACCGTCCGCCAGCTGGCGGACCAACGCCACATTATTCGCCACTCACAACGGTTCGTGGCTCATGAGCTCGTCCCTGACATAGTTCCAGGCTAAAGTGTAGTTTTTTGGCAGGATCCTCGGTTCCGCCGAACGTTACCTGCAAGGCTCAGTTAAGTTAACATAAAGTAGGCTTTTGTGTTGTATATTTGTAAAAAATGGCAGTCATGGATTTGCAGACAAGAAAACTCAATGCAATTGAATATATAGCCGGCCTTGAAGATGAAAGCATATTCAGCAAGATTGAGCTGGCTATTCTAGAAAATAAAGCCCGGTCTGAAAGGAAACTAAAACCTTTTACTCAGAAACAGTTGATTGAAAGAGCGGAAAAATCAAACCGAGATTACAAATCTGGTAAATACAAGACTCAAGAAGCCTTAGAAAAAGAATCA
Source organism: uncultured Bacteroidales bacterium (assembly GCA_963732365.1). Taxonomy (GTDB): domain Bacteria; phylum Bacteroidota; class Bacteroidia; order Bacteroidales; family VadinHA17; genus SR-FBR-E99. The sequence continues at coordinate 1,901,177 of CAVSZC010000005.1, read as the reverse complement.
GAATCTTGGTAACTCCATGAAAATCATCTGGACTGATTTTGCCGCTAATTCACTCCATGAAATTTACCAATTCTACAAAGAGTCGGCTAGCATAAACGTCGCTCTTAGAATCCGTTCGAGAATATTCAATGCTACCAGACAACTGGTCAAACATCCTTTATCAGGGCAACTTGAACCAAATCTCATAAGACTTGATGAAGAACATAGATACCTGGTAGAGGGTAACTATAAGATCATCTACAAAAGGGTCAAAGAAGGTGTATTAATAACTGATGTATTTGACACCAGGCAGGATCCTCGTAAGATGCAGAGAAGAAGTAATAAGCCCAGCAGGTAACAGGTCGGTATGGCTCATTGCCTCCCGGCTAGCGGGATAAGTAAGTAATAGAGAAAATAGCCTTTGCGCGCTGGCCGGCCTTCGCGCGGGTGAATTATTGTTTTTTGCGGTAGTCACCTGGAAAGAATAGTTTAAAAGAGTATAAAAAGTAACATAACGTTCGCCTGCCCGCTCTAAGGGGGACATATACTGCCCGACATGATCGGCGGGCGCAAAAAACATTCACCCTTGCTAAGCTTCGGCAACAGAGCCATACCGCCGGACCGTTAGCATTCATGCTAATAAAACCCAACAAGTACCAGGACACAAGAAGAACCTTTGAATAATTCTTTGAAAACTGATTTATGACAAAAAGCTTCCTAATCTTAACGTTTCTGAACTTTGGGTTTATGGTTAATGCTCAAACTAAACCAATCATAGAATGGGTCTCAATTCCTGCTGGTACCTTTACCATGGGTAGTCCCGAAAGTGAGGTTGATAGAAGCAAGAATGAAACTCAGCATCAGGTAACTCTAAATGCTTTTATGATGAGTAAATACGAGATAACCTTTGAACAGTATGATTTATTTTGCGATGCCACCGGTAGAAAAAAACCTAGTGATGCAGGCTGGGGTAGAAACAGCCATCCAGTAATAAATGTTAGTTGGGAAGATGCAAATGCCTTTGCCATTTATATGGGTTGCCGCTTACCTACTGAAGCCGAATGGGAGTATGCGGCACGCTCAGGCACTTCCACCCCATTTTACACTGGCAACAACCTTACTTCTTCACAAGCAAATTATGATGGTAATAATCCTTATAATAAAAATGTAAAAGGTGACTACAGAAAAAAAACTTTGCCCGTAGGTAGTTTTGCAGCCAATGGATATGGATTATTTGATATGCATGGCAATGTTTGGGAATGGTGCAGTGATTTGTATGGCCCTTACTCTACCTATCCACAAATAGACCCAACAGGAGCAACATCAGGGAAAACCCGCGTACGTCGTGGTGGCGGTTGGAATGACTTTGCGAGGCGTTGCCGGTCATCATACCGCGACAACGTCTCTCCAGTATATTGCGACTATTCTATAGGTATCCGTCTTGTCAAATCTAATTAGACAAGTATCAAAGTATTAGCACGAAATGCTAACAGGGCGGTATATGCAATTGGCTTACATGCCGCGACAACTTTGTGGCTAAAACGACAGATTTGTAATTTGCGCCATGTGCTGGCCCGCTGCCGCACGCACTCGCTAAATGGTGTCATGGTTTTTGCGCGGTAACGTGAACGCCAGCCGAGCAAAAACCGGTTGGTGGTTTAAGACCCTGTATTGCGGCTTGCGGCTGCATTTTGAATGGATACTTTCTGCCATCTATCTCAAGTACAAAAACGCGTGCCACCGCGACTCTGAGGCAACGCCACATTATTCGCCACTCACAACGGTTCGTGGCTCATGAGCTCGTCCCTGACATAGTTCCAGGCTAAAGTGTAGTTTTTTGGCAGGATCCTCGGTTCCGCCGAACGTTAGCTGCAAGCGGAAGTCACGTAATATTATTTTATATTTGTTACGTATTTAAAAATAATTACGTATATTTGCAGTAATTAAATTACGTAGAGATGGACACAAAACTTACACTAAATGTAGACAGCGAATTAGTCCGGAAGGCTAAATCGTACGCAAAAGATAAAGGGCGGAGTCTTTCTGATCTGGTTGAAACCTATTTCAAGGCTTTAACACATAGAAAAGCTATCAGTGATAATGAGTTGACTCCAAAAGTAAGATCACTACACGGCTCTTTTAAAGTGCCTCAGAACTTTGATTATAAGAAAGAATTATCCGATCAACTGACCAATAAATACCGCTAGAATGGAAAATGTATTTATTGACACAGATGTCATTGTTGACTTCCTTACTGATAGAAAGCCCTTTTCGCTTGAATCTGCCAAAATCTTTTCATTGATAGATCAGAAGAAAATCAAGGGTTGTGTTTCATCCCTTTCATTCAGTAACCTGTATTACGTTCTCAGGAAGTTTGGAACCCACAAAAAGGTTATCAGTAGCCTTCAGGATTTATCTGAACTGGTAGGTATTCTGAAAGTTGATAGTGATATTGTCAAGTCGGCGCTTACCTCGGATTTTAAAGACTTTGAGGATTCCATTCAATATTTTGCAGCACAAGAACAAAAAAAGGTAGATTGTATAATCACAAGAAATATTAAAGACTACAAGGATAGTTCTCTACCTGTCATGACACCGGAAACGTTTCTTGTCACATTTGAAAACACCACCAGCAGCTAACAGGTCGGTATATGTCATTGGCTTTTCCGCACCGCGAGAACTTTCTAGCTAAAGAGGACCGTTAAGTGGTCAGCGGTGCGGCCTGCCCCTGACGATACCGTCAGGGGCGGCCTCCTGGTGTCACGGTTTTTGCTTTTGTTCCTGCACCCAAGACAAATTTGTAATACCTTATACCGCGATCGTTCCAGTGCCCTCCATAAGCTATATAACCGGGGATAAATTCGCGGCTCCGATCAAAGTTGTACCGCGACACGCGTAATGCTTAACTAACTTTGTAACTGAATGGCAAAAAACCCGCCGTACCCTCCTTGCACCCCATGACGTTCGCTTCGCTCAGTCAGGGTCTTCGACGTGACAGTTTCCTGGCCCGCCTGCTGCTGGCGGGTACCGGGATTCAATCCGGTGCGGGGTCAGGTAACACCTGCTAATTTTATTGCCGGGCAATTATCCGCATGCTTCGGATTTCACAACCATATATATCTATAATCATGAAAAAAATTAGGCAAGATTTTGAACCTCCTGAAGCAATTGTCAAATGGGGATGGAAATTCCACCATATTGGAATTCCTACTACTGAAAAAATGCCTAATGAGGATTATCTTCCCCAGTTTAAATTTTATTCTTCTGGCTTTCCATCATCACCATTCGGTATAGAATGGATGCGATTTGAAAAAAACTCGCCAATTAACTCGTTAATTCAAAAAGTGCCTCATGTTGCTTTTGAAGTGGAGAATCTTGATTTGGAACTCAAAATACACCAATTTAATATCTTAACTCAAACAAATAGTCCAAGTAATGGAGTGAGGGTTGCCATGATTGAACACAATGGAGCACCAATTGAATTAATTGAATTCGCAAAAGAATAAACAGCCTACGGCTAACAGGTTGGTATATGTCATTGCCTCTCCTGACATCCGTCAGCTGACGGATCGGTGCGGGGCACGGCGCGCCACCGCGACTCTGAGGCAACGCCACATTATTCGCCACTCACAACGGTTCGTGGCTCATGAGCTCGTCCCTGACATAGTTCCAGGCTAAAGTGTAGTTTTTTGGCAGGATCCTCGGTTCCGCCGAACGTTAGCAGAAACCTTAAGAAATAACCATACTCAAAAAGATGACAAATAAATTACTCATCATATTTCTATTTTGTTGTTCGACAAGTTTCGCACAAAACACAAAACTCGTAAATGTTTTTATCGGAACTGACGGAACAGGACATACTTTTCCAGGACCTTCCATGCCATTTGGAATGGTACAGCCCGGACCCGACAATCGCGACTTTGGGTGGAATCATACTAGTGGCTATCAGTACAAAGACACTCTGTTGTTAGGCTTTTCGCAAACTCGCTTTAGTGGAACAGGCATTAACGAAATGGGAGATGTATTGTTACTTCCAATCAATCCCAAAAAAGAAAAACTAAAAAAATCTTACTACAAAGAAACCGAAATTGGTAAGGTAGGTTATTATGCTTTGACCAAAAGAGACGATGTAAGAGTAGAACTAACCTGCTCCGAAAGAGTGGCTTTTCATCTATATACTTTCCCGGAAAAAGAGGCGCAGGTTTTAGTGGATTTGCAACACGGCTTGCGGTTTGCATTTAGCGAAAATAATCAAAAAGGATTAGTAATTGAAAGTGATGTAAAAATTGAAAACAACACTACTATCTCTGGCTATTGCTCTACCCAAAATTGGGTGAATAGAAAATACTTCTATACACTAACTTTTGACCAACCTTTTGTAAAATCAACCCTTCTCGACAAAAATGAAAACGAAAAGGCCCCAAAATATTTACTTGATTTTTTGCTCTCAAAGAATAGACAATTAAAAGTAAAAATTGCATTGTCTTCTGTTTCTGTAGAAGGCGCAAAACTCAATATGAAAACCGAAATTCCGCATTGGGATTTTCAAAAAGTATATCAAAAAAATCTTAACACCTGGGAAGACTATTTAAGTAGAATAACTATTGAAGCTCCACAAAATCAGAAAGAAATATTTTATACTTCGCTCTATCACTTGTTTTTACAACCTTCCAACATTGCCGATATTGACGGAAAATACAGAGGCGTTGACGATAAAATTGTGACTGCACCAAATAAAGAATATTACTCTACCCTTTCTATTTGGGATGTATACCGTGGGGTGTTCCCTTTGTTGCAAATTATAGCACCCGAGAAAATTGATGGTATTGTTCAAACGATGCTCATTCATCACAAAGCCAAAGGATTTCTGCCTATTTGGACAGCTTGGGGACAAGACAATTATTGTATGATTGGCAATCACGCCATTCCGATGATTCTTTCTGCTTACCAAAATGGTTTTAAAGGATTTGATGCCAACGAAGCTTTAAAAGCAATGGTAGAAACATCTACCAAATCACACATCAATTCCGATTGGGAATTGTACAATCAATATGGCTATTACCCTTTTGACAAATTAGACAATGAAGCAGTTTCCAGAACGTTGGAAAGTGGTTACGATGATTGGTGTGTAGCCGAAATGGCAAAGAAATTAGGCAAAAATGAAATAGCTGACACTTTCTCGAAAAGAGCCAATTATTACCAAAACATTTACGACAAAGAAACTACCTTTTTCAGAGGAAAAGACACCAAAGGAAATTGGCGAAAACCCTTTAATCCTCTAATGGCCACTTCGCCAATGAATAACCCCGGCGATTATACAGAGGCAAACGCCTGGCAATATTTTTGGACATCAACGCAATATGACCTGAATGGCGTTATGAAATTATTGGGCGGAAAAGAAAATTTCAGCAAAAAATTGAATGAGTTTTTTAGCACTGAAGCCGAAAATCCAAATAAATTTTTAGGACAAGAAGCAATGATCGGGCAATATGCACACGGCAACGAGCCCAGCCATCACATCATTTATTTGTATGCTTACAGTACCGAACCTAAAACAGGACAAAAATATATTCATCAGGTGATCAATGAATTTCATAACAACACACCTGACGGAATGATTGGTAACGATGATTGCGGACAAATGAGTGCCTGGTATATACTTTCAACGATAGGTTTTTATCCCATTAATCCTGCAAATGGCGAGTTTGTTTTGGGGAGCCCACAAGTGGAAAAAGCAAGTATTTGTATTTCTGGCAAGAAAAAGTTTAACATTAAAGCTACAAACTTTTCTGAGGATGCTATTTATAATGAAACCCGGTTTTTAAATGGGAATAAATACGATAAACAATTTATTACTTATGAGGATATAATGAATGGAGGCAATTTAATATTTAAAATGACAACAAAATGAGAGTCCTAATAGTAACAATTTTATTATTATGTTCCATACATCTGAATGCTCAGGAATCATCCGAAATATTCAATACTTTGCCTTTCGGGAGTGTTAAACCAACAGGGTGGCTCAAAGAACAAATGCAAAAAGATGTGGCTGGTTTTGTTGGAAACCTCGACAGGATTGTGCCTGAACTTATTAACGATCCTATTTATGCCTCAGGAAGATTGGGGGAAAATAGCAAAGCTAAAGACTTGGGAAATCTAAAAGAAGGTGATGCGGCCGGTGACGACCAGTACAAATGGTGGAACAGCGAAACGCAATCAAACTGGTGGGATGGTTATCTACGAAATGTTTTATTATTAGACGATAAAAAGGATACTGACAAGGTAAAGAACTATATTGAACGCATTTTAACCACACAGGATGAAGATGGGTATATAGGTATTTATGATAAAGAGCTACGATACAAGTTCAATTCAGAAAATGGCGAACTGTGGTCAAAAGCAACTTTATACCGCGGTTTGCTGGCCTATTACGAATATACAAAAGACGAAAAAGTTTTAAAAGCAGTTGAAAGCGCCGTAGAAAACGTAATGGAGAATTATCCCATCAATGCTTCAAGCCCGTTTAGTTCCGGAACATCTTTTAATGGTGGTGTTTCACACGGCTTAACGTTTACTGATGTTTTGGAAAGAATGTATTTTCAAACAAAAGATGAAAAGTACAGACAATATTCTTTGTTTCTCTATCAGGATTTTTCAAACACCTATCAATCAGAAGCCGATGCACAACTGAAAAACATTCTGAATCCGACCTATAAATTAAAATCACACGGTGTACATACGTTTGAACACATAAGAGCATTAATTATAGCCAAATATGCCGGCAATATTGAGGAAATAAACAAAGCATTAAAAATATATTTAGAACGAATTAAAAACGTAACCACCATTAGTGGTGGTGCAATTGGTGACGAATGGATTGCCGAACGCAACGCAGATGCTACACATACCGGTTACGAGTATTGTTCACTACAAGAATTGTTGGATAGTTATTGCCTGTTATTTCAAAAAACCGGAAACGCTGATGAGGGCGATGTTGTGGAGAATATTTTTTATAATGCAGCACAAGGTTCAAGAAATCCTCAACACTCTTGTATTGCTTACTTAAAAACCGACAATTCCTTTGAAATGTTAGGCACTAAAAATGGTGAAATTGAACCCGACAGAAAGCAAACTCGCTATAAATATTCGCCTGCTCATCAAGATGTAGCTGTGTGTTGTAATCCTAACGCTGGTAGAATTTCTCCTTATTTTGTTCAAAATTCCTGGATGAAAGAAAACGAAACAACTTTGGTTGCTACACTATTAATGCCGAATATTTTGGAAACCACACTCAATGGAAACAAAATACAAATTGAAAATATAACGCAATATCCTGCCGAAAACGATTTTAAATTTAAAATAGTCCAGGCAAATCCGTCATATTTCACACTAAAAATAAGGAACCCCAACTGGACAAAAAATATAAAAACGAATGAAAAATTTAGAATTGAGAATGACTTCATAGTTATTGAAAGAGATTTTTCTCCAAATGACTATGTGAAAATTTCATTTGAAACAGATATTCAAATAAACACAGATAATACGGGTTCTCATTATTTTACTTATGGTGCGTTGCTTTATGCTTCGCCAATCAATGCGAAAGAAATTACTGGGAAAACATATATGGAGAATTTCATTGACTTCACTTATGAACCAACTTCGCCTGAAAGATATTCATTCAAAGAAGGCGTAAAAACAAAATACGAAAAAGGAAAAATACAGACAAAATTAATCAATCAAAATACAGGCAAATTAGAAAAAGTGGAACTTATACCAATTGGAAAGACAGTATTAAGACAAGTAGCATTCTAAAAATGGCTTCTGCTAACATCGTGTATTAAACATTGGGGTTTAAGTGGTTAAATCAAGCGTTCTGTCCCGCATCAGCGTTTGTGTCGGCGGATACGTACGAAGCCCGCAATCCCCAACGTGTCATACACGCAACCGTTAGCACACATTTAAAAATAAGTGGATGAAACCCAAATCAAGAAACTCATTAATCATTGTTACACTGATACTTGGTTTTATAATTTTAAGGTTTGTTAAACCAGAACTGTTCATTCATAATGAATCAGTAGTTTGTTTTGAAATGAATAGAACGAAGGGGGTAGCTTTAAATGCTGTTGTTGAAAGAAAGTATCTTGACTATTCAAATCATAACTACCCAGCTGTGGAATTCAGAAGCCTGATTGACAAGAGATTAATAAAAGTGCATTTCATTAATGAATGTGGTGGCTTTTACAACAATATTCAACAAGGAGATACAGTGGTAAAAGCATCAGGTAGTTTAGATGTATTCTCATCGAATAAAACATTACTGGATTCCCTTGTCTATAATTGTAATGAATAAAAGAAACAAAACGTGTGCTAACAGGTCGGTATATGTCATTGGAATGTGTGCCGCGAGAATTTTCTGAATAAAGATGACAGTTCTGTGGCTGGCGGCCTCCTGGTGTCACGGTTTTTGCTTTTGTTCCTGCACCCAAGACAAATTTGTAATACCTTATACCGCGATCGCGCCAGTGCCCACTAACAAACTCTGTGTACCTTGACTTGTTACCTGCCCCGATCAGCCTTGTACCCCCGATTCCGCTTCACTTCGTCGGGGCACAGAATTCCCTTCTTCGGACTCCGAAGCCTTGGCGAAGGAGTCCTTGCACTGCCGATGCTCACTGCGCTCGAGCGGGTCGCCACATGACAACTTTCTGGCCCCGTCTGAGGAGGGATCTCCGGACTCTGTCAGGTGCGGCGTCAGGCAACAACTACTAATTTTATTGCCAGATCGTTATCCATATATCCTTACATTACTGAACAAAAATGAATCTCCTTGACCTCGGATTTAATGACGGGCTCGCTACCTGTCTGAGAGAAAATCAACTTACTGACTTTTCAATCGGCAGAGTGACTCAGGAACACCGGGAAAGATATGTCGTCTCAGATGGCGAAAATGAATATGCTGCTGAAATTACCGGCAATTTAAGATTTGCAGCAAAATCAAGAACTGATTTTCCTGCTGTCGGTGACTGGGTGGCAATGACAACCTATGACTCGCATCAGGCAATTATTCATAAAATACTTCCCAGAAAATCAGTACTTGAAAGACAGGCTGTGGGCAAATTTGGTGAGACTCAGATCATTTCTGCAAATATTGACGTTGCGTTTATTGTTCAGGCTATAAACAATAATTTCAGCATAAACCGGCTTGAAAGATACCTGGCTATATGTTATTCAGCTAATATTGAGCCGGTTCTGGTAATTAGCAAGATTGATTTATCCACCGAAAATGATATTCAGGAAGCAATCAGCACCCTTGAAAAAAGAGACAAAAAAGTTAAGTATATCCAGCTTAGTAACATGACTCTGAAAGGGCTTGACCAGTTATTGGATTTCATACAAAAAGGAAAAACATATTGCGTCGTTGGCTCCTCGGGCGTTGGCAAATCAACCTTGATCAATAACCTCCTGAAAAAGAACGTATTAAAAACAGGACAAATAAGTCTGAGCACCAACAAGGGAAGGCATACCACTGATCATCGTGAATTATTTGTTCTGGAAAATGGAGGTATCATTATTGACACCCCGGGAATGAAGGAACTGGGCATGACAGATAATACGGAGGGGATCATAACGACATTTCAGGAGATCGTTAGCATCGCAATAAATTGCAAATTTTCTGACTGTAAACACATTAATGAAGCCGGATGTGCCGTTATTGACGCACTGAACAATGGAACTATCGACAAAGATTCCTATGATAATTATCAAAAAATTCAGAAAGAACAAGAATGGTTTCAGGCGTCTGTCTCAGAAAAACGAAGAAAAGACAAAGCCTTCGGAAAGATGATTAAAACCTATTTTAAAGACAATAAAAGCAAGTTCTAAACATAACACGGTCAATAATATTAACAGGTTTGTCGCAAGGTGTGCCCGGGCTCCGGCACGCAAGACAGTTTTGTAACCGGAGTCAGCAACATCAAAAATGGACTATCTTCCAATTTTTGATTACATCAAAGGACTGTAAGTTTACACATAGGGTGTCTGGGAATAAATAGATTATAAAATAATTGAATATGAAAGCCGTAATTGGAAGACAAGATATACCAGGTCTGGTAATAATGGTCGTGTTCGGTCTAGGCCTGACATTTTTGGGTTTTATAAAGTTCAAGAAAGCTGCAGAGACTGATAGCTGGTCTTCGACAGTTGGCCTGATAACGGGTTCAGAAGTAGCTGGTGCCGTAAAGTATTACCCTTCAATAACCTATTCATATACTGTTGACAGTGCCGATTATAGTTCTAACACCATCAGCAATATCAGCTTCAACACAAAAAACAGGAGTGTTGCAGAAGAATTTCTTGAAAAATATCCCTTAGGCTCAAAGCCAAAGGTTTACTACAACAGTTCAGACCCTTCCATGTCCCTTCTTGAGCCTGGGGTCAATACCGGTAATATTCTGTTGCTTGCATTTGGTGCTATTGTTCTTGCCATCCCCGTATTGCTGGTACTATTCATGAAAGTGGACCTCAGAAAAGGATCTGAAACATGATGCACTCATTGCAAAATTCATATATTGGAATAAGAATAATAAGGATAATGTTCTATGGCGGAAAATCATTCACTGTTAAAATGCAGAGACTACCTTAAAACTCTTTGTACGGATATTACTGAGCGATGTGTAGGCAGCGAGGGGAACAGGCAGGCCACTTTCTTCCTGGAGAAGGAGCTGGCACTGCTCGGATGGAAAACAGAAATGGCTGAATTCGAAGCATTTGACTGGGAGGAAAATGGAGCAAATCTCATTTCTGATGGTGAAAGCTTTGAGGTTCTGGTAAGCCCTTATTCACATGGATTCAGCGGTGAGGGTGAATTAGTCTCCGCGTCTACCATCGAAGAATTATCAAAGGTTAACGCAAAGAATAAGATATTATTCCTTTTCGGCGAGATTGCCAGAGAGCAATTGATGCCAAAAAACTTTGTATTTTATAATCCGGAGGAGCATCAAAAAATCATCTCGATCCTTGAGAACAGCGGAGCAAAAGCAATAATATGTGCCACCGGCAGAAATGCAGCACTGGCAGGAGGAGTATACCCCTTCCCATTGATAGAAGATGGTGATTTCGATATCCCCTCTGTCTACATGACTGAAGAAGAAGGTTCAAAACTCATACTCAAAAGCGGGAAGACCGTTTTCCTTGAGTCTGAGTCAAAGAGGATACCAGGGAAAGGTTACAATGTCATCGGAAGAAAGGGTAACAGCAACTCACCAAAGATTGTGGTTACAGCCCATATTGATGCCAAAAAAGGCACTCCTGGTGCAATCGATAACGCGACAGGAGTGATTGTACTTATGTTATTGTCAGACCTGCTCAAAGATTTTAACGGCAACAGACTCATTGAAATTGTTGCACTTAACGGGGAGGATCACTACGCTGTCCCTGGTCAGATGAATTACATATCATCAAGTATGAATGATTTCAGCAGGATGCTGCTGAATATAAACATAGACGGTGCAGGGTACCGTGAAGGACTGTCGTCATTTTCCCTTTTTAACCTGCCGGATGAAATACTTGAGCAAACCAAAAAAGTAATCAGTAATTACAGTGGAATAACAGAAGGAGTCCAATGGCCCCAGGGCGATCACAGTATCTTTTTGCAATTTGGTGTTCCGGCTATTGCGGTGTCGTCAAAATGGTTCATTGATAACATAGGTGATCAGGATATCACACACACACCAAAAGATAATACCGGGATTGTTGATTGCAACCGGATTATTGAGATTTCCCATGCTTTGAATGACCTTATCAGGTCAATTTAGATTCTGATTATGAAGTCACGCGATAACTCATTGACCTCTGCATTTAACCCAGCAGCACCATAAGATTCAGGTTATCATTTCCGAAAAAAATATAGAATTACGTTAAACAAACAGTATTAACAAACAAAAAAATGAAGTTGACATTTCAGCATTTAATGGCAGTTGCCGGAGTGCTCTTCATCATGAGCGCTCGACTGCTTGGTCAGAACGATATGTCAGAGCCCTGGGAAAAAGAGATTAATGAGAGGCAACCTCCGAACATTGTGTTTAAGGCAATTGGCGTTCAGCCAGGAATGACAATCGGTGAGATAGGTGCCGGTCGCGGCAGGTACACTGTGCTTCTTGCAAATGAAGTAGGTCCAGAAGGAAAAGTCTATGCAAATGACATAGATGAATCTTCCCTGGCCTACCTCAGGGGGCGTTGCAGAAGGTTGAATATTTCCAATGTGGAAACTGTTGTTGGGGAATCTGAAGACCCTTTGTTCCCGTACCATTCCCTTGATATGGCATTGATGGTTTTGGTTTACCATATGATTGAGAACCCGGACAACCTGCTGACAAACCTTAAAAAGAGCCTGAGACCGGGATCAAAACTCGTGATCCTTGACCCTCGTGACGAAGAGATAGACAGGGAATTTGGGATTGACAGATCGAAACCTGGCATAAAACCTCCGACCATAACAGAGCGTATTAAAAAAAGTGCTTATACTGCAGGTTATGAACTTGTTAAGGTTGACACAATACTTCCTCATGACTACATTTTTATTCTTGAGCCTCATCCTGATGTTAAAAAGAAATCGGCCGGGGAGCTTATTCAAAAGACACTCCTCAGCGACGGCATAGCAGCCTCAAAGAAGCTATTTGACGAGATTAAGGGAGACACAGCCCAATACGATCTTTCTGAGAAAGTATTCACAATTCTCGGAAATGAGTTTCTCGGCGCAAGAGCTTACCCTGAAGCACTTGCTGTTCTCAATATGGGTGCAGAATTATTCCCGAAATCTTCAAAGCTATACGGAACGATCGGGGAAGTCTACCTGGTGACCGGGGATAAGGAAAATGCATGGACTTATTATAACCTGTATCTTGAGAATGGTCCTGACAGCCTGAATGCCAGGGCTATAATGCAGAATTTTGATCTGATATATGAACAGTTGCGCCCGAAGGAGTGATAAACAAAAAGGCAATGGAAGTATTTGGCAAACCGGCAATAAACCCTCTCCTGTTCTACTCCGGTAAAATAGCAGGATACATCGTCTGGATGATTTTAATATTATCCTTCACGAACAAGAACATTCTGCCTGAAACAATTCATTTGAATTTGGACGTCATTGGATACATATTACTAGTTCCTGGTCTTCTGTTCTCTGTCCTGAGCCTCTTTACCCTGGGCAGGTCAACCCGGTTTGGTATACCAACCAATAAAACCACCCTAAAAACCGGAGGACTTTATAGGATCAGCAGAAACCCGATTTACCTGGGATTTGACCTTATTACCATCTCTTCTGTACTTATTCTGTTGAATCCGGTAATCCTGGTTCTTGGGTTGTTTAGCATGGCAGTTTATCATATGATAATAAAAGCGGAAGAGCAATTTCTTGAAAAAGCTTTTGGATCCGATTATCTTGAATATAAGAAGAGAGTCAGACGTTATGTTTAAAATATCTGCCAGATCCATAAAAATATCAATACAAATTACTGACAATAAATATATTGCAAATGAATTACGTGAATAGACAGGCTGAAGTTACCGCAAAGGTTATGAAAGACATCATGAGAATTATAATCAGAATAGCCCTTCTGGCTGTTGTCCTTCTTCTGGTAACCAGGCAGTTTAAAAGGGCTGATGAGAAGGTAATTCTATCTCCGGTCAAATCTTTTTATTCTGATGGGAGTGCTCCAGATACAGCAAGGAAAGCCATTATTCTTCAGCTAAAAAAGTTCCAGGACGGATATTCCAGACGCGATCTGAAGGAGATTGACACTTTTATGCAGTCGCTCTATTCAAGAGAAAATATACTGATTCTCGGCACAATGCCAAATGAAGTTTACATTGGCTATGAGGCTGCATCCCAGTTGGTTAAATCAGACTGGGAATCATGGGGCGACTGCAGGTTTGACATTGACAGTGCCAATATCTCTGTATCAGGAAATACTGCCTGGTTTGCGACAAGGGGATTAGTTGAGTTTGACCTTTCCCGTCTGCTGGTCATACCTCTAAGACTGACGGGGGTGATGGTAAAAGAAGATCAGGTATGGAAATTCCAGCAGCAGCAATTTCAGTTTGATATAGACTTTTCATTCAGCCTGGTTGCAATTTTGATAATTTCATGCTGGATACTCATTAGCATAATCACTCTTTCGATAAAAACTTATAAGGTTCTGAGAAAAGATGCGTGACCTCAGTTACCGGAATTCACCGTGCAGTTTTGTGTGAACCTGGTTTCATAAAAACAGACCTGATCATATTTTTCTTCCTGTAAAAGTTATATTTGCAGATAGTTAAATCACAAATCTGATACATTATGGACAGGCTGTTGGCAGTTAACACAGTAGACAATATCCTGCCGGAATACAGGCAGACTCCGATCGGATTGCTTCTGGAATACCATAACCTCGGCAGACCGCTTGATGCTTATGATAAGGCACAAATTCTTGTCGGAATGTGTATGGACAACAGAAAACATCTGCATATTCCTGACAATTTCGCCTTCATAATACGTTCAGGCGGTGCCAATTTAAGATACAGTGAATTTAAGGTTTCCTATGCAATCGGTGTGGGTAAGGTGAGCCATATAGCTCTTATCGGTCACAACAACTGCGGTATGGTGAATTTGATTGCACGCAAGAATGAATTCATTGACGGGCTTGTCAATTCAGCCGGCTGGGAAAGAGATCGGGCTGAAGAGCATTTTTTTCATTATGCTCCTATGTTTGAGATTGGCAGCGAGACTGATTTTGTTCTAACCGAGACCAAACGTCTCCGTCTTCGCTACCCGAAAATCACGATTGCACCGTTGTTGTACAATGTTGATGACAACAAACTCTATTTCATCAGAGAAGCATAGGCAGTTAAGGGGATTCGGCTGGCCCGACAGCCAGCAGGGATAGAAACCCAGTACAAATCATCCTAAAACACCCTCCCTGGATAATGAGTATAAAAGGATCACTGGTCAGCGTATTAATCTGTGTCTGGTTGTACCTTTTATCAGGTTGTTCTGCAAAACAAAACAGCTTTGATAACATTGACCCAAAGAAAGTTGACCAGTTAATTGGAGTACAAAGAATTAACAGCCGCTCCCTTTTAGTGAATTTTGGATATGATGCTATTACAGCAATTGATACCGACCAGGGTATTGTTGTCATTGACGCAGGAATTTCCACTGTACTAACGTCCAGATACAGGAAACGAATTGAAAATGTGCTTCAAAAGGATCATTTTATTTATGTGATCAACACTCACGGACACCATGACCATGCCGGAGGGAACGCTGTCTTCACACATGCCAGGTTAGTCGGACACGAAAACTGTTCCGTAGATTTATCTGAAAGATGGACTAACCGTTCTGAATCGATGGCGAGCTTAAGCAATATTATCCGGGATTATGAGCGACAACTCTCTGAATCAACTCCTAACAGTGAAGAATGGTATGACTTTTATACTCAGAAAACAAGATATATGAGTGCTTATTCAGATCTGAATAACAATGTACCTGCAAGACTTCCGGATATTATATTCTCTGATAGTCTGACCCTTACCACCGGAGATACTACATTTGAAATGTTCTACTTTGGCAAATCCCACTCAAATAGTGATATAATAATCTTTATACCTGAACTTAAACTGATCTTTACCGGAGATTTGTTTTCAAAGTTTGGCAGGCCGGGTATTAATACAACAACAATAGATGAAGCAAGATCCAGGCAAGCTATCTTATGGATACAAGCAAGGATGGATAAAATTGAAAAGGTAATTGGAGGGCATGGTCAGATATTGTCACCAGATGATCTTAAACAATTTTATAACAATATTTTGAGTAGCTTTTCAGCGGAGAATATTAAATAATACTGTGTGCTGCAAGATGGAAAAAATGAAAGCCATTGTTTATAATAAAAAAAGTCATCCGGACAGGCTTGTTTACTGCGACGTTGAAAAACCCGTTCCAACGGATAGCGAGGTTTTAATAAAAATCCATTCAGTATCCCTGAATGCTGCTGATTACCGTTCAATGAAAATGGGATTAATCCCTAAACGAAAAATATTCGGGGCTGATATTGCCGGCCGGATCGAATCAGTTGGGAAAGACATTGCTCTGTTTAAACCTGGAGCTGAAGTGATGGGCGATCTTGCCAGTTATGGCTTTGGAGGCCTTGCTGAATATGTTACAGCTCCTGAAAAAGCATTGATAGTCAAGCCTGCAAATGTCTCATTTGAGGAGGCGGCCACAATGCCTATGGCAGCAGTGACTGCTCTCCAGGCTCTGCGAAATAAGGCAAACATTCAAAAAGGACATAAAGTGCTGATTATTGGCAGTTCAGGCGGTGTTGGATCATTTGCCATCCAGCTGGCCAGATACTTTGAGGCTGAGGTAACCGGTGTATGCAGTTCGAGAAATGTCCAGCAAACATTATCTCTTGGTGCAGATTATGTTATTGATTACACTAAAGAGGAATTCTTAAAAAAAGACAAAAGGTACGACGTTATCGTGGCTGTAAATGGTAATTATCCTTTAATAGCCTGCAAAAGGATTCTGGCGCCAAACGGAACCTACGTCATGGTTGGTGGGTCTTTGTCACAGATTTTCAAATCATTGCTCTTTGGCTGGGCATTGTCTTCAGGATCAAGGAAAATGAAGTCATTGGCTGCAAAAGCAGACATAACTGACCTGGATTTGCTGGCAAAACTTTTAGAGCGAGGTATCCTCAAGCCTGTTATAGACAGGCGCTACCCGCTCGAAAAGACAGCAGAAGCAATGAACTATTTACAACTTGGACATTCCGGAGGGAAAGTGGTGATTAACGTCATCTCCTGATTCAACTTAAAGTTTGCAGGTCGACTCTTTTACTTGCCCTTTTGCACCCGGCGAGAACTAATAGTAACAACACTCTGAATGGAACCCGAAAATAAGCTTTACAGAAGAGCGTTGAATCTAAGCCTGTTTACTGTATTTTACAATGTTATTGAAGGCGTAGTCTCAATGATGATGGGATTTCAGGATGAATCATTAGCCTTATTCGGATTTGGGGTTGATAGTTTTATTGAGGTACTTTCAGGTCTTGGAATAATGGTAATGGTTTTAAGAATAAGACAAAATCCGAATAGCTCAAAAAACAAATTTGAGATTACAGCTCTGAAGATAACAGGAATAGCATTTTTTCTTCTTTCAGCCGGTCTCCTGGCAGGAATAATATTAAACATTATAAAAAACAACAAACCTGAAACAACAATATGGGGTATCATTATTTCAGTAATCTCTATAGTGGTTATGTTGTGGCTGATGAGAGCAAAGAAAACCGTTGGCAAAGAATTGAACTCAGAGCCAATAATTTCTGACAGCAACTGCACAAAGGTTTGTGTCTATATGTCCATAGTATTACTCGTTTCCAGCTTTATCTACGAAATCACTGGCTTTGCTTATGCCGATGCTATTGGAGCAGCCGGACTTATTTATTTCTCAGTTTCAGAAGGTATAGAAGCTTTTGAAAAGGCAAAAGGGAAATCATGCTCATGTGACCAGTGCACTTCCTGATAAATGCTACTGATCAGACCATTTGCCCTCTTTGCTGACCGCCGTTACGGCAATGTCTTCGTGTATCACAACAGCGCACCCTCCTACTACAGCAGCAGGGCTTTCCGTGGCTCGCTGATGATTTAAAACTGTCCGGATAAAACTATTTTAAAATTTACTTTGTAATTCAAAGTATTCTTATTTACTTTGTAATTCAAAGTACTTTAATGCTCATGAATAATTGAATCCATGTCTACAAACCATTCGGAAACAAAAAATCAGGGCAGTAATTATTTTTTATGAACAAGTAAACTTAAATAGAAGAGAAACAATCATGGTTAACAGGTTAATCTTTTGGAACATCATCAGCTGGATTTTCGGTGTAATTTTCTTTGCCATCGGGATTGTAAATACATTCTGGGGGAACGATACCGGATTCGGCATATTTATAATGCTTCTTTCTTTAATTTACTTTTTGCCGGCCAATCCAATCTTAAGGAAACGGATAGGCTTCTCCATTCCCGTAATTGTAAAAATCCTCCTGGGAATCTTTATTCTCTGGGCGGCTCTGGGAGTTGGTGAGTTGTTCGATAAGATAGATATGATGTTGATCGACTTGCTGTAGTTCATCACTCCATTCTGCCTCCGTAACCAAAAACAAAAGGATTGCTGTCGCGGTTCGCAGCCCGGATGACTCACTGTACAGCCAAGAAAATTGTTTATATATAATAAATATATATCGCTTACGATATAATAAAAGTTTTGTACTTTTGTGTCGCAGGCGATATTGTCTGTAACGATCAATAAAAAATGCATGAATTCAGTTTTCTATAGCTTTAAAGCAAAGAGTCTTCAGGGAAAAGAAGTAGGTATGGATACCTATCAGGGGAAGACCGTCTTAATAGTAAATACAGCCAGCAAATGCGGGCTAACCCCCCAGTTTGAGGGATTGGAGGCGTTGTATCAGAAGTACAGGGATAAGGGATTTGTAATACTTGGTTTCCCGTGCAATCAATTCGCAAATCAGGAACCGGGTGATGAAAAATCTATTGCGGAAGGCTGTCTTTTAAACTATGGCGTAACGTTCCCGATGTTTTCGAAGATAGATGTGAATGGAGACACTGCCCATCCTGTGTATAAGTACCTGAAGAAAGAATTGAGAGGCTTTTTCGGCAGTAAGATAAAGTGGAATTTCACAAAGTTCCTGGTTGATAAGAATGGCAAGCCTATTAAGCGATTTTCTCCGGCAACAAAACCCGAAGAGATAGACAGCTATCTGAGTAAGATATTAAACTAAATGAATCGTAATACCTTTTTATTATTGGTTAAAGCATACTCAAGATGAAATATGAACAGCTACGGCTAAGCAATCAGCTTTGCTTTCCGGTGTATGCGGCATCGAGATTGATAATTCGTGAATATCAGCCATATCTTGATAAACTGCGGATAACTTATCCGCAGTATCTGGTGCTTATGGTGCTATGGGAAAACGATGGCATTACGGTTAATGACATAACGGATAAGCTGGTACTCAAAACCAATACCGTAACCCCTCTTCTGAAACGGATGGAGTCTCTAGGAATCATCTCAAGGAATCGTTCAGGTGAAGATGAAAGGAAAGTGTTGATTACTCTTACAGAAAAAGGAAAAAAGATGAAGCTGGTGGCTTCATCAATACCCGGGCTGCTTATCGACAAACTTAAAGACGGAGCCCTGACAATGGAACAGTTGGTTGAATTAAGAACAAATCTTAATGTACTTATTGATTATCTGCAAAATAAAGAAGACAGCAAGTAATGATCAGACATTTGTAAATCTCTGATCTTCACTTACTATAAAGACTTAAAGAAGAAGAAAAACTTTTGATGAGTCTGAGGATAACATTTCCTTCCATTATTTAAGATTAATTTAGTTCCTTAGCGGTACAAAGCCGGTTCCCGGAGAATAATCATTGAACGTGCATTGTAATTCTTTAATAAGGAAATCAACTTTTCTGCCAGTTATATTCTTCGTGTTCTGTTTACCCGGGTGGACGCAAATAGATCCACTGCCAACGAAGGATTCTGTTGTCAGGAATATTGTGGAACAGGTTCTGCTCTTCCCTCAGGAAAAGATTTATATCCAGACTGACAAGCCTGTTTACCTTTGCGGAGAGGAGATCTGGTTCAGTGCATATGTGGTCGATGCTGTTCTCCATAAACCCCTCAAAGACCAGTATGTGATTGCGGAGCTTATAAACCCGGCAGATTCGGTAATAAGCAGGATTAAGATAAGGCAAACCGACGGCGTTTACAGCGGGCATTTTCCGTTGAGTGAAAGAGTTCCCAGGGGTACCTACACCCTGTGTGCCTACACCGAGAATATGCTCAATACAGGCGGGGAGTCCATTTTTAAAAGAAGGATATTGATAGAGAGCCCTCTGTCGGCCACCATGATTTCCGGGGTGAACTTCAGGTTTGGCGCAGGAGACAGAATTACAGCGGAGGTGACCTTCAGGGATATGAGGGCGCAAAGAAAGATAAAACCTGAAGAACTGAAGATGAGGATCAACGACCAGCCCCTGGCAGAAGTGCAGGCAGCATCTGATACAGTATCATATTTTAACTTCAGGCTTCCGGAACAGAACAGAAAAAGAGTGCTCTACCTTGAAACCAGAAATCACAGTGAATTTGTCACTGTGCCTTTTCCCGCAAATGATTATGATGTCTCCTTCTATCCGGAAGGAGGTTATCTGATGACCGGAGTAAGGAGCAAAGTGGCCTTTAAGATACTTAATTCCAATGGCTTGCCGGAGAATATCACCGGAAAGATATTTGACAATGCCGGACGCGAATGTGCACAGATAACTGCACTGCATGACGGCATGGGCTTCTTCTACCTCCTGTCTGAGGAAGGGTTGACATACCACGCCATATGCATGAATGAGGCCGGGATTGAAAAACGGTTTGAACTTCCGGCAGCCCGAAACGGAATTTATTCCCTTCAGGTTGAAAATGAGGGGAACGAGTTGTTTGTCTCAGTGATCAAGTCTCCGGATATAAGAGATCAGAGCGAGCTGTTTCTTGTGATGCACACAAGGGGAATGATTCTTTACGCAAAAGGCTGGGACCACAATTATGAGAGCATTGCCTTCAATTCTGATCTGTTCCCTTCAGGGGTAATGCAAATCATACTGTTTGACGAAAAACTCAATCCCCTGAGCGAGCGGATGGTATTCTGCCTTAATGATGACCAGGCGCATACTGAAATGATCACCGACCGGCAGGATTATGACTCCCGTGACCATGTGCATGCCGGTTTGAAGATAACCGACAGCAAAGGGATCCCGCTCAGCGGTAAATTATCCGTTTCAGTGACCGACGACAATGATGTCAGACCTGATACCGTCTCGACTATTATGTCGGCTCTTTTACTGACTTCAGACCTGAAAGGCAATATCAATGACCCGGGGTATTATTTCAGGGAGAGTAACCCTGAAGTGCACCAGTCGCTTGATCTGCTGATGCTTACAAACGGGTGGAGGCGTTATGACATACCCGAAGTGATCAGGGGGAATTACACCAGCCCGGAATCCCCGGTTACCGGCGGAATGGAGATCAGCGGAAGGGCGAAGCGCCTTTTAAGTGACAAGCCTGTAGTGAATGGAAAAGTGACAATCTTCTCCTGGGATGCAGGTTATTTTGATGAGACTGTAACGGATAGTACAGGAACTTTTGTTTTCAACAAAATTGAGTTTCCTGACAGCACTGAATTTATAGTACAGGCACTTAACGAAAAGGGCAAAGATTACATCGAATTGCTTGTTGACGAAGACAGATTCGCACAGTCTTCAGGACTGCCCCAGCGGGTCTCACACGAAAAGGCGCAGGCAAAGGAATCTATACAAATGGCCGGCTATGTTGCCAGGGCTGATGCAAAGTATACATTTGAAAATGGCATGCGCACAATCGACATTGAAGAGGTTGTCATCAAGGGGCAGGCGCCGGAAAAGAAAAGTTACAACTTTTCATACTACATGCCCAAGGGCAGTTCGTCGGCTACTCTTTTAACATCTGAACAGATAGAGGAGCTGCATCCGGCAGTTGTATCAGATATCTTCATCCATATACCGTTCACCCGGATCGAGAACGGCAAGGTTGTCATAGAAAGAATGAGTTACGGACTGAACGGCACAAACTACGCAGTTCTCATCATCGATGACATTATTATCCATGAATATGACATTGATGCCCTTGACCCGACCAATATTGAAAGAATAGGCATCCTTAAGGGTACTGCTGCCAGCATTCTGGGTGGTTACGGCTCAGGGGGAGCCGTGGTCATCACAACAAAAAAAGGGCACTTCGAATTCAAAGAAACACCGAAGTACAATATAAAGAAGGTCTCACCCCTGGGATATCAGCAGCCGGCAGAGTTTTACTCACCGAGATATGATACGCCGGAACTGAGGAACAACGGTCAGCCTGACCTGCGAACAACCATTTACTGGAATCCGAACGTCACCGTATCGGATGCCGGCGAAGCCTCATTTGATTTTTACACTGCTGATGCCACAACAACATATACGGCAGTGGTTGAGGGAATTGCCTCCGACGGATCTGTCGTTCGCAAAATCAGGAAGATAGTTCGCAGGAAGGGCCGGACCTGAGATTCTGAACAAATTAAATGGCTTATGTGTTATTCACTCTTGTTTAAGATATCTAATTCCTTATTAAGATGAACCTTGAATATATCCTGAACCGTCTCTGGGTTGATTACATCACCCAGAATCCATCAGCCGGAAGAATCCACGACCTGTTTTCAAGCGAGGGAGAGACTGTTGTAAATGATCACATTGCCTTCAGAACACTTGATTTTCCTGCGATAAACATCGATGTTCTGGCAAAACAGTTTATTAAAAACGGCTATGTCCCCAGCGGGGAATACGAATTCAAAGACAAGCACCTTTTTGCCAGGCATTTTGAATTGCCGGGAGAAAAGACTTCTCCCCGTATCTTTATAAGTCAGCTGATACTCTCAGATTGCTCTTCATATATTCAGAAGACCTTCAGCAATCTTCTTGAAAAGGCTGACAATGCAAGATTCAGAGCGGATGATTTAATATTTGCGGGCACTCTGTTCAATCCCCTCTCGTACGAGGTATATACGCGCCTCAGGGAAGAGTCTGAATATGCAGCATGGTTCTACATCTTCGGATTCAGGGCAAATCATTTCACGGTCGGAATCAATTACCTGAACAAATACAATGACATCTATAAAGTCAATGAGTTGCTGAAGAAAAACGGGTACCTCCTGAACAGCTCCGGAGGTGAGGTGAAAGGTACTCCCGAAGAACTCCTTCAGCAGTCGAGCACAATGGCTGATATAGTTAAAATAAAATTCATCGAGGGCGTTTTTGAGGTTCCTTCATGCTATTATGAGTTTGCTCAGAGATTTCCCGACTCAAATGGCAATCTCTACAGCGGATTCATTGCAAAATCTGCTGATAAGATATTCGAAAGCACAAACTTCTATCAGAAGAAATAGTCCGGTTTAATTTCGATTTTCTACAGCACTCCCTGACAAAACGGGGCAGTGCTTTTTTATTTTATATCTGTTCATCACCTTCTCTGTTTTTGTTGTTTCAGCGCCAATGAAGTGCAGTAACGGTAAAAATGTATATATTTAATGGCACTCATTAAATTTCTAAGATGAAAAGAATTCTTCACTGCCTGATCATCATCGCACTCGCCCTGACAGCGGTCTCATGCAATAAAAACCAGCAAGCCGATATGATAATAACAAATGCCAAAATATGGACTGGCAATGACCTCCGGCCTCTGGCTGAAGCAATGGCTGTCTCCGGAGATACTTTAGTTGCTGTCGGCACTAACCGTGATATTCTGAAATTCAGAGGCAGCAACACTGTTGTAACTGATATGAACGGGAAATTTGTTACCCCCGGATTCATCGATTCCCATGTTCACTTTTTGCAGGGAGGATTGAATCTCACCTCGGTGCAGCTCAGAGATGCCTCCACTCCGGAGGATTTTGTCAGAAGGATTGGTGAGTATGCCAGAACTCTTAAACCAGGTGCCTGGATCCTTGGTGGCGACTGGGACGGCAAGGGATGGGAGAAACTTCCCGAGAGAGGGTGGATTGACTCCGTGACACCTTACAACCCGGTATTTGTGAGCCGTCTTGACGGACACATGGGCCTGGCTAATTCGCTCGCAATGAAGATGGCTAGCGTCGACCGTAAGGTCAAAGACATCGCCGGCGGCACCATCGTGCGCGACGCCTCAGGCAACCTGACGGGAGTGTTCAAGGACAACGCCATGAATCTCATCTTCGGGAAGATACCTCCCTCCTCACCGGAAGAGACAGAGAGTGCACTTATCGCTGCCATGGAATATTTCGCCTCCAACGGCGTCACCTCAGTTCAGGCAGTAGATGCTTCAGCGTATGCAGATGCCATAGACAGGGTGCGCAACAGGGGGAAACAGATCACCCGCATATATGTCATGACCCCCATCCATGCCTGGTCAACACAACATGAAAAGATCAGCATTGAGGGTAACGGAGACACATGGGTGAGAACAGGAGGCGTCAAAGGGTTTGTTGACGGGTCACTGGGGTCTCATACTGCGGCTTTCATTGAGCCCTATTCTGATCTGAAGACAGACTCCGGATTCTTTGTCAATAGCGAGGAAGACCTTTACAGATGGCTCTATGAGGCTGACAGGGAAGGCTTGCAGGCTGCGATACATGCTATAGGCGACCGTGCCATCAATTTCCTCCTTGATACCTATGAACGCATCGGCAATGAGAATGGTGTCAAGAGACCGCAGGTTCAGAATTGAACATGCACAGCATATCGCTCCGGCTGACATTGAGAGGTTTGCGAAGCTGAACGTAATTGCATGCATGCAGCCCTATCATGCGATTGACGACGGCAGATGGGCTGAAGAGTACATCGGCCCTGAGAGAATCAAAACAACATATGCCTTCAGGTCATTGATTGACGCAGGTGCCACGGTAGCCTTCGGCAGCGACTGGCCGGTAGCACCTGCCACTCCGATCGAGGGTATCTATGCAGCAGTTACTCGCAGGACACTTGATAATAAGAATCCGGACGGATGGGTTCCGGAAGAAAAGATCACGGTGGAGCAGGCCCTCCTTGCATACACAAAGAATGCAGCTTATGCCTCGTTCGAGGAAAAGATAAAGGGAACGCTCGAAGCCGGTAAAATGGCAGACTTCGTGGTGCTTGACCGTGACATCACCGCCATAGATCCGGTGGAGATATGGGATATGAAGGTGCAGCAGACCTGGGTCGGCGGGAAAAAGGTATTTGACCGCACTGAAGAGCAGTAACCGAAACAGGAGTGATGATTAACAGACAATTTATCAGGGCAGCGGCTGCAGTCATGCTAATGCTGCCGGCCCTGAACTGTCAGAATACGTATGCTCAGATGAAAAGAGCCAGGGATTACGGAATAGAGATCGGCATACTGCGTACCGGCAGTAACAATGCCATAACAGATGTGCCCGGAGTAAAGGTGGGCCATGTCACTTTAACTGAGGGTGAATCGGTAAGGACAGGCGTCACGGCTATCCTGCCTCATGACGGAAATATCTTCCAGCAGAAGGTACCGGCCGGTATATTCATTGGGAACGGATTCGGCAAGCTGGCCGGGTACACGCAGGTTGAAGAGCTGGGAAACCTCGAGACCCCGGTGGTGCTGACCAACACGCTAAGTGTACCGGCGGCCGCCGCAGCTGTCATAGAGTATACGCTCAAGCAGCCCGGCAATGAGGGAGTGACAAGCGTCAACGCCGTGGTTGGAGAGACCAACGATGCCAGGATTAATGACGTCAGGGGAAGGCATATCACAACGGAGCATGTCCTGGAGGCGATCAGGAATGCAGCCGGTGGTCCTGTTGCCGAGGGCAGCGTTGGTGCCGGCACCGGAACCGTCTGTTTCGGGTTCAAGGGAGGGATAGGCACATCATCGCGAGTGCTGCCTGCCACCAGGGGTGGTTATACCGTGGGTGTGCTGGTACAGACGAACTACGGAGGGATACTGCATGTCAACGGTGTACCCGTCGGGCAGGAGCTCGGACGTTACAGCTTCAGGACCACCGCCAGTGAGTACAAGGAAGACGGGTCATGCATGATTGTGGTAATGACCGATGCGCCTCTCACCTCCAGGAACCTGAAGAGGCTGGGTTCCAGGGCTTTTGCCGGCATGATGCGAACAGGAGCATCCGGATCAAACGGCAGCGGAGATTATGTCATTGCAGTATCGACGGCAGAGGAGCTGCGTATCCCCTACTCTTCCGACTCCATGTACGAGCAGTGGCGCGAGATCAGGAATGACGAGATGGACCTGTTATTCCAGGCTGCTGCGGAGGCAACGGAGGAGGCTATAATAAACTCACTCTTTGCAGCTAAAACAACTAAAGCCAGGAACGGGATGACAGTTGAGGCCCTGCCTGTTGAAAAGACGCTCGAGATACTCCGTAAATACAATAGGCTGAACGAAAAATGATTATGATTCCAACATTTGCAGCCAGGGTGATAGCTGCTGTTTCGGTCTTCATACTGGCTGTCTCCGGCCGGCCGCTGTCAGCACAGGTGCTCTCTCCGGGGCTTACACATGAAATTGACAGTCTCTATAGTGCCTTTGCAGCAGAGGATCATCTGCCCGGAGGAGCGGTTCTTGTCATGAAGGGTGACAGCGTCGCATATCTGAAGTGCTTCGGCCTTGCCGACATGGTGACCGGGGTGAAGATAACCGCGAATACTCTCTTCAACCTCGGCTCGGTCTCAAAGACTTTCGTGGCCAACGGGATACTGATACTGCAGGAGAAAGGCAAACTGTCGGTCGCAGACCCGGTGAGCAAATATTTTCCCGGCTTTAAAAGCAGGGAAATAGCCGACAGGGTGACGGTGATGCACCTGCTGACCCACACATCGGGATTGCCTGACAACAGGCCGGTGAGCGAGAACAGGGAGTATTTCATCACTGCAAAGGACTATGAGAACTGGGCCCCCGTGATGCAGGCAGAGAACCTGGTTTTTGAACCGGGCTCGGATTATGAGTATTCCAATCCTGCGTTCAACGGACTTGCGCTGATCTTAGAGCAGGTCAGCGGACAAAAGTGGCAGGATTTCATTGCTGAAAGGATTTTCAGGCCTGCAGGCATGGTTACAAGCACAATTACCGACGGTCCTCACCCCGAGACAGGCGTGTCACACGCATATGAGATGGCAGACGGAAAGTGGACAGAGTCTGACTACGGTGAGTTTCCTACTTTCGCAGCCGCTGGCAACGGAGGTGTCTGGAGCTCTAGTCACTGAACTTGCAATGTATGAAAAGGCTATCCGGCATAACGCATTCCTGGGCAGAGAATTAACCGATGAATCAAGATCCGTCTATCGTCCTGAAACCTGGGCTGCCGATGCAGAACCGTTTATCGGTTACAGCTGGTTTATAGGTGAAGATCAGTTCCTGGATGAAAAGAATAATTTCAGCGTCAGGTTCATCTACCATACGGGTGACCAGGGTGGATTCAGGGCATTCTATGTTTCAATCCCTGAAAAGGATATCCTTTATATCGGCCTCTTTAACAGGCCGCCTGAGGACCTTAATAATTTAATCATCGGAGGCATCACCCTGTTTGAAAAGAACAACTGGATTGAATAGTTTGATCGCAGTAAGTAAGAAAATGAAGGAAAATTGGAAATATACTCGCCGGAGCCACCTTGTCAAAGTTCTGGCCCTGATTACCCTGGTGCTCATATCAGGTTGCATAAGCCGTGATAAGATCTCATTTGAGGCGCAGGGGGTAAAGATTTCACTTGACGATAACGGAAGATTAAGTGAACTTATCAACACACGAACAGGGATAAACTATCTGAATGCTGATACTATTTCATATTTCTTCTCTGTGATCTCGGAAGGGGCCAGGCATAATCCCGCGTCTGCAATATATAGCAGGAAAAAGGGCGTTCTGAGTCTTGATTTTGAAAACCCGGACGCCCAGGTTGACGTTCAGGTTACCAATAAAGAGACTCATATAACTTTTCATGTGATAAGGGCGGAACCCGCCGACAAGATAGACGGAGTGGCATGGGGTCCCGTTTATACTGCAATCTCAAAAACAATAGGCGAGGCGGTTGGAGTGGTGAGGGATGACAATGTTGCCATCGGCATGCTGGTATTGAACCCAAAGACTCTCGGTGGATTTTTCAATGAGAACGGTTTGAGTGAAGACAGAGGATCTCTCGCCTGGCCTTTCAGGTCGGGCAGCAGCATGCAGGCATACTCCCTCAACCGTGACAGAGAGAGGCAGGTCTATGCGATGTGGCATGATGACATACCCGTAAAACCAATAAAGGGTGAAACAGTAACAGGCAGTGGTATCGCACTCTTCTCCTGCAACGAACCTGATGTGCTTGACATAATTGAACAGATAGTCATAGCAGAGGATCTGCCCTACCCGACCTGCAAGGGCGTCTGGACCAAAAAGGCATTCCTCCGCAGCCCCTCTTACCTGATCTCTGATTTCCGTGAGTCAGAGATTGATGAAGTTATCGGTTACACTGTCAGAGGCGGCTTCTTTTCCGTCTACCATGAGGGGCCTTTCAAAACATGGGGACACTATGAATTAGACACAGCCATCTTCCCCGGCGGAATTGAAGGGATAAGGAGGTGTGTGGCGAAAGCCGGTGCAGGCCGGGCTGAATTTTGGCGTTCATACACTCACCAACTTCATCAATACCAATGATCCGTATGTATCCCCTGTTCCCGACCGGAGACTTGCCCATACGGGCTACGGATTGCTGGCGCGTGATATCTCTGCCACTGATACTGAGATTGAGGTCTCAACAGAAAAATACTTCAGCCAGAAGAAGGAGAACAACCTTCATGCTGTCATGATAGGGAGTGAAATTATTGTGTACAATGATGTTTCCGGTGCGGAACCTTATATACTTTCCGGTTGCCGGCGTGGTGCCTTCGGAACTGCAGCATCAAACCATGCGGGGAATGACACAGTGAGTAAGCTTATTGATCACGGCTACAAGGTTTTCTTTCCTGACATTGAATTACAGAGAGAGATTGCAGTCAGCCTTGGAGAGTTCTTTAACAAGACAGGAATAAACCATCTCGATTTTGACGGTTATGAGGGGTGTCAGGCTTCGGGTGAAGGTGATTTCGCGCAGAGCCTCTTTGCAGAAGATTTTTACAGGACTCTTGACCATGAATTTGTCAACGGCACAAGCCGTTCACTCCCCTACTACTGGTACATCAACACGGTTTGCAACTGGGGCGAGCCGTGGTACGGAGGATTCACCGAGAGCATGCAGGAATACAGGATAAGCAACCAGGCCTTTCTCTCAAGGAATTATTACCCCAATATGCTGGGATGGTATATGCTCACTGCAACCACTACCATGGAAGAGATGGAATGGATGCTTGCGAGGTCAGCCGGCTATGATGCGGGCTTTGCCATGGTTGTGAGGATGAATGCCGCAAGAAGCAATCCGATAACCGGCCAGCTCCTTGATGTTATAAGGGAGTGGGAGAAGGCCAGGCTGACCGGTGCCTTTACGGCTGATCAGAGGGAGAGGCTCAAGGATCCGAAGAGATTGTTTCATCTTGAAAAGATAAATGAAAATGAATGGAACCTGTATGAGGCGGCGACAAACGCTCCTTCGGCGGAACAGGGAAAGAGCAGGGTATTCAACAAGCCGGAAAGGATAACTGTCGCCGTAACGATAAAGACCTATGCTTGAATGGCTTCGTCACTGGCAATTGGGTAACCGTTACGGTTACGAGGTACTCTTCAGGGGTCACGACCGCCGTCCGAAGGGTAAGCCTGGAATCATCATGGCAGACCTGGGAATGCCTGAAGATTATCAGCCCGGCTTCTACATCGATTTCATGGATCATGTCTTTGATTACTCCCTCCCATTTTTTCTTCACAGAATTGTGCTGGCTGACAGGGGCATAGCCCTGATAGACCCGGGAAACCCCCTTGCGCGGGAATCATTCGTGCCGCAGAAGCTGGTAGATATGTACGGTTCAGCTACCAATCGGAGAGGGGAGCCATATGTTGAGTGCAAGGTTGAATGGCGGCCGCCGGGAATGAAAAGGAATCCCTGGGACCATGGCTACTTCCTTTATAAGGGTGACGGCAAGGGAGGTGCTCCGGATGTCTGCCAGAAGAGCGCTGCCAAGATTGCAGGCTGGTATTTCGGCAGCCTGATCCCTGAAAAGAAAATCGCCTGGGCCTTTCAGTGCAGAAAGGTATTTGAAGAGGCTGTCACCCTGCTGAGAAAAGATTTTGCTGATGTTGAATTTCGGCATGCCAGGTACATTGACGAAAACTCGTTGAAGCAGGCTGTGGAAGAGTTGCTTCATGCAGGCTGTGAAACTATTATCTACCAGTGCTACAGCAATCCGGTCTTCTGTGACTTTGAAGATTATGCCCTGGCGATGCCCAGGGTACACCGCATTGTCAACGGCCGCGCCAAACTGATCTTTGGAGATCAGCCAGGCAACCAGCCTGCATTGCGTGAAGCCTACGTTCAGATGGTTCGTGATCAGCTCAGACAAATACCTGCTGACAGCTCAGTGCTTCTTGTATTGTCGAGACACGGCAATCCATTCAAACATGACACACTGAACAAACGTGCACATGAGTACAGGCAGCCCCTTGAAGATAAGATGAGGGAGGCAATGGATGAGTGGGGCGGAAAGTGGCAACTCACCTGGAGCGATGACGAATATGCTGACCATTACTGGGACCCCCGCAGAAAAAAGTTTTCTACCCTGGATGCATTCAGAAAGGCGATAACCGAAAGATATGACTATGCACTGGAAGTACCGACAGACTTTATTGCCGAGAACACTGACCTGATGATATTCCATGCCATGAAGAAATATACCATCTTCAGCGACTATGACATGCATGCTCCCATCCCCTACCCTGACTGGGAGAAGCCTCTCATGCGAACCTTCAGGGAAGGGAAGACGACAGCCATTTACGTCGGATGTCCGGTCGGACCTTACAGAAAATATGTCGCAGAAGCTGCGGCGGCTTCAATAGCAGAGATACTTGGAAACAAATAAATAAGACAATGAGGTACTTCCATTTAAAATTACCATTTCTTCTGGCATATTGTCTGCTCATGGTGCAGTCGTGCGAGGATTCTGATCCCCGATCAGAAATTGACTGGGACAATAAGCGTATCGCTACCGGTGTAGTACTGAAATCGGCAGTGACAAATTACCTTGAATCATTTCAGGCAATTTATGTATTAAAGATAGACCCTGGGAAAGCAAATTTCGAGTTTTGTGTTGGAGTGCCGGGCGGACGCGTATTGACCAGCACCTTTGCTGACAGCTGCGGAGCAGTGGCGGCAATAAACGGAACGTTTTTCAACATGGCCGAGGGGTACAATACGCATTATATAAGCATCAAAGACAGTGTAATAGCAACAACGGCAGAAGGTGAGTTTAATGTCCGGGCAACAGGGGTCTTCTCTTCCACGGGAGAGGAGGCTGAAATTACATACTGGACCAGGGATAAGGAGAAGGCCGGTGCAGCTGAGGATGATTATGCAATGGTCAGCGGGCCGCTGCTGATAGCCGATAATATAGACGTTACCCTGGCAGACATCCCTTTCAACACAGCGAGGCACCCGCGATCATTCGTTGCCATAACGGCAAAAGGAGATATCCTGCTCGTCGCCGTCGACGGACGACAGCCGGGATATGCAGAGGGCATGAACCTTACTGAACTGAGGGAGTTGGCGCACTTGCTCGATTGTGTTGATGCCCTCAATCTTGACGGTGGCGGGTCAACCACACTGTATGTAAGCGGCCCGGGACAGAAGGGCGTCGTGAATAAACCCTCAGGCGGGGTGGAGAGAGCTGTGGCAAGCATGTTATACGTGATGAAAAATTAACAAAGCAGCCCGGCGGTTGTTAAAAAGACATAACCAGAAAACCAGAGAATATGAGCTTTACACTTGAACCAGGGCATAAAGCCATCGACTTCAGGCTGCCCTCGACAGAAGGGAGGGAATACAGCCTCTCAGACTTCAAAGATTACCCTTTCCTGGTGATCTTCTTTACATGCAATCACTGTCCGTATGTAATCGGATCAGATGAGGTCACACGGGCAACTGTTGAGAAATACAGCAGTGCCGGCGTTACTTTTGTCGGAATTAACTCCAACAGTGAAAACACCTATCCTGAAGACAGCTTCCCGAACATGGTCGAAAGGATGAAAAAGCACAAGTTCCCGTGGAAATATCTTTATGACAAAGATCAGTCGGTTGCCATGAAATACGGGGCCCTCAGGACTCCTCATTTCTATGTATTCAACGAGAAGAGGGAGCTCGTGTACACCGGAAGAGGTGTTGACTCACCCCGTGACACATCAAGGATGACAATCAACAATCTGGACATTGTCCTCGGGGAGCTGACCTCCGGCAAGCCTGTCACCGTAGCTGAGACAAATCCTATTGGCTGCAACGTCAAATGGGAAGGAAAGGATGCACACTGGATGCCGCCTGAGGCTTGTGACCTGGTCTGATTGATTTATCCTTTTAGTAAACCGTTATACCCGGATAGAAATATGGACAAAATCATCCTTTTCATTCTGCTTAGCATTCCCATTATAATTATCTCCCGCAGGGCTCTCTTTGACTTCCGGAGTCATGGATTCTACAGGTTCTTCAGCTGGGAGGGCATTATCCTGCTCTTTACCCTGAATTACAGCTACTGGTTTAAAGACCCGTTCTCATGGCAACAGATTGCCTCCTGGCTGTTTCTGGTAGTATCAGCATGCCTGGTGATAACAGGTGTGATAACGCTCAGAAAAAGAGGGATACCTGCAGACCAACGAGAGGATCCTGCTCTTTTTCAGTTTGAAAAGACATCTGAGCTTGTTACGACGGGTATCTTCAAGTACATACGTCATCCGCTATACTCTTCGCTTCTCTTCCTGACATGGGGGATCTGGCTAAAGAACCCCGGTATACCAGGGTTCTTTATTGCCCTCGCCTCGTCAGCTCTGCTGTTACCCACATCAAAAGCAGATGAGGCTGAATGTGTTGCCTTTTTCGGGGAAAAGTACAGTGATTATATGAGCCGGACCAAGAGGTTCATCCCGTTCTTATTCTGAGCGTCGCGCTCTCTTCAATTAACGCCACGTATCTATCTTATCAAGAGGATAGATGGGTCGGGGTATGTTTACATAATTCAGGGCTGACGGGTCTGTATTGCTCAGTCCCGGCGATATCACATTGACAGTCTTTCTGTTGTAAAGCAGGTAATTGTAACGGAAGGGAAAAAGATTTTTTACAACAACGATGTCGGCCTTCCAGAGTGAAAGTCCGAGGCTTTTATAGTCGTCAGGATGGCGTGATGCCATCGGCAGTTCTGACAGCACAAGATGGATACCTTCATGTTTAATTATAAGCGTCTTTCCATACGTTGTCTCATTCTTCCATTCGATTATTCCGTCATAAGTAAGTGGTGAGTTGTATGCCGTGTCAAGTTTCCCTCCAACAGTCAGCCTTACCTCATCACCCACCTTGAAATTCCATGCTTCATTGGCGGCCGCCTCATCTCTGATGGTGAGGTATGAAGTAAGATCACTTCCCTGCTCAAGCAACGTCTTCAGTATCCAGGTGCTCTCACCCGGCGTTCCGGTGCCAACTGCATCGGAGACATCACAAAAAACCAGTGTCCCCAGTTTCCGGGCCACTTTTCGGTCACGGGCAATTGTAAGAGCCTCTTCCGGTGTGTTGCCAGCCGGCTGCGGCACATCGCGCACTGCCCAGGCCATCTCTGCTATCTCATCAGCAAGCTCCAGGGCCAGATCAGGCTTCCCGTCCGTGATAGCTATCGTACTGTAACCCAGTTCCGGCTCGTCAATCCAGATATGTACAGGGAAAAATGAGACTGAGAGAACATCATCGGTACGCTCCATCTTCTTCATCTTGGCAAATATCTGTCTGAACGGAGGGAGAAAGTCAATATTCATGCCTCCCCCTTTCAACAGGCGCATCTTATTGACAACCATCACCGGTTCGATATCCCCGAAGACAGACTTAATGAGCAGTTCCCCCGCCTTGTAGCCTGTCCTGAAGTGATCACGGTGCGGGTTTGTATGATACCCTACAATGATATCAGCAAGGTGGGCCCTTCTCTTTGTAACATTGGCATGAAGGTCAAAGGTTACAGCAATGTGCACCTCATCGCCCGTGATGCTCCTTATTGCCTCGAGGATATCCCCTTCGGGGTCAAATACACCCTGCACACCCATGGCGCCGTGCATTGAGAGGTAGATGCCGTCTACCTTGTCATGCTGCCTGACAGCCTCAACTATTGCCGCCTTAATTCTTCCATAGAACAGGCTGTCAACCGGTCCGCCTGACATAGATTTTGCGTGCACTACGGGTATAGAATTCACCCTGCCCCTCCCCTCCTTTTCCACCGCCTTAAGAAATCCAGCAAGCTGCTTGTTCTCTTCCATTGCTGATCTCTTTACCTCTTCTCCGAAGAAAAGATGGTCGGCGGCAAAATCGCGCTCCGTGGTCGGCACCGGCGAAAAACTGTTTACCTCATGCATGAACTCACAGTAGAGTATTGTGGCTGAAGACTTTAATCCGCCACTTTTATACTCTGAAGTACATGATGGCGTAAGCACTGTAAGGCAGACAAGCAATGTAAAGATGGGAAATTTCATGGCCACGGATTTTTATTACAGATTGTAATTAGATATAAACAAAAATAGAAAATTAATACCTTTAGTAACTATACGTAAACAATTATGGCAATCCCAACATCACGCACAGCAGAGCCTGGCATAATCACGATAGATGAAGAGAAATGCACCGGGTGCGGTCTCTGTGTCTCAGTCTGCAAGGATTACAGCATCATCCTCGTCAACGGTAAGGCAAAGGCAGGCAAAAATCCTGCATTCGGATGTATCGGATGCGGACACTGCATGGCTGTCTGTCCTGAGGGAGCCATCAGCGCGAACGGCAGGACCGTGTCACCTGACGACCTCTTTGACCTCCCTCCGATAGAAGCAGCCGCAGACTATGGTCAGCTTCTGTCACTGCTGCAGAGAAGAAGAAGCATCAGGGAGTTCACCGGCAAGGAGGTGGAGGCTGAAAAGATAAGCCTGATACTTGATGCAGCAAGGACAGCTCCGATGGGTCTTCCTCCTTCGGACGTGAATGTGCTGGTCTTCGGCAGCAAGGCAGCCAACAGGGCCTTCGCTGAAGATTTCTGCAGATATCTTGAAGGGATGAGGTGGTTTGTTTCAGACTGGTTCCTGACCCTTATGAGGCCCTTCTGGGGAAAGGCCAATGATGAGCTCTTCAGGGGTTTTGTAAAACCATGCTTTGACATCTTTATTGCAAAGATGAAGGAGGGCGAGAATGTTGTCACCTATGACGCCCCGCTGGCAATATACTTTTACGGTTCACCCTATTGTGACCCGGCTGACCCGATTGTTGCCGCAACATACGCCATGATCGCCGGGGAATCGCTCGGCCTTGGAACGTGCATGCTGGGTGCAATCCATCCTTTGATACAGAGCGGGAAACGTGCCGGAGAATTCAGGGAGAAATACGGCATCAGATACAAGAGCCGCGAAGGGATCTTCGTAATATTCGGATACTCATCAGTTAAATACAGCAAAGGCATTGCGAGAACATTTGCTTCAGTGAACATCAGCAACTGACAGGTGTTAAAGAAAGAAACCTGCCTGTCCAGAATATAAAAATCACTCATGAAAATACTGCTTACCGGTGCTACCGGCTATATCGCAAAGAGACTTCTGCCAGTACTGCTGGCTGAGGGACATGAGGTAGTATGCTGTGTCAGGGACAGAAAGAGGTTTGACACAACCAGGTTCGCCTCCGGCAATCTTAAAGTCATAGAGGCGAATTTCCTCAATAAAGAGACATTGGCCAATATACCTGACGATATAGATGCAGCCTATTATCTCATTCATTCAATGTCAGCCTCAACGGGTGACTTCGCTGCAATGGAGCGGACCTCCGCTCTCAACTTCAGGGACAGGATGAATGAAACGCAGATCAGGCAGGTGATATACCTCAGCGGAATTGTAAACAATGATTCCCTGTCAAAACACCTCTCTTCCCGCAAGACGGTCGAGGATGTTTTGTCATCAGGATCATACAATCTGACAGTGCTCAGGGCGGGTATTATTCTCGGCTCAGGCAGTGCTTCCTTTGAGATAATCCGTGATCTTGTGGAGAAACTGCCGGTGATGATAACCCCAAAGTGGCTAAACACCAGGTCACAGCCCCTAGCAGTACAGAATGTAATTGAATTTCTGAACGGAGTACTGTTGAAGGAAGATACATACGGTAAAAGCTTCGATATTGGCGGTCCGGATATTTTGACTTACAAAGAGATGCTTCTCAGGTTTGCTAAAGTCAGGAAGCTGAAGCGCAGTATCTTCGTAGTGCCTGTCATGACTCCCAGGCTGTCATCGTACTGGCTCTATTTTGTAACCTCAACCTCCTACAAGCTGGCGGTTAACCTCGTTGACAGCATGAAGGTAGAGGTGATCTGCCGCGAGAATGACCTGCATAAAAGGCTGGGCATCAATCTCATCGGTTTTGAGGATTCAATACGCATGGCATTTGACAGGATAGAGCAGCAGGAAGTGTTCTCAAGCTGGACCGACGCACTCTCCGGTCCCCTTCTTGAAAAAGGTATCTCTGACCTCATCAGGGTTCCTGTTTACGGTTGCCTGTTCGATAAAAGAGTAAGGCCGATAAGCGATGAGGAAGCAGTGCTCAATAAGATCTGGTCAATTGGCGGAAAGAATGGATGGTATCATGCCAACTGGCTATGGGGTTTGCGCGGTTTCCTCGATAAACTCTCAGGAGGTGTCGGCCTTCGCAGGGGAAGAAGAAACAGCAGCGACATCTCGCCGGGCGATGCGCTTGACTTCTGGAGGGTGATCTATGCCGACAGGAAAGAGAAGAGGCTTCTGCTTTATGCTGAGATGAAACTCCCCGGAGAAGCATGGCTCGAATTCCGGATCGAAAACAACATGCTTTACCAGACCGCAACATTCAGGCCACTCGGATTGTGGGGGAGAATGTACTGGTATTCTATCCTTCCTTTTCATGCCATTGTCTTCGGGGGAATGATAAAGAAACTGTCGGACGGATGACAGGTCTCAAAAGAATCATTATTTTTGACTTAGGGATGAATAATTGATTTTACCGCCTGATCTGAAGATAAAGACATCTAAGGCAAAGAGAAATGGTTTAGCCTCTGTCAGTACAATGAAAAATCAGCAACTGATAAAGCGGTTAAGAGCAGGGCTCAAATCAGACGAGACAGGGAATAAGGCTAATTCCCTGATTTTTCTGCACAGGTACGGTTTTAACATCCCCCTCACCTTCCTTGTGACCATCAGGGCGCATGAAAGGTATCTTAAGGAAGGATCTGCAGTGCTTGATGAACTCCGCAGGGAAGTGCTTGAACTGCCTGATAAACTCTATGCGGTCAGGTCCTCTACCACTGCTGAGGATTCAAAGGAGTTCAGTTTTGCAGGTCAGTTTCAGACTCTCATGAATGTGCGGGGAACCGATAATATCATTGACGCAGTTCGCACAGTATGGGAGTCAGCTTCACACCTTAATGACAACGAGTATCTCAGGAGGACAGGCATCACAGCCATTAAATGCGGCGTTATAATCCAGGAGATGATCGAATCACAACTCGCAGGGGTCAGCTTCAGCCGCAATCCGGTCACAAACCAGAATGAGACAGTGATCGAAGCCCTCGAGGGTCTTGGGGAAGATCTGGTTCAGAAAGGGGTTACCCCCCTGCGATGGAGGATAAGGAAGGATGAGGTTATTGAAGGTGACAGTGGCCATCGCTTCTACGCAGTGATAAAGAAGGTGGCAGCCGATACGGCAAAGCTGAGGCGGTATTACGGGGAGCACGCCGATATTGAATGGGCATGGGACGGGAAACATCTTTACTATCTTCAGCTCAGGCAGATAACCGGAAGAAAGGAGCTTAATATCTATTCCAACAAGATGGCCAAGGAGATGCTGCCTGGCCAGGTCAAGCCTCTTATATGGTCAGTGAACATCCCCATGGTCAACGGAACATGGATAAAGATTCTTTCTGAAATAACAGGCCCGCTGAGTGTCAGGCCTGAGGAGCTGGCAAAACCGTTCTATTACCAGACTTATTTCAACATTGCGGCGCTGGGGAGGATATTCAGTGAATTCGGAATGTCAACAGACGCTCTCGAGCAGATGATGCTCAGCACTGATAATAAAAAACCTTCAGTAAAACCCGGCCTTAAAACACTCAGGCATTCATTCAGAATTATCAGGTTCATCGTTGACAAAATGAGGTTCGAGAAGAAGCTCATCTCGGAATACAATGACCTGAAGAATAGATTCACCGGGATTGAGTCTGAACTGGAGAACGGTTTTTCCACACGGTCATTCGGCAAATACTACTCAATCCTCTTTTCTGAAGGCCAGCGGATGGCATACATCAATATCATGGCCCCCATCCTGATGACCCTCCACCACAAGAGACTGAGGAAAAGGCTGGCAAAAAAGGGTCTCGAATATGATAATCTTGATTTCCGTCGCGATTTTCCGCAGCTGGATGACTACACCCCGATGCCGGCAATCATGAGGATCAAAAACACCATTGAAAGCCTTCCCGAAGGAGTGAGAGCACAATGCAGTTCACTGCACCGACTCAGGTCTGTTCCGGAAGCAGCCTCAATAGCCGGAGAAATTGACAGGTTCATAAAAGACTTCGGTCATCTTAGTGAGAGTGGCAACGACTTTTCTTTCCCGAAATGGGAGGAAAACCCTGAACAGGTTTTCAAAATGATACTGAATTCAGCCAATCATGAGACAAGGGCAGAACTCTACAGCCCTGGCGACTTAAGACTAAAGGGCATTAAGCTCAGCCGGTCACTGCTCAAAACTTATCTTAAGGCTGGCAGATTCAAGCTCTACCGCGAACAGATCAGCTCTTTATACATATTTGGTTACGGCCTTTTCCGGAGGCTGTTCCTGAGCCTCGGACGAGAGTTCGCGGCCGCAGGCTTCATAGAGTCTGAAAATGACATCTTCTATCTCCATAAGGAAGAGACAGATCTTATTCTGAATGACCCGGATAATCCGGGCAACAGCCGTTTCAGGGAGCTTATCCTGCAACGGAAGAAAGAGATGGATGAGACAAAGGATATCGTTCTTCCGCCGGTTATTTATGGTGATGAGGCTCCTCAGCCTGAGACCCGCAGGGTCGTAAATCATCCGGGTATTGGTACGTCATCCGGATCTTATACAGGCACGACCAGGGTCGTAAGGAATACAGATGATTTCACAGCAGTTGAAAAAGGAGACATCGTATTGATACCTTTTTCTGACGTAAGCTGGACACCCATACTCGTCAAGGCCGGAGCCATAGTATCTGAAACCGGGGGTATGCTCTCACACAGCTCTATCATTGCCCGTGAAATGGGTATCCCTGCCCTTGTCTCAGTTGCAAATGCCTGTGCGCTGGGCAGTGGCCTCAAGGTCACCGTAAACGGTTCAAACGGACTTTTAACAGTTCATGATTATGAGTGAAGGTATTAAATACCTGGCTGATCATCCATGGCTTACTGCAATACTCTGCAGTGTCACGGCTTATCTTATCGGATCAGTCTCTTTTGCCCGTATTGTCTATTTTCTGGCAACTAAGAAGAGTCAGATTGAACCTTTCTCGGAGCCGGTGCCTCATTCTGATGAGACCTTCGAATCAGACCTGGTAAGTGCCACCCTGGTGACTAAAAAGATCGGGGCCAGGTATGGAGTCATCACCTCTGTTGCCGATATGCTTAAAGTTGCCGTACCAACACTGTTGGTCAAACTTGCATTCCCTGGTGAACTCTGGTTCCTCCTGGTAGCACTCTTCGGTGTGGCAGGCCATAATTTCCCGGTTTATTACAGGTTTATCGGCGGCCGCGGAGAATCATCCATACTCGGAATTATTCTCGTAATCAACTGGTTCGGCCTTCTGGTTGCCAACCTCGCTGCGACCCTTCTCGGATTCATTGCAGGAAGCGTACTGGTAATACGTTGGGGGGGGTATGTGATACTCATATTCTGGCTGTGGTACTGGTTTGACGATTGGCGATATGCCCTCTTTATGGTTCTGATCAATTGCCTCTTCTGGATCTCAATGCGAAAGGATCTGGCCCGCTTCATCGAGCTGAAAAAGAAGAGGGGCCTGGCCTTTACCGAGGAGGAGGTATCGGAATTTATCCTGATGGGGAAAAGCATGGGCAGAGCACTTGACAGGTACAGCCTGTATGCAATTATTAAAAGAATCGCAGACAAAAAAGGAGAAGGACCAAAAGGGTGAGATCCGGATTTTTATACCAGTGCATGGCATTGATCATGTGCCTTTCGCAGGCAGTCAGTGGCCAGAATTTGACTCTTGGTTTTGACAACCAGGTAAGCACCTGGGTCGGGTCAAATTATACCGAACAGTTATACACCCAGGCGGGCATAAGATACATTCCCACCCTCAGTCCGTCATGGAAAACAGGCAGGAACAGCAAATTCGATGCGGAATTATCTCTTAATACATATGGAAATCTGTTATTCACAGATGCTGAATTAGATACAGCAACATATGACTTCAAGGCATATCGTCTATGGTTGAGATATTCGACATCTAATCTTGAGATAAGAGCAGGGCTGCAAAAAATTAACTTCGGTTCCTCTAATATTCTCAGGCCGCTGATGTGGTTTGACAATATCGACTTCAGAGATCCCCTTCAGCTGACCAACGGTGTCTACGCCCTCCTCGGGCGATACTATTTCAATAACAACGCGAACATCTGGCTATGGACTCTCTACGGGAACAAGGAGACCAAAGGATGGGAAGTGGTACCCTCCGTATGGGACATTCCGGAGTATGGCGGCCGGCTTCAGCTGCCTGTGCCCCTGGGAGAGGTTGCTTTCAGCTATCACCACCGCGATGCCGATTATTCAGAGCTTTATGCCGGCAATCCTCTGGTCACTGACACCCGTTTTACGGAACAGCTGTTTGCCCTTGACGGCAAATGGGACGTTGGACCGGGAATATGGTTTGAATTCTCCGGAAAACTAAACGACAAGGATAATCTGCTTGTTACCCGGTGGGAGACCTATTACAGCCTTGGCATAGATTATACTTTCCCGCTGGGAAAGGGGCTGAATGCCGGTTCGGAATTCTTCCACTATTCCAACAATGCTGAAGATGAGCAGATGAAGACAACCCGGAATTTTTCAACACTCTCTCTCAGTTACCCTCTGTTCCTTTCCCATAGTATTTCAGGCCTTGTATACTATAACTGGGATACGGAAGAGTGGTACCGTTTTCTGAACCTCCAGCTGAAATATGATTATATAAGTCTATATTTAATGGCATTTTGGAATCCTGATAAGCTTACCATGTTTGTTGGCAGCGATGACAGCAATAGTTTTGCAGGGAAAGGATTTCAGATCATGGTGGTACTCGATATCTAAGCAATTAATTTCTCTGTCAAATGGACAACGAAACGATAATAACAATTGAAGGTCTCAAAAAACACTTTCCCATGGGAAGCGGCAGGTTCACCGCTCTGAACGGCATTGATCTCACTGTCGGAAAGGGTGAGTTTGCAGGTATTATCGGGCCGAGCGGGTCAGGCAAGACAACGCTTCTCAATATTATCGGTACTCTCGATGTCCCTTCCGAGGGGAGGGCTGTCATACTCGGGCAGTCTGTCGCCAGTCTCACACCGGCAGCTTCGGCGGCTCTGCGCAAGTCAAAGCTGGGCTTTATTTTCCAGAGCTATAATCTCTTCCAGGTGCACACCGTTTTTGAGAATGTTGAGTTTCCTCTGCTGCTTCAGGGGATAGAAACCGCCAAACGCAGACAGATGGTGCTTGATGCCCTGGAATGGGTAGGCCTTACTGACAAGATTAAATCACGACCGGCACAGCTCTCAGGCGGCGAGAGCCAGCGTGTCGCGATAGCGCGTGCCATGGTGAAGAGACCAGCCATTGTTCTTGCTGATGAGCCTACGGCAAACCTTGATGCTGCAAACTCTCACAACATACTGCAGACAATGGAAAAGCTGAACCGTGAACTGCAGACAACATTCCTCTTTGCCACACATGATGAGAAAGTAATAAGCTATGTCAGGAGAAAAATTATTCTTCTTGACGGGAAAGTAGCCAGGGATGAGATCATCGAAAAAAACTAACCGGAGGAAGCGCATATGATGGCATTCAATCTGGCATTCAGAAACCTCCTGGGAGCAGGATTACGAACATGGCTCAACGTCATTGTTCTCTCATTCTCATTTGTCATAATCATTTGGACCAAAGGGCTGCTGGAAGGATGGGACCGTCAGGCAAGGAATGATATGATCAAATGGGAAATAGGGGGCGGTCAGTACTGGCATGCCAGCTATGACCCCTATGACCCTTTTACTTTATCTGACAGCCACGGCGCCATTCCCGGTGAGCTGGCGGCAATTGCCAATGACACCTCTGTAGTTCCGGTTCTCATAGCACAGGGAACCATCTTTCCTGCCGGAAGGATGCAGTCAGTCCTTATCAAGGGTATACCCCCTGAACAGAAGCTCCTGGCCCTGCCGACAGATAAGCTGGTATCAGTTGATAATGATATACCCGCCATAATTGGCAGTACCATGGCTGAGAACACAAAGCTCGGCGAGGGTGATTATGTGACACTGCGGTGGCGTGACAGGAACGGCACTTTCGATGCCACAGAGATCAGGATTTCGGGAATCTTTGAAACCACTGTGCCGACAGTCGACGTGGGGCAGGTGTGGATACCGATAGAAAAACTAAGTGAGATGATGCTCCTGCCGGGTGAGGCAACATTAATCATAGCCGGAGAAATGTCAGGCGGCATCCCTGTAAATGAAGAGTGGGTATTCAAGGACCACAGGACGCTGCTGGCAGACATAGAGCAGATCATTAAGGCAAAAAGCTCTATGGGAATGATAATATGGGCTATCCTGCTCATGCTTGCGATGCTTGCAGTGTTCGACACCCAGGTGTTCTCGATATTCAGGAGGCAGAAGGAGATCGGAACCTATGTGGCTTTAGGCATGACCCGGGGAGAGGTTGTGAAGCTGTTTACCATCGAGGGAGCGATGAATTCCGTTCTTGCAGCAATGGTGGGCGCCTTGTACGGAATCCCTCTGCTGACATTGCAGGCCGTAAACGGCATTGCCATACCTGTCAAAAGCAGCGACTACGGCATTGCCATGGCTGAGAAGCTATACCCGGTGTACAGCCTCGGACTTATTGCAGGAACAGTATTTATAGTGATGCTGGTAACAACCATCGTCAGCTACTGGCCTTCGCGCAAAATTGCACGACTTAATCCCACAGAGGCTTTAAGGGGGAGGATGCAATGATCAGATTTCTTTTCAAGGGGCTCATCAGGGACAGGAACCGCAGCCTGATACC
Organism: uncultured Bacteroidales bacterium; assembly: GCA_963732365.1. GTDB lineage: Bacteria > Bacteroidota > Bacteroidia > Bacteroidales > VadinHA17 > SR-FBR-E99. The sequence goes on along the minus strand of CAVSZC010000005.1, from coordinate 1,858,092 downwards.
GTTAATTGTTACAGCTACCGGCGTAATGCTTACCGTGGTCTTCCATGCATGGATGACAGGTGTGATAGGAAACAGCATTGAGTTTAATGCAAGGTTTGCTGCAGGTCATGTAAAAATAATGACCAGCGCTTACTCGGAGAACGCTGGTCAGTCACCGAATGATCTGGCCATTCTCGGCACTGATACCCTTACCGGTATCATCTCATCAGAGATACCGGAGATGGATTTTGCAGAGCGCATCTATTTCGGAGGACTGATTGACGTGCCCGACACTGCAGGCGAGACAAGGGCACAGGGGCCGGCATTTGGTATAGGGATAGATATGCTGTCAGGACGAAACGATGAGACAGAACGGATGAATATCACCTCATCACTCAGGAGTGGCCGCCTGCCCATGACCAGAAATGAAGCAATCCTAAGCAGCGATTTTGCAGATAAACTTAAAATCAATCCCGGTGATCGCTTCACTCTGGTAGGATCAAGCATGTACGGAGAGCTTACCATGCACAATTTTATCCTCTGCGGGACAGTGGAATTTGGAATAACAGCTCTTGACAAAGGGACTATCATAGCTGATATTCAGGATGTGAGAGAGGCACTGAATATGTATGACGCCACAGGTGAGATACTGGGTTTCTTCAGAACAGGTACCTATGATGACGAACAGGCAACTATGATTGTCAACAGATTCAATGAAAAGTACTTTTCGGCGGATGATGAATTCTCACTGCTGATGAAGAGCCTCGCCCAGCAGAATAACATGGGTTTCCTGGTTGAATACTCAGGCAAGCTTAAGGCGATACTCGTTGCAGTATTCGTTATGGCAATGTCACTGATTTTATGGAATGCAGGCCTGCTCGGAGGATTAAGAAGATACGGCGAGTTTGGTATGAGACTTGCAATAGGTGAAGAGAAAGGACATGTTTATAGAACAATGCTGATGGAATCGCTGATCATAGGTTTCTTCGGATCTCTGGCAGGTGTAGCCGCAGGAATGGCCATAGCCCTCTATCTTCAGGAACATGGTATCGATCTTGGTATAATGATGAAGAATGCTTCCATCATGATGCCACATCTGTTCAGAGCCCAGATCACACCCGAGACATGGTATATAGGCTTTGTCCCGGGCTTCCTATCCACCCAGCTTGGGGCGCTTCTTGCCGGAATCGGGATATACAGACGCCAGACTGCACAACTCTTTAAAGAACTTGAAGCATGAAAAGACTTTTTACAGTAATGATTTTCATCACATGTTACTGCGGCCTTAATGCCCAGTACCCCGACGCCAGAAAAATCATTGAAAGCATAGATCAGAATATGTCTTCTGAGAACAGGGTCTTCTCATCTTCAATGATAATACATGGAAGACGGACTACACATACTGTAAAGCTCAAGACCTGGACTGCAGGTGAGGACAAATCTTTCACCGAATACCTCTTTCCGGTGCGTGAGCAGGGAACAAAGATGCTCAAGCTTGAAGACCAGCTCTGGATATACTCCCCGTCTACAGACCGCATTATTCAGATTGCCGGGCATATGCTCCGCCAGTCGGTTATGGGTTCCGACCTCTCCTATGAAGACCTCATGGAAGACAGCAAACTGACAGACCAGTACAATGCCAGGATCACAGGAACAGAGACTGTCGACGGGCACCAGTGCTGGGTAATTGAACTGACTGCCTTCGTGACGGAAATAGCATATCACGGAAAGAAGTTATGGGTTGACCAGAAACGAAATATCCCCCTCAGGGAAGAGATGTACGCCAAAAGCGGAACCTTGCTCAAACGAACTGAGTTATCAGACATTCAGCGTATTAATGAGCGATGGTATCCGAAAAAGATTGTCTTCAGGGATATGCTAAAGGATGGTGAGGGAACTGAATTCATTATTGAGGATATCGAATTCAATGTTCCGATCGAAGATTATATCTTTTCAAAGGCGAGTCTTAAAAAATAGGAGCACACTGATCACCTGCACTGACAAGAGGACGCGATCTGAGGTACTCAACTGAAATGTCAGATCTTATCGAGGTATCAAACTCCAGCCCTGCCTCATAATTACCCTTCAGGAAAAAATTGAGCCAGGGCAGCAGGTACCTGTTGAGAGTCAGATGCTGCTCTTCCTCACTTATCCCGTCATTGCAGAATGCCATTGTCTCACCGAATTTGCACAGGGAATTGTGCGATCCCATCTGGCAATGAGTCGCACCTTTGATAAGGAGATAGGTCTTTTTGGCTGATGCTGAAAAATTATAGATCGGAAGCTGATGTTTTTCAGGCGGCGTTATGCAGTCATTGCCTCCGGCAACGATAAGGGTAGGTGCTGTAACAGAAGAGGCAGCCTGGATGGCAGACGGAGAGGTATTCAATGGTGCCAGTGCAACAATGGCAGTTATATCAACGTGCATGTTGGCCGCTGCAAACACGGCCCCCCCTCCCATGCTGTGACCCATAAGGCACCTTGAAGCATCAGTTATACCATGAAGCGGAGAGGAAGCATCGGCAGCCAGGCTGTCAATCGCACCAAGAACAAATGCCAGGTCTTCTGAATACTGTTCATGTGACGGAAAAAGTCCGGATGCACTTCCGGGAAAGACAAGAATATAGCCGGCTGGCACAAGAGCCTCCTGAATATTGAGGTATGCCGATGAAGGTAACATGTAACCATGTGCAAAACAGATTACCGGGAATTTTACTTTGGATGATACACCCTCTGCGCCACCATCTTCCGGCAGAGGCTGAGGGTAAAATATATCTGCGGGAATATTTCTTTTACCACTCAGACCATCACTGAATATAGTATTTATATGCCCGATGGTGTAATCCTGGGCAAATATCGCTGAGCACATTAGGACAGCAGCAATGACTGAAATGGTTCTCATTCTGCTAATTTAAGTATATCATATTTCAAAATGATGGTTACATTTGACTGAATTTGCTGATTTCTATGAAAATTGCCGTTACCGGTGCCTCAGGCCATGTGGGCACGAACCTGTGCAGGATGCTGATTGGCGAGGGGTTTAGTGTTAAAGCCCTGATACATAACAGCACGCTGGGTCTGGAGGATCTCGAAATTGAAATAGTCAGAGGTGACATCAACAGTGAATCCGATCTGAGAAATCTTTGCAGAGGTTGTGAAGTTGTCTTTCATCTTGCAGCATGCATCAGCATCCGCCGGAATGACCAGGCATGCATCAGGACCAATGCTGAAAGCTGCGCCACACTTATCAGTGCGGCCAGGGCTGAGGGAGTCAAAAGGATCATCCACTTCAGCTCTATACATGCCTTCAGTCATGATCCGATGGACCGGGTGCTCGATGAAACGCGCGAGCTCGCCCTCGGGAGCACAGCATCATATGACAGGTCAAAGGCTCTCGGCCAGAAGATAATGCTCGATGCCTCATCACCCGAACTGGAAGTGGTTGTTTTGAACCCGACAGCTATAATAGGTCCCTGCGATTACAAGCCTTCACTGATCGGCAATGCCGTCATCAGGTTCTACAAGGGGCAGAACCCCACCCTTATCCCAGGTGGATACAACTGGGTGGATGTGAGAGATATATGCAGGGCCGCGGTCAATGCTATCACCCAGGGAACTCCCGGTCAGTGCTATCTGCTGGGTGGCAGCTGGCAGAGCCTGGAAACACTGGCTGATACCATTTCACAACTGGGTGGCCACAAGACCCCTGCCATAACACTACCGATGTGGCTCGCCGGAATCGGGGCCGTGTTTCTCAACCTGCATGCCACGGTTACAGGCACCATTCCCCTTTATACGGCGATGTCACTTGAAGCTCTCAAATTCGGCCACAAGAATATATCCAGCCTGAAAGCAGCAAGAGAACTGGGTTTTGTATCCCGTCCCTTTGGGGAGACAATGACTGACACTATAAACTGGTTCAAACAAAAAAGCTACATCTGATGGACAAAACGACTTTCACTCTCCTGGTGTGGCTCTGGATCGCCATAGGCGTAATAGTCTTCCTCCTGCTGCTGTTTGTAACGGCACCTTACGGCAGACACTCCTCAAAGAAGTGGGGTGTAACCATACCCGACCGGCTGGGATGGTTCATGATGGAAGTGCCTGCGCTGCTTATCTTTATATGGCTTATAATCACCGGTGACGCTCCGAAGACAGCTGTAGTATGGATCATAGCTTTTCTCTATGCGTTTCACTATTTCAACCGTTCCGTGATATATCCGATGCGCATCAGGACCAGAGGGAAAGAGATGCCACTGGTAATTGCGCTGATGGCAATATGCTTCAACTTTGTCAATGCAGGATTCCTGGGGTATTATACCGGAACCCTTCAGACACATTACGGCATTGAGTGGCTCACCGATCCCCGTTTCGCAGCCGGACTGACACTTTTTATTACCGGTATGATAATCAATGTCTCCTCAGATGAGAAGCTGATTCATCTCAGGAAGAAAAGCACCAACGGCTACCAGATTCCCCACGGGGGTCTGTTTGAGAAGATATCCTGTCCGAACTTCTTCGGAGAGATAGTGGAATGGGCAGGGTTTGCAATTATCTGCTGGTCACTGCCGGCCCTCTCGTTCTTTGTGTGGACCTTCTGTAACCTGGTACCCCGGGCCCTTGCCCACCACAAATGGTACAGAAGCAATTTCAGTGATTATCCGTCCGGCAGAAAGGCTGTCTTTCCCTTTATTTTGTAACTTAACATCTCATATTCTGTGAAGTGGATACTACTTATCTAAGTTATCGGCTCAGATTCGTCTGGCTTACAGTTTTTGCTGTTGCCATGGGTTTCCTTGAGGCTATTGTGGTAGTATATCTCAGAATGATTTACTACCCCGAAGGATTCGATTTTCCGCTTGCCCTTATGCCCCCGGAGGTGCTGTCAGTTGAGTGGGTGAGGGAGATTGCAACCCTGGTCATGCTTGCCGGTGTTGGCATTATTGCAGGCAGAAATAATCTCCAGAGGCTCTTTTACGCTCTCTTTGCCTTTGGGGTATGGGACATCATCTATTACGTGGCACTCAAGATCTTCCTCGCATGGCCTGCGTCTCTCCTTACCTGGGACCTGTTGTTCCTGATACCGATACCATGGCTCGGACCTGTTCTGGCTCCCGTGATCTGTTCGGTCACTATGATAATAATGGCAATCTTCATTATCGGCAGACAGGAAAGGGGTTATGTTGTAAAACCATCCCCTGCCGACTGGATATTGATCTATGGAGGTGCTGCGATAATTCTCTGTACATTCCTTATTGATTACTCCATTCTAATAATTGACAGCGGCGTTCTCTCATCAGCCAGCACCCCGGACGACGCAGAACAACTTCTGTCAATGATTAAACAATACATCCCTGGCAGGTATAAGTGGCTGATCTTTATTGCCGGTGAGCTGCTCATAATTTCAGGCACTGTCAGAATACTCCTTAAAACCCGCAAAAAAGATACTATTGAGAAAGTTGGTTAAAGATGAGCATTCTCAGTCGTGTTCTTTCATCAATCCTGCTGCCTGTAGCAGGGTCAATAGCATGCCATGCCCCGTCTGCAAGGCCTGTAACAATATTTCCGCACAGGTATTTGTTGCCCTTAAAGTGAGGAGCATCGAGCACACCATCCTTTATGGCGCCGGCGATCAGATCAGGGTCTGACCAGGGATCCCTGACTGAATCCTCTCCCCTCTTCCGCAGGGCTTCGAGAAGGTATCTTGCTTCATCCTTGAGCTCGTTCTTCCTCTCCATGACTCTCTTGCTGTCAGTCAGGTCAGGCATGCCGCTGAGTGTGTTGTGCAGCACTCCGTGGGCTATCTCACAACTTTGTATCAGTTCATCAGGAAAGATAGCATGATCACCTTCGCTGAAACCCACCACATGCAGAATATGGGGTTTAAGTGCAAGGCTGATCACTGCTGAGGAAGCGAGTTGCCCCTGGGCAAACGAAGGATTTGACGAGAAATGTGCCAACCCGGCTCTTACTTCCCGCAAGACATTGAAGGAATCGTTCTTCAATTCGCTTATCAGCTCATCCTTTGCAAGCATTTTGGCGATATCCATCTCGGGTGATGTTCCCGGAGGATTATTGAACATATACTGTGATACATAATCTCTCACACCGGCCTTCTTCGCATTATAGGCAGCCAGAAAGGCCATTGTGACAGCAAGTGTGTCGTGCGCATCACGCAGACTCCACTGGTGTGACTCATTGACCTCAACAGGAACTCCCTGCCGGGCATACCAGCCCATTACCTCCTGGTGCTCCCTGATGGCTTCGCTGACAGATCGTTTTGACCTTCCGTCAATGACACTGTACCAGCAGAGTGGAATGGCTGCCCAGGCATTGTTGATGGTTCTGAGGCTCATCTCTGCCCATTTAATAAGGTCACGCGTTCCGGCGTAGCACCGTACCAGCGGATAGTTACCGCAGCGTGACCTGTGATAGATAGCCTCGAGGTCTTCAGGTTTCCTGACGGGAACCCCTCCTGCGCCGTCCTGGCTGTGATCCATCTCCTCAGGGTGAAAAAAGTGTTCCTGAGCGTTCTGGTCCGGTCCGATTGACAACACGTCAAGTACACCTGACATCGCAATCTTCTCAACACCTTCAAGTGTCTCTGAGAGTGTAGGTCTGCCGAAGTGATGCCTGATGAGAGGATAGGGATATTTCTGTTCTATCCTGCCCGTGAGAGTACCGGGAAATGATGCCTCACCTGCCTTGGCCGTGCTTCCCCTGAGATATTCCTTGATTGCATTCATGGATTCGGTGCCGTCAAATACCCGGTCAAAGAGACCAGATGCTTTTGCTACCGCTGCCACTGGAGGCGTTCCTCCGAATATCATTCTGATGCCTGACCTACGCACCCGGGAAAGCTCATCCCTGAGCTCATCAAACAGTTCTCCGGCAGCACCGGGTGTGAGCCTGTAACTTAGTGCAACTATATCAGGATTCTCTTCAATGATTATATTGACAAGTCTCTTTACAGTCACAGCGGGCCCGAATGACTGAGCCGAGCAGCCCTCTGCTTCGGCAAGCTTCAGGAAGTGATGAAGTCCGCCTACGTGAACACAGCTTCCAATGGCAGCACCTATTATCTTTGTCATGTCAGTCTTTTATTAGTCTTTTAATCCTGGCGGCTCACCGATAGCGATGAGTCTCAGGTCCCTGAGGCTCATCCCTGCTATGCCAAGGCTCTCGACAGTTCTTCCGACAGACCAGTAATCGACAGAGTTAAGTGCAGACCCGAGCTGTATTATTGAATCCATTCCAGGCGTCGCCACATTAAGCATCTTCCCTATCGAGGCCATTGGCACAAGGCTGAAAGGGATGTCCTCGTCAAGATAACGCATCTTAAGAGTCCTCGGTGCAAGAATTCCGCGATAACCGACATTCTTTCGCATTGACTCATAAAGCGTTTCACCTGTTGTGCTGTATGCCATATACAGCCATTGTCTTGCAGTAATTGCCCTGATCCCGAGCGCTTCAGCCACCTTTACGCGCTCCTCATCTATCTTCTCAAGAATCCTCGATACTGCCGGTGTGACACCTTCATGGTAGAACTGAAAATCGATGTCATGCTCAATCCACCCGGCATTCATAACGCACAATACCGGATGAAAAACACTTCCTATATTTTCAAAGCTGGTTTTGAATACATTATCTCCGGGCACGAATTGCGGGTAAAACTTCCGCAGGCTGCTAATCACCTTTGGGATAAGGTGAGCCCTCACTGAGGCTACCGGGATTGAGTGCTTTATTCTGAAAATATGAACCTGTGAGGGGCCTGTCGCGCGCGAGGCATAGATGAATGTCTGTGCTTCGGCGACAGGCACATCAGCCTTAACATTGTTCTTCGTCAGCACCTGTTTGAACTCAAGGGCACCACAGGTTCTCCCCGGGTGCAGCACAACAATCTGACCATCTGTTAGGTACGGGCTAACCTGCTCTGCTATCCACCTGTGCCCGAAGGCAGGTACCGCCACCATTATGAGTTCGACATCCTTAACAGCATCTCCGATTGATGTCGTTGCCAGGTTCAGTTCGCCAAATCCCTCCACCTCTCCTGTGATCTCAATCGCCCCGCTCGATTTTACTCCCCAAAGCCTCTCTTCACCCCTGTTGAACAGGTTAACACTGTGCCCCATAAGCGCCAGATGAGCCGCCATTGCCATGCCGCCATGACCAGCTCCCAAAACCGCTACTTTGCATTTCTCACTCGGTTGCGTTTTCATATGGATAATCACTTCTTATGCAATTTAAGAAAATTTCATAATAATAGAGTCCCTGTCAGCTGAGCATCAAATAAAACTGCCGGTCGGGGAACCGGCAGTTTAGTGTTAAAAAAAACGGACTTATGGAAAGAAAGAAGGAATTCAGAGTTGACGGTAATAAACTGACATTGCTATATAATCTGCTACACGTTTAGCAAAATTCATCTCACGCATAGGAACAATCAGGGTACCGAGTGTCTCGAGGGCAGGGCTGATCAGCTCGCTTAACTTTACAGTCGTACCGTCATCAAAGGTTAGCAGTATGTCCCTGTGGCGGCATACAGAACCATCTGTCTCGTCCTCATCAGTGATTTTGACAGCTGCAGTTGACTGAAGAACCCCGTTCAGGAATACCTGCGTCGAGTCTATCCCGGTTGTTCTTACAATATCTACATCACCTATTGTCAGGGTGTACTTTCTTTCTGACATGTGGTAATCCTTCCAGATGAACAGCGTCTCTTCTCCCAGAAGTATTTCGTCGCCCTCTTTCAGGGCAAATGAAGAGGTGGAAGTGTCACCCTTATCATATGATACCATTACACTGTAATCATCTGTAAAATGATATTCTGAGGCATAACTGCGGTCGGCAAAATTGTTGCCTGCAGCCGTAACCTCGAGAGTACCGATATCTTCCGTATCAATCGTGAAGCCTGCCATCAGCCTGTAGTCATACCGTCTGAAGTATGAAAAATAGTTATGGTATTCACTCGCCGTAATTGTGAAATCATTCTCTTCAGCAACCTCTTCCGGATTGTTCAGGTAAAAGTACCTTGGATGAAATATCATTTTCTGAGGAATGTTCACCACAAGCATTTCACTCTCGCCGGTTTTTTCAAACGTCCATCTGGGTCTCATGTCGCGATGGCACATATAGGTTTCCGGCTTGAAATCATAAATGCCGGCTATCATGTCGAGTTCTATGCTGTCACTGTAAATCTCACCCGATTTAGTCTGATCTGACGCAGTCATCAATTGGAAGCCCCTGGTATCAGAAATGACAGTCGTGGCTTTGTTTATCTTTAATGAGCTCTCATCCAGAGCATTCTTGAGAGACGTATCTCCTACATTTCTTGAACACTGTGATGTCAGCATTGCTGCAATGACAATAAAAAGGATAACGATCTTTCTCATAATAAAGATATTAGATTTCAACTTGTCACTTTTTGCAAATTTAAATATCATTTATGAAGTTTTGATGAAAATGATGCTGAAATAAATAGTTGTGCCGTTCTCCCGCGTCAGGTTGAAAGAGGCGAATTGATATTTAAGACAGTTGAAGGTATTGAACTGAAAAATTTATACATTTATACAGCCTGATTTTTAATTGAAATACCTAACCTAAAACGTGTTTACTATGATAAGAATAAGAACTTTGGGGTACACTCTCCTCCTCGTTATGGCCGTGTTCCTTATTTCATGCGGTGGCGGAGGGAAGAAGGAAGTAAAGGAACCAACTGCTGAATCAGCTCTCATCGAGGTCTCCATCACCGGTATGACCTGCACCGGATGTGAAAATACGATACAGACCAACCTGGCAAAGGTACCCGGCATTATTTCAGTAAAGGCATCTCACACTCTTGGCAATGCCATGGTTGAGTATGAGCCTGCAAAAGTAGATACTGCCAAAATCAAAGAGGTCGTTGACGGTCTCGGATATAATGCCGTTAAGGTAATGACCCGGCAGGCTGAATAGGCATCGGCAGACTGGCTGTTTACTTTCTGTTTTTTATCCAATCAATCCATATATGGAGAAAGAGAAGCAAGAGAAGAGCAATGAGAAGCCGGATCTCGACAAGGTTGTAGAAGCATCGAGGCGCGATTTCATCCGCAGGCTGTCAATTGCAGGGGCTGTTTCCGTTACCGGGGCAGCGGCGTTGTATTCGGGGCACAGTTTTGAAAAAGCCAAGCACAACAAGGGCATGGTCAAGGTACTCACCGAAGATAACAGACTGGTGGAGATTCCCGCTGACCAGATCAAGGATCTCAAGCCTGACGTAAAGGCGTTGAAAGCCAGGGGTAAAGAGGGACTTCAGGGAAAGAAGTGGGTGATGGTCATTGACCTGTCACGCTGCAGGAATGCCAGGAAATGCGTTGAGGCATGCCAGAGCGCTCATCATCTCAGACCCTATGAGTACCACATCAACACCCTGGTTATGAAGGAATCGGCCAACACTCCCGAATATTTCATGCCCAAGCCGTGCCAGCACTGCGATAACCCGCCCTGCGTTTCAGTCTGTCCGGTTGATGCCACATACAAAAGGCAGGACGGCATAGTTCTGATCGATAATGAGAGGTGTATCGGCTGTCGTTTCTGCATGGCTGCCTGTCCCTATTCTGCAAGGATGTTTCACTGGCAGGAGCCGTCACAGGCAGAGAATGACAAGGAGAAGACATATGACGTCGAGCTGAATGTACCTCAGAAAAAGGGTACCATCTCGAAATGCCTCTTCAGCGCTGACAGGATCAGGGAAGGGCTTCTGCCCTACTGTGTCTCTGCCTGCCCCAATGGCGTCTTCTACTTCGGTGATGAGAACGAGGATGCAGTTACCAACGGCACTACAAAAGAGACTGTCATGCTGAGCGAGCTGCTTGAAAAGAATGCAGGATACAGGCTCCATGTAGAGCTGGGCACCAACCCGAGGGTTTATTACCTGCCGCCGAAAAACAGGCTCTTTGAGTTTGAGCGCGGTCCTGAGAAAGAATACAGGGAAGAAACGATCTAAAGCCTTGACAATATGAATGAAATACGTTTCAGCTCACCGGAGGAACAGCGAAAGTTAGATTCCGTTGCAGCAGATGTTCTCAGGAATGTAAGGATAGGCAAGGGTTTCATCATTTGGATGGGCTTTCTGCTGCTCGCACTCGCAGCATGTCTCTTCGCTTATATCATACAGCTCAGGGAAGGACTGGGTGTGACAGGTCTTCGTGACTATACCAGCTGGGGAATGTATATCGCCAACTTCGTCTTCTTTGTCGCGACAAGCCTCGTTGGGATGCTTATCAGTGCGGTTCTTGGTCTTATAGGTTACAGCTGGGTCAAACCGATCTCGAGGATAGCAGAGATAATCGCGATAGCCTTTGCTGCTGTTGCCGGACTGGTAATCATATCCGATATGGGGCGCCCTGACAGATTTCCATTCCTCTTCAGGTTCGGACGCATACAGTCACCTATCCTGTGGGACGTCACCGTGGTTACTACTTATCTGGTGCTAAGCCTTTTACTTTGGTTCTTCCCTCTCATCCCCGACCTGGCAATATCAAAAAACAGACTCCAGGGAAGACCCTCATTCCTTGCAAAGATTTATGAAGTGCTTTCATTAAGATGGGAACATCATGAGTCACAGTACCGCATTCTGACACAGGCCATGAGGATCCTTCTGATATTGATCATACCTACTGCCTTTGCCATTCATACAGTCACCTCATGGCTCTTCGCGGTCACTCCAAGGACAGGGTGGGACAGCACAATTTTCGGACCCTACTTCCTTTCAGGCGCCTTCGTGTCAGGAACCGCCGCCGTAATTATTGCAATGTATTTCTTCAGGGTTAATTATAAACTTGAAAAGTATCTCACACCATTTCACTTTGAAAAGATGGGAAGGGTGCTGATCCTGGCATCGATAGTATATATCTATTTCAACCTGAACGAGTTTCTTGTCCCCGGATACAAGCTAAAGACCGGTGATGCAATACATCTGCGTGAACTCTTCACAGGGCATTACTCTATGCTTTTCTGGAGTGTTCAGCTGGCTGGCCTTGTCATACCGGTTATTCTCCTCCTCATAAAGCAAATGCGGAAACCGTTGCCGATGCTGATTATCTCAATATTTGTCCTTGCCGCTTCATGGTTTAAGCGTTATATCATTGTCGTTCCCGGCCAGGGGCACCCTAACCTCCCGATACAGAACGTACCTGTTGAGTGGGTTGTATACAAGCCTACCCTTATTGAAACAGCAATCACAATGGCATCAATACTGCTTGTTCTTATCATTATTACAGTCCTTTCCAAGCTCTTCCCCGTCATCCCGATATGGGAAATGGCAGAGGATGGGCATGATAAAGAAAAACTTCCTGGTAACGAATAACAGACTGTTTATGAAATACTTTATTCAAATAGCACTTTTCACCTTATTGGCCACAGGATTTGCCAGGGGGCAGGACTGGGTAGTTCCTGAAGACAGAAAAGGGAGGCTCAGTACTTTTCCCTTCACCGATGAGACGAGACAAAGCGGAGAGAAGCTTTACCTGACAAACTGTATTTCATGTCACGGTACGCCGGGCAAAGGCAACTACATCAACCTTGTCCCTTCACCGGGCGATCCGGCTACCGAAAAGATACAGAAAAACAGCGACGGCGAGATATTTCACAAAGTATCAGTCGGAAGAGGTCAGATGCCATCATTCCGCAATGTTCTGACCGGAGATGACATATGGCATGTTGTCTCCTACATAAGAAGCTTCAACAAAAATTACGTTCAGAAAGTGATGCAGATAATCACATCATCTGCATACCCCGGAGCTGTGATAAAGATGACCCTTGGCTACAATGAAGCTGACAGCACGGTTCTCATCATTGCCAGTGCTGTCGATGAAAAGAAAACCGTAGCTGTTACCGGCGCAGGTGTCAGGCTCTTTGCGCACCGTTATTTCGGGATGATGCCGGTAGATGAGGAAAAGACAACCGACGATGCCGGAGTCGCTGCCTTCAGAATCCCGGCAGGGCTTCCCGGTGATAAGGAGGGAAATATACATTTCAGCGCCAAATTCACCGATGAGGATGTTTTCGGTATTGTGTCAAAGGATACTACACTGATGGCAGGCATCAAGACCATTCCGGTAAGCCTGCTGGCTGAGAGGGCTATGTGGAATAACATAAGAAAAGCTCCCGTGTGGGTCATACTGACATACACCATCGGAGTGCTTGCAGTATGGGGATTTATCCTCCTGATCCTTATGAAACTGCGTGACATATACACCATCGGCAGCGTCATTCAGGGCAAGAAATCAGGAGATACAACAACAGAGACCGAAAACTAACCTCCATAAATATGAAAAACCTGACTACTCTTGGAAGAATCCTGTTCGCCCTGCCATTTGCGGTGTTCGGGATAAACCATTTCATGATGATGGATTACTATGTTGGTATGCTTACCTCCTTTATTCCGCTCGGGGCATACACTATCATCCTGACAGGATTGGTACTTATTGTGGTAAGCATCAGCATCATTACGAAGAAATTCGTCAGGCAATCAACACTTATTCTGGCTGCCCTGCTGCTGATCTTCATACTTACAATACATATCCCTCATCTGTTCAGCGGTAAAGAGATCCCGACAACCCTTATCGCCCTTCTGAAGGATATATCGTTAATGGGCGGATCATTGATGATTGCCGGCATCTATACCGAAGATGAAAAGAAGAAAAACTAATAACATCAATATGAGACACTTGATTACTTTATTAATGCTTATTGGTACCCTGCCCCTCCTTTCCGGTCAGGAGCTCAAAACAGCCGGGTACCAGCAAAAGGAAGTAGAGATAGGCGTTGTTGAACATCTGAGTGACACAATCCCCCTTGACCTCTGGTTCTTCAATGAGAACAGTGAACAGGTAACACTCAGGCAGCTTATTGACAAGCCAACAATAATGTCATTTGTTTATTTTGACTGTCCGAACCTCTGCAGCCCTCTCATGGATGGCATTGCCGATGTCGTAAGCAAGATGGACATGAGTCTCGGGACCGACTACCAGGTCATCACAATAAGCTTCAATACCAGCGACACACCTGAAAAGGCAAAGGAGAAGAAAGTCAACTTCGTTCAGCGCATAAGCAAGGAGCATCAGAAGGACTGGATCTATCTTACCGGTATACAGGAAAATATCAGTGCCATCACAACGGCCGCGGGGTACAAGTATCAGCCACAGGGACTTGATTTTGCACACCCTTCTGTTATTATGGTTGTCAGCCCGGCCGGCAAAATCACCAGGTACCTGTATGGTCTTACATACCTCCCGTTTGACGTTAAAATGGCGATTGTTGAAGCGCAGAAAGGCATTGCCAGACCGACATCAAACCGGATTCTGGAATATTGCTTCGCATACAACCCTGCCAGCAAGACCTACACTCTGCAGGTGACCAGGATTGTTGGTGTCATAACAATCTTCTTCATTATTGTAATAATGATCATATTGCTTGTCAGGCGGAGAAAAAAATAAAAAACAGTCATACATATGAGTATATCGGGTAGTGAAACACAGGTGAGTTATCTTGATTATCAGGGTAAGCACAAGGGAATATGGTCGTGGCTCCTCTCCACTGACCACAAGAGGATCGGACTGCTGTACCTCTATGCCATAATAGTCTTCTTCTTTGTGGCCGCCTTTCTTGGCCTCCTTATGCGCATTGAGCTTATTGCTCCGGGCAGAACAATCATGGAGCCTCAGACATATAACGGGCTGTTCACCATACATGGGATAATAATGATTTTTGTGATTGTTATCCCTGGCCTGGCTGCCGTCTTCGGCAACTTTTTCCTGCCGATACTCATCGGGGCCAGGGATGTAGCCTTCCCGAAACTAAACCTCTTCTCCTGGTATCTTTACATGATCGGGGCTATACTTGGTGTCCTTTCCCAATTCATTGGCGGAGGTGCTCCTGATACGGGATGGACCTTCTATGTCCCCTACAGCGTTGAGTCTTCAACAAATGTCATTTATGCACTTACGGCAGCATTCATACTCGGATTCTCTTCGATCCTGACAGGATTGAATTTTATAGTAACCATACACAGGATGAGGGCTCCCGGAATGGGATGGATGAGGATGCCTCTCTTCCCCTGGGCATTATATGCCACAGCGTGGATACAGGTGCTTGCTACCCCTATCGTCGGGATAACACTCCTGATGGTAATAGCTGAAAGGGTTCTGAACATCGGCTTCTTCGATCCGGCACTGGGCGGTGACCCTGTACTGTTCCAGCATCTGTTCTGGATCTACTCCCACCCCGCCGTTTATATCATGATCTTGCCGGCCATGGGCATAGTGACCGAGATATTTCCAACCTTCAGCCAGAAACCTGTCTTCGGATACGGAGCAATAGTTCTCTCAAGCCTGGCAATTGCCTTCGTCGGATATTTTGTCTGGGGACATCACATGTTCACCTCTGGAATGAGCTATAACGCCAGATGGTTCTTCTCATTCCTTACGTTCATCGTGGCAGTGCCAAGCGCTATTAAGGTATTCAACTGGATATCAACTATGTATGGAGGGTCAATAGATCTTAAGCCTCCCCTGCTCTACGCGATATCATTCATTTTCCTGTTCATGATAGGAGGTTTTACAGGGCTTGTACTGGGTTCTCTGGCAACCAACGTCCATACTCATGATACCGCCTTCGTCGTGGCTCACTTCCACTATATAATCTTCGGCGGAATGGGCTTTGCTTTCTTTGCGGCCATACACTACTGGGCACCGAAAATGTTCGGCAGGATGTACAACTTCAGGGTGGCAAACATTGCATGGGGATTAAACTTTGCCGGCTTCAACCTCCTCTACTTCCCGCTGTTCATTGTCGGACTCCAGGGGATGCCAAGGCGGTCATACGACTATCTGCCTCAGTTCCAGAGCGGACACGTGCTGTCAACAGTAGGAGCGTTTATCCTTATCGCCGGGCTTCTGCTGATGGTTTACAACCTCATCAGAGGTGCCAGAAAAGGAGAGGTCGCTCCTGCCAATCCATGGAAAGGTGTTACCCTTGAGTGGAAAGTACCCTCACCCCCGCCTCATGAGAATTTCGACGATATACCCGTGATAACGTCGAAACCGTACCTGTTTGGGAATAATTCAGACAATAAATAGAATCCTGGTATATGTCGGTTCACAACACACACGCAGAGCATATTGACAGCGAAACCGGAAAGCTGGGGATGTGGATCTTCCTTTTCACCGAATTATTTCTTTTCGGTGGTTTGTTTCTTGTATATGCGGTTTTCAGGGCGAAGTATTCCGCAGAGTTCCATATCGCAGCCGGGGAGCTGAATGCATTTATAGGAACCATGAACACCGTCTTCCTGCTTGTGAGCAGTATGACGGTAGCCATGTCGCTGACAGCGATTCAGAAGGGTGACCGTAAACTGGCAATGTTCCTTGTCCTTGTTACAATACTTCTGGCGGCACTCTTTATGGTAAACAAGTATTTCGAATGGACACATAAGTTCGAGTACGGAATCTATCCCGGGTCAGAGGTTCTTAAAAACATGAGCCACGGCGAGCTATTGTTTTTCGGACTGTACTATATGATGACCGGCCTGCATGCCCTTCATGTACTTGTCGGCATGGTTCTGCTCTCAATTAACGTCGTCAGGATAAAATCAGGGTCAGTCAACAGCAATCGTTATCTGATGCTTGAGAACAGCGCTCTCTACTGGCATCTTGTTGACCTGATCTGGATCTTCCTCTTCCCGCTCTTATACCTAATAACCTGAAACGCCATGAAACACGAGGATAAACATATTTCAAGCTATTCATCACTGGCAATTGTCCTTGCCGTGCTCCTGTTCCTTACCGCATTCTCAGTGTGGATCACGGGGTTTCACTTTGGGGCATTTACGGTGGCAGTAGCTCTGATCATCGCATGTGTCAAGGTGGCAACTGTGCTTATCAATTTCATGCACCTGAAGTTTGAAAACCTCTTTCTCAGACTTCTGGTGACAGGCGTCTTTGTTATGTTCGCACTTGTGATTATACTGACTTTCGTAGATTATTATTTCAGATAAAAACAGACAATTATGTTTACAGGGGCATCAAATCTTGCAGAAGGAGTAGACAAGGCATTCCTGTTTATTTTTATCATAGCCTTCATCTTTATCATCGGCATCTCAGCCTTCATGATCTGGACAGTCATCCATTTTTCCAGAAAAAAGGGGAAGGCACCGATGCAATTTTCCGGAAGCAATAAGCTGGAAGTGATCTGGACTGTGGTACCGACTATTCTGGTAATATTCATGTTCTGGATCGGATGGAAGGGCTTTGCACCCATGCGCAGGGTGCCCCCTGATGCAATGAAGGTGACGGCAATAGGACGGATGTGGGAATGGGAGTTTGTTTACCAGGACAGCATGAGATCAAAGGAGCTTGTGTTGCCCATCAACAAACCTGTGAAGCTTGACCTTGTCTCTGAAGATATAAATCACAGCCTCTTCATACCGGCATTCAGGGTAAAGGAGGATGTCATACCGGGCTATGATAACTGGCTATGGTTCACCCCTAACTATATCGGTGATTATGAAATACTCTGCACGGAGTATTGCGGCCTCCTCCATTCAGCAATGATTGCAAAAACAAGAATAGTTGAACAGGAGGAATTTGACAAATGGCTTGAGGAGCTTAAAACCGCATCTTTCATTCCCGATCCTCAGGGTCTCGTTCTCCTGAGAGGAACAGGGTGCCTAGCCTGTCACTCCCTCGACGGCACCAAACTTGTCGGCCCCTCGTTTAAGGGTTTCTACGGAAGCCAGATAAACGTAACTTCAGGCAATACCCAAAAAACTGTCACAGCAGACGAAGCCTACATCATCAACTCTATATACAGCCCTGATGAAGAGATCGCCGAGGGTTACTCCAAAGGGCTCATGCAGTCATACAGGGGCCTGCTCACGGAGAGTGATATAAACATTATTACTGAATATCTGAGGACACTTAATGGGGAAAACCTATAGAAGAGATGGCCCAGGCACCATTGCAGAGCTTATAAAATGGAAGCTCTCGCTGGCTGTTGCCTTCTCTTCCGTCACAGGCTATTTCCTCTTCAGCGGAAAGGCCGGCGGTGACCTTTCCCTTGTGGCCGGAGGCGTGTTTCTTCTGGCAGCAGGCGCTGCAGCACTGAATCAATATACAGAGCGTAAGAGCGACGCCCTGATGGAGAGGACAATGGGCCGTCCGTTACCGGCCGGAAAGATGAATTCACTGACAGCCCTGATGATCTCAGGGGCTCTTCTGGCAGCTGGCTCACTGATGCTCTCATTCACCGGACTGTTACCACTGATGCTTGGCCTTTTCAATGTGATACTCTATAATGCAGTCTATACCGGATTAAAGAAAATAACAACCCTTGCCATTGTCCCCGGAGCTGTAGTGGGGGCAATACCCCCTTTCATCGGATATACCGCCGCCGGTGGAGCGATGACAGACACCGTGATACTGCTTTTTGCACTCT
This sequence comes from uncultured Bacteroidales bacterium, assembly GCA_963732365.1. Taxonomy (GTDB): domain Bacteria; phylum Bacteroidota; class Bacteroidia; order Bacteroidales; family VadinHA17; genus SR-FBR-E99. The sequence goes on along the minus strand of CAVSZC010000005.1, from coordinate 1,839,642 downwards.
TCATGTTTCTCTGGCAGATACCCCACTTCTGGATACTGCTGATAAGGTACGGACATGAATATCAGAAGGCCGGGATAAAAACCATTTACGGTGCAATCGACAACAGACAGATCGGGCGGCTTGTGTTTCTGTGGGTCACCGCATCATCCATTCTCCTGTGGGTCCTGACAGGTATGTTTATGCCGTTGAAACCACCGGCAGGACTGGTTCTGCTGGGGCTTAATGTAACCTTCATAATTTTCTTTTACAGGATTATTTTCAAAGGCAGACAGGATGAGGGGCTGAAGAGTGCATTCATACTGATGAACAGCTTCACCCTGCTTATAATGCTCATTTTAATTGCCACATCATGAATATCAGAATAATCATTGCTGTTTGTCTCCTCTCCCTCCTGCCGGTAAAATATACCTATTCGCAGGACCCGGCCTCCAGTAGTGTTACAACCGGCCCGGTCACGGGTACCCTTGTAATTGTAGGCGGCGGTAGGTTGTCTGACACAATTATAAACAGATTCATTGAGCTTGCAGGAGGTCCGGAAGCACTCATCGTGCTGGTTCCGACAGCCGCAGGTGCTGAGAGTTATGCAGACAGTGAAGGTGACATGCTGAGGTCACGGGGAGCAAAAAATGTCACTGTGTTTCACACTTACAACCGGGATTCTGCTAACAGCGTCTCATTCACCAGACCTCTTGAAAATGCTGACGGTGTATGGTTCGGCGGAGGACGCCAGTGGCACCTGGTCGACGCATATAAGGGTACTCTCACAGAGACACTGTTCAGGAAGGTGCTCGACCGCGGCGGAGTGATCGGAGGCACTTCTGCCGGAGCCACCATTCAGGGATCATTCCTGGCAAGAGGAGATACCAGAAATAACCAGATCATGATGGGCGACCACCAGGAGGGTTTTGGCTATGTAAGCAACATAGCAATTGATCAGCATGTACTTGCAAGAAACCGGCAGTTTGACATGTACGAGATACTCAGGGAGAAGCCCGGATTGCTGGGGATAGGGATAGACGAAAATACTGCAGCCATAGTCAGGGCAGATACCCTTGAAGTCATCGGGGCCAGCTATGTGCTTATATATGACGGATCATTCTGGTCGCACGAGGGAAGCGACCTGAAGAAGCTGCCTGAAAAGGAATTCCTGTTTTACATGCTGAAACAGGGTGACCGGTATGATCTGAGAAAGAGAGCCGTTCTGAGTCAGCCCCGGAGACAGTAAACAGGATCTTAATCAAACTGTAATTAATATCGGATAATAATGAAAAGGGTAATTTCATTTTCGTTGCTGTTGCTGCTGACAGTTGCCTTGTTATCTCAACCTGTCACCTCATCAGAAATTGACAGGCTCGTTGCCAGGACTATGGAAACTTTCAATGTGCCGGGGATTGCTGTGGGAATTGTAAAGGACGGCAAACTGATTCATGCAAAAGGATATGGTGTCAGGTCAATAAACACCATGGAGAGAATGGATGAGAACACTCTCTTTGCGATAGCATCAAACTCGAAGGCCTTTACAGCGGCAGCACTGGCGATACTTATTGATGACGGGAAACTGAAATGGGACAGCAGAGTGACTGACATCATACCCGAATTCAGGCTATACGACCCCTATGTCACTGAAGAATTCACCATTGCTGACCTCCTGACACATCGCAGCGGTATGGGCCTGGGAGCCGGTGACCTGATGCTATGGCCCGATTCAGCGAAATTTTCGAAGGAAGAGATTATTCACAATCTGCGTTACCTGCCCAGGGTATCATCATTCAGAACCAAATATGACTATGACAACCTGTTATATGTCGTTGCCGGTGAAGTAGTTTTCAGAATTACCGGTATGAGCTGGGAGGAGTTCGTTGAGACCAGGATCATGAAACCACTTGAGATGAATATGTCTGCGGCATCGTATGTAAGGCTGAAAAACCGGTCAAACATAATTGACGCTCATGTCACTGTTGACGGCAAACTTCAGGTTGTGCCCAAGCAGGAAGGTAAAATGCATAATTCTGCCGGCGGCATCTACAGTAATGTTACTGACATGAGCAAATGGGTCATTACGCAGATCAACGGCGGCCGGTATGGCAAAGATCCTGCTCAACAACTGTTCTCTGATGACAGGCACAGAGAGATGTGGACCATGCACACAATAATTCCTGTCAGAGGCACATCTTCATACAACACCCACTTCTCCGGTTACGGACTGGGCTGGTTCCTGAGCGACGTAAAAGGATACTTCCAGGCCTCTCACACGGGAGGACTGATGGGCATAGTGACCCAGGTAACAATAATACCTGAACTGCAGCTCGGCATTATCGTTTTCACGAACCAGCAGGAAGGTGCAGCATTTACAGCTATTACTAACACCATAAAAGACAGTTACCTGGGGATCACAGGCAGAGACAGGGTGAAGGAACAGCATGACCAGGTTCAGAAGAATCAGGCAGAGGCCGCAAAGATCACCGGTGAAATATGGAATAAGATTGCAGAACAGCAGAAAAAAAGCGGTCCGGCAATAAATCATGACCTCTTTACCGGCACCTACACTGACATCTGGTTCGGCGACATTCTGATATCCTCTGTTGAGGGAAAGTTGCGCTTCAGATCGGTGAAGTCACCCAAAATGAGGGGAGAGATGATTTACTATACCGGCAATACATTCATTGTCAGATGGGACGACAGGAGCCTGGATGCTGACGCATTTGCGGTATTCTCCCTTGACAGGAACGGCAGGCCGGCAGGCTTTAAAATGGAGGAGATCTCCCCTCTCACAGATTTCAGCTTTGATTTTCATGATCTTGATTTAATAAGACAGGAGACAGAAAACTAAAGTCAACATTCAGAGACAGGCATGACCGGAAAAAAGGAAAAGGGAGGACAGTTCGCGATACCGCTAAAGAAAACCGGTAAAGCCCGTAAAGGATATGATATCTATCCCTCTTTCAGGATTAATGAAAATCAGATTTTCACCGGATTTGAATCTCTCGCTGCCGAAATTGCACAGCACAGGCTGGTGATCATAGATGGTTATACGGGCGTTTATTATGATCATGTACGCCGCATGATCGGCAACGAACTCAGCAGATCGGGCACAAGTGTAAGATGGATCAGCACTTCGGAATTCTTCAGGCCTGAAGATGAAATAAAAGTTTTGACTGCCCCATATACGGGCGGTAATGATCCTCTCTTCGGCAGAAGGTGTGACCTTAACCTTCCGGATTTCTTAAGAATACCGGAGCTGATGGCTGTCACACCTGACGGGACTTATGACCTGAATATTATCATCGGGCCGGGAGCAAGCCTGGCCGGATGGCAGGGACTGCTGATTTACATTGACCTGCCGAAGAACGAACTGCAGTACAGGGCAAGAGAGAAAAAGATTTGTAACCTGGGATTATCAACTGCCGATGATCCGAAGGCGATGTACAAGCGTTTCTATTTCGTTGACTGGCCTATATTGAACAGGCATAAGCATTCTCTTCTCCCTGAGACCGGTATTTTCGTTGACGGGCAGCGGATGGATGATCCGGTATGGATACACGGAGACAATTTCCGCACCGCCATTAAAGAGATGAGCCGTAACATGTTTCGGGTCAGACCATGGTTTGAGCCCGGGCCATGGGGCGGTACATGGATCAAAGACCGTATTGAAGGACTGAACAGCGAAGTACCCAACTACGCATGGTCTTTCGAGTTGATAACACCGGAGAACGGGCTGCTGCTCGAAAGCTCATCTATTATGCTCGAAGCTTCGTTTGACTGCCTGATGTTCCTCGAGGGGGAAGCCGTTCTGGGGGCCGCCTTCCCCCGTTTCGGAACTGAATTTCCCATACGGTTCGACTTCCTCGACACCTTCGAAGGTGGTAATCTTTCGATACAGTGTCATCCGCGACCGGAATACACGAAAAAACATTTCGGCGAGAATTTTACCCAGGAGGAGACTTATTATATAATCGATACCAAAGATGATGCAGTAGTCTATCTTGGATTCCAGGACGACATAAACCCTGATGAGTACCGCAGTGCCTTGAAGGATAGCGCCCTGACCCGGCAATCTCTTGATGTTGACAGGTTTATCCAGAAGTTCCAGGCGTTGAGGCATGATCTCTTCCTGATACCGTACGGCACCGTACACGGCTCAGGAAAGAATAACCTCGTTCTCGAGATAAGCTCCACCCCCTACATCTTTACATTCAAGATGTACGACTGGCTGAGGATGGATCTGAACGGCAAACCCCGCGACCTGAATGTCGACAGGGCTATGGAAAACCTTTACTTCGACCGTAAGGGCAGTTATGTCGGGGATCATTTAATCTCAAAACCATATCTTCTTAAGGAGGGCCGCGACTGGCAGCTGTGGCATCTTCCCACCCATGAGACCCATCTTTATGACGTACACAGATACAGTTTCAGAACTTCAATTGATATCCGGACCCAAAACAAATGCCTGGTTATGAGTCTTGTGGAAGGTGATGCCATTTTGGTGGAGGCACTTAACGGAGTCTCTCACCGGTATAACTACGCAGAAACATTTATTATTCCGGCCGCAGCCGGATCTGTAACGATAACAAATCTTTCAGGAGGTGAGGCAATTCTTGTCAAAGCCTTCGTTAAACAATAAAAAATGCGATGAAGAACTTATCAATTATTCTCAGCCTACTGGTTCTGGCATCCGTGACAGCTGCAGGCCAGTCATTTTTCACACCTGAAGACCATATGGTCAACGGTTATGCCAGGAAAATATCAGGACTTGATTTTGAGTATCACTCGTGCATTCCGGGTCTCCGTGAGAGCATCCTCATAAGGGCTACCAGCGGAAAAGATTTTATGGAGTGGGAGACTGAAGCTGTCAGGGAGAAGATAAATGAGAAGTATGCTGCTTTCGTATGGATAGCAGCCATCGGTTCCGGTCCGGGCTCTGCAAGAATGGATCTGTCAGTTGACGGGGTTCAGAGCTTCTCATTTTATACTGACACCCGCTCAGAATGGGATGTCAGCGGAGAAGGAGGATCATCGCTTGCGTTCCGCTCAATAATGATTGACCAGCATGGCGACCATCACGGGTACATGATCTTGCGTCTGCCGGCTGACAGGGTGAAAGCTGGCGTGCCACTGAAGATCAGGGTGACCGGCAGTGCCTCAAGTCTCAGTTCATGGTATATGACATTCAGAAAACCGGTAAGGACAGGTGTCTCACTGAATGCTTTCCCGGCGATATTGAAAAACGACGGTTCACCGCTTCAGCTTGTTGAAGCTGCGATATTTTATTTCGGGGAAGATACTGATGCAGAGATTTATGCCAACGGCAGGATGTTGAAATCAACTCCTCTTAAGTTCGGTTACAATGCGGTTAACCTGGGGCTCCCGGCAGTGACCAAACCTGCGAAAGTGAAACTAAAGGTAGTTGCAGGTGACTTTGCACTTAACAATACCGTGACCCTTGATCCGGTAAGAAAATGGACGATAAGCTTCATCCAGCATTCTCATACTGATATAGGATACACCCGCTCACAGACGGAAATACTTGCCGAGCACCTGAGATATATCGATTATGCTCTCGATTACTGTGATGCCACTGACAGTTACCCTGAAAATGCAAAGTTCAGATGGACCTGCGAGACTTCATGGGCTGTTGACGAATATCTCAAATGCAGACCAGCGGACCAGATAGAGAGACTCAAAAAGAGAATCGCCGAAGGAAGGATTGAAGTTACAGGGATGATACTCAACTTTGACGAATTGCCTGATGAACAGATACTGGCAGCCTCACTCGATGCCCTTGGGAGAATCAAGTCGCACGGAATTCCTGTTAAGCTTGCAATGCAGAATGATGTCAACGGTATCGGGTGGTGTCTGAATGATTATTATGACAGGCTCGGTGTTAAATACCTGAATATGGGAACGCACGGACACCGTGCCCTCATATGTTTTGACAAGCCTACCATGTTCTGGTGGGAATCGCCTTCAGGAAAACGGATGCTCACATTCAGGGCAGAGCATTACATGACTGGCAATACGGTGATGGAAATACAGTCAGGTGATATTGACAAGTTCAAGAACAACCTCCTTAACTATCTCATCAGCCTCGCCTCAAAAGACTATCCGTATAATGAGATGGCCATACAGCACTCCGGTTACCTGACTGACAACTCCCCTCCGTCTACCTTCATGAGTGACCTGATAAAAGAATGGAACGACCTCTTTGACTGGCCGAAGCTTACAACTTCAACTGCCGAATCATTTTTTGCCGGCATGGAGCAGGCCCATTCCGCTGAATTCCCGGTGATACGAGGGGCATGGCCAGACTGGTGGACTGACGGCTTCGGAGCATCTGCACGCGAGGTGGCCGTCACAAGAAGTTCAGCGTCGACACTGAAAGCCAATATGGCCGGTCTCTCAATGGCTGCCATGGCAGATATCCCCCTCCCGGCAGAGACAGGGTTGAACATTGACCTGGCAAATAATGCCCTGCTCTTCTATACGGAACACACTACGGGATATTCAGAGAGTGTACGCGAGCCCTACAGCAAACCCACCATGGAACAGAGAGCGATGAAAGAGTCATACGCCTGGGAAGCAAACCGCAGGACCACCATGCTGGGAGAATCGGCAATGGGTCTGCTGCAGAGCATGTTCGCCAGAGAAGAGGTCCCTTCCATCGTGGTTTTCAATACCCTTAACTGGAACAGATCAGGAATGGCCATCGTTTACATCGATCATCAGATTGTTCCAAGAGGAAAGAAAGCAGGAATATATGACAGGGAGGGAATGCGCCTGGAGACACAACCGCTATGGTACCGGTCAGATGGCACATACTGGGCTATATGGTTCAGGGATATCCCGGCGTTCGGATACGGGAAGTTCCTCATCAGGGCTGAAGAGCCCGGTGAAAAGAGCCAGGCTGAGTCCGTCACCGTTTTGGAAAACAAATGGTACCGCATTGAGACCGACCACTCACGGGGAGTAATAAAATCACTTTATGATAAGGAATTAGGAAAGGAACTGGCAGACCCGGATGCACCCTACGGAATCGGCGAGTTCATCCTTGAGAAACTGGGCAACAGGTCACAGATGGAGAGCAAAATGCTCAATGACTTTGCAAGATACCCTCTTGATACAGTGTATTTTGATCATGCTGAGGAGGGTGAGATATGGAACACCATAAAATTCATTGGCGAATCGGAGACGGCGATAGGACCGAGAGGATACGGCTTTGAAATAAAACTGTATAATACTGAAAAACGGATAGATCTTGATTACTCGATCGTTAAGAAAAGCATCACAGACCCCGAGAGCTTCTACATTGCATTTCCTATCGCTCTTGAAGGGGGGAAACATTTTACGGAGGTTGCGGGAGGTGTCATTGAGACAGGCAAAGACCAGATCATAGGGTCATCGAATGACTGGTATACCGTGCAGAATTTCACAGCTGTCCGCAATGCTGCAAGCCAGATGGTGATCGGTTGCGGTGAAATGCCTCTCTGGCAGTTCGGTGCTATCAATACAGGCAGGTACAGTGCCGGAGCATTGCCGCAGGGCACTCATCTCTACTCGTGGCCGATGAACAACTACTGGGTGACTAATTTCAATGCTGACCAGAGAGGAGGCCATACATGGACTTACAACATAACCTCCTCATCTGATGCGTCAGACAGGTTTGCGACACAGTTCGGCTGGGGAACAAGGGTCCCGTTCCTGACCCGTATCATTCCCGGTGACGGCCCCGGAGATGACCTGAGCTACGGGTCATTCATCAGCGGATGGCCTCAGAATGTGATCCTTATAAGTATAAGACCTTCTGATGACGGCAAATCACTGATAGCCCATCTTCGTGAAACAGGAAGAGAAGAGACGGCGCTGAATCTTAAAAACGGCATCACGGGAACAGACCTGCAGATAACAGAGGTTGACGCAACAGGCCGGCCTGTTTCTTCACAGATGATGAAGCTTATGCCGCTGGAATCAAAATTCTTCAGAATCATGCTACCTTAGTGCGGAAAAGATACACATGGCAGCAGTCCTTACAAATGCTCAGTTTTTCACGGGTACTGAGATCATCCGTGACAGAACGCTTCTGATCGAAAAAGGCAAGATCACCGGTTTTGCGACAGCTGACGCGATCACCTCAGGAGCAACTGTGACTGACTGCAAGGGTTTTCTGGTCACTGCCGGACTTATTGATCTTCAGATAGCCGGCGGAGGCGGATTTCTTTTCTCCGCAAACCCTGCTCCTGAGGCACTGGAAGCCATGACCGGAGCTATTTTAAACAGTGGCACGACAGGCTTCCTCATTGCACTGCCCACAAACAGCCACGAAGTTTACTCCGCGGCGTTCAGGGTCATTAAGGAAAATCCCCATCCTGCTGTCCTGGGGCTTCATCTTGAAGGCCCTTTCATCAGCCTGGCCAAGAGAGGCGCTCATTCCAGGGAACTGATCAGGAAGCCCTCTGCCGAAGAGCTGCTTGCACTTCTGAAAGAGGCAGACGGAGCAATAAGGATGATGACAGTAGCCCCTGAGGTATGCACACCTGAGATCATAACAATTATGAGAGACCACGGAGTGACAGTGGCGGCTGGACACAGCAATGCCACCTTCTGGGAAGCCACACAGGGATTTGAGTGGGGCATAGAGACCTCTACACATCTCTTCAATGCCATGTCACCTGTTCATCACCGTGACCCGGGTCTGCCGGGGGCGGTCTTCAATTCTGAAAAGGCCTGTGCGAGTATTATTGCCGACGGCATCCACGTTGACTTCAATATGCTAATAATGAGCAAGAAGATAATGAAGGAGAGGCTTTTTCTGGTCTCTGACGCCGTTGAGGAGAATGACCGCGGGACCTATCAGCATGTGAGACAGAATGACCGTTTCACTCTGCCAGACGGAACAATGTCCGGAGCCAACCTCACAATGCTCAGCGCAGTAAGGAACTGTGTTGACCATGCAGGTATACATCCCGAAGAAGCCTTGAGAATGGCTACCCTTTACCCTGCATCACTCATAAAGATATCTGACCGCGGTAAGATTTTTCAGGGATGCAGGGCCGACCTGATAGCCCTTGACGGTGACCTTAAGCTCAAAGGGCTCTTCCATAACGAAAAAATGAATTTCATTGACTGAATAATGGCACTTCTGGGAATAGACATAGGGGGAACAAAGATTGCCTTTGCAGTTTTTGACCACAACGGGGATGTACACCTCAGGGAAATTACCGCAATTGACAACCGGACCGGCACCGATGTCGGTGAACTTATCACCGTCGGAGCATCAAAAATTATCGCTGAAGCGGAGAGCATGGGCCATCGTGTTAAGGCCATTGGCCTCTCTGTCCCGGGCATAAGCCGCCAGGCAGCCGGTACTGTATGGGCCCCGAACATTCCGGGATGGGATGACTACCCTCTGCTTCGCGAGATAAAAGCGATCGCCGGCAATACACCAGTGACAATAGAGAGCGACAGGGCATGCTATATCTCTGCCGAGGTTTGGAAGGGCAGTGCAAAAGGGTGCAGAAATGCTGTTTTTATTGCAGTGGGAACAGGTATAGGTGCCGGAATAATGGTAAACGGAGAGATACTGCACGGTGCCCATGACATTGCCGGTGCAACAGGATGGATGGCACTCAGCAGACCCTTTGACAGCAGGTATAAAAACTGCGGACACTTTGAATACTATGCGTCAGGAGAGGGTATCGCCCGGCGGACCGAAGAGCTTCTTCATTCTGAACATGAACATGCCGGCATGCTGCACGAGATGAAACACGGTAAACTTACAGCCGAGGATGTGTTCAGGGCATGGAAACAGGGAGACAGGATTGCTGATATCATTATAAGGCAGGCAGTTGAATACTGGGGAATGGCTGCTGCAAACTTTGTAAGCCTCCTCAATCCTGAAAAGATAATCTTTGGCGGCGGAGTATTCGGGCCGGCTGCCGAGCTTATACCTGAGATCATGGCCGAAGCGGAAAAATGGGCACAGCCGATAAGCATAAAACAGGTGACATTTGAGCCTACAGCCCTTTCCGGTGACGCCGGAGTTCTTGGCGCCGGCTACCTGGCCATGAAAAAGATATCCGGAATCAAACGACAAACAATCTGAACATGTACAGTAAACGAACGGTCTTCTGGTCTGCATGCCTTGGAATGCTTCTCTTCGGTATCGGCCTTATAACCCTGGGGGCAATCCTTCCCGATCTCAAAGAGAAATATTCGCTTGATGCGGTAGCTGCCGGTACCCTCTTCTCAATACTGCCGCTGGGCGTACTTGCCGGTTCACTCCTCTTCGGACCCCTGTGTGACAGATTTGGATACAAGCCGCTGATGGTAACTACAGCTGTGATGATGTTCGCAGGCTTCCAGGGACTGGCGTTCTCCCCCTCAACGGGAATTCTGAACATCTTCATCTTCCTCATCGGACTGGGCGGAGGTGCACTCAACGGTGCCACCAGCGCCCTGGTGTCTGACATCAGCACCTCCGGCAAGGGGGCCGACCTGAGCCTGCTGGGAGTCTTCTTCGGCGTCGGGGCCCTGGGCATGCCGATCCTTCTGGGTGTGCTTGAAAAAGCTTTTAAGTTCGATGTCATAGTTTCAATGACAGGTTTTATTGCCCTGGCTGCGGCAATACTGTTCCTCGTTATTAAGTATCCTCCGGCCAAACTGTCGGGAGGAGCATCCATGAGACAGATGCTCGCACTCTTCAGGGATGAAACACTTCTACTCATTGCCTTCTTTCTCTTCTTTCAGAGCGCTTTTGAGGCCCTGGTGAACAACTGGACAACCACATACCTCATCGACAGGCTTTCAGTGCAGCAGAGCAGTGCTCTGCTGGGTCTTTCAGCATATGTTGCAGGGATGACAATAATGCGCCTGATGATTGGCAGCATATTCAGGAATGTGACGGAGAAGAGACTGCTGGTCATATCATTCGGAATAATAATTATTGCACTCATAACAATAGTGACCGGCAAGACCATGTTCCAGTCCGCAGCCGGATTGCTGATACTGGGAGCCGGCCTTGCAGGCGGATTTCCCATAATGCTCGGTTTCGTCGGCAACAGGTACCCGAACATCTCAGGCACCGCCTTCAGCCTGGCCTTCACCATCGCCCTCCTCGGAAACATGCTCATTAATTTCTCGATGGGGCTGATAGTGGAAAAATTCGGAGTGAAAACTCTGCCAGCAGTGCAGTCAGTTGAATTAATTGTTATGATCACTTTGGGTCTCATTGTCTTTAAGAAGCTGAAAACCAGTAAACCAATAATTTAATCAGATATATGATGTTAGCGAATGAATGGCTCAAAAACGCCAGGGACGTTATGTCCCGCATTGAGGAGACTCAGACGGAAAACATCCGCAAGGCTGCGGAGGTGATGGCAGAATCAATTGAATGCGGGAGGTGGGTCCACACCTTTGGCTGCGGCCATGCGACCCTGCCTATTGAGGAGATGTATCCCAGGATTGGAGGGTTTGTCGGTTTCCACCCCATGATAGAGATCCCCCTGAGCTTCTTTACACACATCACCGGCGAAATGGGAGTCCATCAGTTTGTGTTTCTTGAGAGGGTTGAAGGATACGGAGTCGAGATCATGAAAGGTTATACATTTGATGAACGTGACACTATGTGGCTCTTCTCCCATTCAGGTATCAACAATGTAAATATTGACATAGCCCTCGAATCGAAGAAGAAAGGGATGAAAGTGGTGGTCTTCGGTTCGGCGGCTGCAGCCATGGGAAAAAAGACAAGGCACTCTTCGGGAAAGACGATATTCGACATTGCTGATATTGTCGTTGACACATGTGCTCCCCTGGAAGACGCTTCAGTAACGCTCAGGAATCACTACGACAAGATCGGTCCGGTATCGACCATGGCATTCATAACCTGTGTCTGGATGACAGTAACCACCGTGGCTGAGATACTTGCCGACAAGGGGGTCAAGCTTTACATTCACCCGTCACATAACGTACCAGGCGACAACACTGCAAGAGAGCGTCTTGACGAAGCACTGGCAGAGTACAAGCGAAGAGTCGCAGGTGTCTGATAATAAAACATTAAGATGAATTCTTTTGAAAGAACAGTTGGTTTTATTGAGGGCAGAAAGGTAGACCGGGTTCCTTTTCACCCCATCCTTATGCGCTTTGCAGCACATTATGCCGGGGTAAGGTATCGCGACTTCTGCCTTAGCGCCACACATAAATGCATGGCAAACATAAAGTGCGCAACTGACTTCAACTCAGACTGGGTAAACACCATGTCAGACCCCTATGCCGAAGCTGAAGCTTTCGGGACACTCCTCTCCTACCCTGATAATGATCTTCCGCAGGTAAAACAATATGCCCTCAGGGAGATCAGAGACATCGACCGGCTCACTGTAAAACGGGTATCAGAGCACAGCCGTCTCCATGAAAGAGTAAGGGAAATTGAGGAGTACAGGCTGAAGACAAGAGAGAGCTTCCTGATTTGCGGATGGGTTGAAGGCCCCCTCGCGGAATACTGCGATATAAGGGACATTAATTCCGCCCTTACCGACCTGTATGAATACCCCGATAAGGTGCATCAGGCCCTGGATGTCATCACTGAAAACGCTATCGGCTTCATCACAGCACAGGTTGAGGCAGGAGCTCACTGCATAGGCATTGGAGACTCAGTCTGTTCGCTGATCTCTCCTGAGCTTTACTATGAGTTCTGCTATAAACGGGAAAAAGCTCTGGTAGACCACATCCATTCCAAGGGTGCTTTCGCAAAGATCCATATATGCGGTGACATATCTGCAATTCTGGAGGGAGTGATCAGGACAGGCACTGACATAATCGACATAGACCACAGGGTTGATTCCGTAAAAGAAGCAGCTGCACTTCTATCTCCCGGGCAGGTGTTTTCAGGCAAGAGCGATCCCGTATCAGTGATACAGGACGGAAAGGAACAAATAATACTTGACAGCGTGGCATCATTCTATGAAGAAGCAGGCCGACGCGCAATTGTCTCCGGAGGGTGTGAGATAACTCCGGGTACCAGCACGGGCAACATGAGGATTTTCGGTGATGCTGCACGGTACCTACAGATCACATAATGCAACTATCCGGGTTTAACCAAATATGAAAAAGGACATAGCACTGGTGCTCTCCAGCGGCGGGGCAAGAGGCTTTGCCCACATAGGAGCTATAAAGGTCCTGCAAGAGCAGGGATATAATATCACCTCCGTCGCGGGCACGTCTATGGGAGCACTGGTGGGTGGCGTTTTTGCCGCCGGACGGCTGAAGGAATTCGAGGAGTGGGTCTGCTCCCTCGACAGAATGGAAGTGCTAAGGCTGACTGATCTGACTGTAAGCAACAAAGGCCTGGTTAAGGGCATAAAAATAATAGAAAGGATCAAGGAGATTTTACCTGACCGCAGTATAGAGGAGCTCCCTATCCCCTACTGTGCGGTAGCCACAGATATTCTGAACAGAAAAGAGAAGGTCTTCAGCGAAGGAAGCCTCTACGACGCAATCAGGGCTTCAATCTCAATACCTACTGTATTCCTGCCTTTCCGTATCGGAGAAGATTATTACGTTGACGGCGGGGTGGTAAACCCTGTGCCCATCAACAGGGTCAGACGCAACGGGAATGATCTGCTGGCGGTGGTTACCGTTAACTCAAACATCCCTTGCGATACCAAAACGGAGCGACAAAACGAGCCGGATGACAATAAATATCTGCAGAAGATAAGGAATCTTCAGGCAAAGCTGAGTATTGACATCCCGAAAAGCAAAAAGGACAATATCGGAATATTTAATCTTACTAACCTAAGTATCAGCATTATGCTCAACCAAATTGCCTCACTCACACTGGCCAGCCATAACATAGACATTATGATCCAGGTGTCGAAGGAGTCGTTCGGAACCTATGATTTCTACAAAGCCGGAGAGATAATCAGAGAGGGAGAGATTGCTGCACTGAAGGCACTCAGAGCCCGATAGCGGTGAAACATGCCCGGCACGGGATTCGGAGGGTGAACTATCACAATATCAGATTTGTAGTTTACCATTTTTAGTGTTATCTTTAGAGGTTAAACAAATAATTCGAAGTCATGAAAAAACATGCCAGTATTCTGTGCCTGCTTGTTTTAGTCCCCTTTTTAGCAATGAACGGCCAGAAACCTATTGTGGTTTCGGAGGACAGTGTTAAGGTTGGTGCCGGACGCCACCCCGGCTTTGCTGTCACAATTCCCGAGGCAGACTATGATCAAACCCTGAAAAACTGGGTAAAGGAACTTGAGGGTGGCACCAAATCAAAAGTGGTTACCGAAAATGGTATTATGTCAATATTCGGGGCCAACCTGAAGAACATCTCCCCGACTCCGGTAAACATCTACAGCAGCCTGGAAAATGAGGATACCCTCAGCAAACTGATGGTGTGCATTGAACTGAAAAAGGATGTTTATCTCGATCAGTCAGGAGGTGACAGTCAACTTACAACCGCAAGGAATTTCCTGAAAGAATTTGCCAAGACACAGTACACCTCATTTATCAAGGAAGAGATAGAGCGAGAGGAAAAGGTGCTGCAGGAACTTGAGAAAGAGCTTAAAGGCCTTGAGAGCAACAAAGCCAGGGCGGAGAAAAACGCGCAGAACAGTATGTTTGACATTCAGAACGAGGAAGAAAAGCTCCTTCTGCAGAATAATGAATTGAACCTTCTTTCAAACCGGATTGTTGAACAGAACAGGGAAATGATGTCGCTGCAGGCCGGCCCTGCAAAAGAGGCAAGGTCTGCACAGGTAAAGGCATTGGAAAAGGACAGGAAGAAGCTTCAGAAAGAGATCGGTAAGTCGGAAAAAAATATCAGAAAGGCAAAGTCCACAGTCAATGACGCTGAGAAAATGATCCCTAAGAATGAGGAGGAACAAAACAAGATGAAAGAGAAAATAGAAGAACAGAAAGATGTGGTGCAGAAATATGTCGATAAACTCAATACTGTAAAATCTTATTAAATAATAAAAAACACTAAATTTCCGGTTAAAATAACTGCTGTCAAAAACACTAATAACATGAAAACCCAGAGAGAAGAATACCAGAAAAAACTTGAAGCCCAGCTTGATGAATGGAGAGCTGACATTGACAAGCTTAAAGAAAAAGCAAAAATTGCCAGTGCAGAGGCAAAACTGAAATATGAAGAAAGCATCGATAAGCTCGAGGGTAAGATGACCGAAGGCAAGTCGAAACTAAAAGACCTGATGGAGTCAAGTGAAGATGCATGGGATGCGGTTAAGGTCGGTGCTGACTCAATATGGGATACGATGAAGTCCACTTTCGCAGATGTCAGGGAGAAGTTCAGGGACAAAGACGACAAATAGATAAGCGCGGACTTATGAAAAAATACTTCAGGGTTGCTATCCTTGTCTTACTGATAGTAGCTGCCGGGCTCTTCTGGTGGAGACATTATTTTGTATTTGGCGAAGGTGTCAAAGCCGGAGATCTGAACTACCTTGTAAGGAAGGGTTACATCTTCAAAACCTGGGAGGGCAAGCTCATCCAGACAGGATTTAAGACCACTACTCCCGGGGCAATGCAGAGCAATGAGTTTGAGTTCAGTTTAACCAATGATTCACTCGCCAATCTTCTAGAGAGAGCCAGCGGCAAGTTTGTTGAACTGCGTTACAAAGAATATATACGTCCTCTGCCATGGAGAGGAATGAGCAAATTTGTTGTTAATGAAATCCTTGAGGTCAAGGAACTTGATCCTGCAACCGGTTTGCCCTATTACTAAACCCCGTAATGAAGATTGTGATCATAGCCGGGATCTGAGGAATTAACCAATATAATTATGAAATACAGAATACTGTTGCTGATGGCAGTCTCAGTAATTGCCACAGGATGCTCACAGCTTACGCAGGTGCTGAGCACTGTCCAGCCAACTGAAGCGCTGACGGAGGCTGATGTGATAAACGGATTGAAGGAGGCACTGAAAGTTGGCGCCACAAATGCTGCCGGTCGCTTGTCTGCTACAAACGGTTATTACGGCGATATGACAGTAAAGATCCTTCTTCCGGATGAAGCAAAGGTGATAGTGGATAATATCAGCAAAATCCCCGGGGGAGACAAACTGATCGAGGATGTAGTCCTGAGCATTAACAGGTCAGCTGAAGACGCTGCCAGGGAGGCGGCTCCTATCTTTATAAACTCGGTAACGCAAATGACCGTTTCTGATGCTTTCGGCATCCTGAAGGGATCTGATAATGCAGCAACCCAGTATCTCAGAACCACAACATACAATGACCTGTATAATCTCTACAAACCAAAGATCAGTCTCTCAACGGGAAAAGATCTGGTTGCCGGCATCTCTGCCCGGGAGTCCTGGACCGCCCTGACTGACAAGTGGAACCTGTTAGCCAACTCCGTCGCCGGGAAATTAGCCGGATTCAAACCGGTAAAGACCGATCTGGACGATTTTCTCACAAGGAAGGCTCTTGACGGTCTCTTCCTCAAGATGGAAGGAGAAGAACTGAAAATAAGAAAAGATGTGTCTGCCAGGGTTACACCATTACTCCAGAGAGTATTCGGATCACTCGATCAATAGGGACTGCAGGTGCGAACACAAAACATGAAATATTATTAAAACCTACTGAGATGAACAGAAAAAACACCATTATTCTGATTGTTTTCCTGATCGGATCAATCGGAACGACCGGATTCAGCCAGGATACAGATACTGTAAAATACTGGACCAAAACCGGAGCTTTCTCAATTAACGTGGCACAGAGCACATTCACCAACTGGGCTGCAGGCGGTCAGAATTCGGTTGCTCTCAGCGGTCTTGCATCATTCAGTGCCAATTACAAGAAGGGAAGGTCTGCCTGGGATAATAACCTTACTGTTGGTTACGGTATGATGAAGCAGAAAGGCAATGAGGTTGAATGGGTCAAAACCGATGACAAGATCGATTTTCTCTCCAAGTATGGCCTTGAGGCAGGGAAAGCATGGTACTATTCAGCCCTTCTGGGCTTCAAATCACAGTTCGCTGCAGGATACAACTACCCTGATGTCACAAACAAGATCTCTGACTTTCTTGCTCCGGGTTATCTTGTGTTCTCCCTTGGTATGGACTACAAACCAAATCCGGTCTTTACAGCTTTTATCTCACCGCTGACTGCAAAGACAACAATAGTCATGGATGACGATCTCTCTTCGGCAGGAGCATTCGGGGTTGAGCCAGGGAAGAGTTTCAGGGCAGAATTTGGTGCATATGCCAATATTGTCTTTAAGAAAGAGAACATTGTGAAAAATGTCAACCTGGTATCGAAACTTGACCTCTTTTCCAATTATCTCAACAACCCGCAGAATATAGATGTCAGCTGGGAAATACTTGCCATATTGAAGGTTAACAACTGGCTCGCTGCCACGGTTACCACCCACCTCCTCTATGATGACGATATACTGATCAAGGTCGGGGAAGATGGCGAAGGCGCACCTCTCTGGGGTAAACGAGCTCAGTTCAAGGAAGTTATCGGAGTAGGCCTGACCTTTAAGATCCCGAAATAAGAAGGTATCTCATTCCTTCAAATCCTTTTTTCTTTTTCCGGAACTCTGTTATCTTTATCGGCAATTAATTTTTATTGTGATGAAAAGTAATATGGCGTCTGCATTTTTGGTTTCCGTGGAGGAAGCATATCTTACCATGATGCCTGAGGACAATAAATCCGATCTGCCTGATGCTTAAACTTATCAATCACCCCCTGATCAACCACAAGCTTTCACAGATCAGGAGGAAGGAGACCGGCACCAAGGATTTCAGGCAGCATGTCAATGAGATTGCCGGGCTGATGGCTTACGAGATATCCAGGGATCTTCCCATGAGGGATGTTATCATTGATACCCCTCTCTCCTCATGCAGTTCATCAGAACTTGCAAGGGAGATCGTTCTCGTTCCGGTACTGAGGGCAGGGCTCGGTATGGTTGAAGGAATAACAAACCTCATTACCACGGCAAAGGTTGGCCATATAGGCCTGTACCGTGACCATGAGACCCTGGAGCCAATGGAATACTATGCAAAATTTCCGGCTGAACTCTCCGAAGCAATTGTAATGATACTTGATCCTATGCTTGCAACAGGAGGCAGTGCCAGTGCTGCAATAACTGCCGTGAAAAACAGAGGAGCTTCAACAATAAGGCTTGTCTGCATCGTGGGTGCACCCGAGGGGGTGTCACGCGTGGAGAATGATCACCCCGATGTTGACATATATCTCGCAGCCCTTGACAGCCATCTGAACGAAAAAGGATATATTGTCCCCGGTCTTGGCGATGCCGGAGACAGACTTTTTGGAACCAAATAAAGCTTACACAATTAAAGAGAGCAATATGGGGCTTAAGAACAGACTTATCATAATGAACTTCCTCCAGTTCTTTATGTGGGGGGCATGGATGATGACACTGGGTCATTACGGGTTCGTAGAGAAACAGTGGAACGGAGCTGAGTTTGGCTTGGTCTTCTCAACAATGGGCTTCGCATCTCTGATCATGCCCACACTGTTCGGGATTCTTGCCGACAAATGGAAGGCAAATTATGTCTACGGGATACTACACCTGATGTTCGGGGTAACAATGTGCTTTCTGCCTCTGATCGAGGCACCAATACCATTCTTCTGGATTCTGCTCCTCGCAATGTGCTTTTATATGCCGACAATCGGTCTTAATAACTCTGTCGGATTCAGACTGCTTAAAAGCGAAGGCAAAGATCCCACAAAGTACTTCCCTCCCATAAGGGTTTGGGGTACAGTAGGTTTTATTATGGCGATGTGGGTGACAAACTTCTTCACCAAACCATGGGGTCTGGGATACAGCATCAAGGTCTCTTTCATCATATCAGCCGTTTCCGCATTCTGCCTCGCACTCTATTCATTCTTCATGCTGCCGGTTGTGAAAAGAATAGAAACTGATGAAACCATGAAGAAGACCTGGGTTCAGAACCTGGGGCTGGAAGCCTTTGTTCTGTTTCGTCAAAAGAAAATGGTGTTGTTTTTTATTTTCAGCATGCTGCTGGGCGGAGCCCTACAGCTTACCAATGCCTACGGCGACAGTTTTCTTCAGGATCCCAACGTCTTCCCTAAGGGGGGGCTCATTAATAACTTTTCCACTATAATACTCTCAATATCACAGATCTCCGAAACCCTGTTTATCCTTTCAATTCCTTTTTTCCTGAGGTATTTCGGCATTAAAAAAGTGATGCTCTTCAGCATGATAGCATGGGTGCTCCGTTTCGGTCTTTTCGGCGTGGCCGACAATACTGTCACAGGCTTTATCCTGATTATCACGTCATGCATTGTTTACGGAATGGCATTTGATTTCTTCAATATCTCGGGAGCCTTGTTTGTGGAACAAAACACCAACTCAAAGATCACTGCCTCGGCACAGGGCGTTTTTATGCTGATGACCAACGGGATAGGCGCCGTACTTGGAAATATAATTGCCGGGCAGGCTATAAAAAACTGGTTTGAAGATCCGGCAACTCTCATCAAGGACTGGCCGGGAATCTGGATATCCTTTGCCGCATACGCAATTGTTGTGGCGATTCTGTTCGCCATCCTTTTCAGGCACAAACATGAGCCGGAGGCTGTAAAGGATTTGAGGCACTGACCAGACTGAGCTCCGGATTTCTGATCTTATCCGATAAGGATGAGACTGAGACTTTGGATAAAAAAGCCTTATTTATCAATTCAATATCTGCGTATGAATCTGTGGGAATATTACAGGTTGCTTGGCATCAGGCAGGGAGCCTCTGAGGATGAGATCAGGAAAGCCTACAGGCGAAAGGCGCTGGAGTATCATCCTGACCGTAACCGGTCTGAGGATGCACAGGAGATGTTTATCAGGGTCACGGAAGCATATGAGTATCTCACCTCTCATCCGTACGGACGTAATATTACAGAGGAAGAGGTCATGAGGAACTACCAGGCATGGGTCGCCTACAGGCAGGCTGAAGCGAGAAAGAGAGCCGAACACTATGCCAGGACAACTTATGCTGCATTCAGGAAGAGCCCGTTATATAAAAGCACCTCAGTCATAGACGGTACCACAGTATTCCTGGGTCTTGGTCTTGCAGTCGCCGTAATCATGATGACCGTTTTCGGATATTCCTACAGGCTCAGACATGCTACATCAGAGCAGGATGAGCCTTCCGTCACTCTTGCCCTGGTTTCAATTACGATAGGGATTATCTATCTTTCAATTTCAATTATTTACCTGAGCGCCTGGATTGCACAGGAGAAGGCAAAGAAAAACAGTAAGAAAAATGTCTCAGAGAGTTAAAATAAGAAACCCTTTCGATCATAAACAGAACGGTTGTTTCGGCTGTTCCGAAGGAAACCCTTTCGGCTTGAAGCTTACCTTCGAGGAAGATGAGCAAGGTCTTTATGCGGAATGGGAGCCACAAATACATTTCCAGGGTTATGGCAACGTGCTTCACGGAGGTATTGCAGCAACACTCATGGATGAAACCGGTGCCTGGGCTGTGTACATAAAGGCAGGCACGTCAGGAGTGACATCCTCGATGACAGTAAGGTACCTGAAGCCGGTATACATCAGCAAAGGAAAGATACGTATTGAGGCAATTATGACCGCGAAGGAAGAGAAGAGCGCAAGATTTCTCTGCAGGCTCTTTGACGGGGAAGGTAAACAGTGTGCAGAGGCAGATATTGAATACTTTATCTATCCCGAGGAGATTGCCCGCCGCCGTTATTATTATCCCGGTAAAGAGGCCTTTTATTCGATATAAAGAAGCCTGAAGTAATGTGAGATCAGGTGATCTTTATGAAATTGAATCTTTGCTCCAGAACTGTGGAATAATACTCCCCTTTTTCAAGGATGTCTTCATCCCCCTCTTCGTAGAACCAGTTCACAGTAAGTCTCTTATGCTTTTGTGTCAGCACTAATAGCTTCCGCAAAATCAAAACTATCTGCTTCGCCGAAGCTGAGTTAAAATACTCAAGACTGAATTCAACTGTGGTAGTTTCGGCCGGCGATTCGAGATATTTGTCTATCCAGATGTTCACCTCATCAAAAAAACCTTTGGAATCCTCGGAAATTGACCGGCCCCGGAATCTGATAATTCCCTCAGCACCAAGGTACACCTCAGGCGTCATCCTTGTTGGTTTTATCTTCTTCCCCTCCATTAATAGAAATTTTGGTAAAACTAACTTTTTTTTGCTTGATGTTTCATTACCGGGAACCGGGTACTGAATGTTTCATGATCCGCTCCGGTTTGCCTCAACAGCCATCCTTGCCATTGGTGTTACGCTGTGGTCTGAAAAATCAGACCTGAGGTACTTATAATAACCTGCAATGCCTATCATTGCCGCATTGTCTGTCGTATACCTGAACTCAGGAAGGAACAGGTTCCATCTCCGCCTTTCTGCCTCCCTCACCGCTGCATTTCTCAGCCCCGAGTTGGCAGAGACACCTCCGGCTATTCCTATCTCGGAAAAACCTGTCTCTTTTGATGCCCTGACAAGCTTAGCGATAAGTATATCAACTATAGTATGCTGCAATGACGCAGCAAGGTCATTGATATTTTTTTCAATGAATTCATCGTCTTCCTTTAATCTGTCACGCAGAAAATACAGGAAGCTTGTCTTCAGTCCTGAGAAACTGAAGTTCAGTCCCTGTATCCTCGGTTTCGCAAAGATAAAGGCATGAGGGTTCCCCCCCGCGGCAAGCCTGTCTATCACCGGTCCTCCGGGGTATGGCAGACCCATCACCTTGGCGCATTTGTCGAAGGCCTCTCCTGCTGCATCATCTATGGTGTTGCCAAGGAGCTCCATGGAAGAGTGGTCATGCATAAGTATCAGCTGAGTGTGGCCGCCGGAAACAAGCAGACAGAGAAAAGGAAAGTCCGGAATGCGGTTATCCCGTCCGTGCTCCATGGCAAAGTGTGCCAGTACGTGTGCCTGCAGATGGTTGACCTCGATAATCGGTATGTTGCGCGACAGGGCGAATCCCTTTGCGAATGAAGTACCCACAAGCAGTGACCCGAGCAGCCCGGGTCCGCGGGTGAAAGCCACAGCACTGATATCTTCCGGAACCTTTCCTGCCCTGGAGAGCGCCTGGTCAACAACTGGGATAATGTTAGCCTGATGAGCCCTTGATGCAAGCTCCGGTACAACTCCGCCAAAAGCCTTATGCACTTCCTGATTGGCAATCAGGTTCGAGAGAACATAGCCGTCCTCTATGACAGCAGCAGAGGTGTCGTCACAGGATGATTCTATCGCAAGTATGGTAATGGCTGAGGTCACCTTCAATTCGTTGTTTTTTTATTAACTTCGCCTGCAGCAGGATTGCAGATTTGAATGGCCAAAATTATTAAAAAAATTGTCAGATACCTTATTGTTCTGATTGCGTTGTTATTTATCATTGCATCGCTCTCATTCATTCTTTTCCGTGCACCCAAGTTTCAGACATATGTAGTATCATGGCTGACCGATAACGTTTCTCAGAAACTCGGGACCAATATCTCCGTTGGAAAGGTATCATACACTTTCTTCCGGAAAATTGTACTCTACGACGTCCTGATTGAAGACATTAACCGCGACACGCTCCTCCATGCGCGCCATGTTTCCCTGAGAATAAAGGAGTTCAGGCCATCAGACAGAACATTCATTTTCGGGCGTGTCGAAATTTATGAGCCTGACTTCAGGATGGCTGCCGACTCAGCAGGCATTATGAATCTTTCATGGTATATAAGCAAGCTGAAGAGTGACGGGGAGAGGGATACTACAAAGTCCCTGAATATCAACTTCGCGGAGATTGAGATGTTTAACGGAGCTTATTCACTTTCAAATGCACTTGACACCGTCGGTGTTCAGCCGGGCCGCGTCAATGTCAGAGACATGAGGATCAGCTCCATCAATGGACAAGTGCATGATCTGACCATCAACTCAGATTCGGTCAGTATGACCATCAAACAAGTGTCATTCAGGGAGTCCGGAGGATTCACGGGTGAGAAACTTAACATGACACTGTCAGTAAGAGATAATGGACTGTTCTTCAGGGATATAGACCTCAGGACAGACTCCAGCAGCATACTGGCTGACAGGGTCCTGATCCTCAAGACTGACAGTGCAGGATATTCCGATTTTCTGAATAAGGTAAGGCTTGATATAATATTGAAAGAATCCCTTCTCAACATACACGATCTCGCATACTTTGTGAAACCGGTTGCAGGTTTAAGCCAGGATGTCATCATATCAGGAATGGTCAGCGGTCCTGTTGCAGAGATGAAAGGACGGGATATTACCATTGAATATGCAACCTCAACAAGGCTCGAATTTGATTTTGATGTCTCCGGCCTGCCGGCGATAAATGAGAGCTATCTGTATATCGACTTCACGAGCCTGAGCACCAGGGCAGATGACATCGAAAGGATCATTCTGCCTGGAAACAGGCCAGTCAGGCTGCCTGTTATAGCACATGATCTGGGCATTATATCATTCACCGGCAGTTTCACAGGATTCACAACCGATTTTGTGGCATTCGGTACTCTTACAACAGAAAGGGGAAGTGTATCCACCGACCTTTCCCTGAGACCTGACGGGAAGAATCTCTTCAGGTTCAATGGCCTCCTCAACGCCAGTGATGTTGATCTGGCTTATGTCACAAGAAATAATGAATTATTCGGAGGCCTTTGGCTGCATGCCAATATTGACGGGTCAATGCAATCGTTCAAGCACCTGTCGGCTAACATTAACGGTGTTATTGACAGCGTAGAGATAAATGATTATCTGTACCGCAACGTTGCTGTTGAAGGTAAATACTCTGACCGTGTCTGGGATGGGAATATTGCTGTGAGGGACCAGAATATCAGGATGGATATCCTGGGAAGATTTGACCTGGGACAGACACTGCCGGAGTTCGACTTCACAATGAACCTGGCAAACGCCGAGCTGCACAGACTCAACCTGGTCGGGAAGGATACCCTCTTCCGGGCGTCGGCACTCCTAACCGCAACCTTCAAAGGCAATAACATTGATAATCTTGATGGCGATCTCAGGCTTATTAATTCAACACTTGAGAACTCGAACGGGAAGATCTCAATATACGACTTTCTTATCCGTTCCGAAAAGGATGAGGGTACGCCACTACTGTCGCTCAGATCTGATTTTGCAGACGCTGAGATACGCGGTGAACATACATTTGCGGCACTGGGCTTCGCGGCAAAGACAATTCTTGCCGGGCTTTTTCCTTCAAAATTTGCCGTGCCTGCTGCAACGCCGGCAGACGAAAAGATGTTGAACCAGTTCTCCTTCAACGCCAGGATAAAGAATATCGATAAGCTCAATGATTTTTTCGGCTCAGGTGTAAGCATCGCCAGCGGCAGCACCCTGAGCGGTTACTTCAGGGATTCCAGTTCCGAATTCAAGGCTGATATCCGGTCCGATGCAGTTGAAGCATTCGGTAACAGGTTGAAGAAAATGTCGGTGATGAGTTCTGTCAGCAACGGCAGAATGAGTATCTCGCTGCTCGCCGATACACTCTTTCTTCCCGAAAGGTCCAAGCTTGTCAACTTCAGCCTAAACGCCACCAGCCGGCCTGATACGGTTGATCTGGGAATGCGATGGAATAACAATGACGGAGGCCGGACACTCGGTGAGATCAGGGCGACAGGGTTCTACGGCCTCAACGAACTGCGGAGACCATACATGACGATAGAAGTTCTGCCCTCATCTTTTACTGTTGACAATTCACCGTGGAAAATCAGTCCGGCACAGATAGTTATTGACTCTGCGGCAACAACATTCAGAAACCTGCTGGTGAACAGTGAAAACAACTTCATCAGGCTTGATGGCCGCTTGTCTTCATCACCGCAAGACAGGCTGGAGTTAAGTTTTGAGGGACTGAACCTCGATTTCCTGAACAACAGAAAGAACCCCTCCGGGAAAAAGGACTCCGGATCACCCGGAATGACCTTCGGAGGTCGGTTGAAAGGCAGTATTGCTGTATCTGATGCTTTTGACAAGGTCCTGTTTGAGAGTGACATCAATGTAAGCGATTTTACGCTCAACAACAACCTGTATGGTACGGTGACGGTATTGAGTGAATGGAACCCACAGCGTAAAGTTGCCGTCATCAATATTAAAAACGATTTTCAGGGCTCAAAGTTTTTTGATATCAGCGGAATCTATAATCCTTCATCACAGACTGCAGATATTACAGCTCAGACTTTCCGGATGCCTCTCAACGTGATTAATCCTCTGGTCAGCTCTTTTGCCTCAGATGTCAGGGGCGTTGGCTCAGGCAAAGCCAGGTTGTACGGAAAGCTGAAGCAGCTCATACTCGAAGGATCGGTGATGGCCGAGGAGGCTTCCCTGAAAGTTGATTTTCTTCAGACAAGGTACAGTTTTTCGGACAGCATAAGATTTACCCGGAAAGGTATTGACTTCCGAAACATCAGGATTAATGACGAGAAAATGAATCATGGTACGATAAACGGCAGCCTGACATATGATTCATTTAAAAATCTTGGCATCAACTTCGACATAAGAGCCGAAAAGATGCTTGTACTGAACACCAGGCCAAAAGACAATGACACCTTCTACGGAACAGCTTATGCCACAGGCTATGCCAGCATAAAAGGGGCCCCTGACAAGATTACTATCATTATGTCAGGACGCACCGAAGACAATACTTCATTCTTTGTTCCCCTGAGCTCAAGCGAGGTCGTAAGCGAATACCCTTACATCATAATGATCGATACAAAGAAGGAGGAGGAGAATGCCGAAGCAAGAGAGAACATTTTCATCAAGGAGCCGGAGGGGAGCAACATTGAGCTCTATTTTGACCTGGAGGTTACCCCGGAAGCAGAGGTGCAGATACTGATAGACCCCAAGGCAGGGGATGTAATCCGGGGCACCGGAGAGGGAAAGCTCAATATAACCATGGACAGGAAGGGGGATGTTAAGATGGCAGGTAATTATGTCATTGAAGACGGTGACTATCTGTTCACCCTGGGCAATATACTCAACAAGCGGTTCTCAATTGAGGAGGGTGGCACAATTACATGGAACGGGGGAATTGAGGATGCCGAGCTGAATATAAGGGCTGTTTACCGGCTGAAAGCCTCATTGTATGACATCTACCCCGAGGAAGAATTCAGAGAAAGGATTCCGGTCGAATGTCAGCTGATCCTGACTGAGAAACTTATGAATCCGGTAATCGGATTCAATATTGATCTTCCTACGGCCAATGATGATGTCAGGCAATATCTTAACATGGCCATCAACACCGAGGAAGAGCTCAGCCGGCAGTTTCTTTACCTGCTGGTAATGAACAGTTTCTATCCTGACCCGGCTCTCTACAGTGCTTCAACCCAGTCATCGACCCAGGGTGCCGCGGCATTGGGGGTAACTACCACCGAAATGCTCACCAACCAGGTAAGTAACTGGCTGTCACAGATCAGCAATGACTTCGATATTGGATTGAATTACCGGCCAGGCAATGATATTACACCCCAGGAGGTTGAGGTGGCCCTGTCAACACAGTTGCTCAATGATAAGGTCATCGTCAACGGCAACTTTGATGTAAGCGGTAAAGAGTCAAATGCCAATGCCAGCACTATCAGCGGCGACTTCAACATCGAATATAAGATCACAGAGAAACTGCGTTTCAAGTTGTTCAACAGGGCCAACAATGACATCTTTTATGAGACTGCCCCGTACACGCAGGGCATTGGCATCTTCTTAAGGCGTGATTTCGACAAGTTCGAAGACCTCTTCATCCTCCCTGACAACAGGAAGAAAAAAGTGGCTCCGGCTGAAGGAGAGCCTAAGGATCAGTAATCTTTCAACAAGAGGCCCATTTTTTCCACCGTTCACATAATTCAGGGATCGTTTGGCCGTTTTTTTCATATATTCGCGCGATGATATAAAATAGTAAGTCAAACAGTTAACAATTAAACACATTAAAATGATACTATCAAACATCTTATTACAGGGTACCGCAGCCGCTCCCGCCGTCGAGGAAGCTACCATGTCACTTGCTGATCTTTATCTCGCAGGAGGCTGGGTCATGCACATTATTTCCATTCTTTCGCTGGCTGCCATATATATTTTTATTGAAAGGTATCTTGTTATCCGAAAAGCTACGAAGAATGACAATACCTTCATGAACCGCATCAAAGATTATATGTATGAAGGGAAAGTTGATGCTGCCAAGCAGCTCTGCCGTTCTTCCAACACGCCTCATGCCCGGATGATTGAAAAAGGTATCAGCCGTCTGGGAAGACCGCTGACTGACGTTACAGCAGCCATCGAAAACGTCGGGAAGATGGAGATTTATAAGCTTGAAAAATCCTTCCCGACGCTGGCGACAATAGCCGGTGCTGCTCCGCTTCTCGGCTTCTTCGGAACTGTCATCGGCATGGTACAGGCATTCTATGAGATGTCACAGGCAGGTAATAGTCTGGATATAAGCACACTGAGCGGCGGTATTTATGTTGCTCTTCTTACGACAGTGTGGGGTCTGATTGTCAGCATCCTCAGTTACTTTGCATATAATGCTCTGGTAGTAAGGGTTGAACATGTAGTATTCAGACTGCAGGCTACTACTGAAGAATTTATGGATATTCTCAACGAACCAGTTAAATAACACCTCATGGCCATTACAAGTAGAAATAAGGTAGGTATAAGCTTCAGTTCGGCCGGGATGTCGGATATTGTCTTTTTACTTCTGCTCTTTTTTATGCTCACTTCGACGCTGGTGCATCCCACAGCTCTTAAGCTGTTATTACCTAAAGGGACTACCCAGTCTAATGCACGCCCGATGACCACTGTCTCAATTACTCCTGATCATAACTATTACATAGAAGACCAGTTAATTGCACTTGAGAACCTTGAGGCTGCTCTTCAGGCCAGGGTTGGAGCAAATCCGGAAATATATATTTCCGTGCATGCTGACAGAAGTGTCCCGATCGAGTATGTTGTCAACGTAATGAATATAGCAGCAAAGAATCAATATAAACTTATACTTGCCACAACACCAAAATAATAACGAAGTTTCCTTCTCGAAAGAAAAGAAACAAGGTATTGCGATAAGTGCAATTGTTCACTTAATGCTTGCAATATTTCTCCTTTCATTTTCCTTCAAGATAAAGCCTTCAATGCCAGTTGAGGTTGAGGAGGGACTACTTGTTAATTTCGGGTATGATCAAACCGGCAGCGGGCTCTTTGAACCAGCACCCCAGGCTCAGTATGTGCCTCCGCCTGTCTCATCCGGTGAAGAGGGTGAGGATGATGCCATTCTGACACAGGACTTTGAAGAGTCTGTTGAGGTAAAGAAGAAGGAGCCTGACCCGGAACAAGTGAAGCGTGAAACCGAGGCCCGTGAGGCTGAAAGAAAAAGACTTGAGGAAGCCAGGGCTGAGAGAGCCAGGATAGAACAGGAAAATGCAGAAAAGCGCAGGATTGAAGAGGAACAGCGAAGACTGAACCAGATTAATGACCGTGCCAAAAATGCATTTGGTAACGCTGGAAATGCCGGAGAAACGGGTACAAGTGAAGGTGTAGCCGGCGGAGAGGGAAACCAGGGTGTTCAGACCGGCACAGTTGGTGCCCCTAATTATGGACCGGGGGGAGGCATCGGGGATGGATCTGTTTCCTTCAGACTCGGTGACAGAAATTACCGGTCACTCCCTAAGCCTAATTACATCTACCAGAAAGAAGGCACAGTGGTTGTCGAGATAGCAGTAGACAGGTCAGGCAAAGTGACAAATGCGGTTGCAGGGGTAAAAGGATCCACCACACTTGACGAGGATCTTATCAGGGAAGCCCGTCAGGCAGCCATGAAGGCAACATTCGAAAGCAACGATAATGCTCCCATGCTGCAAAAGGGTACTATCACATACGTTTTCAAGCTTAATTAACCACCCTTTTCAGGTCAGAACCAGCCTAAAAGAAGGTCAAAGGCCCCTGTAAGTTTAAGCGCTGATGCCATCACGGCCACCAGCAGAACTATACGTACAACTTTAGGACCCCAGCTGACTGCAAACTTTGATGCTATCAGTGCACCCACACCCTGCCCCGCAGCTAAAATCAGACCGATAAAATAATTCACCTGTCCGCTCAGGATGAAGACCAGCAGAGCCACAAATGTAAATATTGCCACTATGGCCACCTTCACAGCGTTTGCCTTCGTGAGACCCATCCCGGCCCCGAGGACAAGGGCGGCAAGCAGAAAGAATCCCACTCCGGCCTGTATGAACCCTCCGTATATGCCAATGAAAAAGAAGATGAGTATCACCCATCCGCGTCGGCGGGCGCTTATTCCCAAAGCGTGTTCACGAACCCACTGCTCCGGCTTGTAGAGTATGACGAAAAACATGAAGATAAGCAGACCGCCGATGAGCAGTTCCATTATCCTTTCATTGATCCTGATGGCCAGCAGCGAGCCTGCCAGGGAGCCAAGCGTTGCGGGAATGGCCATCCACATACTTTCTCTGACGCTGTAAATCTTCTGATTCCTGAAACTCCACGCCCCGATGGCACTCTGAGCCAGGACACCTATTCTGTTGGTGCCGTTGGCTATGTTTGCCGGCAGACCGAGAAACATCAGCAGCGGCAGGGTAAGAAGCGAGCCGCTGCCGGCAAGGGTATTAACAAACCCTGCAAAGAGTCCGGCAGCGATGACTGCCAGATACATGTACCATTCCATCAGTAGCCGGAGTTATTTATCTGCCTAAACGGCAAAAAGTGGGAGATCTTTCATCATCTTACGGACACGTTCGCCTACTGATCCGATAACCGTCTCATTTTCAATGTTGCTTATCACCTCATCAATGAATCCCACGATGACGCTCATGTCACCTTCCCTCAGTCCGCGTGTCGTTATAGCGGGTGTTCCAACCCTTATCCCCGATGTGAGGAAAGGAGAACGTGAGTCAAAAGGAACCATGTTCTTGTTAACGGTGATATGGGCTCTGACAAGTGTGTTCTCAACTTTTTTGCCTGATATCTCAGGGAACTTTGTTCTCAGGTCAATGAGCATCGAATGATTGTCTGTACCGTCTGATATTACCTTGTACCCCAGGTTCATAAAAGCTTCTGCCATGACTGATGCGTTTTTCTTTACCTGCTGCTGGTAGATGCGGAACTGAGGGGTAAGGGCCTCACCAAATGATACTGCCTTGGCGGCGATAACATGTTCGAGAGGGCCTCCCTGTATACCCGGGAAGACGGCTGAGTTTAGGACAGCCGACATCATCTTCACTTCTCCCTTGGGTGTTGTCAGCCCCCATGGGTTGATAAAGTCTTTTCCCATAAGGATAATCCCGCCCCTGGGGCCCCGAAGGGTCTTGTGAGTTGTTGATGTGACTATGTGTGCTGATTTAAGCGGATTATCGAGCAACCCTGCGGCAATGAGCCCTGCAGGATGGGCCATGTCTACCATCAGAAGTGCCCCCACCCTGTCAGCAATCTCCCGCATCCGACCATAATTCCACTCCCTTGAATATGCTGACGCACCTGCTATTATAAGCTTCGGCTTCTCCCTCAATGCAACCTCCTCCATCATATCATAGTCTACGCGCCCTGTCTCCTGCCTGACGACATATGAAACCGGCCTGTACAGTATCCCAGAAGAGTTTACCGGTGACCCGTGTGAAAGGTGCCCGCCATGAGAGAGATCGAGTCCCATGAATGTGTCACCCGGCTTCAGTACGGCCAGAAACACAGCCATATTTGCCTGCGCACCCGAATGAGGCTGAACGTTGGCATATTCAGCATCGAACAACTGCTTAAGCCTGTCAATGGCCAGCTGCTCCACCTGATCAACCACCTCGCAACCACCATAGTACCTGTAACCCGGATACCCCTCTGCATATTTGTTCGTAAGAACCGAACCCATCGCCTCAAGTACCTGCGGACTGACAAAGTTCTCGGAGGCAATAAGTTCTATGCCATCAGTCTGACGTTCACGTTCACGATCGATCAAATCAAATATCACACTGTCTCTATTCATATTTCTTTATATTAAAATCTCTGATTATTAACTGTTTGAATGTCAGGCCTCAATCAGTTCCGGACACAAATATACACTTAATTATAATTTTAACCATGAGCCGGATTTTTACTATTTTAGCATTTCACGGAGGCTCCGTTTAAGAGTGGTACAACAAATGAGGTAATTCAATCAGATGATCATGAAAAAGATAATCGCATTGGTTTTTGCAGCTCTGCTCCTTTGTGGATGCGGGCATGATAAGCCGCTGAAAAGTACAGGGCATTATCCCCTGCCGGGGAAAATACCCGTTCCTGCAACCTCATTCAAACCTGAGCACTACATCTGTTACCGCACCTCGTCGGAGATAATTATTGACGGACAGATCACTGACAGTGAATGGTCGCAGGCACCCTGGAGCAACCCCTTCATAGACATTGAAGGTGACCTGAAGCCGAAACCGCTCCACGACACAAGGATCAGGATGCTCTGGGATGACAACTACCTGTATGTGGCTGCTGAGCTTGTCGAACCGCATATATGGGCCACCCTGAGGCAGCGTGACACGATCATTTATTATGACAATGATTTTGAGGTATTTATTGATCCGGACGGCGACACGCACGGCTATTATGAGTTTGAAATGAATGCCTACAACACGGTCTGGGATCTGCTGCTCACCACCCCCTACCGCGACTTCGGGAAGGTGATTGATGCATGGGACATCCAGGGGCTCAGGTCTGCCGTCAAAATTTTCGGGACAATAAATGATCCGTCAGACATCGATGAGAAATGGACCATTGAGCTGGCCTTCCCCTTCGATGTGCTTAAGGAATGGGGAGATGTCCCTGCAGACGGAACGCAGTGGAGGGTAAACTTCTCGAGAGTGAACTGGAAGACAAAGCATGTGAAGGGCAAGTACGTCAAGGAGACTGACCCTGCCACCGGCAAGTCTCTGCCGGAGTTTAACTGGTTATGGTCTCCGCAGGGTCTCATCAATGTGCATTACCCTGAGATGTGGGGTTTTCTCCAGTTCAGCACCGGTGACGGTTCAGGCGAACCTGCTGAGTTTGTAATGAATCCTGATGAGAAGATAAAATGGGAATTGCGTAAGCTCTATTATGCCCAAAGGGCTTATGCAGCCGAGAAAAACCACTATGCAGACGATGCTGCCATTCTCCTGGAGTATGGTTACAAGGCTAAGGGAGAATCACCCGAGATAATAATCACCATGTCAGGTTATGAAGCCTCTCTCCCATCTGCCGACAAAAACGGTTATGTATGCATTGACAGCCAGGGTCGCACATGGACCATTGATCTCTCAACCGACAAATGAAATCTGTTTATATGAAAAGAATATCGCTCCCGCTCCTTCTGCTAAACGTCTGCATCATTGCAGGTTGCGGAAGAACCAGCACTGAAGATACTGTCACCTTTGTCAGTGTCGATCCGCTTGAAAAGATATTCAGAGAGACTGCATTCTTCAATTCTGCCCCGGCAGCAGCAAATGCAGCCAGGGGTGAACATGCAACTTTCCAGTTTGCGCTCAGGTCATCACTTCCACTCACGAATGTCACTGTTGAAGTTACTGACCCTCTGAATGAGACTCTATCACTTCCTGTCGAGTACACCGGATTGGTTAAATATGTGCACGTAGGTCGCACTACCCCAAACCCTGCCAGAGACAGGTATATCCCGATATCCGGGTGGTATCCCGATCCAATTGTGGAGGCTGACCGCTTTGATCTCAGGGCAGATGAAACACAACCTGTGTGGATATCAGTCAGAGTACCTGCAGATGCACAAAAAGGTTCATATTCCGGTAAAATATCAATAAAGGGCAAGATTGGCAGAAAAAACTTCAACCTTGAAGATACAATCAGAGTGGTTGTATATCCCGTCGATCTGACAGAGACCACACTTAAAGTCACCAACTGGTTCTTCACCTCACGCCTTGATCTCATGAACTCAGGACAGAAGGTGGAGCCGCTTAGTGAACGCTACTGGCAGCTTGTTGATACAATAGCCAGAACGTTCACAGCATACCGTCAGAATGTGGCATGGATCAATCCACTTCAGCTGGTGAAGTCCGAGATTGTTGACGGAACATGGAGGTTTGACTTTACCGATTTTAACCGGATGGCTTCCCTTCTCATGGCGACAGGAAAAATAAAGTTGCTGGAGGGAACCCATCTTGCCTCAAGAGAGACTAACTGGGACAGTCGTTTTGTGATGCACCTGCCTGTCACGAGAGACTCCGTTGCAAAGCTCCCGGTGACCGAACCTCGGGTGAGACAGTTCTACAACAGCTTTCTTCCGGCATTGAAGAAGAACCTGGAAGAAAATAACTGGGCAGACATATATGTTCAGCATATTGCCGACGAGCCCATTCAGTCAAACCTCAAGACCTATGTTGAAATAGCTGCATTTGTTAAAGGAATATGGCCGGAGGTGAAGGTGATCGAGGCATGCCATGCAAGTAATTTAAAAGGAAGCATTGATATATGGGTACCGCAGATGGATTACCTCGACACAGATATGAAATTCTACAAGGAGAGGCAGGACGCCGGTGAGGAAGTATGGTTTTATACATGTCTGGCACCGCAGGGTGAGTACGCCAACAGGTTTATTGAACAGCCGCTGATCAAAACAAGGCTGCTGCACTGGGTCAACTACAGGTATGGAATAACAGGATATCTGCACTGGGGCCTTAACGCATGGAGTGATGACCCCTGGGGAGAAACAACCGGAATAATTACCGAGTCAGGTAACATTCTTCCAGGTGGTGACTGTTGGATTGTCTACCCGGGTGAAGGAAGACTTTATCCTTCAATACGCCTTGAAGCCATGCGCGATGGCATTGCAGATTACGAACTCCTGAGGCAATACGGACAGAAATACCCGGAAGAGGCTGCAGAGACAGCCAGGCTTGCAGTATATAATTTTCAGAGGTACGATACAGATATCCGGTCATTCCGGATAAAACGAAAGATGATGCTGGAGGCTCTGAGCAAGTGACAGGTTACTATTCCTCAGAAACCTGCTTCAGCAGCTCACGGTAGGCGCTGAAGATTCTTGACTTGGAGATAAAGCCCACATACTGGCCGCCGTCAAGCACAGGCAGGTTCCATGCCCCTGTACGGGTAAAGGTGTCAAGCACTACATCCCCCCTCTCCCTGATGTCGATATAAGAGGGAGGTATAGTCATTAACTCCTTGATGGTAATCTTGTCATAGAGTTCATGGTTGAACATCCTGTCACGTACATCGTCAAGGAGGACCACCCCTTCCAGTATGTTGAATTCATCAACCACGGGGAATATATTCCTGTTTGACTTTGAAATCTGTTTTACCAGGTCTCCCAGCGTATCATTGGGGCTCACGGTGAGGAGATCCTTCTCTACCTCGTTGCTCCAGTCGAGCAGTGTCATCACAGCCTTGTCCTTGTCATGAGTTATCAGCTCGCCGCTGGCAGCCAGCTGCTGGTGGTATATGGAGTGCTTCTGGAACGCTCTTATTGTAATAAAGCCGGCCGTTGAGGTCACAATCAGTGGTATGAACAGCCCGTAGCCCTCTGTTATCTCCGCAATAAGGAATATTGCTGTCATGGGTGCATGCAGCACCGCTGCGAACACCCCCGCCATGCCTGCAAGGGTGAAGCTGCTGTCAGGCAGTGAGAGGCCGAAGATATGATTTAACAAATTGCTGAACAGGTAACCGGCTACCCCCCCCGTAAAGAGCGTTGGTGCGACAATCCCTCCGACACCTCCGGCACCGTTGGTGGAAGCGGTGGCCACAACTTTAAATATTATAAGGGAGGCAAGAAAGAGCATAAAGATCCAGAATCCGGACGCAACGTCACCGAAAAGGCTGACGCCTGTTGCAGCGCCCGGATCAGCCTTCAGCAGAGACATGATAGTCCCGTAGCCTTCTCCGTACAGAGCAGGAAATATATAGATCAGTATTCCCAAAATAGTACCGCCGGCCAGCATCCTGACATAATTGTTCCGGATCTTCCGGTAGAGCTTCTCGATGCCGATGGTAGCCCTCGTGAAATAGAATGCCACCAATCCTGAGAACACCCCGAGGATAAGATAGTAGGGCAGGTTTCTCAGAAGGAATCCTTCCCTTACCTGGAAGGAGAAAAGGACGTCACTGCCCATGAAAAAATATGCTACTGTCGCTGCCGTGACAGATGATATCAGCAATGGCACTATGGAAGACATGGTAAGGTCAAGCATCAGTACCTCGAGAGTAAACAGGATGCCTCCTATCGGTGCCTTGAAAATGCCTGCTATCGCCCCTGCCGCACCGCAGCCCAGCAACAGTGTGATATTCTTATAGTTCAGGTTAAAGTACCTCCCGATGGATGAGCCGATGGACGCACCTGTCAGTGCAATCGGCGCCTCAGCCCCAACCGAGCCTCCGAAACCTATTGTCAGTGAGCTGGCAACGATCGATGTCCAGTTGTTATGCCTTTTCAGGTAACTCTTGCGCCGTGAAATGGCAAAAAGCACCCTGCTAACCCCGTGGGAAATATTATCACGAACAATGTATCTTACGAATAATACCGTCAGGAAGATGCCCGCCAGCGGATAAGCCAGCGAGAGGATGCCTCCTCCGCCTGCCATGATGCCCTGAGTGAACAGCACATGTGTATAATGAATGGCATTCTTCATTATAACCGCTGCCATGGCACTTGTTATCCCGACCACAAAACTCAAAAGGTAGAGCAGTGTTTGCTGGTCTGAAAAAAAAGATCCCAGCTGCCTGATCTTCAATATAACTGATCTGTTCAAAATGACTCTGCTTATGTGTAATCCGGACGATCACCCTGACAAATATAGAATAAATTGAGGAGCAGATATTTATTTTGGTAAGTTTGGGGGATTTTATGCTGTGAATTTTTAGCGGTACCTTTATGGCAAACAATCAGGCCAGCTGTCTGTAAATGCTTATGATTGAATTTAAAAGACATACTCTCCCGAACGGGCTCAGGGTTATTGCCCATCATGACGCCAGCACACCAATGGTCACCACTGATCTGCTGTATGACGTTGGTTCAAGGGATGAAGACCCCGAGGCGACAGGATTTGCTCATCTTTTTGAGCATCTGATGTTCGGAGGGACGGATGGCGTCCCGGCGTTTGATACCCCAGTTATGATTGCGGGTGGTGAGAATAACGCCTTTACAAATAATGACATTACCAACTATTTTATAACCCTGCCTGCCAATAACCTGGAGACGGCTATCTGGCTGGAGGCTGACAGGATGGAGGGACTGGATCTCTCAGAATCGAGACTGAGGATACAGAAAAGTGTTGTCACGGAGGAGTACAGGCAGCGTTACCTTAATCAGCCATACGGAGACCTGATGCTCTTACTGAGGCCGCTTGCATTCAGGAGGCACCCTTATATGTGGCCTGCCATAGGCAAGGACATAAGCCACATAGAAAAGGCCGACAGCAGGAGGGTAAAAGAGTTTTATCACAGACATTATAATCCGTCAAACGCCATCCTGTGCGTGGCAGGCAACGTTCATCCTGACCAGGTCTTCAGCATGGCAGAGAAATGGTTCGGTGACATCGCCCCGGGCAGGTGCATAATCCGTAAC
Source organism: uncultured Bacteroidales bacterium (assembly GCA_963732365.1). GTDB lineage: Bacteria > Bacteroidota > Bacteroidia > Bacteroidales > VadinHA17 > SR-FBR-E99. The sequence goes on along the minus strand of CAVSZC010000005.1, from coordinate 1,803,081 downwards.
CTTCCTCAGGAGCCTCCGCAGACTGAACGACGCGAGGTCACGGCTCGTCGCAAGGTGCCGGCGGCCCACCTGGTTATGGCATTTCACACTGAAAAAAGAGAAAGTCGTGCATTCTATGTCCTTGATCTTCTTACAGATATACTTTCAGGGTGTGACTCCGGCCGTTTCCCGGAGATTCTCGTAAGAAAAAAGGAGCTCTTCAGTGAGGCGGACATTTACCTCTCCGGTGAGATTGATCCCGGCCTGGTCATCTTCAGCGGAAGATTAAGAAATGGAGCAGATATAGCAAAGGCAGAGGAAGCAGTCCGGGATGAGCTTGACAAAATAAGTGCCCGGCACGTGACAGCTGCGGAGCTTGACAAAGCCCGTAACAGGTATGAGGCATCAAGACTGATGTCTTACGTCAGCGCCGGCAATAAAGCATTCAATATTGCCTTTCAGGAACTTCTCGGTGACGCGAATGGCATAAATACTGAGATCGAAAGATATATGAGTGTCACAGCCGCTGAGATCACAGAATGCTCTGCCACAACATTCAGACCCGGAAACTGCAGTGTAATCCATTATCTCCCTGAAAGCCATGAAGAGTAGAAGAAAAATGGAACCGCCCCGGATAATCACCCCTTCTGCCGGGAAAATATCATTTCCCGATGTCGTGAGGCTTGGTAACGGAGTACCGGTCTATCTCCTGAGTGGAGGAACCGTTGATCTTATCAGGATAGAATTTGTTCTCAACGCAGGCCAGCTAATGGAGGAGACCCATATGGCAGCGTCAGTAGCCAACGCAATGCTCACTGAGGGTACAGTCTCACATGATGCGATTACCCTGAATGATCTCATCGACAGCACCGGCTCAGTCTTCAACCATACGGCAGAAAAGGATACCGCGAGCCTCGTGGTGATAACCCTTTCACGCAAACTTGAGGAGGTCATGGAGCTTTCCCGAGAGGTCCTTTTTCATCCATCCTTCCCTGAGAATGAGCTCAGGATGCTGAAAGAAAAAAAGATACAGGCATTTCTTACGGGCAGGCAGAAGACATCCGTAATCGGAAGGGAACAATTCTACATGGCGCTGTGCGGCAAGGACAATCCCTACGGAAGAATTACCAGGCTCGAAGACTTCGATGCCCTGACATCTGCAGTCACGCGAGATTTCCATTCCCGCTTCTACAGACCTGAAAACATGTATATAACCGTCTCAGGCAGAGAACCTGAGAGTGCTCTGCCGGTACTCAGCAAATTCTTTTCCGGCTCCTGCCAATGGCATAAAGCGGAGATACCACAGCTGGCATTTGAGACCTCTCCCCCGGGAAGGATATTTGCCGAAGTGAACGGATCAGTGCAGAGCGCGGTCAGGATGGGATGGAAAGGGATAACACGTGACCACCATGACTATCACGGTCTCCAGGTGGCAAATATGATACTCGGAGGCTACTTCGGGTCAAGGCTGATGCGAAACATCAGGGAAGAAAAAGGCTACACATACGGCATTCATTCGGTGACGGGGGCTTTTCACGGAATAGGCTTCATCGTTATCATGACCGAAGTTGCCAACGAATACCGCGAGGAGACTCTGAAGGAGATCCGCAAGGAGATAGCCGAACTGAGAAGAAACCCTGTCAGCACTGATGAGCTGCAGACAGTCAGAAACCACTTCATGGGGGAGATTGCCCGTATGTTTGACGGGCCGTTTTCATCTGCCGAAGCCGTAAGAGGCTTAATCGACTATGACACTGATCATGATTACTATTCCAGATTAATCAGTACAATTGAAACAATCACGCCGGAAAGAATAATGGAGCTCTTTAATACCTATTTTAATCCGGATGAAGCTATCGAAGTCATTGCAGGAGCAAAATGACCCGATTCAGATACATAACACTGTTACTTCTGCATCTTTTCCTGTCACTTGCTTTGAGGGGGCAGGATGATACTCAACCCATTGCACCCCGGCTTGAAAATGTAACTGTAAGCCCTGCTACAGGATTTACAACCTTAAGGTGGCTGCCGTCGGCATCATCAGATGTCGGCAGCTATGTTGTGTATACCTTCACCAACAGTATTGCCTTTGCTGTAGATACCATCAGGTCTCCGTATATCACCGAATATGTTCATACAGGTTCAGCTGCCAGGTATATGAGTGTTACATATGTTGTGGCAGCTATTGATTCGTCGCGTAACATAAGTCCGCTGAGCAACAGTCTTAGTACCATTTATGTATCGTTGGATAACGATTCATGTAACTTCCGCGTGGTTCTTTCATGGACAGAGTATTCCAACTCTGCATATCCGGCTGACGGATACGAACTCTGGATGAGTGCCGCCGGTGCCCCTGCCGCATTGATTGAAACCCTTCCCCTGTCACAGACCTCATATTCATTCAGCGGTTATGCCCCGGCAACCGGATACTGCTTTTACATCAGGGCCACAGCAAACAATGCAGGCCTGTCATCATCTAACAGGCAATGCTTCAAGTCGGGGAGTGAAATCCCGCCCGACTGGATAATAACAGAGACAGTATATGTTCAGCGGCAGGTTGTCAATGTGACCGGGATTTATGACAATGATACTGACATCGATACCTTTATCGCCGAGATATTCAATCGGAGCACATCTGCATGGATGATATCAGCCACAGCTGAAGGTATTGACGGCAATGTAACATTAAATAATGCAGGGACAGACACAGCCAGTATCAATCTCTACCGTATCTCTGCACTTAACAATTGCGGAAGGGCAGTAACACCATCATCTCCCGTCAGAAATATGGTTCTTTCATCCGCCACCAGCGGTACACGAATCGATCTCAAATGGAATAATCCGTTTCCTCAGCGCGGTGCATATTTTACTGTCTGGCGTGATATCGGGGCAGGATGGACGGAGGTGGCAGGTCCTGTCACTGATACGACGTGGACTGATGATTATGCTGCTTTCGCCACATATGTTTCGGCGCCGGATATCGCTTATGTTGTTACAGCTATCGATCAGGGGGCATCTGCAGGCGATGCTGCGTGCCGCTCATCAGTGACCCTGGTCTCTGCCATCGAAAACATCTTCATGGCAAATGCCTTTACCCCGGATGATAACGGTATCAATGACGTTTTTACCCCCGTTCTGACATTTATTCCTACTGAATACGAATTCAGTATCTTAAGCCGCACCGGCGTTATTCTCTTTCGTACTACCAGCCATGGTGAAGGATGGGATGGCCGTCATAATGACAAACCTATGCCTCCCGGCGTTTACCTCTGGAGCCTGCGCGTAACCACCCCTTCCGGCAGAGCTGAGACCAGGACAGGAACCGTCACCATCCTTCCCTGAACTGCGAGCTGAAATAAAGCCCAGTTTTTGTATCTTTGACTTTCCATTTTCTTTCATGGACTGATGGGCAAAAAGAAGACGAACATATTTACTGCAGAGGATGTCAGTCGCATTGAAGCTGAGTTTAAGCTGCTGAAGGACAATTTATACAGGTGTGATAAACAGGGAGAGAAGGAGCTGATTGAGAAAGCCTTCCTGTTTGCCAACGAGGCTCACCGTGACATGCGCCGTAACTCTGGCGAGCCTTACATAATACACCCGATAAATGTTGCACGTATTGTCAATCAGGAGATAGGACTGGGCGCCAAATCAGTTGCAGCAGCACTGCTGCATGACGTTGTAGAAGATACCGAAATAACCCTTGATGATATCACCAGGGAGTTCGGGCCCAAGATCTCATCTCTCATTGACGGACTCACAAAGATCTCAGGCACATATAATAAAGAGACCAACTCCCTTCAGGCTGAGAATTTCCGGAAGATGCTGATGACCCTGTCAGATGATATCAGGGTCATTATCATTAAGATAGCAGACAGGCTGCATAACATGAGAACTCTTGACTCAATGCCCGAACACAAGAGGATGAAGGTAGCCGGTGAAACGATTTATCTCTATGCCCCCCTCGCACACCGTCTGGGACTGTTCGCCATAAAGACAGAGCTCGAAGACCTCAGTTTCAAATTCAGGCATCCCCGCATCTTCGATGAGATTGCCCGTAAAGTCAAGCTGGATGAAAAGAAGAACCTGGCTCTTATCAACAGGTTCAGCCTCCCTATAATAGACAGGCTCAATGACAACAACATAATCTTTGACATCTCCGGGAGATTCAAGTCTATCTATTCGATCTGGAAGAAAATGCAGGCAAAGAATGTCCCCTTTGAGGAGGTGTATGACCTTCTTGCCGTACGTATTGTCTTTGAACCCGGACCTGAGATGAGTGAAAGAGCGCAGTGCTGGCAGATATATTCACTCATCACTGACATTTACACTCCCAAGCCTGACAGGCTGCGCGACTGGGTAAGCCGGCCAAAGTCAAATGGTTATGAGGCGCTTCACCTTACCGTAATGGGCCCTGAGGGGCGCTGGGTTGAGGTACAGATACGCAGCCAGCGGATGGACGATATTGCCGAAAGGGGGTTTGCCGCACACTGGAAATATAAAGGCGACACTGCCCAGACTGAATCGGAACTGGACAAGTGGCTGAAGTATATCCGTGAGATGCTGTCCAACCCCATGTCTGACCCGATTGCTTTCCTCGACGACTTCAAAATGAGCCTCTTCTCTTCCGAGATAATGGTGTTCACTCCCAAAGGGCTCCTTGTCAATCTTCCAAAAGGAGCCTCGGCTCTAGATTTCGCCTACGAGATACACACTGATGTCGGTAACAGGGCCATCGGGGCAAAAGTGAATTATAAGCTTTCTCCACTCTCGGTAACACTGCAGAGCGGTGACCAGGTTGAGATCATAACATCCAGCATTGCGAAACCGGAGAAGGAATGGCTTGAATATGCGCATACTGCCAAGGCCAAGGGAGCTATAAAGGGAGCACTCAGGGACGAATCGAAAGACCGCATTCAGAAAGGGATTGAGATGCTTGAGCAGAAACTAAGTGAACTGGGCATACTTCCCAACTCCGAGATTATAAAGAACCTGCTCGAAAATTATGAACTTCTCAATAAGGAGGAGCTTTATTCAAGGATAGCCCTCGGTGTCATTAATCTCGAGGAGCTGCGCAAGGTCCTGAAAAAGGCACCTGAAAGCAGCTTTAACAAATTCTGGAAGCTTGCTGTGGGAGGCGTGAGCAGGCGTCAGGAACCTGATAAAGACAAAAAGGGGGCAGCTGCCCCGATTGACAAGAACCACCCTTACCTGCTCAGGGAGAATGTGAACAACACCGGTAACTCATATCTCATCGCGAGCTGCTGTAATCCCATCCCCGGAGATGAGGTGGTGGGTTACATGGCTCCTGACAACTCCATTGTGGTCCATAAGCCCAAATGCCCCGTAGCAGTCAAGCTGCTGGCCAGCGAAGGCAACAGGATCATACAGGTAAGATGGACCATCCACAAACTTGTATCGTTCCTGGCAAGGATAAGTATAAACGGCATTGACAGACTGGGCCTGATCAATGAAGTGACAAACATTATCTCGAAGGAGCTTAATGTCAATATCCGGAACATAAATGTATCAGTCTATAATGGGATATTCGAGGGGACTATTGATCTTTACGTACATCACACCCGTGACCTCAATAACCTTATCATGCAGCTCTCCAATGTCAAAGGCATTGCCAGCGTGAAGAGAGTTGAGGAATTCATGGAGGAATGACAACAATTGCTGCTACTTTAACCTATTGAGCAGGGACAATGGCGAATGAAGATTCCAGAACAGTTGTAAAGCAGATCTTTACAGAATATCTTGTAAAGAACTCGCTGAGGAAAACACCTGAGAGGTTTGCGATCCTTGATGAGATATATTCACACGAAGGTCATTTTGACATTGAGGCGTTGTTCAATTTCATGAAGAACAAGAAATACAGGGTTTCAAGGGCAACACTCTACAATACCATTGATCTGCTGATGGATTGCAAGCTGGTTATCAAACATAAGTTCGGGCACAGCCAGGCGCAATATGAAAAATCATACCAGACGGGGCAGCATGACCATCTCATTGACATTGAAACGGGCAGAGTCATTGAGTTCAATGATCCACGGATAAATGAGATTGTCAAAGCCGCAAGTGATTCAAACAACTTCACTCCAAATTACTACTCTCTATATATCTATGGAACAGTGAAGTATAAAAAAGAGGACTAATAGAACAGTTTGCCGGATTTATTAAATATTTATTGCTTTTAAGAATTGAAGTCCGTAAATTGCATATCAGAATGATAAAATGATAAAATATTCCTGCCTTTAACCTAATAGTACTACTAATACCCACAAGCATGAAAAGCACAGACGTTGGTTTAAGCAGTATCACCAGGGCTTTTATTAGTATCATCATGGTAATGATATTAATAACCAGTAATGCTATTGCCCAGCAAGTAATTACAGGTGAAGTTTCAAAGACCTATATGGTCACACTGAATGATGGATCAAGCATATCCGGTAAACTAGTATCTATTACTGACAATGAGGTAGTAATTCAATCAGGAACACTGGGTGAAATTCGTTTGTCAAAAGCAAACATTAAAACGATGACTCAGGTGTCCTCATTTGATGAAAAAGAATCCGGAATATGGTTCACAAACCCTAATCCTTCTAAATATCTCCTGGGCAACTCTGCCATCCCCATGGAGAAAAAGAGCGGATACTATCAGAATACATGGATCTTCATAAGCTCTTTCAGCTATGGTATAACCAATAATATAAGTATCGCAGGTGGTTTTGAAATAATTTCACTAATGGCAGGCGGAGACGGCCCTTATGCATTTTACATCAATCCGAAAGCATCCTTTAAGGTAGCTGAAAACTTCTATGCTGGAGCAAATGTATTGTATGCCAATACAATCAAATATGCAGAAGACTTTGGAGGGCTTGCCACAATAAACGGTTTTGCTACATACGGCAACACAAACAATAATATTACAGCTGCAGTAGGCTGGGGCTGGGCAGATGGAGAATTCAGCTCCAAGCCTGTAATAATAATTAGCGGTATGGCAAGAGCATCAAAGAGGATCGGATTTGTCAGTGAAAACTGGATTGTACCAGGTATTTCAGATGATGGTGGTTATTACGGAATATATTCCTATGGCATCAGATTCCTTGGAGAAAAAACATCCATCGACCTGGCATTCCTTAATAATCCTGATATTGCATCGGAGATCGTAATTGGCATTCCATGGCTTGATTTTGTCATCAATTTCTGACCCTAAACCATAGGAGCAGCCAGATTGTCACTAATATAGAAAGACCCCACAACGGGTCTTTTTTTTGCAAAGAATTTCATGCTGACGGTTATGAAATTATCTTTATCTTGTTGAGCATTCTCAAAATACGTGACACTGTAATAAAATGAACATTGACATACTGTTGGGTCTTCAGTGGGGTGATGAGGGGAAAGGGAAAATCGTCGATGCCTTAGCTCCTGAATATGACATTATTGCACGGTTCCAGGGCGGACCGAACGCAGGACATACCATAGAATTTCATAAAACCAAGCATGTCCTTCACCTTATCCCTTCAGGAATTTTCCACGAAGGAAAGATCAATATTATTGGCAACGGCGTTGTGCTTGATCCGGTAGTCTTTCGCCGTGAGATTGAAAGCCTCGGCATCGATATTGAAACGGTACGCCGGAGGCTGCTCATCTCCCTGAAGGCGCATCTGATTCTTCCGACACACAAATTACTTGATGCTGCACATGAAAATGCGCTTGGCGACTTCAAGATAGGATCTACTCTGAGGGGCATAGGACCTGCTTATACAGATAAGGCAGCACGCAGTGGCATCAGGGTGGGTGATCTGCTGAGAAAAAACTTCAGGGAGTTTTATAATGAGCATGTCAGCGAGCATCTGAGGGTTCTGAAGGGTTACGGCAGGAGTTATGACCTTCAGGACCTTGAGACAGAATGGTTTGAAGCAGCTGAATTCCTCAAGCAGTTCAAAACGGTAAATGCCGATTATTATATTGACAGGAGCCTTCGTGAAGGGAGGTGCGTTCTTGCCGAAGGGGCTCAGGGTACAATGCTTGACATTGATTTTGGCACATATCCCTATGTAACCTCCTCAAATACAGTAGCCGCCGGTGCATGCACCGGACTGGGAATAGCCCCTTCGCGGACGGGTAAGGTCTTCGGAATCTTCAAGGCATACTGCACGAGGGTCGGTAGCGGACCATTCCCCACGGAGCTGAATGATGAAAACGGCCAGCTCATGCGTGACCGAGGGAACGAATACGGCTCTACTACCGGGCGTCCGCGCCGGTGCGGATGGCTTGACCTGCCTGCACTTAAATATGCAATCATGATTAATGGCGTTACTAGCCTCTTCATGATGAAGGCAGATGTACTCTCAGGCTTCAGTGAAATAGAAGTGTGTACCTCCTATACTATCAACGGTGAGGAGGTCACTGAGCTTCCGTATTGTCTTACCGACATAGAAAAACTCAACTATAAGACAATGGCCGGATGGAACTGCGACATAACGGGGTGTAAAAGCTGGGATGAAATGCCCGTCGCTCTCAGGCATTATATAGAATTCATTGAGAAAGAGACTGGGGTACTGGTCACAATAGTTTCCGTCGGACCTGACAGGTCGGCAACGATTTACAGGTAATGATCACTCCATCCTGTAAACCCAGGCGTCACCGTTGATATCGTTCTGTATATCCTCCAGCGAATTATAGGCTTCACGGAGACTCGCAAAGGAATTAGCTGAAACAAGACGCCACCTTCCGCCGTTCATCCCGACTATTTTTGCATCGTAGCCCATTTCGGTTATATGCCTGAGCCAGTGATCGGCATATTCGGGGGTAAGGAAACTTCCGACAATGACATGATATTTGGAGCGTTCGAGGGCCTCCTGCTCAGCCTGTCTGGCCATTTCAGCCTGACGCTGTTGCTCAAGCGCGGCCTGCTCATTGGCAACCCGGATAGAGTCAGCTACCCTGAAAGCCTCCTGCTGTTGCCTCAGCGCTTCAGCCTCCCTGCCCTTCCTGCCGAAAGGATTGATGCTCTTTGCAAAGTCGCACGAAGGTGTCAGAAGCACCATTGCTGCCAGTAAAACCGTGAACAATTTCTTCATAAATGCCAGTTTTTCATGGTTATAAAAGATAAAGGTATGAAATGGATCGTGAAAATCAAACGAAATTGCGATAATCGATGTCGTTCTTCTCAATTCTTTCCTATATTAGAATTTCATTTAAAAAGACAAAAACCTGCATCAGATGAAATCACTCATACAGTTCTTCGAAGAGAATGTCGAGAAATTTTCAACCAATATCTACCTGTGGGAAAAGCCTCAGGAAAAGTATGAAGGAACCACTTACCAGGAGGTAAGGCGCCAGGTACATGAATTCGGTGCCGGGCTGATGCAGATGGGTGTGAAAAAAGGCGATCGCATCAGCCTCCTGTCTGAGGGCAGAAACAGCTGGGTAGTAGGTGAAATGGGAATACTGTACGCCGGAGCAGTCAATGTGCCGCTCTCCGTGAAGCTGAACCCGGAAGAGATCAAATTCCGGCTGACCCATTCCGGGTCAAAGATGATAATAACTTCGAGTGGGCAGGCACCCAAGGTTCTCGAGATCATAGGACAGTGCCCTGAGGTGGAGAAAGTTATTTTCATGGACCCCAGGGAAGAGTATTCCGACAGGGAGATCCATCTCAATGAGGTGAGAAAGACCGGAAGGGAATGGATCGAGAATCCCGCCAACAGAAAAGCATTTGAGGAATTTACCTCATCAATATCACCATCCGATTTCGCCAATATCTGCTATACTTCAGGGACGACTGCCGACCCGAAAGGTATCATTCTGTCGCACGGAAACTATGTGACAAACGTGTACCAGTCATACAGCCTGATGGATATCCCGCAGCACTTCAAGACCCTTCTGATACTACCATGGGACCACTCATTTGCTCATACTGCAGGTATCTATGCCTTCATGGGCAAAGGTGCAAGCATAGCCTCGGTCAAGTTAGGGAAGACACCGATGGAGAGCCTCCGCAATATACCAGTTTGCATGAGAGAGATAAGGCCCAATCTCCTTATGAGCGTTCCGGCCCTGGCGAAGAACTTCAGAAAGAGTATTGAGAAAGGGATTAAGGAAAAAGGCAAGATCACAGAAGCGCTGTTCAAATTTGCACTGAAGATGGCGTATTCATATAACAAAGAGGGCTATAACAAGGGTGAGGGGCTGCAGAAAATCAAGAAACCACTGCTGAATCTCTTTGACAAAATCCTCTTTTCCAAAATACGGGAGGTATTTGGCGGTGAGCTTGAGTTTTTCATTGGCGGAGGCGCCCTCCTTGATATCGAGCTTCAGCGTTTTTTCTACGCTATTGGGGTGCCGATGTTCCAGGGCTATGGCCTCTCAGAGGCAGCTCCTATCATCTCCTCCAACTCCGTTGCCAGGCATAAGCTTGGATCATCAGGCTATCTTGTAAAAAACCTCGAACTGAAGATACTTGATGAAAAAGGTAACGAACTACCCGCCGGACAGAAGGGGGAGATAGTCATCAGGGGTGGAAATGTCATGCACGGTTACTGGAAGAACGAGAGTGCCACCAGGGAGGCTTTGAAAGACGGATGGCTCCATACCGGAGACATGGGGTACATCTCTGAAGACGGTTTCCTGTATGTTATGGGACGCTTCAAAAGCCTCCTCATCGCCGATGACGGGGAAAAGTTCAGTCCGGAAGGGATTGAGGAAGCATTCAGTGAGCAGTCAAAATATATAGACCAGTGCATGCTATACAATAATCAGAGATCATATACCGTGGCCCTGATAGTTCCTAACCAGCATGCCCTCAAGCTTTATCTTGAGAGCCGCAACCTGTCAGCCTCCACTGAAGAGGGTAAGCGTGCCGTACTTAACCTGATAGAAGGAGAGGTGAGTGAGTATCGCATCAACGGCAAATTCGGACATATGTTCCCGCATCGCTGGCTCCCTGTCGCACTCGGGATACTGAACGAGAGCTTCAACGAAGAGAACGGCATGATGAACTCAACTATGAAGATAGTAAGAGGAAAGGTGACGGAACGGTACCAGGACTTCATCGAATGGCTGTATACCCCCATGGGCAAGATCGTCTACAACGAACGTAACATGGAAGAGGTCGAGAAGATGAAACTCGGCTGAAACAACCTGTTTCTTAAAAAGTCAGCCTGCTCTTGAATGGGAGAAAGGTCATGAAATCGGCATGATGCACTATGTATGCTTCAGTAGTGCGTTTCACCAGGTCGCCTTCATGGGCATGCGCCGCAATGATATGGCAAACCTCAGGAGGCACACCGCACTCCTCCGCCAGGCTGACACCTGAGAAGGGATGCCTCAGATACTGTCCGTAACTGCCCTGAACGGCCTTCCCCTGCGCATCAAGCTCGTACTCCAGCATCTTACCCACATCGGCGAGTATGGCACCGGCAATAAGGACATCCATGTTAACCGGCAGGTCATCCCTGAAGAAGTGATTCATCTTCTCCCCTGCATCTCGTGCGATATGAACAACGCAACGTTTATGATCCATGAATGTGACCTTGAGATCCGGGCCGCAAAGGAGAGTGAAAGGTATGCGGTTCAGGTCATCAGCCTTGAGCACGCTTCTTTCAAGAGCCAGCTCCCACGTGCTCGCGGTCTTTTCCCTGAGATCAGGATCTTTTATCCATTCCAGCTCAGGCCATAATCTCTTTATCTCTTCTGTCATGGCGTATTATCTGAGTCTGGTAATTATTGCATCTGTCATTTCCGACGTGGAGGCGGCACCCATCGCTATGACCTCCGGTTTGCCGGCAAGCTTCATCATATCGTATGTCTTCACCCTGCCCTCCTCGATAACATCGGCGATAGCCTTGCGGATACGCACGGCAATGGCCTTCTCATCAATATAATCAAGCATCATGCAGGCTGATTCGATCATGGCAACGGGGTTGACTATGGAAACATCATATCCGGCATACTTGGGTGCCGAACCGTGGGTGGGTTCAAATACACCTATCCCGTCTTCGGAGAACTGTGCACTGCATGCAAATCCGAGGCCGCCAATCAACCCGGCAAATGCATCGGAGACTATGTCGCCGAACATGTTGCCTGCAACAATCACTCCGTAATCCTCCGGATTCTTCGTCAGCCACATCATCTGAGCATCAATGTTCGTATTCCAGAGCTGCACACCGGGAAAATCAGTTTTCTGCATCTCCTTGGCTATCTTCCACATAAGACCTGAGGTCTCACGAATGACATTGGGTTTTTCGCAGACAGTGACTGACTTGTAACCGTATTTCAAAGCATATTCAAATGCTGCCCTCACAATCCTTTCCGTGTACTTCCAGGTAAAGATCCTGGTTGAGATTGCCAGTTCCTCCTTCGGGCACCATCCGAAATTCTCACGGAACTTTGGATGGGTCATCAGAGCATCATAAACCTGCTGCGGAGGGTTTGACCACTCAACGCCTCCATACAGCCCTTCCGTGTTCTGCCTGAAGATGACGACGTCAACCATGGGCTCTTCAGGTGTGCCATCTTTACCGCGACGTATGAAGTTAAGAGGATTGCCCTTATAGCTGCGACAAGGTCTGACACATATGTCCAGTCCGAAATGCTGCCTCAGTCCCACAATAGGACTGCTGTAATTAAACCCCTTGCCCTGCAGCTCCGGCGCGAGCTCGGCCACTGCCTCATCCTTGGGCTTTGACGTTATTGCGCCAAACAGTGCGATCTTATGCTTTGCTATCAGGTCTATGGTTCTCTGCGGAAGCGGATTGCCCTCCCTGCACCAGAAATCCCATCCGATATCACCATAAATATATTCTGCATCAAAGCCTGCAGCATCAAGAACGCGCAGGGACTCTTTTAACACCACTGCGCCAATGCCGTCACCGGGAAGCGCAACTATCGTACGTCTAGCCATATATCACAGTTTACTTATTTGTTACCCGGTAAAAATATAGTTTTATTTGGGTTAAAAAAAAGACTTTCAGCAGATAAAATCTCATCCCGCTTGCATTGGAAAAAAACTATATTTGCCGTTTACAATTTATCACGCACTAAAAGTCTGTAAAAGCATGGGTCAACTGTCAGATATTAAACCAAGGAAGGTATGGAGCTATTTTGAAGAGATCTGCACAATCCCCAGGTTATCGAAAAATGAAGGGAAAATTAGGGAATATCTTCTCGATTTTGCAAGGAGGAACAACCTGGCAGCAAAGGAGGATGAATCAGGTAACATACTTATTGTAAGAGTTGCCTCCCCGGGCCGCGAGAAAGTGATGACCGTTGTGCTTCAGAGCCACCTTGATATGGTTGGTGAAAAGAATGCTGCACATCCTCATGACTGGGAGAGAGATCCGATAATTCCTGTTGTTGACGGGAAATGGGTTGGTGCAAGAGGCACAACGCTTGGTGCAGATGACGGCATTGGTATTGCTGCCCAGATGGCCCTGCTGACCGATCCTTTCATTCAGTGCGGCAGACTGGAGTGTCTCTTTACCGTCGACGAGGAATCAGGTATGACAGGAGCTATCAACCTTAAACCCGGGTTCCTGACAGGGAAGATATTGCTGAACCTTGACTCTGAGGATGAGGGCATACTGTTCATCGGCTGCGCAGGGGGAATAGATACACAGGCGATCTTACCCTATACTCCTGAAAAGGTAATGGCAGGAGACCGGGCAATGAATATTTCGGTTACCGGACTCCACGGAGGTCATTCAGGCGACGAGATACACAAGGGTTACGGCAACTCAATAAAGATCATTTCGGCTTTGCTGCAGAGTCTTGAGAAAAAATTCGGCATTCGCATCAGCAGTTTCACAGGAGGAAACCTTCGTAATGCAATACCCAGGGAAGCATTCGTTACCATCACCTTCAACCCGGCTGATGAAGAATCCATTCTCGCAGCTGCATCGGAGTATCATAAAATGGTCAGGCAGGAATTCGGGCCACTGGAGCCTGACCTGAAGATCGCTGCCACGCCTGCCGATTTGCCGTCAACGGTTATTGACGCTGCGACACAGCATAAACTGCTCAATGCTCTTAGTATTGTACCTCACGGCGTACTGGCATGGTCAAGAGACATGCCTGATCTGGTGGAGACCTCCAGCAACCTGGCAACAATACGACTGACCAGTGACAATAAGATCCATGTGGTTACAACCCAGAGGAGCTCTTCGGAAGAGGCAAAACATTTCGCTGCAATGAAGGCTGAAGCCAGCTTTGACCTTGCCGGAGCAACAGTAACTCATTCGGATGGTTATCCGGGCTGGAAGCCCAACATGAACTCTGCGATACTGCACCTGATGATAGAATCATACCGGAAGCTATTCGGCAAGGTTCCCCAGGTAAAAGCCATACATGCAGGACTTGAATGCGGTCTTATCCTTGAAAAATATAAAGGGATCGATATGATCTCATTCGGACCCACAATTAAGGGAGCTCATACACCTGAAGAGAGGATCGAGATTGAGACTGTACAGATGTTCTGGGATCTGCTGGTTGACGTACTGAAACACATCCCCGAGGAGAAATCCTAAACGTATTCCTCAAACTCATCGCGGGGAGCACCGCATACAGGACATAGCCAGCCGGAAGGAAGATCTTCAAAGGCTGTCCCCGGTAATACATCATTCTGCTCATCTCCGGTCTCCGGATCATAAATGTATCCGCATACGAGGCATCTGTATCTGTTCATCTGGCAAAGAAATTAGTTAATATTTTACTTTTCGTACAGCATCTATTACGGTCCCGTCAACCCATTTTATGGCTGCCACAACCCTCTCATCAAAAGCAGCCCTGTCAGGCTTTCCGCATATTCTTTCAGCGGTCTCTCTCAACTCCTCAATAGACACAAGCGGCAGTCCCTTGCCCTTCACTGAATCAATCAGATCCTGCCTTCGCGGATTGATGGCAATGCCTCTCTCTGTAATTATAACATCAATCAGTTCCCCGGGTCCGCACAGGGTGGTAACGCGGTCCACGATAACGGGTATTCTGTCACGGAAGAGGGGAACGGGTATTATCACATTCCTTGCATGAAGGCAGTTCTGCCATCCTCCGATGCCGTGAAGCAGGAGGCCGTCAGAGTGAGTGACGACGTTACCGTTGAATCCGGTATCTATCTCTGTGGCACCGAGTATCATGATATCCATCATGGTTGTCAGGTTGCCCTTCGAATGATAGTTATAGGCATTAAAGACCGGGTACGGAATATGGTTCGGGTTTATCTCTACTGACCTGACTGCATCAAGGTCAAATGCCTGTGCATCAAGAATATATCCCATCTGCCCCTCTTCCAGCATGCTGACCATGTATTTGGTGCTGCCTCCGAACCCGAAGCGGAACTTCCATCCCTTTCTCCTGAGTATCTCATGTGCATAAACTGCTATTGCCAGGCTGGTCCCTCCTGCTCCTGCCTGCATGGTCGCTCCGTCGCGGAGAAGACCCGACTTTTCAAGGAATGAGGCTGTCAGCTCAGCTATCAGTAACCTGTCGGGGCTTTTGGTTATCTGCGTGGTTCCTGATACTATCTTCTCGGGTATGCCGATCTTGTCTACCACCACCACACAGTCAACATAATTGCCCTCTATCTCCATAGGGAAACAAGGCAGGTCTACCAGGTTATCAGTCACAACGATAACCCGGTCAGCAAACATGTAGTCAGCCTTGGCATATCCAAGCACGCCCGTTGCCGATGGACCTCCGGTACCTTTTGCATTGCCGAATGCGTCAGCAGCCGGTGCGGAGAGGACTGCAATATCTATTCTTACGTCGCCATCC
Source organism: uncultured Bacteroidales bacterium (assembly GCA_963732365.1). GTDB lineage: Bacteria > Bacteroidota > Bacteroidia > Bacteroidales > VadinHA17 > SR-FBR-E99. Next base: position 1,787,325 of record CAVSZC010000005.1, on the reverse strand, counting down.
TGTATGGCCTGCACCCTTCCTCCATGCGAGCGAAGGACAGCCATTCCCTTCATCCTCCCTTCAGAGACGAATCTGCCTAGCGGCCCGTTCATGCTCCCCTCAATCCGGTTTACAGTTCCGTTTTCGAGATACTCTATGACCGGGTCATTGCAGGGGAACGATGCTGAAGGAAACCACACCAGGTCTTTCACTCCCAATTCAGCAGCTATTTCAAATATCTGGTTGCTGATAAGGTCGCCGTCACGAAGGTGATGGTGCGTTGAGATGGTCATGCCGTCTTTCAGCCCGCATTTCACCAGCGCCTCCCTGAGAGAACTGATTACCTTGTTGTTGTCTTCAGGATAATCGATGCATGTCGGTATTGATGGCGCATACTTTCTTCCGGAAGGGCGGTGTTTCCCCACACCCTTAAAAGGCACGGCTTCCGTGCCGTTGATCTCATCCGGCACCTGGCGGCCGGCCGCGTTCTCAATCAATTTCATGACCTGATCATCTTAGATGTTATTCCTTACCCTCCTCTTCAATCCAGTTTTGTGGGATAATTTCCAGGCGTACCGCCAGGTCTATCGTTTTCTGTGCTCTTGCCACCACAGGCGGATCGATCATCTTAGATCCGAGTGCCACCACACCAAGCCCCCTGGAAATTGCATCGCGGTATGCGATTACTATCTTCCTGGCCCTGTCAATCTCTTCAGGCGTTGGAGAGAAGCCCTTGCGTATGACTGCAATCTGACGCGGATGTATGCAACCCATCCCCTCGAAGCCCATTGCTTTCGATGAGAGCACATTACTGAGGAGGCCATCCATATCACCCACATCGGAGAAGACGGAGTCGATGGCCTGGATGCCGGCAGCTCTTGCTGCCACAACGATACGGTTACGGGCATAGAGTGACTCTGAACCCTCTTTTGTCCTTTGTACCCCAAGATCAGCGGTAAAATCCTCCAGCCCGATGGCCATCGCTACCACATTTGGTGATGCCGTTGCTATCTCATAGGCTCTTTCCACACCTTTTGCACTCTCTATGATCGGCATCAGAAGCACTGTATCGTTCTGACCCTCCCTCCTCTTTATTGAGGCAATCGTCTCGTCAACCATACGGAGAGCATCTGTATCCTCGCATTTCGGAATAAGGATGAGGTGCACGTTGTGAGGTATGACACTCTCAAGGTCAGTCAACCCGCGCTCTCCCTGGTTTATCCTTACCATTCTTTCAGCTCCGTAGAAATCTACTGCCCTGAGAGCATTTCTGACAAGGATCCGGGCCTCATCCTTTCTGTCAGGAGCAACCGAATCTTCAAGGTCAAGGATGATGCCATCGGGTGAATGAAGTCCGGCATTCAGGAACATGCCGGGATTGTTTCCGGGAAGATACAGCCTTGAAAAGCGAAACCTCTCCCTGGCTGAGTGATAGATGTTCTCAGGGATCATCACGGGCAGGAACGCAGCCTCAGTTCCTGTCAGTGTCTTTACCGCAGCCTCCACTCTTGCCGCTATCACGAAGGGGAGGGCACCGCTGTCAATCAGTGACAGCTTTGCGTTCTCCACACCGAAGAATTTAAGCAGTTCCCGGCACTGCATTTCGATTGCATTGCCATACATGCTCTTTACCTTCGACTTGAGGTTCATCTCCACTCCTCCTGAACCTTTTATTTCCAGGGTCACTTCAACGTCAGACCTGACCTTCGGGCCGGTATTCCCGGCAATTGCCTGCTTCATCTCCGCTCTCTTAGGTAGTTTATACAAACTTAAATAATTATCCGAGATAACTGAGCAATATCCCCGCTGCTATGGCTGACCCGATCACTCCGGCGACATTGGGACCCATTGCATGCATCAGAAGATGGTTTGTTTTATCTTCCCTCAGTCCTTCCATCTCAGATACCCGGGCACTGTCAGGTACCGCTGACACACCCGCATTACCGATCAGGGGATTGATTTTTTCACCTTCAGGCAGGAAGATATTCATAATCTTGGCAAAAACAACACCCCCGAAAGTTGCAAAGCCAAAGGCGCATGCACCGAGTCCGAATATAAGAACTGACTCCCTGGTAAGAAAAACATCTGCCTGGGTTGAGGCTCCTACGGTGAGTCCTATCATTATCGTGACTATATCTATAAGCGAGGTTCTGGCAGTCTCTGCGAGCCTTTTTGTCACTCCGGACTCTTTGAGCAGGTTGCCGAAAAAGAGCATTCCAAGCAGAGGAAGGGCGCTTGGAGAAATAAAACATGTAAGCAGAAGACCAAAAATGGGAAAGAGAATTTTCTCTGTCCTTGTTACTGCCCTTGGAGGCTTCATGCGAATGAGCCTCTCTTTCTTGCTTGTCATGAGCCTCATGATTGGTGGCTGTATCACAGGCACTAATGCCATGTATGAATATGCAGCAATAGCTATCGGCCCAATTAGGTTCTTTACGGTGGTTCCGTCAGGCAGAATATTCACACCGTTTGCCAGTCTGGAGGAGAGAAAAATTGCAGTAGGGCCGTCAGCTCCCCCGATAATTCCGATGGCTGCGGCTTCAGGACCATTAAAACCCAAAAACAGTGCACCTATAAAAGAAACGAAGATTCCAAGCTGTGCAGCAGCACCGAGGAGCAGGAGACGTGGATTGGAGATCAGAGATGAGAAATCGGTCATAGCCCCGATGCCAAGGAAGATAAGGGGCGGGTATATCCCCTTCAATACCCCGAAATAGAGATAATGGAGCACGCTCCCCTGCTGATAGATACCTATCTGAAGATTCAGCCCTCCGTCATTGAAGAAGGGAATGTTGCCGATGAGTATGCCCGTACCGATGGGGACCAGAAGCAACGGCTCATATTCGAATCTGATTGCCAGGAAGATAAAAATAAGACCTACAATTATCATAATAAGGTTTCCGGATGTGGCATTCCGGAATCCGGTATATGCCCAGAACTGCTTCAACCCTCCCGCCAGGGGTGCCTCATCAGGGTCAGAAGGCTGGTATTGCGGCAGTGTACTTACAATCTCCGTACCGGAGGCTGCAACGGCCTTTTCCCTATCCTTTTCCGGTTTAACAAATGCTGTCCATGCCAGTGAAACGATCACCAGCAGTCCGATCATGGTCCATGCTTTTCTCCTTGCCATAATCAGTTCAGTTCTATTAAAACCTCATCCTGAAGCACTGATTGTCCCTGTGAAATATTCACCCTGGAGACCTTGCCGGACGTTTCAGTTTTTATGGCATTCTCCATCTTCATCGTTTCAAGAGTGCACAGTGTCTGTCCGGCATTCACCTCATCACCCGGTCTGACAAGGACCTGCAATATCACCCCGGGGAGAGGAGCTTTTACCGTTGCAGAAATTCCGCCACTAACGGAATCAGGGGCAGATGCTCTGGCTGGCTTCTGTGTAGTCACCGGCTGGATAGGTTTCAGCTTCGGCACCTCATGGTGAATTTCAACATTGTATGTTGTACCGTTAACCTCTATCGTGGCCATATTGCCATCAATATCAAGTATTTCAACCTCATACTTGTTTCCGTTTACTGTAAACTTGTAGTTCTTCATCTCTTTCCTCCTTCAGTCTGATATGCTGATCTTAAAGGTTTTTCATATTATAAAGTTTTGAACTCCATGGTGAGTAGTTCTTTGATACTCGCCTGATGGTTATCACACCGCTCTCAACGTCATGCAGCTCACTCATATATGAGTATATTGCCATGGCTATGGCGGCATTCACCTCACCTGACAGCTTGTTCCTGGCTGTGACTATCTCTGACGGATCAATTCCTCTTCTGCGGGCAAAGCTCATTAACCTGAAGTTCATTATGAATGGCAGCAAATACCTGAAAAAGAGATAGACAATTGTCAGTGACAGGAAGACAATACCCATGCCCACAATCACTATCGTCCATGTAAGGGAGTCAATGACAGGCCCTGTTACTGAGAATAATACCTGAAGTCTCATATCATTTCTTTATAAGGGTATATTACCGTGTTTCTTCATTGGCCCCGGATCTTTCTTTGTTGAGAGGGTTCTCAGCGCTCTTACCACCCTGAACCGTGTATTTCGCGGCTCGATCACATCATCGAGATAACCGTACCTGGCGGCCTCGTATGGATTGGCAAATTTTGACCGGTACTCCTGCTCTTTTCTGGAGACATAATCTTTTTTCTCCTTCGGGTCACTTATTTCGCTTATTGCTTTTCCTTCAAGCACTTCTATGGCTCCCTGAGGGCCCATCACGGCAATCTCTGCGGTAGGCCATGCATAATTGATGTCGCCCTTTAGCTGCTTCGACGACATGACGCAATGTGCTCCGCCGTATGATTTGCGAAGTGTAACGGTAACCTTCGGAACGCTGGCCTCACCGTACGCGAACATGAGCTTTGCACCGTGGATAATAATACCGCCGTATTCCTGGGCCGAGCCGGGCAGAAAGCCGGGCACATCCACAAAGGTCACCACGGGAATATTGAAAGCGTCACAAAAACGGATGAACCGTGCTGCCTTGCGTGATGCCTCGATGTCAAGCACCCCAGCGAGGTAAGCAGGCTGGTTAGCGACGATCCCTGCAGGCATTCCTCCGAATTTTGCAAAACCTACAACTATATTCTTCGCGTAAGCTTCATGTACCTCAAGAAAATCGTGGTAGTCAACCACACGGCTTATGACATCCTTGACGTCATAAGGTTGGTTCGGGCTTTCAGGTATGATATCATTCAGGTCATCCTCTAGCCTGTCAATGGGGTCATCACACTCTGTCTGCGGTGGCTCTTCCAGGTTATTCTGCGGCATGAAGCTGAGCAGCTTCCTGATCAGGTCGAGGCCCTCCTTCTCTTCCTCAACCACAAAATGGGCCACACCGGATTTTGTTGAATGAACCTTTGCCCCTCCCAGGTCCTCGATGGAAATATCCTCCCCTGTCACCGCCCTGGCTACTTTTGGTCCGGTTACGAACATATAGCTGCTCTTGCGGCTCATGATTATGAAGTCTGTGAGTGCGGGGGAATAGACCGCACCCCCGGCACAGGGGCCGAAGATGGCCGATATCTGGGGGATGACCCCTGACGCAAGTATGTTTCGCTCAAAGATCTCTGCATAACCGGCAAGGCTTCTTACTCCCTCCTGTATCCTTGCACCGCCTGAGTCATTGATACCTATTACCGGTGCACCCACCTGCATCGCCTGATCCATGATCTTGCATATCTTCTGCGCGAATGTCTCCGACAGAGAGCCCCCGAACACGGTGAAATCCTGAGCAAACACATAGACTACACGCCCGTCGATCGTGCCATGACCGGTTATAACACCGTCAGAAAGGAACTTTTTGTCTGCAAGACCAAAATCCTCAGTACGGTGCGTTACAAACATGTCATACTCCTCAAAGCTGCCTTCATCGAGCAGCAACGTTATGCGCTCCCTGGCCGTCAGCTTTCCCTTCTGATGCTGGTCCTCAATTCGCTTGTCTCCCCCTCCCAGGCGTGCCTTCTGCCTGAAATCAAGGAGCTGCTGTATTCTTTCCTGGCTGTTCATTTTATCGATTATGTTATTTCTTAGTGATATTCTTGTCTTCACATAATTCCGTAAGCACGCCGAATGTTGATTTCGGATGCATAAATGCGATGCTCAACCCCTCAGCGCCGCGTCGCGGCTGAAGATCTATCAGTTTTATCCCTGCAGCCTCAGCTTCCCGGAGCCTCTCCTCCAGGTCTGCGACTGCAAAGGCAATGTGATGTATTCCCTCACCCCTCTTCTCTATGAACTTACCGATGGGCCCTTCCGGATCAGTCGATTCCAGCAACTCGATCTTGGTCTGACCAACCATAAAAAAGGCAGTCTTAACTCTCTGGTCAGCTACCTCCTCGATGCTGTAACACTTCAGACCAAGAACATTCTCGTAAAAGGGAATGGCCTCTGCCAGTGAATTTACAGCAATACCAATATGCTCAATATGTGTAGGTTTCATAAATTATCCTGAATTAATTGGCTGGAAATTTAATTGCGCAACTTAACCCTATTTGACACTGTGTCAAAAGATAAATATCATGTTTTCGAACTATTTTAAATATATTCAAAAGGGCCTCAGGGTGATATTAATAATCCCCATGGATAATAGTCAGAGGCTTGTCAGAAGCAGTTGATGCGGGTAGAAGTCAGAATGGAAAATCTGCCGGAGCTGTTTCCATCTTTTTTGATTCAGGTTTCTTTGCCACCTCATGAAGGGGGTTACCGTCAACGAAAATTGCCTTGTAGGGTTTAGTGGGGCACGCATATTCACATGCTCCGCATCCGATGCATATATCGTCAATCACTTCCGGGATCAGAAGATTACCTTCATATGGGATCATTGCACACGCCTTTGTGGGGCAGTGTTCTGAGCATGCACCGCAAGCCGTCTTCTCGGTTGCAACGATGCAGTTGTCTTTAATAAATACTGCCTTGCCAATACGGGTCAGTTTCTTTGCTTCCACCATAAGTGGCATAATGGCACCGGTCGGACAAATGTCAGTGCACAGAGTGCATTCATAATTGCAGAATCCCCGGTGAAAATCCATCCTCGGCTGCATTATACCGGCAATCCCGAACTCGCTAACCGAAGGCTGAAGGACGCTGGTGGGGCAGGCAGAGACACAGAGTGAGCATGCGGTGCAACGGGAGGTGTAGGTTGATAAGCCTGCTGATCCGGGAGGAGATACGGGGTAGAGCCGGTCTTCCTTTACGGTTGAGTCTTTGGTCGGAACAGGGGTGGTGGAATTCTGTGCACGTATGATTTGTGAACTTCCGGCAATCATCAACAGTGAACCTGCAATGAAATTTCGCCTGGAAGCATCGGGTTCGGCCGGCTCACCGGAACTCCTGAACCTGACTACACCGTATGACATGGCTTTCTCGTGGCAGGCTTCAAGACAGTTGAAGCAATTGACGCATCTGCTGATATCAACATGCTTGTTCAGGAAGTCGATGCATGATGACTTGCATGACATCGCACACCTCCCGCAACGATTGCATTTCTCCTCATCAAACCTTATCCTGAAGAGTGATATCTTACTGAGAAATCCAAGAAAAGTACCCACAGGACAAACGGTGTTGCAGTAGAGCCTTCCGTATCTGAAAGACAGGAATCCAATCAACATCAGAAATGCAGTAGGGACAGCATAGACAGCCAGCTCAAAAGGCTTTATATCAATCTTGTAAAGGGTGTAAATGTCGAACTTACCGAGGATACCGGCTACCTGGTTGTTAAGGAAGATTGCAGCGGGCTTGACAAAATAGGTCATCAACCTGCCGAAGATGCTGTAGGGATCTAGTATTGTAAGTACATAGACCCCTCCGATTAGCAGGATGCCTGCCGTAAGAGCAAGGATAAAATAGCGTAGTATCGTGTAGGGTTTCTTATAGGCGTATTTCCGGAACCGTCTCTTTACAAACCCGCCTATTCTGCTGATGACATCCTGGAGGATGCCCAGGGGACACAGGAATGAGCAGTAGGTCCTTCCCGACAGAACGGTAAGGATCAGAATGATGACAAAACCGGTTGCCGTTGCAACACCTGCAATGACGAATTTCAGCAGTGAAGGAATAAACTGAAGATATAACAGCGGTCCGAAGGCCTTTTCAGGCACCATACCCCTGAAGTCGATGAAGAGGAATGAAAGCAGCAGCAGCACAATAAAGGAAAATACAATACGAATATGTCTGAGCACTACTGACCGCATGAAACCCTACATTTTTATCCTGTGGATATTCATGGTTGACAGGTCCATCTTGCCGATACCCATTCCTGCTGCAATAGGTATATAGTCAATTTTCTGAGGGTCAAGGCTCATCATCTTTGCAGCAGCGGCGTCGGCAGCCACCCAGTCAGTGGAGATAATCAAGGATTTCATATTGCTGATATCTTCCTTTGAGACTCCCCGGGGTCCGTTGCGCATCATCACATTGTATGCATCAATTATATTTAATTGCGGCTTTTTTGAATAAAGGGCGTAATCGGCAATGCACTGAGGAAGGTTATTTGCATGCCAGTAGCCTCTGTCCCAGACTACCCCCATCATATTCTTCAGGGCAGCTGTCATCCTGGTTGAACTGTGATGCTTCAGTACCGGAATGTTAATAAAAACATCGCTCTCAAGGACCAGCTCATGAACCTTCGTTTTTGTCAGGTTCTTTCCGTTGGGAATTGTTATCTCCTGATAATAGCTCTCAGAATTTCCCGGTACCATCTTACCGCCTGCATCTTTCACAGCTCTCTGAATCCCGGAGTTCTCATAGCATTTTATCCAGTTATCGCAGGTGTTGTCAAATACATATACCTCTTTGGCTCCGGCCTTGAAACAATGCTCGATCACTCTTTTTACAAGTGCCGGGTTTGTGTTGGCACCCTTCTCAGGAAGTACGTCCCATCCGATGTTAGGCTTAACAAGCACCTTCTGCCCTTTGCTGACAAAGGAGCCTATCCCTCCAAGCGCCTGAATACCAATATCGAACATTGCGGCGGGCTCACCTCCCATTACGGCAACGAGATCATAATTCGCTCCCTGCGGCAAGGGTTTCCCTGCCAGTACCTTTTCATATGGTCCAAGACTCATAAAAGTTCCTGCAGCCAGGCCGGCACCAAGTGAGCTGCGCAAAAAATGTCTTCTTTTCATACCCGTCAATGATTTCTGTTACCCCAGAATGTGAGGGTGCAAATTACAATTTTTTTCAATATATAGCTTCTCTATTCTTATATTAGCAGCCTGAGAGCGCTGCTCACGGGCAATGGAGGCTCAGACCATATGAATGTTAAAAAAGCTGAACGTGATGAAGATATTATACTATGACTGTTTTTCCGGGATAAGCGGTGACATGAACCTGGGAGCCATGCTTGACCTGGGGGTTAGCCAGGATGAACTGCTCAGCGGATTGCAGAAACTGAATATCAGCGGCTGGAGGCTGGAGATTACATCTGACCAGAGGCACGGCATCGCTGGAACAAAGGTGACGGTCATAACAGATGAGCTATCTGTCAGTCCGGATGATCGTGATCATGATCATGATCATGATCACGATCATGGCCACGACCACGGCCACGGTGCTGACCACCGCCATGATCACGGGCATAACCATCACCAGCCCCAGCCCCACAGCCATAAGAATTATGACCATGTTCACAGGAACCTGGGAGATATAGAGAAGATCATTCTTGGCTCCGGACTCCCGGATAATGTCACGGCACTGGCAATGAAAATCTTCACAGTGATTGCTGAGGCCGAAGCAGCAGTGCATAACAAGCCTGTAAATGAGATTCACTTTCATGAAGTAGGAGCCATTGACTCGATTATTGACATTGTGGGTTCTGCAATATGCTTCACCGCCCTTGGAGTTGAAAAGGTATATGTCAACACCATTGAGCTCGGGAGCGGAATGGTAAGGTGTGAACACGGGCTTCTTCCCGTCCCTGCTCCTGCCACAGCAAGAATCATCAGCGGTTTGCCGGTTCACACGGGGGGAGTTGACTTTGAGGCCACAACACCGACAGGTGCGGCAATCATTGCTGCTCTGGCCAGTCCGGCACCTGACGGACTGAAATTCAATATAGAGGCAACAGGATACGGTATAGGGCAGAAGAACAATCCCTCCCGGCCCAATATCCTGCGGGTATTCATGGCAGAGACAGCTGAAGTGTCAGGCTCAGGACACCAGGCTGTCCTCGTCGAATGCAATGTTGACGATATGAATCCTGAACTGTCAGAATACGTCTCTCAGAGACTCTTTGACGCAGGTGCCAGAGATGTCTTCTTTACGCCGGTCATAATGAAAAAGGGTAGGCCTGCCTTTACCATCAGCGTTATCTGTGAAGAAGAACAGATAAGCGTAATAAGAGAGATTCTTTTCAGCGAATCAACAACAATAGGATTGAGAATCATTCACTTTACAAAGGAGACCCTGCACCGTGAGCTTGAGGAGATAGAGACCAGGTTTGGCCGGGTGATGATAAAGAAGTCTTTTTTCAATGGCCGTCTTGTATCCGCCAAACCTGAAGCTGACCGCTGTGCCGCCATTGCAGCCGAGACGGGCATTCCCATGAAACAGGTCATGAATGAGATTATCACCCTTATAACAAAATGACGATGACCCTGAGTGAGAAACATAACAAGTTAAGAGAGATACTGTCTGATGTCGGGTCAGCTGTAATAGCACTCTCGGGAGGTACAGACAGCAGCTTTCTCGCCAGTGTCGCCTCCGCGGTCGATGGTACGAGGTTCATGGCTGTAACGGTCAATACACCCTATATGTTTGCGTCTGAGGTCAGCGAGGCTGCAGAGTTCTGCAGGAGTATAGGGATGCAGCACAGGGAGATCACCTTCGGCATACCTGAGTCGGTAACCGGGAATCCTCCTGAACGATGCTACCTATGCAAAACTGTGGTCATTAAAGCCATCAGAAAAGTTGCGGCAGAGGAAAACATTATGACGATCTTCGACGGCACAAATGCAGATGACGTAAATGATTACCGACCCGGAATGAAGGCCCTGGAAGAACAGAAGGTCAGAAGTCCGCTGCTGGAAGCAGAACTGACCAAGGAAGAGATAAGGGCACTGGCCCGTGCAGCAGGACTCGGGATAAGCGAGAAATTGTCAAACTCATGCCTTCTGACACGCTTCCCTCATGATACAATAATCACTGCTGATGAACTGAGAAAGGCTGAAAAGGCAGAGCTGCTGCTCGCAAAGATGGGTTTCACAGCCTCACGCATAAGGGTCCACGGCGATATTGCACGCATAGAGCTTAGGAGAGACCAGCTGTCAGGGATAATCTCAGGTGAGGTGAGAGAGAAGGTTGTGTCAGGTTTAAAAGAGCTGGGCTACAGATATATCACCATTGATCTGGAGGGTTACCGCAGCGGCAGTATGAACAAAATTAGTTAAAGTGATGAATGCATTAGAACTGGAAAAGATACTTAAAGGGATTAGTGACGGATCAGTGAGTGTTGATGAGGCAATGGAGAAGCTGCGTAATTTCCCCTACAGCGATCTCGGGTTTGCCCGTATTGATCATCATCGTGAGCTGCGTACCGGATATCCTGAGATAGTCTACTGTGCCGGGAAGACGCATGAACAGGTAAGGGGGATCTTCTCAGTGATGCAGGAGCATGAGAACAACATCATCGGGACACGCGCAGAAAAGGAGTTGTTTGAGTATATAAGCCCCTTTTTCCCGGCTGCGATCTATCATGATGTGGCACGTATCATAAGCCTGCAAAGGAAAGCTCTGGTTCCTCCTGCCACCAGGATAGCCGTTATCACGGCAGGGACCTCAGATATACCGGTAGCGGAGGAGGCCGCTGTCACGGCTGAGCTGCTGGGAAACAATGTTTTAAGGATATACGATGCCGGGGTGGCAGGCATACACAGACTTGTTGACAAGCTGCCCGAGATACGCGGATGCAAGGTGGCGGTTGTCATAGCCGGTATGGAGGGAGCACTGGCCAGCGTCGTCGGGGGTCTTGTGAACATGCCGGTGATAGCAGTCCCGACAAGCATCGGTTACGGAGCCTCGTTCCAGGGGATATCTGCCCTCCTGGCAATGCTGACCAGCTGTGCGGCAGGTGTCACTGTGGTTAATATCGACAACGGCTTCGGAGCTGGCTTCTCAGCCAGCAGGATCAACAGGATGTGATTTACGATGCAACAGCCAGTCATTCTCTCCACTGCATATTTTCCTCCTGCAGAATACTTCAGCCTTATAGCACATAACCCTGTTGTCAGGATAGAAAAATGGGAGAATTTCCTGAAACAGACCTACCGTAACAGATGTGTGATACTCGGAGCAAACGGACCGCTGACACTTACCGTCCCGGTGCTGCGGGGCTCATTCCACAAGACCGCAATTAAGGAACTGGAAATAGATAACTCACGAAGATGGGGGGATCATCACCTGCGCAGCATCATCTCAGCCTGCGCCACTGCCCCTTTTTTTGAATATTATTTTGATGCAATTGAGGGTGTTATCCGAAGACCTTTCAGGTTTCTTATTGATCTCAATACTGAAGCCCTCTCAGCTGTTTGCGGGGCCGCCGGGATCAATGCGGAGATATCCTTCACGGACAAGTTTCAGCCACAGGAAGATGCCATCAATGATTACAGGTATCTCATCACCCCAAAAAGACCATCGTCAATAAAGGATTACTCTGATATGCCATATATCCAGGTTTTCAGAGAGAAGTACGGGTTTGTTCCACGGCTCAGCATCATTGACGTGCTGCTCAATAACGGACCAGGGACCCTGGCATTTCTGCTGAGGTCCCCGGATCTCCAGTAGTAACTGTCTGCCAACTAAAACTTAACACCAATCGTAAGTGCTCCGTTTATGTCTCTGTTATCTATATATGTTGGTTCAAGCCATGCATCGGGATACATCATATATTCCTCGCTGTTTAGCTGGCCTGCAACCGAAAGGTCTACATAGAAGTTCTTCTGTCTGTAGCCTATTCCGCCACTGAAATTCACAAAATCACTGTTTTCATTGAGAGTGCCCTCCCTGAAAGCCGACTGGGTATAGCCGCCGCCGCCTCTCACGTAGATAGACCCAAAGCGTACCTCTGCTCCCACTTTAAATGTAGCTGCACCCTTCAGTTCTGACTTCAGCTCCTCGTTTTCACTAAAAAAGTTGTAACCGTCAAGACCGTAGCTCAGGTAAGCCTTTGAATAATCAACAAATTCAAAGTCAGCGCTTATCAGGGCAATCTTCCCAATCTGCAGTGCAAGGCCTGTATCAAACCTCCAGGGGGTGGTAATACGGTAGGCATAGCTCAGCGGACTCTGCTCAACAAGAGGATCAGCGTCATCACTGTTGTCACCGGGAGTGTCATTGTCGAGAAATGCTGAGAGGTTGCTGTAGAACACCTCATCAATTTTATAGACCGTAGGTGTTGCAAAACTGAATCCCAGTCTAAGGCTCTCTATGGGTCTGACTATGATACCTGCTTTGAAATTCCATCCTGTTCCGGATGCATCAAAATGGTCTGTGTAGTTAAAGTAGACCAGGTCGGGAACAGTGTTATCAATATCCTCTTCACTGTGAAGATAGTGTCCGGTATATTGCATGGCCTGAATACCGAATCCGGCTCCGACATACAATATATTGGAGATGTTTGCACCGAAGGCAATAGTATGGTCACCGGTATAACCTCCGTTGTCTATTGTCCGCCTGGTACGCTGACCGTACTCCGGATTCATATCGCCGTAATATGAAAAGATTGAAGCGTACTCGGTAAAGCTGCCCGAAAGGGTATCGATGAGCCATGCCTCATACGCCATATACGGAGCTGACGTATAATCTACCAGCTCCCATGTATTGTATCCGTCTGCCCCTGCTGCCCAGTAGTCAGTCATGGAGCTGGCACCGCTTATACCCTCAATGACAGCATACTCTCTGAAATCATTTGTCTGGTTATAGGTATAAGCAAAACTCAGCCCTACAAGTCCTGAATTAGTGCCCAGTGTTCCTGCCGCAACAATCCCTGCGTTGCCGAGGTTGAATTCATTTATGTCGTAGTTTGAATAATATCCGTTATATGTTGTCTCCGTCTTGCGGAACAGCATATTGGTTGTGACGGAGAACTCTGTAGAGCGAAAAACGGCAGCTCCGGCGGGGTTAATGGCTATTGACGATATATCTCCGCCAAGCGAGGTGAATGCGCCTCCCATGGCATTGAAGCGAGCCGAACCCTGGTAAAACAACCTCGAATATCTCAGCACATCATCCATGTTCTGTCCGCTCACCAGGAGGGGAAGAAGCAGAAGTGCTGAAGCTATTATTACTCTTATCCTTTTCATTTGACGGGTATTTTTTGGTATACGATCCCTCTTGCTCCTGCATTTGCGGAACATTTAATCAATGTGTTGAAAGGTAAATTTATCTTCTCCTTCCGCCACCGCCTGATGAAGAAGTAGCGCTTGATGAGGAGGATGAACCTGATGAAGATGATCCGGAGCTGTAAGAGCCTGATGAAGACGATCTTGAAACTCCCGATGAAGAGTTGCTGGAGCTGCCTCCCGAGTATGAAGAGCTTCTCGAGCCTGAAGAGCTGCTGCGTGCAGGTGCAGAATACTGTACCGATGACGATCTCGAAGGTGAGTAGCTTGACCCGCTGCTGCCTGACCCGCTGCTCCTGGTCTGCACACTTGACCCTGTGTTGCTCCTGGCAGGAGTGCTGTAACTGCTGCCGGAACTGGTTCCGGGAGTGGTGCTGCGGCTGTTGTTATATGAAGGCCTTGAGCTCATTTTCGGGTTATTGTAGCTGGGAGTATAGGTCCGCTCAGTAGTCTGGTACTGCGGCTTGCTGACGCTCTGTGACTGTGTCTGAGGCCTGGTTCCACTCTGGGTCTGATACTGAGGTCTGGTTCCGCTCTGGGTCTGATACTGAGGCCTGGTGCCGCTCTGAGTCTGCGTCTGAGACTGTGACTGCGACCTGTTGGCAGACTGTGTCTGTGACTGCGACTGAGGATTATTCTGAGCTACGGCACCACTGGCATCACGGCGGGTATATGACTGGGACTGGGTTGTATTATTGTACCCGGAAGCAGATCTTTCAGCAGCACCTGCTGGTGTGGCAGTTCTCCTGGTTCCCGATGTTGAGACTGCTGCTGACCCTGTACCAGCCGCTCCTGATGATGTCTGGGTCATTGAACTGGCAGGTACGCCTGTCCTCCTGCTGACAGAACTGGTGCCTGCAGTGGTATAGGATGATTTATTATTTCTTGTGTCACTGGTTGTGTAACCTCGTGATGTGCTGTAACCTCCCCTGCGTGCAACATAATCGCTGCCGTCATAGTCATTGCAGTCATAGCAGGGATACCCTCCGTAACCATAATACGGATAGCCACCATAACCGTAGTACGGATAGTAGGGATAACCGTAATAAGGATAGTAGGGATAACCCCAGAACGGGTCATACCATCCATATGAGTATGGATAGTAAGGATATCCATAGCCAAAGCCCATTCCAAAGCCGTAGCCTATCCCGAATGACAGGCTTAATGAAAATGGTGAGTAATATGGTTCATTCCAGTAAGGATAAATACCATCATTGAAGAGGTAGACCCTTTCAGCAGCACTTCCGCCATAATAATTATTTACTATTGTGGCTTCAGTTCCCGTCCCGTACTGGGCAGCATATTCTGCGCCGGGAACATAATCGTCTGCTACAAGTGTATCTGAAGCAAAGATATTGTCATAATAGATCTGGTCACTGCCAGTGGCCGGCACTGCGGTCTCAGCAACGGCAACCTTTTCATCAGAGGGGCTGAAGTAAAGGTCGTCATTCGTCTCTCCCGTTGTGAGAAGCGACGAGCATGAACTTGTTATTACAAGTACTGCCGGGATTATGTACAATAGATTTTTCATCTTACCCTCCTGTTGTTGTCTTCAATACAATAATACAAATACCGTACCAATGTTAAGGTTTCCTTAAATATTATAGTCGTCTGCCTGAAGATGAGCTTTTTTTCTGGCTGTTTTCATCACCGTAAGACTTTGTTTCTGATGATTCTGCCGGGCTTCTGCGGCTGGTCTTAACACTACTCTGGGTCTGCTGACGTGTTACTGTCCCTTCCGGTGATACTGTGCCTGATTCTTTTGGTTTGGTATTATTGCTCTTATCTCTTCCCGGGTTGGTGCGGTCATTCACGTTTGGATTATTTGTCCTTGCAGGTTCGTTGGGTTTTGGTGTTACAGGTTCGGCAACACCTCTCCTGTACTGCCCCATCCGAAGTCCGTTATTGCTCTTGTCTTTATCATTCCCTCCCTGTCCGGCATTATTCCCCTGATTGCCGCTGTTACCCTGATTGCCATTATTTCCCTGACCGCCGGTATTGCTGTCCCTCCCCTGAGTTCCTCCGGTGGTAGTCCCCTGCGTATTCCCGCTGTTGCCTGAAGTAGCCGTGCTCTGTGATCCTGAGCTCCTTCCACCGGTAACTATGAATCTGGGGGTGCTCCCTCCGGAATATGGCTGTGAAGGATAATAATTATTGCCGGTGCTGCTCCCGGGACAGCAACAATTCATATAGCTGCCTGAGTACCACCTGTTATAATAAGCAGGGTAATAAGGGGAATTGTTACCGAAATGGATATTGATGCTGAGACCGGGAGCCGGTGCCACCCATGAATTCCAGCCGTATGACGACCAGGAATTGTATCCCCACCAGTATGATCCTCCGAAACCGCTGCCGGTATAGTATGATGGTGAGTAGGCACTGTAGCCGTACCATGGATCATAGATCGAAACACCCCATGCGCCGGGAGTATAATTATACCAGTATACCTCAGTATAAACAGGTGAATAGAAATCGAATGTGACGTATGAGTTGTGGAACCTCCTGAGGCGGGAAGAATATTCATAGCCGTATGAGCTGTAGTAGTTGCTTACAACCGTCTGCTGACCGCCAGGGCTGTACACTGCCTCGCCGGGCTGACCGGATGCCTCAGTTGAGACAGCAAACGGGGCAGTCGCAAGAGAGATAATGGCTGTGATTAATATTTTTGTTTTCATGGCATGCCTCCCTTTCTGGTTCGTAAGTTTTGCCTATTTTTGCGCAATTCTATTATTTGCTAATTAACAATATTCAAATCGCATACCAAACTAATGGCCAAATTTCTTACTAACAAGGAGGAAAGTTTTTCACAATGGTATAATGACCTTGTTATCAAGGCCGACCTTGCCGAGAATTCTGCGGTCAGGGGCTGTATGGTTATCAAGCCTTACGGTTATGCCATCTGGGAAAGGATCCAGGCTGAGCTGGACAGAAAATTCAAGGCGACAGGGCATGTAAATGCTTACTTCCCGCTATTTATACCAAAATCATTCTTCAGCCGGGAGGCTGCCCACGTGGAAGGTTTTGCCAAGGAGTGTGCGGTAGTGACCCATTACAGGCTCAAGCACTCTCCTGACGGCAAGGGCATTGTGGTTGACCCTGATGCCAAGCTCGAGGAAGAGCTCATCGTCAGGCCTACCTCTGAAACGATAATCTGGAACACGTACAAGGACTGGATCCATTCTTACCGTGATCTGCCGCTGCTGATCAACCAGTGGGCAAACGTGGTAAGGTGGGAGATGCGCACAAGGCTGTTTCTTCGCACTGCCGAGTTCCTGTGGCAGGAAGGTCATACAGCCCACGCAACAAAAGAAGAGGCTATTGAGGAGACCACAAAGATCATCGATCTCTATGCTGACTTTGTGACAAACTTTATGGGAATACCGGTGATCAAGGGATACAAGTCTCCCAGCGAGCGCTTTGCCGGGGCAGAAGACACATTTGCCATCGAGGCTCTAATGCAGGACGGAAAAGCCCTTCAGGCAGGTACAAGCCACTTCCTCGGACAGAACTTCGCAAAAGCCTTTGATGTGAAGTTTACCAATGAGAAGGGAAAGCTCGACTATGTGTGGGCTACAAGCTGGGGCGTTTCTACCAGGCTTATGGGGGCGCTTGTTCTGGCCCATGCTGATAACAACGGACTGGTGATTCCGCCCAGGCTGGCCCCTATTCAGGTGGTGATTATTCCTATTTACAAGGGGAGCGATCAGCTTGATAAAATTTCCGAAATAGCACTTGACCTCAAGAGAAGACTTGAGGAAGCCGGACTGACGGTCAAGTACGATAACCGTGATACCCAGAAGCCCGGATTCAAGTTCGCAGATTATGAACTGAAGGGAGTCCCGGTAAGACTCGCCATAGGGCCGCGTGACGCGGATCAGGGAACAGTGGAAATAGCAAGGCGTGATACCCTCACCAAGGAGACCATAAGCAGGGACAACGTTGTGACCCATGTTGTCTCACTGATGGATGAGATTCACAATAACATTCTGAGAAAAGCAACAGCCTTCAGGGAGGAAAACACTCATTATGTGAACAGCTGGGATGAGTTCCTTGATGTCATTGAAAACAAGGGCGGATTTGTCATGGCCCACTGGGATGGCACCCCTGAGACAGAAGAGCAGATCAAAAACTTAACCAAGGCGACTATCAGGGTGATACCGTTTGATTCACCGGAAGAGAAAGGCAAATGCGTTTATTCAGGAAACCCCTCCGTCAGAAGGGTACTTTTCGCAAGAGCTTACTGATTGATTTGATCATGACGCCGTCACCTTAATATGCGTGGCGTCTTGTTATTGTTTAAAATAAAACACTAATTTAGTCGGTGAAGTAAAATTTCATGCCATGCAGGATGAAACAACACAGAGGAAGCTGACCATTGTTGACACACTGAAAGTTAAATCAGTACTGAAACAAAGGGTATTTGACAATACCGGTGCAGCATTTATGATGGTCAAGGATATCCTGAAGAATCTTTCAAAAGAGGTGAATGGCAATCTCACAGGCGTTGATCCGAGAATACGGATGGAGTACACAGACAGAAGCACGTTTGATGCCCAGTGTAAAGTTGCGGCAGATATGCTGCTTTTCAGTATGCATTCAAACATCTTCCAGTTCGACCGTGAACACCCTGCCTGGAAAACAGCTTACATACAGAAAAACAAGTACAATGCCTACAGCGGCATAATTAACATTTACAACTTCCTTGCAGACTCATTCAAGTTTTCAAGACTCGATGACCTGGGATATCTGATAGCCAGGATCTTCATCAACCATGAAAATCAGTACTTTGTGGAAGGAAAGAGACAGATGGGGATGCTCTTTACCAACTATGGCAATGAAGAGTACAGCAAAGAATCGCTGCAGAAGATCGTCTATACTGCCATAAACTATTCTCTGGAGTTTGATCTGCTTGTCCCGCCTTATGATACGGTCAAGATTGCATCTGTCGGACAGGCAGAATCAAAAATACAGCACTCGAGGCTGATAACGGGAAAAAGGCTCGGCTTCCAGTTCAACTCCGATGATATTCTGGATGACAATTCACAGCAACCGTGAACCGATGCAAATATAAAGGGCTCTTTATCAGATATTTATTAATTGCATGCCTGCTGCAGCCCGGCATTTTTTTTCAGTCGCACGGTCAGGAAGTTGAACATACAGACACAATCTCTAAGGCTTTCTATGATACACTGAGGGTCAGAGCACAGAAGCGATATCTCTCGGGCCTCCTTTATGACATCGTTGTTGTCGCCCCTTCCACGACAGAAAACGCCAGGGATGCGTTGAAGAACACCAACCTGTTTGATGATTTTGAGGGAAAGGTGATACGTAACCTGACCCTTATTCGGCTCGATGCCTTCGGCACAAACATTGAGGACCCGACTGAAAAAAATCCCTCCCGGGCTGACAAAATACTCAACTCAACATATTCCAAAACACGGAATTTTGTAGTAAGGAAGTACCTTCTCTTTGATGAAGGCGATACGGTCTCTGCGCTCAGAATGGCAGACAACGAAAGGCTCCTGAGGAAACTGCCCTACATCGATGACGTAAGGATAACAATAATACCCGTCTCGGATGAAACGGCTGATGTGGTCATAATTGTCAGGGAGAAATATCCTTACGGATTTGATTTCAGCCTGAGTGATCTTTCAGTCGGCAAAGTGAGATTGTTTGACAATAACTTTGTTGGTCTTGGTCAGGACCTTGAAATCTCTATTCCCTACAACTTTGATAAATATCCGTATCCCGGGTTTGGAACAAGGTACACTGTCAGAAATATTGCGCGG
Organism: uncultured Bacteroidales bacterium; assembly: GCA_963732365.1. Lineage (GTDB taxonomy): Bacteria > Bacteroidota > Bacteroidia > Bacteroidales > VadinHA17 > SR-FBR-E99. Next base: position 1,767,709 of record CAVSZC010000005.1, on the reverse strand, counting down.
AGCTTTGCCGACCTGGAGCTTGATTTTTCTGACGGACTGGGGTCAACACGAATGGGAGGTCTCTTCGGAAGGGATTTCATCTCTTCAGAGACAAAGTATGCCTGGTCAGCCTCAATCAGACTGACTTACACAACTGAAGACCTTGACACAATGGCCGTCCCGGGTCAATTGAGGTATACCTTCCAGGATTACTGGGCTGCAAGGTCATTCATGCTTGACCGCTCAAATGTGACCAGGCTGATATTCACCGGGAGGTATATGCATAACAACGTCTTCCGGAGACCGGAAATAGATCATAATGAATACTACAGGCTTCAGAGCTACAAACTGATGACCGGCAGCATTGCCCTCTCATCACAGCGATTTATAAATACATCCCTGATATACAGCTACGGAAGAACTGAGGATATCCCCTACGGGTATATGCTCGAGGCTATCGGCGGACTGGAGATCAATGAGTTCAAAAGGAGACAGTACCTGGGACTGAAAGCCTCATACGGAAACATATTCACGAAGCTGGGATATATATACGCCGGCTTCAGTTACTCAACATTTTATAACAACAATAATACCGAGCAGGGTTTGACTAACTTAAGCATCAGGTACTTCACTCCTCTCATTCAGACAGGCAGATCAAAGATCCGCACCTTCGTGAATATATACCATACACGGGGCTTCAAAAGGTACACGGATGAGTATCTGTACCTGAAGAATGATGACTATATCAGGGGTTTCCGGAATGATTCGATCGCAGGAAACAACAGGATTGTCTTCTCGCTGGAGCCTGTTCTTCTTACCCCCATATCTTTAGTTGGTTTCAGGTTTGCGATATTTGCATTTGCCGATGCGGGATTCCTTATAAACGGAAAAGTGAATTCAGGTGACTATCAGAATGTCTCTGCAGTAGGTGCAGGTGTAAGGATCAGGAATGACCGGCTGGTTCTGAACACCCTTCAGATCAGATTCGCGTTTTATCCCAATTCCCCGCCATATTCTGAAACCTCATTTTTTTCCATAGATGGTGTGTCACGTCTCAGACCGCCAGACTTTGATCCTGATCCTCCCGGAGTGCCCTATTACCGGTAATTACAGGCAGACCTGAACTCTTTTTGCTTTTTTGCCGTTATTCATCAGTCTGATTAGTAACTTTGATTTTGAAATGGAACTGTTCAAAAGATTTCAGGAGTACTCAGCAGAGCACAGGCTATGCGCACCCGGAAACAGGCTGCTGGTAGCTGTAAGCGGGGGCATTGATTCAATGGTGCTCGCCTGGCTCATCAGGGAAGCCGGCATCAGTCATGCAATAGCCCACTGCAACTTCTCCCTGAGGGATGAGGAGTCTGACGGCGACGAACTCTTTGTCCGCAAGTATGCCGGGAGATACAGCATCGCATTCTTTTCAAAGCGATTCGATACTGTCGGTTATGCATCGTCAAAAGGATTATCGATACAGATGGCAGCCCGTGAACTGCGGTACGGATGGTTTGACGAACTGGTTGATCATGAGGGCTTTGATGCCGTGGCTGTTGCACACAACCTCAATGACAATGCAGAGACCTTTATTATTAACCTCCTCAGGGGAACCGGATTGAATGGCCTGACAGGAATGAGTCAGAAATTCCGTAACATTATCAGACCGTTACTGTTCGCGACGAGGGACGAGATAGCTTCATTTGCTAGGGAGAGGAAGATAAAATTCCGTGAAGACAGTTCAAATTCAAGCATAAAGTATACGCGCAACAGGATCAGGCACAAGATAATCCCGGAGCTTGAGAAGGTCAACCCGAATGCACTGGCAGCCATCACAGAGACAATAACCCATCTGAGAGGATCATCGGAGATAATCGATAAACATATTGAGGATCTGCGCACAAAGATCTTCAGACCTGCTACCGACGGCATTGAAGCTGATATAAAGGAGTTAAAGCGTCTTCAGCCTGCCTCAACCTACATTTTTGAGCTCTTCAGGCAGTTTGGCCTTTCAGCCGGACAGACACGGGAGCTGATATCTCTTCTCGGTTCTTCACCGGGGAAGTACATGAACACCTCCTCTCACCGGCTGCTCAGGGACAGGGACCGCATCATCATCACGGAAAAAAGCCTGGCAGAACCCTTATCCTATGAATTCAATTCGCTTGACGAGATGCATTTGTCAGGTATCTTTTCTGACATGGCAATTACGGTCCCGGGTGAAGAGGCTTTACCGGCATGTATGATTACCGCCTCTCTCGATATGGATACAATCACATTTCCGGTTACGGTACGACGGTGGAAACCGGGAGACAGGTTTATACCTCTGGGAATGAGTCAGCCAAAGAAGATCAGCGACTTCCTTATTGATCTGAAAGTGCCGGTTACAGCAAAAGAAAAGGTACTCCTTCTCCTGTCATCAGACCAAGTTGTATGGGTTATGGGATACCGCATCAATGAAAGGTATAAGGTCACCGACCGTACAACCCGGATCCTGATGCTGACTATATGACAATCACAGGTTAAGCCTCTGCCTCAACCTCAACCTCAACCTCAACCTCAACCTCTGACTGAACCTCAACCCCTACCTCTCTCTCATCCCGTTGATGCCACGGTCAATCATAAGCAGGTCTGCAAGGCCAATGGCTACCGCCGACTCAAGTATCACCGGTATCCTCCTGGCTATACAGGCATCATGTCTGCCTGTTACCTCCAGGTCTGTCATCTCTCCCTTTTCTTTGTTGTAGGTCTTCTGCCGCACTCCGGTACTCGCAGCAGGCTTGACAGACACTCTCATTACAAGGTCATTGCCATTGGTGATGCCTCCGTTCACTCCTCCGGCATTGTTGGTTGATGTTCTGCCCCTCGCATCAACGAAAGGATCGTTGTTAAGTGAGCCGTAGCTTCTTGAGGCAGCAAACCCGGCACCGAACTCAATGCCGTTTACGGCCGGAATGCCAAAGGCAATCTGTCCAAGGGCAGCTTCGACAGACAAAAATGCCGGTTCGCCCAGGCCCCTGGGCACATTTTTAACGATACATTCAACCACGCCTCCCACAGTGTCATTTGTCTCGGTAGCCTTTGCAATTGCCGATGCAATATCTTTGTCCCCCCCTGCTTCAATGAGATTTGCGGAAATGATAGCCGGTGACAATATCTTCCTGGCAAAATAACCTGCCGCGACTAATCCCCAGGTAAGCCTGCCCGAGAAGTGGCCTCCGCCACGCATATCACTGAAACCCTTGTACTTATATCCGGCCGTGAAATCAGCATGTCCGGGCCTGGGAATACTCGAGAACTGCTCATAATCGCCAGGCCTGATGTTGGTGTTGCGGGTACAGATCACCAGCGGTGCCCCGGTGGTAAAGTTATTGTTAATCCCGCTTATAACCTCCGGCTCATCGGTCTCCTTGCGGGGCGTGGTACCAGGCAGTATGCCTCCCTTCCGTCGTGAAAGGTCAGCCATAAGCTCTTCACGCCAGTAGGGCAACCCTGCAGGACATCCGTCAATAACGACTCCCACGGCTGAACCATGAGACTCACCGAAAATAGAAACCCTGAATATAATACCTAGTGTGTTCATCTCCCCTTTTCTGATATTTTTTGTTTAACCTTTCCGTTGCATATAGTAACCCGTAAAAGCCTCCAGTTCATTAATCTGCATCTTCCTGACCACAGCCTTGCCTATCGATTGCAGGAGAACCATGTTTACAGCTTCGGCTTCCCCCTTTTTATCCCTGGTTATGAGCCTGATTATTTGTTCAGGCAGGTCGTGCACATTCATCACCCCGGCACTTTCCAGTGTGCTCTTCAGAAGACGGTACTCAGTATGGGGCAGATCACCCTTCCATACAGACAGCTCTGAAGCAATCAGCATCCCCTCCATGACTGCAATGCCGTGGGGTATATTATATGTTGTTTCAAGCACATGACCGAAGGTGTGACCGAAGTTCAGAACCCGCCTGGGACCATTTTCCAGAGGATCGCGCCTCACGATGGCGGCCTTGATCTTCACTGCCCTGTAAATAAAATCTTCAAGAGACTCAGGGTTCCGGTCAAATATTGCTGAGAGTGAGGCCGAAATGTCAAAGAACAGTTCCCGGTCGGCTATTACGGCATGTTTCAGTAACTCTCCCAGCCCTGAAAGCATCTCATTATCAGGCAATGTGGAAAGAAGCGTATGATCACAAAGAACAAATTCAGGCTGTTTGAAGGTGCCGATCATGTTCTTATATTGACCAAGATTTACTCCTGTCTTTCCTCCTATGCTGGCATCAACCTGTGAAAGCAGAGTGGTGGAGACGAAGGCATGCCTTACCCCCCTCATGTAAACAGATGCCACCAGGCCGGTAATATCACAGACAACGCCACCGCCAAACCCCAGGATAAAAGATGAACGGTCAGCTCCCGCCGCCAGCAACCTGTAACACAGGTCACCCGCAACAAGAAGGGTCTTGCTTTCCTCGCCAGGATGAATTGTCATCACCTCAGCCGGTGGAAAACTGTCTCCATAAAGCGCTCTTACATTGGTATCAGTGATAATGAACAATCTGGAGGAGGGAAGAAAAGACGGAAGGTCCTCAAGCTGACCGCCTGTGATCACAACTGACTTGCCTGCCGAAGAATTTACCTTGACCCGTCTCATGGTGCGAAAAATAGTTATATTGATGCATATTAACCATGATTTTATTCACATAAGGAACCTTTCTGCACAAAAAAGTAAAATTTTGTTACATTCATCCCATAAAAGTGCAGAAGCAATGAAAACGAGAGAAAGGTACGACGGGGTGCTGGAATGGTTTGCAGAAAACATGCCTGTAGCCGAAACGGAGCTTAGTTACGTTGATCCTTTTCAGCTTATTGTTGCAGTAATTCTCTCGGCTCAGTGTACCGACAAAAGGGTTAATATGATAACACCTGCTCTCTTTGAGAGGTTCCCTGACCCGGCCTCAATGGCTGGCGCCACTCATGAAGATATCACTTCGCTCATAGGCAGCTGCTCATACCCGAACAACAAAGCAAAACACCTCAGGGGCATGGCTGAGATGATAGTCAGCCGTTTCCACGGGGATGTCCCCGGTGAGATAACCGAACTGACTCAGTTGCCCGGAGTGGGCCGCAAGACTGCCAATGTCATTGCATCGGTCCTGTGGAACAAGCCGGTCATTGCCGTTGATACACATGTTTTCAGGGTGGCACGGCGGATAGGACTGACTCCTGGAGCAAAGAATCCTCTTGCAGTGGAGCTGAAGCTGACAAAGGAAATACCTGAGGAGAAAAGGCCGATGGCACATCACTGGCTTCTGCTCCACGGAAGATATACATGTACCGCACGCAAACCGTTATGCAAAAGCTGCGGCATTAAGGGATGGTGCTCATATTACAGCAAACATTCATCCAATGAATGGTAAAAGATCATAAGCGTTTTATTTTCCGGGCAGTAATGACTATTTTTATCCCCTGACAATATCTGTTTCAAGATTAAAAAAAACAACCTCCTGTCAGATGGAAAAACGGACAGAGAAAACTTTGGATCCTGATCTTTCATCCGGTTCAGCTGATTCTATTGCGCAGCTTTCTGATATACCTGAGATTGCATTCAACGCAACTAACCAGCTGATCTCGCTCAGCAATATCGAGACACAGGAATACATTGATGTAAATCAGGCTTTTCTCGATACCCTGGGCTACAAAAGGGAGGAGATAATCGGCAAGACCTCCGAAGATATTCAGCTTTACGTTGATCTGGTGCAAAGCCGCAAGCACATGATCCTCCTTTCACGCCTGAAGAAAGTCAGTGACCTGGAGATAAGGCTCAGGACAAGATCAGGTGAGGAACGTACTTTTCTGTTCAGTGCCCGCACGCTCTTCATGGGTGACAGCATCTACCTGATTACATTTTATAATGATATAAGCAGCCTTAATGACGGATATGCAAAGGCTGAATCGGAGAAGATACTGAAGGAGATCTTTGACTCAATGAGCAGCTACGTCGCCATCTTCAGAAGATCGGATGACAACAAGCTCTATATCATGGAGTTTAACAGCCGTGCCGAAGAGGTTGAACAGATCGGCATGGAAGAAGTCCTTGGCATGGAGTTCAGTAAGTCAGTACTGAAAAATAACAGGGCTCTTGCCTCTGTTCTTAAGAATATTCAGACACGGCAGGGATCTTTCAGAGAACCTGTTTCACCCGATGGCGATGATAAAGACGGATACTATATCGGACTCCTCCTTTCCACAGGAGACATTGTGGTTACCTGGGAGGCAGGCCGGCAGCAAAAAGAGCATGAGTTTGAGATCCTGAGACAGGGTATTGTCTTTGAGACCTTTGCGGAGCTGTTGCCGGAAATGATAATGGAGCTCGACACCGCCGGTCATGTAACATTCATGAATACGCAGGGGATGCTCACCCTGGGATTCAATAACAATGACTTATCCAGGGGAGTGACACTGTCTGAACTCATCATGGATGATGATCTTGAGAAACTGAACAATGATCTTGCCGGGCTGACGAAACCGGGGCAGATCACTTTTGATGAATATGTCATTATCAATAAGCAGAATCGAAAAGTCTCAGTTCTGTTCCATGCCGGGACTATAATCACCCGGGGCAAGATCACCGGATACAGGTGCGTTCTGACAGATGTAAGCAAACACAAGGAGTACGAGCAGAAACTTTCTGCTGAAAAGGCAACGCTGGAGCATCTCATCGATGCAGCTCCCGAGGCGATTGTACTCACAGATTTTGACGGACGAATCCTGAGGATAAACAAAGGGTTCACAAAACTCTTTGGCTACACTTCAGAAGATGCATTGAACAGGATGATCGATGATCTTATTGTGCCTGAGGATCTTAAGGAAGAGGCTGTCAAAATCGACGAGCTGGCCCTTGCCAACGGCACTGGCGCAATTGAAACACTGAGGCTTGACAAACAGGGAAACAGGATCAATGTATCACTCATTGCCTCTTCAGTGATCTCCAATGACCAGACTATTGCTTTTCTGGGAATATACCGCGATATCAGCCGTGAAATAAAGAGCCGGCTGATGCAGGAAATTCAGTACAACATATCGACAGTAGCACTTCAGGACTTCGATATCTTTGACATCTATCCTACCATTGTAAAGGAGATAAGCAGGCTATGGAATGTCAACAACTTTTTCATAGCCCTTTACAACAGTGAGAAGGATACGCTTACCTTCCCCTTTTTCGCCGACGAACGTGATCACTTCCAGGAAACGGCAGCAAAAAACACCCTGACAGGGTGGGTCATAAAAAACAATAAGTCTGTCCTGCTCGACGAGAATGACATTCTGCAGATTGAAAAGACAGGAGCTATAAGCCTGGTGGGTTCGCCGTGCAAGATATGGATGGGGGTCCCGCTCAAAATGGATGAACAGGTCATAGGGGCCATCTGTCTGCAGGATTATAAGCGGATCGATGCATTCAATTACGACGATCTGCAGGTTTTTGAATTCATCGCCAACCAGATTGTTCATACCCTCCACCGCAGGAAGATGCTTGACAACCTGATCACGGCACGCAAGAGAGCCGAAGAAGCTGCACTGTCAAAACAGCTGTTCATGTCAACCATGAGTCATGAGATAAGGACGCCACTGAACGAAGTCATAGGCATCACCAACCTGCTGTACCAGGGCAACCCGAGAGAAGACCAGATGGAGTACATCAAGACACTGCGCTTCTCAGCCAATCACCTTCTTACCCTGGTAAACGACATCCTCGACTTTAATAAAATGGAGGCGGGCAAGATTGTCTTTGAAAAGACAGAATTTGACCTTGTCAGCATGATTGAAGATATCAGGCGCTCGTACAGCCATCGAGCCATGGATAAGGGAATAGAATTCGTAACTGAAAAATCGGAAGACCTCCCCGCTGCGCTGGTTGGTGACCCGGTAAGGCTTAACCAGATAATCTCAAACCTGATTTCAAACGCCATTAAGTTCACCCCGCAGGGACGTGTTACGTTCAAGGCCATGATGAAGGAAAAGAGAAACAGCAGGGCAGTGCTTGAGTTTTCAGTTACTGACACCGGCATCGGGATTCAGTCAGACAAACTTGAGGAGGTGTTTGAGAGTTATTCTCAGGCCTCACCTGATACAACAAGAAAATATGGCGGCACTGGACTGGGATTGGCCATCTGCAAACGTCTCATCGATCTTCAGGGGGGGAAAATAGGTGTAAAAAGTGAACCCGGAAAGGGATCAGTTTTCACATTCTCAATTGAATATATACTCCCTATCGCAGACACACGCGCTGCCGATCAGGGTGCGGCAGATACCATGAAAGGGCTTGCTGGAAAGAGGATCCTGGTTGCAGAAGATAACAAGATCAACTTCTTTGTTGCTAACAAATTCCTCGAAAGCTGGGGAGTGATCGTGAAGCATGTAGAGAACGGAAGACTTGCACTTGATGAATTGAGTAAGAATGAGTATGATCTTATCATAATGGACCTCCACATGCCTGTCATGGATGGCATCGAGGCAACCCGGATAATACGCAGCTATGAGGATAAGAAGATCAGCCAGATACCAATTGTCGCACTGACTGCCGCGGTAATGTCAGAGGCTCATGACAAGATAGAGAACCTTGCAATCAATGATTACGTGCTCAAGCCCTTTAAGCCAAAGGATCTGTACGACAGGCTGCTGAAGCACGTCAGGTAATACGGTTTAGTCTATCTGATACAATACTTGCTAAGGTATTGTGTTGCATTCCTTTCACCCAGGGCCCTTGCTTTTCTCAGGTAGTAGCATGCATCATCTGCTTTTCCAATGTTAATAAGAGCAACACCCATATTAAGATTTACTGAGGCACTGTTGGGATCAAGGTCAAGACTCATTGTATAATCTTCTGCAGCCCTGGTCCATGACCGTGCTGCCAGCCAGGCATCTCCCCTCAGACTGAAAGCCATGGCCTCTCCCGGATGCCTGTCAATGTTGGTATTCAGATACGGCAGTGCTTCATATATGGCTCCTTCCTCAGCATATGTTCTGCCAAGGAGGCCCAGTGCCTCAAAACTTTCAGGTTCAATTTCGAGATACTTTTTAATATCATTCTTTGCCGGAGTACGGTCTCCGGCTTTCAGGAGCATCTCGGCCCTGCGCAGAAAGAGACCTGCATCAGGATACTCAGACGAGATCAATCTGCCGTAAAGAGTGGCCGAGCCATAGTAATCACCCTCTCCGGCCTTTGCCCCGGCAAGGGCAAGTACATATTCAGACGGGGCATCGGGACTTATTGTCAGCTGTGACAACAGAGAAGATGCTTCACGATAGTGACCCTTGCTGGCCAGAACACGCGCTTTACAATAGTCGGTGACTGGAATGCCCGGATATGAAGCTGACAACTCCTCAAGAGCATCCTCTGCAAGATCAGTTCTTCCGCTCCTCAGATAAAGGTCTATCTCCCATTTATTTCTTTCGTACCCTTTATACCAGTCTTTCTTCCACAGACTCCTCCACTCCGGAGAACTGACGATTGAAGAAAATGCGTCATCAAGCATTATCTCAGGTTCGCTTTTCCTGAAGGGGGTCTTCAGGTGTGCCTCCAGGTACGATGTTGCCGCAAGGGCGTCACCAGCTGCTGCTGCACATTTTGCCAGCCCGAACAGACCTGTACCCTGTTCCAGGTTCTCTGCAGCCATAAAATCACCCCTTGCCTTTGCCACATTCTTCATCTCAAGCCAGATATCTCCGCGTAAGAGGAAGAGGTCAGCATCAGGCATGTCAATGATTACCGATGAAAGAACGGCCAGAGCCTCCTCGCCCTCCCCCCTTTCCGACAGTGCCCGGGCCCTGAGAAGAGACTCATACCTTGCCTGCCCTGCAACAAGCTGGGATGCAATAATTAAGATCAGCAGAACAACTCTTTTCTTCATTCTGTTCTATTTTTTTCCTTCAATGACTCCGGGACCGGCCCCTTTTTCAGTAATGACATGGATAAAGCCGCTGAGATGGAACTGCTCTAGCTCTGATATCCTCCGCTCAAATACTTCGCAGCTGTAATAATAAACCCCTGAGGCAACTATTTTGCCATTAAATGTTCCATCCCAGTTAAGTTTCGGTTCCTGCGTGCTGAAGATCAGCACCCCTCCCCTGTTGAAAAGCTTGAACTCAACCTTCTCAACCAATGAAGTGGTTTTGGCCACCAGAAAGTCGTTGAAACCATCCCCGTTAGGTGTAAATACGTTAGGTATCTCGTAGAAATTACATGAATCAACGCAGATAAGTGCAGAGGTATCGCTTTCAAGGTCATTGGCATCAAAAGCCAAAATCGAATAACAGCCGGCGACATAATCAGGAAGGTTATGAACGTACTTCTTTATTGATCTGTCATTTATCACAGTGAGCAGTTCGAGATTCTCCTCTGTGGGTGGCTTATAAAACAATTTGTATCCGGCCACATCGGCATAGCATTCAGAATCAGTTATTTCCCATCGGACTGTATTATACAGGCTGTCACACTGTGATGAGACAGACAGGGCGGGAATGCAAGGCGGCTCATTATCAATGGCTGTGACGCAGGTTTGTTGTGAATAATTTATAAGATTCTTTGGTGCATCAGCCCTCTGGTATGCTCCGGTGGAGACAACATAATAGCAATATTCAGTTCCGTTAACGAGATTTTCATCAACCCACGTGAGCTGGTTGGTGCTGCCGATCAACTGCCATGAGGCTCCATCGAACCTGTAATAATCATAATTGTTATTGATCCATGGCACATTGCGGCTCAGCGTGAATCTGACCTTCCGGTCTCCCGGTGATGCAGCAAGAAAGAGTGAAGAGGCCACACCGGCTTCACCGATAAGGAACCTGTTCCCTGTCTCATTATTGTAAAGCTCCACTTTGTAAATATACCCCCTGTCAACTGTATTAATCAGAGTATCAATAAGTACTGTATCATTTAGATCAGCGGTTGGCAGTGTCTTTATCAGCTGATAATCAGTACCTGCGACTCCTGCAGCACGGTAAATGAGATACTCGTAGGGCCCCAGGGCAGGGATAGTGTCAAGAGCGCGGGGTTTTTGCCATGCCAGTTTCAATGACCCGTTGGTTATGTCTGTAGTTCTTATTGAAACATTGGTTATCAGCGGAACACCTGTAATGAGAGAAGACACTATCTCGTTTGAAACCTTGCTCTCTGTGCCATTCGGATATACAGCCACAATCCTGTAGGCATATTCGGTTCCTGATTCAAGTCCCTCTCCGGAGTTCGTGTCGGTGAATGTTGTGGCTCCTGCTCCTGCCACGTAGCCTGCCCTGATAAAACCTGCCGAAGAAGGAATACCGTCGAAGCAGGTATCAGCCGCAATGGTTGAAGCCCCCTCCCGCCTGTAGATATTGAATCCCGCAATTTCCTGCGTTCCGTAGTTATTCCATTTCAATATTATGAAATTTCCCAGCGGTGAGGCCTCCGTCAGCACGGGCGAGGGGCCAAGAACCTTTATGCTCATATTGTCAATGTCAACCAGCTGAAGATCATCATTGTTATCTTCTGCCTTTATGATGATGTCATATGGCTGATGCCTTACGCTCTTGTGACACGGGACCCACTGAAGCCGTCCAGTGGTCAGTCCCGGCCCTGAACTCAGGATAGTGAATGTGGCAGGGCAATCCTCGAAATTAAATATCCCGGAGGTGGCAAACAGGTCTATAGAATCTCCGTCGATATCCGTGGCTGTTATATCAAGCGAGACTGTTTCCCCGACTTCAACGCAGAGGTCCGGCAGCGGCGACGTGACGGGGGGATGGTTGTCTGTCTCAAAGACGTCAATCTGCATATCCCTCACCACAACACCTATCTTTATCCCGGCACGCCACTCCTGAATCTCAATGGCAACATTGTAGGTCCCAACGGTTATCGGAGCGTCCCAGACGAGATCACCGGAGATTGAATCGACATAGAACTTTTTGGAGGCCGGGGGAAGGGTATAATCACTGATAGGTTTGCCGTCTTCCTTTGTGCATACTGTAAGCTTATATGAGAGGCTGTCTCCGTCAGGATCAAAGGCTGCAGGGTTGTGTATGAAGATCTGGCCAAGAGCAGCCTTGTCGTATGGCGGATTGAGCAATACCGGGGTGCTGTTGCGTCCGATAGAATTATTTACAATAAGAATTGTTGATATTGAAAAGACAACATTGACTGAGTTTGGAATATTCTGAACTCCCAAGTTTCGGTTCGGGTCCTGGACCACTATCCTGTAAATGCCTGGGCCCGGATAGGTGTGCTGGCTTATATAGACATTCTTTTTGTAATTGTTTGGCAGATATGTCTCAGAGATCCTCGAAACCGTTGTTATCGAATTGTCGCCCCATTCAACGTCAAGTGAAGGCCTGTCGGCCAGACTCAGCGTATAGGTAAATGTTGTCACGGTCACCCTGAAGGTAAGGTCAGACAGCTGTTCATAGGTTATCTCTCCTGCCCGGTTGTGTGTGGCGAACGCAGAAGAGATGAGTAATAATAACAAGCAGGTTGTTGCGGTGATCTTCCTTACCATTTCAAATCCTTTCATTTGACATTATAGCTCTTCAATGTATCTTCGACGGTAAACCTGTATCCGTCCTCAACAGTGCCGAATTTGAAAAGCAGCATGTTAGCCTGGTCATAATAGAGCCGCGTCATAATGCGGTTAATGACACTTACATCACGCACTGACATTCCTCCTTTCGCCTCAAGGCTGAACCTGTGTTCCAGACCGTCGCTTTCGGTATTCATCAGTTTCATTTCCAGTCTCTTACCATCCTCCAAAATCAATAATCTGTCACACAGATATTTACAGTACCTGTCATTTCCCTCACCGGTTATTGCTTCCCCTTCTGAGCTGCCAAGGCAAATATCTGCCTCAAGGTCATCGGAGTATACTTTAACAAATACTGAATAAATTCTGTTCGAACTGTCATATTCAATACCTGTAAGAGAGACATGTACCGGATGCAAAAAAGTCATTATGGCGAGTAGCAATATTTTCATACCGGCATTCCTTCAGATACAGCAAAAATCAAGCCATGAGATCATTTTTTCCTATCAGTACCCTTTCCTTCAGGTATTCCACGGTTCCCACCTCAATGAATGAGAATCCGGATCCCCTGGAAAAGTTCCCGGCGAGAAGCACAAGTATATCGTTGTCTTTCAGGACATGTCTTTTGAGAAGGTCCTTAAGTGAAGTACGGATGAATTCATCAACCGATTCTTTCTTCTCAATGAATACCGGTATCACCCCGTAAGACAATGCAAGTTCCCTCATGGTGCGGAAGGTATAGCACTGCGCCACCACAGGGTTCACCCCGCGGTACGCAGCCATATTCCTTATTGCTGTCCCTTTTACGGTGTCAGCAAGGATAGCTCTGGCATTTACCCTTATTGATGTCTTAACGGCAACCTTTGCCAGGTATGCTGACACCTCTCCGCTGAGTGACCCGGCAGGCATCTCAATGTATTTGTCCTTCTCCATCTCAATCTCAGCTGCTATCCTGGTCATGGTCTTAACCGACTCTAGAGGGAATTTGCCGGATGCCGTTTCGCCGCTGAGCATAAGCGCATCAGTCTGACTGTAAACGGCATTGGCTACATCACTCACCTCCGCCCTTGTCGGCCTCGGATTGGTGATCATCGAGTGGAGCATCTGTGTGGCCACAATGACCGGCTTGCGCCTCTCTATGCATTTGGAAATTATCATCCGCTGGATGCCCGGTATCCTCTCAAAAGGCACCTCGATGGCGAGATCGCCCCTGGCAACCATTATTCCGTATGAATGGTCCATGATCTCCTCCAGGTTGTCAACACCCTGCTGGTTCTCTATCTTGGCTATGATCTTAATCTGACTTCCGTGACCGTCAAGGATCTTCTGAACAGCCAGGATATCTTTCTTTGTTCTTACAAATGAATGGGCTATGAATTCAATGTCAAGCTTCACAGCAAGGTCTATGAATATGAGATCCCTCTGACTTACGGAAGGCAGATTTATCCTTACCTGCGGAATATTTACAGTCTTCCTTGATCCGAGTGTGCCGTCATTCTCAATGGTACCTTCCAGTGCATCAACTCTTTTGCCTGTAATCTTTATCTCGAGCTCACCGTCATCAATCAGTATGACTGCCCCTGAAGGTACCTGCCTTGCAATATCTACGTAATTTACATTGATGACAGAGCCTGTTGTTTTGGCGTCGCCGTTGCCGGCAATCTTAATCTTCTGCCCTTTTAAGAATCGGATGGGTTCGTCACATATGGTGGTTCTTATCTCGGGACCCTTGGTATCAAGCAGTATGGCTATCTTATCTGAAATACTGCGGGTATTGTTAACGATCTTCACCACCCCTTCCGGTGAGAGGTGGGCTGAGTTAATCCTTACTACATCCACGCCGGCTTCATGCAGTTTCCTGAGAAAATCCGGTTCGCAGTTCTTGTCAGAAATGGTCGCAACGATTTTTGTCCGCTTTTTAATGAACCCTTTTGCCATTCTCCGGTTTATTTATCTGATATTTTCATTATTGCCTTCACTGCCAGCCTGTATCCGTCGAGCCCAAGTCCCATTATTGCTCCACGGCAATATCTCCCTGTAATGCTTGTATGCCTGAATTCTTCCCTTGAAAGCAGGTTCGAGATGTGAACTTCAATGACGGGAACCCTGACTGCTGCAATGGCATCAGCTATCGCTACCGAGGTATGAGTGTATCCCCCCGGATTGATTATGATTCCGTCACATTTTATCCCGGCTTCCTGGACCAGGCTGACAAGCTCTCCTTCGATATTGGACTGTGTATAAACTAATGCAATGTCTGGAAACAGAGACCCCAGCTCACTCATGTATTCGTTGAATCCGGTGCTGCCGTAAATCTCAGGCTGCCGTACTCCGAGCAGATTCAGATTCGGCCCGTTAATTATCGCAATTCTCATCATCAAAGTCTCCTGTCAATATGTCCGGAATCTAATCTCTTTAAACTTTTTCCTTTTACTTTCTCCTTTTGCCTTTCTCCTTTTGCCTTGGAGTCATGCATTCATGCGGTCATGATACAAAAATAAAGAAATGACCGGATTTATGGAGATTATTTAATATGATATAACTTTGATCGTCAGTTTACGGGCAGATGGATAAGGAATGGACAACAACACTGAGAGGTTACCGGAGCTACCTCATGATTGAGAGGTCACTCTCGCACAACAGTGTTGCAGCATATCTCAACGACTTGCGTAAACTGCGGGAATTCTTAAGTGAGAATAAGAAAGAGAGGAAACCTGCCGGGATCACTTATAACGACCTGAGTGATTTCGTGGCATCAGGCGCCGGCAGCAATAATTCTGCACGGACACAGGCCAGGCTGATTTCAGGTATCAGGGCTTTCTTCAGGTACCTGATCATTGAAGGGATCATAACAGAGGACCCGTCAACGTTGCTTGAATCGCCGAGAGTGGGGATGAAACTGCCTGAGGTACTGACGACTGAGGAGATAGACAGGATTATTGCTGCCATTGACCTCAGCCTCCCTGAAGGCCACAGGAACAGGGCAATGATAGAAACCATGTACAGCTGCGGGCTTCGCGTGTCAGAACTGGTAAACATGAAACTTACTGATATGCACCGGAGTGAAGGATTTGTCACCGTGACCGGCAAGGGGAACAAGCAGAGGCTCGTGCCGATCGGTTCAGTGGCATTGAAAGAGATAGACAATTATCTGGAGACAAGAAGCAGGCTTCCGGTTATCACTGACCGGAATATCATTTTCCTTAACAGGCGGGGCAGGAGGCTAACCAGGGTGATGATCTTCACAATCATAAAAAAACTGGCTGACGCTGCCGGCATACGAAAAAAGATAAGCCCCCACACCTTCCGCCATTCCTTCGCCACACATCTCGTTGAAGGGGGTGCCGACCTGCGTGCTGTACAGGAGATGCTTGGCCATGAATCAATTACAACTACAGAGATATATACTCATATCGACAGGAGTTACCTGAGAGACACACTCATAATGTTCCATCCGAGGTCAAAACATTAATTAAAAGGTGTTTCTTAATATCCGCATAATTTATATTTTTGCGGATCGAAAAAAAGGCTTTTTAATAATTATAATTAAGATAAACTATGTCAAAAGTTAAACGTGTTTATTCCTTCGGCAACAAAACTGCTGATGGTAAGGCAGATATGAAAAATCTGCTTGGTGGAAAAGGTGCCAACCTGGCTGAGATGTGTCTCCTCGGACTGCCGGTGCCTGCCGGATTTACAATCACCACTGATGTATGTACGGAATATTATGAGAATAATTGTGAGCTGCCTGCAGAACTCATGCCTGAGGTGTGGGAAGCAATGAAAAAGGCAGAGGCAGCAATGGGGATGAAATATGGTGACAGGGAGAATGCCCTTCTCGTCTCGTGCCGTTCCGGTGCCCGCAGTTCAATGCCAGGCATGATGGATACAGTTCTCAATATCGGACTTTGTTCAGAAACCATTCCCGGTCTCATCAAAAAGACGAATAACCCAAGGTTTGTATGGGATTCATACCGCCGTCTGATTATGATGTATGCTGACGTGGTTATGGAAAAGGCAGAAGGAATTGAACCTACTGACGGAAAAGGGATCCGTAAGCAGCTCGATGAGATGCTTGATGAGTACAAGCACAAAAAAGGATTCAAGTCAGACACAGATCTTTCTTCTGATGACCTGAAGTATCTTGCTGAAGAGTTTAAGAAAAGAGTGAAGAATTCACTCGGCAAGGAGTTTCCCGATGATGCACGTGAGCAGCTTGAGGGAGGCATCAAGGCCGTATTCAAAAGCTGGAATGGGAAGAAGGCTGTATCATACCGTCGCATAGAGGGTATTCCGGATGAGTGGGGCACAGCTGTAAACGTACAGGCTATGGTGTTCGGCAACATGGGTGACTCATCGGCTACCGGTGTCGCCTTCACCCGTAACCCGGCAACAGGTGATAACATCTTCTACGGCGAGTGGCTCGTAAATGCCCAGGGTGAAGACGTTGTGGCAGGTATCCGCACCCCGAACCCTCTCAACGATGACACAAAGAATGAACAGAATAAGCACCTCCACAGCATGCAGGAGTCGATGTCGGGAACATACAAGGAGCTTGTTGAAATAAGGAACACCCTTGAAAAGTCATTCCATGACATGCTTGACATCGAGTTCACCATCCAGGAAGGCAAGCTTTATATGCTTCAGTGCCGCGCCGGCAAGCGTACAGGCACCGCCGCCCTTAACATGGCCATGGATATGCTTGCAGAGGGACTGATAGACGAGAAGAAGGCTGTCATGCGGGTTGACCCTGCACAGCTTGATGAGCTCCTCCATCCTATCTGTGACCCGGCAGCCGAGAAGAAAGTGACTCCTCTCGTGAAGGGCCTTCCGGCAGGGCCGGGCGCCGCTGTCGGCAAGATCGTATTCACGGCTGAAGATGCAGTTGCATGGAACCGCAGGGGTGAAAAGGTGATCCTCGTCCGTGAGGAGACCAACCCTGAGGATGTTGAGGGCATGCGTGCTGCAGAAGGTATCCTTACTGCACGCGGAGGGATGACATCACACGCTGCCCTTGTTGCAAGAGGCTGGGGTAAGTGCTGCATCGTCGGCGCAGGCGGAATGCATGTTGAAGCAGCAGCAAAAAAAGCAAAGATAACAGGCACTGACATAGTGCTGAAAGAGGGTGACATAATAACACTCAACGGCACAAGAGGAAATGTTTATAACGGGGCTATTAAACTCATGGATGCCACTGAGAACCCAAGGTTTCAGACCTTCATGAAAATGGTTGACAAGTTTCGCACAATGGGTGTCCGCACCAACTGCGACAACCCCGATGATGCAAAGATGGCACGCGAATTCGGTGCAGAGGGCATCGGGCTCTTCCGTACAGAACATATGTTTTACGGCAAAGGGTCAGAGCAGCCGCTCTTCCTCCTGCGTAAAATGATTCTCAGCTCTACCGAGGCTGAAAGAAGGAACGCCCTCAACGAGCTCTTCCCCTTTGTAAAGAAGGATATCAAGAGCACCATGGAGGCAATGAACGGGCTGCCCGTGACGTTCCGCCTGCTTGATCCCCCGCTTCACGAATTCGTTCCGCAGGGAGCAGAGAAGCAGGCTGAACTCGCCAGTGCCCTTGGAATTTCCATTGAGGCTGTTGCAAAACGCGGAGAGGCCCTGCATGAATCAAACCCGATGATGGGCCACCGCGGCGTACGCCTGGGTGTGACATACCCTGAGGTATCGGAGATGCAGATCAGAGCCATCTTCGAGGCTACCGCCGAACTGATTAAGGAAGGCAGGGATGCCCAGCCCGAGATCATGGTTCCGGTGACCTGTGATGTCTCAGAACTCGATTTCACAAGGAAAGTTGTCGACAGGGTTTACGCCGAGGTGTGCAAAAAGTTTGGAATAAGCAAGATTTCATTCAAGTACGGCACAATGATAGAGATCCCGCGCGCAACACTGCTTGCAGACCGCATGGCAAAGAGCGCCGAGTTCTTCTCCTTCGGTACCAATGACCTTACCCAGATGACATTCGGTTTCAGCCGTGATGACATCGGCGGTTTCCTGCATGAATATCTTGACAATAAGATGCTCGCTGCTGACCCGTTCCAGACAATCGACCAGGACGGCGTCGGACAACTCATAACAATGTCCGTTCAGAAAGGGCGGGCTACACGCCCTGACCTCAAGATAGGCATCTGCGGCGAACAGGGTGGCGATCCCGCATCGGTGGAGTTCTGCTTCAGAAACGGACTGACTTATGTCAGCTGCTCCCCCTTCAGGGTACCCATTGCACGTCTTGCTGCAGCACAGTCTTCAATAAAATACGGCAAAAACTAATCCCGTTTAATAAACATCGTAGAGGCGTTGCATGCAACGCCTCTACTGTTTTTTATACCTGTATGTTGTGTTTGAATCTACCTGACCAGCAGCAGCATTGAAGCAGATGACGATATACCTGCCTGTGACCTTTGTTCAAGCCGTATGATATAGGTTCCTGTTGAAAGGAAGGACGGCGGAGACCAGTCATGTATTTTCGGCCCGGGATCCTCCGTTGCAGCGTATATATTCATCACCTTCCTGCCGTCAGCGGTGAACAGGTCAACAGAGACTGCCGACTGCAAAGCAAGATCATAGGTTATGGTTACGGATGTGGATGCCGGATTAGGATAGACTGTCAAAGAACCTGCATCATCCGACAGTTCCTCAACTGCTGTCGGAACTATTACCATGGCGTCGTCAAACCACACTGAACCCATCTTTGAACCCACCGGCGTCTGCCTTATGACAACACTGTGGTAAAGCCTATCGCCGCTTCCGCCGATAGATGAGAGAGGAATCGTCTTCAGGTCCCAGCCAGCCCAGTCGAGGGTGTCAACATAAACAATGTGATTTGTTGAGCCGGAGGAATAGAACCAATACTCAAGCAGGTTCATGCTCTTGTCTCCGAAAACCCATATGCCGAAAAGATTTGAAGCTGAAGAGCCGATTGAAGGCTTCCTAGTGTCAAAGACACGGCATACTCCGCCGTCGGCACCCGTAAATACATAGTCGAGCCTCCCGGCGTTGCTGCCTGAACGCTTTCTCTCCGGTGATGCAATGAAGGTTGTAAGAGGATTGTCCGTTCCTACCGTGCTGCCGCTGGCATCCGGATCCCAGAAATCAGAAATATTGTCATAGCTTTCGACAGTGGTGCCGGTTTCATAGCTTTTTGTGCGCGATGTGAATGCAATCTCAGCAGACTGACCTGTGGAAAGACCCGTAATATCAGTGACAGAGGAACTGACATTGATGCGGTACTGTTTGTTCAATGCCAGAGGCTGCGAAAGCTCAAAGAAGTACCCCCCCATCCCGTTTGACTCATGCCACTCTTCCCTCACTTTTGCGAGCGACTGGCCCTGATCATCAAGCAGCCGTATTCCTGCCTGTGATGTTGACTGATTCAGCGGGGCATCAAACCATAATCTTACCTGCGGATAGAGAGTGACGCCTGTTGTGGCGGCTGACGGAAAACCATTCTCCAGCTTCAGCGCACTCCTGTTTTTCGTGACAAATGCATACTCTGATTCTGCTGCAAGGGGCACCTTCCACCTTGAGCAAGCCTTAGTACCCATCCTGATGATGTAGTTTGTCTTACTCTGAAAACTTACTGCCGGCCTTACCTTGAGCACCCTGCTCTTTTCATCCCACGAGCAGACAATATCGGCTGAGGGCACAAACTTAAGTGCCTTCTGAACAGAATCCCTGTCCATGGGCAGATCAAATGTGAATGTGAACTCCTGGTTAAATGGAATACTGTCTGTGAGATCAGGTGATATTCCTTCCAGCATAGGAACCATGGTGGTGTCAAACAGGAGACTGATATCAGCCAGTATAGAACGGTTTGCCACCGCCGTGACCGTAAGGGTATCCCTGAGGTAATCCTGAACACCTTCAAAATATAGTTTATAAACACCTGGCGGTACTGAGTCAAAGAGATAGAAGCCGTTATTAAGGTTATCTACATTGTATACCCTGTTGCCGGGATCAAGTGTCACCTTTGCTCCGTTCAGCGGCATAGCCTCATCGCGTGTTCCGGGTTTGAAGTACCATGTCGGTGAAATAAGAGGGTCCCTTATCACACCCGCAATGACCCCGTGCTGCATCGGAGCAACATTCTGATATTCCAGGAACGCCCGAAGGAGGGCCCAGGCTTCGTGATGAAGGAAATCTGTATTGCGCAACCGCCATCCTTCCGGGACATAATCATGAAAGGAACCCTCAGAGAGGACTCCCGGCATGGTAAGTCCGCGGAGTACACCCAGCCCCTGTGTACCCCATTCGGGATAAAATGACCAGTCCCCCTTGACCCAGACATTGCTGCTGGTCCAGCAGTTTCCCTTTTCAAAGACCTTCTGCCAGATAATCTGGGCCATGACTTTGGAATCGGGGTAAACAGGCTGGTTGTCATAGCCCCTGAAAAGCATGAGGGGCTGGTTCTGCTTGCCGTCGAAACCGTTGCTGTGTATTGACAGGAAGAAATGCACATTACGTTCATTGGCCATCTGCGAAATTACTGAAAGAGGAAGATCATCACCCGTATTGTTTGTTGTCCTCGACATATAGACTTCAGCCTTCATATTACTGAGAAGATCTCTGAGATATAGACCCTTGACAAGGTTGCCCTCCGATTCCCAGAAATCGGTGGCAAGCATGTGCCTGTCATCCGAGTCGTACCCTCCGTGTCCGGGGTTGATGAAGATCCTGTAACCTGTCAGATCGGTCTTTTGTGCATTCAGACATGGGCCTGACAAAAGAATCAGCAGTGCGGCGGGGAAGAATATGGTTCTCACAGTAACGGACAGTTCATTTAACTTTTAATCTCATAATAAAAATCTCTCCCTCAGGGGTCTGAAAGACCACGTTCTTACCGCCCGGGAGTGGCACCGGATACATCTCCGCCCTTTCAGGGGTGGAAGTCAGACTAATCCTTTTCCCGGAAGAGAGACTAAAACAGACAATCTCCGATCCGGTAACGCGATAGCCGTCATCACGATCATCCATTCCGATTACCATCTGGTCGCTCAGCCATCTGGGGGCGCTTATCTTCCCCGGCGAGAACAATATCTTTCCCTCAAGGTCACTGACAAATGTACCCTGTCCTGCAAAATAGTAGAGAAGTTTTGAGCGGTCGGGCGAGAGTGACGCCCAGATATATGATCCGTCACCGTTGGGTTTTACCGGCTTCCCTTCACCATTGATGTAAACCACGGGTGTGAGATCCTCTGATGTGACAAAGATTTCTGATCCTGCACTCTTGAGTGAGGCATTATCAAGTTTGACAGTATTCATTTTACCGTCTGACCTGTAGTGCATCTTGTCTCCGGAAAATACCGGCGCAGCCAGGTCAGACACCCTGGCAGCAATAACTTTCCTGCTACCGGTAGTCATATCATACTGTATCAGTGATGAGACTTTCTTCTGATCAGGAAATTCATCCTCCCTGAAGAAGAGATAGCGTCCGTCTTCAGAGAAACGTGGCTCATAGCCTGCGCCGGGTGCGTCACTTATCCGGGTTACCTTGCCTCCCCTCTTGCCAGTGATGAAAATACCCTTGTAATTGGGTCCTGAGACCAGTATCTTCTTTCCGTCAGGTGAGACGGCCGAGACAAATGATATGTCATTGCCCGGCAGCCTTATCTGCCTTGTCCTTGTCTCCCTGACCTCCTGTGCCTGAAGTGTGGCTGTGGCCATTAGAAATATCATGAATACAGCTCTCATCTGCAAATTCTTTTCTGCGATTGTTTTAGCCTTTAAAATTACTGATATTTAGTTATTGCAGCATGGTTTGAGGGTACTTCTGATGCAATTATGTGACTTTCACCGGAACATGCTGAATTCTCAAACTTTTTTACGGCAGTTTAGGTAGATGGTCATGTTAATATTATTAACTTTGATGGACATCAGAACCCAAAATACCATGATGTCAGAAGAAATCTTAAAGCATTACGGAATTAATAATGTTGCCGGATTAGTATACAATCCCTCCTTCGATGTTTTATACAATGATGAGTTATCACCCGATCTCGAAGGTTTTGAGAGAGGTGTGCTCACAAACACCGGTGCGGTGGCTGTTGATACAGGAGTATTTACAGGGCGTTCTCCGAAGGACAAATATGTTGTAAGGGACAGTGTAACTGAAGATACCGTATGGTGGAAATCCGAGGTCTCGCCGGTATCAGATAACAAAGCCATTACACAAGAGGCATGGGAGCATTGTAAAAAGATTGCCTCAGATCAGCTCTCAGGCAAGAAGCTCTATGTTGTCGACTGTTTCTGCGGGGCGAATGAAGACACAAGGCTGAATGTGAGATTCATTATGGAGGTGGCGTGGCAGGCCCATTTCGTAAAGAATATGTTCATAAGACCATCGGAAGAGGAGCTGAAAAGATTCAATCCTGATTTCGTGGTGCTTAATGCCTCCAGGGCCACTAATCCGGAATATAAACAGTTTGGACTCAACTCTGAGAATTTTGTCTTCTTCAATCTGAAGGAGAAGATGGCTCTAATAGGTGGCTCATGGTATGGCGGAGAGATGAAGAAAGGGATCTTCTCGGTAATGAATTATTTCCTTCCGCTCAGGGGAATAGCATCTATGCACTGCTCTGCCAATGTAGGAAAGAAGAACGATGTTGCCATCTTCTTCGGACTGTCAGGAACAGGGAAAACAACCCTTTCGACAGACCCCGACAGGGCACTGATAGGTGACGATGAGCACGGATGGGATGAACAGGGAATCTTTAATTTTGAGGGGGGCTGTTATGCCAAATGCATCAATCTGAGCAAGGAGAATGAGCCTGATATTTACAGGGCTATCAGGCGTGACGCACTCCTGGAAAATTTGGTTGTCAGTGCTGATGGTGAGATCGACTTCGCCAGCAATGCAAAGACTGAAAATACCAGGGTCTCATATCCTATCTATCACATTGATAATATAGTCAGGCCCGTTTCACGTGCCGGACATGCCACCACTGTTATCTTCCTGACAGCGGATGCCTTCGGTGTCCTCCCCCCGGTGGCGAGACTTACCAGGGAGCAGACCCAGTACTATTTCCTCAGCGGATATACGGCAAAGGTAGCCGGTACCGAACGTGGCATAAAAGAGCCTCAGCCATCCTTCTCTGCCTGCTTCGGTGCTGCGTTTCTCATGCTTGACCCTATCGTTTACGCACATGAACTGACCAGGAAAATGACAGCCCATAATGCCGAGGCATGGCTCGTCAATACAGGATGGATGGGTGGACCGTACGGTACCGGAAGACGCATTGACCTCCCCTCAACCAGGAATATCATCAATGCAATCCTTAATAAGACTATCACAGACGTACGTTATTCAACACTGCCGGTATTCAATCTTAAGATTCCTCAGTCAGTGCCCGGCGTGCCATCCTCACTGCTCGATCCGCGTCAGGCATGGGGTGGTGACGAAAAATGGAATAAGGCTGCCGTAGAACTGGCAGAGAAATTCAGGAAGAATTTCTCGAAATTCACCTCAAATCCTGATACTGCCAGACTGGCACAATCAGGCCCTGAAATCTAACAAGCAGCAAATGAATATCTGGTTGTCTGTCGCCGCACTTCTCCTGGCCTATGTTGCAGGCTCTCTGCCAACAGCTGTGTGGGCAGGCAGGATCTTTCACGGAATAGACATTAGAGAACATGGCAGCGGCAATGCCGGAGCGACAAACACCATCAGGGTTCTGGGATGGAAGACCGGTATCCCGGTGCTGATAATCGATCTGGCCAAAGGTTTCCTGGCAGCTTCTCTCCCTGTGATCATGAACCTTGCCCCGGAAGAATCCACACAGCTGATGGCGCTGAAGATAGTCTGCGGCATGGCAGCAATCACAGGCCATGTGTTTCCTGTTCTTGCCGGCTTCAAGGGAGGCAAGGGTGTGGCGACAACATTCGGAGTACTGCTGGCTCTGCACCCATGGCTCACACTTACCTGTGCAGGGATATTCCTGATAGTGCTTCTGCTGAGCGGATACGTGTCCCTCGGCTCAATGACCGCAGGCATTATGTTCCCGATACTGCTGATGACTGTTTTCAGCACCCCTTCAATGCTTTTTAAGATCTTTTCTGTAGTAATAGCAGTTGCCCTTGTTCTTACTCATAAGAAGAACATTGGAAGACTGATAAGAGGTGAGGAGAAGAGATTTATCCGCTGGAAGAAAGACTAGCGCTCTCTGAGCCCTGCCATGGCATTGGCAAACTCTTTACCCAGATCGATATATCCGTTGGTGTCATAATGCCAAGGATCACTGTACATGTACCTGTCTGTTGAAGTCACCAGGGCGGCATTACCATCCTCGCTTACAAAATCAGCCTGCGCCTGTCTCACCATATCACCGTATGTCCAGACAATGCTGTCGCTGTCAAGATGAGACTCGGAAATGCGGCCTATCACAACAGGTATCTCCTGCGAACCGAAGACATCGCGAAACATACCCATGAGCATCCCGAGGTTTTCCTTATAGACTGAGGCAGCCTGTTCGTAGTTGGCATCCGTCTCCCCCTGCATCCATACAATCCCGGAAGGTATGAGTCTGTCCTTCCGGCCGTCACCATCTATATCGGTGTTTCTGAAGGCCCCTTCCGCAGTAGCCAGAAAATGATCATACTGGTTGACGCCGTTGCCCATCGTGTAATCAGGATGCCAGCATCCGTACCCCGCACCGGCAGCAACGTCAATCGATGAACCTCCCTTGGAGTATTTCACAATGGCAATATTCTCATCAGGAAAGAGCTCCCTGAGTTTCAGGGCAAAGGTCAGTTCGACCCCAAACCTGTCAGAATATGTATTTGTAATCCCGTCGCTTCTGAACCCGACGCCGTGACCCGGTTGCAGGGTAGCCCAGCATCCCCTGCCGTCAGTATCGGTGTTGTCAGCCGCCGTATTGCCATGGTAGATCATTACACCGGGGACAGGTGTTTTCAGCTCATCAGGGAGCTGTGAAACGAACCCATATCCATCCATATTTGACTGGCCTCCAAGGAAATAAAGATGATAGTCATTACCCTTCCTGTTACATGCTGCCAGTGAAAGTGCTATTGCAATCACAATCAAAAAACTTGCTCTTTTCATTTCTGTCTTTTATATATAAGAGGTATGATGATTTAAAGGTATCAAGAAATTTGCTATTTTTATCACTTAACTAACTTAACCAACATTTAAATCATTTAAGTATGGAAGGTATAAAAGGAACCAGGACGGAGAAGAATCTCCTCAAGGCTTTTGCAGGTGAATCACAGGCAAAAAACCGTTATGAATTTGCAGCCAAGGTTGCAAAAGAGGAAGGATACGAGCAGATAGCCGGTATTTTCCTTGAGACAGCGCTGCAGGAACAGCAGCATGCCAAGCGGTTCTTCAAATTCCTTGAAGGAGGAATGCTTGAGATCACGGCAAGCTATCCGGCCGGAAAGACTTCAACTACCGGAGAAAACCTGGAAGCAGCAGCTGCGGGAGAGCATGAAGAGTGGACCGAGCTCTATCCCGAATTTGCCAGAGTGGCTGAGGAAGAAGGATTCAAAGAGGTAGCCACAGCATTTAAGGCAATAGCTTCTGCTGAGAAGATACATGAGGAGAGATACAGAAAGCTCCTTGAGAATGTAATGGGCAACAAGGTGTTTGAGCGCGGCGAGAAGGTCTTCTGGTATTGCCGTAAATGCGGATATGTTCACTTTGGCACCAAGCCTCTGAAGAACTGTCCTGCATGCCTCCATCCGTTCAGCTATACAGAAATCTTCGCTCAGAACTACTAGCCGGTACTGTTCAAGGAAATGATTGATGGGGAAGGGATGCTTGACCTGGTCAACAGGCGGCAAAGCGAGCGCCGTTATCTCAATAAGCCTGTTGAGAAGGAGAAGCTCGACAGGATTCTTGAGGCGGGGAGGCTGTCGCCATCGGCATGCAACGGCCAGCCGTGGAGGTTCGTCGTCGTTGATGAGCCTGAACTGCGGGCGGAGGTTGCTGCCGCAACCGAGTCACAGGTGCTGAGGATGAACGCATTCGTTCAGCAGGCCCCGGTACTTATCGTCATCATAAGAGAGAAGTCAAACTTTAATTCCAGGGCCGGCGATCTCCTTAAGAATAAGGACTACTCACTGATTGATATAGGTATTGCCGCTGCCTCCATGGCTTACCAGGCTGCTGCCGAGGGACTGGGGACATGCATCATAGGGTGGCTCGATGAGAAGAAAATCAGGAAGCTGCTCGGGGTTCCGGGTTCAAAAAAGGTGGAGCTGATTCTTACTGTCGGTTACGCTGACAGCAAGAACAGGGAGAAGCTGAGGAAGAAACCTGGAGAAGCGATCTCGTTTAACAGGTACTGACGGTATATGAAGATATCAGATATGTGTAGCGACGCCCAACTTGGGCGTCGTTACCTTTATATCAGTTTCGACAGTGCCTCACCGATCCGTCTGACAGCTTCGGTTATCTTATCATCCGATGTTGCGTATGATATCCTTATGCATTCCGGGGCGCCGAAGGCACCTCCCCCTACAACAGCAACCCTTGCCTCGCTCAGCAGATAATAAGCAAGATCGTCCGAGTCTTTGACAGTGATGCCGTTATGGCTCTTTCCCAGGAACCATGTCACGTCGGGCATCACATAGAATGCACCCTGGGGCACAGTGACCTTCAGATGGGGTATCTCATTGAGAAGCGAGCATATCAGATCGCGCCTGCGAAGGAAAGCCTCCTTCATCCTTTTCTTCGAATCGCTCTTCGATGTAACAGCAGCCAGCGCCGCCCTCTGGGCTATCGAACATACACCTGAAGTGAACTGTCCCTGGAGCTTGTTGCATGCTTTTGAGAGCCAGAGAGGCGCTCCCATGTAGCCTATCCTCCACCCCGTCATTGCATAACCCTTTGACACGCCGTTTACCGTAACAACACGGTCAGCTATTGACCTGAATGTCCCAAGGCTGATATGAGTGCCGGTGAATGTGATGTGTTCATAAATCTCATCTGAGATGATTATCACCTGGGGATGATTCTCAACCACCCTGACCAGTGCAGCCATCTCGTCACGTGTATACACCATACCAGTCGGATTCGAAGGCGAGTTGAAGATCAGGAGTCTTGTTCGCGGGGTAATGGCAGCCTCCAGCTGCTCAGGGGTAACTTTAAAATCACTGTCAATGGTAGTGCGTATTATTACCGGAACGCCTTCGGCAAAGATGACCTGGTCAAGATAGCTCACCCAGTAGGGAGCAAGCAGGATAACCTCCTCGCCCGGATCTACCACCGAGACTATTATGTTCATCAGCGTATGCTTGCCTCCTGCGGAAACAATAATCTGCTCAGGTGAATAATCGAGCCCGTTCTCCTCCCTGAATTTATCAGAGATTGCCTGCCTCAGGTCAGTGTAACCCGGCACGGGAGGATAAAATGAGAAATTATCGTCTATAGCCTTCTTGGCTGCCTCCTTGATATCATCGGGAGTATTGAAATCAGGCTCTCCCAGGCTCAGGCTTATTACATCAATACCCTGCTCCTTCAGCTCGCGGCTCTTCTGCGCCATGGCCAGCGTCTGTGACACTGACAGTGACTGAACTCTCTTTGAAATATGCTCCATAATCAGGAATGTTGTTTTATGTACGAAAGGACCAAATGTAAACTTAAAAATGGAAATAGAAAAGGTATTATGGCAAGCTGACAGTTCTTTATGAGCCTATGATAAAAATGATTAATTTGCATCGTTTAATTATTAAAAGAATTGTTGCATGGAGATCCTGTTCGAGATACTTAAGATTACTCTTCCGGCGCTGCTGGTAGTGATAACTGTATGGTTTGTAATCAGAAGCATGCTCCGTGATGATCAGGACAGACGGCGCCAGGAATTGCTTCTTCAGACCGTAAAAACTATCACACCCGTCAGGTTACAGGCATATGAGAGAATCATACTTTTTCTTGAGCGTATCTCTCCCGAATCGCTTATAATGCGTATCGCCAGGCCTGAACAGACTGCCCAGCAGCT
The DNA here is from genome assembly GCA_963732365.1 of uncultured Bacteroidales bacterium. Classification (GTDB taxonomy): domain Bacteria; phylum Bacteroidota; class Bacteroidia; order Bacteroidales; family VadinHA17; genus SR-FBR-E99. Next base: position 1,739,223 of record CAVSZC010000005.1, on the reverse strand, counting down.
TCATTCAGACCTTGTCAGCACAATAAGAAGTGAATATGAGCATAACCTCTCGCAGCAGATCTATATGAGCAACGAAGCCTGGGAGATGGTTAAGAATGCCCGGGGTACCGTAGTGAGGGTAATAAACAACATAGCCACCAAACTGCCTCCCACGGCAACCGGAGAGGAGCTCTCACGTCTCCTTATAGAGGAGGTTATGGATATGGACAGTGAGCCTTGCCGTGCTGCGATAGACTTTGTCAAGGCAGAGCTGACGCGTATCATGATGTAACGACGCCCAATCTTGGGCGTCGTTACATGTATTTTCCTACAGAAGTGATATGCTGCGCCTTACAAAGCTGCTCAGTGCCTCACCCTTGAGCATGTTGTTTGCCAGCATAGCCAGGTCAATGAGCTGTCTGACAGACTGATGTTCTGTTCCGAACCCTGTCAGGATGGTCTTCCGTTTCTCCTCGAGCTGTTTAAGCTCACCCCTCAGTCTCTCGAGATCATCCTTCTCAAAGGTAGATATCTCCTCCGGCTTCTTCTTGCCGTGCTCCTTCTCCATGAAGTCTATCTCAACCTTCGTTTTATCAATCCCAGCGCTGTTCTTCTTCAGCTCATCGGCATGGTCACTGTCGAGCGCCCCTGCAAGCGATATGACAAGCGGATGGTTCGTGTTGAGCACAAGGTTATAGCTGTCTGGCATCTCACCGTAGAAAGAGTATCCCCCTCCGAACTGGGCCATGTCTTTCATCCTGCGCATAAACTCGCTCTGAGTGATGACCATCGGGAGATCATTCTCATCAAGACTCTCTGCCCTGACCTGGAAGTGAGCCTTGTCACTGTCTGCCACCTGGCTCCGGAAGACCTGCGTCAGGTCATCAGACTGTGCCTGCGTGAGCTTTGACGACTGCCTCTCCTCCTTCCTTATCAGATTCTCAATGACATCACTGTCGACCCTGACAAACCTTGAGTTCTGATCTTTTGACTCGAGTGTGTTGATAAGATGCGTATCAAGCTGACCGTCAAGCACAAGAACATCATAACCCTTTTCTGCAGCCTTGGTGAGATAGGTATGCTGCGCCACCGCATCAGTGGTGTACAGGTGTATCAGAGCCTTATCCTTGTCGGTCTGGTTCTCCTTTATGATCTTGTCATACTCCTCAAGGGTGAAATATTTCCCTTCGGTGTTCTTGAACAGTGCAAATTTTGATGCCTTCTCGAAAAACTTTTCCTCGGTGATCATCCCGTACTCTATAAAGAGTTTAAGATCATCCCACTTCTTTTCAAAGTTCTCGCGCTCCTTCTTGAAGATGTCAGCCAGCCTGTCTGCAACCTTCTTGGTGATGTGGCCTGAAATCTTTTTTACACTGGAGTCACTCTGCAGATAGCTTCTCGAGACATTCAGAGGTATATCAGGGGAATCGATGACGCCGTGAAGCAGGGTGAGGAAATCGGGTACGATCCCCTCCACCGAGTCGGTCACGTAGACCTGGTTGCAGTAGAGCTGTATCTTGTTCTTCTGTATCTCGAAGTTGTTGCGGATCTTCGGAAAATAGAGTATACCAGTAAGCTTGAACGGGTAATCGACGTTCAGGTGTATGTGGAACAGCGGGTCGTCACCCATGGGATAGAGTTCGCGGTAGAAGCCATGGTAGTCTTCATCCTTAAGCTCAGAGGGCTTGCGGGTCCATGCCGGACGGGTGTTGTTGATGACCTTGGGTTTCCCCGTATCGGTCATCTTGCCGTCCTTCCACTCCTTCTCGTTTCCGAAGGTGACCGTCACCGGCAGGAAACGGCAATATTTTTTAAGCAGCGTCTCTATCCTGCTCTCCTCAAGAAACTCCTTGGAATCCTTATCGATATGAAGTATGATGTCAGTGCCCCTTTCTGATCTCTTGGTCTCTTCCAAGGAATACTCGGGACTCCCGTCGCAGGTCCATTTTACTGCAGGCACATCGTCAAGGTACGATTTCGATATGACCTCAACCTTGTCAGAGACCATGAATGATGAGTAGAATCCAAGGCCGAAGTGTCCGATAAGCACACTCGTCTGATCCTTGTACCTGTCAAGGAATTCATTTGCACTTGAGAAGGCGATCTGATTCAGGTATTTGTCAATCTCTTCAGCACTCATCCCGATGCCGTTATCAGATACTGTTATTGTTTTCTTCTTGGGATCGACAGCGATTTTCACCTGCAGTTCTCCCAGTTCGCCCTTGAATTCACCGGCTGAAGAGAGGGTCTTCAGCTTCTGTATGGCATCTGTCGCGTTTGATACCAGTTCCCTGAGGAAGATCTCATGGTCTGAATAGAGGAACTTCTTGATGATAGGAAAGATGTTTTCCGTTGTTACTCCGATTTTACCTTTTTCCATATGATTAGTTTTCATGTTTATCCTGCCCACGCTCTCCAAAGTGTGTGCCGCGGGAGGCAAATATGACAGAGTGTCAGTTGCCGCTGCTAAGATCGTGCATGAGGCTTCGAAGACGCTGACATGCGACGGAAATCTCGTCATGTGTAATTGTCAGCGGAGGAGCAATACGGAAGGCATCATCGCAGAAAAGGAAGTAATCAAGCAGCAATCCGTACGCCGGAGCCTGCCTGACAAGTTCCGGTATGATCTTTTTCTCTTCCGGCACCACAGCCAGTAGGAGCCCCTCCCCCCTTATCTCCCTGACAGGCAGTTGAGCAAGTTCTTCCCTGAACTGTCGCTCCTTTGCGGCGGCTTTTGCGGGAAGGTCTTCCCTCAGAATGACCTCCAGTGAGGCAAGTCCAGCGGCACAACACAGCGGATGTCCTCCGAAGGTGGTAATATGTCCGAGTGGCGGATTATCAGTCAGGGATGACATGATTTCATGTGAAGAGATAAAGGCACCCAGCGGCAGTCCGCCCCCGAGGGCTTTGGCAAGGACAAGAATATCCGGTATCACGTTGTATCTGTAGAGCGAGAAGAGGTGTCCCGTACGGCCGAATCCTGTCTGCACCTCATCGAAGACAAGGAGCGCCCCGTGACGGTCGCACGCAGAGCGGAGGCTCTCAAGAAAGCCACTGTCAGGCTGTATCACGCCGGCCTCGGCCTGCACCGGCTCGAGTATCACCGCTGCCGTCAGGTCAGTTATCATCCTGGCAGCCAGTTCCGAGTTAAACTCCGCCATGGTGGTTGACGGCATCAGCGGTCTGAAGGCATTGCGATAGGTCTCTGAGCCCTGAATGCTGAGTGCGCCCGTTGTCGATCCGTGATAGGCGTTCCTGAAATAGATTATCTCATTCCTCCCGGTATACCTGCGGGCAAGTTTGAGAGCACCCTCGACGGCCTCACTCCCGGAGTTAACGAAGAATACTGACTGCAGTGAGGGTGGCAGCAGCGATGCCAGTCGGGTGGCATACAGAACCTGGGGGCTCTGTATCACCTCGCCGTAGACCATGAGGTGCAGGTATCTGTCTGCCTGGTCTTTAACGGCAGCCACTACATCCGGGTGCCGGTGGCCGGTATTGCTTACAGATACTCCTGAGATAAGATCAATATAGTCTTTCCCGTCCCTGTCATAGAGAAAAGAGCCTTCCGCCTTCTCTATCTCAAGCATGAGCGGAGCACCGGAGGTCTGTCCCAGATGCTCAAGGAAGAGCTGCCTCAGTGACGGCATTTAACGTGTCATTATGTTGATATAGCTCATTATCCCGTCGCGGTACGACTTGCCTACGGGCAGAGTTTTTGGGGTGTTACCCACGAGAATTGTCAGGCTGTTTTCGCTTATTGACCTGATAACGCTTTTATTGACCATGTATGAGCGGTGGATCCGGAAGAAAAGGCCGGACGGCAGCTGCTGTTCAATGGCGCGCATGGTAAAATGGATTGTGTATTTCTCATCACGCGTTATGACGCTGACATAATTTTCAAGCGCTTCAACGTAAAGGATCTCCTTGAGTTTCAGTTTCACCAGAGAGGAGGACTTCTTTATGAATATCTCCTCATCGCCGGCGGTGGCCGGTATCTGGCGACCTGAATAGTATTTCATTATCTTCTCCACCGCCCTGCAGAACCGTGCATAGGAAATGGGTTTAAGAAGATAATCTATGCCGTTATGGTTATATGCTTCAAAAGCGTGATCCTCACTTCCCGAGACAAAAACTATATGAGGAGGCATTTCGAGGCTTGAAAGGAAATCAAAGCCATCCATTTCAGGCATTTCGATATCAAGAAAGATGAGCTCGATATCTCTGCGTGACATAAGTACATTACGGGCTGAGACTGAATCTGAATAGGTCCCAGCCAGAGACAGGCTTGACGATCGGCTCACGAATTGCTCGAGGGTCTTGCACCAGATAGGGTCATCATCTACAATAATACAATTCATTTCGATGCGGGTGGTTGCTTCACCATGCGTGGAAAACAAATATACTAAAAAAAATGTTCAATGAACTCTGCAAATAAATTTTGATCTGTCAAAAAAAAATGCCGTCGGTGACGGCATCAATTTTTTATATAAAAAAAGGGGTGCTGCAGCACCCCTGAAACTTTTACTTCAGGCCCCTTGTAAAAACACAACCTGCCGGCTATTTATTACCGGGAGCCATCGCTGTGACAAAATCAGAATCCTGAAAGTAATGTATTCTGAGAAATTTTATTATAATAAATGCGAGGTCGGAAACCAACTTATCGCGCTTTGACATATCTCTTCGCAAATACTCATCAAGCTCAATCTGTATCCCATCAATTGTTCCACCTTGAGACGATCCATGACGTGTTACATTATAACCCCCGCTAAAAAAAGGCTCACCGGGGCCCGGAAACGGGATTCCGGGACTTGGAACAGCAGGGTAACCCATCTCCTCAAGTAAACCTCCAAAACTGTTTCTTCCCCTTACAAGCTGAGAGATAGATTCTCCATTTAAATTATTTTTAACAAGACTTCTGATACTACTGTAATCAACGAATGAGTCAAAGTCAAGCAGTTCATCATCAAGCTGAAGCTCATCATTGCTGATCAGATATCCCAATTCTGTCCTTTTAATATCGTGTCTGTGACCATGAAGGTCAATATACAGTCCTTTCCCGTATCTATTTTGAACTTCAGCAGCGGCGCTGTCAATATATTCCTGGAACTGATGCCACGCCAGCTCTGCATTCTTATCGCCAGCGGCAGCCTCCGCTATGTTGCGGTTGGGGTCCAATCTAGTACGGTGCAGATTATTAATGATGACAAACGGGTAGTGACCGGTAGTTTGGTATATCTCATTCCTTATTCCTAATCCTATTTCGAGGGTATAGATATCCTGATTTTTTGCACAGTTGACACATGGCCTCTCGGGCACATCATCTGGCATCATATACCCTCCATGTGGAATTGAAATAACCAGCGGCATATTACCCGGCAAATAGGTTATGTAATCATTTGTTCCTCCAGGAGCACAAGCAGTCGGTATCTCCTGTGCTGCCAGAGAGAGAACTGACGCTGAAATAAACAAGAGGAGCACGTAATTAATGGTATTCTTATGACTGGATTTCACTGATTTCATGGTTTTACCCGCACCTATATTCAAAAAACAGGCCAATATATTTTACACATCACATTTAATAACAACAATGTCTCTTTTATATCAAACTTCCATTTTTATCTGCTTTACAGTCAATTCAAATGAGGCCCATTGGACAAAAAGAACATGGATCCCTGATAAACCGCTATCTCATGTACCATCAACTGATATGGGCTGATTTGACACATACTGATGGGCTGATTTGTCTCCAATAATAGGCATTTGCATCTCTTATTATTCGTAAAATATTAATATTCAGGCATATATAATGATGGCATGGCTTTTGACTTCATTAAATAACCTATCCGGAAATCTATGAGTTTTGAGTTGATCATTTTCATTTGCATGCTTGCAACCTTCGCATTAAGTATATTTCTAATCAAAATGCCGGCAGGAGTTTCATTAATGCTGGCTGCTGTTGTTGGTGCACTTATTGGAGGCCAGGGTCTGCCTGTCAGGCACCTCGTGGAAGGTGGATTTGGATTTCTGGAGGCCATCCTTATCATATCAACTGCCATGATCTTCATGAGGGTTATGGAAGATACCGGGGCACTTGCCGGGATAAGTAAAGGGATACTCCGTCTCTTTTACAGGTACCCGACGCTTCTCATCATTGTCATTACACTGTTTGTTATGTTTCCGGGCATGCTTACAGGGTTGTCATCTACATGTATCCTGACCACAGGTGCCCTGGTGGCTCCTATACTTATAAATATAGGTATGCCACGGCTGGCAGCTGGTGCTCTCATTGCAATGGCTGCTGTTTTTGGTGAAGTGGCACCTCCTATCAGTATTCCGGTGATGATCATCGGAGGAGGCGTTGATATGCCATACATCGGGTTTGGGATACCTCTCCTGCTCGTCTCCTTTCCCCCGGCATTAATTACAGCATTATACTTCAGGTTCAGATTCCTTCCGAAATATAATATCGAAACTGTGAAGGAGTATCTTGATAAATCAGAGAATGAGAAATTTGGGATTAAACTCTATATACCCATAGCTTTTGTCATTATTTATATGATAGGCGAGATTAGGTTTCATGAATATGTTCCTCATCTGGGTGTGCCTTTAATTTTTATTGTCGGAACTCTGATGGGGCTATTAACAAAGAAAGGTGTAAGACTAATTGATGTATCAAGAAAGGCACTCAGCAGTGCAATGCCGGTTATGGCAATACTGGTTGGCGTTGGGATGTTTTTACAGATCCTTGCACTTACCGGCGTCAGGGGTTACCTGGCCGTTACAGCCCTCGATATGCCGGAAGGTATCAGATACTTCGCTGCCGGACTGATGCCATTCATGGGATCTGCCTATGGCTCAGCTTCAATAATAGGCGTTCCGCTTGTTTATGTGTTTATTGGTAAAAGCACTCTGGTCGTAACCGCAGCCCTGGTTCTGATGGCAGCCTTAGGAGATCTGATGCCTCCACCGGCATTGATTTGTGCCTATTCTTCCCAGATTATTGAAGAAAAGAATCACTTCAAAATTCTTAGGACATGTCTCATACCTATTGCCATCTCAATGACTATAGGAATACTCGTGCTCGTTTTTGCCCAGGAGTTAGCTAATCTGATACTTTGATCTTACGCCATGTTATACTATGTATACACTATAATTCTTGCCTACGTGACCTTTGTGATCATTCTGGAGTTCATGAAAGAAAAGAGATGGAGGAACCAGCTGGCAATGGCAATGGTATTACTGGTTTTCATTCTTCGGCTTTTTCACATTAAGTAAAATGCAATGATCAGAAAGCATCTTTCAACAGTAATAATACTTGCCGTAATGTCAGCAGCGGGAGTCATCGCTGCAATTGACTTTGGCAAAATGCATCACCCTGAAGAGTTATTTCCAAGTCCTGATCTTACTCGGGTTGGCATGCTAAGTGACTACTTTGAAGGAATAAAAGGCACTCACGGAGACACAGAAGTTTACCTGTTTGACAGCGGAATACCAGGGGGCACAGCTCTACTGGGAGGAGGGACACATGCTAATGAAGCTGCTGCCTTTCTGGCTCCGGTGGTTATCCTGGAGAATATCAGGGTAAATAAGGGCCGAATATTCATAATTCCCCGTCTCAACAACAGTGCATTCACATGTACTGATCCAATGGAGGGATTCCCTGATCATTATGAGATAGAAACTACGGAGGGAGTGCGTAAATTCAGGCTTGGTTCAAGAGTAACCAACCCACTCCATCAATGGCCTGATCCTCTTGTATTTGCTCAATACCCGTCAAACCAGCAGTTATCAGGATTTGAAACAAGAAACCTTAATCGTGCATACCCGGGGCGCGCTGACGGATCTCTTAATGAGAAAGTTGCCTTTGCAATAATCCAGTTAATAAAAAAGGAGAAGGTGGATATTGCATTTGATCTGCATGAATCATCTCCGGAGGTACCTATTGTTGATGTTATCGTATATCATGAAAAATATGAAGATATAGCCATGGCTGCTGTTCTGGGTCTTGAAATGGCCGGTCTGCAGTTTTCTCCGGAAACATCTCCGAAAAACTTTCATGGACTAAGTCACAGGGAATGGGGTGACTATACAGATGCAATACCATTTCTCATGGAAACAAGCAATCCCTCAATGGGAAGATTAAGGGGTGAAACAAATGTTGAACTGGTGCTAAAAGGGTATTCTGAGAACTACAGGCAGGCAAAAGAATCCGGGGCGCTGAGAATTGCCTACAGGGGAGAAACCGGAGAGCCTATGGAGCACCGTGTAGGAAGGCATATAATGGGTTTTATTGAGTTATTAAATTCATATAATATGTATTATCCGGAAAAGCCAATTGTAATTGAAAACCTGCCCGATTACAATATGCTGATGGAAAAAGGGGTGGGTAAATATTTAAATAATTAAATAACAAATGATATGAAAACCAGAGTCTCAACTATCGCCATCATACTGGCATTAATATTCTCAGCATTTATTGCTAATGCTCAAAAATTTGCACAGCCTGTCCTCATTTCATCTGCCGGGCAGAGTGCTGATGTTAAGCTTGTTAAGATGCTGGCTGATAGACAAAAGCTGAACGATACGACAATACTGATGGCCAAACCATCAGACCTGACAGGAATTAAAACACTTATTATTGTACCTGGCTTCAGTTCAAAGGGTCTGGGAGCTGCAGGAGTAAGTCAGCAGGAAGAATTTGAGAGAGTTCAGGCACTTATTAAATCAGCCAACGACATGAAGATACCTATTGTAATGATGCACATTGGGGGTAATGCTCGCAGAAAGGGCCAATCAGATTCATTCAATCAAATAGTTGCCGATAATTCAAAACTCATGATTGTTGTTAAACAAGGTGATGAGGATGGATTTTTCACAGCTATCGCAAACGCGAAGAAGATACCGCTTACCCTTGTTGATAAAATTTCAGAGGCTGAGACACCGTTGGGGAACCTGTTTAAGTAACCCGGTTGTGCTCCACAGAAGAAATAAATAGAAAATAAATACCATGAGAACAAGATCTTTACAACTTCTCTTTTTACTGACCCTGGTTATACACCTGGCTGCCCAGGGTCAGGTTATGGGCCCTGCAACCGGAAGAAATGGGATGATCGCTACTGCCCATCCCCTCGCCTCTGCGGCAGCCATGGATATGCTGAAGAGTGGAGGCAATGCGGTTGATGCTGCTGTAGCTGCTGCTTTTACCATTGGTGTGGTTGAACCCGATGGTTCCGGGATCGGCGGGGGCGGTGGAATGGTAATATATATGAAGAAAGAGCTTAAATCTTACTTCATCAATTATTACGGAAGAAGTTCGGAGAATGCATCTGATGCTGGGTTTAAATACGGGGCAGATAATTATACTGCCAAAGCTATTGAAGTCCCCGGAACTGTTGCAGGATTACTTCTGGCACATGAGAAATTCGGCAGCCTCCCCTTGAAGAAAATACTTGAACCCGCCATAAAGCATGCTGAGAATGGTTTTGCAATTGATGAGACGCTCGCCAAACTAATTCTTGATAATATCGATAACATAATGAGCGATTCGGTTACTTCATCCATATTTCTTGATGACGGATTTCCAAGAATGGAGGGAGAAATACTTGTGCAGAAAGATCTTGCATCAGTACTGAAAACCATTGCCGAAAACGGGAGAGATGGGTTTTACGAAGGTGAACTCGCTGCTGCTTTTGTCAGTGGCATCAGGAAGCGCGGAGGAGTTTTATCTGAAAAAGACTTCTCATCTTATCAGGCAGAACTTACAGTCCCCGTTGAAGGCAGTTATAGGGGTTATAACATCCTGACAGCTAATCTTCCACAGTCAGGGGTCAGCCTGATACAGGGGCTAAATATGCTTGAAAATTATGACCTGAATGCCAGTGGACATTTCAGTGAATCAGCCAGGACTTTACATATTATAGCGGAGGTGGAGAAGTTAGTCTACGCTGACAGGTACCAGTATGTCGGCGATCCCGATTTTGTCACTGTCCCGCTAGACGGACTGGCTTCGAAAGAGTATGCCAGGGCGAGGTTTAACAGCATAAACCAGGAAAAACTTGACCCGCCAACCTACAGGGCAGCAAAATATGGAAATCCTGAAGAATTCAGCCATGTAACCGTTAAGGAGCTGGTCCCGGAAATGGAACCTGCTGGAGGTCATACAACTCACTTGTCTGTTATAGACAAGGATGGAAATGCCGTTTCATTGACACAGACCCTGGGTTTGTTTTTTGGCTCCGGACAGACTGTGTCCGGAGTGCTGTTTAATAATGCAATGACAAATTTCTCATACAATGTTGAGAATGTCAATTACATACAGAACAGTAAACGTTGCAGAAGTTCAATCACACCAACAATTATACTTAAAAATGGAAATCCATATCTTATTCTTGGCAGCCCGGGTGCAGGACGCATTATCACAACTTTGATCGAGCTGGTCGTTAATGTCATAGATTTTGGAATGGATGTGAATGAAGCAAACCTTGCTCCCCGGTTCTATTGTCAGAAATTTGAAGATTTTTTACATGTTGAGTCAGGCATAAAACCGGAAGTGCGCATTGAACTGGAGAAAATGGGACACACCTTAAAAGTCTATGAAGGGATAGACCTCTTTTTCGGAGGTGCTCAAATGATTTTTGTTGATCCTGTTACCGGCGAATATTCCGGATCAGCAGACAAAAGAAGAGGTGGAATTGCATTAGGCTATTAGCAATGATACAGCGCTTGCTCCTTAAAAGGACGATTATCAGTTTCAGGATATGGTGACAGTAACTACGATACTTGTTATCATAATCAGCTTGTTAATCATTGAAAGATGGATGGTTCGACGCAGCGTCCGCTATCTATCCCTGAGAGTCCTCGTTAACGGAACCCGAGGAAAATCATCCGTTACTGAATACGTGGCAGCTGGATTATCCTGCTCACAGGCTGATGTAATGGGAAAAGTTACTGGAATTATTCCTACCATTATATACGGTGGGAAAAAAACTGTAATAGAACGGCATGGTGTTGCCCGGGTTCAGGAACAGGTAAATATTATCAGGCTTGCCCGAAAAAAGAAAGTGAAAAATCTGATTCTGGAATGCATGTCGATTGCACCGGAGCTTCAGAAACTGGAGGCTTTAGTTTTCCAGCCTCATATCTACGTTATTACAAATATCAGGGATGATCACCGTGAAGAGATGGGTATAACACTCGAATCACAGGCTGAAGCAATATGTAATGCTATTCCCGAAAACTGTAAGGTTGTGACCCAAGAGACATGCTTCCTGGACAAAATAAAGAAGAAAGCAGCAGAAAAGAAGAGCACCGTGGTCGTGACTAAGGAGCTCGATCATGAATTAAAAACCAGGTTACCATTCGGCATATTCCCTGAAAATGTTGCATTAGCACTCACCGTATGCGAAGAGGCCGGAGTGAAACGAAGCCATTGTGAATCAGGAATATTGAACTGTATCTTAAACTCTGAATCGCCGCTCATCACTGTCACTGACACAGGAAAAACATTTCATCTTCTAAACGCATTTTCCGTAAATGATATTGATTCAACTGCCTCTTTCATTAAACATTGGATGAATGTCATTGATTTTGATGGTAAAATCACTCTAATACTTAACACCAGGGCAGACAGGCCATTGCGGAGTCAGCTGTTTGCTGAATGGATAGCCCAAAATCATGATTCATATCAAAGAATAATATTGACCGGCAACCATACTTTCAAGGCAAGATCTGTATTAATAAAATCAGGAGTTGAAAAGTCGAAAATTGAATCATGGAAAGGAGAACATCTGAGGAATATTAGTACAAACCTTATAAATACTATGGCTAACAGATCATTAGTCGTAGGAGTTGGAAATATTGGTGGAGATGGATTTAACATAATGAAGCAATTGAAATGATACTTCAACTGTTCATAATCGGATTAGTCGTAGGATTTATTTTTTATGAGATCACAGGCATTTCTCCAGGAGGCGTAATTGCCCCTGCTTACTTTGCCCTGTTTATATATGAGCCTAACAGAATCATCATGACAATTATAATCGCTTTGTTAGTCTATATGATTATCAGAATGCTCTCATCCAGGTTAATACTTTATGGCAGAAGAAAATTCCTGTTGGCCGTCCTTCTAAGCTTCTTTCTTAAACTACTTATAGATTCTGTGATCCAACCCGCAGATCATATGAAACTCGATTTGCAATCCATTGGTTATATAATCCCCGGTTTAATTGCGAACGAGATTGGCAGACAAAAGATTACTTCAACCCTTTTAAGCCTGGGGATAGTGACAATGATAATATTTCAGATCTCGCTATTTATCTCATGAATAAATTGAGTTTGAATATAAGATTACTAATTGCCTTTATGGTGCTTCTTGCTGGCACACTGTTGGCAGAATCTCGAATCCGCAAACAACATCCCCTGCCTTTCAAAGAGATCATGACTGAGTCTGTTGAATTGACGGAAAGAATGTTTGAAGTTGTTGAAGGGCTTAAGTCAGAGAGAAATATTGTATCAGATGCTCGTTCAAACGTCCCTTACAGCTTCATGATAGGTGATGAGTGGACAGAGATTACAACCACCCTCGGGTCTCTTGATGCTAAGGAGATCTCCACGAATCCTGATTTCTCAGCATTAGTGGTAAGATTACTGCATGAGGCGAATATCTCCAGGGGTGACAAGGTTGGAGTAATATTGTCCGGCTCATTTCCATCATTGGCGATATCAGCTCTTTCGGCTATTCAGACAATGGGGGTGGAAGCATATGTAATGAGCTCCTTGGGGTCATCTACATATGGAGCCAATCAACCTTATGCCACTTGGAGCGACATGGAATCTGCTCTCAAAAGAGAAGGATTGCATTTCAATACAGTGCTCGTATCAATAGGTGCAGGAGATGATGCCGGGAAGGGAATATCCGAAGAAGGCCTGGCAATAATAAGAAATGCTGCTTACAGAAATAAGGTTGACCTGTATATCCCAGCCACGCTAAAAGAGTCAATTGACAGGCGGGTTGAAATTTTTACTATGGCAGACATCTCGCTTCTCATTAATATCGGAGGAAATGAAACTGCTTTGGGAGGTTGCTCTCATTCGCTGAGTATCCCCAACGGATTGCACCTAAAGCTAACTGTCTGCAATGATGATAACCGTGGTCTGATTGCCAGAATGAATGAATCAGGGATTCCCTTCATTAATGTTCTGGATGTAAAGGACCTTGCAAGCAGATATGGTATAGATGCTTCACCAGGGACAAATTATTCACAAGCTTCAGTGCTATATAATACTACTACAGCAAACAAAGCGGCACTTGGGGCTATTCTTTTTTTCTGCCTGATACCAATAATTCTGCTAAGAAAGAGAGTATGATCCAGATAATTCATCTAACTGAAATATATCATTAACCAAGTTGAAATAAATGCTTTAAGAAACCCAACGAACAAGAAAAAGAACTAGATTTCATTATTATTACTTAACCAAAACCTTTCACGTATGAAAAAAGCACTTCTCATTTTCGCCATCTTGATCTTCGGCTGTATCCAGTCATTTGGTCAAAGAGTGGTTACGGGTAAAGTTACAGATGCAGACGGTAATCCATTGCCTTTTCTGACGGTATCAGTTAAAGGTACAACCACGGGCACAGTAACGAATGACCAGGGGACATATACAATTACAGTCCCGGCTGGTTATGATATCCTTGTATTCTCATTTATTGGGATGGAAACCCAAGAAGTCAAAATCACCAGTAACACGATCAATCTGGTGATGAATGCCAGCGCCTATGCACTTGAAGATGTCGTTGTCACCGCTTTGGGTATAACACGGGAGAAGAAAGCTCTTGGTTATACGGTGCAGGAGGTGACCGGGACAGAACTGAACAAGCGTGGCAACAGTGATATTGTCTCCTCACTCTCAGCCAAGGCTGCAGGGTTGCAGGTGACCAGCTCCTCCAGTAATGCGGGAGCATCCTCCTATATGACAATCAGGGGTGCGGCATCACTCACCGGAAATAACCAGCCATTATTTGTAATTGACGGCATGCCTATGAGTTCAGAACCATCCTATCGTGGCAGCACAGGACAATCAGGAGTTTATTCCTCATCAAGAAGTATTGACCTCAATCCCGATGATATCGCCTCTATCAGTGTACTTAAAGGTGGCGCTGCCACAGCGCTTTACGGATTACAGGCATCAAATGGTGTTATTGTAATCACCACAAAAAAGGGTCCTACTGATCAGAAAATGAAGGTAAGCATACACTCATCGATCGGCGTGAAGGAGCTTGGCAGGCACATTGAACTGCAAAATGAGTTCGGGCAGGGTCTGAACGGAAAATGGACCAGTAAATACAACGGCGCCTGGGGTCCCAAACTGGATACCTGCAGCTATTCACGTGATCCGTCAATATGGCTCAACCCCTTGCTTGATGTTGACGGTGCAATTGTAAGTAACAATCCCCTCTATGCCCCTACAAACACTGGTGAAAGTGTCAGGACATATGACCAGTACGACTTCTTCCAGACAGGGATGGCATATAATAATAATGTAAGCTTTGAAGCCGGGAATAAAAACTCATCCTATTTCTTCTCTATCGGCAACCTTCAGGAAAAAGGAATTGTCCCCGAAAACACTTTTTCAAGAACAACGTTAAGGCTGAACGCAGATACAAAGCTCACTGAAAAAATTACTACCGGGGCAAATATGATGTACGCACATACAAAAAACAATCTTATCCGTGAAGGAGGAACAAGTTCCGGTATTGGTATCGGCTTATACAGGACACCAGCTACATTTGATAACGCCGCCGGATACAAATTACCCGATGGGACACAACGGACATATACAGGTGTCAATGGAACCTATAACAATCCTTACTGGACGTCAAATGAGCAGTTTTTTCTGGACTACAATGACAGGTTTGTTGGCAGCACTTTTTTAAAGGCAAAAGTTCTTGACTGGCTGACTGTTTCATATAATATTGGGTTAGACTGGTATACCAGGAGATTTCAGGATGTGTATAACTGGTATAGTGTTGGAAACCAAAAAGGTTATCTCAGAGAAAGATCTGAATTCCACTCCCTGTTCAATTCTGATCTGATGGTTAGTATCAACAAGAAGATTTGGGAAGATATCGGGTTCAACCTTAACCTTGGTCAAAACCTTTATCAGCGTGATTATAAATACCTTACTGCCTATACAGACGATCTTTCCATCCCGCTTTTATATAATCTTGATAATACCAGCAAGCAGACAGCAGGTCAGGGAACCACCATGTACAGGACGGCAGCTCTTTTTGCTGACCTCAGCGTTGATTACAGGAGTATGCTCTACCTCGGCGCAACTGTCAGGAATGAATGGTCCACTACTATGCCTGCAGATAATCTGTCAGCCCTTTTCCCTTCTTTCAGCGCAGCCTTTATTCTGACAGAACTGGCCCCGCTTAAAGACCAAAAGATCCTCTCCTTTGGCAAGCTCAGAGCATCATGGGCAAAGACAGCAAATATTGCTGATCCCTACAGAACATCGTCATACTATGCATCAGGAAGTGCCGGAGATTATTATACTTCTGGTATATCATTCCCATTTATGGGTGTATCAGGCTATACAGTGGGAAACACTGTTGGCAACCCTGACCTGAAACATGAAACACAAACAACATTCGAGGTGGGAGCCGAAGTGAAATTCCTTCAGGACAGAATCGGTCTGGATATGTCATACTTCTACAATAAGAATACTGACTTGCTTCTTTCTGTGCCCATTTCAGCCTCCACGGGATTTTCATCTGCATACATGAATGCAGCCTCCATGGAAAGCAAAGGAGTTGAGATAAGTCTTAACCTCATACCGGTTAAAACAGCAAACTTTATGTGGCAATTCAGCTCTAACTTCACAAAAATGAAAAACCCTGTTACCGCTCTGGCTAAGGACATTGATTTTGTAATGCTCAACGGAGATACAAAGGCGCAGATAAACGCCGCCGTGGGCTATGATTATGCCACTATATTCGGATTTGACTGGTATAGGGATGCCAACGGTAATGTTCTTATTAACGATGATCCGACTGACACGCATCCTGATGGATTCCCATGGACCAATAACACCAAAACTGTGGCTCTCGGAAAAGTAAGTCCGGACTGGACCTTGAATTTTTACAACACATTCACTTACAAAGGTTTCTCGCTCACAGCGCTGGTTGACATCAAAAAAGGCGGATATGTAAATAACGGTACAAGATTCAACCTGAATTATTATGGCCAAACCGTAGAAACTCTTGACAGGAACACACCGACTGTCTTTGAAGGTGTGTACGGACACCTTGATGCTGACGGAAACGTTGTCTCATCAGGCGAAAAGAATACCACACAGGTAATCAAGGACCAGTTGTGGTACCGTGGCGAAAACAGCTTTACCAGCGGCGGTGCTGCGACACAGGCAGTTGAAGATGCCAGCTGGGTTAAACTGAGAGAAGTCACTCTATCCTATGTCTTTAATAATTCAATGCTCTCAAAGATGAAGCTTAAAGGACTGGAACTCTATGCAACAGGAAACAACCTGCTTGTTTCTACTCCATATAAGGGCGGTGACCCTGAAGTAAGTGTTTATGGCGCTACTAACGGCCAGGGGTTTGATTATTTCGCCAGCCCTGGTGTCAGAGCCTATATTTTCGGTATTAAGCTTTCATTCTAAGCAATTCAAAGAATCTAAAAAAAATGAAAATGAAGAGTCTATATAAATCAAATATTGTCTTAATGGCAATACTGGTTCTGTTTTTCACAGGATGTGAGAAATGGATCGATACGGATTTGAATATCAATCCGGATGTTCCGTCAGACGTGCCTTTGAATTTGCTTGTTCCTACCATGGAAGTATCAATGTCATACCAGATAGGTGGCATCAGGGCTGTTAAGACAACTAACATCTATATGCAGTACCTTAACGGAGTAGCCAGGCAGTCATATGGCGAATCAAACTATATAATGTCATCGACTGATGTTGATGATCTATGGAGAAGGATGTACTATCAGCCAATGATGGATGCAACCAGAATCATTCAGAAAGCCGGTGAAAATAATTCTCCGCATTATGCTGGTGTCGCCAAAGTATGTCTGGCACTGAGCCTGGGAACAATGACAAATCTTTTCGGTGATATCCCCTACTCTGAAGCATTCCAGGGTGATCAGGCAGTCCTGAAACCTGTTTATGATTCTCAGGAAGAGATTTATAATACAATTGAGACACTCCTCGATGAGGCAATAGTCAACCTGGGGGCTACGGATAACTTAATTGCCCTTTCAGGTGATATGATTTTTGCAAACAACAAGACATCTTGGATTAAGGCAGCATATGCATTAAAGGCCCGCTATTCCCTTAACCTTGGTGATTATGCAGCCGCTCTGTCTTATACAAGCAGTGCATTTGCAGCTAATGATAAGTTTGTAATGCCCTTCGGAACGACCAATGCTGAAGCGGGCCCTATGTACCAGTACGCTACCGTGTCATCATACAAAAATGACATTAAAATGTGCTCAACCTTCATTAACAAACTGTTAGCGACAACTGACCCCAGACGAACATTTTATGCCAAAACGATAGGAGGTGCTTACGTGGGAAGTGCTCCCGGATCCGAGGACACCAATGCCTCCGGGTTGGGTACCTATAACAACACCGCAGCAGCTCCGGTTGTGTTGAGTTCGTATGCCGAAATGCAATTTATCAGGGCCGAGTGTTTTATGAGACAGTCAGTACCCGATGCTGCTGCCGCTGCTGCTGCCTATAAAATCGCAGTTGCCTCGTCAGTGTTGTCTGTAACGGGAGCAGCCAATACAGCATGGCTTGATGCAAATATCAATATCGAAACGGATGCTACAATTACGTTGGAAAAGATCATGGAGCAGAAGTACCTTGCAATGTATTCAACAGTTGTTCCTTATGATGATTACAGAAGAACAGGGTATCCGGCCCTGACGCCGGTGGCCGGTGCTGGATCGATCCCTGAGAGATTTCCTTATCCACAGACCGAAATCTCATACAACACCAACTGCCCTGTGATACCTAATACAAGCCAGAAACTGTGGATCTTTCAATAGAAGTATAGGCTTTTATTTCAGATTGAAGATCTACTAAACCTGCAGATGGTAGAATGAATAATCCGGGAAGAACAGCTAATGCCCTAAACAGCATTTATTCTCCCCGGATTATTCAATTTAAATATTAACCGATGACAAAACCGTCAACTTATTTCGCTATTTTCTTCTTCCTGATTTTTCTTCAAGGGATGGCTGCCGCACAGGAGAAGTATGATCTGAGCCCGCTATACTTAAAACAGGAGATCACTGTCGTAATAACAGATTCAGGATTAGGAGGCTTGTCTGTTATGAGCGATATTGCCGGCAAAATGAAAGAATCAGGATGCTTCTCTAAAGTAAACCTGATTTTTGTTAATGCTTTGTTTGACATAAATTCCGGATACAACTCCCTCCAAACAAAGATGGAAAAAACGGCAATGCTCAATAATGTGCTCACAACCATAGAGAATAATTACCATCCGGATGCCATCCTGATAGCATGCAATACGCTTTCAGTCATTTATCCCGAAACTGATTTCATTAAGATATCAGAAAAACCTGTAATAGGTATAGTAGAGGCGGGTGTTGAAATGATAAGTAAAAAAATGGAGGATGACCCCGCTTCCAGAGTCATTATCTTTGGTACTGAGACAACAATTGAAGAAAACAGTCATAAGAATGCGTTACTGAAGCTTAATTTTTCAGGTGACAGGATTTTTACAAGGGCTTGTCCGCAACTTCAGTCTTACATTGAACAAAATCCTGAAGCGGAGGAAACGGAAATGCTTATTTCAGTTTATATGAACGAAGCACTGGAGGAAGTTGGAGATACTGCCGGATGTGTTTATATCAGCCTTAACTGCAGTCATTTCGGATATTCAGAAGAACTGTGGGCAAAGGCGATAGCCAGCAGCCCATATAAGTCAGGAGGCATCCTTAATCCAAATTATCTGATGGGTAATGTTTTGATTGATGAAAAATATCAAAACAGATTTGCTGATACAAAAATTTCGTTTCTTGTAGTGTCCAAAACAGAACTATTAAATGCAGCCTCCATGTCTGTGTTCTTCCAGGAGACCTCACCGGATTTAGCCTGCGCGTTGAAGAATTACAGCCTTATTCCCGGATTATTCTAAGATGGGAGAACCAGCTGGAATTTGAAAAGTTGATCAGAGAGATTATTCCCGGATATCGGAAAACAAATAAATACAAATGCGAAACAGTTTTAAATGAGTTTTTACAAAACATACAACCGCTCATTTTTTTATGCCATTATTTTTACAGTTGTTGTAACCATAGCCGCTGCATTTATCTACTCTTCCCTTTCAAAATGGCAGGAATCAATGGTTGAAAAAAATAAACTGGTTTGCGAATTATATGTGAACAAATTATATGAATCTGCAGAAGGTGATATCAATAACCTTTACAATGCAGGGCTCCTGACCTCTACAGACCTCTCATCATCCGAGATAAAACTGATTGACACCACTCTGAAAAAAATATCCTGGCAGGAGCTCAAAGTATTATCTGGCCTCGATGGAGGATTCTACCTCGTCTACCCTGATGAGTTTTACGGTTACTCCTTCCCCACCTCTCCTCCGCCGGTCCCGGTTTATGGTCCTCCGCCAAGGTCATATAATATCATTAAGACACAGTCTTTGATGTCAGCAAAGGAGAATCGTTATATACTGAATCTTCATTCCTTTGATGCGGCTATTTTCCCCCTGGCAACCAGGCCGATTGTCGTTGATACCAAAACGGTGGGTGCTGTGTGGGTAAGGATTCATATAGAAAATGAGTTGCCGATAATAAAATTAAAACAAGTAGTAAATGTTGCTGCAATAATCTCAATATTAGGGTTTCTTATACTGATGCTTTTTTCTGCTTTGCTCAGCGGAGAGATCCAAGGCATTAAGAAGGAAATGGAAAATATAAGGTATAATCCCTCCCTGCGCCTGCGCAGAAAATGGGGCATTTTCGGATACATATCTTCAAATATTAACGGCATGCTTAATACCATTGAAGAAGAAAATATCCGGCGTCGAATTCTGGAACAACAACTCAATCAGAAAGAAAAACTGGCATCATTGGGAAATATGATCGCAGGTGTCGCCCATGAAGTGAAAACACCGCTGGCAATTATCAAAACAAGGATCCAGATGTGGCAGATGGAGGTTCAAAAGAATGCTGCCATAGCAGAGCATATATCACCTGAATCTATGCAGATGGTTATTGAGGAAACCAACAGACTTTCAAACCTGGTAAAACGACTCCTTATTTTTTCCAGACCTATAGACAAAAAAATGAAGCCAACTGATATTAACAAGCTGATTAATGAGGTCATTAGCTTTGTCAGCATTGAGAGAAATAGTAAAATGCTTTCGATTGAACCTGAGCTAAATGCTTCTCTCCCTTTGATCCCGATCGATGAAGGTTCTATTAAGCAAGTTATAATTAATGTGATGGAAAATTCCATCGAAGCTATGCCTGAAGGCGGAATTATTAACATCTCATCAGGTATTGACACTGATAATCACAAAATAATCATGGAGATTTCTGACTCCGGAAAAGGAATATCTGAGGAGATTATGAATAAGATCTTTGATCCGTTTTTTACTTCCAAGGAATCAGGCGCTGGCCTTGGACTGTCGATTTCTTACCAGATTGTCAAGGCTCATAATGGCGAAATTAGTTTTATAAATAATCCCGATAAAGGGACAAGATGTATTATTAAATTGCCTCTTTCAACTTAGTTTAGATAGCGTGGAAAATATTAAAAGAATTCTCATTGTTGATGATGAGGTATCAATGAGGAAGAATATTTCTGATTTTCTCACCCCGCTGAAATATGATACTATTGAAGCAGGGGATGGTGAGACAGCCTTGGTGAAGATCGGTCAGGCAAAGCCAAGTGTTATAATTCTTGATATCAACCTGCCCGGAAAGAATGGATTGGCAGTGCTGAAAGAAATAAAGGCCTTATCAAGTGATATTCCGGTAATTATTTTTACAGCATTCGGTACAAGTGAAAGGGCGATAGAGGCAATGAAACTGGGCGCTTTTGACTATCTCGAAAAACCGTTTGAGCTTGATGAATTTGTTCTGGCAGTTGAAAGAGCTTGCGAATACTACAGCCTGATCACTGAAGTTAAGGAATTGCGCTCCATTGTAAATGAGACAAGAACTCAATCTCCTAATGATAATATCATTGGGAGAAACCCAAAAATGCAGGAAGTATTCAAACTTATTGGTCGTATTGCTCCAACTGATGCGACAGTCTTGATACAGGGAGAAAGCGGCACCGGAAAAGAACTTATTGCGGATGCTATCCAACGACACTCACTTGTATCTGATAAACCATATGTTAAAATCAATTGCGGCGCATTGTCCGAATCGGTGCTTGAAAGTGAAATCTTCGGTCATGAGAAGGGGTCCTTTACAGGTGCCGGATCGAGGCGCAAGGGGCTTTTTGAAATCGCAGACGGTGGAACAGTATATCTTGATGAGATTAACAGCATGCCCCAGTCTTTACAGGTAAGATTACTGAGAATATTGCAGAAACAATCTTTCTTCCGTGTTGGAGGTGTAACTCCTGTTAAAGTCAATGTAAGGGTAATTGCCTCCTCAAATAAAGACATAGAAAAGGAGGTGGAAAATGGAAATTTCCGTGAAGATCTTTATTACCGGTTATGTGTCGTCAGACTGACCATCCCTCCTCTGAGAGAACGAAAGGACGATATTTGTCTTCTGACCGAATACTTCCTGCAAAAATATTCTTCTGCTAAAAAACTTATTATCCCGGCCGAATCAATGGATAAGATAAGATCCTATAACTGGCCAGGGAACATAAGGGAACTTGAAAATACAATTTACAGTGCAATTGTAACAGCTAATAATGACGTACTGAGAATTAAACATCTTCCTTTGCAATCAGACATTCACCAGGAGGAATTCTCATTCATTTCAATGATAAATGAAGAAACCTCATTCAGGGAAGCCATTAATCACGTTGAAAGAAAGATAATTGAGGAAGCCTTGAGAATAAATGATAATAATCAGAGCAAAACGGCCATGTACTTAAGGATGAACAGAAGACTGCTATATTCCAAGATGAAAGAATTATCACTGCTTTCTGCCCACTCTCATAGAAATAGAAAATCAGGTAACGGGAAATAAATACGTACAAAATGATGTCCAATGCATTCAACTAAAGGATAACGGTGAGGATGAAAACAAGAATTATTGTCCTAATCCTCTTTCTGGTACACTGCGTTGCTTTTACACAGCCCTTCATTCCGGGCACATCCTATTTTGGCCGGGGAGATTATATTGAATATATCGCAGGAAACCTCCCGATAATTATCACTGTGCCCCACGGAGGCAGCTTAACACCGGGTGAGATTCCTGACAGGACTTGCGGGGATGAATCAGTAACTGATTCATACACAATAAACCTTGCCAGATCAATACAGGCAGAAATCACTGAGATTACAGGCTGCTACCCTCATGTTATAATATGCCATCTTAAACGTACCAAACTCGATGCTAACCGGGAATTGGATATTGCTGCATGTGGCAATGAATTCGCAGAGACAGCCTGGAATGAATTTCATCTCTTTATTGACAGTGCAAAGGTATCTGTTGTAAAAAAATCGGGGAAAGGTCTGTTAATTGACATTCATGGACATGGGCATTCAATCCAGCGGCTGGAGCTGGGTTATCTTCTAACCGGGTCCCAGCTTGCATATTCTGATGCCTTATTAAACACCACAGCATATATTAATCTCAGTAGTATACGGAACCTTATCGGCTCAAATGCTAATGGCCTTTCCCATGCAGATCTCCTTCACGGCATTTACAGCCTTGGGACGATGTTTGCTGCAAGGGGATACCCTGCCGTTCCGGGCATCGATGAGCCCTTTCCTTTTACGGGAGAGCCCTATTTCAGTGGTGGATATAATACACAAAGACATGGCTCATTAAAAGAAGGTACTATTGATGCAATACAGATTGAATGTAATCAAGAGGTTAGATTTGAGGAGACTGCGAGAAATAATTTTGGCGCATCAACTGCGACAGTATTTCTTAATTACCTGATAAAACACTACTTCCCTGATCTCCAGCAAACATACTGTAAGCCTGTTGATATTGAATGGCCTGTGACCGAGGAGTTCTCACTATACCCAGTGCCCTTCACCGAGACATTGTCAATCAGAAGCATAATCCCCTCTCAAATAAACATTTACAATTATATGGGGGAGTTGTTGTTTAAAAAAGAGATCGGAATGGAAGATTGCCTTGATCTGCGCCACCTGAAAGATGGTATTTACCTGATAACCCTAAGTTATGAAGATAAAATTCTATTTAGGAAAAAGATAATTAAGATAAGTACTAAATAACTTAAGTACTCTCTTGATAATATAAAAAAAGGGGTGCTGCAGCACCCCTGAAACTTTTACTTCAGGCCCTTCGTGAGTGCCGGAGCAGCTTTGAACTTAACAACCTTTTTGGCTGGAACATTCAGTTTGGCACCGGTGCGCGGGTTGCGAACAACTCTTGCGCTTCTCTTCTCAACTTTGAAAGTACCCATTGAGGGGAGCTGGAGCCTCTGGCCTTTTTTCATGGCGTCACCAAATGAACCTACAAATGCGTTCAGAGCGATGTTGGCATCTTTAAGTGAAAGTCCTGCTTTTTTTGCAATGCTGCTTACTAATTCTTTTTTTGTCATAGTCACATCAATTTTAGGGTTAAACCAAAATCTTCTAATTGAATACAAATTTATTTCATTAAAATTCAAAAGCAAGGATTTTAGTCCTTTTTTCATGCCGGGAGGCTTATTTTTATGTGAAATGAGCATTTTGAACGACAAAAGGTGCCCATTTATAGACGAACGTAGCGTTAGCATCTTCACCACAAGCCCATTTTTTGGGAGTTACAGATGCAGCTATTACGTAAAACAGGTAAAAAAAAAGGTGATTGTCCGGCTCTCTGAGTGAGAAAACAAAAAAATACTATATTTGCGGCGGAGAAATGGCAGAGTGGTCGATTGCGGCGGTCTTGAAAACCGTTGTCCGGGCGACTGGACCGGGGGTTCGAATCCCTCTTTCTCCGCAGACCACAGCACTCCTGTTCCGTCAGTGACGGAACAGGTTTTTTATTTTACGGCAGAATGAACCCGGCTTGCCGGGGCGAGTTATGACGGAAAATAAAAGACTCTCATGCACCTCAGTGCATGAGAGAGTGCTGTGGTCTGCCGGCTCCTCCTCAAGGGATCACGATCCGCCAGAGGCGGAGAGTAATCCTTCAAGGGAAATGAGCTTGCTCATGAGGAGTATACCGGAAAAACAGAAAGGTATGCGCCGCAGGCGCATACCTGCAGTACCGGTGCTGGTTTCCCCGAATGAGATCACGATCCGGACGCAGAAGACTGGCGGAGAACAAACCCTTTGATCATGAGTATTGTACCGTCACAGAAACAAACCTGAATCTCTGCAATAAATATAATCCCGTCGCTTTTCTGCTCAATAGCAGAGCTAAACACTCTCCCGGGTATTCATTTATATACTAACTTTCACAAGACTCTTTTTTGATCAACCTAAAACTATTCTATGAAAGGCAATTTCAATCTGAGGACAATGACCTTGCTGACAGTACTGTTACTGACCCTCTTCTCCTGTTCACAGGGGGAAGGAAGCAGGGGTGAACAGAAAAGGTGGGAGAAATATGCGGATAATGTTACAATAATCCGCGACAAATGGGGAGTAGCCCATGTATACGGAAAGTCCGATGCCGACGCGGTATTCGGTATGATCTATGCCCAGTGCGAAGATGATTTTAACAGGGTCGAGGTAAACTATATCAACTCCATGGGTCGCATGGCCGAGGTTATGGGCGAAAGTCAAATTTACAACGACCTGAGGATGAAACTATTCATTGACCCGGAAACTGTTAAGAAAGAGTATGACGAAAGTCCGGCATGGCTTAAAAAACTCATGAACGCATTCGCCGGGGGAGTAAACTATTACCTTAACACTCATCCCGGGGTAAAACCAAAGCTCATCACCCGTTTCGAACCATGGATGGCCCTTACATTTACAGAGGGGAGCATTGGCGGAGACATTGAAAGTATATCTCCTGCCCACCTCCGGTCATTCTATGGCCCAAAACCAATTACACTCAATGGCAGTTCTGATTTTCAGCAAGAAACACCTGAGCGGGAACCGACAGGATCGAACGGGATAGCCCTGGCACCGTCAATTACTTCTTCAGGCAAGGCTATCCTTCTTATTAACCCTCATACATCGTTTTATTTCCGGCCTGAAATCAAAATGGCCTCGGAAGAGGGTCTGAATGCCTACGGAGCCGTTACCTGGGGACAGTTTTTTATCTACCAGGGGTTCAATGAGAAATGTGGCTGGATGCACACCTCAAGCCAGGCTGACGTCATTGATCACTACAGCGTTGCCGTGGAGGAAAAGGACGGAAAGTATTTTTACCGGCACGGCGATGTCCTTAAACCTGTTATTGAAAAAATAATTACCCTGCCATACAAAGACGGAGATAAAACATCAGTCAAAGAAATAACAGCATACTATACACATCATGGTCCGGTCATTCGCGAACAGGATGGTAAATGGATTGCCGTAAAACTGATGATTAACCATATCGACGCCCTGACCCAGTCATTTATGCGCACAAAGGCGACAAACTTTGAGGAGTTCAACAAAACAATGGAACTGAAAACGAATTCATCAAATAACACCGTCTATGCCGATGCTGACGGCAATATTGCTTATTACCACGGTAACTTCATGCCGCGGAGGAATCCTTCTTTCAACTGGAGAGAAACCGTCGACGGAAATAATCCGGAAACAGACTGGCTGGGACTCCACGAGATCGATGAAATGATAGTTATTAAGAATCCCGGGAACGGATGGATTCAAAACTGTAATTCAACGCCATTCACGGCTGCCGCCGAATATAGCCCGAAAAAGGATGACTACCCTGCATATATGTCGTACGATTCAGAAAATGCCAGGGGGAGACATGCTGTAATGGTTCTGAAAGATCGTAAAGACTTTACCATAGATAAGGTCATTGAAGCAGCATACGACTCATATCTTCCGGGATTTGAGGAGATGATTCCTGCTGTGATAGCAGCTTATGATGCAGTTTCAGAAACTGACCGGGCAGTCAGGGAAAAACTGAGAGATCCTGTCGAGGTTTTTCGGAACTGGGATCTGAGGTTTTCAGTCTCTTCCGTACCGATGTCGCTGGCATACTATTACTCCCAAGCTCAATCGGGACGTCCAGGAGCAGCCGGTAGTGCGGAGGCACCCCCGGCATCGATGGAGAAACAGCTCTGCGATGCCCTTGCCAGGGCTGTCGACAACCTGACAGCTGACTTTGGAACATGGGAGACGCCATGGGGCGAGATTAACAGGTTCCAGAGACTTACAGGTGATATAGCAGGCAAATTCAGCGATGAGGATCCAAGTATACCTGTCGGCTTCACCTCTGCAAACTTCGGATCGCTTGCAGCATTCGGTGCTGCTTCTTTCCCCGGAACAAAAAGGATCTACGGAACGCGCGGCAACAGCTTCGTTGCAGTTGTTGAATTTGGCGATAAGGTAAAAGCAAAGAGTTCCCTTGCCGGAGGGGTAAGCGGTGACCCCGGTTCGCCCTTCTTCATGAACCAGGCGCAGATGTATGCCAACGGAGAGTTTAAAGACGTCTTGTTCTACCGTGACGAGCTTGAAAAAAACAGTATCAGAATCTATCATCCGGGTAAATAGACAATAAAGAACGGGGTTGGCACCCCCGGCTATTGACATTTGATCCCTGCGGGATCATGTTGCTGATACACAACATACTGCCTGCCTGAAACCTTTCGTGCATATTGCAGATGCTGTGCTGTGCCGGAGGTACAGCACGATGCCGCGACGCGGCATAATGTTAATAACCCCCGGTGGCAACCGGGGGCCAGCCAATCAGTCCGGATTGTCAGCCCCGCAAGGGGCGACAGATGACAGGTGGAGATGCTTTTGAAGAAGGTCACTCTGAGTTTTATTTCGCCCCTTCAGGGCTCATATATGCGTTGTTGGACTCCCTCCCGCCACGGGTTCCGTCCGTCAGCTGACGGACTCCACCCGCGGTTATTCACCTGTCGCCCTTGCGGGCTGACCCATGCGTATAAGAGTCATGACCATTAACAGCACCGAAAGGTGCTTAACGCTCCGGAGGAGCATCGTCACAAAGTGACGAAATGTGCATAACCTCCGGCGTGAGCCGGAGGTAGATACAGGGAGGCATAGGAGCCCTGCAAGGGTGACATAAAAAATTTGCAGTCTAACCAAATCTTTCTTCTCTGCAGGGGTAAAAGATGACTGGTAAAGTTACGCCTAAGCTAAGCTGAATTCAATACTCACCACCCCGAAATAATCTTGACTCTGGGTCATACAATTTGTAACTTAGTTGAATAATTGTCATTCAATGAATACTTGTGTCAGGAGACTCTTAACCCTGTGCTTTTCCATATTGCTTGGAACAGGAATGATTGAATCAGCAGAGGCCCAATCATTCAAAATAGGACAGGAACACCAGGGCGGATACATCTTTTATATCGATTCCACAGGTCAGCATGGATTAATAGCAGCGCCTTTTGATATTGGCAGATTCCCGTTAATCTACAGAACCGAATGGAGAGTCGAGGGTGCTGCCGGAATAGAAATCGGAACAGGTTACCAGAATACGATGAATATCCTGGACTACTGCGTCTTCGATGGCGAGACCGCACCCTACTACTGTGTCACATTCGATTATAAAGGATATAATGACTGGTTTCTGCCGTCAATTGATGAACTGGAACAACTCTTCAGGGAGAAAGACTACATCAGAGGATATAGAAACGGATACTACTGGAGCTCAACCGTCGCAGGAACATTTTATGGATGGGCGGTAAACTTTTCTACAGGCGAAACCCGCCTCATAAGCCCAAATATGAGGTTATACGTAAGGCCGGTCCGTGCCTTCTGACGTTTTGAAACTAATTTACGGTCTGACAGGAGTTACTGTTTTTTTGACCAACTTTGCAGTATCCCTTAATGATGATTGCTATCGGGGAAAACCATCAGATATGAGAACCGGTCAACATAACAAAGAGGAGTCTGCCCTGGAGGTGAAAGATGAGATCATTCTGATGCAGTTCCTGCTTCAGAACCTGAAACAGAAAAGTCGTGATAACGTCAAGTCGCTTCTCCGCAATAAGAGAGTGCTGGTTAACGGGCAGACTGTCACCCAGTTCAATCACCCCCTCAATCCCGGTGACCGGGTGGAGGTCAAATGGGAAGCAGCAATCGAGGGGAGCATCAACCGTAATATGAGCATCCTTTATGAGGATGATCATCTGATTGTCATCGACAAGCACGCCGGACTGCTTACAATTGCGACTGACAAGGAGAAGGACCGTACTGCTTATACGATGCTTAGCTCTCACGTGAAGCTGCAGAACCCGGCAAACAGGATCTTTATCGTTCACCGTCTTGACCGTGACACCTCCGGCGTGATGATGTTCGCCAAAAGTGAGAAGGTGCAGTCAATAATGCAGAGCGAATGGAAGGAGAGGGTGAAGGAACGTACATACATCGCCGTGGTGGAGGGAAAGGTTGAGGAACCTGAAGGTAAGATAAGCTCCTATATCTATGAGAGCAAGTCTCTCGTTATGCATTCAAGCCAGAATCCGGAGAAGGGTGAGCTTGCTGTCACAAGATTCAGGACACTTAAAAGCAACAGTGACTTCTCACTGCTTGAGGTAAACCTGGAAACTGGTAAAAAGAACCAGATCAGGATACATATGCAGGAGATCGGTCACAGTATTGCCGGCGACAGGAAGTACGGAGCTTCCGGTAATCCTATCGGCCGGCTGGGCCTGCACGCCAGTGTACTGACCTTCGTCCACCCGGTCTCAGGTAAGGAAATGCGCTTTGAACTGAAAGCCCCGGCCAAGTTCCGAAGACTCTGCTGACTCTCAGAAGGGCCAGAAAGAATTATCATACCAGACCTGCTCCCGCAGATCTTTGTCTATTCTCATCAGCCATTTATGGTGTCCCCTCTCCCACTCGGCAAGCATACTGTATGTCGCTCTCTCGTTCTCGTCAGTGGCACTCTCGGCACGGCCGGCATAAAGATTCACCGCCCTTGTCTCAAAATCCATGGCAGCTCCAATGGCAGCAGCCTCGAAACTTGCTGCTCCGATCTGTTTCTTCATTTCAGCTGACAGA
This sequence comes from uncultured Bacteroidales bacterium, assembly GCA_963732365.1. Classification (GTDB taxonomy): domain Bacteria; phylum Bacteroidota; class Bacteroidia; order Bacteroidales; family VadinHA17; genus SR-FBR-E99. The sequence continues at coordinate 1,709,900 of CAVSZC010000005.1, read as the reverse complement.
ACCTGCATGGCAACCTCTTCCGACGGGTCTTCGGTATGAGGAGCATTCACAGTAAAAGAGTTGTGCTTCTGGTAATGAGCAAACTGCTTCGAGAGGAATGCGATATGCTGATCCTCCTCTTCAGCCATCATCGAAAATACCTTCCTGACAGCATCGCTTTTCGTCTCTGAAGCAATTTTGGAGTAAAAGGCCTTCCCTCTCTGCTCCAGCAAAATAGCCTCCTTCAGAATGTCTGTTGTGCTTTTCTTTTCCATGCTCTATTATTTTAATACGGTTTGTTTGCTCCTTAATATCAAATAACAACAAGCAATGCTGTTTGTTCTGTGCAAGGTCAGCCTGGCCTCAGAACGACTGCATCTCGTAGAGCTTCCTGTAGATACCGTTGCCGATGCTGACGAGTTCATCATGCTTTCCCGCTTCAACGATCTGCCCATCCTCTATAACAACAATAAGATCTGCATGCTGAACTGTTGAAAGCCTGTGCGCGATGATGACGGAGGTTCTGTTTTCCATCAGTCTTACCATGGCATCCTGAACCAGCCTTTCTGACTCGGTATCAAGGGCAGAGGTAGCCTCATCAAGTATCAGTATAGGCGGATTGGCCATCACTGCGCGGGCTATGCTGATCCTCTGACGCTGCCCTCCGCTGAGTTTGTTCCCTCCCTCTCCCACCATGCTCTCATAACCCTCTTCGGTGCTGATCACAAAACTGTGTGCATTGGCTATGTCAGCCGCTCTCATCACCCCTTCCTTGTCACCTGCCTCAACGCCAAATGAGATATTATTGCTGAAAGTGTCATTGAACAGTATGGCCTGCTGGCTTACAATGCCCATCAGGTGGCGCAGATCCTTTATCGCCACATCCCTTATGTCTATCCCGTCAATCAGAACTGCACCCCTGTCAGGGTCCATAAACCGTGGGATGAGGTCTGCAAGTGTCGATTTGCCTCCGCCTGACCGTCCGACGATTGCTACTGTCTGTCCCTTCCTTATCTTGAGATTGATATCTTTCAGCACCGGCTCGCTGTTGTAGGCAAACCATACATTCCTGAACTCAATGCTGTCGCTGAACTCCCTCAGCCTTATGGCATCAGGTTTCTCCGTTATCGTCTCCTCAGCCTCCAGTACCTGGTTTATCCTGTCTATCGATGCCATCCCTTTCTGTATGTTGAACCATGCCTGCGAGATAGCCTTTGCGGGATGGATTATCTGCGAGAATACCACAACAAATGCGATCAGCCTGTCGGGTGACATGTTCCCTGTTCCCTTAAGGGCAAGCGATCCTCCGTAATAGATCAGGATCAGAAGCACCACAGTCGACAGGAATTCGCTGACCGGATGAGCCAGGTAAGCCTTGCGCACCACCCTGCGAAATATCTTCGTGTACTTCTCATTGGCCTCATCGAACTGTCTCGACATCTTGTGTTCAGCATTGAACCCCTTGATTATGCGAAGGCCAGACAGTGTCTCTTCAAGCACTGACAGGAGCCTCCCGAGGTTCTGCTGACCCTTGAAGGAGGAACTCTTCAGGGTACGGCTGATCCTTGCAACCAGCCACGCGCTGATTGGAAGAAGAAGAAATGCAAACAGTGTCAGCTGAGGGCTGTTGATGATGAGGTATGCAACGAAGATCAGCACCGTGAAAGGATCACGGAACATGAATGAGAGCGATGACACTACCGAAATTTCTATCTCCTGGACATCATTTGACATCCTTGTCATAATGTCACCCTTGCGGGCTTCTGAAAAGAATGAGAGAGGCAGCCTGAGAACCTTGTCGTACAGCCTTCTCCTGACATCTCTCACCGTCCCTGACCTTATGCCTGCCATGCAGTTGTTGGCAAGGAATACCAGGAGATTCTTCATGAAACTGGTGAATGCAAATATGAACAGGACAAAAATCAGTGTCCGCGTCGGGCCATATTGTTCAATTGAACCTGAGAAGAGCCAGCTCGTATAGTTCTTGATCCATTCGGCAGAAAAACTGAATGCCCCGGGATCAGGAGCCGGTTCAACCCTGTTGAACAGGATCTGCAGAAATGGTATTACAAGGGTGAAGGTGAAAAGTGCAAAGAAAGCACTTAGGACATTATATAATATATTCTTAAGAGCCAGCCATTTATATGGCTTAAGATATTGAAACAGGATCCTGAGACTTTTCATTTCATTATTTTCAGAACCCGGTGTAATTAAACGGTGTGACCGCCTTCATCTCCTCCTTTACTGCCTCACTGATGTCAAGAGTGTCAATGAAACTACGTATGGCTTCAGCCGTTATCTTCTCATTTGTCCTCGTCAGTGCCAGCAGTGCCTCGTAGGGCTTTGGAAAGCCTTCCCTGCGCAGGATGGTTTGTAGCGCCTCGGCAACCACAACCCAGTTGTCCTCCAGGTCTGCCCTGATCTTTTCATTGTTGACAATAAGCTTTGACAGTCCCTTTTTTATTGATTTCCATCCTATAAGGGTATGTGCCATGGCCACACCGGCGTTCCTGATGACGGTCGAATCAGTCAGGTCACGCTGCAATCGTGATACGGGAAGCTTTGCCGACAGGTGACCGAAGAGGGCGTTGGCCACTCCGAGATTACCCTCTCCGTTCTCGAAGTCTATCGGATTTACCTTGTGGGGCATCGCTGATGAGCCTATCTCGCCCCTTACTATGACCTGCTTAAAGTAGTCAAGTGATATATACGACCAGAAATCCCTCGATAGGTCAATCAGGATGGTGTTTATTCTTGAAATAGTGTCAAACAGCCCTGCCAGCCCGTCATAATGTTCAATCTGCGTGGTTGTCTGCTGCCTCTCGAGTCCCAGGCTGTCACTTAACAGCTTGTTTGCGAAGGTGACCCAGTCTACTTCAGGGTAAGCGACCCTGTGAGCGTTAAGGTTACCCGTTGCTCCGCCGAATTTTCCGGTGTAGGCAGTTCCCTGGAGAGCAGCCATCTGTGCATCAAGTCTCTCCCTGAATACAGCTATCTCCTTACCCAGCCTGGTAGGCGTTGCAGGCTGGCCGTGAGTGCGTGCAAGCATCGGGACAGCTGCCCATTCACCTGCCATACTGCCAAGGGTATCACGCAGAGATGCAAGCGCGGGCATCAGGACCTCCTTTACCGAATCCCTGATGGCCATTGGAAAGGCGGTGTTATTGATATCCTGCGAGGTGAGTCCGAAATGCACAAATTCAGACCACTGATGAAGTCCCAGTGCACTCACCCTTTCTTTTACAAAGTATTCAACGGCCTTGACATCGTGATTGGTGACCGCCTCCGTGGCCTTGATCTGTTCAGCATCTTTTTCAGAGAACCCGGTGTAGACCGTCCGCAGGCTATTATCTATCCCTGCCGGGAAGCTGCCGAACTGTTCAAGCCCGGCATGAGACAGGGCTATGAAGTACTCTATCTCTGTCAGCACGCGGTATCGCATAAGACCAAATTCCGAATAGTAGGGTATCAGTTCCGTTACTCTCTCTCCGTAACGGCCATCAACAGGTGAAATTGCCTTTAAACGGTCCATATTATGAGCTCCTCAGAAGGATTATTTCATGGCATTAAAAAACAAAAATACTATTTTGTACTGGTGTAAAAAAATTGAACCTTTGTAATTCTTCCTTACCGCATGGAGTGGCAATGAAAAAGATCAGGGTTTCAGCAGTCAAATATATCAACAGCTATCCGTTCATGATAGGCCTGCGTGACGGTGAGGTGGCCTCTATGATTGACCTTGAGGTATGCCACCCCTCTGAATGTGCCGACAGACTGCTGGCCGGTGAATCGGATATAGGGCTCATACCCGTTGCCATGATAGCTTCAATGAAGGAGTATCATATTATCAGCGACTACTGCCTGAGTACTCTCGGAGAGGTGCGCACCGTTCTTCTGGTCAGCAACACTCCGTTTGATGAAGTTAGGAAGATCTTCCTTGACTACCGTTCTAGGAGCTCGGTGACGCTCTGCAGGATTCTTGCCGCGAAAGCATGGAAGAGGGAGTTTGAGTGGCTGCCCGCACCTGAAGATTTTAATATCACCGCAATGAGCCGTGGTGAGGCAGCTGTCATGATCGGGGACCGTTGTTTTGAGTATGCAAAATGCTTCTCGCACAAAACCGACCTCGGACTGGAGTGGAAGAAATTCACCGGGCTCCCCTTTGTTTTTGCATGCTGGGTGTCGTCCGCACCGCTTCCGGAAGAGTTTATCAGACTTTTCAACAAGGCTCTTAAAGAGGGCATAGAGAGAAAAAATGAGGCGGTGGCGCTCCTGAAAGAGGGTGCCGTAGCCACGCCGTCAGAGGTGATCGACTACCTCAATAATAACATTGACTTTCACCTCGACAACAGGAAAAGAGAGGCACTGTCAAAATTTATTGGCTATATCAACGAACTAAAGTTAATCCCATGAATAAACTGCTTTTATTACTTATTCTGATTGTTACTGTTTCACTCCCGCCTGCCTCAAATGCCCTGGCGCAGGATACCCCTGACACAACCACCCTGGTGTATCTGTGCAAAATAGACAAGATGATCGCCGCCCCTCTGTGGCGCAGCGTCAAGAAGAGCTTTGACGAGGCTGACTCCCTGAATGCTGACTACATGCTGATACATATGAACACCTATGGAGGCCAGGTGGATATAGCAGACTCCATCCGTACCCTCATCCTCAATTATCATATTCCCGTAATGGTGTATATAGATAATCAGGCTATTTCAGCCGGGGCACTCATCTCCATGGCAGCCGACAGCATCTATATGAGACCCGGAGGCAGCATCGGGGCTGCAACGGTGGTTGATCAGACAGGACAGAAGATGCCGGATAAATACCAGTCGTTCATGAGGGGAATGATGAGAGCCACTGCCGAGGCGCACGGCAAGAAACCCGTGGTAAAGGATGGCGATACCACATGGGTGTGGCACCGCGATCCCGAGATAGCCCAGGCAATGGTAGACCCTTCAATCGTCATCGAGGGGATCGTTGACACGGGACAGGTACTTACGCTCACAACGCTGGAGGCAATAAAATATGGATTCTGCGAGGGTGAAGCCTCTACGATAGATGAAGCCCTGGCACATGCAGGTATTGAAGAGTACTCATTAAGGGAGCTTAAGCTAACGAGTGTTGACAAGGCCATTATGTTCCTGGTGCATCCGGTTGTGTCTGGCATACTCATCATGCTTATTATCGGCGGGCTCTACTTCGAGTTGCAGGCACCGGGCATCGGCTTGCCGCTTGCCGCATCAATTACCGCCGCACTGCTTTATTTTGCGCCTCTGTACCTTGAAGGGATGGCCGAGAACTGGCACCTGGTTGTATTTGTCATCGGTATTATCCTTGTGATGGTGGAAATATTTGCCCTTCCGGGCTTCGGTGTTACCGGAGTCCTTGGTATCATAGGCATTGTCACAGGCCTTGTCTTCGTCATGATTGACAAGATAGTCTTCCGTTTCGGTCCTACAGGTGACGGCATAAAGGAGGTTATTACAGCCTTCAGCGTAGTAAGCTTATCAATGCTCACTTCATTCTTTCTATCGTTATGGCTTTCAAGGAAGCTCTTCTCCCCTAATCGTCTATTCGGCAGCCTGGCACTCGAGACCGCGCAAAACAGGTCTGATGGCTATGTAAGTTTTGACACTGAGAAACAGCATTCCCTCATCGGCAAGAGTGGTACAGCCCATACAGTGCTGCGCCCCTCAGGCAAAGTACTTATTGAAGGAGATGTTTACCCGGCAGTGGCAGAGACTGGTTTTATCACCAAAGGAACAGCGATAGTCGTCCGCAAGGAAGAGCAGGGACAGCTTTATGTCATTGAGGCAGGCAAGACTGAATAATAATCAGTTCTCATGACTATCAGGCCTTACAGGAGAGGTGACTTTGCAGGCATCATGAGCCTGTGGATTGCTACTGGGCTGGGCAGACCCGAGAGGGGCGATGATGAAACAACCATTGAGCGAACCATTGAAATGGGCGGACAGATGCTGGTTATGTACGATGAGTCAGAGAGCGACAGGATCATCGGATCATCATGGACCACATTTGACGGCAGGCGGTTGCACCTCCACCACTTTGGAATAGACCCTCTCCACCAGGGCAAAGGACTGGCAAAGGAGCTCCTCAGGGAAGCACTGAGGTTCGTAAAAGAAAAAGGATACCAGGTAAAACTGGAGGTTCACAGGTCAAACAGGGCTGCGATTGACCTGTATGCAGGTGCAGGATTTGAATACCTCGGAGACTATGACATCTATATCATCAGAGATGTTCAAAATATTGAAGTCTAAACTGTTAAAAATACCTTAAAGGCAACTCCCGATTTTCATTCCTGACATTTTTTTTGTATCTTTGAAGAAATCTATCTACTTGATATGGCACGTACGATAACATTTTCACAGCTAAGGAAGATCAAAGACCAGCTTCCTGACGGAAGCATCAGAAGGATTGCAGATGACCTGCACATTACTGAAGAGACCGTCAGGAATTACTTTGGTGGCTGGAATTTTGACCGTGGGCAAAGTGCCGGTATCCACATCGAAAAGGGGCCCGAAGGGGGAATAGTCACAATAGAAGACACAACAATACTTGACCTCGCTGAAAGGATGCTGCCACGCTAATTCATACACTGCAACATGTTCCTGAAAGCAAAAGTTTCTACTTTTGCTTTTTTCGTTAACCGATGGCCCATCCCAATATCTCAGTTGCTGAAAGTAAGCACAGGATCCTGCTGGAGCAGGAGTGCCGGGGCATCTTTTCCAGAACAGCCATGCCGTCGCATGATCACCGCCATCATGAAAGAGTATGGGAAAATGCTGCCATGCTGCTCGGCAGGCTGTATGACTCAGGGATGGTCACTGACCCCCTGATGGCTGAGAAGGCCATTATCGCTTCGTACTTTCATGACACAGGACTCACGGTGAATCCGGGTCCTGATCACGGTACCCAGAGCCGCCATCTCTGCAGCCTGTTTCTTGAGAGGAGCAATCTCCCCGATGATGACAAAAGGGAGATACTTGAAGCGGTTGAAAAACACGATGACAAAGACTATCCCGCCATGTCGGATCCTGTATCTCTTACTGCAATCATATCAGTGGCAGATGACATGGATGCCTTCGGATCAGACGCGATAGAGAGATACATTGAAATCTACTCACTGAGGGGATTAGACAGCGCCAGCATACCTGAGAAGGTGGTCTCCAATGTAGAGTCGCGGCTGAGACACCTTGAAACTACTTACGCCATCTTCCCTGACCTTGCTGAACAACAGAGACAGAGAGCCGAAACAGTCATTTCACACTTCAGAAAACTTTCAAAATGAGAAGAACACTTTCAACCCTGATGTTGCTGCTAGCGCTGATGCCATTCATTGCAGCACAGGAAAAGAAACCGCTGCCACAGCTCAGATACGATGATAATCAAAGCCTCACATGGGAGGAAGCTATCAACTATTACCAGATCCTTGACGAGACCTATCCTGAAGCAAGGCTGATGGAAATGGGAATGACAGACGCAGGAAGGCCGCTGCACCTCTTCGTCATATCTCCTGAAAAGGAATTTGATCCTGCGGTTATCCGCAGGAAGGGCAAGGCCGTAATACTGATCAACAACGGCATTCATCCCGGTGAACCTGAAGGCATTGACGCCAGTGCACAGTATGCTTCAGATATCCTTTCTGACAGGAAGAGGATGAACAGTGAGCTGAAAAACTGCATCATAGCAATCATACCGGTATATAACATCGGCGGAGCACTGACGCGCAGCCCCTACTACCGTATAAATCAGAACGGCCCTGATGAGAAGGGAGCCAGGCGCAACACACGCTTCCTCGACCTCAACCGTGACTTTGTCAAACAGGACTCGCGCGATGCAAGAGCATTTGCTGAGATTTACAGATGGCTGGACCCGGATGTTTTCCTTGACACACATACCACCAACGGGTCTGATCATCAGTTCACAGTGACACTCATCGCCACCCAGCCCGAAAAGATGCATCCGGAGATGGAGCTCTTCTTCAGGAAGAAAATGCTCCCGGAGCTGTACGAACAGATGCAGAGCGTGCATAATAACGAGATGGTGCCGTATGTGCAGTACACTGAGAGGGGTGAGATCAAAGCCATCACAGGCTTTGAGGAGCATCCCTACTACTCCACCGGTTACTCGGCACTCTTCAACTCTTTCGGTTTCATGACCGAGACCCTTGTCTACAAGCCTTATGCAGAGCGTGTCAGGGGTACCCTGCAGTTTATTACCGAGCTGGTAAGGTTCACGTCGGAGAATCATAAGGAGATGCTTGCCCTCAGAGCTGAAGCCAACCGCATGACCCTGTCAGCCAGTGAGTATGTTCTTGACTGGGAACAGGATACATCAAGATGGGATCTGATAACGTTCCGCGGATACAAATGGGAGGAGACAACAATGCCATTGTCGGGAAGGAAGACCGGAACCTATAACCGGGAAAAGCCTTATGTCGATACAATCAGATACTATAACTATTTCAAACCGGCACTGACGGTTACAGTACCCGATGCCTACATCGTACCCTTTGCCTGGGAAGAGGTTATCGCGAGGCTTAAGAACAACGGAGTGCAAATGAGCCAGCTGGAGGCAGATACCACTCTGAATGTGGAGTCCCTTTACATCGAGAGCTATGAGCCTGCCAAAAGGGCAACGCAGGGACACTACTATAATACCAACGTAAGGGTGAAGAGAGTGAACCAGGAGGTGTCATACCTTAAGGGCGATTATTTAATACCTGTCAACCAGAGAGCAAACAAATACATTATTTATATGCTTGAGCCTCAGAGCGAAGCCGGCTTCTTTGCGTGGAACTTCTTCGACTCGTTTCTTGAGGGACAGGACTGGTATTCTGTATGGGGCTTTGAGAGTCATCTGAAAGAGCTCCTCGACAAAGATCCTGCGCTAAGGTCAGCCTTTGAGAAGGCAAAGAAAGAAGATGAGAAGGTGGCTGCCGACCCGGTGGCGCAGCTTCAGTGGCTCTATCAGAATACTCCTGCTTCAGAGCTGGAAAAAAGGACGAGACTCTATCCTGTTGGCAGGTTAATGAACACCGGCAGCATTATTAAATAGACTTTGATGAAGAGATGACGATTAAGCCTCTGAAACCATATTATGACTCTGAGGAGTTTCGCAGTCAGGGCCATGAGATCATAGACATCCTTGCCGACTACCTGAAGGAGATAACTGCCGGTGGCGATACCCCGGTGCTGAGACACACTGACCCGGATGAGCTTGTCACTGAATTTGCCTTTGACAACCCTTCTGACAAGGATATGAGTCTGGGTGAATATATCCGTAAGGTTATCGATAACATGAACCATCTTCACCATCCGCGCTATGTAGGTCATCAGAACACACCCCCGCTTACGGCAGGAGTTATTGCACAGATGTGCACAACCCTGCTTAACAACGGTGTAGCAGTATATGAGATGGGCCCGGCAGCAATGGCTGCGGAAAGAAATGTAATCAGGTATATGGCCAGCCTTATCGGTTTTGACAGTGAGGCTGACGGTATCTTCACTCACGGTGGCAGTGCCGGCAATCTTACCTGTTTGCTCGCCGCCCGCCAGGCAAAAAGTGATTACAACATTTGGGAGGAGGGTGTAAGAGGTGACAAGCGTATCGGTATCATGATCTCAGACCAGTCTCACTACAGCATATCACGCAATGCCAAGGTCATCGGTTTGGGTGAGACCTCAGTGGTAAGGGTACCCTACGACGGCAGGTATGCGATGAAGACATCGCTGCTGGCGGAGTCAATGAGACGAGCTGAAGAGCAGGGCATAAGAGTCGTTTGCGTTGCCGCCAACGCCTGCTCCACCGCCACAGGGACATACGATAATCTGGAGGAGATAGCCTCTTTCTGCCGTGAAAAAAACCTCTGGCTTCATGTCGACGGTGCTCACGGACTGGGAGTCCTCTTCTCAGAACGCTACCGTCATCTTGTAAAAGGGATAGAACATGCTGACTCGGTGGTAATTGACTTCCACAAGATGCTTCTCACTCCCGGCCTGAACACCATGGTCCTTTTCCGTGACGGCAGTCGCTCTTATGAGACCTTCGCCCAGAAAGCAGGATACCTCTTTGAAAAATCTGCGGAGAATGAATGGTACAACGGAGCCAAACGTACTCTCGAATGCACGAAGAGCGGACTAGGCATTGTAGCCTGGGCAGTGATAAAATACTATGGTGACAGGATCCTGGGTGAATATGTCGCGAACAGATATGACCTCGCCAGACGTTTCGCTGAGGAAATAGCATCCAGCAGCAAACTGGAACTGGCTGTGATGCCTGAATCAAACATTGTCTGCTTCAGATACAGACCTGAAGAAACGGACAGGGAAAGCCTTAACAGGCTAAACAGCATGATAAGAAAGAGGATTGTCAGAAGCGGTGAGTTCTATATCGTACAGGCTGAGCTGGAAGGAAACATCTATCTGAGAACATCACTCATGAACGCCATGACAGATGATAACGACCTCTCACAGCTGCTCGATGCTGTAATAAAGCACGGCAAAGAGGTGATGGATGAGCTCACCTGACAAAAAAATCAAGCACCTTTTTATCTTCAAGATGGGCGACAAGATTGTCGCCTTTCTTTACGGGTCCGACACCGGCAGGAGTCCCCGTAAATATCATGTCTCCGGTCTTGAGTGTATAAAACCTGGAAGCATATGCTATTATATCCCCGAAGCTGAAGATCATCTCGGAACTGTTGCCGGTCTGCCTCCTCTCGCCGTTCACGTCAAGATAAAAACTGATGTCCGAGAGGTCTCTGAGTTTCTCCTTGCTGATAAACTCCCCCAGCGGGGCGGAGCCGTCAAAAGTTTTGGAGAGATCCCATGGCTCTCCGGCCAGCGAGAATTTTTTCTGAAGATCACGGGCTGTGAAATCAATACCGACGGTGATGGCATCAAAATACCTGTGAGCATATCCCTTGCTGATCCCTTTTCCTAATTTGGAGATGCGGAGAACCAATTCTGCCTCGAATTGCAGGTCATTTGAAAAATCAGGCAGGAAGAAGGGTTTATTCTTCTTCAGGATAGCCGAGTCAGGCTTGAGAAAGATCAGCGGTATCTGCGGCACGGGGTTATTCATTTCCGCCGCATGTTTAATATAGTTCCGGCCTACGCAGATGATTTTCATGTATCTCTCAGGATTTACCGAATGAGCGAAGTTTGATTGCTGTTATCACCTGCTTGGTATTGAGCGGGAAGTCGCCGTTCATCATCCATGAGTAGTATGAGGGTTCCTCTTTAAATACCAGTTCAACAGGCTTTCCCTTATGTTTTCCGAAATTGAATATCTCCTTACCCTGTTCGTTGAAGACTATCCTCCCGGCAAGATCTGCATTGTTGTTGAATGCACTGAATGACGAAAGCTTTTCAATGTCATTCTCAAGGTCAGGGTAACGATCGAGCTGGGCCTTGAGTATCTCATACGTTGCAGCAGCATCAGCCTGTGCACTGTGAGCATTCTCAAGCTCCCTGTTGCAATAGAACCGGTATGCGGCACCGAGGGTACGCTGCTCTTTTTTATGGAAGATGACCTGTACATCAACATACCTGTGTTTTGCAGGATTGAAATCGAAGTTAACACGGAGGAATTCTTCACAGAGTATCGGTATATCGAATTTCATCGAGTTGAAGCCTGCCAGGTCACACCCTTCCAGGAAGGATGCAATTCTCTTCGCAACATCCTTGAAATGAGGTGCATTGGCAACATCGGCATCACTGATACCGTGAATGCGGGTCGCTTCAGGGGATATGGGAATGCCGGGATTGAGCCTCATGGTGAGCCAGTCCTCAGCCCCTCCGGGGAGGACCTTCAATGCCGATATCTCTACGATGCGGTCAGTAGCAATGCTTACCCCGGTGGTCTCCAGATCAAGAATGACCAGGGGTTTCTTAAGATTTAACTCCATTATTACGGATGTCAGGCGTTTATCATCATAGGCATGAGAAGCATGAGGAGGTCCTCATCCTCCTTGGCTGTCTCAGACGGAAGGAAGAGCCCTGCCCTGGTCGGGTCAGCAAGCTCGATAAGAACATCCTGAGAGGCAATGTTTGACAGTATCTCGATCAGGAAGACAGATTTGAACCCTATCTCCATATCATCTCCTTCATACTGGCACTTGTGGCGCTCATAAGCTGAGATTGAAAAGTCTACATCCTGTGCTGATACCGTAATCTGATTAGGGGTGAATTGCAGCTTTACGAGGTTGCTGGCCTGGTTTGAAAAGACCGATACCCTGCGGAGGATGTTATAAAACTCGAGCCTGTCAATCCGCACTTTCCTCGGATTGTTCTTCGGGATGACCGAATTATAGTTGGGGTAGTTGCCTTCCACAAGGCGGGAGACGACCTTGTAGTCAGAGAGCATGAAGAAGGCATTCCTGTCGTCAAACTCAACCGAAACCACTCCGCTCTCCCTGGGGAGTATGTTCTTAAGAAGTGAAGCAGGCTTCTTGGGCAGTATGAATGATGCACTGCTGTCAGCCCTGGCGTCGCTTCTCTGGTACCTTACCAGCTTGTGAGCATCGGATGCCACAAAAGTAAGCTTCTCAGGCGACGCCTCGACGAGAATCCCTCCCATCACAGGGCGAAGTTCGTCATCAGCGGTGGCAAAAAGGGTACGCGATATGCCTGCCAGGAGGACATCTGCAGCAATATTGAAACTGAAGCGCTTCTCTTTTTTAATGACGGGCAGTACCGGGAAATCGATTCCGTTCTGGCCAACAACGCTGAAACGACCGTTCTCAGAGTTGATAACGACGGCAAGGGTATCCGGATTGATGTCAAAAGTAAGCGGTTGCTCCGAAAACTCCTTCAGCGTATCAAGCAATATCCTTGCCGGCAGGGCTATGGTGCCGCTTCCGGTGACATTATCAAGTTTCAGCCTTGTGATCAGTGTTGACTCAAGGTCCGAAGCCGTTATCTCGAGATCATTGCCACTGAGGTTGAACAGAAAATTATCAAGAATGGGAAGGGTGTTCTTTGAACTTATTACCCTGCTGATGGCTTGAAGATGACCCAGTAGTTCTGTGCTTGATACAACAAATTTCATATTGTTTATTTTTAAGTTATTCCGTATTATGTCACTGCCGGCCGCCAACTCATTGATTTTGTGAGTCGTCTGCTGTCAAGACCGGAGTATCAATATTACAAAAAAATATCATTCCCTCAAACAAATTTATTTCACTGTATTATAATGTCTTTTCTTCAGCCTGTAGTATGCCGCCCCTGCAAGGATAATCAATATGACCGGTGCAACGGTGTTGATTAACTGCCATACTCCTCTCTGGCTCCTGATCCTTGACTGATCCAGCATTCTCGGCTTTATTTCGCGTGACCGCATCTCCGTCAGTCCGTTGTCATCAACCAGGTAATTAATACAGTTGACAAGAAAATCTTTGTTCCCGAAAGTCTGCATCGTATACCTGTCAAGGCCCAGCGTCAATGGCTCAGCCACCCCATTTCTCCAGCTTATCTCGTTCCTGATAATGTCACCGTCAGCTATGATGATCATCTTCGTCGGTTTGCTTTCGGTTATGACATTCCTTCCTGCCTCGCCGATGATGCTCTCCGTCATCCTGTTGGTGAATGCTGAGCGGAATTTCCCTTCCAGAAGAACCGCCACGGGCAGCTCCCCGGCGGTGAACAGTTCTGCCGGTATCGCCTCGCGCGCCTCCTCAAGCGAGATGACAACCGGTGGCGCCACTGTACGTGTCCTGCCTGAGGTCGTAAGCAGGATGCTCTTCCTGATCGCGGCATCCCTCCCCACCGTATCAATATAATTTGCGAACTCTGCCTTTACCCTGTTCAGGTTTCGGGTTACGGGATGAGCCTGGGAGGGTCTCAGAAGCGGGTAATAGACCCATGGCGCCGGCACATACTGAGGCTGACCTCCCGGACCGGTTATCTTCAGAGGTATCAGGAGACAATCTTCATCCTGTACTATATACGGATTTATCCTTGCTCCGTACCTGAATAACATATCGCTGAAAGAGAGTGGCTCATAGAGAGCTACGGTAGACCCCTCCGGCAGACTGTCGGCATTGACTACGACCTCTTCTGCCAGCCACAGCACTCTCCCGCCGTTCATGATGTACTGATCAATGACAAACTTGTCCTTCTCGTCAAAATGACCTGTCGGGTCTGCGATGATGACAGCAGCGTATTGGTCCATGATACCAGGGACACCGCCTATCACGCCCCTGTCTATATTGAAGAACCTTGCCAGTTCAAGGGTAAGGTCAGCTACATATATCTCATCAAGCTCGCCGTGCCCCTCGATGAAGGCCACACGGTGAATCTTGTCTGCCGAAGCGGTGGCGATGGCCTGTATGATCTCATACTCAAGACCTTCCGCTGAATGAAGAAGGTTTGTCTCGGCAGGAAGGGAAGGATTGTTTCTCAGGAAGTTGACCGGTATGACGGTCTCGCCGCAGGTGACGGTAAACGAAGGGAAGATGCGCTTCTGGGTCCTGCCCCCTTCCCCGTCACCCGCCATTACATTCACCGGAAGCAGTCCTCTGCTTATAAGTTCATTATGATACACATCCCTGCCGGCAGCATCCCTTGCTTCATTAGGGTTGATAAAATCGTAAGACACCCTTCTGCCGGAGGCAATGCGGAACTCATCAAGATACTGTTCTGTAATGCGGCGCAGCTTCTTGAACCCGACAGGCATCTCCCCGTCAAGATAAACATCAACCTGGATATCCTTATCCAAACCCTTGAGGATCATTCGTGTCGGCTCAGCCAGTGTGAACCGCTTGTCCTCCGTCAGATCTATCCTTACCGGCAGAAGAGAGAGAATGACAGAGAGTGCTGCAGCACCGGCAATGATTGTCAGCGGCCTTCTTAGGGGGCAGCGCCGCAGAGACACCCGCGTTGCCTCGTTGAAGAGAACCGTCACAAACAGAAAATATGACACGTCGCGCACATCCAGCACCCCTCTGCTGACAGACCGGTAATGCTCATTTATACCTGCCCTGACAACAAACTCGTCAATACCCTGAAGACCCGGAAGCAGGGCGAGTGAGTCAAACCCCGTAAAAACAACGAATGAGAGAACGGCTGCTATGATGAATGACACCACCTGGTTCTCAGTGAGTGATGATGAAAAGAGCCCTATGGCAGAATAGACAGCAGCAAGAAGTATAAGGCCCAGGAACGATCCTGCGGTACCTCCCCTGTCAAGGTTACCCGGTGTCTCCCCAAGGACCCAGACCGAAATCACAAATACAATGCATGGCAGCAGTGAGAAAAGAACCAGTGCCACCGAGGCCAGGAACTTGCCGTATATGATGGCACCCTCACCGAGCGGCCTTGAATAGAGAAGCTCAAGAGTACCGGACCTGCGCTCCTCTGCAAAGAGCCTCATCGTCACAGCAGGCACCAGAAAAAGGAAAATCCACGGGGAAAGGACAAAAAGGGTATCAAGCCCGGCATAACCACTGTCAAGCAGATTCCACTGACCTGGCATTATCCACATTATAAGGCTATTGGCTACAAGAAACACAATCATCACCACATAGCCGGTGAGTGAACTGAAAAAGCCTGCTATCTCTTTACGGAAGAGAGTGAACATATTTTCAAGTTTGCTGTAAAAATATCGAAATAACTCTCATGGCCTCACTGGCCGTTTTGCATTTTTAATATCGGTGATGTATGTGCCCGGATAGTAGAAACCTGCTATCTCGGCATACTTTTTACCGCTAGCTGCCATCGCTCTTGCACCGTCCTGGCATAAGCCCACGCCGTGGCCGTATCCCCTGCCCCCAAAGACAATCCCTTTCTCTGACCTGCCGAGTGTAAAATATGCTGATCTAAGTGCAAAATACTGTCGTATATCCTCGTTTGAAATGTTTTTCCCGGAGACGCTTCGTACAAATACTCTTGAGGGCTGGCTTCCGGGAGGGGAATAGAGTATTTCTTCCTGCCCCGGCGACAATCCTTTCGATCTCAGGAATTCGTTCCAGCTGTCACCTTCAATTGTCTTATCCCATCTGGCTGATCTTGAACTCAAGCACCAAGGATCCCTGACAGGGACCAGGTAAGGATGATCAGCCACCCATACATCTGCCGAGGCCGCTGTCTCTCCCCCGCAATTGGCATGAAATGCTGCTTCAATGAGAATACTGTCACTGTCAACAATCACTTTCCCCTCTGTCCCTAAGCAGGCTTTTATTATCACACTGTCGGCAATTATGCCCGGATAAACCTGGCAGTGAACGTCATCACACAGGTTAAAGCCGTCAAGCTCATGTTTGTCGGGATTGCGGTAGGCATATGTACGTGCCACTACCGCCTGGGCCCTGAAATACTCTTCAGTACCTGTTCCCCCGGCTTCCGCCCTTACGATACCGGGGAGGGAGTGCTCTAAGGCAGTGCGATTAAGAATCAGCAACGATCCGGGAAATGATCTGACAAGCACACTGCCCCTGAGCATTTTTCTCCCGTCAGCACTGTAAGGCGATCGCAGCGAGAAGAGGGCTTGCTCATCAGGCGGTTCAACGGAAACAGAATCTGCCACATGTGACTCGCCTGAGTATGTCATGTAAATGACCTTCTCCCCGTAGCGGGCAATGACAACACTCTCATCCTTTTTTACAACCAGGTTGCGCCCGCCACCGCCGTTAAGAACAAAATCGTCACTCAAAGGGGTGAAAACCACTGATGAAGGTTTGGTACGGGCAAAAATGCGGATGTTCACCTGACCGCTCAGTGCAGCAGGCAATACAAGGGTAAAAAGGAGAACTATTGCTCTGATCATCATTACTTTCCCCTCTGTGTGAGATTTTGCACCATATCGGAGGCTATCCGTGATGACGCTCCGCTCTCTCCCAGCACCTTGCGGAGCTGTCTGTAATCACTTTTTATGATTTCATGCCTGTATCCGCTGCTGATGATATTCAGCAGCTCCCTGTGAAGGTTCTTCTGATTGAGGTCATTCTGAACAAGTTCCCTCACTATCTCCCGATCCATTATCAGGTTGGCGAGCGAGATGAAACGGACCTTAATGACAAGTTTTACCAGCCTGTAGGTAACCCTGCTGGTCCTGTAACATACAACCTGCGGAACATCGAACAGGGCGGCTTCGAGAGTGGCAGTGCCTGATGCCACGAGGGCTGCCTCCGCGACAGAGAGTATTTCGTAGGTGCGGTTGGTAATCACCTTCACAGGCATGGAACCCAGAACGCGCCTGTACAACTCCTCCGGCAGGTGCCCCATTGCAGCAATGACAAACTGGTAGTCCGGCAGACTGCGCGCTACGCTGACCATGGCCGGGAGTATATGTTCTATCTCCTGCTGCCTGCTGCCGGAGAGAAGTGCGATAACCGGCTTATCCTCAAGGCCCAGTGACGTCATCAGTGATTCAGGTGCAGGCGCTCCTGCACGGTAGCTCTCTATCTGGTCAATAAGCGGATTACCCAGGTAATGTGCCTCGCAACCGTGTCTTGTGAAGAAGGCTGTTTCAAAGGGAAAGATTATATATAACCGGTCCGTAAAAGCCCTGATAAGCTTAACTCTGCCTTCACGCCAGGCCCATAGTTTGGGAGCTATATAATAAAAAACCTTAAGCCCCAGGCGTTTAGCGTACCTTGCTATCCTGAGATTAAAACCCGGGTAGTCAATCAGGATGACTACATCAGGCATCATTTCGATTATCTGTCTGCGGCAATCAGCAAAGTTGGCCCTCACTTTGCGGATGTTGACCAGGACCTCCCATGCTCCCATGAAAGCCGTTTCATTGTAGTGCTTGAGCAACACAGCCCCGGCATCCTTCATCATGTCGCCTCCCCAGCACGATATCTCAGCTGCAGGGTCAGCTCTGAACAGGTTCCTCACCAGGTTTGACCCGTGAAGGTCACCGGAGGGCTCGCCTGCAATGATGAAATACTTCATGTCAGAATAATTTGATGCCAAAAACAACAAACGCCCAGATGATGGTTATCCCCAGCACTCCCTTTGATGCCTGAAGCATATCAAAACGGTTGAAGAAAAGGAAGATCAGAATGTTGGAGAAGACTGCCACACTCATTACCTCAGTCGTTTTCCCTGTTTCGGTAACCCTTTCAAGATATTGTACCATCGGGAGTCCGTTACGGGTAAAAAGGAAGAAGATCAGGAATGCAATCACAGGCATTGCAATGCCCGATATTACACCTGTAATAACATTGTTGTAACGTTCGGTGATCTGCATCTCAGAATTTTGTCTTCAGGGTGTCGATAAATCCGTGGGCTGTCATGTCCGTCGTAACGGGTACCACTGATACGAACCCATTCTGAAGAGCCCACTCATCAGTATCTTCCGCCTCAGGTTCATGGTTCCTGAAATAACCTGTCAGCCAGTAATAGGTCTTGCCCATCGGGTCTTTTCTCTTCTCAAACTCCTCCTGCCAGTTGCCTTTTGCCTGTCTCGCAACCCTTATCCCCTTTATCTCACCCGCCGGGAGGGCAGGTATATTGACATTAAGGCAGATGCCCTTTGGAAGAGGCTCGAGCAGAAGCATTCTGCATACCTTCCTGATATAATCCTCACATGCAGAAAAATCTGCCGTGGGAGAAAAGCTGTTCAGAGAGAACCCGACTGAAGTGATGCCATATAGACACCCCTCGAGTGCAGCTGCCATGGTACCTGAATAGAGAACGCTCGCCGAAGCGTTTGAGCCGTGATTGATACCTGAGACTATCAGATCAGGTATCCGTCCGAGGAGCTGGTTAATGGCCAGCTTAACTCCGTCAGTCGGTGTGCCGCTGCAGGCATATATCCGGTAACTGTCATCCTCTTCGAGCAGCTTGACCCTTATGGGCTCCTTTACCGTCAGTGCCTGTGACATGCCGCTCCTGCTCTCTGTGGCTGAGATGACCACTACCTTGCCGAATTCCTTCATGATGCCGGTGAGGGTTTTTAATCCCGCTGCATACAAGCCATCATCGTTAGTAATAAGTATCAGCTTGTCATTCTCTTCTATGATCATATGCCTCTCTGTTGAAGTGCAAAGATAACTATATTGCTCTTCTAATTTATGGCGCCTCACTGATGCCAATAACCTTTTTTGAGTTACTTTTGAACCTTATAAAAATCAAAATAATTATACGGGATGAAGATCTCTTACAACTGGCTCAGGGAGTATTTGAATTTCACTGCTGAAGCTGATGAGCTCTCGGCAATACTGACAAGCATAGGTCTTGAAGTTGAAGGTGTTGAAGAATGGGAATCGGTCAGGGGAGGCATGAAGGGGGTGGTCATCGGGAGAGTTCTTACCTGCGAAAGGCATCCTGATGCTGACAGGCTCAGTGTCACCACAGTTGATACCGGGGGAGGCGAACCTCTACACATCGTGTGCGGAGCGCCAAATGTTGCTGCCGGACAGGTTGTACCGGTAGCCACTGTCGGCACAATGGTCTTCAGGGGTGATGAACGGTTCGAGATAAAGCGCTCAAAGATCAGAGGACAACTCTCCGAGGGGATGATCTGTGCGGAGGATGAGCTGGGCATAGGGACTGACCATGAAGGTATCATCGTGCTCGATCCCTCGGCAAGGATAGGTTCTCCGGCAGCAGAATATTTCGGAGTGTCACACGACACCATCTTCGAGATCGGACTGACACCAAACCGCATTGACTGCAGCTCTCACTACGGAGTGGCACGTGACCTGGCTGCATACCTCAATCTTCAGAAACCTGTCAGAGCCAAGCTTCCTGAAGTCAGCACCTTCAGGAAAGATAAGAATGAAGGCGCCATAAAAGTAGTTGTAGAAGCAGAAGATGCATGTATAAGGTATTCGGGGCTCACCATCAGGGGTGTGACCGTCGGGCCCTCACCCGCCTGGTTGCAGAATCGCCTGAGATCGATCGGCCTTAACCCTGTCAATAATATCGTAGACATTACCAACTTCGTGCTGCATGAGACTGGCCAGCCGCTGCATGCCTTCGATGCAGCTGCGGTAAAAGGGGACAAGGTCGTTGTTAAACGCCTTCCCGACAAGACTAAGTTCGTGACGCTCGACGGGAACGAACGTGAACTGTCATCAGCAGATCTGATGATATGCAACGAGAGCGAGGGTATGTGTATCGCAGGTGTATTCGGCGGACTGAAGTCAGGGGTGACCGGAACAACCTCTTCAATATTCCTCGAGAGCGCCACATTCAGCCCGGTCTCAGTGCGCAAAACGTCAAGGCGCCATGACCTGCACACCGATGCGTCATACAGGTTCGAAAGAGGAACCGACCCCGAAATGACTCTCTATGCCCTTAAGAGAGCCGCCCTGCTGATCAGGGAACATGCCGGGGGTGAGATAGCCGGCGACATAACGGATATATACCCTTCACCCGTCAGGAAAGCTGTGGTGAGACTTTCATTCGACAGGATGTACAGACTGATAGGAAGAGAGATCCCGCCTGAGACTGTCAAGACGATACTCAACAGCCTCGATATCCGGATCACAGAGGAGACAAAAGAGATCCTTTCACTGGAGATACCGGCATACAGGGTCGATGTGACACGTGAGGCTGATGTGACGGAGGAAGTTCTCAGGATATTCGGTTATAACAATATCGGCATCAGCCACGAGATGCACTCGATGCTATCTTATACAGAGAAACCTGACAGGGAGAAGGTGGCTGTGAATATGGCTGAGCTGCTTTCCGGTAACGGTTTTGCTGAGATCATGTGCAACTCGCTGGTCCCGGCAGCATGGTTTGAGACAACAGCAGATTTCGACCTGCCATCAATGGTACGGCTGGCCAACCCTCTCAGCAGTGACCTGAACGTGATGCGGCTGTCGCTCCTTCCCGGGATGCTCAATACCGTCTCATGGAATATCAACAGGCAAAACAGCGATCTGAAACTCTACGAACTTGGATACGTCTACGCGAAGAAACACGATACGAGAACACTCGAGATAACAGATAATTACAGTGAGAAGCAGATACTCGCCCTCGCTGTTACAGGAAGCACTGGCAAACAGAGATGGAACAGCGCTGAGACCCATGCAGGATTCTTCCATATAAAGGGTTATACGGAGCTTGTGCTATCACGATTTGGATTCACCGAAGATGAATTATCAAAGTCTGAGGAAACATCAGGATGGTTCAGGGAAGGACTCAGGTACACAGCCGGAGGATTGGAAATCGCTTCCCTCGGGACTGTCTCCAGGAAATACCTCTCGATGTTTGACATCAAGCAGGATGTCTTCTATGCTGAGATATACTGGGAGAATGTTCTTAAGACACTCAAACCCGGGAAAATAAAATTCAGTGAACTGCCAAGATATCCATGGGTACGCCGCGACCTGGCACTGCTCCTGGATAAATCGGTTAAATTCAGCCAGATACGTGAACTGGCCTTCAAAACGGAACGTAATATCCTCCGTGAGGTTGACCTGTTTGATGTTTATGAAAGTGATACACTGGGACGAGATAAGAAATCATATGCTGTGAGTTTCATACTGAGAGATGACAGGCAAACCCTCACCGACAAGAATATCGAAAAGGTTATGACCGCACTTGCAAAAGCCTTCGAACGGGAGTTTGGCGCGTCACTCAGATGAAACATTTCAGAACCCATGGAAGCAAGGTAGCATCTTCAATGTACAGCCGTAAGGAGTGCGAAATATTCATTAAAACCCAAAATGATGAAGAAACTGCTGGGTAGGACGAATGACTATCTCTCTCTTGTCAAGTTCAGTCATACCGTCTTTGCCATGCCTTTTGCCCTTGTCGGGTTTTTCCTTGGGACAGAGGCTGCAGGTGAGGGATTCAGCCTGAAGATCTTTCTTCTGATCATTGCCTGTATGGTGTTTGCCAGGAGTGCAGCCATGGGCTTCAACAGGTATGCCGATCACCGTTTTGACAGCATGAATCCAAGGACCGCGGGCCGCGAGATACCGGCAGGAAGAATCTCTCAGCGTCATGCACTGGTGTTCGTCATCACCAGTTCGGTTCTCTTCATCGTTGCTGCCGGATTAATCAACAGGCTTACCCTTGTTCTGTCACCTGTTGCTCTCGCTGTCATACTCGGCTACAGCTATACCAAGAGGTTTACCCCTCTGTGTCATTTTATCCTTGGTCTCGGCCTCAGCCTTGCCCCGATAGGGGCTTATATTGCTGTCACGGGCACCTTTGCACTGCTGCCGCTGATTTATTCAGTCCTGGTGCTGACATGGGTCAGCGGGTTCGACATAATATATGCCCTCCAGGATGATGAATTCGACCGCGAGGCCGGTCTATACTCCATTCCCGCCGTCATGTCACGGCGCAGCGCCCTCATTATTTCGGTGCTGCTCCACGTCGCATCTGCATTGTTGGTGGCAGCAGCAGGACTGGCGGGCGATGGCGGTGTCATATACTGGATCGGCGCAACCCTCTTCCTCGCTCTTCTTGCATATCAGCATTCCATTGTCAGGCCCAATGACCTCAGAAGGGTTAACCTTGCTTTCGGAACAACCAATGGTATCGCCGGACTTATCTACGGTGTCATGGTCATAATTGACCTCCTGACCGGGATATTGTAATTTTTTTTACATTTACTACATATTCTGCCTCTCTATGAAACTTGAACTCCGCAGTGTATCGGGCAGGGAAGAGCTCCGTACATTCATTTTTCTGCCAAAGAAGATTCACCGCAATGACCCGCACTGGCTGCCGCCTCTGTGGACTGACGAATGGGTTCTCTTTGACAAAGAGAAGAACCATGCATTTGAACATGCCGATACTGTCATGCTGATCGCCTGGCGGGGCAAAGAGGCAGTGGGGAGGATAATGGGAATAATAAGCCATCGTTACAACCAGATCAACAGGGAGAAACACGGCCGTTTCTGCTTCATGGAATGCTACAATGACCGGGAGGTCTTCACCGCACTTATCAACGCCATTGAAGAGTGGGCAAGGAAAAAGGGAATGACAGCGATAGTCGGGCCACTGGGCTTTTCCGACAAAGATCCGCAGGGTTTTCAGATCGAAGGATTTGACGTCCCGTCTGTAATGACATCCGTCTCTAACCTGCCCTATCTCCCCGAACTGCTGAGCGAGGCGGGCTATGTAAAAAAGAAGGATATCCTGAGCTTCCACGCCCCTATCCCCCGTCAACTGCCTGAATTATACGTCAAAATCTTTGAACGGGTCGCCCACAGGCCGGACCTGAAGCTTATCGAATTCAGGTCAAGGAAGGAGATAAGGCCATACATTATCGATGTCCTTGAGCTAATGAATGAGACCTTCGCTGAGATATACGGGTTCGTGCCGCTCACTGATCAGGAAAAAATGGAGTTCGCAAACCGTTACCTTCCATTGCTTAATCCTGAATTTATAAAGATAGTAGCAAACAGCCAGGGTACTCTGGTGGGCTTCGCAATAGGAATGCCCGACCTGAGCAGCGGGATAAAGAGGTCGGGGGGATACCTGTACCCGTTCGGCCTGTTCTTTATCCTCTGGGCTGCCGCAACGTCAAAAACCCTGCTGATGATGCTGGGAGGTGTAAAAGCGGAATACCGCGGACAGGGAATTGACACTCTCATGGGTGCCAAGATACTGGAGTCAGCCATCAGGAAAAAGATGACAACCCTCGACAGTCATCTGGTTCTAGAGGAAAATACCCGGATGAGAGCTGAGTATGAACGACTTGGCGGAAAAATCGTCAAGCGGTTCAGGATCTTTACGAAGAGCCTCTAAAATCTGAATACAAACGATACACCAAGTATCTCCTTGAACTGCAGTTTGGGATACTTCTTCTGATTCCCGTCAGGCCCAAGGACAGGCTCACCGTCATCATCAAAAACAGGGACCACGGTGTCATCATCATAAATAAGGTGCGTGTTGATCTTCAGGTCAGTAAACCAGTTGAGGTTCATAGTCGCAATCATCTCCCAGTCAATGTCTATATTGAGCGGATTATTGAGGAAATTGCTGAATAGCTGAACCCTGTTGGTCATTGTCACCTTTTCATAAATCTTATTCTTGCTGATGATGGTGAGGTATGAGCCCATCTCATTCTTTGATTTGCGGTCAGCTGCAACACCGTACTTTGTCTGATTAATTTCCGCAGTGTCAGGGACGAAGGTACCTTTGTATGAGACCGGGGAAAAGTTTATGGAAATAGTTTTGTTTGGCTTATAATCAAGTCCATATCCAAATATCAATATTGCCGGGTTGAAGAATTTGGAGACCTTCACAGAATCGTTCGGGTAATTATATCCGGGCAGAAACTGCGTTTTGAACTGAAAAGTACCGCTGAGATTGAATTTCCCGAAGGCACTGTGATTAAGCTTTGAGTATATCTCAATAATATCCAGGTTCTTCCTTATATCGGCATTTTTGCCGGAAGTCTGCAGTCCGAGGGCTAACCTTCCCCAGGTTGATGAGCTAACCTTTGATTCCTTGTTATTATAATCAAGGTTGCCTGACAGATCAACTACCGAGGAGATGTTATTTTCACCCCCCTTGGCCCAGTTTGATACAAGACCCTGTGAAAGGAGATATGACATGTCACCCTTGTATTTCCAGTAGTTAGGTTTGATCTTGCTCAGCGTCACCTTGCGCAATGCCTCTTCCTGCACTGTAGTGACATTGACACGGGTATCGACATAGGCATCATGCCACAACTGTTTCTTGAACATTACCCCTTCCTCCGCCTGCAGTGTAAGGGTGTTTCTTAAGGGACTTCCTATCCATACCGTTACCGAGTCTCCCTCCCCGTCAGGAAGCCAGAATCTGATCAGTTTGTCAGATCTGCTGTTCAGCCATACATCAGATCCTCTTCCTGTTTCGGCGATGAACCTCAGCTCTGTTGAATCACGCTCCTCGATGTAGCTCAGCAGCGAACTTACTGCAACAGCCAGGGAGTCTGTCATATAGGGATACTTCAGGTATCTGAACGGAAAGTCACTCCTGTTAAGCGCCGGTTCCGGAAGGGTGTCAGTGATTACCAGCACAATAGTGTCTTTTGTATGCTGCGGCAGAACGGCAGGCACAAACTCCTTCACCAGGATGTATACAGAATCATTGAGTGCCAGGGTGTCATTCTTCATCACCGGCTTCGCATCGTGTGTGAGCTTCACCTTTTCCAGCCTGTTGCCTGCCTCAATGAACATTTCGTCTGCGCCGGCTGCGTTACGTGCTGTGTCTGTGACGGTGGAGTCTGCCGGCAGGAACGGGAGGATGATCCTGACAGAATCAAGCTGGTAATAGTGATCGAGCGGAATCCTGATGCTCTCGTAATCATACGCCGAGAGGTAACGGAATATCGTGTCGGGCTCAGGCCTCGATGCATGAAAGATGAGAAGACCGAGAGCTTCCCTGAGGGGATCACTGCTCTTCTTCCAAATTCCGGCTGATGAATGAAGCCTCTGCAGGAACTTCAAAGAAGCATCCCTGTCAAGAGTGATCTTATCAATGCCGGAAAAACCCTCCACACGGGTTCCGCGAATATGCCTTATCCCGGCATCGTGAATGGCAGATGTGTCAATTTGAGTGATCCGGGCATGCTCAAGCTTCGTCTCCCCCTGACCTGAGGCCGGAGAAGCAATGAAAAGGGAAAACACAACTGCCAGAAAGATGATAATTCCAGATCTGATATTCTTCAGCCTCGTTAAAGTATTCATAATTGCTCAACGCTCGTAAAAAGGTTATATTTGCAAAAATAGCCATTAAAATGGTTTCCCTTTTTCAAACGGAAATAAACAGGAAAGTGATATACCGCAATATCAAGAACAGGGATGCCTTCTGACATTTCGTCTTGTCTAAGTACTGTTATCCAGTTAGTTACATCTTTTGTTTTGTCTAACATAAATTAATTATCACATGTCGTTACCATATTGCGAACCTTTCAGGATAAAAATGATTGAGTCTCTCCGTAAAAGCACGCATGAAGAGCGTCAGGAGTGGATCAGGCAAGCTTCATATAATCTCTTCAACCTCAGGTCAGAGCAGGTATTCATTGATCTACTGACAGATTCCGGTACCGGTGCCATGAGTGACAAGCAGTGGGGTGCGATAATGACCGGCGATGAGAGTTATGCCGGAGCCTCGTCTTATTATAACCTCAAGGAAGCCATCCGCGAAATAACCGGGTTTGAGTATTTTCTTCCGACACACCAGGGGCGCGCGGCAGAGAATGTGCTCTTCTCAGTACTTGTCAAAGAAGGCGATGTCATACCTGGAAATGCCCATTTCGACACTACCAAGGGCCACATTGAGTTCCGCAAGGCGACGGCCGTTGACTGCACCGTTGCGGTTGCGAGAGATATCAATGCCATTGCTCCTTTCAAGGGCAACGTTGACCTTGATCTCCTCGGGAAAGTGCTTGATGAGACTCCCCGTCACAGGCTCGGATGTATCGTGATGACAGTCACCAACAATACCAGCGGAGGACAACCGGTAAGCATGGCCAACTTCAGGGGAGTGCGTGCCCTGGCCGACAGGTACGGCGTCCCGGTCATAATTGACTCAGCCCGTTTCGCAGAGAACGCCTACTTTATCAGGATGCGCGAAGAGGGATATGCTCATAAGAGCATCAGGGAGATAGCCCTGGAGATGTTCTCATATGCCGACGGCATGACAATGAGCTCAAAGAAGGATGCCATTGTCAACATCGGAGGCTTCATCGGTTTCAGGGATAAGGAGCTGTTTCGCAAAGCCTCTACATTCAACATCATGTTTGAAGGTTTTGTCACCTACGGAGGGATGGCAGGGCGTGATATGAACGCACTTGCACAGGGTCTCTACGAAGGCACAGAGCTCGAGTACCTTGAGTCACGAATAAGCCAGGTAGCACGGCTGGGCGAGAAGATGCGCGCAGCAGGCATACCCTTGCAGGTACCCTTCGGCGGTCACGCTATATTCATCGATGCCGGCACCTTCCTTCCTCATATCCCCGCGGAAGAGTTTCCGGCACAGCGCCTGGCAGTAGAGATCTATCTCGAGGGTGGCATCCGCAGCGCCGAGATAGGAACAATCATGGCCGACCGTGACCCCGTGACGCGAGTGAACAGGCATCCGGACCTTGAACTGGTACGGCTGGCAGTACCAAGAAGGGTCTATACAGATAATCACATGGATTATGTTGCAGCAGCAGTAAGCAGTGTTTTCGGGAGAAGGAGTGAGATAAGAAGAGGCCTGGCAATAAGGTGGGAAGCACCTATCATGAGACACTTCACCGTGGAACTGGAACTGCTCTCTTAATCCAAAAAACCTATCTTTGCCAGGGAATAACAGCACTCTGATGATACGATCAATGACAGGATACGGCAAAGCCATGCTCGAAACAGCACGCCGTAAAATAACCGTTGAGGTGAAGTCTCTTAACAGCAAACAGGCAGATATAAGCACCAAGCTCCCATGGCTCTACAAGGAGAAGGAACTTGAAATCCGCAACCTCATCCTCCGCAAACTTGAAAGGGGCAAGATAGACCTCTTCATCTCCTTCGATGTAATGGACGAAGAGCAGACTCCGGTCATAAACAGGAACAATGTCAGGAGTTACCTGAACCAGCTCAGGGAGATAAGTGACGAGCTCGGGCTTGATAATAAGAGTGACCTGCTTGGTATAGTAATGAGATTGCCCGAGACACTCAAGACAGACAGGCCTGAACTTACAGAAGAGGAGTGGAATACCGCATCGCGACTGATAGATGACGCCCTGGCAATAACTGACCTGTATCGAGTTGAAGAGGGGAAAGCACTGGCTGCCGACCTTCTTAAATCGGTAAACATGATCACAAAATATCTCGAACAATTAAGTACCGTCGAGGGTGACCGCATTACCCGCATGAGGGAGAAGCTCAATTCATCACTCAGGGATGCTGTCGCAACAGAAAATATTGACCAGAACCGTTTTGAACAGGAACTGATCTTCTACCTCGAGAAAATGGATATAAATGAAGAAAAGGTGAGACTCAGGAAGCATTGCGACTACTTCTGCGAGACAATCGAGACCAGCGGACAGAACGGTAAGATGCTGAATTTCATTGCTCAGGAAATTGGCCGCGAGATCAACACCATCGGTTCAAAAGCCAATGACGCAGCCATGCAGAAACTTGTGGTGATGATGAAAGACGAGCTGGAACGCATTAAAGAACAGACACTTAACGTTCTCTGACCCGGATGAATGCTGAAGACAATACACCCGTTCTCATTATCTCAGCTCCGTCAGGAGCCGGAAAATCGACACTGGTGAACTACCTGCTGGCAAGCGGCCTCCCTCTCGAATTCTCAGTTTCAGCCACCAGCAGAAAACCCAGAGGCAGCGAGAAGAACGGACACGAGTACTATTTTATCTCAGCCGGTGAATTCAGAAAGAGGATTGATGCAGGTGAATTCATTGAGTGGGAAGAGGTTTACAGGGATCATTTTTACGGGACGCTCAGGAGTGAGATTGAACGTATAACAAAAGCCGGCATGATACCCCTGTTTGACGTTGATGTCAGGGGAGGCATCAGCCTTAAGAATATTTTCGGCAGCAACGCGCTTGCCATTTTCATTATGCCCCCCTCAGTTGAAGAACTGAAGCAACGACTGATCAGAAGAGGTACCGACCCTGAAGACAAGATCATGATGAGGGTCGAAAAGGCTTACAGGGAGATAGAGCTTGCTGACAGGTTTGACAGGGTCATTGTGAATGATGACCTCTCAAGGGCCTGCAAAGAGATTGAAACGGTCGTTACCGGTTTTTTGAATAGGAAATGATGGAAACAGGACTGTTCTTCGGATCATTCAACCCCGTTCATATAGGGCACATGGCAATAGCTAACTACATTGCCGAGTATACCTCGCTGAATGAGATATGGTTCGTTGTCAGCCCTCATAATCCGCTGAAGGCGAAGGAGACACTCCTGGCAGGCCGTGACAGGTTGTACATGACTGAGCAGGCCATCGGCGGCGACAGCCGGTTCAGGGTATCGGATATAGAGTTCAACCTTCCGCAACCTTCATACACAATTGATACACTGGCCTACCTTGCCGAGAAATATCCCGCCCGACGGTTTACCCTTATTATGGGAGAAGATAACCTGTCGACACTGCATAAATGGAAGAACGCAGAGGAGCTGGTAAAGAGATATCCTTTAATTGTCTATCCGCGGCTTGAACCCGGGAAGAAAAACAGCAGGAGGCTTGATGAGATTCTCTCCATCGCCTCAGTCACGAAGGTAAAGGCACCGGTGATGGAGATATCCGGGACATTTATCAGGAATGCCATCAGGGAAGGAAAGGATGTTTCATGGTTCGTACCTGCACCGGCATGGAAATACATCCGCGAGATGCACTTCTATGAATAATTTGCGATGTGCGATTGTCGATTGTCGATTAAGGGCTTCATCAATCGAAAATCGCAAATCGAAAATCGCAAATTATGATATCTGTTTGATCAGATCCATTCCCCGCTGAATAGCCTGTTCGTTGAGCGGAATAAGGTTATGGTATCGTTCAGGAAGTGATTTCTTCAGCCCCTTGATAACATATTCAATCTTAAGGATCGGCTTAACCTTCATGAAACCCCCGAGGACGATCATGTTGAACACTTTCTGCATCTTCATGCTGGCAGCCTCTTCGGCAGCATCTATCCTGTAGATGGTTATGTCTTTCCTCGTCGGATGATGGGTTATCCCGTTACCGTCATAGATAAGTGTACCGCCAGGCTTGACCGTGTTCTCAAACTTGTCCATGCTCTGCTGGTTGAGGATGATGGCTGTGTCAAAGCTTCTGAGTATGGGTGAACTGATACGTTCATCGCTGAGTATCACGTTGACGTTGGCAGTGCCGCCCCTCATCTCCGGACCGTATGAAGGCATCCAGCTTACCTCCATATCCTGCATCATACCTGAATAGGCCATGATCTTGCCCATAGACAACACACCCTGTCCTCCGAAACCTGCTATTATTATTTCTTCTGTCATGATTTGGTCATTAATTGAAATAGATTTGTGCCGTATCGCAGAGACGCAGCATGCTGCGTCTCAACAGTTGTTCTGTTATTCAGCCGGTACCTTAATGTCTCCAAGCGGATAGAACGGAATCATATTCTCTTCCATCCATTTGTTTGATTCCACCGGGGTCATCTTCCATCCTGACGGGCAGTTTGAAACCACCTCTATGAAACATGTTCCTCTCTTTTCGTTCTGGTATTGCACTGCCTTTTTAAGAGCCCTCTTCAGTTTCTTTACACCTGAGGCAGTGTTGACGCTGTGCCGTGTGACAAAGCATGTCCCCGGCAGCATGGCTACGATGTCAGCCATCTTGATGGGTGCTCCCATCATGGCTACATCGCGGCCGTAGGGTGACGTTGATGACTTCATTCCCTCAAGCGTTGTAGGGGCCATCTGCCCGCCCGTCATACCATAGATGCCGTTGTTGATGAAGAGCATGAGGATATTCTCTCCCCTGTTGCATGTGTGAATAGTCTCTGCGGTGCCTATTGCTGCGAGGTCGCCGTCACCCTGGTAGCTGAAAACAAACTTATCAGGCATGAGCCGTTTCACGGCTGTGGCCAGGGCAGGTGCCCTTCCATGAGCAGCCTCCTGAAAATCAATATCCAGGTAATTGTACATCAGCACCGAACAGCCCACCGGCGTTATGCCGATGGTCCTGCTCTGCAGCCCCTCCTCCTCGATAACCTCTGCCAGTACGTTGTGCACGGTACCATGGCCGCACCCCGGGCAGTAATGCATCACATTGTCAGTGAGAACCTTTGATCTCTTGTATACAAGATTCTCAGGTTTAATTATATCATTGAATTTAATCTCTGCCATGGTCTGTTATCCTTTAATAAATTTCTTCAGGTTCTCGACCACCTCTTCAGGTGTCGGTATTATTCCTCCCATTCTGCCGAAGTGTGCCACCCGGGTCTTGCCATTGACAGCCAGCATCACATCTTCAACCATCTGGCCTGTGCTCATCTCCACTGCAAGCATTCCCCTGACCTTTGAGGCCATTTCATTGAGCCTGCGGCTCGGATAGGGAAACAGGGTGATAGGACGCAACAGACCCACCTTTATTCCTTCAGCTCTTGCAAGCTTTATGGCCTTCTGACAGATCCGGGCACTGGTGCCGTATGCAACCAGGATATATTCAGCGTCATCCGTAAGGAACTCCTCGAGACGCACCTCCTTCTCCTTAATCTCATTGTATTTAGCCACGAGCTTCAGGTTGAATTTCTCCTGCCGCGCGGCGTCAAGATCAAGTGAGGTGATGATGTTGCGCTCACGCGTCTCCGGTTTGCCGGTCGTGGCCCATGGCAGTATCTCTGTTGATCTCTCCTTCTGCGGCTTCAGGTACACCTTCTCCATCATCTGACCGATGGCACCGTCAGAGAGTATCATAACGGGGTTCCTGTATTTGAAGGCCAGGTCAAATCCCAGCTCCACAAAGTCAGCCATCTCCTGCACCGAAGAGGGAGCCAGCACAATAAGATGATAGTCGCCGTGCCCGCCTCCCTTGACAGCCTGGAAATAATCACTCTGGGCCGGCTGTATTGTTCCCAGCCCCGGGCCTCCACGGACAACATTGACAATAAGGCAGGGCAGTTCAGCACCGGCAATGTAAGTAATCCCCTCCTGCTTCAGGCTAATGCCGGGTGAGGAGGAGGAGGTCAGCACCTTCTTTCCGCAGGCGGCACCGCCGTAGACCATATTTATCGCTGCCACCTCACTCTCTGCCTGAAGCACCACCATGCCCGTACGGGCCTGTGGATTAGCCTCCATAAGATATTCAAGTATCTCACTCTGCGGAGTGATGGGATACCCGAAATAACCATCGGCACCGGCCCGTATCGCCGCCTCGGCGATAGCTTCGTTGCCCTTCATCAATTTCAGTTCCTTTTCCATTTATATTATTCTGTTATTTCGAAATCAGTTATCCCACCTTTACCTTATAGACAGTAATCACACCGTCAGGGCAGACAACAGCACAGTTGGTGCAACCTATGCATGCATCCGGATTAACAGCAAAGGAGAAGTGATAACCCTTGCCGTTCACCTCGGGTGATAGTGCGAGCGTCTCGGTCGGACATGTGACAACACATACCTCACACCCCTTGCACCTCTCCCTGTCAACTACAACAGCACCTTTTATCTTAGCCATATCTTTAAGTTTTTCTTATTTCTAATAATTGATAATCATTTTAATACAGGATTATTCTCCCTGAACAGCCTCAGTCTCCCGTCAAGCACGGGCAACTGTTCCCGCTTCACCTGTGAGACACATGCCCTGAGTCCTTCAGTCCTCTCACTGCCCGTTATGTTAAGAGTGATCGCTGCAATTCCGTATGCAAGCAACTCCTGCAAAAGTGATGCCCCACTGAAGCCGGGATATGAGATTGTGAAATAGAACCCGTCAGCAAGGGGCTTTTCAATATCCCTGTCATATACTATTGTAAAACCGTGTTTTATAAAGATATCTTTCATGGCCGCAGCCTTGAGACCATACTCCTTTGTATTCTCGACAAAGTTATAAATCCCATCGTTGACAGCCTTAAGAATCGCGGTAAATCCATACTGAACAGAATGTGCTACCCCTGACGAGAGGGCGTAGAGTGCGCCGAAGATCATTGCCCTGCCGAAGAGATCTGACGAATAGTACCTTAGCAGGTCAGGGTAACGGCGGTTGTAGAGATGATCAGACATCACAAGGAGTCCCGCACGCTGTCCGGCATAGCTGAAGACCTTGGACGCTGATATCAGAAGAATATAGTCATCGCAGTATTTGGCCACGGTAGGCTGGTAAGGGGGTACTCCCGGGCGGGAGTAGTCTGTACGGAAGTCCATCCCGAAATAGGCCAGATCCTCCACAACAATCACATCATACCTGGCAGCAAGACGGCCTATTGTACGCAGCTCGTCCTCAGTGAAACAGATCCAGGAAGGGTTATTGGGATTAGAATAGAGTATGGTTGAGACTTTTCCGCACTCAAGCATCGATTCGAGTTTGGGACCCAGTTTTTCCCCGCGGTAGTTGTAAACGTCAAAAGACCTGTAATCCTGCCCCAGTATCCTTGTCTGTGTCTTCTGCACCGGGAAGCCCGGGTCAATGAAGAGTGTCCCTTCCTTTGTCCTGTCATTCCTGTTGGCAACCATGAAGCTTGCCATACCGCCCATCATTGATCCGGCAGTGGGGACACAGCATTCAGGACTTACATCTATGTCAAGAAAGAGTTTTACAAACCTGGAAGCCTCGGTCTTGAACTCAGGCAATCCTTCAATATCCGGATAGATTGAAGCAACCCCTTTCCGGAGAGCATCTATCTCAGCATTTACACCTACCTCCGCCGACGGCAATCCGGGGACACCCATCTCCATCCTTATGAACGCCACACCGGTCTCGCTGCTCAGTATATTCACCAGTTTTACGATCTCCCTGATGCTTGCATATCCGAGATCTGTGATGCCGCTGGAGGATATCGCGTTGCTTACGGTTTTCCTGTTAATGGGGGTATTTTCCATATAATTTTCAATTTTTTCCCTCATTACTGCCTGCAAGATATAAATTCTTAAGAGACCATTACATGCTTTTTGTCACCATTGATGCATCCGTTTATTCATCTTCTTTTGCTGCAGCGATTATCTGCTTCTGGCTGAGAATGCCAGTATGACGCCCAGCACCGTGCTCAGTATGGCAGCAAAAAGTATCTGGAACTCCGGCGGCAGAAGGAATGTGATTGTCTGGGCCGGTATCCAGAAGAATGGTATGGTCTTTTTAAGGACAAAGCCCCACATTGAATTCCAGTCTATAGCCGTCATAATTGCAGTTACCTCGGGCATCCTGAACAGCCCGGACGCTTCTCCCCGTGAGGCAGCTATGTGTGTGTCCGTAACCCTGTGTGTCACCATGAGAACAGGGGCATAGAATATGTTAAGAAAGAAGCTGATGCAGAACGAGAGCAGCACCTTCGGGGCTGTGACGCCTCCTGCCATGACCGCGGCAGTATCTTCCATCCCCAGGTGACCGGCGATGAGAGGTACTCCACCCGAGAAAATGACAAATGCTGCCTTGACCGTCATCCCGAGAAAACCCCATACCACGGCTCTCGGTATCAGCCCGAAGTTTTTGGGAATATAGGCTCCTCCCTTTATCCTGCTTCCGAGCATCTCGCCCATTGTTGCCAGGATCGCAAATTTGATGAAGCTTGCAGTAAAAGCCCACTCCCTGCTGAACCAAAGGAAGGAATCATAAAGCCGGTGTGACAGAAAGAATGGAATAAAAAGCCCTGTAAAAACAAGTAAAAAAAATATGTCTGAACGTTTCATTATTATTTGCGATTTGCGATTTTATGTACTTCTTCCTGCCTACTGCCTACTGCCTATTGCCTACTGCCTACTGCCTACGACCCACTGCCTCAATCCTGATCCTGGCATCTACCGCAACTATCTTATCTCCATCAGCTAACAGCGGATTAATATCCATCTCATAGATCTCCGGTGCTGCTGCCAGGAGATCAGAGAGAGAGGTTATCACCTTCATGAATGCCTCCTCGCTTATCCCCCTGCTGCCGCGTACTCCCTTCATTATTATGTATGACTTCAGTGACCTTATCATCGACAGGGCTTCACTCTCAGAGACAGGCGCAAGGCATGTTGCGACATCCTTAAAGACCTCGATAAATACACCTCCCATACCGGCCATGATGAGGTGGCCGAACTTATCCTCCCTCTTTGCGCCACAGAAGAGCTCCCTGCCTGAGATCATTTTCTGTATAAGTATTCCTGTCACCCCCTCAAGAGTGATCATCCTGATGAACTCCCGTCGCGCCTCTTCCGCGCTGCTGACATTGAGGACTACCCCGCCAATATCTGATTTATGCACCGGCCCCACCACCTTCATTACCACCGGGAATCCCATCTTTGAAGCCCCGGCAGCCGCCTCATCGGCAGAGGTAACTACTTCTTCCGGCACTCGTGCTATTCCTGACGCATCGAGCAGTTCCGTCACCTTATCAGGTGAGAGGTAACCGTTGCCGGCACTGTCGATCACCGACCTTACCCGGGAATAATCTGTCACAGTACTGCCTCGCTCCTCCCCGGCCGGCTGCGGCGTATTGTAAACCTTGCAAAGGGCCGTTGCGAATAGTACCTCATCAAAGAACATCGCATTGCCCTTCGCAGCAAAACCGGCGATCTCCCTTTTGACATTTATTACCGAAGGCATAATGGGATATATCGGCTTACGGCATGTTCTTATCTTATTGTGCAATAAATCATAAACATCATCAACAGGAAAGAGCCCCGGACTTCCGAAGATGACGGCAACAGCGTCGATATCCTCAAAATCGTTCTCGCAGGCTTCGATGATATGTCCAAGCTGTTCTGCAGTGCCTGTCGCAAGGAAATCTATCGGATTTGCGACTGATGATCCCGGATAAAGCCTGGCAAGCAGTCTCCCGGCATCCTCTCTGCTTATCCGCGGTACTGACAGTCCCCCTTCACTGAGGGCATCGGTGAGCATCACTGCCGGTCCGCCGGCATGCGTCACAACTGCGATTCTGTTGCCGGTAAGAGGTCTGTAGGTAAAAAGTGAAGCCACCGTTGCCAGCTCGCTGCGGCTGGAGCATCTGACGATGCCGGCCTTGCGGAAGAGAGCCTCCACGGCGCTGTCAGGCGAGGCCATGGCACCTGTATGAGATGATGCTGCCCTTGAGCCTGCCTCCGACGTTCCGGCCTTTATGGCTGCAATGCGACATCCTTTTCTTATAAGGGAAGAGGCGTGCCTGAGCAACCTTGCAGGGTCAGAGATGCTCTCCATATATAACAGCTTGATCCTCGAACTTTTTTCAGGATCGAACGTAAGATCGAGGTGCTCGAGCACATCCTCAACACCTGTCTGGGCACTGTTTCCCACTGACCATACACTTGAGAACCGTAACCCTCCGGTGATTGCTGTCTCCATAATGAAGACGGCCGTAGCCCCTGATCCCGAGATGAAGTCGACACCCGAAGGTGACAGCGGCGGCAACGGCTCCGTAAAGACGCCGTAATAATTTACATTCAGAAATCCAATGCAGTTGGGCCCGATGAGGGTGCCCCCGGTGCTTTTTATAATATCAACTATCTCATGCTCCAGTGCCGCACCCTCCTTGCTTTCCTCACTGAAACCGGCAGAGAGGATAATAAATCCACCTGTCTTCTTGTCCCTGGCAAGGGTACGGACAATATCAGGACAGAAGCGTGCTGCAACTGCAATCACTGCCATGTCTGTCTGCGGCAGGGCCGAGACATCGGGATAAGATGTGACACCCTGCACAAGCGGGGCTTTGGGATTGACGACAAAGATCTCTCCCCTGAATCCGCAGCCCAGAAGATTCTTCAGAACCTTGCCTCCGGCCTTGGTGACGTCATCAGAACCTCCAATAACAGCTATGGTCTTGGGGTTCAGTAATTTATCGCTTATCATTTTCCCGCATTGTGTTCATTTCTAAAGGTAGGAACATTTTAAAATATAACAAATGATTGTGATGCGTTGTCTCAGGTCAGAAGTCTGAAAGTCTGAAGGTCTGAAGTCTGAAGTCTGAAGTCTGAAGGTCCAATATTAATCACTTCCACAAACAAATATTATGCTGCATAATATTATATTTGGTAGCCCTGAATAGAAAGGGAATTTTAATTTTGACAATTCAAACCGGCATCATATGAAAAAGAACAATAGTCTTCTGATGATCGCAGCAGCAGTGCTGCTTACCCTCTCCTGCTCAGTACTTAACGCCCAGTACACGGATATCGATCCCGACGGACCGGGCTATGCCGAGAACTGCACCAGCATCATGGTCGGGAAGCTGGCATCGGCAGACGGATCCGTGATGACATCGCATACTTGCGACGGCAACTACCGCACATGGCTTGAAGTCGTACCGGCAGGGACACCCGGAAACGATTCTATCCGTCCCATTTTATGGGGTACACTGCATACCGAGGCAGCATGGGATATGACAAAAGTAACCCGCAAAGGAGAGATACCTGAAGCCTCCTCCACCTTCGCCTTCCTCAGCACGGCATATCCCTGTCTCAACGAAAAGCAGCTTGCCATTGGCGAGACGACAATATACGGCCGCAAGGAACTGATCAACGAGGCTGGGTTGTTTCTCATCGAGGAGCTGGAAAAGATAGCCCTTCAGAGGTGCACAACGGCAAGGGAGGCGATAGCCCTCATCGGATCACTGGCTGAGCAGTACGGCTATGGTGACCTGGCTGAGTGCATCACCATCGCCGACCCTGATGAGGTTTGGCAGCTTGAGATAGCCGGGTCAGGCCCGGGCACACCCTCTTCGCTGTGGGTAGCCCAGAGGATCCCCGATGACCATGTTGGCATCGCCGCAAACATACCGAGGATATCTGACGTAAGGTTCAATGACCCTGATCATTTCATGACATCAAAGGACCTTCGCAAAAAAGCAAAAGACCTTGGCTACTGGGACGGAAAGGAACCGTTCAAATTCTACAAGGTGATAGGCACCGGCAAACCCTACGCCATCCGCGAGTTCTTTGTCCTTAGCACCCTCGCCCCTGAACTGGGCCTGACCATGGAGATGGAAGAGCTCCCCTTCTCAGTGAAGCCGGCGAAGAAACTCTCCGTAAGTGACGTGATGTCTTTCTTCCGTCAGACTTATGAGGGGACTCCTTATGATATGACAAAAAACCTCCTTGTGAAGGTGACTAAGAAGAACGAGGCAGGGGTGGAATATACCGATACGATAAAGTCTCCTGTTGTTTCGAACTGGATGAATGCAGACCTGCGAACCCTGATCAATGAACTTAAACCCGGGACAATTGAGAGACAGAGGACCATCGCCATTGCCGGTTGCTCATACTCACACGTCATCCAGTGCCGCGACTGGCTGCCCGACGAGGTCGGCGCAGTGGCGTGGTTTTCATTCGATAACCCCGGACAGAGCCCCCGTATTCCCATTTTCTCAGGGACTATGTCTCTGCCTGAAAGCTTCCGTATATGCGGTCAGCACCGCTACCGTGAGGATGCCGCCATATGGTCTTTCCGCGAAGCCAACAGGCTTGCAACGGTGAACTGGGACCGCGGCCGGAAGCTCATCGAACCCGCAGTTCTGGAAATGGAAGAGAAAGCCATCGCCGAGATGCCGGCGCTGGAGGAGAGGGTGAAAACTCTCGTCAGCCAGGGGAAGAATGAAGAAGCAGCCAGAATTGTCACGGAATATACCAACTCTTTCGCACTTGCAGCCATGAATCGCTGGCAGGAGATGAAGCGCGTACTCTGGGGGATGTTCGGCAGAGGGTTCTGAAAAAAAAGTCAAGGTATCCTGAACAGTTTATCTGGTACGCTTGTTATAAGTTTCAAGGCTAACTGGCACTATGACCTCCGTGATACAGACGATACTCGACAAAGAGTATCTGGAGAGACCCGACATCATTGAACTGTTGAGATGCAGCGAAGATGAGGCCCTTTTGCTTTACCGGAAGGCGGCAGGGGTCAGGGACAGGTACCTGGGCAATATGGTCTATCTGAGAGGCCTCATCGAATACTCAAATGTCTGCGGTAAGAACTGCCTCTACTGCGGAATACGGCGTGAAAACCGGAAGGTTGAACACTATACCCTTACCAGGGAAGAGGTGATCGAAGCAGCCATGACAGCATACAGGCTGAACTTCGGATCAATAGCAATACAGTCAGGAGAGAACACCTCCGAGTCATTCATATCCAATATCGAAGAGATCATCGTTACCATCAGGAAGATGACAGAAGGGCGTCTCGGCATCACCCTCTCGATGGGTGAGCAGAAGAGAGAGACCTACAAGCGCTGGTTTGATGCAGGTGCACACAGGTACCTTCTCAGGATAGAGGCGTCAAGCCCTGATCTCTACCGCAAGGCACACCCGGATGACGGCATGCACAATTACTATAACAGGCTTGAATGCCTTCAGATCATAAAGGAGACAGGTTATCAGACCGGCACAGGGGTGATGATAGGCCTGCCGTGCCAGACGCTGACTCATCTGGCAGACGATATTCTGTTCATGCGCGATTTTGACATTGACATGTGCGGCATGG
Organism: uncultured Bacteroidales bacterium; assembly: GCA_963732365.1. GTDB lineage: Bacteria > Bacteroidota > Bacteroidia > Bacteroidales > VadinHA17 > SR-FBR-E99. The sequence goes on along the minus strand of CAVSZC010000005.1, from coordinate 1,670,901 downwards.
GCCCGTTCATAGAGCACTCAGACACTCCCCTTGGCAGAAACGGATCGGAGAACCTCTTCCTGAAAGAACGGTTCAGCCTTACTCTCAGGATGATAGCCATTGCACGTATTGTGATGAAGGATATCAATATAGTCGCTTCAACGGCCATGCAGACCGTCGATAAATACGGCCGTGAGAAAGCCATAGCATGCGGAGCAAACGTCATTATGCCCAACCTTACTCCTGAGATATACAGGTCAGGATACCGCATCTATGAAGGGAAGCCTGCCTTTAAGGAAATTGAGGAGGTCAATGTCAGCGGACTGAATATGGATCTCATCCCCGGCACTACAATAGGTCTGGGTATCTGGGGCGACGCCCCTCATTTCAACAAGCGGATGGCAAAATCATGAATATGTTCAATAACAAGATTCCAACATAACAACCTATATAGTTTTTTTTGCGAAATTGCCTTCCGTTCTCAAACCCTGAATCATGAAAAGAATATTCCTTCCTGCCATAGTTATTATGGCTGCAGTAACACTCCATGCCCAGACAACCCTCGATTATTTTCTGCCCGCAGGAGTCGCATACAATAAGGATATACCAACCCCTGCTTCTTATATCGGTCACGAAGTGGGTGAGTGGCATGTGACTCACGACAAATTGCTGGGCTACATGAAGCTGCTTGCTGAGAAATCAGACAGGGCCGTATGGGAAGAATATGGTAAGAGCTGGGAAGGACGACCCCTCGGCAATCTCATAATCTCTTCTCCCGCAAATATTGAAAGGATTGAGGAAATAAGGCTTGAACACCTTAAAATATCTGATCCTGCCAGTTCATCTTCAGCAGATTTGTCATCCATGCCCGTCATAATCAAGCTGGGCTACGGCGTACACGGTAACGAGTCAAGTGCGCAGAACGCATCACTGATCTCAGCCTATTATCTCACTGCCGGAGAAGGACCTGAAATAGATGAGATCCTCGAGCATGCAGTTATACTCATTGACCCTGCCCTTAACCCCGACGGGCTGCAGAGACATTCAACATGGGTAAACATGTACCGTGGCATGACCCTTACCACTGATCCTGCCAGCCGCGAATTCAGTGAGGCATGGCCCGGCGGAAGAACCAACCACTACTGGTTTGACCTTAACCGCGACTACATCATGCTGCAGCACCCCGAGAGCGTCGGCCGGGTGGAAGCATTCCACAGGTGGATGCCCAACATCAACACCGATCATCACGAAATGGGCGCAAACTCATCATTCTTCTTTCAGCCCGGAGTACAGACACGAAATAATCCTGTTGTGCCCATTGAGAACCAGGAGATGACAGCACTTATCGGAAGCTATCACGCCCGACACCTTGACAGCATTGGCAGCCTTTATTACACTGAAGAGAGCTTTGACGACTTTTACCTTGGGAAGGGCTCAGCCTATCCGGATGTGCACGGCTCGATAGGCATTCTGTTTGAACAGGCTGGCCTTAAGGGACATATGCGCGAGGTACCCGGAGGCGTGATCACCTTTCCGTTTGCCATCAGGAACCAGTTCACCGTTACCCTTTCCACAATCGAGGCAGGCCTCGACATGAGAGTCAGGTTGCTGAATATGCAAAAGAACTTTTACCAGACAGCCCTGCGCGAGGCTGACGGCTCACCTGTTAAAGGCTATGTCTTCAGCATCGGGAATGACCGCACAGCGGGGGGTAAGTTCATCGAGAACCTCCTCAGGCACAAAATTGATGTATATCAGTGCGGAAAAACCATTTCGAAGAACGGTGAGACCTACAGCACCACAGACAGCTATTTTGTTCCTGCAAAACAGAAGGAATACAGGTTTGTGAGAAGCCTGTTTGAACCTGTCACCCGTTTTGCCGACACGGTCTTTTATGATATCTCTACATGGATACTGCCCATGTCTTTCAATATCAGCTATGCCGCACTTAACAATGCGGAGGCTTCAGGAATGGCAGGGTCGCAGGTAACGGAGGCACCCTTCCCGGCCGGAAAGGTTACCGGGGCAGAGGCACCCTACGCCTGGCTCTTTGAATGGAACGAATACCTTGCACCGCGTGCCCTCTACATGATACAAAAAGCCGGGCTGACTGCGAGAGTTGCGACAAAACCGTTCAGGCTGACTGAAAACGGTTCGGCCCGGGAATACACATACGGAACAATCATGGTACACTCACCTGAAGGCGCCGGTTCAACTGCTGAGATACAAAAGATCATGAGCCAGGTGGCTGCTGAATGCGGTATTGAGATACACGGTGCTTCTACAGGACTCACATCCTCAGGTATTGACCTGGGCAGCAATGAGCTGATAGCACTGACAATGCCCTCCGTGCTGATGCTCATTGATGAAGGCATCCCTTCCGGAGAAGCAGGTGAGATATGGCATCTTCTGGATGTGCATTACAAGATCCCTGTCACCATGATGCCAGCCTCAAGACTTGCATCTGCCAGCCTCTCACGGTACAACGTCATCATCATCGCCGGCAACCCCGGCATGACACCGGCAGCTGTGGAAAGAGTGAGGGAATGGAACAGGGCAGGCGGAACAATCATAGCATATAAGGACGGCAACAGATGGGTATCGGCGAATAAGTTTGCAGAGATAGATTTCATTGAGAATGCGACCCTCCCCGAAGGAGGCGAAAAGAGATATATTGACAGGTCAAAAGAGAGAGCCCTTCACCAGATACCAGGATCAATCTTCGAGACAAGGCTCGACCTGACCCATCCGCTCTGTTACGGATACAGCAAGCCTCTGCTCCCGGTGTTCAAGAGTGAAGTGACAGCTGTCAGGGTAAACGGCAATCCTTACGGAAATCCTGTAAGGCACACTGCTGCCCCTTTGCTGAGCGGTTATTGCACTCCTGAGAATATAGAAAGGATTAAAAACAGTGCTTTTGTAAGTGTTCACTCATCGCCCGGCAGAGTGATATCGATCTATGACGATACAAACTTCAGGGCAATATGGTTCGGGACAAGCAAGCTTTTTGTCAACGCCGTCTTCTTCGGCCAGATACTCAGGCAGGAAAGCAGATACGACCAATAGCGATATCCTCTATCTCTCGCAGACTGTTCTCCAGCGAGACGAACTGTCTTCTGTCGCCTTCCATCTCCAGGATGATCAGTCCGGCTGATTCTCCGAAGTAAACTTCATTTACTCCGAGTCTTGTCCGTATGACACATCCGTAGGTGGTAAGAATTTCCTGGACATGTATCCCCAGATCATCACGTCTTGGCACGAGTATGCCAAGCAATGTAACCCCCTCGCACCCGGCAGGTGCATCAGAGAGGCCGTGTGAGAAGGCCATCTCTCTTACTGTAATACCCTCCGTTTTCTTTAGCTTCGCAGCCAGCATGTCACAGCGGTCAGGGTCGCCGGCAAGGTGTATCACCATAAATCCTTCACGGCTGCAAACCTCTTCGCTCAGTTCATGAAACCCCAGACGGGTGCTTATCACCCCGGCATGTTCCGAAAGAATCTTTTGTACAAGGCCCGCTTCCTTGAGCCTGTCAGTGATCTTAATGCCAATTACTCTTACCATATCCAGTGATGTTAGTAGTAAAGATCCCTTTCTCCGTTTTTTATACGGTCTAACTTGTTCCTTACGCTCTCTTTCATGCTTTCATCCAGTCCTGACATGTTCTTCTCAATTGCCTTCCATCCCTTCCCGGCTAGTTCGGGGGAAGCATAATCGACAATATACTCTGCCAGTGTAAGGACAGCGTTTGGAGTGCAATACCGTTTAATGAATCCCGGTACTGAAAACTCCATGAAGTGCTCGCCTGTTCTCCCGAGGCGGTAGCAGGCGGTGCAGAATGACGGGATGTAGTCATTGTCTATCAGCTCATCGATGACCGCAGCAAGCGATCTCTCATCACTTATCCTGAACTGCTCACGGTTCAGGTTCTGCTCCTCATTCCTCGAGGCTGAGTAACCCCCGAGCTCAATCTTTGTTCCGCCGTCTATCTGTGATACTCCGAAAGCCATGGTCTCTGACCTCACATCAGGCGTCTCACGGGCAGTAAGTATCAGTCCGGTATAGGGCACCGCAAGACGGAGGATGGCAATCAGCTTCTTGAAGTCCTCATCGCTTACCTGGTACCGTCCGTTCAGATTAAGCGCAGAGGCATCCTTAATCCTTGGAAAAGAGATAGTATGAGGCCCCACGTTGTAACAGGCTTCCAGGTGATTGGTATGGCGGACAAGCCCCATCACCTCGAAACGCCAGTCGTAGAGACCGAACAGCGCACCGATACCTACGTCATCGATGCCGGCTTCCTGTGCCCTGTCAAGGGCAGTGAGTCTCCACGCATAATCCTTCTTTTTGCCCCCCAGGTGATACAGTTTATATGCCTCAGGGTCATATGTCTCCTGGAAGATCTGGAAAGTACCAATACCTGATCTTCCGACAGTACGGAATCCGTCAATATCAAGCGGGGCAGCATTGATGTTCACTCTCCGGATCTCTCCCCTGCCCTTTTTTATCGAATAAACCAGCCTGACTGTATGAGCGATATACTCAGGGTTATATTCCGGATGCTCACCGTAAACCAGTATCAGTCTTTTCTGCCCGTTATCCTCCAGGGCCTCCACCTCGTCCCTGATCTCGTCATCAGAAAGGGTCTTTCTCCTGGCCGATGTGTTGGTGACCCTGAATCCGCAGTACATGCAGTTATTGCTGCATTTATTGCCTATATAAAGAGGTGCAAACAGTACTATTCTGTTTCCATATACCCTCTTCTTCAGCTCCCTTGCTCCCTCTTTTATCTCCCCGACAAGATCTCCTCCTGCGTTTATTAATACGGCTGTCTCAGCCAGTGTGAGGCGTTCCTTTGAAAGCGACTTCGCAATTATCTCCCTTACCCGGTTTCTGTCAGGCTGAGCTCCGTTGAGGTGCGACCATATCTCTTCAGGGTCAATAAATGGCTCCATCCGAAGATCCGGGACAGCGCATTTTTCCGGATTGAATTTCATAGCAACATCTTTAATTTTTCTTCCCCTTCAACCATCATGCGAAGATAGCCATTAAGAATCTCAGGAGATATGATTTAACTCAGAAAATGAGCTCTTTCATCTCCGCCAGGCCGGCGGCAAGGAATTCCCCTGCCTCACTCTCAGGACGGTAAGCCGAAAGACGTTTATGGAAGAAGAGGGTGATCCGTTTCCCGGGGAGGTCATCTTCATATTTTTCAAGATGCAGCCATATTTCAGGAAATTCGGCGCCAGAGTCGCGGATGTAGACCATACCCCTTGAATAGAAAGTGTCGGCAGCACAGGAGACCGCATACAGTCCCGGCGGGGGGACTAACTTTGTCTTCTCCGTGACAGGCACTCTTATCATCGGCACCTCAGATGAAAAGGGGGAGGCCTCCCCTGCTGCAACACCTATTATAATATAAAAATGGTCAAGATAGGCGTTTGCCCTCTGTATATATCCCTCCGATAACGCCTGGCGTATCCGCGTTGAGCTGACGGTCTCATTCTGAACCTCCTGCATCGGTATCTCCTCGGCTTCAAACCCGTAGGCACCCCTCCATTCCCACAGCTTGCGATAGTCACCCTGCTGGTTAAACCCGAAATGGTGGTTCTGCCCTACCACAATCACCCTTGCCTTCATGATGCCGCATAGTATATCCCTGACGAACTCCTCCCCTGTGGTTTGAGAAAACTCCCTGGTAAACTCTATTATTATCAGGTTATCAAGGCCAGCTTTCCTCAGGAGCTCTGCCTTCTCCTCCTGGGAACAGATCAGCTTCAGTCCCCTGCCGACAGTCTCAGGATATAAAACTGCCCGCGGATGAGGATGAAAGGTTATGAGAACAGATTCTCCGCCACAGGTGGAAGCAAGACTCTTAAGCCTGCGCAGGATTGTCTTATGTCCGATATGTACTCCGTCAAATGTGCCTGTCGTTACTACAGGCAAAGGAATTGCTGCCGCCTCTTCAAAACTCCTGAAAATCCTCATCAACAGATTACTCTACTGGTTCTCCTTCACAAAGTACGCCACCTTCTCTATGGAGGTGATCATATCAAACTCCTCCAGGTAGACATTTTCGGGTACGTTAAGCGAAATAGTGGTGAAGTTCAGGATACCCTTGATCCCGTAGTTTACAAGCTGGGCAGCAACCGCTTTCCCCTGGTCAGGAGGGACGGTCAGGACCCCTATAGTTATGTCAAGCTCATTCCTGAGCCTTTTGAAATTATCAAAATGGTAGCACTTGACACCGGACACTACCTTGTCAACCTTCTGCGGGTCTATGTCAAAGGCAGCGACAACATTCAGTTTGGTTCTCTTACCCATGAAATAACCCGTAATGGCGCGACCGAGGTTTCCCATGCCGATGATAGCCACATTAAGTCCGGTCGGTGCATCAATGATGTCGCCGATGGTCTTTATCAGCTCCCGTATGTCATACCCCTTGCGCATCACACTGCCGTAACCTATAAGCATAAGGTCACGCCTTACCTGTACGGCTGTGATGTGCAGCAGAGCTGCCAGCTCATGGGAAAAGATATAACTTCTGTTATCAGCGAGTGATCCGAGAAGGGCCCGCCTGTATTCACTGAGACGCTCAACTGTTTTGCCCGGTAGTTTTTTCATAATTCTGCCTTTATGTTGGTAACCTGAATTTTTGGAATTGTAACCCTGAAGACCGACCCTTTGTCAGGAACACTCTCAACGTTAATGACACCGTGATACAGCTCCACAACCTTTTTCACAATGGAGAGTCCCAGCCCGCTTCCGCTGATGTTCCTGGTCTTGTCATTCTTTATCCTAGAGAACGCTTCAAATAGCATTCCGCACTCATCGGGGTTCATACCTATGCCGGTGTCTGCCACCGACAGGTTGAACTCAGTGTCATCACAGCCGACGCTTATGGTCACTGTGCCTCCCTGTTTATTATACTTGACCGCATTTGATACGAGGTTGTTGAATATTATCTCAAAATCATTCGGGTCTGCCCATATCTTACCGCACCCGGTGATATCGGTAACGAAGTGTATATCCTTCTGAATAGCGTACGGGCTAACGGTTACGACTGCCAGTGAAGCCATCTCCCGCAGGTCTATCTCCTGCATCTTCTCAAGCTGCCTCTCGAAGTTCACCTTTGTAAAGTCGAGAAGATCCATTATCAGGTTGCGCATCCCCTCGATGCGCTGCAGCGACCTGTCAATTGCTGAGGCATACTCCTGCAGTGAGTCGCCCAGCTGTCTTTCCTGCATCATCCTGAGATACCCCTCGATGGCGTTCAGCGGTGCTTTAAGCTCATGTGAAAGGACCGAAAGGAACTGGAACCTGACCTTCTTTCCCTCCACCCTGAGCTTCTGTGTGATCCTCCTGAGATACTGCTGCTTGGTTATCTGCTCAATGGAGGCTTTCAGCTCCTGCGGTGTAAAAGGCTTGGGAATAAAATCTATCGCGCCGTCACTGTGCGCCTTTACCGCAACATCGAGCGAAGCATACGATGTGATCATCGCCACGACGATGTCATAACTCTTTTTGCGAACGTACTCCAGCACCTCTACACCCTGTATTCCCGGAAGCTTGTTATCAAGGAGAAGGATGTCCGGCATTTCCCTGTCGATGATTTCTATCCCCTCCTCACCCGTAGCCGCCTCCAGGACCTCAAATGTATAATCCTCATCCATGAAGGGGTAGGTGACATGGAAGGTGCGGAGTATCCTTGACACCCCTGACCTGATCCCGGGCTCATCATCAACAACCAGTACCTTAAGCTGTGCCATGGTTATATCTTCAACAGTTGCTTTATTGCCTGGTCAAGCTGTTCAGGCCTGACACCTTTTTCGAGATAGAGGTCAGCCCTTATCCAGTCACGTTCCTGTTCGCTGCTGATGCCGAAGGTGACACCTGTCTCACGGGCTACTGCGGTTGCCAGTATCACCGGCACACCAGGGTAGAGTCTCTTGAGCTTGTAACAGAGAATGAAACCGCTGTCATCGCTCTCCATCATAAGGTCAAAGACAGCTATGTCAGGCCTCATCTTCGAAAAAACATGCTCCGCCTCCGCCTGGCTCTCGACGGCCATGACCTCATAACCGCACTTCCTCAGGTGATATGCCACCTGGAAGAGGTAATCGGGATCATCGTCCGCTACCAGAACCGTGTATTTTTTACTGTTCATCAAATAACAAATATTAAAATTAACTCATTATCAGTTATTAAAAATGATAAATATAAGTGCTCATTCCGGCCTTCTCGGTAATATTATCCTGAACTTCGTTCCCGTGGCTCCTTTGCCCGTATCAGCATTTGTCTCCACGGTTATCTGTCCCTTGTGCATCTTTACGATGCCGTATGTCGTTGCCAGCCCGAGACCGGTGCCTTTACCTATCCCCTTGGTTGTAAAGAAGGGTTCAAAGATCTTTGGCTTGTCTTCTTCCCTGATCCCTGTGCCGGTATCCGACACATTGAATATCACGTCACTGAAGGTATCTTCAAGGCAGATCTCGAGTGTGCCTCCTCCAGGCATGGCGTCAATCGCATTCCGGAACAGGTTCGTCAGAACCTGCGTCATCTGTTCCGCATCAATTGATGCGTCAGGATTTGTTGTACGGTCTACGATAACCGTCTTTATGTTTTCAGGGAAGACCACGCCCGACACGCTCCCTTCTGTAAGCTTCCTGATATCTATATACTGGTGGTTGACCTGATTCTTCCTGGCGAAGTTAAGCAGGCCGGCAACAATCTTCTTGCACCGTGCAGCCTGTTCGGCTATCAGCACCAGATCCTCCCTTACCGGATTGTCCGGCGTACATTCGTCCAGCAGGATGTTGCTGTACATGATTACCACTCCAAGCGGGTTATTAAGCTCGTGAGCGATACCTGCCGACAGCTGTCCCATATGTGCAAGCTTCTCAGACTGCTTGAGTGCGTTCTGCATTGTTGTAAGCTTGGCGTTGGAGAGTGCCAGGTCATTGACAGACCTGTGAAGCTTTTCAATGGTATAGGGGAGGCACATCTCCTCTTCTGCAAGTCCCTTGACAATAGCCGTTGCGTGCTCAAGGCATGTCTCATAGCCGCAGGCACCGCAGTCGAGGTGGTCCTTTGCCGTCACCTTGCCCATCGATGCAAGAACTCTCCTGACCTCCTCCTCCTCCGGCATATGCCTGCGCATATCCTCCGGACGAAAGCGGACCGAAAGATCAAGCCGTTCATAAGTATCGAGGTTTTTCTTCCACCCGTTCATGTCAAGGGCATCCATCTTCTGCTGGGCATAACTGCTTACCAGTGCCCTCCTGTTGTATTGCTTGCCCCCTTTGCTCATCCCCGGGCCCATGATGCAGCCTTCGCAGCACAGCAGCTCAAGATGCTGGCCGCCTATCATCCCCTCCTCAAACTCCTTGATGGCCTCCTGGAAGTCTATCCTTCCCTCTGCAGCAATTATATTACCGCTGATTGCATCATCATTCACCCCGGCAGTCTGAAGCAGCCCCCTTGTGACGGGGAAGATGGCTCCCCTGCCACCCAGCGGCGGATCAAACTCTGAAGGTATGACAGAGTCGGGAGTGACACCTGCAGAATCTATCATCTCCCTCAGCTCAAGGAATGTGATCGCTGCATCAACTTCTCCGTTCTCAGATTTTTTTGCAACGCATGGGCCGATGAATACTATGGAAATATCTTCTCCGTACTTTAACCTCATCACCCTTGACATGGCCACCATCGGTGATACGACCGGCATGAGGCTGTCAGTAAGCTCAGGATGGTAAAATCTTATGAAGCTGACGATCGCAGGGCAGTCTGATGAGATATAGTTCTTCCCGTCAGCATTGTTGATCATGTCGCGGTAACGGTGCGCCACCAGGTCAGCCCCGAACGATACTTCTGCAACATGGCTGAAACCAAGTGCTCTTATCATGCCTACAATCACCCTGTGATCCTTGACATCGTGGAACTCAGCAGGGAAACTTGGTGCTATGATGGCAGCTACCCTGCCCTGCTTCTCAAGCAGCTTTCTGACAAGATCTACGGTATTAGTAAAGACCTTTGCACCCTGGCTGCATACCTTGGTACAGTTGCCGCATGCGATGCACCTCTCGGTAATCACCTCAGCCTGACCTCCCACAATACGTATTGCACGTGCCGGGCACTCTCTCACACAGGTGTAACATGTGCGGCACAATTCTTTTATGGTATATACAAGCATCCCGTCAGGTATTAAAGCAAAACGTCCCTTTTAGAGAAATGAGTATGAAACAAGTGCCTGTCTGTCAGTTCAGGACACTGTCTGAAGGTGTCATCGTAAAGCATCGAAACAGTAGCTGAGTTCTCCGGTCCTCTCACGGCATCCTGTTCATCAGCCTGATAGATGAACCTCGATCGCTGCCTGACAGCCTCTTTTGATCCGGCAGGTATCATCCCTCCTCCGTTTACGCATCCGCCGGGACAGGCCATCACCTCTATAAGGTCATACGAAGATCCTTTGTCAAGCATCTCTCTCAGTTTTTCAAATCCCTTCAGTCCGTCAACCACTGCAACCGACCAGGTGAGGTCACCCTCCGTGACAGATGCTTCCCTGAATGGGTTGCCTGAACGAAGTTTCTTCACGGCACCCTTGTCAGACTCCGTTCCTCCCGCCCTGATGGCAAGTGAACGAAGCACTGATTCAGTGAGGCCTCCGGCCGTCTCTGCCAGCAGTGCTGCAGAGCTGCGGTGTGACATGGGTTCGTCAGCAGGCTCCGGATCTATGTTTGTTATGTCAATTCCGTAAAGCGCTATCAGACGGGCCAGTTCTCTCACTGTGAGTACTGTATCTATGTCACTGATCCCCTTCCGCGTCATGCTGTCACGCCGTGCTTCGAACTTCATGGCGGTACACGGGGTTACAGAGACAGTGTATACGGCTGATTTCTCATCTGCTGCAGCCAATGCCGATTTGATTATCGCACCTGATATCTGCTGGGGTGTCTTGAGTGTTGATAGCATCGGCAGGAATTCAGGGAAGAACTGTTCACAGTATTTGACCCATGCCGGGCATGCAGAAATGACAACAGGTTTGTTTGCGCCGTTCTTCCTGGCTGCTTCGACCGCATCGGTAAGCTCGTTTATAAGTATGTCTGTTCCTGCACCCGAGAGGAAGACCTTTTCAAATCCGATTTTCCTCAGGACAGCGTTGAGCACCCTGTCGAAGTCGCGCTGATACTTTACTCCCAGCTCATCGGCAAGGGCGTATGGTACCAGTGGTGAATACTGAATCACACGGGTGACATCGCTCTTACTCAGCTGCTCCTGCACCTCTGTGACATAATGCTTTTCATGCAGCGCACCTGTCGGGCAGACGAGTACGCACTGTCCGCAATGTATACAGCTTGAGAAGTTCAGGTCGCGGTCCATGGCGGTGCCGACATGTGTTGCCCGTCCTCTGCCGATAAAATCGATCGAGGTAGCCGTTACTGACTCCTCACACACTCTGATGCAGCGGCCGCAAAGGATGCATTTGGAGAGCTCCCTGACGATGGCAGGGCTCGACTGGTCGCGGCGCGGTTTTATCTTCCTGCCCCGTATGCGCCTCTCCCTTACCTGAAGCTGGTCAGAAAGCTTCTGCAACTCACAGTCAAGGTTGCGGTCGCAGTAGAGACAGTCATCAGGATGGTTTGAGAGAAGCAGCTCGACAATTGTCTTTCTGGCCTTTATTACCCGCGGCGAGTGAGTGCGGATCTTCATCCACTCTTCCACCAGGGCTGAGCAGGCGGTCACCAGCCGCTCCCTTCCTTCAACCTCCACTACGCACATTCTGCAGGCGCCGGTGGGGGTGTACTCCTGCATCCGGCAGAGGGTGGGTATCATTATGCCGTTGCGGTTGAGTGCCGAAAGAATCGTCTCCCCCTTCTCGGCCCTTATACTCTTGCTGTTTACTTCTATTGTGAACTGCATGGTCTATCTTACTGTTACGGCACTGAACTTACAAACATCATAACATATCCCGCACCCTATGCACTTGTCATCGACGATGAAGTACGGCTGAAGACGGGTACCGTAGATGGCATTCACAGGGCATTTCGAGGCGCATACCGTACAGCCCGTGCACTTGTCGACATCGATGCTGAATGTCCTCAGACCGCGGCAGACGTTGGCACGGCACCGGCGGTCGAAGATATGCTCTTCAAACTCCTCCCTGTAATTGTTCAGGGCGCTGATGAACGGGTTGGGAGCTGTCTGCCCGAGGCCGCAGAGCGAAGTGTCTTTCATCACCGAGGCAATGGTCTCAAGCTGCATCACACCCTTAAACCTCTCAAGAGTGGCATTGGAGTCCTCCGTCATGGGCTTGCGGATGACATTCTCAAGTATCTCGAGCATACGCCCCGTGCCCTCGCGGCACGGGATGCACTTGCCGCAGCTCTCCTTATGGATGAATGACATATAATACCTTACAAAGTCGACAATACAGGTTGTCTCATCAATAATTATCAATCCGCCTGATCCCATGGCAATATCCTTTTCCCGCAGAGCATCATAATCCACCGGAAGATCGAGATCGCTCTCCGTCATGAAAGTGCCGGAAGGCCCTCCTATCTGAAGTGTCTTGAACAGCCGGGCATCACGGACACCGTCAGCTATTCCTTCGACGATGGTCCTGAATGTGGTTCCCATCTCTACCTCGATGAGCCCTGTGAGACGACCCCGCCCCCCCACGGAGAAGAGTTTGGTGCCCTTGCTTCCCTCTGTGCCCATGGTACGGAACCACTCGGGCCCGCGCTCCATGATAAGGGGCACATTCATCAGAGTCTCGACGTTATTGATGACTGTAGGCTTGCCGTACAGTCCGCTGGTGGTAGGATATGGAGGTTTAAGCTCCGGCATGCCGCGCCTGCCTTCAAGGCTGCCTATCAGTGCCGTCTCCTCTCCGCAGACAAAAGCACCTGCCTCCTGCCTGATCACGATATCGAGATTATACCCGCTTGAATAGATGTTATGACCAATAATACCGTATTCCCGTGCATCGGCAAGAGCCTTTTTCAGCAAAGCCATAGGAAGAGCTGATCCGGTTTTAAGGTAAATGACGGCATTCGATGCGCCTATGCCATATGCGGCTATGCAGATGCCTTCAATAAGCCTGTGCGGGTCACCCTCGAGCACTGCCCTGTCAGTGTATGCGCCTGGATCACTCTCCTTGGCGTTGCAGATCATATACCTGTTGTCAGAGGCTGAGTTGAGTGCATACTTCCACTTCAGGCCGGTGACAAACCCGCCGCCACTGCGTCCGCGCAGACCGCTGCGCTCAACGATATCACACACCTCCTCATGGGTGTAGTTGCGTATGGTCTTCAGAAATGACCTGTATCCTCCGCGGGCAATGTACTCCCCGATAGATTCAGGATCATAGCACCCGCAGTTTCCCAGGACAACCCGCTTCTGCAGCCTGAACCACGGTACCTCCTCGATGAAGGGTATGCCGTTCCATGCTTCGAACCCGGTTGATCCTGATTGTCCGACAAGATCCTCCTCCGGCATATCATTGTGAAAAACACCATTCAGCAGGGTCTCAATTTTGTCCTCGGTTATATTTCTGAAAATCAGCTTATTCTTACCGGGAAGGTGGATGCATATCAGCGGTTCAAAGACAGCCGGGCCATGGCATCCCGTCATGACGACCATTGCTTTCATGCCCATCTCGCTGATATACTCCTGAGCCGCTGCGGCACTCTTTCTGCTTCCTGCAATCACAGCTGCCGAACCTGAAGAGACATAGATGACAGGTACGGATGGCCTGTCGCGCCGTATCTCCGCCAAACGCTTCTCTGTTGCAGCAGGTAACCTGTCAGAGCCGTGCCTGAGAACCTCTGCCGTCAGGAAATTCCTGATTTCACTGTTGTCAATTCCTTTCATTTCAGATCAGCCAGAACTTTCAGTTTTGTTATCATCTCCGGAATATCCTCAGCCCTGACATGGGTATGAAATGTCTCGCCGACGCATACCACCGGCCCCTCATTGCATCCACCCATGCATGCCGTCAGCTCATAGCTGAATCTCCCGTCACGTGTCGTCTGACCCGGTTCAACCCCCAGTGTATCCTTCATTGCGGCAATAACCGGGGCTGAGCCGTTGACAAAGCAGGTTGTGCCGTTACATACCCTCAGATGAACCCTTCCGGCGGGAGTGAACCTGAACTGGTCATAAAAGGTCGCCAGTCCGTATATCTTTGTCGTCGACATCCCGAGAAATGCGCCTATACGCACGACAGACTCCTCTGAGAGGTAACCATCCTCCATCTGCACATCCTGCAATATGGGTATCAGGCTCTCATGGCTTCCCGACCTGTAACGGGTGAGAATATCTTCAATCTTACTCATTTCTGAATCAATGCAGTTATTATGGCCAACACAAAAATAATCAGTTTAATTGTTATTTCAAAAACAATGTTATTTTTATAACAATAAATTGCTGAAATACCATATACAGTGATTGAAGGGCAGAAAAAATATTGTACTTTTGAAAAAAGTGTGACTAACAGAAAAGTATTTGAATAAGTCGTACGAAATAGAAATATGTCTCGGAAGTTCTTGTTTTTCAAGGGGCAACAGGGAGGTAGTGCAGGTCATACGTGATTACCTGAGGAAGAACCATCTTGATGACAAGGTAGTCTTCAGAGGGGCACGCTGCATGAACCGCTGCAGCGAAGGTCCTTTTCTGATAATAAACGGAAAGACTTTCATTCAGACAACTCTGACAGATATTGAAAAGATTCTTGAAAAGGAACTCACTGAACCAGGAAGATGACACCAATGCATTGATCATGAATGCTACTGACCAGGTTATTTACATAAATGAGGAGAAGTGCCGCAACTCCTACTCATGTGTCAGGGCCTGCCCTGTCAACGCTATTGAAGTAAGACCCGAAAGAAATCATCCGGTCATAATTGCCGACAGATGCATCGGCTGCGGACTCTGTTTTCTCGCGTGCTCTCCGGGAGCAATAGAGTTCAGAAACTCACTGGGCACGGTCAGGCAGCTCCTGGGATCAGGACGTAAGACTGCCGCACTTATTGCCCCGAGTATCGCTTCAGAGTTCGATGACATTACTGACTACCGCAAGTTCGTCGGGATGATAAGAAAGCTGGGATTCGATTATGTTCATGAGGTCTCCTTCGGTGTTGACCTCGTTGCCTATGCTTACAAAAAGCTCTTCGAGGAGTCAAGCGGGAAGTATTACATAACCGCCAACTGCCCTTCAATAGTGGAAATCATAGAGAAGTACAACCCGGGACTTGTTTCAAACCTTGCACCCATCGTTTCCCCCATGATCGCCACAGCCATGGTCACCCGTGACCTTTACGGAGATGAGGTGGCAAACGTATTCATTGGTCCATGCATTGACACCAAGGCAGAGGCAGACATTTACAAGGGAAAAAGACTTATTGAGGCAGTCCTTACATTCATCGAGATAAGGCAGCTCTTCGACGAAAACGAGATTCAGGAGAAAGTGGTCAAGATGTCTGAATTTGATCCTCCCTTTGGCAACTGGGGAGCGCTCTACCCCTACCCTGCAGGTATTCTGCAGGCTGCAGGCATCAAGCGTGACCTGGTCTCAAGCCATGTCATCACCGCTTCAGGGAGGGAAGACATAATGGAGGCGATTAACGACTTCAACCACCACATAGATACCATAAAACACCATTTCAACCTCTTCTTCTGTCCAGGCTGTATGCTCGGGCCAGGTATGATAAGGCATGATGAGAGGTTCAGAAGGCGTTCACTGGTGAAGCAGTATGCCGAGAAACGGGTGGAGGCACTCGACAAGGAGCAGTGGAAGAGAAACATGGAGCGGTGGTCGCGTCTTGATCTCTCCAGGACATACGCTGCAGATGACCAGCGGATACCTGAACCGTCAGAAGAGGCCGTAGAGGAGGTTCTGAAGATCATAGGCAAGGACAGGCGTGCAGATGAGATAAACTGTAATGCCTGCGGATACGGATCGTGCCGTGAGTTCGCCATAACGGTGGCAAAAGGGCTGGCTGTTCCGGAGATGTGTCATACCTATAACCTGCGCAACAAGCAGGAATATATCGAGACACTGCGGCAGACCAACAAGAAGCTCTCCGAGACAAAAAAGGCACTGAAAGAGTCTGAAGAGCAGGCAATGAGGGAGAAGGATGCAGCACAGAACGCATCGGAGACAATGAACAGCATGCTTGACAAACTCCCCAACGGGGTTGTGATTGTTGACAATGACCTTAAGATACTGCACTCAAATGAGAGCTTTCTCAATATCATCGGCGAAGATGCCAGGTCTATTGCCGAGATCATCCCGGGGCTCCGCGGCGCTGACCTGAAGACACTGCTACCGTTCAATGTATATAACATATTCTCTTTTGTGCTTCGTGAGAATGAATCGGTCATCAGCAGGGATGTGCAGCTTGAGAACAGGATGTTCAACATCTCGATCTTCCCTATACGGCAGAACAGGATTGCGGGTGCAGTCATACGCGACCTCTTCTCACCCGAGGTTCAGCGTGAGGAGGTAATTGCCAGGGTCTCGGACGTGATAGATAAAAACCTCGAGATGGTCCAGAAGATTGGTTTTCTCCTGGGCGAGGGGGCCTCAGACACTGAAAAGATGCTGAATTCCATCGTTGAGTCGTTCCGGAAACAGAAGGAGGCTGACAACAAGACCGGACAGTGAAATGGAGCGGGAGTTTTTTATAGAGGTCAACAGCCAGCAGCGAAACCACCACGGCGAACGCATCTGCGGTGACGTCTTCCTTTCTGTCAACGTACGTGAAGAGAACCGGATCATCACGGTCCTCTCAGACGGCATGGGCAGCGGTGTAAAGGCGAATATACTTGCCACCCTGACATCGACGATGGCCCTGAACTTCACCCGCGAACACAAGGAGCCGGACCGTATTGCTGAGATAATAATGAACACCCTGCCTGTCTGTTCTGTCAGAAAGGTAAGCTATGCAACCTTTTCTATTGTTGACATCGAGAGCGACGGACGGGCAAACATACTTGAATATGATAATCCGCAGTGCATTATCCTGAGAGGGAGCCAGCCCTTCGAACCTGAGTGGAGGGATGTGGTGCTTGACAAGGGGAGGAATGCAGGAAAGAGACTCCGCAAGTGCAGTTTTTACCCTGCCAAGGAAGACAGGATAATACTTATGTCTGACGGGGTTGCACAGAGCGGGATGGGCAGCAATGCCTGGCCACTCGGGTGGGAAAGGGAAAATGTTCTGCAATATGCAGTCTCGCTTGTAGGCAGCGAGACCTCGATCTCAGCCCATACCCTGGCAGGAAAGATTGTCACCATGGCATATAAACATGACGGATATGAAGCCAAGGATGACATATCATGCGCAATAATGTATTTCAGGGAACCCCGCAAGCTGCTTATCTGTTCCGGACCACCATATGACCAGGAAAAAGATGGCATACTTGCAGCAAAGGTCAGTGAGTACAACGGCAAGGTTATCCTGTGCGGGGGCACAACGGCAGATATCGTAGCCAGGGAACTGAAGAGAAAGATAGTGGATGACCTTATCTTTGAAGATCCCGACCTCCCTCCCGAGAGTTTCATGGAAGGGATTGACCTGGTCACTGAGGGAATCCTTACTCTTCAGAAAGTCAATGAGTTACTTAAGGGGTACAATAACTCCGTCAAACTGGGAAAAGGCCCTGCAGACAAAATTGTCAAAATGATAATGGACAGCGATGAGATAAACTTCGTTGTCGGTACCCGTATAAATGTCGCACACCAGGACCCGACTCTGCCTGTTGACCTCGAGATACGGCGCACCGTGGTCAAGAGGATAGCCCGGATACTTGAGGACAAATGGCTCAAGCTTATCAGTATCGACTATATCTGAAAAACTCCTCCGCCCTGAGGAAGAGGAACGTCATCACCTCCCTGAGCGACATCCCCTGCGGCAGCTCACTGAACACCTTGACTTCCTCGATTTCGGTGCTGTCTGAAATCTCACCCAGCGATCGCACTTCGGCCAGGAAAAGCCTTCCGTACTGCTTCCCCGTCCCTGAGTCAACCGAGTAATATGATACCGGTTCAATTGTGAAATCTTCGGCTCCGGTCTCTTCCGCCAGTTCCCTGGCTGCGGCCGCCTCGCTGCTCTCCCCCTGATCAGGATGCCCTGCCGGAAGCTCGTAACCTCCTCTTTTTCTGTGCTTTATAAATAGCCAGCCATTTTCGTACCTGGCCGCAACAACCACATACGAAAGCTCTGGCACCATCTGGCCGGCACCGGTAAGTTCAACTGTAATCATAACGCAAAAATATCCAAAAAGCGTTTGCCGGCCTGATGACCGATTAAAGTATTATTTTTGTTGTAAAGCAGCCTGATGTGGATATTCGTTACACTTGTCCTTGTTGACCTTTACGTATGGTGGCGCCTTGCGACAGACCTGCGTAAGCGAAACAAGGTGCTTCAGGCAGGCTCTTTTGCCGTCAAGACCGCTCTCTCAGTCATCCTGCTATACCTGGTAGTAAGCCTTGTTCTGTACAAGGGTCCGTTTGACGATCCGGCAAACGCCTTCAGATATATTGCCTTCGGTGTAATAAACATACTTGTCATCTCTGTTGGTTCAGTATACCTTGGACTGAGCATAATTACACGACTGGCGGGAAGGATCATGCGCAGGAAAATGTCAGGCCTGGTTATTACGAATATTGTTCTTTCCGGAATTCTTGTCTTTCTCTTTGCAGACGGTTATTTCAGGCATAGATTCGATGTGAAGATCATCAGGGAGGAGATACCTTTGACGATTACGGACAGCGGGCTTGACGGCTTGAAGATCATCCTGATCTCAGACCTCCATCTCTCTTCATACCATGGACATTACGGGGAACTGGCCGGGGTAGTTGATTTAATCAACTCCGAGAAGCCTGATCTGATCCTCAACACAGGCGACTTCATCACCTTTGGATGGAAGGAATTCGGGATGTGCGACACCATCCTTAAGAGGGCAACGGCACGCATCGGGTCATTTGCCGTGACCGGCAACCATGATGACGGCACCTACATGCCTGATTATGATGAAACATACGGCAGGGAGTGCATTGACAGGGTCTCCCGCAAGATTACAGCATCGGGCTATACACTCCTTGATGATACTACTGTTATCATAACACACAACGGCGCACAGTTATCCCTCTCCGGCGTGGTCACCCGCGGTCACCGGCTCAACATGGCCTACGGAGACTTTGCAAAGGTGAAGGATGAGTATGATGATACCATGTTCAATATCATGCTGGTACATGACCCGGCCGGATGGGCAGTTGCTGAGAAGTTTGGCACGCTGCCTGACCTGACCCTCTCTGGCCACACACACGGCATGCAGATAGGACTGCCAGTCCCCGGAGGATATATCTCACCGGCATCAGCATTACATGAATACTGGAAAGGGCTCTACAGCAAGGATGATTCATTCCTCTTTGTCACGGCCGGACTAGGAACAATGGGGATGGCAGCAAGGATCTTCATGCCTCCCGAGATAATTGTCTTAACCCTCAGACAGGAATAAGTCACATGGTTTGAATACTGAATAACAATTTCCAGTAACTTTGTGATTCTGATTTTTTTTGAAACCTTATTTCCTCTCTCAACCGACTGACAAACATGAAACTTAGATCATTGTTCCTTCTTGCTGCGATGCTTGTGGCAGCTTCGTCCTATTCACAGAAGAAAGCGCTGAACCAGATTACTCTCGAAGAGGCACAGAAACAGATGCAGTATCTCGCTTCCGACGCACTCGAAGGGAGAAGGACCGGCAGCGATGGCAATATAAGGGCTGCTGAATATATCAGTTCCCTGGCACTTGAGATTGGCATAAAACCTCTTCCCGGCCAAAATGATCTCTATCAGCCTCTCACATACCTTAAGGTGTCATCTATCCCAGGTGAGTCGACTGTTACCCTGACCGATTCGGCAGGCAGCAATCTGCAGACTGCCGCATTGTTTCCACTGATGACTCCCTCTGACAATGTAAGTTACAATGGTGAGGTGGTGTTTGCCGGATACGGGTTTACAAACACGGAAGCAAAATACAATGACTACGCCGGTGTGTCAATAACTGACCGCATTGTGATCATCATGACAAGGAAGCCCGATCTTCAGGGCAGCGGTATGCCGGACCCCGACGAAGCCTTAAACGAGAATGCAGAGGTGCGCAAGCTGCCCATGCTCATGCTCCAGAAGGCAAAAGCGATTTTTTACGTTGCCGACCCGGCCCTGGGGTCTGACATCTCATCTTCGACACTCTCCATGGGTAGCAGCTACCAGCTGGTACCTCTCTTTAAAAGCAAGGCATTCACCTTCAGCCTGAACGCATATTCGATCACCAGGGAGACAGCAGACATGCTGCTGAAAAATGCAGGGGTGACGCTGGCTGAGATGCAGGACAGCATCGCATCTTCAAAGAAACCGGCGTCATTTATCATCCCAGGACTGAAGGCGGAGGTCAAAGTCAATGTTTCCAAAGACACAGTAACAAGCTTTAATATTGTCGGCTACCTTGAGGGGTCAGATCCCAAACTAAAAAATGAATGTGTTATATACACTGCACATTATGACCATTCCGGATTTGACGGTTCGGGAAGGATTCTCAACGGGGCTAACGACAACGCGTCGGGATCGATAGGGCTCCTGGGCATCGCCCGTGCCTTCAGCTCGCTCGACAAGAAACCTCTCAGAAGCATACTCTTCTTCTGGACTACCGGAGAGGAAGAGGGACTGCACGGCTCAACATACTATGCCGAGAACCCTCTCTTTCCTCTTGAAAACACCGTAGCCAACATTAACTTCGACATGATAGCCAGGTCGCGCAGGGAGACTGACAAAGGAGCCTCAAATAACGGTAAGATAGATATTACCGGACCTGATACCATCAGGGTCATATCAGCCGGCGAAAGCACAGCCTTCGTGGCACTGGCAAAAGAGTCATGCCTGAAGGCAGGTCTCTATCCTATTGACGAAGGCAAGGGATCTCACTTCTCCGGTTCAGATCACTATCCTTTCCACAGAAAAGGTGTTCCGGCAATCTTCTTCTTTACCGGCATACACCTCGACTATCACCAGCATACCGATGATTATGAGTTCATCGACTTTGACAAGCTTCTTAAAGTATCAAAAGCCGGATTCTTAACCGGATATCAGCTTGCCTCCAGCCGTGATAGGCCGGTGATTGACAACCCCGTAAAGAAATAGCTGCCGGGGTTTTCTAATGAAGAAGAGAACCGTCAGCATTGCCTCCGAAGAGGTCGAAATTGATATCGTCAGGTCGTCACGCCGCACGGTAGCACTCTATGTGAAGCCCGGTGGCACACTGATGATAAGGGCGCCCTGGTATGTACCTCTTTATTCTGTGATGCGGTTTGTCAGGGAGAAGACGGGATGGATCATCAGGCAGAGGGAGAAGATGAAGGATATGAAACCTGCCGTTGAGCCACGGTATGTTGAAGACGGCAGCCTGGTCCCGTTCCTGGGAAGGAATATAACGGTAAAAGTTATTCCATCTGCGCGGGGCAAGTATGAGTCCGATGGCGGCGTGCTCCGCCTTTTTCTTCCCGGGATACCCGATCCATTGAGGATCACCGCTGCCGTCGAGGCGTGGTACCTGGCTGAGGCAAAGAATTACTTCACGCAGCGCACCAGCGAGCTGGCAGAGAGGTATAAGGACCATCTGCCGGCACCACGGTCAGTCGGCGTAAGGAAGATGAAGCGGCGATGGGGCACATGCCGCACCAATGGCGCAATATGGTTCAACAGAGAGCTGATGAAGAAGGATCCGGTGCTTATCGATTACGTCATCATCCATGAACTGTGTCACCTCGTTCATCACAATCACGGCAGAGAGTATTATGAGCTTCTTGAGAGCATCATCCCTGACTATAAACAGCTTCGCAACAAGCTCAGGAACATCTGATAATGACTGTGAGCAGCCTAAAGCGCAGGGCGCAGAGCACAGGGCACAGAGCGCAGAGCGTAAAGTTTTGAGAGGTAAGGGGTATTCGGTGATCAGTAATCGGTCTTCGGTCTCCGGTCTCCCGTCTTCGGTCTTCCGTCTTCGGTCTTCCGTCTATAGCGAAGCCCCCCTAACCTACCTGCCGCCGGCAGGGAGATTATTCCTGAGATACCAGAACATAGTCTCGTAAAGATGCCTGGTTGTATTGGGACCCTCATATATTCCATGCGACCTGTTAGGATAAGCAATCATTGAGAATATCTTATTCTGCCTGATCAGCTCGTTAACCAGATATTCCATATTCTGATAATGAACATTATCATCACCGGTGCCGTGAATGAGAAGAAGATTCCCCTTCAACCCTGCTGCATGCGTTACCGGCGATCCGTTGCGATATCCATCTTCATTCGTATCAGGAAGACCCATGTACCGTTCCTGGTAAATGGAGTCGTAGAACTTCTGGTTGCTGACAAAGGCTATTGCGATGCCGGTACGGTAGATATCCGGATACCTGAACATACAATTGAGAGTCATGGAACCGCCGCCGCTCCATCCCCATATTCCGATACGCTCACGATCGACGAAGCTGTAGGTCTCCATAATCTTCAATGCTGCCCTGGCCTGATCATGCGAAGCCATAATGCCGATCTGGCCATAGATGCACTTGCGCCATTCACGTCCGCGAAACATGGCCGTGCCGCGGTTGTCAACACTCATAATAATATAACCCTGCTGAGCGAGGAACTGATGCCACAGATCTCCCCCGCCAAAGCTATTCTGCACGGTGGATCCGGCAGGTTCGCCATAGACGAGAAAAATAACAGGGTATTTCTTCGAAGGATCAAAGTCATAAGGTTTGATCATCGAACAGTAGAGGATGACGCTGTCACCGATGTCAACGGTAAAAAATTCCTTCGGACTGATCTTCAGGGAAGTGTAGCTCTTTCTCAGTGACTCATTGCCAATGAGCTGGCGTACTGGCTTGTGATCAGGCAATGAGACGATACTGATACGGTTGGGCACGGCAGCACTGGAATATGTATGCAGTGCATACCTGGTGTCAGGTGATATCTGGTAAGAGTTATGTCCTGACAGGTCAGACGGCGTCAGCCTCTCTGCCTTACCCTTTCCGTCCATGCTGACACGGTACAGATAACGTGCTGTGGGATCATCCGGCGATGCTGTAAAATAGAGATATCCGGACTTCTCATTCACTGTAATAAGGTTAATGATATCATATTCACCAGGTGTGAGGTTGATAACCTTCGTACCGTCGCGTGAGACCTTGTACAACTGCCTCCAGCCTCCTCTTTCACTCATGAATGTGAACCACTTTCCGTTTTCGAGCCATACCATGTCATCGCAGACATTCACCCAGGCCTCATCGGTGTCTTCAAAAACGGTTGTTACTTCTCCGGAAGCAGCATCAGCCATGATGACCTTGTTGTGATTCTGGAGCCGGTTGATCTGCTGTATCACAACCCGGTCAGAGGATGACGCAAACTCCATCCTTGCCAGGTAGTTATCCCTCGGGTCACCTTCGGTTTTCATCCATACCGTCTCGCCCCCGCCGGAGGGTATCACGCCAATCCTGGCAGCAGAGCCCGGGCGCCCGACCTTGGGATATGGGATGGCTGTGAGCTTCGGGTATAACGAGTCGGTATTGTTTATAAGGTAGAAGAGGTCAGTACCCTCGGTATCAAGCTGCCAGTATGCAATGTGCCTTGAGTCCGGGCTCCACCGGAAACCGTCACGGCAGTCAAGCTCCTCCTCATAGACCCAGTCGAATGTGCCGTTGATTATCTTGTCACTGCCGTCAAACGTGATCTGTTTTGTCTCCCTTGACGTAAGATCTTCGACGAAGAGGTTCCTGTTGCATACGTACGCTACTTTATTGCCGTCAGGAGAGAATTTGGCAAACATCATTGAGGAGGGTGGCATTTTCGTCCCCAGCTGAACGAGCTTCCTGGTTACCGTATTGAAAACCCAGTAATCGCCCCTGGTATTATAACGCCATACCCTTGAGGTGTTGGTAAAAACCAGCAGCAGTGTGTTGTCTGGTGACCATGAGTAATCATCGATCATCAGAGGTTCTGAACTCTCTTCCGGAATGAGATCAGCAGCAGATACGAGGAGAGATTTTTCACCTGTCTTTGAATCATATCTGACAATGTCTATTCCCTTTTCTGCGGGTGAGCGCTCGAGGGTCGTATATCCTGCTCCACCGTCAACCCATCGGGCAGGTCCGAAATATTCTGACCTGTAAATTCCTTTTGTATAAATATCTTCCAGGGTGAGTAAGCCCTCCTGCCCTGCCGCACATAACGTGACGACTAAAAGTGAAAGTATTGCTAATGATCTGATAATCTTCTTCATTGTGTTTTATGTTATCTTCTGGTTAGGATTATAAATGTAATGGAGCCGGAGCAATCATGGCTATTGTTTTGCCGATTATTTTTTAAGTTTGCCTGTAATCTGTTCAGATCATGAAGAAACGAGATTTTATTAAGACCCTTACGGCTTCCGCTGCCGGGGTCACAATCTTTGGGTCACTGACGCGATGCTCACTCTTCAGTGGCGAAACAGGGCTTCCTGGAAACTGGGCATGGATAACAGCAGAAAATCAGACTGATGATGAGTGGGAGAATATCTTCAGAAACATGCAGAAGGCAGATATAAAAGGGCTCCTCATGCGGGCTGAGGAGGAGGGTCACCGTCACATCATACCTATCGCCCGGAATTATGGAATTGAAGTTCATGCATGGATCATAACCCTGAACCGGTACTGGGACGATGAGGCAAAAAAGCATCCGGAATGGTTTACCATAAGCGGCAAGGGGGAATCGTGCTTCGACGTTAATCCCTATGTAGACTATTACCAGTGGGTGTGCCCCTCAAAGGAAGAGGTGTACCAGCATGTTGAAAAGGAGGTGATGTCTCTGTTCGGGATAGAGGGATTGAAGGGTGTACACCTGGATTACATCAGATATAGCGACGTGATTCTCCCGGTAGGGCTGTGGAAAAAGTATAACCTTATACAGGACAGGGAATATCCAGAGTTCGACTTCTGCTACTGTGATACCTGCCGTCAGAAGTTCCTGGATGAGTCCGGAATAGACATACGCACCCTTGAGGATCCTGCTGCCAGTGTTGAATGGCGCGAATACAGGTGGAACAGCGTAACCCGGTTTGTAAACAGACTCGCAGGAAAGGTACATGCCGACAAGCCGGGCAAAATGCTTACGGCAGCTATCTTCCCCTACCCTGAGATATCAAGGATGATATGCAGGCAGGACTGGGCGAAATGGGACCTGGACGCTTTCTTTCCCATGATCTATCACAGCTTCTATAATGAGGATATTGAGTGGATAGGCAGTTCTGTAGCCAAAGGTGTCGCTGACCTTGCCGGAAAAGCTCCATTGTATTCTGGATTGTTTGTTCCCGCCCTTCAGCCGGACAAGATAAGGGAAGCCGCTGAAATCTCGCTACGCAACGGAGCGGCAGGGGTATGTTACTTCAATTACAACTCGCTGAATGAAGAGCACCTGAAGGTGCTCAATATGATGGCAAAGGGATAGTCTCTCAGGCAATGTTCGTAAAGACAGCCTGGATATCATCATCATCCTCAAGCCTGTCAAGCAGTTTCTCAACGTCAGCCATCTGCTCCTCGGTGAGCTCAATCGGACTGGAGGGAATCCTCTTGAGGGAAGCCTTCTTAACTTCTATCCCCTTGTCTTCCAAAGCCCTGGACAGAGATCCGAAATTAGTATAGTCACCATACAGGTATACATCTTCATCATAACTCTCAATCGATTCCAGTCCGTATTCTATCAGGTCAAGCTCAAGCTCATCCGTTGAGACTCCCTCAGGCTTTTCAAACTCGAAGACGGCCTTGCGGGCAAACATGAACTCCAGCGAGCCGGTCGGGGCCAGAGAGCCACCGTTCTTGCTGAAATATGCCTTGACGTTGGCGACAGTACGGGTGTTGTTATCCGTTGCGGCCTCAGCAACAACAAGCACTCCGTGAGGGCCTTTGCCTTCGTATATGACCTCGGTATAGTTGGCAGTGTCTTTGCCTGCAGCCCTCTTGATTGCGGCTTCGATATTGTCCTTGGGCATATTCTGGGCTTTGGCATTCAAAATGGCAGTTCTGAGCCTGGGATTCATGTCAGGATCAGAGCCACCCTCTTTGGCTGCCATTGTTATTGCCTTCGCGAGCTTGGGGAAGAGTTTTGACATCTTGTCCCACCTGGCCTCCTTGGAAGCCCTCCTGTATTCAAATGCGCGTCCCATCGAAAAGAAAGGTTAAAGGTTAAAGTAATAAGGGGGCAAAAATACAACCTTGCAGCTTAATTTTGAAAACCTCCTGAAAATTTATTTTACAGCTAAGTAAAGAAGAGATATGCCACAAGTATGCTTGCAATGACACCCGTGAAGTCGGCAATCAAGGCACACACCACTGCATATCTTGAGTTCCTTATTCCCACAGACCCGAAATATACAGCCAGAATATAAAAGGTAGTGTCAGTTGATCCCTGGACTGTACATGCCAGACGGCCGACGAATGAGTCAGCGCCGTGCGTGGTCATGGCATCAATCATCAGCCCTCTAGAGCCGCTTCCGCTCAGCGGCTTCATGAATGCAGTGGGGAGGGCATCTGCAAACTTAGTGTCGAACCCTAGCCATGAAAAGAACGAGGCGATGCCGTCAACCATCATATCCATTGCTCCGGAAGCCCTGAATACGCCAATGGCCACAAGTATGGCAACCAGGAACGGGATGATCTTTATGGCTGTTGTAAACCCTTCCTTTGCCCCTTCTATAAAGGCATCATATACATTCACCTTTCTCATCATGGCAAGGACGATAAACGAAATGATAATAATAAACAGGGTAAAGTTGGCCGCAAAGGTTGAGACAGCGGTTATCTTTTCCTGGGGAAGGGTACTGAAATACCATATCAGGCCTGCAATTATTGCCGTGAGGCTGCCCAGGTATGCAAGTACCACCCTGTTGAGGAGATTGATCTTCTGCACTATTGCGACGCTGACAAGCCCGGCTACCGTTGCGACAAAAGTTGCGATCAGTATGGGAATAAAGACATCGGCAGGATTGGCGGCACCCAGCTGAGCGCGGTAGACCATGATACTCACCGGGATAATTGTCAGTCCTGATGCATTAAGCACAAGAAACATTATCTGTGCGTCTGAGGCAGTCTCCTTGTCAGGGTTTGCATCCTGCATCTCTTTCATCGCCTTCAGCCCCATGGGTGTGGCAGCATTGTCAAGCCCAAGCATGTTCGCCGCCACATTCAGCATCATGGAGCCATGGGCAGGACTGTCCTTCGGCAGTGACGGGAAGAGCCTCGTGAAAAGTGGCCCTATTGCCCTTGACAGCACGGTCACCACTCCACCCTTCTCACCTACCCTCATCAGCCCCATCCACAGAGTGAGCACACCCGTGAGACCCAATGAAATCTCAAATCCCGTTTTGGCACTGCTGAATGTTGACTCAATAAGCCTGTTGAAGACATCAGTGTCACCGCTGAAGAGAAGCTGCGCAAGGGCGAAAATAAACCCGATGAGGAAAAAAGCTATCCAGATATAGTTTAAGACCATTGTGGAGTCATTGTGAAAAGCTAAAAGTATGGAAAAAAATCCTATTCGGACTCAAAACGGTTCGTTCAGAGCTCTTCGACCTCGATAATTTCAAAAGGTACCCGAAGTATGGCCTTGAAATCCTCCCCGGCATCGAGCATATTCTCATCGCCGTTCTCACAGAACCAGCGTATAAGAACCTCACTGTTGCACTCATACAGCTTTTCAAACTTCCTCAGGAGTGAGTGTATCCTGTTCGAGGAGCTCGTATTGAAAAACTCAAACTTCATGTTAAGAATAGTACGCGATGCAGGCTGCGTGCTGTATCCTTCAATAAATTCAAACAGAGGACTATAAAACTCGATAGAGTTTTCAGGAATTGACTTTCCTTTTATTTCAAACAGCCCGCGCTCCGGATCAAAGTTAATTGACGGCGTTTTAGCTGTCTCTTTTATTACAAACTTCTCCATGGCAACAAAGCAGAAGAGTATAAATATACTTTTTTAAACTGAATCAGACAAGTTAAAATGGCACCATTTGATTAATCATAATTTTTTTAGTTTGCTTTTGCTATTTTTGGGCCTGAGAAGATTGACAGGCGACATACAATCCGGAATAATGAGATTTAAAGGGAGGCGCATCTTTACTGTAATGCTGATGACCATGATTGTACTGGCATCAGGGTTCAGGTCCGCTGCAAAAGACATCGTCGTGGAGGGGACCGTTACGGATGAAGCCGGTGCCTTGCTCATGAACACCAGGGTCTCATTCTTTCTCAATGCCAGGGAGTATTCTTATGTGACAGGCTCTGACGGAAGGTATTCTGTAAAGATATCAGGCACATACAGCGATGTTCCCGGAGAGTTCCAGGCTGGCAAGCCGTATCCGGTTCCGTTCAGCTACTCCGTAAGTATACCATTTATAATCAACAGTGACGGCGACCTGACATTTACCGTTTATAATATTACAGGGCAGAAGATCAGGGTAATGCAATTCGATGCTGTTGCCGCCGGAAGCTATAATGTTGTCTGGGATGGCTGCAGCCAGAACGGCTCTCCGCAGCGGCCCGGCTTCTATGTCTATGCCCTCACCTTCAAAGGAAGGACATACGGCGGAAGACTGATAAAGGCTACGGGAGCAAGCAATTCCTCTGCGGCCTCAGGCCTCGAGCCTGTCATGATGCCGCCGCAGCCTCCGGTCACTGACCAGTCAATGCGCTTCAGCCTGATCGCGGAAGTGACCAAAACAGGCTTTTATCCGGTCAGGCTGACAGATATAACTGTTGCACAGGACACTGTCATTGACTTCGTCATGGCAAAGAGTCAGTCATTACCGTTCAGGGTGTCAGGAAACTATATCGCACGTTATGAAAACACCGGTTACAGGTCATTGATACTCAAGGGTATCAATCTCGGTTCATCTCCTCCGGGCTATTTTCCGGGAGAGATTGCCTATGCCATCACCCCTGAGACCTATGAGAGATGGATCAGACACATAGGTGAGTCGGGCTTCAACAGCATAAGGGTTTATACCCTTCATCCTCCTGTCTTCTATGAGAAGCTGGCAGAATATAATCAGAGAAACCCTGATAATCCTGTGCTCCTCTTTCAGGGTATATGGCTTGAAGAGGTGGAAGATGCGCATGACCCGGCAGCCTATGACCTCTTTAACCGCAGACCCTCATTCGGCAACGAGATAGAGGAAGTGGTAAAGTGTGTGCATGGCGACGGTAATATTCCCTTCAGGTACGGAAAAGCCTACGGCATATACAAGACAGACATATCACGGTGGACAGCCGGATATATCATAGGACGGGAGGTGGCTCCTCAGGAGGTTGACTCGACAAACAAATTTCACCCTTCGGTCAGCTCCTTCACAGGAACCCGGTTCAGCATCACCGGCGGGTCTGCTACAGAGGCGTTCGTGACAGAAATGCTTGACAAGGTGGCAACCTATGAATCAACGCATTATTCAGTTGAAAGGCCTGTCAGCTTCTCAAGCTGGCCTACCCTTGACCCGCTCGACCACCCCACTGAGATCCATACCGATGAGGATGTAGCATCTTTCGATATTACAAAGATCACCGGCGCCACGCAAAATGCAGGCCTTTTTGCCAGTTATCACGCGTATCCCTACTACCCCAACTTCATCAGCCAGCAGCCTGACTATCAGACATACAGTGACACCTACGGTCCAAACAGTTACCTCGGATACATCACGGCAATGAAAAGCCATTACAGCGATATACCGCTGGTGATCGGTGAGTTTGGAGTTCCCTCGAGCTGGGGCAGCGCCCATCAGTCATTCAGTGAGATGCATCACGGCAGTTACTCGGAGATACAGCAGGGTGAGAAGAATATACGCATGATGAATAATATTCTTGATGCGGGCTGCGCCGGCGGATTCATGTTCGCATGGATGGATGAGTGGTTCAAGAGGACCTGGATAGTCTTGTATCTTGAAGCGTATGGCATAGAGTCAGGGTCAGAGACGATCCCCACACGTCAGTTGTGGCATAACGAGACCTCCCCGGAGCAGTGCTTCGGACTGCTGGCATTTGAACAGAAGGAGAGTGATCCGTTTGTCTCATACAGCCTTGATGCACCGTCAGGGCCGGTGAGCTCTGTCAGGGCTACGCATGACGAAGGGTACTTCTACCTTGAGATCAGTACCGCAGCTGCTCTCACTGAGGAAGATAAACTTATGATAGCCTTCGATACCTACCTGGGCGGTACCGGTGAATCGCAGCTCCCTGACGGCGCAACCATAGCAAACAGGGCGGAATTCCTCCTGACACTTGACCTGGCAGAAGATTCGGCCCTGCACCATGTGACTGCTGCCTATGACATGAACGGCCTGACTGTTAGATTCAATCTGACAGATCCCACAGTTCAGAAATACAAGAGCACCGTCTCTGACGGGGCGCCATGGAACTTAATGAAATGGATCAATGACGGCTTTGAACTTACCGAAGATGAATTAGGCAGAGTTCCTCTCGAGCATGCGACCAGCTTCAGCGCCGGCAACAGGGCTGCAGTGGCGTGGGAAGGCAACAACATAAAGATAAGAGTGCCGTGGACCATGCTCTATTTCAATGACCCGACGCAGATGAGAGTAAATGACGGGGCTGTCTCATACGACGGAGGGTATAACTTTGAAATCTTAACCTCCGTATCCGACGGGATTGCTGTTTCAGTCGCACATAAAGGTATTGTGACAAACAGCATAAACCGCTATCGCTGGCCTGCGTATCTTATCGTTCCACCCACCGTTGAAAGGGAGAAAGGTTCTCTCAATGTCATAAAAGAGGGATTGAACGTAATACCTGATTATTTCAAGTAGGTGACAGGTTTGTCAGGCAGTGTTGCCGCTTTTCTTCTTCTGAAAACCGCTTCTTTCAGCTTTTCCCCATCCCTTCTTGCCGCGCATGACCTCAAGATTGCCTCTGACGGCAAAATAGGTGTGTACGGGATAGAAGAACGGTTCAATAAGCGCTGTTCCGATAAGTTTGAGCACGTCACGCTTCTTGCGGTATTTGTGGAAGGTGATCTCTTCGAAGAGGACAGCCCAGGTTGAGAGGCTGACTGCAAAGGTATAGACAAAGAGGAAGAGGAGCAGGAAGAATGGCAGGTTCAGCGATCCGGTTATGACAAGGTATATTGTGTAAACGAAGCCCATAAAAGCTATCAGCGGCGATGCCCATTCAAAGAGCAGCCAGTAGGGATAGCCCAGAAGACCCAGCCTTCCGTATCGTTTGTTGAAGAGCATGCTGCGATGCGCCCATAGTGACTCTATCAGACCCCTCGTCCAGCGTGTCCTCTGTTTGCGCATCGATTTTAGGTCAGACGGCACCTCGGTCCAGCATAGCGGATCAGGAATGTAAGTCACCTCATAATTCTCATTATGCTCAGCCATGTAACGCCTCATCCTCAGAACCAGCTCCATATCCTCTCCCACAGTTTTGGTGCTGTATCCTCCGGCCTTAATAAGGGTCTCGCGGTCAAACATGCCCATCGCACCTGATATAAGCATCAGTCCGTCAAGATGGCTCCATGCCATTCGGCCAAGGAGAAAAGCACGGGTATAGTCCAGTACCTGCAGCCTGGGAAGAAAACTGGCAGGAAGGTGTATCTCGCGGATGTGACCCCGTTCTATATCGCAGGAGTTGACTATTCTGATCACACCGCCGGTTCCGATAACCTTCTTTTCCTTTTCTTCAAGGAATGGCTTGATGAGCTTAAGAATAGAGTCGGGCTCGATGATTGAATCGGCATCGATGGAGACTATCAGGTTGCTGCGGCTGAGATTTATCCCTGCATTAAGTGAGTCAGCCTTGCCGCCGTTGTTCTTGTCAATAACCGTAAGACGGTTGTAGGCAGGATCCTTCGATTTGTAAACACCTCTGATCCTCTCGCACGGGATGCGGTAGTCAAAGTAATAATTGACTCTCACCAGGTCATACGCATCCCTGATCTTGTCAAACGTATTGTCGGTAGAACCGTCATTTACGATGATCACCTCAAAGTTATTGTAATACAACGAAATGAGGGTTCGAACGTTGTCAATGATCGTCTTGCTTTCATTGAAGGCGGGTGCAATAATGGTGATTTTGGGACTGAGAGGTGAGAGAACCAGTGAATTATAGTTCACATAACTGTTCTTGCGCAGGTATTTCCTGAGAGAGAGGGCCGAGTGAATGCCGAGCAGCACATACGTCGTGAAAATGACGATGGTGAGATAAAAGATCAGGTATGCAAAGATAAATCCCATGGTACTCAGTATATCCTCCTGTCAAGCACGTGCCTGACGATTATATTATAGTTTTTATATTCCGACTTCATGATTTTGACGAGTGCCTTGACACCCTCCTCACCCATGTTTTCAATTGCCTTGACAGCTTCTATCTGCAGCTGCACATCGTCTTCCTTGTCAAGCACAAGCTTGAGGAAACCCATCATCGACTCGTCAGGCATCCTGCTCATTGCCCTTACTATCTCGAGGCAGTTGTTGTATTCCTGGAATTTGTACATCCGTTTCATGGTCTCAAGCGTGCTCCGCATATCAAGGTCACCAGCTACCTGTACAGCGAGCTGGCTTACACGCACATCACGGTGGAGGAGTATCCTTCTCAGCTCCGGCTCTGCCTCCTTTTGATTGAACTCCCGTATCATGCGGAGTGCAAACATTACAACTGTCGGGTTGGGCGAGTTGAGCCATCTGCTGAAGTCGGGGACAGGGATATCATGCTGTACTATGAGGTCATGAAGAGTGATCTGTTCCCACAGTGAGAATGGCCTGACAAGGTGTGACAAGAACTCAAAGGGATCCTTTTCACTGAGCCTGACAAGGGCTATCTGTGCCTCCATCCTCAGTATCTCATTCTTTGAGCCAAGCGCCTTGTACATCTCATCATTGGCCTCCTTTATGTTCATGAAGGCAAGCTCCCTGAAACCCTTGATCTTCATATGCCACTGGCGGCTGCGTGCCCGCTGAACCGAATCTTTGTCGAGCTCAAGTTCCTTATAAAGCCTGGTGAGCTTCTCACCGGAGTCACCCTTGAGATTGACACTTACGTCAATCATCTGTTCAACCAGCACCTGCCTCCTGTAAAAATCAGAAGCGATAGGCTTGAATATCTCATAACCCGCATCACCGAACAGATAGTCAATAATAAGAGCCTGGTACTGTTCAAGAAGATACTGCCGCAGCTTTGCCTCCTTCTCCATTCTCGTCCTGTTCAGAAGTATCACGACAAGAAGGATTATCATTGTGGCAACTGAAAATACTATGGTGATTATCAAGGCATTCACCAGTGCTACTGACTTCCCGAAGTAGTTATAACGTGTCAGCCAGGGGCTGTCTCCCCTGAGAAAGAACAGATTCTTGAAGCTTCTGCTGTGGCTCCCCTCCTGCATCGAATCCTGCTCCTGCTGATCAGGTTCTATTATTATCGTGTCAGCCCGGTGCACCTGTTCCTGTTTCTGCTGAGGCACGCTGTCTGACTGCGTCACTGCGGCCACAGTACCGGAGTTGCCTTCCGGCGGATGATTATCTTCCTTCCTGCTTTTGCTTAAAGCAGTCACCGGAAAAGAAACGGGTATATAGAGGCAGGGTGCACTGCCTCTGAGACTACTGTTGATAAAAACTTTGAAGAGTCCGTTTTCCGCTATTACATCTACACTCAGACCGGCCATCTCAGCCAGTTTTGCGCTGAGAGACTCTGCATAGTCGCGGCGGGTGAATGAGCCCATCTGAATGCAAAAGTTGCCGTTGGAAAGAGAAATCAGCCCTTCAACAGTAAGCTCGCCTGGGAATGAAGTCACGGCCGGGGCCGTTGCAGACGGTGTCTCGGGCTTGTCAGATATGATGTCAGAAACCGATCTTTCCACCGTTATGGCAGCCCCTGCATGCCATATTAAAAATGAGAGCCATATGGTTACCAGCAGTCTCATTTTGTCTTTCCAATGCCACGGATGATGCTTACCCCCCCCTCAAACCTGTTACGGTAATTTGTCTCATCATACTTCTCATATGAATAACCTGCTCCCACCCTGAATGCCCACAGTGACGTGAACTGATTGAAGTATGAGAGTCTTACGCTGGTTGCGCTCTGCCGCTCGAGATCGGTCATTATATCAATGGGCTCATCGGGAGCCGTTCCGGCACCCAGTGTCAGCTGCAGGTACTCTGTCCTGCTGAAGTACCTTCGTGCGTTAAGATAAACTGATGTCCTCACTCCCATCTCCTTGAAGTGGAAATAGCCCCTGGCAGAGAACCACCAGTCTCCGATATACTTTTCTGCTGATAATGTTGCAATGAAGGTGTTGCGGTCAAAGTAATAATAGTTAATGCCTGCCGAGACAGCCCATCCTGCCGGCAGCGTCTGCCATACCTCCAGTGCAGCCCTGTGCTTCGGGAACCACTGTCCCGGGCTAAAAGCATATGCTACATAGGCGTAATTCTTCGATGACAGCTGTGGCCATGCTTCGGCTGAGAACTGAATATCATTATCGCGTGTCTCCTCAGGCGTCCCCAGGTAAATGTTTCCCGCATTCACCGTTGCAACGGCTGTGCCCCATCCGAATCTGTGACCGGCACCAAGGCTGAATACCTGCCAGAAGCGGTCATACGGTTCAGAATACGTATCAAAGAAGTAACCAGCCCTGACATCTGTGGGAGGGGTTTCCTGCTGGGTCCTGTCGCGTGACCACCTTCTGATGTCACCGATTGCCTCTATCGCATCACCGTTGTCCGGTTCTGTTAGGAGCAAAGTATCAATCACAGCCTCCGCCTCATCATAATGACCCTGCCATGCAAGTATGCGGCCTAACAAAATACGGGCATCACCGTAAAGCGGATATGCTTTTACCAGCTCCCTGGCAGCCGGCTCCGCCTCCGAATATTTACCGTCAAGAGCCAGCGACCTGACCCTTGCATATTCAGCTTCAGGAGAAACCTCCTCCTGCGCCGACAGTGTTCCGCAGGCTGCCGCAGAGACAACTATGGTAAAGATTAATGTCAGGCACCGGTTTATGTGCATGATTCATTCCTTAATTAAAGACCTGATCTTCATGATCAGATCATCAGGGTTAAATGGCTTGGTGATATACCCGCTTACTTTCATTTCATTGGCCTGACGCTGCATCTGGGGATCACTGAACGCCGTGACAATAAGCACAGGGGTCTTCTTCTTAAGATCGCTACGCAGAAATCTTATGACCTCAAGCCCGCTGTGATAAGGCAGATGTATATCAATTATTACGAGGCTGAATTCATGGTTACGGAGAATATCAAGTGCGCTGTTGCCGTCTGATGCAATAACGGTCTCATATCCTTCACGATCAAGGACAACTGACATGGCTTTTGATGCCAGCTGATTATCTTCACAAATAAGTATCTTCATCATTAAACTCAGCCCTGAATCTGCAATCAGTTTTAATAAAATATTTTGACTTTCAAAATTGGCTCTTTTTATCCTCCCTGCCAAGAAAAGCCATGCTCATTTTGACCGGTGTTGATAATTAGTTGATAAAACCTGCTGCTGCAACTGTTGAGGCTGAAATCTAATCATCGGGCAGTTTCATACCCGCAAGTGCCTCTTCTGCAGCCTTGCGTACCTCCTCGGAATCATCTGTCATGAAAGAGGATATATATTGCGCAGCCTGACGTGTGTTGAGGGTTCCGGCAAGCAGTATGAGTTCACTTCTTGTGTCCGGAGCAAGAGCATAGGGAGCTATATCTTTTATGAGCTGTAACTTGCGTTCAGGATCGAGACTGGTTGTATTAAGACTCCGCAGATAGGCATCAAATGCAGGACGGCTGAAGGTTTTGTTTCCCGAAGCAGTAATTTCATACAGTGCCAAGAGAGAAGTATGATCGGTCCAGTGTGCCAGGGCGTCAAAGCATACATCGCGCGTCTCCGCATTTCCGGCCTCAAACTCCTTAAAGACCGTTTTCGCGGCAACCTCTCCTCCTGTCAGCGCCAGTACAGGAACGAGTCTCATCTTAATTTTACTGTTGTCATAAGACTCCAGTATCACGTCAGACCGCTTCTGAGGATCAGGTGACTGTAGCGCCGCAGCAGCAAGAGCCCTTTGTACCTCTTCAATTTCATTCTTATCGGCAAGTGTTTCAAGCAGCTTCATCAGGGCTCCCTGATCATCATATGAGGAGAGCCTGGCCAGTGAGGTTATGGCAGTGGCTCTGATACCGGGATCGGGAGTGTTTACATATGACATTACGGTAGCAAAATACTCATCATTGCCTGACCAGGCCAGAAGCCGGATCAATGTAACTGTCGAATGACCTGCTGATTGCGGGAGTCGCCCGGCAACCCTTTCAATACCTGTGCTGTCAAGCACTGTGATGAGAGCGTTTGCCGCTGCAGCGTGTCCATCTTCACTGTCACTCTTCAGTATCCAGTCCAGGAGGGGATCGACAGCCATGGCTCCCTCCAGTTTTGCCAGGGCGCCGGCAGCCTCGCGGGCAAGGTCAGGCGAATCGCTGCCCAGAGTCTCCAGCATCAGCGGGACAGCGAGCGTATCACCTCTCTCGCCCAGCATGAAGAGTATCTCCGCCTTAGCCTCGTCATGAACCTTATCGATCCTTTTGATCCACTTCCTGGTTACGTCTGATCCGGGGAGCGAATTTGTAAGCCTCAGGGCTCCCCCGCGTATTACAATATCAGGGTCATCGGCTGCCTCCAGCAACACGGGAAGGGCATCCTTCCCCTTAACGGCCACTGTCACACTCATTGCTGCCAGTCGCTGAGCCGAAGTCTCAGATGTGGTGCTCCTTCCCATTACCTTACCGGTGATTCTCTCCATCCCTCTCACATCTCCTGCAAGCCCGATATTTTTTGCATACAGCAGCAAAGCCTGCACTGCACCCGTAGGCTCCCACATATAACCGGCGTTTTCTGATGCCCCGGTCAGCACAGGCAGTGCAGCCGGATCAGCCGCAGAAGCGAGTGCATAAAGAGCAGCAGACTTCTCTGCCTGACTACCCTTCTCATACCACCTGATGTAATCCTTTACCGCACCCGTATACTTCATGTCAGCAAGAGCAACCATTATCTGTGCCGCACAGGGTGAAACATCAGAAGCAAGTCCCGAGGCCATGATCATGACTGCCTCGTCGCCGCCAATAAACTGAAGTGCTATAACAGCATCATCACATGAAACAGAATCGTTTACGAAACCAGCCAGTGCCTCCGTCGCCGCCGCTGAACCGACAAGATTGAGCTGCCTTAGAAAGAAAGTCCTCACCTCTTCATGAGACGCCTTCTTCATAAATACAATGCATTGCCTCTCCCATTCGATCTTCCTGTCAGGCTTGTCATCTCCTGACAGATGAAATGTAAGGGAAGATATTGCATAACGTGCTTTGGTATCATCACCGGTGCCGGCAGGCACTACCATGCTGCAGATAAGCGATCTGCCCTCTTCTCCCAGGGCGTACATCTCCTCCATTAGACTGCCGGCAAGATCCTGGCTGTCAGCCGGGAGCCTTGCAAGCAGTCCGGCAACACCCTCCTCAACAGTCCTGATATCCTGCGACCTCAATGAGGTGGTGAGCAGCAGCGCTGCAAGCAGGGATAGAATGAATATGTGTCTTTTCATGTCGTGACCTGGATTAAAATTTCAGAAGTGCCATTCACCTCTCATTGGCTGATCTATCAATGCATTGGCCCCATCGTCGTCAATAAACACCTGTTTCACAGGGTCGAACCGCAGGTTCCGTCCGAGCCGCAGTGCAACGACCCCCATGTTGACTATCGTGCACGAGCGATGACCGTTCATTTCGTTTAGGGCAAACGGACGTCTTGTCCTGACTGACTCGGTAAAGAGGGTTATCTCAGGTTCCGGATCAGGAAGAGAATCGACAATGTCTGCCAGGTTGGGTATGTCAGACACGAACCCTTTGAATATCTTTCCGTTGGGTCCCTCAATATAGGCTGCATCCTTGTCGCGGTTTTCACCGTCGAGTATGATCTGGCATCCGTCCTCATACGTATAGGTGATCCTTCTCCATGAGCCCACGGCATCATAGTGCTGCTGCGGGGCATCAATCTCAACCGATACCGGGCTCGTATCATCCTTGCCAAGGAAATACTGAACCGGGTCAATATAATGCTGCCCCATATCGCCAAGGCCACCTCCGTCATAATCCCAGTATCCCCTGAACTTCGAATGGACCCGTTCCGGATTATATGGCTTCCGGGGTGCCGGCCCGAGCCAAAAGTCATAGTCAAGCTCAGCCGGCGGAGTCATAGGCTTCAGGTTTGTCTCACCGCTCCAGTAAAACTTCCAGTCATACCCTGTCACGCCGCTTATCGTTACTTTCAGCGGCCATCCCAGCAGACCGCTGCTGATAATCTTTTTGAGTGGTCTGACGGTGGTCCCCAGTCCGTAGAACTGACTTCTGAACCTGAACCAGGTGTTCAGCCTGAAAACCCTTCCGTTTGCCCTGACAGCCTCGACTACTTTCTTCCCCTCACCTATTGTCCTGGTCATCGGCTTTTCACACCATATATCCTTGCCTGCATCCGCAGCCATCCTTGACATTATGCCATGCCAGTGGGGAGGTGTGGCGATATGCACAATATCGATGTCGGGTCTTGCAATCAGCTCCCTGAAATCGTGATAACCTGTTACTCCTTTGCCTGCAATGCCGAGTGCATGGTTCAGATGGTTCGAATCGACGTCGCAAACGGCCAGGAGGCGGGTATTTTCGTAGGCAAAGTGACCCAGCCCCATGCCGCCGACACCGATGATCCCCTTTGTTAGTTGATCACTAGGAGGAGTATAACCTCTTCCGCCAAGCACATGACGCGGTACAATTGTCAGCGCCAGCCCTGCCGTTGCACTCCTGCGGATAAAATCCCGCCTGTTGACTGTATCCTTATTCATCTTGTCTGATTTGTTCTGCTATCTGCAATTGTTATGATGATATTGTTATTGTCAGTTCTTGCCTGATGAAGGGGCAGCCCCTTCATCAGGTACATTATACGATATACGCAGCTCTTTAAGCCGCTTCCTCAGGCTCTCTTCAACATTGTCATATGATGGATTCATCTGATCAGATTCTTCATCTCATGAGGATCCTGCTGCAAGGTCATAAAGCTCCCAGTGATCAGTGTCACCGTAGAAATGAATCAGCTTATACCTGTCAGTCCTGACACCGTAGTGAGGTCTCGTATCATGTTCACCGGGATATTCATAATAGTGATAATAGAGAGCGTCACGCCATTTCTTCACTCCTTCTCCCTTGAGCAGCGGCACCAGGGACATCCCCTGCATTTCCTCAGGCGGCCTGACGCCTGCCAGTTCCAGAAATGTCGGAGCCAGGTCAATGTTCTGAACCATTTCAACTATCTCTCCCCTGGCCTTGTATCCCTGCGGAAGCCTCATGACCAGAGGCGTCCTGAATGACTCCTCATACATGAACCTCTTGTCAAACCATCCGTGCTCTCCGAGATAAAAGCCCTGGTCAGAAGTATAGACTATAATGGTATTGTCTCTCAGACCTGCAGAATCAATAAATTCAAGCAATCGCCCCGTATTGCGGTCAACTGACTGTACTGTTCTGAGATAATCAGCCAGGTAACGGTTTAGTTTGAATACCGCGAGGGAGTCACCTGTAAGAGGATGAGCATTGTAGTCTTTGCTCAGAGCTTCGTACTCCTTCTGCCAGGCCTTATACTGTTGCGGACTGAGTCTGTTCTTCAGGTAAGAAACATAATCGATTTCAGACTGTGATATGCTGTCACCGTCGGTTCCGGTTATCTTGAGGTCAGATGCCATCCGCATGTCCTTGTATATGCTCATCTTCTGCAATTCAGCACCCCTCCTTCCCTCATAATCATCAAAATAATTAGCGGGGACAGGGAATTCTTCATCGTCGAAAAGATCAAAATCGAGTGTATCAGGCATCCAGTTGCGGTGAGGCGCCTTATGATGAACCAATATACAGAACGGTTTGTCCTTGTCCCTGTCACGGATCCATTCAATAGCCATATCAGTGATAAGTGTCGTGGCATATCCCTCCTCACGGTATCTGCGGCCCATCTCAATGAAATCAGGATTATAATAGCTCCCCTGCCCCGGAAGAATATTCCAGTAGTCAAACCCTGTCGGTTCGCTCTGCAGATGCCATTTGCCAATCAGGGCTGTCTGATATCCGGCATCGCGCAGGAGCTTGGGAAACGTGACCTGCGAGCTGTCAAACCGTTGCCTGTTGTCAGTGTGACCGTTTGCATGACTGTGTTTTCCTGTAAGGAGTGCAGCCCTGCTGGGAGCAGATATGGAGTTGCAGACAAAACTGTTTCGAAAGATGACACCCTCCCCGGCTATACGGTCGAGAGCAGGAGTGGTGTTCAAGTTACCTCCGTAAGCACTCAGTGCCTGATAACCGTGGTCATCGGTCATTATAAAAACAATATTTGGCTGTTCATGCTTTTTGACCTGGCAGGAGGTCAGCACTCCCGGAATACACAAAAGCGGAATTAGTCTCATGGTTGACTCTGGTTAAGTTCAAAGCACTAATTTAGTGAAAATGAATTTAAACAGCATGAAAGTAATTAAAAGATTATTAATCAGCATGTTGCTACTTTATGGAACTGCCGTTATTCTCAATGCTCAGTTTATGGGTGCGGAATTCTATGCGAAGAGAAGAGCTGAGGCATTACAGAGAACCGGCAACGGAGCAATCGTGATACCGGGGACCCTGAGAACCCCTTACGGCCAGACGGACGGCTCGTCAGAAAGATATTTCCGATACCTCACCGGCTGGGAATCACCGGGTGCATGGATGGTGCTGACGGCTAATGATACAGCAGAATACACACTTTTTATGACTCCGGGTGTTGCTGAGCGTGCTGCATGGGAAAACCGCATGCCTGATGCCGAAGAGGCTAAAACGGTTTACGGTGCCGACAAAACATATCCCATGTCTCTGTTCAGGACCGGGGCAGCAGAAATATTGTCTCACTTTGATACAATATGGACAACACCATCCTCAAAAATTATCAATGAGACACTCGCTTCATTATTCCCTGAGGATAAAGTTCCGGTGATAAAGGATATCAGGAAAAACCTCAATGACATGAGGATTATCAAGGACAGTCATGAGATAGCTCTTCTGAAGAGGGCAGCCATTGTCACCGCCGAGGCGCAGAGGCAGGCAATGATGCTCGCAGCCCCCGGAAGATTTGAGTATGAGCTTGAGGCAGCCATAGAGCATACTTTTCGTTCGGAAGGGTGTGACGGACCGGGTTTCACCACTATCATCGGTTCAGGTTCCAACGCCACGATATTGCACTATGACCTGAACAGCCGCAGGCTGGAGGCCGGTGACGTCATTGTGATGGATATAGGGGCAAAATACAGGGGTTATACAGCAGACGTTACCAGAACGATCCCTGCCTCAGGCCGCTTCACCCCTGAACAGCTTGAGATATATAACATTGTTCTTGAAGCACAGAAAGAAGCCATCATGGAGATGATGCCCGGCAAGAGGTCACTGGCGGCGCACGACAGGGCCACAGAGGTCATAATGGAGGGCTTGAGCCGTCTCGGCCTGGTGACAGACCCTGCCTCTCCATGGCAGAAAAGGCTTTATATACTGTACACCTGCACACACCATATAGGTCTTGACGTTCATGATACCTATCCCTATCAGCTGACGCCGTATGATGAAGGCATCCTCAGTCCCGGGATGGTCATCACCATCGAGCCGGGTATCTACATGAGCCCTGACATGCTTAATAACCTTCGTGAACAGTACAGGGGCAAACCCGGGGAGGAGGAGATAACTGCATTCATCTCACAGATAACACCACTCTTTGAGAAGTATAAAAACACAGGCGTCAGGATCGAGGATGACATCCTTATTACTGAGGAAGGAAACATCGTGCTGTCAGAGGCAGCACCAAAAGAGCCGGCAGAGATAGAGCGGCTGATGAAGAAGCGAAGCAGGTATGAATGATCGGCCTCTATACCGTCATTATCTTCTTCCTTATAATTATCCACGAGACAATCAGGAGGTAACCTGCGCAGAGCAGAAGCACACCCATTCCCATCGTCACACCCAGTGAATCACTGACCAGCCCCATTATGGGAGGTATCAGCGCACCACCTGAGATTGCCATCATCATCAGGCCTGATATCTCGTTACCGCGCTCGGGATATCTCTGGATGGTAAGGGAAAACACCAGCGGGAAGATATTTGCAACACCTAGCCCGATGATGAAGACAAGGGCCCATGCGGCTGCCTTCGACGGCACCAGGAGGATCAGGGCAATGGAGATGATAGAGAGCAATGCACTGTAAAGAAATCCCTTTGAGGAGGCCAGTTTTGTAAGTACCAGGGCACCGGCAAAGGTCCCAAGCATACGTCCGAGGAAATATATGCTTCGACCTGACTGGGCTGTCACCTCATCTATGCCAAACTTTGTTGCCAGGTACCTGCCGGAGAAATAGTTGAAGCCCACATCAATACCCACAACAAGAAATATTGAGAGCACCATCATCAGTATATATGAATTACCCAGCAGTTTGAAAGCAGATGCCAGTGAAGCTTTCTTCTCCGTTGATATGGTCTCCTCTATTTTCACTGTGCCCAGCCATACGACGCTCAGCATCGATATTATGCCGAAGACGAGGAAGAGAAGCTTCCAGTCACCGAATCGGCTGGCGAACACTGCTGCAAGCGGTGCGGCGATCATGGAACCGATGGCCTTGATGAACTGTGAGAAACTAAGAAAGCTTGACGCCCTTCTCCCCGGCACAACATCGACAAGAAGAGGATTGGCAGAAACCTGAACGATGGTGTTGCCTATGCCAAGAAGGGCAAAGCCGGTGATCACTGTACCGAAGGTGTAGAAGAAGTATGGTATCAGAAGGCCTATACCGGTGATACCCATTCCGATATTGAGCATCAGCCTCTTCCCTACCCGTGCCTGGATAATTCCGACGGGAACTGACAGGATAAAGAACCATATAAAAGCTGCAAACGGTATCAGCCCGAGGATAAAATCACTCAGCCCCAGGTCACCTGCTACACGGTCCTTCCCTATTCCTACCAGGTCAACAAAACTCATCACGAAGAAAGAAAGGAGAACCGGTACCACCAGCCTCATCTCGATTTTTTTCTCATTCATATCAGTCGTTATAATGGTTTTACATTAATGCGAGGGCAGGCTGTACTGCCTTCCAGAATTCATCATTATGCAGATAGGCGCTGCCAAGCAGGGCGGCATCTTCCTTCAGCTCTGACATCTCCACCTTTACCATGCATCCTGCTTTCACCAGTTCATCCTCAAAAGCATTGCCGAAGAGGTCATAGGCAAGAGAGACATTGCCGCCGATGACGAGTATCTCAGCGCCGAACTTCAGAAGCCACGGGGCCAGAAAAAAGCCCAGATTCCTGCCAAACTCATCAAAGACTGCCTGCACGGCCGGCGACTTCCTTGCTGCATCGGCAACATCCCTCACCCCTTTTGCCACTTGTCCCGTCACCTCTGCATACCTGGCAATGAACCATCTTGTAGAGAATGAGTCATCAGCAATCCCTTTCCCAAACGGGAGGTGATAGACGCAGCCCATGGCAGGCACATTATCACCCTCAACCACAGGTATCCGGTCATCGACAAACGCCGAGCCAAATCCTGTTCCGAGTGTGATGGCCATCATCTTCCTGTACCCTGCTGCCCTGCCTGCCCACGCCTCTCCAACTGCAAATGAGCTTGCATCATTCATGAACCGCACCTTGCAGTCACAGGGCAGACCGAGCCTTGAACTCAGAGCACTGCCGACATTTACACCGTACAGATTCTCATACTTATCGACTCCCCTGATCAGGCATATCCCTTTGGGGTAATCGAACGGCCCGGGCATGGCAACACCTATGCCCCGCAGTCTGAAGACAGGTACATTCCTGAGTACTTTCCGCAGAGTATCAGCCCAGACGTTGAGGATATCATTTGCCTGAGCCTTGTTGTCAACAGGGCTTTCAGCACGTGATCCTTCAATGATGGTATGATTAGTCATATCAACTGCGACGGCTGTTATGTGACTGCCTCCGATATCAACTCCTATGGCAATGTTCTGAAGCGTGTTATCCATCTCCTGATTATTATGATCCGTTTTATGTGGCGATGAAAGTATTGATTTTCCAAGATACTGCAAAATGAAATATGTTTAAGAAGCAAAAATCATAGGTGGCGTATCGGAAAAACACTAAATTCGGCATATTAATACTCAGTAAACCGATTTATAAATTCATAAAGTCTTTATTATGCAAAAAATTACAAAAGAGGAAGCGCTGCTCTATCACAGTCGCGGACGCCACGGCAAGGTGGAGGTGATACCTACCAAACCCTATTGTACACAGTATGATCTCAGCATGGCCTATACCCCTGGCGTGGCCTATCCCTGCCTCGAGATCGAGAAGAATCCGGATGACGCTTATGAGTACACGTCCAAAGGAAACCTTGTAGCTGTAATCTCAAACGGAACAGCAGTGCTTGGTCTCGGTGACATCGGAGCCCTTGCCGGGAAGCCGGTAATGGAGGGCAAAGGGCTTCTCTTCAAAGTATTTGCTGATGTTGATGTCTTTGATATTGAGGTAGATGAGAAAGACCCTGAAAAGCTTATCGAGATATGCGCGAAAATAGCTCCTACATTCGGAGGCATCAATCTCGAGGATATCAAAGCCCCTGAGTGCTTCGAGGTAGAGACGAGGCTGAAGGAGATGCTTGACATCCCGGTCTTTCATGA
Organism: uncultured Bacteroidales bacterium; assembly: GCA_963732365.1. Lineage (GTDB taxonomy): Bacteria > Bacteroidota > Bacteroidia > Bacteroidales > VadinHA17 > SR-FBR-E99. The sequence continues at coordinate 1,626,088 of CAVSZC010000005.1, read as the reverse complement.
TGACCAGCACGGTACAGCAATCATCTCCGCAGCCGGATTGCTGAATGCCCTTGAAATACTCGGGAAAAAAGCATCTGACCTGAAAGTTGTCGTTTGCGGAGCCGGAGCTGCTGCCAACTCATGCACACGCCTATATGTTGCACTCGGGGTCAAGAAGGAAAACATAGTGATGGTTGACAGCAAGGGTGTGATTAACTCGAAACGGACAGACCTCAATAAATATAAGAAGGAGTGGGTTACTGACCGAAATATTGACACCCTCGCCGAAGCAGTGAAGGGAACTGACATGTTCCTGGGTCTCTCTGTAGCCAACATGCTTACCAAGGAGATGCTGAGTACCATGGCACCGAATCCGATTGTCTTTGCCATGGCCAATCCTGTCCCGGAGATAAGCTATGAGGATGCGATGGCAACGCGTGATGACCTCATTTTTTCAACAGGTCGCTCAGACTATCCCAACCAGATAAACAATGTGCTGGGATTCCCCTTTATCTTCAGGGGTGCACTGGATGTGAGGGCAACAACCATCAATGAGGAGATGAAACTTGCAGCAACAAAAGCCCTGGCAGCCCTTGCAAAAGAAAAGGTGCCTCAGTCGGTTCTGAAAGCCTATAATCTTGAGAAGCTTGAGTTCGGAAAGGATTATATCATTCCGAAACCTGTCGATCCGCGCCTCATATCCAGGGTTGCCTCTGCGGTAGCCAAGGCTGCCATTGAGACAGGCGTCGCCAGGCTAAAGATCGATGACTGGGATGCCTACAGAAAGTCTCTTAATCGCCGCACTGCAGAACACATACACAGGATAGCAAAGATCTGCTGTCTCTAGAGATGATACAATAAAAGAAAGGCCGTCTTCCGCTTTTAGACGCGGGAAAGACGGCCTTCTCATTTACCCTCCTCACTTTATCAACGAATCAGCTATGCCAAACTCTGAAAAAACATAGCTTTACCTGTCAGCCTTGACTTTCAGCTTGGCCTCGTACATATTTACTATTAGCGAAGAAAGCTGATCTATGCTGAATGCGTTTCTGTTAAGCGTTGCATCAAAAAGGTAATCGATGACCTGTGGCTTCTTCTCAAGAAAATCAATCAGAAGCTTATGCCTCTTCTCATCCGTTTCAAGGGTATACTCCTCGGCCTTTTTGATCAGCATCTCCTTCTTTTTCATCACGTTCTGCACTCTCCAGTAGAGCGGAGCCACAAGTCTTATGTGCAGGGCGTTTGTCATATCCCCGGTGATGGCCACCCCTCCGCGGCCGATAATCACTACATGCCCCTCGCGTGCCATCGTCAGTACAACATCCCTTATCGCTTTCTTTACCGAACTGTCAGTAACGAAAGAGCCGGAAAATGCCATTATCATCTGCGACACCTCTGACAGCGCCAGCCCCTTGTAATAAGTCTCAATCCTCTGTGTGTCGGTCTTAAGCTCATGAGCAGCATGATATATGATATCCTTGTCAACCCACTTCCACCTGGTTGTGTTATATCTCATGTTCAGCTGTGTCACCAGTGAGGCGGCTACCTCCCTCCCGTCACATCCGGTAAGTCTTGAAATTGTAATAACAGGGCCCGTCTGGTCTGCCGGCCTGCCAAGCATTTCTGCCCTGTAGCGTGTATCAAAATAATCAAATATCTTCTTCACGACCAAGGCATTGGAATCTGCATCATACATCTCGTCACCAGGTGCACGGGCAGATTAAAATTTTACAAAATATAGTGATTTTTTATTGAAAAATCAAGCAATAACCCTGAAAAGAGTATGATTTTGTATAGAAAAAGCTAAAACTGCTCATTTTAAGGCCTTTACGAAATATTTTTATTGATTAACAAAAATTTAACAAATTAAAGGTGCAACATAGAGGGGGGTTGGCGGTCTTTAGTATGAAAAGAAAATGGAAAAGGACAGTTCCACATTTTTTCAAGGACAGTTTATTGTTAAACAAAAACGGGTTAGTCATGAAAAGAATTATGTTATCATTGTTGCTGTTTGCCGGTATTGCATCGCTGTCATTCGGCAGGGTCATCGTAAAAGGAGACTCAAACACATCCTTTGGAAAGTACACCATCGAGGTCTGTGATCAGCCTCAGTCTCTGAACGGTGAAGAGATGAAATGTTATCTCATCACCTATGAAAGCTCCCCGGTAACCGTTAAGGTATTCGTGGACAAAGAGAAGAAATGCAAGAACTATGTTGTCGTAACTGACGGTCTGTCAGTAATGTACACCTGTGACGGGGAATACTTCGGGGTAAACAAGGTTGATCCCAAGTTCAAGGGTGAGGGCATCGTGACAGATGATTCACTCCTTGACAGGAGCAACTATTTTCATCAGAAGGTTATTGCCCGCGGCATCACTGAGGAGTTCGACGCCACAAGGCTCATTGCCTCTTACTATCCTGCGCTTGTGAAGTAAAGCAGGGAGAAGGCTTTTTCCTTCCTTAATAAGGCCGTCCGGCCTTCAACGATCAGGTTTAGGTTGAACAGAAGATACCCCATAAAGGTATCTTCTTCTTTTTTATAAAAGGCTGATATCATTGACTTTTGTCACATCCGTTGACATGGGGACTGTTAACTTTGCAGTTTTCCGGACTGCTGTTGCGGGTAACGGAAGTCAATTACTACACAAACTAATAATGAAAAAGAAAATAAGGTTCAGCCTCGTTTACAGGGACATGTGGCAGTCAACAGGCAAGTATCAGCCAAGAGTCGACCAGTTGGAGGCAGTGGCGCCCCACATAATTGAAATGGGCTGCTTTGACAGGATAGAGACCAATGGCGGAGCATTTGAGCAGGTTCAACTCCTTTACGGAGAGAATCCAAACAGTGCAGTCCGTAACTGGGTAAAGCCCTTTAACAAGGCGGGTATACAGACACACATGCTCGAACGTGCCCTGAACGGAATAAGAATGTATCCCGTTCCTGCTGATGTGAGGCGGCTCATGTACAAGGTAAAAAAGGCACAGGGTGTAGATATATCAAGATCGTTCTGCGGTCTGAATGATCATCGTAACCTGGAGCTCTCAGTTAAGTATGCCAGGGAGGCGGGAATGATATCACAGGCAGCCCTGTCAATAACCTCCTCCCCTGTACATACCATTGACTATTACATGGGAGTTGTTGACAGTGTCATCGGATACGGTGCAGATGAAATATGCCTGAAAGATATGGCCGGAGTAGGAAGACCGGCTTCCCTGGGTGAACTTGTCAGGCGAATCAAGAAAAAATACCCTGAGATCATGGTCCAGTATCATGGACACAGCGGCCCGGGGATGTCGGTGGCCTCCATGCTGGAAGCAGCTCGCGCCGGAGCAGATTATCTTGATGTCGCTATGGAACCTCTGAGCTGGGGCATGGTACATCCTGATGTTATCGCCATCCAGGCAATCATGAAGGATGCCGGATTTGATGTTCCGGAAATAAATATGGATGCCTATATGAAAGTAAGGTCCCTTACACAGGAGTTTATTGATGATTTTCTGGGTTACTTCATTGATCCCAGAAACAGGCAGATGACATCCCTACTTGTCGGTTCCGGGCTGCCGGGAGGAATGATGGGGAGCATGATGGCTGACCTGAAAGGCGTTCACCAGGGTATCAACTCTGCGCTCAAGGCAAAGAATAAATCTGAATTATCTGAAGATGAACTTGTTATCATGCTGTTCAGAGAGGTCGAGCATATCTGGCCCATGCTTGGATACCCTCCTCTGGTAACACCATTCAGCCAGTATGTCAAAAACGTTGCTCTCATGAATATTGTCTCCCTGGTGAATGGCAAGGAGCGGTTCTCAATGATAGATCCCAATACATGGGACATGATACTCGGCAAAGCAGGAAAGCTGCCCGGACAGCTTGCTCCTGAAATAATTGAACTTGCAAAGCGCGAAGGAAAGCAATTCTATGAGGGAACACCACAGGAGAACTACCCTGATGCACTCGACGCCTACCGCAGGGAGATGGATGAAAACAAATGGGAATACGGCAGGGACGAGGAGGAGCTTTTCGAACTGGCAATGCACGACAGGCAGTACCGCGATTATAAATCCGGGGTTGCAGGGGCCCGATTCATAAAAGAAGTAGATGAAAAGAAAGCAGAGTTGTCAAGGGGCACAATTCAAAAAGTGTCACCGAGAAAGCTGCTGAGCGCACCTGAGACAGGTATAGCCTTCATCTATTCGGGAACAACATACCTTTGGTGCGGAGATGATGCCCTCCCTGCCGAAGGAAAAGAGGTCAGAAAAGGAGAAATTATAATGTACATCATGATCGGCCGTACATTCAGGGATGTGAGGGCTGACCGTGATGGGGTGATAAAAAAGATCCTTGTAAAACGTGGTGAGAAGGTCAGCAAGGGTGATCCCCTGGTTGAATTCGAATAGGCATTGCAGGAATGGTTGGGCACATACCTTCTGGTTTTTTGAAAATTTAGTATTTATCAATACATTTATCAGCACTAAACCAAAATTCCTGACCATGAAAAAACTGCTCTTTATGTTCTTAATTGCTTTGATTGGAGCAACCTCCTGCAAGAAAGAGGTATGTGACAATCCTTTCTATTGCGAATGGGACACACCTTTCGGCGTGCCTCCCTTTGACCAGATAAAGTTTGAACACTTCAAACCGGCCGCCCTCAGGGGAATGGAAGAGGAGATGGCAGATGTCGATGCCATCATCAGCAATACTGAAGAACCCAGCTTTGACAATACAATCAGGGCATTGCAATTCGCTGGCAAACTGTGGGAAAAAGTGCAGCGCGCAATGAACCCTCTCACCGGTGCCAACACCAATGACTCGTTGCAGGCCCTGCAAAGGGAACTGTCGCCTCTTATCTCGAAACACAGGGATGACATCTCACTGAATGAGAAACTGTTTGAAAAAGTAAAGTCTGTATATGAGAACAAGGATAAGTTTGAACTCACACCCGAAGAGAGCAAACTTCTCGAAGACCAGTATCTTGGATTCATCCGCAACGGGATAGGTCTTTCAGCTGAGGACAAGGAAAAGCTTCGCAAAATCAACAGTGAACTTGCTCTTCTGGGAGTAAAATTCGGAGAGAATCTCCTTGCAGAGACTAATGATTTCACGATGGTGATTGACAACGAACAGGATCTCTCAGGGCTTCCCGAGGGTCTGAGGGCCCAGGCTGCCGCTGCAGCAAAGGCAAAGGGAATGGAAGGCAAATGGCTCTTCACCCTGCAGGCTCCCAGTTACTTCCCCTTCATGACATATGCTGACAACAGGGCACTGAGGGAGAAGATGTTCCGTGGCTACTCAATGCGCGGCAATAACGGCAATGAACATGATAACAACCAGATACTGGCTGACATTATCAGGCTTCGTGTTGAAAGGGCAAGGCTGCTCGGATATGAAAGCTATGCCGATTATGTGCTTGAACGGAATATGGCCAAAGAACCTGAGACTGTACTGAACTTCCTTGCACAGATATGGGCGGCGGCCCTCCCGGTGGCGAAGGCTGAAGCTGCAGCACAGCAGGCATTGATTGACAGGGAGGGGGACAAGTTCAAACTTGAACCCTGGGACTGGTTCTACTACACCGAAAAGATCCGCAAGGAGAAGTATGACCTTAGCGATGAGGAGACGAAACCATATTTCTCAGCCAAAAATGTGACTGAAGGCATGTTCTATGTTGCCAACAGGCTATACGGGCTGGAGTTCAGCGAGAGGAATGATATTCCGCTGTATCATCCTGATGTAAAGACATTTGAGGTAAAGCGTGATAACAACCATGTAGGTATACTGATGATTGACTATCATCCCCGCGCTTCAAAACGGGGCGGTGCTTGGTGCAACACCATGAGGTCACAGAGGCTCGATGAAAAAGGCAAATTCGTCACCCCGCTGGTAAGCATGGTGACAAACTTTACTCCTCCCTCCGGAGACACACCCTCACTTCTCACCCCTGATGAGGCCAGCACACTCTTCCATGAGTTTGGCCATGCACTTGCGGGCCTTCTTTCAAACACTGTCTATTCAAGCGGTGTGTCAAGAGACTTTGTTGAGCTTCCCTCACAGATAATGGAACACTGGGTATTTGAACCAGAGGTGCTGAAGGTATATGCAAAACACTACCAGACGGGCGAAGTCATTCCTGATGCCCTCATTGAAAAGATTGAAAAGGCTGGCAAGTTCAACCAGGGCTTTATCACGGTCGAATACCTTGCAGCCTCATCTCTTGACATGGAGTACCATTCAATGACGGAGCCCGTTGAGCTCAACATCGGCGACTTCGAGAAGAAAGCGATGGAAAAGTACGGCCTCATCAGCGAGATCATTCCCCGCTACAGGTCAACATACTTCAATCACATCATCGGGGGCTATTCAGCCGGATACTACAGCTACATATGGTGTGAGCAGCTTGATGCTGATGCATTTAAGGCTTTCAAGGAGACCGGAGACATCTTCAACAAGGAGGTTGCAGACCGTTTCGAGAAGGAGATACTTGCCCGGAAGGGATCAAAGGATGAGCTTGAGATGTGGATAGCCTTCAGAGGACGTGAGCCCGGTATAGAAGCATTACTCGAAAACCGCGGACTGATAGCTCAGTAAAAGATGATTGTAACCCTCAGGTTGCAGGGAGCCGTTATTGCTGCCCTCATAACGCTTCTACTCGTTTCATGCCAGAAGAGCGTGACACCCGTGACGGTCAGCAAGGGGGTGCTTGACCTGCGGCATATTGAACAGGGAGATGAGTTCAGCGTAAAGATGAATGGCGAATGGGAATTTTATTTCAATAAATTCCTGACCTCATCCCCTTCCCGCGGCAGTGACAGTCTGAAGCCGGACTGCTACGGCTCTGTACCTTCTTTCTGGTCAGATTACAGGATCGACGGAAAGAAACTCCCGGGATTCGGCTTTGCAACCTACAGGGCAATCGTACTGCTCCCATCAGGATACCGTGACAGGCTGGCCATTGACATGCCTGTCTTTGACTCCTCATTTGAGATCAGCATCAACGGCGTTACAGCGGCCAGGAACGGTACTCCTGGCCGCACCGCCGCTGAATCGATCCCCGCATACGAACCGCTATTCTTCAGTCATGTGCCAAAAAACGACACTCTCGATATCATCATCAGGGTCTCCAATTTTGAACATCGAAGGGGTGGGTTCTGGATGCCACTCAAGATAGGCACCTTCCATACCATTCAGTCAAACTTCACAAACCAGTGGTTCATTTCCATCGCTGTGACGGGAATGCTGTTTGCCTCCTTCCTCTTCTTCTTTATCTTTTACCTGCTTGACAGAAGGAAGACCAAGCTACTGATGTTCTCACTGCTTGCCCTCGGCCTGGCACTGCGACCATTCCTCTCTGCCCCGTACCTGATATCCATCCTGGATGTAAAAAACTGGTACATGATTGTCAGGGGTGAATACCTGATACTGTACCTGATTATAATATCAGGATCATGGCTTGCCTATTTTATCTATCCCACCTCATGGTTCAGAACAGTGGTAAAGGCAATGTACGCGGCCTCCCTTTTGTGCATCATCATCGTACTCGTCTCACCTGTGTATGTCTTTGCATATACTGTCTTTTTAGTACAGGCAATAGCCGTCATGATCCTGGTCTACGCACTTGTGATGAGCCTCAGGGGAATGCTGAAAGGAAGCCGTATAGACACAGTATACTTTCTTGCAATAATTGCAATGGCCATTGGAACAGTGGCTGACATACTTCTCGCCAATGGTCTCGAGGAGAAGCAGCAGATATACATCCTTTCATTCCTGATGATGGTTTTTGTGTTCATGCAGGCTACTCTGCTAATCAGGGAATGGGTGAAGTCAGCCATGGAAAGGGAGAGGCTCGCCATGCAGCTCGAGGAACTGAACCGTAACCTCGAGAACAGGGTTGACGACCGGACAAAAGAGCTGAGGGTGAAGAGCGAGGAACTCAATGCCCGTAATGAGCAGATCGCCCTGCAGAATAAGAAACTGTCAGACACCGTGCAGCTTAAGAACAAGATCTTCTCCGTCATATCACATGACCTTCGGAGCCCCGTTGTGAATATTCTATATACACTTAATATGCTCAGGGAGGAGGAGTACAGGAACCAGACCGAGGCACTTGCAGCATCAGGCATCCAATACGCCCAGATGGTGATCAACCTCCTTGAGAATATGCTTGTATGGGGAAGGGGTCAGGAAGACATGATACGGTATGCCCCTTCCTCAAATGACATGGCAGACATCATCCTTACCAATATGAGCATAATGAAGGAGAGTGCTGACAGGAAAGAAATTGAGCTAAACTTCACCCAGGTGGGCAGGACGACGGGATGGTTTGACAGGGACCTCATGGACATCGTGGTCAGAAACCTTCTCTCCAACGCAGTCAAATTCACACATCACAGAGGCAGGGTGACAATCCACCTTAAGGAAAGAGAGAATAACCGCGAAGGACTGGTAATAAACGTATGTGACAACGGCATTGGCATTAGCGAAGAACTTCAGAAGAAACTCTTCACCGACGCCTATGTACCCACTACTTTCGGGACTGATCAGGAAAAGGGGACCGGAATAGGACTTAAGCTGGTAAACGAACTGGTTACGATCAGCAGGGGCACAATCTCCGTGGAAAGCACACCCGGAAGCGGCACATGCTTCACGGTAAGCCTGCCCGGGAAACAGAGGGGGACAAAAAGCCAGGGCTCCTGACTGTAATATAAATCATCTGTTACATTTTATCTCATTGTTAAAAGGCAAATTTGCACTTCAGCAAACGTGTACAATAATGCAAAGAGAGATAATTAAGATAGATGAAGAGCTGTGCAATGGATGCGGGCTCTGTGTTCCCAACTGCCATGAAGGGGCACTCCAGGTCATTGACGGCAAGGTAAGGCTTGTGTCAGAGCTTATGTGTGACGGGCTGGGTGCCTGCATCGGGCACTGTCCTGAAGGTGCGATAACAATTGAAAAGCGTGAGGCCGAGCCATATAATGAGACAGCTGTCATAAGCGAAATGGTCATAAAAGGTCCGAATACCATGATAGCACATCTCAAGCATCTTAAAGATCACCGGGAGTTCGGATACCTGAAAGAGGGAGTGGCATGGTTACAGGCAAATAAGGGCAAAATTGCCTACGATGTTGACCAGGTGATCAGTACCGTTCACCATCATGGCAATCCCCGTCCTGCGGTTGTTCAGATGCAGCCTCAACATCACCACGGCGGCGGCGGATGCCCCGGAAGCAGTGAAAGGGTAATAGTTGCACCGGTAAAGACAGCAACTGATGCCGACATCCCTTCAGAGCTGAGACACTGGCCGGTGCAGATGCACCTTATTAATCCCAACGCCCCCTTCTTCCGCGGTGCCGACCTGTTGCTGGCAGCAGACTGCGTTGCCTTTTCACTCGGCTCATTTCACTCAGCCTTCCTCAGGGGCAAGTCACTGGCAATAGCCTGCCCGAAGCTTGATCACGGCTCAGAAATATATATCGAAAAACTGGTTGCCCTCATCGATGTAGCAAGGATCAACACCATCACAGTCATGATGATGGAGGTCCCGTGTTGCGGGGGACTGATGCAAATGGTGCGCAGTGCCCTTGAAAAAGCATCAAGAAAAGTACCGGTAAAAGCGGTGCAGGTAAGCATTGACGGGAAGATACTGAGTGACGACTGGGTCTGAACTGATATATATCATATCAGTATTTATGCTTATAATATGGCTGCCGGACTTTGGGTTGACACTAATTAAATTTCTTTTTAAGATACCTTTAGATGCTAAATAACATAATGTATGGTATCCGGAACAGGCGAAAATTCAAACAGTCATCAGTATTATTTAGGTCTCGACATTGGCTCTGTCTCTCTTAACACGGTCATTCTTGACGATAAATTCACTGTCATTGAGGAGCACTATGATTATGTATATGGTAAGCCCTTTGATGTACTCCTTGAAAGGCTTTCATCGGTCCTGGAGAAATATAGCCCGGCATCAATAAAGGGTCTTGCCCTTACCGGCACAGGAGGAAAGCTTGCGGCAGGTCTCACCGGCGGATTATTCGTAAATGAAATAATTGCACAGGCAACATCCGCAGGAAGACTCTATCCTGATGCAAAGACCGTTATCGAGATAGGAGGTGAAGATTCAAAGCTTATAGTCCTTGAGAAGGATCCTTCTGAAGATCACGCGAGACTTGTAGACTTCGAGATGAACAGCATCTGTGCTGCCGGCACTGGCTCGTTCCTTGACCAGCAGGCAAGAAGGATAGGTGTCCCGATCATTAACGAGTTTGGCGAGATGGCGATGAGATCAGTCAACCCGCCACGTATAGCCGGCAGATGCAGTGTCTTTGCCAAGAGTGACATGATCCATCACCAGCAGATCGCAACCCCGCTCCATGATATCGTTGCAGGCCTCTGCTTCGCACTCGCCCGTAACTTCCGCAGCACAGTGGCACGCAGCAAAGAGATAAAGAAACCTGTGATCTTTGCAGGAGGAGTGGCTGCCAACAAAGGGATGGTGAGAGCTTTCAGGGAGGTGCTTGACCTCGGTGAAAACGAATTGATAATTCCCCTCCATCATGCTTCCATGGGCGCAATAGGCGCCGTGATGTATGCTCACTCGAACGGGCTTGACATGGATCATTTCAAAGGTCTGACCGAACTTGAAGCATACCTGAAAAATAATTCTACCACCTTTGTCAGCCTCCCGCAGCTTAAAGAATCAGAGGCTGTATACAACAAGGAGGTGCGCTTCCGTAAAAACGGCAGCGAGAAGATCAAGGTCTTCCTTGGGATTGACGTCGGCTCACTGAGCACCAATGTAGTGCTGATAGACGAAAAGCATAATGTCGTTGCAAGGCGATACCTGCCAACGGCAGGCAAGCCGCTTGAAGCAATACAGAGAGGCATGACTGAGATATATGATGAGGTGGGTGAGCATGTCGAAGTTATAGGAGCAGGCACCACCGGCTCGGGCCGATATCTGACAGGCGATTTCATCGGTGCAGACACTATACAGAATGAAATAACGGCACAGGCCACTGCTGCCATTGATTATGACCCAACAGTAGATACAATCTTTGAGATTGGCGGGCAGGACTCCAAGTACATCAGCATCGAAAACGGAGTCGTTGTTGACTTTGAAATGAATAAGGTGTGTGCCGCCGGCACAGGATCATTCCTTGAAGAACAGGCCGAAAAACTCGATATCAAAATTGTCGAGGAGTTCGGGTGCATGGCACTTAAATCGGAGTCTCCGCTAAAGATGGGTGACCGCTGTACCGTCTTCATGGAATCAGACCTCAACTCATTCATGCAGAAAGGGGCCAAAAATGATAATCTTGTGGGTGGTCTCGCATACTCAATTGTCTATAATTACCTCCAGAAAGTGGTTGCCGACCGCCGTGTAGGCAACAAGATATTCTTCCAGGGCGGTGTAACAAACAACAAAGCCGTGGTGGCCGCCTTTGAACAGGTGACGGGAAAGAAGATAACTATCCCTCCCCACTTCGATGTTACTGGTGCTATCGGAGCTGCCATACTGGCACAGAAGTCGATGACCGCCGGACAGAAAACCACGTTCAAGGGATTTGCAATACGCAATGCAAAGTACGAGATAGGCAGATTTGTATGTCAGAGCTGTACCAACCACTGCGAAATCAGAAAAGTAAATATTGCCGGTGAGAAGAAATCACTCTTCTACGGCGGACGCTGTGAAAAATATGAGATAGACTCACGTAAGAAGAGCTCCAACAACATACCTAACCTGTACAAAAAGAGGACCGAGATGCTGCTGGGCGATTACGTGGAGAAGGATGCCGGGGAGAAGCAGACTATTGGTATCCCCAGGGCTTTGATGGTCTTTTACCAGCAGTTCCCCTTCTGGAGAACCTTCTTCGAGGAACTCGGCTTCAATGTTGTCATTTCAAGGGAGTCAGATAAAGCATTGATTACAAAGTCAATAGAAACTATCACCGCCGAGACATGTCTCCCTGTGGAGCTGATGCACGGTCATGTGATTGACCTCATGGAAAGGGATGCTGACTACATCTTCCTGCCATTCATTGTTAACGGCAAGGAGCGCGTGGGAAACAAGACATTTAACTGTAACTGTCCATGGATACAGACCTACCCGTTCATGGTCAAAGCTGCACTGAGAGGAAAGGTTGACGAGAAAAAGATCCTCAATCCCACGCTGCACTTCAGGTTCTTTGAGCGTGCCCTGGTAAAAGAGCTTCAGGCATACTTCAGTGAGAAGTTCGGTCTCGAACGGGAAGCTATCAGGAAGGCTATCTATAAAGCTGACGCCATACAGGTCTCATTTGAGAAGAGTCTCATTGAGTACGGCAAGGAGGTTCTTGCCAATATCCCCTCAAACTGCAGGCCTGTTGTAATGCTTGGAAGGCCCTACAACAGTTCTGACCCGCATCTTAACCTTGACCTTACCGAGAAGCTCATCACTCAGAATGTCATGCCTATTCCGCTTGACATGCTTGATCTTGGCTCTATCAAGATCTTTGAGAACTACAGGAACATGTACTGGCCAAACGGGCAGAAGATTGTTGCTGCAGCCCAGTATGTTGCGAAAACTGACGGTTTGTATGCAGTCTATCTGAGCAACTTCAGGTGTGGCCCTGACTCCTTTATCTGGCATTACGTCACCGAAGAACTGAAGGGCAAGCCATTCCTGCACCTTGAGGTTGATGAACACTCGGCAGATGCCGGAATGGTCACACGCATCGAGGCGTTCCTCGACAGCCTCAAAGGGGCAGAGATGAATGAAAAGAAAGATGTTACTGTCTTTAAACCAAGACCAAGTCCGGCCTCACCCCCAAAGAACAGGACGCTCTACTTCCCCTATATGCATGACGGAGCTTACCTTGTTGCCGCAGCTGCCCGGAGTATCGGAGTCCAATCCGAAGTACTTCCGAAACAGACAGGCGAAGAAATAGCCCTGGGAAGAAAATACACCTCTTCAAAGGAATGCTTCCCGATGATATGTACTACCGGCAGTTTTCTGAAGAAACTGATGGAGCCGGGCGCCGATCCTTCAAAAATGAGCTTTTTCATGCCTGACCATAACGGCCCGTGCCGTTTCGGCCAGTATAACCAGCTCCACAGGGTGCTCTTTGACAGGCTTGGATTCAAAGATGCAGAGCTGATAACGCCTTCAAATGACACTTCCTACCAGGATATAGCAGGCGACCACGGACAGAAGTTCAGGATAAATGCGTGGAAAGGATTCGTCTCTTTCGATTACCTGAGGAAAATATACAGGGAGACAAGGCCTTACGAACTTAATAAGGGTCAGTCAGATCAGCTCTACGAAGCCTCACTCAGAAAGTTGGAACGATGTATCGAGTCAGGTTCAAAGGGTCTGAGAAAGATACTGGCAGGTATTGCTTCAGACTTCATGGCAATACCTGTTGATAAGAGAGAAAGGAAACCAGTTGTTGCAGTTCTGGGTGAGATTTTCATGCGTGACAATGCAGGCTGCAACGGAAATATTGCCAACAGGCTTGAGGATCTCGGAGTGGAAGTACTGATAGGCCCATTCTCAGAATGGATTTCATACTCCACTTATCGCTTTACACGTGACAGCAGGTGGAGGAACGACAGGAAGGGTGTTCTGAAATCGAAGATACAGGGCGTAGGCCAGGAAGTTATCGTCAACTACCTTATCGGCGGCATCAAGAAATTCGTCGACCATGAAAAGGATATCTCACTGCACGATATGCTCAGGCTCAGCAACAAATATGTAAGCGAGTTTTACGACGGTGACCCTCCTATCGCAATGGGATCATCAATAGCCCTGGCCAGCAGGGGCGTCTCAGGGATGGCTGCCATACTGCCTTTCACATGCATGCCCGGAACCCTTGTAGCCTCGGTGAGTGACTCATTCCGCAAAGACCATAACAATATCCCGTTCCTTAATATACCGTATGACGGACAGGATACTGTCTCGCTTGATACGAGACTGCAGGCATTTGTATTCCAGGTAAAGGAATATGCTGCTGCTGTTGCCTCTACTCAATTAGTGTCATCTCATCGATGAGGTAACCTGCACCGGCAAACCTGTCAATTATAAAGAGAGCATACCTTATGTCAAGGCTGATGTTACGGCTTTGCTTCGGATTATACATTATGTCTGATGCAACACCCTCCCACGCACGGTCAAAATTGATGCCTATAAGGTGACCGTCAGCATTCAGCACCGGACTGCCGGAGTTGCCACCGGTGGTATGATTGTTGGCGATGAAGCAGACCGGGACATCTCCGTCGACAGCATACCGCCCAAAATCCTTCTTCTGGTAAAGCTCCTTGAGCCTTGCCGGCACATCATAGTCATAGACTTCAGGATTGTCCTTTTCCATAACTCCGGTAAGGGTGGTGAAGTGCTTGTGATAAACAGCATCCCTGGAATCGTAACCCATGACCTTACCATAAGAGAGTCTCAGTGTGGAGTTTGCGTCAGGATAGAATATTTTATCCTTGCCGTACTCCATCTGTGCCGCCATGTAAACCCTGTTAAGATTCGCCAGGCGGGAATCAAGAGCCGATAATTCCGGTCTTACCTTACTGTCAAGCAGCCCGGAAGCTGAAGAAGCAAGGATATAGAACGGATCCTTTTTGACCTTTTTGGGATCAAAATTGGTTATCAGTGCTTCTACCTTCTTCTCGTCGCAGAAGAGAGATTTGGGGAAGAGCTTGCCGGCAGCAACTTCAAAGTTACCCTTGCACGAGGCATAGAGATCCCTGTAGGCCTGTGACTGCCATTCCGGGCTGATGTTTTTCCCGTACAGATCCATGACGGCAACAAAAAGCCTTCTGTCAACATTGACGTCATAGTTTCTGAAGAAGCTGGCAGAAACATTTTTCAGCCTGGTCAACTCCTGCTGAAGCTCGGCATTGTTCGTTTCCGCCATCTCAACAGCCCTTCTGAAGTTGTTGGCAAGACCGACAGCCTCAGCGCCGTTGCTGAAAAATACCTCTGACGTATAGGCATTGACAAGATATAAAGTCTCATAAGTCTTATAGATCTCAGCATACTGTTCAAAAATCTTACCGTAACTGGCAGTCTGTGGCGGATCAAATGAGACCCATCTCGAGAACTCGCTCTCAAATGCTTCCTTGCGGGCCACACCATTCATATTCTCAAGGCTCTGTATCTCCCCTATCCACTTCTTCCATCCGTTAGCCATGCCAAATGACTTGCCAGAGTATTTAATGCGCACAAGCGGGTCTTTTGCCATCTCCTGCTCCATGATCGATATTTTGGTGCCCCGTATCTCGACCTGCTTCGGATAAATAACATCTTTCAGCATCCTGATATGGTGTGACGGCGCATATTCCTGCGTTCTCCCGGGATAACCGAACACCATTGTAAAGTCACCCTCTTTAAACCCCTTCAGTGAAACAGGAAAATGGTATGCCGGCTTGTAAGGAATATTCTCGGTAGAGTAGGCGGCAGGATTGTTTTCCCTATCGGCATATACCCTGAAGAGAGAGAAGTCTCCGGTGTGCCGCGGCCATACCCAGTTGTCAGTGTCACCCCCGAACTTGCCGATGGCCGATGGAGGCGCACCAACAAGCCTTACGTCCCTGAATACCTCATTGACAAGCAGAAAATACTGGTTGCCAAGGAAGAAAGGACGCACCATGGAATTATAATGGGTTCCCCTGACAGCCTCGGCATTGATTGAACTTATGTTGGCGTTGATGACAGCATCGCGCTCTTCATTGCCCATGGTCTCAGTCACCCCTTTCAGCACCCGGTCAGTGACATCCTCCATGTACTTTAGTATTGTCACCGTGAGTCCGGGGTTCTGCAATTCCTGCTCAGGCGATGCTGCCCAGAAGCCATCCTTAAGATAATCATGCTCGAGAGTGGAGTGGTTCTGAATCATTCCGTAACCACAGTGATGGTTGGTAATGATAAGTCCCCTGTCTGAAATAAATTCTCCTGTGCAACCGCCACCGAATATTACAACGGCATCCTTCATCGACGCCTTGTTAACACTGTAAATGTCCTCCGCGGTGAGTTTGAATCCGTTCTCCTGCATAATTTTTATGTTGTACTTCTCGATAAGCAAGGGGATCCACATCCCCTCATCGGCCCTCGAGGGCGATGCAACGAGTAGCATAATCGCGGTTAACAGAATTGAGATCTTTTTCATATTCATTGTCTTTTAACTATTGTCTTATAAACTGCAGCAGTTCTGTATAAAGATCACTGACTGGCATACCTACCACGTTGTAATATGAACCCTCGATGCGGGTTATTCCTCTCAGTCCGATCCACTCCTGTATGCCGTAAGCGCCAGCCTTGTCATACGGATGATAGTTTTCAACATAGTAGCTGATCTCATCATCGGCAAGTTCTTTAAAGGTAACCTTTGTGGAGACCGAGAAAGTATGTTTTCTGATATGGTTTCTCAGGCACAAGGCTGTAATGACATCATGATCACACCCTGAAAGCAGTCGCAGAAAAGATGCTGCCTCTGCTGCGTCTGCGGGTTTTCCGAGTATGGCCCCGCGACACCAGACAACAGTATCTGCCGTTATTATTATCTGATTGGGCTCAACCACCCCCGGCCATGCATCAGCCTTGCCTTCAGCCAGATATTCGGCAATTTCCCTACCCCTGAGATCTGACGGCCACACCTCATCATAATTGACAGTAGCAGTCTCAAAGATTAAGCCTGCCTCACTCAGAAGCTGCCTCCGGCGCGGCGAGGCAGATGCCAGAACGAGCCTGTAATCCTTCAGAGAATCCACAATCATCCTAGAATATCTTTCCTGAAATGATTAACGCACCTGCCACGAGCGAATAGAGGATACCGAAAAGCATTATGATCTTCATCATCCTGCTGGCGGCATGAAGCTTCTGCTTCTCTTTTCCGGCTATGACGTTATAAATTACGTATACAAAAGGGAGGGTGATAAGCAGAGTGATAAGGACCAGTGTTGTTCTGTCGCTAATATACCTGAACCATACTGTGTAAAGAGCAAGCACGGTAATGAGTGAAAGGGTGACAACCACTATTCTTGAGGTGACCATTCCACCTGACACAGGCAGGGTCTTTCTCTCCATGGCCAGGTCACCTTCATAATCCTCCATATCCTTAATTATCTCCCTGATAAGTGTTGTCAGGAAAGCGAAGAGGGCAAATCCACCCACCCAGTAAAAAAGTATGGCCACACCTGGAAAAGAGAGAGCAGTTGACGAATACTTTGCATAAATCGCCGGCGCGTCATAGAGAACCACCATCATGGGTACCATTGCCGTCAGGAAGGCAACTATAAGATTTCCGATAAGAAACTGTCTCTTGTAGGCGGCTGAATAAAAGTACAGAAGTCCTGACACAAGGAGGAAGAAGATCCCCAGCCAGAAGTACCCGATACGGGCAGAGACGTAGAATCCGCCTGCCACACCCAGTACATTGAGAATGATGTGGTACATCATGGCCTTTCGCCTGGTTATGGTGTTTCCAACAATGATTCTGCCCCTGTTGATCAGATCAGTGCGTATATCGAAATAATCATTTATGACATAACCGGCAGCGGTGATGAGCACTGTTGAAACGACAAGCACGACGAAGTCAAACCAGCCGAGCTGAAATGTCATTCGGGTGACTATCAGTGGATTATCCGCAAGTGTCACTGGCATCGCAGAGAGGAGCGGTCTTAAGACTGCATACCTCATCAGCATCATTGTGAGCGCCACAATAAGCAGATTG
This sequence comes from uncultured Bacteroidales bacterium, assembly GCA_963732365.1. Lineage (GTDB taxonomy): Bacteria > Bacteroidota > Bacteroidia > Bacteroidales > VadinHA17 > SR-FBR-E99. The sequence goes on along the minus strand of CAVSZC010000005.1, from coordinate 1,608,387 downwards.
GGCAATCTCACCAGCGTCAGCAGGTCTTTCAGGTTATCACCACGAGAATGCTTCATAATCCATCCAGTTATTGTGAAGTCTCAGTGTCTGCTCTATTACATCACGCACACACCCCTCTCCGCCGCACTTGCCCGAGATGTAGACTGATATCTGCTTTATCTCACTGTCTGCGTCACTGGGGCATACCGGCAGTCCAACCATCTTCATCACCTCATAATCAGGTATATCGTCGCCCATATAAAGAACATGCATAGGGTCAATATCCCATTTGCTGAGGAGGGCTGTCATGCTCTCCTTTTTGGTGCGGGAGTTTAGGTAGATATCATTTATCCCCAGCGTCTTAAGCCTCTTGATATACTCTTTTGAGTTTGATCCGGATATGACTCCGACGCGGTAACCTTTCTTTACTGCCAGCTGAAGGGCATAGCCGTCCCTCAGGTTCACTGTGCGAAGCGGCACACCCCAGACAGACATGGGTATTGTCTGTGTTGAAAGGACACCGTCAATATCGAAAACAAAGCCTTTGACCTTCTGAAGCTCCTCCTTGAAGTTGGTCATCTCGCGCTCTTTTTATAAAACCCTGTGATCATTCTGCTGATCATACGGTACAGTTTCTGGTATTCAGGCGAGAAAGATAATAATTCAAGATGACTTTTTATTGTTCTGGTATCATGTCTTACAGCAGGGCCTGTCTGTGCCGCCGCTGGCCCGGCACGCAGTGCTTTGCGCGCGGTCTCCTCGATAAGAGGCCTCATCAGCTCAGGGTCAAACCCCGCCCCTGAGGCTATGGCTTCACCCGCCGTCATCATGAAATTGGAAAAGTTATTTGTAAATACAGCCGCCACATGAAGGTGTCTGCGGCGCTCAGAATCACACTCCCATGCTCCTGACCCCAACTGCCTTCCCAGGCTCTTCAGTACTTCAAGGGTTCTTTCGTCAGTGGCTTCCACAAAAAAGGGAACTTTTGAGAGATCAGGCATGAAGCCCTTTGTAAAAGTCTGTAACGGGTATAATACCCCGGCGCGATCTGTCCGTCCGAGAGCGGAGAGAGGGACACTGCCTGCCGTGTGGACAATGATTGTATTGTCAGGAACGGTGACGGCAGATGCAACTTCTGAAACAGAGGTGTCAGTCACCGCCAGCACAAGTATATCACAGGTATCGGCGACAGAAAGATCTTTTCTCCATTCTGCACCGGTTTCGGCAGCAAGGGCAGCTGCACTCGTGCCTCCCCTGGAGGCTATTGACAATACCCTGTGGCCGGCAGACAGGAACCTGATGCACAACGCCTCAGCTACGTTCCCGGCACCGATAAATGATATATTATAGGCTGACACGCGCAGTGTGACTTATTCATTTTATCCTGACCGGTAATCACTTACCGTAATCGTACAATGAGACAGCCGTCACTTTGATCTGGTAGATCTTATAAGGCGAGTATTGCCCTGAATTGCTGTTGTTCATGAGATAAGTGCAATCATAGAAATATTCTCCTGAAACAATTACCTCCGCCCCCTGTTCGAGCTGAGTCAGTTCACCCATGAAATCCTGGGGATTGCAGAAATAAAAGATTGAGTAAGAGTCATAGATGGGTGTAAACTGAGCCATGTTCTTATCAGCATTGTATGAGATATAGGCGTGACCCTGGTCTATAGAATCCAGCGCATCCCCGTCACATCCGCACTTTGGCTGCTTCTTGCAGCCCGTATCTGATATCACCGCCAGTATCACCAGCAGTGTCAGCATACCCGAAGCCAGAATCTTTTTTATATTCATCAGTTCATCCTGTTAGTCAACTGCAAATTAACGGTAATTTTCCGTCATTGCAAAAAAGAAAGGCTGTAACTCGCGGTACAGCCTGCTCTTTACAATGATATATCAGCCTTATGCCTGTGCCGTGGGGCCGCCGAACGGGAACGGCATAACCGGTCCTGAACCCTTCACCTCACGTATCGGGCCGTGAACAGCTTCGTATTTTGAGATATTGTCACTCAGGGCTGCAACAAACCGCTTGGCATGTTCAGGGGTAAGGATGATCCTCGATTTAACCTGTGATTTCGGTACTCCGGGCATAATCCGGATGAAATCGATCACAAACTCAGCCGGTGAGTGGGTAATTATTGCAAGGTTTGAATAAACTCCCTGGGCAACCTCTTCACTCAGCTCAATGTTAAACTGACCCTGATTCTTGTTCTCTGACATGGCTCTGTGGTTTAGTCCTGTTCTACTTCCCTGGTGCTTCGGCCCGCATGCACGAGCGCCTCATAATCATCAAGAGAGCCTACAATTACGTTTGTATACTCCCTGAGCCCCGTTCCGGCCGGTATCAGGTGACCCACAATAACATTCTCCTTCAGCCCTTCGAGGAAGTCTATCTTACCTAAAATGGCTGCCTCGTTAAGAACCTTGGTGGTCTCCTGGAATGAAGCCGCGGAGAAGAAACTGTTTGTCTGAAGAGCAGCACGGGTAATACCCTGCAGAACCTGCTGTGAAGTAGCCGGGATGGCATCCCTCGCTTCAATCACCTTCAGGTCACGACGCTTCAGCACCGAGTTCTCATCCCTGAGCTTACGGGCAGTGATAACCATTCCCGGACGAAGTGTCTGACTGTCACCGGCATCAAGAACAATCTTCTTGCCGAATACCCAGTCATTCTCATCCATGAACTCAAGCTTGTCAACGACCTGACGCTCAAGGAATTTGGTGTCACCCGGATCGATGATCTCCACCTTGCGCATCATCTGTCTCACAATGATCTCAAAGTGCTTGTCATTGATCTTCACACCCTGCAGACGGTATACCTCCTGAATCTCATTGACGATATACTCCTGTACCTTTGTCGGGCCCTTGATGGCCAGGATGTCAGACGGAGTGATGGCACCGTCAGAGAGAGGTGTTCCAGCCCTGACGTAGTCGTTCTCCTGGACAAGGATCTGCTTCGAGAGCGGCACGAGATACTTCTTCGTCTCTCCTGATTTGGAGGTGATTGTAATCTCCCTGTTACCCCTCTTTATTTTGCCGTATGTCACCTCACCGTCAATCTCGGTCACGATGGCAGGGTTCGACGGGTTACGGGCTTCGAAGAGCTCGGTAACGCGCGGAAGACCGCCGGTGATGTCACCTGACTTGCCGACTGCCCTCGGTATCTTGACAAGAGTATCGCCTGCCACTACCAGCTTGTTGATGTCAGTGACGAGGTGAGCTCCCACAGGAAGGTTATATGCCTTGATCTCGGTTCCTTCCGGAGACATGATCTTGATAGTCGGGTTTTTGGTCTTGTCCCTGCTCTCAATGATAACCTTCTCCTTGAAGCCTGTCTGTTCGTCTGACTCCTCACGGAATGTGACCCCCTCGATCAGGTAATCAAATGCCACCTTACCGGCAACCTCTGAGATGATGACTGCGTTGAACGGATCCCATTCGCAGATAAGATCTCCCTTGCTGACCTCCTGGTTGGGCTTGATATAGAGCTTGCTTCCATAGGGAATAGTATGAGTCGTAAGGGCAATGCCTGTCTTCTTGTCAACGATTCTCAGTTCACCGAGACGACCGATGACCACGTCAATCTTGCCTTTCTCCGGATCCTTTTTGGAAACCGTTCTTACCTCCTCGATGACGGCAATACCGCCATATCTTGCTATAAGGCTCGATTCGGTTGTGATATTTGAAGCAGTACCACCGACGTGGAACGTACGGAGTGTCAGCTGCGTACCGGGTTCACCGATACTCTGTGCTGCAATCACACCCGTTGCCTCACCCTTCTGCACCATCCTTCCGGTTGCCAGGTTACGTCCGTAACACTTGCCACAAACACCTTTTTTCGATTCGCATGTCAGTACTGAGCGAATCTCAACCTGCTCAATAGGCGACTGTTCGATACGGTTAGCCACATCTTCGGTGATCTCTTCACCTGAATTTGTTATGAGCTCGCCTGTAAGTGGATTATAGATATCGTGTACCGTTGTGCGGCCAAGAATCCTGTCATAGAGTGACTCAACGACCTCCTCATTGTTTTTGATGGCCGTGGCAACGAGACCGCGAAGCGTACCGCAGTCCTCCTCGGTGATGATCACATCCTGTGACACGTCAACGAGACGGCGGGTAAGATATCCTGCATCAGCTGTCTTGAGAGCCGTATCGGCAAGACCCTTACGGGCACCGTGGGTGGAGATGAAGTACTCAAGAACCGACAGACCTTCCTTGAAGTTGGAGAGGATCGGGTTCTCGATGATCTCTGAGCCTGACGAACCTGATTTCTGAGGCTTGGCCATAAGACCCCTCATGCCTGACAGCTGGCGGATCTGCTCTTTCGAGCCCCTTGCTCCGGAGTCAAGCATCATGTATACTGAATTGAAGCCCTGCTTGTCATTCGAGAGCTGTTTCATCAGACTCTGGGTCAGGCGGGCGTTGACATGTGTCCAGATGTCAATGATCTGGTTGTACCTTTCATTATTGGTGATGAAACCCATGCTGTAGTTTGACAGCACCTCGTCAACCTGCTCATAGCCCTCTGCCACAAACATCTCCTTCTCCTGCGGGATGATAACATCATCGAGGTTGAACGACAGTCCTCCGGTGAACGCCATTCTGAAACCCAGATCCTTGATGGCATCAAGGAAATCGGCCGTTTTGGCTGTACCGGCCTTTTTGAGCACGGTACCGATGATATCACGCAGTGACTTCTTGGTCAGCAGGTCATTGATGTAACCTACCTCCTCAGGGACAAACTCATTGAAGAGCACCCGTCCGACGGTAGTCTCAATGATATGTCTCACCTTTTCTCCGTTAACCACGTCATTGACCTTGACCCTGATGACAGCGTGAAGGTCAATCTTGCCCTCATTATATGCAATGTCCACCTCTTCCGGTGAATAGAAGACCATACCCTCACCCTTGACCTTTATCGTATCAGTGCTCTTGCGTGCCTTGGTGATGTAATATAGCCCCAGAACCATGTCCTGTGAAGGAACGGTGATAGGTGCTCCGTTGGCAGGGTTGAGGATGTTATGCGATGCAAGCATCAGCATCTGTGCCTCGAGGATCGCAGCGTTGCCCAGGGGCAGATGCACGGCCATCTGGTCACCGTCGAAGTCAGCGTTGAACGCTGTACAGACGAGCGGGTGAAGCTGTATGGCCTTGCCCTCGATGAGCTTAGGCTGGAATGCCTGTATACCAAGCCTGTGAAGCGTCGGTGCACGGTTGAGCATGACAGGGTGCCCCTTGAGTACGTTCTCAAGGATATCCCATACAACCGGGTCCTTGCGGTCGACGATCTTCTTGGCACTCTTTACAGTCTTGACGATACCGCGCTCAATGAGCTTGCGTATCACAAAAGGCTTGTAGAGCTCTGCCGCCATGTCTTTCGGGATGCCGCACTCATGAAGATGAAGCTCGGGCCCGACGACGATGACCGAACGGGCTGAGTAGTCAACCCTCTTACCCAGCAGGTTCTGACGAAAACGTCCCTGCTTGCCCTTCAGACTGTCAGAGAGTGATTTCAGAGGCCTGTTGGCATCAGTCTTCACTGCATTCGCCTTACGGGAGTTGTCAAAGAGCGAGTCAACAGCTTCCTGAAGCATCCTCTTCTCATTGCGAAGGATCACCTCGGGGGCCTTAATCTCTATCAGTCTCTTGAGACGGTTGTTGCGTATGATGACCCTGCGGTAGAGGTCATTCAGGTCACTGGTGGCAAAACGCCCTCCGTCAAGCGGCACAAGCGGCCTCAGCTCCGGAGGAATCACCGGCACTATCTTGACAATCATCCATTCCGGACGGTTGACATTCTTTGATTCCCTGAAAGCCTCAACAACCTGGAGCCTCTTCAGTGCCTCACTCTTACGCTGCTGTGAGGTCTCGTTGTTGGCGCGGTGACGCAGTGAATATGAAAGCTCATCGAGATCAAGCTTGCCAAGAAGCTTGTAGAGAGCCTCTGCTCCCATCTCGGCAACAAACTTGTCCGGATGATCATCATCAAGATACTGGTTCTCCTTTGGAAGAGTCTCAGCAATCTCCATATACTCCTCCTCAGAGAGAAAATCGAGGTATTTGACACCGTCAACAGCCTTCACCCCCGGATTGATGACAACATACTTCTCATAGTAAATGATGCTGTCAAGCTTCTTCGTCGGAAGACCGAGAAGATATCCTATCTTGTTGGGCAGTGACCTGAAATACCAGATATGAGCCACGGGCACCACCAGTGATATGTGTCCCATCCGCTCGCGCCTTACCTTCTTCTCGGTAACCTCCACACCGCAACGGTCGCAGACAATACCCTTATATCGTATCCTCTTGTACTTGCCGCAATGGCATTCATAATCCTTGACCGGTCCGAAGATCCTTTCGCAGAAAAGACCGTCGCGTTCGGGCTTGTAGGTACGATAGTTTATTGTCTCAGGTTTCAGGACCTCGCCGCTTGACTTGTCAAGTATCTCCTCAGGTGACGCCAGGCCGATCGAAATCTTCGTGTAGCTGGTTTTCTGCTTGTTATCCCTTCTGAATGACATATATCTTTCTGTTTTTTACTTTTTTTACTACTCAGCTTAATTATTCAAGGTTGATGCTCAGACCCAGACCCCTCAGCTCGTGCAGAAGCACGTTGAGCGACTCAGGTATACCGGGCAATGGCATCGGTTCACCCTTGACAATAGCCTCGTAGGCTTTAGCTCTTCCTATTACGTCATCAGACTTGATGGTAAGTATCTCCTGCAGTATATGTGCAGCCCCGAATGCTTCGAGGGCCCATACCTCCATCTCACCAAATCTCTGACCACCAAACTGTGCCTTGCCTCCGAGAGGCTGCTGAGTGATGAGCGAGTAAGGCCCTATTGAACGGGCGTGCATCTTGTCATCAACCATATGGCCCAGTTTGAGCATATAGATCATCCCTACCGTTGCAGGCTGGTCAAACCGTTCGCCGGTGCCGCCGTCATACAGATAGGTGGTTCCGTTGCGCGGTATGCCTGCCTTGACCGTCAGGTCATTGATCTCATCCTGTCTCGCTCCGTCGAAGATCGGCGTGGAGAATTTCATGCCGAGCTCTTTTCCTGCCCATCCCAGAACAGTCTCATAGATCTGACCGAGGTTCATCCTTGAAGGCACACCAAGCGGGTTAAGAACTATATCCACCGGCGTTCCGTCAGCCAGGAATGGCATATCCTCAGCGCGGACGATCTTGGCAACAATACCCTTGTTACCGTGACGACCGGCCATCTTGTCTCCCACCCGTATCTTACGCTTCTTCGCAATATAAACCTTGGCAAGCCTTACAATACCTGCAGGCAGTTCGTCGCCTATGGTAATGTTATACCTCTTCCGCTTATAGACACCGTCAACCTCTTTGTATTTGATGATGTAGTTATGCAGAAGCTGCTTTATGCTGTCATTCTTCTTCTTGTCAGTGGTCCACTTGTTGGGATTAATGTTCAGGAAATCAATCTCCTGGAGCTGCTTTAGAGTAAACTTGGCTCCCTTGGGAATCACGTCCACATTGAGATAATCCTTCACCCCCTGTGAGGTCTTGCCGTTGACGATGATGAACAGCTTGTCTACCAGTCGTGCCTTGAGGTCATCGATTGACCTGTTGAAGTCAGCATCGATCTTGTCAAGCAGCGGCTTCTCGGCTGATTTGGCCTTGCGGTCCTTGATAGCCCTTGTGAAGAGCTTCTTGTCAATGACAACGCCCTCGAGCGATGGACCTGCCTTCAGTGAGGCATCCTTCACGTCTCCTGCCTTGTCGCCGAAGATGGCGCGGAGAAGCTTCTCCTCCGGCGAGGGGTCAGACTCACCCTTGGGGGTTATCTTGCCAATAAGTATGTCTCCCGGCCTGATCTGTGCACCTATCCTGATAAGTCCGTTCTCGTCGAGGTTCTTGGTAGCCTCCTCGGAGACGTTGGGGATATCTGATGTCAGCTCTTCCATACCCCGTTTCGTGTCACGGACCTCAAGCAGATACTCGTCGATATGCACCGATGTGAAGATATCTTCCTGCACAACCTTCTCGCTTATCACGATGGCGTCTTCAAAGTTATATCCCTTCCAGGGCATGAAGGCAACCTTCAGGTTACGGCCCAGGGCAAGCTCGCCTGCTTTTGTCCCGTAGCCCTCGGTGAGCACCTGTCCCTTGACAACCTTCTCACCCTTCCTGACGATAGGTACAAGGTTGACACATGTATTCTGGTTTGTCTTATGATACTTGGGAAGGGTGTAACGTCTTACGTCATCATCAAAGCTCACGAATTTCTCTTCATCAGTCCTGGTGTACCTGATCACGATCTCGTTTGAATCAACGTACTCTACCACACCGTCGCCTTCCGCCACGATGAGTATCCTTGAGTCCTTGATCACCTGTGCCTCGAGGCCTGTCCCCACTATAGGAGCCTCAGGCCTTACAAGCGGTACAGCCTGGCGCATCATGTTTGATCCCATGAGGGCGCGGTTGGCGTCGTCATGCTCAAGGAATGGTATGAGTGATGCAGCTATTGATGCTATCTGGTTCGGAGCCACATCCATCATCTGCACCTTCGTCACCTCCTCATACGGATAGTCTGCCCCCAGCCTTGATTTGGCCCTTGGGTTGGTGAAGGTACCGTCATCATTCAACGGAGCGTTGGCCTGTGCAACAGTGAGGTATTCCTCATCTTCCGCGCTGAGCCACTTCACCTGCTCAGGATTCAGGTTGACCTTCCCCTCGATAACGTCGCGGTAAGGGGTCTCAATGAACCCTAGATTATTTATCTTGGCATAGACGCAGAGTGATGATATAAGACCGATATTCGGTCCTTCCGGCGTCTCGATGGGGCAGAGACGGCCGTAATGCGTATAGTGTACGTCACGCACCTCAAAACCTGCACGCTCGCGTGACAGACCGCCGGGTCCGAGTGCTGACAGACGACGCTTGTGCGTCATCTCTGCCAGCGGGTTGGTCTGGTCCATGAACTGCGACAGCTGGTTGGTGCCGAAGAATGAGTTGATGACAGATGAGAGGGTCTTCGAGTTGATGAGATCAACAGGGGTGAAGACCTCGTTGTCCCTTACGTTCATACGCTCACGAATCGTACGGGCCATACGGGCCAGACCGACGCTGAACTGGGCTGAGAGCTGTTCGCCGACGGTACGTACCCTCCTGTTACTCAAATGATCAATATCATCCACGTCGGTCTTGGAGTTGATGAGCTCGATCAGGTAACGGATAATGGCAATGATATCCTCTCTTGTGAGGATTTTGGTGTTCATGTCAATGTTGAGCTTCAGCTTGCGGTTGATACGGAAGCGTCCTACCTCACCCAGATCATAACGTTTGTCCGAGAAGAAGAGTTTGTCAATGACATCGCGGGCTGTCGCCTCATCCGGCGGCTCAGCATTGCGGAGCTGGCGGTAGATGTAAATAACGGCCTCTTTCTCAGAGTTGCAGGGGTCTTTCTGCAGCGTATTGTATATGATCGCAAAGTCAGAGAGGCTCATATCCTCGCGGTGAAGCAGGATAGACTTGGCCCCTGAGTCAACGATCAGGTCGACATGGTCATTTTCAATGACTGTCTCCCTGTCAAGCACCACCTCGTTTCGTTCGATAGAAACGACCTCACCTGTATCCTCGTCGACGAAATCCTCGACCCAGGTGCGCAGTACTCTCGCTGCCAGCTTGCGGCCTACAAGTTTCTTTATGTTTACTTTTGAGACCTTGTGCTCCTCCGCGAGGTTGAAGATCTCAAGAATGTCCTTGTCTCCTTCAAAGCCGATGGCTCTGAGAAGTGTTGTGACAGGCAGTTTCTTCTTCCTGTCAATATATGCGTACATCACGTTGTTGATGTCTGTCGCGAACTCGATCCATGACCCCTTGAAAGGAATGATACGGGCTGAATAAAGTTTGGTACCGTTGGCGTGTATGCTCTGACCGAAGAATACGCCCGGTGACCTGTGCAACTGCGAGACGACAACCCTCTCGGCACCGTTGATGACGAAGGTACCGCGCTCGGTCATGTATGGCATGACACCCAGGTAAACATCCTGTATGACGGTGTCAAAATCCTCATGCTCCGGGTCGGTGCAATAAAGCTTCAGTTTGGCCTTGAGCGGCACACTGAAGGTAAGGCCCCTCTCAATACACTCATCAATGGTGTATCGCGGAGGGTCAATGGAATAATCCAGGAACTCAAGTACAAAGTTGTTCCTGGTATCGGTAATGGGGAAGTTCTCCATGAAGACCTGATAGAGGCCTTCTCTCCTCCTGTTCTCGGGTGTTGTGCCAAGCTGAAAAAAATCGGCAAATGATTTTAATTGAATCTCAAGAAAATCAGGGTAATCAAGCTGTTGTTTCTTTGATGCGAAACTGATTCTTTCGTTATTTTTTGAGGACATTGATGGATGGATTAAGTGAACTTATATTAAAATGAGAAAAAGGCTTAGCTCCGCCCGACGGCGGAACTAAACCTGTAACCCGGTGATCAGGTATAACTTATTTAAGTTCAACTTCAGCTCCTGATTCTTCCAATTGTTTCTTAATGTTCTCAGCCTCATCTTTTGAGATGCCTTCTTTTACAGGTGAAGGAGCTGCATCAACTACAGCCTTGGCTTCTTTAAGACCGAGGCCTGTGATGTCTTTTACAAGCTTAACGATCTGAAGCTTCTGGCCGCCTGCTGCTTTAAGGATGACATCGAAGGAGCTCTTCTCAGCTGCTGCCGGAGCGTCGCCGCCTGCTGCAGGGGCTGCTACAGCTACTGCTGCTGCTGCCGGCTCGATGCCATACTCGTCTTTCAATATTTTTGCAAGCTCGTTAACCTCTTTTACGGTTAAATTCACCAGCTCTTCTGCAAATTTCTTAAGATCTGCCATTTTTATAGGAATTTTAATGTGTTTAACTAATTAATAATTACTTTTTTGAAAGTGTTTCCAGAACACCATGGATTTTTGAACCTCCTGACTGCAGTGCAGAGATAACGTTCTTTGCGGGTGACTGAAGGAGCATGACGATATCGCCGATGAGCTCTTCCCTTGACTTGAGAGCCACGAGGGTCTCAAGAAGATTGTCACCTGTATAGACTGATTCCTCTATATAAGCGCCTTTTATCAGTGGTTTTGGATGCGATTTACGGAACTCCTTTATCATACGTGCGGGAGTGTTTCCGTTATTCGAGAACATGACGGCAGTTGAGCCTTTAAGGACGGGGAATAATTCTCCGCACTCGAGGCCTGCCTGCTCCAGTGCCCTCTTCAAAAGGGTGTTCTTTACAACAACCAGCTTGATCTGGTTCTCATAGCACTTCCTTCTGAGGTCACTGGTGTCAGCAGCGTTGAGCTGTGCAGTATCAGTCAGGTAAAAGTGGCTGTACTCCCTGAGGGTTCCAGCCAGACTGTTAATGATATCGGTTTTCTCTTCTTTTCTCATAATCTCTCTGCGTTTTAGCTTTCAGTTAAACATCAAGGCTCTTGGGATCAACCTTCAGTCCGGGGCTCATGGTGCTTGACAGGAAGATACTTCTGATGTATGTTCCCTTAGCTGAGGCCGGCTTGAGTTTGTTGATGATAAAGAGAAACTCCCTGGCGTTTTCTACGATCTTATGAGGTTCGAATGATACTTTTCCGATGGAAGCATGAACAATACCGGCTTTGTCTACTTTAAAGTCGATCTTGCCCTGCTTTACCTCCTTGACAGCCTTACTTATCTCCATGGTCACCGTGCCGCTTTTCGGGTTCGGCATGAGACCACGTGGACCAAGTACTCGTCCTAACTGACCTATCTTACCCATCACTGAGGGCATGGTAATAATAACGTCGATATCTGTCCAACCGCCTTTGATCTTCTCAACCCACTCGTCGAGACCCACATGATCTGCTCCGGCCTCTCTTGCTTCAGCCTCCTTGTCAGGGGTAACGAGAGCCAGAACCCTGACCTCCTTGCCTGTACCGTGAGGAAGGGAGACGACGCCGCGAACCATCTGATTCGATTTACGCGGGTCAATTCCCAGTCTGACGTCAATATCTACCGAGGCATCAAACTTAGTTGTAGTGATATCCTTTACCAATGCTGCCGCTTCTGACAAAGTATAGAGCCTGCCTGTCTCGACTTTCTCGAGGGCAAACTTCTGATTCTTGGTAAGCTTAGTCATTTTCGTACTCACTTATTAAATGTTATTTTCCCGGGAATGCACCTGTCACGGTGATACCCATACTTCTGGCCGTGCCAGCCACCATCTTCATCGCGGACTCGAGGGTGAAGCAGTTTAAATCCTGCATCTTATCCTCGGCAATAGTCTTTACCTGGTTCCACGTTATCGATGCCACCTTGTTTCGGTTCGGCTCAGGTGAGCCTTTCTTTAATTTGGTAGCCTCGATAATCTGGACTGCAACGGGAGGGGTCTTGGTGATAAACTCAAACGACTTATCATTATACACGGTGATTACCACCGGTATGACCTTGCCTGCCTTGTCCTGTGTACGGGCATTGAACTGTTTGCAAAACTCCATGATATTCACACCTTTTGAACCCAGTGCAGGGCCTACGGGTGGAGATGGATTGGCTGCTCCGCCTTTAATCTGTAATTTGATTAATCCAGCAACTTCTTTTGCCATAATTAAAAATTTGCATTGTTTATAGCGAGAGCATGACGACCGCTTAAGGAAGCATTATAATTCACGGCTGTCAATTTCCTGATTTCTTAACTTTCTTTCTCTACCTGCATGAAGCTCAGCTCGAGCGGGGTCTTGCGTCCGAAGATCTTGACCATCACTTTAAGCTTGCGCTTCTCTTCATTTACCTCTTCAATGACCCCTGTGAAGCTGTTGAAGGGGCCGTCTATCACTTTCACAGTCTCACCGACTACGAATGGCACATTGAGTTCTTCCTCACTTGCGGCAAGCTCATCAACCTTTCCGAGGATACGGTTGATCTCAGCCTTGCGTATCGGTGTGGGGTCACCCGACTGTGTTCCCAGGAAACCGAGAACGTTCGGGATGTTACGTAAGACGTGAGGCACCTCACCCACGAGGGCAGCCTCCACGATGACATAACCCGGAAAGAATGTACGCTCTTTGCTTATCTTCTTTCCTGAACGTATCTGGTAGACCTTCTCTGTCGGTATAAGTACCTGTGATATGTAATCCTGAAGCTTCAGGCGCACTATCTCGTTCTCGAGATACTCCTTTACCTTCTTCTCCTTGCCGCCTATAGCCCTGAGCACATACCACTTCTTAACGTTTTCACTCATCTGTGACCGTTATGATTTTAATACAACAAACTATAGACAAAACTCATTGTCTTGTCAAAAAAGAAATCCATTGCCCAAATAACAACTGCAAGGATTACCGAGGTGACCATTACCAGTGTGGCGCTGCCCTGAAGCTCACTCCATGCGGGCCAGGTCACCTTGTGCATCAGTTCGCTGTATGATTCTTTAAAATATGTAACTATCTTCATCTTAATGACTTCGATTTAGCACGGGAGGAGAGACTCGAACTCCCGACACCTGGTTTTGGAGACCAGTGCTCTACCAACTGAGCTACACCCGTGTGCTTTACGAAAGATAATCCGTCCGTCCGTCAGCTGACGGACGGCGGATACTATTATATATAAGGTCTTATTCGACTATTTCGATGACCTGACCGGCACCTACCGTACGGCCACCTTCACGGATGGCAAAACGGAGGTTCTTGTTGATGGCCACAGGGTAGATAAGCTCTACGGTGATGGTTACGTTGTCACCGGGCATTACCATCTCTGTTCCTTCCGGGAGGGTTATCTCACCGGTAACGTCGAGGGTCCTGAGATAGAACTGGGGACGGTATTTATTGTGGAACGGAGTGTGACGGCCACCTTCTTCTTTCTTAAGAACGTAAACCTCTGCCTTGAACTTGGTGTGCGGAGTGATTGATCCGGGCTTGGCGAGTACCTGACCCCTCTTGATCTCCTTCTTGTCGACACCACGCAGGAGCAGACCCACGTTGTCACCGGCTTCACCCTGATCGAGGATCTTGCGGAACATCTCAACACCTGTACATATGCTTTTACGCTTCTCTGCACCAAGACCAACTATCTCCAGTTCATCTCCTGTATGTACCATTCCTGTCTCAATACGACCCGTGGCAACTGTACCGCGGCCGGTAATCGAGAATACGTCCTCAACCGGCATGACGAACGGTTTTTCGTTCTCACGCGGAGGAATAGGAATATATGAGTCAACTGCATCCATCAGTTCCATGACTTTTTCTTCCCACTTGGGCTCATGGTTCATGGCTCCGAGGGCCGATCCGCGGATAACGGGAGCGTTGTCACCGTCGAACTTGTAGAAGTTCAGAAGGTCACGTATCTCCATCTCAACGAGGTCAATAAGCTCCTCATCGTCAACCAGGTCAACCTTGTTAAGGAACACAACGATCTTAGGCACGTTCACCTGGCGTGCGAGCAGGATATGTTCGCGCGTCTGAGGCATCGGGCCGTCAGTGGCGGCAACAACGATGATGGCACCGTCCATCTGGGCGGCACCTGTAACCATGTTCTTAACATAGTCAGCGTGACCCGGACAGTCAACGTGTGCATAGTGACGGTTCGCCGTTGAATACTCGACGTGAGCCGTGTTGATCGTAATACCCCTTTCTTTTTCTTCGGGTGCATTGTCGATCGAATCAAAGTCCCTTACTTCTGAGAGACCCTTCTTAGCGAGAACCATCGTAATAGCAGCTGTCAAGGTGGTCTTGCCGTGGTCGACGTGACCGATCGTACCTACATTTACGTGTGGCTTCGACCTGTCAAATTTTTCTTTTGCCATAACTAAAAGCTTATTAAATTAAATTTACATCCAAAATCGTTTGAGCCGATGATGAGAATTGAACTCATGACCCCTTCCTTACCAAGGAAGTGCTCTACCCCTGAGCTACATCGGCATAGTGAGCGGGAGACGGAATTCGAATCCGCGACCCTTAGCTTGGAAGGCTAATGCTCTACCAACTGAGCTACTCCCGCTTATATTTGTCACCAGAGCCGATGACACTACCGGTAAAGGGTTGTGCCACTGAATTTCCCTGTTTGTGTGGGGAGAGCAGGATTCGAACCTACGAAGTCATTCGACAACAGATTTACAGTCTGCCCCAGTTGGCCACTTTGGTATCTCCCCATTCAAAACAGAGCATGTCTGGCTAGACATACACTTACTCATCATTACATGAGCCGATGAAGGGATTCGAACCCCCGACCTGCAGATTACAAATCAGCTGCTCTGGCCAACTGAGCTACATCGGCATTTGAAAGAACGACCGATTTCTGAAGAGAATACCCTCAAAAATCGGTTTGCAAATGTAGAAATTTATATTTCAAATCTCAAATAATATTCCAAGTTTTTTTAAAACACCCCGGTTACTCTCCCCGTATCTTCCCCTTCTGTTTGACTATCTGCTTCTTAAGTGCATCTATAACCTGATCGGTCGCCTCCTCGAATGTCTTGCTGTGTTTGCGGGCGAAAAGAGGGCCCCGCGGATACTCTACCTTGATCTCAGTTACCTTGTTCTCCCTTGTCTCATCATGATCAAGCCTGAGAAACACCTCCGCATTGACGATGTCATCAGTGATCATGGTAAGTTTGTTCACCTTCTGCGTTACAAAATCAACTAACTTCTTGTCAGCATCAAACCTGACCGAATGGATCTGAATGTTCATGGCTGTACCTCCTGTTCTTAATTGATTAAGCTCTTGGATGAGCCTGTTTGTATACCTTCTTTAACTGTTCAAAAGTATTGTGAGTATAAACCTGCGTTGCCGACAGACTGGCGTGACCAAGCAACTCCTTGATAGAATTTAGATCAGCACCGTGATTCAGCATGTGCGTGGCAAAAGTATGCCTTAGCACGTGAGGACTCTTTTTTTCGACGGTGGTCACCATTGAGAGATATCTCCTTACGATATTATAAACACTCTTATCGTACATCTTGTTCCCCTTGTCGGTGACAAAAAACCATTTCGCATCCGGAACCTCTTTATCCCGGACCTGCAGATAGACCTCAAGTGATTTTATGAAGGTGTTTGTCAAAGGAATAATTCTCTGTTTGCTGCGCTTGCCTGTCACCCTCACCTGGCCTGAAGCGAGATCGATATCCTCATCACTCAGGCTAATCAGTTCTGATCGCCTCATGCCTGTAAGATACAAAATTTCCACGATAGTTCTGTCACGAATTCCTGAAAAATTATCTCCGAAATTGTACTCATCGAGAAGTTTTGCCAGGGCATCCTCCGCAACAAACACGGGTAGCTGTTTTGGCTTCTTCGGAAGCCTCACGCCTGACATCGGGTCAGCAGTGCCCAGTGAATGCTTTCGCATATAACGGAAGAAGGCCCTCAGGGCTGACATCTTCCTGTGCACGGTACTGATGGCGGAACCCCCTTCAATGAGAGATACCATCCAGGCTCTCACATCACCTGAAGTCACACTCTCAGGTACAACCGCAGGGTCATATCTGCCTAACCACTCAAAAAACTGATCGAGATCGTTCTGGTAAGAACGTACGGTGTGCCGGGAATAACGCTTCTCGGTCCGGATATACTGCAGGAACGATTCCTTTCTCTCCATAAAAGGAACCTTTTTATATATTTTTTTTCAGATAAACAGAGCAGTGAAGATACTATTCCTCTTCCTGCTGCAGACCCTGAACATATATGGCTTTCTTTATCTCTTCCCTGCGGCGTACCGAGGGTTTGATAAAAGCCTGACGTGACCTGAGCTCACGGATTACTCCCGTCTTTTCAAATTTCCTTTTGAATTTCTTAAGAGCCCTGTCAATGTTCTCGCCTTCTTTTACCGGTACAATGATCATAATTCAACTTTATGTTAAAACGAGCCGCAAAATTAATATGTCTGAGATTCATTTCAAAACTTTTATTGAAATAAATTCATAATCATCTCTTTTAACCCCTTCTGATGGCTTAATATAAGGAGCCATCCGGACAGCCTGTTCATGACTGAGAAGACGCTGGCTGACCAGATCACCGAGAGTAACAGGGATCCCCATGAGAGAGCGGTACTTCATTATCAGTCCCGCTGCCCCGGATCCTATATAGGGGTGCCTGGCCATCTCACTGTACGAACAGCTGTCAAGAACGAGCTGCCTGACAGAGTCATGAGTCACTGTCAGGGAGCCTTCAATCTGAATAAATACTGCACTGTCGAGACCATACACCTCATTCAGCTGAGCGACCGCCACAAAACCGCCGAGGAGCTTTCTGTACCTGATTATCCTTTCAGAGATTACCGGACCGATGCCGGGAAGAAGCAGGAGATCAGCAGCACCGCAGAGGTTGATATCTGTCAGGGTGGACTGCGGTTCCTCCGCCGGGTCACCGGAAGAGGATATCTGCCCGGTGGTAACTTTCTCTTTCATGACAGGCTTGACAGGTTCATCCCTTATTGAGATCCATGGCATAAGAAGGACGGCGGTGGCAGAATCAATCCCGTAAACCCTCCTTATGTCACCCGGCTCCCTGAACCTGGCTCCTGCCGACCGGTAGTTTATGAGGGTGGTGGCCTGCCGTTCTGTGAGACCCAGCCTGACAAGGTCATCAAACGAGGCAGTGTTGGGATCGAAACTGAAAAGGACACCCCTACCCCCGTCCTCAGCCTCGTCCTGAAGGGTGATGTTGACGGGTGCTGTAATATCCCGGGCTACAGGCTCATTGCCGGGCCTGAAGGCAAAAACCCTTATCAGCAGCAGTATGATGAGAAGGATTGACAGTATATAACTGCCCCGTCTCTCCCTGCGGTCAAAACCGATCAGCTCGGAGGTGATTTTCCTGAAAGACTTCACAATATTACAGCACGAGACAAGGCAAGGTAGGAAAAAAGGATGAATAAGTCAATAGGCAGTTGTGAGGGCAGGGAGCAAGGAGCAGGGAGCAAGGAGCAGGGAGCAAGGAGCAGGGAGCGAGGGAAATTTGCGATGTGCGATTTGCGATTTGCGAATAGTAATCTCTCCGTCTCCGGTCTTCCGTCTCCGGTCTTCCGTCTCCGGTCTTCCGTCTCCGGTCTTCCGTCTTCGGTCTTCGGTCTTCCGTCTTCGGTCTTCCGTCTCCGGTCTTCCGTCTTCGGTCTTCCGTCTCCGGTCTTCCGTCTTCGGTCTTCGGTCTTCGGTCTTCGGTCAGCGAAGCCACCCTCCGCAGCCCTTCGACAAGCTCAGGGACCTGCTATGGGTGGCGAAGCGTCAGAACGGGTATCCGATACCCACAACAAGCGCCAGGTCATCACGGAAACTGTACGGCCTGCTTAAAGGTATCCACTTCGACCCGGAGGCTATCTTTGGATCGCGTAGCTTGAGACCAACATCAGCCCTGAGCATGACAAACTTAATGTCAAACCTCAGTCCAAGCCCTGTACCTACAGCCATGTCATCAATGAACTTGTTGAATTTGAATTGCCCTCCCGGCCTGTCAGTATCTTCCCTCAAGGTCCATATGTTTCCCACATCAATAAATGTAGCCCCCTCCATTATCCAGAAGAGTTTGAACCTGTATTCAAAGTTTGCCTCGAGCTTTATGTCGGCGATCTGGTAGAGGAACGTAGTGTCACTTTCAATATCTGGGTCATATGAGCCCGGCCCCAGTGTCTTGACGGTCCAAGCCCTGAGGTCATTGGCCCCGCCACCGAAATACTGTTCTTCAAATGGCATTACCCTGGAGTTGCCATAAGAGATGCCCAGCCCGGTGAAGACCCTGTAAACTACAGTGCTGGCTTCATTGATACTGTAGTGGTAGCTGGCGTCAGCCTCTAACTTGACGAACTGTGCAAAAGGTTGCCCTGCAAGCAGGTAGCCGTCGTCGGTTTTGGTTGCATCGGCAAGTTTGTAGGCTGCTGACAGCAGGTTACCCGCCAGGTTGACTCCAACCCTCAGATACCAGTAATCAATTGAATTCTGGAGCATCTGGTTATTGAAGACAAGGCTGTAGTTTCCTCCGACAATCATGACCGGGCGATATGAGTAGGCCAGGTATGATGTAGTGTCAATCTTGGCCTGGAACGCCGGGTCCATGTTCTTGATGTCAACCGCATTTATTACCAGCGGATTAATAGTGTTGTTCGTATACCTGTTCCCCTTCCATGAATATCCCAGCGTCAGGTTGGCGATCGTCCTTGTATAGACCGGCATCTTCTGATAGTTATACCCTGCCAGTATACGTGTCTTCGGGTCATGCCTGCGGATGAAGTTTTCCTTGGCAGGAAAAGGCATCAGAAACTTCGACAGTTGCAGCGCGGTTTCGATACCGAACTCCTGTGAGCTTTTGAACTCTTCCACATCCTCGGTAAGTGCTTCATATGCACCCTTGAGCTTCATGCTGAAATTCTCAGCCCCGCGAAAAAGGCTCTTGTTCTGGTATATGAGGTTAACCGCTCCGCCAAGGTTGCCTCCCGAGTTTGTCCCTTCAAACTCAACAGTGTACGACTGTCTCGGAAGAGGAGTAAGCTGTATCATGCAGTCGAGCAGCCCCTCATTGCGTCCTCCTCCGGCAGGGATACCCGGATCAATGAAGTTGACATTAATCAGCCGGTGGTTCTTCAGGGCAGCAAGATGAGCCTGGGTCTGCTCAGTATTGGTTATACTGAAGGGAGAGCCGGGGGATATATATAACGACTGCTTTATCACCTCCGGTTTTATGAATGTTTTACCGGGCGGGGAGACAAAATGTATACCTTCAAAATAGGTGGTGTCCAAGGTTAAGGTATACTCCTCCCCTCCGGTCAGTGCCTGTCTCGGGTCAAACTCGGGAAAGACATATACATCCCTTATCCGGTGCCTGATATGGTTACTGTAGACCAGCCGCCCCTGGCTGTCAAGGGTTGATTTCCGGGTAACAACATATTGTACATCGACCTGCCGGCTCATCAGTGAACTGTCGACCCTGAAAAAGATATTCTCTGCTGAGAAACTGTAGTATCCTATATCCCTTATATATCGCTCCAGTCTCTGCCGTTCCGCCCTCATAAGGTCAACATCATAGGTCATCCCTCTCTCAAAAAGGCAGTTCACGGTATCCATTATTACCCTACTGTAAAGCGTGGTATCCTGTATCTCATACCTGATATTTCCAATGGTATAGGGTTTGCCCGGAGTGACAGTATAAAAGACCTCGGCCTCCTGCCTGTTCACCTTCACGGAATCATCGACAAGAGCATTGAAGTATCCCTTGGAGGAGAGGTAGCTTGCCAGCTGATCTCTTGACCGGTCGGCCGAGAGAGGATCAAAGATAATGGGTTCCTCGCCAATCTTCCTGAGCCAGCCGTGGGGCCACTTCTCCTTTTCGATATCAGACAGATTATAAAGACCCAGGTGAAACCGTGAACCAAAGATGCGCTTATTGGGCTGCTGCCTGATGTAGGGTTTCATTGCACTGCTGTTGAGGGTAGCCGGAAGAGGCTCCCTTCCCTTCTCGATCAAGAGATTATTCCTGCTCAGGAGCAGCTCATCTGTGGGAACATACTTGGTGGGGTTACATGACGTTGCCACCAAAATTATGAGCACAAGTAGACTCAGTTTGGGAACAGTAATTTCTATATTTGTTCTCTGATTGATCAATCTGCAGGCAAAATAGCAGTAGCAAATATATCATTATAAACTCTATTTTCAATTAGCGGGCGATGCATAAGATGATGACGCGGCACCAGGCAAAAATGATACTCTCACTCCAGAAAAAGAAGGTCAGAGAAGAGAGCTCTCTGTTTGTCATTGAAGGTGACAAGGTCGTCAGGGAATTCCTTCTGGCAGGGAACAGGGTGGCCCTGCTCGCAGCCAAGCCGGAGTGGCTTGACGGTGAACCGGAGGCGGTGACCGGGATGGCTGACGAGATTGTCACGGTGAGCTACGACGACCTGAGACGCATCAGCTCATTGAAGACGCCACATAATGTACTTGCTGTGGCTGTCATGAAGAAAACGGCTTTCACCGGCAAGAGGCTTGCCAATGGCCTGACAATCGCCCTTGAATATGTGCAGGATCCCGGCAATCTGGGAACGATAATACGGATAGCCGCCTGGTTCGGGATAAGGGATATTATCTGTTCTGAAGACTGCGTTGATGTCTATAACCCGAAGGTGATACAGGCTACGATGGGTGCCTTCATGCATGTCGGAGTGCATTATCTGCCGCTGGAGAGCATACTCGTGAAGTCCCGCGCGGGAGGCAACCCGGTCTACGGTGCAACCATCGGCGGCAAATCAATATATGACTCTGAACTGAGCAGCAATGGCATCATACTCCTGGGGAATGAGTCAAAGGGTATTTCGGAGACGCTGCTTGAGCATGTCACATGCCGCATCACCATCCCGGGTCCTGAAAAGCCGCTTGCAGGCATTGAGTCTCTCAACGTGAGCATGGCTGCTGCAATAATCTGCTCTGAGTTTGCCCGACGGATGTAGATACGCGCAAATTGCGAGTCTCTACGCTCCGTACTTAAGAACGATCTTCTCCGCGACCTGCATGCCGTCGACAGCCGAAGAGACTATCCCTCCGGCATAGCCCGCCCCCTCGCCGGCAGGATACAATCCACTGATATTTAAAGCATTACAATTGTCCGGGTCACGCGTAATCCGCACCGGCGAAGATGTACGCGATTCAACGGCAGCCACCAGGGCTTCATTGGTGAGATACCCTCTCATCTTCCTTCCGAATTCACGGAAGCCCTCCCTCAGCCTCGACGACATCTCTTCCGGCAGCCACTCATGCAGCCGTGAGGGTGTCAGCCCGGGGAAATAGGAGCCTTTCGGGAGTGATGACGATGACCTGCCTTCAACAAAGTCAACAAGCCTCTGTGCTGGTGCCCGCTGTGACATCCCCCCCTCCTGCCATGCCTGCTTCTCAAGCCACGACTGGTAGCTCAGTCCTGCCAGTACACCGCCGCCATATCTCATTGCGTCCTCTTCCCTGATCTCAGTCACAATACCGCTGTTAGCACACGGAGAGTTGCGTCGCGAAGGGGACATACCGTTCACCACCACCTCACCGGGGGATGTAGCCGAGGGCACCATGAATCCCCCGGGGCACATGCAGAATGAGTAAACGCCTCGCCCTGCCACCTGTGTTGCGAGAGCGTAAGCCGCCGCCGGGAGGTACTTTCCCCTCGGTTTACCGTGATACTGAATCCGGTCAACGAGTTCCTGCGGATGTTCCACCCTAACCCCCATTGCAAAGGGCTTGTATTCAAGCCTTACCCCGCCCTCCGCAAGAAGATGGTAGATATCGCGTGCAGAATGACCTGTTGCCATGATTATATCATTCCCCCTCATGACAGTACTTCCGTTCACTGTAACTCCCCTGAAGACACCATTCTCAATCATTATGCCGGTAATACGGTGTCCGAAGAGCACCTCTCCTCCTGCCTGGGTGATGCTGCCGCGGATGGCGGTGATCACTCCCGGGAGACGGTCTGTTCCGAGATGCGGATGCGCTTCGTAAAGTATGGCGGGGTCCGCCCCGTGAAGAACCATAAGCTCCAGCACCCTCCTGTTGTCACCTCTCTTTTTTGACCTGGTATAGAGCTTTCCGTCAGAGAAGGTGCCGGCGCCTCCCTCACCGAAACAATAGTTGGAGTCAGGCTCAACGATGTGCCTGGTACTTATGGCTGCGACATCCCTCTTACGCTGTTTCACCTCCCTGCCGCGCTCAATGACGACGGGCTTCAATCCTGCCTCTATGAGCCTAAGCGCGGCAAAGAGTCCTGCCGGTCCGCTGCCCGCAATTATCACCTCACGCGCCTTGCTTACATCCCTGATCCTTAAAGGGGTAATCACTTCAGGCGGTTCGGCGGGATCGCAGATGCGTACCGTGACGTTAACCCTGATGTCCGACCTGCGTGCATCGACAGAGCGCCTGACAATGCTCATAACAAAATCTCTCCTGCCGGTTTTCCTGACAAGATAAGCCTGCAGGGCATCCTCATCGAAGGCTGTCTCAGGTGGCAGCAGCAGACTGAGCTCCTCAGCCATGATCACTCAAAATGGAAAGAGAGTACCCATATCTGTGAACGCATTGATTCAATGGCGTTTGCATATTGCGGATATCCGGGGGCAGGTTCATGCACTAAAATGTCACGCAGACCGTTCGACATCTTGGCCTCGATTGTAAGTTTGAAATAGGGAAGATAAATATCAATGCCGGCACCTACCTCGTAATACAGGTCAGCCCTGTTCAGCCTCAGATAGATTTCCTGCTGGTCATCATATTCCTTCTTCCCTGCAAGGTCATACCTGAAATTAAGACCGCCGATGATATATGGTCTTGAATTATTCAGCCTCATCCCTTTGTACTTCAGGGAGAGGGGAAATTCAAGAAAGGAAGACTCAAGCTTCTGCGGCTCCCCCCATGCAGTGCCGGTTGAATCGTAAAAACTGACATTCCTCTGTCCGAAGGAGACCCCCGGAAGGAACCTGATATCAAGGTAGGTCGATGGCCGGAAATCGGTGACAATCTGTATGTTGATGCCAGGTTTAAGGCTTACTGTTTCAACGGTTGTTTTACTGGCAATAGCTTCATCTGACAATTTGATGTTGAAATCCATCGTATTAAGACCCATGCTGAACCCGAAGTGAAGCATCCGTTCATCATAGTTTGAATCATTCTTGGGCTTGGCTTTCTGGGCTGACAAAAGGATGGGCGTCAGCAAAAGGAGTACTATAATTGATCTTCTGAACACGATAATCTGGGTCTATATTAAAAACGCAAATATGGGAATTTATTGTATTCCGGTAAATTCATGGCCTGAATCCATAGTAAATACTGGCTATCCCGCCACTCAGCTTCAGCTGTCTCTCACCGGTAAAGCCTTCATTCCGTAAGAGTGCCAGAAAATCCTCATTGTCAGGAAATGCCATTACCGAGTCAGGGAGGTATGAATAAGCATCAGGGTCACCTGACACTTTCCTCCCGATCCACGGGAGTATCCGGGTAAAGTAAAAGCCGTATAACTGCCTCAGCGGGAACCATGAAGGCCTGGAAAACTCGAGCACCATTATCATCCCTCCCGGCCTGATAACCCTGAGCATCTCTCGAAGACCCGTTACTGTATTCTCAAAATTGCGCACGCCGAAGGCTGACATCACCACATCAAAATAGTGATCAGGGAACAGAATCTTCTCAGAATCACCTTTAACAAGGCTGATCTTCTCTGTATATCCCTGCCTGTCAATCTTTTCCATCCCTGCAGCCAGCATCTTTTCACTGATGTCAATGCCTGTGATCTGATCCGGGTTGAGTCTCAGCGCCTCAATGGCCAGGTCACCTGTACCGGTTGCCACGTCAAGTATCTTCGATGCCCTGACATGTTTCCCGATAACATTGATCGCACGCCTCCTCCAGCGCCTGTCAGTACCGAGTGACAGAAGGCGGTTCAGCAGGTCATAACGGTGGGAGATTGAGTCAAACATAGCTTCAACCTTCTCCCTGGATGCTCCCCTGACCTGATTTAAATCATCCATCATTTTAAATTAGACCGCCAAAGATACCCACAATATTGATTATTTTTACTCCTCTGAAAAAACTAAACCTATGAGAAAGACTGTCCTTGTTACAGGTGCTACCTCAGGCATAGGCGAAGCCACCGCGATAAAATTTGCCGAGGCAACCAACCGCCTTATAATTACCGGCAGAAGAAAGGATCGTCTGCATGATCTTGCTGAACACCTGGTTCAGGAGTATGGCATTGATGTTCTGCCTCTGTGTTTCGATGTGCGTGACAGAAAGCAGGTGGAGAAGCATCTGGGACACCTGCCGGAGGAATGGTGCAACGTCGATATACTGATCAACAATGCAGGGCTGGCAGCAGGACTGAGTCATATCGACGAAGGGGAGAGAGATGACTGGGACCAGATGATTGACACAAATGTAAAGGGATTGCTGTACGTGACGCGGGCAATAGCACCGGGGATGGTAAAAAGGGGATCGGGACATATAATAAATATCTCGTCAATAGCCGGCAAGGAGGTCTATGAGAACGGCGCTGTCTACTGCGGTTCAAAACATGCTGTTGATGCCATCTCCAGGGGTATGCGCATCGATCTGGTAAAGCACAATATCAAAGTCACAAACGTAGCTCCCGGAATGACAGAGACAGAGTTTTCCCTTGTCAGGTTCAGGGGAGACAGGGAGAGAGCTGCCACGGTATACAACGGCGTTCAGCCCCTGACAGGAGAGGATATTGCCAAAGTAATATTCTATTGTGCAACGCTTCCGCCTCATGTATGCATAAATGACGTTGTAATAACGCCTACCGCCCAGGCAGGAGCACATTATACCTTCAGAAAAAGTTAAAATATTGAAAATCAACTTCGGTAAGATTAAAAAGGCTTAAATTGTCTTTCAATTCTCACAGGCTCTGTTTTTGACCTGTAACTATTTAAATCGCATTGACATGAAAAGAAAAAACTATGCTGACCTGCTGATTATTTTGCTATTATTATCAGCAACACAATTACTTTCAGCCATTGACCCAGTGAACACGAGGCTTCTGTCTCAGCCTGCGGCAAGTTCAACACAAATCGCGTTTATCTATGCTGAAGATCTCTGGATCGCTCATGCCGACGGCTCAGATCCAAGGCGACTTACCGTCGATGAGGGAATTGAATCAGATCCTTTTTTCTCTCCTGACGGAAAGATCATTGCCTTCAGCGCCCAGTATGACGGAAACACAGATGTCTATTCGGTTCCGGTAACCGGAGGAGTTCCGTTAAGACTTACATGGCATCCCGGCGATGACCTTGCCAGAGGCTTTACCCCTGACGGGAAAAAGGTTCTCTTCGCCTCACAGAGGGAAGTTTTCACAACAAGATATTTCCAGCTCTTTACGGTCAGCCTGGAAGGCGGACTGCCCGAAAAGCTTGATATACCCAATGCCTGGTCAGCAGCCTATTCTCCGGACGGGACAAAAATGGCTTATGTACCAATTCCTCCAAGATACCAGCAGTGGAAGAACTACAGGGGCGGTACCACATCGAATATATGGGTTTATTCCTTTGGCGATCATTCTGTTGTGAAAGTCCCCCAGCCGAAAGAAGGCTGCAACGATGCCGACCCCATGTGGGTCGGAGATAAAGTATATTTCATAAGTGACAGAGAGGGTGAGTTTAACCTCTATACATGGGATTCAAAGAACGGCACTGTTGCCAGACTGACAGATTTTGCCGACTTTCCTGTACTTAAGGCTGCTGCCGGAGCAGGAAGGATAATCTTTGAACAGGAAGGATATCTGCATACCTATGAAATAAGTTCAAATTCAACAGCCACTCTGACCATCGGTATAGCAGCCGATCTGCTTGAGCTCAGGCCGCGTTTTGTGCAGGGTAGCAATTACATCAGGAGCTTTGATATCTCACCCACCGGGGCAAGGGCAGTATTCGATTACAGGGGTGAGATCATCACTCTCCCTGCCGAAAAGGGTGACCCGAGAAATATCACACTGACCCCGGGTGCACATGAGAAATATCCTTCATGGTCACCTGACGGTAAATACATTGCCTACTTTTCCGATGCCTCGGGTGAATATGCCCTTCACATCAAATCACAGGACGGAAAGGGAGAGGTAAATTCATTTACTCCTGTCGGAAGCGGTTTTTATGCCTTTCCGGAGTGGTCTCCCGACAGCAAAAAGATCTGCTATGTCGACAACGCAAGGAACCTTTATCTTCTTGACATCAGTACGGGTAACATCAGTAAGGTTGATGCCGATGATCTGTACCAGCCCGGGGCTTTCAGGGAGATCTTCGGCGACTGGTCATCAGATTCTAAATGGATACTGTATACAAGGGTCCTTACAACACAGTTCCGCTCTGTGTGGCTCTATTCGGTAGATCAGAAGAAATCATTCCCGGTGACTGACGGGCTCAGTGATGCCTCTGAACCGGTCTTTGATCCGGACGGAGAATACATATACTTCTTTGCATCGACAGATGCAGGGCCTGTCATAAACTGGTTCGACCTGTCAAGGCAGGATATGAGAATGACCAATTCAATTTACCTTGTAACCCTTAGAAAGGATATAATCTCACCATTTGCCAAAGAGAGCGATGAGGAGACTGCGAAAAAGGCTGAGGCTGAGGCAGAGACTGAGGTTAAGGTTAAGGTTGAGGTTAAGGAACCTGCAGCAAAAGATGCCGGGAAAAATTCAAAGAAGGATACAAAAACTGCTCCTCCGGTTCAGGAGAAGAAAGAAATCCTTAAGATTGACACAGACGGCCTGCAGGACAGGATAGTTAACATTCCGGTGAGGGCAGGCAGCTACACAGATCTGGATGTGGCGGCAACTGGTGAGATCCTGTATATCGTCAGACCTGCAGTTCCTTCAGAACCGGCAAAGATGTTCAGATATACTCTCAAGGATCGCAAGAGCGAAGAAGTAATGGAACTTGACGGTTATAAGATCTCAGCTGACAGGAAGAAAATGCTCTATAATAAGGGGCAAACATTGGGTATTACAGCCGCAGGCAAGAAACCGGAACCGGGAAAGGGAGTCCTCAATACTTCATCCATATCGGTAAGAATCGATCCTCAGGCTGAGTGGGCACAAATATTTGACGAGGCATGGAGAATCAACCGTGATTACTTCTATGACCCCGGGATGCATGGTGCTGACTGGACTGCCATGAGGGAAAAATATGCAAAGTTCCTCCCCGACCTGGCATGCAGAAGTGACCTCAACAGGGTCATTCAGTGGATGTGCAGTGAACTTTCTGTCGGACATCACAGGGTGGGAGGCGGCGATCGCCTTGGCAACCCCCCGAGAGTCAGCGGCGGACTCCTCGGAGCAGACTTCTCGATAGCAAATAACAGGTACCGGCTTAAGAAGATATACGGCGGACTGAACTGGAACCCTGACCTCAGGTCTCCTCTTACTGAGCCCGGACTGAATGTGGACGAGGGTGACTACATACTTGCAATAAACGGAACGGAACTGACGGCTGCAATCAATATCCACAGCCTTCTTGAAAATACTGAAGGCAAAATAGTTGAACTGACAGTGGGGAAGAATCCTGATTTTGCCGGGTCGAGGGTTATCAAGGTTGTGCCCATAGCCAGTGAGAGCAACCTGAGAAACCGTGACTGGGTGGAGGGTAACCTCCGAAAGGTTACAGAGGCAACTGACGGTAAGGTGGCTTATGTCTATGTACCAAATACCGCCGGAGCAGGACACGAGTATTTCAAGAGATACTTCTTCCCCCAGGTTGACAGGAAGGCAATAATAATCGATGAGAGGTTTAACGGAGGAGGGTCAGTGGCCGACTATTACATCGATATTCTGCTGAGACCTGTCCAGTCGTACTGGAACATGCGGTATGGAAAGGACCTGAAGACACCCAATGCATCAATACAGGGGCCCAAGGTTATGATCATTGATGAGACCGCAGGTTCGGGCGGTGATATGCTGCCGTGGATGTTCAGGAAGTTCAGTGTCGGGACACTCGTGGGTAAAAGGACCTGGGGTGGACTTGTCGGCACACTCGGATTTCCTGAACTGATGGACGGAGGGGTGGTAACAGCGCCTAACCTGGCTATCTGGACAAAGGAAGGCTTTATTGTGGAAAATGTCGGGGTTGCTCCTGATATCGAGGTTGAACAGTGGCCTGCAGATATTATTAACGGGAAGGATCCGCAGCTTGAAAAGGCAATTGAGGTAGCTCTGAAAGAGCTTGAGAAGAATCCGCCCGAGGAGCCTGTACGGCCGCCATATCCGGTGAGAGTAAGAAAGTGATCAGGCAGCAGGCAATAGGCAGTAGTCATTGACATTTACCGATCTAAACAGACCTTCAGACATCAGACCAACATGTACAACCACAAATATCTGCTTGAATTCACGACCGGCATCTTCATGCGTCTCGGATGCAGCCGTGAGGATGCTGATGCTGTAGCCAGGGTGCTGGTTGCGGCCGAGCTCCGTGACCACGCCTCTCACGGCATGATTCGAATAAAGGAGTACTACGAGCTGTGGAAGAGCGGCAGGGTAAATGCAAAACCCGATGTCAGGGTAGTACATGAGACACCGTCAACAGCCGTGGTCGACGGCGACAGGTGCTTCGGCATGGTAGCCGGCATGCGGTCAATGCGTCTCGCAGTAGAGAAGGCTGCGGTGACCGGCACAGGGTGGGTGGCGACGCGCAACTCGAATCATTTTGGCATTGCAGGTTATTACGCCATGATGGCCCTTGAACACGACATGGTTGGGATATGCGTTACAAATGCCAATCCCCTTGTCGCCCCTACCTGGTCGGTGAGCCGCTATCTCGGCACCAACCCTCTGGCAGTGGCTGTCCCTGCTCTCACCGAGCCCCCCTTCGTGGCTGACTTCGCCACCACCCCCATAGCACGCGGCAAGCTCGCCGTGGCGGAGAAGAAAGGAGAGAAGGTACCGTTAGGCTATGTCCAGGATGCGGAGGGTAACCCGTCAGACGATCCCGGTATATTGCGCAGGGGAGGCGCCATGCTCACCCTCGGCGGCGACCGGCTGCACGGCAGCCACAAGGGCTATTGCATGACAGCCGTGGTAGATATCTTCAGCGCCCTCTTCAGCGGCGCCAGCTTCGGCCCGTTCGTTCCGCCCAGCGTGGCGTATCTACCTGTGCCTGAGAACCAGGAGGGAAAAGGAACAGGACACTTCTTCGGCGCCATGCGCATTGATGCCTTCAGACCGGCAGCCGAGTTCAAAACTGAGATGGATCAGTGGATAAAAACATTCAGAAATGCTAAACCGGCAAAAGGTGAGTCAAGGGTGCTCATTCCCGGTGACCCGGAACGGGAGGCGGAGGAGAGATATCGCATTGATGGCATTAAAATCGTCCCGGCAGTGGTGGAAGATCTGAAAGTGATATCCGCGGAGCTAGGGATGACGTTTGAGCCGTAAAAGGCTGTGGATGTGATTACTATTCGAAAATCGCAAATCGCAAATCTTCCTCGCTCCTATTTCATAAACCCCTGCTTTCGAAGAACTTCCAGTAATTTCCCGGAGAAAAACTCATTGTCAGCCTTCTTATACCGCACCTCCGTGAAAACCTGGGCCAGGGTCTTCTTATTGTTTTCGGCAATAAAACCAAGGTTGTCATCGCGGGATTCCTTCTCCCTGTAGATATTATCAATCATTTCAGGCGTATATTCCATATATCTCTCCCTGTGCACCACCGCCTCCAGCGGCAGCCGGTCAACCTGCTCAGGAACATCTGCGGGCCATCCAATGGTGACGGTTGTCACCGGCACAACCCCGCCCGGCAGTGCGAGGATATCAATTATCCTGTCAGCATTGTACGTTGTCGTTCCGAGGTAACAGATCCCCAGACCCTCCTCCTCTGCAGCATTGCATACAGTCTGGGCCACAAGCAGTGCATCAATGGCGGCAGTCATGAATGACAGGAAGTTGTCATAACCCGGCTCGGCATCCCTCTGCCGGCACCAATTGCTGAACCTGTTGAAATCGGCGCAGAAGGTGAGAACCACCGGTGCTTCGGTAACCATCGGCTGGTTGAAATGGGCCGGAGCAAGAAGCCTCTTCATTTCCTCGTCACGGGTGACTATAATGCTGTATACCTGCATATTGCCTGTAGTGGAGGCTCTTGTCCCCGCTGCGAGTATCTTCTCAAGCAGTGAAGGGTCTATCCCCATCTCACTGTACTTTCTTACTGTTCTGCGGGTGAAATATGTGCTGTTCATTTTCTGGTCTTAGTGCTGCCGGCAAATTAATTAAATAACGTTAAAAATATTACTGACTATTTTCCTTTTCTTACCTTAGTCACTCTGAATAATTAACCAACAACCCATAAAATGAAGAAAATCCTGACACTGTTTCTGGCCCTTTTACTTGCCGGTACCGGCTGCCTGTGGGCACAGAAGAAAGATGCAAAGAAAGAGACAAAAGAGGCTGAGAAGCAGATCAAGCCCTCCGTTTCTTCCTCACTGTTCAGCAGTATCTCCTTCCGTTCGATAGGCCCGGCATGGGCTTCCGGAAGGATATCCGATTTCGCTGTGAACCCCTCAAACCACTCTGAAATATATGCTGCCATTGCTTCAGGCAATATATGGAAGAGCACCAACAACGGTACGACATGGAAACCGATATTTGACAAACATGGTTCATATGCCATCGGCTGTATCACCATGGACCCAAACAACTACAATGCACTATGGGTGGGCACGGGAGAGAACAACCACCAGCGTGCCCTCGGATGGGGTGACGGTGTCTACTATACGGAAGACGGAGGCGCCAGCTGGAAGAACATGGGCCTCAAGGAATCAAGGCAGATTGGAATGATAGCCGTTGACCCGCGCAACAGCAACGTTGTCTATGTGGCAGCTGAAGGTTCTGCATGGGGACCGGGCGGTGAGCGCGGACTTTACAAGACCACTGACTGCGGAAAGACATGGAACAAAATACTGAACATAAGCGAGAACACAGGTGTCAACAATGTGGTGCTTGATCCGCGCAACCCGGATGTCATCTACGCAACCTCAGAGCAGCGGCGCAGACATATAGGACTGAAGATCAGCGGCGGACCGGAGTCGGCAGTGTATAAATCCACTGACGGCGGCGTCACATTCAACAAGATCATGAGCGGCCTCCCCGGAGGACATATCGGTGGAATGGGTATTGCCATCTCACCTGTCAACCCGGATGTTCTGTATATAATAATGGAAGCCCAGGGCGAATCTGGAGGCTTCTTCAGATCAACCAACAGAGGTGCTTCATGGGAAAAGATGAGCGGACACCATGAGAGCGGCCAATATTATAACGAGATCATCTGTGATCCAAAGGATTTAAACACGGTTTACAGCATGGAGACTGTCTCGCAGGTTACAAATGACGGTGGCAAAACATGGAGAGCCGTAGGAAACGAAGGCCGTCATGTCGATGACCATGCAATGTGGATCGACCCTGACAACACCGATCATTTCTACATAGGGGGCGACGGAGGCATCTACGAGTCATTTGACGGCGGAAAGAACTTCATATTCAAGTCAAACCTTCCGGTGACGCAGTTTTACAGGGTTGCGGTAGATAACTCCTATCCCTTCTATTATGTCTACGGCGGGACACAGGACAACAACTCTTTTGGCGGACCCTCGGCAAGCATCAGCGACGGTGTCGTTAATGACGACTGGTTTGTCACACAGGGCGGCGACGGATTCTGGGTCGCCATTGACCCCACAGATCCAAATATTGTCTATACCGAGTCACAGTATGGCAACGTCTCACGCTGGGACCGCAAGAGCGGCCAGAGCGTCAGCATCAAGCCCTATCCCGGTGAGGGCGAACTGACATACCGATGGAACTGGGACACACCCGTCCTCATCAGCCCGTTCAACAACAAAAGGATCTACGTGGCAGCCAACTTCCTCTTCCGCAGTGACGACCAGGGAAGCAGCTGGACAAAGATATCACCTGACCTGACAAGAAACGAGAACAGGGATAACATGAAAGTGATGGACAAATACTGGCCGGCCGACGCTGTGGCAAAAAACAGGTCCACATCACTTCTCGGATCCATCATTGCATTTACGGAATCAAAGGTTCAGAAAGACCTGCTCTATACCGGAAGCGATGACGGTGTCATATCGGTATCAGAGGACGGCGGTGCAAACTGGAATATGGTAAAAAGCTTCCCGGGCGTTCCTGAGTTTGCCTATGTGAGTGACATCCTTGCTGACAAGTTCAATGCTGACGTTGTCTATGCCACGTTCAACAACCATCAGCGTGACGACTTCAAACCTTATGTTCTCAGGAGCACTGACAAGGGAAAGAGCTGGGTTTCGATAAGTGCAAACCTTCCGGCTGTGGGGCCTGTACATACCATCGAGCAGGATCATGTCAACCGTGACCTCCTGTTCCTCGGCACCGAGTTCAGCTTCTTCGTCTCGTTTGACGCCGGCGCCACATGGACGGAGTTCAGGAACGGACTGCCCACGATATCTGTACGTGATATCGCCATACAGGAGCGGGAGAATGACCTCGTCATTGCAACATTCGGCAGAGGATTTTATGTAATTGATGACTACACACCGCTGCGCAACTACAGGAAGGAGATTATTGAAAAACCGGGCTTTATCTTCCCCGTTAAGGATGGTAAAATGTTCGTGCAGGACAGCGAGTTTGACAACCAGGGCTCAATGTATTACAAGGCTCCCAACCCTCCGTACGGCGCAACGATAACCTATTATGTAGATACCGTTCCCAGGACCGACAGGGATACCAGGAAAGACACTGAGAAGAAGCTGTTTGAAAAGGGTGAATTCATCCCTCAGCCCTCACCGCTGGATCTGAGCATGGAGGAGAAAGAGATCAAACCTTATCTTATCTTCACTATCACCGATGAGGAAGGAAACATCATACGCAAGCTTTACAAATCTGCTTCGAAGGGTGTCAGCAGGATCACATGGAACTATACATACGCCGGATACCAGCCTGTCAGCACCACTAAATTCGATCCCGTCTCAGAGGGCGGAAGAGGAGGAAGATGGGGCGGCGGAGGCATCTCTGTCATGCCCGGCAAATACTTCGTCTCGATGGCAATGTATGCCAAGGGAGAGGTGAAAGAGCTGGCCGGACCGGAGCCTTTTGTATGCAAGCCGCTTGATATAGTATCGATACCTGCCAAAGACCCTGCTGCAAGAGACAGATGGATCAGGGAGGCTACGGCACTTGCCAGGTCTGCTTACGGAGCGATCTCCTACATAGGGGAACTTGATGTAATGATAAATACAATCATGCAGGTGATTCACCAGACGCCCGAGGCCCCAGCTGCACTCATGCAGGAGGCAGTGGCCGTAAACAATGAGATCGGTGAGATCCTCTATCTTGTGAGAGGCATTTCTGTCGGTGCAAGCACCGAGGAGACACCTCCTTCACCTGTCTCTCTCTCAGCCCGTCTCTCAACCATGTCAAGGTCACTCTACGGCAATACCGGCGACGTATCGGGTATCGCAGACCAGCAGTACCAGCTCCTGAAGAAAGAGTTCCCCGTCCTGCTCGAGAGGATCCAGAAAGCAGGCAAGGCCGTTGACGGACTTAATGCAAAGCTTGATGAGATAGATGCACCATGGACATCGGGAAGAGTGCCCAGGTTGTGATTTCAGCTGATCTGTAGTCTTCGGACTCCAATCTTCAGTCTCCAGTCTTCAGTCTGCAAATTTTGCCGACCGCGGACTGGCGACTGGAGACTTTTTTTGCTCCATGCCCCCTGCTCCTCGCTAAAACCTCTTCACATACGCATGGCAGTAAGGCACTTTCCCGTTGCGGAAATAGTAATCCTGGTGATACTCCTCGGCAGTGTAAAATTCCGTCGCACGGGTAACCTGCGTCGCCACTTTGATGCCTTTGCCCTTCAGCACATCAATATATTTCAATGCCAATGTCTTCTGTGTCTCATTCTTGTAAAATATCTCCGACCTGTACTGGTCGCCAATGTCAGGCCCCTGCCGGTCGACCTGGGTGGGATCATGGATCTCCAGAAATAGCTTGAGAAGTTTATCATAAGAGGTCTTCCGGGTATCGTAGGTAACCTTTACAGTCTCAGCATGACCGGTTGTGCCGGTGCATACCTCCCTGTAAGAGGGATTTTTGACCTTGCCACCGGTGTAACCTGATACCACAGACACTACCCCCGGTTCCTTCTGCAGGAAATATTCAACGCCCCAGAAACAACCGCCTGCAAAGAGCGCCGTCCCGTATTTTCCGGCTTCAAGCTTTACAGGAACAAAGTCAAGCGAGACTGAGTTTACGCAGTGACGGGTATCGCTGGGGGTAAAGCCTTCACCGGTGAAGACATGGCCGAGGTGGCCGTCACATGATGCACAGACAATTTCGGTACGCCGGCCGTCGGCATCAGCGATGCGCTTTACGGCTCCGTCGATCTCATCATCAAAGCTTGGCCATCCGCATCCGGAATCAAACTTCGAGTCAGAATAATAAAGCGCGCTGCCACACTGCTTGCACAGATAGGTCCCTTTGCCCTTGAACTTGTCATATAAACCGGTGAAAGGATATTCGGTAGCCTTGTTGATTATGATTTTGGTCTCTTCAGGATTCAGGTCATTGTATAATGGTTTGTCCTGCGATCTCAATTCCGTTCCCATTGACGTTAATGCTAGTGTGATTAATATTGTTCTGAATAAAAATGATTTCATAATTTTCATTTTCTTAGATAACAATCTTAACCCTTTAAGGTTTAAATAGGGTGCTTTATCAAAATAATTATCTGGCACAGTTATTGTTTTCAAAATAAAGTTATTTTTGTGTCGGACTTAATGGCAGATAAAATGAAAAAACTCAGTCTTATAGTTGTTCTGGCTTTCATGGCTGCGCTTGCTCTCAGTTCTTGCAACCGTGAAGCTTGCCCCGCTTACAGCAGCAACAATACAGATTCAACTGAAAAAGCAGGCTAGACAGCATTTTTTCGCATACTGCCACTTTTATTTTGCGGCATCCTGAATATGAGATTGTTGCACGCCATATTATTCCTTTTACTTTGCGGCCCGTTGCTTGCACAGGGTGATATTGACCCACAGGACAGGCTTTTCTGGCGCAACGAGCGCTCATTCGGCCTTGCCCTTAACACTGACGGATGGTCTTTTATCTACCGTGAGCTGCGCCAGACAAAACCCTCGGGAAGGATTTTTTTTGAAGGCTCCTTCGAAGGCTTCAAACACCCCAAGGAGATCAAACTGACAAACTACTATTTTCAGAACTCAGGGTCATTCGTATATGGAAAGATTAACTCCACCTGGTCAATTGGTGCCGGGATAGGATACCAGAAAGAGCTTTTTGAAAAACGTGACCTGGGTGGTGTATCCATAGGCTGGCTTATTGGCGGCGGCCCTACCCTGCTCTTCGCAAAACCTATATACTATGAGGTCATCGTCCCGTCAGGTGACGGCTATTATGAGATAGAAGAGCAGAAGTTTGATATTACGAAGATTCATCAGGCTCTTGACATCGTGGGCAGAGCATCATTCTTCAAAGGCTTTGATGAAATACAACTTATACCCGGGCTCGTGGCCCGCACCGGTTTTAATTTTGAATACAGCAAAAACGATAAGCTTACCCATGCTATTGAGGTAGGAGCAATTTTCCACGCTTTCACCAAAGAGGTCCCTATTATGGCTAATGAAGACAACAGGCAGTTTCTGCCGGCACTGTTTGTCAGCTACCGCATCGGCATGATCCTTGACCCGCTGAAACCGTCACGTTTTTCTGACCTGATCTTCAGACCCAACAAGGAATAATTACTGCCGTTTTTTTTCTCTCTCCTTTTTATTTTATACTTTTGGGGTCGTTTCATAAACCATTTAATTTTTTTTCAATATGGCAAAGATAAAAGTAGCTATCAACGGTTTCGGAAGGATAGGTCGCAACGTATTCAAAATTGCGCTTGAAAAGCCTGAAATAGAGATCATAGGCATCAATGACCTTACCGACACAAAAACACTTGCACATCTTCTTAAATATGACTCCACCCAGGGTAAATTCCATGGAGTCACCCATGATGATCAGAACATCATCGTCAATGGCAAGAAGGTAAGGGTACACGCAGAAAAGAATCCTGCAGCAATTCCCTGGGAGGTTAAGCCTGACATCGTGATCGAGTCAACAGGTATCTTCACATCCAAAGAGAGTCCGAAGGGAGGTTATGGTGACCACCTGAAGAACGGAGCCAAAAAGGTAATCCTCACCGTACCCGCAAAAGACACTATCGATGCAATGATAGTCGTTGGCGTCAACGACGACATGCTCAAGCCTGAGCATCAGTGCATTTCAAATGCTTCATGTACAACCAACTGCCTTGCCCCGGTGGCCAAGGTGCTGAATGACAGTTTCGGCATTGAGATCGGCTTCATGACCACCATTCACTCCTACACCAATGACCAGAAGATACTTGATCTTCCTCACAAGGATCTTCGCAGGGCCAGGTCAGCAGCGGTATCACAGATACCTACGACCACAGGAGCAGCCAAAGCTGTCGGCAAAGTTATCCCTGCCCTCAAGGGCAAGCTTGACGGTCTTGCTGTAAGGGTCCCCACACCAACGGGTTCTCTCGTTGACCTCGTGGCCGTTCTTAAAAAGAG
This sequence comes from uncultured Bacteroidales bacterium, assembly GCA_963732365.1. GTDB lineage: Bacteria > Bacteroidota > Bacteroidia > Bacteroidales > VadinHA17 > SR-FBR-E99. The sequence goes on along the minus strand of CAVSZC010000005.1, from coordinate 1,571,336 downwards.
TGCCACCAAGGAAGAGATCAACGCTGCAATGAAGAAAGCTGCTGAAGGTCCCATGAAAGGCATTCTTGAATATACCGAAGACGAGATCGTATCTGTTGATGTGATCCACAACCCTGCATCTTCAATATTTGATGCACAGAGCACTATGGTCAACGGAACAATGATCAAGGTTCTGTCATGGTATGACAATGAGTGGGGTTACTCGGCAAGATGCATTGACCTTATATTAATGATGGGGAAGATGCTCTGATAGGTTCAGAAACAGAAAAGAGGGTGTCTCAAAAGGACACCCTCTCTTTTTGGGATTCTTGTTCATTTGGCTTCGCCGAGCTCCGCTGCGCTCCGGTTCTTTTGCTCCTCCAAAAGAAATGAACCAAAGAAAAAGAGGCTGCCCCTTTCCTTTTGAGATAGCCTCTTTTTATTTCCGTGAAAGGGGAGCTTCTGTCAGATGACCATCTTCACCTCCAGGGGCACGCCTGCGGAATCACGATAATGCTCTCCGAGCTCGTGCATCGCTTCATCATCCTCCTCATAAAGCCATGTGATCCGGACCCTGTACCTGGGTGCCCGGTAGGTGCTGATCATCCTGAGTACGTCACGAAGGGACTTGGATGACCCGCTGTTTATATATTCGAGGAATATGATCAGGGTAAGCTGACTGTACCGGCTCAGATGCGACCTGATCCACTCCTCGAGCGGATTATAAACAAACTCCGGCCTCTCTGCAATAGATCTGCCCGTTATCCTGAGAATATCTTCATCAGGATCATATGTGATCGTTGGATAGTTTTTTGACCCTGCCTGAATTATTTCAATGCTCATGGCATTTTAAGGTTGTCAGATCAGTTCAATATCAGTCAGATGGCGTTACTCATATCTCAATGCCTCAATCGGATCAACCGCAGAAGCCTTCATCGCAGGAAGATAACCTGAGGCAATCCCCACAATAAAACAAGCCAATACTCCTCCCCCGACCCAGAGCCACGGTATAGTGAATGGAGAGCCCATGCCCAGCGAGACCAGGTTTCCAATAATGATACCCAGGATGATACCGAACAACCCTCCCATCTGGCCGATGATAACCGACTCATACAGGAACTGCTGCCTGATGATATTCGTCTTGGCGCCCAGAGCCTTTCGAACACCTATCTCCCTGGTTCGCTCCGTAACCGATACAAGCATGATGTTCATCAGTCCTACCGCCGCACCGAAGAGGGTTATAAGCCCGATTATCGTTGCAGCCAGGGTGACATACCTTATGTTCTCAAGCAGTATCTTTATAATACTGTCACTCTTCTGAACATTGAAGTCCGACTCATCGCGGGGGTCAAGGTTGCGTATTATGCGGAAGATCCCCTCCGCCTCGCTGGTGAGCACCTCAAGCGCTGAGGCCTTGTGAGGCATGACACTGATTGTATACGTGATGTTGGGACGGGAGAAATACTGTCTTGCCGTGGTTATCGGAATAGCGGTAAGAAGGTCACCTCCCATGAAGCTGCTTCCCTTGCTCTTCAGCACTCCGATGACAGTGAGCTTCAGCCCCGGAAGGCTTATCTCCTGTCCCAGCGGGTCAACCCCGGGAAAGAGAAACTTCACAACCTCCTGTCCTACAAGTACAACATGCCTGCTCCCTTCAATATCCTCAGCCGAGAAGTTGCGCCCCGATTCAAGTTCATAACCTGCAATTGTAATGTAATCTTCGTCCGACCCGTAAACCTGGATATTAGGATTCGTCTTCTTGTTTCCGTACCTGATAGTGGCCAGGCTGGTTGCGTTGAAACCCACCGATACCCATGCCGGCTCCATGAACCTCTCCTTGAACTCCATCGCCTCACGGTAAGTAATATTGGAATGATTCTTCGTCCTGTAGTTCTTGTTGCCCACCACAACCCTCATTGATCGCGACGTGATTGAGAATGAGTTGGCCCCCATCATCGTGAACTGCTCGGTGAGGGTATTCTTCAGACCGTCTATAGCGGTGAGAATGCCGACCAGGGCCATTATGCCGAACGCAATGATGGCCATAGTGAGAGCTGCCCTCAGCCTGTTTGAACTTATTGCCTTGAAAGCAACCCTTATATTCTCAGTAATCAGTGTAATCCTTTTCAACCTCTCTCCTCCGGCATAGATTAAGGAACCAAGATACACCTTTTCTTCCATTATTTTTATTGCCGTGACAAAAATGAACCTTTCCTGATTATTATTTAAAGAATTAGTTGTATATTTAATTATTTAGTTGTATATTTGATGTTATTAAAAGATAATAAAATGGAGATAAAGGAGCTGACAAAGGCTGAGGAAGAGGTAATGCAGATACTCTGGAGACTGAAAAGGGCCTTTATTAAGGATATTCTTGAGAGATTTGATGAGCCGAGGCCTGCATATTCCACCGTAAGCACGATAATAAGAATACTTCAGGACAAAGGATTTGTCAATTACAAGGTTTACGGGAGAACCTACCAGTACTTTCCGGTCATTACAAAGGATGATTACCGAAAGTCACAGATGAGCAGCTTTGTGAGAAACTACTTTTCAAACTCGTACCAGAAGATGGTGAGTTTCTTTGCCCGTGAAGATTCCATAACCGTAAAGGAGATGGAGGAGATCATGGCGATGATGAAAAATGAGGACCGTGATAAAAAGAGGAAATGATGAACGGGATTTTGGTTTATGCAGTTGAGAGCAGCATCTGCCTGACCCTGCTCTGGGCCTTTTATGAGATAGCCCTCAGGCGGGATACCCGTCACAGGAGGAACAGGTACTACCTCCTGGGGTCAATGCTCTTTTCGCTGGTGGTGCCCCTGCTGAACATACAGATAGATGCACCCGGCACCGTGTTGCAGACGGGCGGACTGGTCTCCCTCCTGCTGCCTGAAATGATTGTCAACCCTTCAGTATCAGCGCCGGACACAGGTATTTTTGCCGGCATCCTCCCCCTGGTCTATACCGGCGGTCTGATTATTGCCGCAGGATCGATGATAACAGGTGCCGCGGGACTGATAAAACTTACCCTTAAGGGGAAGAAGAACGGAAGGGTGATAGTCTTCGACTCTGACAGTCCCGTCTGTTTCTCAGCATTCAGCTACGTCTTCATCAGCAGTTCAGTCTCCGATAGCGATGCCGGGCGCATGATAAACCACGAAATGAAGCATATCGGGCTCGGGCATCACACCGATCTGCTGATGGCCGGACTCAATACAATAGTGCAGTGGTTCAATCCGGCAGCCTACCTGATACGCAGATCGCTTCAGTCTGTGCATGAATATGAGGCTGACAGTGAATGTATTACAGGTGGTGAAGACCTGGTTTCATACCAGGAGCTGCTGCTTACCTATGTCTTCCGAAGCCCTGCTCCGGTCTTTTCAAATACCTTTTCAAAAAGATCACTCCTTAAAAACCGAATAATCATGATGACAAAGAAAAGAACGGGAGGCAGCGCTTCCCTCAAGATGATCCTGGCAATTCCGCTTGCCATGGTGATGGTCCTGTTGTTTTCCTGCAAGGACCGCAGTGACTCACAGAAAGAAACAGAAGCGTTGACAGAAAAGACAGCACCCGCCGCTGAGGAATATGTGGCACCTGATGAGGTGTTTATGGTTGTTGAAAAGATGCCCGTCTTCCGGAATGATACCACCTATGCTGCACTGGGACAGTGGATAGGTGAGAATGTAAAATACCCCGCCGAGGCAGCCAAAAAGGGGATACAGGGCAGAGTATTTGTTAAATTCACTATTGATTATAAGGGTAATGTTAAAGATCCGGAGGTTGTAAGGAGTGTCGATCCGCTTCTTGACAGCGCCGCCCTTGACGTGATCAACAGGTGCCCCCAATGGAGTCCTGGTATTCAGGGAGGCAAACCGGTAAATGTCGGCATGACCGTGCCGATAAGCTTCGCGCTGAACTGATTTTTACAGGTTGGAGAAAAGAGGCCCCGTGCCTCTTTTCTTTCACATTATCATTTTTGTACATTTGCCCGTATGCAAACGGGCATTTTTTCATTTCAAAAAAGAGTAGAGGCCTTCGCAGAGCTGGGCAGGGTGATGCGCGACGGAGCTGCAGGCGTGACTGCAGGCAATGCCGGACCCTTCGCAGGGCTCATAGATACCCTTCATCTTTCAAATCAATGGTTCACCCCTGACAACGTAAGGCGCGCCGTATCAGCCATCGGCAACAATCTTACCCATGAGAACCTGACCCGGTGGCTCTCAGCCTACCCTGAGACAGGCAGCGAAAAGGAAGCACTTACAGCAGGGGTGGTCATGGCAGGCAATATACCGATGGTAGGCTTCCACGATCTGCTGTGCGTGCTGATAACCGGCAACAGGCTCCATGCAAGACTGAGCACCAGGGATGAGCTGCTCATGAAGACCGTGATTGAGACGCTGATATCCATTGAACCGGCTTTTGAAACGCTGACGGTAGTTACCACTGACAGCCTTAAGGGTTTTGACATGGTGATAGCCACCGGCAGCAACAACAGCTCCAGGTATTTTGAATATTATTTCAGGAACATCCCGTCCATAATACGCCGTAACCGGAACAGCCTCGCCATTATTGAGGGAACGGAGACAGCTGAGGAGCTTGAGCTTCTGGGTGACGATATATTCTCTTACTTCGGACTGGGATGCCGCAATGTATCCAAGCTTTACCTTCCGGAAGGATATGACGTAAGTCACCTGGTCTCGCACTGGACCTCATGGGTGAGACTGCGGGAACATCATAAATATGCCGTCAACTATGACCACAACAAGGCAGTGATGATTGTCAACAGGGAACCTTTTACCGACACCGGCTTCTCTCTCCTGCGTAATGACAAGTCCCTCACACCCCCAATGGCAGTGGTAAACTATGAATTCTATAATGATATAGGTAACGTCGACCGCGCCCTCGAATCTCAGAAAAACCTGATCCAGTGCGTGACAGGTCATGGCCGTATGCCTTTCGGGAAGTCGCAAAAGCCCGATTTATGGGATTATGCGGATAACATTGACACAATTGATTTCATTTTAAAAAAAAATACCCACGGGTGAACGTATTTTAAAAAATATTAAATTGCACCGTTCGAAACATTGAGAAGCATGGTATACAGGTTTGTGGTATTATCTGATGAGGATGAAGCTTTTGTGAGGGAGTTTGAGTTTCTCGAAAGTCATAGTCTGCTTGACTTTCACAATGCCATTCAGGAGGAGCTCGAGTTTGACAGGTCTCAGATAGCCTCTTTTTACATGGCTACCGACAGCTGGGAAAAAGAGGAGGAGTTCACACTTTTTGATATGGGGGCAGGTTCTTCAACGATGGAAAATGCCACCCTTGAAGATGTCATCTTCCGCAAAAACCAGAAACTGCTGTATGTATTCGACTTCTTCAATGACAGGGCGCTGTTTATAGAATATGTGGGCGAGAGCAAGGAGATTGATGAAAGGGAATACCCTCTCTGCACAAACTCAAAGGGGCTCCCCCCGAAACAGGTCACCTTCGGGGGCGTATCGCGCAAAAAGTACAACAACCTGATTGTTACCGACGATGAAGAGGAAGAGGTAGTAGACGATGAGATCTTTTTTGACTCTGAAGACGACGAAACACTGGGTGAATTTGACAGCATCGAAAATGTAGAGGAAGAGGAATAATAACCTCCTCCGGTAACAATTCCCATGAAAAACACTCTTATCGTACTTCCCGGACCGACTGGTGTGGGAAAGACCGATATTGCCATAAGCCTTGCACTTCATCTCGGGTGTGATATAATATCATGTGACTCGAGGCAGTTCTACAGGGAGATGCGTATAGGCACCGCCGCCCCTGATGATGCGCAGCTCGCCCGCGTCAGACACCACTTTATCAGATTCCTTTCCGTCAGGGACTATTACAGCATAAGTCTCTATGAGCGTGATGTGCTTGCCCTCCTTCCGTCACTCTTCCTCAGTAAAAATGTTGCCGTCCTGACCGGAGGGTCGATGCTATACATGGACGCTGTCTGCAGGGGTATGGATGAAATCCCTGACACTGACCCTGAAGTGCGGGAAAAGTATATGGAACTGTACAGGAACGAGGGGATAGAAGGATTACGGCTGGCTCTCAGGCTTCTTGATCCGGAACACTATTCAAGGGTTGACCTTCATAATCCAAGGAGGATTCTGCGTGCCCTTGAGATTACCGAAAGCACGGGCAAACCATACTCATCGTTCCTCACGTCAAGAGTCAGGGAACGGGACTTCAGGATCATCAAGGCAGGGTTAACACGCAACCGTGACGATCTCTATGCCCGGATAGACAGCCGTGTCGACGGCATGATAGAAGCAGGTCTCGAGCAGGAGGCGGCCTCGCTCATGCAGCACAGACGACTGAATGCACTCAATACCGTCGGATACCGTGAGATGTTCAGCTTCTTCGACGGGGAGATGACACGCGACAGGGCGATAGAGCTGATAAAAAGAAACAGCAGGCGCTATGCACGCAAGCAGATCACCTGGTGGAACAGAGACAGTGAAATAAGATGGTTTGATGCCGCCAGAGGTCAGGAAGTAATTGATTGGATAGACAGCCAGATGACCGGCTGACGGCTGGATCAGACAGGCTCCTTAAGCATCCTTATCACCTCTGCAGGGTTGGATGCTGAAAAAACAGTGTTTCCGGCTACAAGCACATCCACTCCGGCATGTACCAGCACCGGGGCGTTCTGAAGATCGATACCGCCGTCGACTTCAATAAGGACATCGTAACCCTCTTCGTCTATCATGCTCCTTAGCTCCCCTATCTTGTTTATGCTTCCCGGAATAAAAGTCTGTCCTCCGTAACCCGGATTAACGGTCATGAGAAGCACCATATCAATATATGGAAGAATGTCTTTGAGCAGGATGACCGGCGTATGAGGGTTAAGGGTCACTCCTGCCTTCATCCCCAGCCGGCGGATCTCGGTCACCGTGCGGTGGAGGTTGTGGCATGCCTCATAATGTACAGTCAGTGTCGTTGCCCCGGCATCCCTGAAACGCTCAAGGTACCTGTCAGGGTCTACAATCATCAGATGGACGTCAAGAGGCTTGACGGTGAGATCACGCACAGCCTCAATGACAGGAAAACCGAATGAGATGTTCGGGACAAACAGCCCGTCCATTATGTCAAGATGCAACCAGTCAGCAACGCTGTCATTAACCATTTCAACCTCGCCTGCAAGGTTTGAGAAATCAGCTGCCAGAAGTGAGGGTGCAACCAGGTGGCTCATGATGAAACTGATTTAAATATTATCAACCAAGGTATGATTTTAATATGCGGCAGCGTGTGGTAAACTGTATCCGTTTGATTGCCTTTTCCTTTATCTGTCTTACCCTCTCACGCGTCAGGCTCAGCTCCTCGCCTATCTCCTCGAGCGTAAATGGGTGCTTCATCCCGATGCCGAAATAGAGCTTCAGCACCCTGGCTTCTCGCAGAGAGAGTGTGTTGAGCGCTTTCTCTATCTCATATGAGAGTGACTCATTGATAAGGTTGCGGTCAGGGCTGGGGGTGTCATCATTCGGCAGAACATCGTACATGTTGTTGTCTTCCTCCGAACTGATGGGTGCATCCATGCTAAGCGTACGGCCGTTGGTCCGGATAGCCTCCTTTACATCGTCAGGGGCGATCTCAAGCAGATCAGCAATCTCCTGGGCCGAGGGCTCACGCTCATACTCCTGCTCAAGCTTTGAATAGGCTCTGTTGATCCTGTTTATCGACCCGATCTTATTCACCGGAAGCCTCACTATCCTGGCCTGCTCAGCAAGCGACTGAAGAATGGCCTGCCTGATCCACCATACGGCATATGAAATGAATTTGAAGCCCCTCGTCTCATCAAACCTTTGTGCCGCCTTTATCAACCCGAGGTTACCCTCATTGATAAGGTCAGGAAGAGTCATCCCCTGGTTCTGGTACTGCTTGGCAACTGAAACGACGAATCTGAGATTGGCTTTCACCAGCCTTGCCAGGGCATCATTATCATTGGCCCTGATGCGTCGTGCAAGGGAAACCTCCTCCTCCGGTGATATAAGGTCAACCTTTCCGATCTCCTGAAGATACTTGTCGAGAGAAGGAGTATCACGGTTGGTTACCTGCTTGGTAATTTTTAACTGACGCATTACCAGATAGTTAAGCAAACCCTTTGCAACTGTTACGGCAAAAGCCTACAATTCTACTGAAAAAAATTTAGAAATACAATAGATGAGGTCATTTTTTGATTTTGAATGAAAAGCTTATTTTAACTCTTTTTAATAGCCTGACAGGCTAATTTTATTAATGTTACTTGCATTTCTTTGATTTTTTGATTAAAATTGCACCGTAATAACGGTTCGATCCGGATATTCGATCAGAGGAGATACTTTTTCACTCTCCGCTTCATCAGAAAAAATCTTATTTATTTTTCTACACAATCTTAACATATGCATGATATTCTTGAACTGAGCGAAATGCTTGTTCCCGAATTGCGGGAAATAGCCAAGCAGCTCAAAATTAAGAGGGCAGAGCTCCTCAAAAAACAGGATCTTATTTATAAAATCCTTGACCAGCAGGCAATTGATGCTGCTGAGGCACGCAAAACAAGCCGACCTGACGGTCCGCCGGCCGCCAGGCCGCAGCAGCGCAGGGAGCCACGTCCAAAACCTGAGCGGACCGAACAGCAGAAAACAGCGCCGCAGCAACCAAAACAACCGCCGCAGCAGCATAAGCAGCAGCAGCATAAGCCACCCCAGCAGGGTCAGCAGAAACCACCGCAGCAACCTCAGCAGCAGGGTCAGCAGAAATCCCAGCAGCCACCGCAGCAGCAACCTCAGCAGCAACCTCAGGGACAACCACAGCAGGGACAACCTCAGCAGGGGCAACCTCAGCAGGGACAGCAGCAGCAGGGACAGCAGCAGAGGTCGTCACGGCAACAACAATGGCAGCAGAACAGGGACAGGCGCCCGCGATTCAGGGACGACCTGCCTGAGCAGCGCAGACCTGATAATGAGCGCAGACCTGATAATGAGCGCCGGCCGGAGAACGAACGCCAGCGCCCCCAGCAGCAGCAACAGCCTCAGCCACCCCAGCAGCCTGACAGGCAATTATTTGCCAGTGAGTCTGTAATGGATAATGACCAGGACATGCTCAGGCTTAATGAGGCAATGACAGAAACACCTGTAATAATGGAGACGGCTGCAGCTGACACATCTGTAATTCTTCCCCCTTCTTCACAGGAGAATCTTAACGGGCAGCAGGAGCTGCATGAGCCGGTAAGAGAAGAGAGAAAAGAGAGAGCATATGACTTCGAAGGTATAGTAGCCAACACCGGCGTCCTTGAGATCATGCCCGACGGCTATGGCTTCCTCCGTTCACCTGATTACAACTATCTCAGCTCACCTGATGACATCTATGTCTCACAGTCACAGATAAAGCTCTTCGGGCTTAAGACAGGCGACACTATCAGGGGAACTATCCGTCCGCCGCGTGAAGGCGAGAAATATTTCCCCCTTATAAAGGTCGAGGAAATCAATGGCCGTACACCTGATTACATACGTGACAGGGTGCCTTTTGACTACCTCACCCCTCTTTTCCCGAATGAGAAATTCACGTTATGCAAACCGGGAGAGGGTAACCTCTCAGTGCGTATCGTCGATATGTTCTGCCCGATAGGAAAAGGACAGCGCGGCCTGATAGTCGCACAGCCAAAAACAGGTAAGACCATACTGTTGCAGGATATAGCCAATGCCATAGCGAAATACCACCCTGAAGTATATCTGATGATCCTTCTCATCGATGAACGTCCGGAGGAGGTAACCGAGATGGCACGCAATGTCAACGCTGAGGTCATCGCCTCAACCTTTGACGAGCCGGCCGAGAGGCATGTGCGCATTGCAACAATTGTCCAGGAGAAAGCCAAGAGGCTGGTAGAGTGCGGTCATGACGTTGTCATACTCCTCGACTCCATCACCCGTCTTGCAAGAGCCTTCAACACCATAGCCCCTGCTTCGGGCAAGGTGCTGTCAGGCGGCGTCGACTCGAACGCTCTGCACAAGCCAAAGAGGTTCTTCGGTGCGGCGCGCAACATTGAGAACGGAGGCTCGCTCACAATCATCGCAACGGCTCTCACTGACACAGGGTCGAAGATGGACGATGTCATCTTCGAGGAGTTCAAGGGTACCGGCAACATGGAACTGCAGCTCGACCGTAAACTTTCCAACAGGAGGATCTTCCCGTCGATAGACATACCCGCCTCAAGCACGAGGCGCGAGGACCTTCTTCTCGAGAAGACCACACTCAATAAGATATGGATCCTGCGTAACTACCTTACTGACATGAACTCGGTTGAGGCAATGGAATTCCTTCGTGACCGTATTACGCAGACACGCTCGAATGAGGAGTTTCTTGTTTCAATGAACAGCGAGTAAAATTTCAGAAAATATAGTTAAATTTGCAGTTTATTTTTTTACAGCAAACTTGATCATTAATCTTTTAAAGTTCAAAATGGCAACAAAGAAATTCATTACTTGTGACGGTAACCAGGCAGCTTCTCACATAGCTTATATGTTCAGTGAGGTAGCCTGTATATATCCTATTACGCCCTCATCCACTATGGCAGAGAATGTCGACGAGTGGGCAGCGCACGGACTGAAGAACATGTTCGGCGAAGAGGTTAAAGTTGTTGAGATGCAGAGTGAGGCCGGTGCTGCCGGTGCGGTTCACGGATCGCTGCAGTCAGGTGCTCTTACAACCACGTTCACTGCATCACAGGGTCTGCTTCTCATGATCCCCAATATGTACAAGATATCAGGAGAGCTTCTCCCGGGTGTCTTTCATGTCAGCGCCAGGACTGTTGCTGCACATGCACTCTCTATATTCGGTGATCACAGTGACATTTATGCAACCCGCCAGACGGGATTTGCAATGATTGCCAGCGGCAGCGTACAGGAGATAATGGATCTCTCCGGCGTCGCTCACCTCACCGCAATCAAGTCGAGAGTCCCCTTCCTCCATTTCTTTGACGGATTCCGCTCCTCCTCCGAGGTACAGAAGATAGAGGTGATAAGTATGGAAGACATGAAGAAGCTCCTTGACAGGGATGCCCTGAAACGCTTCCGTGGCCAGGCACTCAACCCTGAGCACCCGGTTACAAGAGGCACTGCACAGAATCCCGATATCTTCTTCCAGGCAAAGGAGGCTGCCAACCCGTTCTATACACATCTTGATGATGCGGTTAACGACTATATGGAGAAGATATCAGCACTCACCGGAAGGACATACAAGCCTTTCACCTACTACGGTGCACCCGACGCTGAGCATATCATCATGGCCATGGGATCGGTGACAGAGACCATCAAGGAGACCATCGACTATCTCGCAGCAACAAAAGGGGCAAAACTGGGTCTTATCTCAGTTCATCTCTACAGACCCTTCTCTGCAAAGTACCTGTTTAACGTAATGCCTGCCAGCGTCAAACGCATCACAGTGCTTGACCGCACCAAAGAGCCGGGAGCCAATGGCGAACCTCTCTATCTTGACGTCAAGGAGGTATTCTATGACAGGGAAGCCCGCCCGATGATACTCGGCGGCCGCTACGGCCTGAGCTCGAAGGATACCACTCCGGCACAGATGATCTCTGTATTTGAGAACATGGACAGGAAGGAGCCTAAGAACCAGTTTACCGTCGGAATCGTTGACGACGTAACATTCAAATCACTCCCTCTTCTGCCCGAAGTAAACGTCAGCGACAAGGGAACCTATTCTGCCAAGTTCTACGGGCTCGGCTCTGATGGCACTGTGGGAGCAAACAAAAATTCGATCAAGATCATCGGTGAGACAACTGACAAGTATTGCCAGGCCTATTTTGCCTATGACTCTAAAAAATCAGGAGGTATAACCACATCGCACCTCCGTTTCGGTGACAAGCCGATACGCTCACCATATCTTGTCAACACCCCTGACTTCGTGGCATGCCACGTACCGTCATATCTTGACAAGTATGACATGCTTAAAGGACTGAAGAAAGGAGGCACCTTCCTCCTGAACTCAATATGGGATGTCGAAGAGACAAAGAAGAGACTCCCTGACAGCATGAAGAAGTACCTGGCCGGGAACAATATCAATTTCTACATGATCAATGCTACAAAGATAGCAGAGGAACTTGGTCTGGGGACACGCACCAACACCATCATGCAGAGCACATTCTTCAAGGTGACTGAGGTCATTCCGTACAAGCAGGCCGTGGATGAAATGAAACATTTTGTCATCAAGTCATACGGCAGGAAGGGAGAAGATGTTGTCAAGATGAACAACGATGCCATCGACCGCGGAGGTGAGGTCATTAAAGTCGAAATACCTGCCGCATGGGCATCAATCGTGGTACAACCTGCTCCTGTTGACGAGACCAAGCCTGCCTTCATACGTGACGTGGTTGAACCTATCAACGGACTGCGCGGCGATGATCTGCCGGTGAGTGCGTTTGTGGGACGCGAAGACGGCACATTCCCTGCAGGAACAACTGCCTACGAGAAACGCGGTATTGCAGTAAACGTTCCGGAATGGCAGATGGACAAGTGCATACAGTGCAACCAGTGCTCTTATGTCTGTCCTCATGCCGTCATAAGGCCTTTCCTCCTTACTGATGCGGAGCTGGCATCCGCACCCGAGGGCACAACAGCCAAACAGGGCATCGGCAACACCAAGAGCCACAAGTTCCGTGTCCAGGTCAGCGTATATGACTGCACCGGCTGCGGCAACTGTGCTGATGTATGCCCCGCCAAAGAAAAGGCTCTCATCATGAAACCTCTGGGCACACAGCTCGAACAGGCTGAGATATGGACCTACATGCATGAGAAAGTCGGTTACAAGGATACTGTCGTTGACAAGTATACCAACGTGAAGAACTCGCAGTTTGCACAGCCTCTCTTTGAGTTCTCGGGCGCATGCGCAGGTTGCGGCGAGACACCTTATATCAAGGCAGTCACACAGCTCTTCGGCGACCGCATGGTTGTATCGAACGCTACCGGATGCTCCTCCATCTACGGGGGGTCGGCACCGTCAACGCCTTATACGATAAACCATAACGGCCACGGACCCGCATGGGCAAACTCACTCTTTGAAGACAATGCCGAGTATGGCTACGGACTGGCACTGGGCGCAACAAGGTTAAGAGAGCGCATTGAGAGACTCATGAAGGAGAACCTCAGTAACGGTCTGAAACCGGAGACAGTGACAGCATTTAATGAGTGGCTTGCTGAAAAAAACAATGCAAAAACAAGCAGGGCGGTCTCAGACAAGGTTATTGCCGCATGTGAAAAGGATAAAGCACAGGTCTGCAATGATATCCTCGAACTGAAGCAATACCTGGTAAAGAAATCGTACTGGATCTTCGGCGGCGACGGATGGGCTTATGACATCGGTTACGGAGGGCTTGATCATGTCATTGCCTCAGGCGATGATGTGAATATCCTTGTCCTCGACACTGAGGTCTACTCCAACACCGGCGGTCAGGCCTCCAAGTCCACCCCTGCCGGTGCTGTTGCCAAGTTTGCAGCATCAGGCAAGAAGATACGCAAGAAGGATCTGGGACAGATGGCCATGACTTACGGTTATGTTTATGTGGCACAGGTCTCCATGGGATCAAGCCAGAGCCAGTATTTCAAGGCTATCCGTGAGGCTGAGGAGTATCCCGGACCGTCACTCATCATTGCTTACTCACCCTGTATCAACCACGGCCTTCGCGACGGCATGGGAAAGACACAGGCACAGGCAGAGGAGGCAGTTACTTCAGGTTACTGGCATCTCTACAGGTTCGACCCGCGCCTCGAGGCTCAGGGCAAGAACCCCTTCCAGCTTGATTCCAAGGAACCCGACTGGAGCAAATTCCAGGACTTCCTTATGTCAGAGGTACGTTATACTTCCTTGCTGAAGGACTTCCCCGGCGAGGCTGAGTACCTCTTCAAGCAGGCTGAAGAGAATGCAAAATGGAGGTACAACACCTACAAGCGCCTCTCAATCATGGAGTTCACTCCGCAGGAGGTGTCGCCCGAAACCGAAAAATAACTGAACTTACGTTCTGTTATAAGGAAGAGCCCCGCTGTCGCGGGGCTCTTTTTTTTATCTTACCAAATAGGTAACTTTGCACCGCTTCAAAAAATTCCAATATTGGGCAGAGCACTTGCAATAGACTACGGAAGAAAACGGTGCGGGCTGGCGGTTACAGACCCGCTAAGGATCATCGCATCCCCCCTGGTAACAGTCCCTTCCGGAGAACTTGAAGCCTTCCTCAGAGATTATATACCCCGCGAAAATGTCACAGATGTTGTGATAGGATATCCTGTCACCGTGAACAATTTGCCCAGTGAAAGCGTCAAATACATTGACCCGTTCATTGCCAGGTTCAGAAAACTGTTTCCGCTGGTGGAACTGCACCTCGCAGATGAACGCTTTACGTCACAGATGGCAATGAGGACAATGATTGACGGCGGAGTGAAGAAGAGCAGCCGCAGAGACAAATCGATGGTAGATCGCATCAGCGCATCAATCATACTTCAGTCATGGCTGACAAAAAGGGAGTTGAACAGCAAAAGATAGAAAAAGAATAATGACCTATCCCATTTATGTATACGGACATCCTGTCCTGCGCCAGGTGGCGAAGGAAATAGACCGTGACTATCCGGAGTTTGACAAACTGCTCGCTGATATGTTTGAGACGATGTACAACTCAGACGGACTGGGACTGGCAGCGCCGCAGATAGGAAAATCTATCAGGATTTTCGTCATTGACGGAGAGCCGCTGGCAGAAGACCATCCGGAGATGAAGGGCTTCAGACAGGCATTCATAAACCCTCATGTCATCGAACGCAAAGGTGAAAAGGTACCGATGAACGAGGGATGCCTTAGCCTGCCGGGGATACGTGAGGAGGTTGACCGCGAGTCAGTGATACGAATCCAGTATAATGATGAGCAATGGAATTTCCGTGATGAGGTTTACCACGGATACAAGGCCAGGGTGGTACTCCATGAGTATGATCACCTTGACGGGATACTGTTCCCCGATAAGCTAAGCCCTCTGCGCCGCCGGCTGATCAGGGGCAAACTGAATGACCTCATGCGGGGCAAATTTGAAGCTGAGTACCGCACTGTGCTGCCCGCCTACCGTTAACCCCCTTTCCGTCTTGCTTTTTCTTCGTTAATTTCCTACCTTTAATGGGTCTTAAGCTGTAGACCCGTGCATTTCAGGGATATCCCGTTCCTGAGGCTTTATGCACCCTTGTGTGCTGGAGTGCTGGCAGCAGAGGCAGCGCCGGCCGCTGACACTGCTGCCTGGATATTATTGGCTGTCGCCGCGGCAGCCATGACCCTCAGAATGGCATATAAAGGCTACTTCACAGACCTGCTGTACGGCTGTGCCGTCATCAGCTTTCTTATGGCCTCGGGGTACCTGCTCCACACTTCAGGCAAGAGACGGATTACCACCCTTGAAGAGAGACGCGACACTTTTCTTGTCAGGGTGGCAGAATACCCGGAAAAAAAGAGCTCGAGCCATGCCTTCAGGGCAAAGATCATCAGTGCCGGAAAAGAGGGGAATGAATACCACCCGACAGGCTCGCTCCTGCTCTACTTCCTCTCTGACACCATCTCGCCGGAGTGGAAGCCCGGTGACAGGCTGCTCATCAGAACCACCCCCCGCCCAGTAAAGAATAACGGTAATCCATGCGAATTTGATTACCGCCGCTACATGGAAGGTCAGGGGGTCAGATACCTCGGTTTTATCCGCGGCGGTGACATCGTGGAATATCACCCCTCTGATGATCTCACCCTGAGGGAAAGATCACTGACAGCAGCCCGCAAGATGATCAATGCCTTCGAAAAAGCCGGACTTGAAGGTGAAGCGCTGGGTCTCGTCACAGCGCTGACCATAGGCGACAAGGATCTTCTTGACAGGGAGCAGCTTACCTCTTTTTCAAGGGCCGGCGCAATGCATATCATGGCTGTCTCGGGCATGCATGTCGGCATGATAAGCCTGGGGCTCTCCTGCCTGCTCTTCTTTATGCGGCGGAGACTCAGGATCGTCAGGGTACTCATAATAACAACCGCACTGTGGGGCTTTGCCTTCATCACGGGCATGTCACCGTCGGTGCTGCGGGCAACGATAATGTTCACCTTCCTCCAGGCAGGCACCCTGATGAACAGACCAGCCGCAGCGATGAACAGCCTCCTGGCTTCCGCCTTCATCCTCACTGCAGCCAGGCCGGCAGTACTGTTCGAGGCAGGATTCCAGCTCTCCTACCTGGCAGTGGCTTTCATCTTGTTATTCTATGACCCGTTATACAGGGTTATTAAAGTCAGGAGCAGGCCTCTTGACTGGCTGTGGCAGATGACAGCCGTCTCACTTGTGGCACAGGCGGGCACTCTCGCACTCTCAGTCAGGCTGTTCAACATGTTTCCCCTGCTCTTCCTGGCAACGAACATTATCGTGATACCAGTCTCGTTTGCGGTCATGGCGCTTGCATTTCTCCTTTTGATATTCTCGGCCTTCGGCCCTGTTGCATCATTCATCGCATCGCTGCTGAAGGTGCTCTCAAAGATGACACTGGGCTATACAGGCATGATAAGCTCAATGCACCACGGCGTCATCGAAAACATCGGCCTCACCTCTGCCGAAGCCCTCCTTCTCACACTGTCAATTGCACTCCTTCTGACATCCCTGCTGCGGGTAGGGAAGATCACTCTGAAACCCTTCCTGGCCGCACTGGCTCTCTTTTTCGCTTTCGGCATCTTCAAAAACGTCACGGAGAGCCGGGAAAAGGCCGTTATTGTCTATAACATAAGAGGCCGGGAGATGAGAGCGCTGCAGCAGGGAAGAAGGCTTTTCGTCCCTGCCGGCCAGGGAGAGCTGCCTGCCGAAATCAAAAAACATGCTGCGGAGCGGGGACTAAAGATTGAGATTTTACAGCCGGGGTAATGGTTCTTTTTATTTAACTTTGTCCGGATTTAGCTTTAACCCATGAGAATAGTAATTGCAGGTGCAGGAGAGGTGGGAACACATCTCGCGAAGATGCTTTCACAGAGCGAACATGACATAATACTCATTGACTCGGAAGAGGAGAGGCTTAAGCCTATAGATGCTGCCATCGATGTGCTCACCTTTGAGGGGTCGGCCACATCGCTCGGTATCCTCAGGGAGTCAATAAAGAAAAACACCGACCTGTTCATTGCCGTAGCCCACTCTGAAGACACAAACATAACCGCAGCCATCCTCGCAAAGAGGCTCGGCGCCAGGAAGGTGATAGCCCGCATCGATAATATGGAGTATCTTGAACACGGTAACCGTGAGTTCTTCAAGGAGATGGGCATTGACCATCTCATATACCCGGAACTTATCGCCGCCAAGGAGGTAATAAGCCTCCTCAAGGAGACAGGGACGACCGAGTTCATGGATTTTGCCGGCGGCAAGCTTTCACTATACGTACAGAAGCTTGAGAAGAACGCCCCCGTGCTCAACCTCAGTCTTGAGGAGGTCTCCACGACGCTCAGCTCAATACAGTACCGTGCCGTAGCCATCAAAAGGAATGACCGGACAATCATACCCCGCGGCAAGGAGGAGTTTCACGAGGGGGACCTGGCATATGTCATCTCCACCCGCGAAGGTATCGCCGAGATGATGAAGTTCTCAGGGAAGAAGAATGTGGAAGCACGCAGCGTGATGGTGCTCGGAGGAAGCAGAATAGGAAGGCACGTAGCGCTGAATCTTCAGCATGACTGCCAGGTAAAACTTATCGACTACAACCTGGAAAAATGCCAGACCCTTGCCGAGATGCTTGAGGAGACCCTTATCATCAATGGCGACGGGCGCAACAGGGATCTTCTCGCCGAAGAGGGGCTTCCAAATATGGATGCATTCGTTGCCGTGACCGGTAACTCCGAAACAAACATTCTTTCATGCCTCCTGGCAAAGAAGATGGGGGTGATGAAGACGATAGCAGAGGTGGAGAACATGGAATATATCAACCTCGCGGAGAACTCTGGCATAGACACAATCATAAACAAGAAGATCGCTACCGCAAGCCGTATCTTCCGCCATACGATGAACCCCAATGTCACACAGGTGAAGATGATGACAGGGACAGACGCAGAGGTTCTTGAGTTTTTCGTCTCTGAGAACGCGCGCATCACTGACGGTCCGCTCAGACTTATCGATTTTCCGAAAGACGCCATCATCGGCGGGGGTCTGCGTAACGGCGTCCCATTCATCGCCACAGGCGACACTCACATCCAGTATGCAGACAAGGTCGTTGTCTTCACCCTGCCATCAGCATTCGAAAAGATAAACAGATTCTTTACCAGCGACAGAAAATAGGGATCTTTCGGACAGGAGCAGAAGTGAAAGCCATTCGCAAATCGACAATCGCAAATCGCAAATCCTAGTACTCCAGCACTCCCTTCCCCTGCCTGAGAATGACAGGTTCGTCACCGGTACAGTCAACTACCGTTGAGGGCTCGTTGCCGCCGAAGCCGCCGTCAACAACAAGGTCGGCAAAGTCAAAATACTTCTCATGAATGAGCTCCGGATCAGTGATATATTCAATGATGTCATCATCCTCGTGGATCGAGGTGGTCATTAACGGCCTGCCAAGGTCACGCACGATCTCCAGTGTGATATCGTTGTCAGGGATGCGGATACCGAGAGTCTTTTTCTTATGCTTGAAGATGACCGGTATCTGGTTGTTTGCCGGCACGATGAAGGTAAACGGACCCGGCAGATTGTGTTTCAGAAGCCTGAACAGGTTATTGTCGTGGATGACAGTGTATTCCGATAGCTGACTCATTGATGAGAATATCATTGACATGTCAGGGTTGCCCGGGTTCAGCCCCTTGAACCTGGCGATCTTTTCAATCGTCTTGACAGCCTTGATGTCACAGCCCATGGCATATATGGTGTCAGTCGGGTAGATGACAATACCGCCCTGTTCCAGCACCCAGGTAACTTTTCGGATCCGTTCAGGATTGGGGTTCTCGGGATAGATCTTTATTATCATCTCTCTTGAAAGTGACGGCAAATATATAAAGTTATATCGACAGGGGACAAAAAAAGAAGGGTAAGCTACTCACATCGCACCGCTACAACCTTTTACCCTTGCTGCCTTCCGACCCTGGGGGAGTTCAAAGGGAGCTGGTCGTATGAGACTTACCCCGCACAAAGGTAAGAAATTTTATCTCCCGCCCAAAATAATAGTTCCCCACTCCCCTTTTCGACAGATATTCTTAAATAGACTATATTTGCTTTCATAACCAAATACCCTGCTAAAATGGAAGAAAAAAGATCTGTCTGGAAAGAAACACTCAACTATGGAATCATACTCGGTTTGGTGGCCGTTGTCTTTTCTGTGCTGACTTATATGCTTGACCTCACGTTCAAGACATGGATCATGTGGCCCAGTCTGCTGATAAGCATTCTTGTGCTCTTTCTGCTTCTCCGCTCATACCGTGATCACTACAATAACGGATATATAACATACGGCAAGTCTGTTGGCGCAGGTGTGGTGATCAATGTCTATGCCGCCATTATTACTGCTTTATATATTTATGTCCTCTATGCTTTTATTGATCCGGGCCTGGTTGACCAGCAGATGGCCATGGCAGAGGAAAAGATGATCGCAAAGGGTATCCCGGAATCGGCCATCGATGCCGGGCTGGCAGTTCAGGCCAAGATGATGAAGCCCTGGCTCACATCACTCATGTCTGTAATATATGGCGTCTTCTTCGGACTCATTATTTCACTTCTGGTTTCATTGTTCATAGTAAAGAAAGGGAATCCCCTGCTTGATGAAGAGGAACCAGCCAAGGAATAATGGATCTTAGCGTAGTTGTACCGGCTTATAATGAAGCTGATTCACTGCCGGAACTGGCAGAATGGATCAGGAATGTATGCTCTTCTTCATCCATTGACTACGAGATCATAGTAATTGATGACGGCAGCAACGACAACACATGGAAGGTGCTGCAGGAGCTCTCTTTGAAGGATAAGAATGTAAGAGCCGTCAGGTTCCGCAGGAACTACGGCAAGGCGGCGGCGCTGCAGACCGGCTTCAGCGAAGCATCGGGCGATGTGGTCATTACCATGGATGCCGACCTGCAGGACAGTCCTGACGAGATACCCGAACTGGTGAAAATGATAAGGGATGAGGGTTATCACATCGTTTCAGGATGGAAGAAAAAGAGATATGATCCGTTAATAAAGAGAACCACATCAAAATTCTACAACCTCACCGCCCGCAGATTTTCAGGTATCAGGCTGCATGACTTCAACTGCGGACTGAAGGCCTATGATGCCGAGGTGGTAAAAAGCATAGAGGTGTTCGGCGAGATGCACCGTTATATCCCGATGCTTGCCAGGGAGGCCGGATTCAGCAGGATAGGCGAAAGGATAGTACAGCACAGGGCACGCAAATACGGCGTCACAAAATACGGCCTCGACCGTTTCCTGAAGGGTTACCTTGATCTTCTGACTATTGGCTTTATCACCCGGTTCGGTAAGAGCCCCATGCATTTCTTCGGTATGCTTGGCACACTTATGTTCATGACAGGATTCATTATGGCCGGATACCTGGGTGCACGCAAGCTGATATTCATCAATCAGCATCTCAGGGCACCGCTGGTGACTGACAGTCCGTGGTTTTATATTGCCCTTGCGGTGATGATCATCGGTTCCTTCCTCTTCCTTACAGGATTCCTTGCCGAGCTGGTGAACAGAAGATCATCGGAAAGAAACAGGTACCTCATTCGTGAAAAGCTGAATTTGTCGTAATCAATTCAGATGTAATCAGTAAGCGGTAATCGGTAATCGGTCTCGAATACCGTTTACCCTTTATACCTTAATAGCTCTGTTGCTCAGTCACCTGTGCCTCTGCGTCTCTCTCGTCAGCACCCGGATAGCTTCGGTGAGCTTATCCCATGAGTAGAGTTTCTTCTGATCCTCAATTCCTTCCCTGAACCGCTCTTCGTCGCCACCCCTGAAGAAATCGGTTATGGCCTCCGCGATGGCGCCGGGCTCAGGTGCAACAACATATCCGCACTTGCCGTTAGGGACTATCTCAGCAAGGCCTCCCACATCCGTAACAATCATAGGTTTGTTAAAGTGATATGCCACCTGGGTGACCCCGCTCTGCGTGGCTGACCTGTATGGCTGCACCACCACCGAGGCTGCTGAAAAATAATACCTCACCTCCTCACTTTTGATGAAATGAGAGTGCAGTATTATCCGTGAGCCCAGGTTATGTTTATGTATAAGGTCGAAGTATGGCTTTTCATCTTCATAAAACTCCCCGGCAATAATCAGTTTCACACCCAGATCCCTGACAGCCTGGTCAGCCATGGCCTCCAGCAGCAGGTCGAGCCCTTTGTACTCCCTGATAAAACCGAAGAAGAGGATGAACTTCTCAGCCGGGCAGAGGTTCAGCCGTACTATTGCTTCAGCCCGCGTCACAGGCTCGCTGTAGTTGTCAAAGAGCGGGTGGGGTGATATGATGCACGGTATTTTCTTATTGAACTGCCGCAGATCAGCCTCGACAGCCCTTGTCATAACCAGCGCCCCATGGATGCTGTTGATGAAAAACTTCGTCAGCAGCCTGTCGCCTGTTCTTTTTTCATGCGGGATGACATTGTCAAAGATGGTTATGACGCGTGTATAACCGTTGCTTCGTACTATTCGCGAGATAAAGCCCAGTGACGGAGCCAGAAATGGAAGCCAGTACCTCATGATGACCAGGTCAGGCCTTATCCTCCGCAGACGCAGTCCCGTACGGAACCAGTTCAGGGGATTGACAGAGTTGATGGCGCGTGTGATGCTTATACCCTCGGGAGCGTAGCCGTCTTCATACTGGGTCTTGCCCGGGAACAGCAGCTGAGGGTACTGAAGCTTGAACGTGTAAATGGCTGCCGCATCACCTTCCTGAAGGAGTTGCTGCGCCAGCCTCTCGTTATATGCTGCGATGCCCCCGCGATAGGGATGCGCCGGACCGCAGATGACAATACGCATCATAACGGCTCATCTTTAGGGTATACCCACTCACTGAGATACCTGTACTGGGGCATCAGTCCTTCATCACCTGTTATGGTTGCACGAAGAATCATAGATGATGAGTTTTCGATGAACAGATCGTTCAGGACATGATCCATCAGCTGCCCGCCAAAGTCGCTTGAGGCATCACGTGGCAGCTCGCCGGGGAGATTATCAATTGACATAACGGTGATATTCTCAGGCCTGACAAAGGGCTCTTCCTCGCAATGATGCTTACGGTTGTATCCGTAAAACGGATCTGCGATGCTTGTGGCCCTGATGGTGGTGGGTATCGGCCCTCCGAGATCACAGCTTATGTCGGCTATTACCGAAATGCGGAATTCAGGTTTCTCAACGTCTTCAGGGGTGAAGAAAACAGGTGACGCCGGGTCCCAGTAATGAGCGGCGATAAAAATATCTGTTACCCTGGTGAACCTTAGGAAATCAGATACATAGTCGCCCGGATTATAAACAAAATTATTGAAGTCGAACGGTCTGCCGTCACTGTGTTTTACATAATGCTGCGGCCCTATCTGGCATACGACGGGCACATCATACTCTTTTGTAAGGAACTCTTCCGGGGTAACCTTTAGAAGGTTGCTGCAGTGTGACAGCGTCTCCATCGCACCGGATGCCACCCGTCCTTCGCCGGTGACAAGTATCTTCAGCCCGGGCTTGAGCTGTATCAGATGGAGGCCTGCACACATCTCTGCCATGTCACGGCACTGGAATGCCGGCTTAAGCCTGAACCTGTTTGTCTTTATGCCGCGTGCCCGCAGGGCATTGTATGCCCCCACGATACCTGCCCAGCGACCGAAGGCGACCACCCTCTGTCCCTTGTCTGTGGTAAGGTATTCATAATCAATAAGCCTTACCTTGTGCCTCATTATCTCGCGGAGCATCTCGCGGTTGTAAGACTGCTTCTTTGCCACATGGGCAAAGAAGAGGTATGTCTTTCCATCGATAAAGAGTCTCTTGTCAACCTCCTTCACTCCCATAAGTATGTCGCAGTCGCTCAGATCCTCACGGATGGGTATCATGAGATACTCATATTCATCGTCGGTATAGCACCTGATGTCAGAGGGTTGTACGAAGAACTCCACGAACGGATATTTCTCTCTCAGTTCCACAATCTGTGCCGGGGTGAGTGGTACCCTCCTGTCAGGCGGGATCTTTGTCTCGCGAAGTATGCCCACCTTCACTTTCTTTTCCATTTCAGCAACTTTGAGGTATGCTGTGAAGATAAGAATTCGGCCCGGTTTTTGTAAATATATTTATCATATAACCGCAATTATATGTACTTTTGCGGTGTAATTGACATATCAAGGGGCTGACCTGGTTTTGACAGCAAGCCGCGGTGGTATGTAAGCATGCAGAGGGTGGTGGCGCTACTCTATAACCTGTGTCACAAAACAATAACTGGCGAAAATAACTACGCTCTTGCTGCGTAACCGAACCAAGTAGGTTATGCTTAACCCCGGCACCAGGTGTTGGGGCGAGACGTTTCCCGGGCGGTGATGCCCTGTACCAACCCGATAAGGAAGCGCACGCAATTCAGGGATAGCCCGACGGCCTCTCCGTCCCGAAGGTGAAATCAAAGGAGATAAGGTGTGATTCGGCTGTCTGCCACCTGGTCACTCCCGACAATCAAGGCAGGATAAGCATGTAGAAAGCATATGGTCGCCTTGCCTGGACGCGGGTTCGACTCCCGCCAGCTCCACAACCCAACCGTTTTAATGACTTATAAATCAATAGTTTATAAGTCTTTACTTTATATCTTACACACATTTTAGCACACAGCTAATAGTAAAAATGAGTCGCATTTTACACTATTTTCTTGATAGCAAAAGATAAAATTTCATTATAATGGCAGTCGTAATATTTTAACATAGTTCAGCTCATCAAGGAAGGACAGCAACGGGGGTGAGATAGCTGAAAAGGGTACTTATCACGGTAACCAATATGAGGGTAGTGCCATAGAGACACAACCCAAAACCCTCTCCGATATAGGCATCAGCCGCAAGGACAGCAGTTGCTATTTCATTTAAGCGATTTGATATCTAATGCCTCGGGGTCTGAATGACCAATCATATAGTGTACTGTGCCAAGATCGTCAACCCATGCGAACTCGTCATAGAGTCCAACAATTACTGATTGATCGGTAGTAAAGTCAGCGTTATTAAGTGCCTCTAAAAGCGTATCACCTTTGCCCCATCCTCCGGCAGAGGTGCGGATTATGAATCGCATCTTGACCCCGCAGAGGAACTCGCCATGCTCTTCAAACCACTTTTGTAATGTATCTTCTGTCATCGATTCAATATAAATTCATGGTTATTATTCAAAGTTGCAAATTTTTGAGGATGGCTCATAAAGTATAACATTCCAGCAGAGTAATTAGCCTTGTATTAAGTAAACGATAAGTCCACTATTCAAGGATGTTGAGCTTTATAGTTGTGTCTAATTCTGCTTGCAATTGGAGTTTATTTCTAAATTTGATTGATGAATTAGGCTACTGATTGTAATTAAATGGGTAGAAAGCGACCTTATGGGTATTGGAAAGATTCAAGTAATATTTTTAAAGAACTTGAAGAATTAACCGACTCTTTAAACCATGTACCAACGCTACCAGAATTAGTTCAAATGGGGCGCAATGATCTTAATAAGGCAATTCAAAAGACAGGAGGCATAAAGAAGTATCGTAAACTTTTAAGTAGGGATCATGAAGGTCGAAAAAGACTTGAGGATTATAGAGATTGGAAAGTTATCTCTATGGAATTTAAATACTTGATTAATGAGCTCGGATATTTTCCGACAGCAAAGGAATTAAAAGAGCGAAAAAAAAATTACTTACTTAATGCTGCCACTAAGTTTCACGGAGGACTACCCAAAATTAGATTAAGATTAGGATACGAACCATTACAGAATAGTTTTAAATATTGGGAGTCTTATAATAATGTTTTAAGAGAAGCTAATAAGATCATTTCGAAATACGGGAATTTACCATCTGCGCAAAAATTGCAGACTGAAGGATATACTACCTTCGTGAATGCCGTCTCAACTTACCACGGAGGATTTTCTAAGTTCAGAAAATCATTAGGTTTCGAACCTCTGCAAAATGTAGATACCGGTTATTGGCAGAATCTTGAAAACATTAGACGTGAGATTATTCAACTTAAAGAAATCATCGGAGATTATCCAGTGGCTGGCGACTTTAAAATGCATGGCAAATTAAATATCCTTACTGCAATCGAACATCATTACGTCGGGCTGAGAAATCTATACATTTTACTTGACATTCCAACAGATAATTTAAATAAACCCCATAATTATTACACTGATTGGGAAAATGTAAAGAGGGATTTTAACAATATCATTAAAAAGATAGGACATTTCCCGAGTGATCAAGAATTGCTATTCTTAGAGGAAACAAGTCTTAGGGGTGCTCTAAGAAAGCACGGAGGATTAAAAGCAATAGCTAAGAAACTTGGAATAACGTCAAGATACCTTATTGCGAATGATGGTCATTATTGCGATTCATTTGCGGAAAAAATTATTGATGATATTCTTTTTAATGCGGGGATCCCTCATCGAAGAGGCATCACTTTATTGATTAATAATCATAAGGTTGTACCAGACTTCATTCTCTCTAACAGATTAATTATTGAAGTTTTGATGATTGATCCAAATATTCATCCCCGTAATGGTATTGAAAGAAATTATAATATTAATTATCAAAGAAAGAAAGCTTTATACTATGAAGAAGAATATGAGGTATTTGAGATTTTACCTGAAGATTACACTAATGAGAGTCACTTATATCAAAAAATCAAGAGTCTTTATGAAAAGCTAGAGATGAACACTGTGAATCTGGATATACTAATTACTTGCAATTATACTCATTCGGATAAAAAACCTATTGGCTACTGGATTAATATTGAAAACGTGAAGCAAGAACTGATGCCTTTATGTATGAAACTAAATCGATTTCCGACATATTCTGAAATCATATCTTGTTTTGGTAGCTCAGTTGTTCATGCGATAAGAAGGCATCATAAATCTTATGAGAATGTTGCATCATTGATGGGGTATGAATATAAAAGGGACATTTATCGAAAAACATCGGGGTATTGGAAGGATAGGAAAGTAGTAGCTGATGCCCTTAAAAAGATTATCAAAAAACAAGGGGTGTTTCCAAGGGCAAGCTATTTATTGAAAAACCATGGCTCTTTATATTACGCAATCAACAAATATCATGGGGGATTAGCGACTTTTAAAACATTAAACTCCGAATTTTAAAGCTTAATTTATTAATAATCTCAGCTTTATATTAGTGATAACAAATAAATCAATTCATAAACCTCAAAAGGTCTTTTTTCAAACTTATTCAAATCCATTAATGTCAATATCTGATAAACCCTTGGTGTTATTGCTTCTATTGATAAATAGGAGGCACATTGGATTTGAAATCTACTATAATAAGTTAAAGATTATTCTGCCTCTTCTCTATGTAGTATATTTCAATATTTATTCCTCTCAAATAATACCTGCAATTCTTATTTCATTGAATCATGGAAACGGAATCTGATATTTTTGATGTATTACGAAAGGAAACGACGATATATCATTACACTTCGGCGCTTACTGCGCTTGAGCACATCCTGCCTTATGCTAGGTTAAGGTTTTCACCTTTAGCCTTAACAAATGATCCGTATGAGTATAAGGAACTCATACCGTTCGGAGGAAGTACGAACTTGTCACTGGAGGACGAGCATATGGGTTTTAGTGCAATGTACGGAATCGCTCGACTAAGAAAAGAAAAGCATCATGTACTTGCATTTTCATTGAATCAATCTAATGATATTTCTTATCATAGATTCCCAGTAATCGAAAGATATGAGAAGTTGGGTTGCTGCAAATTAAGGATGTGGTCTCAGTACGGTGATAACTACCGGGGCGTTTCAATCGCATTGGATCGAAACAAGTTGCTTGATAAACTTACAAAACTGGAGAGCGTCAAAAGAGTTTACTCTGATGTCATTACCTATAAGCCCATAAGGGAACTAAACCTACCAAGTGTAAATTTCAATAAAGTGATTTCTAGCGGAGTTGATGCTTACTGCGAGGAATTTATAAATCAAAATGCTGACTCTTTGTTCTTTTGCAAAGACCCAAGTTTTGAGGATGAAAAAGAGTTCAGAATCATTATATATTCAGATTCAGATGAAAGGTTATACATTGATATTAAAGACTCATTAATTGCTGTGGTAATAGGAGATCGCTTCCCAGATGGTTTATTACCTAGTATGCTCTATTTATGTAAAAAACTTAAAGTGCCATGCCGTAGAGCATTTTGGGAGTCTGACAGATTAATGTTGTATAATCCAAATCCCTTGGATCATAAATTGAAAGAAGTCTGGGATGATCTAAAATAAAGGCAACTCAACTCATGGCTGTCTGAAAATCATTGTCAATTTTGAATTGCTGCATTTTTGGATAGAGCTGCCTCTGAACCAAAGATACGAAAAAGGCTGCCATTTCTGACAGCCTCAACCTCTGGTCAACCACGCGCTTTCCGAACGGATTGATTACCGTCTTACAGCCTTGTCCGTTGTGAGGTTAATATGCGTCGTATTGTTCTTTTGTGATTTCGTTTGCTTCGAACTCCGTTTCGGCAACCAACTTGCTGTTATAAGCAATCGAATACTCGTACAAACCTCGCGGCTTCATGAAATACTTTATTTCTCCATCTACGATCTCAGTTCTCATTGCGATGTCCTCAAACGAGTTTAGAAGAAAAACCGGCTCGGTGATCATCTTCGACATTATTTCCTGATACTTGCTCATATCACAATATACAAAAAATTATTGACATGGCAAGAAGCAGCCCCCGATTTAAAAGCCGGAAAACCAACTAACCGACTATTCTGTAAACTCAACGGAAGCGTATGCAGCTGATCCTTGGGCGTGCTTATCGCATCGCACCGAAATTTTATCGCGTACTGTCTTCTGAAGCTGCGCTTTATAATCATCGACCGTGAACGGCTCTTCACTTGACAGATATTCCAACGCGTCATCGACGTTATCAATCTCAGACGGCAAGTGTACGGCATTCGTGCGAAGGTATCGCATCCGTTCCGCTGGTGACCATAGTTCATCGATGCTGAATGTAACACGCTTGCTGTCATCGTAATTAACGACGGCATGGAAAAGATTGTCCCGCTGACGCACGCCGTAATGCTGATACGCTGTGCCATTGACATCGACGAGCTTAAATTGAACTTCGCGCCAGTTCTGCCACGCCTGGTTCGTTTGTTTACCATCAGCAAAGTATTGCTTCATCTCCGATTGCGTCCTGATGTTAGGTGGCAAATAATGCCAATGGGTTGACGTTGTCGCGAGTTCTCGCCACTGCAAGTTGTCGCCGCTTTTGCGAATGAGAATTGTTTTCATCTTATTGTTAGTTAAAGTTCAACGTTTGTCGTTTGTCATCAGACTTGATACGCAGATTCCCAAAAAGATCATATTCAAGTTTATGGGAAGTCTGGATTTTATAATGCTGCCAATGAAGATCAGAAAGAAACGCCAGCAGTGACCGATAGACCGCGTCATGCTGATATTCTGACTGCTGAAGCTTGTCTATCAACAGCCGCAGACCTTCTGCGATCGCTGTCGCCTTCATCATGGTTAATATGGTTTCGTCTTCGTTCATCGGTTTAAATTGTCTCGAATGAATAATTCATTTATCATAAACTCGCCGTGATCCGCTTGCGTTAAATACAAGTGCAGAGCTTTCGCAATGACCGTTTTATCCTTGTTCGAGATTGTGTATTTCGCATCATGCGCATTTAAGATCCGCACCAAGTCAGCGAAATGATTGACGACGGCAATCTGTGCGTCTGTCGTGGCGTACGTCGTGAATCTCTTTTTAAAGTCTTCAGTTGCATCGTAATCGCGGACAAATTCGCCTTGATCAAATGTCACAAACGCCTTATAGCTCTCGTATTCAGACAATGATATTGCCGTTTTTCCTGCTTTCACTTTAGCGCGCTGGCATGGTATGCAATCGTCAATCCTTACGCTGCGACCCGCTACTAAATTCATGTAGTTAGTACGGTCAATGCTGAAGAGCTTCGCGACTTGTTCGGGATCAGCAGTCAGTCCCGACGCTTTCAGTTGAACACTTTCGATTAACAACTGATCGAATGCCTTCGCTGGATCCTCAGCCACCGCCTCAAAGTCTTCTACTGTTGTGATGCGTTTGAATGGCTGAAACTCGTGCCAAATATCGATCAACTGGTTGCAGCGATCAATGCAGTTGTCTATCGACGCATCAAAATCAACTGCCTTCTTTTTGTCTTCATAAACTTTTATCATATGTCCTCCTTTATTATTACGATTTTCGCATACGGTCCAAGTGGCGCAATGCTTCGATATTCATCAACTGTGATGCGCGTATCTTGATAATCAAATTTGCCGTCAGAGCCAATGACTGCAATATCGGGCAGAACGTAACGAGATATGACTTCCCGAATGTCCGCGCCAGTCGATACAACTTCTTGCAATACGGCCTCTTTCATCATTCGATTCGGTTCATGGCCGAACATC
Source organism: uncultured Bacteroidales bacterium (assembly GCA_963732365.1). Taxonomy (GTDB): domain Bacteria; phylum Bacteroidota; class Bacteroidia; order Bacteroidales; family VadinHA17; genus SR-FBR-E99. Next base: position 1,541,710 of record CAVSZC010000005.1, on the reverse strand, counting down.
GTGATCCACGTTGCTTTTTTCATTTTGATTTGTTTATTAATCGTTCAGCAATTCTGTCCAAACTATCTTCCGATAAGCTTTTGAAGTCTATTTCACCGTCAATATCAACCGCTGACATACGCGGCAGAATGTATTGCAGCAGCTTTTCAAAAAGTACCACACGGTCTTTTGTTTCAAGCGTTGAGAAGTCTCGTTCTATTTTGTCCCATTGTCCTTCGAGAAAGTCCTTGATCCGTTCGCGTAATTCAGCCGTTACTCGATTCGCTGCGCCCTTTGTTCGGCCGTTCGGGTTGCCGCTCGAGCCTTTCTTAAATGCCATATCTGTTGTTTTTTATTGTTGTTTGCAAATCATTCATAAAAAAATTCATTTTCTGCAAAAGCGCGAAAGCGCTTACATGTGTAAAACATCTTTATTAAATACCTTAGTAAAGAATATTTATATAGATGTACACATGAGTGCCGCTTAAGTGTACACATGGTGTGTTTTGTTATAGATGTACACATGGTGTACATATGGTGAACAATGTTTGTATTATCGTTTTGCATTGGGGTAAATTTGAGATAACACCTTTACGACTGCCGCACTCTGTTGGTCTCTCATGTACGTTTCATAATACTTTTTACGCTTCATTTCAACTTCCTTTATCAACTCTTCAAGTGTGAGGCTGAAGCTGACAAAAAAGCCTCGTGTATAACGTGCGTAAATCTTAAGGCCGTAACTCCTCTGAAGCTCCATTTTAATCCTATTTAGGCCGCGACGCTTGCGGTATGGTGTAAGGTATTCTGGCAACTCTCTTAAATCTTGTTTACTGTTATATCCGGCCATGCGGCACAATAAATATTCATTAGTGATACGCGAATATGACTTTTTACCTAAAATGCTCTTAATTGCTAGGAATGCAATTAATGAGGCTATCTCAAAATCTGTTTTATCCTCTTTATAAAATTCAAATAACAAATCCTTATTTATGCCGGTCATTGCGGGGCGTGTCGGCATACTATCGTACAATTCTCGGCCATCCCTCAGAGAACGTGAAACATTGCCCAGCGCAACGCCGAAGTAATGAGACGCAGCCTTCATCCTAGTATCAGCGGTTCCCTCGAGTGATAAGCTATGTTTGTAGATGCAATAATCAATTACGTTATTACAAAACACCTTCATATTCGGAGCTGACTGCATCAGCAGTATGGGGAAGTTGAAAAACTTATCCATTGCCATATTTCTCGGGATTTACAATTTTGAGTAATTCCACGCCTATCTCGTCATCACTTTTACCCTTCATGCTCTTCACTTTTTCGTCGAGGGTGTGTATCATGTCCGGGTCATCTATGTAATAAATCTCATCATCATCACCTCGGAGCAAGAAGACTGGTTCATCGTCTATGTGTTTGTTCTTTGCCATTACGCTTGTTTGCTAGAGGCGTTAAACCCTCGGAGTAGTACTTTGATACTCCTCAGAGGAGATAGTGCCTAATTTCTCATACGTATATGGTACATTTGGATTTCTCAGCCTCTCTGACAGTGTGAAGAAATACTCTTCAGCTTTCTTGCGGCTAAGAGAATGAAATGCTTGACTCTTGGTGAGTTTGCCTTCCATGCCAAACATTTCATTTGAGGGCAACGCTTCGGCAGCTTCTATTGTACGTCCGTTGATCGCTCGTTCACCATAAGTGAAGATTCGTGCCACTTCCCAGCCGCAACAATCACCACCCCAAGTCAACTCATACAGTGCAACCTTGTCATTACGCATGACAAGCCGATAATTCAGACCGTTCTTGCTAAACTGTTCGGGTAGCTGTCTCATTGTTACTTTTTATTGAGTTTGTGCGATGCGACTGCAAGGTCACGGTCAATCTCAGATGATAGGTAGTAACACCGTCGCCCCATCCGATGAAAACTTATCTGCCCACGTCGCTTGAGCATTTGAACGGTCTGAACTGAACAGTGGAGGTATTGAGCTAGCTCTTTATCCCCGTTCAGTCTGATGTCTTCAGTCTTTTCACTCTCTGGCCGATTGCGTAAAATCGCTTTTATGTCAGCGATCTCTCCGAGCAAATAACTCATTGCATCGGGTAATCTTTCAAGCGTCATGCGTTCTGCTGTAAATTCCATTTTTTCTCTGTTAACACGTTATGGCAAAATTACAGCAGTCCCCTCAGTCCCCTCAAATAGGGGACAGGTGCTATTTATATCATATTGATAAATAGATACTTGAAAAAATGACGGTATGAAGCGAGGGGATTTTGAGGGGACTATATTTCGTCAACCCATCGATACTTACTTTTCAGCGCTTCTGCTGCCTTCGTTAGCTTGTTCGGTTTATATGATGTTGTGTCTTGGTTGAAATATTGATCAAGCCGATTCTGAAGATCCGTGAAAGTGGTTTCCGTCTTAAATATCTGATATTTCTTGAAGATGATAAAATACAATGCCGCGTAATTCTTGCTATTAAAATTCGCAATATGTGATATCTCTTCGCTGCACTTGAGCAGCAGACTGTCAATGATACGATAATTCCCCTGGTCACGTCCGGGCTTAATCAGAGAGTGGATATCTGTATGAACTTCAACTCCATCTCTCAAAGCAGTCAACCACTCTTCCAGCTTATAGAGCATAATGGCCTCAGCGATCACTTTTGCTTTGTCGGTCAACTCTTCTCCGATAAAATTGATATTACCACTGAGATAAATCTGATATTGATGCCGTAGCATTCTAACGTAATCAAGTGGATAACCTTTAGTGTCAATCATAAAGTACCAATCCTTGAACCCGCCCTTCAAGGTATCTAGAACGCAGTCATTACGGGGGTTGATATGCTTCGGTGTATGCAGAAGCCGATCAATGAAGTCGAGTTCTGACTGTATAAACTTCTCTCGTGAGGGTGCAGTTGTCAATACGGCTTCAATCCGAGCAACTTCATTTCTATATCTCCGATCTGCTTCAGAGAGGATCAGATGCTTACCACCCTGCTGCTTCTGCAAATTTGTCTGCTTTATCATCTTTTGAATTCTTTATGTACTGTATCAACTGACGCTCAGATGTGTGTCCCGTAATACCCATAACGAGTAACGTGCTTATTCCTTTATTCACTGCGTTAGTAGCAAATGATCTTCGCGCTGTATGACTGCTGACTGCTTTCCACTTTTCCATTGTCTCTGAAGTATCTTGGCCGCCCTTTGTAATATGCTTAGTAAACGAGTCGTTTAGCTTCGCTTCTTGGCACACTTCTTTAACGTAGTCGTTAAATCGCTGGTTAGTGATTGCCCTCGGTATCTCGTAATTATATTTTTCGAGAATACTGATAACAGTCGGATGTAACGGGATAACAACTTTTGCTCCCGTCTTCCGTGTCTTAATCCTTATTCTCTTATTGCGTACGTCGATATCCTCTTTCTTGAGTGTTGAGAAATCAGAAAATCTCAACCCCGTCATGCACCCTATTAAGAAAACATCCCTCACGCGGTCCAAACGTGCATTCGCCTTCAAGTCAAGTTGATATATTTTCAGCAGCTCTTCTTCGTTAAGAAATACTGCGTCTGCTTCTTCTGCGCCGCCTTTGAGTAGGTCTCTAAATTCGAGATTATCGCTCTTATTATTCGACACTGCATCATTGAGAATTGTCTTCAAAAACTTTATAGCACGTCCCATTGTGTTGGTAGCATACTTCTTCTCATTCATCATGTAGCTATTAAACTCTCGGTAGAATGTCGCATTGATATCAGCAAAATCATAAGCGCGCCCTTTAAACTTGCAGAAGTCGGCAAACAGCGACTTTATCGTGCCGTATTTCTTACTCATTGCCAGAGATAGCTTCTTACCCGTTCGCGGATTAGTGCGTGTGGGTATGTTTGCAATGTAAATATCAATGTACTCTGTTAGTGTGACCCTCTTCTTCTCCGGCTCTGGTCGCAGCTTCTTTTTTAACTCAGTTCGGAAGTATTCAATAGAAATCGGTATGCCAGCAGTAATAGCATCGGACTCAATCTTTAGAATATGCCGCTCAATACTCTTGAGGTTAGCATTCATAATGTCTGAGTGAGGCGCGATTGTCTTTATCGGATCTTTGCCGAGAGCAGCATAATTAAGATTGAAGTAAGCGAGATCACACCTCTCGCGTGTGTAATACTCTAATCGCTTACCGTTGTAAGAATATTTTGCAATTATCGGAAGGTTAGTGTCGGATAAATTTCCCTCTGAATCCTTCCTCCTAAGTGGGTAAAATTTGACGTGTGCCATGTGTCGTATTTCTTACACACAAATATACACACAGCAAATGGTTTAATTATGCATATATTACATATATTTTAACTTTAAGAGCAAAATAGTTATTAACACTAACTCCTTGATATTGTTTATCTTTATATCACTTTACTTGAATTTCACATAGCGAAGGTTATACTCCCGCCAGCTCCACGATCAAGCACAAAACAACCACCCCCTAAAGGGGGTTTTTGTTTTTGAAAAACCCCGAAGAAAGCTCGCTTTCTGCAGGGGATTTTAAAAACAAAAAGAAACATGCGAAGCATGGTGGTTGTTTTGTATTTAGGGCCGAGCGTCACAAAATAGCCCGGGGGGCTATTTTAGCGAGGAGCCAGCCTGCAGGGGAGCAAGCTAAGGGATGGTGCCGCCGAGCCCGGCGAGGCGGCACACCCCCGCCTCTGATCTGAAGAGAACAGGCGAGTCGGGGAATGGAGGAATGGGGGAATGGGCGATTAGGCCAATGGACGAGTGGGCGATGGAGCGACAGGGATAAAGGTACAGCATGCTGGTTGTTTTGTATTTAGGGCCGAACGTCACAAAATAGCCCCCTGGGCTATTTTAGCGAGGGGCCAGCCTGCAGGGGAGCAAGCTAAGGGATGGTCAGCCCGCCAGCTGGCGGGCTGACACCCCCGCCGGAAACATGTAAACCAGAGGCTCCCTTCCTGAAGCCGCAAAACCAATTAATAACATCTGCCTTACCGCATCCCCCCATCCTCATTAATAAAGAACTATCTTTGATACTTTTAAAATTCCGGAAATAACTGAAAATCTTACATACCGCAGAATAATCCTGTTCTGGGGGCCGCTCGCTCTTACCTGGCTGATGATGGCCATCGAGCAGCCTTTTCTAATTGCCTTTATTGCCCGGCTTGATGATGCAAAGCATAACCTTGCTGCTTTTGGCATAGCAGGATCGTTTGCAATGATTATCGAAGCCCCGATAATAATGCTGATGAGCGCCTCCACCAGCCTTGTAAAGGGACGCCATTCATATAAGAAACTGAAACAATTTACAGACATCCTTAATTCCGGTATTACAGGTTTACAGCTTATAATTCTTATTCCGCCCGTATTCAGATTCATCGTCGTACGTCTCATGGAAGTGCCCGAAGATGTTGCACATCTTGCACACATTGCGCTTTTGATTTTTCTTCCCTGGGCTGCATCAATAGGCTACAGAAGGTTCTACCAGGGTATTCTGATCAGGAATAACCTTACGCGAAGGGTGACTTACGGTACCACCATGCGGCTGTCAGTTATTGTGATCGTTGGAGTGATTCTATATACTGCAGGAGTGAAAGGGGCATATGTTGGTGCGGGAGCAATGTCACTGGCGGTTCTTTGTGAAGCAATAGCGACAAGGATTATGGTTTCACGGACCCTGAAGACCCTGCTTCAGAAAGATGACGCTGAGAATGGCACCCTTAACTTAAGATCAATTACCAGGTTCTATTATCCGCTGGCGCTTACCTCAATACTGTCGCTGGGTGTGCATCCCTTCGTTACCTTTTTCCTTGGCAGGAGCTATATGGCGGTCGAATCGCTGGCTGTACTCCCTGTCGTGGGCTCACTGGTGTTCATTTTCAGAAGCATGGGATTATCATACCAGGAGGTGAATATTGCGCTGATAGGCGATAAGAGACAGAACTACCCGGCATTGAGAAATTTTGCATTATATCTTGGTATGCTGGTAACGGTGCTGATATCAGTGCTGGCCTTCACTCCCCTGGCTGATCTCTGGTTTATAAACGTCTCCGGCCTGAGCAAGGATCTTGCCGACCTGTCATATCTTCCTTTAAAGATAATGATCCTTCTGCCAGCACTCACAGTCCTTCTGAACTTCCAGAGATCATCACTTATAATAAACGGCACAACCTCTCCTATCTCGGTTGCAACTGCATTGGAGCTCATAGGGATAATTGCGGTACTTCTTGTTTGTGTTGTATTCCTGAACCTCACAGGTGTTGTCTCTGCCTCCATCGCTTTTATGGCCGGCAGAATCATGTCAACCCTCTACCTGGCCCCGAAGCATGCGAAGGCTGCACGAGGCTGGAGATCGGGCAAGCAAAACGGGTGATGACTCCGGCAATTTTGTATATTTGATTTATCCATTGCTCAGGCAGGACTAATAAATACAACTATGAAAAAGATCTTTCAAACCGGTTTCATTCTTCTTATAATGAGCTTAACTTTATCCCCTGTAATGGTTTCAGCACAGGATATAACACTGCCCGCCCCGCACAGGTCTGGTGGTAAACCGCTGATGGATGCACTGAACGAAAGGCAGTCAGTAAGGGCCTTTACCAGTGACAGCCTGTCTACGCAGCAGCTTTCAGACCTTCTCTGGGCCGCGTGGGGCATAAACCGCAGGCCTGACGGACACCGGACAGCTCCTTCATCACATAACTTCCAGGAGATGGATGTTTATGTTACCATGGAAACCGGACTTTATCTCTATGATGCAACGACAAACATTCTGAAACAGATACATGACAGGGATATAAGGGCACTAACCGGAACTCAGGATTTCCCGGCAACGGCACCAGTGAACCTGGTATACGTTTCTGACATGACAAAGAGAGGCAAGAAAGAGGGGGAGACAATAACTGACACTGACCTGCTCTCATCATGGGCAAACACAGGCTTCATGGCACAGAATGTCTATCTCTGGTGTGCCTCAGAAGGTCTTGGCTGCGTCATCAGGGCTATGGTGCCGCGTGACAGGCTGGCTCCGGAGATGGGGTTAAAGTCCACCCAGATTATAATACTGGCACAGTCAGTTGGTGTTCCTCAGAAATAGTCAGGGGATCAGGTTCACCTCCCTCTCGAGAGAGATGCCAAACTTTTCCATGACGGAAGCCTGTATACGTTCCGAAAGCTCAAGAATATCTTTTCCGGTGGCTTTACCGTAATTAATAAGTATCAGAGCCTGCCTTTCGTAGCATCCTGCATCACCCGACCTGAAACCCTTCCATCCGGCCTTTTCAATAAGCCATCCTGCAGGTATCTTGAAGCCACTGCCCTGAGGGTTAGAACTCAGATCAGGATATAGCTGCTCCAGGCTGAGCTTATGGGCTGCATCAATGACCGGATTCTTGAAGAAACTGCCGGCGTTACCCATGACCTTCAGATCGGGAAGCTTTGTTCTCCTGACATCCTGAACTACTTCAAAGACATCGCTGATGTCAGGATGCAAAAGGTTTCTCCTGCAGAGCTCATCAGTGAGAGCTGCATAAGAAAGTGACATTGGCACGGTCCCCTTTGTCAGCCTGAACACGACAGAGACAATTATTGCCTTGTCCCTCAGTTCATTTTTGAAAATACTGTCCCGGTACCCGAAGCTGCAATCGGCATTACTGAGAGTGAGCCAACTCTTACTGTCAATATTCCATGCAGTAACCCTTTCTATAAGAGAAGAAACCTCTACTCCGTATGCGCCGATATTCTGCACAGGGGCTGCACCAACGGTACCCGGAATACCTCCCAGGTTTTCCAGGCCGCTCCAGTTTCTTCCTACGGCATATCCGACAAGATCATTCCATCTCTCCCCTGCTCCGGCTTCAATAAGGATACTACTTTCGTCTTCTTCAAGTACCCTCACCCCCATGATCTCATTTTTAATCACCAGGCCGGAGTAGTCTCCTGTAAAAAGTATATTGCTCCCCTCCCCCAGTACAAGAATATTCAATGGGTTGACTACCATTGCCCTGATATCTTCATTTTCAAAAAGTGTGACGAGCTCATTCGGTTGCCTCAGCCGGCAAAAGTATCGTGCCACGGCATCAACGCCGAAGGTGTTGAAGGCTTTCAGGTTTATATTTTTTTCGATCCCAATCATTGTCACAATGATAAGAATTAAAACAGTTATCGTAGCTTCGAAAAAAACAATTATGCAGTCCTTTGAAGTCACAGGAGGAAAGAAACTCAGCGGAGTTATCGTCCCCCAGGGAGCAAAAAATGAGGCATTACAGGTAATGTGCGCAGTCCTCCTGACAAAGGAGGAGGTGGTGATCTCCAATATCCCTGATATTCTTGATGTGCGTTTGCTCTTAGAGATCCTCACCGACCTCGGCGTAGAGATCAGGCGAATAAATGAAGATACCTTCTCATTCAGGGCAGAGAAGATTGATACAGAAAAACTGACTGATCCTACCTTTCACCGGAAGGCAAATCAGCTCAGGGGATCTGTCATGATTGCCGGGCCCCTGCTGGCACGATTTAAGAAATCATTTATTCCTAAGCCCGGCGGAGACAAGATAGGCCGCAGGCGAATGGATACTCATATCGTTGGATTTGAGAAGCTTGGAGTGAAAGCCAGCTACGAATACGGCCTGGGCTACTATAACCTCACCACCGACGGTCTCGTGGGAAACGCACTACTTCTCGATGAACCTTCGGTAACCGGAACGGCCAATATCCTGATGGCTGCGGTAATGGCGAAGGGGACTACCACGATCTATAATGCCGCGTGTGAACCTTATGTTCAGCAGCTTTGTCTCATGCTGAACCGTATGGGTGCAAGAATAGGCGGTATAAAGTCAAACCTGCTGACAATAGAAGGGGTGTCTTCGCTTAACGGCTGTTCACACAGGCTGTTGCCTGATATGATAGAAACAGGGTCCTTTATCGGACTGGCTGCGATGACAGGTTCAGGACTAAGAATCAAGGATGCCGGAATAGAACATCTCGGTGTGATACCGGAGAAATTCAGACAGCTCGGTATTGATCTGACCACTGAAGGGGATGATATCATTGTACATGAGCAGTCTATGTATGAGGTACAGAATTATCTGGACGGGTCAGTGCTTACAATATATGATCATCCATGGCCGGGACTGACACCTGATCTGCTAAGTGTGCTTCTCGTCGTTGCGACACAGGCAAAAGGAAGTGTGCTCATTCACCAGAAGATGTTCGAGAGCCGCCTGTTCTTCGTCGACAAGCTGATTGACATGGGAGCCCGTATCATTTTGTGTGATCCTCACAGGGCCACGGTGATAGGGCTTGAGCGGCGGCAGAAGCTGAGAGGCATATCTATGAGCAGCCCTGACATAAGGGCTGGAGTGGCATTGCTCATTGCCGCGATGAGCGCCGAAGGCAAAAGCATCATACACAACATAGAGCAGATAGACCGCGGATACCAGAACCTGGACGTAAGGCTCAACGCACTCGGGGCAAGTATCAAAAGGATAGAAAGCTGACCGGATTCGTGTTACCTGTTATCATTTCATGATGAGGCAGCCCATGCCAGGGCTGCCTTAACTGCCCTGTGCCACTCCTTAATGATAACTTCCGTCGCTTCGGCACCCTTCAGCGGACTGAATATCATGCCAACCTTCCATTGGTTTCTCAACTCCTCAATGTCTTTCCAGTAGCCAACCGAAAGACCGGCAAGATATGCTGCACCAAGGGCCGTTGTCTCTGTGAGGCTGGGTCTTACCACCCTTGCCTGCAAGACATCTGACTGGAACTGCATCAGCAGGTTATTCACCGCTGCCCCTCCGTCGACTCTCAATTCACGTATCCTGATGCCCGAATCGTTTTCCATGGCCTTCAGCACATCGAGTGTCTGAAAGGCTATGCTTTCAACTGCAGCCCTGGCGATATGCGCGGCAGTTGTTCCACGTGTGATGCCGACAATCGTACCCCTGGCATGCTGATCCCAGTGCGGTGCCCCGAGACCCGCAAAAGCCGGGACAAAACAGACCCCTCCGTTGTCACTGACCTCAGAGGCAAGCTTCTCAACATCAGACGATTTGCCAATGATACCCAGTCCGTCACGAAGCCACTGCACTACGGCACCTGCAATAAAAATACTCCCTTCCAGGGCATAGTGCGTCTCGCCATTTATCTGCCAGGCAATAGTAGTCAGAAGTTTATTCTTCGATTCAATGGGTTTCTTTCCGATATTCATTACCATGAAGCAACCTGTCCCGTATGTGTTTTTGACCATCCCAGGCTCGGTGCACATCTGCCCGAAGAGGGCCGCCTGCTGGTCACCGGCAATACCTGATATCGGAACAGATTCAGGAAACATCTTTTCCGTAGCACAGTATACTTCACTGGAAGACCTTACTTCAGGCAATATCCCGGCAGGGATACCGAATAACTCAAGCAGTTCGTCATCCCATTTCAGCGAATGGATATTAAACAACATTGTTCGTGATGCATTTGAGACATCAGTCAGGTGTGATTTCCCGCCTGTAAGATTCCATATGAGCCACGTATCCACTGTGCCAAAGGCCAGTGTCCCCTCTCCGGCCATCCTGCGGGCTCCGTCAACATTATCGAGTATCCATCTTATCTTGGTGGCAGAGAAATAGGCATCGATAATCAATCCCGTCTTCTCCTGTATCACCTGACTGCGTCCCTCCTTCTTCAGCTGATCGCAGAAATCTGCCGTACGCCTGTCCTGCCATACAATTGCATTGTATACCGGTTTGCCGGTCTTCCGGTTCCACACAACGGTCGTCTCACGCTGGTTTGTTATACCGATGGCTGCAATATCCCTGCCGGTGAGACCGGCATCTGCAAGCGCTTTCAGGGCCACCGCTGACTGTGATTTCCATATCTCATCAGGATCGTGTTCCACCCATCCCGGTTTCGGATAAATCTGGGTGAACTCTTGCTGGGCTGTTGAAACCGGCAATCCATTGCGGTCGAAGACAATAGCCCTTGAACTGGTTGTTCCCTGATCAAGTGACAGGATGAAATCATTCATAACATTCTGATTTGTGATGTCTGAACATAACTGCCCTATAACTGCTCGCGGTTATCAGGCATTCTTAATCAAAAGATATCTTTCCAAAGATAAAAATCAACTCTATCTTTAGTGATTAATATTTCTGATTTTTCCTTGATCATGCCCAATATAAATTTCAACCGTGAGGCTTCTGTCAGCAGTCTGAAAAATGCAACTGAACAATGGGACGTCATCGTAATAGGGGGAGGCGCCACAGGGCTGGGTATTGCTGTTGACGCTGCCAGCAGGGGTTACAGCACCCTTTTGCTTGAACAATCTGACTTTGCCAAAGCCACTTCGGGCCGTAGCACCAAGCTGGTTCACGGTGGCGTACGATATCTTCAGAACGGTGATGTAGGCCTTGTGGTGGAGGCCCTGCGTGAAAGAGGCTATCTGAAGACTAACGCACCTCACCTGGTGACTGATCAGCGATTCATTATCGGCAACTATCTCTGGTGGGAAAAGCCTTTCTATACAATCGGCCTGACGCTGTATGACCTGCTGGCCGGGTCAATGAGACTGGGCCGTTCCCTGCCGATGGGCAGGAGTGAAGTGATAAGGCAAATACCACAGATCCGGCAGAAGGGGCTGAAGGGAGGGGTTGTCTACCACGACGGCCAGTTTGATGACGCACGCCTGGCAATAAACCTGATGCAGACGGCAGCGGAACAGGGCGCCATAGTTTTAAATCATGTCAGGGTATCACGCCTTCTTAAAGATCATCATAACAGGCTCGCAGGGGTAGCTGCAGAGGATATGATTGACGGCGGAGCCTTTGAACTGAAGGGTAAATGTATTATCAACGCCACCGGAGTATTTGTCGATGACATTCTCAGGATGGATAACCCTGACAGTAAGCCTATCGTCAGGCCGAGTCAGGGGGTGCATCTCGTCGTTGACAGGTCATTCCTCGGCGGAGACGATGCGATAATGATCCCCCGCACAAGTGACGGAAGGGTGATGTTCGCCGTACCATGGCACAACCGCGTCATCCTGGGAACTACTGACATCCCTGTCAGGGAGGCCGTGCTTGAGCCAAGGGCTCTCGATGAGGAGGTTGATTTCATACTGGAGACCGCAGGACGTTACCTTTCCAGAAAGCCGGCAAGAGCCGATGTCATGTCAGTTTTTGCCGGACTGCGGCCTCTGGCAGCTCCGAAGAAAGAGGCCGAAGCAAAGAAAACAAAAGAGATATCGCGCAGCCATAAGCTGATTGTCTCTTCGTCAGGGCTGGTAACTATCACCGGCGGCAAGTGGACCACCTACCGCAAGATGGCTGAGGATGCGGTTGACATGGCCATCAAAACCGGTGGACTACCCTTCAGGGAATGCCGCACAAGGCATCTGAAAATACACGGTTTCATGAACGTCCCTGACAGAAAAGACTGGCTGCATATTTACGGCAGCGACAGGGAAGAGATTGTAAAGCTTCGCGATGAAGCAGCCGGTAATGAGCAGAAGCTGCATCAGGGATTTGACTTCACCGTTGCAGAGGTAGTATGGGCTGTCAGAAGAGAGATGGCCAGAACAGTCGATGATGTGCTGGCAAGAAGAGTGCGGGCACTCTATCTTGATGCAAGAGCCTCGGTAGAAATGGCTCCGAAGGTCGCAGCAATTATGGCAAAGGAACTGGGGAAGGACCAGCAGTGGGAAGAACAACAGGTTGCCGATTACAAACTGATTGCTGAAGGATATATCCTTGACCGGTAAAACCAGAGGTCAATTCTTCATCAGTTTTAGGTAATCAATGATCCCTTCATATATCTTCTGCGCCATCTGCTGCCGGAACTCCGGATCAGCAAGCTTTTCCTCGTCCTCCGCGTGGGTCATGAAGGCCTGCTCAACAAGCACGGAGGGCAACTGCGACGCTCTTGTAACCGTATAGTTGAATGACCCTACCACCCCAAACTCGGGAAGACCGGTCTCAAGCAGCCGGTCATAGACAGTCTGTGCCAGCGGCTCCCAGAACGGATTATGCCAGTAGGTGCTGGTGCCGGCCACAGACAGATAACCCCTCCCTCCTGCATTGGCATGGATGCTTATCAGCATGTCAGCCCCTGCTTCGATGGCGATGTTTCGCTTCTCTATCAGGGTCATGTCCCTGTCTGAGTCACGCACCTGAACAACCTCGGCACCCATAGACTTACATAGCTCACCGAGCCTGAATGAGAGGTCAAGGTTTATCTCCTTCTCCACGAGCCCTGACAAGCCTATGGCTCCCAGTCCTGTGCCACCGTGGCCAGCCTCAATGGCTATCTTCAATCCGGTGAGTGGCCTGGCCACTGCCAGGTCATATGAAGGCGGATACCTGAGCCGCAGCACCAGGCTCCTGCCTGAAGGTCTTATGTCATAACCCCAGATATTTTCCATCTTCAGGTTCACATAGACTTTGAAGGTCTCCGGAGAGGTCTGCTCCCAGGTGAGCTTATCGATTACCCGGCATCCGGTGCGGTGGCTCACCCAAGTTGCGGCCGTCTCCGCCCCGTAAATGGTTATCACCAACCGCTTTCCGTCCGGGTCAGGATACACCTCATACGGTACCGGCTCGAGCCAGGGTATGGAAACAACATCTGCGGTGCCTGACGGCCCGCATGACATGCTCGTGACAATGTAAGAGGGCTGCACCCTGCTGCCGCCTATCACTTCAACATCCTCCTCACTTATGAATCCGTTTTCAGTGTTGCTCAGCCTGACCCTGTAATTGCGGCCGATTTTCCCGCTTACCTTAAGGACAACACCAGGACCCAGCTCTGATCTGATCGGCCCGCCAAGTCTTGGCGCGCCAAGATTGTAGACCAGCCTGGAATATTCATTCTTCACCCTTACCAGCGGAAATGACTCAGGATTCCTCACTATAACCGTCCTTTCGAAGTCACTCCTGTAAACATCCTTCACTGGCGCCCCCGATGCCGGTATCAGCCTGACGCTGAGGGCATGACTGGTGCCGGTTGCAAGACTGCCAGCAGACACTTCAGCCCGGTAAATGCTGTAGTCGTTAAAATCTTCACGCATGCACTTAATGCTTCTCTTCCCTGGCCGTATATCAAGCCAGGCTTCCTGTCCTTTCGAAGCCCGGAAGCTCACCTTCACCACCTCGCCGGGAAGCAGCTCCATCTCTGAGGCAGGCTCAAAAGTGCGTTTGTCAAGCCATAGCGGATAGGGTTGCCGGGTCATATCTCTCTTTTCATAGATGAACTCCTGCTCGCTGACAGCCGTGCGACCGTCAGGCGTTGTTGCCTCAGCCCTGACCCTGTTGACTCCCTCATCGAATTTAACGGTGGTGAAAAATATTCCCGTCTTATACTGTTTCAGTTTTATGCCGTTTATACTGACAGTGGCAGGGTATTCACTCTTGCAGAGGATGTCGAACTGAGGCAGTGAGGTAACTGCCTCAGGTGTCATCCGGAACTCGACCCACGGCGATTTGCGCTCTACACTACCATCAGGTTTGACAGAATATTTGTAGGGGACAAACCATCCTGCTACGGGAATGGCCACATCGCAACCTGAAGAAAGATCAGGGCATGGAGCCAGAGAGAGCAGTATGGTATCAGTCTCAGGCATGTCAAAGGTTATCTTGCCTTCTGAGTCTGTCGTAAGATCCATCGCACCTTTGTTGAGAGTAACCTTGCGACCGGAAAAATCTGAAGGAAAAAGGCCGGTCAGGTCGAGTTCAACTACCTGAGGCTTTGCAGTTCGCTGCTCCATCGATTCGACAGCTGTGTCAGTCACCGGGGTTTGCTGCACCCTGCCTGCTGTACTGCAGCCGGCCAGCAATGCAGCTGCCAGCAATATAAGTGCTGATTTTCTTCTCATCTGTACAAAAGGTATTTCTCTCTTACGGTCATGAATTCACTTATATCATCCTGACAGGCTTTGATGACCTCCTCCAGGGTCATATCCGGTTCATCAAGATACTTCAGCCATGATGTCGGGTATACGACCAGTGAGTCAGGACTGCACTTGCGGTAGGCGTCGATGATATTCATTGCACCCTCGACTGATCGGTATGCTGCCGGGTCGGTAACCATTATCTCCACCCCGCCGCACATCTCATCCCATGGTTTGCCTGATCTCCTCGAGCCTGTCCCTGAAGAACGGGGTATGAAATAGGCAGGCCTGAACCAGGCTCCCTGTATACCTCTGCTGTTAAGGTCATCGGCGACTTTTCCGGCGTCGATCCATGGTGCGCCCGTCAGCAGGAACGGTTTTGTGGTGCCCCTCCCCTCGGAGACATTTGTTCTCTCGAAGAAGCACTGCCCGGGGTAGACCACCGCTGTCTCCCATGTATCCATATTGGGCGAAGGCATCACCCATGGCAGTCCGGTCTCGTTCCACATCATGCTGCGGCGCCAGCCTTTCATCTTTATCACTGTCAGGTCAGCACCGTAACCCTCTGTCTCATTCCACATTGTGGCGAGCTCTCCGTAGGTCATGCCGTGTCTGAGGGGAATAGGATGCCTGTAGATGCTTATCGTGTCATGCATCGGTCCCTCAACTATCCGCCCACCGAGTGGGTTGGGCCTGTCGGGAACGATGAACGGGATGCCTGCCTTTGCACATGCCTCCATTGCATGAGACATTGAAAACTTGAATGTATACCATGCTGACCCCACACCCTGGATGTCGAATATCATCACATCGATGCTGTCAAGCCACTCCTTCTTCGGGGCCCATGAATCGCCATAGAGGCTGTATACAGGTATACCTGTCTGCGGGTCGGGTTCGCCCTCCTGCATTATTCTTCCCTGGAGGGCTCCACGCACGCCGTGCTCGGCGCCGAAAAGGGCGACAAGGTTTACGCCCGGCGTCCCGGCGAGGATATCAATGCTGCTTCTCATGTCTGACCCCACAGCTGAAGGGTTTGTAATGAGACCTACTCTTTTCCCTTTTATCAGGTCAAGATGTTCCTTGACAAGCACATCTATCCCCGGAGTCACCACGGGTGGCTTCAGCGCAGGCCTCTTCGGCCTGGCAGCATACTGAGCAATGATCTCCTCAAGTGTTGGTGCCGCTGCCAGCGACATGTCAGCGACCTTCATGCGCATCACGTCACTCTCGTTGCCAAAGCGGTCTACCGCCGACACTGCGACGCTGTCAAGCGTCCAAAGCACCTGATCAAGGCTTTTGATGTTCTTCGGGTCTGTTCTCTCAAGAAGTGCAGAGTTGATAACCCAGGCAGGAAACCTGTCAGTGACGGTGCCGCTGCCGTGTATGTCATAGTTCCACTGTGAGCCATATTTGCGGTAGACGACCCACCGTGCCACATCGCTCATTTCGGGGTGGCTCCAGCGTAATGACAACTCTTCTCCCTCCTGTGCCATTGACACCGCCGGAGGCGCAGGAGCTTTCCTGTCGAGCCACGGCGAGGGAGGCACAAGCGCCTTGCGCTTATACGGACCGTCGGCGACGGCCTTCACCAGCCCCGGGGTATTGACCAGCGGACCAATGCTCCAGTGTATCACACCGGGGCTCTGCGGCAGCATGCCGCGTGTTATCATGATCTGGTTCAAGGCTTCGTCGATAGCCCTCTCTGAGTTCTGACCGCCGAGGTTGATGCCAGGCCACAGGTGCCTGCCCTTGAGATTCTCATCCTTCCACCATCCGAGGAGGACGGGATAGCTCTGCTCCAACTGATTAACTGGCCAGTAAAGCTGTGGCGAGTAGTAGTCAACCCACCCCTCATTAAGCCACTTGCGCGCGTCTGCATACAGCGTGTTGTGCTGGTCAAAACTGGCTCCTATCGCAGGAGGGTTATAGGGGCGCCATATGCCAAACGGGCTCAGCCCGAACTTGACCCATGGCTTCTCAGCCTTTATTCCCTTATATAGCCTTTCAATAAAGACATTCACGCTCTCCCTCCTCCAGTCGCCTCGCGACAGCTTGCCTCCACCGCTCTGGTAAGCCTGCCAGCTCTCATCGTCAGGAAAATCCTTGTTGTTGTTATAGTTAGGATAAGGATAGAAATAATCATCGAAGTGAATGCCGTCCAGGTCATATCTCTTTACCAGGTCCATGACCACATTGTATGAATGGTCCTGCGTCCCCTTCTTTGACGGATCCATCCACCAGAATCCCTGTTCAAGTTTCAATACCAGGTCAGGCTTCTTCTTTATGATTGATGCGTCTGTCACCGGTCCGCCGGAGCTGTGATGCGCGCGGTAGGGGTTCAGCCAGGCATGAAGCTCTATGCCTCTCTTATGTGCCTCCTCTATCCAGAACTCCAGTGGATCATAATATGGTTCAGGAGCTTTCCCCTCCTCACCTGTGAGATAATATGACCACGGTTCAATGTCGCTTTTGTACAATGCATCGCATGCCGGCCTTACCTGCAGGACAACAGCATTATAATTGTTATTGTACAGGAGGTCTAAAAGAACTAATGCTTCTTTCTTCTGCTCTTCAACAGGCAGACCCGGTTTGCTGGGCCAGTTGATATTGGCTACCGTAGCCACCCAGGCAGCACGGAACTCACGTTCTGCAGAGGGTTTCCGTCCGTACGGATCACCCGTGACGGCAGGGACTTTTGTGACACAGGTAGTGAGTAAGGCCAGCAGAGCTGCGGCAGAAACGATCATTGAAATCTTCCTGAACATGGGGTTAGGTTTTGTTTTTTGAATGTAGTGATTATTTTATGACTCAGACATTATATGTTGATGAAGCCGTATCCCCGCCGCGTCCTGTCCAGTTGGTATGGAAGAACTCTCCCCTGGGTTTGTCAGTCCGCTCATACGTATGTGCCCCGAAATAATCCCGTTGCGCCTGGAGCAGGTTGGCGGGGAGATTTGCACACCTGTAACCGTCGAGATAGGCAAGGGCAGATGAGATAGCCGGCACCGGCAGACCAAACGAGACAGCAGATGCTACTACCCGTCTCCATCCTGCCTGTGCACGTTCAATAGTGCTGTTGAAGAACGGATCGAGGAGCAGGTTTGATAGGGCCGGGTTGTGATCGAAAGCTTCCTTTATCTTGCCAAGGAATATTGACCGTATGATGCATCCTCCCCTCCACATGAGTGCAATGCCGCCGTAATTGAGGTTCCATTTGTACTCCTCGCCGGCTGCCTTCATGAGTGAGTATCCCTGTGCATATGATACAATTTTCGATGCATATAATGCATCATGAAGATCTGCCAGGAGAGCCTGGCGGTCGCCGTTGAAGGGCGGGGCATCCCATTTCAGTTTTTCCGAGGCTTTGACCCTCTCATCCTTGATTGCCGACAGGCATCTCGAGAAGACCGCCTCGCCGATGAGCGTAAGTGGAATACCCTGGTCAAGTGCTGCCGTGACGGTCCACTTGCCCGTTCCTTTCTGCCCTGCCTTGTCAAGTATCTTATCGACGAGAGGCTTGCCGTCTTCATCCCTGAATGCCAGGATATCTGCCGTTATCTCTATCAGGTAGCTGTTCAGCTCACCTTTGTTCCATTCGCTGAAAACCCGGTGCATCTCATCAGCACTCATCCCAAGCATATTTCTCATTATATGGTATGCCTCGGTAATAAGCTGCATGTCACCGTACTCTATCCCGTTGTGCACCATCTTGACAAAATGGCCGGCGCCACCTTCCCCCACCCAGTCGCAGCATGGTTTGCCGTCATCTACTTTGGCTGCTATCTTCCGGAACATATCACTTACCAGGGGCCATGCAGCGGGAGACCCGCCGGGCATGATAGAAGGGCCCAGGAGTGCTCCCTCCTCGCCTCCTGACACTCCGGTGCCTATATAAAGCAACTCCTTGCTCTCAACATAATTCCTCCTTCGCTCTGTGTCAGGAAAGTGGGTGTTGCCACCGTCGATGATCAGGTCACCTTTGTCAAGATGAGGAATGAGGGTCTCAATCATCTCATCAACAGCCTGACCTGCCTTGATCATGAGCATGATCTTCCTCGGGAGCTTCAGGGTTGCAACCAGCTCCTGAACAGACGATGTGCCTCTTATCATTTTTCCGGAAGCCCTTCCGTTGATGAAACTCTCCACCCTTGCGTAAGACCTGTTATAAACTGATACTGTAAATCCTTTGCTCTCGAGGTTAAGGACCAGATTCTCTCCCATTACTGCGAGGCCAACCAGGCCGATGTCTGATAAGTTATTCATTATATTGTGTTTAGCTTAAAACAATATTGCTGACGTTTATTATGCGATACTTCAAATTTATTAATTTGTATTGATCATACATCATATAAGTAAAAAAGGTGGGCAACTTTCGTCACTCACCCCGCTGAAGTGTTTTATCCAACACCCCTTAAGTCAGTGCTTACATCTTGTATCTCCCATCTTCCAGGTTCGCCCCGCCACACAGTCGCAAAGTCGCCCCATCGCTCCCTCGCCTTTTCCGCCCTTCGACCCCTTCGACAGGCTCAGGGACCGGCTCAGGGACCGGCTTTGGCGGGCTAAGTTTCCTCCTTGCTCCTTGCCCCTTGCTCCTTGCTCCTTGCTCCCCTCTATTTACCATCCCACCCTGCTATCCGTGCCCACAGGTGCCATGCGGCATATGCCTTCATGTTGGCATTGAGCGGCTGGCTGTGAGCCGAGGTACAACTGTACCAATCAACCCCGACAGTATGTGAATTCTGCCACTGGATTGCCCAGTTGGCATCACGCACGCCGTCATTGTTGCTGTCATAGTCACAGGCGTCATTCGGGATTTTATCTCCGTAATAAACACCATCAGGATTATATGATTCAATATCTGCGAAGTCAAACAGCCATTTCTTGTTTGTACGGCAGTACTCCCTTATCTGCTCGTTGCGCTTGTGCAGGTTACCGTTCAGTCCCGTACCGTCTAGGTGGCCTGTCATATAGACAAACGCCACGCCGGGAAAGTCCTCTTCAAGACCGTTCATCAGTGTCAGATAGGTGTTGATGTTATCAGCTGTGGCTGAAGATACCTGTCCGCACCATGACCAGATGATAACATTAACATCACTGTTGGCAGCAAGGTAAGTGCGGGTCTCCGCTTCCCACTGAGTGTAATTGGGGTTCCCGAGGTCGCCGGGCATGGCGTAGTCATGAAGGTCAAGGGCACCGCCGGTGCCGCCGTTATTCCATGCATAGGCATTCCCCTTGAATGAGACAAGCCCTGTCATCCCCGAGGTGACCTGGCTTCCGTGCGAGGTATGACCATATGCAATGTGCAGGTCACTCTTTGCCTTCGTGATCCATTCAGAAGGAATGGCTGAGAGGCCAGTTGCGGAGTGGTCCGCCACCGTGCCGCTGCCTGCGACAGGGTCAGGGTCAGGGTCTTTCGAACAGGATAATAACATCATCATGAGGAATATCAGAACCAAAGTTAAGTTTTTCATTTCAGCCTGAATTTGATTAATACCTTCAATAATACGGAAATAAGACATAAAATTGTCAGTAAAGGTTGCCTGCCTTACTAATCTTTTTGGCTTAACTTTGTTATTGTCAGTTGCCCACAGGTAAATGGAAACTATTCTCAAGATGAAAAGGATGACAATTGTTCTGAAGGTCGTGACCCTGATATTACTCACCTCTTCCTGTACTACGATGGTGCAGATGCAGAAGACCTATCCGCCTGAGGCAGAGCTCCCTGCCGATTCAGCAAACTTTGTTTTTACCAATTTCTACGATTATACTATCCCGGAATCAATTGAGGATAAACATGAGGTTGCCTATGCAGTCGCAGTAAGAGGATATATTGACGGGCTGGGTGAGGTTATCCTGAAGGACAAGGGAACAAGCTTTATGATTATTGATACTCTGAGGAAGGGATATCCGGTTATTTCAATGCAATATCCTGAGTTCGCTGATACAGTAAGGGCTCTCTGTGCCAGGTACGGGGCTGACATGTTCATTGCTCTTGACTCCATCAACTTATGGACCGACTGGGATGTCACCATGGAAGAAAATGACGAGGGGGGATCGATGCTGGTGAAAGACTTCTACCTCTTTGCAAACAGCTATATGACTCTCTATACCTCGGAAGGCGAAGTCATAGACCGATGTGCAGGAGAAAAATCGTCTTACGTCAAATCAAACTATACCATATTCGGCATGCTCGGGGGGATGAGCATAGTGAGGGCACGTGATGCAGTAAGGGCCCTTGCACATGATGCCGCCAAAGATTGCCTCGGCAAATACTATCCTTTTACTGAAACTGTTCCCGTGATGATCTATAGCGGCGGACCATTCAAGGAGATCAGCAGGCAGATAATCGCCGGTCATCCGGAAGAGGCGCTGGAGCCGCTGCGAAAACTGACCCAGTCATCTGATACGAACATTGCATGGAAGGCTGAACATAACCTGTCGGTTGTCAATGAGATGCTTGAAAATATGAGGATTGCCGAAGAGATATTAAAGAAATATTAGTCACATTCAAAACCTGACGCTGGCCATGCTTATATTATCAGGCTTATACCTGACCCTCAGACCCTGCCTGCTCCGGCGTTATCCTCTCCCTTCTTATTGCTTCCTCAACCAGGATGCTTGTGGCTCCTATAAGATCTCTACCCGTGTCACAACAACTTCAGTTTCCTGCCCGTCAGACGGAGGGGTCCCCATGAAGAGCCAGAGATTGATCTTGAGTCTCTCGTCACTGTCAGGAGGTATATTACTTCCGGAATATCTCCAGTTGGCAATTACCTGGTTTGTATTGTCAGGCTTGAGCCTGTGGCCGTGGTAGCTGGCAAAATCTATCCTTTTCTTTCCCCAGTCAATGATGTGAGTCGAATATGATCCCTCAAGGTTCATCCGGAAGCGGGCCTTGTTTCCCGGCACTGACGACGGCTGAATCGTATACTGGGCCTCCTGGTTGTTATCGATACCCCACCTTGAAAATTCTATATCGATCTCTTCCCCGTCATTCCTGTAGGTGTAGAGTCCCCATACGACCTGCCTGTCGAGACTGTCGGGTCTGGATGAGACATAGAAGACATATTTGTCATAACCGTATGACTTTGCCATCTCGACCCTGGCGCAATTCCATCGTCCGTCACGGAATGTAATTCTCATATGGAGCCGTCCCTCCTCATCAATCCAAACGTTTTCCTCCGAATCTGAAAAATAGTTTGGACCGGGGCCTCCTTTCATATCACCCGTTGTGCGGACTATCCAGTCATAGCCTGAGAACCTGATAATCCGAGCCCCCGCGGGCTTTTTATTGCCATTGTCATTTCCGCAGCCGGGTAGTGCAATAAAAAGGGATATCATTGCCAGATAATTGAATAATGTCATGATCAGAAGCTGCTTCATTTAAAAGTTCAAGGCCTTGAATATACGACATAACCGGTTTCAATCGTCTTCCGGAGTGAATAACATGAAAGGGGCGGTTCAAGGAAATCAATATCAGCCGGGAAATATGTTGTCAATCAATGCTCTTTTCATGGAGCAATCCATAACCCCCTGCCTGCCTTATTGTCCGTGATTCAGCCAGAAAGATCAAAGTATGAGAAACTGGGCCTCTCTGTCAAAACCTCACATTTTACTGACATAAATCATCATATTTCATTTTTTTTAATATTTTTACGCCGCCTTCAGGCTTAGAATGAGCTTGAAAGAGTTGACTGAGGGGGCATTTTCACCATAATAAATTGATTATTATTATTTGCAAATACTTATCAGTAATATAGTTATAGAAAAATGCACAACTAACCTGAAAATGTGTAATTAAAACCGAAACTCATGAGAAAAATCCTGACACTTGTTTCTGCAATGGCCATCACCGGTTCACTTTTTGCCGGCGGACTTGTAACAAACACTAACCACAGCGCATATATGGTGCGCATGCTCAGCCGCCAGTCTTCAACCGGCGTCGATGCTACATATTATAACCCTGCAGGACTGACAAACCTGGCAGACGGTTTTCATTTCTCACTCAATAACCAGACCATCGGTCAGACAAAGACCATCACCAATGATTTCTATTACCTGTCAGAGAAACCGACTGAATATATCGGTTCTGTCAGTGCTCCCTTCTTCCCGGGCGTATATGCTGTCTATAAGACCGGCAAATTCGCCTTCTCAGCAGGGTTCAATCCTGTCGGCGGCGGCGGCGGCGCAGAGTATGCAACCGGATTACCGTCATTTGTGATGGCAGTTACTCAGAGCATCAACCCCAGTTTAATGCCTGTTCTGAATGCGGTTGATAATGGCGTATTCAATGCAACCGGTAATGACCCGAACTTCAATAATGTTACTGCTTATACGGCAGACATGAATTTCACGGGAAGCTCCATCTACTTCGGATACCAGGCAAACGTGTCATACGCAATCAATGATCTCATTTCCGTCGCCTTAGGCGGCAGGTATGTGACAGCAAAAAATACATACGAGGGTGCTATTGAGAATATTGGGCTAACGGCATCACCAGCCGCATTACCAGGCAGTGTGCCTGCTCCGTTTAATGGCACCGTGGGCAACTACCTGAGAGCTATTGCCCTGACACCTTACGGTGCCTCAAGCGCAGCACAACTGAACGGAGCCGCTGCATTGTTTGACGCTGGGACCCAACCTGTTTATGCTGACGTGGAAGAAAAGGGAAGCGGATTCACCCCCATCGTTAGCGTAAATATAACCCCTAATGAAATGTTCAATATCTCGCTTAAATACGAGTTCAAGACCAGTCTCGACCTGACAACCACCGTTTTTAACGGCGACGATGCAGGCGGCTTGTTTGAGGACGGTGCAATAAAGGTTGCCGACATGCCCGCAGTTCTCTCTGCAGGCGTAGGCATACACCCCTCGAAGAAATTCTTCATTGCTGCAGGCATGAACTACTACTTCGACAAGAGCAACGATTATGACGGCAGCGAAGACCTCGAGATCGAAATGATCGACAAGAACTTCTTCGAATATTCAGTCGGTGTCGAGTATGCACTGACCCAGATGATCAAGCTGAGCGCAGGTTACAGCGGCACCCAGACAGGTGTTAATGAGAATTATCAGAGTGACCAGAGATACAGCCTTAATACCAACACCTTCGGCGGTGGTATCGGACTGACACTCTCTCCGATGATTGACATCAACCTCGGCGGAATGTGGACAATGTATCAGGATGGCAGCGTAGTTACATCAATGTCTCCCCTGCCGGATATGACTGAGACCTATGACACCGAGACATGGGTGATCGCAATCGGAGTAGATCTCCACTTCTAAAACTAACCTATATTTAATGAAAGAGGGTGTCCCAAAAGGGCACCCTCTCTTTTTGGGGATTATTATTCATTTCTTTTGCTCCTCCAAAATATATGAACCAAAGAAAAGGAGGCCGGAAAAGACAACCCGGGGAAAGAGGCTGAGGGCAATGAGGGAGCCCCGAAGAAGTGAAATATCATTCAGACTCCTCCTCTGATGATTTATCTCACCAATCATACGTCGCCCCATTTAAATTATGATAAAACCTCTTTTTCTGTTCAGTAATCAACTCCCTGGCGCCGGAGGTTCTCAAGGTAAAGTCCCAGGTCCGGGGTGTCTGCTGTCATCATCCTGTCATACCACGACCTCGCCGTCTCATACCTGCCCATCTTCCTGTCAAGAAGGATCAGCGCGGTGAAAACAGACCCCTCGATGCCGTAATTGAGCGTGTCTGTTGTGCTGATAATATCCTCAAAGATACGGTATGCAGCCATGTTCTCCCCCACCTCTGATAGAGCGAAGGCTTCATTCAGCCTGTTGTTGAGCGCCTCATCAGTCACCACCCCGCGAAGAGATAGACAGCCTCCGCTGCACTCCTCTGTCACCGAAAACCAGGCCAGCACCCCTGTCGGAGGGAAAGTCAGTGAAAATGATGCTTTCTCACCGGGCTTCCTGAACCTGTAGGTAGCCGGACAGTAAGGAAGACCCTTCAGTTCTTTAAGCTTAATCCTCATTCCGTCAGGCTTTATGAGAAAAGTATTCCTGTCTATACAGAAATATGCATTGTTGATATCACTCATGATCGTGAGCCATACTACCGTTGAATTGTCATTGTAATCAACCCTTACTATCTCAGCGGTCACAGGAGATTTAAGACCATAGTTGGGATTAATGATACTCTGAGCGAAGCCTGACAGGCCGCAACTCAAAAGGAGCATCATTGCCTGAATAATTTTCATTTCAATCACCTTCCGTTGGTAAATAATATGCAAAGTTAATTATTAAAACCAATCGCTCTTTCAGCCTTCGACCCCACCGATTTCAATTGAAATCTCGATAGTTTGTTACAACTTTGTAACAGATGTTTGATTATTTTGTAACATAATTAGAAGTATTTTGTCTCGTCAAACCATCTATAAATTCTTAAATGAGTAAGTACCTGTTTATTCTGGCTGTGTCAGCATCGTTAGCTATTTCTGCAAGTGCACAGGATCCTGAGGAGTTTAAACCTTCCGGGAAGGTGTTCGGACTGCTGTTTGCTGATTATCACAATACCTTCTCTGATGGAAAGAGCCTGCCTGTATTTCAGGTGACCCGTTCATACCTCGGTTATGATTACTCATTCTCACGAACTGTGTCGAGCCGCGTCATGTTCGACGGATTCACACAGGTCATAAACGGGAAGATGATGATAACCGGTTACCTCCGTAACGCCTATCTGCAGTATGACAATGGCAAACTGCTTATCAGGGGCGGGCTTATAGGGTCAGAGCAGCTGTCAAATGCTGAAAAGTTTTTTAACTACCGCTATATTGCCAAACCCACAATGGATTATGCCCAGATGGTTTTTCCGGTTGACCTCGGATTCATAGCCAGATACAGGGCTGCAGATTTTGTGACTATTGACATGTCAGTAGTAAACGGGAAGGGGTACAAGGAAATCACACCTGACACAACACTTAAGGTAGTGACCGGGGTTACTCTGGTTCCGTTAAAGAATCTGAATTTCAGAATATATTACGATATTATGGGCCCTGCTGGCGGAAGGCAGTCAACTTTTAGCCTGACAGGTGCCTATACAGGCAAGACAGTCTCTTTTGGTGCTGAATACCTTGCCCAGACCAACCACTTAATGAATGCCGGGGAAGACTACTCTGGCATAAGCATTTTTTCAGCAGTGCGATTGGCTGAAAAATTCTCAGCATTCGCACGATATGACAATATTGTTTCAGTCACACCCGAGGGTGAAACGGAACCCTGGAATCTGAGTAATGACGGAACCAGGTTCTGTTTAGGATTTGACTACTCGCCGGCAAAGAATGTCAGAATTTCTCCGAACTTTATAGGACTTATTCCTGAAGATGATGAAGCTGCCTTCGTCGGAAGCGTCGGATTAAATGTTGAGGCGAGGTTTTAGCAAGGAGCAAGCTTTGCCCGCCGAAGCCGGTCCCTGAGGCGGTCCCTGAGGCGGTCCCTGAGCCTGTCGAAGGGGTCGAAGGGGTCGAAGGGGTCGAAGGGGTCGAAGGGCGGCGAAGGCTGGGGAGCAAGGAACAATGAACGATAAACAATAAACGATAAACACAAAGTACAATGAAGAATCTTATCTTATTACTGGCAATTGCCATAACAGTCGCATCATGCGGTGGCGGCGGAACGAAACCGGCCAAAGAGAAACAGGTCACTCTCTCCGCTGCAGGTGCAACATTCCCTCAGCCATTCTACAATCTCGCCTTTAAGAAATACAGCGAAGAGGGCGGCCCGGCCATCAACTACGGAAGTATTGGGTCAGGCGCAGGCATCAAAAGCCTCCGCGACAAGGTGGTAGATTTTGGTGCTACCGACGGTTATCTCTCCGATGCCGAACTGGCAGAGATGCCGGGTGAGGTGATCCATATCCCGACCTGTATCGGTGCAGTGGTGATCGGCTATAATCTCCCGGGAGTGACCGGACTCAAGCTTACTCCTGCCCTGCTGGAAGGAATCTTCCTTGCTGACATTACAAAATGGAACGACAAAAGGATTGCAGACGAGAACGCGGGACTGGCACTTCCGGACATGAACATTACCGTTGTCTACCGTTCAGACGGAAGCGGTACAACATATATCTTCAGTGATTACATGTCGAAGGTGAGCCCGAAATGGAACGGGCAGCTTGGCACAGGCAAAGCGCTGAACTGGCCGGCAGGTATAGGTGGCAAAGGTAATCCCGGCGTAGCAGGTACCATCAGCCAGAGTCAGGGTACTATCGGCTATCTTGGTTTTGAATATGCCTATGCACAGAAGATACCTATGGCCCTGATACAAAACAGCGCCGGGAACTATATTGAACCCACTCTCGACTCCTTCTCCGCTGCAGCCAGTGTGGAGATGCCTGCCGATACGCGTATCATGATAACAAACTCACCTAACCCGGAGGCATATCCTATCACAAGCTTCACATGGGCAATTCTCTACAAAGAGCAGTCATACAGAGGCCGGTCTGCAGAAGCTGCATCCGCAACCGTGAACACTCTGTTATGGCTTACGGGCCCGGGTGCTCAGGCTATCGCCACGAGCGTCCATTATGCAAAACTGCCGCAGAATGCATCAGAACAGGCAGCAGTGCTGTTAAAGAGCATCACCTATAACGGCGAACCGATCCTTAAGTAATTTACAATGAGTGGTGATAAGGTAACAAAAGCCTTACTTTTTCTCTCTTCACTTACAATACTTCTGCTGAGTGCCGGAATAGTACTCTCCCTTACGGGAGGTGCTATACCGGCATTCAGGGAGTATGGCTTCAGCTTTATCACTTCAACGGTATGGAATCCCACATCGGGCAGTGAGGAATACGGTGCGCTGCCCTTTATCGCAGGTACTGTCATTACTTCACTGCTTGCTCTGTTGCTGTGCATACCCATGGCCTTTTCAACCTCCCTCTTCATTGCCGAATACTTCAGGGGCACCAGGACCGCCGGCATACTCCGCAGCCTTGTAGACATGCTTGCCGGTATCCCTTCCATAGTATACGGGTTCTGGGGTTTTTATGCCCTCCGGCCGCTTCTTATCAGCACCGGGCTCACAGATCAGGGGTTCGGGATTTTTACTGCCTCCATTGTGCTGGCAATAATGATTGTCCCTTATGCCACCTCACTGAGTTCAGAGATTATTGCCATGGTACCTTCTGAGCTCAAGGAGGCTGCTTACTCCCTCGGAGCAACACGTCGAGAGGTAATCTTCAGTGTCATCATTCCATCTGCCCGGTCAGGTATAGTGGCAAGCTTCATCCTTGCCCTCGGCAGGGCTCTCGGAGAGACAATGGCTGTCACGATGCTTATCGGCAATGCCAACATTATCCCTAAGGGTCTGTTTTCACCCGGGAACACGATGGCTTCCGTTATCGCCAACCAGTTTGGCGAGGCCGACGGTCTGAAGCTGAGTGCACTCATAGCAATAGGGCTGCTGCTCTTTGCCATCACGGCACTTGTCAATGCGGCAGGGAAATTTATTATCAGACGATTTGCATAGAGCCCGACATGGATAACCTGCTTATAGACAATATCGGGCGCCGCAACCGCACCAACGCCAGGCTGAAATACATAATCATTGCCGGTGCGGTGATAACAGTTGTGCCTATCTTCCTTATCGTCGGTAACCTGGCACTGAAGGGATACCGCCAGATAAACCTGGCCTTCTTCACAGAGCCGGCACCCGACACCTTCCAGGCAATGATGGCAGCTTCATCAGGCGAGGTGATACCCGGTGGCATAGCCAACGGCCTCACCGGCTCCCTGCTGATGGTCATCATCGCATCACTGGTGTCAATCCCGCTTGGACTGATGACCGGTGTATACCTCTACGAGAACGGAACGAAGAGATATGCCTCCTTCATCAGAAGCCTCACCGAGATCCTTCAGGGAGTACCGTCAATCATCCTGGGAATTATAGCATACCTCTGGGTTGTCAGGAACATTACCCGCGGTTACTCCGCCCTGGCGGGGAGCACAGCCCTGACGATCATGATGCTGCCCCTGATAATAAGATCAACGGAAGAGACAATGAAGATGATCCCTGTGACGATCAGGGAGGCGGCGTTCGCCCTGGGGACTCCCTATTACAAGATGATCATCAAGGTGCTTATCCCTGTCAGCTTCAGCGGGCTGGCAACGGGGGTACTGCTCGCCCTCTCGAGGATACTGGGTGAGACGGCACCGCTTATGCTCACAGCCCTCGGCAGCCCGTCCGTCAGCCTCGATGTGACACAACCCGTCAGCGCAGTGCCGCTGCTGATATGGGACTTCTACAACGACCCCAATATGGTTAACCTCGTATGGAGCGCATCACTCTTCCTGATGATCTTCGTTCTCTCAATGAACCTCCTTTCACGCAGCATTGCTTCAAAACATAAATATATCTGACACTGATGAGTGACACACATACCACGGAACCTGTACTTAAGATCGAAGGACTTTCAATAGCCTACGAGCCAGGCCGTTATGCCGTCAAAGATGTATCTGCGACAGTCAGGCGCAACAGCATCACAGCCATCATGGGCCCCTCAGGATGCGGCAAGAGCACACTGCTCAGGGCCATGAACAGGATGCATGAGCTATATCCCAACATCGAGACCAGAGGCGATATACTCCTCGACGGAAAGAGCATTTTCCCGATGTCCGTGATAGAGCTCCGTCGCAAGGTGGGGATGGTGTTCCAGAGACCCAATCCGTTCCCCAACATGACAATATACGAGAATGTTGTTGCCGGATACTCACTGAATGATATCAGGCTGAAAAAGAACCAGCGTGATGAGATCGTCGAGAACGCCCTGAGAAACGTTACACTCTGGGATGAGGTTAAAGAGTTTCTTTTCCGGAAGGGGACATTTCTCTCCGGCGGTCAGCAGCAGAGGCTCTGCGTGGCACGGGCCATTGCCTTCAATCCCGAAGTGCTCCTGCTCGATGAGCCTACCTCAGCCCTCGACCCCATTGCCACATCAAAAATCGAGGATCTGCTCGGCGAGCTGAAGAAAAAGTATACCATTGTCCTCGTCACCCATAATATGTCACAGGCAGCAAGGATATCGGACGACTCAATGTTCATGTACCTCGGCGAACTGGTCGAGGCCGGACGCACCGAGACACTCTTCACAACCCCGAAGGATGCGCGCACAGAGGCTTATCTCACAGGCAAATTCGGATGATAACATACTTATTTCATACATTTGTTAAAACACCTTCAAATGAGCTCAAAAAAAGAACAGGCAATAAATGAGATAATGACCAGCTTCAGGGAGATGGCAAACCTGACACTGAATCAGCTCACCCTCCTTGAGAGACTGATGAACACATCTGACGAAGCTCTTTATGGCAAAATCGTGTCTCAGATACAGGAGGCCGAGAACCAGATTGATAACCTTGAAGTGGTCATCGGCGAACAATTCACAAACACAATTGTGCTTTACCAGCCGGTAGCCTCCGATGTGCGGCGCATTGTAGCCTGCTATCGTATGACTGTCAACCTCGAAAGGATCGGCGACAGAATAATAAACCTGCTGAGAATCATTGAAAAGGTAAAGAAGAGCGAGGAATATGCCTCCATATCATCTCTTGTAAACAATATGCTTGCATCAGGTATTATCATGGTGGAAAAAGCGCTGCTCTCATTCATTAATACTGACCCCGATTTTGCTATCTGGACAATAAAGAATGACTCGGTAGTAGATGAGATGAATCACAAACTTCTCCTTAGCCATATCAACAAATCGAAGATAGACGAACGGACACGGTCGATGTTGCTGAGTTATGTCGAGATAAAGGATATGATATCAAACATCGAACGGATAGCTGACCATGCCACAAACATTGCAGAGGCATCAATCTATTCAATGCAGGGAACCGATATCAGGCACACCGGGATCGGAAAGGAGGAGGTGAAGGGGTGATGCTGGTTATCGGTTGTCGGTTATCGGTTCTTTACCGAATACTGATTACTGAATACCGAATACAAACATCTTCACTACAGAATCTGGATTATGACGAACATGGTTGAAGGGAAGAAAATACTGGTAGTGGACGACGAGGAGGATATCCTCGAGATCCTTTCATTCAATCTTGCCGGTGACGGATATGATGTTGATACATGTACCTCAGCAGAGGAGGCAGTACGCAAAAACCTCGCCTCATATGACCTCTTTATCCTTGATGTCATGATGGGAGACATGTCCGGGTTCAGACTAGCTGAAAAAATAAGAAAGGAGCTGAAGCTGACAACACCCGTGATCTTTCTCACGGCACGCGACACAGAGAACGACAAGATCACAGGGTTTAGCCTCGGAGCCGATGATTATCTCGCCAAACCCTTTTCTGTAAGGGAACTGACTGCCAGGGTCAAGGCCATCCTCCGCAGATCATCACCCGGGGAAATGACAACTGAAATACCGTCGGGAGACTTCCGGATAGACTTTGAAAACAAACTGATATATTCAAAGGGTGAGACCCTTGAGCTGACAAGAAAAGAGTACGAGATACTTGCCCTCTTCCTCCAGAACCCGGGAAGG
The DNA here is from genome assembly GCA_963732365.1 of uncultured Bacteroidales bacterium. Taxonomy (GTDB): domain Bacteria; phylum Bacteroidota; class Bacteroidia; order Bacteroidales; family VadinHA17; genus SR-FBR-E99. The sequence continues at coordinate 1,510,357 of CAVSZC010000005.1, read as the reverse complement.
ATTATACCAAGGACAGCGATACTTGACCGTGTGTGGGGAAGCGATGTCATCGTTACCGAACGAACAGTCGACGTAACCATTGCCAGAATAAGAAGGAAACTGGGCGACAAGGGAGGCATGTTAAAAAACAAATCAGGGTACGGATACTATTTCGGTGATTGAAAAACAGACGCACATGACAGGAAAAGAGAGTTTCAGGCGCAGATTGTTCTTATACTACTTCAGTATCTTCATCCTTTTCACAGCATTGATACTGGCCTTCCAGTACAACCGCGAGAAGAAGATAAGGATCACAGCACTTGATACAAGAATGAACGACATGGCAGGGCTGGTTGACAACTACATACGTGTCAACTCCCTTCCTGAGACCGGAAATTATCCCCTGATTGACTCGATATTCAACCTTATACCCGTTCCTGACCTGAGGATAACAATCATTGCAATAGACGGAAGCGTGCTGTATGACAGCTCAGTAGAGGAGTGGGACAAAATGGAGAACCATCTGAAGAGACCTGAGGTGGGCAAATCGCTCTTCTCCCCCTACGGAACAGCAGTGCGCAGATCAGCATCCACAGGGAAGGAATATTACTATTTCTCGAGATACTTCAACACATACTATGTCAGGCTTGCTGAAGAATATAATATCAATATTACAGGGTTTCTCAGGCGCGAAAAGATCTTCCTGGTCTTCATTGCAGTGGTCTTCGCTGCTGTATGGGCTCTGCTGGCCCTGGTGACAAGGAGGATGGGCGAGAGCATTACCATGCTGCGTGACTTCGCCGCCAGGGTGAGACGCGGCGAAGGCAATGACCCCGGCATTATCTTCCCACGAAATGAGATCGGCGAGACAGGGAAAGAGATAGTCAGGATATATAACAACCTGGCCAGGAACACTGCAGAACTGACCCTGCAGAAGGAGAAGCTGTTCAGGCACCTCCATGTCCTGAACGAAGGTGTCGCTTTCCTCTCTCCGGAACGGAAGGTGACACTCTCCAACAACCATTTCCTGGTGTTCCTCAACGCAATCACAGGCGAACATACAATAGAGCCTGAGGGGTTCATCGATCATCCTCTCTTTGGCGGCGTGAGGACATTCCTCGACAGGCACCAGGGGCCGTCAGCCAGACAGGGAGAAATACCCTCGACAGAATTCCATGTCGAAAAGTCAGGCAGATTCTTTGGTGTAAAGTGTATCCTTTTCAATGACGGCAGCTTCGAGATCGTTCTGACCGATATCACACGCACCGAACAGACAAAGGCAATGAGGCAGCAGATGACATCCAACATAGCTCACGAGCTGAAGACACCAATCGCTTCGGTGAGAGGCTATCTTGAGACACTGATGGTAAACAGGGACCTCGATGAAGATAAAAAGCAGTACTTCCTTGAAAAGGCGCTTGCTCAGTCGATACGCCTTACAGAACTGATCAGTGACATAGTCACCCTCAATAAGCTCGACGAAACCGGCAGCAGCTTTCCATTTGAACCGGTGAATGTCGGATCTGTTATAAGAGAGGTGCGTGATAACCTCATCACCGCGATTAAGAAAAAAGGTATCAGCTTTGATATTGAAATTGAAGAAGGACTGACCGTCACTGCAAACCGGTCACTGGTGGTATCCGTATTCCAGAACCTGATTGAGAATGCCGTGACATATGCCGGTGATAAAATCACCATTTCGATCCGTAATATCCCGGGTGCGGCCGGGTATCTCACTTTTTCCTTTGCCGACGACGGCATAGGGATACCCGAGGAGCATCAGCCGCGCATCTTCGAGAGGTTCTACAGGGTTGATGACGGCCGCTCACGTAAGAGCGGGGGAACAGGATTAGGACTCGCCATTGTTAAAAATGCAATATTGTTGCATAAGGGTGAAATATCGGTACGGACGAGACCTGGCGGCGGCACCGAATTCATCTTCTCCCTTCCGGCGTAAACCGTTACATGCCTATGATCAGCGAGTGATCATTTTTTAGCAGTACCCTTCCGATCACCGCTGCCTCCCGATGCCCTGCACCCTGAAGGTCTGTCATCAGGGGGGCAATCTTCTCTTCAGGAACCGACATCAGCAACCCGCCGGAGGTCTGGGCATCAAGAGAGATCATCCTGAGATTGTAATCTAGACCCTCCTCAAAGAGAGTGTCACTCTCAGCATAGTCGAGGTTACGGAAGGCAGCACCGGGGATGCATCCATGGCTGACAAGGTCATACACGCCTGTCATGAGAGGTACGCTCCCCATAGTTAATTTTATTGTCACGCCTGATCCCCGTGCCATCTTGAGAGCGTGCCCTGCCAGCCCGAAGCCGGTTATGTCCGTAGCCCCCCTGACACCGTATCTCTGCATCACAGCAGCGCCGTGGCTGTTCAGCCTCATCATGTGGCTTATGGCCTCCTCAAGCTGTTCGCCAGAGGTCATCTTCATCCTGTGACCCGCGAGTATGATGCCCGTTCCCAGAGGCTTGGTAAGTACGAGAAGGTCTCCCTCCCTGGCGCCTGCGTTGGTGATGATCCGGTCAGGGTGAACGGTGCCAATGACGGCAAGCCCGTACTTGGGAGGATAATCGTCGATGCTGTGACCGCCTATGATGCTTACCCCTGCCTCCCTTGCCTTGTCATACCCGCCGCGCAAAATATCCGAATAAACCTCAAGTGGTATAACAGATGCTGGGAACATCATTATGTTAAGCGCCAGAAGAGGCTTACCTCCCATGGCATAAACATCACTTATTGAGTTTGTTGCGGCAATAAGTCCAAACTCGTAGGCGTCGCTCACCAGCGGCGGGAAGAAATCAGTCGTAAATACCAGGGCCAGATCATCGCTTATCTTATAGACACCTGCGTCATCATGTGTCGCAATGTCAACAAGGATAGCAGGGTCAGCCGACAGCGGCAACCCCCTGAGAAGCTCCTCAAGCAGCCGGGGAGGTATCTTTGACGAACACCCTCCCGTCTCTACGGTTGTAAGCAGATCGAAAGCCATAATTCAGGATCAGGGTTTTATGATGTGATCCGCATCCTTAAGAATATTGAGTATCTGGTACATATCGCTGAAGCTGCCGACAGGCAGGCGATCCTTAATCCCGAAATGGTTGATGCATGTTGTGCACAGGTAGATGCCCGTGCCCTTTCCGATCAGCTCCTTTATATGTTCATGTACCGGCGAATCTTCCATGGCAAGCTTCACCCCGGCATTGTAGAAAACCACCGACGCCGGGGCTGGCTCGAGCAGCAGAAGCGTCCGGAAGAAAGATATCATAAGCCTGGTGCCCAGGTCATCATCTCCGATGCCCATCCTCTCAGAGGTAACGGCAATCACTGTATTCCGTTTCCCGGAAGAGCTGGAAACCTCCGTGGTACAGTATTCAGTCTCGTCGGTGCTCATCTCTGTAATCTTCCCACGGGTAACAGTCACCGTTGCCGTATTGCCGTCATCCTTAACAGTGAAAGTGAGCTTATTATCTGTCAGATAGCGCTTTACGTTACTCAGTGATGTCTTATTGTCAATAATGATCTGAACAGGCTCATCGGGCGCTGACTCTGTGAGCCCTTTTCGGGTCATTATCAGTGGAGCCGGACATGTAAGTCCCCGTGTATCAACAACCTTCATTTAACGGTTTTTTAACCCGCAAATATAGCCAGAATTGGCTACTTTTGGAAGAAAGAAGGACTGATGAAAAATATTGGAGTCACGCTGGCGGCATTGGCTTTACTAATGGCAGGCCCGGCAATGGGACAAAAATCAATAGCTGATATTGAAGGGTCATGGTCTGGAAGGCTTAAGGAATCAGGCATGGAGATTCGCCTGGTTTTTAACTTCTACATAACGGAGGCAGACACGATAAAAGCCACGCTCGACTCTCCAGATCAGTCTGCTACAGGTATTCCTCTGGGGAGGGTTACCTATGAGAATGACACACTGAGGGTTGCCGCCCCGATGCTCAGAGGCGATTATCTCGGTGTTTTCGCAGGAGACTCGGCTCTTACAGGCACCTGGACGCAACTGGGCAGAGAGTATAAGCTTGACCTGGTGCTTGGTGCCACCCCGGTAACATACAACCGCCCCCAGGAACCAAAGCCACCCTACCCCTATCGTGAAGAAGAGGTCACATTCAGGAACAGGATTGAGAATTTTGATCTCGCAGGTACACTGACACTGCCCGAAGGTACAGGCCCCTTCCCTGCTGTGGTTCTCATTACAGGGTCGGGTCAGCAGGACCGCGATGAATCAGTTTTCTCACACAAACCTTTCAAGGTCATCGCCGATCACCTTACCCGTAACGGCATTGCCGTACTCCGCTATGACGACCGCGGAGCCGGTAAGTCAAAGGGCAATGTGACAAAGGCTACGTCGCTTACTTTTGCAGATGATGCAGCTGCTGCCGTAGAATATCTTCTTGAAAGGACCGAAATAGACAAGGGCAGAATAGGCCTTGCAGGCCACAGTGAAGGGGGATTGATTGCCCCTATCGTCGCATCACAGTCAGGTCAGGTGGCATTCATAGTCTCTCTTGCCGGTCCCGGGGTAAAAGGTTATGACATCATCGTGAAACAGAACCGCGATATTTCTCAGCTGTCAGGGTTGCCTGAAGCGGAGATAAGCGAGAACATCCGTGTCATTTCAAAAATATTTGACCTTGTCATGGCAGAGAGTGACCAGCGCAAGGTGGCCAAAGAGGCGATGGAATGGTATAATGCAGACCTTGATGCCAGGGGCCTTTCGCCGGAGGAACGGAAGAACAGTATGACCACCTTCACGCAGTCTCTCATTTCTGTCAATAACCCGTGGTTCAGGTATTTCCTCTCAACGGAACCGTCTGACTTCTGGAGTAAGGTCAGTTGCCCGGTATTGGCACTCAACGGTGACAAGGACATGCAGGTGAACTACGAGCAGAACCTGCCTGCCATCAAGGAAGCATTGAAAAAGGGAGGCAACAGGAAAGTGAAGACGGTGGTTCTTCCGATGCACAACCATCTCTTTCAGCGGTGCACCACGGGCGCCCCGTCGGAGTATGTCACCATAGAGGAGACCTTCTCCCCTGAAGCCCTCGGGCTGATCACGGAATGGATAAAGAAGACGGTGAAGTAGGTCCGAAGGTCAAAAGTCTGAATGTCAAAAGTCTCTATGCTCTACGCTCTTCAATCTGAAGGTATGAAGGGGTTCAAACGATTTAAAATTTAACCACTGAGTTCCACTGAGTTATTACAGAGTGACACTGTTTAGATTCAGGAATTAAGAACAGTGAAACTCAGATCCTAACTCTGTGCCCTCTGTGTTAAAACCTTTGGTTCTCAGATATCACATCTCTCTGCCCTATGGTACTGGTTACCGAATACTCCTCAGCGCCTTTCTCCCCATCGCCTTCACCCCTGCCGAAGCCTCGCTGATGACCATCTGTATCGCAGCAGTCACCTCGTTTGACATCTCCGGATAGAACTGACAGAAAGAGGCAAGAATCTCCATTCCGTATGCCTTAGGAGCCACTGCCACACCGGCATCGCGCATGGCCGTAAGGCAATACTCTATCAGCTTCGCATGATGCGTGACAGGTATCTGACTGATTCCGCACTTCATTATCACCCTCATGAATGATCTCTGAACGCTCTCATTTGCGACATTCGGGAGTGCCTCGATCAGTGCCGGAAGAAACGGAACCAGCAGGCCGGCATTTTCATCAACCACCTTTGACAGCCCCCACGATGCCATGAATCCAACTCTCTTCTCATGGCTTGATGATAATGTCACAAGCTGCGAAAGAAGCACCGCATCATTTATTGCAGAGTGAGCCACCATCGTGATCTCCTCCACACTCGTTATGCGTCCCATCAGTTTCGCCATCTCATCACCCGCCTCCGCCGTCTCAATGGCATCCTCCATATCATCCGTCCTGATTTCAACCGGCTTGCTGTCTGACGCATATTGCTTCGCTATTGGGATATCGGCGGCAGTCATCTCTAACTGAAGCAGCTCCTCAGGCTGCAACCAGCGGTACTCATCATGCTCCCTCAGATGCGGTTTTGAGGAGAGCGTCTCGCAGATGAATGGTATCAGCCTGATATGCTTGTCGCCATAGTCATACTCCGAAATGTCGAGCCTGCCGGTAATGATAATGCTAATCCCCAGCTCCTCGTCTATCTCCCTGACGATACAGTCCTCGTGATCCTCACCGGGCCTCGTCTTACCACCGGGAAACTCCCACTTACCGGCGTTACCCATCGACGGACCGCGACGCACTGCCAGAACTAATCCCTCATCATTCCTTATCAGGGCACATGTCACATCAATCATGGTCATGGCATAATAACAGTTTCATAATCAGGAATATGATCAAGAAGCGAGAAAGTATTTGACGCCCTGTCAATCTTCCCGGAATAATGAGTTATTCCATTTGTCACAACCAGATACCTGACTCCATAGCTGAAGTTATAGTTGATGACCTGGTCAAAGACAGCCTGGCTGATCTTTACCTCAGGAGCCTTGCACTCAACTATCATCACCGGTTCTCCGGAGCGGTCATGAACCAGTATGTCAGCCCTCCGCAACATCGTGTTAAGCCTGAATGATGCCTCAACCTGTATTAATCCCGGAGGGTACCTGAGATGCCCGGTAAGGTAGTTCACAAAATGTTGTCTGACCCACTCTTCAGGCGTCAGCGCTACCCACTTCTGTCTCAGGGAGTCATAGACTATATTGCCTTCGGAGCTCTCTCTTATGCGTAATGAACAGTGAGGCAGTTTCAGTGGTTTCAACTTTTGTTGTATTTTTGATAACCCATTGCATGGCAAATATAAATAAACAGCACCGAAGGTCATGAGAACAAAAGAAGATATAGTGAACAACTGGCTGCCCCGTTACACCGGCAAGGAGCTGGATACGTTCGGCAGTTTTATTCTGCTGACCAACTTCACCCTTTACGTAGAGCTCTTTGCAAAGTGGCATGATGTGCCTGTTGACGGGCGTGATAAGAACTGGCCGAGCGCGACGGCTGACGGCATCACCATCATCAACTTCGGAATGGGAAGCCCCAACGCCGCGACCATCATGGACCTTCTCAGCGCCATTCAGCCTAATGCGGTGCTCTTCCTCGGCAAGTGCGGGGGGCTCAAGAAGAAAAACAAGCTTGGCGACCTGATACTTCCCATCGCTGCCATACGCAGCGACGGTACCTCAAACGACTATCTCCCCATTGAGATCCCTGCCCTCCCTGCATTCAAGCTTCAGAGCGCCGTCTCCGCCGTTATAACGAGAAGCAAACTCGAATACTGGACCGGCACGGTATATACGACAAACAGGAGGGTGTGGGAGTATGACGACAGGTTCAAGAAATACCTTGTCAAGTCACGCGCCATGGCCATTGACATGGAGACAGCCACTATTTTTACGGTGGGGTTTGTCAACGAGATACCCACCGGGGCACTCCTTCTCGTCTCTGACCAGCCGATGATCTCTGCAGGTATCAAGACCGAAGCCAGCGACCGCAAAGTGACCAGCAGCTTCACGGAAACACACCTGAGAATCGGTATCGAAGCACTGACAGAGATAAAGGACAACGGAATTTCGGTAAAACACCTGCGCTTCTGATGGCTGCCGATTACAAGGAGATAATAAGGGACCTGAGGAACAAAATATACAAGCCGGTCTATTTCCTCGCCGGAAAGGAACCTTATTATATAGATCTGATAACCGACTTCATCGAGGACAATGTGCTTGATGAGTCTGAGAAATCATTCAATCAGACTGTTCTCTACGGACTCGATGTCACCGTAACCCAGGTCATCGAGACCTGCCGCCGTTTCCCGATGATGTCAAACCAGCAGGTGGTTATAGTGCGTGAAGCACAGAAACTGAAGAAGATTGATGACCTCCTGGTATATGTTGACAATCCGCTGAATTCCACCATCCTTGTCATCGCCTGCAAATATGAAGACCTTGACAGGAGAAAAGCTCTTTATAAGTCGCTCTCAAAGAAAGGATGGTACTTTGAGTCTGAAAAGGTGCCTGAGTACCAGATACCGGGATGGATTGACAGGTATCTTACTGACCGAGGCATCATGGCAGGCCCTGATGCCTCAAGGCTTCTCTCCGAGTTCCTGGGCAATGACCTGGGGAAGATAGCCAATGAGCTTGAGAAGCTGATCATCTCCCTGCCGAAGGAGAACCCCCGCATTGACACGGCCCTTATCGAAAAGAGCATTGGCATCAGTAAGGACTACACGCCCAACGAACTGTGGAAGGCGATAGTCTACCGTGATCCGCTTAAGGCTGCCAGGGTGGTGAACTATTATGCCGGCCACTCGAAGAAGGAGATAATACCCCTGATCTTTCCCGTTCTCTTCTCAAGCTTCACCAAGGTGCTCGTCTTCCACACACTGAAGGACAAGACTGACGGCAATGTTGTTGCCATGCTGAAGACATACCCGGGTTATGTGAAGGATTTCAGGACGGCAGCATCGATGTATAACGTCGGGGCATGCATGAACATTATCAGCCTGATAAGGTCATATGATCTTAAGGCTAAAGGGTTCGGTGAGGCAGGAAGTGACACGGGCGACCTTCTGCGGGAGCTTGTCTTCAAGATCATGCACTGACAGGCGGTCAGTTCATCTCGGGTGACTCGGGAAACTCAGCCCAGATACGGTATTTGTTGTTCAGCGAACGGAGCACGTCGCGCCATACGTTGCCCCGGCTCTTCATGATCACCTCCGGCGGCACCTTGGCTATCATCCACGAGTTTTCATTCAGCTCACGCTTGAGCTGTCCCTTCTCCCAGCCTGAATAACCAAGGAAGAAACGGACCTGGTCACGGCCTATGGTGCCGGTGGCAATGAGGTTGCGCAGGGCGTCTATCTCTCCTCCCCACCATATGCCGGGCACTACCGAAACACTGCCCGGAACCTTTGTCCCGAGGGTGTGAAGGTAATGCAGCGTGTCGGGAGCCACCGGCCCTCCTACTGACAGGGGCTCATCCCATCCGTCAAAGCCTTCCACGGCGCTGCTGACCTGCAGGTCGATGACACGGTTCAGGATGAACCCTACTGTGCCCTCGGCAGTATGTTCGGTAAGAAATACTATTGTGCGGTTGAAGAAGCGGTCGGTCAGGAAGGGTTCAGATATAAGTACTCTTCCTTTGCCCGGTATCTTGTCCTCGGGGTTGATGCTGAATATGTCAGGATAGTGCCCCATCTGAGTGCGATCAAACAAATAAAGATAATAATTCTTCGTAGCAAAATCAAGAAGAACCAAAAAAAACAGTATGGGAAAATCCTACTTCAGGTTTCCTTTAATGTCAACCTCCACCATGTTGAACGGATCAAGCAGAGCGTCAATGAGCACGGCCATCTCACCCCTGAGGATCATACGGTCAGACTCTGCAGTATCTTCAAAATCAATAAGCTGCAATGCACCCGAAACTTCCTCTTCTCTTACATCTGTCCCCGTCCCGGCCGCGATAGCCCTGATAAGATCCGTTGCCCCCTTTATTGTAACCGGAGTATCAGTGAATATGATCTCTAAAGGATAATACTCCCTGAGCCCTTCCAGCTCGGATAACAATAATGTATCAGCAGACCTGAAGAAGGTCTGATTGCTCCATCCCGCATTGCGGCCAACACCCTTCATGATTCCAGTGGCACCTATTCTCTGCAGTGGTCCGAACCAGAAATGGTCAGTTGATACATCCAGATAAGGCAGAAGGTAGCCGCCGTCCGTAAGCAGCTGATTCTGAACATCCCTGACTGATACCTCAGATACCTTTCTGTTACCTCTGACCGCCAGAGCCGCCAAAGTACCTGCAGCCTGACCGATCTGCAAAACTACCGGCTGAAGACGTGTGGTGCCGTTGACAATGTTCGTTACTGAGATTGACTTCTCTGCAACAATAAGTCCCTCCGTATTCTCCGGTATCATCACACCCAGCGGCAGCCCGTATGAGGGGACAGGATAGAAATGGAGGTCAGGGAGTGAGTCTGTACCTGCATACCTTCCGTGATGATGGTCAACAGGGTAGTCGCCGACAGCTATCGTTGTGCGGTAGAGTTTCTCCGGCTGATCATACGGATCAGTGATATGATTGATGGTGAACCTCACTTTACCGTGTATCCTGCGCGACTCGCGGTGATAAGGGATGAAGGGCAGCCTGTCAGATGTGGGGTATTCATCATCTGCCAGGCCGAGAGTATTGAGCCCCAGTTCATGCTGCATGAAGTAGAGGAAACCCATGGTATGACTCTTTGCAGCCTTCAGGGCCTCTTCCCGCTCCTCCCTGCTCATCTCAACAAGATTCAGGTAATAATCATTTCCCTCAATGGGCCAGTTGATCATGTACTTGCCGTTGGGCAGCTTTCCGTAATTCATCATCGACCCGCAGGGCCACAGCCTGTTCCTGCCGTCAGGTCCCTCACATAGAGGATTGATGCAACAGCAATTGAAGAGTGAGGGTTCATACCCGTCAGGTTCTGCGATAGAAACATCATATCCGTAGTCCTTGAGGATAGCCACGAATGTCAGGTCCTGGATAATATCATTTTCATTTTCGGGTGCAATATCCTCTCCTGTCACTGACCGTGAATCCATACCCAGGTCATACGCCACACCGCACATTGCCGCAATGTCACCCAGCTCAGTGGCATCAATCAAAACTCTTGCTCTGTATACAACCGTTTTATTGTCAGCCATAACCCTTACCTTCCACCCGTCAGACGTCTTTGTGACCTTCCCGACAACAGAGTTGAATGAGACCGTCAGCAGCGGCTCGGCTGCAGCAATGCTTTTAAATATACGGTCACCGGCCGAGGGCTCGAAAAGCACATTGCTGACCCATCCCGTCATCAGGAGGGAGTCTCCCCCGTAATTAGATGAAAGCGAATCCTTGAATTCTTTCCATATGCCGCCCTGGAGTCTGAAGTTACCGTCAACGGCACTGACGCCGGCACTGGTAAGCATTCCTCCGAGCCATTCATGCTCTTCAATAATCACGGCATGTGCCCCCATCCTCGCCGCCTGAATGCCTGCAGGGGTGCCGCTGGCACCACCTCCGGCAATCAGGATGTCTGTCGAGATTGTATTATTGCATCCGGTAAACATCATTACTGCTGTTAACAGTAAAACAAACCCTGACAACATCTTTCTCACATTGATCTTATTTAATGATATGCGATTTTACAATTAAAATTAGAATAATTAAAGATGGAAAATCACGAATCACATAGCAGACCATAATGTTGCTTTCGGAGGAATGGTTAAATTATACGGGCAACTGAACATGTGTCTATAATTGCGTGTTTTAATTGTACTGCTTTTATTAATTTAGCAGCCTCTTAATTATCAGGGAATGTTACTGAAGCTTATTATATTATCTGTTGTTCTTGTAGGTATAGCCCTTGCAGGCCTTGCCATCAGCATGCTCATCAGGCCGCATGGAAAATTCCCTGACACTCATATAAGTCACAATAAGGAGATGCGCAAGCGCGGTATCACATGTGCGCAGCATAATGATGTCGGATGTCACCCGACTCAGACTGCAACCGGATGTGCCGGATGCAGCTGCGTTGAAGACTAGTTCTCCTCTATCCTTTGCCTCAGTCCTTCCGATACCCAGCTCCTCATCTCACCCTTTTCGTCTGACCATATCAGGTAGCCTTCAAGAAAGTCATGCTTCTCAATGAAGTTGACTGCCGCATCTTTACCTGCAACCATGCATGCAGTGGCCCATGCGTCAGCCACCGCTCCCGTCGGTGCAACAATAGTGGCACTAAGCAGGGTATGCCTTACCGGGCTCCCGGTGCGGGGGTCAATGGTGTGTGAGTATTTTATGCCGTTATCAATGAAGAACTTACGGTAGTTTCCAGAGGTGGCCAGCGATAGTCCGTCAAGCCGGACAATGGCCTTCAGGTCAGCTCCCGGCTCATAGTTGCCGTCAGCAGGCCTGTCGATCCCTATCCTCCATCCCTTTCCCCCCTTGTCACCTGCGGTACGTACCTCACCGCCGACCTCAACCAGGCAATCGTCAATACCCATGCCAGCCAGCAGGTTTACGATAAGATCAACAGTGTATCCCTGGGCGATGGCATTCATGTCTATGAACATGTCAGGGTCAGATTTCACCAGCCGTTCACCTTCAAGCCTCACCTTCTGCATCCCCACCAGTGCAAGGAGCGAATCAAGCATTGTCTCGTCAAACCGTTTTATGGCATCAGGGCCGAACCCCCACGATTTAACCAGGGGGCCAACCGTGATGTCAAATAACCCTCCGCTCTGCTCCCACACCTGTGCCGAGGTTCTGAATACCTCACGGAAGAGGGTGTCAGTCATGTCACTTATATTACTGTTGATAAGTGATATGACCGACGAGTCATTATAAATTGACAGGGAATTGTCAATCTCTGACAGCAGTGTCTCGATCTCGCCACGCAACTGGCCGGCGTCAAGGTCCCTGCTCATCTCTGCAACGATATGGTAGGTAGTACCCTGCGTGAAGCCGTTAATCTCGGTATACTGAGCTACTCTATTGCTGCAACTGGCGAACAATAGAAATGAAGGCAGGAAAAGAATTGAGTATGATATTTTCTTAACACAGAGTGACACAGAGTTAAAATTGAGTTACACTGTTAATTTACGTATCGCACAGTGTTACTCTGAAAAAACTCAGTGTAACTCTGTGTTAAAATTTTACTGATCAGAATGACATACCACCCCATCCGCCAGTTGGCGGACCAGGCTCTGGCTCAGTTGAAATTACATATTAAGATCACCACTTAATCTTAATCTTAACCTCAACCTTGACCTAAACCTCCTTGCTCCTACCCTCCGAAATCATCAAACGCTATCGCCTCGTTCGGTATGCCCAGGTCATCGAGCATCTTCAGCACGGCAGAGTTCATCATCGGCGGTCCGCAGAGATAATACTCTATCTCCTCAGGCTCCTCATGCTTGCCCAGATAGTTGTCAAGCAACACCTGGTGAATGAAACCCGTGTAACCGGTCCAGTTGTCTTCAGGGAGAGCCTCCGAGAGGGCAAGGTTGAATTTGAAATTCGGGAATTTCTTCTCCAGCGCCCTGAACTCATCCTCGTAAAAAACCTCCCTGAGCGACCTCGCCCCGTACCAGTAGGATATATTTCTCCCCGACTCAATTGTCTTCAGCAGGTGGAAGATATGTGACCGCAGGGGTGCCATGCCGGCTCCTCCGCCTATGTATATCATCTCTTTCTCTGTGTCCTTTATATGAAAATCGCCATAAGGACCTGATATCATCACCTTGTCACCCGGCTTGCGTGAGAAGATGTACGAAGAGCAAATTCCCGGCGGGACGTTCATGAACTGGTTCCTGGCATTGTCCCACGGCGGTGACGCAATACGGATGTTGAGTATTATAAGGTTCTTTTCTGCAGGATAGTTGGCCATCGAGTAAGCCCTGTATGTCTCCTCCCTGTTATTGATCTTCAGGTCCCACATACGATACTTGTCCCATTCAGGCCGGTATTCCTCCTCCACATCGATATCCTTTGAGAAATCAACTTCATATTTTGGCACATCGATCTGTACATATTCGCCCGACTTGAACTGAAGATCTTCACCTTCAGGCAGTTTAACCACAAACTCCTTAATGAATGTAGCCACATTCCTGTTTGATACAACCTCGCACTCCCACTTCCTGATGCCAAGTACTGCTTCAGGAACATGCAGCGTCATGTTTTCACGCACCTTCACCTGGCATCCCAGGCGCCAGTGGTCATGCTGCTCGCGGCGTGTGAAGAAGCCGGTCTCGGTGGGCAGGATGGAGCCCCCGCCCTCAGTTATCTGACATTTACACATGCCGCACGTGCCTCCGCCGCCACATGCGGACGGGAGGAAGATGCCGTTTCCGGAGAGGGTTGAGAGAAGGTTTGACCCGGGTGACACTACCAGCTCACGGTCATTGATCTTAAGTGTCACGTCACCCTGTGGCGTCAGTTTCTGTCTCGCATATAGCAGCACCACCACCAGCATGATCATCACCAGCACAAAGACTGCGATGCTGATAAGAACGGTGCCTGCAATAGATAATCCTAATATCATGTCAGTTGAGATTTCATTAAAGTGTGATGCCGAGGAAGCTCATGAAAGCTATCCCCATCAGCCCGGTTAATATAAAGGTGATACCCAGCCCTCTCAGGGGAGCAGGGACGTTCGAGTAACGCATCTTCTCCCTGATGGCGGCAAGAGCCACGATAGCCAGAAGCCACCCGATGCCTGATCCCAGTCCAAAGACAGTGGCCTCGGCTATGTTGCTGTACTCCCTCTCCTGCATGAAAAGCGCAGCACCGAGTATGGCACAGTTGACCGCTATAAGAGGCAGGAAGATGCCAAGCGAGTTGTAAAGGGCAGGACTGAACTTCTCGATGAACATTTCAACCAGCTGTACTATTGAAGCGATGATGGCGATGAACATGATGAACGAAAGGAAGCTCAGGTCAAGCGTTGCAAAGCTGTCACTTAACCATACCAGTGCCCCCTTTTTAAGGACATACACTTCAAGAAGGTAGTTTACCGGCACCGTTATGAGCAGCACGAAGATCACCGCTATCCCCAGCCCCATCGAGGTCTTTACCGTCTTTGACACTGCCAGGTATGAGCACATACCCAGGAAGTAGGCAAAGATCATGTTGTCGATGAAGATCGACTTAACGAATATGTTGATTAAGTTTTCCATGATCCGTGACGTTACTTGGTTTCTATCAGTGATTTGTTACGGCTGCGCTGGAACCATATTATCAGCCCCACAGTAATGAGAGCCATCGGCGGAAGTATCATAAAGCCGTTATCCTCGTACCCGAAGTTGTACACCCCTATCTTCTCCATTACCGGGAAGCCCATGATGCTGCCGCTGCCGAGAAACTCGCGGAAGAACGAAACGATTATCAGTATCAGCCCGTAACCCCACGCATTACCCAGTCCGTCAAGGAATGCCGGCCACGGTTTATTGGCAAGGGCGAATGCCTCAAGACGACCCATGATGATGCAGTTGGTGATAATCAGCCCCACGAATACAGACAGCTGTTTGCTGACATCGAAGGCAAAGGCCTTGAGGAACTGGTCGACGATAATTACCATTGTGGCTATCACTACCAGCTGCACTATGATACGTATCCTTCCCGGGATTGATTTTCGCATGGCCGATATGACTACGTTCGATATAGCCAGAACCACCATGACCGATATAGCCATGACAATGGCCGGCTTCATCTTCACCGTCACCGCCAGGGCAGAACAGATGCCCAGTACCTGCACGGTGATGGGGTTCTGATCCCCCAGCGGGGCTGTCATCAGTTTTATATTCTTAGCCGACAGCAGCGGCTCCTTTTCTACGTTTTCCATATCTACCTCCTGTTATCATCAAAATACTTCTCATACTTAGCCAGCCCTTCACGCAGCATCGCCTCCAGGGCCTTGCTGGTGATAGTACCGCCAGAGATACCGTCAACCTCATGCCTGTCTGACTTGTCTGCACCTCCCTTTACCACGGCCACCGATACGAAGCGGCCATTCTCATAAAGGCTCTTGTCGAGAAACTGACTCTCGAACGGTGTGGTGTTTATCTCTGCTCCCAGACCCGGTGTCTCACCCTTATGGTCAAAGGTCGCGCCTGCAATGGTGCTCATGTCAGGTCGCAGAGCCACATAGCCCCATATAGGCCCCCAGAGCCCCTTACCCTCCAGAGGGAAAATATGAAGCGTATCACCGTTGTCCATCACCGCAGTGAATACCGGCAGGTACTGCTCCTCAACCGGTTTCTTATGCTCGGCACGGAGTGAGACGGTAAAGGCATCAACACCCTGAATGCGCTGACCACCGGTGTTTATCACGAAACTCTCCCTGATATACCTGTCATAGAGCGCGACGGCGTCAACCTTTGTCGATGTGATATTTATCGAGGAGAGAATATTCATCTTCTTCTCTGTTTCAACGTTCTTCTCCTGCCTGGGCTGCAGCAGCAGCGCTGTCAGCGATAGCAGGATGGCGACGGAGACAACCATCACCACCGAGAAAATGAAAATATATTTGTTGCTGAAATCTTTCATCCTGTTGGCTTTTAAGTTGTCTTTAATCTTTTTAGTCTTCTTTTAATATTGGCATTGACCACATAATGGTCAATAAGGGGTGCGAAGACGTTCATCAGCAGTATGGCCAGCATGGTTCCCTCCGGATAGGCAGGGTTGAATACCCTTATTATGACAACCATTATCCCTGCCAGGGCGCCATATATCCATTTGCCCGTGTTAGTCTGTGCGGCGGTCACCGGATCGGTGGCCATGAAGACTGCCCCGAAGGCGAAGCCACCCATAATGAGATGATAATATGCAGGAAGCTGTGTGTATTCACTGGTGCCAACAAGGTTAAGCAACAGTCCCATCCCCAGTCCGCCCAGCGTCATGCTGAGCATGATGCGCCAGCTGCCCACCCCGGTGGCAATCAGTATAAGTGCACCTATAATAATAGCCAGCGTTGATGTCTCTCCGACAGAACCCGGTATGGTTCCGATAAACATATCCATCGCTGACGGCATCCTGTCAAACTCATCAAGCTTGGCCAGCGCCAGTGGTGTTGCCCCTGAGAAACCGTCAACGGCAGTTCCCCTTGTCAGACCCTCTATCCATACTTTGTCTCCCGTCATCCATCCGGGATAGCTGAAGAAGAGGAAGGCACGGGCCGTGAGTGCAGGGTTGAGAATATTCATCCCGGTACCGCCGAATATCTCCTTGCCGATGATAACGGCAAAAGCGACAGAGACAGCCACCATCCAGAGCGGCACATCGACAGGCATGATAAGCGGTATGAGCATGCCGGTGACGAGGTAACCCTCATTTATCTCGTGACCGCGCAGTTGTGCCGCTACGAATTCTATCCCGAGACCTACAACATAACTCACTATGATCAGCGGCAGTATCTTCAGGAAGCCGAACCAGAACATCTGCATCAGGCTCCATCCTTCAATCCCGAACGCCCTGGTATGCTGCAGCCCTATGTTGTATGACCCGAAGAGAAGGGCTGGCAACAGTGCCACAATAACAACCGTCATGGTGCGCTTCATGTCCATATAGTCCCTGATGTGAGAGCCCCTTGAGGTCACTTTCTCCGGGACAAATATGAAAGTCTCAAATCCCTCGAAGACAGACCTGAGCTTCCCGAAGCGCCCCCCCTGTTCAAACTGGGGCTTTATCTTCTTTATTTGTTTGAGTAAGAAGTTCATTATAAAACTATTACCATTATTAATTCATTTCCTTTATCATCAGGTCAATGCCCTGACGGATTATCTCCTGAAACTCGGTCTTTGACGGATCGATGTATTCGCATAAGGCAAAATCCTCTTCCGCCACCTCGTAAATACCGAGGTTCTCCATGAGTTCCACATCACCTGACATTATCGCTTTCACCAGGTGCACCGGGTAGACATCCATCGGCAGTACGTTCTCATAGTGTCCGCTTATAACGAATGCCCTGTGCCCGCCGTGCAAGTTAGTGTCCAGCACATACTCCTTCCTCGGTATCAGTTTTGACAGGAAGGTCTTCCAGTAACTGAACTTGTCATAGCCCGGCAATGCCCAGCCGAAGAACTCGTTATAATCTCCCTCCGGCACGACAATCACCATATTGTCATAGAACCCCAGGGAGCCTTCATCTGAAATCTTCTTGCCTGTCAGGACATTTCCGCTGATGACCCTCTGGTTCTGACCCCTGAGGTTCGCCTTGAGGATTGCGCTGACTGATGCCCCGGCCCTGGTACGATGGTACTTGGGATGCAACACCCCCGGGCCTGCCAGCGCAATGATGCGGTCACGGTTATATGTTCCGGTGTTGAACAGCCTGCCCAGCGCAACAACATCCTGTATGTCGGTGTACCATACCACCTCTCCCTTTGATACCGGGTCTATGTGATGTATCTGAATCCCTACGTTGCCTGCCGGATGCGGACCTGTGAAGGTATGAAGCTCAACCCCCTTCAGTTTTCTGACCTCCGCCACTTTCGACCCGTCCTTGTCAAAGGAGAGATGGATCTTTCCGTCAGTGAGACGCGACAGCACATTGATGCCTGTCTGAAGATGCCCACCCTGCGTATTGGTCATTATAAAATCAAGATCGGGTGCCAGAGGAGCAGTATCAAATGCGGAAATAAATATTGCCTTCGGCACTGCCCCCGGACGTGCCACGATATGGTAAGGCCGTTGTCTCATCACAGGCCACAAACCGGAGATCATCATCCTGTTTTTTACCTCCTCGCGCGTCAGCTTAAGAGGGTCAGCTGTACCGAAATCAACCTTCTCATTTCCCAGCTGCTCAATGACAATCTCCATCAGGAGGCGCTTTTCGCCACGGACAATCTCCTTTACCACCCCGCTGACAGGAGACACATACTTTATCTCAGGAAAGAGTTTGTCATGGAACAGGACACTGCCTGCACTGACCATAGCCCCTTCCTTAACCTCAAGTTTGGCAGTGAGTCCGGGAAAGTCAGCAAACCTGACCCCGTACCTGCCGACGGGAGCCTCCGGAAGAAGTATCTTCTCGGCCTTCCCGGCAAGCTTGATGTTTAATCCTTTGCGTAATCTGATTGTTGTTGACATATATTGGCTTCAGCTTATTTCAATTTCAGAATGCAAGTATAACTTATTGTTATTTCCTTCACAGATATATATGACAAAAATCACACATTAGTTTTTCAACTGCGGTTTGTTACTGTACGGCAGGATATTTGTATTTTTAGCCAGGCAGAACTCAGACTGCCTTTTTAACAATGTTAAAAGTATTAAGTTTATCGGTAATATTAATTTTATCCGGACTTTTTTCTTCATCTGCCCAGGATATCCCGACAGTTGATTATGCAGCCCGTGAAGTGAAGAGCGTCTGGTTTGAGAAAGAGGGCTGGAGGCTCTCATACCCTGTCATTCAGATCAACACACCTGAACAGATAACCCTCAACTTTGACCTTCTTGACAGTGATGCCGGATCACTCTCTTACACTTTTATCCATTGCGACCGCGACTGGAACAGGAGCGACATCTTCACCAGCGATTACCTTGAAGGGATGGAGGAGAACAGGATATATGACTACACCCCTTCATTCAATACCCTGGTCAGCTATTCTCATTATACTCTCAGCATCCCGAATGAAGATATAAACTTCAAGATATCAGGAAATTATATAATTGTGATCTATGACTCTTCAGAGCCTGGCACCCCCCTCCTGACAAGAAGGTTCCTTGTTCATGAGAAGAGTACAGCCACATCTGTAGTCTTCCGCAGGCCGATGAAGCCCGGAACGGTAGATACGCACCAGCTGACTGAGATAACCGTTGCAACAGGCAAATTGCCGGTCACTGATCTCTACCGGCAGGTAACGCTTACCATTCTGCAGAACGGAAGATGGGACAGGGCCAGGTACAATCTGCTGCCTGACTTTGTGAGCACGGCAAAGATTGAGTTCAATGCCCTCTCTGACAAGACTCTCATGCCGGGGGGAAATGAGTTCAGGTACTTCGATATCAAGACTATAAAGCAGACCCGGCAGAATGTCAGGGCCATCGAATACCTGCAGGGGTATTACCATGTCTATTTGATACCTTCTTCCGACAGGGAGTTCAGACAGTATTTCCTTGACGATGACCTTAACGGACAGTACTGGATCGCCATGGAAGAGAGCAAGGAGCCCGGCACTGATGCCGATTACGTCTACGTTTACTTCACCCTGCCGGTGCAGAGGGAGGCTCAGGGGGGCTCGGTATATGTTGCCGGAGCATTCAACGGCTGGAGCTACGGGCCTGACAACATGATGACATATAACCCGGGCAGAGGATGCTACGAGGCAACTATTCTTCTCAAACAGGGATGGTACAACTATGAGTTTGCCTTTATCCCTGACAGGTCATCCCAGCCTGAGGGTGCGTTCTTTGAAGGAAGCCATTACCAGACTGAGAACGATTACATTATACTTACTTATTTCCGTAACCCGCAGCAGCGGTATGACCGTCTCACAGATGCGGTTGTGGTGAACAGCAGGGGATTGCTCTGAAACCTTTGTTATTTGTGCCTGTCTGTACCGTAAAGCATATAAAATGTATGCTCCAGTGTTTTGCTTATCTCTGACATATACTCATTCACTGCTTTCACTGACCCCGGAAGAGTATACACGACGGTCTTTCCTCTCACCCCTGCCACGGCCCTGCTGAGCAGTGCCCCGGCATTCACTGCTCCGTACTTCACCCTGATCATCTCCATGATTCCCGGCATCTCCTTCGTCAGCATCGGCCGTATTACATCGGGTGTATGGTCACGGGGCCCTATCCCCGTCCCTCCGGTGGTGATGACAAGATCCATTTCCCCGGCTCTCTCCATGGCCTCACGCAGCATCTCCGGATCGTCAGGCAACAATGACGAATTTATTTCACATGCCCATCCTGCCTTATCCATTATCTCCCTTACATGACTGACCACGGCGGGGCCGCTGAGGTCTTCATAGTCACCCCTGCAGGCCCTGTCGCTGAGGGTTATGACAAGCACTCTGAATCTTTCAGGCAATATCATGCTTCTCCTTTTTATCAAGTCTGATATCTGTGATCAGCATCCCCTTGTCAACCGCCTTGCACATGTCATATACGGTAAGAAGCGCAACGCTGACTGCTGTCAGCGCTTCCATCTCCACTCCCGTGCGTCCGGTGCACCGTACTGTGCTTACTGCCCTGACACCGTCACCGTCAGTGGTCAGCGTGACACTGACCTGGTCGAGGGGAATGTTATGGCACAAAGGGATCAGCTCCCCGCACTTCTTTGCCGCCTGTATGCCGGCTATCTCGGCTACTGTCAGCACATCTCCCTTCTTCATCATATTAGTATTCACAAGCTTCAGCGTCGCGGGAAGCATGCTGATCCTGCCTGAGGCTGCAGCGGTGCGTTGCTGAACAGGCTTGCTGCCAGTATCTACCATGCGGGCCCTGCCGCTCTCATCGGTATGTGTCAGTCGGGTCATTGTCTATCCTCCTATATTATAAAATCCGTTTGTAGAATTCGTTGTCCCCTTCTCAGGTTTGTTTTCCAGTGCCATTCGGAGGGCTTCCCTGGTGCCCAGTTCGCGTATGCTGTAAGCGATGTTGCTGAAGAGGCAGGGTCTGACCATCCCGTCGGGGGTAAGACGCAGCCTGTTGCAACGGGCACAGTGACCCCCGGTGCCTCCGTGTACTATTGAGAAGGTCCCCCCGGCAAGATCCATCTCCCTGATGAACCTCACTTCCAGTCCCTCCCTCATGCAGAATTCGGCAACCATACGTGCATCGCCCTCATCAGGCGTGCTCTTGATGACGCAGTTGATCTTCACAGGCCTGAGGCCGGCCCTCTGTGCAGCCTTAATCCCTTCAAGCACATCAGCCATGTTACCGCCACGTGTCATGCTGCTGTATTTCTCCGGATCAAGGGTGTCAAGGCTGATGTTTACCCTCATCAGACCAGCATCAGCCAGCTCCTGTGCATGACCTGCCAGCATCGTGCCATTGGTTGTCATTGACAGATCGGTGATACCCTCCAGCCCCGCCAGCATCCTTACCAGTGTGGTGATGCCTCTCCTTGCCAGGGGCTCGCCGCCGGTAAGCCTCACCTTCGTTATGCCCATGGCAACGGCATCACGGGTGAAGGCTGTTATCTCGTCATAGGTAAGGATATCACTGTGGCTGAGGAGTTTTATCCCCTCCGCGGGCATACAGTACGTGCACCGCAGGTTACACCTGTCTGTGACTGAGATACGGAGGTAATTTATATGCCTGTTAAATCTGTCTAACACTTACCGGCTCTCCTTTCTGAATCCAGCTCTGACCCTTAGGAATGGTAATGATCCCCCACGCCCCGGCAAAAGATGATATATGTGCCGAACCGTGGTACTCAACAGGCATTGCCTCGAACCTGTCTGTCATGATGACAGGTATATACGCCCTCCTGTCTGCCCTCGGCCTGGAGTAATCTGTCGCCAGTGGCATCATTATCTCAGGCTCCTTCTCTGTCACTCCCGCCATCTTATTCAGGAAGGGCCTCACCATGATCTCAAACTGCACAAATACCGAGACAGGGTTACCGGGGAGGCCAAAAACAGCCTTCCTGTCACCTGTACAGAAAGTAAGGGGCTTTCCCGGCTGCATCGCCACCTGGCTGAAATGCACCTTCAGTCCGGCATCCATAATCACCTGCGGTACCAGGTCAAAATCGCCGGCTGAGACTCCTCCCGAGAGGAGCACAACATCATTATCCGTCAGGGCAGCCTTCAGGAGACGTGAGGTTGACTCAATATCATCCTTAGCAATGCCGTAATATCTCCCTGTTGCTCCTGCCCTTTCCACCTGGGCAAGGAGCTGCCATCCGTTGCTGTTGCGTATCTGTGCTCCGGAGGGTGTTTTCTCAGGTTCAACAAGCTCGTTGCCGGTGCTTATGATCCCCACCAGGGGCCTTTTGCTGACGGTCACTTCGGTGGCGCCAGCCATAGCCATGACGGCAATATGCTGAGGCCTGATGAAATGCCCCGGCTTCAGCACGGTCTGTCCCTGGTACAGATCCTCCGCCCTCCTGGCTATGTTGGCCCTGCCCGCTTTTCCGGTGAACCTGACCCTGCCGTCTTCACGCTCCTCAGATTCTTCAAGCATGAAGACATAATCGGCACCCTCCGGTATGGCAGCGCCTGTCATGATGCGCGAGCAGGTGCCGGAAGTGACCTTCATGGAAGGCATGACACCGGCAGGAACAGTCTCAATCACAGTGAGATCGCTGCCCAGGTCATCCCTGTGACAGGCAAACCCGTCAACGGCACTCTTATCCCACGGAGGCATGTCCATGTCACTCCTGACAGGGGCAGCCAGCACCCGCCCCGATGCTTCTCTGAACGGAACCTGCTCCTTCCCCGTGTGAAAGACTGACTCCATCATTGTCGTGTATGCCTCTTCGAATGTTATCATATTCTTCAGTATTGCCGTGACTCCTCTGCCTCACCTACAAGACGCAGAGCCTCCGGCGGGAATGAAAGGATGACCTTCTCTCCCGTAATAAAGTTGTTCTGCTCCATCTCCCGGTGAGTGATATCCACATAAAAGAAATCCCCTGCCGCAACAGATATCTCGTATCCTGTGGCCGAGGGCACAATATCATCTATTACGCCCCGTATGTTGTTCATCTGTATCCCTGCCGCACCCTGCCTCGAGAGCAGCACCTCACTGCTGCCGATGATGAGCAGCCCGGCAGAAGGATAATCAGCCTTTGGCAGTTTAAATTTTGTCCTGTTCTCGGTTATGCCCGAGAAGGTGTTGTATGAGGTGATGAAGGTAGCCCTGAAGAAGTTTTTTATCCCCGCATACCTCGCCACGAACCTGTTGACCGGATGATTGAATACCTCCAGGGGGGTCCCCTCCTGGATGATCCTCCCGTTATGCATGACACCCACCCTGCTGGCAAGGCTGATAGCCTCACCAAAGTCATGGGTAACATGTATAATTGTCTGTCCCTCGCGGTTCAGGCGCCGCAACATCCTCCTGATGCTGTCTTTCAGGCTGGCATCGACAGATGCCATCGGTTCATCAAGCAGCAGCACGCGGGGATCAGTGACCAGTGTCCTTGCCAGTGCAACGCGCTGCTTCTCTCCCCCTGAAAGATAATAGGGCTTGCGCGACAGGAGATGCGATATGTTCATCTCCTCTGCCACATGGTCAATCCTCTTTTCCTTCTCCACCTTTGGCATCTTCCTTATATTGAGCGGATAAGCAATATTATCGCGGACAGTATAGTGGGGGAAGAGGGAGAAATCCTGGAAGACCATCCCTATGCCTCTCTCCTGCACCCTCTTATGGGTTATCTCCTCCCCGTCAAGATATATCTTTCCGCTGTCGGGACTGGTGAGCCCGCAGATAAGCTCCAGCAGCTGAGTCTTTCCTGCTCCCGACCGGCCCAGAAGCACATAATAGTCTCCCTTTGACACCTCCAGGGTGATCTCCTTCAGTGAGAACGCCTCAAGCCTCTTGCTTACTTTTTCAGTCCGCAGTTTCATCTTCCCTCCTGAATATCATCCTTCTTTCCGTGGCCAGCGTCCTGAAGAACACAAAGAAGAACAGCGCCACAAGTATAAATATTATTGAAGCCGGACGTGCATAGTTGATGCCATAGGCGTTAAACCGTTCATAGATCAGCACAGGAGCTATCATAGGATGGTACGCGATGATGACCACTGCACCGAACTCACTCATGCCACGGGCGAACATCATGATAAAACCGGAGACGATTGATCTCCAGGCCATGGGCATTGAGACTGTGAAGAAGATGCGCGACTGTGATGCGCCGAGAGTCAGGGCTGCCTTCTCTATCCTCTCGGGTACAGCCGCAAAACCGTCACGGGCGGCGTTGATAAGAAAAGGGACGCTGACAAATGCCATCGCCAGTGCTATGCCTGCACCGTTGTTGACAAGAATAATTCCCGCCTTCTGCGCCACTCCCCCGAGGAGACCCTCGCGCGAGATGAAACCCAGCAGCGCTATGCCTGCAGCTGTGTGGGGCAATACCACGGGAAGGTCAATGATCCCCTGAACAACTTTTTTGAGAGGGAAATCCCTCCGTGCCATTATCCACGCCAGCGGCACAGCGCCAATTGCAAAAAAGAGGGTGGCAAAAAAAGCTATCGCAAGGGTATACCAGACGCTTCTCTGTACCTCCGGGTCCGAGGCAGTGGTACGCAGCTCACTGAATGATGAGTCGAGGAACATCCCTGCCAGCGGGGCAATGATGAATAGCAGCACCAGCGAGGCGAGTATGGTAAATACCCATGTAAACAGCGTCTGTCCTTTCATCTGAAACACGTTATTCGCCCTCACCCCTGATTAAACCTTTCAGAACATCAGGTACAGCACTTGAGTTCGCAGTCACCGCCGGTACCAGCGGATCCTGTCCCGAGTCCATGAATATCTTAACCCCCTCTTCCCCGAGCATGAAGCTGAAGTACTTTATCGCCAGCTCCCTGTCCGGAGCATTGAGAGGTACTGTTCCCGAATAGCTGATGTAGTCACCCCTTATCTCCGTCCGTTCACCGGGGGCCGATCCGGGAATCATGTAACTGGCCCTGCCGTAATAATCCTTGAGAGCCAGTGATGAAAGGTTTATCTCATCAGGCAGCTCGATGTACTTAAAGCCATGCTGTATGGCAACTGACTTATACTGGAACATATAATCTATCACACCTGTCTCCGTCAGTGCCACAAGGTCTACCTCCTTCGGTCTTATGTACTGAAGATCCTTCTTCAGCAGTGAATCGGCAAGACCCGGCCTGCCGTAATGATCCTCCGCCAGTTGAAATGCGAAGACAGTTCTGTACCCGCACGGATCAGAATCAGGATCTGACCTGCCAAAGATGACATCATTCCTGAGCAGGATATCTGCCCAGTTATCCTCCCTTATTATTGATGACATTCCGGATTCATCCCTGTAGGCAATTACAATCTCGTTGGTGGCGAACTTTATATTCCATGTTGCGTATGAGGGTATGAGAAGATTGTCGATGACAAAATAGTCGGCTGAAAGTATAATGTCACACGCCCTTCCAAGCTCTGTAATCTTCCTGGCGCACACGAGACTGCCGGCTGCCTCGGAGAGCACCCTGACACCGGGATTGGCTTTCTCGAATGCTGCGTTCAGCTTCATCACTGGTACAGAGAGGCTTCCCGCATGAAAGATTATCAGGTTCTTTTCTTTCTTTCCTGCACAGCCTGCCAGTAACAGAATCATCATCAGAGCTATGACAATGGTGTGTCTCATCGGTTGTCGTTAATATCGTTTATCCTGTTGAAAAAGACCTTTGCAATGCTCTTCATTGCAATATCTGTCTCATGGTTCAGGCTGTTATAGGCTCTTAGCAGCTGCCTGCCCTGATGTGACAGCACTGTACGGCCGCCTGCCGCTCCGCCGCGCCTCTTCTCCACGAGCTGAAAACCGAGATGATGCTCCACGTCGCGCAGAATGCCCCATGCCTTACGGTAGCTGAAACCCAGCTCACCGGCAGCCCCGGTAAGTGACGAGTGCTTCTCTATCCCGACAAGAAGCGCAAAGCCCTCCCCGTCAAGAACTTTATTCTTTCCGATGGTCTCAAGCCACAGCTCATACCTCAGGAAGATATCATAATATGGTGATCCCTTGTGTCCGGCCATAACAGGGTAATCTTGGGTGGATGGCAAATTTAGCATATTTGGCTAAAATACCAATACGGTAGAAACTACTAAGCTCAGCACACCCTTCGATCCCTTCGACACCCTTCGACACCCTTCGACAAGCTCAGGGGCCGGCTCAGGGACCGGCTCAGGGGCCGGCTCAGGGACCGGCTACGGCTGGCGTCACTGTCTGAAGGTCTGATGTCTGAAGGTCTGAAGTCTTGCGATCATGCAATCGTGCAATCGTGCAATCGTGCAATCGTGCAATCAGACATTCGACTTTCCCTCATTTGTTGAATTCGCAAATCGCAAATACCCCTTGCTCTGTGTTTATCTGTCACTGAGTTTAACTGTCTTCACAATACTCCCTGCCTTGCGTGAGTCAAACTTAACCTCGACGCTACCCTTGCCGCTGACCAGGAACTGGTAATCGACCTTACCGAACCCCGGCACCTGGCAGAACTGCACAGAGGGTTTGTACTCCTTGTAATCAACCTGTCCGGTATAAAGATCACTGATCCTGCCCCCGCTGACAACCGATGCCGAGGCACCGCTGACACTCAGTATATCCTGCGGATAGAGCTTGTTCTTAAGGGTCTGGAAGGTCACGGAGGGCATGGCACCATCGTTGACCAGACGTACCCGTATCCTCCACAGATCTCCTTCTATCTTCTTCACCTCGAAGACATCCATCTCCACATCCGGGGTGTTGCCCGCTGCAAAAATCACCGCAGAGGCGTTCCTGTGGACAAGGTCCTGAAGCATGAAGGGGTGCGGCAGCCTCGAGCTCATCTTGACCCATCCGCCAAGCTCAATATCACCGTAGACGGGATGCTTGTATGGCTTCCAGTCCTTATATAGCTCTCCCTGCGTCACATGATCGTTAAACTGCAGCCTCTGCCTGTCTGCCTCCGGTGAGGCACCAAACATAGACCTGCCTGCCTCCTTGCGCATCAGTGTGCCGTCATATGTCTCCGTCTCAACCTGAAAGAGCTCGCCCACAAATGAGTAGCTGCCAAGCAGATTATTTGTAAAATCGGTAAAATCACCGTACGTTGTGTAAAGATCTTTCCAGCTTATGAGGTACTTGTACCCCGGCACTATCTTCTCGATGTTCTGTCCGAGGTAGTTGTAAACTGAGATGTCACCCTGCGGAAGCTCGCCTGCCGACTTGAACGACGGACCTCTCAGGTACATTCCGCCGGTGTTATGGAAGGCAAAGACCATGATGATATTGGGGCGTGCCATCATCCACTCTGCAATAGCCCTTATACCTGTACCCTGGAAGGGGTACATGCCGGCACCGTTCTGTGCGTAAGGCGGATTCCAGTTATAAGCCCAGTTGCGGTTGCCGTCGACAAACCCTTCCGAGTCTTCATTCATGCGGCCGTCACCGTCGTTGTCAATACCCTCCTGACCAAGCGTGGTCCATTCTCCCTTTTCCCCCGGCTTCACAGGCACCATGAGCCTCGGATCCTCCGGATCACTCTTCATGGTTCCCAGTGTGTCCCTCATCCTCATGGTGGTGATATTGCCGTCACCGTCAAGGTCATCAGGACCGTCCTCATCGTAGAGACCGTCACGGTCATCATCAAGGGGTATTCTTAAGCCGCGGTTCGAGCTGGGAGTATTGGCATCACCGAAGAAATGGGCCCTGCCGTCAACATTCACCACAGGGATGATATAGAAGGCATTACGATCAACCACCTCAGTTATCTCCTTCAGCTTGCCGTAATTTGTCAGCAGCCTGTTGGCAAGGTAGAGACATACCTCTCCGGCCTGTATCTCGTTGCCGTGTATGTTGCCGTCAGCATAGATGCCGGGCTTTGTCAGCGGCGCACCTGTCTTCGGGTTGTTGATTGTAAGGGCCCAGATGATCCTCCCCTCCTCGCTCTTTCCAACCTGCTCGAGGGTGGTGAGATCGGGGTATGCCGTATTGAGTGCCTTGAGTGCCTCGGTGACCTTGTCATAACTGTAGTAGAAGTCGAACCGCAACGGCACCTTTATCTCCTGTGCCTGTGAAAGTGTCATGGCCAATGCCGTGAACACGAATGCTGCTATTGATCTTTTTGCTTTCATGACTACCCTCCGATGTTTATCTGTTTTGAATCTGTCCCGGCCTGCTTTGATTCAAGCTTCAGGCTGACGGAACTCTTTCCGGCAGTCCTTACAAGCCAGACATACTTCGACGATTTCTTTCCGCCAAGGTCATTCACCGGGGTCCTCTTCTTGCCTGACAGGAGCTCCACCCCTGCACCCTCAAGGGTAAGAACCGCCGGAGCGGGTATCTTGTTCCTCTTTCCCATGGCTGTAGGGAATGGAAGATATCCATTATTTGTAATCCATGCCTCTATCTGGTAGACACCTCCCCCCTTCTCAGTGACCCTGGCCTCTGTAATCTTCAGGGAAGGCAGTTTCTTCACCAGCTCAAAAACATAAGGCAGCTGGAGGTCAAGGAGTGAGTCAGCCATCGCTGCCGGTGGCGTGTTGTCAGTGAACGGGACAAAGCCTCCGATCTCCACCTCTCCCAGGGTGGGATGACTGAATGTCTTCCAGGGAACAAATCCCTTGCCCTCTAGCCACTTGTCAGAGAATGCAAGCTGCGCCAGTTCCTTCGGGTCACCCTTTTTCTCATCTGCTGCCGGAGCGGGCATCTGCTTCATCATCGCCGCCATCTGTGCAGGCTTTACCTGTCCGCTCTTTACCATACCTATGACCATGGTGGCACTGTATTGTGCCGGGGCGCCACGCTCCTTAAGGAAAGCTTTTATCTTATCCTCACCGAGGGCAAGGAACTCATCTGATGTCATCTTCTCTAGAGACTCGATGGTGATGCCGCTGGCATCCTTCTTCTCCTCCTTTGGTTTGGGCAGTGCCCAGAGGTCCATGCTGAAGACAGGCAGCCCGAGATGATAGTAAGCCCACAGCTCGAACGATCCGTCCTCGGGCTGGGCAGGGTCAAAGCGCTCGTCGGCTACACCTTTCTTCTTCAGGTATTCCTTGTACTCTGACGAGATCTCGTTGTAATATGCCAGATCCTCCTGCATCGGATTGACAACGGCACCCAGACCGAGGAAGCTTGCTATCATCCCCTCATCTACTGTCATGCCCGGGGGAAGCATAGGTTGCACTGCCTCCATGATCTCCGCCATGGTATAGGTGCGTGAGGCGTCAAAACCCATTGCACCGGCAATATCCTCGGGTATCTTTATGTTGTCCATGTCCGCAGCACCCTTTCTCCCACCCTGTGGCGGTGCAATAAGGAAGTTCGTGTTGCTGAATGTGATGACCATCGCTATCTCCGGATGGGCGAAGGCAAACTTCAGCAGTGCGTTCGCCTCGGGCGATGAGCCCGGGTAGAGACCGCTGCGCCTGTCAAAGCTCCTGAAGAGATGGGGGAAGTTGATGTTGACGTTGGTGCCTCCGGGAGAGTCTTCATTGTACTGTCCGTCACCGTCATCGTCAATCCCTTCCGTATAAAACTTGTATATTCCCTTCTCTCCCTTTACCGCCTCTGCCCTGCGCATAAGCCTCTGATCGCCGGCTACAGGTATCCAGGTGCCGTCATGCGCCTTCACCCTCATCTGGGTGATGATGCCGTTGCCGTCAAGGTCGTTGAAGCCATCCTCATCTGAGAGATCGTCGTTGTCATCGTTGTAGGCCTTGGCGTTGCCGCTGTCCATGTAGAGGGGCTTGAGAAAGTAGCGGCCGCAGGCATCCGGGTTGCCCATGGGTATTATGTACCAGGTTACCGCCGATGATAGTTTTGCGTCTGCTGCGATGCGCGAGGCAAGCGACAGCGCCGCTTCGGTGGTGAGTGGTGCTGTGCCTGACATGTTTGCGGCTACCAGAACAGCAGGGACCGTTGCCCCCGCCTTGCCTATCTCCATCATTAACATATCGGTGCCGCCGGGGGTGACGGCCATCTTATGCACCCTGACCAGCCCTGCCGAGCCCTGGCTGATTTGTTCGATCTTCTTGTTGACCGTGGCAGGATCACTGTACTTCTCAATGCCGGAAGCCGGCAGCGAAAAGAAAGATCCGGCACCAATGAAGAGTACTAAACTCCTCACTGCCAGCGTTTTTCTGATTTTCATAATTGGATTATGTTGATTTTATAATGAATGCCCTGTCTGAAAACAATTTAATAAAGTTATTAAAAACATTGTAAAAGGTGCTATCTGATGCGTTTTGCCTCCATCGACCGTCCGCCCTGATAGAGTATCATCTTATTGACCTCGCCAGATTCATCCTGAACAAACTCAACCTGGGCATCAACAACCTTGAGAAAGAACTTATTGTTGCTCTCGGGAAAGACTTCGAAACGCGCCTGCCCGGTGGCCTGTGTGAAGAGCCTCTTTCCCTCACAGGTAAACGTGATGGTGAATCCCGGTTGCAGCTCATATTCCCCTGCATATTTCATGAGGAGAGATTCATCAACCTCGACAACCTTTTTGGCCTCAACCGGTTTATCGGTCCTTACCCATTCAGTTACCTTACCCCTGTCGTCAATTATGACCCGGCTTATTTTTCCTGCTGTATCCCTGTTGAATGAAAGCGATATGAACGAATCGTCAAGCAGGAATCTGTCCTCCTCAACGGGAATGATCTCCCTTACGGATGAGCCCGGCCTCAGGACCGTCAGATGGGTGCTGTCCCTTGATATTGTAATTTCCTTGCCATCTTCATTTTTGTATATACCGACATATAGCTCAAGTTTAGCCTCATCAACCTTTATCGGAGTGTCCTTCAGTGGTTTTCCTAATGCCAGAGCTGCCATCTTCTGGGAGGTAAAGTCTGGCCCGATTGACATGTTGTTTGAAAACAGGGCAACAAATAGATCTTCTTCCGGAAAGTAGATTGCGTTGGTAAGGAAGCCGTTTATTCCTCCGCCATGTTCGATGGTTTTACTTCCCTGGAGCTGCGAGAGGAACCAGCCATATCCGTAACCTGTCCCTTTGCCATTGGCAAGCTTGTACTCTGTGAAGGCTTTGTCAAGCGACTCCTTGCTCACAAGTTTGTATGAATGTAAAGCCTGGTTCCACCTGTAGAGATCTTCAACTGTAGACTGTATTGCTCCGGCTGAGTAGGGAAGCAGCATGCTGAGAAAATCGGCATTTTGCACTCCATCCTTTCCGTTCTGGTATCCTGAAGCACGGTTCTTTATGATCCTGGAGTCATTGCCGTAACATGATCCGGTCATCCCCAGAGGCTTGAAGAAATTCTCATCAATATACTCCTGGTATGTCTTCCCGGAAATCTTCTCAATTACGTATCCCAGAAGGAAATAACCTGAGTTGTTATAATTCCATTTCGTACCGGGGGCAAACTCCATAGGCAGATTCCTGAAAGTGTTGATAGCCTCCTCCGGCTTCATGTCCTGCCGTACATACTTCTTAAAATCAGGAACATTGGTATAGCTCTTAATACCTGATGTATGGGTAAGCAAATGTTCTATCGTAATGTTGTATCCGTGTGTCGGATAGTCAGGAATGTATTTGGTAATATCATCCTGAAGAGAGAGCTTCCCCTGCTCCATCAGCTGCAGGATGGCCACCGCGGTGAACTGCTTTGTTATTGAACCGATCCGGAATACCATATCAGGCTGCATCGGCACATTCAGCTCAATGTCGGCCATGCCGAAGGCTTTCTTGTAGATTATCTGACCATCCTTTGCAACAAGTGCTGCACAACCGGTCTCTCCCTGCCTGAACTTTTCAGAGAGCAGCCTGTCATAATCTGCAGTGAGCTGTTTGGTGTTTATTTTCTGAGCATTTGCATCAACAGATACAAATGCGGTAATAAGGAGCATCAGGCTTATGAATCTGATGCACAAAGAGGTATTTTCTTTCATTTAACGAAGGTTTATTGGTTTTGAATAAAGACGTGAATTTAGCAACAATGTGGCGTAACTGCAGAGCGTGCAATGCAAATATTTGTTAAATTTAAAACCGGAGGCAATTGGCAAATTAAGGGTCATTACCACAGAGTAACACTGAGTTTTTACAGAGTTGCACTGTTTTCTTCAAATCAAAACAGTGAAACTCCATCCTTACTCTGTGTACCTCAGTGGTTAAATTTTAAACCCTTGAAAATCCTTCAGAGTTTCAGATTAAAGACCGCAGCTCTGTAATCCTGACCACGGAGAGCGTCGGCATGTTAGACAATTTTCACTAACTTAGTCTCACCATATGAAAAAAATAGCAATCCTCTCCCCCAGTGTCAGGCGTGGCCGCAACAGCCACAGGGTGGCACTTTTCTTCAGGAATTACATTGAAGAGAACAGTCTTGCGGAAGCTGATATCATCGACCTCGCTGAATACAACTTCCCCCTCTTTGATGAGCGTCTCCGGATGATGAAGGAACCGTCGCCCGCGATACTCTCGTTTGCAGACCGTATCCGGAGCGCCGACGGCATTATCATCCTCGTTCCGGAATACAACGGAGGCTATCCCGCCAGTCTCAAGAATGTGATCGACCTGCTGTACGATGAGTGGCGCCACAAGCCGGTAGCCCTCTCCACCGTCTCCGACGGTCCCTTCGGAGGATCACAGGTCATCACCTCCATACAGTTTATACTGTGGAAGATGAAGGCCTGGACTGTCCCGTCACAGCACCCTGTTACCTTCGTCAGCAAATCGTTTGATGAATACGGTGTTCCAGCCGACATCGATACTGCCGGCAAGCGCGCCGCTGCCTTCATCGGCGAACTGATGTGGTGCATCGAGGCGCATAGCAGGATGGAGCAGTAAGGGCAGGAAACATTTGCGATTTGCGATTTGCGATTTTATAGGTAACGGGACTCAGTTCTTCGCACTGTCGCATAGTCGCCCCATCGCTCCCCCGCTCAGTCAAACATTAGCCCTTCCGCCCTGTCACAGAGTCGCTCCCCCGGCTCCCTGCTTCTCGCTTACTGCTACCGGCTCCTCGGGTCTCTCTGTGGTGATGTTACCGAATTTGTCTACGTACGCGATCA
This sequence comes from uncultured Bacteroidales bacterium, assembly GCA_963732365.1. GTDB lineage: Bacteria > Bacteroidota > Bacteroidia > Bacteroidales > VadinHA17 > SR-FBR-E99. The sequence goes on along the minus strand of CAVSZC010000005.1, from coordinate 1,477,197 downwards.
TGCTTTGAAAATCTCCTCCTGCGGAGTTCTCTTTGCGGTAAAGCTTTTTCTGCTCCTTTTCTTTCCTCTTCTTGAGACGCTTCTCCGTCTTCTGCTTCTTGATGTAACTGTTGTTCTGACCTGCCATATATTGTTCCGGTATTAATTGATGAAAGTGAGGGCTTTGCCGCTGGCGCCTGCCCTGCCGGTTCTGCCTATACGGTGAATATAGCTCTCCATATCCTTCGGCGCCTGGAAGTTGATGACATGTGAGACATGCGATATGTCAAGCCCCCTGGCTGCCACATCAGTAGCTACCAGTACCTGTATCTTGCGGTTCCTGAATGACTCCAGTGCTTTTATCCTGTAGTTCTGCGACTTGTCACCGTGAATCTCATCCACGCTGATACCTCCCCTCTTCAGATCCCTGCAGATGCGGCTCACACCGCGCTTCGTGTCGGCAAAGACAAGCACCTTCTCAAATGACTTGTCACGTACCATATTCAGGAGAATGTCAATCTTCTTCTCCCCATCCTTCACCGTGATGATGTCCTGCTCAATATTATCAGCAACGACGTTCTCATTCCTGACCCTGACCTCATACGGGTCATCCAACAGGTTGCTTATCATTTTTCTCTGGCTCTTGTCTTCGGTGGCAGAGAATAATATAGTCTGGCTGCGATAGCTCATGCCATCAACAAGCCTCTCTATCTCGGCTGCAAAACCCATATCGAGCAGCCTGTCAAACTCGTCAAGCACCAGTATGGTGAACATATTAAGATCCAGCGCTCTCTGACGCACCATGTCGGCTATACGGCCCGGGGTACCTATTATTATATGACCCGGCCGCCTCAGACTCTGGATGTCACGCCATACGCTCGTCCCGCCGATAAGACATGTGCTGAATATCTTCAGCCCGTGCGCAATGCTGCGGAACTCACTGTCTATCTGCAGAGCCAGCTCACGCGTTGGCGAGACAACAAGTACACGGCTGCGTGAGTCTTTCCTCAGCAGGTTGTGTACCAGCGGAATAAGAAATGCACCTGTCTTGCCTGTGCCCGTCTGGGCCAGACCCATAAGATTACGGCCGTTGAGGATAGCCTCAATGGTCTTGTCCTGTATCTCGGTGGGATTCTCGTATCCCTTTTTCTGAAGGTTTAAAATTATTGCACGGTCAACCGGAAGCTCATCTATCTGCCTTTCTGACTTGTAGATCACTGGTTGCTGAGGCATCGCCCTGCTGACAAAACTGTCCGGATCAAGACTGCCGTCCCTGTTCTTCTTCCTGTTGGTTGTTCTGCTTCTTTCCGTGTTCCTTTGATTTGTTTTCTTGTTTCCCCTTGAACGGTTTCCTTTGTAATATTCCATTATTATTTTATTGGTTAATGCCGCTGAAAAAATCATTAACCATATATCTGTTCAAAGTGGCTATGTTCCTTTGGCGAAAAATTGTTCAGCGTAAACTAGTGATTGTAGAAAGAACCTCCTGGAGACTGACTCTGAGAGAGATATGCTGACTATACAGATCTAACTTATGCTTAAATCGCTGCAAAGGTACTAATAATTCTGACTAATGACAAATCCTGTTGATTTTGACTGCATTAGACAAGATAACAGTCAGGTGTGATGAAAAAGCAGCTACTGATGACTCATTACCCTCCTGGAAAGTTCCCTGAAACTGATCAGCCTCTCCCGCTTCTCATCCCATAACCTCAGCATAAGCGTGTCAAAGGCTGACATGAACGTTATCGGTTTGACCTCCCTGAAGAGCTCATTCTCCTGGTGGCATCTCTTCAGGTTATAATTCGGGATGGCGGGACTGAGGTGATGAATATGGTGATACCCTATGTTACCTGTGAACCAGTTAAGCAGCCCCGGGAGACGGAAGAGGGAACTGCCGTTGAGGGCCATCGTCTTATAATCCCAGTTCCCGGAGTCGGTCCATATGACATGCCTGAACTGGTGCTGGACATAAAAGAGCCACACGCCGTGGACCGTAGCGACATAAAGCACCGGCAACTGTATCATCAGGTATGCCTTCCACCCTATAGCCCACACTGCAAGGGCTACCATCCCTGCAAGCGCCAGGTTGGTCAGGTGGACATACATCTTCTCACGCGTTGTCATGTAACTCTTGGTAAAGCGGAACAGCACCACAAACAGCAATATAGGGGCCACTCCGATAAGAAACAACGGATGCCTGTACAGGCGATAGACAAAACGCTGCCATTTTGAAAGATTCTCATACTCTGTGACAGTCAGCGTTTTAACATCCCCTATTCCACGTTTATCAAGATTGCCTACCGTCTGGTGGTGTATATGATGATCACGGTGCCATCTGTGATACGGGGTGAAAACCAGAAGCCCCGTGAAAATACCTACTATGGTGTTCAGCCGCTTTGTACGGAAGAACGACCCGTGGCCGCAGTCATGAAAGATGATGAATGTCCGCACAAGAAAACCGGCTGCCAGGACCGACAGCGCCAGTGTCAGCCAGTATGATATCTCCAGTGACCTGACCATCAGGTACCATAACAAAAGATACGGACCGACAGAATTTATTACCTGCCACCAGCTTCTGAGATGATCAGGTTTGTTGTACTTAGATATAATGCCGATCCATTCAGGTCTCGCGGTTTTTTTGTCCTCTGTTTCCATAATCACATCTGAAATCGCATGCGAGCGCCGTCGGTGGCAAACTTCCGGAATTCAGATGCCAAAGATAAGGATTTTTTCGCCCAAAGTCAAGGCCCTGTGAGGATAATAGCTATATATCAATCAATATCCGGACCCACCGATTACCGATTACCCAATACCGATTACCCAATGCTAAGTATATGTATTATAATCACTTGGCAACAGCTGCCGCCTTCGCCTTCTTCATCGGGTATGAACCTGGTAGGATCACATCTATCAGATGCTTTCCGAGGAGCCCCAGTCTGACCGCACAGAAGAGACACCCCAGGCTGAGTATGATTGTAAATAGTCCATAGTTGCCATCCTTTGCAACAAAGAACATTGTTCCCGCAAGAACGATGATTATTGAACTGAGTATGATCTTAAGCCTCAGGATGGGTGGTGTCAGTGTCTTGAACCGGAACAGCCCGTCTATCACTCCTGTGATGATAGCTGCGATCAGGGTCAGTGGAAATACATAGATCGAAAACTTCAGGACATTCATGAAGATATCATTGTTGAAGTCCGGGAATAACATGGTTGAAAAAATCATCAGCGGGATCAGTATCACAAACGTCTGTGACAGGTGGATGGCAATAGGATGCATGTCGAGGCTAAGGACAAAGAGCCTGTTGAGTGCCACTCTCTCCCTGTAAGGTTCAAATGCTTTTGCCGGCATGCCGCATGCCGGGCATACATCTTTCAGCTTGCCGGCTTCCATTACATAGCCGCAGGGCTTACAACGTACAAGTTCTTTCATGGTTATATTATTGGTTAGTTATTCCGAACCTCAAATTAAATCTATTCCCTGCTATTTTCCAAAATCATTGAATGGCTAACATATTATTCATCATATCTTCATTTACTGAAAGTAATTTCGGGATGATTTTTGTGTCAGAAAGTTATTAAATCAATAACACTTATTGATGGTTCTCCGCTTCAAATCATATTGCCTGCTGCTACTGATGATACCCCTTGACCTTCTCTCACAGGCCGGCGATACGATCCCTGCTGTTGTAGCCGACTCACTTGAAAATGTCTCTGAAAGTTCACTTCACTCAGTTTACACAGGCATTGGTTACGGAACCAACATGATCTACCTCGGATCGACCATATCAGGTAATCACCCTTACGGATATGGTTCTCTTGCTTACGGACTGGGCACCGACCTCCTTATATCAGCTTCTGCATTTTACCTGGCCAACGATGACCCCAGACCGGGATTCTGTACTTACGCACTGAATTACAGCCACGTCTTCAACTCATGGCTTGATATTGCAGCAGGTGCATACCGTTACCAGGTAAGGCCATCACTCACAGAAACACTTTTCAGCAGTTTCTCCTATGGTGAGGCAGCCCTCGGTCTTGACTGGAGGTTGCTTTACACTCAGATATCGTACGGAGGATTCCTCATGAAAGAACCACAGACATTTCTTCAGGTAAAGAATTCCAGGTATTTTCATACACCTTCATTCTTTGGCGGCAAGGCTGATATCTCATTCAATCCGTGGATTAACCTTCTGTTCGGTACCATGGTCACAGCGGAGACCTATTACGGAACCACGCTTGTGACCACAACACAGTCTTACGTCTCACCCATCGGATCAGATTCCGGAAACACCGGTGGCACATCCGGAGGCTATGGCACCGGGACAGGACAAGGTACCGGTCAGGGCTCAGGGTCAGACCAGGGTTCACAACAGACAACTACCGCAACAACCACATCCAGCGTGCCGACAACCTCAGTGGTGTATACTGAAAGGTTCGATCTTATTGAGGTGGCATGCGGGTTACCAGTAGCCTTTAATACAACTTTTATGACGATTGAGGCTGAAGCAGGTTATGTATTTTCTGCATATGGCAATGAAATCGTGTCAGGTCCAGGGGGATTTACTTTTGCAGTCAGTGCCTTTTTCAGGATCTTCGGAAAATAAATAAAACAATTTTCCCATTTCTGGCCATTTTTCATTATTCCTTCATGTTCATTGACTTAGATTTGATCAATAAACATATACGCAACCAATTAAATGAGGAGTAAAATGAAAAAAAGCATTCTTTTCGGCGTACTGGCACTTTTGATAAGTGCAGGTCTTACAGCACAGGACAAAAAGCAGGATCAGCTGAAGACTCAGGACCAGCTCAAAACACAGGACCAGATTAAACTCTGCGACCCTGATGCAACGATCGCTGCTGATCAGCTGAAGACCCAGGATCAGCTCAGAACACAGGACCAGATTAAACTCTGCGACCCTGTGACAACATCTGCTTCAGCAGACATGCTGCAGACACAAACGGTTACCCCAGCGCAAACACAATTGCAAACCCAGTCTCAACTGCAGACCCAGTCACAGTTACAAACCCAGACCCAGCTGCAGACTCAGACCCAGTCACAGCTGCAGACTCAGACCCAGTCACAGCTGCAGACTCAGACTCAGACTCAGACCCAGACCCAACTGCAGAGCCAGTCTATGACTCAGGAGCAGATGAAAGCTCAGAAGAGAGAACAGCTGAAGAGCCAGCAGCAGCTGCAGGTAAAAGACCAGGTGCAGAATAAAACTGCTTCAATGACCCAGGCCAGGAAGCTGAGCCAGGGGGCTATGAGAAATTCAGGAATAGGGAGCGCAAGGATGATATCCACAAGGACAAGCGCCGCAATACAAACCAGGGTGAACACCCGGGCCGGAGCAGGCCGAAGGTAATACTGAGAGAACAGCAATTAAAAGAGGCTGTCTCAGAACACTTCGTATCAGGAGTGTTGCTGAGACAGCTTTCTTTTGCAGCAGGTATCAACTAACTGTTTTCGATTCTCTCAGATTCTATTTCCTGACGACTGTGACGTCGGTGTATGTCAGGTTAAGAATTGGATCAACAACAGGAATTGATGCTTTTGTTTCAGACACTCCCCATGTGTCTGAAACATTGCCGGCATAATTACCAATGGCAGCTCCTCTCATGTCGATATTGGAAGTGCCCTTCAGGTAGAATGTAAGCCTGTAGGTGCCTGTCTGCGTAGGCCGCCATCCGCCGGTCGAGGCTCCGTAAATATACTTGCCTCCTACATTCAGCTCTGGTGCAAACCCAAATCCTGTAACCGGCAATCCGACTCCATCACCTACCCACCTCAGCAATGTTCCATCCCACGTAGGAGTTGCGCCCGGTGCTAATGCTTGAATGATCAGGTTCGGTACAACCGAGGCGACTGTGGCCCATACACCATCATACGTGTTATCTGCTTTTGTACCCTGAACTTCATCGGGACTGCTCGGATTAGCAAGCATAACCATTCCGTAGCCTGTCATGGTCGCATCCGAGATGTCAGAGTAAAGAGTCACTTCTAGCCTGAACGGCCTTCCGGTCTTCGGATAGTTAGTTTCAATGACATCACCCCAGTCGATAAAGGTGATACCGATAGGTGCGTTGCCGTTCATAAATTCTGCCTGCCATAAGTTGCCTTCCACTTTCTGCGCATACCAAGGACCGGTTGAATTAAGAAGCGCGATTTCTTCAGTAGTCAGCCCTGTGTACGGACCGGTATACGGTACCAGAAATGTCGGCGTCGTAACGGGAGTCAGAGCCATATCGTCCATCGCAAAAACAGGAAATGACAGATTATTGCCTGCGGCCGGCTCTTCATGGCCGCCTCCGTTACCACCCTTGCCTGCTTTTGTGGACAAAGAACCTTCATCTTCAAAGTAGGAATTGTCTGAGCATTGCATCAGAAATACCATACTGAGAAACATCATTGGCAATAAAAGAATCTTTCTTTTCATAAGTACCTCCGCTTTTTAGGTTTATACTTGAATTGTTTTCCGTCAGCATCCGTTACCGAATGAATGCTGATTTTAAGCTATTTACGTCTTATTCTTAGAAAACCATGTGGAGATCCTGAAATGTTCTTTTAGTTATATGGGGTCAACACTCTAATCAAATTTCGTCAATTCTATTTGAACGATAATGAAAGATTAAAATTATCATCAAATAATTTTAGGCCTTCATCCTAAATTTTTATCTTTTGGTCAAATACATTATAATTTTAGTGTATTTGGCTCATTGAATGAATCATTTAAAGAAAATAACTCAATCAACCGATTATTCTATTTGTGATTTTTATTAATGTTGAAATCAGTAAGTGCGTACGGCCAATCATTAGTAGTTTTCCCATTATTTCATAATTTTAAACCATAAACCTCCGGTATGTCACAACCTGAAAAACCTCCCCTCTTTCGCATTGGCCCCGGCGCCCTCGTCACGGCGGCCTTCATCGGCCCTGGAACCATCACAACATGCTCGCTCGCAGGGGCACAGTTTGGCTATGCACTTCTGTGGGGTCTGACATTTTCCGTGGTGGCAACAATAATACTTCAGGAGATGTCTGCACGTCTTGGCATAATAACACGCCACGGCCTCGGTGAGGCACTGCGCACCCAGTTCAGCACACCGGCAGCAAGGATCATAACCGCAATACTGGTGGTCTCTTCAATCACCATCGGCAACGCCGCCTTCCAGACAGGCAACATCCTCGGAGCGTCAATAGGGCTTCATGCACTCTTCGGAGATGAGATACTGCCGTTGCGGTTCTGGGTCTCCCTTACAGCCACAGCTGCCTTCCTGCTGCTCCTGGCCGGCAACTACAAACTGATAGAAAGGGTGCTGGTCTCGCTGGTGATACTCATGAGCATAACCTTCCTTACTACTGCTATTGTCATCTCACCCCGCCTGCCGGAGATATTTAAGGGGATGTTCGTCCCGGCTACTTCCCTCAGGGTCGATTCTCACACTCGTCGGACTGATAGGCACCACTGTGGTGCCCTATAACCTCTTCCTCCACGCCTCCGCGGTGCAGGAACGATGGAAGGACGCCTCAGGCCTCGGTGAGGCACGGACCGATATCTCTGTCTCAGTGATACTTGGCGGACTAATCTCCATGGCCATCGTGGTGACGTCTGCCGTTGCTTTTTTCGGAACAGGAAATACCATTACCGATGCGTCAGGTTTTGCTGTTCAGCTGGAGCCACTTCTCGGACGATGGGCCAGGCATATCATAAGCATTGGCCTCTTTGCCGCTGGTATATCATCAGCCATCACTGCACCTCTGGCAGCAGCATATGCCACCACCGGAATCTTCGGTTGGAAGAGAGACCTGAAATCATGGCGATTCCGTATGATATGGATGTTCATCCTCCTCGCAGGCACACTATTCTCACTGCTGGGATTCAAACCACTGGAGGCAATACTTTTTGCACAGGCTGCAAACGGAATTCTGCTGCCGGTAATCGCCATTTACCTCCTCAGTGTTATGAACAGTCGAAAGATCATGGGCGAAAATGTAAACTCCCGGCTATCAAACATTGCTGGTATCATTGTGGTGCTGGTTGCACTGGGACTGGGCATCAGAAGCATACTTCACGTAATCGGAATAATATGATGCATTATGGCATTATGTATTGACATAAACTGTGACCTTGGTGAGGGCTCCACTATAAGCGGAAGCGACGAGGCAGTGATGCCATTCATCACCTCGGCTAACATCGCATGCGGATTCCATGCCGGCGACCCGGTGACCATGGAGAAGACAATAAGGTCAGCCATAACCCATAATGTAGCCGTCGGGGCCCACCCCGGATACCCTGACCGTGAAGGATTCGGACGGAGGAAGATGGCGATGAAGAGCGATGAACTCCGGTCTATGATTCTGTACCAGGCAGCTGCCCTCAAAGGGATGGCAGAGGCTGCAGGGACACGTATGTTACATGTGAAGCCTCACGGAGCACTCTATAACTCCGCAGCAACTGACTTTGAACTGTCTTTGATAATAGCCCGGGCAGTGAAGGAGCTCGACAGCTCACTGGTGCTCGTCGGACTCTCGGGATCACAGATCATAAGGGCTGCCAGGGAGACAGGAATAGCCTGCGCTTCTGAGGTCTTTGCCGACAGACAATACAATGACGACGGTACCCTTGTCTCAAGAGACCTGCCAGGCGCTGTGATTCATGATACCACACTCATGATTCAAAGAGTGATAAGGATGATTACCGAAAAAACAGTGGTGACAGTTTCAGGAAAGATAATACATGTCGAGGCTGACACCGTATGCATACACGGCGATAATGAATCGGCTCCGGAATTCGTGAGGAGACTTACCTCAGCCCTCAGGGCGGAGGGAATAGAACTTAGTCCCCCCCTGAAAAGATAATCAGATGATCAGGTACATTCCCTCCGGCGACTCGGCCTTCATTATCAAAGCAGGTGATGTCATCTCCGAAGAGATACACATAATCGTCCGCAGGCTGGTGAAAAAGCTCGATGAGGCGGAGATCGCCGGTGTCACCGGCATTATCCCATCATACAACGAGATAATGGTATGCTATGACCCGACAGTGGCGGGGTACAAACAGATAATCGGTGATCTCCGGGCGTGCGAAGCAGGTATTGAAATGGTGGAACTGCCTGAGACATCTGCAGTACACGTCCCCGTGATCTATGGAGGCGAATATGGCCCTGATCTGCAATACGTTGCAGACATCAATTCGGTGTCTCCTGAAGAAGTTGTCAATATCCATTGCTCTGCCGCCTGCCTGGTCTACATGCTTGGATTCACCCCTGGCTTCTGCTATCTCGGGGGGATGGACCCCCGCATCGCCACACCGCGGAGAGAGACACCGCGTATGAAGATACCGGCCGGAGCAGTGGGCATCGCCGGTCACCAGACAGGCATCTACCCGATAGAGAGTCCCGGCGGATGGCAGCTGATAGGAAGAACACCGCTGAGACTCTTTGATCCGCAGAAGAAATCCCCGTTCCTGTTCAGTGCAGGTGACTATGTTAAATTCTTCCCCGTGACGGAAGAGGAGTATAAAAGCATCATCACTGAGGTCGGCAGCGACAGGTACACTGTCAGACGAACAAAAATCACCAGATGATGCCATCGGTAGTCGTTCACTCAGCAGGATTGTTCACCACGGTGCAGGATGCCGGAAGGTACGGCTATCAGCGTTATGGTATGCCCTTGGCCGGGGCTATGGACTCCTTCTCGCTGCGACTCGCCAATATGCTCGCCGGAAACGATCCCGGCGCCGCATGCCTCGAGGCGACGATCGCGGGTCCGGAGATAGAGTTCACAGACGACACAACCGTGGCCGTCACCGGTGCTGACATGGGTCTGTGCATCAACGGCAGTAGTGCATCACTGAACACCACCCTCACGGTGAAGAAAGGCGACATGCTGTCATTCACCGGACTGGTGTCAGGCTGCAGATCATACATAGCCTTCGCCGGAGGCATCGACGTGCCTGTGGTGATGGGAAGCCGCTCAACATACCTCAGGGCTGCGGTGGGCGGCTTTGAAGGAAGGGCCCTGAGAAACGGAGATATCATCCAACTGGGCAAGGCTCAGGGTAAGGTAAGAATTAAAGAGTTACCTCAGGCTGCCATCCCTCTGTATAAGTCGTCACAGACAATTCATATCATATCCGGACCGGAAGCCGACAGGTTTGAGCTGGAGGGGCTGCGAAGCTTTCTGACGACAGAATACTCGGTGACAGACAGGAGTGACCGTATGGGTTACAGGCTTGACGGTGAACAGATAGTACATAAACCCGGCGGCGCAGATATCATCTCGGCAGGCCTCTCTGCCGGGACGGTACAGGTACCGGGCGACGGCAAACCGATAGTACTCATGGCCGACAGGCAGACAACAGGAGGCTATGCCCGCATAGCTAACGTCATCACCGCTGACCTCACCCTCGTGGCACAGATGAAACCCGGTGACACCATGCGCTTCCGCGAGGTGACACTCGACCATGCCCGGGAGCTCCTTCGCCTCCGCTATGCACCGTTAGGAGTGTAGTATTATACTTTTAATAACAGAGGCCCGTTATAAAGGCACCTCTGCAACTTCCTGATGAAGAAGACCATCAACATAATCGTCAAGGTCGCACTGGCAGCTGCCCTGCTGCCGGTGTTATATACCATCGCCCTCTTCCTCGGTCTCTTCGGTCACCTGCAGACAAAAGACGATCTGAGGGCATTCAGAAACGCTGAGGCATCCCTCGTCCTCTCCTCGGAAGGAGAACTGATTGGAAAATATTTCCTCCAGGAAAGGACAAACACAACCATCGGCCAGGTACCTGCTCACCTCATAAACGCACTGACCGCTACCGAGGATGCCCGCTTCTTTGAACATCGGGGCGTTGATACCCGAAGCCTCTTCAGAGTGCTGGTCAAGTCGATCCTCCTTAACAACCGACGCTCCGGCGGAGGAAGCACCATCACACAGCAGCTCGCTAAAAATATGTACGGCAGGAAAGACTACGGACCCCTGACAATTCCTGTAAACAAATCGAGGGAAGCTATCCTGGCCTACCGGCTGGAAGCAACATTTGACAAGCAGGAGATACTTGAACTCTATCTCAATACCGTCCCATTCGGTGAAAATATTTATGGAATCGAAACAGCGGCTCGGAGCTTTTTCAACAAAACAACAAACCTGTTAAGTGTGGAGGAGTCTGCCCTCCTCGTTGGCATGCTGAAGGCAAACACCTTTTACAATCCGCGCATCAACCCGGCAAACGCACTGAACAGGCGTAACATCGTCCTCAGGCAGATGGAGCGATACGGACACCTGGCCCGGGAGGAGGCAGACTCACTGTGCAGCCTCCCCCTCTTGCTTGATGACGGCGGCTTTGACGGTGGCGGCCCTGCTGACTACTTCCTCGCCGCTGTAAGAAGAGAGACAGAGACTATCCTTTCAGCTACCGGTGACCATGGGGAAAAGCGGTGGGAGCCGGAGACAGACGGACTCATCATCAACACCACACTTGACCTTGCCCTTCAGAAAGCGGCGCTAGGCGCCTTCCGCGAGCACCTGAAGAGAATGCAGCAGAAGCTTGAGGAGCAGTACAGGACTCCCTCCGGGACAAAGACCATTAACCAGGTCACGGCAGCAGAGATGCAGCGGATGAATCTTGAAAAACGCGCCGGAGAAAGAGTCAGACAACAGCTCTTCACTTGGAACGGATATGTCACCGACACAGTTACAGTAAGCGACAGCCTGAAGAATGCCCTGATGCTTCTGCAGGCAGGGCTCATCGCCCTGGAGCCGCAGACAGGTGCCGTCAGGGCCTGGATCGGAGGAATAGACCACACGACACAACCATATGATCAGATACTGGCCAGAAGACAGATGGCATCGCTCTTCAAGCCTGTCATCTATGCCGTTGCCTTCGAGGAAGGATACCAACCCTGCGACTATCTTGATAATGATTCCATTACACTTTCAGAATATGATGGCTGGAGCCCTGAAAACTATGACCATTCTTTCGGTGGGCGATACTCGATGGCAGCAGCCCTGGCCCATTCACTGAACCTCCCGACCGTCAGCCTGTGGCTCTCACTTGACTTTGACCTGATAGACTCCCTGTGGACCAGGATGGGTTTTGCCTTTCCCCTTGAGAACAATCCTTCCCTCGCCCTCGGCACAGCAGAGGCAAGCATCAGGGAGGCAGCAGTGGCATACTCTGCCTTCGCAAACGGAGGATACAGGATCACCCCCCGGATGGTTGCCTCGATAACCGCTCCCGATGGCACGGTGATATATCAGGACAGTCTTACCTCAGGGAGCGGGAGGATACTGACAGAGCGTTCTGCGCTTCTCATAAACGCCATCCTGCAGAAAGCTGCCGGTGAAGGGACAGGAGCATCAGTGAAAAGCATTTACGGCGTCAGCTCTCCCCTGGCGGCAAAGACAGGCACCTCACAGAACTATACCGATGCCTGGTTTGCTGCCTACAACCCCCGCCTTACAGTGGTGGCACGCGTAGGAGCATCTGTACAGTCCGTGCACTTCAACAATGGCTCATACGGATCAGGCTCTGCCCTGGCACTGCCGCTCGTCGCTCTGACCCTCCGTCAGATTCAGGCTGATACAGCCCTGGGCAGAAAGTATCTTGCACCCTTCCCCCCTCTTCCTCCTGAGCTCGCCGGGGCTCTCGACTGCCCCGACTTCAGGGACAAATCGCTGCTGCAGAGAATCTTTGACCTCTTCCGTAAGGCAGAGTCAATGAATACAACTGAGCAGAAACCTGACACCCTGAAAAAGCCTTTCTTCCGCAGGATTTTTGGGAAATAGGTCTTCTGGTCCTGACGCATCGCCACCCATAGCGGGTCCCTGAGCCTGTCGAAGGGCCGCGAAGGGTGGCTCCGCTGTCTGAAGGTCCTCTCAGTTAACACTATTGCCTTCTTCATGCCAACTCGCAAATCGCAAATTCTTCTATATCAATTCATTAGCCACGCCGCATCAACTCTGGCATGCGTTTTGATTTACTCTATGTGAAGAAATGGTTCTTCATAAACTTAAAGGTCATGAAAAAGTTCTTAATCACATCGCTCCTCGCAGTTCTGGCAGCCACCACGACGATAGTCAGGGCACAGAACAACCAGGAAGCTTACCTGGGTCTCCCGGGTGACAACCTCAACCTCTATGCAGTCATGAACCTGTTTCAGGAGTCACAGACACTTGAAGAGTTTGAGAGGAAGCTGAACGAAGAAAACTCCAGAATCAATAACCTCGACCTCAACGGCGATAACTTCGTTGACTACATCACAGTCAATGACTTTGTCGACGGCAATGTTCACAACATAGTCCTTCGCGTGGCACTGAACCGATTCGAGAACCAGGACGTCGCAGTCTTCACTGTCGAGCGCTTCCGCAACGGTGATGTGCAGATACAGCTCATTGGCGATGAGGCCCTCTACGGAAAGAACTATATCATCGAACCGATTTATGCAGAGACACCCAACCCGGGTTACAGGGGCAACTCGTACAAAAAGAACAATGTGACCGTTGTCACCACCACCTACTACGAGGTAGCATACTGGCCTGTGATAAGGTTCATCTACCAGCCCTCATATATAGTATGGCAATCGTCATGGTACTGGGGTTACTACCCGGTCTACTGGAACCCGTGGAACCCCTACTACTGGCACTTCTACTACGGGTATCACTCACACTGGAATCCTCACTATTACACCTACTACCGCCACTGTGACTACTACCGGTACAACAGGTACAACGACTACTACTACAGCCACGTAAGAACTTACTCACCATACGTCAGCAAAGGGGTAAAGGCAGGTCACTACAAGAACACCTACTCACGTCCCGACCAGAGGAGCGGAGGTGAAGCGCTCTACGCCAGGACTCATTCCAGCGCAGGCAGCGAACGCCGCACCACGGCCACTGTCAACAGCAGGTCAGGCGACACCAGGGTCACCGGCCAGGGCAGCGCTGAAGTACGCAGGACAGCACCGGCAGCCTCCAAGGGCAGCACCGGGAGACCTTCAGAACAGAGCGCCTCAACGGTAAGAAGGGAGCCTGCTGCATCGACAGCACAGAGAAGCACCGGCAAACCTGAGAGCAGACCTGCACAGGCACAATCCTCAAACAAGCCTGACACCAGAAACGCACAGGCAAACTCGTCGACCAGATCTGCAGACAGACCTGCACAGTCTCAGGCAGCAACGAGAAGCGAATCGAAGCCGGCACCTGCTCAGAGGGCAGAGCCTGCCAGACAGTCAAAACCCTCTGCCCCGGTAGCCAGCTCGCAGGGACAGCGCAGAAGCAGCGAGGTGAGAAGCACCACTGCAACGCAGAAGAGCAGCAGCGCTCCTCAGAAGAGCACAGGCAACGGACAGAGAAGCAGTAATGACAAGGATAAAGAGAACAAGTCAGCCACGACCTCCAGAAGGTAAGGTCTGAACATCAAAACAAGAAACGACGCCCAATCTGGGCGTCGTCTTCTTTTATATACCTCTCCTTGTCCCTCAATTCGACAATCGCAAATCGACAATCGCAAATTACTGCTGCCTACCTCGACCCCTTCAACGTAACCACAATCACTCCGTTCGCAGCACGCACACCGTAGATGGCCGCATCTCCTCCCTTGAGCACTGTGATAGACTGCACCTCGCGCGGACTTATGTTGCCGATGGTCGGGACAACAATTCCGTCAACCACATATAACGGTTCGCTGCTGCTGTTTATCGACGAGTGACCCCTGATGATGATTGAGGTGCCATTGACCTGCACACCCGGTACCTCTCCCCTGATCATCTCATAGATATTAGGGTATGAGGCATACTTGTCCTCCGTTCCGTCAATGTAGCCCGGATTCTTGCTGAGCTCGCTCTTCTTCACCTCCCTGTATCCTACCATCACCGTCTCCTCCTTGTCTGTCACTCCCGGCACATATCCTTCTATCCTGAAGGTGCCGTCAAGCACCAGGCTCACTGTCTCCTCTCCTGTTACAAACGTCTCGGCAGAGCCAAGCTTATCGCTGTAAACACCAACCATCCTAACCTCCGGAGCGACACTGATCCTGAAAGTACCCTTGCGGTCCGTGACGAAGCCTGTGTTATGCCTGTCGACAAGCACCATTGCCCCCTTGACCGGTTCATCCTTTGTGTCAGTCACCGTCCCGGTAACGGTGGTCCACTTGACTTCCTCCTGCGCCTTTGCAATGCCCACTGCCAGCAGCACAGCTGCCATTAACGCTAAAACTCTTCCTTTCATGACTCTCGCTTTAAAAAGATACGGCAAGTTACATATTTGAGGCAAATTATCAATACCCTCCCCGGGTCTCGCCCCGTAGCTTCGTCCTCCATAGCTTTAGCGAAGGAGGGTCCCTTGCTTCGTCCTCCGAAGCTTCAGCGAAGGAGGACCCATTGCTCCTTACACCTTTTTTCTTACCTTTGCCGCGTTTCACCTCTATTGCAAAACTCATTGTATATAAATGACATTTGAAGAATTCGATCTGAATCCGGAACTGCTGGAATCAATATATTATATGGGCTATACCGAGGCCACACCGATACAGGAAAAAGCTATCCCGGTGATACTCGAAGGGGACGATCTTATCGCCTGCGCACAAACCGGGACAGGCAAGACGGCTGCCTACCTGCTCCCTGTCATGAATCATATTGCAGAGATGCGCCATGACCATACTCACACCCTTGTCCTCGTACCCACACGTGAGCTCGCCATACAGATAGACCAGCACGTACAGGGACTGGCTTACACGCTGAACATCACATCACTGGCTGTCTACGGCGGCGGCGACGGCAGCGGATGGGACCAGGAGAAGGCTGCTCTCTCAAAGGGGGCCGACATCATCGTGGCAACCCCGGGAAGACTGATATCACATCTTAACCTGGGGTACGTAAAGTTCGACAAGATAGAAGTGCTTGTCCTCGACGAGGCAGACCGCATGCTCGACATAGGATTCTATGACGATATCGTACACATCATCTCCTACCTGCCCAAAAAGCGTCAGACACTTATGTTCAGCGCTACCATGCCACCCAAGATACGGTCGCTGTCAAAGCATATCATGAACAGACCCGTGGAGATAGCCCTGGAGATGTCCAAGCCGGCCGAGGGTGTGTTGCAGGCCGCATACTTCGTGAACGACGACCAGAAGCTGCCGCTGATAAACAGCCTCATCGCCGACAAGCCTGAGTATGACAGCATACTGATCTTCAGTTCTACAAAGAAGAAGGTAAACGAGATAGTGCGCGGACTGCGTACAAAACTGTACCAGGTTGAAGGTATCTCATCCGACCTCGAGCAGAAGGAACGTGAGGAGGTGCTGCTGCGCTTCAGGTCACGCCGCACCAGGGTGCTCGTGGCGACAGACGTGCTGAGCCGCGGGATAGACATCAAGGATATTAACCTCGTGATCAATTTCGACACCCCGGCTGATGCAGAGGACTATGTGCACCGTGTCGGACGCACGGCACGCGCCGAGACCACCGGCGTGGCGCTGACACTTGTCAACAGGACGGATATACAAAGGATGCAGCGGATCGAGAAACTAATCGGCTACGAGGTCTACAAGGCCCCGCTTCCGGCTTTCATAGCCGAAAAGCATCATGACAGGGGCGGCCGGCAGGTATAAAGGTCTGCTTTGCAAGCCGTAGCTTTCTTTGACCTCCGTAGCTCTGGCGAAGGAGGTAGCGGAGGCTTGAGGGTCTGTCCCAGAAGACGGGAGACCGAAGACCGAAGACGGAAGACCTCTCTACACTCTCCGCTCCCCTCTCAAATCGCACATCGCACATCGCAAATCCCAAATCCTCCCAATACCCTGTAACCAGAAATTATTTTCATAAAAAAATTGCATTTGTAAATAATAATATTCTATATTTGCAATATATAATCTTCTTATATATTTAAACATGATTCAGACAGATCTAATAAAAGGTTCCCTCAAAACAGTAGTCCTGAAACTGCTGCAGGAGAACGGACGCATGTACGGATACGAGATAACACGCAGGGTTGAGGAACTCACCTCAGGCAGGATAAAACTTACATACGGCGCCCTCTACCCTGTCCTCCACAAGCTCGAGAACGAAGGCATACTCGTGACAGAATCGGAGAATTTCAATAACCGCATCCGCATCTACTACAGCCTTACCGACAAAGGACACTCGGTGGTGGCAGAGAAAATTGAGGAGATGAAGATCTTCATCGAGTCACTTCAGAATATCATTAATCCCCAACCGCGGCTCACCAATGCCTGAACTGACGCTGCAAAATATTGA
Source organism: uncultured Bacteroidales bacterium (assembly GCA_963732365.1). Taxonomy (GTDB): domain Bacteria; phylum Bacteroidota; class Bacteroidia; order Bacteroidales; family VadinHA17; genus SR-FBR-E99. The sequence continues at coordinate 1,459,947 of CAVSZC010000005.1, read as the reverse complement.
CCAGATAAGTCGTGAAGTCAGGCAGCAGGAGATCATTTTATCCCATCTTCCTGATGAGCTTATTGATCACCTCTGCTGCGACGTTGAGCATGAGATGAGTAACGGACTGACCTTCCAGGAAGCCTATCGCAACGTGAAGGAGAAGATGGGTAGCGGGAGGCTCAGGGAGATACAGCAAGAAACGCTTTATGCAGTCGACACCAAATACAGAAAAATGAAACAGACAATGAAAATTTCAGCCATTGCAGGCACGGTCATGCTTGGCTTCGCAGCTCTTTTCAAGATCATGCACTGGCCGGGCGCCGGCATCATGCTTACACTCGGTGGCTTCGCCCTGGCCTTCGTCTTCATGCCTTCGGCACTGACAGTGCTCTGGAAAGAGACGCACAACAGCAAGTGGCTGTTCCTCTACATCTCAGCCTTCATATCAGGCATGCTTTTCATCATCGGAGTTGTATCCAAGGTGCAGCACTGGCCGCTGTCAGGACTGATACTCACCTTTGCGGCGCTGAGCGGGATTTTTTTCCTGATACCCTCGGCTCTTATCGCAAAACTGTCAGGACCGAAGGACCGCCGGAAGATGCCGGTTTACATTCTAGGCGCGACAGGACTTGTCTTTTATATCCTGGCAATCCTGTTCAAGATTCAGCACTGGCCGCTGGCGTCACTGCTGCTGGCGCTCGGGACAGTCACTGTTTTCCTGGTGGTATTTCCGTGGTACACCTGGCTTACATGGAAAGACGACAAAAATGTCAGCTCCGAATTCATATTCATGGTGGCGGGATCGCTGGCCCTGGTGATCCCGGCCCTGCTCCTTAACCTCAGCCTGCAGAGATCCTACGACACTGGCTATTACATGCACCAGCAGGAGCAGCAGGCACTTTTCGGATACAAATTCAGGGAGAACCTGTCGCTGATCGATAATTGCACTGACACAGCCGTTTCGCCTCTGCTCACTGATATCAATTCCAGGACCAGAGTGCTGCTAAAGGTTATAAACGATACGGAAGCAGAGATGATCGCCATAGCCGAGGAAAAACATGGTATCAATGAGGTGATTGCCAGTCATTTCAGCGAGACTGACATCGGTCCGGTTTTACGGTTCAATACCCTGATCTTTCCTTTTCATCCCGTCCCGGCCAGAGACTATCTGCTAAGGGAAGGTTCAGAAATGCGGACAGGGCTTGATGCTGCCCTGAAAGGCTACTCTGACTACCTGTCCGGGCTGCTCCCTGAGAGTGAGTCTGAAAATTACATGAAGCTCCTTGATCCCTCTGTGTACCTGCCTCAGATAAATCCTGAAACAGACAGGGTTTCACTGATGGCCGGACTGCATATGCTCGGGCTCATGAAAAACGGTGTCATCACTGTGGAATCGTATGCTCTCTCTGCTATACCGGTACATTCTCAAAAACAAAACTAAAAGACCATGAAACAGAAAATATATATCCTCGGCCTGGTAACAATTGCCGTGATCGTCGTTGGAGCACTCCTCAAGACAAATCACTGGCCTGGCGGAGGTCAGTTGCTAATACTTGGCGTGGCGATGCTGCTCCTTGCTTTTCTTCCCCTTGCCCTCAGAAGCCATTATATGACAGCAGGCAACCGTCAGAACAAGGCGCTCTACATCGTCGGATGGCTGACGTGTCTGGTGATGTTCGGAGGGATGCTTTTCAAGGTAATGCACTGGCCGGGGGCAGGCAAGGCATTGTTGGTGGCACTGCCGTTCCCGTATGTCGTTTTCCTGCCAGTCTTCCTGATTGTAACAGGAAAGGATAAAAACTTCAGTATTCATAATACAGTTTCCGTACTGTTCCTGCTTGCCGGAATCTCAGTCTTCTCCGCCCTGCTGGCACTGAATGTCTCGAAGGAGAAGATCGACGATAGTATGACACTCTCACGCAATTATAACAGGCTGGAGGCGGCGCTTGATGAAATTCCTGCTGCTGGCCAGGCATCGGTTATAAAAAAAATCGATGAACTCCTGGGTATTATTGATGACTATCAGCGCAGAATGTTCTCCGTTGAGGGCATGTCAGAGGAAGAATGGAATAATGAACCATGGCGTTACCCCCGTCCGGAAGCAACATCTATCGCAAACAAAACTCTGTATATTGGAGGGGAGAACCCCACCTATGACACAGGGCTTCAGGCCGGGCTGGGTGTTCTTGTCAGTGAACTTCAGAAGTCTGCCGCTAATGAAGAGCTTGATGGCAAAATACCCTTAATCTTTGACTTCTATGAGACGCCCGATCACACCCTGAGGTGGACGGAGGAAATGTTTGTTATAACTCCCCGCGTCTGGTCTCTCATCTACCTTGACGCCCTCGAGACCAACCTGATGCTATTGCGGGCAGGAATGTAGGGTTGGGGTCTGAAGGTCTGAAGGTCAAAAGTCTGAAGGTCTGAAGGTCCTGCTGCTTCTTGCAATCTTCCGTCTTCCGTCTCCCGTCTTCCGTCTTCCCTAACCTTTAACTACGACAAACACCCCTCCTCCTCTCATCACTTCCGACTTCACCCTTATCCCCGCCTCCCGGGCAAAGTAGTGCATGCCGCCCTTCTTCATGTATATCCTGAAGTTACGGTAATGCTCTCCCCCTGCCACCCGCTCAATGCCCCAGGCCACGCGCCTGCCCCATCCAGCGGGCATATGATGGTTATAGTCCACCACAACCACCCTATGGGCTATCCTCTTCATCTCCGAGAGTATCTTTATTGCCAGGTCTGCATCAAACTGGTGCACTGCCATGGAGGTCAGCGCCACGTCAAATGAGTTGTCTCCGTAGCACGACAGGTCAGAGGCGTCCCTCACCTCGAAGAGCACGTTGCTTGTCCCTCTCCTCCTTGCGCTCCTGCGAGCTGCAGCGATGCTCGACTCATCAAGGTCTATCCCCGTCACATGCACCGCTTTCTCCGCCACAGCCAGCGCCAGTGCTCCCGTACCGCAGGCGATGTCAAGCACCCTGTCCATCCTCGTCACTCCTTCGAGCACGCTGCCGTACAGCCTCGACAGGATCGGATCGATGAACAGCTGGTAAAAGAGAGTCTTGATCGAAAACCTCATTATTGCGGACCTTATTGATTCCCAAAGATACTGATTTAAGTCTGAAGGTCAGGGATTAAGATAAAAGACAAAAGGCGAAAGACAAAAGGTGATTTGCCAAAGTCCCCAACTTTTATCTTTTTACTTTTGTCTCTTGTCTTTTCCTATCGCTCCATCGCCCCCTCGCACAGTCGCCCTGTCGCTCAGCTCGCCGGCTAATTTGGAATCAGCTGCAGAATCCTCCCTGGTCCCTCAACCGACACATATATCGACCCGTCAGGAGCCTGTATCACATTACGGATCCTGCCGTAGCCACTCAGAAGCACACTCTCCTCTGTCACCATGTTCCCATCAGCAACGCATCTGTACAGTGTCTGCGATGCAAGCCCGCTGATAAGAAGGTCACCTTTCCAGGCTTTGAACTTATCGCTGGTGATGAAAGTCATCCCGCAGATGCCTATCGATGGAGTCCATGTATAGAGCGGAGGCGTTATGCCTGCTGCCACATGACCTGACGATATGGTGGTGCCGTCATAGTTGACCCCTATAGAATAGGCAGGCCAGCCGTAGTTTGCCCCTTTCGTGATTATATTGATCTCATCACCCCCTTTCGGACCGTGTTCCGTAGCCCATATCTCACCTGTCTCAGGATGCCTCGCAAGTCCCTGCGGGTTCCGGTGACCGTATGAATATATGGAAGTTGGCGAAGTGTTTCCGGGTATAACCGGATTGTCGGCAGGGATGCCTCCGCCGTCAGTCATCCGGTGTACCTTACCCCAGTTCGATTTAGGATTCTGGGCATTGTTGTTTCCTGTGTTCGGACCACCGTAGCTCGTGCTTCCCCCCTCACCCACACTCAGGTAGAGACGGTTGCTCTTATCAAACGCAATGCGGCTGCCGTAATGACCGTACCAGGTGTTTGACCCGCCTGTGGAGAAGATCTCCTCAGTATCCTGTACCCGGTTATTGCTGATCCTGAAGCGGATGAGCTTCAGCTGTGCCCCTCCTCCCCCTGTGTTTGATACAGCATAGGAGGCATAGATCCATCCGTTGCTTGCATGATCAGGGTGCACCCTTATGTCAAGCAAACCTCCCTGCCCTGACGATAATACGACTGGTAACCCTGTTATCTCCGTGACGGTCTCATTGCTTCTGAGATACAGTCTCCCCCTCTTCTCCCCGAAGATAAGGTCTCCGTTCGGCAGAAAATCCATCCCCCATATGATTTCGTAGCCTGTAACAACAGTCCTGATCTCTACTGTTGGCTCCTCCAAAGGTATTTCGGGGGCCTCCTCCTCACTGCACGACGACAACATTGCAACAAAACTCAGTAGTATCAATGCTCTTCTTCTGACAATTTCTTTCATGGTAATATCATTCTTGTCTGAATGCTTAACAACAAATCATAAATAAGGTTCTTGGATCTTTCAATTACCCGTCCCCGTACTCTTGGTCGTACATTCGCACCATCGCTAAGTCGCGCAGTAGCCCCATCGCTAAGTCATACCCTCGCCCCTCCTCTACTTGCCTGAACCCCTGACCTTGAACCATAACTTAAAAACTCATATATTGCATAAAAAAATTCTTCCCATGATACTCTCAGCATGTGGACTGGTCTGCAACGAATGTGAACACTACAACAAGACATGCACAGGTTGCCATAATGTCAAGGGCTCAACATTCTGGGCTGTTGAGATGATGCCCACCCGCGTATGCCCCCTGTATGACTGCTCGGTCAACACCCGGAACTACGCCGACTGCGGCGACTGCCGTGAGCTGCCATGCAACACCTTTCGCCAGATGAAAGATCCAGCCACTACCGACCAGCAGCATCTGGAAGCTCTTGGGCAGCGTGTTCACCGCCTCCGCGCTCCGCGCTAACCCCGTCAAACCATTCGCAAATCGCAAATAACATTTCCTGCTATGAAACCAAAATCCACACTTATTCTCTTTGTCGGCCTGTTGTTCTCGGTACAGGTCATGAACGCCCAGACTTCAGGTAATGCTGTCGTCGACCAGCTGCTGGCAGCATGGTCACCCAGAAACTTCACCTCCGAGCCTGTCACCGACCAGCAGATCGACCTCATCCTGCAATGCGGCATCAAGGCACCAAGCGCACGAAACAACCAGCCATGGCGATTCACCGTCATCAGGGATGAAGCAACAATGAAGGAAATAATCGGCAATGTCGTTCCGGGAAACGCACTGATACTCGTCTCAGGAGTCGAATCGAAAGAGGGGGGCACTCCTGACTTTGACTGCGGACTGGCCACGCAGAATATGTTCATCGCTGCAACCTCGCTCGGACTGGGAGCCAGAATATACGGCGGACCGGCAGGTGCTGCCAACGCGAAGCGTGAGGCACTGCAGGTCCCGTCAGGATATAAGATCGTGGTGATCCTTAGGGTCGGTAATATCGATAAGAGTGTTGATGCCGTCTCTTCAGCGTCGACAAGAAAGAAGGCTGACGAGATTGTCAATTACAGGAAGTAGGTTCACTCCCAATGGTCTGAAGGTCTGACGTCTGAGGGTCTGGGGTCATGCAATCATGCAACCCATGCCCCTCTCCCTGCCTCAAAACAAAAGCGACAGACAGGTAAGCCCGCCATCCATCTTTCTGAATTCCGACATCTCAACCTCAGTAATGTTGTACCCGAGATCTGCAATCTTCTTTCCTGATGTTGGAAATCCTCCCGGGATGAGCAGATAGTCATTGATCAGCAGGCAGTTGGCCGAGTAACTCTCATCATTATCCAATATTATCGTATTCGCCCCCTGTACCATCTCTGAAAAGGCAGGTGTCGATATGAAGTTTCCTCTGCCGAGGTAGGCAATGTCGGACTTCAGGTGGAGACCCTCCCTCACCTCTTTCTCTGAAGAGGTATAGCCATACCTGGCAAGGATAGCTGATAGCTGTCTTGCCCCTTCCCTGTTAGTCCTCCCGGAGAGGCCAATGTAAAAGTGGCTTTCCACCCTGAGTACATCTCCGCCATCGAGTGTGCCCGGTTCTTCTATCATTACAGTCTCGAAATAACCAGATAATACCCGTGCGATCTCTTTCTCCTCGCCTCTCCGTGCCAGGGCACCAGGTCTTGTTATCACTGCCACATCACGTGTGACGATCGCGGTGTCTTCCACAAAACAGCCATCGGGATATCTCTCGTCCGCCTTAAGCACTGTCACTTCCAGTCCGCACCTTGCAAGGGCATCGCAGTATGCAGCATGCTGCCTGAGGGCCTTCTCGTAATCAGGCTTCCCAAGATTTGACGTTGTGATACCTCCGGCGAAGTTCCTTCCCGGTCTGCGGACTATGGCCTTTGTGTGCATTTCCTGATTTTGAAGATTTTTGTCAAAGTAATGCATATTCACATAAAATAAAACAGAGGCCGGACCTTTTGTCATAACACTATTGAGCCATTGCCTGCTGCCTGCCAATTCGCAAATCGCAAATCTCAAATCTCAAATCTCAAATCCCCTCTGCCCCTAACCCTGAGCCTTCCGTTTCTGAAACTATTTTTGTACATTCCCGTCGAAAAACATTCCAGATGAACAAGACCGCCCTCTCCTTCCTGATTATACTTCTGACCTGCAGCCCTGAACCTGCAATATCCCAGTGGATACCCTACGACGAGACTGCAGAACTGGCACAGAACGCCAGCCACCCATCCCCGAAGATGCGTTACAGGCTTATACAGTCAAAGCTGCCTGACAGGAATGAGATATGGGCAGCCGCCTCGGATCAGATTGGCGGCTTCACCGAGGAGGATTACCAGAGGCTCAAACCACTCATCCACGGGAAGGATATACCAACCATCCAGTCCCACATACGTTCCGGCGAGCTAACCTATGAGAAGCTTACCCAGTGGTACCTCTACAGGATAGTCAGATATGAGAATGACCGTGACAAGATGCTGAATTGCATCATTGCCATCAACCCCGGGGCTGTCAGCGAGGCACGGCTTAGAGACAGGGAAAGGTCGGCTGTTGATCACCCGATATATGGCATGCCGGTGCTTCTGAAAGATAATATAGGCATGTCAGGCATGCCAACGACAGCCGGTGCCGCCGCTTTGACTGGCAATCATACCGCTGATGCATTTATAGTAGAGCGACTGAAAGAAAAAGGAGCCATTATCCTTGGCAAAACAAATCTGAGTGAGTGGGCTAACTATCTCAGCTCGGCATGTCCAAACGGCTACAGCGCCGTGGGCGGACAGACACTCAATCCTTATGGCCGCAGGAAATTTGATACCGGCGGATCAAGCTCCGGCAGCGGCGCCTCGATGGCTGCCGGTTATGCAGCCGCCGCCGTGGGAACCGAGACATCAGGTTCAATACTTTCACCCTCAAGCGCCAGCTCGGTCGTCGGGCTCAAGCCTACGGTAGGATTGCTGAGCCGTTCCGGCATCGTTCCGCTGTCGGGAACACTGGACACCCCCGGCCCCATGACCGGGACCGTAATTGATAATGCCATCCTCCTGTCTGCCATGAGCGGCGAAGACAGCACTGATGCAGTGACGAAAGACAATCCGAAGAACATCCGGTACTGGAAAGGCCTCAGGAAATCAAGCCTGAAGGGTATGAGGTTTGGCGTCAACAAAAGCTTCCTCAGTGATTCTCTCTACATGATGACTGTCGGGCAGATCGTCTCCATGGGTGGCATAGCCATTGAGTTTGAACCTGAAAAGATTGTCCTCGAAAAATTCAGCACCTTGCTCAGTGCTGACATGAAGGCTGACCTGCCGGCATATCTTGACAGATATGCCTCTGAAGATATAAAATACCGTACCGTGAATGAGATTGCAGCTTTCAACAGGGCAGACTCACTTATCAGGATCCCTTACGGGCAGACAATTTTTGACGGGATGATAGCGCTGGAGATCAGCGATGAAGAGTTGCTCCTTCTAAAATCGAAACTGCACTCCGACGCAGTAAGCTATTTTGAAAAGCCAATGACGGAGTATCAGCTTGATGCGATCCTGTCAGTTGCAAACCGCAACGCAGGCTTCGCTGCTGCCGCCAGGTATCCCTGCCTGACCGTCCCGATGGGTTACAGGGAGTCAGGCGAACCCGTCGGTATAACCTTTATCGCCAGGCCGTTTGAGGAAGAAAAGCTCCTGAGGATGGGATACGCCTTCGAACAGGCTGCCAGGCTCCGCCAGCTCCCTCCGGAGTACAGGTAGCAGCGAAGGGGCCGAAGGGGTGGAAAGGCACCGACATTGCACCATGATGGGTAAGCCAGGACCAGGGTAAGTTGGTCACCGGAATCAGAAACATTATCACCGGAAAATTGTTTTATATTAAATATGCGACACTACTAAAACCTGAAGATATGCAGACTATTCTTGGTGCCGGAGGAACAATTGGAAAACTTCTGGCTAAGGAACTCCTCTCCTATACTGACAAAATTCGGCTTGTGAGCCGTAACCCCGTAAAGGTAAACGAAACCGATGAGCTCTTTCCGGCTGATCTGTCACAGGCAGGTGCTGTCGACAAGGCTGTCGAAGGCTCTGACGTGGTTTACCTGGTGGTGGGATTTGAATACAAGACCAAAGTGTGGGAGGAGAAGTGGCCTTCACTGATGCGTGATACCATTGAGGCGTGCATAAAGCACAACGCGAAGCTGGTCTTCTTCGACAATGTTTACATGTACGACAGGAACGCCATACAGCATATGACCGAGGAGTCGCCGCTGAATCCCTCCAGCCGCAAGGGGGCAGTGAGAATGCGTGTTTCGGAGATGCTGCTCGATGCCGAAAGCAAAGGAATGATCTCCGCCCTCATAGCACGCTCAGCCGATTTCTACGGACCGGATAACAACAACAACTTCATCACCCAGATGGTTATGAAGAACCTTAAGCATGGAAAGAAGGCAATGTGGTTCGTCGGACCGGATATAAAACACTCGTTCACATATACCCCTGACGCAGCCAGGGCTACGGCTCTTCTCGGGAACACCCCTGATGCCTACGGACAGGTATGGCATCTCCCCACCGACAGCAGAAGCATCACCGGCAGGGAGATAATAACAATGATAGCCAGGGAGTTTGGTGCTAAACCAGAGATCTCCGTCCTTCCGAAGTGGATGCTTCTTCCGCTCGGCATATTCATTCCGGTCATGAGAGAGATGCCGGAGATGATGTACCAGTATGACCGCGACTATTTCTTCGACTCCTCAAAATTCACCCGTCGATTCGGCATCACCGCCACCCCTTATGAAGAGGGGGTCAAGGTTACCTGTTCATCCTTCAGGGTTTAGTCCCGGAGACACATCGCCCTGTCGCCCCATCGCTTCGTCGCTCAGTCGCCATCTCGCTCCCTCGCTGAGTAGCCCCCTCGCCCCTGCACCCCACCTTCGCCACCCTTCGACAGGCTCAGGGACCGGCTTCGGTGGGCAAGCTTGCACCTTCCACCTTTTTTAACTTATTTCCCCTGAATACAGAATTTTTCCCTCCCCCGTCCGTTAACCAAGTAAAGTCTGATCTTTTCATAGTCAAAAACCGGGGAAAATGAATAAAATAAGCGTTAAACAGATGCTGCTGATCACTGTATTCTCTATTGCAGTCATTAATGCAGCAGGACAGACGACAATGCCAAAAGAGCTTACAACAGGCACAGTTGAGGAACAGATTAAGTATCTGGAGGGCCATACAAGGATATACGAAAATTACCGGGCCATAAGGGAAGATATGTACCAGAAGCTCAACAGGAATATTATTGATTCTATCCTTGCAGAAAAAAACCGTATTGCAGGATTTAAGAACCTTACCGCTGATTTAAACAGCAAAACCGACTCGCTCAAAGCCTTGCTTAACGAAACCAGGGTGAACCTGGAGGAGGCAACCACAACAAAAAACAGTATTAGTGTACTGGGTATTGAGCTGAACAAAAAAGTTTATAATACCTTCATGTGGACTGTCATTGGAATATTGGCTATTCTGCTGGCGTTAGGATTTCTCGTCTTTAAAAGGAACCTGGTCGTCCTCCGCAGAACCGAGAAAGATCTGAAAGAGCTTAAAGATGAATTTACAGCATACAGACAGACTACCAGGCTCGCCCGTGAAAAAGCGGAGATGGATCACTTCAATGCCATAAAGAAACTGAAGGGGCAATGAGTGCCTTCAGTCCTTGGGTCTGCTTTGCAGGCCGTAGCTTTCTTTGACCTCCGTAGCTTTAGCGGAGGAGGTAGCGGAGGCTTGAGGGTCCTGCAGTCTTGCGGTCCTGCAGTCCTTCAGTCTGGCAATCCTGCTGTCAACACTACTGCCTGTTGCCTAATGCCTACTGCCTTCTACATGCACAATAAAAACATTTGAATAACCCCGCCATTGCTTCGGGTACCAATTTTACATAACTTTATTGAGCCTGTTTTATGAGCTCTTTACATATGAGAACAGATGTCAATGTGAGTGTCTTTGACGTTATCATCTTCCTGGGCGTGTTCCAGGGACTGCTGCTGTCATGGTTCTTTATCAGGAACGCTGACGGCAACAGGAAGTCAAATCTATTCCAGGGACTGCTCCTCCTCTCTCTCTCCCTGGCCATCTTCGAGGAGTGGCTCAACAATACCGGTTATATAGTCCGGGTACTCTACCTTACCAACTTCAGCGAATCATTGAACTTCGCCTTTGCTCCGCTCTTTTACTTCTACATATGGAGCAGTCTTAATCCCGGCTCAAAAAGAATTACATGGGTCCATTTTATACCTGTTTTCTTCTGGACTCTCTATATGGTTTTCCAGTTTATCCAGCCCGACGAGCAGAAATATAATTCATATGTTTTTACAAAGCACCCCGACTGGGACTACTTCAGTTCAGCCTCAGCTATCTCGGATGATCCTCTCGGCATCAGGAAATATGTCAACCAGCTCATGCTTCTGCAGTTCTTTGCCTATATCGCATGGGCCATTGTAACACTCCTAAAGAAATTCCGGTCACTGGGACAGCCACTCTTCAATACAAACAATGAACTACTGAGGATACTTCGCAACTCCACCCTGCACATCCTTATACTCATCACAATAATGATAATCACAAAGATCAACTTCGGGATGAGAAGTGATATAGGCGGATATTTCATAGCCACATATGTGTCATTCATGATATATGCCACTACCTGGCAGATAATGAACCGCTCTGAATTTTTTGACACTCCCGGGTCATTCTTTTCTTTTCCGTCTGTCAAATACCAGAAGTCATCCCTCTCCGAAGAGAATAAAGAGATGATCCTGAAAAAGATAAGACGCGAAATGGAGAACAACAATTATTTCACCAATAACCTTGCCTCACTCACGGGCCTGTCAAAGCAGATCAACGAATCCTCCCACCATGTCTCACAGGTGATAAATGAAAAACTGAACAAGAGTTTCTTTGAGATGCTCGCCTTCTACCGTGTCGAACATGCAAAAAAACTGATCAGGAATGACAGGGAGGGAAAAATCACCATCGAGGACCTGGCCGAAATGGTTGGCTACAACTCAAAATCATCCTTCAATACCGCTTTCAGAAAATATACCTCCAAAACACCCTCAGAATTCAGGAAATCTGAAAACGGCTGATATATCTCTCATATTCTGATCTTTACAATCACGTACAAGATTCCATTCCGTTTGTCCCGATAGGCACGAACATCGTACCGATAGGCAGATTCGCTCCGGGTGAAAATGTCATTTTATGTTTGCCAAAGAAATCAAACCCGAGCAAAAATGGCAAACAACACAATCACAGGTTCAGAACGTCAGTACTACATCGACTGGTTAAGAATCATGCTTATTATAAGCGTGTTTCTGTTTCATACAGGTATGATCTTTAACACATGGGACTGGCATGTTAAAAACGATATCCTTTATGGTGGTGTGCTCAGGAAGGTGATGATCTTCCTTCACAATTGGAGGATGCCTCTCCTGTTTATGCTCTCCGGCGCAGGCACCTTCTTTGCACTCGGTAATAAGACAACAGGCCAGTACCTCCTCGAACGTACACGCAGGCTCCTTATTCCGTTTTTCGCTGGTATCTTCCTGCTCGTTCCTGTACAGGTCTATGTAGAAAAGATAAGCGACTACACTTCCATCATTGACTTCTACCGCCACATGTTTGACGGTATTTACCCGGAAGGAAATTTCAGCTGGCACCACCTCTGGTTCATACTTTACCTCTTTGTGATAGCACTTCTTGTCTCTCCGTTCCTGAACTTCCTCAGAAGCAACAGGTTCAGGATACTGGTTGCCCGCACGGAGGGTGTTCTCTCCAGCCGCTTCGGACTGAATATCGTGATCATACCGCTGCTGCTCTCACAGATCATACTGCAGAGATATTTTGAAACCGAGACTCACGCACTTGTAAACGACTGGGCTTCTATAGCATGCTATATGATCTTCTTCCTGTCCGGATTCATCCTGCTGCCTCTTAAAAGCATCAGCGGCGCAATGTGCAGGTACAGGAGAATATACCTGGCTGAAACAGCAGTCATGACACTCGTCATGTTCATCGTTCCCGGCCTTGTGACATCGGAAACAACAGCTGAGATAATTTATGACGTCGCAGCTCTCATAATGAGCTGGACCTGTGCTGTTACCGCAATAGGCTATGCAAAGAGATATCTTGACTTCAGCTCTCCACTGAGGAAAACCGCAAACGAGGCTGTATATCCCTTCTACCTGCTTCATCAGCCGGCACTAGTGATAACCGGATACCTGACTGTCGGACTCGATATCGCAGTGCTGCTCAAGGTGCTGATCATAATGATCACCTCCCTGACCCTGATATTATCAGTTTACTGGTTTGCTATCAGGCCAACGAATATCCTCAGGATCATGTTCGGGATGAAGCCGCTGCCACGGAAGGAAAAAACCCTCCTTATAAGTTTCGAAGAGAGCAGGCAGCTGTGCGACGCAGAACGGGCATGAATACCATCAGTCAAACATCAAAAGAATAACAGAATAATAACCAACTTAAAACAAATCATCATGAAAACAAAAATCGAAAACAGGAAAATGAACCGTAAAGAAGTGGTCTTCAATATGGTTATGGCATTATTGCTTCTCTCAGGAGTTGTCGCTGCACAGGATCCGGGACAGACCCGTACGCTCCTCAGGCCGGATATCATCGTCACTGAGATGTGGGTCCCTGAAGTCAAGATCAACTCGATACAGGGCCAGACAGGTACTCTCATCGGCTTCTATGGCGGGGCACTCTTCAACCGCACCCTGTTGCTGGGTATCTCAGGCGGAGTGAACCTCTCACATCCTACTGTAAACTACGGTTACTTCGGTGGCGTGGCACAGGTGATAACCTACCCGGGTAATATGATGCATTTCAGCGGACAGGTGCTTATCGCCTATGGAAGCACGAAGGACTATGAAGATCCGAAAGAGGGCCTGCTTGACAACTTCTGGAATATATCCGGCGAGAACTTCGTAATCGTTGAGCCCGGGTTAAACATCGAGGTGAATCTGAGCACCAGGGTCACCTTCGTGGCAGGCGCCAGCTACCGGATCGTCACTGGTATCGACCAAAACAATGAAAACCTGTACGTGACTCATGTCACTAACGAAGACATGAGCGGAATCAACTTCAACATAGGTCTCAAATTTGCAAAGAAGGAGAAGAAATAAGTACCTCTCACCTGCCTTCTCTTACCAGGCCGGCCGCAAGACCGGCCTTTAAATTATCTTTACATCAAATATTCTTATAGTTACTATATACTGCGCCTGTTGATTAACGTTATAAATATGTTTTTACGAGTTGTTATTGCAGACTGACTTATTCAAATTTTCTGTAACCAGCATCATGAGGATCAAAATGAATAAATGTGCACTAAGTGTTTTTGCTGCAACGACCTTAACAATATTGTCAATCAATCTCTCAGCGCAGAAAGGAATTGACACAGAAACCCCCTTTGGCAGCGGACAGGACAGCATAAGATGCCTGCAAAACACCATTGCCTGTTCAGGGTTTTTTGAAACCCGTGAGTACGATTCGGCAATGTACTACTGGAGACAGGTGTTTAATGAATGCCCCGCCTCATCAGAAGATGTTTATGTCAGGGGTGAGGAACTGTACAGGGAGCGTTTAAGCACGACAGGCGATTCTGCCTATATCGACTCTGTGATCATGGTCATGTCACTGCGCACATTTTATTTTGACAACAAACCTTCCAATGATCTTGCCATATCACTCTTTCTCTCTGAGCACGGAGGCAACAACGCATTCTATATTGATCTGCGCTATAATCTATTAAAAGAGGTGGCCGACAGCTTCCCCGGCTTCATGGACCAGAACCATTCCGTTCTCCTGGTTGAAGCGGCCGTGAATTCTTATTCGACAGGTATGATCGATACTACTGAGGTACTGGCAGCATATTTGAAAGCTTACGAAATAATTGACAATCAACTGAAGGTAACCCCTGATGACTCCCGCTATACTGATGCTGCCGTCCGGATAGAGTCATTATACAGGGCCAGCGGTGCGATGACATGCGGCAGCATCGAGGCAATTTACTCGCGGAAGGTTGATGAGGATATCCGTAATACTGCTCTGCTGAATGAGGTTTCTAACCTGCTCACTGAAAAAGGATGTACCGGTACTGATTTTTACTATAGGTTGGCTGTCAAGCTCTTTGCCGGTAACCGCACTGCTGAGAATGCCGTCAGGCTGGCCGAGCTGAACCTGGCACGTAATAACACCGATAAGGCTGAAGGGTATTTCTCCCAGGCTTACAGTATCGATACGAGCAGGCTGGTAAGGTCTGATGTCCTGACCAGGATTGCGGCCATGGAGCTGGCGCTCGGAAAGAAACAGGAGGCACGTGACCGCGGTGAACATGCATACGAGCTCAACAACATGAACGGAAAGGCGGTCTTTATCATCGCAGAGGCATATGCCGGAAGCAACATAGGTGATGCCTTCGCTAACCACGCGGTATACTGGGTGGCGGTCGACTATCTCAACACCGCCAAAGGCATTGATCCATCCCTCACAGCAGCGGCAAACGAAAAGATTAGGGAATACTCAAAGCTATTCCCGACAAGGGAAGAAGGTTTCTATCATGGCATAACTGACGAAGGAACCGTATACCGCGTCGGTGGCTGGATAGGTGAAGTAACGAGAGTCAGGTTCAGAAAAGAGTAACCTGCTGTCGCTTCGCTGTCTTAAGGTAGGAGACGGAAGACCGAAGACCGAAGACGGAAGTCGCCTCCCCTCGCAACTAGCAAGTCGCAAATCGTAAATCTCAGATCGCAGATCCTCCCCGTCAAAATATCTGCCTGATGATTTATTATGAAACAAATTTGTTTCAAACATAAATGTTACATATATTTGTATCATAAAGTGAATATCATCATGGAAACACCATTTGTTTTTGGTCGGATTGCCAAAAATGAGAACTTCACAGACAGGGAAAAAGAGACAGAACGCCTGGTCAAAAACTTTAACTCTCTGATTAATACAATAATAATATCTCCCCGGAGATGGGGAAAAAGCTCCCTGGTAGCGAAGGCAGCTGAGGCAGCATGCTCGGTCAACGGCTCTCTGAGGATCTCCTTCATCGATCTCTTCAGCGTGCGCAATGAAGAGCAGTTTTATGCGAACCTGGCTTACTCTGTACTAAAGGCTACCTCCTCAAGGTGGGAGGAAGCTGTGGACTCTGCAAAGCGTTTCTTCAGCCATCTGGTCCCGAAGATTATCCTCAACGCTGACCTGAGCAATGAATTCTCCCTTAGTTTTGACTGGAAGGACGTCAGGCAGAATCCTGATGAGATTCTTGACCTGGCAGAGAAGATCGCAGCAGAAAAGGGGCTGAAAATTGTCGTTTGCATCGATGAGTTCCAGAATATAGCAGGCTTTGACATTCCCCAGTTTTTTCAGAAGCGTCTACGGTCACACTGGCAGCAACATCAGAATGTCTCATATTGCCTTTACGGCAGCAAGAGGCATATGATGCTCGATGTTTTTACCGACCCCACAATGCCCTTCTATAAGTTCGGTGACATAATCTTTCTGGAAAAGATAGATACAAGGTCGCTGATTGATTTTATCCGCGAGAGATTCTCAGCAACCGGAAAGGCCATTTCGGAGCAGGATGCTGAACTAATTGTCAGACTGGCTGACAACCATCCTTACTACGTGCAGCAGTTGTCGCAACAGGTATGGCTGAGGACGACAGTTACCTGCGATGATTCCATTATCCGCCAGGCACACACATCCCTCGTTGAGCAGTTGAGTCTTCTGTTTGCAACTATCACTGAGACACTTACTGCGAACCAGGTCAACTTCCTGAAGGCTCTGGTGGCGGGGGAGACAGCACTTTCGTCATATGATGTACTTTCAAGGTACAGTCTGGTATCATCTGCCAATGTCACAAGGTCACGCAGTGCTCTTATTGAAAAGGATATCCTTGACAGTGTGGCAGGTAAAATTTCATTTCAGGATCCGATGTACCTGTTCTGGCTTGAGAAGAGCTTCTTCTCTTCGCACTCATAATCCTTCGCTGTCTTACGGTCTTCCGTCTTCAATCTTCCGTCTTCAGTCTTCCGTCTTCCGTCTTCCGTCTTCAGTCTTCCGTCTTCCGTCTTCCGTCTTCCGTCTTCGGTCTTCCGTCTTCCGTCTTCCGTCCTCCATTCGCAAATCCCCTTGACTTTTATCTCTTTTATTCCTATATTTGGTAATTATTAAAAGAGAAGCATTCTCTTTTGCTTATAAATTGCCATGAAAGCCAGGGACCTGAGCACCAGACTCGCTGAAAAAGGACTGAAAGTGACTCCGCAACGGACAGCTGTCCTCGATGCAATCCTCACACTGAAGAACCATCCGACAGCTGAAAACATCATCGACCATATTCGAATCAGTTATCCGAACATATCATCAGCCACTGTCTATAAAGTCCTTGACGCATTTATCGCCAACGGACTCATCCTCAGGGTGAAGACCGAAAGAGACGTCATGAGATACGACGCGGTCATGGATAGCCACCATCATCTCTACTGCTCCGAATCAGACCGGATAGTGGATTACCATGACGAAGAACTGACAAAAATCCTGATGGAACACTTCAGGAAACATAAGATCCCCGGCTTCGTGATAGAAGATATGAAGCTTCATGTCATTGGAAAGTTCAAAGATGAGATGGAATAGATGAATGGATTCGCCGGTTTGACATTTATAACTTAAAATACAATCGCTTTGATTGGATTGTCCGGGGACTGCCCGGGTAACCCTTCACCTCTGCATTATGTCTAACTAAATAAACACTTCACGCAATGGAAAACGACTCCGGAATGATCAGCAAGTGCCCGGTGACAGGGGCAACAAGACACTCTGCCGGCACCAGCGGGACAAAGAACCGCGACTGGTGGCCGAACCAGCTTAAACTGAATATTCTCCGCCAGCACTCATCGCTCTCTGACCCGATGGGCAAAGACTTTGACTATGCCGAAGCTTTCAAAAGCCTCGACTATGATGGACTGAAGCAGGATCTTCGCAAGCTGATGACCGACTCGCAGGAGTGGTGGCCGGCCGACTTCGGTCATTACGGACCCTTGTTCATACGGATGGCATGGCACAGCGCAGGCACCTACCGCACGGGTGACGGCCGTGGCGGCGCCGGGGGAGGACAGCAGCGCTTCGCACCGCTGAACAGCTGGCCTGACAACGTCAACCTTGACAAGGCCCGCAGGCTCCTGTGGCCCATAAAACAGAAGTACGGCCGCAGCATATCATGGGCTGACCTTATGATCCTGGCAGGCAACGCAGCCCTCGAGTCAATGGGATTCAAGACCTTCGGCTTCGCCGGCGGACGCGAGGATGTGTGGGAGCCTGAGGAGGATGTGTACTGGGGCTCTGAGACAAAATGGCTCGGGGGCGAAGAACGCTACTCGGGCGAGCGCGACCTTGATAACCCTCTCGCCGCCGTGCAGATGGGACTGATCTATGTCAATCCCGAAGGACCCAACGGCAACCCTGACCCTCTCGCTGCTGCAAAAGACATACGCATAACATTCGCACGGATGGCAATGAATGACGAGGAGACAGTGGCTCTCATCGCCGGCGGCCATACCTTCGGCAAGACACACGGCGCCGGCGACACGGCACACGTGGGTCCTGAGCCCGAAGCAGCCCCTATCGAGGAGCAGGGACTGGGATGGAACAGCACCTTCGGAAAAGGGAAGGGAGGCGATACCATCACCAGCGGTATCGAGGTGACCTGGACGAGCACCCCCACCAAGTGGAGCAATAACTTCTTCTGGAACCTGTTCGGGTACGACTGGGAGCTGACGAAGAGCCCCGCAGGCGCACACCAGTGGATACCGAAGCACGGCGCAGGCGCCAACTCGGTTCCTGATGCACACGACCCGTCGAAACGTCACGTCCCCTCGATGCTCACCACTGACCTGGCACTGAGGTATGACCCGGCGTACGAGAAGATCTCGAGACGGTTCTACGAGAACCCTGACGAGTTCGCCGATGCCTTTGCCCGCGCATGGTTCAAGCTTACCCACCGTGACATGGGACCACGGGCACGATACCTGGGTCCTGAGGTCCCTGCTGAGGTGCTCCTGTGGCAGGACCCGATACCTGCCGCCGATCATCCGCTGCCAGATGAGAAGGATATTGCAGCCCTTAAGGCTAAGGTGCTTGGCACAGGACTTTCGGTGTCACAGCTTGTCTCTGTCGCATGGGCCTCAGCCTCCACCTTCCGCGGATCGGACAAGCGCGGCGGCGCCAACGGCGCACGCATAAGGCTGGCACCGCAGAAAGACTGGGCAGTGAACAACCCTCCTCAGCTGAGGAAGGTGCTGGAGACGCTTGAGAACATCATGAAAGAGTTCAACAACGCACAGTCAGGCGGCAAGAAGGTGTCGCTGGCAGACCTTATAGTGCTGGCAGGCTGTTCTGCAGTTGAGAAAGCCGCAAAAGAGGCAGGGGTGACCGTCACAGTACCTTTCACCCCCGGACGAATGGATGCCTCACAGGAGCAGACCGACGTCGAGTCATTCAAAATGCTTGAGCCGGCAGCGGACGGCTTCCGCAACTACCTGAAAGCCAGGTTTACCGTGACGCCTGAAGAGCTGCTGGTAGACAAGGCACGGCTGCTGAACCTCACCGCTCCCGAGATGACAGTGCTGGTAGGCGGCATGCGCGTGCTGAATGCCAACTACGACGGCTCCGCACACGGCGTCTTCACCAGGCGTCCCGGCACACTCACGAACGACTTCTTTGTGAACCTGCTCGACATGAGTACCGTATGGAAACCGGTATCCGATTCCAAGGATGAGTTCGAGGGTCATGACCGTAAGACAGGCAGCCTGAGGTGGAAAGGGACTCGCGTTGACCTCGTCTTCGGATCAAACTCAGAGCTGCGGGCTCTCGCCGAGGTTTACGGCAGCGCTGACGCCGCCGGAAAGTTCGTCACTGATTTCGTGACTGCATGGAACAAAGTGATGAACCTCGACCGCTTCGATCTGGCCTGAATGATGTCTGAAGGCTTCAATGTTTTAGAATGGACATTTCTCCTCCTTAGCAAGGAGGAGTACCCCGAACCGCCCATGGGCGGTTCGGGGGGAGGTGGTCTGTGCCAATTACTATTTAAGCAGGAAGTTTATTGATTTCGTGGAGTTCTGCAGAGTGAACTCACATTTGAGTATCGACTGAGTATCATAAACACTGTTCAGCAATATAATCTGGCAGGATACCTTCTGGCTGGTTTTTAATAAGCCAATGATTCCTTCCATACTCATCCGTTCATTTTGCGGAAGAGACTCCGGATCAGCAGTCTCCTTCCTGACACTCCTGTCTCTCGTATCTGCTATCCTCCACAACTGCCAGTCAGACTCGATCATGTATTTCCTCAGATTCGGATCCCACTGCTGCCTGATGTTTTCAGGCTGATGAATGTAAATCTTCGGACTGTCATCAAACCCCAGAACCAGGCTGAGCACCCTGTTCTGATTGCCGATATCCTTATTCAGCAGTATCACCCCTGTCAGCTGCTCAAACACACTGGTGCCGTTTGCCGCGGCAGAAGCCGATACATCGCGAAGTATCCTGAGGGTTTCATTACCGCTTGTTGATGTGACGTAAGCCATCCTGTATGTCCCGTCATAAGTCTCTGCTGTCTGTGCCTTCCACTGTCCGTGCAGCGTGCCGGCCACCAGCAGCAATGCTGAGCAAAAAATAATGCTTTTCATATCTTCAGGATCATTTTAATAACAACTCGCCGATATCCGCGAATATTGTTCCCTGAGAACAATTCTTTGCCCTCTGAGGGCTAAAGATGATTTGCCCTGCTAAAGATCCCCTGA
Organism: uncultured Bacteroidales bacterium; assembly: GCA_963732365.1. Taxonomy (GTDB): domain Bacteria; phylum Bacteroidota; class Bacteroidia; order Bacteroidales; family VadinHA17; genus SR-FBR-E99. Next base: position 1,439,611 of record CAVSZC010000005.1, on the reverse strand, counting down.
CTGGAAGCCGTTAATTTCAAATGAATTCTTAAGTCATGGTAAAGATCAGAAATCAAGGATAAGTTTTAATTTAGTTTTACCATATTTGTTCTCATATAAGGTAACCTTACCATGGGACAAAATCTTAATTAACGTAAAGAATAATTGATGTTTAACAAATAAAAAAATATCATGAAAAACAAGTAAAACTGATACTGCCACTAATAATTATGGTATTATTCACATAGTGCAGCGAAATAAGTAAGAAAATAAAGGAGCAGCTTAATGACTTGAGCAGCAAGACCGAAAGGTTAGATTCCTTATTAAATAAGGAGTTTGATAAAGTTATGGCGCTTGACTCAATAATTAACCTGGAAAGCGAAAAGGTAAAAGCGCATGATTCTCTGATCGACAAATCTTCTTTAAAATTAATCTCTATTGCAAAAGAAAAACTCAGGACCTTAAAACAAGTCGTCAATTAATGACCCTGATGGAGGAAACAATTGTAATTTTAGAATAGCATGGTTATTGCCAACATTTCACCTACAGAGACAATATGATCGAAACCCTCCGAAATCATAAATGGCATCTGCTTTCTTATCAGGATGTTCTGGAAATACTCCAAACGTCATCAAAAGGCCTTTCCGCAGCTGAGGTGAAGAAACGGCAAAAAGAGTCAGGACTTAATATCCTTCACGGACAGGGAGGGGCAAGTGCCTTTAAGATCTTTTTCAGGCAGTTTCTTAATCCTATTTTATTTGTTCTTATCGGAGCTACAGTACTGGCATTTACATTGGGGAAAGTTGTCGATGGCATTGTGGTTCTGTCTGTTATAATGATCAATGCGTTTATAGGATTTATTCAGGAATTTCAGGCCGGAAAGGCTATCCGGGGTCTTACTAAATTCTTACCTGAATCAGTAACTGTAATGCGTGACGGAGAGCAGAGGAGCATTCCTGCCTCAGAGCTTGTTGCCGGAGATTATGTTTTGCTCCAGGCAGGCGAAAAAGTCATGGCTGACATACGCCTCACTCACTCCAAAAACCTGCAATGCAATGAATCAATCCTTACAGGAGAATCATTGCCTGTTGATAAACACACAAATATCTCCGAAGCGGATGCAGGCATAGCAGACCGAAAGTGCATGGCATATAGTGGTACATTGATTACTTCCGGCACCGGAGAAGGCGTAGTTGTTGCAACAGGGAACAATACGGAGATTGGGCATATCTCTGAACTTCTTCAGACTACAGACACTATAAAATCACCATTGACAAAATCGCTCGAGAAAATTGCAAGAACAATAACGTATGCAATCCTTATTGTATGTGTCGCCGTAATAATAATCGGCCTCTTTCGCAATAATGATATCATCGATGCAATTTTTTCAGCCATTACCATTGCCGTAGCCGCAATACCCGAAGGGCTGCCTGCCGTTATTACTATATCGGCAGCTATCGGAATTATGCGAATGGCCAGGCGAAATGCCATTATCAGGCATTTACCCGCAGTTGAAACCCTCGGCAGTACCACGGTTATCTGTTCTGACAAGACCGGTACATTAACGCTTAACGAGATGACCGTTAAGAAACTCTGGAATGGCAGGCAGACATACCATACTACCGGTTCGGGCATCAATCCTGAGGGTAAAATATTGAGAAGCGATACCGGCACTGAGGCAGAGAACAGCGACATCGGTGAACTAATGCTTGCTTCGGTACTATGCAACGATGCAAGTATCAGTTACAAAGACGGACAATGGATCGCAGTCGGAGACCCTACTGAAGTATCGCTGATTGTTGCAGGGAAAAAATTTGGACTGAATTTTCCTGAAGTAGCCAGTCTGTGGCCAAGATTAGACGAATTGCCATTTGACTCCGACAGAAAGATCATGGCTACTCTTCATTCTTCACCTGAAGGGAAGAAAGTCATTTACCTTAAGGGGGCTCCTGAATCTGTTATCCATATTTTAAAACCCGGCGACGTTTCATCAGATGGCCCCGGGCCTGAAGAAATAAGGGCAGAGGTAATGGAACTCGCAGAAACCGGGATGAGGGTACTGGCCATCGCCTCCAAATGGCTGCCTGAAAACCATGCCGGTCTCATCACGGAAGAAGATCTCCGCAATTTCGATTTTGTCGGAGTACAGGCAATGAACGACCCTCCGCGATTAGAAGTAAAAAAAGCGATAGAGACCTGTCATAATGCAGGTATAACCGTGAAAATGATCACAGGTGACCATCCTTCAACGGCTTCGATAATAGCAAGAGAACTGGGGTTCAAAAATGCCGGTCAGGTCATTACCGGAAAAGAACTTCAGATGATGAGTCCCGAACAGCTGTCGGAAACAGTGAAAATCACAAACATTTTTGCGCGGGTATCTCCCGAAGACAAGCTGAATATTGTAAAAGCACTGCAGACACACGGTGAGGTGGTTGCCATGACCGGCGATGGTGTTAATGATGCCCCTGCCCTCAAACGTGCAGATATAGGAGTTGCAATGGGTATTACAGGTACTGCCGTATCCAAGGAAGCTGCCGACATGGTTCTGGTTAATGATAACTTCGAGAGCATCGAAGCTGCGGTTGAAGAAGGGCGCAGGGTATTCGACAACCTTCTGAAATCCATTATTTTTCTCTTGCCTACAAGTATAGGGTTAGGCTTGGTTGTTTTTATAGCTGTGTTGTTCTTTCCTTCACAGGATGGGGTTCCACTCCTTCCCATGCAACCGGTGCAGGTTTTGTGGATCAACCTTATCACTGCAGTGGCTCTGGCACTCCCCCTGGCCATGGAAGCCATGGAGCCTGATATAATGAAACGCCCTCCCAGAATACCTGGCAAATCCATATTTACCCAATTCGTCACTTTCCGGATAATACTGGTGTCTCTTATAATGGCAGGTGGAACAATCGGATTATTTCTCTGGGAATACAATACCGAACTTGCCAGGGGAACGGATAAAGCCCTGGCTCTCTCTGAAGCACAAACAATGGCCGTTACTTCAATGGTTCTATTCCAGGTATTTTATCTTATCGAATGCCGGTCTCTGAAATACTCGGCAGCTAATATTGGCCTGTTTTCTAACCTTTCCATATACCTGGGAATAGCAATAGTACTGCTGTTTCAGACGTCATTCGTGTATCTCCCGTTTATGAACCATGCATTTAAATCGTCTCCTTTGCTAATCGATGCCTGGGGCTTGTCAGCTTCTGTGGCATTCTCAATACTGATCATTATTGGATTTGAGAAATGGGTGAGAAGGAAGTATTTTTAAGTTCCTGAACATAGAACCATTGTTCATAAAATAAAACTGTAATAAGGCAAACTGTAAAAGCAACATAAATGAAAAATAACCTGGACCTGGGCAATGCAATTACAATTGCATTAACATTTATCCTGTTCTTTATCGCACTTTTTGCAACTGGTTTTACAAAAGATATTTTGCTTGAAACCGGTGTTTTACTGGTCTCTGCCAAAATCATTTTAATGGGTGCCGCAAACAGAAATTCAAACAAGGAAATATTAAAAAAGCTAAATGAAATAAATCAAAAACTTGATGCTGGCAGAAGCAGTGAAACACGGTAACCCTGATCTATTGCAAATATTGAGGCAAAATGAACAGGAGTATTCACTTTTATCGAACAACTGTGCACTGTTCAGGGTTTAAGTAAATACACACCAGATATTAAATGGAATTGATTTCTAGGTACAACTTAAAAATGAAAATCTATGGCAGTAACTGAAGGCAATGTAAGATTAAGAAAGTTAATTGATCATGTAATGGAGGACGGTATCATTACTCACGCCGAGTATGAAAGTATTATGAGGTTGGTTCATGATGATTTACACATTGATAATCAGGAAAAGGCAATGATAAGGGAATTGCAGAAGATGATCGAGACCAAAATGATACAATTGAAAGGATGAAAATCCGGATTATTTATAAAACCTGAGTATTACAACCAAAATAATGGAAACACCAATTATTTTCTGGATACTGTTCAATGTTTTCGTGCTGCTCATGCTGGCACTTGACCTGGGCGTTTTCCACCGTAAAACTCATGAGGTAAGCCTCAGAGAGGCACTGACCTGGACTTTCGTATGGGTATTTCTTGCGCTGGTCTTTAATGCTGTTATTTTCTATTGGAGAGGCCGGCAACAGGCACTGGAGTTCTTCACCGGATATCTGGTAGAGAAAGCATTGAGCGTCGATAATATCTTCGTCTTCTTAATGATCTTTACCTATTTCCAGACCCCTGCCAGGTACCAGCACAAAGTTCTCTTCTGGGGCATAATAGGGGCATTGATCATGCGCGTCATCTTCATTTTTGCCGGTGTTGCACTGATTGAAAAGTTCCACTTCACAATTTACATTTTCGGGGCGTTGCTCATCTTTACCGGGTATAAGATGTTTAATCACAGTAATACGAGAATCGACCCCGAGAAAAACCCGGTCCTGAGGTTCTTTAAAAAGTTTATGCCTGTCACCCCTGATCTGCACGGGGACAGATTCTTCACAAAAATTGATGGCAGACGATATGCAACTCCTCTGTTTCTGGTGCTGATTCTCATCGAGACAACCGATCTGATCTTTGCTGTCGACAGCATACCGGCGATCCTTGCAATCACCCAGGACCAGTTTATCGTCTACACATCAAACGTCTTTGCGATCCTCGGATTGCGCTCCCTGTATTTCGCCCTCGCCGGCGTCGTACACCGCTTCTGGCTTCTGAGCTACGGCCTGGCAGTTGTGCTGATCTTTGTTGGAATCAAAATGATGCTGGTCGATCTGTATAAAATACCCATCGAATGGTCCCTTCTGTTTATCGCAACAGTAATCACGGGAAGCGTTTTCCTTTCATTGAGGTTTAAAAACAAAAGAAGCAACGTATAATTCTGATGGATACTGGTTTCTGGAATTTCATTTCCGATCCTCATCATCTTATAGAGTATGGCGGATTGATTCTTATTCTGGCAATTGTTTTTATTGAAACAGGTTTCTTTCTTGGATTTGTTTTACCCGGAGGCGATTATCTGCTGTTTGCGGCCGGCATGTTCTGCGGCACCCATTACCTGGAACTGCCTTTGGCATGGCTGCTTGCACTGCTGGTTCTGGCATCGTTCATGGGTGATCTTACCGGATATTTCAAAGGGAAATGGTTAGGGGAAAAATTGTTCGTCGATAACAATTCACGGTTCTTCAAAAAGGAATATCTTGAACGTGGAAGCGGTTTTTACACCCGTTTCGGAGTATGGGCATTTATCCTGGGCCGTTTCATGCCTGTTATCCGTACGCTGGTGCCGGCGATTGCAGGTGCAACTAATTTTAATTTCAGAAGATTCCTGCTGTTTAATATTCTGGGGGCACTCACATGGGTCTGCACCCTGGTTCCCCTGGGCTACTTCGTTGGAAAAGCTTATCCTGATGTTATGAAATATTCCATCTACATCTTATTCATTTTTATTGTTATAGCTTCAGTACCCATGCTGAAAATTATGTTATCAAAAATTAAAAAATCATGAACAGGATTTTTGAAATAGCACAAAAGGTAGCAACTAACAGAATTTTCAATTATTATATCTTTTCGCTGATACTCCTTTCCGCAATTATTACAGGAATGGAGACATATCCCTCCCTGGCTGAGGAATACCATACTCTTCTTTCATTCATTGATGATTTTGTGATCGCCTGTTTCACAATTGAGATAGCCCTGAAAATTATTGCAAACGGGAACAAACCCTGGAGGTACTTTAAAGACCCGTGGAACGTATTTGATTTTGTGATCGTGGCAGTCTGCCTCATACCGTTCGGTGACACTCACTATTTTGCGGTGCTTCGAATATTGAGGGTTCTGCGAATACTGCGGATGGTAAACATCCTCCCGAAACTGAAGCTCATAATCAGCGCCCTGCTTAAAAGCATCCCTTCAATGGGATATGTCATAATGCTGATAGGGATACTCTTTTATGTTTATGCCATCATTGGCGTTTTCATTTTCGGAAAGACAGACCCGATGCATTTTGGCGATCTTCATCACACTTTCGTCACCCTGTTCAAAGTGCTGACACTCGAAGGCTGGACGGATATCATGAATATTCATATTTACGGACCCGCAGCAGGTGATAATCAGCAGATTGTCTCCCTATGGCCGTTCGTCTATTTTGCCAGCTTTATATTGATCGGCGCCATGATAATCATGAATCTCTTTATCGGGGTGATCATGAACAGCATGGAGGAAAGCCAGAACGAATTATCCCAGGAACTGAAGAATATCAAATATAAAGACCAGAGTTCAGAGGAGCTGTATAAACATATCATTTCCCGTCTTGATGATCTGAATAACGAAATCAAAAGCCTGAAAGGCAAAAGTATGTAAAGTCAAAAGTATGTAAAGTCAAAGTCTTTGCGGCGCACCCATGTAAGCATCTCATTATCAGCAATATTTCTTAATTCTTTACTGCCTATTGCCTGGCAAATCGCAAATCGCAAATCGCAAATCCCCTTGCTCCTCACCCTGCACCCTTCTCCCTGTACCTTGTACCTCCATTCGCAAATCGCAAATCGCAAATCGCAAATTACTGCTGCCTGAATAATACTATCTTGCATCAAAAAACAACCATGAAAGCATATTATTCAACTGCATACGGAGGCTCTGAGGCGTCAGTGTATGGTGATCTGCCAGACCCTTCAGCAGGAGCAGTCCAGGTGCTTGTTGAGGTAAAAGCAGTCTCAATCAACCCTGTAGACTGGAAGATTAAACAGGGTGTTGCCAGGCTTATAACAGGATTCCGGTTCCCGCGCATCTTCGGCGCTGACTTTGCAGGTATCGTCAGGGAAACCGGTGAAGGGGTAACTGCTTTCAGACCGGGCGACAGGGTGTACGGATCGAGATCCGCAGTCCTCAACAGACACGGAGCACTGGCACAGCTGCGGGTCGTAGGCCAGGAGCATGTCCGGCCTCTGCCTGAAAAGATGTCATTTGAAGAGGCAGCATCCCTGCCTGTTGCGGCGCTGACAGCGCTGAACGGACTGAGAAAATGCGGCGTGAGCAGGGGAACGCATGTGCTCATCAACGGCGGCACTGGCGGGGTGGGCCATTTTGCCGTTCAGATAGCCAGGGCCCGGGACGCCATTGTTACTGTGACATGCAGTGAGGCGAACCGTGATCTTGCCATCAGCCTCGGGGCAGACGAGGTCATGCTATACGGCAGTGAGGAACTCTCCTCCTGCAACAACAGGTTCGATGCCATCATGGATGCCTACGGTAAAATGAACCTCCGGCTCGTGCGTAAACTGCTGAAGCATGGTGGCACCTACGCCTCTACCCTTTTTATCCCCCCACCCTACCTGTCAATAATTCTTACCAGGCTGATCAATGGCAGACGACTGACATCGGCAAATATGCGCAGACACCCTGAGGACTGGCAGGTGCTGGAGGAGCTGTATGCTGAGAGCAAACTCAGGCCGCTGATAGAAAACACATTCCCTCTAGAGCGTGCCGAAGACGCCTTTGACCTCGCCGTGAATGGCAAGCCACGAGGCAAGATCATCGTTACTATACCCTGAATCACGGCCTGCTGACAAATCAATTCTGCCTGCTGCTCCCTGCCTAAAGGTCAGAAGGTCTGAGAGTATGTGACGGAAGACCGAAGACGGAAGACGGAAGACCGAAGACGGAAGACTGATCACCAATCGCAAATCGCAAATCTTCTTCCTCTCCCACATCTTCCAGGATCGAATCTAGTCAATCAGCTTCCCATCCCTGTAGAAGACACTCAACACCCGGCGATCGTTCCTTTTGTCAGGTATCTCCATCCCCTCCATCAGGGAAGGATATCCAAGGTCCATCTCAAGCCTGGCCGACGTCTCCAGTGTCAGCAGGTCTGTCACAACCCAATCGACTATCTGTGATGATAAGGGCGACCAGAAATAGCCGGTATAAATTACTTCACCGTCTATTGTAACAGCAAAGGCCGACTGATAGAGATCCTTCATCCTCTCAGCGGCGGCAGGATCGATATCAAACGTACAGCTCTTTGAGTTATAGCTCCTGATCTCATCGTAGGTCAGGAGAGGTGTCGCTTCAAGTACGATGCCAGTGCTTAGTATGGCATAGCTATCGGACTTCCTGTTATATTCATCAAGAAGGTAGATGTCAACCTCTCCAACGATATTCTTATCATACTTCTCACATCCGCTGAAAGAGATTACGGCCACGAGAAGCAGAGAGATAAGTGCCGGCTTGCAATACATAGTTTTCATTCTTTTAATGGTTAATTATCAAGCTCTTCAGCCACAATTCTTATGCCAGAACTACTGAACCTTGTATTCTGAACCGTTCCCATGTACCTGCCATTTATTTTGATAACAGCACTCCAATAAACAACCCGTTAATAAGAATCACAACACTGATCAGTATCCACCACCAGAGTTTGCGCCATGACGGAGTAATCAGCTCTCCGTCGCCGTCTGCAAGAATAGTCCATGACTGAAAACCTCTCTTTGCCTCCCACCGTTCGAAAGGAAAGATCAGTAGACCTCCCGCCAGGGCACCAAGGACAACTATAGCCCACCAGGTCGTCACTGCAATCGGAGACAGTGGTATCAAAAGAATCATATTCAGGCTCTTATTGACCAGCGGCATCGCAACGGCTATTATCCCTCCCAGACCCAGAAAGGTGGTTATCAGTACCCGGGGAAAGCAAAGCAGGAAAAACCTGCCAGCGCCACTGTTGCTGACGGGTGCCAGGAAGACCAAATGGTACACCCATCCCAGAATTACGGGCAGAACAAGCATCAGGAGTAACTGTAACTGATCGGAGGTACCTCCGGAAAGCGTCTTCATTACAAGGACTGACAACGCCAGTGTATACGATATCACAACAGGCACAAGGTTGCCCACAGTTTCGGTCAGGGCACTCTTACATAATGCAGTCTTGCATCTCTTATTGACGAGGTATCTGATGAGTAATGCAACCGGTCCAAGAATGATCACGGCAGGTAACCAGAATCTCAGGCCCCTTTTAAAATCAGCGCAAACTGTAAACAATAAGATCAAACTGACAAAAACAATTGCCGGCCATGATATGCCAACGGCTTTGTTGACTATCAGGTTCGACTGTGCCTTCCTGTATCTCCTTGCAGCCTCCTCCCGCACATCTGCCGGGAATAGCATGCTGAGGGGTCCGGGTGCCCGGGGATTGGCTAATTCGTGTTTAACATTCAGCACAACAGGACTGTCGTACTGGTAGAAATAATAAATGTACACCAAACCGTTGACCAGGTCGGCCACCATTGTTTCAATAGTCCAGCTGGAGCCCCCCTCAACATGGACTGCATCCATCACATTGGTGGCATCTGTGTAAGTGACCGGCCCCTCTACGGCAAGCAGTTGCACCATTAACTCCTGAGCTTTGTCATAGCGCCAGCACGGATAACCAAAGCTGTTGGCAGGATTCGCCACATTGAAGTTGGTGGAGACCAGTAACCCGTCGCCGGGTGCTTTTCGCGTCAGAACCATCTCACCGTCCTTCCCGGCGCTTATAACAACGGCATCGCCGGTTCGATCGGCAAAGTGCAGCTGATCATGCATATACGGAGGGCGCTGATGGAGGCTTACCCACCTGGTGACCTCCTCAACCGTGGAGCATTCATGCATTATCTGCATGCAATAATGATGGTAGTATTCCCCATCGACCGGAATGCGCTCACTGTGCGGATTGACATCCACCCTTGGCAGACCGTTGGCATCGTAAGCCAGACCCTTCTCATTTACCCCTTGCTGAGGATCATCCGTTTTGCCAATCCAGATAACTCCGTACCTGGAGGAGTCGCCGGGCTCAACCCAGTAGTAAGAATCAGGATTGATAAAGTCATCATTCCCGCCAAAAAAGACACTATCCCCCTTTGATATCGTAATTATTGTACAGCCGGAGCCAGGAAGCTGTTGCGACAGGACGGCAGATGCACCCAGAAAAAGCGATGCAATCATCAAAGCTGATTTCATAGGTTTCATGACTGAGATTTTTACTGTCCAACTAAATGTAAACAATATTTCTGATACTGACCGGATGACCGAATCAGATTAACCAATAATTAACTGATAGTGACTCCTTTTTATCTATTGGTGATATTTCGTATAATCTGTTAGTTAATCTTTCAGGACCTCATTTATTCTGATGCAAAAGAGAAGTGTTGCTGTACAATCTGCCACTTCCCGTTTCTTTTCTCCAGCACGCCTGTCCAGCGGGTGTTTTCCCAGCTGGCAGGTTGACCCTTCCATTCATTTATGTCGTCAAGAATACAGAACCACCATGCAACACTGCCTGATTCTGAGATATGTATGTTTAGATCTTTTATCTGGTACCGCACTGCTTTAAAATCAGGACTCATCCAGAATTTCTCCGCTTTTTTAAAATCATCAAAGCCTCTGACGACTTTTCCATCGGGATGAACTTCCAGGAAATTTGTATCATTGGCTACAACGCTGTAAAGCAGGCCGAGGTCCTTGGTTTTTGCCCACCCGATGCTGCTGTTTATTGTCTTTTCAATGATGAGCATTTGGCTTTCAGTATCATAGGTGCGACCCGTCTCTCTGCAATTCGGTAATATCAGAGTCATCAGACCTGATATCAACAGGAGCAAAAACAGTCTCAGGTTTTTCATTTTTCTCATCGTGGGTTTTAATGGATATTTATTCAGGTGATAATTGTTCATAATCCGGGCATGCTGATTCTTTCGCAATACTTCAATAGATAAGACCGTCTATAATGTTATCTCCCCCATCGCTCAGTCGCACTGTCGCCCCCTGCCATGTGCATAATGTCCTTTCCTGAAATAGGTTGACCGAAAAATAGGTCAACTCTATGAAAGAAAAAGTAAATTTAATTAAAAGAAGGATCTTCAGTGAATCTTTCAAAAAAGACCGGGTCAAAGAATATGAAACCGGGCGATTGACTGTTTTGGAGATATCCAGACTTTATGGAATAGCCTTTCAAACTATATATCTTTGGATATACAGATATTCGAGTTATAATAAAAAAGGACTTAGGATAGTGGAGAGCAAAGACAGTCAAACACAGCGATTAAAGCAACTACAAGAACGCATACAGGAGCTTGAGCGTTTGGTAGGACAAAAACAGATCAAGATTGAATACCTGGAAAAAATGATTGAGCTTGCCCAGGGTGAACTGGGGATAGATATTAAAAAAAACTTCAATCACTCACCATCGGATGGTTCCGGGAAAATCAAAAAATCATCCCATTCAGTTTAAATAAACTTTATATGAGTATTGGGATCAGTAAACAAGCTGCCTATAAGCAGGCAATGAGAATGGCACAGCTGAAGTTACATACATATGAGCTTCTATGCCAGGTACATCTGATACGTGAGGAACACCCCGGATGCGGACTGGAAAAGATGTATCATCAGCTGAGACCGGATTGGATCGGCAGAGACAGGTTTTTAGAGCTTTTTACCAGATTGGGTTATTGCTTACAAGAGCATAAGAAGGTTTATAAAACCACAATTACTGCCCCATTCAGGTATCCGAACCTGATTGAGGGTTTACTGGTGACCGGTATTAATATGGTCTGGCAATCCGATATTACTTATTATCCGATAGGTCAGAACATGCATTATATTGTTTTTATAGAAGATATTTATAGCAGGCGTATTTTGGGTTATCAGGCAAGCGATCACATGAGAGCCCTGGCTAACATTAAAGCCTTGAATATGTCCTTTGCAATACGAGGTTGTTATGATCTTACAGGGGCGATCCATCACTCAGACAGAGGTTCACAATACGGCGATCATTCTTATCTGAAGATGCTGGACGAGAGGCAGATGTTAGTCAGCATGGGCTTGCGTGGTCAGGATAATGCTTACATTGAACGAGTTAATGGAATTATCAAAAATGAATATCTTAAGTACTGGTCCATCAACTCATTAGAACAATTAAGAGAGTATCTGGACAAAGCAGTTAACCATTACAATAATAAAAGACCACATAGATCTTTACCTGGCAGATTGTCTCCTATATCCTTTGAGCAAAACCTAAAAGATGATGCAAGCAACTGTAAATTAAATGAATGGATTTTTAGTGAAAAAATAAAAACCAATCAAAAGAAATGTAACTTTGATTTATCGGGCTTAACAGAGAAGACTCTTGTTTGCCCAATTGTTGAATATTGAATAAAAAACGGTCAACCTTATTTAGGGGAGGACATAAATTCGCAACTCGCAAATCGCAAATCCAAATTCGCAAATCGCAAATACCCCTTTCCTGCTCCCTGCTCTTCACTCCTCCTCTGAGTAGTCATATTCAAGGTGGATAGCTGCCCTTATTGATTCAATATCTCCGCCAAGGGCTGCCCGGGCTATCCCGAGGGCAACATCCGGGTTCAGCAGGTCACTGTTGGTGCATACCACAACCCCAAATCCGCTCTCCGGATAAACAATCATAATAGTCTGGAAATCAATATGCTGACCCCACTGCCATAATGCATACCCTTCGTCTGAATAGTAGATACCCGGACCCATACCCCATGACAGGTTTTCATCAAGTTTTATCTGTGGGGTTCTTAATAACTCTGCTGTCTCAGGCTTCAGGTACCTTGGGTTGGCCATCTCAATCATGAACAATGCCAGCTCGCCCGGTGAGGTCCTTATTGTTCCTGCGGATCGTGCTTCATAATCTGGCCAGGAAGGGACTGGCACGTTAATTATCTTCAGCGAAGCCAATATCATTATTACCATAAGCAGCAATGCCCACAGAACACTTGAGAGCCTTTGATACCCCTTCCCGGCCACAATCCTTAATATCAGGAGTCTTACAGGATAGAAAAGGATAAAAAAAAGTACAAGACATAATAAACCTGCAAACAATGTGACATAAGCAAATTCTATAATGAAGCTCTTCCCGAAAACAAACAGCAGAACGCCGGCAACAACTGCAATAGTCAGTAGGATCATAAGAATAATATGAATTCGTAGCAGCCTCCACGATTTTGTCACCAGTCTATTGATTACCAGGCCTGCCAGGTAGATTATCAAAAAATTCACCAGCAGCAGTATGCCAAACAGTGCCACCAAAACGGTTGCATGAATATGGCCGCTGGCAGCGAATGGCAATAACTCATCTTTCAGGATAAAGCTGCTATTCTTCATTCCCAGGGGTTGAAAGACAAGTCGCTGTGCAAGCTCCTCCAGATTCTCTCCTGTCACTTCTTCAATCACATCCTGCAAAAGAGTAAGGCCGTTGGCCGAATAGAAATAGGCGGTGCCTGGTTCAAACAGTATCTCCCTGCTTGTCTTTCTCAGTCCTGAGCTGTGTGACAGCACATGATTAAGCTTTATCGAGTCCCTGTAGGCCGAGTAGGGCATCCACTCATCTGACAGATAGCCGTGCAGGGGTTTGTTCAGCGACAGTTTGCCCTCATCCACCAGGCGCAAGGCGATATAAGCAGTGACTACTTTGCTCACTGATGCTATCTCAAAAAGGGTGTTGGTGTCAACCGGTTTTTTCGTAATGGAGTTCGCGAACCCAAATCCCTGTGTCCAGGCAATCTCATTATCATAAACCAGGGCGACAGATACGCCAGGGATTCTTTCAGCCTTTTGATAGTCAGGAATGAACTTATTAAGACCGGCTATGATGGAATCTGCCTGGTCAGGTTCTCTTAAAGATAATGCCTGAGATGATTCATTCACTACTGACACGTTCTGGCCGTGACCGGGATAACTCAGAAAAACAAAGAGAAATACGGGAAAGAGTAATTTAGTTTTCATATCAGTATTAGTATGAGAACTTTTTCCTGACATAAAGTTAAGATTTCCTTTCCTGTTAATCGTTCATTGTTCTTCGCAAATCACCCATGTTTTTCTCCTTATACTGAAGGTCTCAATTCGATTAATCGCAAACTTTGTCCACCGAATCCGCCAACCTTTAGAGGCCAAAGTCTTGAGGTACGACTCTGGCGGAGAAGGTGGATCGCAAATCCTCCCTTCCCGCTATTCCCTCATATACACTTAAGATGGGTCGTGGCCAGCAAATATCCGTTCCGTATCGTGAAATATAATTTATGAAAACCGCAGATGACTCAACCTGTTTCTGCCGGGAAAAATATCTGTTCCGATTGTATTTAAGCTTCAAAAAAATAATTGTTTTCACAAAGAAAACTGGTAAATTTATATAGCATAAATCTAACAACGCTGGTTATGAGACCTTTGGCATTCCCCTTCAGAGCTTTAGCCGTTTTTCTTCTCTCAGTTATCCTCCTCAGATGTGATGGTATGATGGCTGATAAATGTGATGGCACCACTGCTCCTCAAATATCGGTTAGTATTAAAGCCAATGTACATATACGTGGTAAGAACAATCTCCCGATGAAGGACCAAAGGATAACGGTGACCTTTTACAAAGAGCCCTGCGGAGCAGCAGCCAAAGGGGAATTCAAATTTGAAGGGGTAACAGATGCCGCGGGTGATTTTTACACCACGGAAGTCAATTATAACTTACGCAACCGGGAAGACAAAGTCGTGGTTGATGCAATAGGCAAGGATATTGTTGTTGGCGGCATCTCTCCTGCCAACTATGAATTTGTTTCATTCTTGTATGGTGAATTTATTGAAGGCACAATAAAGATTACAGATATTACATTGTACACAAATCAATAGAAGCGCACCTTATAAACTCCATTCCTGCGTATTGTCTCATTGTCTTTCCGTTTCGCCGTCTGAGGGTCTCATGTCTGAAGGTCTCATAATTCTCAATTCGCAAATCGAAAATCGAAACTCGAAACTCCCCTCCGCTCACCTCTCACAAAGTCGCTCCATCAAATAGTCGCCCGGCCGCCCCGGCAAAATGAACTTTTTTGTCCTGAATGCATTATTAACAATAGAAATACACTTGATATGGCAGAACTGAAAACAAAACAGCACGGAGCGGATGTAATCGAATTCATCAACTCATTTGCCGATACGGAGCAAAAGCGTCAGGATAGCCTTGAATTGCTGAAGCTGATGCATGATTTGACGGGATTTGAACCGAAAATGTGGGGCCCGTCGATCATAGGATTCGGAAGCTACCATTACAAGTCAGACAGAAGCCGCCAGGAAGGCGACTGGCCACTCGTGGGATTTTCACCGCGGAAAGCTGCAATCTCATTGTATGTCTACACCGGTGCCCCTGAGCATGAACACCTGCTCGCAGACCTGGGCAAATTTAAAAGGGGTGCAGCCTGCATCTACATCAAAAAACTGTCAGACATCAACCATGAAGCCCTTAAGAAACTTATAAAAACAACCATTGACTTCCTGCGGTCAAAGTATGGAAACTAATACCTTGCCTCAACCCATCAACCCTCATATCTCACATTTCTCCGCTACACGCTCTACACTATCGCAAATCGCAAATCCTCCTTGCCCCACTACTGCCTGATGCCTAACCCATAGCCCGTTCCATCAAATTCTGAAAAAAAATTGAAAATAATGTCTAATATATTTGACATTATGTAAATAATACTTATCTTTGTGTCGTCTTATATTTACATATAGTATAAAATAATCTACATAAGGAGGTATTATTATGGGACACCAGGAGAAACAATCAATCGTATCCATTATCGGCTCAGTGCTGGTGATCGGATTCTACTCGCTCTATCTTTACAGGAACTACATTCAGGCCGATATGGAACTGCTTAACGACTTCCAGTTCTGGGGGAAATCATTTCTTTATCTGATACCGGTCGCAATTGTTGTACAGATTGTGATCCACATCATATTTGCCATCGCAGACCGCATCATCACGCAGGAGGATATGCCCGGCTTTACCGACGAGCGCGATAAGCTCATTGAGCTTAAATCAATCCGGATCTCGCACTGGATATTCATCTTCGGATTCATGCTGGCAATGGGATCACTTGCCATGGGAATGAAACCTTACGTAATGTTTCTTACCCTTATCTCATCAGGATTTATCGCCAGCCTGGCATCGGAGGTTGCAAAAATCATCTATTACAGAAAGGGTGCGTGATATGGATAACGAAAAGGTATTAATCAGCAACAGCATTCGCAGGCTTCGCTTCTTTGCCAGTGAGATGACCCAGCAGGAGCTGGCAGACAGGACAGGGGTAACCCGTCAGACCATCGTGGCCATTGAGAACGGGAAGTACTTCCCGTCGCTCGAACTGGCGTTCCGGATTGCACACACCTTCAGTGTTCAGTTGTCCGATGTGTTTATATACAGCCCCGGGAATGACCCGGTGCTTAATAAATTAAAAGCCAAACAGGATAAAAATAAAAAGCAGTAGGATGAAAGCCATAGTTTACACAGAATACGGAGGACCCGATGTACTCCATCTGCAGGAGGTAGAAAAACCTTTCCCGAAAGACAATGAGGTTCTTGTCAGGGTGCACGCTGTCTCGGTAAATTACGGGGATATCATTGCCCGGAATTTCAGGAACATTCCAAAAAGTGAATTCAATATGCTGTCGCTGTTCTGGATCCTTGCCCGGTTTAGCTTTGGCTTCAGCAAGCCCAGAATAAGAGTACTGGGAAACACCTTTGCCGGTGAGGTAGAGATGGTTGGCAGCGATGTGAGACAATTCAAGAAGGGCGACCAGGTTTTTGGTTATACGGGTGAGAAAATGGGGGCTTATGCAGAGTACCTCTGCCTTCCCGAAGATGGTATCATTGCTGTGAAACCTTCATATATGACTTATGAAGAGGCTGCTTCTGTTCCTTATGGAGCAACTATGGCACTCTGTTTATTAAGAAAGGTGAAGATCCAAAAAGGTCATAGTGTACTTATCATCGGCGCTTCCGGCGCGATTGGTTCGTCGGCCGTTCAGCTGGCCAGCCATTACTTCGGGGCAGAAGTCACGGGAGTATGCAGCACGCAGGGGATGGAATCTGTAAAAAGCCTGGGAGCAGGTAAGGTTATTGACTATAAAAAAGAGGACTTCACAAAAAACGGTGAGACTTATGACCTCATCCTTGACATCCTGGGGAAGGGGTCCTTTTCAAAGTACAGGGCATCGCTGAAACAAAACGGAATTTACCTGCCGGCAAGTTTCAAAACCGCCAAGCTGCTTCAGATGCTCCGGACATCAATGAGCAGAGACAAAAAGGTGGTATGCGCTCTTGCAGTCCCCAACCAGGGGGATCTGGTATTCATAAAGGATTTTCTTGAAGAGCGGAAACTAAAACCGGTTATTGACAGATGTTTCCCGCTTGAAGAGGCAGCCGAAGCCCACAGGCATGTGGAGGCCGGAAGCAAGAGAGGTAACGTGGTCCTGACGCTGTAGACCCTATGCCTGAACCTCTGGGTCTTCCGTCTTCCGTCTTCCGTCTTCCGTCTTCAATTCGCAAATCCTTCGCCCCCTCTACAGTCGCACAGCAGCACATCCGCACCCTGAGCAATATTGCTCCTCTCTTCATCAAATAAATTACCTCCCTGGTTCAATAAAGAGCATTATTGCTGTTCCTGTATCCATTAATCCGTGCAGCACCGCAAAGTAGGGAAAGAGGCCTGGCCTTTTATACAAGGCAATGCCTATCATTGCCGCAAAAGGCAGAAAGACCACCCCGCGGTAGATAATAAACCTCAGGTCTGGGATTAACGGTAACGTCATGTGTTGCAGAGAGAGAAAGAGTACGGGGAGTGACACTGCAACCCACCCTGACCTAAGCTCAGTCCGCAGCCCAGGCATGATATAGCCGAAATAGGTTGCCAGTTCGGCGAAGACTATCGTTACCGGGAATGCGATGACAAGGATAATAGACAGCCATCTCTCAACAGGTCTGAACATCATCTCCGCCGGGACAGCCGGATCGCCCCACAGCCATAAACTTAAAAAGTAGTTAGGGACAAAAACAAGCGGGCCAATAATAAGGATAAGGACTACAAACAGTGTGAAATCCTTGCGCAATGTGCCACGGTTTATCCGGAAGAGGCTCTTGTAGCTCACTGTGCCTCTCCTGAAGAGGTAACAGAGCACCAGTATGCTGACCATGTTTGTCATGGTGGCAGAGAGAATCCAGTAGCCTTCTGATCTGGTCCATGAGCTGAGGGTGACAGCTATGACGCACTGAAATACCAAAAAGAGAAGAAGTCTGCTCACCAGCAGAGCAAGCAGCAGCAGCAGTTCCCTTCTGCCCCCTGTCACTGAAGCTCCATCGGCTTTTGCGGAGAGCTGTTGTTCCATATTTTTCTGCAATGATATGTTCCCCCGTAATGAAAGAGGATCATAAATATATGCAGAATTAGATTTCCATCCTTAAAAAACGATCACCTCAACCAACTTTCCGTGATCTGCTAATCTCTCAATCCGCAATTCAGCAATCGCAAATCGCAAATACTGTGTGTTCCCTGCTTCCTTAAGTGACAGACCACCCCCCGTCCGCCAACTGGCGGACGGACCCCTCCTGACTCAGGAGGGGAAATTACATATTTACACCACCACTTAACCTTTACTTAAACCTTAACCTACTCGCCACTTGCTCCTTGCACCTTGCACCTTGCTCCTTGCACCTTAATTCGACAATCGCAAATCGCAAATCCCTGCTGCCTCCTGCTAAAACTTCCATTCCGGCAGGTCAGGTAGCTCCTGTCCGGCGGGAATAACCTCGTTTACAACTGATGTGATCTTCCAGAGGCCATCCTTTTTAGCAAGCAGCCAGAGGTCGACCCCCCGGGAAGGAGGGCGGGTGCTTCCGGTGATGGCTGCAGAATATTCAGTAGCAACAAAAGCAATATCATTATAGACCATTGCTTTCATCCTGAGGATCTGCTCCCCGAAGCCACTGGCAGACACCTCAGGTATCTGGTAGAAGTCTTTGAAATCCTGTATGAACCCATCTGCAGTAAACCGGGTTAATTCTTCTCTCGATGTTCTGAGGATGACCACTGCCTTATCGATGAACATCGCCCTCACTCTGGTCCAGTCGACCGATTCGCCGTTTCTGGCAGATACAGCAGCATAGATATCTCTGATCAGATCATCGGGAGTATTGTACCAGGAGCTACTCTGCGGCAGCTGTCCGCTGACAAAAGTGAGCGGTAAGGATGTGAGGCAAAATAACAGAACCAGCTTTTTCATATTCAATGTTTTAACTTATTACAGGGATTTATTCAGAGTATAAAATTATCACATAAATTGTAATTTATAAACAGCCTGTGCCTGGCACCATTTTGTCTGAAGGTCTTCCGTCTTCCGTCTTCCGTCTTCCGTCTTCGGTCCTCAATTCGCAAATCGCAAATCCTTCCTGCCCCTTAACCTCAACCTTGACCTTGACATTAGCCCCTGCTCCTTCCATGATCTTCTCCGCATAGTAGTTCTACTCAATAATTTTTTACTGATAATTTTTATATTTTTATTGTTTATCAATAATTTTTTACTGATATTTGCACCGAACAAATAAATTGAAGCATTATGAAAACAGAACAGGTTCTTGATATCCTGAAGGTGTTTGCGTGGATCATGTTTATCGGCTTATGCATCAAGACAGGTGCACTTATCTTCTCCTTTGCTGTAAGTCTTTTTGTTAACCCTGCCGCGGCAGCTGACCTCTACATGGGCACCGACCTGTCGGAGGTGCTTGCGTTCAGCAAGACACATTATATCGTTATGGCAGCCCTGATGATTATCCTCTCCGGGTCAAAGGCATGGCTCTCCTTCTGGGTAGTGAAGATCACCGGCAGGCTCAGTCTGAAAGAGCCCTTCAGCGAATCTGTCGCCGGACTGATCCAGGGGATGAGCATCATCTCACTGCAGATAGGACTGCTGGCTCTGGCAACGGATGCTTATGCACAGTGGCTGGACGGCAGACAGGTCAACTTCACCGTTGAAGGTGCCGGCACTGACTTCCTGTTCCTTGCGGGTATACTCTACGTCATCGCAATGATATTCCGAAGAGGCATAGAGCTGCGGAGAGAAAACGAACTGACAATCTGAGCCATGGCAATTATAGTCAATCTTGATGTGATGATGGCCCGCAGGAAGATGTCTCTCAATGAGCTCTCCGGCAAGGTCGACCTGACGCTGTCAAACCTGTCGATACTGAAGACAGGCAAGGCCAGGGCCATACGGTTCAGCACCCTCGAGGCCATCTGCCGGGCGCTCGACTGTCAGCCGGGCGACATACTGGAGTTCGTCCCGGGCGACAGCCAGCCACCAGACCTTGAGTAATAAAGGTTCCGGGGGCATGGCTCCTCTTCTATGGTTCATGGTTACTTGTTAGATGACACAAAGTAAGCGGAGCGAAAAACAGGTAAGCCTGATATCGCCTTTTGTGGACTGCCGGTTCATTTGGTATAAATTTTGTGCCATGAACAAAAACCATCCTATGAAGAAATATATATCAGCCCTCTCTCTCCTCGTCATTATGTCCGGCTGTTCAAAGGACAATATTCCTATTGATCCTGATAACTTGCTGATCGGTTTCTGGAGTTATTCTGATTTTCAAGACAATGCTGAGGTATATTCAAGAAACAATGAGCTCATTGATGACCATTGCTATAACTTCCGCAGTGACGGGACTCTCACAGAAAGAAAAAACTCGGGATGGTGCGGTACTCCCCCAATCACCTACGCTGATTATCCCGGTACATGGACTGTCTTAAATGACACACTTATTCAGGTCGAAGTAGGTTATTGGGGCGGTACAATAAGGTACAGGCTCGACATTGAATCTTTAGATTCACGATCTCTCAAAACCATATATGTACCTGAAGAAAATTAAGCCCTCCTACCCTCCTCATAACTGGCTCATATTCAGCACTATTCATTAATTCTTAATTCTTAATCACTACTGCCCATTGCCTGATGCCTATTGCCTTCTTCTCCTTCCGAAGCTTTCTTTATCCTCCGAAATGAAATGAAGGAGGAAGCGAAACAGTGCCCCCTGCCTGGAATCTTTCTCAACATTATATACTTTCCTGACTAATATATAATTTACATTTTAGTGATTTATTTCCCCAATTATTATTATATTTGGGGATTATTATCTCTGAATTATGATAAAAAGAGAACTGGAACAACTGATTAAATCAAAAATAAACAGGGGCAAAGCAGTTATCCTGCTGGGGCCGCGTCAGACAGGGAAGACTACTCTGATGATGAAAATAGCCGGAGGAGCCGGAGAATTTCTGTTGCTTAACTGTGACGATCCTGTCGCCAGGGAACAGCTTGAGAATGCTAATACAGAGACAATACGCCAGCTGCTGGGTAAATACAGGATGGTTTTGATTGACGAAGCACAGAGGATCAGCAATACAGGGCTTACTCTCAAGCTGATCACAGACTTTTTTAAGGACGTCCAGTTGCTGGTGACCGGCTCATCATCATTTGAACTTGCCGACAAGGTCAATGAACCGCTGACTGGAAGAAAATGGGAGTATTTTCTTTTTCCTGTAAGCTGGAAGGAGTTGTCTGATTATTCAGGCAATCTCTCCGCTCTGAGGCAACTGGAGACAAGGCTTCTGTATGGAATGTATCCGGATGTGATAACCAAACCGGGTGAAGAAAGAGAAATCCTGAAACAACTCACTGACAGCTTTCTCTATAAGGATCTTCTTGCTTTTCAGGGTGTCAGGCGTCCGGATCTGGTTGTAAACCTCCTGAGAGCCCTTGCTTTACAGCTCGGCAGCGAGGTGTCATACAACGAGTTGTCGAGGCTCCTGCAGGTCGACAAGAAGACTGTAAGCACTTATATTGACCTTCTCGAAAAGGCATTTATTGTCTTCAGGCTGACACCCTACAGAAGAAATCATCGGACGGAGATAGGGAAAAGCCGGAAGGTCTACTTCTATGATAATGGTATCAGGAATGCCCTGGCGGCTAACTTTAATCCTTTGATTCTCAGGCAGGATACAGGTGCTTTATGGGAGAACTTCCTTATAGCGGAGCGTATGAAGCATAACCATTATAGCAGGCGATGGGTAAATTCATATTTCTGGCGGACCACGTCACAACAGGAGGTTGACTATATCGAAGAAAGCGAAGGACAGTTATCTGCTTTTGAGTTCAAGTGGTCAGCGTCAGGCCATGGCAAAATTCCAAGGTCATTCATTACATCCTATCCTGAGGCAAAAACAATGATTGTCTCCCGCGAGAACTTCACTGACTTCATCCTTCCCGGAATCTGAAGCCATCCAAAACGCAGGGTTATTATTTATACTAAATTTGATGACTGGTCATTAACACAATAAAACGTTATGAAATACCTGCTCCTGCTTCTGTCAATGATCTCCACAGTCTCCTATGGCCAGCTCACCACTGACGCAGCACGGACACTGTTCTACTCCTATAAAATCGGCTCGTACGATTACCATGAGCAATTCATCGGACACGCCGGATACGGTGCACCATTTATACTGACTTCCGGCGGCGGTGCTGCCTTCTTCGGCGGCTCAGGCGACAGCACGGGTAACTACGGACTGGCGGTTAAGATTGACAGTGCCGGGAAGGAGTTGTGGCAGAGAAGGATTTATCCTCAATTTGATGAGATTGAGACACAGAGCATTGTGGAAGATGCGAATGGTGATTTCTACGTTTTCATGCTGTCATTTGATCAGAAGAAGTACCGGGGTGGATGTGAACGTATCGTTCATCTTGACGGCGACGGGGAGATCATATGGGACAGGATAATAAGCGACTGTACGAGGTTGAATAACCCCGTGGTTGCTTACATACTTGCTCTTGACGACGGCCGCATCTCCCTGCGAGGTCATGTGGCCACCAGGGTGCCGCAGGAGGGCGGCGATCCGGAATATCATTTCTGGGAAGGATGGCTCAGCAGCGACGGTTCCCTTGAACAGAAGAACGGCGATGTGATTATCTGGGAAAAGACCGAATGGCAGCAGTTCTTTGAACCCTCGACTGGGGATAGGCAGAAAGAGTGAGTTAAAGCATAACGAAGCAGAGATCCCTGACGTTCCGTTTTTAACGGAAGTCAGGGCAGGCCTGACCGTAGCGTCGGGACAATCTATAAGTTTTATAACTCTGAACCGAGGACCACTAAAGTGGGCCGAGCTCGCCGTAGGCAAACCCTGAAACAAGGAACTTGGAACCTTGAACCAGGAACCCCTTGGTCTTCAGTCTTCAATCTTCAATCCTCAATTCGCAAATCGCCCATCGCAATTCGCAATTCGCAAATCCTCGCTGCACCCCGCCTTCGCCACCCTTCGACCCCTTCGACCCCTTAGACCCCTTCGACAGGCTCAGGGACCGCATCAGGGACCGCCTCAGGGACCGCCTCAGGGACCGCCTCGGGGACCGCCTCAGGGACCGGCTTCGACGAGCAATGCTTGCTCCTTGCTCCTTGCTCCTTGTGCCCCATTCTGGCAGGTACTGATAGCTAGACTAAATCCTGTTTGCTATAAAATAGGTTATTAGCGAGATGGAGGCTGCCAAGACAGTCCCCCAGATCAAATCAACGACTGTGACCAATAACGGCCAGTCCTTTATG
The DNA here is from genome assembly GCA_963732365.1 of uncultured Bacteroidales bacterium. Classification (GTDB taxonomy): domain Bacteria; phylum Bacteroidota; class Bacteroidia; order Bacteroidales; family VadinHA17; genus SR-FBR-E99. Next base: position 1,416,160 of record CAVSZC010000005.1, on the reverse strand, counting down.
GTGGCGAGATTTGTCAGATCATACGTAGCATAAGTTATCAGGCCAAATAATGCTCCATATATCAGTGCATGAACCCATGACTGATTTTTCACCGCCGGTGAGATAACGAATATCACCAGTCCGCCAATGAACAACAGGTAGAAAATAATTGCAGCAATCCAGTTAATGTCCGGCTTCATCAGGAAACCGATCTGTTCCTGGTAGAACTTTTTTGCCACAAATACCAGCCAGATCATATCGATTACAAAGAATACCGGCAACGCGATAAAAAAGAGTTTTATGAACATAGCAGTATGATTTAGAGTCATTAGTCATTCATAAAGGTAATTAAAAATGGCCAGTCAATCTGCCGTGGATTGAAATGATTAAACACAGTTTTTCTGTTACCTGAAACAAATTTGTTTACCTACTATTAAACATAACCGTTTTTATAATGTTAAAAGACTAAATAACATTATGGAATATGGAAATAGCTGCCAGCGTTAAGGGTGCAAGCAAGGAGTACAAGACAGGTGACACCATAATCACCGCCCTTGAACCAACAACGTTCGATTTCAGGAAGAAGGAACTTACTCTTATAATAGGTCCTTCAGGGTCAGGTAAAACAACCCTGCTTTCTCTTCTGGGTTGTGTGATCTTTCCTACTTCAGGCGAAGTATACATCGATAACCTCCTGGTGAATAACCTGAGTGAAAAGGAACTGGCAAAGGTAAGACTGAAATATATCGGCTTTGTCTTTCAGAGCTTTAACCTTCTTGCACCACTTAATGTACTTGAAAACGTCATGCATCCGCTGAAACTTTCCGGAATCGGTAAAAAGGAGGCAACACTCAGGGCAGAAGAGGCTCTTAAAAAGGTGAACATGGAAAGCAGGGCCAAAAGCCTGCCCAAAAGCCTCAGCGGCGGACAGCAGCAGAGAGTGGCAATTGCACGTGCACTTGTCACCGAACCGGCTATAATGCTTTGCGATGAACCAACTGCATCACTCGATATCAAGAGTGTTGCGATAGTCATGGAAGAACTTAAAATGCTCTCAGACTCAGGAAAATCGGTAGTCGTTGTGACTCACGACCTCAGGCTGAAACCTTTTGCCGACAGGATCATTTATGTGAACAACGGCATCGCCTCAGACAAACCCACGGCTGACGAGATATTTCACAATTAGAGATAAAAACCCATTTAAATCAGAACACTAATACTAATACAATGAATAAAAAGATTTACCTGGCTGTAATTCCGTTGATCATTACGGCCTGCAGTGGCAACAAGGAAAATGAAGAAAAACAGGGCACTACGTCACAATCAGTTAACAGTGCGACAGTTGATATTTCTCAGGTTGTCGGAGTAGGCAAGGTCGAACCTGAACTGGAGATAATCAGCCTGGCAGCTTCATCGGGTGGCGTTGTTAAGGAAATATACAGGAAAGATGGCGATAGTATCAGGAAAGATGAGCCTCTCGTGAGACTTGACGATGAACTTGAACTGATAAAGGTATCCCAGTTAAAAAGCCAGTATAACGCACAGAAATACCAGGAAGAGATTGATAAGATAAGTCTGCGGGAGTCGCAGGCAAGGCTTGCAAATAAGAAAAAACTCCTGGAGTCGGTAAGAACACTGGAATCAAAAGGGGCTGAGACAACTCAGACTCTGGATGATCTGGAGACAGAGGTAACTACCCTTACTCTTGCTGTTGAGAGAAACAGCGCTTCAGTAAGTCTTGCTTCCAGCAGGCTTACGGAGCTTGCTCAACAGGTGAGATATGCTGAAGCCGAGGCTTCGAAAAAAATATTGCGCTCACCTTATGACGGGATTATGCTTGAATTGCATATTGAAAATGGAAGCGCAGTAACCCAGTTTGAAGAATATGCCGAGGTTGCCCCCTCCGGACCAATGACTGTGAGAACAGAAGTTGATGAGCTTTTTGCCGGCAGACTCAGCAAAGGTCTTAATGCTGATATCAGGTTTATAGGTAGCGACTCGGTTGTGGCAACAGGAAAAGTAATCTTCCTTTCACCCTACCTCAAAAAGAAGTCGCTCTTCTCACAAAAAGCAAATGAGCAGGAAGACCGGCTCGTAAGAGAGGTAAGAATAAAGCTTGAGGGAGACAACGGGCTCATATTGAACTCAAAGGTTGAGTCTGTAATAAAACTGAAAAACAACTGATTATGATAGCTACTGCCTACAGGTTTATAATATATGACAAGGTCAAGAGCATTGGTGTTATAATCGGTATCGTTGTCAGCGTCTTTCTTATTGGCCAGCAGATAGGCGTACTAAGCTTTCTGACCGGATTAATGGGTGGTCTTGTCAGTAACTCAAGACAGGATATTGCCCAGATCTGGGTTGTCGATAATATCACGAGGAATGCCAACGAACTTCCTAAGCTTAATGAGGGCCTTGTCAGGGAGCTCAGGAGCATTGAGGGAGTTTTGAATAGTTATCCGATAGTTGTCTCCGGGGCATCGGTCAAATTTGAGAACGGCAAGCTTGCCCCGGTACTCATTATAGGAAGCGAATCACCAATGTTTATTGCAGGCCCGAAGCCGGAATCAATAAACGAAGGAAACCTTCTCTCTCTTAATGAAGATGAGGCCGTGTCGGCTGAGTTTTATGACCAGGCCGTATTCGATTACCCGGTCAAACCTGGTACAAGAGTTGAAATTAACGGCAAAAGCGCCACAATAAAGCTGCAGACAAAAAATGCAAGAGGCTTTGCAGGTTCATTTTTCTATACAACATTATCTAAGGCACGCTATTATACATCATTCCCCGATTCAAAGGTAAGCACTATTGCTATCCAGGTCAGACCCGGTTATGCCGATGATGACGTTGTCAATAACATAAACAGATCTGTCTATGGCATTAAAGCCTGGAACGCAGAGAAACTAAGAAAAACAACCGTCAGCTATATAACCATATCCTCAAACATCGGAACCAGTATCGGTTCACTGGTAGTTTTTGCCGTCATAAGCGGATTCTTTATCATAGGTCTTACTCTTTATTCGTCAGCCGTTGACAGAATACGCGATTATGGAACCCTCAAGGCTATTGGTGCAACGAACCGGTATATTACAAGACTCATTCTCACCCAGAGTTTTCTTTTCGCACTTACAGGTTTCCTGATCGCAATGTTACTGCTTGAAGGATTCAGGGCAGGTGTCTCCAATGCGGGACTTGTATTCACATATTCATTCAGGGAGTATGCGGCACTCTTCCTCGTAACAGTGTTTATTTCGGTTGGCAGTTCTCTTTTCTTCGCCATACGGACAATCAACAATGTTGAACCGGCTGCAGTATTCCGCACCTGAAAAATCAAACAATCATTAAGAAATGAAATCAATAATACTATCCATAATATTCATCCTCCTTATCAGCTTCCCAGGCAGGCTGTCAGGACAGGATATAAGACTTATAACCTGTATTGACTCCGCTCTCGCAAATAAGGGAAACATACAGGCGGTCAGGATCGATAATGAGATTGCCAGGCTCGAGACTTCAGCAGCCTCTCAGAAGTACCTGCCTGACCTCTCGCTGAGCTATAACTACAGGTATAATCCTATTATCCCGACACAGATAATACCTCTCGGACAGTTCAGTCAGATACCTACTGATGAAAAGAGGCCGATAAAATTCGGTACTGACTGGCAGCAGAATGCAGGACTGACACTCTATCAGCCTATTATCGACTTTTCGATAAAGAGCCGTGTCGCAGAAAGCAGGATAAATGAGAAACTCAGGAATACCGATGCAGCTGCCGCTGAAAGGGATCTTAAGCTTGAGGTGATAAAGAGCTTCACAAATATATGGCTCCGCGAGGAGCAGCTTCGTTCTGCAACCCTCGATACACTCCGCACGTCACGTACAAAAGAGCTCTTCATGCTGAAATCGCAGGAGGGTAAGGTGCTGAAGACAGATGTCAACAGGGCCATCCTGAACCATAATAATTCCCTCTCAGAATATGTGGCTGTTTCGTCAGCCCTCACCAGGGAAAAGATTTATATGAGCTTCCTTACCGGAATATCGCTTGACTCTTTGCTGGTTGGCAGGTTTGACTTCTCACCTTTCTCAGATGGCGGCCTGCAGGTAAGTAATACAGACCCTCTTTTAGACTCTGTTCCTTCTGTGAAAAGCCTCATGCTCAGGGCTGAGCTTCTCGGGCAGCAGCAGAAGTCGGAGAGAACCAAACATACACCTGCCATTGGTTTTGAGGGATTCCTCGGAGCAAACCAGTATACCGACGATTTCAATCCGTTTCTTTCTGACAGCTGGTATGGAATCAGTTATCTTGGACTGAGTCTCAGGCTCCAGATAATTTCCGGAAGCAGCACAAAGAACAGTGTCAGCCGGCTGAAGCTTGAGGAAAAAGGGATTATATCAAGACTGGACGATGAGATTAACAATGTCGGTAACAAAAGTCTTCTGCTTATGGAAGAGATAAAACAGGCTGAATACCAGGTCGGACTATACAGGCAGAACACTGCTCTTTATGAGGAGAACCTGTCACTGAACCAGGACAGATTTGATAAAGGGCAGATAAATGCTTATGATCTGATAACGGAGGAGATCGACTTTCAGAAAGAGATGGCAAGGTATAATGAGAAACGGGCCGAGCTGGTCTATAAACAGATTGAGCTTATCAATAACACCGGAACTCTCTCATCATTCATAGACAACTTACGATAAACCTCATAATAATCAAACTCATGAAGATAGTAATATTTGGAGCAAGCGGTAAAACAGGCTCATTGTTAGTGGATGAAGCATTAGCATCTGGTCATGATGTAATAGCGTATGTTCGTAAACCTGAGTCTGTCAAATCAAAACATCCCAATTTAAAAGTTGTTGCAGGTTATCTGAATGAAAAAGACAAACTTAAATCAGTCATTTCCGGTTCGGATGCATGCATTTCAACTCTCGGTGGAGCATCTCTGACAAAACACAGTAACGAGATTATTGAGGGAATAGATAATATCGTCAGCATTATGGAAGAAGAAAAAGTGACTCGCTTTATTTATTTATCGAGTTTCGGCGTAGGGGATAGTCGCAAATATATGCCTCAGCCTGTTCGATTTATTATTGCTGACATTATGCTTCATGTACCATTGGCTGACCACAATACCAACGAAAATCGTATTACAAAAAGCCAACTTAATTGGACAATAGTTCGTCCGGGAGGATTAACTAATGGTGCTAAAACGGATCACATTGAAACATGGTTATGGAGAGACAAAAATAAAAGGTAGTTTAAGTATCTCCCGGTCAAATGTGGCAGCTTTTCTTCTTAGCCAGGTTACCAGTAAAGACTATGCAAATAAGAGCGTTTGGTTACATGAATAATATTGATTATCAACACAGCATTCCTCAAAGTTTTCAATCAAAACTTATTCAAATTGCCATGGATTTGTTTGGAATGAAAAAGAAAATGGAAAGAAAAATGATGGCAAACGGTTTTGCAAAAGAACCAGCAAAGATCCCCATTTCATTATTGAAGAACTTTAACACTCAGGAAGCTGAACAGAATGCACGAAAAGTATGGACAATTTCTCCCATTGAAAGTAAATCTGATCTGATTATCTTATATCTCCATGGTGGTGCATATATGAGTAATATCACCACGGAACACTGGCGTTTGATTGAGAAACTAATCGGCAAGACTGGTGCGACAATAGTTGTTCCTGACTATCCATTGACACCTGAAGCCGGCTATAAAGAGACATATGCTTTTGTTGAAGCCATCTTTACAAGATTGATAGCTGAACATCCTGACAAACGTATTGTATTCATGGGAGATTCTGCAGGTGGTGGATTAGCATTAGGATTTACACAACAATTAAGAGATGAAAATAAAAAGCAGCCTGATCAGATAATAATCTTTTCTCCCTGGTTAGATGTCACTATGAGTAATCCCGTATTAGAGAGATTAGACAAGGCGGATAATTTATTAAGTATTGCCGGTCTTAAAAATGCCGGACAGAAATATGCTGCAAACTTAGATCTGAAAGATTTTCGTGTAAGCCCTGTTTATGGAGACTTAACAGGTATGTGCAGGATATCGCTTTTCACAGGGACAAGAGACATATTAAATGCAGATGCTCAAAAATTCAGACAATTAATGAAAGAACAAAACATATCCTTTAATTATTTTGAGTATCCGGATATGTTCCATGATTGGGTTATTATTACGAGTTTAAAGGAATCACAAGATGTAATTAACAAAGTTGATAAACTTGTTATGCCGCTATAGTGTTATTAATATTAAAATTAAGACCGAAGCAGAATGAAAGTTATTATCATGTTTTTTATCGTTTTACTTCAACCTTATGTTATTATGGCGGCAAATAAAACTGAAGAACAAAAATCTTCGCTCGTACGCAAGTACAAGGATTTTGAAATAAGATTCTACCCCTCTGCAACTGTAGCAACAATTACTTCCAAAGCAAAAACCTACAAGGATCTTTCCGGTCCCGGGTTTCAGAAACTGGCAGGGTATATCTTCGGAGGCAATGAATCAAATACAAAGATCTCAATGACCACTCCTGTTCAGATGGATATAAATGATTCTCTTTCTACGATGAGCTTCGTAATGCCATCCGGATATACAAAAGAAAACCTGCCAAAGCCGGATGACCCCGGTGTCCGGATAACAAATACCGCTGATGAATATGTTGCTGTGATCAGGTTCGGCGGATATGCCTCTGATGAAGATCTGAAATTCTATTCCGAAAAGCTGCATAACCTGCTTAAAGAAAACGGCATAAGCCATCATGGCAATTACAGGTTTCTGGGGTATAACCCTCCATACCAGTTTGTAAACAGAAGAAATGAAATTATTGTGACTGTTGACTGGAAAGACAAATAACAAATATAATTACAACTGTACCTTTTAGACGGAAAATTATGATGTAAGGGCCTGGTATTGAAAGTTAACCCTGGTTATCCTAAAGGGACCATTAACCTGCCAACCTGCTGGGATTGTAACCCGGACGCGTAACGTATATAGCTAAAGTGATCTGCGTGTTCGACTCCCAAATGAAAGCTGCCAGGCATGCAGATGAATAATTGAAAAATCTTAACGAACTTAAATAAAATATATCCATGGCCAGAATTCAGGTAGGTGATATGATTCCTTCTTTCAGCCTCAAAGATCAAGATGGTAATGATTTTGATATTTCCACTTTACTGGGCAAGAAAAAACTGGTAATCTTCTTCTATCCGCAGGACGGGAGCCTGAACTGTACAAGAGAAGCCTGCTATTTCCGCGATCTCTCTGATGTATTTGATGAGGTAGATGCAGTTATAATTGGCATTAGCGGGCAGTCAGTTGAAAGCCATAAAGAATTTGCAGAAACAAACAGCCTTAATTATACCCTGTTAAGTGATCATAATAATATTGTAAGAAAACTATTTGGAGTTCCCGGCAGGGTCTTCGGATTAATTCCCGGACGAGTGACTTATGTCGCAGACCGTTCAGGTAAAGTAGTTCATATATTCGATTCACAAACAGAGGTTCAACGTCACGTAGATGAAGCTATGAAGATTTGTCTCCTATTGAAAAAAGCTGATAAGGTTGATAATTGATTTCCGGAATACAATGATGAATTCTTCTGATCGTCTGAAACGAATATCTCTTTAAATAATTGTGCAAGCCATCTAAAAAAGAATTAAGCAAATGGATTCAATTTTCATGCGCAGGTTGCTTCTTCAAAAGATGCAATAAAGGCCGATGCGTTCACTGGCAACCGATATGCTGAGGCTATGGATTTTCTTTGTCGGAAAAAACATCATGGATTTCAGGGCAGGTGCTGCATGTTGACGGAGGCATGTCGAAACTGAAAGTATGAGGAGTGGTAAATAAAATTGACAATTAACCATGGGATTCTATCAGTTACATGAAAAGCAGAAAATTCCGGCAACAGTCGATGAAGTATGGGATTTCATCTCCTCACCGGCCAACCTTCAAAAAATTACACCCGGATATATGGGATTTGAGGTCACATCTGAGCTGATGTCTGACAAAATGTATCCGGGAATGATTATCAGTTATAAGGTGAGTCCGGTTCTGGGAATAAAGATGACCTGGGTAACCGAAATCACCCATGTGAAGGATAAAGAATATTTTGTTGATGAGCAACGTGTCGGTCCTTATACAATCTGGCACCACGAGCATAAAATTGAGGCCATTGAAGGTGGTGTGCTGATGACCGACATTGTTTCGTATAAGCCTCCTTTCGGATTCCTGGGCTCCATCGCCAACTCATTGCTCATTAAGAAGCAGCTCCGCGAAATTTTCAATTATCGCAAAAAAGCAATCGTAAGAATATTCGGAGAAATGGAGCAGGATTGATCTGAGGTCTGAAGGTCTGAGGTCTTGCAATCGTGCAATCCTGCAATCTTAAAATTTATTGGTTTTGAAACTTTGAACCGAGGACCACTAAAGTGGCCCGAGCTCGCCGACTTCGTCGGACGTAGCCGACTATGTCGGCCGAAGTCCGAAGGCAAACTTTGAAACCAGGAACTCCTCAGTCCTCCGTCTTCCGTCTTCCATCTTCGGTCTTCAACTTCGACTAACCGACAACTGATAACTGACAACTGACAACCGAAAACCCCTCCGTCCCCCTCAACCTCAACCTTAACCTTAACCTTGAATGATTCCCCGCATTACAATCAGGGAATTTCTCAGTTTCGCGAAAATTATCGATAAATCACATTATTAAGGCTATGCCCTTAATATTTATTTGTATTTTTCAGGTTTTATCCTTAATTTTGTCTTACTATTTTAAGGCTATACCATTATGAAGAAGCAAAAATTAATTTTGGAGCATGTTGATGCAAAGATATCTCAGCTCAAGAAAGTGGATGATATTGTGATACCACCTGCCGGATGGATTTATTCTATCCGACAGGCACTTGGGATGTCAATGAGGCAACTGGGCAACAGGATGAATATAACTCCACAGAGTGTCAAAGAGATTGAGGAAAGAGAGAAAAACGGTACAGTTACGCTCAAAGTGCTTCGTCAGTTCGGACAGGCACTAAACCTGAAGCTCATTTATGGCTTTATTCCTTCAGAAGGCAGCCTCGAAAAGTTAATCGAACGGCGCGCTCGGGAATTGGCAATTGAAATTGTCAGCAGAACATCAGCCTCGATGAAGCTGGAAGATCAGGAGAATAAGCCGGACAGACTGAAAAAAGCTATTAAGGATAAAACAGAAGAAATAAGAGTTCAAAGGCCTAAATATCTATGGGACTGAGTTTAGAGTATATTGATGGTCAGACTCCGATAGATGAGGAAGAGAAAGAAGGGCTGCTGATCAAAACCATCTCTACCAGGGGAGAGCTTAACGAATTTGAACAAGTTAACATCCAGGAAGCTATAGAATGGTCTTTGAGACGCAAATTCACCAGGGAACAAATCCTCACTGTAGATTTCATATTGCTCGTTCATGAGAAGATGTTTGGATCAGTTTGGGAATGGGCCGGCAAAAAGAGAAAAACCAATAAGAATATTGGAGTTGATAAGAATCAGATCTCTGTTGAAATCCATAAACTGCTTGATGATTGCAGATTCTGGATTGACAATCAGACTTTTCATCCTGATGAAATAGCTATTCGATTCAGCCATAGGTTAGTTCGAATTCATCTCTTCCCAAACGGGAATGGTCGTCATTCAAGACTAATCGCAGACATATTTGTCTCAAATGTTTTTGACAGACCCGTTTTTACATGGGGACATTCAGACCTTGCAAAAATGGGTTCCGTAAGAAAAGAGTACCTGAATGCCATCTATAAGGCTGACTGTGATGATTATGAGTCACTCGTCCGGTTCGCAAGGAAATGATTCACGAAAGTAATGGTCAGTGAAAAACAGTGTCTAAAAAATAATAATGAAAGATAATACCTGCCTCTCCGGAGATAAGGTCAAACTTCTGTCAATTGAGGACCGCAAGACCTATCTCACTATCCGACATTTGAAATTCGAAAATCGCAAATCGAAAATTCTCCCTGCCCCTTAACCTCAACCTTAACCTTAACCTTGCCCCTCGCCCTGCGCCCTGCGCCCTGTGCCCTGTGCTCCTCACTCCTCTCCCTGGCTCATTCTTGCCTTTAAAGTATTGCTAAATGTTACTACAGATGTCATATCTGTTCAAAACAGCTACACAATGGCAGAAAGCAATAATTTTATCGTATATAAAAAAGAAACGCTCTTTGCAGAGCGTCAGGCTAAAGATGCTATCTTTAACGATGTTATGGTAATGCAAAGGTAAGCAATTGTAAGTGAATCCTGCAAACAATATACAAAAAAAAGAAAGAATTATCGTTTATGTCAATGGGTTCAATTTGTACTTTGGTCTTGTCGAGGCTGGATTCGTTAATTACAAATGGCTTAATATCAATAATTTAGTAAATAGTCTATTGCAACCAAATCAAGTTCTTATTGAAATTAAGTACTTCACAAGCAGGGTAAGTAATAATCCAGACAAACAAAAAAGACAAACTACATACATTGAGGCTCTGGAGACTGTTGGCATTAAAATATATTATGGTCATTATCAAAGTGATACAATAAATTGCAGACAATGTGGCAAAATATGGCCGACATATCATGAAAAGATGACCGATGTTAATATTGCTACCCAGATTCTGATAGATGCCTACCAGGATAGGTATGATATGGCAATGCTTATTTCCTGAGATAGCGATTTAGTGCCTCCCATTAAAGCAGTCCACGAGCTTTTCAGGAACAAGCGGGTTTTTGTTGCCTTTCCTCCTAAAAGACACAACTCATCAGTTGCGCTTGTTGCCAGAGGTTCAATAATAATTGGCAGGAAAAAGTTGGTTGACAGCCAATTCGACAACGAAGTACCTAAGAGAGACGGTTTTATCCTTAGGAAACCTAAAGAATGGCTCTGATCAAGCTAGAACATATTATTACCGGCAATGACTGAGGCTGCCGACTTCTGACCGTGGAAAGAGAACCCTACCGTGGTCTCGGATAGGTCTTAACATTCAACCCTTAGGAACAATATGAAGGTTATGGAACTCTGAACCGAGGACCGCTAAAGCGGGACGAGCTCTCCGACTATGTCGGCCGAAGTCCGAAGGCAAACTCTCAAACAAGGAACGCTGAACCTTGAACTCCTCCGTCTTCCGTCTTCCGTCTTCCGTCTTCCGTCCTCCGTCTTCAGTCTTCAGTCTTCAGACTCCCTTCTGCCAATCATATGTGACATTTACTGCATATTAGGGCAGGGCAAATCTTCCGTGAATTGATTAAAATAAGACTTAATTGACGCAAATGGTTTTTTTTCTTAACCTTTGATAAGTCGCCAAAACAGACTGTATTGCTTTCATCGGAAATATCATAATTAAGGAATTAATAATACCCTATATGCTTCAATTCCTATCAATTTTCCTGATTACCCTTGCTCTGGTCTTTTATTCCATCGGGGTATGGGCTGAGCGTATCTCAAAATACCTTAAGGGATGGCACGTGGTGGCCTTCTGGACCGGGCTGGCATTCGATGTCTCCGGCACCCTGGCGATGGGCCGGCTGTCAGATGACCCCTTTAACATCCTTGACCTCCATACCCTCACCGGCCAGATAGCCATATGGCTTATGCTGATACATGCCATATGGGCAACATATACCGTGAGACGCGGGAATGAAACACTACGCAGGCAGTTTCACCGCTACAGCCTCATCGTATGGGCCATATGGCTTATCCCCTACCTCGGCGGAATGATGATGGGTATGACGGATTAGTTATTGCAGTCCAAGTTCCAAGCCATATCATCATATGTAAAGAAAACTTGCATTTCTTTACAAAAGATGCTTTCTTTGTATAGAAATCTGAATTTCCTTTACAGAATGAACAGGACATTAAAACCGCTACCACTGGATATTGATTTTGAATCTAAGTCAGTGCTAAAGAGTCTGCCTTCAGCACATGCTGCCTTGGCTGAATTAAAAGGTATTGCCTCAACGATACCTAACCAGACAATTCTAATCAATACACTCGGCCTGCAGGAAGCAAAGGATAGTTCTGCAATAGAAAATATCATCACGACGCATGATGACCTGTATAAATCAGGATTAAACCTTGATGCATTCAAATCGCTGAATGCCAAAGAAGTTCAGAATTACATAAATGCAACTAAAAAGGGATTCGAATTAATCTCAGAATCCGGGCTTCTCACAAATAAGATAATCTTAAAGGTACATGAGGAGCTTGAGGGAAACAAAGCCGGAATTCGAAAGTTACCAGGTACTGTCTTGAAAAGCTCCTCAACCGGCGAAGTAATTTATACTCCTCCACAAGATCCGCAAGAGATTAAAAGCTTAATGTCCAATCTTGAAAGATTTATAAATGACCGGAGTTTATGTGACTTTGATCCGCTTATAAAATTGTCCATCATTCATTATCAGTTTGAAAGCATACACCCATTCTATGATGGCAATGGCAGAACTGGCAGGATAATTAACATCCTTTATCTTATCCATGAAAAACTCCAAAACCTCCCGATTTTGTACCTGAGTAAATACATCATTAAAAACAAACCTGATTATTACAGATTACTTCAAGATGTAAGAGAAACCAGCAATTGGGAAGAATGGCTCTTGTTCATGATCAGGGGAATCGAAATAACTGCCCGTGAAACTATTGATCTGATACTGCAAATTCGGGAATTAATGATGCGCTATAAAATCACATTAAGAGATAATTATAAGTTTTATAGTCAAGATTTATTAAACAACCTGTTCAAGCATCCTTATACCAAAATTGAGTTCGTTCAACGTGACTTAAAGGTATCCAGGATAACTGCTGCAAATTATCTAAACCAGCTTGCAGATGATAAACTCCTGACCAAAAAGAAATTAGGGACAGGTAACTACTACATAAATGATCCTTTGTTTGAACTACTGACAGGAAGATAAGAGCACTGGCGGTAACAGGTCGGTATATGTTATTAACTCCCCCTGCTTCGCAGGGATCATTGAGCTCAGCCTCAGAAGATGTAAAGTATGATTAATCGAACTGTGGCTGAGTTCTCGGTTAGTTTTTCCGCACAGCGAGAATCCTATGACAAAAGAAGATAAGTAAGTGGTCGGCGGTGCAGCCCTCACCGGCTCCCGCCGGGGATCCCCTGCTGGTGTCACAGCCGAACGCTATAAGCGAGCCAGAGCCTTCAAAATAAATGTAAAACCTATTATCCATTAAATCAGAATTGCATAAATTTGGTATAATGGATATACTTCATTAACCAATAATTAATGTCAAATGGTTAGACCCTTATCTGGTTACTGCTGCAATATCTTCATAAGCTGATGCCAGATAAAGAAAGAAGGTGAAAATGAGCCTCGCTTTGCATGACATATTCTTCGACGCAGTTACTCGCATCGGAAGCTGAATACGGAAATTAAATACAATACATAATGTAATAAAAACCAAATGGCACACGATGTTTTTATAAGTTACTCAAGCGTTGATAAAACAGCTGGTGAAACTGTCTGTTCCATACTTGAGCAAAATGGCATAAGTTGCTGGATGGCGCCGCGGGATATTACCCCGGGACTTGATTTTGCGGAAGCCATCATCGATGGTATTAAATCATCGAAACTGTTTATCCTGGTCTATACAGCCAGCTCGAACAATTCCAAACAGGTCATAAGGGAGGTGGACCGGGCAATACATTTCGGACTCCAGGTCATCAACCTGCGACTCGAGGATGTGCCGATGTCAAAACAACTTGATTATTACCTGAGCAGCGTTCACTGGCTCGATGCAAAGGCGCCTCCACTGGAGGAGCACGTCAATAAATTATCATGGGTGATAAAGATCCTGATCAGAAAGGATGATGCCAGAGATGATGATCTCGAAAAAGCCGTCCGGGAAGGAATCCTGCGGGTAGGGCAGGATGAAAAATCCATTGCCGTATTACCATTTGTGGATATGAGCCCGGGAAAAGATCAGTCATATTTCTGTGATGGCATAACAGAAGAAATAATCAATGCCCTAGCACATGTTGAAGGCTTTAAAGTAATTGCTCGTACTTCTGCTTTTGCGTTTAAGGATAAACAGACAGATATTCGTGAAATAGGACGAATCCTTGATGTCGAAACAGTGCTTGAAGGCAGTATCAGGAAAGTTGATAACAGGTTACGGATAACTGTAAAGCTTATCAAGGTTGCCGACGGTTACCACATCTGGTCAGAACGATTCGATCGCGATATGAAGGATGTTTTTGAAATACAGGATGAGATTTCTATGGCAATCCTAAAAAGCCTTAAAATTAGGCTATTTAGCGAAGTAAAAACCCTGATCACAAAACGGCATACTGAAAATTTTGAGGCTTTTAACCTGTATTTGAAAGGCACTTACTGCTGGCAAATGATGACAAGTGAAGGATTTAAGAAAGCATTGGATTACTTTGAACAAGCATTAAAAATTGATCCGGACTATGCACTTGCATATACTGGATTGGCGCATGCCAATATACACGTCACAAGTTATGGAAATGAAGCACCAAACAATGCATATCCAAGAGCAATTGAGTATCTAAATAAGGCTTTGGAAATAGACAGCGAACTTGCTGAAATTTATGCCGGGTTTGGTCTTATTAATACATTTTATAAATGGAACCGCAAGGAAGCAGAAGAGAATTTTGAGCACGCTCTTCAGATAAATCCAAATTCACCAATTATTCATCTTGATTATTCTCATTTACTGTCTTTTATTGGACGTCATGAGGAAGCCATCTACGAAGCAAAGCTTGCCCAGAAGCTTGATCCTCTTTCATGTTTTATAAATACAGAAACAGGGGAAGCCTATGCTTTAGCTAGTAAGTATGACGAAGCAATAAATGAATTTAAGTTAAGTTTTACTATATATCCGGATTTCTTCCTTACACACCTGTGTCTTGGGAACATTTATCTCGCTAAAGAAATGTGGAACGAAGCGATTTCTGCATATCAGAAGGGTGTTCATCTGTCAAATGGAAGTCCATTGGCAACGGCAACTCTCATCTATTGCTATTATTTGGCTGGTAAAAAAGTTGAGGCAGATAAACTATTCGAAAGTTTTAAGAACAGGGTAGAATCTGAGTATGTACCAGCAACATGTTTTTATATGATCCATCGAGCCCGTGGAGAGGAGGACTTAGCCTTGGACTGGTTAAAGAGAGCCTGTTATGATCATGACACGAATCTTCCTTTCTTCCTAAAAGATTCACCTGTTTTGATTCCAAAAGAATCGATATATATGGCACTGGTAAGGGATATGGGCTTGTTGCAATAATCTGCATAAATAGTTCATTATCCAACTTCCCATTGTATAGGAGTAGGTTTCAGCAAATAAATAGAATGACTTAAAGTGAAAAATTTATCAAACCCTGCAAGGATCAAATTGTGGTTTGAAGAAAGTAATATGCTTTAGGATTTCATTCTCACAAATCAAAAAACGATTTAAAAAGCCTGCTTATAACACGGTCGGTATGTTTAATAGGCTTGTCACGGTTTTTGCTTCTGCTACCGCACCCAGGATAGATTCATAAAAGGTATCGAGCCCTGCTTGCCAGCCGTAGTTTAAACGAAGGATGGAACCTTGAACCTGAAACTCCTCAGTCTTCCGTCTTCGGTCTTCGGTCTTCGGTCTTCAACTCGCAATTCGACAATCGCAAATCGCAAATACCCTCTGCACCCTGTACCTTGAACCATGAACTCCTCAGTCTTCCGTCTTCCGTCTTCCGTCTTCAACTCGCAAATCCCAACTCTACATAGCCCTATTGTTATATGCAGGCCGGAGTACTGACTGCTGAAGGATTTAGATTGAATTAAGGCTCATAGCTTGACTTGTCACTTACAATAGATTAATTTTGATTAGAATAAATAAGAATTCACATTATTCTCTTATAACCATACCGCGATGGCAAGTATTATTGAAGGCTTTAACTACGATATTTTCATAAGCTACCGGCAGAAAGACAACAAGTTCGACGGTTGGGTGACCAGATTCGTTGGCGATCTTAAGAAAGAGCTTGAAGCTACCTTTAAAGAGGATATCACAATATATTTTGATGAAAATCCATATGATGGATTATTAGAGATGCATAATGTTGATAAAAGCCTTGAAGGGAAACTAAAGAGCCTGATATTCATCCCCATAATATCGCAAACCTATTGTGACACAAAAAGCTTCGCCTGGCAAAATGAATTTTGTGCATTTAACCGCAATGCAAAGGAAGATCAGTTTGGAAGGGATATAAAACTTAGCGGAGGAAATGTAACCAGCAGGATTCTTCCTGTAAAGATTAATGATCTTGAGCCAGAGGACCAGGAATTAGTGGAAAAAGAGCTTGGCGGGGTACTGAGATCCATTGAGTTTATTTACAAAGAGCCAGGCGTAAACAGACCGCTCACTCCTGAGGATGATGAGGGAAAAAACCTAAATAAAACCCGCTACAGGAATCAGATAAACAAAGTTGCCAATACTGTAAAAGGAATTATTCGAGTCATGAAGGATCCACACAGTAAGACTGTGACAGGAATTACTGATAGTTTCAAGATGGAAAAGGGGGTCAGGAAAGGCAAAATAACTAAAACCTACATTGCCGCTTCAATAATTATCATCTTCCTTCTTGCAGGAATTTTCACAATACCGGCTCTGATAAAGAAGCGCTCAGCTTCAGGTGAATCAATAACTGAAAAATCAATCGCTGTTTTACCATTTAAAAACCTCAGCAACGATCCGGAGCAGGACTATTTCAGCGATGGGATGATGGATGAGATACTTGACCGCCTTTTCAAAATAGGCGATATGACGGTTATTTCACGCACTTCCTCCATGCGGTTTAAGAATTCCGATTTGTCGCTTAAGGAAATTGCCGGGCAGCTGGGCGTCACTGCAATTCTGGAAGGCAGTGTTAGAAAAGCAGGGAACACGGTACGGATAACCGTCCAGCTTATTGATGCCGGAACCGACGCACATTTATGGTCAGAGACATATGACGGAGATATGAGTGATCTGTCCCGCATTTTCTTAATTCAGAGTGAGGTGGCACAATCTGTGGCCAGGGAGCTGAAAGCTGTTTTGTCTCCACACGAAATAGAGCTTATTGAGAAATCACCTACCTCAAATCGCTTAGCTTATGAATATTATCTTCAGGGCAGGTATTATTTAGAGAGACATACTCAACAGGACTATGCTGCTGCTTTACAATACTTTGAAAAGGCTATAGAGGAGGACCCGGAATATGCACCTGGATATGCAGGTATTAGTTCGATCTGGTTAAATCTTGCGATATGGGGATATTCAGAAAGCGTGGATGCTGGATCAAAAGCTATTGCAGCCAGTAAAAAAGCCGTTGAACTTGATAGCACTGCTTTGCTGGCTTATGCTGGAGTTCAAAGGTATTTTAAGTGGGATTGGAAAGGCGCTGAATTATCTTTTAAGAAATACATTACGTTTTATCCTAACGATGCAAGGGGACGTGTGCAGTATGCTAATTTACTGACCAATATAGGACACTTCGAGGAGGCGAAAGAGCAAAACGAGTTGGCTCTTAAGCTTGATCCACTTAATATTGGTATAAAAGCAATGTATGGCTATAATTTATTTATTGCCGGTAAGTATAATGATGCAATTGAGAAATGGAATGATATACTTAAAATTAATCCTGGCAATATGATAGCTTTATCCAACCTTCCGGTAGCACTTCACCTGATCGGAAAGTATACAGAAGAAATGGATGCATGGAAGACATATTTGGGGGTAACTTACAATGACTTTATTAACGAAAAGGAAATTAAAGATTTTATTGATTCAGGTTATACTGAAGGAGGCTTAAGAGGTTCGTTAAATCTTTTGGCTGATACACTTGTTGCTCGCTTAAAAACGCACTATATTCTTCCATGGGATATTGCTTGTATCTATGCGTGCGCTGACAACTATGTACGGGCTTTGGACATGTTGGAGAGTTGTTATGATATGCATGATTTAAATATACTCTGGGCGGTAACTTACCCTGTCTTTGACAAGCTCCATAATGAGCCTCGTTTCCAGGAAATCGCCAGAAAGATGAACCTCCCATATAGATAGCTCAATTTCCTTATGGAAAGTGATATCGCTAATTGAGTTAACCTCTTAATTATAAATTCTGCATCTAACACGGATAATGCTAATGGCAAGTTGTTTACCGCCGCTGGCGGGACTACTTTGCTACGTTTCTTGACGCTGCGCTGCTTTGCCCACCGAATCCCCCAACCGGCGGAGAAGGAGGGTCTGTCTCTGCGCTCTGAAGACTGAAGAACGAAGACCGAAGACCGAAGAATCAAAAAGTTTAGACAGATAACTGACAACTGAAAACCCCTCCCTCCCCCTTAACCTTAACCTCAACCTTAACCTTGCCCCTTGCCCCTTGCTCCTTGCACCGTCCTCCGTATCCGCCGCCTGGCGGAGAAGGAGGTCTCCAACTGCCGCTTGAAGTCTGACCGTGATAGTCAAATTGAACCGCATTACTGAAAAACATCTACTATTGATTGGCCCGAGGAATAGGGAAGCTTGCAAAGCCATTCATTTGTTTTTATCTAAATTAACAGGTACGAAATAGATAATTATTAATAACTTTAACGATGTATCCGATAAATTCTAAAATGAACCTTATGAGACATGTTGGAATTTTATCCCAGATGGAGCTAATTATTTGTATAATAATTTTAGCATCTTCTTGCGAAGAAAAGCCCACACCTGAACCCTATATCCTTCCAGATTTTAAAAACCCTTCTGTAACTTCCATAAAAAACAATTTGGAGTTTCCTTCTGGTTTATCAAGTTTCATTTATGCCAGCGAGCTCAAAAATAATTCTAAGAATGTTTCCCAGAACATTGCTTCAGGTGTTTTTATAGAGGGCCCAAGATTTCAAAATCTTCATAGTAACGGAGGCATTCAAATAGATCAGAACCCCAAAATATCCAGGTACGAAATAGATTTGGAGCAACTTTCGACAAATGAATTGCCAATCAATACTTTAGTAATAAATACAATATCGGAATTTGACTACCTGAAATACGAAGATGACTTTGATTCTTTCTCATATTTCGGTTCATGGATTATATTGGGAGAGCCAGACTCTATATGGAGAGCCAGCAGACTACTCTTAGACAATTGTATAATTAGCAATGATTCAATTCTTACTTCGTCAAATAGCTCTGATAAAATATTCCTTACTAATTCAATTGGATCAACAAGCGTCCTTTTAGAAGACCCTGATCTGACTGGAATTACTGATTTGATATATGGCAAAAGTAAAAAAATATATGCCGCCCAGACACCTGTTCTGGATCAGAATAATCCCAATACTGTCATCAGACCAAAGAGATTAATATCTATTAAAAATAGTTCAATAAACACTGAATTTGAATTACCGACAACCATAGGTTCTGCTTTTCTTCAATATCCGGAAAATTTATCTCAATGGCTCGGTACACCTTGCTTAGAGCAGTTAAAGATTGTTGAGAACTCTGAAGAAGGTAAAAAAAGATTTGGAACTGAATTCTACATTGCTGATTTATTAGGCAATGTAATTTACAAAGTTGATAAAAGTAATAATGTAGATGTTTTAGCTAGCGATTTAAAATATCCGACCTCCATTGCTGTTGATTCCATGGGAAATTTGTTTTACACCTCCTCCCCGGTATTCAAAATATATGGTTATTCAGTAGTTACGAATCGTGAATCTCTTTATGCCCTGAATCCGGAAGATGGAGCTACAAAAATGATTTGTGCATTTGGGACGAGCGTCTTCGAAGAATATTGGTGGCATGCAGGTTTTGGAATAAGTGTTTTATATGCTGGTCAACGTTGCGAGCTGCCTCTTGACTTAAATATCACTAATGTTTTATATGAAACCGAAAACAGACTTTATTTTCTTATAACTAATACACGTTTAGGGAAACTTTATGTAATAAAACTTGATAAATAGTTTTGCATGCGTAGTGATTTCGTCCACTTTAAAATATCTTGAAATACAACAGGACATTGTCTGCAATTGACAACATTTCATTATGCCATCCGATGGCTTTAATCTAATGACAGACAAACATATCAAATAAACTTTATCTTGGAATGACGTCACCATTTATAACAAAATCACAAAAAAGTGTAGGAATCGCAATCCTCCTGACCATTTTATTCGGACCACTTGGACTATTATATGCCAGTGTAACAGGAGCAATCTTAATGATACTTACGCCAGTATTTCTTTTCGTACTTTTAGTCTATGGTGTTGTGCAAGACAATTCAGTTTTAATGAATTTGTCATTAGGCATTTTAATATTCCTGGCTCTGACTTATTGGTTGATTTGCATTATTTGGGCAATAATGAGCGTAAACAGTTACAATAAAGAAATTGAAGATGAAAACAATAGACAATTTGCTTTATGGGAAAGTCTTCAAAAAATGGATCAAAATCAAATTGTAATTAATGTAACTAAAGATGCTATCGCCGTAAATAAATCAGGGCAAGGAACAACAATGTCCTCAAAACCAAGTCTCCGGGAATGGACCAAAAATAATCCCGGCAGATCAATCAACGACTACTATGCAAAATTCGGCAGTTAGTCAAGAACATTTGATTTGACCTGATCAAAACTGCCACCAACACGGACAATATCGGCAGGTAGTTTCTCCCCTTGAGGGGCAAGTTCGCACGGTTTTATCCAGCCAAAGCGAGATCAGGCTTCGCTGGCTGATTGTCCTGCATTCAAAACTACTGCCTGCTGCCTACTGCCTATTCCCTTCCTCAGCCTCCGAATCTGCCAACCGGCGGAGAAGGAGGGTCTGTCTCTGCGCTCTGAAGACTGAAGAACGAAGACCGAAGACCGAAGAATCAAAAAGTTTAGACAGATAACTGACAACTGAAAACCCCTCCCTCCCCCTTAACCTCAACCTCAACCTTAACCTTAACCTTAACCTCAACCTTAACCTTAACCTTAACCTTAACCTTAACCTTGCCCCTCGCCCGGTCGCTTCCTCTTCCGCATCCGCCAACCACTGAAGGCCATACCCCTGGTGCAGGCTTATGACAGATAAGGAGGCCAAATGAAAAAAAACTCCTAATTTTGTTTATCGCCTTTGTATGCCAGACTCATAGTAGCCACCTAATTTGATATTAACATGCAAATAATTAAGTATTTACCAGTTGCTGTTCTTATTTTGGGAATCTCAGCGTCCTGCTCCCGGACTACTGAACTGAAGGAGGCATCTCCGCTTTCAGCAAATGTTTCTGAAGAACGGTTGATCCGTATCGATAAGATGCTGCAGGAGAACATCGACAGCGGATGGATCGTTGGCGCTGTTGGCTTCATCGCACGTGACGGGAAAATTGTTTATAACAAAGCATTTGGAGTAAACGATATTGAGACAAAATCACCTATGCGAACCGATAATATTTTCCGTATCGCTTCACAGACAAAAGCTATTACCAGCGTTGCAGTGATGATGCTGTTTGAGGAAGGAAAATTTCTCCTCGATGATCCGGTATCAAAATATATCCCCGAATTTGCTGACCCCCGCGTTCTTGACCGGTTCAATGAAAAGGATACCACTTATACTACTATCCCCGCAAAACGTGAAATAACAGTAAGAGATCTTTTAACCCACACTTCCGGGATTGATTATGCTGGTTTCGGGTCAGAGTATATGCGAGCTATCTACGCAAAATCAGGTATTCCCGCCGGATTTGGAAGCGACAAAATAACATTGGGCGATAAAATAACAGTGCTGGGCAAATTACCTCTTGCGCACCAGCCAGGTGAAAGATTCACCTATGGATTGAATGTGGATGTCCTCGGCTATCTTGTTGAGGTACTATCCGGAGAGAGTCTCGATCATTATTTTAAGACACATATCTTCGAACCGCTTGGTATGACCGATACCTATTTTTATTTGCCACCGTCAAAAGTGGAAAGGCTGGTCACTGCTTATACCGAAGATGACAGGCATCATCTCATGAAATGGACAGATCAGACGCTGGTTGGTGTGGAAGTGAATTATCCAACGGTTGAAGGCACCTATTTTTCAGGAGGAGCCGGATTAAGTTCAACAACAAAGGATTACGCCACTTTTTTGCAGATGATGCTGAACAAAGGAGAGTATAATGGCAAAAGGCTTCTCTCACGAAGGAGCGTTGAATTAATGACATCCAACCAGATAGGCAATCTGAGTTTGGGTAAGGACAAATTTGGTCTTGGGTTTCAGATCACTTCAAAAGAGGGACAGGCTGTGCTTGGTGTTTCTGAAGGATCATTTGCCTGGGGCGGCTTTTTTGGTACTACGTACTGGGCTGATCCCCGGGAGCGGCTTGTTTGCCTTTTGTTCACACAGGAATTCCCATTAAGCCATTCTGAAATCCAGGGAAAATTTAAAGCCCTTGTATACCAGGCCTTAAATGACTGACTAAAATATACTGACCTCCTTCGACAGAGAGGTCATCAAGGATCTCAGTTTAGCTCCACAAGACCGCGGGACTCCGTTTCCAGAAACAAAATTCAGGAGACAGGAATTGAGCGTTGCGTATAATGATAGTGCAGAAAATAGAAAGTGTTTAGACAATAAAAACAATAATCAACCAATTAACAATTTGAACTATGAAAAATATACTATTATTCAGCAGTGGATTTGTAGCAGGAATTTTAGCTACAATTTTCTTAGGGATTTTGATAAATACCTCGAATCAACCAAATGATGGTCTGCCTGGACTTACGATATTTCCAGAAAAGGGGGAATGTATAACAACTGAATATGAAAAAACAGATTATGATATAAGTAAAGGGCTCGTAACAACTGTAATTAATCAAATCGAAATTTTTCAAGTTCTGGCACCGAATATGGCATTAGCAACAACCGGCGACATTCTCGATGGGATAGTGGTTTTGCTTATTAATTACGATGGCATATCTTATTATGACCAGCAAAAAATCAAAATTCCTGCCAATAAATGTGCAAGACAAATCGGAACATATCAATACAATACTCAAGACCAAATGGTTAAAACTGTTCCAGCAGTTGTTATTGAGTGACATTATCGAAAAATCAGTCGGTAATGAAGATCCTTACCGGTATTATTTCCCGATGCTCCGCGATGCCGCCTTCACTCTCTCCCGGCCCGGTGCTGACAAGAAGCAGATCGGCATGCACGAAGCGTACTTCAAGACCCTTGAAGTCCTTGACGAGTTCAACTATACCGGCAGTAACAGGGCTAATTTTTGCAACATGATAAGTTTGAAATCAGCTGCATTTCTGTTAAATTGTGGCAATACACAAGTGAGTTATGATAGGAGGTTACAAAATAATTACATTATGTGGCAGTACCCGGTTTAAAGAGCAGTACATTGCTGAAGAGAAGCGACTGACCCTCGAAGGTAACATTGTAATCAGTGTCGGTCTCTTCGGCCATTCCGGAGATCCTGAAGTTTATGAAAATGACAATAAGAAAATGCTTGACGACATGCATCTCCGGAAAATTGATCTGGCCGATGAAATATTTGTCATCAACCCTGGCGGTTATGTCGGTGAATCAACCCGTAGGGAGATCAGCTATGCGGCCGAAACCGGCAAGACTGTGAAATATCTGGTGTATTAGAACCTTTAACTCCAATAGGCATTAAACGTTGATTCTAGATCAGTAGTAAATGGATCAAAAGGTTCAACTAAACAAAGAGGACATTGCAGTTTTGCTTTTCAATAAAGCAAAGCACAAATGGGAAGACAAAACCTTGTCTGTTTCAACAATATTCAGAGCTTATTATAACGGAAGATTTACTGGATACAACATTTACTTTAAAGGTGCAGACAAATATTTCTTCTATAAATACGAAAACGTTCAGTTCCTTAAAAAAGTAAATACAGTCAACATAGACAAACAAGATGTATATGTAGATGGTGAAATAGTTTCAGCGTATAAACTAGATCAGTTTGAAAACGGATATTTTCGAGTGTATGATGGAACAGGTTCCACTTTCACTACTAATACTACATTAATAACCAGCAAGTATAAAGACATCTTCACATATTATTATAAGCTGGCGGAATACGCCGGAATGATTGCTGAAAAAGAAAGCCCTTTATATTTCCTGGCCCAGAACTATAAACGCATTACCACTCCCTCTAATAATTCAGTGCTTATTGATTTTTTAAAAGGACAGTGTAATCCCATTAATGACAAGGGATTGATGATTCTCCCATTTGATTTTAATCAAAGCCAGATCAGAGCCATTGACATGGCGCTGAAAAACAACATGTCAATTATTGAAGGTCCGCCTGGTACTGGAAAGACTCAAACCATTCTTAATCTGATTGCAAATATCATTTCTCGTGGGAAGAATTGTGCTGTTGTCTCGAACAACAATACTGCTATTGAGAATGTCTTCGAAAAGCTTAGTGAAGAGAAGCTTTCTTTTATTGCTGCCAGGCTGGGTAGTCAAACCAATGTAGTACAGTTCTTTGAATCTGAAATGAATGGAGAGCTCTCATTGTTCCTTGAACAACCAGAGGAACCAATCAAATCTCATCATAGTGCAAGAATTACCGAATTAAGTGCTCAAATGACAAAGATTCAGGATACAGAAGTTGAAACATCTGACCTTGAATCTCAACTCAATGATATACAAAACGAAAAAAGACACTACGACAACCTTTCAGATGATGCCCTGATCATTGATCAAAGATTAAATCCAAAAGATTATATGACATTGATTACCCGTCTGGAAAAGCCTGAGAAGTTAGGGTTTTTTGAAAGATGGAAACTCGGTAGAAAATTCAAGGTTAAGATTGCACTTCAGGATGCTAATGTTCTTTTAAGCAATGCTGAAAAACTCTATTATCAGACGAAAATTAGTACACTTATCAGGAAAATAGAATTCAATAAGAAGTTTCTCGAAAATCAAAGCAAAGAACGAGTTCGAAAAGAACTCAAATCGTTATATCGTTTATACTTGGATAAGCATATCAGGGAGCACTATCAGAAAAACGGGATCAAAGAATTCAGTAAGGAATCATATAAGTATTACTTTAATAACTTCTTACTTAGATACCCGGTAGTATTAAGTACTTCACAATCCTTACTTAACAATGCACCAAAGGGGTTCACCTTTGATTATTTAATCATCGATGAGGCATCCCAGGGAGACCTGTTAAGCAGTGTGCTTGCTATGAGTTGTGCGCAGAACCTGGTTGTCGTTGGAGATTCTCGTCAGCTTCAGCAAATTGAGGAAGAAAGACTTTTTCAAGAGTCAGCGAGATTATCCAAAGAATATGCTGTCCCGGAACCATACCATTACGAATCTAACTCAATACTAAGGTCTGTTAAAGACTCCGTATCAGGCGTGCCGACAACTCTATTGAGGGAACATTATCGCTGTGCACCAGACATAATAAACTTCTGCAACAAGCTGTTTTATGATGGTGAATTGGTCGCAATGACAAAGAATACAGGGAAGCACATTGAAGTCATAAAAACAGCGCCTGGAAATCATGCCAGAAGTAATCCAGGCGGCAGTGGTTTATACAACCAAAGGGAAATCGATGAGATTGAGAACATCCTGAAAGAATCTATATCAAATAGTATCGGAATCATTTCACCATTCCGGTACCAGGCAAATCTTATTACTAGCAAGTATCGTACTGACCGAATAGAAGCAGACACCATTCATAAATTCCAGGGCAGGCAAAAGGAAGAGGTTATTCTCTCTTTTGTTGTGAATTCATTGGATAAAAACCCAAATAATGTAGAGAACAGACTTTACGATTTTGTCACGAATGCAAAACTGCTGAATGTTGCAATCTCAAGAGGCAGAAACAAAGTAACAGTGATCGTAGCAGATAAAGTCTATCATTCATCTAACAATGTTGTCAATGATTTCATTAAGTATGCTGAGTATCTCTATGGTTACGATGTAACTCGTGAGTCGACTGTAACCTCGGTATTTGATTTGCTGTACTCTGAACATACGAATACACTTTTAACGAAATATAAACAAAGCCCTGATAAACATAAAACGGAACTGTTGATGTGTGACCTGATCAATCAGGTTTTGGAGCATCATAGCTATATTGGTTATTCGATGCATACAAGACTCGGGAAACTGGTTAAAGTTCCAAATACATTTAGTGATGAAGAACGAAGATATATCCTTCATCCGTGGACCCATGTGGATTTTCTGTTCTACAATAAAGTGTCAAAGGAAAGGCTGTTTGTTCTTGAGGTAGATGGCATAAGATATCACGAGCAAAATAAGAAGCAAACTAAACATGATCATATTAAAAACAGGGTGTTGCAGTCAAACAATATTCCAATTTTCAGATTTAAGACAAATGAGTCAAATGAGATTCAGAGATTGACTGAAATAATTAGAGGTTTTTCTCATTAGCTTCATTTAATGAAACCACTACTAGTACGGGCCAACTTAAGTTCATGATTCGGAATTAATTCAATGAGTGCCACTTAACCCCAGAGAAAGGAAAAGCTATTGATCAGGACCCTAACCCTGCATGACCGCATGACCTCTCTCCCGCTCCTTTCCTGAAAAACCCTCCCAACACCTGGTTTTCTTAAATCATTTTGTTTAACTTTGATATCACTGTTCTGAGTTAACATAGTTTTTAAGACTTCAATGATATATACCATGCAGTGTATAGTTATTATCTGCTATAACGCATTAATAGTATACAAATAACCTCAAATTGAATTTATATGGATCACAAACATCAACAATCAGATAATGTTTCTCAAAGACAGTTGGATAATAAAACTATCTCCATAAGCTAGTTAGCGGTCAGCAAAAAAAGTACATTTGAAAAACAATCTTAAATCTTAAAATTATGAAAACGATATTAGCAACATTGACTTTCACATTGTTAACAACTATTTCATTTGCTCAAAATACATCGGAAACACCAATCCAAAATATTTCTACAGATAGTAGTGTTGTGTACAGGCTTTTTGCCACAAAAAACAACTACACATTTATCAAATTAAATACCCGAAATGGACAGATGAGTCATGTACAATGGGGTACAGGAAAAAATGACCATTTCGAGTATCCACTATCGGACATCAGCCTCGTGAATAAAGAGGATGAGAGAAATGGAAGATTTTTTCTTTATCCAACAACAAACATCTTTAATTTCATTCTACTCGACCAAATAGACGGCAGAGCGTGGCAGGTACAATGGTCAGCAGAAGAAAAAAACAGATTGGTTCTTCGCATCTATTAAATTTACTAATTGGCATATATGCCAATTATAATTTTCTCCTTATCTTTGCTTCATAACCATAAAAGTGGCGACAACACTATAAATGCGGTAAAAAATGTTATGAAAAAAGAAAACAAAGAATTTTTCGCAAGTGAAAAAGAATTTTTAGACTTTCAATTTAAGTCAAAAGCAAGAATTATTGACGACAAAATGGTCGAGGTTGTTGCTCCAGATGGGGAAGTTTTTTCTGTACTTGCTCAAATTGGGATTTACAACAGCGAAGAAACTCGTCATTATCAACTACATTTAGTAGAATATGTTTTTGACAAAAACTTCTCTGCTGACAAAGAAATAATGACCGAAAACATCTGGCGTGATTTATTCCTAAATGGTGTCACATTTATGGGAATGAGTTCCGGAGACAGACAAGGAGAAAGAACTCGAATAGGAAAAAAAATTCGCACAATTCGGGAAGAAAAAGGAATAGAAGCAAAAAATTTAGCAAAGTTAGCAAATATAGACGCTGCAAATCTCAGCAGAATTGAACAAGGCAAATATTCCGTTGGACTTGATATTCTTTCAAAGTTAGCATTTGTTTTAGGATACCATATTGATTTTGTACCCAATCAAATGTAATCAATATGGAAAATTTACTTGAAACTTATAATGGCATTCAAGAATGCCATTATAAAAATGAGCATTACTCTGTTCGGGATAATGGTGCTGTATTACGACACGCTCCTAATAATAAACGAACTCGACCGACAGACAATAAATGGACTTTTGGCAAACCAAACTTCAAGACAGGTTATTTAGAAATTGCTTCTGTTCGTATTCACAGAATAGTTGCTACTGCATTTCACGGAGAACCACCAACAAAAGAACATGTTGTTGACCACATAGACACCAACAAACGAAACAATAGACCTGATAATTTAAGATGGGTAACAAGGTTAGAAAATGTATTGCTTAATCCAATTACAGCCAAGCGTATCGCCTTTGTCTGTGGTAGTGTTGAGAATTTTCTGGCTAATCCAGAGAAATATCGAAACCAATTTCCCGAACCTAATCTTAGCTGGATGCAAGCGGTATCTGCAGAGGAGGCTAAAGTTAGTTTGGAGCGAATGTTGGCTTGGTCAGTTAGTGACAGAAAGTCGACTGGTTTATCATTAGACAAATGGATTTTTAATCGAGAAATCGATCAAACTTCACTTAATACACAACCCAATTATATATTGTCTAAAACGTCTAATGCGGCGCAACGTATTATTACTCCTTTTGATAAACCAAACGAATATCCGAGTACTCCACAAGCGTTTGAAGGTGATCCATTAACAGTTTACTATAAGAGGTTGAATGAGGGAGCGGTTTTCTTTAGAAACCATAATGGAGAATACGTGGTCAAGAAAAGAGCATTTTCTAAAGACAGGCATACTCTATATGTACTAACAGTGTCTGCTTATGAATGGCGAGAAGGTGAAGATGGTGAATATACCCCTATAACCATAGCTGAACGTCCGGTACAAGTGTCTCACAAGGATTTGCCTCATGCACTTGCAAAAATATCCTATGAAGATGGATTGTTTGTGCATGAAAAGATTGAATGGGGTTTCCATCCAACAGAAGAGTTAGAAGAATTATTTAACGAATATACTCTAGCATTATAAATGCCGAACCGCTAACACGGACGATATGTTTAATAGGCTTGTCACGATTTATGCTTGATCCTGCTCCCATGACAAATCCTACTGATACTTGCACCCGGACACGCGCATCTGCTCGCAATTAAACTCCAGAATAACTTGACAGTTTTCTGCCTTCGATTAAGCTTGTACCGCAATCGCGCCAGAACCCAATAAAATTTGTACCATGATGGCAAAAACACGCGCATACCCTCCCTCGGACTCCGAAGCCTTGGCGAAGGAGTGCCTTGCACTGTGACAGCTTCGCGTCCCGCCTGCCGGCGGGGACCAGGCGTCTGCCCGGATGCTGCATGGAGTAATTTCGACTAAAAATACTGCGGGGCCGTTATGCTTCAGTATAAACTAAACATGAGACAAAACATGATTAGAATTTTAAACTAATTTTCAGTAATTTTCCATTGTATAACTTGTAAATACACCACGATATGAAAAAGATTATAGTCATAGCATTCGTACTCTTAAATGTAGGTATTGCTTTTGCTCAAACTCCAGTGAGTGCCGATTCATCTCCTCACCTGACGTTTAAAGGAGTTCCTATTGACGGTACGCTCAGTGAGTATGTTTTAAAGATGAAAAATAGTGGATTTACCCATATAGGTACTGAAGATGGAGTTGCAATGTTAAAAGGTGATTTTGCATCGTATAAAAATTGTACTGTAGGGGTAGCTACACTAAAACAAAAGGATTTAGTTAGTAAAATAACAGTTATTTTCCCTGAATATGATACTTGGTCTTTACTTTCGTCTAATTACTTTTCATTGAAAGAAATGTTGACGGAAAAGTATGGCGAACCGTCAGAGTGTGTTGAGAAATTTGATACTTATTCAGAACCAAGAGATGATGGCGATAGAATGCACGCAGTTAAAATGGATAACTGCAAATATTACACAACCTACGAAACTGATAAAGGAAGTATTCAGCTGTCAATCGAACACGATGGAGTAAATAGTTGCTTTGTAATATTAGCATATTATGACAAAATCAATGGCGATATTATAAGAGCAAAGGCTATCGATGAGCTATAACTCGACAACAACCAGGAAGAAAAAATTTAAATTATGAGGTTAAATAGAGGAACGGCTCCCAATATAGGGCATATAGCGTTGAGGTTTACATGCTTATTCGATGTCTCTAATACACATCAACGCTTGTGTCAGAGGTCAGTGAGAAAGCCCGTAATCCTCAACGCTTAGTACTCGCAAGAGTTATGTGTAAGAAAAAAGTCGAAGTAGAACTTAATCCGAGAAAAATGTTAGTTATAGCTAAAGGAAATTGCGTAAAATGCGGTTCCGAATTTGGAAGCATGGATACAGTACAATCAGTACATGTTGAATGTGATAGGTGTAAAACTGAGAAGCAGCTTTGTGAAAAATGCAAAGCGGAAGGCTGTGTCTGCGGTGGTAATTATTTAAATGTTTTTGATAAATATCCAAATTTAATGCATTAGAAGTTTTGTTATGGCATCCATTCTCAAGTTAATCAACCATGTCGAGAACTAAACTTCAATATTAAAACTTGAATTAACCTGCATAAGATTATTATTTCTTTGCACACTCATCGGGTAAAGTGTTGGACTATGGAATAGATGCGGTAACTTAAATGCCGCTGAACCACCGATATACAGCATTTAAATGCAATGAAAAGTCCTAAGCTTAAAATAGTAAAAGGCCAGCGGCAATAATTATACACCTGGCTGTTAACTTCAAACAATTAGCCTACTGACACTTAACAACCATATCAAGATGACTAAAATCAAAGTAAAAGGTGACACGGAGTTTGCTGCATTTGCAAGACAACTACAAGACAATTGGCGAAAGAAACACAATTTACCAATTGGATCATATAAAAACAATAAGGGAAAAACCATCGAATTAGGTAACTATATTGAGAAAAGTTACGCATTTAAAACCGGAGCTAATTTCCTGTCTGAAAACATTCTGAACATAGTAATCAAAGCCCTGGCAAATAAAGAAAATGGCGCAAAAATTGAAAAGAATAGACTTTTCACAAATCTCCTTTCAAGCCAACCATTGG
This sequence comes from uncultured Bacteroidales bacterium, assembly GCA_963732365.1. GTDB lineage: Bacteria > Bacteroidota > Bacteroidia > Bacteroidales > VadinHA17 > SR-FBR-E99. Next base: position 1,385,177 of record CAVSZC010000005.1, on the reverse strand, counting down.
CATTTAATATGTTTGGTGAATTAGCTTATGATAATAACCTTGCAACACGATTTTTTCGTGACTTATTCCCTGATAGAATACTTGAAATAGAGGAAATACTTTTTGAGCATTCATCTGGTCGGGGTAATTGTGAATATACTTGTGACCACTCAGCATTTGATGTCTTCATAAAATACAAAACCTTGACAAACACACAAGGATTTGTTGGAATAGAAGTGAAGTACTCAGAAAACCTAAAGGACAAACCATCACCTCCCAAAGCAAGATATCATGAATTAACAATTGAATCTGGATTATTTAAATCTGAAAGTTTAGAAAACCTGCAACAAAGACCCATTCAGCAAATCTGGCGGGACCACCTACTTTCAATTGCCCACCTAAGACACAAGAAGGAAAAGTTTGATGAAGGTTTCTTTATTTTTCTCTTCCCAAAAAAGAATGTGGAGTGTCAACTTGCCGTCAATTATTATACGATGCAATTTAATTCCTATGACCCATTCCTAAAGACTTATGATGAAAGAGCCACAGGATTTTATATCAGGTACTTAGATGACTTTATTATGAAACTTAGACAACAAGTTCAAGCCAATTGGACTAAAGAACTGATAGACAGATATCTTGGAGAACATTAACAAATTTAACAACAGCGAACACGAACAACAAAGGTAAATCGTAAGTCATGGTTTCTGTTCTTGCACCTGCACTTATGATAATCTAATAGTAAGTAATATACCCATACTCTTATCACTCTCTGTCAGTTGGGAAAAAGGTGGAGCAAATCTATCAGTCTCTTTCTCCCAGAGTCTCTCTATCGTTCCTTCGCCAAGTCGCCCCAGCGCCCTGTGAACCCTGCACCTTGTACCTTGTACCTTGAACCCTGTACCCTGCACCTCAAATCGCCAATCACCATCGGTTGTTCTCTTATTTTTTCCTATCTTTAATCCATTACCAGCCCGCTATGCCCAAGAACAAGAACGCCTACCTGAGATACCTCATCATCCACTCGCAGGTGAAGAGGAACAGGTACAGAACCGGTTACCCCACACGCGAGGACCTGCTGCAGCACCTCAGGGAAGAAGGATACGACGTCTCGGGATCAACTCTCGAGAAGGACCTCGGCTTCCTCAGGAACGAGAGAGGTGCGCCACTCGAGTATGACCGCAGGGAAAAATGCTACAGGTATACCGGGGACTGGGAATTTGACGTCCCCCTGACACCTGACGCCGTGCGCATGCTGCAGATGCTTTTGAAGAAGCTTCAGATCTTCGGCGATGCACAGGAGTTCAAGATGCTGAAGGAATCAATCGAGACCCTGAGCGACCACTTCGAGCTGGTCCGGCAGTACCCCGACGACAGGATCGACAAATACATCCTCTTTGAATACACCAAGGGCTTTTCAGGGAGACATCACCTCTCGCCCCTCTACGAGGCTATCTACGAGAAGAGGGAGATAACCTTCACTCACTGCCGCTTCGGCTCCGATGAGGCCACAGAGCGAACAATGCAGCCCTACATACTCAAGGAACACCGCAACCGCTGGTATGTCATCGGCAGGGAGAAAAGCGCAACCCGCATCTTCGGACTCGACAGGATATGTGACCTGACCGTAACGGAAAGGCAGTTCATACAGGAGCCGGACTTCTACGATGAGATCTTCAGGGTGCTGTACGATGCCGTAGGCGTTTACGCCTTTGGACTAAAGTCCGAGGATGTGATACTGACGTTCACTCCGGCGGTGGCTCCATATATAGTCTCTTTGCCTCTGCACCGCTCACAGGAGATGCTCAGCGGCAACGGCACGGGCGACCTGACGGTGAAGCTTCATGTCAAGGTGACTGAGGAGTTTATCAATGAGTGCATCCTCCGCTTCGGCGACGCCGTAAAAGTAACATCTCCTCCCTCCCTGGCAGAGCATGTAAGGGGCATCTGGCAAAGTGCACTAGACAGGTATAAAGAACAATAAACCAGTCCTATAAGGTACTAATCCGGATATATTTCGATTTATTTTTCATCCAAAAGTCACTCTGCAAATAGGCTGCGGAGTGATATCCTTTATTTGTCATAAAAATAAATTATGGACTACATTCCTGAACAAAACCTTCTCACCCGCGTGGAGGCCGTCTCCGGGGCAGCATCGAAGTGCGGACTAAACTTTCAGAAGCTCGCTGCCGTAAAAGACGACGTCGAAGCCATAGGAGCATTCCTGGGCATAGGCAATACGCAGGCCATCCTCTTCTCCGTCATTGCTGACCTCAGCATGCAGCGGACGGTCACCCTTGACGCCATGGCGAAACACATCGAATGCAGCGTGCTGAAGCTGGTGTCGCTGATGAAGGAGGCGGAAGTGCTCGAGAGGAAGGGTTACATAAAGAAATCACTTAGAAGAAGGAGCCGCAGGCCCTCGTACAACGACATGGGCTTCACCGTTCCCGCATATGTCATCGAGGCACTGCTCAGGGAAGATCAGTCACAGCTCGAGGCTGCTACCAGGTATGACCTCCCCTCCTTCCTGAAACAGGTGTCGGATATCATCGACGAGCGTCACGAAAACACCCTAAGCACGGCACTGGTCTGCGAGGAGGTGGAGTTCCTGATCTCGGCAAACAGTAACCTTCCCTTTGTCTTCAGCGTCGACACGGCACTGAAGGGTATCATCAGCAAGTGCACAATCTTCGCCTTCAGCTATGTCAGGCTCAAGGGTCAGATAAATGTCGATTTTGAAAGCTTCGCCAATGCTCTCTTCGACGACCTCGGCGAACAGCTAGAGTATTGCCAGGAGGTGGCCTCGGGACGCCATGAGCTTATTACAAAGGGCTTCCTCAAACTTGTAGCCTCCGAGTTCGACGGCGACAAGGCCGCTACCCTGTCTCACAAGACGGCGAAGGAGCTCTTCCGCTCCTACCCTGCACTGCTTAAGCCTGAAGACCAGAGCCAGGGATTGATACGATGGAGGTCGGTGAAGGCAAAGAGGCTCTGGTTCAGTGATGAGCTTCAGCAGCAGCTGGGTCTCCTTGAAGAGGTTCTGCATACCTCGAGGTTCCGCTCCTACCGCCGTGAGCTGAAGCGCAACGGTCTCAGCAGTGGCATCACCGCCATCTTCTCCGGTTCACCCGGCACGGGCAAGACGGAGATGGCATACCAGCTGGCACGTCTCACGCGACGCAACATCATGATGGTCGACCTCTCGCAGGCCAAGAGCAAGTGGTTTGGCGAAAGCGAGAAGAGGGTGAGGCAGATCTTCGACGACTATGCCACCCTCCTGAAGAACAGTGTGACGGAGCCGATCCTCTTCATCAACGAGGCTGACGGACTGCTTACGAGGCGCATAGACCTGGGCGTCAGAGGCACATCGTCAGACCATGCCATCAACACCATACAGAATGTGCTTCTCCAGGCGCTCGAGAACTTCGAGGGCATACTGATCGCCACCACTAACCTGACAGGCAATCTAGACAATGCCTTCGAACGCAGGTTCTCGTTCAGGATAGACTTCCCAAAGCCTGACAAGCAGGTGAGGGGAAAGATTTGGAAGGATAAGCTCCCGGAACTCAGCGAAGAGGAAGCCGCTCTCCTGGGTGAGAGGTTCGACATCGCCGGCGGCGAGATAGACAACCAGGTGAGACAGGTGCTGCTCAGAAAGGTTCTTCGCAGGGACGGAACCGTATTTCAATCATTGCTGGAGAATTGCAGGAAAGCAAAAGGGTTCGTTGGCATTAAGAAGGTAGGGTACTGAAAACCCACAACACAAACTCCAATTTCACCCAAATGAAAGTAAAATTTTTTGGTTTTCTTATTTGAGCGATACATAATGATTAAATTGTACAGAATTAAAAACTTTGAAAATCATTTAAAAATAAATTAACATATATACTGATAGACAATGAGAAAATCTAACTTAGAAATTGATGCTACGCTGGCAGTAATCTTGTGTGCTTTACAATACTTTAAGAATGTACCAAATAATGCAGCAGCCCGGAAAATATTATTGAAAAAATATCGTAATATTAAACATAGAATTAAATTATTGGTCAATGATGTATACGATTATTTGATAAGAAACCAGGGTTTTGAGTCCGGTATATCAAGTGGACTTCCACCACAAGGTAGTCCCAACTCAAAAGGGATTTGGGACCACGCTATCCCCTGGGATGTATTTTTCTTTTATTTGGCAAATAAGAATTTTACTTCACCCACTGCTCTTTTTGATTACCTCAAAAAGACCTTTTGCCCTTGTCGCATTACTCCTGACGAAAATGAGAGACTTGATAATGCTAAGTTAAGAAGTAAAATGCCAGCCAACTGGAATAATTGGGATGATAGATATGAGGAAACACGTCCAAAAGTTGTATTGTTAAAGCCCCCAGTAAATCCTTCTAACCCTAATCTGAATATTACCAAAAGTACTCTGTGAGCAAATAAGTTGATTTGTGTCTAAATAAGCTTGTAAAGTAACGCTCCAATGTAACCATATTAAGTTGAGTTCCATCGAGCGAAATAACTAGATAGGTAACATAATCAGAATTTTAACTAAAGAATGCAATAAAATGACAAAGTACAATTCTGAAGAAAGAAGAGAGATACTCAATAAACTTAAGAAGACATTCCACACCGATAAGATTGAATATCTCGGATACGATCGCTATTCCATTATTGAAAGGTATCAGAAAGTAATTGAAGATGGTATTGTCTTCCCTCACAGGCTCAAAATGGTAATTGATAGCGAGGGGAATGTTATCCCTCTCCAAAAAAATTATGATTATGTCTTTAGGTATACTTTAGAAGCTGCTGTAGTTCGCGTCATTGGGGAAATACAGATAGAAAATAAAGAGACTGGTACCTTTTTTAGCCGGGAGGACAAAGAAGGTCTGATTGATATTTATGGCAAAGAATTATTACCACCCATCTATGATTCCATTGATGTCAAATTAGACGGCTTTGTAATAATAAAGAAAGAAGGCCAGAAAAAGTTCACGAATCTCCAAATAATTTTCGACGGGGAATTTGATTGGGAAAAAGCGTATAAGTGGCATTGATCAATTAGCATCTTTTTTTGAGTGCACAAGGTTTCATTAGATTACGATGGGTTCCTGTCTGAAATAATAATAAATCATCAAATCGGCATAACAAGCAGATCTAAACAAATGGTTCCCCTTTACGGCAAGCCTAAGGAAATAAGAAGAGTATTTGACTTCATTTATTAATCAAGATTTGTATATGTCCTGACTTCCTGCGCAAAGCTCTAATCCGCAGAAGTTGTCTGATGTGTAAATCTATATCCACTCCTGCCAGCTCATACTTCCCGGCAAGTGTTTCCGCCTCCATTGCCGTCAGAATGCCTTCAAAATCTTCAAGTGACTGCAAAAGAACGTTCTGTGTTGTGCAAAAGGTTTGATCTTTGGAGGAGGAGTCGCGGCCCGATTCTATCCTTATTTCGAAGAGCCTGTAAAGCACGTTGAAAAAGAGAATCGTCTTATCCTGAAATAGCTTGTCATATCAAAACTATTCAGGATGAATATCAGCCTATAAGCTTACGTAAAACCACAGCCAAAAAGTCAAAATCACTAACTGAGGAGGACGGAAGGGGAAGCGATTAAAATAGTTAAAGAGGTTGAATCCGGCTTAATAAGTATTAGAACTGCAAGTTTTAGATATGGTTTATACAGAAACACCTTGAACTTAGAAAATAGAAGTTCTATTTTTCGATAAAATCAATCGCAGCAGCCGATCCGTTTAGCGAAAAGTCCACGTCCATCTGAATACATTCATTCTTCAGCCTCAGGTAAAGTCTTGTCCCTGATTTAAGCCTGGCTATGAATTCCTGTTTTGTAACTCCTGAATCCGGATTAAACTTTAATGAGTACCTTTTTAAACCGATATTGTAAATGCCGGACACTTTGTAGACTTTCCCCTGATCAATTCTTAGATAAACCGTGTTATCACCGCATATCCCTGCCGGGAAATAGGCAAGATAAACGGCAACTTCCTCACCCTCGGTTTTGTTTACCGAAAAGACTGGCGTATTCGCATACCCGTCATAGGAGATGCCTATGACAAATGCTGCCTTGCTTTCACCGTCAAAGCCAGAAGTCTCTGTCATTGTGCTCCATGAATCAGTGCTCACTGTTATCTGCGAAAAGCACCATGAACACATCAATATCAACGTAAATAAAATTGTACCCTTTTTCGTAACAGTAATCTTTAGTTTAAATCATATTCGTATAAAATCCTTTTTAAATATAACCATTTTCGGGTAGCCTTCAGCCCGAAATTTCAGACCAGAACTTATCGGAGGCCTGCTAACTAATCATTGCAGATAGGTTGCGGAGTGATATGTTTTATTTACAGTAAGTATCAATCCAAATACAATTGAAAATGAACAGCGAAACAACGGGCTGGAAGGACAACCTGGGACACAGCCTCTCCTCAAAAGGAATATACAGGCTTCGCTTTGTAAACGACAGGCTCTACAAAACCTGTGCTGAATGGATAGCCTATCTCGGAGAGTTTAACCACGTCCATCCGGAAATATCATACAAAAATCCGGAAGATCCGGGAACCGACGTATTCTCAGGCGCACGCTGGATAAGTCTTTCCGTAAACATCTTCGGCCTGATCCCCTTCAAGGCTTACCTGGTATTGATTCCTGATCCAGATTCAGGCATGCTGGTACTCAAAATCAAATGGACCGAATATGTTGATCTCTTTGACTCCAATGGGAATTTTCAACCCGATAAAGAAAAGATATATCAGTGGCAGGAAGACAACCTGACGGAACCCGAAATATTTGAGGCCGAATATGTCCTTCAGCTGCTCAACATGAGATTCAGCAAATTCATTGAAAAGACATGATCAGGCTCTGTTTTTCTTCGAGCCGAAGATCTGCTGAATCATAACTCAGGCAGCCCCTTTCTGAATTTTAACATCATAAACCTTATATTATATGAATCCGGCTAAAGTATCCGGCAACATACTCATTTGTTGCCTTGAGGAGATATCTGCCGCATCCGGGGGATGCAGGCTCAACTTCGGCTTTCCCGAACATATCAGGGATAAGATAGGAGAATTATCCGGCTTTCTGGGAATAACATACGACCAGACTGTGATACTGTCAGCAATGGCTGAGCTGTCCCTGCAGAAAACAGTGACTCTTGATCTCCTGGCCGGTCACTTCGGATGCAAAATGCTGAAAATCATATCTGTCATGGATGAGATCGAGGCACTTGAGAATAAGAATTACCTCCGGCGGTCCGTCATAAAAGCCGGAGTCCATAAATCATACAGTGATTTCGGATACACTGTCCCTCTGTATGTGACAGAGGCTCTCCGCAAGGGTGAGTTGCCATCCTCATCACCGGCACAGACGCATGATCTTCCCTCCTTCCTGAAGAACGCATGGGTTCTCCTGGACGAAAGGTCAGAAGGCAATCTGACAACAGAAGAACTGCTCCTGGAAATCGAACATCAGACAGCACGGAACAGGGATCTTCCGTTCGTCTCGGTCATTGATGACACCCTGAACGATCCGGTAAGCAAGTGCACTGCCTTTGCCATGTGTTACTGGCGTTTGCGCGACAGGGCACATATAGGTATTGAAAGCCTTGCCGATTCACTCTTTGACGACTTCGGTCCGCACCTGCGGTTTGAGGAGGATATCTCAACCGGCAGGCATGAACTTATAAAAGAGAATATACTGAGAGTATCATCAGGCGAGCTGGAGTCTGAAAAGACAATCTCTCTTACGCAGCACACCGCCACATTACTCAGCAGGGATTTCCCCTTGCTGCTGTCATCGGAATCTTCCGGCAACGGAGTTATTTCCTGCACGGGCATCACTCCCAGGACACTCTTCTTCAGCGGCAGGGTTGAAGCCCAGATGCGTGAAGCGGAGAGGATGCTGAAGCCGAAGACTTTTCGCAGTTACTGCAGCCTCCTGAAAAAGAACGGTTTCAGGACTGGCATTACGTGCATCTTCTTCGGTGAGCCGGGCACGGGCAAGACCGAGGCAGTATATCAGCTGGCCCGCAAGACCGGCAGAAACATAGTCCGTGTTGATCTCAGTCAGACGAAGAGCAAATGGTTCGGGGAGACCGAAAAGCTTGTCAGGCAGATCTTCACTGACTATAAAATGATTCGCGAAAAAAGCGCCAAAGAGCCAATCCTTTTCATCAACGAAGCTGATGGATTGTTCAGCAAGAGGATTGATAATGGAACCGATGCATCATCAACCGACCATACCGTAAACACCGTGCAGAACATACTCCTGCAGGAACTTGAAAACTTCGAGGGCATACTCATAGCCACGACTAACATGGCCGGCAGCCTCGATAAAGCCTTCGAACGGAGATTCTCCTTCAGGATAAGGTTCAGCATGCCGGATGCCAGGTGCTGCCGGCGTATTTGGAAGAGCAAGCTCCCGGAGCTTTCACCGAAGCAGGCAGCAGCCCTGGCAGAAAGGTTCGAACTTACCGGGGGGGAGATAGATGTGCATGTCAGAAAGGTGCTTCTGAAAAGGGCGCTTGATAAAAATGCCCGCTTGTCAGACATTCTTGAAGAGAGCTGCACTGATGACACGGATCTCACTGTAAGGAGAACTGTCCCCGGCTTCAGGCATCAGGATATGAAAATATTATAATTATGACTATATGTAATCCCTGTATGCGGATGAGTAATTTCTTGTAGATCAGAATAGAATGTTTCCCAGTTGATAAGCAACCCCTCCCTCCGCGCCTGGGCCACGGCCGTACAATATTGCAATCCTGTCGGAGTGAAACGGAGATCCCTGACGTTCTGTCTTTGACAGAAGTCAGGGCAGGCAAAACTGGTGCATTAAGATCACAATGATTTCCGATTTGTCATGCTTCGATCATGAATCATTTAAAACCGCAAGGCAACAATTGCCTTAAAGCCCGCTCTGAATTTGTGTCGTGATTGTTTTGTCATAGATCAAGTAAAAACTGCCTCTTTTATTAACTAAACCTCCGGTTCAGGATTACGTGAGTATTATAGAGCTTGGTTATCAATTAATAAAATCAATTACGTAGCTTATATTAAAAATACTGATGTGAATTTGCTATTCGTTTGCATACCCCATAAAAAGCGCAGTTATACTGCAGAAATTGCGCTGAAAAAGGCTAATCAGTAAAGTCTGCCGGAACGGAATTTACCGTCAGAGTACCCCTGAACAATGAGATAATACTTGGGTCTGACCATATCTTTGTGATGGAAGAAAAGCATAATGTGTTGATAAAAGCATTTTTTTTGATGTTGCTGGTAATAAGGAGATTATTGTCTTGAATATTCCAAACAACTATTATTATATGGCACAGGAGTTGGTAGAATTGATAATAGAAAAAGCCGAATCGTACCTTAAATAACTTTAACTTTGTTTGCACTGTAAATATACCCCAGATTTATGCCCAGATATTTAACTAAATCACGATACCTTTTAGGTATTAACTGTCCGACCAAATTGTATTATTCAGGTAAATCTGAATACCCAAACTCATCTGAGGGGAATGAATTTCTTGATGCCTTGGCTGAAGGTGGATTTCAAGTCGGCAGTTTAGCAAAGAGCTATTACCCTCTAGGAATTGAAGTATCAGAAATAGGATATGATGATTCTGTTCAGGAAACGTTGGAACTACTCAAGAGACAAAATGTGGTAATCTTTGAAGCTGCCTTTATGTGGGAGAAACTGTTTATTCGAGCGGATATCATTGAAAAAAGGGATAATGTCATTAACTTGATTGAAGTCAAGTCTAAGTCATTTGGGGGAACCGATTCTTCAGATATGCTTACGAAAAAAGGAGATTATATTGATTTGGGATGGACTGATTATCTCTATGATGTAGCTTATCAGAAGTTTATTATCAGCAAGTTGTACCCAGATTATGAAGTCAGAGCACATTTAATGCTTGCTAATAAAAATGCAATAACAACGGTGGATGGACTTAATCAGAAATTTCAATTAAAAAAGATTAAAAATGAGCGCACCTATGTCGAGGTAGTTGGAGGTACTTCCAAATCCGACCTCGGGGATGAAATCCTTATTCGGGTAAATGTTGACAACCTAGTTCAGATGATCTGGGAGGGGACAGATACAAAATCAAAAAAGGAAAAGAGTTATGAAGAAAATATCAAGTTTTTAGCTGATAATTATCAGAAGGATAAAAAAATTATCACTCCAATAAATAGAAACTGCAAGGATTGCGAGTTCCAGGCTACTTCAAACGAGATTACCCAAAACAAAATATCAGGCTTCAGGGAATGTTGGAAAAATCAGCTGGGGTGGGCTGACAGGAATTTTGAAGAACCTCTGGCATTTGAATTGTGGAGATATAATAAGAAACAGGAACTTATAAATGATTCAATATACCACTTAATAGACATCCCCAAAGAACGTCTTGGTAAAGTAGTACCAGAAAAGGACGGCTCTCTGTCAGGCAAGGAAAGACAGTGGCTTCAAATTGAAAAGGCAAAGAATCGTGATTCAACCCCTTTTATCGACATTGAAGGCATAAAGAGGGAGCTAGATAGTTTCGTGTATCCATTGCATTTTATTGACTTCGAAACCACTATGGTTGCTATACCATTTTATAAGGGACGAAAACCATATGAACAGACAGCATTTCAGTTCAGCCATCATATTGTAACAAAAGGTTTAAAGATTGAACATATTGGCGAGCACATTTGTCGGGAGAAAGGTAAATTTCCAAACTTTGATTTTGTTAGAAAACTAAAGTCTGAACTTGAGAGAGATGAAGGTACTATCTTCAGATATGCCTTGCATGAGAACACAGTTCTAAATCAAATTACAGTACAATTGAGCGAAGCAAGTATTAAAGATGTGCCAGACAAAAAAGAATTAATAGCATTCATAAAAACAATCACTAAGGGTGCAAATCATCATGGAGAAAGGAACATGGTAGATTTAAAAGATTTGGTTGTTAAGTACTTCTATCATCCACAAACTAAAGGTTCAAATTCACTAAAAGATGTGCTACCAGCCGTTCTTTCATCATCAGGATATCTTCAAGATAAGTACTCGAAGCCTATTTATGGTGAGAACTCATTGATTAAGAGTAAGAACTATCCCGATGGATGGATTTGGATTAAGAAGGACGAAAATGGTACAGTAATTAATCCTTATAAATTGATTCCACCTCTATACTCAGAAATTGAAGAAAACCTGAAAGAGAATTTTCTTATGATGGGCGATATTCGTGAAGGCGGAGCAGCTATGACAGCTTTTGGATTATTGCAATTTGCCCAAATATCAGATGCCGAGAGAGAGTCAATTATAAAAGGTCTGCTTAGATACTGTGAATTAGATACTTTAGCTATGGTTATGATTTGGGAATACTGGAAGCATGAAATAGATTAATGAATCACAGGTACTTTTAAAATTTAAGAGATGTCTTCGGTTCTCATTAAAATCAATCCTCCACATCTGGTCTTTTGACTACCATCCGCAAGCGTTTTGAAAAGATAAAAGTTTAAAAGAATATCGCACGACCGCACGACCTTGACCCCTCCCCCTTAACCTTAACCTCAACCTTGACCTTGACCTGAGCCCTTGTCTTGTGCTCTGGCCCGACAGGATATTTGTGATGGAGGCGCATCACGAAGATTATATACGTCATGAGTTCCCGGCCGAATCTGCTGGCAAGCAGATCATTATCCTTGGCATCCCTGACAACTACTATTTCATGGACCCGGAGCTTATCGCCCTGCTAAGATCAAGGATCTCCCCCTGGCTTGAGCCTTAGGTCATCCTTCCTCTCGCCACCACCTGGCTAAGTCTATCAAGAGCCCCTCAATCCGCAAATCGAGAATCGCAAATCGAAAATCCTCCCTGCACATTGTACCTTGTGCCTTATACCTTATACCTTCAAAACTATTCTCCACTTGCCATTTTGAATGTTGACAAAATATTGCCTAATTTTAATAACACTGTTCTGAGTCACTCGAGATATTTGTGGGGTTTGATTAGTGTCCCAGTTTATTCTCTGTTGTAAATTGAAGTATAGTACTTAGGTGGATTTATTTTGCTGCTCGCGGACTACTAAATGGAAAACAAGTCTACGTAACGCAATTTCTCATAGAATCGTTATATGTACAAAAGATGTATCTATAAGTGTGTTAGCTGCAAGTGAAATTTGCACCATGTCCTCATTACACCAGGACTTCCGAGGCGCAACAAAGAGTTTTGCATCTCGTCCCTGCAACCATCCCGTCGCTGCAAAACACATGCTTCTTTGCCTACCCTGACTACTCTGTAAAAACAACTATATCATAACTTGGCAATCCCTGCACATTTACCAGGACTTTACCATCTTGACAACTTCAATATAACATGATAATCCCTGACCATCAATCGGGATTGGCAAAAACCACCCCATTATTTGCTTTGCTAAAAGAAAAGCATTCAATTACTTTACAGCAAGCACTTAAGATTTTGAATTTTCATTGGTCCAATTAAAAGGAAGTCGACATTTATATTCCCATCCAATAAATTTATTAAATCATATCAAGTAAGAATTGAACTATTAATTCAAATGAAAATTTAAATTGTATTAATTGTACCTTTGGAATACTATAATATTTAAAGAAATCGTGCGATTCTTAAGATACCCTGGGGGAAAAGGGAAACAACTAACTTTTCTGGAAGACTATTTACCAGATTCTAAGGATATTAAGGGTACTTATATTGAGCCATTTGTAGGTGGCGGATCTGTCTTTCTTTTCCTGAAACCTGAAAAAGCTATTATTTCAGATTTAAATGATGAACTTATTACACTTTACAAAGGGATTAAACTTTATCCTCATAAAGTGTGGGAAGTATTTAAATCATTCCCAATCGGGAAAAACTCATACTATCTTATAAGAAATTCTGAAATTAGTAAAAGACCTATTTACTACAAAGCTGCTCGCACTCTTTACTTAAATAGAACATGTTTTAAAGGCATGTGGAGGCATAATCCTCAGGGAAACTTCAATGTTGGCTATGGTGGTGAAGAAAGAAGATGGGTCATTACTCATCAAAGTATTATTGAACTTTCAAATGTATTTCAGAAAGCTCAAATTATGCAAAGCGATTTTGAAGAAGTGATAATGAACGCTTCCAATGATGACTTCCTTTTTATTGATCCACCTTATAAGCCTGGAGAAAGAGATTTAAACGAAAAACATTATAGTAATGGTAAGTTCCTATTTGAAGAGCAAATTAGGTTGTCAGAATCTTTAAAAAACTTGTTAAAATCCAGAAATATTAAATGGGCGATGACTAATTCATCTCATAAAGATATTCTGAATCTATATGCAGGTTTTAAAATTAAAAAGATTCCAATTGGAACAAGCAACATGCCGGGCATATTTACAAAAAATTCTAATGAGGTATTAATCACAAACTATTAAAAAATGAAAGAATTCTTAGAAAGTGCGGCGAACCAACACCACCCATTAAGATTGCTAAGTGATTTCTTGGCTCAGGAAGAAAAGGTTACACAGGCAAAACTTTATGATCAAAGTAGGTTTGTTGGGTATGTTTTAGATATTGGTTATGATGAAATTAAGATTATCACTTGTGATCCATTTAAAATAGCTGTAGGAGGAGTACCAAGAAATTCGATGCTAATAATGGTACCAAATAAATTTGACCAAAATGGCTCGTCATTACCTCCTCATTTTACTTTGCTAAGAGTTTTGGATTCTGCTCCTACTCCATTATCAAGTGAAGTTCAACAGACATATTTTGAACTTCAGAAGAAATCAATGCCAGAATTAGATGTATTTACCCAAAGTGAACTTCAATGGGGTGCATTAAAAACTCAAGTTTTAGGAATGTTTTATCCGCATCCAACTGAACAAAATACTGTTGAGTTTTCTGGTGATTTAAATAATTATGTGAGCGCGCATAAATATAAAATATATTCTCCAGACGATGCCTTGTTGGACTTGGTTAACAATGCGACTGTTCCAAATGAAAATAGGTTTTTGATTGGAAAACTGAGATTGACTGAGTGTCGGTTACCACTACCAAATAAGAGATTGCCTAATGTTAATATTTTCCTTTCATCAAAGGATTTTATGGGCACTAGAACAGCAATGTTTGGCAAAACCAGGTTAGGAAAAAGCAACGTTGTAAAGTTAATTGTTCAAAGTCTATTAGAAACCACTATCGAAAATAGAAATGTTGGCAATTTGATTTTCGATATAAATGGAGAATATGCCAATGATAATCCTCAAGATGATAATTTGTCTATCAGAAGTGCATATCCCGATAGATGTATTGTATATGCATTAACACCTAAAGAAAATACACCTTCTGAGCCACTAAAGCTAAATTTTTATCAAAATCCTTCAGCTTCCAAAACAGTTATAAACACTCTCATTAGGCAATCTGGCAGGGCAGGCTCTGATTATGTTGATGCGTTTTTAAGCGTTGATCTTCCAGATAATGAAGCGATTAATGCAATTCCAAATAGTCAAATGAATGAGAAAATAAGAGCTGTAAGAAAGATACAATTTTATTATGCGTTGTTACACAAAGCGCAATATGCAGCTAATGAAACAGAGATTAGAGATTCGATCCCGACTGCTGGAGTTGTAAGAGGTTTTAACCCAAATTTTACAGCTGAACTAAGAACAGCTGCATACACTTTTGCGAATTTAGAAGTACCCGGAGTTCCAAACTCGCTTGATCATTTGGTCAGAGAACTTGAGGTTATTCATCGATTTAGAAAAGCAAATCAAACAGATGTTAATTTACGTTCAGCAAGAGGAAATCCTCTTTTTGACCAAGATGATACGTCTATTCTTGAAATGCTAGAACCGAATCCTGGGCGAAATGGATTTATGATAATCCTTAGGTATAGATCATATCATGACCCTAGAGCTGGAGATTATACAAACAGAATTCTTGAACTTCTTGATCAAGGACAAACAGTTATCCTGGACCTTGGTAATGCAGATGAAATATTACTTTCATATTTTTCACGACAGCTTTCAGAAGCAGTTTTCTATCATCAAACTGATAAATTCACTAATAACCGTTTAGGAAATCATTTCATTCAACTATATTTTGAAGAAGCACATAACCTGTTTGGGTATAATGATAATAGTGATTCTACAAAAATTTATAGACGGTTTGCAAAAGAAGGAGCCAAGTATCATATAGGAATGGTTTATTCCACTCAATCTCCTTCAACCGTAAATGCAGATCTACTTGCACAAACTGAAAACTTTTTTATCGCTCATTTAGCATCCCAGGATGATGTAAATAAGCTTGCAAGGGTAAATATTGCATATGAAAGTATAAAAAATGATATTTTGCAGGCTAAAACTCCAGGCTATATCAGGATGCTTACTCGGTCTCATCGATTTGTCGTCTCTGTCCAGGCTTTAAGGTTCACTCCTCCTCAAAATACTGATTAAGATGCCATACCAAAAAGGGAATAGACTCCCTCCAGAAAGAGCAAGTAAACTTGGCCATCTTGAAGTTATTCAAAGTCCACTTGTTCAGAAACTTTGCAGTAATTTCAATGACCCTGATAAACCTGATTCTGGATCTAATGATCAGAAATGGGAGAAGATATTGTACACAGGTGAAGAACTAAAAATAATTTTTTCAACTGATGGATCAATTCAAGTTATAGAACAACCAAATCCCCCTTACAAAGCAATAGCGTTTGTTAAAACTGCTTTATTAAAGGTTGATCAATATGCTATTGCAAAACTAGATAAAGATACTCCTAACCCTTTCGCAATAAAGGATATTTTGAAGGAATCTGCTTTATATCATGCAACTGCTTTTCCACTTAGGAATGTAAGTATTGAAGGTAAATTAAATTACCACGCTATTCGTGAGATTTTCTATGAATCTGTTAAGGATGAAGGATTAAACAAATCTCTTGATGGAGCTATAATGGAGACATTGAAATGGATTGCATATGAGAAATGGAACGAGAAGCCTAAACCGTCCCTGGAGGAATTTGATTGTCCTCATTGCCATAGAACTGTTGCTACATTGCCATATGATCATGAAAAGGGCATCTGTCCAAAATGTGCAGGTAATATTTTCATAACAGATCTATTTAGTCTTCATTTGAATATGACCGAGGATTATGCACCAAATCAGGTTGCTTCTGATTATATGGCTATAAGTGAGACATTAATGATATTTACTCCAATCAGATATTTTTGGGAAAACAGACGTGAAACCCTCAAAGAATGTCTTTTCATCAAAGATGGTCCATTATCATTGCGTGCAACCTTAGCTAAACTAGCTGCACCAATCCGTAGATTTTTCAAGTATGCTCAATCAAAAGGAATAGATATTGCAATGATTGGTCAGGAAAAATCCGGAGTTTTTTATGATCATTTACAATTAATCGGTAATAGGGCACCAGTTGGTTCTTTCTTTATTCCTAATAATCAATATATTCGGGAAGAAATTCAGCACTCGAATTCTACCTCAATTTATGGACAGGATACAAATTATGGAGCTAAACTATTTGTCAAGATCAATAGTTACCATAAAATGATTATAAATATTCCAACTGGGGAAAGAGGAGAGTTTGTCGATAATCCGTCCAGTGAAAGATTGATAAAACTTAATAGCATAATGACGACCCTCCCTAAAATACTTAGCAATAGGTTCGAGGGAGCCTTGTACCCTATTGAATTAGCAAATAAAATTGCATCATTATCAACTTATCCTTCAGCTAAAACACTTGAATTATTTGCAGATGCTACAAAGGGTAAATAGCCACTCAAATAACTTGTTTTTTAGTGAATAACAACCAACAATAAATGACATTTTTTAATAGTAAGACCTTCTTATCAAAACCGGAATTACTGAAAGGGAATCTTCAGATAATTGCTTGCGCCGGGTCTGGAAAAACTGAATTCGTTTCAGAACGCATTGCTTATCAAATTCATACAGGGATTGCCGAACCGGAGCAAATAGTTGCTTTTACTTTTACAGAAAAGGCAGCTGAAGAGCTCAAATTCAGAGTACGTTCAAAAATTAAGGAACTGATTGGCCGGCAACCTGATATTGGAGACATGTACATTGGAACCATTCATGCTTTTGCTTTTAAAATATTGCAGGACTTTATTCCACGATATAGGGCATTTGATATGTTAGATGAGATTGGAAGGCTGGCTTTTTTATCTTCAATCAAGAAGGATATCGATTTTAACCATTTGTTTAACTCTTTAAACTCCAGATATCCTTGGAACTTTCATAAGCAAGGAAACAAGCATAACTGGGTTTACAGAACCTTTATTAAGGATGTTGACTTATTCAGAGAAGAAGGACTTACTGATGAGGCAGTATTGACCGATAGTTTTCGGAATGCCTACAAAATATATTTTGCAAAACTTGAAGAAAAGCGTTTTCTCGACTTTTCAAGTATTTTAAGAATAGCCGTTGATACCCTTGAAGGCGAACCAGCTGTAAGAAAAAAGCTTCAGAATCAATACAAGTTCTTCACTGTAGATGAATATCAGGATGTAAATCCTATTCAAGAAAAACTTATTCAGCTTATTTCAAGCAGGCAGAATGTTTGCGTAGTTGGTGATGATGACCAATCTATTTACCAATGGCGTGGTGCTGATGTAAATAACATTATTTCATTTCAGAAAAGGTACCCTAATGTTTCAGTTCATCAACTGGACGTTAATAGAAGAAGTCATCATGCGATTGTCAAAACTGCTGATGAACTTATCCAGCTAAATAATCCGGGTCGTTTAAAAAAATCGATTAAAGACAAGGGGCTTAAATCGGATGGTGGTGACTTATATAAAATTCTATTTGAAAGGCAGGAAGAAGAGATTATTTGGATAATTGAAAAAATACAATCATTAATCGGTAAAGAGTTTTGGGAGGGGGATAGGGATCGAAAGCTAAAATACTCTGATTTTGCTTTTCTTTTCCGTTCTGTTGGAAACGAGGCAACTCCCTACATCGAAGCAATGCAAGCTGCTGGGATTCCTGTTGTTTTCGCAGGCACTGGTGGGCTTTTTCTAACAGATGAAGTATCTTCAATTATCAGGATTTTGGAATATATTTCTGAATGTGATAAAGATGTAGTTTACGATGATGATTTTCTGAAAGATATCCATTCCAATCTACCCGATAATTTTAAAATTACTTTTCGAGTCTTTCAAAAAGGAGTAGAGGTAATTAAAGAAGATGGAAAAAAACAAAAACGTTTATCTCTGCAAGGGGTGTATGGTGATATTCTTTACCTCTTAGGATTGTCAGGAGAGAACTTTCACGAAGCCGAAGATGATGTATTGCTTTTTAATCTTGGTCGGCTTAGTCAGGCAATTTCCGATTATGAAAACTCTCGAGAATACTTAACATTTAACAGTATAAGAGATTTTATCTGGTTTATTCGGTTGCATGCAGAGAATGCATACGACAGTGGCAATACTGATGCAATGGCCGGATTGATAGATGCTGTACAGATTTTGACAATGCATGGGACTAAAGGCCTTGGATTCCCAGTCGTTTTTATGCCTAGCCATTTCAGGCAAAACAGAGAACCTGATTTTGGACCTACTTTGCTTGATATTTCAAAATTTGATAGCAATAGGTTCTTAAATCATCCGGCTGATGAAAGGAGAATTTATTATGTGGCTTTAACACGGAGCAAGAAGTTTCTATTTGTAACTTCAGCTGAATATAAGCTTGAAAAAAACCGAAGAGCTTCAAGAAGTCGTTTTTTTGATGAGATCCCGGCCACACATTTTATTACAGAGGCAATACCAGATCCAACAAAACGTAAGAAGAGTAATAATGACGGAGTATCGGAGGAAATCCGATTCCCAACAAGCTATAGTGAGCTGTCCTATTATTTAAGTTGTGCATACGACTACAAGATGCGTTTGATTTATGGCTTTAATCCAGGAATCGTTCCTGCTCTTGGATTTGGAAAGCAAGTTCATAATGTAATAAATCTACTGCATAAACAGTATGAAGAGACAGGAAAGATTCCTACTAAGGCAAACATTGCCAGACTAATTGAAGAACACTTTTATCTCCGATATGCATCTGATAGTGTTACCGAAAGGCTAAAGGTAGGAGCAATGAAGAGTTTGTCAAAATATGTGAAGATGTGGGAAAAGGACTTTTCTCTTACTGTAAAAACTGAAAGACCATTTGAACTGGAATTTGAAAATGCCTTAATTGCCGGGTCTATCGATATGATAAAACGCCTGGATGGTAATGAATCACATTTAGAGGTAATAGATTTTAAAACTGGCAAACCCGAGAATGATCTGATGCATAAATACGAATTGCAGGTTCAGCTTTATACAATTGCAGCGATGGAGGCACTAGGCCTTAACACCCAAAAGGCTCAAATCCATTTTATCGATACTGATAAGAATGAGAGGCTTGCAGTTCTAACCTCACAGGCTGCACTTGAAACTGCCAGGGAGGAATTGAAACATGCTATCACTGGAATAACACAAACCAGATTCAAAAGGGATGCCCGACAGGATAAGACATGCAAATCGTGCGACTGGTGTAATCTTTGCCCAAAGCGTAAAGGATTCCGTGAATGAAAGCTGAAACTGGTCATAGAGAAAGATTGCGCAAACGATTTGAGAAAAGCGGATTCATAGGTTTTCATGACTATGAAGTATTGGAATATTTACTCACATTTATTTTTCGACAAGGTGATGTAAAACCAATTGCAAAAGAGCTGATAAAAACCTTCGGGTCATTCTCCCGAGTACTTGATGCTCCATCTGAAAAAATTGAACAGGTAAAAGGTATGGGAAAAGCATCTGCATTGAATCTTGTAGCACTCAGACAAGCAATGGCATATTATTTTCAAGATCATATAACAGCTGATACTGTACAGATAACTAAAATTAGTGCTCTTGTTGAAATGCTACGCGCAAGTATTGGGCATAGGCCCAATGAAGTGCTTTTTGTTATTTTTCTGAATGCAAAAAATGAAGTACTTTCAACTAGAGAAATGGGAGAGGGAACTGTATCACAATCGGCTGCATTCCCTAGAAAAGTAGTTGAAGAAGCATTAAAGAACAAAGCAACCTCTGTAATTTTAGCTCATAATCACCCAGGAGGTGTTGCAGAACCAAGTGAACAGGATATTTCGATTACAAATGAAATTAAAGATGCTCTGGGATTAATTGATATTACCCTACAGGAACACATTATTATAAATGAAAAAGAGTATTATTCTTTCAAACGTGAAAATCTGATTTAAAATGCCTAAGAACAATACATCGGAACTTCAATCGCTTAGCGAGATCATCAATGAACGCTATTTCATTATCCCTGATTATCAAAGAGGTTATTCGTGGGAAGAGAGTCAATTAATAGATATAAGAAAAGATATTGAGAATTTGTCTGGCCGAATCCATATGCATTATACAGGTACGATTGTAGCTACCCAAAGTAAAACAAGGAGTGATACTTATGAAATTGTAGACGGTCAGCAACGGTTAACGACTTTAATAATCCTGCTTAAGTGCATATATGACCACGATAAAGTCAAATACAGAACAGTTTTTGAAGGCTTTATCCAGAGAGGATTGATCGGGAGTGAGAGACTTGTCTTAACTCCAAACAAGGAGACAGCTAATTTGTATGAAGAGTCAGTAATTAAGGGGCAAAAAATAAATCCTGAAATAAAATCTCACGAGCGGATCCTTGGGGCTAAAACATTTTTCGAGAAATGGCTTAAAGAAGATGGTGTTTCCATTGATGAAATACTCAATATTGTCACAAATAAATTGGGCTTCTTGTTTTTTACACCAGGAAATGATAAAGAAATAGGAATAATGTTCGAGGTGATAAATAACAGAGGGAAACAATTATCTGAACTTGAGAAAATTAAAAACTTTTTCATCTATTATGCTACTATCCACGATAGAGATAAGCTCCGACAAGATATAAATACAAAATGGGAGAATCTTCAGATTAATTTAAGTAAGGCAAATGTGGATGGTAATGAAGATGAAAATAACTTCTTAAGGTATTGTTATCTTGTATTTTATAGTCATGTGAAATCAAGAAGCTGGTATGTCTATAGTGAATTAAAAGACAAATATAATGTCCAGAATAATGATACTGAGTATATTGATAATGCAGTACGAGAAATACAGAGATTTATAGGTTTTATTGAGAAAGCTTCTTTGTATTATGCATACTTGTTTAATAAGAACAATTTCTTTGAAAACAGCTATACTGAGCCTGCTTCTAAACGTCAGTTGGCAATTGCTTTGAAGATGATAAGAAGTCAGCATGTTCATGCATCAATAATGCCACTATACCTGGCTATAATGATTCGTCAGGATAACCCGACTAGGGTCCATGAGCTTCTGGAGATTCTTGAAAAAGTAAATTTCAGGATCTATATTCTGCCAAAGATAACGGCACGGGCTGATACATATCAGGGAGATCTGTTTTGGTTTGCATATTTCTTTTATCATCAGCCAAATTGGGAATCAACAAACCCTGATGCACCGAATAAAGAGACAAATTATAACGCTAAAGAAATAAAAGGAGATATTTTTGATTGGGTAAAGATGCAGCTTATTGAATTGACCAAATCTTTCTGTCCTGAGAACAAATTTATTTCAGCTCTTACTTTAGATCTTGGTGAAGGAGGAGATTTTTATGACTGGCCTGGACTACGTTATTTTCTTGGGAATTACGAGAAGAAAGTTCAAAGAGAATATGGCCATAATTGGGACATTGAAGTAATTGCTGTTACAAGAGAAGAATCAAATGAGACATTGAATGACTATCTGAGCCGGGAGCATATATGGGCTAGTCGAAACAGAACTGACCAATTTCCAATAGATTATCTTGAAAAGAGGCGATTAGGAAATTTTGTTTTGCTGGGTTTAAGTAAAAACATTTCCCTCAGCAATGATGATATTGATAAAAAAGTTACCGAGTTATTAGATCGAAATAATAAGAATAGTGGCAGATATCATCTTTATCAGGTTGAAGAAATTGAGAAGGATTTTAGAGTAGCACAGGAATATATTGAAAAAGAATTGAAAAGAGTTTCAAGAACAAAAATGTATTACGAAAACCTTTCAACAAAAATATGTGATATCAGAGAAACAAGACTAATTGAATTCGCTCTTGAAAGATGGCGATTGCCACATGAGAAATTTAGTAGGTTTAATAAAGTGGACAGCTTTAATGCTAGAAATAATAGATTAACTGAAACATATATCCTTAAAAGCTAGAATAATGGAAAACAAGCAAGAACTACCTCTAGGTTTATACTGGAAAGATAAACGTACTACCGTTGAACGCATAGTGTTACCTTTTCAAAGCCTTGAAGTAGTCGAAACAATTAACGAAAGTCGTGCCACACGTGAAAAGGAAAAGGGTAGCATGTTCCGCCAAGATCCTGATGCAATTGACACCTCCTGGCGTAATAAACTCATCTGGGGCGATAACAAATATGTAATGAGTGCCTTGCTTGAAAAATATGCAGGTAAAATTGACCTCATCTACATTGATCCACCTTTTGCAACTGGTGCTAATTTTAACACAACGGTCACGATTGGTGATGATGAATTTGAGCACACAAAAGAAGCAAGTGCTATGGAAGAAATAGCTTATAGAGATACCTGGGGTAATGGCTTGGATAGTTTTCTGCAGATGATGTATGACAGATTAGTTTTGATGAGAGAACTTTTAAGTGAAAAGGGAAGTATTTATGTTCATGTAGATTGGCATGTTAGCCATTATCTTAAATGCATACTTGATGAAATATTCGGTTATGAAAATTATCTAAATGAGATAGTATGGCAGAAGATTCGTTCATCCAAAGCACAAAGCAAATCTTATGGCAACGTACATGATGTAATTTTTTTCTACTCTAAAGATGAAAGCTATTTTTATGTGCAACAATATGTTCCTCTTTCAGAAGAAAGATTGCTACAACATTATAATCAAATTGAACCCGATGGTAGAAAATACCAATTATGTGACTTTACACAATCTGGACAAGGGGATTCAAGGAAGTTTGGGAAAATTACATTATCTCCACCACTTGGCAAACATTGGATTTGGGGTCAGGAAAAAATTGATGAAGGATTGAAGGATGGCTTAATAGTATTAAAAGATGGGAAAATGCCAAGATTAAAAAGATATTTAGAAAATTCAAGAGGAAATCCAATGGAAGATATTTGGACTGATATCCCCCCCGTGAATTCGATGGCAACAGAAAGAATTGATTATCCCACACAAAAACCCGAAGCATTAGTAGAACGCATAATTAGAGCAAGTAGCCTCGAAGGCTCAGTAGTTGCCGATTTTTTCTGTGGAAGTGGAACTACTGCAGCTGTAGCAGAAAAACTAGGAAGAAGATGGATTGTTGCCGATTTAGGCCGCTATGCTATTCATACAACTCGAAAAAGGATGTTGGAAATCGATAGATGTAAGCCATTTGAAATACTGAATATTGGAAAATACGAAAGACAATATTGGCAAACTATACAATTTGGGAATAAAACGCCTGAACAAACCATGTCTGAATACATCTCATTTGTACTTAAACTTTACAAAGCCGAGGCTCTTCCCGGGAGCTCTTTTATACACGGTAAGAAAGGTACTAAACTTGTTCATATCGGAAGTGTAGATGCACCGGTAACATTTTCTGATATTCAGAATGTTCTAGAAGAGACTCGTAGGATGAAACAGAAAGAATTAGTTGTTCTCGGCTGGGAGTGGGAAATGGGTTTGCATGACGTTGTTGAACAGGAGGCTGCAAAAGCGGGTATTAAACTCACTCTTCTGAGCATACCAAGAGAAGCAATGGATAAGCGTGCTGTCGATGCCGGTGATATTCAGTTTTTTGAACTGGCATATCTGGAAACAGAAGTAAAAAAATCGGTACACGGTCATCAAATTAAACTTAAAGATTTTATTATCCCAAATTTAGATCTGGTGCCGGCAGAAGTAAAGAAAATGGTAAAAAAATGGAGCGATTATATTGACTACTGGAGTGTTGATTGGGATTATAAAAACGACACATTCCATAACCAGTGGCAAAGTTATCGTACAAAGAAAGACAGATCTCTTGAGCTTATAACGGATCCGTATCAACATCCTAAAAAGGGCGATTACAGGGTAATGGTAAAAGTGATCGATATTTTTGGGAACGATACCACCCATATAATTGAACTTCAATACAGGTAAGCCATGGCTATGAAAAAAGCAAAAATAATCGATGAGCAAAAGGTTGTTATTCCTTTAGAACAAGCTATTCCTGAGATTGAGGGTCGCAATGCATGGGAAATTCCAACTTCTTACCTTGAAAAAGACGGAAAAGGAGGTTACAGAGTTGTTAACACACGTAGACCTGGGAAGACTTTGCTTACAAATAACATCAGGCTCGACGTTGATGCCTGGAGAAAGTCAGGATACAAAACACCTAAGGGTATATCGCGAACATCGTTGACTTTACTTAATTATTGGTTTGAGCAGGATCACATAAAGGATAATGAGATATTCCATTTCCGGTTCGCACAGAGAGAAGCAATAGAGACAACTATTTATCTATATGAAGTAAAAAGCATCAGGGACAATGCACTTTTAGCAGAGAGATACATGGATGCTATGGCTTATGGAAACGACATGTTTAGCAATAAGAAAGAGATTCTTTCCACTGCAAAATCAAAAAGAATTTTATCAAGAGTAGTACCTGAGACCGGGTTACTTTCAAATCAGGATTTACCTCCACTTGGGTTAACACGTTATTGTGCTAAAGCTGCAACTGGTTCTGGCAAGACTAACGTTATGGCATTTCTGGCTGTCTGGTCATACTTCCATAAAAAGTTTGAAGATTATTCAGATTTAAGTCAAACCATATTGGTTATTGCACCAAACGTAATTGTATATGAACGGTTAAAAACTGATTTTGAAAACGGAAAGATATTTTATCATTTTCCATTTGTGCCTGATGAATGGAAATATGATTGGAATATGAGTTTCATTATGCGTGATGACCAGGTGAAAACCAGCACTGATGGAACATTTTATCTGACCAACATTCATCAGATTTACGAATCAAGAGCAGAAACTGAAGAAGATCTTGGGCCAATTGGCAATATGCTGGGTCAAAAACCAAAGAAAGACAGCCAGGCCTCTTGGTTAGAAAGTCTTTATGACCGGATCATGAAGCATGATGATCTGTTAGTCATAAATGATGAAGCACATCACGTTCATGATGAAGAACTAGCCTGGTACAAAAGCATTATTTCCTTTCACGACAACTTATTAGAAAGAAAACAAAAAGGATTATCCCTTCTTTTTGATTTAACTGCTACACCAAAAGACCAGAACGGTACTTACTTCCCATGGATTATTACAGATTATCCTTTGGCACAGGCAATAGAAGATAAAATTGTAAAGACACCATTAATTGTTCACCAAAGCGACAAAACCAGCCCTGATAACAGGCTGATCACTAATGCTTACAACGCTTACAATGTATGGATTCAAATTGCATTAAAGCGTTATCAGGAACATTGGGATTGTTACTTTAAAAACTTGGGGCAAAAACCTGTACTTTTCATAATGGCAGAGGATACTAAACAGGCAAATCAGATTGCTGAAGGTATAAAAGGTCTTACAGGTTTCAATAAAAAAGACCAGGTAATGGTGATTCATACCAAAAATAATGGTGAGTTAACAACCAACCAAAAGGACCTGGAATTACTACGTGAACAGGCAAGATTGATTGACGATCCAAAAAGCCGGGTAAAAGTAGTGGTATCAGTTTTGATGTTAAGAGAAGGATGGGATGTAAAAAATGTAAGCATCATTTTGGGATTACGGCCGTTTACTTCAAAAGCGAATATCCTGCCTGAACAGTCAATTGGAAGAGGTTTACGACTAATGAAAGACCTGGGTCCTGATTACACACAAATATTAGAAATAATCGGAACAGATAAGTTTGAGGACTTTGTACGTCAATTGGAAGTAGAAGGAGTTGGAGTAGGTGTTACCCGTAGAGATCCGAACATTGGTGTATTTGTCACTCCAATAAAAACAAGAGAGAGATTCAACTTTGAGATTCCTGTTTTATCTGCATCATTTACTCGGAAGATGGATGGAATTACAACATTTGATCCATCCAAATTAAGAGCAGTAGGAACTATAGATGAAAAAGGAAATTTTAAAAGAATAGAAGTTACATTAGTTACAGCCACAACTGATAAAAAGGTAGGGACAAAGCAAATAACCATCGAAGATGATGAATTTGTTTCCATTCAGGAATTGCTTTCTAATCTGACAAACAAAATAATCAAGGAAGGAAAGTTCAGTTGCCAGTTCAATGATCTTTTACGTATTACAAAGCAATACATAAAATACAGGGCTTTTGAAAGGGAGGTTGACTTAGACTCACTAGCTATCAGACGAACACTTGCAAACCCAAAAGTTGGAAACGATATAACGCTTGTAATCGGACAGGCTTTAGGTGACCATATTAAGGTAAAGTCAGAAGTAAAAGTCACTAACTACCCGATCAGCTTAATGGAATTAGATGGCTTCTATTGGAAGCGGGATCATATAGAGTTGAAGAAAACTATCTTCAATTATACTCCGGTCTACAATGAATTGGAAAAAGGCTTTGCAAAGTTCCTGGAATCAGCAGAAGATATTACAAAGTTTGCAGCCTTAGCTGAAACATTTACCAAATTCAATGTTCCCTATCTTAATAAGAAAGGAAGTCAGGGATTGTATTACCCGGATTTTCTGGCAGAACAAGAGATAAAAAAAGGAAGAACCATTAATTGGATAATTGAGACTAAGGGGTTCGAAGATGAGAATGTTCAGTACAAAGATGCTGAAACAGAAAACTGGTGTAAGATAGCGACAAAGCATACTGGTGTTGAATGGAGATTTTTAAAAGTCCCAGATAAATTTTTCAAAGGAATAAAGTCCCTTCCAAAAACTTTTGCTGAACTTAAGGAAAAGTTGGAAACTTATCATATCAATCTGAAGGCAGAGAAATTGTTTTAATCGAATTTAAATGATACAAAGCAATATTCTAATTCTAATAAAACAGGATAGTATTATTGCTGGTATTTAAAAATCTAACTAAGTATTGAATAACCATAAAGATTAAAATGGAAAATTTCGATTAAACTTAAATCGATGTGTCTGACATAAGAAGAAAAATCTCTCATAAAGAAAAAAGTACTTCGCCAGGACCTTGAGCCTGCCATAGTGCAACCAGTCGGATGAGGCTTCGGTGCTGTCCAGATTGAGTACGAGCATTCCGTCAACTATCTCAGCAGGTTTTGCTACTCTTAACTTTTTCATAACCTTAAGATACCGATAATTACTGTAAGATCAAAGAATAGTGTAACTCAAATGAGGTGCTCTGATCAAGACCCGACTCTGCGCCGGAGGTTATCACCCGGCGTAAAGGCGCAGGGCGCAGAGCGTAGAGCATGGAGTAGAAGAAGGTATTCGGTAATCGGTGATCAGTAATCGGTAAAGTACCAGTATAGTCTTTGCCTGTGGCCCTGTGGGAGGGGTGTCCACGGGGGGGGTGGCGCGAACTTGTACTGAGGCAGAGGAGAAAATGCTCGTATACATGCATCAGTACCAGGTATACTGATTATCTCCGGTTGACAGTAAAAGCAAACGCGGGAGACAATAAAGCGCTGCCAATCATTCCCTGACACTTAATGAGGAACAAGAAATGGTAGCATGTTTACTCAAGTATGAACAGAAAAAATAAAAAATCCTTCACATTGCAGATAGGCTGCAAAGTGAGGATGTTAATTTGACTTATTGAAAGCAATTGAAGCCGAAAAATAAAGAATAAGGAGAATACTGATAATGACTTTTACGAACCTAACGAACCATAGAAATCATGATGAATAATAGACAGGATTCAAGGAACAAACCCTCAAAATGCCCTGAATGCGGTTCGGAACGCATTGCCAGAATCCTATACGGTGAGCCAATGGGCTCAAAAGAGCTGATGGCAGACCTGAAGGCTGGACGAATAGCCCTGGGTGGCTGCTGCATCACCGGAGACGATCCTGCATGGAGATGCCTTGAATGCGAGACGGAGATCTACAGAAAAGTTAATCCTTAGAGTGATGGCTCTGTGCGAAGGTCTGGCTTTACGCCGGAGGTCATCACCCGGTGTCTGATCAGCTGTAACGGACCGGCGTATGGCGCTGTGGCGCCATTACCCCGGGTTGCACCCGATATGAAGGCAGGGTGCATGGAGCAAGGGGCATGGGGCAAGGAGCAGAGAACAGAGCGTAGAGCGTAGAGCATAGAGAGGTATTCGGTGATCGGTAGTCCTGGCACAGGCCCTGTGGGAGGGGTGTCCACGGGACGCGCGAACTTTTGCTGCATGCCAGATCCAGATAGAAAGTAATTTACTATCTTTGAATTATGCTTACGAAAGAATACATATTAAGCAAGTTAGCAGAACTTAAACCAATGCTGTACAAAGACTATGCTGTCAGGGAAATAGGTCTTTTCGGCTCTTTTACAGATGAGTCATTTTCTGAGGAGAGTGATATAGATCTGCTTGTTGAATTTGAAAAACCTATTGGATGGAAATACTTTTCTCTAGAGATCTACCTGGAGGGCATTTTTGGACGTAAAATAGATCTTGCAACAAGGAATGCCCTTAAAAGACAGATCAAGGACCGTATTCTGAAACAGGTTAATTTCGTTTGATTTGAATAAAGAAGGACGTACATACATTATGTATCCTGAAGATATGCAACTCGCCATGAGCAGAATTGCTGAGTATGTTCAGGGTTATGACTTCAAGCGCTTTAAAAAAGACTGAAGTTCCCTGGAATGAAATGTATTATCTGCGAAACAGGGTTTCGCATGAATACTTCGGAGTGGATTATGAAATTATCTGGGATGTTGCGGTCAACCACCTGCCTGATAATAAACAACAGATAGACGCAATTCTTTCTCAGGAAAAATAAGCACGACTGCACAACAGGTCGGGATATGCAATCGGATTAATACTCAACAATTGGTCGCGAGAAATGGCTCTGTGCGAGGCTCTGGCATTACACCGGAAGGAATCACCAGGCATCTGATCAGAAACATCGTACCGGCGTATGGCGCTGTGGCGCCATTACCCCGGGTTGCACCCGGGGCTACCCACTGCTCCCCTGCAATCTGGCTCCTCGCTATCCCGACATAACATGTCGGGACTTAACGCTCGGCCCTCTCTGGCATCATAAATCTGTGCTCACAAACATGTCTATCATAAGGATCGGCCCTGGATTATTTTGGAAGCGAACCGGCGGCTGAGGACAGAAGCAGGGCAAGACTGCCATTAACACCACATTAACAATTCTTTAAGCGGCGTTTTGAAAATTTGCCTGTCTTTATTATAGAGACCTCTTCTTATCGGACAGATGACAATGAGGCCTGTTAACCTAACCATGAGAGAATGAAAAAACTGTTTCTTGCGGCAGCACTGTTGATGGCAGTCGTCGTTACAGCAAAAAGTGCCGTGGCCGGCACTACAGATACTCCCAAACCTTCCCTCCCGGCCGTGAAAATAGACAGGAGCATAAACCTGTCCGGCAAAATGGATGACCCGCTATGGCTACAGGCAATGCCTGTTGAACTTAACTATGAGATCATGCCGGGTGAAAACCAGCCGGCAAAACAGAAAACCGTAGCATTGGTGCTTTACAACAATGACTATATCTATTTCGGATTCAGGTGTTTTGACTCTCTCCCTTCAGCTATCAGGGCCAACCTTGCCGACAGGGATAAAATGTTCAATGACGATTTTGTGGTTGTATCGATAGACACCTACAACAACTACCAGAAAGGACTTGAATTCGCTGTTAATCCATACGGAATACAGGGCGACCTGATGATGATGGGTTCAGGTAACGAGGACCCGTCGTACGATATGGTCTGGCATTCGGCTGCATCGGTCGATGAGGAGGGATGGACAGCAGAAATGGCAATACCGTTCAGCGTATTCTCCTTTAATTCCGCAGAAATACAGGACTGGACTATCACACTCTGCAGGAGCATGCCACGCGACAGCCGGTACCTGCTGTCATGGACCATGAACGACAGGAATAACCCGTCGTGGCTGGGACAGGGAGGAGTGCTGAAGGGCCTTGAAGGCATAAAACCAGGAAAGTCTCTTTCAATCCTCCCCTACATCATGCTTGAACAGAAGGGTGAAAGAAGCGATGTTGCAGATCCTGATTCACCCATGGATCAGAGCAAAGTAACAGCCAGGGTTGGCGGAGGCATTACATATTCACCGGGCCCTAATACAACAATAAACGCTGTTGTAAACCCCGATTTCAGCCAGATAGAATCTGACGCCGGCCAGATCACCGTTAACTCCACCTTCGCCCTGTATTACCCTGAAAAGAGACCCTTTTTCATGTCAGGGATGGATCTTCTGCAGACTCCGATGTACTATTCAAGGACAATCAATAACCCCCTGTTCGCCACAAAAATCAACGGCAAGGCCGGGCGATTCTCATACCTGGCACTTGCTGCCGACGACAGGAACACTTCAGTTACTGTTCCCGGTGAGGAGGAGAGCAATACTGTTACCACTGAAGAACGGTCAGTTGCAGGCGTGGCAAGAATCAGGTACGATATGGAGAATGAGAACTTTGTCGGGGCACTGTTTCTTAACAGGAACTTCACCGAGGCACACAACTACCTGGGTGGGCTGGACTGGAACCTGAAGTTCTGGAAAAACTGGTACTGGTCAGGTGAGCTGTTCCTTTCACACACGAGGGAGATAAACAATCCTGATCTGTTCAATAACACCAGGGAATTCGGCTCAACAGGAAAGGATGCTGCCTTTAACGGCGAAGAATATTACGGAACGGGGATGCACCTCGCCTTAAACAGAGCAGGGAGAAAATACGGTTTCTCACTTGTTCAGAATAACTTCTCCCCCACCTACCAGACCTATAACGGGATGTTCCCAGAGGTCAACGGAAGAGTCAGCTACATGAGCCACAGGTATATCTTCCATATCAACAAGAAATTCATACAGAGAATAAGACTGAATGCCGCATCAACGCTCGGATACAACTACGACGGCGTCTTCAAGGAATTTGTTTTTCAGCCGGGAGTCCAAATCAGTATGATCGGGCAGACCACACTGTTTTATACATATACGGCCGTGAACCAGGAGCGATTCAGGGATGTGCTTTTCAAGGGGGTCAACAGGTCAGTGTTCATGACTGAGACGACCCCTGTGAAGGGTGTCAATATTTCATTTTCCGGATCCGCCGGCAAATATATCAGGCGGTCAGATGTGCCTGAACTGGGCAGGGGCTATAATTTAAACACCGAACTCTCGCTTGAGCCGACTTCATGGCTTAAATTATCCTTTTCATGGTCAACAGCGCGCCTGGAGAGCATTGCGAACGGTGATGAGTTCTATAATGGCCACATCTTCAGAAATGTGACCACCATCCAGTTTACACAGAAGCTCTTTATCAGGGGCATCGGGGAGTATAATACCTTCGACAACTCATTCAATAT
This sequence comes from uncultured Bacteroidales bacterium, assembly GCA_963732365.1. Classification (GTDB taxonomy): domain Bacteria; phylum Bacteroidota; class Bacteroidia; order Bacteroidales; family VadinHA17; genus SR-FBR-E99. Next base: position 1,353,619 of record CAVSZC010000005.1, on the reverse strand, counting down.
CTATCCCCTGGTGAGTTATAAGTTCAACGCCTTTACTATGTTCTGTGCGGGCATGACCCAGGACTATCTTGAATACAACCTGGATGAAAGTAATACATACCAGACAACCGGGCACCAGTATTTTGTGAAGCTGCAATATCTGTTCACACTGTGATAAACAGATGCGGCGTTCTACTGAACTTACCATTTGATATACCGGCAGGTAAATAAGCGATGGTGAATAATTATACTATTTTTGGAAGGCAGTCGCTGACCGGCTGTGAAACATTGTCAATAAAACCGGGAAAAATGAAAATGAGAACTCTATTTATCGCATTGGTTGTCTGTATAGGCTTTACCAATACCCTGAAAGCACAGGACACCATACCCGCCACTGCGGCTGACACCCTTGTGGTGCTGTGGTCGAGCGGCGACCCCGAGGTGGCTGAGAAAGCATGCCTGATGTATACAGGGTATGCAAAGAGCCGCGGCTGGTTCAAAGAGGTGATACTCCTTGCCTGGGGTCCGTCTGAGAGACTGATGTCTGAGAACCAGATGGTGAAAGACAGGATAGCCGTGCTGCAGAAAGACGGTGTGATTGTTCAGGCCTGCGTCGTCTGCGCAAACATGTACGGCGTCACCGATGACCTTAAGGTGTGCTCTGTAGATGTGAGAGGGACAGGGGGACTGCTTACAAAGTATATCAAGCGGGGATACAAGATGATCAGCTTCTGAGGCGACAGTCACCGGGAAATTTAACAGGCACGAACCCTTTTCTATTTCCGTAGCATTATCATCAGAAATATATTACAGCTTATGAAAAGATCACTCATAATTGTTTCAGTTTCGGTTCTGTGTACTCTGCTTGCCAGCGGGCAGCAGGTGCCGGACACAACTTACAGCCCGGTAATCGGGAACCCTGCATATGCTGCCGGAAAGGGTCCGGTTGTCTTTATTGACGAAGGTCATAATAACCTCAACACACGCGGCGACCGCTACCTCCCCTTTGCCAGGCTCCTCGAGCGTGACGGGTACAGGACAGAGGGATACACCGGCAAGTTTGAAGAGAAGAAACTCACGAAAGTGCGGATACTCGTGATATCCAATGCGCTCCACCCGGATAACGTTGAGAGCTGGTACAAACCCGTGCACTCTGCCTTCACCCCGGATGAGACGGAGACGGTGAAGCAATGGGTTGAAGCAGGAGGATCACTCTTCCTCATAGCTGATCACATGCCTTTGGGAGGCGCGGCGGCGGGGATGGCGGCAGCGTTCGGCTTTGGCTTCACCGACGGCTTCGCCCTTGACACCGCACATGCCGGGCCGGCACTCTTCTGCAGGGCTGACGGCACACTGGCGAAAAATATTCTGACCAGCGGCCGGGATGCTGATGAGAGGGTCGACAGCATCTTCTCATTCACAGGCCAGGCCTTTACCATACCTGATGCAGCCAGCCCGGTGCTGACCTTCGACGACAGGTACCTGCTCCTGCTCTCCGATACTGCATGGGTCTTCAATGAAAAAACAGTATTCAAACCCATCAGCGGCTGGTCGCAGCTGGCCTTCCGGGAGTATGGCAAAGGGAGGGTGGTGATGTCGGGCGAGGCTGCCATGTTCACTGCGCAGCTTGCAGGACCGCAACAGGTCCGGGTGGGAATGAATTCGCCCTATGCAAAACGAAACCACCAGCTTTTGCTCAATATTATTCACTGGCTCGACAGCAGATTGTGAAGAGCGTGGAGCGCGGAGCAGAAGGGGGTATTCGGTAATAGGTGATCGGTAATCGGTCACTATTGCGACCGGCCCCATGCGACATGATTGCAAGATTGCATGATTGCAAGATCGCATGATTTGCTTAAATTTGAATGCTTGAACCGCAAGGGCCGTTTAATAACCTGTTGAACAGAAGACATGTGTGCGTATGAAATATGAAGATTTCCTCGTCTCCTCCCTCGGCAAGGGTAACGTATCGTCACCCCTGAAGCAGAGCCAGAGCCAGATTTTTCCGGTATATAAATTCATCGATGATGATGACAGACTGCTGTACGATGTCTCAGCCGAATATTACGAGCACCGTCCCTCTACCGGCGAGCTGCCTGTCTCTTTCGAGAAGGCAGGACCCAAAGAGACAATATTCTTTGAGCCCGCCAAGACGAAGGTGGGTATCGTCACCTGCGGCGGACTGTGCCCGGGGGTCAACAATGTCATCCGCAGCCTCGTCAACCAGCTGTTCTACCGCTACGGGATAAAAAGGATACTGGGGATAAGATACGGTTACGAAGGGCTTATCTCTGAGTATAACCACGAGGTGGTGGAGATGACGGCTCCCATGGTCAGCGAGATACACCTCTCGGGCGGCACCTTCCTCGGCACCTCGCGTGGTAACCAGGATGTAGGCAAGATGGTAGACACGCTTGAGATACTGAACATCAACATCCTCTTCTGCATAGGCGGCGACGGCACGCTGCGCGGCGCCCATGCCATCTATGAGGAGATACAGAGCCGCAAGCTCAAGATAGCCGTGGCCGGCATACCCAAGACAATAGACAACGACATAGACCTCATACAGAAGTCGTTCGGCTTCGAGACAGCCTTCTCCATCGCCAACGACATCATACGCAATGCCCATAACGAGGCCCACGGCGCCTACAACGGCATAGCCCTCATCAAGCTCATGGGCCGCGACTCGGGCTTCATCGCTGCCAACGCTGCCCTCGCCATCCAGGAGGTCAACTTCGTACTTATACCGGAGATATCATTTGATCTGTACGGCACGAACGGCTTCCTTAATGTCCTGAAGAAGAGGCTAGAGGAGAGGCATCATGCCGTGGTGGTGGTGGCCGAGGGGGCCGGACAGGATCTCTTCGAGTCGATGACACAGGAGCGCGATGCCTCAGGCAACATCAAGCATAAGGACATTGGCATCTTCCTCAAGGATAAGATAAAGAACGAGTTCAATGCCCTGGGGTTCAGGTATTCGATAAAGTACATCGATCCGAGCTATATCATACGCAGCGCACCGGCCAACGCCAACGACAGCAAGTTCTGCAACCTGCTGGCGCAGAACGCCGTTCATGCTGCCTTGGCCGGCAAGACTGACTTTGTCATTGGCTACTGGAACAACCAGTTCACCCTCATGCCCATACCCATGGTGGTGGCCAAGCGGAAGAAGATAGACGTCGAGGGCGAGCTGTGGTGGAACGTGCTTGAGGCCACGGGACAGCCGGTGAACATGAAAAACCAGTAAACAGGGACAGTAAGCCTGCTTACAGAACTTATTTTGATTTATTTTGTTACTTGGTTAACTTAATTGGAAATGTATCAAGTAGAAGCACCTCATATCAACGGAAAGTTTCTTTACTATGCATTTATTGCCGGAGGAAACCAGATACTTCAGAATCAGGTTGAAATAAACCGTATAAATGTCTTTCCGGTAAACGATAAGGACACGGGCACCAACCTCGCATCCACAATCCGTTCTGTTATCGATAATATCAAACCGCATAAATCGTATAAGACTACGGTAAACAATATTGCTGACGCCGCATTAAATGGGGCCAGAGGCAACTCGGGCGTCATCTTCGCCCAGTTCCTGCACGGACTGAGCAGGGAGACGCTGAACAAACCCGTCATTACCCTTCCTGAATTTGCGGAGAGCGTCAATAAATCAATACCTTACATCTACGATGCCATCGCCAATCCTGTCGAGGGAACTATGCTGACAGTCATAAAGGAGTGGTCAGACTTTCTCAACAGTAAAAAAGAATCAGTCAACGATTTTAAAAGTGTTATCATTGATTCTGTGGCAGTGCTCGAAAAATCGCTGGCAGAGACTACCCTGAAACTGAAAGCACTGAACAAATCAGGTTTTGTCGATGCCGGAGCAAAAGGCTTTGTCCTGTTCATTAAAGGGATCATCGACTTCATAATAAACAGAAACATACGCACCCTTGCCGTTGTCCAGAATGATAGCATCTCGCTCATTCACACCGAAGAGTTAAGCGATGAGGAGATTACCCATCGTTTTTGCACGGAGGCAATCATCAGAAACCTGAAGACAAGCAAGGCAGAGCTGCAGGATGTGTTAAGCAGAAACGGCGAGTCGGTTGTTGTTGCCGGGTCGGATACAATATGCCGCATACATGTCCATACCAATCATCCGGCAGAGCTGTTTCACCAGCTGAAAGATGCGGGGACCATCACCTTTCAGAAGGTTGATGATATGGTGCGCCAGCAGGAGGCAGTCACCAGACGGAAGTGGAACATCGCGCTTGTCACCGACTCCACATGCGATCTGTCGCAGGAGCTAATCGATTTTTACCAGATCCATGTCGTGCCGATAAATCTGAACTTCGGTGACAGTCATTACCTTGATAAGGTGACCATCCAGCCCAGTCAGTTTTACGATCTGCTTGAGACACATGCCGAGTTTCCAAAGACATCGCAGATAAACGAACAGGCCTTTACCAATCTCTATTCACACCTGGCGTCACACTACGATGCTGTGATAGCAGTGCATCTCACCAGCCAGTTCAGCGGGACATATGCCAATAGTCTTAAGGCAGGCCAGCGGATCTCGAAAGAGTTTAACAAGCCGGTTCACGTGATAGACTCTAAAAACCTGTCAGGAGCACTGGGTCTTGCTGGTGCTGAAGACTGCACGGAACATCGAGGCAGGCGAGGCATTGGAATCAATTGTCGGGTCTCTTGAACAGGATGTCAGTCAGACCAAAATATTTGTCAGCGTCAGGAATCTGAAAATCCATGATCAGGGGTGGACGGGTCTCGAAACCAAAAGGGTTCATTGCAAGTGCCCTTGGCCTGAACCCTGTCATTTCGATGGACAAAAACGGCAAGTCCCTCCTCTTTGGCAAAACCTTCAGCCAGGCAGCGAGCCTGAACAAGATTTACAGCCACATAAGAAAGCTAAGCGCCGGAAAGAGTGTATGGAACTATATCATACTGCATGCACACAATCCTGAAGGAGCCCGCCAGGCCGGGAGAGAAGATGGGTGAGATAACCGGGATGAAACCGGTCTCTGTCGTCGATATCTCTCCGGTGATTGGGATGCATGCCGGAAACGGTGCCATAGCTGTTTCATTGATGTTTAACAGTTAATACTTCAGCAATGATGACTCTGTTTTTACAGGCCTCCCTGCTTATCTGGGTGCTGGTAACCCTGTTATGGTTATGGAGCGTGATCATAAAAAACGTAAGTATCGTTGACATTTTCTGGGGGTTCGGCTTTGTAGCCGTGAATGCGTTTTATGTGTTTATGTCTGGCGAATTAACTGACAGAAAGATCCTGGTATTGATACTGGTCACCGTCTGGGGCTTAAGGCTTGCCATTTATCTTGCATCGAGGAATATTGGCAAGGGAGAGGATTTCAGGTACCAGGAGTTCAGGCGCAATTATGGCGAAGGGCGCTACTGGTGGGTCAGTTATTTTCAGACATTCCTGCTGCAGGGGGTCTTGATGATGATTGTGTCGCTGCCTTTACTGGGGGTCAGCGCAGGCAGCGAACCGGGGGATCTGAATCTTATCGATTACTTTGGAATCCTGGTCTGGCTGGTTGGTTTTTCCTTTGAGGCGGGAGGCGATTATCAGCTGTCACGTTTTAAGCGCGATGCCGGTAACAGGGGAAAAGTATTGAATACCGGTTTCTGGAGATATACGCGCCATCCCAATTATTTTGGCGATTCAGCAGTGTGGTGGGCCTTTGCATTGTTCAGTATAGCAGCCGGAGGTTACTGGCAGGTCATCGGTTCTGTTGTCATGACCCTGCTTATCATCAGGGTATCGGGCGTTGCCCTGCTCGAAAAATCACTGAAGGATACAAAACCCCAGTACAGGGAATACGTCCGGAAGACAAGCTCCTTTTTTCCCTGGTTCCCGAAAAAGTAGCCGGTGCCGCGAGCGGAGCGCGGCCAGCATAGAGCTACCAGCGCTCAGCGAACTGCGCAAAGCGACCACGCACAGCGCAGATGGTCCTCATTATCGAAAAATTTATATTTTTGATGCTCCGAAAAACACGGAGGCTTAAATTAAGGAAAAAATGTATTTTGCACTTCAGGGAAAAAAGTGAAGAGCATGATACAGCAGATAATGAATGACAAAAACAAATTACAATATACTCATGGCAAATCAAAAGATCGACTTAGACAGGATATTCAAACATTATGATTGTTCTGAAGAGACAATCGCTACCATCGGGAGTGAAAATCTGCTTCCACTGGGTCTGCTTGAAAGACTGCAGCATTGTTATCCCCAGCATTCAGGTTTTTCCAGAACTGATGAGGCATATTTTAAGAATAAAACTTATTATTCAGGGTTAAGTGGCTTCAGAGAAATAGTCGATGTGCTAAGAAGCCATGGAATTGACATAGGTCATATTAAAGAGCGCGAGTTCTTTATTGAAGTTTACAGATTCCTGGCCACAAAACACGCTCTGAATTCCATTAAATGGGATAAATATGAGACAGACACAATGTATCATCTGATCTTTCCCCAACCGGGTATGATCCATGCCGGTGAAGTGAAGAAATACATTGATGCAGCCACAGATGCAGAGAGAGCTAAAGTAGTTGAAGAGTATCAGAAAAAAACGAACCCTCATGACGGCAAACAGAAGTTAAATAAACCGTGGTTCGTAAATGAAGAAGGTCATCTGGAGATATTGCAGGGATGCCAGCATAAATATCCGCCTGTAAAACTGATCTTTGACAAAACCACCCAGAACTGTTTTGCATTTTGTACTTACTGTTTCCGCCATGCGCAGGTAAGAGGCGATGAAGATATGTTTGTACAGCATGATGTAAGCCAGGTTCACCAGTATCTGAGAAAACATAAAGAGATAAGTGATATTTTGATCACCGGCGGTGACGGTGGCTTCATTACTTACGAACGTCTTGCAGAATATGTTAATCCGTTAATGGAAGATCCTGAGCTGATGCACATAAAGACCGTTCGTTTTGGTTCCAGGGCAATCACTTTTCATCCCGGGCTTCTTCTGACCGTTAAGTTCAAAGAGATTCTTGAATTGTGGAAAAAAGTCATTGACAGCGGGATACAGGTTGTCTGGGTAGCACACCTGTCTACTCCGCGCGATGTACTGAACCCCGGAACAATTGCCGCAATACGCAGACTGAAAAACTATGGCATCACCATCAAGAGCCAGAGCCCGATAATGAATCATATAAGCCTTTTCAAGGATGAAAAGGGGAATGTCGATATTGATAAATCAGCACAGAACTGGATTGACCTGGGAAATATTCTCGGTATGCTTGGAATCGGATTTCATTCAATGTATTGTGCCAGACCGACGGGTGAGCATCACTATTTTACCGCCCCTCTGGCTGACATCTCAAAAATATTCAACAGGATCTATAAGGAGCTGGCCTCGATAAACCGCCCGTCGCGGTATATCACAATGACCTCATCTTCAGGGAAAATCTCATTGTTAGGCACTGCTGAAATCAAAGGAGAAAAAGTCTTCGCATTAAAATTCAATGAAGGCCGGAACATGGACTGGATGGACAGGGTCTTTTTTGCCAGATATGATGAAAAGGAGAACACCATTGAGAAGCTGAAACCTTATGAAGGAGAGAAGCACTTCTATGAAGATGAGTTAATTGAAATTGAAAACAAGCTGGAAGAGTCATTGGTAAAAGAAATGAATAAATCAGAACAGTGATGATAAACAAAGTGATTAGCTCAGTCAAAGAAGCTGTTGCAGATATTTTTGACGGAGCGACCATACATATCAGCGGTTTTGGAGAAGCAGGAAGTCCTGTTGAACTGATACATGCATTGATAGATCAGGGTTCCCGGAACCTGACCATTGTGAGCAACAATGCAGGCAGCGGCAACGTCGGTCTTGCCGCTCTCATTGAAAACAGGCAGGTAAAGAAGATAATATGTTCATTTCCCAGGACTGCCATTTCAGTTGTTTTTCCCGAGATGTACCGCAGGGGGGAGATTGAGCTCGAGCTGGTGCCGCAGGGTACCCTTGCCGAAAGGATAAGGGCCGCCGGGGCAGGCATTCCTGCTTTTTATACCCCGACATCTGTAAATACACCGCTTGCATTAAACAAGGAGACAAGGGTTTTTAACGGAAAGACTTATGTCCTCGAACATGCATTGAAGGCAGATTTCTCTCTGGTTAAATGTCATGCCGCCGACAAATACGGTAATCTGATCTATAACAAGACCGCAAGGAATTTCGGACCTGTGATGTGTATGGCAGCTGAAACAACCATTGTCCAGGCGAGGAAAATAGTCGAAGTCGGGCAGATAGACCCTGAGTGTGTTATCACGCCGGGGATATATGTTAAAAGGGTTGTGGAGGTTTCCAATCCGGCTGATGAATCAGTACTTGTTGCCGAAAAAAGGAGGTATCCATGGAATTGAAAGAGAATGCCGGCTGGACCATCAACGAGATGGCACAGAAAGTGGCGACCGACATACATGACGGGGCGTACGTCAACCTGGGAATAGGCATTCCTGAGCTGGTAGCCGACTATATCCCCGAAGGGCGTGAGGTTATCTATCAGACAGAAAACGGCTTGCTTGGGATGGGTAAGGTGACCGAAAAAGGGTCGGAAGATTATGAACTCGTGAATGCCGGTAAGAAATATGTCACTGCCATCCCCGGTGCGTCATATTTTCATCATGCCGACAGCTTTGCAATGATCCGCGGAGGGCACATTGATATTTGCGTTCTTGGAGCCTACCAGGTTTCAGAGGAGGGTGATCTTGCAAACTGGTCAACCGGAGATGCAAACGATGTGCCTGCTGTAGGAGGTGCAATGGATCTTGTTGCGGGGGTAAAAACCATATATGTCATTACCCAGCATTGCACTAAGGCAGGAGAACCGAAGATTGTAAAACAATGCACTTATCCGCTCACCGGGAAAAATGTCGTCAACAGGATCTATACAAACTATGCCATCATTGACATCACAGAAAAAGGTCTTTTGGTGAAGGAGATGGCACCCGGCATTACTTTTGAATTTTTGCAGAAAAATACCGGAGCCGGGTTACTCCGGAAATAGAAAAACAGTCACTATGTCAGAAAACAGGAACAGCGAAGAGATATACAGGCAGGCATGCGAGGTAATACCGGGCGGCGTCAGCAGGAACACCGTTTTTCGCAAGCCTTACCCCCATTATGCCGATAAGGCATCGGGGTGCCGTATCACCGATATTGACGGCACTGAGCGCATAGATTTTGCAAACAACATGGCCGCACTCATACACGGTCATGCACACCCGGCAATAGTTGAGGCTGTCACACGGCAGATTCAGAAGGGGACTGCCTATACCCTTGCCTCTGAAATAGAAGTGGCTTTTGCACAACTCTTATCTAAAAGGGTAAAGGGATTTGAAAAGATCAGGTTTGTCAACTCAGGGACAGAGGCCGTCATGGCAATGATAAAGGCATCAAGGGCCTTTACCGGTCGCCCGAAGATTGCAAAAGCCGAAGGAACCTATCACGGCACCTATGACTTTGCGGAAGTCAGTCAGACGGCAAGTCCGTCAAACTGGGGCGATATTGATAATCCGGCCGGCGTCCCGCTGGTTTTCGGAACCCCGAAGGGAGTCCTGGAGAATGTGGTCATCTTCCCTTTCAATGACATTGAAAGAACCATTGCCATTTTAGACAGGCATGCCGACCAGATTGCCTGTGTCATGGTTGACCCTGTCCCGCACAGGGTAGGGCTCATCCCCGGTACGAACGAATTTATTGAGGCTCTTTACAAGTGGACACGCAGAAACGGTGCCCTGCTGGTATTCGATGAGGTAGTTACGTTCAGGGTTAATTACGGAGGAGCACAGGAAAATTATACTGTATGTCCGGATATTACAGCCCTCGGTAAAATCATCGGAGGAGGATTTCCGGTCGGAGCTATCGCCGGAAGATCAGATGTGATGAAGGTCCTTGACCCCCGCGAAACCAATCTCAGGTTCCCCCACTCAGGAACCTTTTCCGCCAATCCTGTTACAATGACAGCCGGGTTTGTGGCAATGGATCTGTTTGACAGGGATGCGGTTTTAAAATTGAATGCCCTGACAGATAAAGCTGTCAGCCAGGTTAAGGAGGTTATCAGGCTTGCCGGTGTCCCGGTATCCGTGACAGGTGCCGGCTCCATGTTTCGCCTTCACCTGACACCGGCGCCACCAACCACTTATCGCGAGGCCTATCAGTCAAAAGAGACTCTATCCGTTCTCAATGAGCTTCTCGACTTCATGTATTTTAACGAAAAGATACTGATGATAAATACCTTTTCCTGTATGTTTTCAACAGCACTGACGCAAAAAGAAACAGACAGACTCTCTGAAGGGTTATTACGGGCCTTCAATGCGCTGAAACCGAAAATCGAAAACCTACAACAGAAGTAATCCCATGCAGGAAGTATATATATGCGATGCAATACGCACACCCGTAGGCAAATACGGCGGTGCTCTCTCCCAGGTAAGAACCGATGATCTGGCAGCGGTACCGCTGAGGGCGCTGATGGAGAGGAACCCCGGGATCAGCTTCCTTGAAACAGATGATATTATTATGGGCTGTGCCAACCAGGCAGGAGAAGACAACAGGAATGTTGCCCGGATGGCACTCTTGTTAGCCGGGTATCCGGAGACCGTTTCAGGTGTTACCGTGAACCGTCTGTGCGGTTCAGGGATGGATGCCGTTGGTGTGGCAGCAAGGGCAATCAGGGCAGGTGAAGCAGACCTGATCATTGCCGGTGGCGTTGAAAGCATGTCAAGAGCTCCGTTTGTCATGGGTAAGGCAACGGAAGCCTTTTCAAGGTCGGCGGAGATATTTGATACAACCATCGGATGGCGGTTTATAAATAAGGAGTTCAGGAAAAGATTCGGAACTGACTCAATGATTGAGACAGCTGAGAACATTGCGTCAGAATATAATATCAGCCGCGAGGAACAGGACAGGTTTGCTCATCACAGCCAGGAGAAAGCCGCCGGTGCCCAGGCGAAGGGTTATTTCGCAGATGAAATTGTTCCGGTCGTTATCACCAGGGCAAAAGGAGAATCGGTTACAGCAGATAAAGACGAACATCCAAAACTGACTTCACTGGAAAAACTCTCTTCGCTGAAGCCCGTTGTCAATGAAAACGGTACTGTTACTGCCGGTAACTCCTCGGGTATTAACGACGGAGCAGCCGCACTGATAATTGCCTCGGAAGATGCGGTAAAGAAATTCAATCTGAAGCCCTCGGTAAAGATACTCGGGATGCAGACAGCCGGTGTGCCTCCCCGCATAATGGGCATGGGACCTGTCCCTGCCTCAAACAGGCTGCTGAACCGCCTGGGATTGTCATTAAAGGATATTGACATTATTGAGCTGAATGAAGCCTTTGCAGCGCAGGCACTGGGGTGTATGCGTGAGTTTGGGTTAGACCTTTACGACCCGAGGATAAATCCGCTAGGAGGTGCAATAGCCATCGGGCATCCGTTGGGCATGACAGGCGCCAGGATTATAACCACCGCATACTATCAGCTGAAGCGTTCATCAGCAAAAAGAGCCCTTTGCACGATGTGCATCGGCGTTGGCCAGGGGATATCAGTCGTCCTGGAAAAGGTCTGACATTTTAACAACACTATTCACTGGCTCTGCAGCCTCTGATATTTCATTGTTCCAGCTTTCTGACTCCCATGTTCCAGAGGGTGAAACTGTAAATATCGGCCTGGGCTTCAATGCGCTTGTTAACCGGGGTGCCTGCCCCGTGACCTGCGCTTGTCTCTATTCTTATCAGTACCGGGGCTGATCCTGCCTGCTTCTCCTGGAGATGGGCAGCAAACTTGAACGAGTGTGCCGGAACGACCCTGTCATCATGGTCAGCTGTTGTGATGAATGTAGCCGGATATTCGGTGTCAGCCTTCACGTTATGAACGGGCGAGTAGGTCAGCAGATAATTGAACATTTCAGGACTCTCGTCGGCTGTCCCGTAGTCATATGCCCATGCTGCCCCGATAGTAAACTTATGATACCTGAGCATGTCAAGAACACCGACAGCTGGCAGAGCCACCTTAAACAGGGAGGGTCTCTGTGTCATGACTGCACCGACAAGCAGTCCGCCGTTCGAGCCGCCCGATACGGCAAGATACTTTGACGAGGTATATTTATTTTCTATAAGGTATTCTGCAGCAGCGATGAAGTCGTCAAAGACATTCTGCTTATTCATCCTGGTGCCTGCCAGATGCCATTTAACGCCATACTCGCCGCCACCCCTTATATTTGGCACTGCATAAACACCTCCCATCTCAAGCCATACGGCAACGGAAACCGAGAACCGTGGTGTGACACTTGAGTTGAATCCTCCATAGCCGTACAGGATGGTGGGATTCTTTCCGTCAAGCCTGGTATTTTTACTGTATGTTATGATCATAGGCACAAGGGTGCCGTCCTTCGAAGTGTAAAACACCTGTTCCGATATATAATCACCCGATGTAAATGGCACTTCGGGCTTTTTATACTCCTGTGTCTCCCCGGTCTGAGGATCCATCTTATAAATTGTCAATGGGGTGGTATAGTTGGTGAAAGAGAAGTACATATCCTTGTCTTCCCTGTTGCCGTCAAAGCCGTTAGCGCTTCCAATGCCCGGAAGATCAATGTCCCTGACGAGGGTCCCGCTCCTGTCATACTGTTTGACGTATGTGATTGCATCTTTCATGTAATTTGCAAAGATGAATCCCGCGCCGGTGGAAGGTTGAAGCACATTTTCCGTTTCTGGAATAAAATCGACCCAGTTTTCGGGTCCGGGGTTTGAAGCATCGACCGTCACGACCCTCCAGTTAGGAGCATTCAGGTTGGTGGTAATAAACAGCTTTGATCCGTCATTGTCAATGATGTAGTTATCGCTGTCAAAGTTCGGGACAACGATTGTAAAGTCACTCTGTTTCTTCGTGAGATCTTTGATATACAGCTCATTGCCTGTCGTGGATATTCCGGCAGTCACAACAAGATACCTGTCATCATCAGTCACGAAGCCCCTCACGGACCTTCTTTTAACATCACCTCCAAAAACAAGTTTGTCTTCAGACTGAGGTGTACCTGATTTATGGTAATACAGTTTATGCTGGTCATTCACGGCAGACAGCGCGTTGCCTTCGGGCTTATCATAACGTGAATAATAGAAGCCCTCATTGCCCTGCCATGAGATGGCTGAAAACTTGATATTGAAAAGAGTGTCTCCCATGATCTCTTTTGTAGAGGCATCCATGGTTATCACCTTCCGCCAGTCAGATCCTCCTTCGGAGATGGCGTATGCGACCCTGCTCCCGTCTTTTGAGAATCCGAGCCCGTCAAGCGAGGTGGTTCCGTCTTCGGAGAATGTGTTAGGATCGAGAAAGAGTTCAGGTTCTCCGCCATCCTTCTGTCTGTAAAAGACATCCTGGTTCTGGAGTCCGTCATTTCTTGTAAAGTATGTATAATCGCCTTTCCTGAACGGCATGCCGAATTTTTCATAGTTCCACATTGTCGTAAGACGTTCCCTGATCTGTTCCCTGTAAGGGATCTTTTCAAGATAACCGAAGGTAACGGCGTTCTGTTCTTTGACCCACTCTGCCGTCTGGGCAGACATGTCATCCTCAAGCCAGCGGTAGGGGTCTGCCACTGGCGTTCCGAAGATTGTGTCTGTTACATCACCCCTCTGGGTAACAGGGTATTTGATCACATCATTTTGTTGGCTGCCGCATGAAGCAGCGATTGTAATGATAATCACAGCCAGGAGGCTGCAGAGTAGTACTTCGGCAGTGTGGTTATTAAGCGTGTTCATAGGTCAGGTTTTTGGGTGATGCAAATTAAGAAATTATTCGAATACCAGGTTGGGTGATTCTCGTCCGGTTTTTCAGTTGCTCGCTGTGCCGGAATCAATACTGAGCCGGCCCCTGATCTTGTCCCTGGGTATTGCTTAGTCCATCGGTCAGGTTCTGAAATAACATGCTTAGCTGCAAAATCAGGCTGTTAAATGCTGATATTACTATTTTAAAACTTACTAATTGTTAAGTTGCTTTTAAGTAAGTTGCTTCACAGTAAGATCTTATTAAAACCCCGATTGTTCAAGTGATATCCAATCATAATTCCGATATTCAATGACATCAATAGTTTAAGTCAAAAGATATGCATCGAGACAACGTAGGTAATAGCAAAGTCTCGACGCTGCGCACGTGATCTCTTGCTTTCATAGGTATTTGCTTACGATATCGCGGCGGGAGAATGGGGCAAGAAGGAATCTTCTAAGAACTTTGCCATTCGTGAGCCAGGATATCTTCGCTCCGTTCTTCCTGTTTGCGGTCATCTGACTGACGAGAAACGGAGCTACAGTGTCAGCCTCGTTGGCAAGGATATTGTAAATCCTGATCAGGTTCCTGCTCTTCTCATGATCCTTCCTGACCTGGTTCATCGTCATGTCGGTCAGAACCATACCGGGACTGATGGTACCTACAATCACAGGTCCCCCTTTTACCTCGGCAGCAAAGGCATCGGTGAAATACCTTACAGCCCTCTTCGAAGTGCCGTAAGGTGTCAGTCCCGCGATACGCCGCCCGTCGCTGCCGAGACCTTCCATGTTATAAATCGCACCCCTGCCCTGTGCAAGCATCCTGTTATATGCGACATGCGTCGCAAGCATCAGTCCCTTCACATTGGTATCAATAATCCTGGTGAAGATGCCGGGGTCGAGCTCATGGAACGGCGTCTGGTCAGAGGATAAACCTGCATTGTTCACCCAAATGTCAACACTGCCGAAGGCTTTCCGGGCGCCATCCCAGAGGCTTATCAGTTCGGCTTCAACAGTGACATCGCATTTGAAGGCTGCATATCTCTCTTTTTCATATTGACCTTCAAGCGACTGCAACGATCTTTCCAGAGTGCTTTCCGTTGTTCCGGACAATGCTACATTCCATCCTGCCTCAAGGAAGGATCTGACAAGTGCAGCGCCAATGCCCCTTGTGCCTCCTGTTACAACTGCTGTCTTCATGTGCGTTGACTTTCGACTTTCGACTTTCAGACAACAAAACTACCTTAACGGCTCAGGGCTGTTGGCCATCCTGACGACAGTCATAAACAACAGCTGGCACATGTCTTCCATTATCTCAGGTTTGATGATGTCAAGATTGTCAAGCGGGACATGATAGTAGCTGACCGAACCGTATGTGGAAAAGCTGAGCGAGGGGACGCCGGCGCTGAGGAACCGCGCCGCATCGAGCCTCGGCCTGCCAAGGTTGGAGAAATAGCTGGTTGACAGCGGCCTGTGGATATACCTGTTGTTGGCATCCTCAACATAAGACCATAATACAGGGTAATTAGTCCCGGCAAGGGCCCTTATCGAATGACCTATCCCTACCCCGTCCATGTTAAGCAGGATGCTCTTGTCAAGAGGCATCGCGGGGCGGTCGAGATACGCTTTTGCCCCTATGAGAGCCTGCTCTTCCGACCCGAATGAAAGGAACATAACCGATCTTTTGAGAGGTATCTTGTTTTCAGTGAGTGCCCTGGCTACTCCCATCATCACAGCCACGGCAGATGCATTATCGTTTGCCCCGGGGATTATCTCATAGCACATGCCCATATGATCGAGGTGAGCCCCGATGATGACAGTCTCCTCGCTCAATACCGGGTCCGATCCCTTGATGAGCCCTATCACATTGCTCCCCTTCCCGTCAGGAAAATGCTGTGTGCTCATCCTGACAGTCACTACTTTCTTTGTATTAAACGAATGGGGTTTCAGGGTCGAGTCGATAAGGCTGACCACATCACTGTGGTTAAATCCCGTTCCTTCAAAGATGTCGCTGACGACTGAGTCACCTATGTGCACATAAACAAAATCCCTGTAGTAATCATTGTTCGGATTGGCAATCGGGCCGTAGTTATATATCATACCGATGGCGCCGTGTCTGACGGCATTTGCCAGCTTCGACTGATGAAACGAGTGTTCATACCACGGATTGAATCTCTCCGCGCCTGCCGAAGGGTTGACGGGCGACTCACGTTCGATAAGTATTATTTTGCCTTTCACCTCTATCCCCTTGTAGTCGTCGTAATTCAGTTCCGGGGCTGTTATGCCGTAACCTGCATAGACCACCTCTCCCGTTACCTCACCGTTGCCTGATGTCGATCCGGGCATATATTCAGTCATATACCTGTAATGCTTAAGTACAGTGCCTCCGTTCTTCAGCGGCATATGAAGGGAGAGACCACAGTCAGGCAGCACCAGTGTATAGGGGATATCAAACCACTGAAACCATCTCCCGCTGTCGCCGGCAGGTGTCAGGCCCCATTCATCGAACTCGCCGGCGAGCCACTCAGCACATTCCTGGTACTCCCCGGTCCCTGTCAGCCTCCCCTGGTACTTGTCGTCGCACTGGATCTTCACATACTCAAGCAGGTCATGGCTTGAGATGGTATGCATCGCTTTCAGCAGGGTTTCTTCACTGACATCCTGTCCGTATGACGGTACAGCCAGCATTAATATCACCAGGAGGGTAAGGTATCTTCTCATCACAGTTTTTATTTTGAGCCAAAAATCTATTGTCAGGCGATCTCTTTACTTTTCGCCCCGATGTCGTTCAAAGTTAATTTTTTTAACCATATACTGTCTTGTGAGGGGTCGGGCTGATCTGCAGCCTTCGTTATCTGTCGCAAGGTGCAGGGAGCAGAGTGAGCGAACGGGCGATTGTGCAAGGGACCCTCAGACCTTAAGATATTGAAGGATAATGAAGGAACCCCGCGACTGACAAAAAAAATAGACTGTTATTATGAAATATACTTACCAATGACTATTGACATGAGTACGCGAATAACGTAACTTTGAAATGATTTAAAAAGGGAGTTCTCAATCCCGCAGGTTAGGTTAGTTTAGGGTTATGTTAAGAGAGTTCACGGGTCCCCGTGGGCTCTCGGGTTTTTTGGCAGGGAGCAAGGAGCAAGGAGCAGGCTTTGCACGCCGAAGCCGGACCCTGAGGCGGTCCCTGAGGCGGTCCCTGAGCCGGTCCCCGAGGCGGTCCCTGAGGCGGTCCCTGAGCCTGTCGAAGGGGTCGAAGGGGTCGAAGGGGTCGAAGGGTGGCGAAGGGGTCGAAGGGTGGCGAAGGCGGGGAGCAGGGAGATTTGCGATTTTCGATTTGCGATTTTCGAATTGTGAGCCCCTTAGACCGTTTTCTTTTGCGAAGAAAGTCTGCATTCTATCGCTTTGGCGGTGTCTGTTACAGAGAGTCCTCCGCAGCCGGTACAACGCAGCTCCCTTGGGAGTGCCCGTCCCACGCTGTCCATAGCACCTATCACCTCATCAAACGGTATCACGGTATCCACTCCGGCCATGGAGATGTTTGCCGCTGTCACCGCGTTAACGGCCCCCAGTATATTTTTCCCCAGGCAGGGCACCTCGACCCTGTTGGCAACAGGATCACATATCAGACCCAGCATATTCTGCAGGGCGAATGAGGCAGAATTGACAGCCTGCCGGGCATCACCTCCCAGAAGCTGCACAATGCCTGCGGCAGCCATGGCGGATGCCGCGCCGCATTCTGCCTGGCAGCCGGCCACCTCGGCCGAGAAGGTCGACTGCGAGGCGATGAGAACACCTATCATTCCTGCAGCCAGGACAGCCCTGATGCATTCCTCTTCAGAAAAGGCAAAGCTGTCGGCACACGCTGTCACGGCGCCGGGAATGACAGCGCATGAGCCTGCAGTAGGAGCTGCCACAATCTTCTGAAAGGAGCTCTTTGACTCCATCACAGCCATGGTGTTGCTGATAACGGAATTTATCAGGGGAGAATCGATAAGCCTGCCCGCTGCGGCCGCCCTGCCAATGAGGTGCGACTGTCTGCCCAGTATCCTGTCCGGATTGGTTGTCCCTTTCAATCCAGTTCTTACCGACCCCCTCATCACCTTATAGACTCCTGAGGCAAGCTTCCATACTTCTTTACTGCTTATCCCTCCACGCTGCGATTCATACTGTACCGCCATCTCCCATAACTGGGTGTCCTTGCCAGGCATAGCCATAATCAGATCATGGGCGCCCGTAAAAGGAACAGTGCAGCGCTTCCCTGATAAAATGGGCAAAACCGGAGGTGTATAGAGGAGATCAGTAAAATTGAATCCGGAGGAGATCTCCTCCCTGGTCTCTTTATCTATTGCTGCCGAGGTTTTGATATTCAGCAGTGTAACATCCTGAACAGTTGATACATTAATGGATTCTGTCCGGATGCCTTTGTATTTTTTGCTTATATAATCAGGAAGCGTTTTGGTAGCATCGTGGCTTAAACCCCTGACAAAGAGAAAGAGCTCAAAATACCCGCCCCGTACATCAACTTCAATACCGTTGAGGTGAGTAATCTGCACCATCCCTCCGCCGGTGGATATTGCAGTCACCACAAGCCCCCTGCCACTGACTGAGACCAGGCTGAGGAGGTAGGTGTTCGGATGGTTGGCGGGGTAATCCCTGATGGCGAATTTTAATTCTATCCCTCTGTCTTTCAGTAGCGCAAGCGAGTCTTTCATTTTCGGGGACGATGCATCCAGCCCCATCAGTCCTGCTGCGATACCGATGTCAGATCCCTGTCCGTCATAAGTGGTTGCCAGTGCGCCATCGGGGGTGAACTCCACAAGCACACTTTTGATCTCTTCACCGAGCAGCCGGGCTGCCAGCATGCCGATCCTGGCAGAGGCAGCAGTGTGAGAGCTTGAAGGGCCCCGCATTACCGGACCCAGGACGTCATTAAAGATGCTTACGGGTGTCTCCATGGTTGTCATATCTTAATCTCCTGTCCTATGCCGGCCCCGGCGGCTTTCGTATATGCAAAGCTGGCCAGGGCAAGGTCCTGTACCGCCACCCCTACGCTCTTGAACACGGTTATCTCATCGTGCGATGTTCTTCCGGCGATTTTTTCCGAAATCAGTTCGCCGATCTCTCCCCTATAGTTATCCGGATTAAAGGTTCCCCTGCTCACGGGTACGATGATGTCACCGCTTTCGGAGAAGCAGGAGTCTTTGTGATCGACAAACAATGAAGCGACTGAGAAAAGATCATCGGGCAGCTCCTGCATCTTAGGGCTGTAAGATCCTATGGCGTTAATGTGTACTCCCTTTTTAAGCATTTCAAGGGGGAACAAGGGTTTCCCGGAGGTGGTGGCAGTACATATTATATCTGCCTCCCCCAGACATGACAGCCCTGCAGCATGCACCAGTTCGACATCCGTCTTCGGCCTGAAGAAGTCAATGAACCGCTTTACAGCATCGGAGCTGATGTCAAAGATGTATGCTCTTCTGATGGCTCTCTCGCAGCACACAGCCTCGAACTGCGTATATCCCTGGGCTCCTGCGCCAAACAATGCAAGGACTGATGACTCCGTGCGCGACAGTAACCTGGTTGCGATACCTGATGCTGCCCCTGTGCGCAGTGCAGTAAGATAGGTGCCGTCAAGCAGTCCGATGATTGAATTGCTTTCACTGTTTATCAGGATCATCAGTCCCTGTATTGCCGGCTTACCGTGCAACGGTTTTCCCTTGCTCTGCGTGAGAAGCTTTATGCCTATCCTTTCATCCGACGGCAGAAAGGATGGTTTATAAAACAGGGAAGTCCCTTCGCTGCCAAAATCGGTTACTGTTCTTACGGGCATCCGGTACATCCCCAGGGAGAGATCGCTGAAAGCACGTTTCATTACGTCAATGGCCTCCTCCATGGAGACGAGATCTTTTATATCTTCAGAGGTAAGTAGTTTTATATACTGCATCTCATTCTTATTTCCCGGACTCACTCTATTATTGTCAGACTAATATAGTATACTCCCTTACATCTCCTCAATTCTTTTCCGAATTACTTTGAGTTTTTTTCAGATCACGGTGAGACCGGCAGATCACCCCCTCCCGGCTTCTGTTCATAAAGACAATCCTTTTGTTTAAATAACAGTCGAAAAACATTTTACGGCAATCAACCTGCGCCGTTACTTTGGGAATGATTTTTGCTGATATCCCGGATAAATTGAATGCAATTATGCTTTTCAGCAGGGCCATGTGGCATGGAAAGACTAAAACAGAGGGGCTGCTTATGCTGCTTGTCGTGGCGGTTTCATGCACCACAGCAGAGAAATCGTCTTCACTTATCGAAGAAGACATAGCTCTATACGACAAGGATTTATATCGGAAACTATATAGGTTACCGGTTTACACCATCTGACGATAACGGTAATCCAGACCTCATATGGATAACAACCACCCGCGACAGTATCCACGGAAAGATTTCGGCACACGGCAGGGAATGCATCTTCACTCCCGGAGACAGGCTTTATATCAACCGGGTGCTGTCGACAAACGGAAAGAGCGAATCATGGCTTTACCGGATCGAAAACAGCGACTCTGTCAGCTACATGATAAATGAATACCGTAATCATAATAAGCACCTGGTAGGCAACTGGCTGAATGATATTAACAACAGCAGTCTGGCACCCGACACCGTTTCACGGGATGAGTGAGGGGCTGGGGGCGACTTTGCGACGGAGCGAGGGGGCGACCCGGCAACGCGGCGATTTGCCGGCAATGCCTTCAGGCAGATTCAGGAGAGGAAAGAAGTATCATTTCCCTGAACTCTCAATTATCAGTTTAACCACATCATAGCTGACCGCATCAAACATGACCTCAATGTTGTCAGTGTATGCTGAGTTATGACTCATTATTGCATCCTTAACAAGAAAAGCCTTGTAATCATGATTCTCGGCACCGATCCATGTCGCCAGAACACATCCCACAGCACTTAACCCGCTGAGAAAAAGAGTATTGCTTCCACTCTCCTTTATTACCCTGTCAAGATCAGTCTTATTGAATCCGTCACCATAGGTCTTTATCACCTTCGGATCCTCCGGCTTTATCACAACCGTGGCTGGAAACTCAAAACCATCCGTTCCCTCCACCACACCGTATTCCTTGCTGGAATGATAGACCCGTATAACAGGGTAGCCATTGCTGCGGAAAAGCTCTATCAGGGCATTGATATACATCATACCCATCTCCCTGTCCTGTTCTGGAACCATATCCAGAAAGGCGTTCTGGATGTCAATGACAAGCAGGGCCGGCTTGAGGGCTGCCGGCTCTTTAACATCCTGAGAAAATGAAACAGCTGAAGTGATCAGTAAGAATGTGATCAAAGAAGCAATTACTCTTTTCATGGCAATTTGAATTAGTTATGTTCCCAAAGTTACACATTGCCTTCCCCAAAGTCAACTCACAAAAAAAAATTGACTGGCGTGCATTAATGCCATAAATTTGATACACTTTAAGTTTTTTTCACAGAGGGGGTGTAACACCGGAAAAGAACTTTGTCTTATAGCAAAAGAACCGTCATGATCAGAAGTTACCTTATCACAGCCTGGAGGAATATCAGGAAAAACAGTTTCTATTCGATACTAAATGTCTTCGGTCCCGCCATAGGGATAGCATGCGCGATATTGATCATGCTTTATGTCAGGGATGAGCTCACCTTTGACCGTCACAGTGAGAACTATATCCGTACCTACCGGCTTGAGAGCGACTTCAACATATCAGGCAAGGCCACCAGGGCTGGGCTGGTGCCGATGCCAATGGCGCCAACGCTTAAGGACGAATACCCTGAGATAGAGGAGTATGTAAGGTTCGCCGGCTTCGGGATAGATGATATACTGTTCGAATACAATGACCTTAAGTTCTTTGAAGACGACATCTACTTCACCGATTCAACCATCTTCAGGGTCTTCAGGCACGAGTTCATCTACGGCACTCCGGAAGGCGCCCTCAGCGATCCCAACACCATTGTGATTACGGAGAGCTTTGCATCGAGGTATTTCGGGAAGGAGAATCCGATGGGGAAAGAATTGCGGTCAAGCAACTTCGGTAACTTCCGGGTTACCGGTGTGATCAGGGATGTGCCCGCTAACTCGCATCTTAAGTTCGACTGCCTGCTTTCAATGGCTACCATTGTAGAGCTTGTAGGCGTTGATAATTTCAACTCAAGATCGGCCCCGGCATTCTGGAATATTTCGGCATTTGCCTATGTCCTCTTAAGCGAGGGTGCTGACATTAATGCGCTGCTCGAAAAGTTCCCGGGTTTCTATGACAAGTACATGAGCTCGCTCGGCAGACAGATTAACGCGTCATTCACGCTGGCAGCCACCAGGGTAGACAAGGTACACTACAACAGCAGCCTCGAGTTTGACCTGCCGACAGGCAATTACAGCTATATCGTTATTTTCTCCCTGGTGGGATTATTTATCCTGCTGATAGCCAGTCTCAACTATATGAATATGGCCACAGCCCGGTCTGTCAACAGGGCAAAGGAGGTTGGACTGCGGAAGGTCATCGGCGCAAGCAAGGGCTCACTGATTAGACAGTTCCTGAGCGAATCGCTGCTCCTTGTGGCTGCCGCCCTTGTCATCGCCATGTTAGTTACACTGTTTAGCCTCTCTTACTTTAACTTCCTGACTGGCAAGGCAATAAGATTCGGCGAGCTGTTCGATCCAGCCACACTGGGTCTGATACTCCTTATCGCCCTCTTCGTCGGTCTCATATCAGGCAGCTATCCCTCATTTTACCTCTCCTCCTTCTCCCCTCTCGAGGTGCTTAAGAGCAACGTCAGTCCCAGGAGGGGCAAGGGACTGATGAGGATGGTCCTGGTGATATTCCAGTTTGCCATTGCCGGCGCCCTGATAACAGGAACGCTGGTAGTGTCTGGTCAGCAGAGGTACATCAGGAATAAGGATCTTGGAATGAACGAGAAGAACGTCATGATAATACCTGTTCGCGATACAGCCTTTGCCAACAACCAGCTGAAGGCATTCAAGGAAGAGATGCTGAAGAACCCTGCCATAAAGGGTGTTGCTTCATCTATCCTGGTTCCTCCGCTGATGGCCAGCAAGGTGGTTTTCCAGATTGAGAAAGATGAGGGGATGGTGGAGCTGGCTACAAGCTTCTCGATAGTGGATCACGAATTCATCGATGTGATGGGTATGGAGGTGATACAGGGAAGGAACTTCGAACGGGAGAGAGCCTCAGACATTACCAAAGCCTTTATTGTCAATGAGGAGGCGGTGAAGGCCTTCGGGTGGGGCGATAATCCACTGGGTAAGAGGATAAGGTTCGGACTAAACCCTGCTACCGGGGAGGCACAGCGCGACGGAGAGGTCATCGGCGTGGTGAAGGACTTCCATTTCAGTTCGATACACAACAAGATAGAGCCTTTCATCTTCGTCGTTACAGAGAATCCCACGGCCAATTTCTACGTCAGGATATCGGACGAAAATATCCCCTCCACGGTCGAATACATCAGCAAGCTCCAGCTTGATCTGGGCAACACGCTGCCATTCAACTATTTCTTTTTCGAGGATAAGCTTGATGAGATGTATACATCTGAGAACAAGCTCAACTCGCTTTTCACAATCTTCTCAGTGCTGACCATCTTCATCGCCTGCCTGGGGTTGCTTGGACTCACCTCATATGTCACCGAGCAGCGTTCAAAAGAGACGGCCATACGCAAGATAATGGGTGCCAGCGCCGGACAGGTAGTAAGCCTTCTGAACAGGGACTTCCTGATTCTGGTTCTGCTGTCAAATATTATATCATGGCCGGTCGCGTACTATTTCATGCGAAGGTGGCTTGAGGGCTTTGCCTACAGGATGGAGTTCGGGCTGTCACCGTTTGAGTGGGCCACGATCGTTCCATTCATTGCATCACTTGCAACCATCGTGGTTATAGCCTTCATCACAACCACCCTGGTGTCGGTGAGAGCTGCTCATACCAATCCTGTCGAGTCGCTCTCGAGGGAGTAGCCGCGGCTCAGGGGACGACCGAGCGAGGGGGTATTCGTCTTCCGTCTTCCGTCTTCCGTCTTCATATGCCAAAGACTGATTTTTTATGCCTCCGGAAATTTCATGTACTGAAAATTTATCTAATATTGATGTCGGCATAATAAGTCTGATCAATATATCCGGCGGGGGGCAAATGAGAAACGAAAATCATATCGGCTTTGATAATGAGAAATACCTCAGGGAGCAGACAGCTGCCATCCTTGAGCGAGTGAACCGGTTCAACAACAAGCTCTACCTGGAATTCGGAGGCAAGCTGCTGTTTGACTTCCATGCCGCCAGGGTGCTGCCGGGATTCGACCCCAACGTCAAGATGAGGCTGCTGCAGATACTGAAAGATAAGATTGACGTGATTCTCTGTATACATGCCGGAGACATCGAGAGAAGAAAAGTAAGGGCTGACTTCGGCATTACCTACGACGTCGATGCGCTGAAGACCATCGATGACTTCAGGGAGTGGGGTATCGAAGTGACGGCCGTGGTGATAACCCGTTACCAGAACCAGCAGCCTGCCAAGGCTTTCAAAAACAAGCTTGAGCAGAGAGGCGTCAAGGTGTACCTCCATTATCCCACAAAAGGGTATCCTACTGATGTTGACCTGATAGTGAGCGATGAGGGATACGGGGCAAACAGATATATAAAGACCACGCACCCGATTGTCATTGTGACGGGACCGGGGCCGGGCAGCGGCAAGCTCGCCACATGCCTCTGCAATCTTTACCATGAATATAAGAATGGCGTCAAGGCCGGATATGCAAAGTTTGAGACGTTTCCGATATGGGATCTGCCCATCGATCATAAGGTAAACATTGCGTATGAGGCTGCCACCGTTGACCTGAAAGATGAGGTGATGATCGATACAGACCATCTGAAGACCTATGGTGTCAGCATCGTTAATTATAACCGTGACATTGAGGCGTTCCACCTGCTTAAGAGGATCCTTGAAAAGATCACCGGGGGGGAATCGATGTACCAGTCGCCTACGGACATGGGTGTGAACCGCGCAAGCTCAGGCATCGTCAACGACGGCATCATCACGGCGGCGGCACACCAGGAGATCATACGGAGGTACCTGAGATGCGCTGTAGAGTATGCTCTTGGCCTGGCAGACAGGGAGACCCTCGACCAGGCTGTCAGGGTCATGAACAAGGTGGATGGGAAGGCGGAGGACCGGAAGGTGGTGCTGCCTGCAAGGAGAGCCGCAGAAGAGGCTGAGAGAAGCGGCAAGGGCAATGCGGGGTTCTTCTGCGGGGCAGCCGTCGAGCTGCATGACGGGACGATCATCACAGGTAAAAACTCGGCACTGATGCATGCAGCATCAAGCCTGGTGCTTAATGCCACAAAGCACCTCGCCGGACTGCCTGACAACCTGCTGCTGCTGCCAAAAAACCTTATTGACTCGGTAGCTTACCTCAAAAAGGATATACTGAACGGCAAGATGGTCAGTCTCGATGTGGAGGAGACACTGATACTGCTGGGCATAAGTGCGTTATCTAATCCTGCCGCCCAGGCAGCCATGGAAAAACTTACGATGCTGCAGGACTGTGAGGTGCACCTCACACATATCCCCACGCCGGGTGATGAGGCAGGCTTGCGGAAGCTGAGGGTGAACCTGACCTGCGACCCGGAATACTCAAGCAAGAGCCTCTTTATAAGTTAGACAGGGGATTTGAGATTTGCAATTTGCGATTTGCGAATTGGCGGGAAGCAGGCAATAATGTTGACCGCATGACCGCATGACCGCATGACCGCATGACTGCATGACTGCAAGACTGCATGACCATCTAAACAGATGCGGCTGCAGATTGTTAGTATGTAAATAGTCATTACTCTATGGACAGATACAGGAGAAATAACCTTGACAGATCGTCGTCGCCATACCTGCTGCAGCATGCCGGCAACCCCATATGGTGGCAGGAATGGAGCCGGGAGACACTGAGCCATGCTGCCGCAAACAATAAGCCTCTCTTCGTCTCTGTCGGTTATGCAACCTGCCACTGGTGCCATGTCATGGCTGCAGAAGCCTTCTCAGACAACGAGACAGCGGCATACCTCAACGAAAACTATGTCTCAGTAAAGGTCGACAGGGAACAGCGTCCCGACATCGACCAGTATATGATGCACTTCATACAGTCGCAGAGCGGCAGCGGCGGATGGCCTCTCAACGTCTTTCTCACCCCCGACCTGAGGCCTGTCATGGCCCTCACCTACGCCCCTGCGAGACCCGCCGGCAACAGGATGTCATTCATCGAGATAGCGAAGAGGGTGCATGACTATCTCTCATCAAACAGCGACAGGATCGCCCCCTACTCTGCCGGCGAGGCTGAGCCTCCTGTGAAAGATGAGGAGAGACTCACGGAGGAGCTTGCGTCGCAGTTCGATCATGACAATGGCGGCTTCGGCTTCGGACATAAGTTCCCCCCTCATTCGACACTGCTCTTTCTTCTCTATCACCTCTCAGTGCACGATGATGCTGAGGAAAGAGAGATGTGTACCTCAACCCTCGATGCCATGATGCTGCGCGGACTGAATGACCACCTCCAGGGAGGGATTTTTCGCTATTGTGTTGACCGCGAATGGACTATCCCTCACTTCGAGAAGATGCTCTACGATCAGGCCATGGCGCTCTGGAGTTATTCCCTGGGATTTAAGCTTACAGGCAGGGAACAGTACAGGCGAATGGCATGCAGGATACTGAAGTGCCTTGACGAGTGCTTTGAGCATGACGGGCTCTATGTCTCAGCCTTTAACGCCGACACTGACCATGAGGAGGGTGCGACATACCTGTGGAGCCAGAGTGAGATCGAGAGTGCGCTGGGGCCGGATGACTTTCAACGGTTCAGCGAGGTCTACGAGATAAGCAGGGAGGGTAACTTCGAAGGGAGCAACCACCTCATCAGAAGGAACGATACGCCGCTGGAGGATATCGAAGACAGGCTGCTGAGCATCAGGAAGGGAAGGAAGCAGCCATCGCGCGATGACAAGATCATCTGCGGCATAAACGCACTCGTCGCTGTCTCTATGATTCAGGCGGGCCGGTGCCTTGAGAATCCGGAGCTTGAGGAGAAGGCTGCGGAGGTTGTTAAGGATCTGCTGAAGAGATTCTGGGACGGCGTCTCTCTCGGGCACTCTCTTTATAACGGCATGCTCCAGAGACAGAGCTTCCTCTCCGATGCCGGGGCCCTGCTCACGGCAATAACAATGCTGTATGAAAATGATGATTCGTGGGGCGACATGATGACGGTCATGTCACGTTATGTGAAGACATTTAGTGAGGATGGAAAATGGGTGGAGTCGAGGGCCGATGATTTCCCTGCCGTATATGCATCATGGTTCGATCATCCTGTTCCGTCGGCAGTGAGCCTGGCGGAGACGGGGCTGGCGCGTGCAGCGCTGCTGACGGGCGGCGAGACGCCCCGGGCAGAGTATCGCAGGGCATACCAGTCAGATTTCTACAACATCAGCGTGCTGTTGCGCAACGGTCTCTTCCATGTTATCACCTCAAAGAAACAGATACCATGGAAAGATCTCCCTGCCAATACCATGCAACGGCGCGGTGAGCCTGAGACAGACTGCTATGACGGGGTGTGTAACATGCTGTAGCGCAGGGCGCAGGGCGCAGGGCGCAGGGTTCAGGGAGTAGAGGTATGAGATATAAATTTTAAAAATTTAAACACAGAGTAACACTGAGTTTTAACAGAGTTACACAGTTATAAACATTTCAAAACAGTGAAACTCCATCCTAACTCTGTGAATTCTGTGGTTAAATAATGCCTTTAGACCTTCAGACTGAAGAGCATACAATGGACGATTGGCTGATAAGAATTACTGACTATCTTTGAACATACAGCAGCACTTGAAAGATGACCGGCATAAGCCTCAATATTTTGAAACACTGTATCATTAAAAGGATATTCTCTCATTCTTTCATGATGCTGGTATCATTCTGCCTTGTCTCCATGGGGGCTAACTCACAGACATGGTATGTATCCACAACCGGCAACGACAGTTACAACGGCTCCATCACCACCCCTTTCGGAACGATAGAGAAGGCCGTGAGTGTTGTGCAACCCGGTCAGACAATACTTATCAGGGGAGGGGCCTATAACCTGCTCAATACCATTACTATATCCAAGAGCGGAGCATCAACGGCGCTGATTTCGATGTACGCCTATCCGGGAGAAAAACCGGTGCTGAATTTTTCAGGACAGGCACTTGACGGCAACAACAGGGGCATATTGCACAAGGGCAGCTTCTGGCATTTTCGGGGGATAAGCATCACCGGTGCCGGCGACAACGGTATGAGGATCGACGGAGGGTCGAACAACATCATTGAAAACTGTTCATTCTACAGGAACAGGGACAGCGGCCTGCAGCTTGACAACGGAGCCTCGGACAATACTGTGCGCAACTGTGACTCATACTTCAATGCTGACCCGCCTGATTACGGTGATGCTGACGGCTTTGCTCCAAAGCTGACGGTAGGCAGCGGCAATTACTTCTACGGCTGCAGGGCATGGAGGAACTGTGACGACGGGTGGGATGGTTACATGAGGGGGGCTGATGATCCAAACACTGTGCTTGAAAACTGCTGGGCGTTTGACAACGGGTACCTTGAAGACGGGACCGACCCCGGCGCCAGCGCCAACGGCAACGGATTCAAGATGGGGGGCAGCGATGACAAGACACTCAAGCATAATTTCACCCTGAAGAGGTGCCTGGCATTTAAGAACAAGGCAAAAGGCTTTGACCAGAACAACAACAAAGGTTCAATGATACTGTATAACTGCACAGGTTATGACAACCAGGTGGCAAACTACCGTATCACCCAGGAGCTTGCTGCGGGGAAGGTTCTGGTAGTAAAAAACTGCGCTGAGCTGGGCGGTAAGGCCGAGATTGGCAGTTTTGCAGAGCAGGCCAGGAATAGCTGGATGACGCCTTTCATTGTCACCGCCAGTGACTTCATCAGCCTCGATGCCACTGCCGCCTACGGCCCGCGTAAGGCTGACGGCAGCCTTCCCGATATGGGTTATATGCACCTTGCTGCCGGCAGTGACCTCATTGACGGAGGGGTGAATGTCGGACTGCCCTATGCAGGACCGGCCCCTGACCTGGGTTGTTTTGAGACCGGACTCACTTCACTGTCAGAGATCAAAATTACTCTGAAAGTCAATTTCTATCCCAATCCTGTCAGTGAAAGAGGCATGCTTCAGTTCGATCTGCCAGGCGAAGGAAGATGTGAGATCCGATTGTTCGATGTCACAGGCAGGTATATCAAAACGCTTGCCGACCAGAGCGCCCAGCCCGGTGAGCAGAGCATCAGCATAGATGTCTCTGATATCGCGGACGGATTATACCTGTACCAGGTAAAGCTTGATGACATGCAAGTGGCCGTGGGAAGGTTTGTGAAGAAGGAATAAGGCAATAGGCAATTTGCGATTTTCGATTTTCGATTTTCGAATGGAGGAGTGATGAATAATCCTCTTTTGTCTTAACCCTAAGAGCTATTGGAACAGCCCTCCCAGCACTGACCCGGCTTCCTTACC
The DNA here is from genome assembly GCA_963732365.1 of uncultured Bacteroidales bacterium. Lineage (GTDB taxonomy): Bacteria > Bacteroidota > Bacteroidia > Bacteroidales > VadinHA17 > SR-FBR-E99. The sequence continues at coordinate 1,324,245 of CAVSZC010000005.1, read as the reverse complement.
CCTGTTACGACCGAAAGGTGAGAGAGCTCTCACCAGCTTGCGGATAGGCATCGACTGCAGCCATACCCTCCCCGAGCCTCTCATCGTGGCGAGGAAGAGCCCTTCACCGCCGAATACCATCGACTTGAGGCTGCCACTGGTCTCGATGTCAAAGTCGAGCGAAGGCTCAAAGGCGACCACACATCCGGTATCTATTCGCAGGGTCTCATTGTTGAGCTGTTTCTCAATCACAGTGCCCCCGGCATGGATAAATACCTTGCCGTCTCCCTCAACCCTCTGAAGGATGAATCCCTCCCCTCCCAAAAGTCCTGCTCCTATCTTCTTATTAAGGGTTACGGAGAGCTTCGTGCCGAAGGCGGCGCACAGGAAGCCGTCCTTCTGAACGATGAGCTGATTGCGTACCTCCCTGAGGTCGACAGGGATGATGGTGCCCGGATAAGGTGCGGCAAAGGCCACCTTGCCCTTACTGTTTCCCTGGTTTGTAAAGTGTGTCAGGAAGAGCGATTCACCGGTGAGTAATCGCGATCCGGCCTGGAACAGTTTCCCCGACAGGCTCTGGTTTGGCTCTGAGCCGTCACCCATCCTGACCTCGAAGGTTATAGCCTGCTCCATGTATACCATGGTGCCAGCCTCAGCGATAACGGTCTCGCGCGGGTCGAGTTCAATCTCAACAAACTGGATGTCATCGCCGTAAATCTTGTAGTCTAATTCATGTGATACCATCGGATGAAGATTTTCAATTTGAATGTAAGTTAGCACTATTACCTCGTATATCAAAGTACTGGTAGCTAGTGTTAATCGTGCAATCATGCAATCGTGCAATCTTCTCTCCTGCCATATATCCGGAAGCGGTTACGGGCGATCAGGCGGTAGAAAAAATCGCGGATAAAGGGAGGGATGATGATGAAGATGTAGAATATCTGCCAGCCTCTGCCGATATCCCGGAGAATGTTGAGTACTGCAGACGAACGGAGGTAATACCTGTTGCGGGAGCAATAAACGACCGTATCATTCTCAGCGCCGTCAAGTCCCGCTGCAAGCAGCACTCCCCTCCCCTCACCTGACTCTGACTCTGACGGCACAAAACGAAGCATATTCTTCCTGTCCAGCTTTCTGAGGAACCTCACCTGGCTGTTGCAGAGGTTGCAGCCGCCGTCATATATTACTGTCCCATTCATATTATTAACAGAACAACAGAACTATAGGGACAGTTCATTTAACTCAAGGCCATAGTCGTGCCGGAGATCCTCATGCAGGAGAGAAACCTTCGCTATGATACCCTCTATCTGCCTGTTGTAAAGGCTGAGGAGACCGGGACTCTTTTTTATCGAGGGGGACAGAGCTTTCAGTTTAGTACAGAAATATATCAGCAATTCGACCTCTGTCTGCTTCTTCAATGAATACCTGATGTATTTCCGGGTAGTTGAAAGGATCTTCCTGACGCTCTTTTTTATCAGGTAATAACTCTTCCTGTTGATATGCTCAAACTGGTCGTCAATCTCTCTCTTTACACTCTCAATGTATAACTGTTCGTCAGATGATTCAAAAAGAAGGTAAGTCAACAGCTCCTTGTTCTCTTTCTTGAACCTGGCAAGACGAAGGCACAGATCACGCAGTTCTTTCGGAGTACGGTACGTTAATTCCTGGTTGATCTCTCTGACGGTGACGGCCCTCATGAATAAGAATTGCTGACCTGTCTCCGCTACCGGGCAGGATTTGGAATGATACAGATAAATTCAAAATCCTCGTTGAAAGGATTCCTGAACTGGTGCATCTCATTAGGCTTGACATAAAGGCTCTGTCCCTTTTTCAGTTCATGCTCAACGCCATTCTCATCGACAACGATACCCCTGTTGTTTTCTATCTTGATTACATGTTCATAGTTATGTTTATGGTATGGGGTGTTGCCTCCTGGAGAGACAAAAAAATGCCTCATGAATATATTTTCCGATGCATCACCAGGGCCGATCAGCATCTTTATCCTGACATCCTTTGCACCTTCCATCTCCACCACCCCTGCCAGTATCTCTTCGTTGTTGTTTATTTTCATGTCTCTGTGTCTTTAATGTAAATCAGATATCAAGGTAAACATTTTTCATCAGGAAAAGTTTTATGCGGCTCTCTTCATGACAGACCCGGGATAAACTTACGCAGGAACCCCAGAATGAGTATTATGGCCACTATGGCCAGTCCTATGCCGGCAGCGATGAAGATGGTACGGTAATCATCCTGGCGCTTGATCATGATTCCTGCAAAGGCCCATACCACTGACAGCCCGATGAAGGGGTTGCTGAGCCTCCATAAGGTGGCAGCAACGATAAGAGTGCCAATGGCAATCATAACTATCGTCCACGTCTCCTCCGAAATGCCGAGACCGTTCCAGTCATAATGAACCAGCAGTGCTGTGACGTTGGCGATGGTAGCGATACATATCCATCCAAGGTATACGCCGAATGCTGCCTTTACCAGGCCAAAAGGGATCTCCCGTATAGCTATGTTGATGAAGATGAGTGACACCAGCAGTCCAACCATGACCATCACTGACAGAGGCAGCTTGCCGTAATGCCAGGTTACTATCCACAGGGCATTGAACAGACATGATAAGCCAAAGAGCCATCCTATCTGAGAGACAACCGCCTGGTTTGATGCTGTGAACTGTACTATGCAGAATGCCAGCAACAGGAGGTAGATTATGCCCCATATTGAGAAGGTGACCCCTGCCGGCACAAACAGGTTGGGAAACGAGTCGGACAACTGGCCGGTGGTCTTGTTGTTAAGGGGAAGGGCATTGGCAAGATAATTCATGACTATCATGACAATGAACAGGAGGATGTTAGCGTAGCGTATCATATCTATGGATTTGGATTTCATCAATAAATGTATGAATAATTCAGAGATCCGGGATGGTGGTTTTTCGCCTCGCCACCCATAGCTGATCCCATAACCGGACCCTTAGCCTTAAGACAGAAGACGGAAGACGGAAGACGGAAGACGGAAGACCGATTACTGATTACTGATCACCGAATACCACTTATCTCTATCCAATTATAGCAATGGCTTCAGACGAAGGGTATATTTCGCTGCACCCATGACAGCATTGTCTGTGAAGGGATCCTTGTAGAAATCACCATCGATATAGCTCTTTGCCTGCGAGAAGTAGAACTCGCTGCCGGGCACACCAGAGGCACCCCCGGGCAGCACCGTCAGTGACTCATCCCAATCTGCAGTATTGAAAATATGCCTCATTGATGCCCCGCACGATACTTCAAATCCGGGTTTCAGAGAAAAATACGGACTGACAGTATGATCATTGCCACCGACGGCATATGACTGTGAATTGAGATGGAAAAACAGGTCAATTATCCCCACAGAGCCTACCGGGTGCGTAAAAGTGAGTCTGTGAATCGTACCCCACTTCCACTTCTCCGGATCCTCTCCGCGGTCCTTAGTCAGGACGCTGATACAATCCCTGAAACTCATCATAATTATATCATCAAGCGTCTCCTCCCCCTCCGTCGTTACATTATCCACCCACCCGTCCGGGCCGTTTGTCAGCAGCCTGTATATATAGCTCTCGCTGCACATATCGTAAAGCTGACCGTACAGATCGCCGAGCTCATCGGCAAAGAGGTTCTTCCGGAAGCTGATCCTGAAAAACTCGAATATCGCCGGGGCAGCCAGTTCAGGATCCATATCATAATCCCATGACGACAGGAGTGCCAGGGCCCGTAGCTCAGGAGGAGTCAGTCCGTCAGGACTGCCGGACAGATTCAGTATATGCGGAACAAGCAGCCTGGCAAGGCCTGAGTGCTGGTCATTGACCATAGATATGAAATCCTCCATGGCGAGTACATCCCTGGCATTGATCATCTCCCTGATGCGGTCTATCCTGTAAGGCACGTCGAAGCTGTGGCTGACAAAATAGGGATAGTCACTGTTCACCGTCCTGTTGTTTGCCGAGGAGACATTGCCTGAGCCGGGATTAAAGGTGAAAGGCATCTGTTCGAACGGAACATATCCCTTCCAGTCGTACTCATCGGTGGTGCCGTCGCGTATCATGATACCGTTTCCTTTCCTCAACGGTATCCCTCCGCCTGCATTCAGCCCTATGTTTCCTTCAGTGTCAGCATAGACAAAATTCTGACTCACGCACCTGAATGACTTCACGGCAGCCCTGAACTCATCCCAGTTCCCCGCCCTGTTGAGCAGCCATGCTGACCTCACCTCATCACTCTCATCAAATCCGGACCATCGCAGGCTCAGGGCCATCTTATCAACATCATGCAGCCCTGTAATACAGTCATATCCAAGCCACCTGATCTTAGGGGAGACGTTTTTAAGGTTCATCAGACCTGAAATGACAGGCCCCCTGTGGGTAAACCTGATCGTAACCGTATCCGGCTTCTCTCCCCTGGCCATTATTACCTCCTTTATGACCTTCATATCTCTCCATGCGCCGTTGAAGAGATACTGATTCTCATTCTCAGGGTTGACACTTTCGGCATAGAGATCCACTCCGTCGACCCTCAGGTTGGTCATCCCCCACGCTATCTTTTCGTTATGGCCGGCGATGATGAAAGGAGATCCAGGTATCAGCACACCGGTGACATTCAGCCTGCCGGGAATGATTTGGTGCATCTGTATCCATATGGCCGGTGAGCCGAGGGTGAGATGAATATCATTTGAAAGTACCGGCTTGCCTGTCTCTGTCCTTGTGCCGGCAACAGCCCAGTTGTTGCTTCCCTGGAAGGCTGTCACTCCCAGTGCCAGTACACGGTCAAAAGATCCGATAAACGATTTTGTGCTGCTGATGATGGTGTCATTAAGAATGAATTCCGGATAGGCAACGTTCCCGAATGAATCCCAGTCAGGGATAAGAGATGAGGCCTTCGCTTCTCCAAGCCTGGCTATGAGCTGATAAACAAAAAGCTCTGCGGTGAGGTTCCTTGAGTCGAGGCTCCACCCCATCAGCCCGATGATGCCGGCACTGTCCTCCATGGTCCAGGGCTCGGGCTTGTACGAGAGTAGCCTGAACTCCAGGGGGAGCTTCATGCCGGGGGTGTTGATATAAGCGTTGATACCGTCTGCAAATGCCTGAAGGGAGGCTCTTATATCCGGATCTTCATCCTGAATGAGCCGGATCGATTTCTCCCTTATCTGCAGGCACCTGGTGAAGATATCTGCCTGGATGAAGTCGTTGCCGAATATCTCCGAGAGACGCCCGGTACTGCTGCGACGTATCAGATCCATCTGCCACAGCCTCTCCTGTGCTGAGATATATCCTACAGCCATGTACAGGTCATGCTCATTCATCGCATAGATATGAGGCATCCCTCTCCCATCCCTGTATACAGTCACACTGTCGGTAAGACCCTTGAGAAAAATCACACCGGAATACTGAGGGTTCGATCTGCCTGAATCTTCGACGAGCAAACCGGATCCGGATGCCAGGGCAGCTGTGATAAGCAGAAGTCCTGAGAATAAAACTTTTCCAGGAGACTTCATATTAATCCGGAAGAAAACTATACAAGTTAAGAGATACTGTAAATCTGCAATCATATTTTCAGATAATTCTTAAAGTAATTGTATGAAATGATCACCTGGCTGTATGATTTCACCCTGATGTTGTTCTTTTATTAACTTTGGTTGATTGCCGGAAGCTAAACAGCCTTTACTGATTGTTAAAAAATGATTCTATGCACAAGTATATTTTCGTTCTGATATTGTTTGTCTGTTGCACCTCGGCCAATGCCCAGCTCCGTTTTGCCCTGGTCACTGACACGCATATAGGTGGTACAGGGGCAGACGAGGACCTTCGACGAACTGTCACCGACATTAATGCCATCGATACGATAGATTTTGTAATCGTCTCGGGTGATGTTACCGAGTTCGGCTCTGACGCCGAGCTGACGCTGGCAAAGGAGATACTTGACGGGCTCAACAAGCCATGGTATATCGTACCCGGAAACCATGACACAAAGTGGTCGGAGAACGGAGCAAACAGTTTCCGCCGCATTTTCGGGGCAGAGACATTCGCGTTCACCCACAGCGGTTATCTCGTCATAGGGACAAATTCAGGTCCCAACATGAGAATGGGTCCCGGGCAGATTCCGAGAGAAAATATCGTATGGCTTGACTCGGTGCTGAGCCTGCCTCAGTACGAGGCACTTAAGATAATATCGGTAAACCACTATCCGCTTGACAATGGCCTCAACAACTGGTATGAGCTTACCGACAGGCTTAAGGACAGGGACACGAGGCTGGCGCTCTGCGGTCACGGTCACTCTAACAGGGTTCTGAACTTCGAGGGGATACCGGCATTGATGGGCCGGTCTAACCTGCGTGCCAAAGACACTGTGGGCGGGTACAACATCATGAGGATATCAGGTGACACTCTTCTGACCGCCACGGTGCGGCATCCGCTTGTGGGTACTATGCCGCCCTGGACAAGCATAAGCGTGGCGGCAGGTGACACCGCCTCCGGCACAACAGAATATCCCCGCCCCGATTATTCCATGAACAGTATCTACAGTGGCGTGAAAGAGGTCTGGCGCGTTCAGGAGAAGAGTGACATAGGAGCAGGTGTAGCCATATCAGGCAGGATGCTGATAGTTACCAATACCGGCGGAGAGGTGAAAGCACTGGGTCTCAGAAACGGAAAGACGAGATGGGTGCATGCCGCCGGAGCCAAGATATACAGCACTCCTGCCACCGACGGCAGAAAGGTGATAGCCGCCGCCACCGACGGCATGGTCTATGCCCTGAACAAAAGGAGCGGCGAGGTGCTCTGGAGCTTTGACACCGGACAGCCGCTGGTGTCATCGCCCGTTATCACAGGTGACAGGGTCTTCATCGCCGGGTCGTCAGGGACATGCTTTGCCCTGGGGCTTGACAGCGGTACAATCTTATGGAGCAACTCCTCTATTGACGGATTCGTAGAGACAATACCTCTTTTCTACGGAGGAAAGATAATCTTCGGCACATGGAACAACCGTCTCTATGCCCTTGATGCTGAGACCGGACAGATAGCCTGGGAGTGGCACAACGGCTATGCCAACCGCATGCTCTCGCCTGCGGCATGTGTCCCGGTGGCTTACGGTGACAGGGTGTTTGTGGTGGCGCCCGACAGGAAGATGGCATGTCTCGATGCTTCGGACGGAACTCTTCTCTGGCACTCGAACCTGGAGGGTCAGACCGTCAGGGAGTCGATGGGGCTCTCGGCTGACAGCAGCCTCGTCTATGCCAAGACCATGGATGGCAACCTGATTGGTGTCAGGGCTGACGGGTCAGAGGAAAAGGCATCATGGAAGGCAGATATAAACACAGGTTATGACATCGCCCCTGCAGTGATACCGGAAAGAGACGGGGTAGTATTCATCCCGACAGACAAAGGGATCATATATGCTGTAACCAGGGAAGAAGGCAGGCTTCTGTGGATACACCGTATCTCATCATGCCTTGTCAATCAGGTCTCACCGGCAGGCCCCGGGAGAGTGGTATGCACCTCGATGGACGGAGTGGTGACGATGCTGCGTTTCGGCAGATAACCACCCTTCCACCCGGAGGGAAGAAATACTTGACTTGTATTATTATTTGCCATAACTTTATTTGATCCTGAATTAAAGATCATAGAGTTATGAAAAATCTGATTCTGTTTTTTTCACTGGTTCTGGCCCTCTGGATAGCCGGCGCCTCGTACTGGTTTGTGTGCAGGACCATGTGTGATTGTCGCAACTCACCTAATCCTGCAGCGATAGCCGAGAAGGCAGACGCCCCCCGCCTGGCACTTATTGCCGCGTCAGAAGAGGCCAGGGCCTTCGTGGCGGGTGCCGGGACGCAGAAGATCTATTTCGAGACAGCCCGGGCATCAGCTGACATGAGTTCTGTAGCTCCCGGCTACACTGAGAAGCTGAAGCTTTACCTGGACAACTACCCTGACGCGAGGATTGTGATCACCGGTCATGCCGACAATGCCGGACCGGATAAGTATAATATGATGCTCAGCGAGCTGAGGGCAAGGTTTGTAAAAAACTGGCTTATCCTCACCACGGGAATAGACGGAGCACAGATAGAGACCGTGGCAAAAGGCGCCTCTGAGCCTGCTGGCGACAACAGCACTCCCGAGGGGAGAGAGATGAACAGAAGAACTGAAATTCAAACAAAAATATAAAAAGTCATGGCAGAACGTTTTACAGCCGACCTGGCATTCATTATCATAGTGCTGCTCGGAGCGGCAGCCCTGGGGTTCCTGATAGGTTATTATGTAAGAAAAGCAATGAAATGCAAGCGATGCGCAGAGCTTGAAAATGAGAACAATGGGCTGAGGCAGATGATCAGTTCCCTCGAGTCAGACAAGATAGCCCTGAAGCACAAGATTGAAAAGCTTGAGACCGAAGAGAACGAGCTGAAACAGAGGATCACCAAGCTTGAATCGGAAGCCATGGCACGCGCCAAACGTCGCCCTGCCAGGCCAAAAAAGCCACAGTCAGCAACCTAGAATAAATCAGTAATATCTTCCAAGATAACTGCTTTCCACTATCAGCTTTCTTATCTCAAGAGGGTTGATGGTATCCTGTTTTCTGTAGATGACCTTGCCGCCCGGCTCAACGATCATGGTGTATGGGAGTGCTCCGCGCCATTCTTTGTCCACTGCCTCGATGAGCTCAAAGACCTCGTCCTTGTTAAAGATGTAGTTTTTGTTTGAAGCCTGGTTTTCTGTGAGGATGCGCAGTACTTCACTTATCTTCTCGGGCTTGTCTGCACTGATGGTTATGAACTCAAAGGGACGGTGACGGTACATGCGGTCTGTTATTACCATGTCAGGCATCTCCATGAGACAGGGGCCGCACCAGCTGGCCCATACGGTTATCATCCTTACCTTGTCGCTCCTGTTGGCTACGAGCTCGCTGATGAAACCGGCATCGACAGCCTCAAGGGTGACAGGTTCCGCGGCCCACTCCTTGTTCAGCTTTACGGTGTATTCGTCTTTCCATGACCACTTGACCGAGCAGCCGAAGACTTTGGTCTCGGGTGTTGTGACCTGCTGGCCGGCAAGTACCTCATCGACAGCCCTCCTGATATCTTCTCCTGATCCTGTTCCCGGTTTCTCGCCGGCATCGATGCGCCCGACATATCGCAGTATCCTTTTGCTGTCAAAGACAAAGCAGTGGGGTGTGGCCACAGGGCCATAGGCAAGGGCTGCCTCCTGCCTGTCTCCGTCGTAGAGATAGGGGAAGGGGAACTTCTTGTCGGCAGCACGCTGCTTCATCTCTTCGAAGCTGTCGCCCATGTCTGAATAGCCCAGTTCAGCAAGGCTCAGCGCCTTGACTGAGTTGGGAGATATCATCACCACTTCGACACCTGAAGGGCTGTAGTCATTGGCCAGGGCAATTATACGATCCTCATAGGCCTGGGCGGTAGGGCAATGGTTACAGCTGAATATTATCACCAGCACCCTGGCCTTCGCGAAGCTGTCAAGGTTATATGTTTTACCGTCGACACCCGGCAGGCTGAAGTCAGGTGCCAGCGATCCCGGCTTCAAGGTCTCAGGTTCAGCGGCGGACTGCGAAGCCAGTAACTGGCAATAAATTGCAAATGAACACAGTAAGATTAAATATTTTGCCATTTTCATGATCAGGTCAATTTTCAAATCTGATACAAGTTAATCAATTACCGGCTAAAATAGAAAATGAAGGATTCACATTTTTTTTCCTGATAATAAAATACAAAATACCCGTAGAGACGTTGCATGCAACGTCTCTACCAGGGCGTCGATACACCAAGTACAATAAGTTTATTGCAGGTCTTTCACCACCGCGATGACCTCGGGAAAATCCATACCGATCTTCCTCAGGTGTTCTATGGTCGGGATGCCGTTGCTGTTCCATCCGCGGCGTTTATAGACCGCATCACGCAGGCTGTCATACTGTGCCTCGCGGTATTTGCGGAGCACCTTCATCTTCTCTGCCGTGCTCTTGCCTGCGGGGTCGAAGCCGATCTTTTCCTTCAGCTGCTTGTCGTACCGTGCGGCCCTTGACTCGTATTCCTCAACTGTCACCGGCCCGCATGCACGGTATGGCTGATCATCATCCCTGCGCCGTCCGTATCCACGGCGTATATTAAACACCCGCTGGAAGTTATAGACCCTTTCCGAGTCTTCTATCATCCTCCCCTTGTCAAACGGACGGCCGGTGACAGCCTTATATATTGTCACATAGTTATCCACATGCTCAGGCACCTTGGCCGGCTCATCAGTCTCAGCGTTGTTCTCCGGTTCCACATCGTTCCAGGGCAGTTTGCACAGTCCAACGAGGCCGAACCATGTGCGGAACATCGGGAAATAATGGAGCGCCTCAGCCTTGTTCTCGAAGGTGGGGATATGATTGTTCACCATATCCATGAATATCAGCCATGCCTCGTCGTGTTGCGGTCCTTTGTTCGTGAGGGCATAGCCTCCCTGCTGTGCCAGCGACTCCTTCGACATATACTGCGAATACTCCAGTCCCTTGTTCTCCATACCGATGTCCTGCATGAAGGCAGGGTCACCCCAGCCGTTCTCTGCGAATATCTTCTTCATGCGGCGGACGCCCTGTCCGGCTATCTTGCCGAATCCCTCGCCGCGCGCCACCTGGTGCAGCAGCTCCAGTGCAGGGGGTATGTTGCCGAAGGTGAGCTCAAGCCCGCCTGTCCGCTCCTTGTTGAGGATGCCGTTCTCATAGCACTCCATGATAAACGCCAGGCATGTGCCCCAGGTTATGGTACAGATGCCATAGGTGTCACAGTAGAAGTTTGCTTCGATAATATAGCGTGGATCGAAGAAGCCTCCGTTCGATCCGAGGCCCGCAGCATTTTCATACTCCGGTCCGTCAACCATGACTGACTGTCCCTTGTATGGGCCGGTGCTAAGGACAAAATCGTCAACGGCCTTGGAACATGCCATGTTACATCCTATCCAGCAGCCGTCAGGTATGCCCTGTGTAAAGAAGGAGGTCCACACCGCCGAGTCGATCTTTGGCGAATCCTTATGAGACCCGAATTTGTAGTTATGTGTTGGCAGAAGGTCATGGTCATCCATCACCTCCATGAGGTGTGCTGTTCCCACCTTACGCATACGGCACTGCTTGTCATCGAGCTCGCGCATCTCACGGTTGAAGCGTCGCCCGCGTTCCATGATAGCCTCAAGGTCAACGACATTATTCAGGTTACCCTTGACCCCGGGGATCTTGCAGACCATAGCCTTTATCTTCTTGTCGCGGAAGACGGTACCGATACCACCCCGGCCGGCCTGCTTCAGCCTTACCTTCTTTCGTTTCGGGTCATAGAAGCTGAAGTTGAGCATGCCTATGAGCGAATGTTCAGCAGCCGAGCCTGCCGATACAACGCCGATATTTTTCTTGTCGGAATCATTGTCAGCAAACATCTCCGTGAGCTGTTCGGCGAGAAGATGACTGTCAAGTGCCTCTGCCGGAGCCTCGAAGATTTCGACATAATGATCCACGCCGTTGATGTATATGATGACGTCGCGGGCTGACTTGCCCTGCAGCTCAAGTGCATCAAAACCGGAGAACTTCAGGAAGGGACCGAAGAATCCTCCAACGTTGCTGTCCATGATGGAGTCAGTCTGCGGTGAGACAGACACGACAAGCGACTTGCCCGTGCCGGAGTATTGTGTGATGCCTCCTATAGGACCCGATGATATCACGATCTCATTCTCAGGGTCGTTCCATTTTGTCTCCGGCCTGGTGGCATCCCAGAGATAGCGAAGGCCATAGCCCTTCCCCCCGATGAATTTCTCCTTCATTGCAAGGGGTATATCCTTCTCCTTTATATCAAATGTTCCCACGTTGATATACAGTGACTTGTCGGTGTAGCCTTTGTCAAGAGGTGTCCATTTGTATTCCCATCTCCTGAGGAGCTTGTGTTTTGATCTGATCTCGTTTATATCCATGGTGATCTCAATTGATTTGCCGGTTCTATTACAAAGGTAATGCATAAATATGCGCAATCTAATGACAATAGTCAATATGAATTTTATTGCATAACGAAGGATAAGGCAATAGGCAGTAGGTAGTAGGCGCAGGGGAAGGAGGATTTGCAATTTGCAATTTGCAATTTGCGATTTGCGTCTTCCGTCTTCCGTCTTCCGTCTTCCGTCTTCCGTCTTCCGTCTTCCGTCTTCCGTCTTCCGTCTTCTGTCTTCTGTCTTCTGTCTTCCGTCTTCCGTCTTCTGTGTGAGCAGTGATGGCTTGAAATACGATACTAAGTCAGTATATTTGCCTCAAGGAATCAGGCGAAGCGAAGAGCATTCATGGAGATCACACTTAACAACGAACCGCTGACCGTCAGCGGTGAGAGCATTACCGTTTCAGAACTGCTGGAGATGAAGAGATATACCTTCAAACTCAGGATAGTAAAGATAAACGGGAGACTCATCAACCGTGACAGCTATGATGAAGAACGAATCGGTGACGGTGACGATGTGCAGGTAATCTACCTTATGAGTGGCGGCTGATATTGTTTTACAGAATTATCTTATCGAGAGGTGAAACCCGATTTCTGGACACGGTTCAGTTTTAACAGCCTGCGGGACAGGATGCCTGCCTGGATGAAGAACAGGTATATCATCACGCTGATTATCTTTCTTATATGGGTCATTCTCATCGATCCAAACAACTTTATCTCCAGGGTGCGTGATCTGCGTACCCGCAACAGGCTCGTCAGGGAGAAGGAGTTTTATATGGGGCGTATCGAGGAAGACAGGAGGAAGCTGGACGAACTGCGGACCAGCAATGAAAACCTGGAGAAATTTGCCAGGGAGCAGTATCTGATGAAGAAGCCTGATGAAGACCTGTTTATTATAGTCAGCCCGGGTGAGGAGCGTAAGATACGGCGTGACAGGAAGGTATCCAAAACAGCGAAGCCCGCTGACAGGCGGGCTCCGGGCAGCTCAAAAAACCGCTGATATTATTTCTTCTTCTCAGAGTTATATTTGGCGTTCAGCCCGGCGATGACTTCGACAGTGATGTCAAGAGTTGTATCACTGTAAAGGATGGGGCCCGGGAACTGTTTTGCCAGGATATACTGAAAGTTATGATCCTCATTAAATTCAGCCAGGTACAGGTTGATATATTCAAGCACCTGTCTCTGGGCGACAACACTCTCTTCATTGAGGTTGAGGGCCATCTCATCGCGTAGTGCAAGCAGGCTCTGCTGCTGCTGTGCCAGTGTCTGCTCCATCTCGGCCGCTGTTGCCCTGGTGATAAGACCTTTCTGAGCCTTGTTCTGGTAATCCCTTACGTCACGGTCAAAAGCCTGAGACTTGGCTGTCAGCTCAGCCTCGGAGTTTCTCTGTTTCTCCCCCAGTTGATCCGTAATATCTTTTGCCATGTCAAAATTGGCAATGACGGAGTCGAGCTCAACAAACGCAATGCCCTTCCCGTCAACAGATTTGGCATTCCCGGCGGTGCCCGCGTCAGTCTTGCAGCCTGTTAAAGCCAGAAGACCTATGAGCGCTACGGCTGATGCTGCCATGGTGTTTCTCATAAATGATGATTTATTCATTTTCAGGTATCAGATTAGAGTTTAACAATTTGTGCACAAACATACACAAATTTTAAATATGAAAATGGGTTGTGATGCAGATGGGTGAAGCGACAATGCAGGGTTGTCAGAACTCGGGACAGGGGATGGCGTGTATCTTCCTTGCTCCCTTGATCTGTGATGACAGGAACGAATATATAAGCGAAATCTCTATCGCCCCGCCGGTGGATGTTATCAGATTCGAGATGGTGAAGTCATAGCTTACGCCTATGTTGAGCTGGTCAGTCTTGATGCCAACCATGCCAATGACAGCATCGCCTGCCTGTGAGGTAACGAAGGGTATACCCCTGTACCACACGCCAAAGACCAGGGGCTCCTGGAAATAATAGAGCCCGACGTCAGACTGGTAGAACTTGCCCTGGAACATAACATTCGCGGCAACAGACATTACCTGTGTCAGTTTGGTCCTGAGACGGCCGCGGCTCAATATCTGGAATCCGCCGTAAAGGTCAACCTTGACCGGTAATGTTGATTCATCACCCCAGAATGAGGTTTTTGGTGTGAGCAGGTGATCGACGGTAAAGCCCCCCCATATTCGCGGACTGTAAATCAGGGCAGAGGCAGAGAAGTCAATATCTGCAATGTTGTCAAACGGCGGAGGGGTTATTGAGGGGAGGGTTCCGCCCGTTGTAATCTGGCTGTTCCAAACCAGTTTGGTAAGGTCCAGACCCAGGTAGGTAAATTTGAAGCTCACCCCTGGCCTTATATGCCATTCGTCGCTTATCTGGAAGTCATATGAATAGAGCAGACCAAGGTTTGTTGTGCTCAGGTCACCGGAGCCTGCCACATCATAGGTCGCAAGGATGCCGATACCTGAATTGAAGCTGGGGATGGCCTTATCGAATGAGAAGCTGTAGGTATGGAATACGCCTGGTATTGCAGGCCACTGGTTTCTCCAGTTCAGGGATATACGGTTGTCTTCTGTAGCTCCGGCGAAGGAGGGAGAAAGGTAAAGTTGATTCGCGTAGAACTGGGAGAATTGGGGGTCCTGACCTCTGGCAAAAACAGAAACGATGATGAACAAACCGATCAGATATTTAGTCTTTGCTGACAATCCGGTTCTTTTTTAATTAATTACGAATGTAGCCAATTCACACTTACTCCACAAGAGGAGTAACTGTGAAAGTAATCAACAATATGCCCAAATGGCAAGGAAGATATCAACAACTCAGCCATTATATATCTCTTTATCAATAACTTATCAGTGTAACATCGCCTGCCATCACTATAGCCTGGCCATTCCGGTAGGTGCCTCTGACCTTCCATACATATACTCCGGGAGGGCAAAGCTGTCCCTTGTAATAACCATCCCATCCCATCTCAATATCACTGCTTTCAAAGACAAGCAGTCCTACCTTATTATATATTTTTAGATTGTAGGAAGCAACGCCTGAGGCAACAGGATGGAACACCTGGTTAGCCTCGTCTGTACGGCGACTGTAATATCCTCCTGTCGGTCCTCCTGTGTTAGGCAGGAAGGCAGTTGGGAACCTCAGGAACATACCCTTGTCTGTGAATATATCTGTAATTGTCACCGAGTCTGCGCAGCCGTGTTCAGAATACACAGTCAGTCTGACATCATAGCGGCCGTAGCTCTGGTATATATGCTGAGGATCTGATTCATCAGAGGTTGTTCCGTCTCCGAAGTTCCAGAGGTATCTTACACCTCCGGTCGACAGGTTGTTGAAGAGCAGCTCTTCTCCTGTCTCAGCAAGTTTATTCTTGGTTATCTCGAACTCAGCTTTTGGTCCGGGCCATACATCTATCCTGGTTGCTGCGCTGCTCTTGTTACCCCCGGCATCTGTGAGGGTCAGGGTGACGATGTAAGTCCCGGGCAGGTCATAAATATAATCAGGAGCGTTTTCATCGGATATGCCTCCGTCGCCAAAGCTCCAGTCAGCTTTCATTGAACCGGTATCGGGGTAGCTGAACCTGACTGTAAGGGGAACGCAGCCTGATGAGGCAGACGTTTCTATCACCACCCTCTGGAACGACCTGACTGTTGCCGTTTCTCCCTTCCTTACCTCCCTTGTGACTGAGGACTCACTGCCGGCAGCGACTGGTTTTAACGTTTCATTCTGACGCGAGGTGATGGCTGCAGGCTGTGTCACCGGTTTATTCCCGGAGGTGTCTGTCTCCTTAAGGGAAGGAGTAACAGTCACTGACTGTTCATTTGCACCGTCCACTTTCTTTTCATGAGTGACGGCCTGCTCAGTCTGCTGAGGTTCCCTGACCGCGGGCAGAAGTGATTCTTCATCACCCGGTGACGGGAAGACAAGCAGACCGGCTACGGTGATGACCGCTGCGGCTGCTGCGGCATAGAAGATATTAAAACGTGACGGATTGAAACGGAGGAATTCCTTCCGTTCAAGACGGCGCATGACACGACCGGTAAGGTCGGCACCTGCCTCCATCTCGTTCTCTTCCAGCTTATTCCGGAAGAGACCTTCAAGATCCATATCTCTTTTTTCTTCAGTCATTACCTTATCAGGTATATTTTTCTTTCATCTTTGCCAGCTCCTCAAGCTTCTTCCTGAGGATAGCCCTGGCCCTGCTATATTGTGATTTTGATGTGTTCACGTCTATCCCTAACATTTCGGCTATCTCCTGGTGCTTATAACCTTCAACAGTATAAAGGTTAAAGACCATTCGGTAACCGGGAGAGAGTTCATTCAGGACCCTGTATAGATCCTCTGCCGAATAGAAATCCTCCTCAAACCCTGCAGTGCCGGTTTCGGCAGTCACATACTCATCGATATCCACATGATGTTTATGACGCAGATTCCTGTGATAATACGTGATTGCCGTGTTAACCGTCACTTTTCTCAGCCAACCTTTAAAAGAACCTGTTCCTGAATACTCCCCGAGGTTAAAGTAGATCCTCAGAAAGGCTTCCTGCAACATATCTTCAGCTTCGGGCCGGTCAGTAGCGTAACGCATACAGACCCCCAGCAGATAACCTGAATATTGCTTCCAGAGCAACTGCTGTGCTTTCCTGTTGTGACTGATGCAGCCCTCAATTATATGTTGGTCGCTCATCATCAACCGAGCACAATATCAAGACCTGTACTATTTTTAAATGGTTGCACTATCTCAGTTTTTTTTTCAAAATAGGCGAAAAAAAGTGACCAATCACTATTTACAGATGATAAACGTCATTTATACCTGTAATATTCACGCTTACATTTGAAAACTCTTAAAAATAAACAGAAACGAAATGTTCAACAAGTTCATTGCGGCAATTCTGCCCTACTTCCCCAAAAAAGTGATCTGGATCTTTTCACGTTCATACATCTCAGGCGAGACCATGGCTGATGCCATGCGCGTCTCAAAGGAGTTGAACTCAAAGGGCATCAAGGTGACACTTGATGTTCTCGGAGAGTTCATCAAATCACTTGATGAGGCAGAGGAGAACAAGCAGGAATACCTTGACCTTATAGATGAGACTCAGAAGAACGGCATTGACGGTAACTATTCGCTCAAACCCACGAGCTTCGGCCTCCTGATTGACGCCGAAGTTTGCTACAGGCTGATGAGGGAGATAGTTGCCAAGGCTGCCTCATTCAATAATTTCTGCAGGATAGACATGGAGGACTCACCCTGTACCGACCTGGAGATAGAGCTGTACAGGCGTCTTCATGCCGAGTTTCCGAAAAATGTAGGGCTGGTGGTACAGGCCTATCTCAGGAGAACCCACAGTGACCTTGAGAAGATGCTTGACATGAACACTCCGGAGATACCTACCAGCTACAGGCTCTGTAAGGGTATCTATGTGGAGCCTGCCGCGATAGCCTACAAGAAGTATGAGGAGATCAACAAGAATTACCTGCTGGATCTGGAATTCATGTTCAGAAACAAGATATATGCAGGCATAGCCACACATGACAAGCCGCTGATAGAAGGTGCATACGAACTTATTAAGAAGTACAATGTGCCGCGCAACATGTATGAGTTTCAGATGCTTTACGGCGTCACTCCCGGCCTGCGCAAGAGCATCGTCGATGCGGGTCATGTGATGAGGATCTATGTGCCTTTCGGGAAGAAGTGGTTCGGATATTCAACCCGTCGACTGAAGGAGAACCCGAAGATGGCAAGCCATATTATCAAGGCGATTTTTGTAAAAGGGTAGAGCAGGGAGCAAGGAGCAGGGAGCAAGGAGCAAGGGGGATTTGCGACTTGCGATTTGCGATTTGCGAATGGTCAGGACCTTCAGACTTCAGACCCTCAGACCCTCAGACAGCGACGTCAGCCTGAGCCGGTCCCTGAGCCAGTCGAAGGGCGGCGAAGGCGGGGGAAAGGCAGTAGGCTGCAGGATCACTTTCTTTTATATACCAGCGAATCGTGGATCGCGCGGAGCTGCTGAAGCTCTCTGTCTGAAAGATACGGAACGGGAGGCTTGGGTGGTTCAGGCAGACCCTTTGCAAGGACATACACCAGCGGTATGATGGTAAACGGACTGAATACAACCATCTTATCAGCAGGGATCATCCCCTTCTCGTAAGCATCCACTTTCTGCTTCTGTCTCAGCAATTCATAATTGGTGCTCGGATCACCCAGTGTGGCTGCAGTGGTAATACCCTGGTAGGCTGAGAGCCTCAGATTATTCGAGGCATTTACCATATCATCGTTTACCGTCGGTTTTGAAGCCATGATCTCGGCCCTGATGTTTCCAAGCCTTGGCATCACAATCACAGCGGGTATCATCAGTGTATCAGTTATAAGATATATTCCTGCGACATATTCCCTGGCAAGAAGGGTATCGCCAATCACCAGGAGGAAGTCCTTGTACCCGACACTTGAAAAGGTAATTGTATCATAGTGACTGGCATAGAAAGTGATCATGCCCCTGTTATCTGAGGCGCCTGCCACACCGCTGCTGCTCAGGAAATGAGCTCCCGTCAGTGGCTGATGAGTGTCAGCGTCAAGGATGATACCGTGGAAAAGTATAGGACTGGCCTGCTGCGCTGCCATCTCAAGGGGCAGTGAGAGGACGAAGATACAGAATATAGTCCGCAACAGGTCTCCTGACCTATTTGCGCAGAATGATCTCGTCGAGTGTTCTTTTGGGCACGTGGTGAACGCGCGCATCATCTCTCCAGTATTTCACATTGTTATTCTCAAGGGTCTCAATGACCACCTTTTCAGTTGGCTTACCAAGTGCAAGAACAAGGAGAATATCGATGCCTGCCGGTACGGACAGCAGTGCTCTCAGCTTCTCCTTTTTTATTGATGCAATGATGCAGCCCCCGAGACCTTCTGAGGTAGCCCCGAGCATGATGCTCTGCGCTGCTATGCCGTGGTCTATGCCGAATGAATCGGATATCTCCTTATCACCAAGGATAACGATGTAGGCTGTAGGTCTCTCGCCCGGATCAGGACCCTCCCATGTTGTAAGATAGCCGGCCCATGAGAGGCATGTGTAGACCTCGGCACACTCGGCAGGTTCGTTGACAAGAATATACTTCAGCGGCTGCCTGTTGGCACCTGATGCTGACAATCTCGCAAGATCAACCAGTGATACGAGTGTTTCTTTGCTGACAGGGTGATTGCCGTCGAACCTGCGGTATGACCTTGTCTTTTCTATAAGCTGTTTAATATTCATCGTCAAAAAGTTTGGCCAAAGATATATAAAAATAGCACCCCAACTACACCCTCGCGATAAACTCTCAGACGATAATATTCCGGGCAGCAACTACTTCTTCAGAGCCTCGTCAAACCGATGACCTATAATGTTCCAGTCAAGCAGCTCCCAGAAGTTTTTGATATAGTCGGGACGCCTGTTGCGATAGTCAATATAATATGCATGTTCCCAAACGTCACATGTCATCAGCGGCACCATCCCTGACCGCATCGGGTTACCGGCATTTGACTCCTGTGTCACGGCCAGTGTGCCGTCAGGCTTCATGCACAGCCAGGCCCATCCTGACCCGAAAAGGGTGGCGGCGGACTTTGTAAAAGACTCCCTGAATGATTCGAAGGAACCGAATCCGGCGTCAATGGCGCGCAAAAGAGTACCATGGGGCTCTCTTTTCCCCGAAGATGAAAATGATGAAAAATAAAATGTATGATTCCATACCTGTGCGGCATTATTGAAAATGCCTCCTTCAGCCTTCATGATCATAGTCTCGAGGGTGGCGTTCTCAAATGGAGTGCCCGGTATAAGGCCGTTGAGATTATTCACATATGCCAGATGATGCTTACCATGATGGTACTCAATGGTCTCAGCGCTTATTTGCGGTGCAAGGGCATCAGGACTGTAGCTCAGTGGTGGCAGTTCGAATTTCATGACCCGGTCAGTTTAGTATTATTATAATGTAAAGATAATAAATTGACACGGCAGGGGACAGGTGGTTAAAGAAATATCCTTTCGGGCAGTGCTCCTGTCACCTTTCTTTCATATGCAACGGCAAAGAGCCGCTCAACAGCCTCTCTCCCCTCCTTCCCCAGTGAGAGGCTGAAGTCATTGACATAAAGGTTTATATGCTCACGGGTAACCTCAGCCTCCAGCTCCCTGGCATTTTTGCGTATAAAATCGAGTGAGGCGGACGGATTGGCACGGGCATATTCAAGGCTGCGGCGTATTGCCCTGTTTACCCTGGCAGCTGTATCATCACTTACGCTGCGGTGCACCACTATCCCTCCGAGGGGAATGGGAAGACCTGTCAGTTTATCCCACTCTTCGCCCGTGTCTGCTACCTTTTGCAGTCCCATAGCCTGGTAGGTGAATCTGGTCTCATGGATTATGAGACCGGCATCCGCCTCTCCTGAAAGGACAGCCTCGGGGATATCGGAAAAGAGATACTCCCGCTTCCGCTGTGCCCCGGGCCAGAAGATGCTGAAGAGGAGGTTGGCAGTAGTGTATCTGCCCGGTATAGCTATCAGCGCATCATTGAGCTCATCAGGGTATATCTTCCTCCGGCTGACAACGAGCGGGCCGTTGTTGCGTCCGAGGGCGCTGCCCGAGTCAAGCAGCAGATAATTGTTTGCTGCCCAGGCATATGCATGAAAGCTCATCTTGGTGATGTCAACGCTGCCGTCGAGTGCTCTGCGGTTGAGCTCTTCGACATCAGCAAGAAACCAGTCGTATTCGATCCCCTCTGTATCAACCCTGCGGTGAACGAGTGCCTCAAAGATGAATGTGTCATTGGGGCATGGAGAAAAACCCAGTGTAAGTCTCATCCTTCCTTTATGGTTTTCAAAATATCAGTCATTGCCTCCTGCAACTTTGCCAGAGCAAGGGGTATATCCCATTTATTCAGGTTACGGGGCTCGACCATGTTTGACACGGCCCTGACGGTGAGCCACTCAGCGCCTGACATCGCGCAGGCATAGGCAAACCACGCCCCCTCCATGGTCTCTATCTCAGGGTCCCATGCCTTCCTGATGCGGTCTATCACAGGCTGTGATCCGGAGGTCATGTTGACTGTTGCTGCCCTGACCGCCGGGTATTTTGTGCTCATACTGTCAAACCACCTGCCATGGCAGTGTATCCTCCCATCACTGAAGGGCCGTTTGTCGGGGTCTGCCAGGCTGGCCCTGAAGAGTGACAGAAAAGAGCCGTTGTCATCAACACCCATATCGGCAAAACAGTCAGAGCAGGCAATAACAACATCGCCGGGTCGATATGAAGAAGTGTAGCTCCCAGCTATGCCTGCATTGATGACCAGCGAAGGAATGCCTCCGGAAGAAAATCTCTTCTGCAGCGCCCATGACATAGCTGCGCCACCGACGCCAGTGACCAGCAGCTCACAGTTGCAGCGGGCATCACTCATCGCTTTTTCCACTGCCACCCCTTCCGAGGGGTGAGCGACAGCTATCAGTATGTCTGCAATAACTTCGTCCATCTGTTATACCTGAAATAAACGGATAAATATATTATTTTTGATCTGTTATTTCCTCATTAACGCCATTTCATTTAACTTTAAGGGTTATGATCTACCTTACAAGAAGAGAGCGGTTCAGCGCAGCACACAGGATGTTCCGCCCCGGCCTAAGTGATGAGGACAACCTGAAGATCTACGGTAAGTGTTCAAATCCAAACTGGCATGGGCATAATTATGTACTCAAGGTGACGGTCAGGGGGGAGATAGACCCTGACATAGGATATTTTATGAATGCCACCAGGCTTAAGGAGATAATAAACGAAAGGGTTATAGAGAAGCTTGACCACCGCAACATGAACACAGAGACTGACTTCATGGCCGGGAAGATAGCAACCACGGAGAATCTGGCAGTGGCTGTCTGGGACGAGCTGAAAGGACCCCTGGAAGCAGAGGGGGTCACGCTGCACTGTGTGAGAATAGAAGAGACAGAAAACAATTTCATCGAATATTACGGATAATATGGAAAAGCTAAATGACGGCAGCGGAGCCCTGTCAGACGGTTACAACAAGATCGAAAAGTGGAATCCCGACGTTATAAATGAGATCGCCGGATATTATTACAAGATACTTAAACTGCTTGGCGAAGACCCTGACAGAGAGGGTTTGCTCAACACTCCGACGAGGGTGGCCAAGGCACTCAGCTTCCTCACAAGGGGTTACCAGCAAAATCCTGAGGAGATACTGCGCAGCGCCATGTTCAAGGAGGAGTACCGGCAGATGGTTATAGTCAAGGACATTGATATTTATTCAATGTGTGAGCATCACATGCTACCCTTTTTCGGCAAGGCTCACGTGGCCTACATCCCTGACGGCTATATCACAGGGCTGAGCAAGATAGCACGCGTGGTGGAGACCTACTCTGCCAGGCTGCAGGTACAGGAGAGGCTCACGACACAGATACGGAACTGCATTCAGGAGACCCTGAAGCCACTCGGGGTTGCCGTGGTAATAGAGGCGCAGCACATGTGCATGCAGATCAGGGGGGTGCAGAAGCAGAACTCTGTCACCACCACCTCGGCGTTTACCGGGTGTTTTCTTTCAAACCTCAACACCCGCGAGGAGTTCACTCATCTGATTGCCGCCAGGCTGCACTGACCGGTGCGCGGTCATCGTTAATTTTTTCTATTTTTGGGGCTTAAACATATACCTGGATTATGAAAGCATTTGTATTTCCCGGACAGGGATCGCAGTTTCCCGGCATGGGAAAGGATCTCTATGATAATTCGCCGGCAGCGCGTGAGATGTTTGAAAGAGCCAATGAGCTGCTGGGTTTTCGCATCACTGATATCATGTTCAGCGGTACTGAGGACGAGCTCAGGCAGACCAGGGTAACGCAACCGGCCATCTTCATTCATTCAGTAATACTTGCAATGGTGATGGGCAGCGCTTTTGCTCCTGCAATGACAGCGGGTCACTCCCTTGGGGAGTTCTCGGCACTTGTCTCTGCCGGGGCGCTCTCCTTTGAGAACGGGCTGATACTCGTCGCCGCCAGGGCTGCCGCGATGCAGAAAGCATGCGGCATAACCCCCTCGACAATGGCTGCGGTGCTTGGCATTGACGATGCAGTGGTGGAAGAGGTGTGCAATGCTTCCGCCGACATCGTTGTGCCGGCTAACTACAACAGTCCGGGCCAGATAGTGATCTCAGGCACCGTTGACGGTGTGAACAGGGCAGCGGAAGAGCTGAAAAGACGCGGTGCAAAACGTGTTGTCATACTCGCTGTCAGCGGAGGCTTTCACTCACCCTGCATGGAGCCGGCTCGTACGGAGCTCGAGGCAGCCATAAGGGCAACGAAATTCAGTACGCCGGTTTGTCCGGTATATCAGAATGTCACCGCAATGCCTGCAAGGGACCCGCAGCAGATAATGAGCAACCTGGTTGCTCAGCTTATCTCCCCGGTGCGATGGACACAGACGGTGAACAGTATGATCGCCGACGGAGCCTCGGAGTTTGTGGAGGTAGGCCCGGGCAGTGTACTGCAGGGACTCATTAAGAAGACTAACAAGGATGCTGTTACAGCTGCCGCAACGGTCAGCTTCTGACTGATATAACAGCCATCCCCTTCTTTCCGTCCATCCTTATTATCAATGGATTCTCGAACCTGATGTGCCTGAAGAACTTGCTTCTGGCAATGACCTTCTGCTTCTTAAGCCTGTTCCACCTGACGGTTCCGTCATTGGTGTCCTGATTGACAGACAGGTAACCGATATTCATTGATGTCACATTGTGGAAGAAGTGCGATCCGAGTGATGCATCGACATGAAAATCAGGCAGTCCTATTTCGACGATGACCCTGGCATTTGATATCTGCGGCCACGCAACGGGTATGCCCAGGAACCTGTCTTTGGTGCCCCACCTTCCCGGCCCTATAAGAACATACTTGCGGCCCTCACTGAGCATTTTCCGGTTTATGGCATCAATCTCATCGACCATCTCAAGCGTCTTCATGCTGCTGAACCTGTCAGGCTCAACATAGACAAGGTCAGTGATGTCATCTATGAGGCCGTTGCCCATGCTTCTCCTGGATATCAGCAGCACGTCATCAGTATATATACTTTCCGGATCAATGGAATATCCGGCGCCACTGCCGACAAGCGGCTTGACCTGCAACAGGTAAAACGAGGCCCTTCCCTCGTCATCCCTTGTGAGGTCAACGGCAAACTCTATCTCAACAGGAGCACCGAATGCATCACGCACGACCTGGAGCACGGTCTTCAGTGTCGAAGCAAGCGGTATATAATCATACTTGAGGATATCGGCAAAGTTTATAACCCTCGGGCCAGCCTCGTACAGGCCCGGCGTCAGAGTCTCATTGTCAATACTGAGCACCGATGCTGAGTGTGCCAGCGTACCATGCTCTTCAGCCTTGTTTATGTTCAGCTTGACAAGCCCGGCCTTCTCACCCTGCAGCAGGTCAAACTCACTTCTTGCCATGTTTATAGCATAGAAGTTGACCTGCGAATACTTTGAGAGATCATCAATAGAGACGATGTCAAGCGACGGGAATGAGGGGGAGAACCTGAAGGCTCTCTCTCCGTCAAGGACGTACTGACCCAGCCCCACGGCAATGACGGCAAAACCGTCCTGCGGGGTCATATGAGCTACGGGGTAGAAGTTGAATGACTGCGCCGTACCGCTGAGATGGGGATAGTAGGTGTCACCAAACCTGTTACCGACTACTGTCTGTATGACAACAGCCATCTTCTCCTGCTCCACCTTGAAGTTTATTGCCTCAAAATAGGTGCGTGAGTTGTCAGAGTAGATTGACGAGAAAACGAGTTTCACGGC
Source organism: uncultured Bacteroidales bacterium (assembly GCA_963732365.1). Taxonomy (GTDB): domain Bacteria; phylum Bacteroidota; class Bacteroidia; order Bacteroidales; family VadinHA17; genus SR-FBR-E99. Next base: position 1,299,475 of record CAVSZC010000005.1, on the reverse strand, counting down.
ACCCAGGAGCTGTCTGAGCCTCACCTCCGGGTCGGGATGGTTGTTGGGCAGGAGATAAGTGCCGAAGATACCTGAGAAGGGCTGGCTGAGAGAGTCTTCGAAGAGGCTTGACGATCTTACCGCCAGCGGCCCTGTGTTGAGCTTCATGAAGACCCTGAGTCTGCCCTCAAGGTCAGAGCTGAGGCTCCCGGCAAGAAACTGTCTCTGAAGTGACTTGAAGTCCTTCTCCTTCTTTATCAGCTCCCAGAGGTTGTTACTCTCCATGAAGAGGTCAAACTCATCCGTCCCGATGATAGCTGTTATGGGTGTCCTGATATTGATGTCCGGCTGCAGGCGTCCGAGCTCGAAGCTGTAAATAAGGGTATTGATGAATGCCAGGCCACGGCCCTTCCCTCCGAGTGATCCTCCGGCCAGGCTCACGACGTTTGACTCATCAATGACAGCAGCCTCATCAAAGTTGACCACCTTTCCCTTGTTGACCTCCCTCCTTCTCTTCCTTATTATCTCGAGAAGGAATTCTCTCAGTTCGGTGAGGCTTTTGAAGTCTGACAGCTTGACAGGGTTTATCCTCTTTGCGATCTTCACCTCACCGCGGGCCATCAGCCACATGGAGAAGTGGTTTTTCATTGCATGGTAGACGAGTGAATCTTCAGGCACGGTCTGCAGGAAAGACTCGAACTCCTTCATTGATTTTGCGACTGCTATCTGTCTGCCGGTGGTGTCACGGTAGACAAAATTGCCAAACCCGAGATAATAATTTATGAATGACTTCAGATCCTGGAGAAGGCTCTCCGAGTTCTTGTTGATGAAGCTCACCCTGAGTTGTGTGGCATATTTGATGTTATCCGGGTCTGATGACTGAAGGACGGTAGGCAGGTTAGGCAGTTCAGACCTGATATGTTCAATGAGGTCGAAGCCTGCCATGTTATTGAGTATCCCCTCACGCGGGAAGCGCATGTCGGAGATTACCCCCAGGAGGCTGTCTTTGTATCTTCTGAAAATTGAAACGGCCTCTTCATATGTTGAGGCAAGCAGTATCTTCGGTCTCGCCCTCAGCTTCAGCACCTTATACAGCTCATCCGAAGAGACGTCCTCGATGAGACTCCGGGTCTGTTCCAGAACAAGGGTGTAAAGCATCGGCACATATGTCGAATAGTAGTCGGCAGCGTCCTCAATGATGAGCATCACTCCCGTGAGCCCCTTCTTTGTGTCGTTCTCAACATTGACCTTATCCTCAAGGAGTTTTACCATGGCAAAGAAGACCTTTGACTCGCCTGTCCAGACAAAAAAGTTGTCGAAGGGGACTCCAAGCTTCTTCTGGTTAAGCACAAACGGAATGTCACCGGGGTTGTTCAGCAGCAGAAAAGTAGGTATATAGGGGTATCTCTCCTTCAGGTTCCTGCACATATTCATCGGCCCCTCCTTGTCAACGCCGACCATGATTATGATCATGTCATAATGTCTTGACCGGAGTCTGTCGAAGACCTCATCCTCTCCTGAGACGCCGGTGACCCTTGGAATGGATGTCAGGCTCATCTGGTAGTACTCGCCCAGCATATGGTCAGAGAATCGTCCTTCACCCTCTATGGAGTAGGCGTCATAGAGACTGGCGACAAGCAATATCTCCTTGACCATGAATGGCATCAGGTCATGGAAGACATCCCTCTCGGCGTTATGTCTGTCAAGGAATTTCTGAAGGAGCTTGCGGCTTGAGAGTTGCTCGCTATCTTCCTCAGAGGCAGACTCCATGGTTAAAGAAACGCCGGAATCCCTCGCTATAATGCTGTTGATAAACCCTGTGATCAGTTTAGAGAGATTGGCAATAAGGTCTCGTTCCTCCTTGAGGAAGGGCCCCTCAAATTCCTTCATAAACTCACGGGTATAGTAAATCCCTATTGATCCATCCCCACCCAGGGTCGTAAAATCCTGAATCATCTCCCACTCAGTCTCGCGGAAGTCAGGGGTCTCATAATACCTGTCAGCGTAAGTTATGCGTGCGATTGTATGTTCGGGGTACTGCCATGCCGCCGGGAGGGTCAGGACGAGGTGCATGAGTGTCTCCTCGATGGTTTTGCCCTCTTTGAGTATCTGTGTTACGCGGTTTATACAGGCAAGCTCCTTCAGGCGCTCCTGCTGGTCACGCATGGCGCGGTTGAAGTGCGGGCTTGTCTCAGGCTTTTTACTCATCAGTTCTTCGGGTGAAGTGAATGGTCAAAATTAGTAAAAAAGAGGGCAAAAAAGACGGGCACAGTATATGGTGTGCCCGTAATAGTATTCCGTTAAGCGGTGACAGATCACTCTACCACCCAGGTTGAGCCGCTCATCAGCAGATCGTCAACTGATCTGATCTTAGAAGCGGACTGCACCTGTTTGTGCTGTTCAATCATTGCATCGTCATAAGTCTGTGATTTGACAGCCCTGATAACGCCAAGGGCAAAGGGATAATCCGGATACTGCATTCCGGCGAGCATGTAGTGTATTCCCGGATTGGCTTCCTCTGCATCATGCACCAGAAGATCTTTTTCAGTGATGCCGTTCTCCCCTATCTTAACAACCTTAAGCTTTATGCCGTCAAGGATTAATCCCCTGTTGTGCTCCTTGCCGAAGATCATCGGCTGACCGTGACGCAGCACTATGGTCCTGTCATCCCTGAACTCCTTATTTGTGATAGCTTCATGGACTCCGTCATTAAAAATGACACAGTTCTGTATCACCTCTACCACGGCGGTGCCCTTGAAGAGACCCGCCTCCCTGTAAACCTCGCCCGAGAGCTGAAGGTTATAATCTACAGTGCGCGCAAAAAAGCGTCCGTGAGCGCCGATGGTCAGCTCGCCAACCTTGAAAGGTTCTTCAATAGTACCGAAAGGCGATGTCTTTGTCACCAGCCCTCTCTGTGAGGTAGGCGAATACTGTCCCTTGGTGAGACCGTATATCTCATTGTTAAACAAGAGTATCTTGATGTCTATGTTGCGTCTTACGGCATGGATGAAATGGTTCCCTCCTATTGCCAGGGCATCGCCGTCACCTGTCATCTCCCATACCATCAGGTCCGGATTGGCTATCTTGACGCCTGTTGCTATTGCCGCTGCGCGGCCGTGAATACCGTGAAAGCCGTAGGTATTCATATAGTATGGCAGCCGTGATGAGCACCCGATGCCTGAAACAAAGACATACTTTTCTTTGGGAACACCCATGTCAGCAAGCGTTTTCTGCAGTGAGGCAAGTATCCCATGGTCTCCGCAACCGGGGCACCATCTTACTTCCTGGTCACTCTTGAAATCCTTTGCGGTATACTGTAATGTATTCGTATCAGCCATCTTATTTACCCTCCAGTAATGTTATACAATGATCTTTTATCTCCCTGACCGTGAACGGCAGCCCCTGAATCTTATTATACTGAGTGAATGTGAACTTCTGATATTTCATCCTCAGATAATTGGCAAACTGTCCGTTATTCAGTTCGCATACAACCAGTTTCTTAAAACCTGAGAAAACCTCTTCACAGTTTTTCGGCAGGGGTCTTATATAGTTGAAGTGGGTAGCGGCGACGGTGTAGCCCTCTTCCTTCAGTTCAGTAACGGCTGTCAGTATGTGACCGTATGAGCTTCCCCATCCGATAACGAGCAGATCAGCATTTTTATCTCCTGTGATCTTAAGGTCAGGCACCTCGCTCTGGATGCGTTCCACCTTTTCTTCTCTCATCCTGACCATGTATTCATGGTTCTCAGGCGTATACGATACGCTTCCTTTCTTTGTTTTCTCGAGACCCCCCACACGATGCTCAAGGCCGGGTGTTCCAGGTATTGCCCATTTACGGGCAAGGGTCGTTGCATCCCTTTCGTACGCCAGGAATTCTTTATCATCGCTGACAGCGAAAGGCACCTTCACGGCAGGCAGATCTTTCATGGAAGGTATCTTCCACGGTTCAGAACCGTTTGCCAGATAGCTGTCTGTCAGCAGCAGCACGGGTGTCATGTGCTCAACGGCTATTTTTGCCGACTCGAAGGCAAAGTGGAAGCAGTCGGAAGGGGTACCGGCAGCTATCACGACAACAGGGCTCTCCCCGTTACGTCCGTAGAGTGCCTGCCACAGGTCTGCCTGTTCGGTCTTTGTCGGTAGTCCGGTTGACGGGCCGCCTCTCTGGACATCAACGACTACCAGCGGCAGTTCGGTCATGACAGCCAGGTTGAGGGCTTCAGACTTAAGTGCCAGGCCAGGGCCAGAGGTTGTCGTCACAGCCAGGTTACCGGCATAGCTTGCGCCGATTGCCGTGCATATCCCTGCGATCTCATCCTCACACTGAAGGCTTTTTGCGCCGAGGTCCTTGCGCAAGGCAAGTTCTTCAAGGATGCCTGTTGCCGGAGTGATGGGGTATGACCCGATGAAGAGCTTAAGTCCGGCTTTCTCAGCAGCGGCAAGAAAGCCCCATGCGGTGGCCTGGTTGCCGTTGATATTCCGGTAAACCCCCTTTGCTATCGGAGCAGGCAACACCCTGAATGAGGGGGTAAGTGCTTCAATGGTTTCGGCATAGTAATATCCGGCCCTCAGGACCATACTGTTGGCCTCAGCAACGACGGGTTTCTTTCCGAACTTGTCATCGATGAACTTCTCGGTGTAGTCAAGCTGACTGTCAAATAGCCAGTAGACCATTCCCAGGGCGAACATATTCTTGGTACGAAGGACAGTCTTGGGGTCAATATCAAGATCCTTCAGCGTCTCTTTTACCAGTGTGGTAATAGGAGCGCCGATAAGGTTAAGTGTCTCTATCTTGTCTTCAGCAAAAGGGTCTTCCTTGTACCCGGCACGCAGTATGTTTTTCTCAGTAAAGCTGTCAGTGTCATAAATGATAGTAGCACCCGGCTTCAGCCATCCTGCATTGGCGCGTATAGCGGCAGGGTTCATGGCTACAAGGATATCAGGATAATCGCCCGGCGTGTTTATCTGTTTGTGTCCGATGTGCACCTGAAAGCCTGATACGCCCCCCACAGTGCCCTGAGGAGCCCTGATCTCTGCAGGATAGTCGGGGAATGTTGAGAGATCATGACCGAACAGTGCCGAAGTATTCGAGAACAGGGTGCCCGTTAGCTGCATCCCGTCACCCGAGTCACCGGAGAACCTGATCACTACTGCATCTCTTTCTATGACCTTTGATCTTTTTCCCATGATGTATTATGAGGTTATTGTTTTCATTATAAACGACATAAAAGTAACCAATTTCACGAAGCTAAGTTCATTATAACACTTCTATATGATTATGATTTTGATCATGTTTGGAGCAATACCATAACTTATTTATATGCAATAAGATATCTGATCTGTAAGGGGCTGTGGCAAGGGAGGTGTCCCAGCAGGTTCAGCTCCAGATATCAGCTTTCTGAAGATTGATATTGCCCTCGAAGAACATACGGGCTATCTTCCCGAAATACTCGGTATAGTCCGAGACAAAGAAGAGGTCTTCTCCTGCCCTTCCCTTATTGAGAAGATCATTCTGCTCAAGCATCACTCGCAGGCGCTGTGCCACTATGCGTGCCGAATCGATGACCTCAACGTTGAAATTGAAGAATTTGCTGATCTGGTTGCGTATGATTGGATAATGGGTGCATCCGAGAATAAGTGCATCAATGTCATTAAGGCCGCTGTCAGAGAGGTAAGTTCTTATAATGGCATTGCTGATGTCATCAAAAATGAATCCCTCTTCTATCATTGGCACCAGCAGAGGGGTGGCAAGAGAGTAGACAGATGCTGAAGCCGAAGCATCATGTATCTTCTTTTCATAGGTACCCGAACTGATGGTTCTCTTTGTCCCTATGACACCCAGCTTCCTGTAATTATGGCTTGTGACATATTCGACCACCGGGTTGATTACATCCATTATCAGTGTCTTGCTGCCAAATTCCCCGAGAAGGGTTTCATAGGCTGAGGCGGAAGCTGAATTACATGCAATGAGCACCATTTTTGAGTCATAGCCGATCAGGAAATCAGTTATCCGGCGGGAATAATTTCTTATTGCCTCTTCTGACTTGTCGCCATAGGGCAGGTGAGCTGTGTCGCCAAAATAAATCAGACTCTCGCCGGGGAGGGCCTGTCTGATGGCATGCGCCACCGTCAGGCCGCCTACTCCTGAATCAAAGACCCCTATAGGGCGTTCTCCTGCTTTCATTGTACTTTTAAAAGAAAGGCTGTCCACCGTGTGGCGGACAGCCCTGCCTGATTAAATTGATTATTATTTAAGACCCAGCTTGGTCTTCACCAGCGGGCCGAGATCTGTGCTTTTCGTCGGGTCAAAATAGACCAGGGTACGTACGTCATAAACATATATGAAACCGCCTTCCTTGGCAACATCGCCGATAGCCTTGCCTGCCTTTTCGATGATAGGATTAAGCAGCTCAGCCTGTTTCTCCTGCAGCTGTACCTGTGCCTGCTGCTGGAAATTGCCAATCCTCGTCTGCATGTCAGCCAGTTCCTGCTCCTTGTTGGCTTTGACAAGGTCACTCAGGTTCTTGCTATCCTTCACGTACTGATCAAGCTTGTTGTTGTACTCAACCTGCATCAGTTCCAGGGCATTGGTAAGTTCCTGACCGAATGCATTGTATGCCTTCATGGCACTGTCATACTCAGGCATTACCATAATTATGTCATCCCTGTTTATATGAGCTGTCTTAAATGTCTGTCCAAAAACATCCTGTGCAGTAAATAGCAGTGCTGCAACCAGAACCATTCCAAAAAGTTTCTTCATTGTGTTCATTTTTCAGTTTAATCGTGCAAATGTAATTATTTAATTTTTATATCCCAGTTTCTTCAGGACCTGGTCTGAGAGGTCATATCTTGGGTTTGCAAAGAGTATGTTTGTCCCTGACGAGGTGTCGAAGATGACTGCATAACTTCCTTCAACAGAGATCTCTTTGATGGCCTTGAGGATCTCATCCTGTATCGGCTTTACAAGCTCTTCACGTTTCTTGTAGAGCTCTCCTTCCATACCGAAATACTTATTCTGAAGCTCTTTCACCTCTTTCTCCCTGGCGATGATAGCCTCTTCTCTTTTTCTCTTCTGGTCCTGGGCCAGGAGCACAACCTCTGCCTGGTAATCCTTGTACATCTGTTCAACAGCGGCATAACCATCGGCCACTTCCTTCTCCCAGTCCTGTGAGAGCTTGTCAAGCTGCTGCTGTGCAGCCGTGAAGGCAGGGATATTATTCCGGATGTATTCACTGTCTACGAATGCGAACTTCTGTGCGGCACCGCTGAGGGTAGCTGCCAGAACCAGAACTGTTAAAACAATAAACTTCTTCATAGCTTTTCTTTTAATTTTTTAACTTTTTCAGAATTGCTGACCTAAAACAAAATGGAACTGGCTTCCCGATGCATCAGGCATACCCTTTACAGGGTCAAAACCGTATGCCCAGTCTATGCCAAGAAGTCCAAACATAGGCAGGTTGGCCCTCAGTCCGAAACCGGCAGCACGGTTCATCCTGAACGGGTTAAATTCTCTCAGTGTCTCCCAGGCCTTTGCAGCCTCGATAAAACCGAGGACGTATATCGTTGCCTGAGGATTAAGGGATATAGGGTATCTGAGTTCCACTGTCAGTTTTGAATAAGCGTTACCGACATCAATCCTTCCCACTTCCTCCTCAAACTTGTAAGGTGTAAGTGAACCGTTCTCATATCCTCTTGCTCCTACAATATCCCTGCCATAAAGGCTGAACCCGGTCATTCCGTCGCCTCCGACGTAGAAATTCTCGAAGGGTGAGGCACCGATATCGGGATTATAGAAGCCTATGTATCCGAACGCCGCTCTTGTGTTCAGGATGAGCTTGTCATTTGTCGAGAGAGGGAAATAGTAGTCAGCCTTGAACACAGTCTTGTAAAATTCTATCCACTTGTATTTCTCCTGGTCAGTAACGTCGGAATAATCTTTTCCATTGAGAAGTGAATAGGGAGGTGTAACCTGCAGTGACAGGGAGAATGTAGATCCGCTGCGGGGGTAAATGCTGTTCGGTCCGGCCGAGAACCTCGTCAGTCTTCCGGTAAGTGAGAAGATGTTTGAAACACCGTCATCAAACAGGAACCGGAATTGCTGCTGGTAGTTGTTCATGTCATACCGCTGGTAACTGGCTTCATAGTATACCGAGAAATAGTCATCGGGCCATGAGAGTCTCTTGCCAAATCCGGCTGAGACACCGTCGATAATCATATACTGTGCGGTGGGGCTGTCTTTGCGCTGGCCGTTGCTGTTGACCGACCTGTAGTATGACAGGGAGAGTGTGTTCGGCTTATTGCCACCCAGCCAGGGCTCGACGAACGATATGTTGTATGACTGGTACATCTTTCCGTTCGACTGTATCCTGAAGCTCAGTGACTGTCCGTCACCGGAAGGATAGGGTCTCCACTCCCTCCACTTGAAGAAGTTGCGCATCGCGAAGTTGTTGAACCTTACCCCAACAGTCCCGACGAGCATGCCTGCTCCCCATCCTCCTGAGATCTCAAACTGGTCGTTCGCTTTCTCCTCGAGTGCATAGAGCAGGTCAACAGTACCGTTGATCTGGTCCGGTATTGGCTGGGGGTTTATCTTCTCCGGGTCGAAGTGGCCAAGCACAGCTACCTGCCTTACAGAGCGTATGATCTTCTCCTTGCTGAAAAGGTCGCCCGGGAGGGTGTAAAGCTCACGCCTGGGTACATGTTCGTTGGTACGTGTGTTGCCGCTGATGAATACATTATTGAGGTTGGCAGGTTCACCTTCAAATATCTGTATCTCAAGGTCTATTGAATCTCCCTCAACCCGCTTCTCCACGGGATTAAGTCTTGAAAAGAGGTAACCGTAATCAAGATAGAGTGAGTTGACGGCATCAGGGTCTTCCATCAGCCTCTTGCTGATCATCGTCTGGTTGTAAACCTCACCTTTCGGGAAGTTGAAGACACGGCTGAGATAATCCTTGGTGTAGATGCTGTTACCCACCCAGTCAACATTGCGGAGATAATACTGGTCACCTTCATAAATCCTGACATGAAGCACCATCTTGCCCTGGTCATCAGGCTTGATGAAAGTGGAGTCCCTTAATATCCTGAAATCGCGGAAGCCGTTCTCATTGTAGAACGCAATAAGGCTCTCGCGGTCCTCCTTGAATTTTTCCTGAATATATTTTGATCCCTTGAAGAAGTTAATATCACGCTGTTTGGTGTTCTTCAGCACCCTGCGCAGTCTTTTGTCGTCAAAGAATTCATTCCCCTCGAAATCAATAGATTCGATCTTCACCTTGGCATTTTTGTCGACAATAATATTTAGAATAACGTTATTGGGCATGTCGGGATCATCCTTGGGGATGATTTTTACATCAGTGTTAAGGAATCCCTTCTCGATGAAATGGTCTTTGATGGTTTTTTCAGCTCGTCTCAGCTGGTGCGCCGTCACCTGTGTCCCGGGTGGGAAGGTAATTTTTTCAAGCAGATCGGTCTCTTCAGCCTTTTTAATCCCTTCAAACTTCAGGGATGAGAGCCTCGGCCTCTCCTGGAGGAATATATCGAGCCAGACATTGTCATCCTCCTTCTTCACGATTCTTATGCTGACATCGGCAAAAAGTCCCTGGCTCCACAGCTTCTTGACAGCAGATGTTATTATCTCTCCGGGAATCTCCACCTTCTGTCCGATCCTCAGTCCTGATATTCCTATGAGGGCATTTGAGTCAAGGAATTTTACTCCGGAGACTGTTATCCCGGCTATGGTATACTCTTCAGGGTAGAGGTAGTTAGCATATTTTTCTTCAGTCTGGGCAGCGGCAGATACTCCTATCAGTAATAAAACCACAAGGGGGAGTATCGGCCTGAATCTCTCTTTCATCATCTCAATTGTTTTCCGCAATCTGCTCACTGGTCTTGCCATATCGCCTTTCCCTCTTCTGGAAGTTGGCCACCGCCTTATAAAAATCTTCCTTGCCAAAATCGGGCCAAAGTCTTTCAGTAAAATACAGTTCTGTATATGCGAGTTGCCAGAGGAGGAAGTTGCTGATGCGCTTCTCTCCGCTGGTACGTATCATCAGTTCAGGGTCAGGGATTCCTGCAGTCTCAAGGTTTGCATTTACCGTCTCCTCGGTAATCTGATCTGCTCTAAGATGTCCTTTATGCACTGCCGAGGCTATCCGTCTGCAGGCAGTGGTTATTTCCCATCTTGAGGAGTAGCTGAGGGCAACGACAAGCTTCATTCTTGTTCCCCCTGCAGTAACCTCGATGGTCTCGAGCAGTTTCGTTCTGACATTATCTGAGAGGCGGTTTATATCGCCTATCACTTTTGCTGATATCTTGTTTTTCAGCAGCGTCTGAGTCTCGTTATTAAGCGAGTCTACCATCAGGTCCATCAGGGCAGAGATCTCGTCATCAGGCCGGTTCCAGTTTTCTGTCGAGAAAGCGTAAAGTGTCAGGTATTCAATACCCAGTTCGGCAGCGGCTTCGATAACTTTACGCACGGCCCTGGCTCCCTGGTGATGCCCGAAGACACGCTCCTGCCCCCTGCGGCGAGCCCAGCGGCCGTTGCCGTCCATGATGACAGCCACATGCCTTGGCAGCCTGTTCGTATCTATCTGATTTCTGAAGGTCAACTCTATCTCTTTCTTTTTTTATCCTCTGCAAAATCTGCAAATGCAGGACAGCCCACAAGTTTGTTGTACAACTTCCACGTGAACGAGACCCCCATGAAAGTGTACCAGTCATTGTTATGCATCCATGTCTGATCGTCGGGATCAACCATGTCTGTCAGGCCGTCAAAGTTATCATAAAAAGTCTTACGAAAACCATATTCGAATTCAAGACCAAGATGGTTTGCTACATTTATCTTGAATCCGGCAGAGAATGGTATGGAAGGGAAGATATGGAAGTCATCCGTACTGGCCACCGAGAGTGCCGCACCGGCAGCAATGTAAGGCGTATAATCGACAATTCTGCTTCGCATGGTGGAATATGGGAAGAAGTTGTATTCATATGTTATGCCGAACTCACCTACTATACCTGAGAAGGAGGTGCTCGCAGCAGGCTCCATCAGATTGTCAAAGTCGGCCCCGTCAGCTTTGATGTTGCCTCCGAGTATATTTGCCCTGACAGCCTGCCTGGGATTGAAATTATACCTGTAGAATAACTGGAAAGCGGGCCCGGGGTTATAAAAGAGGTTTGATTCGTTGATATCGCCGAGATAGGTAGTCATACCCGCAGAAAATCCGTAGTCAGCGGTTCGCTGCGCGAATGCTAGTGCGGACGCACATGTTATTATAAGTAGTATTATGAACTTTCTCATGCAATGGGTCATTTGAACATCAACGGAAAGCGGGCCATCCGCTCCGCGCCGTTCTGATCCTGTAATTAAAGGTCACGCTAAAAGTATGGTAGATATCATTTCTTGTAGACCAGTCAGAAGTGTATCCGTCAAGATAATCGGTGAATGCATACCGGCTATTAAACTCGATGCCCATAAGTATGTTAGGGTCAATGGTCAGCTTTGCTCCCAGGCCGAAAGGTATCACGGCAGTGAACCCGCTTGTCGGCATTTTACGATCCTCAAGAGCCTCATTGGGATTCACCTTGTATGCCGCTCCTCCGACACCTGCAAGAGCGTAGACGTCAATGCTCCGGAAGAAATCCTTTATCCTGTTTCTTGAGACAGCCCTCCTTACCTGGAAGAGGAAGCTGTTTCTTTCGCGGTTCCTTATGAAATAATATTCGCCTATGAGAGCAGGCTCGAAGAGGGAAGTAGTTGCCTCATAGCCCCTGTCTTCGTTATCACCTCTCTCATCAGTGGCATGGAGCATTACGTATGACAGAGAGAGCCTGGCAGCCACCTCATCCATGATGAAGTACCTGAATGAACCGCTCACATTAAACCTCGTCTGTTTAAATGTTATGTCTTTCAACCCCCACGCATTCTCACCATTAGAAAATCCACCCACATCACCGTAAAACTGAGACGTACCCAGTGATGCCACGGCTTCATACCTCTTCATCTTCCATAGCTGGGCTGAAGAATAGGGGGCACAAAGAAATACCACCACACTTATGATTAATAGCCGCTTCATTTCCGGTCGTCTCAAAGTTCAGGCTACAAATATAGATAATGTAATATATTTTAAAACTTAAATATTCCTTAATTATTGTCAGTTACGGAGATCTGCGCCCCACATCAGTTTGTTTCTGAGGGTGCTGAAAAAATCGTTTCCTTCCGGTGTTACAGTTTTGAGTTTCATGGGTGCCGGCCGCACCTCTATCTTCACTCCCAGCGGCAGGTGCATTGCCCTGGAGTCACATGTTATCATGCATTCGCTGCCTCTGCCTCCGGCCTCCATGACAATTGTGCTGCTGCCGGTTACGATGATAGGCCTGACGGTGAGGTTATGCGGAGACATCGGAGCGATTATGAAACTCTCATCTGATGGCGAGAGGATAGGACCGCCAACGCTCAGGTTATATGCTGTTGAGCCCGTGGAGGTGGAGATGATCAGACCGTCAGCACGGTAGGTATTAAGGAAATTGCCGTTGACAGAAACGGTTATTGTTATCATCATCTGATCACTCTTCTGGAGGGTGATCTCATTAAGAGCCAGTGAACTGCGCTCACCGAAGAGCCCCTCGGGTGATACGATCTCGAGCATTGACCTGCTTATCACTTCATATGATCCGGAACAGAGCATCTCCATGGCCTTTCCGATATTGTCGTCGGGTATGTTTGCAAGGAATCCCAGCCTTCCGGTGTTTATCCCTGCCACAGGAATGTTGAGTTCACGCACTCTCATCGCCGTCTCAAGAAAAGTACCGTCACCGCCGACGCTGATAACAAGGTACATGTCATCCGGAAGATCATCCGCCGATTCAAAGAGACGGACCCTGCTGTCGGTCACGAAACTGTCAGCACCATTTCCCATGACGTTCAGGTAGATCTCAGCTCCGCGCCCATGCAGGGCGTCAACCAGACGATGCAGGCCGGCAACAGTCTTTTCCGTTAATCCCTTGCTGAAGAGTGCAATTTTTCTGCTCATTATGTTCCCCTGTCAGATATTAAGATACTTCATCAGAAGATTGTACCTGTCAGTATAAAAGCGGTCAAGCTCATCATTCTCGGTCACCCAGGTGGTGACTTCATATGAATACCTCTCAAAAGTCCTTATTATTGAAGCAAGGTCAGTGGTATTTACCTTCAGTGTGATCTCCAGACTTGTTGATTCAGGTTTCGATGTGATGTGCATGCTCAATATCCTGGCGTCATTGCTTTCAACTATCTGTGAGATACGGCTCATGGAGTAATCCTGTGAGAGAACATGCAGCACTATCATGCCTCCGGGCTGATCAATGGATGAGAAGGCGGCAATACTGCTGATGATCTCGTTATAGGTTATGACTCCCCTGTAATGATTGTCCTCGTCAAGTACCGGAACAACCGTTAGCTTATGTCTTGCCGCAAGTGAAATCACGTCATAGATATGACGGTTAACAGTGACAAAGGGTCTTGGCAGTGACAACTCATGGTTCCCGATTGGTTCCTCAGGCTGGTTAAGGTCATATATGTCACCGTCAGAGATCAGCCCGAGATAATCACTCTCATTGACAATGGGGAGATGCGACACACGGAAAATCTCCATCCAGTTCAGGGCAATCTGCCCTGTGTCAGATGTCTTAAGTGACGGCACCACATCGGATATCATGTCTCGGGCAAGCATCCACTATCTCATTTATTGACTAAAAGTACAAAAAAACTGGAGATCGTTATAACTTTGCAATTATTATCAGCAGACGCCTTTATGACGAGATTAAGTGTGAACATCAACAAGATTGCAACCATCAGGAATGCCCGCGGCGGCAATGTGCCTGACGTCAGGCTTGCCGCAATAAAATGCCAGAGTTTTGGCGCTGAAGGTATTACGGTTCATCCGAGGCCTGATGAACGACATATAAGGTACAGCGATGTTTACGACATAAAGGATATTGTTGTCACGGAATTCAATATAGAAGGCAATCCGAAAAAGGGGTTCATCAGTCTTGTCTGTGACGTCGTCCCTGACCAGGTTACCCTGGTGCCTGACTCTCACGATGCCATTACGTCAAATGCAGGATGGGATACAAAAACCAATCTCTCTTTCCTGACTGATGTTATTGCAGGCTTCAGGGAAAAGGGAATACGTACCTCCATCTTCACCGGTACCGACACAGAGATGATCGAATATGCTGCCCGGACGGGCACAGACCGTATTGAATTATATACCGAGCCGTACGCTGCAATGTACAGCCGTGACAGGGATGCAGCGCTGGAGCCATTTTTGCGTGCTGCAGAAGCGGCACGTCATCTGGGGCTGGGGGTCAATGCGGGACATGACCTTGACCTTCAGAATCTTGCGTGGCTGCACCAGAATATTCCGTGGCTCCTCGAGGTGTCAATCGGACACGCCCTCATCTCCGATGCTCTTTATTACGGTCTTGAAAATACCATCCAGATGTACCTGAGGGAGCTGAGGCGAAACTAATCAGGGCTATTTAAGGTGTTTTTCTATAATTGTCTTCAGAACCTCAATCCCCACCGTATTCTCCGCCCCTCCGGGGATGATGATATCGGCATATCTCTTCGAAGGCTCGATGAACTGCAGGTGTGACGGCTTAACGGTCTCATTGTAACGGGCAAGAACCTGCAAAACTGAGCGGCCGCGTTCAACGATGTCACGCTGTATGACTCTCCCCAGCCTGTCATCAGCGTCAGCATCGACAAAGACTTTTATGTCAAGCATCGAGCGGAGACCAGGATCTACAAGGACCAGTATCCCTTCCACGACTACCACATCGGCCGGCTGAACAGGTATCGTCTCCTTTGACCTGAGACACGTAAGGTATGAATATACCGGCATCTCGATGGGCCGGCCCGCTCTCATCTCAGCCAGGTGAGACATCAATAGGGTGAACTCCACTGCGTCAGGATGATCAAAGTTGATCTTCTGCCTTTCCTCAATGGTGATATGGCTGTTATCCTTGTAATAGCTGTCCTGCGGCAATATAACGACCTCTCCCGGAGGGAGCATCTCAATAAGCCTGCGTACAACGGTCGTCTTTCCGGAGCCTGTCCCTCCGGCAATCCCGACAATAAGCATAAAATGATTATTTTTGTATCAAAAGTAGCAAAATATCTGCATGATAAAACATATCGTGATCTTTAAACTCACACCACCGTATACCGCTGAAGAGAAAGAGATTTTTCTGAAAAGGCTGAATGATATCTTCGGCCCTCTGGGGAGAAAGTTTGATTTCATCATTGAGTACAAGACAGGGATCAACATCCTTGAAGCGGAACATGCCGGTGATTTTGTTATCGACTCAACATTCAGCTCGCAGGAAGACCTGAACCGGTACATAGCCAGCGAAGAGCACCGCCAGGCCGTGGCAGAAGCCTCTGGGATAAGAAAGACGAAGATTGCAGCAGATTATATTGACTGAAAATGAATTCACTTTACCCGATTAAGTTCAGACCCGTGCTCAAGGAGACCCTGTGGGGTGGCAATGCCCTGCATGAGCGTTTTGGCAAGGAGAGCAAGCCTGGTGCGGCAGTTGGAGAGAGCTGGGAGATAAACGGCATGTCAGGTGAAAGTTCGGTAGTGGCCAATGGATTCCTGAAGGGTAACAGTCTCGAGGAGATAATCGAAATATATATGGGCGATCTCGTCGGCGACACAGTCTACGACAGATTCGGGACAGAATTTCCCCTGCTTATTAAATTCATTGATGCCCGGGCTACCCTTTCGATTCAGGTTCACCCTGACGACAAACTGTCGACAGAGCGTCATCACGCCTGGGGAAAGACAGAGATGTGGTATATTATTGATAGTGAGCCTGATGCTATAATATATACCGGGTTCAGGAGGAAGATCACAAAGGAGGAATATCTTCATTTTCTCGAGAGCAAACAGCTTGCAAGCATCATTAATGCCACACCTGCAAGGCCGGGAGATTCCTTCTTCATTCCGGCGGGTATGGTACACGCCATTGGGGCAGGCGTTCTCCTTACCGAGATACAGCAGACATCTGATGTCACTTACCGGATCTATGACTGGGATCGTGTCGATGCTTCGGGCAAGCCCAGGGAGATGCATACCGTGCTGGCGCTTGATGCAATAAATTTCGACTTTGATCATACCGGGCTGCTGAGAGTGGATCCGGTGGCGAACAAGGCTGTGGAGCTTGCATCGTGCCGTTACTTCCATACCAGCCTGATGCAGGTCGACAGGCCGGTGATAAAAGATTACAGCCTGACAGACTCATTTATTATATATATATGCACCGGCAGCATGGTCGTGATCGATTGTCTTGACCACCGCGAGGAGCTGAGAGCTGGTGAGACGATCCTGATCCCGGCATCTGCTGACACTGTTGCGATAATACCGCAGGGTAAGGCAACCATTCTTGAAGTATACATACCAAAAAATGAAAGCTGATATGAAACAACTGATAACCATTCTGATGACATTAACCCTCCTGGTGGCCGTCTCATGCGGCGGGGGAACAGGTGACGGCAAAGGCCGCGGAGCAGGGTCGAGACATGAGCCTGACACCGGTTACACAGGTACCAAGAGCTATTTCAAGGACGATGTAAAGGTCAGGGAGGTGACATTTAAGAACGGGATAAGGTCAGGACTGTCACGAACTTTTTATGCCGGCGGAGTAACAGAGCAGGAGATTATGTACAGTGAAGGGAAGAAAAACGGCGAAGCAAAATGGTTCTACCCTGACAGAAAGCTCTTCAGGATCACCCCTTATCTCAATGATACGATAAACGGCGCACAGATACAGTATTACAAAAGCGGGCGCATCAAGGCCAGACTTGAATATGTCGACGGCAAACGGCGCCCGGGACTGGAAGAATACACAATGAGCGGCAGCAGGATAACTGACTACCCCGGCGTGATTTACAGGGCGGCAGATGAATACCGTGAGAGGGGCGTGTACAAACTCTTCATTGAGATGACCGACAAATCGGAAAACGTAAAATACTACAGGGGTGACTTTACAGACGGACTGGTTGATCTGTCTGTCTGCAAGCCCCTCCTTCAGACAGCTGAAACAGGTTATCTTGACCTGAAAAAAACCGAGGGTCACAGCGCTGACTCTGTTGTTGTGGTAGCTGGTTACCTGACAAATCACGGCAACAGACTGTACTACCGTCTTGCCATCCCCCTTCCATACAAAGACCTGAACTGATACGGCCATGGCAGAGACACTTGTACCCGGCATCACGCTGACGATAACAAAAACGGTAGGGCATAATGAGACCGCAGCTGCATATGGTTCGGGACTTCATGATGTTCTGTCCACCCCTGCCATGATAGCATTCATGGAACAGACAGCCATGAAAGCTGTGGAAGCATTTCTCGACCAGGGTGAAGGCACCGTTGGAACTGAGGTAAGGGTGAAGCATCTGAGAGCGACACCTGTCGGACGGATGGTAACATTCAGGGCCACCCTGGCCGAGGTGAGCGGAAGGAGACTCCTCTTCACCGTTGAAGCAGATGATGAAAAGGGAAGGATAGGTGAGGGGACTCATGAAAGATTCATCATCGATAATGAAAGGTTCATGACAAAACTGCGTGAAGGATGATAATAAGGTCAGCTTCTTTTGTCACCAGCAGCGCAAAGATAAGCCAGTGCCCCCCTCCTTCCATACCCGAGTATGCTTTCATCGGAAGATCAAATGTCGGGAAGTCGTCACTGCTGAATATGCTGGTTAACAGGAAAGGGCTTGCGAAGATTTCCGGCAGTCCCGGTAAAACGCAGACCATTAACCACTTCCTTATAAATGAGAACTGGTACCTTGTTGATCTTCCGGGTTACGGATATGCCCGTGTCTCGCACAAAATGAAGGAGCAATGGAACAGGCTGTTTACATCATACATCACCGTACGTGAAAACCTGATATCACTCTTTGTGCTTATTGATGCCCGTCATGAACCCATGCCTGTTGATCTTGCCTTCATGGAAAAGCTTGCTCTCGGAAATGTACCATTTGCAAGGGTCTTCACCAAGGCAGACAAGATCTCTGCCCTGGAGCGTGACAGAAACATAGACCTTCATAACCGGACCATGCTTCAGCGCTGGGAGACGCTTCCTCCCACGTTCATTACTTCAGCCATAAAAGGGTCAGGCAGGGATGAGATCCTGAATTATATAAGTGAGACCATGATATTTTTCACCGGGGAAAATGATTTAACCATATAATGTTATTTTTGCAGCAAGCTTATTTCAAACCCTCCTAACATCCGTAAAAATGATCAGCAGAGCTCCCTACAAGATCTTCTCATGCACCTCTTCATTAGGAATTGCCGAAAAAATAGTCAGACATCTTGATATTGAGCTTGGCAAAAGCTCACTGACCAACTTCAGTGACGGCGAGTTCCAGCCATGCTTTGACGAGTCTGTCAGAGGATGCCATGTCTTCATTGTTCAGTCAACCAACCCTCCGGCAGAGAATCTGATGGAGCTGCTGCTTATGATAGACGCGGCCAAGAGAGCCTCGGCCTACAAGGTAAATGCTGTCATACCCTATTACGGATTTGCCCGCCAGGATCGCAAAGACAGACCCAGGGTCTCCCTCGGTGCGAAACTCACAGCTGACATGTTAACCAAAGCCGGCGTTGACCGAATCATTACAATGGATCTTCATGCTGATCAGATACAGGGATTCTTTGATGTCCCTGTTGACCACCTCTTCGGGTCGGCATTGTTCGCTCCATATATTAAGAACCTCAATCTCCCTAACCTGACCGTGTCGGCTCCTGACATGGGGGGCTCAAAGAGAGCCAACGCCTATGCCCGCCACCTGCAGAGCGAAATGGTACTTTGCTACAAGCTGAGGAAGAAACCTAATATAGTTGAGGAGATATCTATCATCGGCGAGGTGGAGGGAAGACATGTGGTTATCATTGATGACCTCGTTGACACTGCCGGCACCCTGACCTTTGCTGCTACCGTCATGAAAGACCGCGGAGCCCTCAGCGTAAGGGCCGTCGCAACTCATCCCGTATTATCAGGCAATGCCATCGATAAGATAAACGAGTCGCCCCTCGTTGAGCTTGTTGTTACAGACAGCATACCCCTTCTCAGGGAGTCGCCGAAAATAAAAGTCCTTTCCGTTGGCGAACTCTTTGCAGGTGCGATAAAAGCCGTTTATACAAACAGTTCTATCAGCTCCGGTTTTGTATTCTAACCTTTTTTGCTATATTTGCACGCCATTTTAAAAGACGTCAAACGTGTGATGGGAGGTTGCGGGGCATGTAACCTTGAGTAGCACAACTAATTAAAGACTAATGAAAACCATTGAGATCAAAGCCGTCTCACGCGATCAGTTCGGAAAAAAGAGTTCCAACAGCCTCCGTGCAGAGGGTAACGTACCCTGCGTAATGTACGGCGGAAAAGAGACACTGCATTTTTACGCGCATGAGAACACCTTCCGCGGACTGGTTTATACGCCGGAGGTTTACCAGGTTAAACTTAACATCGACGGTAAAAGCTATTACGCTGTCATGAAGGATCTGCAGTTCCATCCTGTAAGTGACAGGCTGCAGCATATTGACTTTATTGAGGTATCTGAAGAGAAGCCTGTTCTCATCGGGTTACCTATCAAAATCACAGGTGAGTCTTCAGGGGTGAAAGCCGGAGGCAAACTTAAGGTCAAACGGAGGACGCTCAAAGTCAAAGGTATGATTAATGACCTTCCTGAGCATCTCAACATTGATATTACCGGCCTTGAGATCGGACAGTCGATCAAGATTGGTGATCTCTCATATGACAAGCTTGAGATCATTGACAATAAGCGCGCAATGATAGTTGCGGTAGCCACCTCACGACTGGCTATGAAAGAGGAAGGCGCTGCAGGCGAAGGAGCTGAGGCTCCCGAAGCTGAAGCTGCTACTGCCGAATAACACCGGCACCGCCATAAATAAATTCTGTCTTGAAATATCTTATCGCCGGTCTTGGCAACATAGGCGAAGAGTACAGGAACACACGGCATAACGTCGGGTTCATGGTATTGGATGCAGCCGCAGCTGCATCCAATATCTCTTTTAAAGACAGCAGGTATGGCTTTGTGGCCGAGATGCGGCACAAAGGCTCCTCCTTCATCCTCCTCAAGCCCTCCACGTTCATGAACAGAAGCGGTAACGCAGTCCGTTACTGGCTCCAGAAAGAGAAGATAACCCCTGAAAACCTTCTCGTAATTACCGATGACATAGCCATTCCCACCGGAACAATGAGGCTGAGAGCCAAAGGAGGACACGGCGGACACAACGGACTGGCAAGCATCAGCGAGATACTGGCCACGGATGAATATGCACGGCTGCGTGTGGGAATAGGCAACAGCTACCCCAGAGGAGGACAGGTGAACTATGTACTCGGGCAGTGGACCCCGGAGGAACTCGAAATAATGAAAAAGAGGATGCCCCTGGCGGTTGAAATCATCCTTTCATTCGGTACGGCAGGCTGCGAGCTGACAATGACTGCATACAACAAGGCAGGAAAA
Organism: uncultured Bacteroidales bacterium; assembly: GCA_963732365.1. Classification (GTDB taxonomy): domain Bacteria; phylum Bacteroidota; class Bacteroidia; order Bacteroidales; family VadinHA17; genus SR-FBR-E99. Next base: position 1,278,960 of record CAVSZC010000005.1, on the reverse strand, counting down.
ACACTACCTGACAATGACCCTGACAGCGGAAAGGATAGATAAGTTCCTCTGGACCGTGAGACTCTTCAAGTCCCGAAGCGAGGCTACTGAAGCATGCAGGAAAGGAAGAGTGATGATGAACGGCCTCCCGGTGAAGCCTGCACATATGATAACGCCAGGAGCCACTGTCATGGTAAGAAAGCCGCCAGTGACATATTCATACCAGGTCAAAGGGCTTCCTCCCGGCCGTGTAGGGGCAAAACTGGTCACTGAATATATTCTGAATATCACTCCTGAAGAGGAGATGAACAGAATCAATCCCAACAGCAAAATGTTCTTCGGCTTCAGGCCTCGCGGGACAGGCCGTCCGACAAAGCGGGAGCGGCGCGATATCGAAAATTTCCTGGAATAAACCACTCCCCCCGTATCGCCGGGTGGTATAAATACTTAAATTAGTTTCCGGCCTGAAACAAATTATAATTCAGAAACAAAGGGGGTGATTTCTTTTTTCTAACTTAGTAATTCGGAAAGGCGGAGGCCATCTGGTATCGATCAACGACAAGGCAGGGGCATGAGTAAAAAGAATATCGAGAAGTATGATTTCTTCTATCTTCTTCTCAGAAAATATGTTGATTTCTGGCATAATTACATCTATTACCGTAAGGTGATAGTCTACGGCAAAGACAGAATTGACTTTTCGGTACCTACCATCTATGCCCCGAATCATCAGAATGCCCTGATGGATGCACTGGCGGTAGTATGCACTCTGAAGAAACAGCCCATATTTCTTGCCAGGGCGGATATATTCAGGAAAAAAATCCTCGCCCGCATCCTGTACCGTTTCAAAATGCTGCCGGTATTCCGTATGAGGGACGGCTTTGAGAACCTGAAGCAGAATGATGAGACCTTCACTGACACTCTCAGGGTTATGGAAAGCCGCTCAGGGCTTGTGATACTTCCCGAAGGCAATCATGCAGGGTACCGGAGGCTGAGACAGCTGAAGAAGGGTATCTGCCGCATAGCTTTCCAGACGGCTGAAGCGTCAAACTTCACAAAGGAGATAAACATTGTACCTGTCGGGCTGGAGTTCACACACTACTGGCTCTTCAGAGAGGTGCTTACCGTGGTCTACGGTCATCCGATAGCTGTATCTGAATATTATGACACCTATAAGGAAAATCCTAACAAAGGGTTACTTGACCTGCGTGACAGGCTCTCGTCAGAGATGAAGAAGGTCATGGTACACATCAGTGACGAGAATAATTATGAGGCCATCAATGAACTGAGGAGCATAGTCAATGAAAAGTACAATGACAGCATCCGTTATCCGAAGCTTTTCCGCGACACCAGGCTCGTTGGCAAGATAAACCAGCTGCGTGATACTGACCCTCAACTATATGGGGAGATATGTAATGACAGCCTGACGATAAGGGATCTGACACAACAGCTTCACCTCACCTACCGCCTCCTGAGAAAGAAAAAGCACCCCTTCGGATGGCTGATGCTGTCATCACTGTTCCTCCTTGTTACCATGCCGGTCTTTATCCTTGGTGCCGCACTGAACTTCATCATGTTCAAGGTCCCCGCCCTCCAGTCGCGGAAGGTCAAGGACGAGGCCTTTACCAGCACCATCAGGTACGGAATGACCGTTGCCCTCAGCTTCTTTATATTCCCGCTATACCTGGTGCTCGCCCTCATCTTCATCAAACCGTGGTGGATCGCATTGGCCGCCTTCCTGGCTATACCGGTGATGGGGCTCCTTGCCTGGAACTGGCTCATGCTTTATCGCAGGACTGCTGGCGGATTCAGGGTCAGAACCCTTATGGCGGTCAATAACCCTGCTTTTATCAGGCTGCGTGATACTTACAATTCGCTCACCGAACGAATAGCCAGGCTGTAAAGATGAAGGATTTCTTTTCCGGCAAGGTTGTGTGGATCACCGGAGCATCATCCGGCATAGGTGAAGCACTGGTCTGTGAATTTGTCAGCAAAGGAAGCAGAGTAATAGCTTCATCATATGACAGCGATCAGCTTGACAGGGTGGCAGATAGCTGTTCACACATGAAGGGCAGTGTCATTGCAGTGCCCTTTGACCTCGCTGATGCTGCGGCTATTGAAAAATTAGTCCCTGAGGTTATTGCCAGAGAGGGAAGGATAGATTTACTGCTTAACATCGGGGGAATAAGCCAGAGAGCACTGATAATAGATACTCCGCTGTGGCTTGACCGAAGGATCATGGAGGTCAATTACTTCGGCACCATAGCTCTTACAAAGGCGGTTCTTCCTTTCATGATCAGTGCCGGAGGAGGGCAGATAGCAGCTACAAGCTCCATTTCAGGACGGTTCGGATTTCCACTCAGGTCTGCCTACTCGGCTTCGAAACAGGCACTGCACGGATTTTTCGAGACTCTCCTGCTTGAACATAAAAAGGATAACATCAGAGTCTCCGTCCTCATCCCCGGGAGGGTAAGAACAAAAATCTCTTTTCGTGCCCTCACCGCCAGCGGTGAAGAGCATGGCAAAATGGACGAGGGACTGGACAAAGGGATCACCCCTGAGAAAGCAGCAGGGCAGATCATAAGGGGACTGAAGCGCAACAGGCGCGAGATACTTGTGGGCAGCAGCGAGCTGCTGATGCTCTCAATAAGAAAATACTTGCCTGCCCTCTTCTTCAGGATGGCAGAGAAAATGAAACCCACATAAGCAACAATCATGAAAGGATATCTGATCAGCGGCATTCAGCAGATAGGCGTTGGGGTGAAAGACCTGAACACGGCCTGGAACTGGTATATCAAAGTCTTCGGGATGGACTGTCTTATTTTCGAGGAGGAGGCTGAAGCCAAACTCATGCTTCCTTATACCGGTGGAAAACCGAGGAGCAGGCATGCCGTTCTTGCGATGAACCTTCAGAGCGGTGGCGGATTTGAAGTATGGCAGTACAAGGGAAGAGAGCCCCTGCCGCGTGACCGCGAGACAAAGCTGGGTGACTATGGCATTTTTGCCTGCAAGATGAAGGTAAGGGATGTCAGCGCCAGCTACAGGCATTTCATATCAGCTGGTGTTGAATGCCTCGGAGAGCCGGCACCCGATCCCGCCGGGAACGTCAGTTTCTTCGTGAAAGATCCCTTCGGTAATCTCTTTCAGATAGTCAGGGCAACTGACTGGCTCATGAACCTGCGTAAGATATCGGGCGGAGCCTACGGAGCCATTATAGGTGTGTCAGACATCGGGAAGGCAATGAAGATCTACTCTGACGTGCTGGGTTATGACAGGATCGTCTATGATAAAACCGGTAACTTTGATGACCTTTTATCTGTTCCCGGCGGCAAGGGACGCTTCAGGCGGTTGCTGCTTGCCCCCTCAAAGCCTTTCCACGGCGGGTTTAATCCGCTCTTCGGACAGAGCCTGATTGAGCTTGTGGAGGCGATGGACAAAACAGCAACGAAGATATTTGAAGGTAGATACTGGGGTGACCTTGGCTTTATCCATCTCTGCTACGATATCAGCGGTATGGACAAGCTGCGCAACTACTGCCTTGAAACAGGCTGTCCTTTCAGGGTTGACAGCCAGAGAAGCCACGAAGGAAACAGCTTTGACATGGGTGAAGCGGCCGGCCACTTCGCATATATCGAAGACCCGGACGGCACTCTTATTGAGTTTGTCGAGACGCACAAGGTGCCAATCATCAAGAAACTGGGCTGGTACCTTGATCTCAAGAAACGTAACCCGAACAAGGCTCTTCCGGGCTGGATGATCAAGTCACTCAGATTCTCGAGGGTGAAGGAGAGGAAGTAGCAAGAGCCTGCGCCTGGCTCATCACGCGCATGAAATTGCCGCCCCATATCTTTTTAATGTCGTCATTGCTGAACCCGCGGCGGATAAGCTCTTTTGTTATGTTTTTCATCATGGAAACATCAGTGCATCCTTCTATTCCGCCACCTCCGTCAAAGTCAGACCCTATTCCCACATGGTCAATGCCGATGATGTCAACGACATGCTGCACATGATTAACGGCATCAGCCACCGTAGCAAGCTTGACATACTTCTCTCTCAGCTGTGAGTATTCAGTCCATCGCTGTTCTTGCTGAGCCTCGGTAAGGTCAGGTCCCATTGCCTTCCATTTTTCGCGAAGCTCTTTCATCTTTGCATCAAGCTCGGGATTAGGTTCGGGCTGCCGCAGATAGTCGCTCAGAAGACATATCTGGATCACCCCTCCGTTTTTCTTCAGTGCCTGCAGCATCTCATCATCAAGGTTGCGCGGGCTCTCGCAAAGAGCCCTGCAGGATGAGTGAGAGGCGATCACCGGCGCACCGGAGACCCGTATCACATCATAAAATGAGTCATCTGAGATATGAGACACGTCTACAAGCATGCCCAGCCTGTTCATCTCCTTTACTACCTCCTCGCCATAGGCTGAGAGACCGCCATGTTCAGGACCATTGTGATCTGTAGATGAATCACAAATATCATTATTCGCTGAATGACAAAGAGTGATATAGCGAGCTCCCCGTTCGTAATACTGGCTGACCCTTGAGAGGTCAGTGCCGACGGGATAACCGTTCTCTACCCCGATGAAAATAGCTACCCTGCCCTCAGCCTTAAGTTTCATTGCATCTTCAGGGGTGAGAGCCAGCCCGGCCATCTCAGGGTAACGCTCAAGGCTCTTATAAATTGAGTCAAATATCTCAAGTGTGTTTGCGTGTTCGGCTTCATAGGCTTCGGGTGTTCGCGGGCCCTGCCCGATGAAAACGGCGAAGAACTCGGCATCGAGCCCCCCCTCCTTCATTCTCGGAAAGTCGACACAACCACGCTCATTCCTCTTTCCCAGGTCAAAACCCACGCGAGAAAGGCGCATCGGTGTGTCACAGTGCGTGTCAACAGTAAGCATGGCCTGATGCAATTTGTCTGCCTTGCGGCTGACCCTCTCCTCATCAGAGGCACATGCGGTTGCAAGTATCATTGTTGCCAGACAGGCAAGAATAAGTCTCATCTCAATCAGGTTTAAAACAGGGGCTAATATAGTTATTAGTTGCAGCGTTGAAACTGAATGAAGCTGTCTGAAAGATTAAAAAAGGTTAAAATGACGAGTCTGATAATCCGGAACTTTATCAGGCTGAGGATCAGAAGTTGGCAATCCCCAGTGCAAGACCTATATATGGTCTGTTATGATAAATCCAAATTTCTGAATCATTGCCGATAAGGCTGTCAAAACCTAAGGCTATGCCAATTGAAATATAGTCAACAGTAAAGAATGCTGCGATACCCTTCTGGAAAACTATGCCGTCATATTCCAGAGATGTTTTGTCATTTGTTACAGTCGGATTGATCGGGGTAATACCTATTCCGGCAAAGATACCAACATCAAAACCAAACTGTTTAATAAAAGAGGTACTCCTGTTCATTACTGTTGTGTGACTTTTTAGTGTATAATAATCTTTTCTGGTGCCTATATATGCAAGAGCATTAAGGTTGGCATTCATCTGAACAGGAACGCCTGATGCAGGCGGGCGCATTTTTGTAAGAATTGTTGAAATGTCAAACTCTATCGAGTTTTTTATAAACTTACTGTTAAAGAGAAAATTACCTGTGTCAACCTTATTCATTGTTATCCCCTGCCCTGATGCCGGATCAGGTACTTCGGGTAATCCGGGCTTAATCTTATATACTACAAGTGAATCATCATTTACTTCGGCATACACTTTAGCCGATTCTCCATTCCCGGTCTTTAGTTCATAGAACCCGGCTCCAAACTCATGTACTGCAATTGACCCTATGGGAGCACAGCCCTGAATAGAAATAATTACCAGACCTGCAAGGCTTAGAAAAAATCCTCTTAACTGTCTTAACCTTTTCACCCCGTTAAGTTAGCAACAAAAATTGCAAAATGGTATGATCAGATTCTCTTTAAGAGATGAAAAGTACAGTGGTTTTAAGCAAAAGCCCCGCCGAAAAAAGCGGGGCAGCCATGAAAAGAATGGAAAAATTGCTTTTGGACAGTAAAAAGCATCTTCAAAGTATCATGACTTTGTATCTGTCAGACTTTACTTCGTAATAAAACTATAGCAAATATAATAAATTTATTTCTTCCAAAGATATTCTGAATTCATTTGCAAAAAATCATCGCTGAGGGCCTTTTTTAACCGAGCTTTGTGTGTGGGAGAAACAGGGTGACGAGAACTATAAGCCCTATGGTGATCACCACTGCGGCAGTGACTCTGGTCAGGGTAACGATGCTTCTGAGCCTCATCGATCGACTGAAGCGGTTTACAATCCAGCTGAAGATGAACCACCATGCTGATGCACCTGTGAAAACACCGATGATGATCAGCGACGGCACCAGTATCCCGGGGCCGGTGAAGCTGATATTCATCCCCGGGTAGAGGGCGATGAAGATGAAGATGGAGAAGGGATTCGTAAGGGCGAGCATAAAGACCGAAAAGTAATCCTGTACCGGAGTGCTTATGAGGGTCTCACGGAACCTGCTGCGGATATCCGCCACCGGATTGGAGAGGAACAGCTTAACGCCTATGGCGGCTACCAGTACTCCGGCAATAAGCTTTATATAGAAGCTCTCCTCATTGATAAAGCCTATGATATATGAAAAGCCAAGGCCGGCAATAATGGCAAACAGCGTATCTGCCGTCGCCACACCCATCCCGGTCATGAAGCCCGAGAAATGTCCCTTCCGCAATGTCCTGCTTATCATGAGCATGGCATTGGGACCCGGAGGTGCCGACACACCCAGCCCGAGTACAAGACCTTTAAAGAATAAAATGATAGCCGGAAACATTTTCAAATAATGGTATAGCCCGCAAATATAATAAATTCAATAATTTTACAAGCCTGAATGGAAAAATCGAAAGAACCGCTTTATGCGTCAGTGCTGATCCTTCTGGCTTTTGTCTGGGGGTCATCATATATACTTATGAGGGAGGGGCTGAAGTCATTCACTCCGCTACAGGTGGCAGGTTTAAGGATAATAATTACATGGATCTGCTTTCTCCCTTTCTCGATACGAAACCTTAAATATCTAACCCGCAGAAATATCAGAAGCTTCCTGCTAATAAGCCTGGCAGGCAACTTCTTCCCGGCTTTTCTCTTCCCTCTTGCCCAGACACGTATCGAGAGCTCCCTGGCGGGAATGCTCAATTCCCTTTCCCCTGTCTTTACACTTGTTGTAGGACTGTTCTTCTATTCGCGCACGATAAAACCATTGCAGGCAACAGGTGTGGCGCTCGGCCTCGTGGGCGCACTCGGGCTTCTTTACCGGGGCGGACTGGCATTCAACTATTACGGTCTGTTCGTTGTCCTCGCAACCATGCTCTATGGGATAAGCGCGAACGAGATAGGAACCGTAAAGGGGCTGAGCGGCTTTGGCATTATGTCGCTGGCATACTTCTTCATAGGCCCTTTTGCCGGAACAGTTTTGTTGTTCTCAAACCTGGAGCAATCATTTGCCTCGCCGGGCTGGCAGTATGGCTTCGCATGTATTCTTCTGCTCTCGGTAGCCGGCACATTTGTAGCCAACAGCTTCTATTCCTGGCTGATAATACGCAAGTCACCCATGTATGCCGTCTCGGTAACATACCTGAGCCCTGTTGTCTCAACCGGATGGGGTATATTCATTAACGAAACCATAAGACCGGTGATGATCGTCTCAATCTCAGTAATACTGGCAGGCGTCTACCTCATCACCAGGGGAAGAGAAAAAGTGTTAAAAAGAAGCGGATTATAGGTCCCGGATGCAACCTGACATTAAGTCTTTTGTCTTTGATCATAACTGACACAGAATTGAGCCAGACTGATCTGAATATTCATGAGGCCCTCATCGATGAGTGCCGCAGGGGAAACCGGAAAGCCCAGTTCAGGCTCTATGAACTCTATTCCAGAGCCATGTACAACGCAGCATACAGAATATTGAACAACAGGGAGGAAGCTGAAGACATGCTGCAGGAAGCGTTCACAGAGTGCTTCAGGAACATAAGCTCATTCAGGTCAGACTCAACATTCGGCGCATGGCTCAAGAAAATAGTAGTCAACAGGTGTATCAACAGACTGCGAAAACGTGAAACTGACCTGGTGTATATCGATGACTACATGCCTGTTGAACATGCCATGGAGGAGGAACCGGGAGCATCATGGCCGGACGCATCCGTAATATCTAAAGCTGTTGAGCAGCTTCCTGACGGATACCGGGCAGTCTTCAGCCTTTATCTCCTCGAAGGGTATGACCACTCTGAGATATCACAGATAATGAACATATCGGAATCGACATCCAAGACCCAGTACCTGAGGGCAAAGGAAAAACTGAAAAAGATTCTCTTAACAACCCGGAGAAATGGATAAACTTGAGAAGCATATTATTAGTGTCAGGGAGAACATGGATATCCATGATCCCGATCCCGGCCTGTGGAGCAGAATAGAAAATGATCTCCCCGGAAGAGAGCGTCAACTGCGGTCATTCATGTGGAGGGCTGCAGTCGTGATCATCGTGGTCGGTGCCGCACTGACTCTGACAGTCAGATCATTTGACTCTGCAGGACTGAAGAACAATCCTGAGATGAAACTGGTGAGGGAGACAGACATGTACTATAATAACCTCATCAGCTCCCTCTACGAGCAGGCTGAGCCGCTGCTCACCTCAAACCCCGATGTAAGAAGCGAACTGACCATCGGGATGAATGAACTCGACAGCCTTTCAAAGCAGATACGTGATGATCTGCGGGACAAGGTTGCAAACAGTGAAGTAATAGAGGCGCTGATACACAACTACAGGTTGCGCATTGAGCTCCTTGAAGATATGCTTGCCGTCATGAAGGAAGCGGAAGAATCAAACATTAAAAAAGAGACCTATGAATTGTAAGGCATATATCATCTCTGCCTCCCTCCTTCTTTGGAGCATGGCAGCAACCGGACAGCAGGTCACCGACAGCAAAACCCTCAGAAAGTCATTCAGCACTGAGGGGGATGTAACTATCGATGTTACAAACAAGTATGGCAACATTCATATCAGTCACTCAAAGAGTGACTCTGTCACAATCAGGGTTGAAGTGGAGGCCTCATCAGACAATGAAAGCAAGCTGAGAGGGATGATGTCAGGTGTTGACGTAAGCATAACAAAGTCGGAGAACACTGTTATTGCCACTACTGAAGTCGGAAAGAGTGTCAATACATTCCTGGAGAGCTTCAAAGGACTTACCAGGAGCTTCATAAACTATGACACAAGGCTGCAGATAAACTATTTCATTGAGTGTCCAGCCCGGTCGGTACTGCGAATTGAAAACAGCTACGGGGATGTCTACATCACCGACCCGACCCCCGAGCTGAGCCTCACTCTGGCAAACGGTTCTCTCGATGCCGGTGTCATAGATAACGTCAAGCAGATGACGCTTACTTTCTGCAAGGCAGAGATCAAAACTGTACGGAAGGGTCAGATAACCCTCAATTACGGCGAGATGAAGTGTGACAGTGCAGGCAACATATCACTGGTTGCGAGGGCCTCGAAGGCAAGGATTGAATGGGCGGGCACCATAGACCTCGATTCGAAGCGAGACGATATAACAATTGAGGAGGCCGGAATTATAAGGGGGTCAAGCTATTTCAGCGATATAAAGATCTCCTCACTGAAAAAGGAGGCCGGACTGGCAGCCAAGTACGGCAATTTTTCAGTGAACAGCCTTGATTCACGATTCAGTCTCATCGATCTAAACACCTCATATACAGATGTTGATTTCTATGTCGAGGCGAAATCCTCATATGATCTTGAGATCAGGCATACAAATGCATTTGTATCGTTACCTGGCATAAATCCTGAACCCGAGCGAACCACTGTTAATGCCGAGAGCAAGATATACCTTACCTCCGGCAAGTATGGAAATTCGCCTGAAAACTCCCGTATCAGGATCGAGGCAACAAGGGGGGAGATAAGAATTGTACAGAAATAATCGGCGCGCGATGCAACCCGAAAGCTCTGATGCTGTCTTTTATCACAGAATAAAATACGCGATATGCACAGAATAATTCTCTCTGTTTTCGTTTTACTGATGTTCACGGCGATGCCGGCTGCAGCACAGGCAGGAAACCGGCAGGCCGGGATGAGGTTCGGATATACCTACGGACTATATTACCAGGTGACCGCCCCGGAAGGCAACTCGGAGGTGGGGGCCCTCATGATGGCCTCGTTCAGAAAAGGGGGGTTTCAGGCCACCGGACTAAGGATCACATATGAATACGCTCTCGGGTCGCTCTCTCCTGATTTCAAACTGGTATGGGGATACGGCGGACACGTCGGCTTCATGGTCACTGACAACGTCACCAGCATGGGAGAAGATTATTACTTCCCCGGCGAGAGGTTCCTTCCGCTTATAGGTGCTGACGGATATGCGGGTATTGAATATACCATCCCGCCAATACCTGTGACCCTGACACTCAGTTTCAAACCCTTCGTCGAGATGATTACACCTGCTTTCTTCAGGTTTGTGCCTTATGATTTCGGATTCTCAGTAGCTTATACCTTTTAATAAACTGTAAAACAAATATATATGAAAAAGATCTTCTTAATAGCGGCAGTCATTGCATCGGTCAGCGGTATTGTCTTTTCCCAGGAAGTGACAGATGAACCAAAGAAACCGCGCCAGATGATGACCCTCACCGGTCCGGAACATACCGGAGGCGGTTACGGAGCTTTAACCACAGGTTATTCAGTCATACAGGAAAGACATGCTTATGAGTTCGGCTTCCGCGGCATGTGGGTGATCAACCACTCAATTGCAATGGGATTTGGCGGTACGGGTTTTGCCAACCAGGCCATGTACAACTCGGGCACTGGTGCTGATAATTTCCTCACCGGCGGTTACGGAGGATTTATCATTGAGCCTATTGTTGCTCCGATGTACCCTGTTCACATTGCCTTTCCGATCCTTATAGGGGGAGGCGGGATATCTTATGTGGAGACCGACTGGGATGAATTTGACAATATTGTCATGGCCACGGATTTCTTCATCCTTATCCAGCCCGGTGCAGAGCTTGAGCTCAATGTCACAAGATTCTTCAGGATAGGCCTGGGAGCCTCTTACAGATTCCCCACAGACTTCAATGCTACGGCAACGGAGACGCCGGAGCTGAGTCCTCAGGACCTTAAAGGGTTCTCTTACTCGCTCTCATTTAAGTTCGGGAGGTTCTGAAAAAAAGAGGCTGTCTTAAAAGGATTTAACCACCCTCTCTTTTAGGTTATTGTTCAGCTCCTCCATGAAAAGGAGTGGAAAGTATTGATTAATCCACCAGATCAACTTCCCCCTCCTGATTCCTTGAAAGACCCAGTCCACTGGCCTCAGTGCACACCTGATGGCTCCGTTGTACGTTTAAGGCGCCTCTTTTGTTTTATGACAGATCTATCTCATTGCCCTGACGGTCGAAGAAACCGTACTGCAGGAAATGGTATGACGGTATTGCCTGTACCTTGATCTTTACACCGTGTTTCTTATTGACCTTGCCTATCTCGCTGAAGAAACCCTGATCAAGCCAGGCTGCAACAAACGGATGGGTACGCAGCAGAAACTTGCGGGTCTTTACTTTTTCCACTATGGTAACCAGCGTACGCTCAATCTCGTCTGTGATGAGTATTGCAGACGCGGTTTTACCCTCTCCCCGGCATACAGGACATGTCTCGTCAGTGCTGATTGACATCTCGGGCCTCACTCTCTGACGTGTTATCTGTAACAGTCCGAACTTGCTAAGGGGAAGGATGTTATGCTTCGCCCTGTCTTCACTCATCAGCTCCTTCATCTTGTCAAAGAGAGTCTGGCGGTTCTCATTTGACTGCATATCTATGAAGTCAATAACGATTATCCCGCCCATATCGCGCAGACGAAGCTGCCTTGATATCTCCCGTGCTGCCTCAAGGTTGACCGCAAGGGCATTTGCCTCCTGGTCATTGCCTGATTTTGACCTGTTGCCGCTGTTGACGTCAATGACGTGCAGAGCCTCTGTATGTTCTATGATAAGATATGAGCCGCCCTTGAACGAAATGGTGCGGCCAAAGAGCCCCTTGATCTGCCTGCTCACCCCAAAGTGATCGAAGATCGGGAACTGCTCTTTATATACCTTTACTATTTTCTCTTTTTCAGGGGCTATCTCCCTGATATAGCTTCTTATCTCGGCAGCAATCACCTCGTCATCAACGATGATGTTGCTGAAGTCGGTACTGAGAATATCCCTCAGGATGGTTGTGGTGCGGTTCATCTCGCCCAGCAGAAGCCGCGGCGACTTGACGTCCTTGCGAACCGCAAAGAGCGCTGTCTCCCACCTGTTGATAAGCTCTTTCAGCTCCCCGTCAAGGGCGGCAACCTTCTTTCCTTCGGCCACGGTACGTACTATCACACCGTAGTTCTTTGGCTTTATGCTCTGTATGAGCAGTTTGAGACGGTTGCGCTCATCATTGTTCTCTATCTTTGACGAGACAGAGACCTTGTCTGAGAATGGCATAAGCACCAGGTTACGCCCTGCAATGCTTACTTCTGATGCCAGCCTCGGCCCCTTGGTTGAGATAGGTTCCTTGGTGATCTGCACTATCACTGTCTGACCAGATGTCAGAACATCCGTTATCTTACCCTCCTTGTCGATGTCAGGTTCAGGCTTGAACTTTGACACCGGCGGCAGCTTGCTCTTGTTCTGCGTTGCCAGAGTATAATATCGGTGTAGAGTCCTGAACTGGGCCCCCAGGTCAAGATAATGCAGGAAAGCATCCTTTTCAAATCCAACATTGACGAATGCCGCGTTCAGACCAGGCATTATCTTCTTTACCTTTCCCAGGTAAATGTCACCTACTGAAAACTGAACGCTGCGTTTCTCTTTATTTAATTCAACAAGTTGCTTGTCATCAAGAAGAGCTATAGAAATCTCAGAATCACTTACACTGATTATTAAATCCTTACTCACATTCCGGAATTTGTTATTTGAACTATAGCATGTATAAAATGCAACTAACCTAAAGACCACCGGATCTTTAGGTTAGATTTCAGATGTATAGACTATGCATTATATGCTATTTCTTCTTCTTATGCCTGTCTTTCCTCAAGCGCTTCTTGCGCTTGTGAGTTGCCATCTTATGCCTCTTTCTCTTTTTTCCGCTTGGCATACTGATTACTTCTTGACGTGTGATTTAACTTTTGTGATGAACGTTTTGGCTGGTTTGAAAGCCGGGATGTTGTGTGCAGGAATAATAATAGTGGTATTCTTGGAGATGTTCCTTGCGGTTTTCTTCGCCCGTTTCTTCACGATGAAGCTGCCGAAACCCCTGAGATAAACATTATTGCCAGCCACCATCGAGTCTTTTACTGATTCCATAAAAGCTTCTACGGTTTTCTGTACAGTCACTTTCTCAATTCCAGTGTTCTTGGCAATTTCGTTAACAATGTCTGCTTTTGTCATTTTGCAAGAATTTTAAATTCAACAAATTATTTTGGTATACTGTTTTTTCAATGGTGCAAATATAGAATAATATTTCTCAATAATAATTGTTTAATATTTTTTTTCGCTCCGAATATGCTGATTTTTTGATACCTATATAATATAGACCCCCAATTATGAACAGCATGGCACATCCGGCTGACCTCTGCGGCATGACCGGCACGGCTCTTTTTCCCGCTAAACTGAATTTTTTGTAACTTTGCACCCTTAAGATCACAATTAACCTGTATAAAATTATGTCATTCAACAAAGTAATTCTAGTAGGCAATGTAGGAAAGGACCCTGAGATCAGGCGTTTTGAAAATAACATAAAAGCATCTTTTTCACTGGCTACCAGCGAAACCTATACTCCCAAGGGGGGTGACAAGGTTACGCAGACCGAATGGCACAACATTGTCGCGTGGAGAAGGCTTGCGGAACTGGCGGAGAATTATATCCGCAAAGGCACACAGGTCCTTATCGAGGGTAAGCTGCGCTACCGCTCGTATGATGACCGCGACGGAAACAAGAAGTATATTGTTGAGGTGGAAGCCGATGTGATACAGCTGCTGGGACGCAAACCTGACGGCCAGAATCAGTCTTCACAGGGTCAGTCGGCCCAGGGTGGTACCGGAAGTTATTCAGCCCCCTCACAGCCGATGTCGTCACCCGACAACAATATAAGTGAAGACCTCACAACGCGTGACACGGCAGACGACCTGCCCTTTTAGCATTCAAACAACCGTATTTTGGAGACAATATCTTCAGGCTCTCTGGCTGTCATCTCTGCCACTGACCCTTTAACCGGATCAGATGCTGCAATGATACCCGCAATCATCCTGCTCGTATTGTTTATCATCATCTCAGCCCTTGTCTCCGGGGCTGAAGTGGCCTACTTCTCCCTTACCCCCGGCGATATTGATGATCTCAGGCTCAGGAAAAGCAGGAGATCCTCCGCCGCACTACGGCTCCTCTCAAAACCCGACAGGCTTCTCAGTACCATAGTGGTGGCAAACAGTACCCTAAACATTGCAATAATAGTGCTGGCAGCTTTCATCAGCTCACGGGTGTTCGATCTGAGCCATTCACCCCTCCTCTCATTTGTGATTCAGGTTGCTGCCATAGCATCTGTTCTGCTGCTCTTCGGAGAGATAATGCCCAAGCTGTACGCTTCCCGTAACCAGCTGAAGCTAAGTCTTATGATGGCTCCGGCACTCTCTGTGGCAGAAGCGATATTCAGACCGGTGAGCTCACTGCTGAAGCTTTCATCATCGTCTGCAAGGGTGAGATCAAAGCTCCGGACAGGCAGCCTGAGGATGGATGACCTGTCGGATGCACTGGAACTGACATCTTCAGAGATGAGGGAAGACAAAGAGATACTTAAGGGTATCGTCCGCTTTGGAAATATCAATGTCAATGCCATAATGTGCCCCCGAATTGATGTAACTGCCCTTGAGATACACCGTGGTTTCAATTCAATCATGCCGGAAGTGATTGAATCCGGCTTCTCGAGGATTCCTGTCTTTTCGGACTCTTTTGATCATGTAAAAGGGATACTGTTTGTCAAAGACCTCCTTCCTCATCTCGAAAAACCTGACTCTTTCAGGTGGCAGTCACTGATAAGACCTCCGTATGTTGTGCCTGAGACCAAGAAGATAAGTGAGCTTCTGAAAGAGTTCCAGGATAAAAAGATCCACATGGCTATCGTCGTTGATGAGTACGGGGGGACAAGCGGCATTGTGACACTTGAGGATATTCTGGAAGAGATCGTGGGTGAGATAATTGACGAGACTGATGAGGAGGAACCACTCTACAGGGAGACCGGTCCGGAAAGCTGGGTCTTTGACGGAAAGGTACTGTTAAACGATTTTCTGCGCATTACAGGAACAGAAAATGATCCGTTCGCTGATCTGAGAGGTGACTCTGAGACACTGGCAGGATTGCTCCTTGAGATGCTGGGCGAGATACCGGCCAAAGGGAGGATGATCACAGCAGGAGGATTTGACTTCACCATTGAGTCAGTCGAGAAGAGACGTATAAGAGAGATACATGCTGTCAGGAAGGGAGGGGAAGCATGAGATACCTTGCATCGATCGCCGGCATGGCTGTGCTGTTGCTTGCCGGCTGCGGACAGCCACCTGTGCCGCGGCCTGCCGGGTACTTCAGGATAGACCTGCCGGAGAAGAGGTATGTTCATTTTACAAGCCCCTGCTTCTATTCCATTGAATACCCGGAATACGCCAGGATTAACCTTCACCCCTCGATCGCCACTGACTCATGCTGGATGGATATCGAATTCCCTTCCTTTAAAGCCAAGATACACCTGACATATTTCAACCTACAGGAGAACCTCGCCTCACTGACTGAATCGAGCCGCGAGCTGGCATATAAACATACCATCAGGGCTGAAGTAATTGATGAAAAAATATGGAGCGATGACTCCGCACACGTATACGGAATACTGTATGATCTGAAAGGTAATACAGCCTCTGCGGTGCAGTTCTTCATGACTGACAGTGTCAGGCACTACCTCCGCGGATCACTTTACTTCATGGCCCAGCCCAACGAAGATTCACTCATGCCGGTAATAACCTTCCTCAGAGAAGACATCATACACCTGATAGAAACGCTTAACTGGAGATAGTATGGGCTGTATCACGAAACACTATCTCAACAGGGACACCGTTCTGGGAGTATGGAAGATCGAGGAAGACCTGCCCACCCTGCTCTCAATGGTTGAGATGGACGCGGAAGACCGGAAGAGATATGCGGTCTTCAGAAGCACGTCACGAAAGATAGAGTTCCTGAGTGTGAGAGCACTGCTGGCTGAGCTCCTTGGCAAAGAAGCAAGGATAGTATACAACAAGAACAATAAGCCATTCATAAAAGACGGCTCGCACTTTATCAGCATAACCCACTCGCACAAGCTGACGGCAATACTTATAAGCAGAAATGAAAGGGTTGGCATTGACCTCGAATACATGCGGACAAATATCAATGCCCTGGCCTTCAAGTTCCTGAACAAGAAAGAAAAAGTGACTCGAAGGTGGGCCGAGCGGACATACCATCTCTATATCCACTGGTGCGCCAAGGAGACCATTTACAAGATTTGCGACAAGGAGGGGATAAACATCGTCAAGGATATTACCATTGAACCGTTCGAGGTGAGCGACTCAGGTGAGATAAGGGGGGGAGTGAAGAATGAGCGGATAGATGACCAGTTCACCCTATACTATTCAAGGTATGACAATTATGCCATTGTGTGGACCAAGAAGAAACATGAGGATTGATATTCCATACAGGCAGAGAAAAGCGGTGGCACAGCTTATTGACCCTGACAAGGTTGATGACAAATTGCTGGCACTGACTGCAGAGCATGCAACCAGGGCTAAGGTCGATTTCCTCCTTGCCGGCGGCAGCCTGACCAGCGCACCCGTCAATATACTCATTGAAAAACTAAAGAGGATGACAGATATTCCTGTGATACTCTTTCCGGGTAATCTTATTCAGCTCACGGCAGAGGCAGATGCCGTATTCCTTCTTTCACTCATCAGCGGACGCAACCCCGAACTGCTGATAGGCAATCATGTAATTGCTGCGCCTTTCCTGAAGAATGTCAGGGAGAGCGTCATCCCGGTCGGGTACATACTTGTTGACTGCGGCGGGCGCACCTCTGTTGAGTATATGAGTCAGACCTCACCTGTGCCCCGCGACAAGTATGATATTGCAGTTGCCACCGCCCTTGCAGGCGAGATGCTGGGCATGAAGGCTATCTATCTTGAGGCCGGCAGCGGAGCCTCACTCCCTGTTGATATAAGAATGATAGAGGCCGTAAGGGCTGAGATTACCATTCCACTTATCACCGGCGGCGGACTCAACACCCCGGACAAGATCGATGGGGCCTTTGCTGCAGGAGCAGACATGGTAGTCGTGGGAAACGGCTGCGAGAATAATGGTCAGCTCATCACTGATGCCTGCACTGTCAGGGACAAATACAATCTGAGAACACCAGTCATCTGACTTCTCACGTCACGACAGGGTTTTACCTGAAGAGTTCGTGAAGAGGGTCTCCGTTTGCTGCGTTGGGCAAAGGCACTTTGCACAGTACAGACAGTGTCACGGCGATATCCCTGATATTGACACTGCGTGTGACAGAGGCCCTGCTGACCGTCCACCCGTACCATATCAGGGGAACATGACTGTCATATTCATAAGGTGAATTATGACCCGTGACATTGTCATTCTTCTCTACCCAGCCTGGATTAAGAGTGATCATGACGTCACCCGATCTCTGCGGACGGAAGCTGTTATTCATCTTCAGCAGCAGTCCTCCTGAGAAGTCGCTCATCTCAAAAGCTGTGGAGGGGACAGCCGAGGCGATGCCTGAGAACTGCACCATGAACCTTGCCACCTTTTTCTGGATATCTTCCAGCCCTATGTTTGCATCTTCAATGAGAGCCCGGTTAAGAAAGATCTGGTTGTCAAAGAAGCCCTTGACCCAGTCGCCCTGCCCGTAAACGGCATTGAGATAGCTACGCAGGAGCTGCAACGACTGGTTAACCCTGAAATATCCCGCGGGGATATGGCTCTTTTCAAGCACCGCAGGTATCTCTGATACACCGTGGGCCGAAATGAAATAGACAAGTACATTTTTCTTCCCCAGAGATTTGTCTATCCGGTCAAGCAACAGACTCACATTTTTATCGAGACGTACCAGTGCGTCCGATGCCTCGACTGATGAGGGTCCGAAACGGTGCCCGATATAGTCAGATGATGAGTATGTAATAGCAAGATAATCAATGTATTCATCCTGCCCCAATTGCTCATTCTCTATCAGGCGCAGTGCCAGCTCGGTTGTAAAGTCATCGGCAAAAGGGGTCTCCCGGAGGACTGAGTAATCTCTTTTACTGTTGATCAGATTGCCAACCGTAGAGAGAGCCTTCATATCATACGGGAACCAGGTCTGGTTGTTAAAGCCCCGTTCCATGGCACTCGAATCTATCTGACAACCCGGATACAGAGAAGGATTCATCAGAGGGCTCCAGTCCTGATTCAGATACTGACCGGGAAGCATAAGTGCATTAAGGTCCTTAAGCCACGAGGGGAGTTCTGTGGTGTAGTAGGTACTGCTCATCCAGGTCCCGGTGCGATCATCATACCAGAATGCTCCGTCGGCGGCATGACCGGCGGTAAGTATTGCCCCCATCTCCTTTATCCCTATTCCGTAGACCTTTGAGGCGCCGCAGGATGACATCTGTAATTCATCGGCGAAGGTTGATGAAAGCAGATTAGCCGGAGAGAAGAGCCCTGTCTCAAAACTGCCGCCGACAGGACTGGCAGTGGGGTCCTGAACACAGAATATCATCTGATCAGTGAAAGGATGAAACCAGGTGTCAGATGTTATGCCGTGCATCGCAGGTGAAGTGCCTGCCGAAATAGTTGCAAATCCCGGGGCAGCCTGGGTAAGGAGGTAATCATGCGAGGCATTGCGGTAATAGGTCCCCTCGTTGACCATTCTCCTGATGCCGTTGTCAGGAAGCATGTCCCTCATGCGCTCAAGCTGGTCATACCTGAGCTGCTCAACTATTATTCCGATAACAAGCCTGGGCTTCTCCGGAGGTATGTATGCCGTCTGTGCAGACAGGGCAAATGAGACAATGACAAAATATATTAATATGAGTATTCTTTTCATCTCTGGAAGTATCTGGTAATAAACAAGCACCAAAAATATCAGTTTTGGATATATGTCCGACGCACCTTGACAACAAAGTAATTAACATATGGTCATCGGGATATGAACGGCTGTATGACAACCTTACCCCTCAGAACGGTGCCGGAGTTGACTTTATTATATGATATGATATATATCCCGGGTGGAAAGTGTCTGCAGTCGATCAATTCAGGTATTCCCGGCAGGGTCACCACATGGCGGGTATTGATCACCTGTCCTGACAGACCGGCGATACTTACTGTGGCCTCTCCCGCATGAACGGTGGGAGGAAGTATGCCGAACTCTCCGGATGAAGGATTCGGGTAGATAAGCAGTCCTGATACAGGAGGGGCCGGATACACAGAAGATATCTCTTCCAGCTGAATGTCAATCGGGACGGATGAAGTCCAGTCACTGATGGTTATTTCGGTGGACTTTGATATATAACCCGGGCTCGAGAAGGTGAGAGTGTAGGTCCCCGGTGAAAGGAACCGGTAAAACTCTCCCGACAGGGTGTCTGAATATACATGTGATGAGTCTATGTCATATCCGGTAATGAATAGTTTTGCTGGCAGGGGCTCGCCAGTAGCTTTATCCGTGACTTTGCCCTTTACCCCGTAGAGCGCCTCCCCGAGATATCTCAGCAAAGACCTGCTGTTCCAGCTCCAGAGACTCTCAAGGTCAGTGGCAGGAGTCTGTTTTGTCTTGTCAAGCTCCATGGTAACCTCCCGTCCCTGGAGTTCCCAGGTGATGTAATCCTGTCTCCCGCCTCTGATGGCATACCATACTGAGCCTCTTGTCACCCCATTGTCAAGAAAGGTAAGATAGCCCGGTTCAGCATGCAGGTGTACCGTATCTGCATATCGCCTGCTGATGTCGTTAAACCATTCGTCATCAGCATGCTCCCAGGTCCACTTATCCCACGGGTAATTTATCACTTCCTCTCCCGAATGAAGATTGGCCGACAGGACAAAACGTTTCTCCTCCATGAATTTCATCATATCGAGAGTCTCCTTCTGTACCACAGGTGATGTCTGGTTCTCCGGATCGGGGAAGTTGCGGTTGAGGTCATAGCCTGCGCTGTTAACCCTTATCGGAAACAGGATAGTGTCATTGTCTCTGTACATACCGTCAGGGTTTGCGAGGGGGTTTATCCATATCTCCAGTCCTGACACAAGCTCCCCGGGCAGTCCCCCTTTGCTGCTCTCCGAAGCCAGGTACTCTGCAAGCCTCATCAGCAGTATAAACCCTGCGAGCTCGTCACCGTGTATGGACGCGCTGAGCATCACTGCCGGCTCCTCCTCATCTGATGCGGCATTGTCAGAGATCTTCAGCGCCATAACAGCCCGCCCTCCGATGCTTAATCCTATTGTGTCAAGGATGCACACCTCAGGCCACTGTGCGGCCAGACGGTGCATGATGGTATCATAGTGCTTCCATGTCGGATATGACTGCCATAGCATAGCCTCATCAGCAGAGGAGGCTGTGTAGACACTCTTTGTTGCCTCAGGCAGTATGAGGATATAGGGTAATGCTGTCCTGATAAAGTCATCTGCTGTAAGTGCGGAGAGCGTCAGCCGGGCATATTTCCCGTTGCATGACGAGACGGAGAAGCGTGAGGCATACTCCGTCATGGCCTTGAACCCCGGATATGCAATACTCACTTCTGCCTGTCCGTAGATGCGCATGGCCTCACGAATGTCATCTCCCCTCCGGGGATCCTGACCGAAGCCGTACAAACCTGTCAGCAGCAGCAGCGCTGAAGCTATTGACATTATATATTTCAACCTCAGGGTTATACGTTGAATCTAATGTGAAGTATATCTCCGTCGGCTACAACGTAGCTCTTCCCTTCGATCATAAGCTTGCCTGCTTCCCGGCAGGCATGCTCTGATCCCAGCCTTATGAAATCATCATATTTCATCACCTCGGCACGGATAAATCCCCGCTCAAGATCTGAATGTATCACACCTGCAGCCTGTGGCGCAGTCATGCCGGCGGTGATGGTCCAGGCCCTTATCTCCTTGGGGCCTACAGTAAAAAATGTCTGCAGATTAAGCATCTCATATGCAGCCCTGACAAGCTTATTCACCCCGGGCTCCTCCAGGCCGGCAGCCTTCAGGAACTCCAGCCTGTCAGCAGGGTCAGAGAGGGTAGCTATCTCCGACTCCACGGCACCGGCGATAACCAGCGGCACACTGTGACGGGTCCTGAGAAACTCCCTTACTGCCTCGACATAACCGTTACCGCTGACGGCAGATTTCTCATCCACATTACAAACGTAAAGCACAGGCTTCATCGTAAGGAGAAAGATATCGTCCACAAATCTCTTCTCTTCCGGTTTGACAGGCATCGTGACGGCATTATGAAATCCTTCAAGATGCTCCTTGTAGTGGTTGAGTACCTCTATGCCGTGCTTTGCATCCTTGTCACCCGTCTTTGCCGCACGCTCAAGACGCTGAATCTTCTTTTCAACCGACTCGAGGTCCTTCACCTGCAGCTCAAACTCGACGTTCTCAAGGTCCCTGACAGGGTCTACTGAACCGTCTATATGCGGTTGGTTGTCATCATCAAAGCATCGCAGCACATGTATCAGAGCATCAGTGTTTCGTATCTCACCGAGAAGCCTGTTCCCGGAGCCCTCGCCCTGCCCCTTCACAAGCCCGGGGATATCAACGATATCAACAGTGGTGTGAACGATGCGGTCAGTGGGCTGGCGCTTCTCAAGCTCGTACAGACGCTCGTCAGGCACCTGAATGATGCCAAGATTGGCCCTGGCACCTGTGCCGTAAGTATTGGTCTCCCCGCGTGTGTTGGAGATACAGTTGAAAATAGTAGTCTTGCCTACACTCGTTATCCCTACAATGCCGCATTTCAATGCCATCTCTCTTATGGTTCTGTTTCTGCAAATGTACCAAAAAGCGGCATTCAGGATAAGGAGACACCTGTCCGGACCCCACTTTTTGCTAAATTTAGCATCATGATTAAACCTTAACCGCCGGAGTGCATCTTATAAATATACCGCTCTGATAAGGGTAATGACGAAAGTCACCGAAGATGATATAAAAAAACTGCTCCCTGACGATGCTGAAAAAGCATTCAGGATGATGGTAGACCTCTACGGTTCAAAGCTGTACTGGCACATAAGGCGTATTGTGATAATACATGATGATGCTGACGATGCCCTGCAGAATACATTTATAAACGCATGGAAGAATCTGGGAGGCTTCAGGAACGAGAGCTCTCTCTATACCTGGCTCTACTCAATTTCAACAAACGAGGCTCTGACACTCATAAGAAAGAGGGAGAAGCACAGCGGGATCTCGCTTGACGGACTGGAGGATTACTTCTCTTCTTCGGCAGAGGGTAGCACATGGTTTGACGGGGAGGAGGCCTCTGTTAAATTGCAGAACGCCATACTTAAGCTCCCTGAGAAACAACGATTGGTATTCAATATGAAATATTTCAGCGACATAAGCTATGAGGAGATGAGTGAGACACTGGGTACCTCAGTGGGGGCGCTCAAGGCGTCATACCACCATGCCGTAAAAAAAATTGAACAATACTTGACAGGCTGATTAAACCTCCGGCGATTGCAAACATCAAAATGTTGTCATGAAAATAAATGAAGAGATAAAAGAGAAGAATCCGTTCAAAGTTCCCGAGGGTTACTTTGAGACACTGACCGAAAGGACGATGGCAGCAGTCATGGCCAGCCGGGAAGAGGAGAAAAGAGATGAGGAGAGATCCGGGCGAACAGTAAGACTGAGGCCCTTCCTTGCCCTCGCCGCAGCGATAGTGGGCTTCGCGGTATTGTCGGCAGTAATGGTAAGGCTGATCAATGACAACGGCAACAGTTTCCTGAGAGGATCAGGGAGCGAGGTCTATGCCGAGCTCTTCACCGAGGAGATAGATACATATCTGATTGAAAACGAATGGAGCGCGACGACCCCCGAAGAATATCAGGGTGAAATGACAAACCTTCCTGCAGAGGCCATCATCGACTTCCTGGTAATGGACAATATTGATGTTAACGAAATATATGAACTGTTATAATACAATAATGAAAAAGGTATCACTCATCATCATCATCACCCTGATGTTCACTGCTCTCGCAGGGGCACAGGGACAGGGCATGGGACAGACTGACAGTGAGAAGCTTTCTGCTTACAAGATTGCATTTTTTACACAGCGGCTCAATCTGACACCTGCCGAGGCTGAGAAATTCTGGCCTCTGTATAACGACTACTCCGCAAGGAAGAACAAGACGCAGCTTGACCGTATCTCACTCATGCGATATGCCTCACAGAATGAGGCCAATATGAGCGACAGTGAGCTCACCTCCACGGCAGATAAGCTTGCCCAGTCATTCATTGAAGAGGCAAACCTTACTGTATCATTCACGAAGGAGATCCAGAAGGGGCTCCCTCCGGCCAAGGTGATCAAACTGTTCCAGATTGAGAACCAGTACAAGCAGCAGTTGCTCAGGGAACTGAACCAGAGAAGGCAGGGTCAGCCACCGAGCGGCAAGGGGCGGCCGGAGCAATTTGAAAGTCAGGAATTCTGAAGGTCACTGACTGTCCGGGATTTTACGACTTAGCGTCGCCCCCATCCTTTATAAATGCCGGGAGTTCAGACAACGCCACAGTCGTCTGGGCTCCCGAACTCATATTCCTGACCGTTGCCTGGCGGTTCTTAATCTCGTCACTTCCCGCAATGATTACCAGGGGTATCTTACTCGCATCGGCATAGGCAAATTGTTTTTTCAGCTTTACCGGATCGGGATACATCTCAGAGGGTATGCCGGCGTCACGCAGTGAGGCTGTGATGCTGAGCAGTTCAGGCAGCTCATCGCCGCCGAAATTAATCACCAGCACCTCAGTGGCAGAGCCGGTCTGGGGCGGGAAGAGATCAAGATGAAGCATGACGTCATAGATCCTGTCAGCGCCAAAGGAGACGCCGACGCCTGATACTCCCGGGAGGCCAAATATGCCGGTGAGGTCATCATATCTTCCTCCTCCGCATACGCTGCCAATGGCTGAATCGACAGCCTTGACCTCAATGATCGCCCCGGTATAATAGTTCAATCCGCGGGCAAGGGTGAGGTCAAGCTCTATCGCTGATTGAAAGGAGCATCGTGAAATATAGCCGAACAGCTCTCTCAATTCTGCAAGGCCCTTCATCCCTGCCTCGGAAGCAGAGAGAACCTTCTCAAGCTCGTCAAGCTTTGTCTCCGTCGATCCGCTCAGGTTGATGACAGGCTCAAGACGGGCAACAGCCTCCTCAGATAAACCGCGGGCGATAAGCTCCTGCCTCACCCCTTCCCTTCCTATCTTATCAAGCTTATCGATGGCAACGGTGATATCGGTGATGCGTTGTTTTTCGCCTATGGTCTCAGCTATGCCACTCAGTATCTTGCGGTTATTTATCTTGATAATGACCCTGACCTTCAGATCGCTGAAGATACGGTCAATGATCTGCACCAGTTCGAACTCATTAAGGAGTGAGTCGCTGCCGATGACATCCACATCGCACTGAAAGAACTCGCGGTATCTCCCCTTCTGCGGTCTGTCGGCACGCCATACCGGCTGTATCTGGTACCTCCTGAAAGGGAATGTTATTTCATCGCGGTGCTGCACCACGTATCGTGCGAAGGGGACGGTGAGGTCATAACGGAGACCCTTCTCGCATATCCTTGATGAAAGCTCAGGTGCCTCAGCCGCGGACAGCTCACCGCGGTCGATGCCGGAAAGAAAGTCGCCTGAGTTGAGTATCCTGAAGAGCAGTTTGTCTCCCTCGTCACCGTATTTGCCGAGCAGGGTGGAGAGGTTCTCCATGGCAGGAGTCTCGAGGGGCAGATAGCCGTACAGTGAAAATGTGCGGCGGACAGTATCAAATATATAGTTGCGCCGGAGCATCTCCACAGGCGAGAAATCACGCGTACCCCTGGGTATGGAAGGTTTCTGAGACATATCATTGTATTTTCATGACAAAAATAGAAAAAAAAGGGGTAGTCTGAGTCAGTGCTTTCCGTGTATGTGTCACCCCTACGGGACTGGAGATCAGCGGGGGCAAGCTCTCCCTGGGAAGAAGGGAAAGCATTGACTAATAAATTGTTAACTTTCTCCTCCTCTCTGAGGAGGAGTACCCTGGCCGAAGCGCCAGGGGGAGGTGGTGTCCTTTTTAGACATCCTCAACGGGTAATCTATTGCAAATTTAAGCCTCGCAGGGGCGAAATATCCAAATCTGCTGTACATCCCTGATACTACTGGAGAAAAGGTATAGAGAGGGGGTATTTGAAGACCTCACCCTTCGCGGCCCTTACACTGGCGATAACAATGCATACAAGCTCAAGCAAAGAGATAAATATTATTATCGGTATCCCTATCAGGATGAAGCACAGCGGAATGGCAAGCACTGTATAAAGCAGTACTGAAAGCTGGAAATTGATGGACGACTTGCCGTTTGCATCAACCCACGCCGACTCATCCTTGCGCGACATCCAGCAGATAAGCGGACCTATGATGCCACCAAAAGGAAAGAAGTAGCCGGCAAAGGCCGAAAGGTGGCAGAACATTGCCCAGTCACGTTCTGACTGCGTGTATGTTTTTATCTCTTCCATTGCTCTTTTTTTTAAAAGACGTTAACTCTGCTTAAATGCTGCATCATCAGAAGCGCGCCAGCCTCTTAAGGTCACTTATGAGAAGCCCGTTGGCATTCTTGCTGTCAACCATGTGACTATCATAATAATACATTATGGCATCATCGGTCCCGATAAGCATCTTCATACAGGTGCCGGTCTGTTTAACACCGTCAGGGCCTACCTTGTGAACTATCAGAACATCCTTATCTTTTTCCTCCACAGCCCTGATTATCTCTTCCTCCCCTACTATCTTAACCGGATAACTGTAATACGCGGCTATCTTCTCAACCGAGCTGATCTCAGGAGCCAGATCATCTTCCCTGACCAGGATTGTCTTTCCCCCAATCTCCGGGACATTTTTGTTGTAATACTTGAGATACCTGAGAGACGATGTCGTCGGATTTTTCATTACCAGGTCTGCATGATACTGCATGAACCTGATAATAAGTCCGAGCTTATAGCTGTACTCCTCCTCCGGTGCCCCTGCAAAGGAGAGCGGTATGGCACAGAACTCGGGCATCTCATCAAGATTGTTAACATCAGCACCGAGCAGCAGATTGAGAAAATCATAGGCAGATCCCGACTTGTCATTGCTGAAGTTTGTTATTGTCAGAACAATGAATGAATATGACGCATCAGTCTTCATCACATTGAACTCCTCCTCGGTTATGTATCTCACCGGCGTCACCTTCCAGTACTTATCTACGGCTGCCTTTATCTCAGCATTGTAGAAAGAGAACTGGTTTGCTTCAAGCACAACGCAGGTGGTTGAAGAGGTGAAACGCCTGGCGTCATCCATGGTGGGATAAGGTCTCTGCTGGGCACGGACCGCGATAATTGCAAAGATGAACAGTGCGATAAAAAGAAATTTCTTCATGTTTAAGCTATTTCCCTGATGGCAGATAGACAGGATGCTTCTCATTGTATTTCCGGAGATAGACAAACATCATTTGCTTCTGATTCTTGCTTTTCATTGAGACGAACTCCTCGTACAGCTCCGGATCTTTCATGAGCAGCACCTCAAGATTCTTAAGATCATATTCATACTCACTCCCTGTCTCAAAATCGATCATGAACATCTTGAGATCGGTTCTGGTAGTGGGCTGGTTGCCATATGGATAGCCATATGAGGAGTAGGGTGAGTAGTAAGGCGAGTAGTAAGGGTTGTAATAGCCCCTGCTATAGGGTGAGCCGTACGGCGAGTAGTACGGATCATAATATCCGTAAGGATTGTTGGGCGAAACGGAGGTGACGTCGGCAACAAAGTGGATGATTGATCCAAAGAATGTAATCCTGTTAAAAGTATCCTGTACCTTGATATAGAGCACTCCGTTACGTGAAAATCCCCAGATTGAATTCTTTTCTATCTCCTGCCTCACTCCCAGGTTATCATAAAAATAGATCTTCTCACCGGAGAGCACCTCGTCAAAGAAATCTTTGTCGTTATAGTCAACAGAGGTAAAGAGTCTTGCCTTTGGAATAGGGCTGTTGTTTTTTACCATATCGAAGCTCAGGTAGATGCCGTCCCTGAACTTGAAGTCAGGAGTGTACTGAACAAGGGTGTCCTGCACCTGTGCCATCGCCAGTGCTGCAGTAAAGACAGAAAGAATAAGTATGGTTGCGGTCCTTCTCATTGCGCTCCTTTAACAAGTCACTCTCAAATATTATACCGTTGATAGCAAATTTAGTGTTTTATATACAAGGAAGGAAACGGCGGCTTAATCTTTATTGAAATTCGTGTATATTTGAGTGTTATATATCTACTGCACCGCGATTATGTCAAAAAGATCAAAACCTGTTGCAATCCCGCAATCAGAGCTGATGACAAAAAGGACAAGAGAGCGGATTCTAATGCCACTGGCTGCTGCACTTATTCTGGCGGTAACTGCGTTAGCGTCAGCCCTGGCAGGGCTTGTGTTCATACCACTGGCTGCGGGCATACTGGCCCTGCTGCCGCTTATCTTCGCAATATATGAGATCCGCAGGCTCATCACCGATACAAGGTCGATTATGGGGGAGCTTTCCTCTATTGCAGAGAAGAATGAGGATGTGATCAACAGTTTCTCACACCGTATCAGGGAGCCTTTAAACAACCTGGTGCTTCTTGGCAGCATGCTTCGCGATTCAGGCGCTTCAGCCAAGCAGCAGGAGCTGCTTGACACCTTCGTAGCCTCGACTGATACCATGGTGGATGTGGTGAATGACCTGACCATGGAGACGGCTGGCAACATAACTTTTGAGAAGAGAGGAGAGATACGATTCAGGCTGGGGCCAGCCATACAGGATACCATCGACCTGATAAAACTCAACAGGAAGCATGAACAGAGTCTCGTCGTTTATGACGACAAGGGGGAGGGTGAAGGCGAATATATGGGTGACCCCATCATCATAAAGCAGATACTTCTTGACCTCATGGCCACTGCCATATCAGGGGCTACGGGCAAAACAACAATAAAAATACAGATCAGGGAGGCGGGTGTGCGCGACGGTCTGCAGAAACTGGAATTCACCCTCTCAACAAACAACCCTGTAGTCTTCATTGGCGAAGGGCGCCAGCAGTATCCGACAGCGGGAAGGCTTATAAGAAGCATGGGGGGAAGCTGGCAGGAGACAACGGCAGGCTCAGGGTCATACTTTGTCTTCAACATTAATCTGCGCAGGAGCGAAAAGGTTGAACGGCCGGCAGCAGCAAGCACACTCATCAAAGGTATGCCTTCTGATCAGCCCAGGAAGGAGATGAAGGACCTCAGCATACTTCTTGTCGAGGATAACCCTATCAACCAGCGCATTACACAGCTCATGCTTGAGCCCCTTGTCAAGCGCATCGAGATAGCCCGGAACGGAAAAGAGGCACTTGACATGTTCGGCACCTCAAGGTATGATATGATACTGATGGACGTACAGATGCCTGTTATGAACGGACTGGTGGCGGCAGAAAAGATAAGGAGGCTGGAAATGAGCACCCAGATGCACGTTCCGATAATTGCAATAACCGCAAATGCCATGCTGGGCGATAAGGAACAGTGTCTTGCAGTTGGCATGGATGACTACATCAGCAAACCGATAGAGCCTGGCCTTCTCATTGATAAAATAAGCGCTCTGCTCTGAGATCAGAAGGGCCTGACCCCCAATATCATCATATCATCAATCTGTTCGCAGTCACCCATCCATGATGTGATTGTCTCGTCAAGGATCCTCTGCTGGTCTGCAAGCGGATATTTACTGATCGTCAGCAAGATATGCCGCAGGCGGCGATACTTGAATTTCTTGTTGTCAGGCCCGCCGAACTGGTCAGCATACCCGTCTGAAAACAGATAAAGGATGTCTCCCTTCTGAAGCTTATAGCTGCTGCGGTTAAATGAAACAGCGTTGAACAGCTGACCTACATTTTGCTTGTCACCCTTAATCTCAATGAGCTTGTCGTCACGGACGATATATACAGGGAGGAAGGCACCCGAGAACTCCATCTCCATCGTTGTACGGTCAATGACGCAAATACTCATCTCAATCCCGTCCTTAATAAGAGCCCTGCCATCCTCTTCCTTGAAGAAGGCAGCTTCGAGCTCGTCATTGAGGGTAAGCAGGATCTGATCACTGACATTGACTTTTGTCTCATTGATGATCTTGTTAAGCAGCTCAAGACCTATCATTGACATGAGTGCACCCGGGACGCCGTGACCGGTGCAGTCAGCGGCTGCGATGAAATACTTATCATCTCTCTCGCTGATCCAGTAAAAATCGCCGCTCACAATATGCTTCGGCCTGTAGTAGATGAAATAGTGTTGTAATATCTTTCTTATGTGGTGTTCAGCGGGCAACAACGCTTCCTGAATTCTCCGTGCATAGGTAAGACTGTCTGTCAGATCCTTGTTCCTGAGCTGCAGTTCCTCGCGCTGAAATTCTATCTCGTCGTATGCGGCCTTAAGCTCCCTGAGATGCTTCCTGGTCCGGAGAAGAACCCAGAACTGAAGCACAGCCAGGTATATCAGGGCAGCTGTAATGAAAACGGCAATTGCGTAATTGATAATCATATTCTCCCTGCCTCCCTGGGCCATTAAGATCGCTGTGGCCGATGAAGCGACGGCACTCACTCCGAGACAATTTTATCGAGGTTGACAGCGGCCTCCCCGGGGAGAAGAAGAGGAAGAAGCTTCAGGGATGGTGACTTCAGAAACCCACCCGTGTTGTACTCACTCCACCTGCGGTTAACCAGGTCAATCGTCTCTTTGTCAGAGCATACCACATTTGGCCACTCCCTCCGGAAGGGAGGCAGCGAAAGAGGCATTGACGTAGCATCAATGAAGAGGGCTCCGTCATCAAGACGGTAGATGTCACGCGAGGGGTCACAGTTGCCTGCCACAAGCCATGCTATCATTGAGGGGTCCATGCTGTCGGCCCCATGATCCACTGCGATGGTAACCGTTCCCGGGGCTTGCAGCGGGGAAGGGAGCTTCATGGCAAGCTTTCGCATATCGAGGCCCTCTGACGGTTTCTTTATGGTAAGCACAATAACCGGAAGACCATAATCTGAATATGTCCTTACGGTAATAATGATATCATTTGCTATCTCCGTATCAGTCAGCAGCCTCAGGGGAATGGAATTGTATTCCTTCGAGCGCTCTTCCGACAGTTTCACCGTGGCATCGATGCCCAGCTTGCCCCCCATGCTGAACCTGTCAGACGAGTGATCAAGAATATCAAGTGGCCCATGTGTGAACAGCAGATCGGCATCGAACCTGGTGTTTTCGAACACTGCCTCGGCAACTTTACGAAAATCACGGACAGGAATGGTATTACTGACCACGATAATATATTTGCTGAACATCATCTGTCCGGCCCCGTAAAGAGCGCTCAGCACCTTCATCCCCTGACCCGGATAGCTCTTTTCAATGCTGACTATGACGATATTATGTGCGACCCCTTCAACAGGCAGATGGAAATCTTTTATCTCTGGCGCAATGGCCAGCTTAAGGGGGGCAAGGAAGATCTTCTCTGTTGCCTTGCCTATCCAGGCATCTTCCATGGGCGGCACCCCAACTATAGTTGCAGGATAAACGGCGTTTCTGCGGTGCGTTATGCAGGTGACGTGAAAACCCGGATAAAAGTCGGCCAGTGAATAGAAGCCGGTGTGGTCTCCGAAAGGACCTTCAAGCAGCAGCTTCTCCGAAGGATCAACGTACCCTTCGATAACAATATCTGAGTCAGCCGGGACCCATATATCATTGGTAATGCATTTGACCATCCTTACCCTCCTGCCTCGCAGGAAAGCAGCGAGCAGGTACTCGTTTACATCCTCCGGCAGGGGTGCGGTGGCTGAATATGTATAGACAGGGTCACCTCCCAGGGTTACAGTGACAGGCATCCTCTTTCCGGCCTTCTTCCATGCCTCGAAGTGGCGTGCACCGGTCTTGTGACGGTGCCAGTGCATGCCTGTCAGTGCGGGTCCCATGATCTGCATACGATACATGCCTACGTTTGTCTTGCCCGTTACGGGGTGGCAGGTATGGACGAGAGGCAGTGTGATGAACCTCCCTCCGTCATAAGGCCAGCACTTGAGCACTGGAAAGATTCCCAGGTCAGGAACAGGTTCAATGACTTCCTGGCACTCACCCCTGCCTCTTTTTCTCCTCGGGGCAAGCTTTAGCAGCCTGAGCATCCTCGGCAACCTGCCGATCTTCGACATAAGGCCTCCTGATCCCGTAACACTCTCTGAAAGAGCTATAATCTCCTCTCCGGCCTCATCGAGTGACGAACGTCCTATGGCAGCAGCCATGCGCTCATCGGAGGCAAAGGCATTTATCAGAATCGGAAACCTGGTGCCATTGTTCTCAAACAGCAGAGCCTTGCCGCCGTTCTTGACCATACGGTCAGCCACTTCGGTAACCTCAAGCTCCGGATCGACGCGACAGCTGACCCGGCAAAGGTCATTGTGCGATTCAAGATGGCTGATAAAACTGGTAAGACCGTTAAATGACATTCAGACGCAGATTTATGCAAAGATAAAAAATAAAAACCCCGCTGTCAGCGGAGTTTCAAATAGTAGAGACGTTGCATGCAACGTCTCTACTAATAAATTCTATTCACAGCCGTAGACACCGTTATTGCCCAGTTCCTCTTCTATACGGAGAAGCTGATTGTATTTGGCGATACGGTCAGTACGGCTCAGCGAGCCTGTCTTTATCTGTCCCGAATTGGTGGCGACAGCAACATCGGCTATTGTAGAGTCTTCCGTCTCACCCGAACGGTGTGAGGTGACAGTGGTGTACCCTGCCCTGTGAGCCATCTCAATGCAGTTGAGGGTTTCGGTAAGAGTTCCGATCTGGTTCAGCTTGATAAGGATTGAGTTGGCGCAACCCATTGCAATGCCTTTTTCAAGATACTGCACGTTTGTGACAAACAGGTCATCACCTACTATCTGTATCTTTGATCCGAGCATCTCGGTATGAAGCTTCCACCCTTCCCAGTCCTGCTCACTCATACCATCCTCAATAGAGTCAATAACCGGGTATTTCTCAACGAGTGAGGTGAGGTATTCAGCCTGTTGTTTCGGAGTAAGTTTCCGTCCTTTTTCTCCTTCGAACTTGGTATAGTTGTAATGGCCGTTTTCGAAGAACTCACTTGCTGCGCAGTCAAGCGCTATGGTAACATCGGTACCTGGCTTATACCCTGCTGCCGTGATTGCCCTGATGATGCTGTCGAGTGCATCTTCGGTGCCATTGAGTGCCGGGGCAAAGCCGCCCTCATCGCCTACAGCCGTGCTGAGGCCCCGCTCTTTCAGTACTTTCTTGAGAGAATGGAACACCTCTGCACCCATTCTCAGCCCTTCAGC
Organism: uncultured Bacteroidales bacterium; assembly: GCA_963732365.1. Lineage (GTDB taxonomy): Bacteria > Bacteroidota > Bacteroidia > Bacteroidales > VadinHA17 > SR-FBR-E99. Next base: position 1,246,353 of record CAVSZC010000005.1, on the reverse strand, counting down.
AAAGGAAACTGCGCCCTTCGGACGAATCATAAATTCCTGGAAAGCTATGGGGGCGTCTGAGTGCGAGCCGCCGTTAATGATGTTCATCATAGGCACCGGGAGAACACGGGCGTTGGTACCGCCTATATACCTGTAGAGAGGCAGTCCGTGAAATGCCGCCGCTGCCTTGGCGCACGCAAGTGAAACGCCGAGTATGGCGTTAGCACCAAGGGTGCTCTTTGTGGGGGTGCCGTCAAGGTCAATCATCTTCTGATCGATACCCACCTGGTTGGTGACATCCATACCCATAATCTCCTCGGAGATGACACTGTTTACATTGTATACCGCCTTGAGAACGCCCTTGCCAAGATAACGGTTCTTGTCACCGTCTCTCAGTTCAAGAGCCTCATTCTCGCCTGTCGAGGCACCGGATGGCACTGCCGCCCTGCCGCTTGCACCACTGGCTGTAACTACCTCAACTTCAATAGTCGGATTGCCCCTTGAATCGAGGATCTCCCTTGCATGTACGCTAATTATTTGACTCATTGCTTTTTATGTTTTGATAAATCAATTTGCAATATATAAAAAAAAGGGATACAGTCTCAAAGGCCATATCCCTATAGTTTCAGAACATTTTGTATTATTCTTTTGTCTCGCTTTCTGTTTCTGCCGAGGCCTTTGGTGCTTCAGCAGCAGCTGCTGTTTCAGCCACTTTTTTCTTTGGTGCGCGGCGGCGACGGGTCGCTTTTGCTTTTCCGGCTTCACCGGCCAGCATATTCTCGTTGAAGTCAACGAGCTCTATTATACACATCTCCGCTGCATCGCCAAGACGGTTACCCGTTTTAAGAATGCGGGTGTAGCCACCGGGGCGGCTTGCAATTTTGGGTGCCACTTCACGGAAAAGCTCGGAGACGGCATCTTTGTTCTCAAGATAACTGAAAACCACTCTGCGTGAGTGCGTTGAATCCTCCTTTGACTTTGTAATGAGGGGCTCAACATATGACTTCAGTGCACGGGCCTTGGCTTTGGTGGTACTGACGCGCTTATGCAGAATAAGTGATGATGCCATGTTGGCCATCAGCGCCTTCCGGTCAGCACTCTTCCTTCCAAGGTGATTTATAACTCTTAAATGTCGCATTTCTATCTATCCTTACCTGTTATTAATCTTTGTCGAGTTTATATTTTGCCACATCCATCCCAAAAGAGAGGCTCATTGTCTCAAGAAGCTCATCAAGTTCGGTGAGCGACTTCTTGCCGAAGTTGCGGAACTTGAGCAGGTCATTCTTATTGAATTTGACGAGGTCGCCGAGTGACTCCACCTCTGCAGCTTTCAGGCAGTTGAGGGCCCTGACGGAGAGGTCAAGATCAACGAGCTTGGTCTTGAGCAGCTGACGCATATGAAGAATCTCCTCATCAAACTCCTCGTTTGCCATCTTGTCTTCATAGTCGATGGTGATCTTATCTTCCGAGAAGAGCATGAAGTGGTATATGAGTATCTTGGCAGCCTCCTTGAGGGCGTCCTTGGGGTGAATTGAACCGTCAGTGCTTATCTCAATAATAAGCTTCTCATAGTCAGTCTTCTGTTCAACCCTGTAGTTCTCGATTGAATACTTGACATTCCTTATCGGAGTGAATATTGAGTCTACCGCGATGATACCAAACTCTGCCTCGGCAGGCTGATTTTCCTCGGCGGGGACGTATCCTCTGCCTTTATTGATATTCAGCTCAAACTGAAGTTTCACATCGGCTTCCATACGGCAGATGACATGATCAGGGTTGAGAACCTCAAAGCTGCTGAGTGAGTTGTTGAGGTCCCCGGCTTTGAATACTTCCTGGCCGGCTACTTTTACAACGATCTTTTCACTGTCAACATCCTCAACCATTCTTTTGAAACGTATCTGTTTCAGGTTAAGGAGGAGTTCAGTGACATCTTCCATGACGCCGGTGATGGTAGAGAATTCATGGTCAACACCCTCGATCTTTACTGTCGTGATCGCAAATCCTTCAAGTGATGAAAGGAGGATGCGCCTGAGAGCATTACCAACGGTTATGCCATAGCCGGGTTCAAGCGGGCGGAACTCAAACTTTCCGTACTGATCGTCCGCTTCCAGTAATATTACTTTGTCAGGTTTCTGGAATGCTAATATGGCCATATGTATGTTATTACTTGATTATTTTGAATACAATTCAACAATAAGCTGCTCCTTGATGTCTTCGGGTATCTCAGACCTCTCAGGCATGCTCATATATTTTCCGGCCATCTGTGTCTCATCCCATTCGAGCCATGCCAGTTTAGAACGGCGGTTTGATGTCACGGAATCAATGATCGTCTCAAGTGATTTCGATTTTTCGCGGACGCCGATAATATCTCCGGGACGGAGAATGAAAGAGGGTATGTTAACCACGTTACCGTTGACGGTGATATGACGGTGAGACACCAGCTGGCGTGCTGAGGCCCTGGTGGGGGCCACGCCCAGGCGGTATACGACGTTATCAAGCCGTGACTCAAGCATCTGAAGAAGCACAAGCCCCGTTACGCCTGATGCTGATGAGGCCTTCTCGAAGAAATTGCGGAACTGGCGCTCAAGGAGTCCGTATATGTATTTTACCTTCTGCTTCTCACGCAGCTGAATGCCGTATTCAGAGGTTTTCTTCCTCTTTTTGGTCAGACCGTGCTGCCCGGGAGGAAAATTCTTCCTGTCGAGGTACTTGTCAGGGCCGTAAATAGGCTCTCCGAATTTCCGGGCGATTTTTGTTTGTGGTCCTGTATATCTTGCCATTGAATTGAATATTATTCGTTAATGAAAGTTTTAATTAAGAGCTGCTTATACCCTTCTGCGTGACGGGGGGCGGCATCCGTTGTGAGGCATCGGCGTTACATCAATGATCTCGGTAACCTCTACACCACTGTTGGAGATGGCACGGATAGCTGATTCACGTCCTGACCCCGGGCCCTTAACATAAACCTTTACTTTGCGGAGGCCCAGTTCAAAAGCTACCTTGGTACACTCTTCCGCTGCCATCTGGGCGGCATAGGGAGTGTTCTTCTTTGAACCCTTGAAGCCCATCTTACCTGCTGAAGCCCATGATATTACCTGGCCTGTGCTGTTGGTAAGGCTTATAATGATATTATTGAATGAGGAATGAACGTGAGCCTGTCCCACCGGTTCAACCTTAACGACCTTCTTTTTTAATGTCCCAGTCTTTTTTGCCATATTTTAATTATTTAGTAGCTTTTTTCTTGTTTGCAACGGTCTTTTTGCGGCCTTTACGGGTACGGGCGTTATTCTTCGTGCTCTGTCCTCTTACCGGAAGTCCGATCCTGTGACGGATACCACGATAGCATCCGATGTCCATCAGCCGCTTGATGTTTAACTGTGTCTCTGAGCGGAGTTCACCTTCCAGTTTGTAATTCTCAGAGAGGATCTGACGGATTGTATTGATATTATCATCATTCCAGTCTTCAACCTTCATGTGGCGATCAACGCCAGCTCTGTCAAGCACTTTCTGTGCTGTGCTCCGTCCGATACCATAGATATAGGTCAGAGCCACTTCGCCCTGCTTATTCCTGGGTAGATCAACGCCATTAATACGTGCCATATGCCTCTTTTAATTTGAAGTGCAAAGTTAATTAAATTTATCCCTGCCTCTGCTTGAACTTGGGATTTTTCTTATTTATCACATACAAGCGGCCATTCCTCCTTACAATCTTGCAGTCGGCTGAACGCTTCTTCACTGATGCTCTGACTTTCATCGCAGTTTTTTTTTCTATTTAAATCTAAACGTTATTCTTCCTTTGGTAAGATCATACGGTGACATTTCAACCTTCACCTTATCTCCCGGCAGTATCTTGATATAATGCATCCGCATCTTGCCTGAGATATGGGCGGTTATGATGTGCCCGTTTTCGAGTCTGACCCTGAACATCGCGTTTGAGAGCGCCTCGATGATCGTTCCGTCAATCTCTATTGATGGTTGTTTGGCCATATATGCTTACCTCTTTGTTAAAACTTCTTCTATAAACTCAAATGTTGAGAGCAGGTCGGCTTTACCCTCCCTGACCGCAACAGCGTACTCAAAGTGTGCTGACGGCATGCCGTCACCTGTCCTGACCGTCCACCCGTCACCCAGGACGCGTGTGCTCTTGGTGCCCATGTTGATCATCGGCTCAATGCAGATGACAAGGTTTTTCTCGAGCCTCGGTCCGCTGCCTCTCCTGCCGAAATTCGGCACCTCGGGACCTTCATGCAGGTGTCTGCCCAATCCATGTCCCACCAGTGTCCGTACCACCGAGTAACCTCCCCTCTCTGCCGTTGTCTGCACCGCATGTGAGATGTCTCCCACACGGTTGCCTGCAACTGCCTCCCTTACTCCGGCCTCCAGTGACGCCCGGGTGTATTCCATCAGTCTCATTACTTCCGGCATTACCTCACCGACAGCGAATGTATAGGCGCTGTCACCGTAATAACTGTTAAGGATGACCCCGCAGTCAACCGATATGATATCACCATCCTTAAGCGCGTATGCCGAAGGTATTCCGTGGACCACCTCGTCATTGACAGATGTGCAGAGAGTGGCGGGGAAGCCTGCATAACCCTTGAAGGCGGGCAGCGCACCGTTGTCACGAATGAATGTTTCGGCGATGCTGTCAAGCTGTTGGGTTGTCACCCCCGGCCTGATATGCCTGGCTACTTCCGCAAGAGTAAGTGAGACAAGCCTGTTGCTTTCTCTCAATAACTCTACTTCCGCATCCGTCTTAATATAAATCATCAAAGAACGTAAACCTGTTAAATAGCCGTTACGGCTCCGGTCCTCCCTTTCACGCGGCCCGATTTCATAAGACCGTCATAGTGACGCATGAGCAGATGGCTCTCCACCTGCTGCAGTGTGTCAAGCACCACCCCCACAAGTATCAGCAGCGAAGTGCCGCCAAAGAACTGTGCAAACTCACCGCTCACACCGAAGTTGACTGCGAAAGCAGGCAGAACGGCTACTATCGCCAGGAAGATTGACCCGGGTAGTGTTATGCGTGACATGATGGTGTCAATGAATTCAACGGTCTTGCGCCCGGGTTTGATGCCGGGGATAAACCCGCCGTTCTTCTTCATGTCTTCAGCCATCTGCACAGGGTTGATTGTAACCGCCGTGTAGAAGTAAGTAAAGACGATGATAAGAATTGCGGTAATAAGGTTGTACCAGAATCCGTACATGTTGGTAAATGCAACCACAATGCCGGACCCTGATTCGGAGTATCCTGCGAAGATAATAGGCAGCATCATGATCGCCTGGGCAAAGATGATGGGCATAACGCCGGCAGCATTGACCTTTAGGGGAATATACTGACGTACACCGCCATACTGTTTGTTGCCGACTATTCTCCTTGCGTACTGAACAGGGATTCGTCGTGTCCCCTGTACCAGGAGTATCGTTCCGAGTATCACCACGAAGAGGAAGACTATCTCTATCAGCAATGCAACAAGTCCTCCTGAACCGTTTATCCGTGTTCCTGCCTCAAAGATGAATGAGACAGGGAAACGTGCGAGGATACCCACCATTATTATGAGTGAAATACCGTTGCCAATACCCTTGTCAGTGATCCTTTCGCCGAGCCACATCACGAAGATCGTTCCGGCTGTCAGGATAATGACTGATGATATTGTAAAGAAGGTGCCCTTCAGAACAAACGCCTCCGGCGGCAGAACCGCGTGCAGGTTGGCCAGATAACTGGGGGCCTGCAGAGCCAGGATAATCACCGTGAGATACCTGGTATACTGATTCAGTTTTCTTCTTCCGCTCTCACCCTCTTTCTGCATCTTCTGGAAATAGGGGAAGACGATCCCCAGCAGCTGTATGACGATGGATGCGGAGATATAGGGCATGATGCCCAGAGCAAAAACAGAAGCCTGCGAGAAGGCTCCTCCTGAGAACATATCAAGGAGACCCATGATGCCTGACGAAGTCTGGCTTCTCAGGTCTTCAAGCATTGAAGGATCGACGCCTGGAAGAGTTATGTATTTCCCGAGACGGTAGAGCGCTACAATGGCAAGAGTATAAAGGATCCTTGCTCTCAGATCCTCTATCTTGAAAATATTCTTTAAGGTCTGTATCAGTTTCATGCCTTTACAGTTTAACTGCTGTTCCCTTGTTAGCTTCTATGGCAGCCTGGGCTGATTTGCTGAAGGCATGAGCATGCACTTCCAGCTTCAGTGTCAGGGCACCGTTACCGAGTATCTTCACGAGGGAATTCTTATTGATGAAACCTGCTGTCAGAAGCGTCTGGAAATCAATGCGGTCTGTTTTCAGTTTTGAAGCGAGAGCCTCCAGTGTGCTGAGGTTGATTCCTTTGTACTCAACCCGGTTGATATTCTTGAAGCCTGACTTGGGCACCCTCCTCTGGAGAGGCATCTGTCCGCCTTCAAAACCAACCTTCTTGCTGTATCCCGAGCGTGACTTTGCTCCCTTGTGCCCGCGGGTTGACGTGCCGCCGTGACCTGAGCCTTCGCCCCGGCCAATACGTTTCTCTCTTTTGACTGATCCCCTGGCAGGTTTTAAATTACTTAAATCCATATCAAAATATATAATGCTGTTATTACCTTAAACATTCTCAACCTTCACCAGGTGCTTCAGCTTCTGAACCATGCCCATGATCTGGGGTGTGTTCTCGTGCTCAACAGTCTGATGCATCTTCTTTATACCCAGTGCTGCGAGGATTCTCTTCTGCCTCTCCGGCTGACCTATCTTACTCTTAATCTGGGTTACTCTGATCTTTGACATATCCGAAATATTACTAACCGTTAAACACTTTCTCCATTGGTACTCCCCTGTGGTCAGCAACAGTGCTGGCATCACGCAGCTCAAGCAGTGCTGCTATGGTAGCTTTCACAAGGTTATGAGGGTTTGACGAGCCTTTTGATTTTGCAAGAACGTTCTTCACACCCACGCTCTCGAGCACGGCACGCATGGCACCACCTGCCTTGACACCCGTTCCCTCTGTTGCAGGCTTGATGAAGACGTATGCTCCGCCAAACTTACCATACTGCTCATGAGGAATGGTGCCCTTGTGAACAGGGACCTTGATAAGGTTCTTTTTGGCATCCTCAATGCCCTTGGCTATGGCTGTAGTGACCTCACTTGCCTTACCGAGGCCGTGACCTACAATACCTTTCTCATCGCCGACGACGACGATAGCCGAGAAACTGAATGTACGACCCCCCTTTGTTACCTTGGTAACCCTCTGGATGCTTACCAGCCTGTCGGTAAGTTCAAGATCGCTGTTTTTTACTCTCTTTATTCCGTATGCCATACTGATTAGAATTTTAAGCCGCCTTCGCGTGCTCCGTCAGCCAATGATTTTATTCTGCCATGATACTGGTAACCGCTCCTGTCGAAGACGACATTCTCAATGCCCTTCTCCTTGCATACAGCAGCGATGCGTTTCCCGACCAGTGCAGCCAGTTCGCTCTTCTTTTTGCCGGTAACAGAAGCGAACTCCTTTTCCCTTGAGCATGCTGAAGCCAGCGTCAGTCCATTGACGTCGTCAACTGCCTGAACATATATCTGCTTGTTGCTGCGGAACACCGAAAGTCTTGGTTTTTCGGGGGTCCCTTTGATCCTCTTGCGGATCCTCAGTTTAATCTTTACTCTTTTTTCTGTCTTAGTTAAGGCCATGACTTATCTGTTTAATCATGTTACACACCAGCCGATTTACCGGCTTTTCTCCTGAGCTGTTCACCCACGAATTTGATACCCTTGCCTTTATAAGGCTCAGGGGGACGCAATGATCTGATCTTTGCTGCGATATGACCGATGAGCTGCTTGTCTATGCTTGAGAGGGTAATAACCGGGTTACTCCTCTTCTCTGTCTTCGTCTCCACTTTTATCTCCTGGGGCAGCTCGATGACGATGTCATGCGAGTAGCCAAGGCTCATCTCGAGACGCTGGCCGTTTGCTTCAGCCCGGTATCCCACACCCACAAGCTCAAGCTCCTTCTTGTAGCCGGTAGTGACACCCACAACCATATTGGCAATGAGGGCTCTGTAAAGACCATGGAGCGACTTGAGACGCTTCTCCTCATTGGGTCTTGCGACAATGATCTGGTTATTTTCAACTTCAATAGTGATATCACGGTCAAGCTTCTGTGACAGTGTTCCCAGCGGGCCTTTAACGCTGACCACGTTAGCGTCATCAACACTGATGCTGACGCCTGATGGCAGGTTTACAGGTAATTTTCCTATTCGTGACATTTAAAATCTCCTCCTGATTAATAAACATAACATAACACTTCGCCCCCCACATTTTCCTTCACAGCCTCTTTTTCGGTCATGAGACCCTTTGAGGTTGAAAGGATCGCAATGCCAAGTCCGTTAAGGACTCTCGGGAGTTCATCAACGCCTGCATATCTTCTGAGACCCGGACGGCTCACTCTCTGAATTGACTTTATTGCCGGCAGCTTACTCTTGGGATGATACTTCAGTGCGATCTTTATCTTGCCCTGCAGACCATCATCAATGAATTTATAGCTGAGGATATACCCTTTCTCATAGAGGATCCTGGTGATCTCCTTCATCAGACCGGAAGAGGGTGTCTCAACCACTTTGTGTCCGGCTTTGATGGCATTCCTTACTCTGGTAAGAAAATCTGCTATTGGATCTGTCATCTCTTAATACTATTTATTGTTTGTTTCTCTGTTGTATATTACCAGCTTGCTTTTCTAACACCTGGTATGAGGCCATGCGATGCCATTTCCCTGAAGGTGATCCTGCTGACGCCAAATTGTCTCATATAACCCCTGGGTCTCCCGGTGAGCTTGCACCTGTTGCGCAGTCTTATCGGGCTGGAGTTGCGCGGCAACGTGCTCATTGCAACATAGTTACCTTCTGCCTTCAGAGCTGCCCTCTTGGCGGCATATCTCTTTATAAGCTTGGCACGTTTGACTTCGCGGGCCTTCATTGATTCCTTAGCCATATTCCGATCTGTTTACTTGTTTTTAAAGGGAATTCCGAATTCTTTAAGAAGAGCGTAAGCCTCTTCATCGCTTTTGGCCGTTGTCACAAAGGTTATCTGCAACCCCATGATCTTGGCTATCTTGTCAATGTCAATCTCCGGGAAGATGATCTGCTCGGTAATGCCCAGGGTATAGTTACCGCGGCCGTCGAGCTTGGCACCGACACCCTTGAAGTCGCGGATACGCGGCAGGGCAACGGATATCAGTCTCTCCAGGAATTCATACATCCGTTCCTGGCGGAGCGTTACCATAACGCCTATCGGCATCGCCTTCCTGAGCTTGAAGTTAGAGATATCCTTCTTCGATACTGTCTGAACAGCCTTCTGTCCGGCTATATCTGATACCTCCTTCAGTCCCATTTCAAGCAGTTTCTTGTCGGCAATAGCCTGTCCGAGCCCCTGGTTGATAACTATCTTTTCCAACCGGGGTACCTGCATCACAGTTTTATAGTTAAACTGTTTCATCAGTGCAGGTGTGATCTCACTCTTGTATTTATTCTTTAATGCAGGCGTGTACATTACTTGATCTCCTCTCCTGATTTTTTGGAATAACGCACTAATTTATTTTTATCGTTCAGTCTGCGGCCAATGCGTGTCGGCTTGCCGCCTGTGGGGTCTACCACCATGAGGTTCGAGATATGTATCGGGGCCTCTTTCTTGAGAATGCCACCCTGGGGCGCCTTGGCGTTGGGTTTGGTATGTTTTGATACCATGTTTACACCTTCGACAAGGGCTTTGTTTTTATCCCTGTCAACCTCGAGGACACGACCCTTCTGTCCTTTCGACTCACCGGCAATGACTGCCACTGTGTCTCCTTTTTTGATATGTAATTTTTTCTGCATCGGGTGTCAGTTTAAAAATTATAACACTTCAGGTGCAAGAGAAACGATCTTCATATACTTGTCACGCAGTTCCCTGGCGACAGGTCCGAAGATACGCGTGCCGCGCACCTCATCCTGATTGTTGAGGAGTACCACGGCGTTGTCATCAAAGCGGATATAAGAACCGTCAGCACGGCGTATCTCCTTCTTTGTTCTTACCACAACCGCCTTACTCACTGTTCCTTTCTTCGCTTCACCGGAGGGGAGTGCGCTCTTTACCGAGACAACGATCTTGTCGCCGACGCTCGCATACCTCTTCTTGCTTCCGCCGAGCACCCTGATGCAAAGAACCTCTTTGGCACCTGTGTTGTCGGCAACAGTCAACCTGCTTTCCTGCTGTATCATAATTACTTAGCTCTTTCGATTACTTCAACCAATCTCCAGGCTTTGTTCTTGCTGAGAGGCCTGGTCTCCATTATGCGTACCGTATCACCTATGTTGCAGGTGTTTGCCTCATCGTGAGCCATAAGCTTTTTCGTTTTATTCACGAACTTGCCATAAATGGGGTGCTTGACCTTTCTCTTGATGGCGACGACGATAGACTTGTCCATCTTGTTGCTGACGACGACACCTATACGTTCTTTTCTAAGATTTCTTTCCATGCTGATAGCGGCTATTTTGTTTTCTCATTCATCTCCCTCTTGCGCTTCTCTGTCATAAGCCTCGCAATGGTCTTCCTGCTCTCCTTGATCTTCTGCGGATTTTCAAGGGGGGAAATTGCGTGGTTAAGCTTCATGCGCACAAGCGTGGTCCTCTCGTTGTCAATTCTCTCGAGAAGTTCCTGGTTGCTTAATTCTTTTATCTCTGAACTCTTCATCACTGTAGTTTTTTATTCCTGGACGTAATCACGGCGCACCACGAATTTTGTGGGAACAGGAAGCTTCTGTGCTCCGAGACGGAGTGCTTCCTTGGCCACATCAAAGGGGACACCCTCAGCTTCAAGGACTATTCTTCCCGGTGTAACGGGGACAACGAATCCTTCAGGGGCACCTTTTCCTTTACCCATACGCACCTCAGCAGGTTTCTTTGTTATAGGTTTGTCGGGGAAGATGCGGATCCAGAGCTGTCCTTCACGTTTCATGTGACGGGTGACAGCCTGTCTTGCAGCCTCTATCTGGCGACCGGTTATCCAGGCCTCCTCAAGGACCTTGATACCAAATGATCCGAATGCCAGCTGGTTACCCCTCTGGGCATTCCCTTTCATCCTGCCCTTCTGGCTCCTCCTGAATTTGGTCTTCTTCGGTTGTAACATCGCTATATTATATTATATATTATTACCTATCTCGGTTATCTTTCTTGTTTCCTCCGCCCTTCTTCCTGAAGCCGCCGGCCGGAGCCTTGCCGCCCTTTGCACTTTTTGCGGCAATGTTAGGACTGAGGTCACGCTTGCCATAGACCTCACCGTTGCAGATCCATACCTTGATGCCGATGAGACCTACCTTCGTAAGGGCCTCGCCAAGGGCATAGTCTATGTCTGCGCGGAATGTATGAAGAGGAATTCTGCCATCCTTGTATGTCTCTCTGCGGGCCATCTCAGCTCCTCCGAGCCTGCCGGAGATGACCACCTTGATACCTTCTGCACCCATACGCATTGTCGAGGCAATCGACATCTTGATGGCACGGCGGTATGATATCTTGCCTTCGACCTGACGTGCAATGTTACCGGCAACGATAGCTGCATCAAGCTCAGGACGCTTCACCTCAAAGATGTTTATCTGTACCTCTTTCTTGGTGATCTTCTTGAGCTCTTCCTTGAGCTTGTCAACTTCCTGTCCCCCTTTGCCGATAATAATACCGGGGCGGGCAGTGTTGACGGTAACGGTGATTAGCTTGAGAGTACGCTCAATGATGATCTTTGAGAGGCTGGCTTTGGCAAGCCTTGCATTGAGGTATTCCCTTATCTTGGTATCTTCAACAAGCTTGCTCGAGAAGTCGCTTCCACCGTACCAGTTTGAATCCCAACCTTTGATGATTCCAACTCTGTTGCCTATCGGATTAACTTTTTGTCCCATCTTTTACTTTGAAATGTTTTCAACTTCCTGTTTTCTGCTTCCCAGAACAAGGGTAACATGGTTTGATCTCTTGCGGATACGGTAAGCCCTTCCCTGAGGGGCAGGCTGTATCCTGCGCAGTATGCGACCGCCGTCGACCTGCACTTCCTTAACATAAAGGTCGCTCTCCTCGAGGCGTACCCCTTCGTTCTTTGCCTGCCAGTTGGCAATGGCTGAAAGAAGGAGCTTCTCAACCCTGCGTGAGGCCTCCTTTGTGCTGAACTTAAGGATATCAAGGGCCTTGTTGACCTCCTGACCCCTGATCAGCTCAGTTACATACCTCATCTTACGCGGTGAGGTGGGAACATTTTTCAGAACGGCCCCCGTCCTCTCTTTTGCGGCTTCCTTCCTGATGCCGGCGCTTATTCTTTTTCTTGCACCCATTTCTGATACTTTTTCAGTTATTAAGATACATTACCCTATTTCTGTTTTCCACCATGACCGCGGAAGGTACGGGTAGGGGCAAATTCACCCAGCTTGTGACCAACCATATTCTCGGTAATGTAAACAGGTATAAACTTGTTTCCGTTATGTACTGCCACCGTGTGACCGACAAAGTCAGGAGAAATAACTGATCTTCTTGACCATGTCTTGATCACTGTCTTCTTTCCGCTCTCATTCATCGTATCCACCTTATTGCCCAGGTGCAGGTCGATGAAGGGGCCTTTTTTTATAGATCTGCTCATCGTATCAACTATTTTTTCCTTCTTTCAATGATATGCTTGTTCGAATACTTGGTACGGCTCCTGGTCTTGAAACCTTTTGCAGGCAGCCCCTTGCGTGAGCGCGGATGACCTCCTGAAGCCCTTCCTTCACCACCACCCATGGGATGGTCAACAGGGTTCATGGCAACACCCCTGGTGCGAGGCCTGCGGCCCAGCCAGCGCTTGCGCCCTGCCTTGCCTGATCTCTCAAGACTGTGGTCAGGGTTTGACACTGTGCCGATGGTGGCACGGCAGGTGATAAGCACCATCCTGGTCTCACCGGAAGGAAGCTTGATAATCGCATATTTACCGTCACGGGCTGCAAGCTGGGCATAGGTTCCGGCACTGCGGGCAAGAGCGGCACCCTTGCCGGGCTTGAGTTCAATGTTGTGAACAATGGTACCGAGAGGTATATCCTCAAGGAAGAGGGTATTGCCAATCTCCGGTGCAGCATTCTTTCCTGACATCACTGTCTGGCCGACTTTCAGTCCTGAAGGAGCGATGATGTAACTCTTCTCTCCGTCAGCGTAGGTTATCAGTGCGATCCTGGCCGAACGGTTCGGATCATACTCGACTGATGTCACTGTAGCTGACTGATCATCCTTCTTGCGCTGAAAATCAATTACGCGGTACATCTTCTTGTGGCCGCCGCCAATGTACCTCATAGTCCGCCTGCCGTTAACGTTCCTTCCTCCTGACTTCTTCAGCGGCGCGAGTAAGGATTTCTCCGGCACATCGCAGGTGATCTCCTCGAAGGAGCTTGCGATCTTATGTCTCTGACCTGGTGTTACAGGCTTGATCTTTCTGACTGCCATATTGTTTTTAAATGTTGCTGTAAAAATCTATTGTCTCTCCTTTGGCGAGTGTGACGACAGCCTTCTTCGTGGCAGAGGTACGACCCTTCATGATACCTGACTTGGTATACCTTGTCTTGGTCTTGCCGCCGTAGTTGAGGGTGTTAACCGATTCAACATTCACGCCGTAAAGCTCCTCAACTGCCTTCTTGATCTGCAGCTTGTTGGCATTGCGTGAAACCAGAAAACCATACCGGTTGAACTTCTCGCCCTGGCTGGTCATTTTCTCGGTCACTATGGGTTTTACTAATATTTCCATATCTCAGTTTCCTTGTTTAAAAAGTTGACTGCAAAACATCAACTGCACTCTCTGATATCACAAGAGTTGAAGCCTTCATAATGTTGTAAGTGTTTAAATCACTGATAGTTACAACTTCAACTCCCTGCAAATTTCGAGATGACAAATATATATTATTATTTTGTTCCGGTAAAACAAAAAGTGATTTTTTATTCATTATATTGAGGTTCGCGCTCATTCCGGCCATTTTTGAGGTCTTGGGAGCGTCAAACGAAAAGTCCTCGAGAATAATGATTTTGTTCTCTTTTGCCTTATAGGAAAGGGCTGATTTTCTGGCCAGCTGTTTCACCTTTTTATTGAGCTTGAACCCGTAGAATCTTGGTCTGGGGCCAAAGATACGGCCTCCGCCGCGAAACTCAGGGTTCTTGATGCTGCCGAAACGTGCTGTTCCTGTCCCCTTCTGCTTCTTGAGTTTACGGGTACTGCCCGTGATTTCACCGCGCTCCTTCGCCTTGTGAGTACCCTGTCTCTGGTTGGCGAGATACTGTTTGGTATCAAGGTAGATGGCGTGATCATTCGGCTCAATGCCGAAGATGGTATCGTTAAGACTAACCTTTCTTCCGGTCTCTTTACCTTCTATATTGAATACTGCTACTTCCATTACTTTGTAATTATTATGTAACCACCTTTGGGGCCTGGAACGGCGCCCTTAACAAGCAACAGGTTTGAATCAGTAAGTATCCTGACCACCCTCAGTTCTGTCTCCATCTGGCGTCCGCCTGTACGGCCTGCCATACGCATTCCGGGCATAACCCTTGAAGGCCATGAAGAGGCACCCACTGAACCGGGAGCTCTCAGCCTGTCGTGCTGACCGTGAGTGGTACCGCCCACACCGCCGAAGCCGTGACGCTTGATAACACCCTGGAATCCTTTACCTTTTGTCCATCCTCTTACATCAAGGAATGTATCATTGCTGAACAGGTCAACAGTGATGACATCACCTGTCTTATATTTTCCATCTTCAAAGCCTACAAACTCAGCCACCTTTCTCTTGGGTGCTGTGCTGGCCTTCTTGAAGTGTCCCATCTCTGCCTTGTTGCTGGCTTTCTCCTTCTTGTCGTCAAAACCAAGCTGCAATGCTGAATATCCGTCTTTTTCCACGGTCTTGACCTGTGTCACAACACAAGGGCCAACCTCTATTACCGTGCACGGGATACTTTTTCCATTCTCATCGAAAACGGATGTCATCCCTACTTTTTTTCCTATTAATCCCTGCATAATTCAGTATTTTACCGGTTTCACACTTTGATTTCAACTTCCACGCCGCTCGGCAGCTCAAGTTTCATGAGCGCGTCGATGGTTTTTGGCGTCGAGCTGTAGATGTCAAGCAGGCGCTTGTAAGACGACAGTTCGAACTGTTCTCTCGACTTCTTGTTAACGAATGTAGAACGGAGGACCGTATAGATCTTCTTATGCGTGGGGAGCGGTATCGGACCGCTAACCACTGCACCCGTTGACTTCACTGTCTTGACGATCTTCTCAGCCGATTTATCGACCAGGTTATGATCGTAAGATTTGAGTTTGATGCGGATTTTCTGACTCATCTTTAAAGATTTTTTCCTTTTGTTACTTCAATAATTTTCTTCGACAATTCTGCAGGCACCTCTTCAAAATGAGAGAACTCCATTGTAGAGGTCGCTCTTCCCGAGGTAAGGGTACGAAGTACTGTAACGTATCCGAAGTTTTCTGCCAGAGGTACTTTTGCTTTAATTACCCTTGCACCTGCTTTCGATTCCATACCTTCCACTTTTCCCCTGCGCTTGTTGAAGTCGCCGACGACATCACCCAGGTATTCTTCCGGGGTGACCACTTCGGCTGACATGATGGGTTCGAGGAGCACCGGCTGGCACTTTGACGCCGCATGGCGGAAGGCCTGCTTGGCTGCTATCTCGAATGAGAGCGCATCTGAGTCTACTGAATGGTACGAACCGTCTTTGAGGACAACCTTGAGGCTCTCAAGGGGGAAGCCGGCCAGCGGGCCGTTATGCATAGCCTCACGGAATCCTTTCTCCACTGACGGGATGAACTCCTTGGGCACATTGCCTCCCCTGATCTCATTCACAAAGGTAAGTCCTGGAACATCGTCATCGGCAGGCATAAGCACCACGGATATATCCGCAAACTTGCCCCTGCCGCCTGTCTGTTTCTTGAAGACCTCCCTGTGTGAATATGATGCAGTGATAGCCTCTTTGTATGCAACCTGGGGTCTCCCCTGGTTACATTCAACTTTGAACTCTCTCTTCAGACGGTCAATAAGTATTTCGAGGTGTAACTCACCCATGCCGTTTATCACTGTCTGTCCGCTGTCAGGATCGGTCTTGACCCTGAAAGTGGGATCCTCTTCGGCAAGTTTGCCGAGAGCAACCCCCAGTTTGTCAATGTCAGCCTGTGTCTTTGGTTCAATGGCTATTCCGATAACCGGTTCGGGGAAATCCATTGTCTCAAGCACCACGGGCTTGTGTATGGCACAGAGTGTGTCACCTGTCTTAAGATCCTTGAATCCCACTCCGGCACATATGTCACCGGCAGAAACGCTGTCAACGGGATTCTGTTTGTTGGCATGCATCTGGAAGAGGCGGTTAATCCTCTCCCTCTTTCCGGTCCTCACGTTCAGCATGGTATCGCCTGCATTGATGGTGCCTGAATAGACCCTCATATAGACGAGACGGCCGACGTACGGATCGGTAGCAATTTTAAAGGCCAGTGCCGAGAACGGCTCATCAGCCTCGGGCTTAAGTATTATCTCCTTATCGTCACGCGGGTCTTTGCCAGTGACGGCACCCACATCGACCGGCGATGGCAGGAATGCCACGATACCGTTAAGGAGACGCTGTACACCCTTATTCTTGAAAGCTGCTCCGCAGAATACCGGGACAACCACTCCCTCTACCGTTTCGCGGCGCAGCACAGTGTATATCTCATCAGATGTAATGCTCTCATGGTCTTCGAGATAACGCTCAAGTATTGAGTCATCCATCTCGGCGCACGCCTCCACCAGCTTCATTCTCCACTCATCAGCCTCTTCAGTCATATCGGCAGGTATTGGCTGTATGGTGAAGTTGGTCATCGGGTCTGCACCATCCTCGAAGATGATTGCCTTCATCTCAATAAGATCAATGATACCCCTGAACTTTTCTTCAGAGCCGATTGGCACCTGTACAGGCACGGGGTGAGCACCGAGCCTATCTGTTATCTGCTGCACTACGCCATGAAAATCTGCACCCGAGCGGTCCATCTTGTTGACGAAGGCAATACGGGGAACCTTATACTTGTCAGCCTGTCTCCATACCGTCTCTGACTGAGGCTCAACGCCTCCGACAGCGCAGAAGACCGCCACAGCGCCATCAAGCACCCTGAGAGACCTCTCTACCTCAACGGTGAAGTCAACGTGCCCGGGAGTGTCAATGAGATTAATCTTATAAAGCTGATCGTCATACTTCCAGAAGGTTGTCGTTGCAGCCGATGTGATAGTGATCCCTCTCTCCTGCTCCTGGACCATCCAGTCCATTGTTGCATTGCCGTCATGCACCTCACCGATACGGTGTACCCGTCCGGTATAATACAGTATCCGCTCGGAAATTGTAGTTTTCCCGGCGTCAATGTGGGCCATGATGCCAATGTTGCGTGTATGTCGGAGATCGTTGATCATTCTCTTGTTTCGGTTACCCTTCCGGCTCTTTCAGTTAAAACCTGAAATGGGCGAATGCCTTGTTGGCCTCAGCCATACGGTGTGTATCCTCTTTTTTCTTATAAGCGCCACCTTCCTGGTTATAGGCAGCCATCACCTCGGCGGCGAGCTTCTCAGCCATGCTGTGGCCTGTACGCTTTCGGGCAAAGAGAATAAGGTTCTTCATGCTTATACTGACTTTGCGGTCAGAGCGTATCTCCAGAGGTACCTGGAATGTCGCACCACCAACCCTGCGGCTTTTTACCTCCACATGAGGGGTGATATTGTCAAGAGCCTGCTTCCAGATCTCCAGGGGAGTCTTCTCAGCATTCTTCATCTTGTCAGCCACTATTTCCAGTGAATCATAGAAAATCCTGAAGGCAACGGTCTTTTTACCACTGTACATCAGATTATTGATGAAGCGGGTAACGTACGGATCGTTGAATTTCGGGTCCGGTAGGAGGATCCTCTTCTTTGGTTTTGCCTTTCTCATATTGTGAATCCTTTATTGTTACTTCTTTGGTCTTTTTGCACCATATTTTGACCTTCTCTGCATACGGCCATCGACACCTGATGTGTCAAGCGCTCCGCGGACAAGGTGATAACGAACACCCGGAAGGTCTTTCACCCTTCCCCCTCTGATGAGTACAATAGAGTGCTCCTGGAGATTGTGTCCTTCACCCGGTATGTAAGCGTTGACCTCTTTCTGGTTCGTGAGCCTTACCCTGGCAACTTTTCTCATGGCTGAGTTAGGTTTTTTTGGCGTGGTAGTATATACGCGAACACATACCCCCCTGCGCTGCGGGCATGAATCAAGAGCAGGCGCTTTGCTCTTGTCAACCAGCTTCTTGCGGCCTTTTCTAACTAACTGCTGAATTGTTGGCATAATTCTTTCTTAATTAATTTTCCTTTTAAAAATTGGTCTGCAAATATCTATTTTTCAGTCTTAATGCAATTATCATTTTCCCAAATCACACATACACATTCCGCAAAGCTGCAGCGACAGTCAGTCGTCACAGTGCCGCGGGGCAAAGTTTTATAGAGATGTAACTTAATGGTTTGTAAGTTATTTACAGGATTTTCTTCCCGACCTCTCTTCTCGACCTCTTTTATAAACTTACGCTTTGAAAGAGTGACCGGTACTCCTGTTTCTCAAAAAACCGGTGCAAAGAAAACAAATATTTTTCAAACAACCGCAACTTTTATGTACTTCTTTGAAAAATTGTTATTTTTGCGCTCCCTACAAGACGATATATACCTATTTATATAATACAACAAAACAGCCGCAGATGAAGACATACACAACAGACCATCTCAGGAACATTGCCCTGCTGGGGAACTCAGGTTCAGGCAAGACAACCCTTGCGGAAGCAATGCTTTTCAACGGTGGTGTCATTGAGAGAAGAGGAACGGTAGAAGCAAAGAATACTGTATCTGATTACAAACCTATTGAGCAGGAAAACAGGAACTCGATCTTTTCCACAGTACTCTATACCGAGTTCAGGGACAAAAAGATCAATATCGTTGATACTCCGGGCCTCGATGACTTTTCAGGCGGTGTTATTGCATCAATGTATGCTGCTGACAGCGTACTGCTTGTCATCAACGTTCAGAACGGCGTCGAAGTAGGGACGGAGATACATTTCAGGCATGCCGAAAAGTTCCATAAGCCTCTCATACTGGCAGTTAACGGACTGGACCATGAGAAAGCCAACTTTGAAAAGTCGCTTGAGATGCTTCATGAGCGTTTCGGCAGCAATATCACCCTGGCACAGTTCCCGGTTAATGAAGGTGCCGGATTCAACACCGTGATAGACATCATCAGCATGAAGATGCTGCGTTACGCCAAGGAGGGCGGAAAAGCCGAGGTACTTGACATACCGGCTGAGCACAAAGCAAAAGCAGAGGAGCTGCATGCTGCTCTCATTGAAAAGGTTGCCGAGAGCGATGAGTCACTGATGGAGCTTTTTTTCGCCAATGATACGCTGACCGAAGAGGAGATAAGCAGGGGTATCCGTGCCGGCCTCCTCAAGAGAGGCATCTTCCCCGTCTTCTGCATTTCATCAAAAGGCAATGTCGGGGTCGACAGGCTTCTGGAGTTTATCTCTGCATCTGCCCCTTCACCGGCTGACATGCCGGCAAAAAAGAACTCAAAGGGTGCCGAAGTAAAATGCACCTCTGCCGGTCCAGCTTCAGTGTTTGTTTTCAAAACAACAATAGAGGAACACATTGGTGAGATCAACTATTTCAGGGTGATGTCAGGCAAGATCAATGAGAACCTTGACGTAATAAACACAAGCAACGGTACCAAGGAGAGGCTCTCACAGATATTCATCTGTGCCGGCAAGAACCGAACCAGGATACCCGAGATTCATGCAGGTGACGTCGGTGGCTTCGTGAAGCTGAAGAACACAAAGACAAACCATACACTTAATGCACCGGGCAATGACTGGACCTACGAGACGATGAGGTTCCCGGAGCCCAAGTACCGCACCGCCATCAAGCCGGTAAGCGAGAGTGATGAGGAGAAGCTTGGTGAGTCTCTCAACCGCATGCACCAGGAAGATCCTACAATTATAATAGAATATTCAAAGGAGCTTAAGCAGATCCTCATCCATGGACAGGGTGAGTATCACCTCAACATACTCAGGTGGCATCTTGACAATATTTTCAAGATCGAGACCCAGTTTATTGCTCCCAAGATCCCGTACCGTGAGACAATAACCAAATCAGCGCAGGCTGATTACAGGCACAAGAAACAGTCAGGCGGCGCCGGCCAGTTCGGTGAGGTACATATGGTCATAGAGCCTTATGAAGAAGGCTCTGAGGCGAAGTCAATGATGAAGATAGCCGGCAAGGAGATAAAAATGGCAAACCGTGACAAGGAGGAGATAGATCTCCCGTGGGGCGGCAAGCTGGTTTACATGAACTGTATCGTTGGCGGCTCGATTGATGCCCGCTTTATGCCTGCGATCCTCAAAGGTATAATGGAAAAGATGGAGGTAGGTCCGCTTACCGGTTCATATGCCCGTGATATACGGGTTTACGTTTATGACGGCAAGATGCACCCGGTTGACTCAAACGAAATATCATTCCGTCTTGCAGGACGTAACGCTTTCAGCACAGCTTTCAAGAATGCAACGCCCAAGATCCTTGAGCCGGTATATGATGTGGAGATCATGGTTCCTGCCGATCGTATGGGCGATGTCATCAGTGACCTTCAGGGTCGCCGCGGCATGGTGCTCGGAATGGCAAGCGAGAAGGGATTTGAGATCATCAAGGCAAGAGTACCTCTGGCTGAGATGAACAAATATTCAACTGCACTGAGCTCACTCACGGGAGGCCGTGCCATGTATACGATGAAATTCTCAGAATATGCACAGGTGCCGGGTGAAGTACAGGATGCTGTTATCAAAGCATATGCTGCTGAAGAAGAAGAAGAATAGGAACAGGTATACAAAACATTCTAATTGTCCAACAGTAGAGACGTTGCATGCAACGTCTCTACATGTTTATGGAAATTATTTCCCTGTCAATTTTAATCCAGCCTGTTGATTGTCCGCACCGCCTCCTGCCTCACCGGATCGGAAAAACCAGCGGTGTCGGCTATGATCTTATTGCATGTATCAATTATCACCTGCCTGTTGTAGCTATGGCTGAACCACCCGAACGCCTCAATAAGAGCAACCTCTATCTTTTCACCGGGCGCGGTGAGGAGATACTGACACAAAGGCTCTATCGCAGGATGATATGTGAGATTACGCATTGACCTGATCTCGAATATCTTGTTTTTCTCTGTCTCCTTTTCACCGGTAATGGTTTCAATGGCATCTGAACAGGATTTGGTCTTCCGGTCAATGTCAGCCAGTACCCGCCGGTATATCTCCCCGAAATAGTTTGCCGTATCGATACCGGCAAAACGGTTCTTAAGCTCGCTGATAAGAAGCTCCTTTTCAAAATATGACAGGGCATCTGATGCCTGGTAGCCTACTCTTTTTGATATGTTAGGGTCTGTCACTGCCCTGATAAGTACCGGAGCGAGCCTTGGGTCACCTGACTCCTGGCAGTATACTGCCGCATGACGCCTGATCAGCTCGTACGAGTCATCAAGCGCTGCCCCCGTAGCCTTAATGAAGTTATCATCACGATGTTGTGACAA
The DNA here is from genome assembly GCA_963732365.1 of uncultured Bacteroidales bacterium. Lineage (GTDB taxonomy): Bacteria > Bacteroidota > Bacteroidia > Bacteroidales > VadinHA17 > SR-FBR-E99. Next base: position 1,224,757 of record CAVSZC010000005.1, on the reverse strand, counting down.
AAGCTTAATTGCAGTCATTCTTGTAACTGCATAAGGTGATCTGAAATACTTGTCAGCCAAAAGATTGCTTATGGAAGGATAGCCGTTTGAATTAAGTGTCCACAGCGCCCAGCTCTGCACATCCGGGTGAGGATATTCAGCGAGCTTCAGCAGTTTAGAGCTTTTGGCTGCTGCAGATAGCATCTGTTCAGCATTGAGTTTCGGATCCGATGAAGCAAACCTGAAAGTTGGGTCACCGATGATATGTGTTTCAAGCAGGCATACCATCCTGTTCCACTCCCCCACCCTGAGGCCGTAAGTGAGAAGGCCAGCCATCTCGTCAGGGTATTTGTCCTGAAGCGAGTTGACGGTATTGGCCTGTGCCGCAATGGTACGGCCGGATCCGAAAACATATGCTCCGGAAATGAATTCATCTGTATGAAATGAGCCGTTGAAACAGGCATCGAACATGATGAATCTGGTCTTGATGTCATATTTCATGACATCCGCAGTTATGATATCCATATCGGCAAACCATGCCGAATCCTTTTCTGTCTGTGTCTTTTCATTGGCGCCACGGAACCATGAGTCAGGAACGCCGAGCCATTCCATATACCTGGCTTTTGCCTCCGTTGTATCCTTAACACCACGCACCTTTGAGCGGAGATAGTATTTGATGCTTTCAATATTCTGCTGCACGCCGTTTGCAGCCTGTTCTGATCCGGCCAGCTGGGCCTCAGGAGCACCATGATGATGAAGCAGGGCAATATCTACCATCTCACCGGTCATGGCTGAGAGAAGCCGGTTCTTGATATGCTCGTCAAACGTGTAGTCGATATACTCCAGCCCGTTATCCTGCCTGTTCAGCTGCGGGAACTGCTGCAGCAGTGCAGTCTTTTCATCCATCCTGGCAGTCATTGATTCCGAGTTATATCCATGACCCGCGAAAAAGAGCACCTCGTCGACGATATCAGGATTCCTGTGAGCTTCCACCACTTTAAGGAGATAAGCCTTCAGTTTTGAGCCATCCCTGTCGCCTGGTATACGAATGCGTCCGGTGTATATATCGGGTGTCAGCCTCTGCGGTGACTCAGGCTTCAGTCTGTAATAGAAATACAGGCCGTTGGTGTCAGCCCTCAGGAAGCTGAACATAAGGTCAAAGTCCTCATAATACCTGTCGGACGGTACTGATGACCTGTGCCAGGGGTATCGCTCCTGGTCCATTTTAAAGGCTGACGTCAGATGCTGTGCATCGCGCAGCATCGGGACAGGGATGTCACCTATGAATACCGCACCTTCAAACGCACTGTTATTCCTTTTTAAAATTTCAAGAAATGCCCTGATTGAATCAGCATGCTGCCATGTGTCCTCTACAATCGCAGTCTCAAGACCTTCAGCCCGGAGAGCAGCTGCATAGAGGTTGATTTCATCACCCGCCACCCTCAGTGAGTGGCTGTCAGTTATTATTGCAAACTCTGTTTTATCTGACTGTGAATAGGTCTCAGAGAAGAAAAATACTACCAGCAGTCCAAGTAATAATTTTGTTTTCGTCATGTTTCAGAATGTCAGGCCAAGTGTGGCATCGATAAAATAACCGGTCATTGTTTCTGTTGTTTCTCCCATTGCGAGTGTATAATCGAAACGGGGTACAAAAAATAAGGATCTCACCGCCCTGGCCGTTAAGAACTTTTCAATTCTGACAGCAACTTTCGCATTGATCAGGTCGGCCTTAAGAACATCGTAATCATTGTAAACCATTTCGGGGATACTCTGTTCCTGCTCCCTGAATGACAATGAAGAACCAATGTTTGTCCTGTAACTAACTTCAGCTCCGGGCGTTATCCTTGTTTTGCCTGAAGTGTAAACCCTGTTGATGAAGGCTGAGAGGGCCAGATTTGTTGTTGTCATTTCTCCGTAGGTCTGAAGAGGATAGTGACCTGATGTATAATAACGGAAAGTAATATTCCCCCCGATTTCACTTTTGATGTCACCCGGGCCATTAAGAGAAGCATAGCAGTATCCGGCATTTACAAATACATCAGATATCAGATGTTTGTTACTGATCCAGCTGACCGTTGCAAGAGAATCATATGAATAGTTTGGCTTCCTGACAGTATACATTCTCTGTAAGACCTCGTCACCGCTCAGTCCCGACAGAGATCCATCCAGCGTCATGATGTGGAACGCACCGCTCCGGCTAATGCGCAGCATATCTGAGAAAAGGAGTGTATTAGTGGTTGCTACACCGTCAATCAGCCTGTATGAAGAGCCTGACCTTGCTTCCTCCTTTGAGTATTTGTATGCCACTTCAGCCACATTAACAAGACTTCCTGACTCCCATGATGCCTGTATGCCGGCAGAGTATCCGTTGCCGTCATACAGCTCTGAATATGAGGTTATCTCCGGTTCATCCTTATAATAGCCAAGCCCCTGCAGAATGAAGAGGTCACGTTTCCAGTTTCCCTGAACAGAGAAGGATATCTCATTGCTTGAGGTAAACAGTGAGCCGCTAAAACCCAGCTTAAGCTTACCGAGGTCAAGGATCACTCCCGGAGAAATCTCAAGGGTAGCAATGTTGTTCTTGTTCCTTGGATCCTTTTGCTTTGCTCCCACGGCTGCATAATAGTTGGCTCCCACAGCAAATGAGAGACGGTCGCTGAGTTTCAGGCTTGCCTGACCGCTGAGATCAAAGCCCTCCTTCGACTGCGTATCAGGTACGGTATCGCCAATGACATATGGATTGAGGCTATTGAACATCAGGGTACTGTTGTAGATGAGGCCATTATAACGGTTGTTCTCGTATCCGAAAGATCCGAAGAGGGAGATTCTCCCCAGTTGCATGTATCCCTTTGTTTCTGCATGGAATGAGTTTGACTCTTCAGGCTGAAGAAAAAGCCTGGCCTCATCCTTCGCGGACCAGTATCCTGCCTGTGCAATACTTATTCTGCCCAGGTAAATTGTAGACACGGCAGCCGGATTGGTCGTCATTGTCCATGGTGCAAAGACATGGAGGTCATCAAAGAGACGACTGCCGGCAGCAGTGGATATTGTATCCTGAGCCACAGACCTGGAAGTCAAAGCTATCACAGAGATGATCAGCAAAAGGGCCGGCCTGAAAAGATTTTTCATTCTTCGGATCTTTTAGTAATTCAAATCTGTACCGGGTGATCTTATCCTCACCCAGCACAGAATAACACTGCACGATACTAGTCGGCAACAGTCGGGTGAATGAACGGAGTAGGATTCCAGTCACCGATGAAGTCATTAAATGAGTTGTTCGTGTCTTTGTATATCACCTTTCCACCGAGTACTTTCTCGACCTTGCGTCTCACGCTTTTGCTGCTGTAAGAGCCTGAGCACCATGTCATTCCCGCATCGACTGATGTCGGCAATCTCTTGAACCGCTGTTCTTCAACAGGTCTGTTCACATCAACGCCGTCAATAACCCAATCCTTATTAACCATAAAGTACTTGGTGGCTGAAGTGGTTCCCGGTTTGGTCATGAAGTTATTCGGATCAGCTACAAATGAAGCATAGTCAAGGCCTGTAGGAAGTCTGAAAAGAACCACAGCAGCACCGTTGACAGAAGCCAGCCAGTCAAAAGAGGTTGCCGAGGTAGTGTATATCACGATCATATTTTTTGATTCCGGCGAGTCTGTATCTTTCCCGGGCGGTTCAATGAATGCCTCATACTGGGCATTGCCAAGATTGACAGGTGAAGCAGGGTTACCGTTCGGATCTGATTTGTGATCAATGGCATCCTGGGCCAGAACTATGCTTGTCCTCGGCTGAATCGGGTACTGCTGGCCTGTTCCGGGAAACATCATGGTGTGGAAAGCTATGGGAAGTCTGTCCATCAACGATCCGTCCTGATTAACCCATGCAGATGCAGTTGTACCGATAGGTTCAAGGACACCTATGCACAATCCGTCAAGATACTCAACCTCATCACTGTTGTTGTAAATCTCATGGAACTGATCTGAGTAGTAGCTGCTTCCAGTCGGTGTTTTGGAGCCGCTGTGATAAATCTCCTTGAAAACCAGCCCTCCCTTTTTGGTAGATGCCTCAAGGTAGAGGATCCAGTAGTTTTCTGAAGTCTTGACTTCCAGGTTCTGTTCAATCCCGTTAAAATAATAATCTTCAGTCTCAAATGAAACCGAGGCAGTGTAGATACCTTCCTCCAGTGGAACCATCACAGTGCCATAGACACCGGTGGTAGCGGTTTCAGTCATCCCGGAAAGGTTGTTTGTAATAGTAACTACCTGTCCGGCGACCAATTCCTCATCATATCCTTCCGGATAGTTTACCATGATGTAGACATCGTAAAGTTTAGCTCCCTCTTTGGTACATGATGGGAGCAATGCCATAATGGTCATGAGGAGCATTAATAAAACTGATAACTTTTTCATAATCATAAATATTGGTTAGAATTTGAATTTAATTTCTGCTCCGAAGTAGAGTGGCTGGTTCTTCCTTGCATAAACTTCGGGAGCGCCACCCTTAACTTTCAACAGCGGTGAGTAGTTGGTGATATTGTTGGCATAGAATGAGAAGTTGACCAAATCTGTTATCTCCTTGGTAAGCTTGAAGTTCAGAACAAAGTATGGCGGATAGCTTGTCTCAAGGAAATACCATGGTGTATTGTATGTTTTTATCATATCCGCATACGGTCTGGTTACTGAAAGAGAAGGGTCAAATGTATGATACACCATCTGTCTGTCATAATACCCTACAGGATTCACATACTTGGGATAGAGCCTGTCAGTTGTGATATCGTCGACAGGCTGAGTAGTGTAAAAGAGAGGATCTCCATTCTGATTTTCATAAACATTCATCCCCCGGTCAATCCATATTATCTGTGCTGTTATGGTAGCGACCATCCTTAATTCCTTTATGTGCGTAATGGTTCTTATGTTCGTATTAAGTCTTTCATCAACAGATCCGTTTCCGGCAGGGTATTCTGCCACATATGGAAATTCCTTGCCTCCTATTGATCCTACAGAGGGCTTCTGAAGATAGTTCTTTGCAGTCTGTCTTTTGACATACATATAGGCACCATCTACCACAAATGAGGTTCTGATAGATTTGATATTACCAAGGTCAAGCGTGAATTCGATTCCCCTTTTGGTGACAATGTTGTCATTTGAAGGATAGGTAAAGCTCACAAAGACTGTATCCTGTGTCATTGGCAGCTGTACCTCCGTTCCAGTTCCCGGATCAATGTAAAAGACGCCGGTTCCGGGGACAAGATATAGGTCGAGCCCATTCTGGTTAGGTTGTGTGTATTTGTTATAAATGAAATTCTCATAGTATGACTGAAAATCGAAACCGTTCTCCATTTTTTCTGAATAGACAGTCAATGAGATATCTGTAGAGCCGAGGCCGAAGTCTATGCCGGCTTCCATTTTTTTATTGACAGCTGGTTCTAGATTGATATTTCTGGGATTATCAAAGACCTTGGTTGTAACAACAAAATAGCCGCTCATGGCGACAGGGTCATAATAGCTCAGGCCTGTCTTATCCCAGTATGCCTTGTCAGGATAGAGATAAAGCAGTGAGGGAGCCTTTGAGAATATCCCGTAACCGCCACGCAATGAAAGTTTGTTCAAGAGATGACCGGTGCCCTCGAGAATTGTATACCTCAGGTTAAACCTGGGATCGAGCATTGTTGTCTCCTCCTTCGAGCTGAAGATTCCGTCAGGCTGCACATTTGTGAATCTTAACCCCGCCTGAAGGTCAAGCTTGGTTGATCCGATCGGGATATTCAGGTTCTCCTCGGCATACATGGCAAGCTGTCCGAGAGCCGGGATATCTTTGTATGATCGCGGCCTTGCATCGTTGCCTGAAGTTGGAGTGGGCGGCCTGGAGAGCTCATATACCCTTCCGAGGCCATTGTTTCCATAAAGCCGGTAGTCCACCCCTGCCACAATATTATTCAGCAGGCTTCCCATTTTAAACGATCGGTTGGCAGAAATCTTTGAATCAAAATAGTAGGGTTTACCATCAACAGTAAGATCACTCACATAGGATGAAGGTAAGAGAGGAACAGGGTTCTCTCCGGGTTCAATTGCGACAGGTTGTGGCTGAGCTCCGGAGGGAATCTCCTCAAGTTCAATCTCATGCCCTACCTGGTGCTGGATATTTCCTGAGACCATCAGGTTCAGGTTTGTCAGCAGGAGTGAGTTCAGAGACCACTTCCCGTTCATATTCATCGAAAGACCCTTCTCGTTTGCCTCATACTCCTCAATCTCGAGCATATCAGGATCATTTTTGCTGATATCTATTGTCTGGGTCGCCCTGGTTGACAGGCTAAGCGTCAACGGTCTTCCTGTCTTGAAATATGTGTTGTTCCATATCAACCCTGCATTCAGCCTGTTGAATGTCTTGTACTTTACCCTGATATCATCAAAAGACTGGGTAAAGTCAAAATCGAGGTTCAGTGTACCGGCATTCTGGCCAAGGTTAAATCCCTTCCCGGTATAGAACTGTTTTATGCTGGGATCTGTCTTGATCTTGGCCGTGAATGGCGTCTGGCCCTTTTTAAGGGTGACCTTTACGGCACCGCTGAGCATGTCGCCGTTCTCAACGCCGGCTATTCCCCTGACGACCTCAATTGTCTCTATGTTGTCCACCGGTATCTGGCGTACGTCAGTCCCCCCGGATGCTGATGTGGCAAAGCTTGCCGTGACACCTACCGAAGCGCCGGTCGTTTTCAGAAACTGCAAGTTGGCATCATTGGATACCGGAGCTCCGTCTACAATCAGCAATGTGCCAAGGCTGGCCATATTGTCGGCTCCGTACCCGTCTTCAGTAATTATCTCTCTGATGGTTAACTGCTTAGGTCTTGAGAGATCAGGATTCTGTGTTATTTGCCCGGGAAGCAGCTGCATCACATCAGACAGGTCAGTTGGCTGAACGTGCTGTATGGCAGCCTGCTCAATCATCGAGCCTGAAGCGAGCCTCCTTCCCTCTTTGGCGGTGACAACCACATCATCGATTGCCAGGGTCGCCTCGTCAATCAGGATATTCACATTCTCTGATTTAAGAGGGAATGAAACACTTTCCTCATGCTGGATAAAACCCAGGCATGAAACAACGATAGTATACGTGCCGGCCGGAACATTCCGCAGTTCAAAATCTCCTGCCTCACTTGTCGTTGCCCAGATATTCAGCTCCTTTAAGACCACGGTAGCCATCATGACCGGCTCACTGGTAGTCTTGCAGATTACCTTACCATGCATTGAATGCTTCGTCTGGGCAGTGAGTGTCAACCCGGCAAGAAGCATAACTAATATTGACAGTAGCTTTTTCAAGGTACCCTTATTTGTTGTTTGGCTGTTTCTTTACAGAGAACTTGTTCGGAAAAAACTGCGTTGCTGCAAGACCATAAATGCCCGTGATGCCTACTATCAGCAGGTCAGGGATGTTGGCTCCGAGAGGCCATCCCCTTCTTCTGATCAATATAAAGGCTGCGATAAGTGCGATAATATTGACGATTATCCACCTGAAACCAGGTGAGGGCCTGAAGAAAAACCTTATGAAGGCCGAGTTATCATCCTTCAGCCTCACCTCAAACGGGAAGATTGATGCAAAAGCTTTTCCTTCTGCTCTTTCATACAACCCTTCCCACTCCTCGCTATGGGTTCCCACAACTTTATACATGTCATCCACAGCTATTGCCTGGTACCAGTTCTCTCCCAGCACTGTTATACATTTGTTGAAGAGGTCTGCATTGATCCTGAAGACATGGATATCCGGATTAAACCCGTCAATGGGCAGTCTCTGGAGATCATAGACCTCATCCATCACCACAAATATACCCTGATTTCGCGTGAAAACATAGCAATAAAACTCCCTGCTTCTCAGATCAACTGCCTCAATATATACAATGTCAAGTTTTTCCTCCATTTCAATCCTGACAACATATGGCTCTCCCTTTATCATCTTGATATGGAACAATGAGCCCTCGGAATCGGTAACGAAGTATCCTTCGTCGACAGACTTTCGGGTAGTTGGAAGACCGGCGATTATCTTTGCCGGGAAAACGAAATCCTCCTCAATAAGTGCATTGGTGAAGAGTTCACTCTTTTCTTCATTTATCCTGTTCGTCTTGGCGACAATGAATTCAATCCTTTTTTCAATGCGGAAGTAATCATCAGGCATTGCCAGGTTGACTTTGCCGCTCTGTGATTCGAGCATCGGATAGAGTGTCGGCACAGGCGCGTTTAGTTTACGGGGGGTATAACGGTAGAATGAGGAGGCCCTGCTGATTGAGGGAGCCTCCATCTTGATTCCGTTAATGGAATCAGGCATTTCACCGTCCGCCATCAGCTGACGGAAATACATGAAGGGAAGCACCCTTTCATACTCATCGGAGGTAAACTCCTTACCCGTAGGATCGGTGCGCCTGGTACCGTCAGCAATAACAAAATCCCCGGTAATACAGCTGTAGTATATCTGCGGTGAGCGGGGCACCTTCTCAAAGACAGTCCAGTAAAATGCCGGAAGAGCTATTGAAGCAACAAGTACGGCTGTCAGAACTAGTATGTATCTGCTAATCTTTATCATCTTACATCTCCCCTTTTCTAAATCTGTAACCAGAAAACAGCACTACAAAACTTAACAATAATGTGATCAATGTCAGGACCGGCAGTACAGGCCTGAACGCCCCTATAGCCGCACCTGTATAAAAAACTGTAACAAATCCTGCAGCCACAACTGCATAGAGTCCGCGGAAGATCCATACAGGCTCCAGAAGTATCAGGGCGACAAGAAAATAGGTGGCCATCCCCCCAAGGAACCAGGGAGTCATTGTGACAAGGGATGGATTTATCATGTTTGAGGGGAAGAAGATTGCACTTCCTGCAATGAACAGTCCCAAAACGGCCAGGAAAAGGGTGAGCAGCACGGCTGCCCCGAATGCATGCATCCTTATAAGAATACCATTCTCTGAAACAGGCAGGTGAAAGGTCAGCTTAATTCTCTTATTTACTGTCTCAGGTATGTACTGGGCTATCGCAACTGCAAGCCCGATGGCAAAAGGCAGAAATTTCAGTATCCCGAAGTAGGTTGAACCCCTGAAAAGAAATGAATACCAGTAGTTTGCTGCATCGACAAACAGGATGTCGTGCCTCACCTTCAGAAATATATTGATCAGTGCCAGAAGGCTCAGTCCCAGGGAGATCAGCACAACGAGCCTGATCTTTATCCACTCTTTGTATATAATCGATTTAAACATATACTCAGTCCTTTGTTAATATTTCCGTGTCAGTCCAATAAAAGCATCCTCAAGAGACATCTTTACCTCCTCGAAACTGTGGTAGGCGATGCCTTTCTTTCTAAAATATCCCTTTACCTCATCTTCAGTCGAATAGGTGTAGAACTCAATCTTGTCCTTCACCCTTTCAATATTCACCGCCATGCCGTCAAAGTCTACAACTGCATTATGATCGGCAAGTGAAATATTGAACTGTCTGAAGGTATTCATGAACTGATCAATCGGCTGTTGCGCCAGAATCCTGTTGTAATCCATTATCATGACGTCATCAATCAGTCTCTCCATGTCCTGAATGATATGTGAAGTCACGAAAACAGTTTTATGCTCTGCCTTGGCATACTCACGCATATAGTCTATGAAGAGCCGGCGATAGCCCGGATCAAGCCCCATTGAAAAGTCGTCAAGTATCAGCAGATCAGGGTTCTGTGCAAGGATGAGCCCCAGGGCGACCTGAGAGCGCTGGCCGCATGACATGCTCGAGATCTTCTGCTTCGGTGTGACTTTCAGCTTTGACATCAGTTCCCAGTATGGGGCACTGTTCCATCCTTCATAGAAACCGGAATAGAACTTTTCGATCTGATGAATATTCATGAAAGTATACTGGACATGTCCTTCAATCAGGAAGCCTATCCTTCTCTTTGTCTCAGGTGTAAGAAGCTGTGTATTCTCGCCGTAAATGAGACACTCCCCGGCACAAGGTTGCAGGAATCCGTTCAGGATGTTTATGGTAGTGGACTTTCCAGTCCCGTTTTTGCCCAGCAGACCCAGTATCTTGCCCTCTTCCACATTGAAGCTCAGGTTCTCATAAACCATCTTCTTTCCATAATAGTGGGTCAGGTTTTTACACTCAATTGCGTACATTGGAGTAGTTGTCGGTTATCGGTTGTCGGTTGTCGGTTTTACTGTGCCCTGCTCCGGGAAGGAGAAGGGGTTGGCAAGTTTGCCTGTGCGTCCGTCAGAATAGTGGAAGAGCAGGGTATCTGCATTGACGGAGGTGAATATCCGTTCAGCCGTTGTCAGTGAATCAATAAACATTACAGACCCGATCTCGGAACCTGCCGAATCAAGTGAAGTCTCGAACCCGACAACACCCTTGTCATTTGAAAGGTGGCTTATAAGATAGCTGTATCGTGCCTTAAGAGAGGCGTTTGCTCCCATCCTGAGAACATACTGCATCATCACATCTGGTGTATACTTTGAATATCCGTTAAAATGTGACACAGTGGGGGTAAACATCTGTTCTGCATAATCTCTCTTCGATATTTTCACTGCAGGCTCATCAAATGTAATAACCTTATATGTCAGCTTGACGTTGAAATCGTTGCCGTTAGATGTAAAACTGAGGTTCTTTGACTCTATCACCTTAATAAGAGTCTCCTTATCCGGCTCACTCCCGGCGGGGAAATATATCCGTATGATGACCGGACATGCAAAGTCGCTCTGGTAGCCGCATGCCTCAGTCTTCTGGTCAAGCAGATGCTGGAGGTAGGTTGCGTCAAGCGGGTCAAAGAACTTATCGACGGTAAGGGTATAGTATGTTACGGAATCGACCTCTTTGGCAACACTGCTGATTATTCTCTTTTCCGGCACAAACAACAGCTTCTGGATCTTTTCATCATCATACATGGTTGTATCATAGAGAATGTGTACGCTATGGCTGGCAACATATGTTGAAACACCGTAGATTCCGTTTACTTTTCGCATCTGGTTGGCAAAGGCTGTAGAGCTGCCGAAGCACTTAATGTTTTTCAGTCCGCTCATTTCGAACACTCCTGCTGACTCAATCTGTTCAGGGGTACCCCATTTCTGAGCTATGGTTGGCAACTCGAACAGTGTGCCTGCAACTATTCCCAGTATTATAAGCAGTCCGAGCACGAGACCCGGGAGCCATTTCATGTTCTTCCTGTTAATCTGAAGGGTGTTTTTCTCGGGGCAGGCATAGAGGCAATCACCGCACAGGGTACAGTCTGTATGGGTCACCTTGACCATGTTGGCAACATCAATTCCCTGGGGGCACTTTTGCGAGCACAGACCACAATCAATACAGCTGTCTGTGTTGCGTGTGATATGGACCGGATCAGGCCGTACCTTTTTCATCCTGGTGATCTCAAGGATGTAGCCTCCGGCTGTTATCACTATCAGGGGATAGAGATAAGGAATGTCAAGGCCTGCAAGAAGGAGAATGACGTATAGCGCCATCACACCCAGGAACCAGTATGAGAATTTAAAAATCGCAGACAGGGCTCCGAGCGGACAAAGGTAACGGCACCAGAAGAGCCTCATGAAGAATGACCCCAGCACGAGAGCGACGATAGCCAGCAATGCCCACAGCAGGGAAACGTCAGAGTTGAATCCTGAAGCTACCGCAAAATACGGATCAAATTTCTTGCAGAAAAGCTCGCTTGACTTCAGTGTATAATAAAATGTCAGAAACAAAAGGGCGTATTTGAAAAAACGAAGTGCGTAATCGATCCAGCCAGTGGGAGTAATTCTCACCTTCAGCCTGTCACCCAGCTTACCAATCCACTCACTGATGGTGCCCAACGGACAGATATATCCGCAGAAGAGTCTTGAGAAAAGTACTATGCCTATAAACAGGACCACACCCATCATTATCTGGGTGCTTGTCATTGAGCATGACAGGGAGTCCATTGTGAGGTAGCTTCCCAATGCCTGTATCCCGCCAAAAGGACAATAGGCTTCGAAATCAGGTGCATATGCTTTGTCAAACAAAAGGCGAAAGCCCATAAAAGTAAGGATACCGATAATCGCAAATTGATATATCAGTTTGTACCAGTTCTGTTTTTTCATGGTCTGATTAAATAATATTGGTATGGTTTAGTATGCAGAGGAAAAATGTCTGAATAACTGATCCTGCATGTCGGCAGGATTAAGGTGGTGGGTATCCATAAGCTCCTCCAGAGCACTTTTGAGCTGAGAATGGTTGCCCGGTGACAGGTTTTTGTAACTCTGAATCCCGACAAGGATCCCAAGGGATGAATAGACAACAAATACCATTGCCAGGAGAAGTATGCGTGATGAAGCTGACATTGCTTCGAGGCCGCCTCTCTTCTCAACAGCTATTCTTTTCATAATATCATCGGCAAAGTATTCAGGAGCTGTGATCCTCTCCTTTTTTATCTCTCCGGATATTTCCGATATATAATCTGACATGATCCTGTTTTATCTGTTAATGATTTAACACGTTCATACTAAAAAGACAAGTGTAATGACACAAACTTGCGGTATGATGAAAATTATTTTCCGATATTGTTAATGCGTTCTCTTCTCGGACAATCGATTTTATTGCAGGTCTCACACTGATCCTCAAGCTGCATCATCTGCTTGAAAATCAGGGTCAATCTTTGCTGCTGGTCATCGTTACAGATTGCCTTCAGGTTAACAAAATAGTCGCTTGTATGTCTCCTGAGCGACGTGTTCAGAGTCCCTATTTTCTTTGCAAGGCTGTCAAGCACTGCCGGATCTGATTCAGGACGGGCAAGCTCTTCAATCATCGCAACGTTGGTCTCGCACATCATATCAAGAACGAGATTATAAGTCCGCAGCGTACGGTCGTTCTCAACAAGTACCTTCCTGTACTGTTCTTCATTCAGACCCAGTTCAGTACGGAGCATCTCCATTGAGTTCATGGCCACCGGATCAGTTATCTGACGGTCAGGAGATGATGATCTCAATATCAGAAAAGTGACAACGGCAGAAGTGATGATGAGCAGCAGCACCAGATTGAGCCATAGTAAAATCCTGTTGATTCTTTCAGGTATCATATCTTGAGATTTTTGTTTTGAAGTTGATCCGTTGAAGGGGGGCAGCACTTTCTCTTCAGGCTTGCCCTTGCCCTGAAGAGTAACGATTCCACAGACGGGAGTGACAGGTTAAGCACCCGGCAGATTTCCTTATAAGGCATATCCTCATAATGGTGCAGTATAAATGCTTTCTGCTGCATTGCAGGCAAAGCGGCTACAGCTTTGGCAAGCATCTCCTGTCTTTCGGCTGATTCAAGAATCTCTCCTGGGTGATCATCAGACAAAGGTGTCGCATGACTGCCGGCAGTGCCACTCTGCCCGAACAGGGCCTCTATCTGAAGCAGTGAACGAAAAAGAATATTCTGTGACTTTCTGAGATGGTTAATTGATTTATTAAGTGAAACCCGATAAAGCCAGTATGATACATCATCTTCAGCTCTCAGGCTTGCGGCTGACCTGTATGTTTCAATAAAGACCTCCTGAGATATGTCCTCAGCATCTTCACGTGACCGTAAGACCTTATAGCATGTATTGAGCACCAGGTCCTGATACTTGCCTATCAGTTCACGCATGGCAATGTTATCACCCCTGATAATAGACTTTATCAGCTCCTGATCACTCATCCCTGACCGGTGACAGATAAATAAAAAGTCGTGATCTTCTCTTCCCCTTCCCCATTGCGGTCATTTATTTCTTCCGGCCCAGCCTTTATCCCTGATGAAAGCTTCTGCTTCTTCCCTGGTCTTGAAGATATCACCCTCTTCCTCCCACCAGGTGTCACCATAAGCCAGGCCCATCTTGTCACAACCCTCACCTTCAAGAAGGCTGACACTCTCCACAGTCTTCATCTTTATCTTGTCAGGCTTAATGGCAATGACCCTGCATTTGACAGCTTTACCAAGTGTGCTGCCGTCAGCAAAGAAACCGATGACAATACCATAGCACTCCGTTCCCTTTTCTACCCAGCTTAACTTAGCCTGAAGAGCAGGATCGAGTGCTACGCTAGATGATGATACCTCTTTGTTTTCTGAAGCTGTAACCTTCTGACTGTTTTTATTATCAGCACATGAAGCAGCCGTTAAGCCAAATACAACAAATAAAGCAATTGACAGATTTCTCATTGTATAGTTCTTTAATTTCTTAATTCACCCTATACAAAAATAACTAATATCGCGAGATCAAAAAGCCAACTGGAGAAGATATCCGTGACAAACGTGAACCATGAATCATAAACTTACCTTACCGAGGCAGGCAGCAAAAAACTTGCGGCCTGCAATAATGTTATAAAACATACAAAAAAGCAGCGACACCCGTTCAGGGCGTCGCTGTGACATATTCACCGGGACTTCAGACCGTTTGTTCTATCGCCCAGACAAATGCCCTGATGCCTACCTCTTCGTTGATGGCATCAATACGCCTGACAGCCTCAAGCAGAGGAGAGACCTTTTCCGGTTCGACGAAGGTCAAAACAACACCGTTTATCTCGGGCCATGTGTGCGTTCCAAGATGAGGCACACCGGTCTTTGATCCTGAACCCTCTACATTGTCCCATTGTGTATATCCCCTGATACCGAAATGTTCGAGAGTATATTCGACCTTCTCGGTAAGCGCCAGGTTATATATTATCATTACAGCTTTCATTTCTATCAGTATTAAGGTTTACTCTTTTATGCCATCAAGGAATTTCATATCCCTGAATGCCACCTTGTGTTTCTTATCCCTTTCCCCTCTGCGGGCCATGAGGACATATCCCACAGGAACAAGTATCATTGTAACCATGGTGGAGAAAACCAGTCCGCCGATAACTGCTATACCCATAGGTCTCCACAGCTCTGAGCCCTCCCCGGGGTTCACTGCCAGCGGTACCATGGCAAGGATGGTTGTCAGAGAGGTCATAAGCACGGGCCTCAGCCTGGATCTTCCGGATATGAGAACCGCTTCGTATAACTCCACTCCCCTGTCACGCGTGAGGTTTATGAAGTCAACCAGGACGATTGCATTCTTCACGACAATCCCGATCAGCATCACAGCTCCGATGCCTGCAATAAGGCTCAGGCTTTCACCGGAGATGAAGAGAGCTATTGCAACGCCGCTGAAGGCAAACGGTATCGATAGCATTATTATCACCGGCATCTTAAGTGACTCAAACTGAGAGGCCATCACAAGATATACAAGCATAAGGGAGACTACCAGAAGCAGCCCGATATCCATGAATGATTCAGTCATATCTTCAAATGCCCCAGATATCTCAACCATAACACCTGATGGCAATGGCACCTCATCCAGCTCTTTCTGTATATCGGCCACTATCAGGTTCAGAGATCTCTTGTAGGGTGTAACGGAAACTGTAACAATGCGCTCCTTGCGTTTTCTCTCAATATTGGGAGGAGTCCAGGCCTCCCTGACATCTGCTATCTCACCCAGCCTTATCACCTGGCCCATAGGAGTTACAATACCCATATTCTCTATTTCGGTGATAGAGTTGCGTGCAGACTCTTTATAACGTACAACGACATCATATTCATCGCCTGCCTGACGGAGACGTGTGGCGGTCAGCCCGTCAACCCGGTTCTTTATCATTGCCGATGCCTGGGCTGTTGAAAGTCCATGCATCATAAGCTTCTTGTGATCGAAGATGACCTGGAGCTCAGGTTTGGACCTTTTACGACTTATCTGCACATTCTTTGCTCCTTCAATATTCTTAACCCTTGATGCCAGTTCCTCGGCAACAAGGTTTGTCTGGGTAACATCGTAACCGTAGACCTCGAGGTTGACGGTATTGCCTCCCATACCACCCATGTTCATATCATCAGTGGTCGAAACGGAATAGTTAACTATCTCGGGCATCGGGGCCATGATCTGCCTGATGCTTTCTGCCACCTCCTCTACACTTCTCGATCTCTCACTGACCGGTACAAGTGAAAATGTATACTGTATGACATGTGTTCCGCCCTGGCTGAATATTGAGGCGAATCCTCCGCTATCATCATTCCCCGTATTGGTGGAGATCAGCTTGACCTCAGGGACAGTTGCCATTACAAGTGAATCTATCCTGTCAGCCACTACAACAGTATTATCGACCCTGGTACCTGTCTGCAGTTCAACCGTAGCTGTGCACCTCGACTCGTCGGCGGCAGGCATGAACTCCTTGCCGACATATTTCAGAAGCGACATTGACCCGGCAAACAAAAGGATGGCGATGGCAATGATGACCCTCTTGTGATGAACAGCCCAGTTTAATGATTTCACGTAAAAGCCATCCATCCATTCCAGAAACTTATGTACCGATCCGTCCCATGTATATATAGGAGCATCTTTTTTCAACGGACGCAGTCTCATCATCCTGGAAGCAAGGGTCGGGGTCAGGGTAATAGCAGCAAAGGTTGAAACAACGATAGTGATTGACACAATCATACCAAGCTGTGAGAACATCACTCCGGTGAGCCCTGAAACGAAGGTCAGCGGGAAAAATACTGCCACCACGGTAAGGGTGGTGATAATAACCGCAAGCCATACCTCGTTAGTGGCGTAGATAGCGGCTTCGCGCGGACTGCTGCCACGCTCAATGTGCTTCGTGATGTTCTCGAGAACAACGATCGCATCGTCAACCACCATCCCGATAGCAATTGAGAGTGACGACAGAGAAATGATATTTATCGAATTCCCGGTAATGAACAGGTAAATAAATGCAAAGACCAGTGAGATAGGGATTGTCAGGATAATAATAAATGTCGCCCTCCACCGGCCGAGGAAGAAGAGCACTACCAGGATGACAAAAATACCTGCATACATGAGGGTCTCTGTCAGGTTATTGATAGAGCCGCTGATGAATTCTGCCGAGTCAAACAGCTTTTCTATTTTCACATCCGGAGGAAGATCCTT
Source organism: uncultured Bacteroidales bacterium (assembly GCA_963732365.1). GTDB lineage: Bacteria > Bacteroidota > Bacteroidia > Bacteroidales > VadinHA17 > SR-FBR-E99. Next base: position 1,207,855 of record CAVSZC010000005.1, on the reverse strand, counting down.
TGCAAGTTTCTCAAGCTCTTTCTCAGCATCACGGCAAACCTGAACTGTATTGGCGCCTGACATCTTCTGGATAAAGAGACCCATACCCCTTTCTCCATTGATCTTTGATATCAGCCTCGATTCCCTGATTGTATCATTTACTACAGCTACATCGCTGAGAAGTATATCGTTACCGGCATAATTGCCAACGACGATATCCTTTATTATATCGCTCTCCTGAAATTCGCCCTGTACACGTATCGGGTAGTCTGTAGCACCCATCTCAAGAAACCCCGCCGGCATGTTTATATTTTCTGCCCGCAAAACATTTCCAATCTGTTCGATGGTGAGGTTATAAGCCTCCATCCGTCGCGGATCCACATCCACATATATCTCCCTTCCAGGGACACCTGAAAGCGAAACGCTTCCGACACCTTCAATGCGGTTCAACGGGTTTACCACCTTCTCATCAAGAATCTTCTCCAGGCCCTGATAGCTCTCTTCCGCCGTGATAGCGTAGAAGACAATAGGCATCATTGCTGAATTGAATTTCAGAATGTTGGGATCTTCAGCGTCTTCCGGGAGGAAGTTTTCAATGAATGAAAGGTTACTCCGGATATCGTTTGATGCCTCATCAAGGTTTGTCTCATACTCGAACTGGAGGAATATTACCGAGACATTATCACTTGATGTGGATGTCATCTCCTTCAGCCCTGTGACTGAGCTCAGCACATCCTCGATCGGACGCGTGATGTTTGTCTCTATGTCTGATGCACTGGCTCCCGGATAACTGGTGTAAACCGAGAGGAACGGAAGTTCTATCTCCGGATACAGGTCAACGGACAGCTGCGTCAGCGAGTACAACCCCATAACCATCGTGATCACGAATATCAGTATCGTGGTTACGGGCTTCTTTACTGCACTGCCATATATACTCATTGCGGTTTAACTCTTAAATTTTACAACTATTTTACTACTTCCACTTTCTGACCGCCAATCAGGCGTGCCTGGCCCTCAATGATCAGGTTGTCACCTTCGAGTATCTCTCCCTCGGCTATCTCAACCATATCATCAAATCGCTTTCCCAATTTTACTGTCCGACGTATGGCAACACCTTCATTTACGACGAAGAGATACCTTTCATTTGTTCCTTCCTGTATCAGTACAGAATTTGAGGGCACCACAAAGGCATCAGCCTGACCCATATCAATCGAGACCCTCGCAAACATGCCAGGTCTCAGTAGCTCGTTGCCGTTCGGTATCTCTATCTCAGCCCGGAATGACCTTGACATCTGGTCTATTGTGGGATGAACGCGGAATATTCTCCCGGCAAATTCCCTGTCGGGATAGACGTCAGCTGTTATTTTTGCTTTCATGCCATTTTTGATGAGCGGATAATTCTGCTCTGAAACGCTTACCATTACCTTCACCGGGTTTATCTGCATAAGCGTGACGACGGCTGCTTTACCGGAAGCAGATGGGGCTCCTGAGTAGAGCTCCCCCTCCTCAAGATACCTCCCGGTAATTATCCCGCTGAAGGGTGCCTCAAGGAGAGTGTTCTCTTCCATGAAGTCAACATTGGTCTTCGTGACTTCATACTGAGCCTTCATCTGGTCATATGTCTGTTCCTTGATACTTCCGACCTTGAGCAGGGTGTCCATCCTTGCCAGGTCCTTTTCGAGGTTCGCAAGCTGTATCTTGTTTGCATAGTATTGAGTACGGTCCATCAGAAAGAGCTGCTGCCCCTTTTGTACCCTGTCTCCAACTTCGACATATATTTTGTCTACCCGGCCGGGCGTCGAAGGAGCCATGTTGACCTCCTCGTACGGCTGTATGGTAGCTGTATAATCAATTGTACGCGCAATTGTTGTCTTTGACACCGGGATGATCCTGACCGGCACGGCAGCGACAGTATCAGCCGTCATGGCTGCAGCAGGCTTCTCTTTAGGAGTGCATGCCGTCATCATCATGGCACCCGTAAGAATTACAGTAAATAGACTTGAACGATTCATTGTATGCTGATTATTTGTTTTCATTATTTAGTACTATAGTTTGTTCATCAGTTTGTCGTAGGCCACTTTTGTCTGAAGAAGATTCAGCAGCGCCGTCAGATAATTGTTCTGGGCTGTCAGATAGTTGCTGTTAGCCTGTGTAAGCTCAAGACTTGAAGCCATTCCCTGGTTATACTTGTTCTCAAAGCTTTGCAGTATCCTGGCTGCTACATCCACGTTTTCTTTCTGACTCCTGTACTGCTCGTTTGAGCTTATCAGATTATAACGGAGCTGTTTTTCCTGTAACAGCAACTGGTCAGATACCATTGCACGGTTATTATCCGCCCTGTCGAGATCAATCTTTGCCCTCTTGATCCTTGATGACCTCAGACCGCTGGCAAGAATAGGCACCTGTAACTGGAATCCGAGTACTGAGTTGGGATAAAAATCGAGGTCATTCAGCTCATCTCCCATTCCGGCCTGGTTGTAGTAAATAGAAGCACCAAGGGAAGGAAGAACTGCAGCTTTTGCACCCTTCAGGGCAAGCTCTGACATCTGATACTGACTTTCAATAAGCTGATAGTTAATATTCTCATTTATATCGAAATCCTCAGCGAGAAGTGCCTCAACATTTACCATTGCCGTAACCTGGTCAAGGGTTTCCGTCAGTACTATTTCGGTAGTTCTTTCAACCCCGAGCACGAACCTGAGCATGTTGGTTGTCAGTTCCAGGTTTCGCTGCATCGAAGCCCTCGTATTATTAAGCGTTGAAAGATTAGCCTGGATCTGATCAACGTCAGTTGCCTCAGCCATACCGACACTGTACATTGCTTTAGTTGAAACCATCGTCTCTTCGAGGTCGGCAATGTTTGCATTAATGATCTTTATTGTCTCTTCATTCACCAGGATAAGATAATATGAAGTCATTACCGATTCCTTCGTATCGATCTCAGTCAGTTTCAACCCCTGACTTGCAAGGGTTGTGGCAAGTTTTGCTGTCTGTATACCGACAATCCATGGAGCATTGAAGATAGCAGTTGAAGCTTGTACACCATATCCAAGATCATACTGAGTCCCGAATTTGAATGCCATTTGCTGCCCGTTCATTTCTATGATCCTTGTCATAACTGCAAGATTGTTTCCGAGTGACAGGCTCCCGTCAACCGTTGGCAACCCGGAGGCATAAGCCTCCCATACACCCTTCTCGGCAGCAAGAAACTCATAGCGCGCCGATGTAACATTCCTGTTGTTCTCAATGGCATACTGCATTGCCTCTTCAACTGTCAGTGACAATGATGCCGGCGCCTCCTGAGCTGCTGCGTTTATACCCCAGAGCGAGGCTGAAAAAATGATTAGTAATAGCAATCGTCTCATATAAAAGTGTTTAAAATTCTGATTCAAATTGTTCAATTATCTCTGCTCCAGCAGGGGTTGAAATTCCCCGCATGTAGTTTACTATCAAGCCTTTTATAACGTCACGCTGCAGGTATTTCTCAGGCGGAAACAGTGACACATCTGATATCATCTGACCCAAACCCTGAAAACACCTGCTGACAATCTCAACATCAATCTCATCCCTGAAGAGACCCTGTTCAATTCCTTTGCCTACAATACTCTCTGACCCTTTATAGTCAGGAAGTTCACAGCTATCTTTGAGCTTGTCGAGTACCTTACTGTGATATTTCTTAAGATCGGCGAATATTACCGGATTCATGCTTCGGGTATGCTCCCTCATCATATTGATCATCCTGAAGATCGCGGCAACAACGTTTGGTGATGATGAGATAGTCTCCTCTACCATTTTTCTCTGCCTGAAGACCATGCACTTCATTACGGCAAGAAGGAGTTCATCCTTGTCGCCATACTTCTCATAAATGGTGCGCTTCGAAATACCGAGTTCATGGGCAATATCATCCATTGTCACGGCTTTAATGCCCGCTACCCTGAATAATTCAGCAGCACCGGTTATAATCCTGTCATCGCAATCTTCCTGATTCATCCGTCTCCGAAATAACAAGGTGCAAAAATCAGAAAACTATTTTGGTTTTACAAGTTTTATATGTTAAATTATATATTATTTCCTTTCAGAGAACGGAAAACACCGGTGAATGGCGAGTCAGGCAATAGGCAGTCGGCAATAGGCAGTCGTAATATATTGATTAACTGTGGACTGTGGACTGAGGACTGAGGACTGAGGACCGGAGACGGAAGACGGAAGACGGAAGACGGAAGACGGAAATCCTACCTGTACAGATATACCGTGCCCCGATATTCGCTTCCCTCATATTCGATATCATCATAGCCCACGGCCCTGATAACAAAGTAATATGCACCCGCCTGTGCCCGTCGCTCACTGTAGTTGACCTTTCCGTCCCACCCCTGCCAGTCCTGCAGGGCTTCACCACTGCCCTCATAATGATACACCCGGTGCCCGCTTTTGGCGAAGATCTGTACATCAATGTACCTGAGCGATTTCTTTTCCGGAACGAAATAATCATTGAAGCCGTCTTCATTTGGTGTGAAGACATTTGGTATCTGCAGCGCCGAAGGCTCGACCGTGATTGATACTTTTGACGAATCGCGGCAGGTCAGTTCGCTTTCAATGGTGAGGGTGACATCGTATTTCCCGGGAATATAGTATGAATGAGTTCCCGGATCGGGAAGAGTTGATAATGAGTCATCACCAAACTTCCAGTTATAGTAGAGTCCCCTTACAGATTTGTCTGTAAATGACACCTTCAGAGGGGCCTCACCCGAGAGGGGTTCGGCAGTGAATTCAGCCTTTACGTGTATCGATGTATAGTCGAATGAGGATGAGGAGACGCATCCGAAGCTGTCGGTGACCTGCAACATATATCTTACATCCACAAGAGGTGGAGAGAATGTTATCGGATCGACGGCGAGGTCCGGATACGGTATCGCCGATGGCGGCGTCGATGACCAGAGGTGTCTCACACCGTTGGGGAGACGCCGCGATGCGCCGGTAGCAGGGTCATAATAGTTGAAGTTGTCAGTACCGACCGTTCCGTCGAGGGCTACATAGTCACATGTAAAATGCAGAAGCGCAGCGTTGGCGACAGGCTTATCAAGGTTGACCCAGGCGTAGAGCATCTCATCGTAGCCTCCGGCGTCGGTGATCCTGACCCTGTAGCCTCCTTCGGCTAAGCCAGTGACGGTTGAAGTTACCCCTGTACCGGATGCCACCGGTATGGTATAACCTCCTCCTGACTGGTCATACCTGGTCCAGGTAAATGTGAAGGGTGCGGTGCCTCCGGGACTTGCAGCCGATAATGTGCCTGTGTCTGCCGGGCCGGTGGTGCAGAAGATGAAGACGGGGTCATGCCTTGTCGTTACAGGATAGTTGGTCATCCGGACAGCATTGCTGCCAGGGGCTGTTATCTGTGCCTGCAACGCAACGGAGATTAAAATCGATATAAGGACCAGAAGCCTGAACACCCTTACTAAACGGATTAACTGATGAAAATCATATGCAAAACTAATAAAAAAACGGAGCCCGGCAGAGGATACCGTCACCCGGCGGAGAGATTATGAGTGTTGAAAACTTTCATGCCGTGAAGCGGCGTCCATTCCTCTCTCCGAGCGAGGGTAATCTTATCTTTGAGGCGGAGAATCCGCTTTTTCGATATGTTTCGCGACTACCTGAAAGAACTTAACGAGGCACAGCAGGCCGCCGTCATCAACACTGACGGCCCTGCGATGGTGATCGCCGGCGCCGGTTCAGGCAAGACACGCGTCCTCACATACCGTATTGCTCATCTCCTTCAGTCTGGCGTTCCGGCTTACCGCATCCTTGCCCTTACATTCACCAACAAGGCGGCCGGTGAGATGAAGGAGAGGATCAACAGGATCGTCGGGCAGGAGACGGCACGCAGCCTGTGGATGGGTACATTCCACTCGGTTTTCGCACGCTTTCTGCGTATCGACGGACATTACCTGGGCTATAAGAGCAACTTCACCATATATGATCAGGACAACAGCAGGAGCCTTGTGCGCACTATTATCAGGGAGATGAATCTTGATGACTCGCTTTACAAGCCTGCGGCAGTGGCTGCCCGTATCTCACACGCAAAAAACAACCTGATAACTGCACAGCAATACGGGTCAGTTCCGCAGATAACAGAGACAGACAAAGCGTCGAGAGTACCGGAAATGGCAACAATCTACAGGCATTATGCCGCACGGTGCTTCAAAGCCAATGCAATGGACTTTGATGACCTGCTACTTAATATCAATATCCTCTTCCGTGACTTCCCCGAGGTGCTTGATCAGTACAGAAAAAGATTTGACTTCGTTCTTGTTGACGAGTACCAGGATACCAACTATTCCCAGTACATAATCGTCCATAAGTTGTCTGAGCTTCACAGAAACCTCTGCGTGGTCGGCGATGACGCCCAGAGCATCTATTCATTCCGCGGGGCCCGCATTGAGAACATTCTCAATTTCAGGAATGACTACCCAGACTACCGCATCTTCAAGCTCGAGCAGAACTACCGCTCGACACAGACTATAGTCAATGCGGCCAACAGTGTGATTGAGAAGAACACCGGACAGATAAAGAAAACCATCTATTCAAAGAATGAGATCGGTGAGAAGATACGTGTTGTACAGACTACCATTGACAGCGAGGAAGGAATTGTGACAGCCTCTGACATTCTTGACACCCGCATGCGTGAACGTCTTGACTGGAAGGATTTTGCAGTGCTGTACCGCACGAATGCACAGTCGCGTATCTTCGAAGAGATGCTTCGCAAGCGCAACATTCCCTATAAGATCTATGGCGGGCAGTCATTCTATGAGCGTAAGGAGATACGTGACCTGATAGCTTACCTGCGGCTGGTTGTAAACCCTGATGATGAGGAGGCTCTGAAGCGGGTCATCAATTACCCGAAAAGAGGCATCGGTGACACGACCGTGCAGAAACTGGCCGATCTCGCAAGGAGCCTGGAGGTGAGCATGTGGTCCATCCTCTCCTCCACGGACCTCTATTCGGCTTACCTGCAGCCGGCACTGAGGACCAAACTGGCAGCCTTTACAAATGTGGTAATACCTTTCATGTCATCGGCTCTCACAGCCAGTGCATATGATATGGCAAACAGGATGGCCGCTGCCAGTGGCATCATCACGGAGCTGAGGCAGGGACAGGTGCCGGAAGATATTGACAGGCTTGAAAACATACAGGAGTTACTCAACGGAATAAAGGAATTTACGGAAGCAGCCCTCACCAACGAAGAGCCGGCAGACATTGCAACATGGCTGCAGTCAGTGTCACTGCTCACAGACCAGGACAGAGAGAAGCCTGAGGAGCGTGACAAGGTCACGCTGATGACTATCCATTCAGCCAAGGGGCTGGAATTCAAATATGTCTATATCGTCGGGCTCGAGGAGAATCTCTTCCCATCATCCATGAACCTTTTTAATCCGCGCGAGCTCGAGGAAGAGCGCAGGTTGTTTTATGTCGCCCTCACCCGTGCCTGCAGACGTGTTACACTCAGTTACGCCCTGAACAGGTACAAGTGGGGATCACTCGAACGCACTTCGCCAAGCCGTTTCATAGGCGAGATAGAGGATGACTACCTCCACTATCCTCATGCAGCAGGAAGGGCATCCGGTCATGCCGCAGGTTACGGGATAAAAACAGTGGATGAGAAAGAGCCCCCCTTTGCAACAAAGCCGTCAGACAAGAAACTCATCAGGGTGGCCAATGTAAGGGAAGCTCAGAGAACGGAAGCACCCCCTCCGGGAGCTGTCCTGTCTGCAGGGGACCGTGTACGGCATGAGCGGTTCGGAGAAGGACTTGTGAAATCAGTCGAGGGCGAGGCCCCAAACACAACAGCAGTAATCGAATTCGGACTGGCCGGATCCAAAAAACTGCTGTTGCGGTTCGCCAAGCTTACAAAGCTTTAGCAGTTCAGGGTGCAACTATGCCTCGGGGGCCGGAGCTGCCTCAACCTGGTACAATCCTTTCTCTATCAGCACAGAATGGTACAGTGTAGCAAAGGAGGATTTTACCCACATATCTGAGACAAATACTCCGATGAACAGGCAGATAAAACCTGCGATATAGATGAAGAAGGCTACCAAACCCATGAGGAATATCCTCCATCCGTGCCCGCGGGTCAGCTTCCAGCTCTCCTCTGCTGCCTGGATGGGATCAAGACCCCGGTCCATAACAAGGTATGCGGTAAATGCCAGCCGGCATCCTATAATAATACCCGGAATGAAAAGACAGATTATGCCTATCCCCACCAGCGCCGTGACAAGGAGGTTGGCAAGTACTATGTTAAGATAGTTCTTGCGGAATCCGCTGATGAGCATGTCAAAATCCGGTTCCTTCTGACGCACTGCCTGAACGAACATCATCTTACCGCCGTACTTGAATACGGGCATAAGAAGAAAATAGTAGAGAAGGCCCATCAGACCCATGAAGGCGGCAGCGACTCCAAATGCACCGTACCTGAATAAATGCTCCGGATCAAAAGGGAAATGATCAAAATCCATTTTGTCGAGCTTGTAATCCACATTGAAGAATGACATCGGCGTAACAAGTACCACGAGAATGATGACAACAAGGAATAATCTCAGAAAGTTGTCAGACATCACCTTCCATCCGGTGCCGTAAGCAGTCCTGAAGGAAGGTACAAATTGATAAGTGCTTTTTGTTTCCATTGTTTTGCTTTTTACTGTTCAGAAAAAAAAATCATTTGATGAAGCAAATCTACTGGCAACTCCTTGGATGGATTTCATACCTTAGTAGTGATTTTTTAAAATCCTACTTTAGTAGGCTCAATGCTACTTTTGTAGTGACTGTTTATCAACACTTTAGAGGGCGACCTGTATGAAGGTGATCATTATTGTGATATTTATTTTCTGTGCGGCACTGGCTTCAGGCAGTATTCTTCTGGCCTCACGGCTGCTCAGGGAGAACCCGGTCGCATTCATGAGATCACTGTTTTATCACATTATCTTCATGTTCGCATTCGGGTTCTACGGTGTATGGGGGCAGTTCATCATTGTCACCGTTGCCGGCAGCCGTCTGACGCCTGAGCTGCTTTCGACGGTCTCTGTCATATCACTGCTTCTGGGAATGCCTTTCCTCATCTTTGGCTGGCTGATGCTCCTCCGTTTCGGATCAGAGAGTGCCGGATACAGGTTCAGCAACTACCTTGTTATCATCTTTCTGCTGGTCAACTTCGGGGTTCTCATTGCCCTGGGCTTTGCAGCCCGTAATCTGGAATACGGTGAGGTTTTGCCCTTCTTCAAGTATTACTATAGTGCCTCCGTCATCCTGTTTTCAGCAGGTGCTGCCCTTCAACTCTTACGGGGCAAAACACGCTCCCCCGGCAAATCAGACAGACGCTTCCTGGCTACGATAATCACTGCAGGCGCTTTCTCGCAGGCAGCAGTACTGGTCTTTCTGCCACATTCCCTCTGGATGGCACTCGCGTTCGTATTCCTCCTCTTCGCCGTCACAACACTACTGCCTCTATATCTCACATACCAGGCTGACCTGGAGACATATAATAAGGAAGAACAGGGTCAGCCGCAGGAAAACCTTGAGGAGTTCTGCATGAAATATGAGATATCACCCAGAGAGGCAGATATAATAAGGGAGATCTGCAACGGGATGAGCAACCAGGAGATAGCCGACAAACTCTTTATAAGCCTGCAGACAGTGAAAGATCATACATCGCGTATCTATTCAAAAACGAACGTTAAGAACAGGATGCAGCTGATGACACTGGTGAGGAGGCTCATTCAACTGAAAGAAGGTCAGGCAGGGTTCTGAATCCGGGAAGGTCATACAGCCTCTTTCCCGGGCAGAAGATGCGGTATGCTTCAGGCCATACCTTTGACAGATACCTGTCCTGCTTGTCCCTGATGACAACGGCCAGTTCATCCATTGCAGGATCATTTTCAGGCTTATATCTGTACGCAGTCTGCTCCCTGATCTGTGCCAGGTCATTATATTTGCCAAGGCTCTGCGTCAGGAAGTCAAGTTTTTTCTCAAGGGTCTTTATTGCTGAGGGATTAACAGGGCGGAAGAACCAGAGCTGGTAGAGAAGTGTCTTTGACTTCTTTCTGAATTCATGCAGCAGTTCCTGTTTCGGGTTGTTCCTGCAGTCGAGATATGCCCTGGCAGCAATCAGATAATTATTTTCAAGCTCACCGGAGAGCAGCTTCATGTCAGGATTATCGAGGGTCAGAAAACGGACCCTGTAGAGTGCTTTGGTCAGCTGGCTACCGATGGTTTTTATCGAGGAACTTTTCTCCGCCGCCTTTTCCCATGTGGAATAGGGTTTGCGAAGCATCTCCTCTATCTTCTCATTATCCTTAAGCTTGTGAAAAAGCTCTGGATGTTCCTTCCTGAGTTCCCTGAGAGTCTTTCGTAAAACGGAGGTCTCGCGCCATGAACTGAGCAGGCGTCCCACCTCCCTGCCGGCCACATATTCACGGTTGTATGAAGCCTCGTCAAGCAATGGTCTTAACAGCCTGACGGTCGCTCTCTGCCTCTTCATCAGGACCCTTATGTCATGAATGGCATCGTCATCAGGGAAAGGAGACTGGCCCAGCAAGGTCAACGACTCCCTGATGTAGGCTGTAAGTGCAGGCTTAATTTCTTTTATCAGTATTGGGTCTGTTTCCATAATGCAAGCTTGGGGTGACCACCCGATAAAGTTACACATTTGTAACAATCTTCCTTCACCGAAGGGCAATACCCCGGTAATTTTGACACAAGTAATTCGGCAGCAACGAATTGCTAATGAGCTTTGATTTTAATACATTTGAGAATTATTTGAAGGCACCTTATTTACATCATGAAATGAGCAAAAAAAGAGTCCCCCAGAAGATAGGCATCCTGACCGCAGGAGGCGATTGTCCGGGAATAAACGCAGCTATCAGGGGTGTTGGCAAAACAGCCATCGTAAAATACGGGATGAAGGTGATAGGTATCAGCGACGGTTTCTCCGGCCTGATACACAAGGAGTACACAGAGCTGACCGAGAGCAGCCTGTCAGGAATACTTACTCTTGGGGGGACGATACTGGGCACCTCGAGGGAGAAGCCTTTTAAAAGTGAGGGCAAGCCAAAAAACGAGCTCAGGAAACCGATACTTATTAAGGAACACTATGAGCAGCTTGGTCTCGACTGCCTTGTGTGCATTGGCGGGAACGGAACGATGAAGACAGCCTACATGCTGTCGCAGGAGGGGCTTAACGTCGTTGGGATTCCCAAAACAATAGACAATGACATCTGGGGAACTGATATAACATTCGGATTTGATTCGGCGGTAAATATAGCCACTGAAGCGATTGACAGGCTGCACTCCACCGCCAACTCGCACAAACGGATAATGGTCATCGAGCTCATGGGGCATAATGCCGGATGGCTGGCTCTCTATTCCGGAATGGCCGGTGGAGGAGATGTCATACTTATACCTGAGATAGCCCATGACGAGGACATAATAATGAAGTACCTGACAAAAAGGGCCAATGACAACAAACCCTACTCCATTGTTGTTGTAGCAGAGGGTATAAGAATCCCTGAGAACGAGGAGTCTCCGGGAAGGTATTTCGCCCGTGAGATACAGAGGGTTACCGGACTGGAAACTAGGGAGACAGTGCTCGGTTACATACAGAGAGGCGGAACCCCTTCACCGATGGACAGGGTCCTTGCCTCAAGGTTCGGTGCCGCCGCTGCTAACCTGATAGCCCAGGGGAAATACGGGAAGATGGTAGCGCACAGGAACGGCTCTATCTCATCAATTGACCTCTCCGAGGTTGCCGGAAAGGTAAAGCTGGTAGAGGCTGATGACCCGATGGTACTGCAGGCAAAAGAGATGGGGACCTGTTTTGGCAAATGTTAATTGATATTTATATAAAAATGAAAACCGCAGGAAAAAAAACAACAAGGATAAAGAAGGTGATACTGGTCAGACACAGCCATGCTGAGGCCCAGGCTCCTGAGTTCACAGATTTTGAAAGATCACTTACAACCAAGGGAAAGCGTAACTCCAGGCTCATGGCCGATGTCCTTAAATCAAAAGTGAAAGATCCCGGAGTGATGATAACAAGCCCTGCCTTCAGGGCATATGAAACAGCATTGATATTCAGCGAAGTATACGGGCTCGATTCTGATAAAGTAAGGCTCTGCAGGGATCTCTATTCAGGAATAAGACAGGAAGACATAATCTCATTCTTCAGGTCACTGACCGATGATAATGACACCGTCATGCTTTTCGGGCACAACTCGCTTATCTCCGAGATGGCCAGAACCCTTTCGTCAGATAGTGCAGAAGACCTTCCCAAGACAGGAATAGCAGGCATTTCATTCAAGGCAGATAAATGGAACGCACTCGAGCCGGGGACAGGAACAATAGATTATCTCCTGAAGCCTAAATCACTTTTATGAGCAAGGCTTATATACCAAAAGAGATAAGCTGGCTCTCATTCAACGAGAGGGTTCTGCAGGAGGCTGAGAACAGTGACGTGCCTCTTGTAGAACGATTTAAATTTCTTGGTATATACTCGAATAACCTCGATGAGTACTTCAGGGTCAGGGTTGCGACACTGAAGAGACTCTCTCTCTTCGGGAACAAGTCGAAGACCATCCTGGGTTACAACCCCAAGGCAACCCTTAAGCGGGTTCACGAGATCGTTCTTGCACAGAATGGACGTTTCGAGAAGATCTATGCTCACCTCATCCATGAACTTAAAAGACACCGGATCCATATCATCAACGAGCAGCAGCTCGACAACAATCAGTCCGCTTTCGTCAGGGACTACTTTCACCGCGAGGTCCGCACAAGGCTCATGCCTTTGATACTGACCAAAGACGGCGGGTTGCCAAACCTGACAGATGATGCCATATACTTCGCCATACTGCTGAGAAACACGGCAACCGACAAAAAGCGTTACGCCCTGCTGGAGATACCGACGGGACTCCTTCCAAGGTTCATTCTTCTGCCCGACAGAGAAGGAGAAAAATACATTATCTTCCTTGATGACGTCATCCGTTACGGGATGAAGGAGCTCTTCTTCATCTTTCAGTTTGACGAGCTCTTCGCCTATACAATCAAGCTCACCAAGGATGCTGAACTTGATATTGCCGACGATATCTCCGAGAGTTACATAGAGAAGATATCAAAGAGTCTCCAGCAACGCAAAAAAGGAAATGCGGTGAGACTGGTGCATGACAGGGATATGCCCCATGAACTGCTTAAGATCCTTACAAAAAAGCTTAATCTCGGTCCCGATGATGCAATAATCCCGGGTGACAGGTATCATAACTTCAAGGACCTGATGAAGTTCAACCAGCCTGAGGGTGACAGGTTCCGTTATAAACCCGTGGCGCCGATTCTTCATCGCGACATACAGCAGGGAAAAAGTATCCTTTCGGTAATTAAAAGGAAGGACCTGATGCTCTATTTTCCCTATAATCCTTTTGATCATTTCATTGATCTCCTGAGGGAGGCTTCGATTGACCCCAATGTCACTTCAATTGATATCACACTTTACAGGCTCGCCAGGAACTCGAGCGTGATAAATGCGCTTCTGAATGCGGCCAGAAACGGCAAGAGCGTCACAACTGTCGTGGAGCTGCAGGCCCGTTTTGACGAGGAGGCCAATATTCTCTGGGGTAAAAAACTGCTTGATGAAGGAGTCAAGGTAATATACGGAGTTCCGGGGCTCAAAGTCCATTCAAAGCTATGCCTGATCACAAGGGTGAAGAACGATGCAATACAAAGGTACGCCGCTGTCGGTACCGGGAACTTCAATGAGGAGACAGCCAGGGTCTATACTGACCACCTCCTTCTTACATCGGATAAAAAAATCACGAATGAGGTTGTCAAGGCTTTCAACTTCTTTGTCGCCAACTACAGGAAGGAAAAGTTTTACCATCTGCTGCTCTCGCCGTTTTACCTGCGGAATAAGCTTCTGATGCTCATAGAGAATGAGATAAAAAATGCAAAAGCGGGGAAGAGTGCATACATTTCAATTAAAATAAACAACTTCACCGATGAGGAGATCATCGGCAAGATCTATAAGGCAGCCTCGGCCGGCGTGAACGTAAGGCTAATAGTCAGGGGTATGCTTTCTCTTGTCCCGGGAGCAAAAGGTAACCTGGAGAATCTGAAGGCGATTAGCATCGTCGACCAGTACCTTGAACACTCAAGGTTCCTCATCTTCTGCAACGGCGGAGATGAATTGGTCTATATCACCTCTGCCGATATAATGCCCCGAAACCTCGACCGCCGTATCGAGGTTACATGCCCTGTCTACGATGATGCCATAAAGAAGGAGATCAGGGATGTGTTTGAGATTCAGTGGAGTGACACGGTTAAGGCAAGGATCTATGACGAAACGCAGTCTAACACCCTTACCAGGCCAACAGAGAACCCCGTCCGTTCCCAGATCGGGGTTCACACATATCTTCTGAAAGCAAACGAAGTACCGGCTGATCCTACTCCGGCTTAAACTCAGGGGCTTTGCGGTAACGGGTGCCTGACTCGTAGGCAAAGGCTATCTCTATCAGCTGAGGCTCGCTCCATGCTTTCCCGAAGAAAGATATCCCAACCGGCAGCCCGTCAATGAAACCCATTGGCACAGTGATGTTCGGGTAACCCGAAATCGCAGCGGGAGAAGAGCTGCTGATCACAAAGGCATCGCCGTTGATGAGGTCGGTCTTCCATGCCGGCGAACCCGTGGGAGCCATGAAGGCATCGAGATCATTCTCGCCCATCACTTTGTCAATACCTTCCTCCCTGACAAGACGGTTCATTTTATTGAGAATCTCAGCAAACTCCTTTGAATCGACACTGCCCTTCTTCTGTGCTTCAAGCAGCAGTTCCTGGTCATAGTATCTCAGTTCTATCGAGTCGCTCCTGTTGAATTCTATCAGTTCCTCAACACTCTTCACGGGAGCAGCCTCGCCCAGTGAAGCAAAGTATTTGTTCAGTCCGTCCCTGAACTCATAAAGCAAAACCTCGAACGAGAGGGAAGACACTTCACGGCTGTAGATATTGTCAATTTCAATGACCTCTGCACCCTGGCTCCTGATATAATCGGCAGCCTTCTGCATCAGAGTGTCAACCTTGAAGTGCTGTCCCCTTGCCGACGTATACCATCCTATCCTTTTCCCTTTCAGACCATCCTCTTTCAGGTACGGTGTGTAGTCAGTCAGGTATTTGCCTTCAGATGCGGCTGTCTTGCTGTCAGAGGGGTCGATGCCCGTCATAACACCAAGTGCAATGGCTGCATCGCTTACTGACCGTGCCATAGGGCCGGGGGTGTCCTGGGTGAATGAGATGGGAATGATGCCGCTGCGGCTGAGAAGCCCCACTGTAGGCTTAATGCCGACGATACCGTTTGCGGTTGCAGGGCAGACTATTGAGCCGTTGGTCTCTGTTCCTATGGCTATCATGCACAGGTTGGCCGATACGGCCACTCCCGACCCCGAGCTTGAGCCGCACGGGTTACGGTCGAGGATGTAGGGGTTCTTCGTCTGTCCGCCCACGCCGCTCCATCCGCTCGATGAGAGGTTGCCGCGGAAGTTGGCCCACTCGCTCAGGTTGGCCTTGCCGATTATCACGGCGCCCGCTTCCCTCAGCTTCTGAGCCACATAACTGTCCTGTGGCGGATGGGATCCGCTCAGCGCACGTGATCCGGCAGTGGTCTCCATCTGGTCATGGGTGTCGATGTTATCCTTGAGCAATACCGGCACCCCGTGCATAGGACCCCGCTTTTTCCCTTCACTGAGTTCCGCATCAAGCTGTGCTGCGATGGCCATCGCATCAGGATTGACCTGTATGACTGCGTTGAGCGTCGGCCCCGCATCATCAATGGCATCGATGCGGTCAAGATAGGCCTGCACCACATCAGTTACAGTAAAATCACCTTTGGCATAACCCTGCTGAAGCTGCATGATTGTGAATTCTTCAAACATAAATGCCGCATCCTCTGCAGGTTGTTTGACCCCGCTCCGGTTACACGCCGGCAATACAATGATACTTAGGAGAACAAACAGTGATTTGGTTAAAATGTAATTTCTTTTCATTTTCAGGAAGGTTAAATTGTTTTTATCAACTGCAAGATTCATTCACCGGACTGATATTCTGTAAATACAATCACACGGCCATTGCCGAATTGAAGGCTGAGACTGTCACCGGTTGCTTCATTCAGGGTACCTCTCCACCAGCTGTGAAGCTGGAGTTTTGTCAGGGGATAGCGGAGACCGGAGGAGGTTATTGTCAGGGACGGATCAATACTGAAGAGAGACACCTGCTGACCGGGTCGTGAGACGAGGGTCACACTTCGGTCATACACCCTGAATGACCCTGAATCAGTCAGCATGACTGTATTTAACATGCTGCTGTAGTCAGCCAGAAGTGAAATATTGCCCAGGGTATGATCTTCACGCATGCCCGTGGCGCCAACGATCACAACCTCTGCAATACCTTTCGCCACACACCATTTAACAGCCTTGGTGAGGTCATTGGTCTCCTGGTTGTAGTCGGGAAAGAGCCTGTCGCTGTATTTTTCCTTCAGTGAGTCAGAAATGGAGTCAAGGTCGCCGACGATAGCGTCAGGTACGAGCCCGTATTTATCCAGTTTTTCTGCAGCCCCGTCGCAACACACAATCATCTCAGCATCATCAAGATGCGACAGGGGAACCGGGTGCACCGGGAAGGAGCCGTCAGCCAGAATTACAGTTTTCATAGTCTAAAGTCTGTAAAGTCCGTAAAGTCGAAAGTCTGAAGGTCCAAAGGTCCTTCTATCTAATTAATTGATTATCAATTCTTAATTCCTAATTCCTCCCTACTGCCTGCCCCATTCTCTCAGCCCAATCACCGCCATCACAGTATACATGGCAAATAGCACGGCTGTCGGATACATTCCGATTGTCAAATATACGATAACTGCAATTGAGTTTGCCACTATCCAGACATACCACTGTTCAATGTATCTCCTTGTAAGCATCCATGTGGCCACCACAGAGAGTGAGGTTATCAGTCCGTCCCATAAAGGCACCGGTGAGTCAGTCCACCTGTCAAGCGAGTACCACAACACAGCCCACAGTATGACAGATGAGATAAGACACAGCACTGCTGTTCCTCTGTCAATCCTGCTGACTGTACTCACTTGCCCCCTGCTCCTTGCCCCTTGCTCCTTGCTCCTTGCCCCTTGCTCCTTGCTCCTTGCCCCTTGCTCCTTGCCCCCTGCCCTTTGCCATGCATACCATCCGTAAACACTGATTATCACATAATAACCCTGCAGCACCATCCCGGCATAAAAACCGTTATCACCGAAGACAACAATATAGACGGCAGAGGTGACTATCCCAAGAGGCCAGAGAAGAATATTGCGCCTGATCTCCAGGATAACGTAGACAATGCCGGTGACGGCACCAAAGATCTCAAGAATATGCCCTGTAAACCAATTAACCATAATTATCAGAATGTTACAGAAACCCCGGCGGTGAAATTCACTCCTGCCTGCGGAAAAAAGTAAGCCCAGGTCTTTTCAGCACCGTCTTCGCTCCACATGCCGCCATAGGCATTGTTCTCATACATTGTATTGAACAGGTTGTTCACCGTCAGCCCGAGCATCAGCTCCTCAACTCCTTTCAGGTGAATCTCATATCCGGCTGATATGTTACTGACAAAATAGGGATTTATTGTTCTACCCTCACTCATTGTGTTGTCAAAGTACTGCTTTCCCACATACTTGCCTGTCAGTCTCAGGCGGAGGTTCTTATGCGGATTGAGTTCAAGCTCCGCCGATCCTGTAATGCGCGGTGAATAGGCTATGTCAACATCCCCGAGATCACTCCACAGATATTCCTCGCTCCAGTCAGATGTGTTATAATTAAAGTAGTAGTTCCTGAAATCCTTTATCCTGCTCCGGCTCAGGGTCAGGTTCGCCTTCAGTGCGATGATTGAGGCAGGGCTGTAACTCCCGGACAGTTCCATGCCTGTCCTGAAGCTCTCGGGCACATTGGTCATTACCGGATAACCGGTGTTGCTTATCTGTCCTGTCGGGACGAGCTGATCACGGTATTGCATGTAGTAGAGGTTTACACCGAGGGCCATTTGGCCATTCCTGAAGCTGTATCCCCCCTCCAGATCGGTCAGCCTCTCAGGCCGGGGGGTGGCTTCATCGTCACCTGCGGCCTCCTTGAAGTCTGACCGTGACGGCTCACGCTGAGCCACGGATACTGAAAGGAACGCATCGCTGCCGCTACCGTCAGACCAGAAGAGGCCTGTCTTTGGATTCACGAACCTGAACATATGGCTGGCGGTAAGGTCTTTCATATCATCATCGGGACCGTTAAACCGGTAGCCTATCTGTCGGTACTGCAGATCGGCAAAACCGCTGATACTGCCGGTGATCCTTGCGGTTATCTTGCCGTAGACATTGAACTCATCCTTCAGTCCGTTATTTCGGTACCATTCGTATCCGGGGGTGACACTGCCAGGATATTCCATCCATATGATCTTTCCGAAGTGATCACCATCGTACCTGCTGACGGCGCCGCCAAGGGTCCACTCCGCCACAGCGCCGGGCCTGACGAGCGACCATACTGCACCGTAGAAGTTATTGTCAAGCCATTTTCGCTGCACCAGGTCAGTCTCTGTAACCTCAACACCGTTGTCAGTCAGTCCTTCAAGACCATATCCGGAAGGGTCGCGGTCACTTTTCTGCTCTTCATAATACCCCATACCGGTGGTGAGGTGAAGGGCGGCATTCAGACTCATTTTTGAATTGAACAGATGCGTATATAACAGATGGTAATGGTTCTGTTTGTAGTTGTCTGTCTCATCATCATAGTATTGCAGATCGCCGTTACTGTCAGTGTATTCACCTGCGGGGTTGTATCTCCTGTTGACAGAAAGCATCTCTTCCGGTACACCCCACCAGCTTATGCCTGTTCTTTCATTGC
Organism: uncultured Bacteroidales bacterium; assembly: GCA_963732365.1. Taxonomy (GTDB): domain Bacteria; phylum Bacteroidota; class Bacteroidia; order Bacteroidales; family VadinHA17; genus SR-FBR-E99. Next base: position 1,188,923 of record CAVSZC010000005.1, on the reverse strand, counting down.
CTGTGATAAAATTAAACTTCAGCCTGTCAGACGGAGCCGACCATATTCCGGTTATCATTGCTGAGCTGATGTCGGAGGCGCTCTTGTCAATATACCCGTCACTGGATATCTGTGATGCCCTCACCATCATGTTGAATCTCTCTCCCAGTTTTCCGGTCCATGCTTTTGCCGCAGCCCTGTAAGTACTGAATGACCCGGCAGACAGTTCTGCTGCCGCACCTGGTTCATCCGGTGGCGACATGGTGCTGATATTCACTGAGGCGCCAAATGCCCCGGCACCGTTTGTCGAGGTACCCACACCGCGCTGCACCTGTATGCTTCCCGTCGATGAGGCCAGGTCAGGCAGGTCAACCCAGAAGACCTGCTGTGACTCGGAATCGTTGAGCGGGATGCCGTCGAGTGTGACATTTATCCTGCTGGCATCGGTGCCGCGTATGCGCAGCGAGGTGTATCCGATGCCGTTGCCGGCATCGGAGGTCTCCACAACTGAAGGTGTAAGGGAAAGGAGGAAAGGCATGTCCTTCGTCATGTCATTCTTTCTCAGCTCTGACGCCTCCAGAGTGGTATGAGCCATGGGTGTGCGGCTGCCGGCACGGCTGCTCCTGACGATCACCCCCTCGGTTACATACAGCGCCTCACCCATGACTGCATCAGCCACTGCACTGCCGTTTAACAATACCGTAGTATCGTAGGGCTCATAGCCGGTAAATGTGATACGCAGTGAATAACTTCCATCCCTGAGACCCCGGAGGAGATAGTTTCCGTCATTATCAGTCGCAACACCTGTGCCGGTCCCTTCAATCACCACCGAGGCACCCGCAAGGGCACTACCCCCGGTATCTCTTACCCTCCCCGTTATGTATCCGCGGTACTGCTGCCCCGATGATTCTGCCGTGACCGCAAGGGCAACAAACGCAAAAAAGATCATTCTCCTCAGCATAGCAGTCATAATTTAAATCTTCAACTGTCAGAAGTGAGGGCGGATCAGCAAGGCGGAAATGATTACTCTTTTCCCTACGCCGGCATTACCCGGATCAGGTTATAAGGGTATGATCTCAGCCTGTTTTTTAAGGCACCCCGAATTCTACAACACAAAGGTACAACGGTTATAGGAGATAACCAAAAAGTCAATGGCAAGACACATTGCCGGTAATTTGTATATTTGTGCATTATAAGGGAGAACCACACAGATGGACGATATACTTAAGAAGCTCAGATACACTGACCAGGAACGTATTGCAGTAATTAATGCTCCTGCCGGCTTTTTGAAGAGAATTGAGAAGCTTCTGCCCGGCGTCCAGATAGACAATGCCATTAACGCCCGATACCTTTACAGTTTTATGATCGCATTTACTCCCCGTTCTGAAGATGTCAGGGTACTGGGTCCGTCATGCATCCATAACCTGGCCGACGACGGAAAGCTCTGGATGGTATACCCCAAGGGGACGTCAAAGATTCTCACTTCAGACATTAACCGTGACCGGGGGTGGGAACCGATTGCTGAGGCAGGGTTCAGGGCGGTGAGCCAGGTTTCAGTTGACAATGACTGGTCTGCTCTCAGGTTCAGGAACTTAAAGTATGTCAAATCAAATAAGAAAAATAGCTGATGATGAAGCTGTTGCTGCCGGCATTATTGTTCGTGGCTTGTCTCTCATGCAACAGTGACAGGAACGAGAGGCTTTATCCCGGATCGCTGGTTTTTCCTGTGCAGCCAACCCAGGGTGTGAAGGAGGCCATGGCGGCACGTGTTGTTCCCCATCCGCGACAGCTTGAGTGGCAACAGCTTGAGATGACAGCCTTCCTGCATTTCTCGGTAAACACCTTCACCGGCAGGGAGTGGGGCACCGGCGACGAGTCTCCGGCGGTCTTCAATCCTGCCGCTCTTGACGCCGATCAGTGGGTCAGGGTTCTGAAGGAGGCAGGAATGAAAATGGTTATAATTACCGCCAAGCATCACGACGGATTCTGTCTCTGGCCAACAAAAACGACAGCCCATTCTGTGGCATCAAGCCCATGGAAGGAGGGTAAGGGTGATGTGCTCAGGGAGCTTAAGGATGCATGTGACAAACACGGGATGAAGTTCGGTGTCTATCTCTCTCCGTGGGACAGAAACGCGAGTAGTTTTGGCGATTCGCCTGCCTACAACAGTTTCTACATGGAGCAGATCACGGAACTGCTTACATGGTACGGCAGGGTCGACGAAGTCTGGTTTGACGGCGCCAACGGCGAGGGCCCTGACGGACGCAGGCAGGAGTATGACTGGCAGGCTTACTATGACCTTATCCGCAAGCTGCAGCCTGATGCCGTGACAGCCATCATGGGTGAGGACGTGCGATGGGTGGGAACTGAGTCAGGATACGGCCGTGAGACAGAATGGAGTGTGACTGCCCTTGCCCCGGGTGGCACGCCGGAGAGCGTCGCCATCAATGAGTCACTCGGCATAGACGCCATGTCTCAGGATCTGGGCAGCAGCGAACTTCTTCAAAAAGCAGGAAGCGTATACTGGTACCCCGCAGAGGTAGATGTCTCTATCCGTCCGGGATGGTTCTGGCATGCGTCAGAGGACAGCCTCGTAAAGGATATTGAGAAGCTCATAGATATCTATTTCAGCTCGGTAGGCCGGAATTCGGTGCTGCTTCTGAATGTGCCTCCTGACAACCGCGGCCTGATTCATGAAAATGATATTAAAAGCCTGCTCGGCATGAAGGGCTGGCTTGATGACCTTTATGACACCGACCTGCTCAAAGGCTCACGCCCTTATGGCCAGGGGGCATCAAATGCCACAGACGGCGACAACAGTACTTCATGGAGCCCGGAAGGTACAGGCATAGCCTCCTTTGTACCCGCAATAGTAGCCACATTCGACGTGGCCATGCTTCAGGAGGATATCAGCAGGGGACAAAGGGTTGAAAAATTCGTTATCGAAGCCCGCTCAGGCAATGGCTGGGACACGATTGCCACAGGCACAACCATCGGGCATAAGAGACTTCTCCGGTTCCCTCCTGTCACTGCCGATGAGATCAGGCTTTCGATCACTTCCTCAAGGGCAAGGCCGCACATCAGCACCTTCGCTCTCTTTCTCTCTCCCGCAAATACCAGTATCGATTAATCTGGATGCCCGGGGTGCCCCCCGGGGAATATTGGTACATTTCTTGTATTATATCACAGGGAAAAACTATAAAAATCAGTTAATATGAAAATTATGGCAATGGCAGCCATCGCCCTGCTGATACCTCTGGCAGGGATGGCGCAGTATGACGAACCTCTTACAAAAGAGGAGAAGAAGGCTCTGAAAAAGCAGGAGAAGGAACAGTTTGAGAAGATGCTCATTGCAAATACCTCAGAGTCAATCAAGGCGAGATATTTTGTCCTTAAAGCTGACCAGATCAGGGGACGCGGCGGAGACCTGATAAATGTAAACTCTTCAATAAACTTCGTAGCTGTTGAAGGCGAGGAGGCTTATGTTCAGATGGGATCGGAATCAGGACTTGGATATAACGGTGTCGGAGGGATAACCTTGAAGGGAAAAATAACCTCATTCAAGGTTAAACAGGAGGGAAAGCACGGTACTTATAATATAGTTATGAATACACTCTCCTCTTCCGGCAACCTGACAATAATGATGAATGTAAATGTAACGGGTGAGACCGCTTCCGCGGTGGTATCCTCCACTTGGGGTGGCCGCGTCGAATTCAACGGATATCTTGTTCCGTTGCAGGGATCAAAGATCCATAAAGGGTCGGAAACATTCTGAACGCAATTGCCGACCGGGAAATAAGCCTTTGGTTCAGACTACAGGGGCAGCAGTTAAACCGGTGCGGCGGGAGGAGTTTACCGGCGCCCGTTTTTTGTCATGCGGCTCATCGGCCACCCGCGCTGTCGCTCCTCCTCCGACTTATGGAAAATATCCCTGTTGACATACTTGATAGCTTCAACGGTATACAATGCACGGGGGTTGTTTTTATTGATGATGCCGAGAACTTCCTTAATCATGCTTCGGCGAACAATAAGATAGATTACAGCTACCTTGCCGTCAATTCCTTCTGCCTTTACCGAAGTGACCCCGTATCCCTTTTCCCTGAGCTCGTTAATAAGGTTTGTAGCGTCCCTGCGTGTGATGACTCTTACCATTTCATGGCCAATGGCCAGTTTCTCCTCAATGAGCATCCCCATGAAGTTACCGGAAGCAAATCCGGCAGCATATGCGATATAACACAGCCAGTTGTCAAGGTTCTGCATGATACGGCTTATTGCAATGATCCATATCAGAACCTCAACGAAGCCCACAAGCGGAGCGATATGTCGCATCCCCTTGGTAACGAAGATTATCCTCAGCGTTCCAAGTGAAACGTCTACAATGCGTGCCAGAAAGATAAACAGGGGCAGCAATATGAATGTAAAGAGCTCAGAGTTGAAGAAGTCCGTCATTGCGAGATGTTTGCTTGCAGTTGCGAATATATGACTATTTTTGGAACAGGTAATCCAATTGTCTGACACATGAGAAGAGCTAAACGATCACTTTCCATTGCGGCAGCCTTTCTTCCATGTATGCTCGTTGCACAGCAGCCTGACACTGTATTGACACTTCTATTCGCCGGCGACATAATGTGTCATGATATGCAGCTTGCCTCAGCCCGCAATGATTCCACAGGCGCTTATCACTTCGACAGTGTCTTCGACTATATAGCCCCGGTGCTGAGTGACTCTGACATAGCCATCGGGAACCTGGAGGTGACGCTAGGCGGTGCTCCCTACACCGGTTATCCTGCTTTCAGTGCACCTGATGACCTGGCGGCATCATGCATGAAAGCAGGTTTTGATGTTCTGGTTACTGCCAATAACCACAGTGCTGACCGCAGGGGTGCGGGTATAACGCGTACCATCAGAGTGCTTGACAGTCTCGGTATGCCTCACACCGGAACATGGATGAGCAGCGAAGCCCGCGACACCCTTTCTCCCCTGATGATCTCCGGCAACGGTATGAGGATAGCACTTCTCAACTATACTTACGGCACAAACGGCATTACAGTCAACCCTCCTCCTTTAGTGGCTTATATAGATACACTGCGCATCGCCGCTGATGTGAAAAAGGCCTGGGAGAAAAACGCTGACATAACCATAGTGTTCATACACTGGGGCAATGAATATGACACTCTCCCCTCCCCCGCCCAGAAGAAGACAGCCCAGGCAATCATCCGTGCAGGTGCCGGAATGATAATCGGGTCACATCCTCACGTCATTCAGCCCATGACCTGGCTGCCAGACTCAACAGGAGCGTTACGCCCGGTGGTATGGTCTATGGGCAACTTCGTCTCAAACCAGCGCCGCAGAAGAACAGACGGAGGGGCCATGACAAAATTCGAACTCACCAGGACAAACGGTGAGGTAAAAATAACCTCCTCGGGGTACATACTCACATGGGTTTACACTCCTCTAATAAACGGTAAAAAACAATTCCGCATTCTGCCCTGCTCACTCTACGCGGATAACCCGGGATTCTTTCAGTCACCTTCAGACTATTCAGCGATGAAGTTGTTTGTCAGTGACGCGCGAAGACTGCTTGACGGATCAAACACCGGGTTCGGCGAACTGATAAATGAGGGTGGCGGATTGATTGATGCAACCAGGTTACCGGTAACGGATAATTGATATCTTTGCCTTTAAATATGTACTTATCATGGAGGGATCGGTATTACTTCTTGCCGGCACAGCAGTCACATTAGGGTTTATACATACACTTGTTGGTCCTGACCATTATCTGCCGTTCATTGTTATGGGGGAAGCAAGAGGATGGAATATCCGCAAGACAATGTTCATAACATTCCTGTGCGGACTGGGCCATGTCCTCAGTTCTGTGGTTGTTGGCTTCATCGGTATTGCCGCAGGCTTATCCCTTTCAAAGCTTGAGTTCTTTGAATCATTCAGGGGAAATATTGCAGCGTGGATACTCATTGCTTTCGGCCTGGTCTATATGGTTCTCAGCCTGCGAAGCCTCTATCGCAAAAGGAAACATGCACATGTTCACAGTCACCGTGACGGCGTTGCTCACAAACATGAACATGACCATTTTAGCGGACACTCACATATACACCTTTCAGACCGCAGGAATCTTACCCCCTGGATACTCTTCCTGATCTTCGTCCTTGGCCCCTGTGAGCCTCTGATACCTTTACTGATGTATCCGGCTGCACAGAACAATATAGGTGGCGTCATCCTGGTATCGGTACTCTTCTCCGTTGCCACAATAGCCACGATGATGGCAGTTGTGCTGGCATTCAGGCTTGGACTGAGCCATATAAACATGAAGCCGGTGGAGAAATATGTTAATGTCATCGCAGGAGCGACCATTGTCATTTCCGGACTGGCGATACAACTCCTCGGACTCTGACAGAGGCAATCCGGACAGACGACCCTCAGACCGCAGGAGGGGCTGAAGTTGTTACATATCTCTGATAAACAGAGGATCAAAAAGACAAATAATATTAGTAATTTTGCCAAAATTTCAATTGATGAGTTTCGATTACAATACACAGAGAAAAAGGATGTCCCTGCCAGAGTATGGAAGAAATGTTCTGAAAATGATAGAGCATATCAAGTCCATAGAGGATACTGAAGAAAGAAACAGGGCAGCCCGCACGGTAATACAGATAATGGGAAACCTGAATCCCAACCTCAGGGATGTGACTGACTTCAGGCACAAGTTGTGGGATCACCTTATGATAATAGCTGACTTTGATCTCTCGGTCGACTCACCCTATGCTCCCCCTGACAGGACTAAACTAAGCGCCAAGCCAAACAGGGTGCCCTATCACAACGGTGAGACCAAATACGCTCACTACGGCCAGATAATACCATCACTGATCGAGGCTGCTGCCGCGATGGAGGACGGTGAAGAAAAAGACTATCTTACAACCCTCATCCTGAACCAGATGAAGAAGGATTACCTGACTTGGAATAAGGCACAGGTAGCCGATGAACTTATCATAAGAGACCTCACTGACATTTCCGGAGGACGCCTCAGGGTACCCGAAAACTTCAGGATGGCAGACATCAAGGAACTACTGGTGCAGCCAAAGAGCAAAACACAGCAGGGCAGGTTTCAGGGAAGACCGCAGGATAAGTATATGGGCAGGTCAGGAAAGCAGGGAAAGAAAAAACATAAAAACGGACATTGAAAACAATGAATATAACTTCGGTAAATACATATGATGCAGCATTGCCAGGGGGTCATTACTCCCAGGCAACAGTGGCTGGCAATGTTATCTTCGTATCAGGTCAGCTGCCGGTCAAGCCTCTGGCAGGAGAAACGTTAAAGGACGACATAAGTGAGCAGACCTATCAGGCCCTCAGTAATGTTTTGAATATTGTCAAGGCTGCCGGAGGTGATATCACCACCATTGCCAGGACCACCATTTACACTGTTGATGTAAAACACTGGGAAGAGATAAACAGGGTTTATGCGTCATTTTTCGGCCCTGTCAAGCCGGCCCGCTCGATCATAACCGTTGCAGGGCTCCACCATGGATTCCTGGTGGAGATAGAGGCAGTGGCATTCACAATTTGAGATTGACACTTTGTCATGTTAATTATTATGGCCGGTAATTTGTTAAAAGGCCTGTAGTAAAAATCTTTTTATCATGGTGAAAAAGAAGAGTCACGAAGAGAGTCATAACGGACACGTGTCAGGAGATAATCATGCTGAAAATCAGTCGGCTGCAGAGACAGGCGCCGCAGAGCCACAGGCCACCCCGGATGAGGGCTCACCTGCCGGGGAGAGTGCGCAGATTGATGAGCTTACCCGAAAACTGACAGAAATGCAGGACAAATATCTCCGTCTCTCCGCTGAATTTGATAACTACAGAAAGAGAACACTGCGTGAAAAGATTGACATGACCAAAACTGCAGGGGAAGGCGTTCTGGTCACTATCCTCCCTGTCATTGACGATTTTGACCGGGCCATGAATTCTTTGCGCGACACGGAAAACTGTACCGCTGTGAAGGATGGTCTTCAGCTAATCTACAATAAGATAGGAGACTTCCTCAGGCAGAACGGCGTCAGTGAGATGGAGGTACTTGACAAACCGTTCAACGCTGACGTGCATGAGGCAGTAACCAACGTGGCTGTCGACGATGAAGCGAAAAAAGGTAAAGTAATCGATGTCATCCAGAAGGGTTACATGCTGAATGAAAAAGTAATCCGCTACCCGAAGGTGGTTGTCGGAGAATAAATAAGTAGTGGCAAGCCATAAGATGTCAAAAAGAGACTATTACGAAATACTGGGAGTAAGCAAAGGGGCCTCCAAAGATGAGATAAAGAAGTCCTACAGAAAGCAGGCTCTTAAACATCATCCGGACAAGAACCCGGGCAACAAAGAGGCAGAGGAGAAATTCAAGGAAGCTGCCGAGGCTTACGAGGTTCTCAGTAATGATGATAAGAGGGCCCGTTATGATCAGTACGGTCATGCCGGTCTGGGGAATAACATGGGCGGCGGCTTCGGCGGCGGCATGACCATGGAAGACATCTTCTCCTCATTCGGCGATATCTTCGGTGATGCATTCGGCGGTGCCTTCGGCGGCTCACGAAGGGGTGGAGGAAGATCACGGCATGTGAACAAAGGGACCAATCTAAGGGTGAAGGTAAAACTTACCCTTGAGGAATTTGCCGGTGGCGCAGAGAAGAAAATCAAGGTTGCGAAGTATGTTACCTGCAACACCTGTCACGGCAGCGGTGCCGCCTCTGACAACGATGTGACGACATGCTCGGCATGCAAGGGTACAGGCCATACCACAAGGGTTATGAACACCATCCTCGGACAGATGCAAACCACTGCAGCATGCAATGTATGCGGAGGCGATGGTAAGGTGATAACCAAAAAATGTAATAAGTGCTATGGTGAAGGAATAACCCAGGCTGAGGAGGTGATACCTCTGTCAATCCCGGCAGGGCTTTCCCCGGGGATGCAGCTGTCTGTCTCAGGCAAAGGAAACGCAGCCAGAAGAGGAGGTATGAACGGTGACCTGATCGTCCTCATCGAGGAAGAGCCGCACCCGGAGCTGATACGCGAAGGCAACGACCTGATATACAACCTGTTCATTAGCATTCCTGACGCTATCCTCGGTACCAATGTTGAGGTGCCTACAATTGAAGGAAAGGTGAGGATCAAAATTGACCCGGGAACGCAGGGCGGCAAGATACTGCGCCTGAGAGCCAAGGGACTGCCCGACGTAAACGGCTACGGCAGAGGTGACCTGCTCGTGAATGTCAATGTATGGATACCAAAGAACCTCAGCAGGGAAGAACAAAGGATAATCGAACAGTATCGCAGCTCACCCACATTTGCGCCGAAACCGGATGCTGATGACAAGGGGTTCTTCGACAGGGTGAAGAACTACTTTTCCTGATTGCACAAACGCCTCAATTGACGGTTGACCGATGATATCCATTGTTGTCAACCTTTTTTATATATTTGAATTTCGCTTTTCCACACTTAACACAGGAATGATCATGCCCTTGTTTGAAGCACAGAATGTAACCAAGCGCTTTGCCACACAGACAGCCCTTGACGACGTGAGCATAAGCGTACCGTCACAGAGTATTTACGGCCTACTCGGGCCTAACGGAGCAGGGAAGACGACCCTGATACGTATTATCAACCAGATCACTGCACCCGATACAGGCAGGGTGCTTCTTAACGGCCAGCCAATAAAGCCGGAGGATGTTTTTAAGATAGGTTACCTGCCCGAGGAACGCGGCCTCTACAAAAAAATGAAGGTCGGTGAGCAAGCCCTTTATCTCGCCCAGCTCAAAGGACTCAGCCGCAGCGAAGCAATGCGCCGCCTGAAGTACTGGTTCAAAAAAATGGAGATTACCGACTGGTGGGATAAAAAGGTTGAAGAGCTTTCAAAAGGAATGCAGCAGAAGGTACAGTTTGTCACGACAGTACTGCATGAGCCGCAGCTCCTTATCTTCGATGAACCCTTCACCGGATTCGACCCCATAAACGTAAAGATACTTAAGAATGAGATCCTGTTCCTCCGCGAAAGAGGTGCAACAATAATATTTTCAACCCATAACATGGCCTCTGTAGAGGAATTGTGTGATAATATCACACTGATCAATAAGGCGAAAACAATCCTGGAGGGAAGTGTCGATAAAATCCGCAATGAGTGGGCTGAAAATGAATATGAAGTTGTCTTTGAAGGAGATGTGAAACCTGCAGCCAATGATCATTTCTCGATGATAAGGTCATCAACTGAAGGTGACAGGAGTATTGTCAGGGTCAAATCTGCAGACGGAGGTGACACAAATGAGATAATAAAAGCCATGACCGCGTCAGGCAGGGTCATCTCTTTCAATCCGGCACTACCGTCAATGAATGATATTTTTATCAAGGTTGTTGAAACAAAAAACAGGGAAGCTTCCAATAACTAAGCCATGAATAAGATTTCCATTATCATCCAGAGAGAGTATATAACCAGGGTACGCAAGAGGTCATTCATCATAATGACCTTCCTCACGCCGATGCTCATGGCCCTTATCTTCGTCATCCCTGCCCTTGTAATGTCAAACGAAGACAAGGACTTCAAGAAGATAGCGGTTGTAGAGGACGGGGCGGATCTTTTCAACGGAGTTATCGCCGATACCAAAGATACTGATTTTGAGTATCTTACTAACGCCGATGTAAACGACCTCAAGAACAATTTTTCGGAGTTGGGCTACTATGGAGTACTGTATATATCGCCGCAGGTCATCACTACACCAAATGCCATACAGCTGATATCAAAGAAACAGCCTCCCATCGGTCTCCTCGACCATATCTCCGGCTCGCTCGAAAAAGAGATTGAAAAGCAGAAGCTGTTATCATACAATATTGAAAATCTTGATGAGATACTCAAGAGCATAAACACTGACATAAAGATCCAGACAATCAAGATTGATGATTCGGGCTCTGTCAGGGAGACAAGTACGGGCATTGCAATGGGATTGGCCTATATAAGCGGTTTTCTCATGTATATGCTGGTCTTCATGTTTGGATCTCAGGTTATGCGCGGCGTGATTGAGGAAAAGACCAGCCGTATAGTGGAGGTGATAGTCTCATCTGTCAAGCCGGTGCAGCTCATGCTTGGCAAGATAATAGGCATAGCCCTTGTCGGGCTCACTCAGTTTGCCGTGTGGGTAATGCTGACAGCCGCAATAGTCATGATTGTCAAGTCCAACATCCTGCCGGCAGAAACGATGGAACAGGTACAACAGCTGCCTCAGAGCCTGGCACAGGCTGACCAGGCAGTGGCCGGATCAGGCAGCATGACAGAGGTACAGCTTACAGAAATGCAGTCACTCTTCTCCAGTGCCCTTAGCCAGCCCTGGGGACTTATAATATTCGCATTCCTCTTCTATTTTATCACGGGATACCTGCTGTATGCCTCGCTCTTTGCTGCGATAGGATCAGCAGTTGACAACGAGACCGAGACACAGCAGTTTATGCTTCCGGTTACCGTGCCGATAATACTCGGGCTGATAGTGGCCATGGGTACCATGCAGAACCCCGAGAGCTCTATTTCATTCTGGTTCTCCATAATACCACTCACCTCCCCCATTGTAATGGTAGCACGTATCCCGTTCGACGTCCCGGCGTGGGAAATCATCCTGTCCATGGCACTGATGATAATTACAATATTCGGATGTGTCTGGATGGCCGCAAAGATTTACCGTACGGGCATCCTTATGTACGGCAAGAAAACTTCTTACAAGGAAATATGGAAGTGGCTTACCTATAAAGGATAAGTTAAATACAATTCATCATGCCCCGTATACTGGTTATTGACGACGAGAAATCGATAAGGAACACCCTGAAGGATGTCCTTGAATATGAGAAATATGAAGTAGAACTGGCAGAAGACGGAGCTACCGGCATTGATATGTTCTCGCAGGGATCATATGATGCGGTACTCTGCGACATAAAGATGGCCAAGATGGACGGTATCGAGGTGCTTCAGCGACTGTTCGATATCTCATCTGATGTGCCGATAATAATGATCTCAGGTCACGGTAACATAGATACGGCAGTAGATGCAATAAAGAAGGGAGCCTTTGACTTCCTCGAGAAACCTCTCGACCTTAACCGCCTGCTGATTACAATACGCAACGCCCTTGAGCGGGGGTCACTCATCACCCAGACAAAAGTTCTGAAGAAGCAGGTGAGCAAGAGATTCGAGATCGTGGGCAGCTCTCCTGCCATTACAATGGTGAAGGAGATGATAGACAGGGTGGCTCCCACAGAGGCACGTGTGCTCATCACCGGATCGAACGGTACCGGCAAGGAGCTTGTTGCACATCAGATACATGAGAAGAGCAACCGGTCAAAAGGGCCGTTCGTTGAGGTCAACTGCGCTGCCATACCTTCGGAACTGATTGAGAGTGAACTCTTCGGACACGAGAAAGGATCATTTACATCAGCCATCAAACAACGTATAGGCAAGTTTGAACAGGCCAGCGGGGGCACTATCTTCCTCGATGAGGTCGGTGACATGAGCCTCGCAGCACAGGCTAAAGTGCTCAGGGCTCTGCAGGAGAACAAGATAACAAGGGTTGGTTCGGATAAGGACATACATGTCGACGTCAGGGTTATCGCTGCAACGAACAAGAACATCAGGGAGGAGATCAACCGCAACAACTTCAGGGAGGACCTCTACCACAGGCTTAGCGTGATTCTCATCCATGTGCCTGCACTGAATGAAAGAACCGACGACATCCCCCTTCTTGCAGATCATTTCAACAATCTTATCTGCACTGAGTACGGTATGGGAAGGAAGAAAATCATGCCCGATGCCATCACAGAGCTTCAGAAAATAAAATGGACAGGAAACATCAGAGAGTTCAGAAATGTGCTTGAACGGCTGATAATCCTCTGCCCCGACGCGATAACCGGGAAAGATGTCATTGCCTATGCTCATCCTGTCTCAGGCTTCAACGCTTAACCATGAAGAAACTCAACCTTATCCTGACATCCATTTCCCTGTTTATCCTCGCTCTTCTGGCAGGGTGTGAAGAGAGCCGCTCTCCCGGGCTGCCGGTATCATTTAATGATGAGTGGCTGTTCATCAGACAGGACTCAGCCAATATTGAGAGTATACTGCCGGGAAATATACCTAACCATAAGTGGGAAGAAGTTACCCTTCCGCACACAGCCTTTATTGAACCGCTTGTTGTCACCGGGCAGCAATGGACAGGTATCTGCTGGTATAAGAAGATTTACAAAGCTTCCGGAAAGAACCGCAACAAGCACACAGGGCTTTTGTTTGACGGTCTGATGCATGATGCGATAATCTACCTTAACGGCGTTGAGATTGCACGCCATACAGGCGGATACCTTCCCCTGTATGTTGACATGTCAGCTGACCTGAAATACGGGCAGGAAAACGAGATACTCATAAGGCTTGATAACCGCGAGAATCCGGTTATACCGCCGGGCAAACCCCTCGGCGAACTCGATTTTCTTTATTACAGCGGTATTTACCGGAACGTCAGTCTGTTTGTAAGAGACAGGCTGCATATAACAAATGTCGCTGAGGCCGATACCATCCTCGGCGGAGGCATACTGACAGGCTTCCGGAATGTAAACCGCGACTCTGCAACAATCATTGTATCTGCACTCGTAAGCAATGATGACAGAACACCCAGGTCATTTCGCCTCAGGAATACGTTGCTTGACGCTGCCGGCAATGCAGCTTCCTCATCGGTCTCAGATGAGATGGAGATGGAACCCGGTCAGTCAAGACGAATAATTGCAGAGATGAAGGTCATGAAGCCGGCATTATGGTCACCGGATCAGCCCTTCCTCTATACACTTCTCACGGAACTGGGGTCTGATGATGAAATCATCGACTGTGCCGAGACACGGACAGGTATCAGAACGGTAAGGATAACCTGGGATCAGGGACTCATTCTGAACGGCAACCGCCTTGATATTATGGGGACAAACCGGCACCAGGAGTATCCCTATGTCGGTTATGCACTGTCAGACAATGCCAGTTATCGTGATGCATTCAAGATCAGGGAAGCCGGTTTCAACATGGTAAGGTGCTCACATTACCCGCAGTCACCGGCTTTTCTTGATGCCTGTGACGAGCTGGGTCTCCTTGTCATGAATGCCATTCCGGGCTGGCAGTTCATTGGTGACTCCCTCTTCTGCGAGGCAGCAGTCCGTGATACCAGAATGATGTGCCGCCGTGACCGCAACCATCCTTCCGTCATCATGTGGGAGTCATCCCTCAATGAGACAATGATGCCCCATCCGTTCCTCCAGCGTCTCCATCTCGCAGTAAAGGAGGAGCTTCCCTACGGTAATAACTATACATGCAGCTGGATGGATACTGTCTGTGACATCTTCATACCTGCGAGACAGCACGCTTCGGCGCCCCATTACTGGAAAAACTATTCGAAGAGGAAACCGATATTTATTTGCGAGTACGGCGACTGGGAATACTACGCCAACAACGCCGGCTTCAGCCAGACTGAGTTCAGTGACCTTGAACCCTCTGCCCGAAACTCCAGGCAGCTGCGCGGTGCAGGTGAGAGAGCCCTGCTTCAGCAGGCATTCAACTACCAGGAGTCACACAATGACAACCTATACGGTCCCTGCTTCGGTGATGCCAACTGGCTGATGTTCGATTACAACCGCGGCTATGCTCCTGATATTGAGTCGTCAGGAATAATGGACATTGTCAGGCTTCCCAAGTTCGCATACTGGTTCTACCGGAGCCAGTCAGACATAGATCCTGTCTGTTTTATAGCCCACTACAACCTCCCGGGCTCGGGAAACAATGTCAAAGTTTACAGTAACGGCGACACCGTACAACTCTTTCGTAATGACACACTCATTGCAGCACAGGGACCTGACAGGGACCTTAACAGCAATAACCTGAGGCACCCTCCTTTTACCTTCGTTCTGAAGGACTACCAGCCGGGGCAGCTTAAAGCTGTTGCATACAGAAAAGGAGCGGAGTATACATCGCATACCGTTACCACGCCGGGTCAGCCTTCTGCACTGCGCCTCTCCGTTGACATGAGCAACAAGCCCCTGAAAGCTGACGGCGCCGATGTGGTATTTGTCTACGCTGCAGTGGTAGATTCGCTGGGCAATCCTGTTCATCTTGCCGATTCAACCATCGAATTTTCAGTAAGGGGTGACGCCGTTCTGATTGGCGATAACCCGGCTAAAGCAGAGGCGGGCGTGGCCTCAATCCTTCTCAGGGCCGGCGCCAGCCCGGGTAAGATAATGATCAGGGCTCGTTCAGGGTCGCTTGCCCAGGCCGAGATAATGGCAGTTACAAAAAAATAGAGAGGCTCTGTTTATTGCACATGAAGAGGAGAGGAAGGGAATCGACACCGCATGTAGGGATATACGGCAGGCGAAACTATGGCAAAAGCAGCCTTATCAACGCACTGGCCGGACAGGATATTGCAATTGTCTCCGATCATCCCGGGACAACCACAGACCCTGTGAAAAAGTCATTTGAGATCGTTGACTTCGGGCCTGTGATTCTTATTGATACTGCAGGTATAGATGATTCCGGAGATCTCGGAAGGAAGAGGGTTGAAAGAACCCTCAAATCGGTTGATCATATTGACATGGCCCTCATTGTCATTACCGGTAACCAGTGGGGAGAGTGGGAGGAGAAGCTTGCAGAAAGATTCGGAGAAGAGGAACTGCCTTATCTGATCGTTCATACAAAGTCAGATATCGAAAAGGCTGACCCGGCATTTGCCCTGGCCTTAAAAGAGAAGACCGGCCACCGTCTCATTCCGTTCTCTGCCACAACCAGGGAAAACATCGATCTCCTGATTGACGAGATAAAAAAAGCCATCCCGGAAAGATCAATGGCTTTTCCGTCACTCTTCGGTGACATTATCAGGCCTGATGATATTGTATTGTTAATCACCCCTGTTGATGCCGAGGCGCCTGCCGGACGGATGATTCTGCCACAGATGCAGGCAGTACGGGATGTCCTGGATAACAAGGCTGTTGCCATAGTGATGACCGAGTTCAGGATAAAAGAGTTTCTTGAAAAAACCGGCATCCGGCCCGCCCTTGTAGTAACTGACTCACAAGCCTTTGCCAAAGTCAGCGCCCAGATCCCGGATGATCTTCCGCTGACAGGATTCTCTGTAGTGCTGGCAAGGCAGAAAGGCGATTTCAGAAATTATCTGAAGGGTACCCCACAGATCAGTGAACTGAAAGACGGAGACAGGGTGCTTATCCTCGAGTCATGCACTCACCAGATAGCCTGTGATGACATCGGAAGGGTGAAGATTCCCGGTTGGCTTCAGAAGTTCACGGGCCGTAAAATCGAGTTTGACATTGTTGCCGGTCTCGCGTCTCTTCCCAGGCCTGTCACAGAATACGCTTTAGTAATACAATGCGGCGGATGCATGATCACCCACAGGCAGATACTTGCACGGCTGCGGTCTGCTGTGGAGGCAGACATTCCTGTGACCAATTACGGAATGGCAATAGCCTGGATGCATGGCATTTATGAGAGAGCCATAGCGCCGTTCAGAGAGCGGGGCTAAGCCATCAGAACCGGAAGTAAATAAAGGGCTGAACAACATTTGTCCCTACTACATACAGCAGCAGTGCTGTACCTATTACGATCATGAATTTCACTGCCAGCGGTAACCTAATGAAAAGACCTCTGTAAGCCTCTTTAACTGTTATGGGAAGGAAATGTAAGATATATCCTGAAATGATCAGAATAAGTACCGGCAGATATGCAATGAGCACCTTGCCATAATCACCCGGATCGAAATAAAGGAATATCTGTGTAAGCATCTGCCCGGCCTCTTCCATCGAACCGGCACGGAAAAAGATCCAGGCGAAACTCACAAAGTTGAATGTAACGAAAAAACCTGCCAGTTGCGCAGCAGCTCTTCTCCTTTTTACACCGCGGAAGATATGTTGCCATGCCTTGTTCACAACCAGCGCAGCACCGTGCAATCCTCCCCACAGTACAAATCTCGCCGCCGCTCCGTGCCACAGCCCGCCGATGAGCATGGTGACCATCAGGTTAATCCCCGACCGTACGGGCCCTCTCCGGTTTCCTCCCAGAGGTATATAAAGATAATCCTTCAGCCACCTGGAGAGTGTTATATGCCATCTTTTCCAGAAATCAGTGATGTTTGTGGCCTTGTAAGGCGAGTTGAAATTGAGCGGCAGCCTGAATCCCATCAGCAGAGCAACGCCGATGGCAATGTCAGTGTAACCGGAGAAGTCGCAGTATATTTGTAATCCATAACCGTAAACAGCCACCAGGTTTTCAAATCCGCTGTAGAGGGCAGGAGTGTCAAACACCCGGTCAATAAATCCGGCAGAGATGAAATCAGAGATCAGCATCTTTTTTATCAGCCCCTGGATAATCAGGAAGAGTCCATGGCCGAACTCACTGCGCGTGATGGTATATTCCCCTTTCATCTGCGGGATAAACTCGGAAGCCCTCACAATAGGCCCGGCAACCAGCTGAGGAAAGTATGTCAGATAAAATGAAAAATCTGTAACGTTCTTCACAGGCTCCATCCTTCCTCTGTAAACATCTATGCTGTAACTCAGTGCCTGGAAAGTGAAAAAAGAAATTCCGACAGGAAGGACAATGCTGGTTACGTTAAAGCCGGTACCGAAGAGAGTGTTTGACCATGCTGAAAAGATATCATAGGCAGCGAAAGATGTATTGAAAAAGGCATTTACCGTTTCGGCAATGAAACCGGCATATTTGAAGTAAGAGAGGAACCCTAGCAGAATAAGTATGTTAGATGTAAGCCAGAATCTCTTCCATCCCCTACCCTCAGATCTTCCGATCATCAGCGCTGTGAAATATGTCAGGAGTGCGGTAACGACAAGGAGAATAATAAAGAGGCCGCCTGCCCTGTAATAGAAATAAAGGCTTACGAACAGCAGCCAGGTATGGTTCATCTGCCGCCTTCGCCTGAGAAGGGCAAACCCGGCCATAACAACGGTGAAGAAGATCCAGAACGCAGGGGTGGTGAAGATAAAGGTCTGCTCAGGATGGTACCTGATGAACGATAATAATGAGGGACGGCTTTCAGTCAATCCTTCTTCCGGTTGAGATATCACAGGTGATGCTTCAGTCACGATCACGGTGTCAGCTATAATACTGTCTGCTTGATACTTAAGCGTATCAACCATACTTATGGCAGAAGTCTCTGCGATGAAGAATCCGGTATATAGCCTGTCCGCGATGGTATCTGCCCCTGCGTTGGAGAGGTGTGTCAGGTCTTTTGATGCCAGGGGAGGAACAGTGTTAAACCATTTTACTATTGATCCCTCTCCGCCCATGCTCTCCCATGCATCCCAGAATATGGCCCCGCTTCTGAGTGCAGCATTCTTCTGGGCATCCCTTATTGCAGGTATATTGGTGAAAGACCTTACAGAGTCGCCTGCCTTTTGCGCCATGTCGGTAAGGCTTACAAGCATCACCGGGACACCGCCTGAAATTTCTTTGAGGAATTCTATCTGCTTGAATAGTCCCTCCTCATAATAGTGATATTCGCTTCTGACATTCCTTACGACGTTGAGTCCGTACTGAAGGATGATAAGGTCAGGGTCAAGCATTTCGATACAACGCCGGAAGTCATGGCTGTCAGTCATAACAAATTCCAGTCCTGCGCTGCCCCTTACCGGGATATTGTCGACAATCACGCCGGTGTCGCTCTCAAGGCTGAAGGCATAAATGTCAGGTGAAACACGCCCAATGAATTCGACGGTAAGGTCTGATACTGACGGAAGGGCTACTGAGTATTCCATGGGGCCGGAGCCCTGCGGGAGGAGCGCAAATGCTATCTTCCGGCTGCCTGATGCCACCCCTACGAAGTTGGTGTCATTATTATTGCTGTAAAAGATACGGAGCCTGTCATATTTTGCCACAGCCGTATCGGCATCCGGCACTGCTGTGACCCTCACCGAAGCATAGGTATACTCCTTCAGGGTATCGCCCGGCGTGGTGAACCGGCATACGGAGAGCAAAGGGCCAAGGCTGTTGTCAGGCAGGAGGCCCTTCCTGTGATCAAGCAGTGTGTACCTTGCCCAGTTGGCCGAAGGCCTTACAACGAATGACCTGGTATAAAGGACCGGCATGACGGGAGAGAATAACCCCGGGCCGGTGCCGCCTGCCCCTTCCCGCAGCCGTCTGCGCAGCAGAGAGGTTACCCTGTCTCCCTCAATCTGTGAATCACCATAATACAGTATCCTGACCTGATTGCCTCTGGCAATGGAGTCTCTGATAGCATTGCCGGGCAAATAAGGGGTGAACCCAACGACCTCACCTGTGTCGGAGGGAATGATCTCATATAAAGTATCTGCTGTTATCGTGTCAGGCAGAAATACTTCACTGCCGGTGTCAGATAAACTTACAGCCGCACTGTCAGGCAGAGTATCAGATGAGTCACTCCGGCTCCTGAGCTTCTCCGGCAGATCCGTAAGGCTCAGGATAAAGAGTGTCAGAACAACTGCAAGCAGAAAGATCAGTATTCTGCCGGGGCGCATATACTCTTATATCAGCTTTTTTTTCTGATCTTCAGCTTCTGCCCCACCTGTATCTTAGAAGCATCCGATATGTTGTTCAGCTTCATGATATCTGTAGCTGACACATCATCATATTTCTTTGCTATATCCCATACGGTGTCACCATACCTGACGGTATAGGTCTCATATCCTGTATCAGATGAGGCTGAAAGTGTCTGCGAAGCAAGCGAAGAGGACGCCACAGGAACGGAAGATGGCGCTTTCCCCACCATTTTCTGCTTCTCGGCAAAGGCCATTGAATTGACTTTGCTGTAATACTCGGCACGCGACGGATCGACATAGACAGCCAGTTTCTGGTCAACCCTGATGGTGTTCCTGTAGATATTGTTCCAGTATCTGAGGTCAGAGAGACCTACTCCGTACCACTCGGATATGAATCCGAGATTATCTCCCTCCTTTACCACATATGTAAGCTTCGTTTTCCCCTTGACATCAGGAGGCAGATATACTGACTGTGACGGCGCCGACGTCTGGTTGACAGTTGTCAGGTACTCCTCCTTCTTATAACCGGCAATGGTGTCAGTCATCTCAATGAACTGCCCAAGCATATCGACAGGCATGGTTATGGCATAGGGCTTTGTCTTCCCGGGCACCAGTCCTGTCCGGTACTGGGGATTCATTGCGCTGAGCTCCTCAATGGGGAGACCGAGCACAGAGGCTATCTGCTGAAGGTGAATATCACGCGATACCACGACAGTGTCAACGGCCAGGGGCATGTCGATCTGTATGGGTGTGATATAATGCTCAGTATAATAATTCATTGCATAGGTAGCTGCCACATACTGGGGAATATAGCCGCGTGTTTCGCGCGGAAGGCGGTAATAGATCTCCCAGTAATCCTTGCGGTTTCCTGACCGCTTTATCGCTTTGTTGACGTTTCCGGGGCCGCAGTTATAGGCAGCAATAACAAGTATCCAGTCATTATATATGCCATACAGGTCTTTGAGGTACCTGGCAGCAGCATGCGTAGCCTTGACAGGGTCACGCCGCTCATCCACCACCGAGTTGATCGTCAGTCCGTACATCCGCCCGGTGCTGTACATGAACTGCCACAGACCGGTAGCTCCTACCCTGCTGACTGCTGTCGGGTTCAGCGCCGACTCAATGACTGCCATGTATTTCAGCTCCACCGGCAGACCATAGGAGTCGAAGACATCCTCTATCATCGGGAAGTAATAATCCTGCAGTCCGAGCATCACCCTGAACCTGTCAACCTTTCTCTCGGTATAAACATGGATATGGTTCCTTATGATGCTGTTGTACGGCAGGGTGATAACAGAATTAATCCTGCCGATGCGGTCAATGTATACTGAGTCAGGAAATGAGAATATGGTCGAGTCATTCGGCAGCATCTCCGGCTTTTCCGTCGACATCCTGATAAACCAGTTGTTCAGGAGAGAGTCGAGATCACGCTCGATACGCTCCGTAGAAAAATCATTTCTGATGATTATCGTATCATTAACGGCAAAGATATTAGGTGACAGAATAGTAAATAAAAGAAGAAGAATTACAGTTTTAAGGTTCATATCGTCTGTGTTTAAAAAGTCTTTACTATTGACAGGGTTACTCCCGGCCAGGGGCCTGTCGGCCTTGTGGTTAAAGGAGTAATTGTAGCCCTGAGGCTTTCGTTAATATCGTAGTCAAAGAGACTTGCATCAACATGCGCGTCAATTATTGTCACGAGGTACCAGGCCACGATGCCAATGTATGAGAGGTCACGGTACCTCCGGTAATAGTCCACTCCGTTCATCAGCTGCGTTTTCACCCACCCGGTATAGGTAGGATTGGCTGTCTCGGGATAGAGGACCGGGTCATACTCTTCCGGATCAAGGTTTTCGAGTAACTCCAGATAACTGTCAGTCTCAGGGATGACATCAGTGAAATCCTGATAGGCATTGAGAAACTTATTGTAGTTGGTCGTATTGAAAGAGACTGCATAGCCAAGGGCTCCGAAACCGGCATATACGATCGGTACTTTCCAGTATTTGCGGTTGTATATCTGTCCCAGGCCGGGCAGTGCTGCCGCATACATGGTTGCCTTGACCGGATTGAGTGCGTATTTCTCCTTAGGCGGCTTAAGCTCAGGAATTGTGTCCTGGGACATAGCAGGCAGGGTCGCCTGAGACATTAAAAAGAGAAGAAACGTTATTTTACCGGAGAGCTTCAATCGGCAATGCCTTTGGGTTTGCCGGCAAATATAACTAATTACCCATTAAGTTTATCGAGCAGGGCAATAATGCGCTCCATTTCATCGCTGTCAGAGAATGGGATTACTATCTTTCCTCTCCCCTTCTCATTGATACGGAACTGAACATCTGACTCAAACAATTTGCTCAGCTGACCGGCAAGCACTTCATATTCGGTGTTGAGCTTCTTTTTCAGTTCTCCCCTGACCGGGTCCTTGACGGCTCCGCTCTGGAGGTGCCTTACAAGATCCTCGGTTGCCCTTACTGACAGGTCTTCCTGTATTATATGATAGAAGACGTTAATCTGTTTAGCAGGGTCATCAATGTTGACGAGAGTACGGGCATGGCCCATCGTAAGGTTCCTGTTGCGGATGCCAAGCTGTATCTCAGCCGGCAGACGGAGCAGCCTGAGGTAGTTGGCAACGGTTGAGCGCTGTTTGCCGACCCTGTCGCTCAGCTGTTCCTGGGTCAGGCTGCACTCTTCAATAAGCCGCTGGTAGGTTATCGCCACCTCCATGGCATCCAGATCTTCCCTCTGGATATTCTCCACAAGGGCCATCTCGAGCATGGCGGTGTCATCAGCAGTGCGTATATATGCCGGAACATGGGTCAACCCTGCCATCCGCGCAGCCCGTAGTCGTCTCTCACCAGCAATGAGCTGGTATCTGCCATCCTCGCTCTCCCTGACGGTAAGAGGCTGTACTATCCCCACCTGCCTTATCGATGCCGCAAGCTCTTCAAGAGACTGGCTGTCAAAGCGTGTACGGGGCTGAAAAGGGTTGGCATCAATTGAGTCTATCTCAATCTGAAGGTTTGCCTCAACCTTTTTCTCCAGCACCTCCTTCTCAACACCGTCGATCAGTGCACCGAGACCTCTGCCCAACGGGCTCTTTTTACCTGTATTCATATCGCGTGTAAAAGAGAATTAATTCTTCTGCCTTGCCTCGACCCTCTCGAGGAGCTCACGGGCAAGATTGAGATAATTGACCGTACCTCTTGATTCCGCATCGTACAGTATGGCAGGCTGGCCGTAGCTCGGCGCCTCAGAGAGCTTGACATTGCGCTGAATGATGGTATTGAACACCATCTGCTGAAAATGACGTGTCACCTCCTCAACAACCTGGTTTGCAAGCCTGAGACGCGAGTCATACATGGTCAGCAGGAAGCCCTCTATTTCAAGAACAGGATTGAGGTTGGTCTGAATTATCTTAATGGTGTTGAGAAGTTTCCCCAGTCCCTCAAGGGCAAAATACTCACACTGAACAGGGATAATAACCGAATCAGCTGCCGTGAGGGCATTGACGGTCAGCAGGCCAAGTGATGGGGAACAGTCTATGAGTACATAATCATACTCTGATGAAATGCCGGCAAGCACCTTCTTGAGGGTCTTCTCCCTCTCAGGCCTCTCAAGCATCTCGATCTCAGCTCCAACGAGGTCAATGTTTGACGTTATTACCGAGAGATTGTCAATGTTGCACGGCATGACAGCCTCCCGCGGATTGATTCCGTCGATAAGGCAGTCATAGATCGTGACCCTGACCTGCTTGGTATCTATTCCCACTCCTGATGTGGCGTTCGCCTGAGGATCGGCATCGACAATCAGTACCTTCTTCTCCAGTGCCGCAAGACTGGCAGCAAGATTGATCGCCGTAGTCGTTTTTCCCACTCCTCCCTTCTGATTCGCCAGTGCAATGATCCTTCCCATAATTTCCTTTTTTCCTTTTTTTAATGAGCTTCAAATTTACTATATATGCCTATCCCGGAGCGACTGATGAAGTTTGTAATTGTAAACATTTTTTTTGGGGTTATGAACACGTTTTCAACATGCCTTGCCTGAGCCCGGAAGTGCCGGAGGAATGGGCTGCAGAATATGATTGAGATCAGGGGTATATTTAATTCCTTGATTGAGCAGCGACGGTTATCTCGTATAGTTTCGGCCAGAGTTTGCCTGTAACGAATATCCTTTTATTCACCGCATCCCAGGCAATGCCATTGAGTACGTCAGTCTCGGGTGACCGCTCTTCACGCGGCAGAATATTACCCAGCTCAACATAACCGAGAACCTTTCCGGTGAGCGGATCAATACGGGCTATCCGGTCAGTCTGCCAGATATTGGCCCATAATTCCCCTTCAATCATCTCCAGTTCATTAAGGTTTTCAACCCGCCCCTTGTTATCCCATACCTCTACCGACGAAAGAACATTGAAGTCAGCATCAAGAAACCAGATGACATTAGTGCCGTCGCTCATGACGAGACTGTCTCCCATGGTGGTAAGACCCCATCCCTGTGTCTGGTAATATATCCTGTTTATTTCCCTGAAGGTCTCCCTGTCATAGACGAACCCGACTTTGGTTGTCCATGTAAGCTGGTAAATGCGATTATCAAGAAGAGCAACACCCTCGCCAAAGAATGAAGCATCAAGGTTTACCTGGCTGACAACCTTCCCTGTCTCAGCCTCTACCTTCCTCAGTGACGATTCTCCCTGCTGCCCCGTTCCCTCATAGAAGAATCCGCTGTCATATACGAGCCCCTGGGTATATGCCCTCCTGTCGTGCGGGTATGACCTGACAACACGGTAACGGTATATGACCGGGGTTATGTCAGAGAGAAGTGAAATAAACAGTGTGACTGTCTGTGGCCTGGATAATGAGGAGAAGGCAACAGCCCTTATTGAAAGCCTGCCGGGGATACCGGTTGCAGGGATCTCCGTCGTCGCCGGAAGAGATGAAACTGTTTTATGCAGCCTGCCATTCACCCACACCTGTACCGAATCAGTCCTGCTGTTGGCGGCAGCTTCAGCCACTGAGAAGATAATTGTTTCAGAGCAACTGAATGTCGAGTTGTCTGCCGGGGAGAGTACCTCTATGAGTCTCCTAGCGGGAAGCGCCTCACTTTCCTTTGCAGGGCTGTCAGGTACCGATGCCGCTTTCTTCCTCTCTGAAGAGCCAGAGCAGGAGAAGGCGGAAATCAATAACATGAATATGAGCAGACTAAAAACCGGAACTCTTTTCATCTGATGGTAAATAGCATTATCCAAATAGTTTAAAACGCCGTTTCTTCACTGACCTCATCGCCTCTTCCTCCCTGTCAGTCCAGGGATCGATCATATTGAGTACCTCGCCCCATCCTGGAAAGCCTCCTGCATTCTTGTCATCAATGAATATGTCAGCATTGATCTTTCGCGGAGTATCTGCATTCCATTGCTCTTCAGGATAATTGCGGTTCACGGCATAGAACTCGATGCCGTTGGCATGGCAGTAATCAACAGCCTCCTGAAGCTCCCTTCCTGTACGGTATGTCCACAGTATAAGCAGTGCACCCCTCTTCTGAAGCTCACGCAGTGTAATAAATGCAAACAGCACCTCTTTGCCGATGGCAGGATAGTCATGCTCGACAATTGTTCCGTCAAAATCGACAGCGATCTTGATATTCGTAAGATCTCTCATAATTCATGTGCAAAAATAAACAAATAATAGTTCTGTCTATTATTGTAATTTAGGGGCATCAATTTCAGCGAAAGATATGATAAAGCATATTCCCAATACAATTACGATGCTGAACCTCCTGTCAGGATTCGCAGCAATTATATATGCTTCACAGGGTTATATCGGACCTGCCGTATTTCTCATCATAGCCGGAATGGTATTTGACTTCGCTGACGGTATGGCAGCACGACTTCTCCGCGCCTACTCTGACCTGGGAAAAGACCTCGACAGTCTTGCCGATGTGATTACCTTCGGCGTTGCTCCGGGAGCCATCGTTTTCAACCTCCTCAGTGAAACCGGATTCCCCGTTCTTTCATCAATACTTGTTGCAGGACTGATTCCCGTTGCCTCAGCCCTCAGGCTGGCAAAGTTCAACAATGACACAACGCAGTCATCGAGCTTCAGAGGGATGGCAACCCCCGCGAGTGCTTTTACCGTGGTGTCTCTTGTAATTGCTGCGGAATACGGTGACAGTCAGGTATGCCAGTCGCTTACCGGGTCTCCTCTTTTCCTGAAGACCCTCCCGGCATTCCTCGCTGTAATGATGCTTGTTAACCTTAGAATGTTCTCACTCAAATTCACCCATGCCCGGATAAAGGAAAATGAGGAACGTTACCTGTTTATTGCTGTGAGCCTGTTGCTGTTAATAATCTTCCGGCTGGCGGCAGCGCCGCTGATAATTGCAGCGTATATCCTAATCTCACTTCTCTTTCCCCTCATCGGCAGGACCGGGGCATCCTCCGGTGCTTCGTAGCTGATCCATCGCCTTATCCTGACACCTGATTGACTCTTCGTGTATCACTTTTATCAGGTTCTCTGCAAATTCCCTGTCAAGACCCTCGCTGATGCCGTGCTGCACCCTTGTCTGCAGTATCTCCAGCCACCTGTTGAGCTGAAAGACCGTGACGTTGTTCCTGCATTTGTATTCCCCCATCCTGCCGGAAATCTTCATTCGTGCTGCCAGAAGCTCGATAAGCTGATGGTCTATTGAGTCGATCTGATCCCTGAGCTCCTCCAACTGGTTTCGGAAACCCATGTCATCTGATGTTGTCTGACGGAAGACAAGACTGTTCATCATTCTCTCAAATGACTCAGGATCAAGCTGCTGTGCCCGGTCGCTAAGGGCATGCTGAGGGTCGTGGTGAACCTCTACCATCAGTCCGGCCATATTCATGTCAAGAGCTTTCTGTGCTGTTGCAGGTACCATGTCAGCCCTGCCTGACATATGGCTTGGGTCACAGATGACAGGCAGCGCTGGTACACGGCTGCGCAGTTCTATTGCAAGTTCCCATTTGGGTATGTTGCGGTATTTCCCCTTCTCGTAAGGTGTGAAGCCTCTGTGCACTCCGGCTATCCTGCGTATGCCGGCATCATAAACCCTCTCTATTGCACCGAGCCAGAGATCCACGTCGGGACCCAGCGGATTCTTGACCAGCACAGGAAGTGATGTGCCCTGCAACGCCCTGGCGATCTCGTCGACACTGAACGGGTTGGAGACAGTGCGGGCTCCCAGCCAGACCATGTCAATACCATGCCTGAGACAGGCCTCAACATGAACAGGCGAAGCAACCTCCACCGCCAGCGGCAGACCTGTCTCCTCCTTTGCCCTCTGAAGCCATGCAAGCGCCCTGACACCCTCGCCTCCGAAAGATGAAGGCCTTGACCTCGGCTTCCATACCCCTGCCCTCAGAAGATGTACCCTGCCCGTTGCCTTCAGGGCCATTGCGATAGCCATTACCTGTTCTTCACTCTCGGCACTGCATGGCCCTGCAATGATCAGAGGTCCGCTGCCGGACCCAAATGATACAAGCGATTCTATCTCCATCAATCTATTCCCTTCAACGAGAGAAACAAATAATCAGTACAGATGTTCTTCCCCCTTGATCTCCTCAGCATTGATACGAGTACGTGTTATGGATCTCCAGGCATACCAGATGTAGGCAAATACGAACGGTATGGCGAATGACACGTACATCATAGTCTTAAGAGTGAAATGGCTTGATGATGCCGTAGCCAGGGTAAGCGAGCTCTGCATGTCGGTCGATGAGGGATAGAACGCCGTATCACCGTAGCCGGCAAGAAAGAACAGGGCCATCACCACCGGGACAGTGCCGGCACCGGCATACCATATTGCCTTGCGTGACTGACGGATTATAGCGAGGTAGAGAGACACAAGCACCAGAACAACTCCGCCGAGAAACAATGAAAGCGTTCCCGGGTTGCCAAGAAGGTTGTTCAGATAATGATGTTTCACAAGTGTTATCTCACCCGTTGAAGCGTCAGCCATGTAACCCTTGCCAATAAGAATCAGGGCTGTGAACGAAAGGAAGAACACCAGGAAGGGGACCGCATTTCTGATAAGTGCGCTGTTGATTGCCTTTCCCAGTTCCCCGTCCTCAATGGTATTGTTCAGAAACATCAGTCCCAGTACCCGTGCCAGAAAAAGAACGGCAAGTCCCAGAATCGGATTGACGGGATTAAGCAGTGCTTCCAGACCGTGCCACCCTGAGCCCCACCTGACACTGTTGAACATGTCAAGAGAAAAATCGGAGCCGGTGAAGAAAGTTGCAACAGCGGTACCGATAAGGAAGGGACCAAGGCTGCCGTTTATGAAAAGAAACGCGTCAAAGACTCTAGTGCCGAAGATATTAGAGGGTTTCGACCTGAACTCGTATGCCACGGCCTGAATGATAAAGCTGAAGAGGATAGCCATCCAGACCCAGTATGCCCCACCGAAGCTCGTGGCGTAGAAGAGGGGAAATGATGCGAAGAAAGCTCCGCCGAAGGTGACGAGGGTAGTGAAAGTGAACTCCCACTTGCGTCCGAGAGAGTTGACAATCATAGTGCGCTGCATCTCATTCCGGGGAAGGGAAAAGATAAAGGACTGTCCTCCCTGAACAAACATCAGGAAGACAAGCAGCCCGGCAAGAAGTGAGATTATCAGCCACCAGTAGTCCTGAAGGAATGCATGTGATATCATTGCTGTCATGATTGTGTCCTCCTAATGTTTTGGTCCGTTTTTGATCTGTCTTGTCATGATGGAGACCTCTGCGATGAGCAGGGCGGTGAACAGTACGGCGAAGAGCCAGAATGTTGTCTGCACCGCTCCTGTACTTATGTTTGAGACCGCTACCCCCACCGGCATCAGGTTCTGTATTATCCATGGCTGCCGTCCCATCTCGGTCACTATCCATCCCAGCTCACTGGCAAGGTAGGCAAGAGGTATTGCACAGAGGGAAAGCCAGAGGAACCATCGGTGTCTTTCGAGGGCCTTCGTGCGGTGAAAGAAGAGGGCAAGGATGAAAAGGACTATAAACAAAAAGCCCAGTCCAACCATCACCCTGAAACTGTAATATGTTACCGGGACAGACGGGATCACCTGCCAGGGATGTTCAAAAAAGCTGTATCCGAAATACCTGAAGTAATTATCAGTGAACTCACTGTCACTGAACCTGACTCCCAGGGCAGCAACAGATGCCGAGTCGCCTAACTCTTTTGCCATCCTGTAATCGGTAAGAACCTGCCTGGCATATTTGCCCCGTTCCATCATCTCCTCAACCGACAGGATACCCCTCTCCGCATTACCGTTGATAAGGTCTTTCAGCCCCGGGACGTAACCCCCTTTGTCTCCCGTGGTCATCATGGAGAGGAGGTTGGGTATCTCAATCTGAAGCTTGTGATCATATATATTCTTTTCTCCCAGCTTTTCTCCGCCGGCACTCAGAATGCTTATCGCCGTGAGCGGGGCTTCGGTGCGGCCTTCATACAGGGCCTCCATTGCGGCAAACTTCACCGGCTGAACCTCTGAGATGGTCCTGGCAGACATGTCACCCGTCAGTGCAACGGCCAGAGACGATACCAGGCCGAAAACGGCTGCCACTATTATACTGCGAGTGGCCATCTCCTGCTCTCTCTTCCGCAGCAGGAACCAGGAGCTGATCCCCAGTACAAAAACCGATGCAAGCACGAAACCGGATGTCACTGTGTGGGTGAACTTGTCAATGGCGACCGGATTCAGCACGACATCCCTGAAGCTGTTCATCTCGTTGCGGGCAGTGTCAGGATTAAATACCATGCCGACAGGGTTCTCCATCCATGCATTGGCTACGAGTATCCACAGGGCGGAGAGGTTGGCTCCGACGGCCACGAGCCAGGTAGAGGCAAGATGAAACTTCTTTCCTACCTTGTTCCATCCGAAGAACATCACTGCCACAAAAGTAGATTCGAGGAAGAAGGCGAAGATACCTTCAATGGCAAGCGGGGCACCGAAGATGTCACCCACAAACCAGGAATAGTTGGACCAGTTGGTGCCAAACTCAAACTCAAGTATTATTCCTGTCGCTACCCCTATGGCGAAATTAATGCCAAAGAGAGTCATCCAGAACTTTGTAATCCTCTTCCACTTTTCGTCACCTGTCCTTACATAGATTGTCTCCATGAATGCCAGGATAAATGACAGACCAAGAGTGAGAGGCACAAAGAGCCAGTGATAGATGGCTGTCAGGGCGAACTGCCCTCTCGACCAGTTCACCAGTGAGAGATCAATATTTTCAAGCATATCGTCAGTTATTTCCGGTTAGTTGTTCGATAACATAGTCGCTCCGTTCACGGTCAGAGCTGAAATTGGTCTTGAGAAAATCAGGGAAAAAAAATATTCTGAGTATCAGGAACATGATTCCGAGCTTGACAAAAATGATCAGCCAGGCTTTCTTCCCCCACCATGACATAGTCCGGAATCCGTCAAGGTAAAAGCGGAAGATGGTTTCAAGTATTGATTTTATCTTCTTCATCTCTTATCTTCACCCAGGTCTCTGTCAAGGTTGGATGTAATCTTCCGCACCGGTCCGAAGTTGTAGAAGAACTCCCTGGCCAGCACCCTGAGTGCTGTATATGTGGGTATGGCAAGTATCATCCCCGGTATCCCTGCAAAACTTCCGGCTGCAAGAATAATAATAAAAACCTCCACCGGATGCGCGTTGATGCTCTTCGAGAAGATCAACGGCTGCACAATATTGTTGTCAATGAGCTGGGCACATGCTATCACTATGCCCATGTAGATTATCAGGTGAGGCACATCAGGCAGGCCTCCCGATGACAATGTGGTTGCTATTCCCATCACCACAACTATTGCCCCGCCGATCCATGGCCCTACATAGGGTATCACATTAAGCACCCCGACGATAAGACCCATGACCAGTGACTGCTGGAATGACAATCCGACGATGGTCATCCCTACCGTTACGATTGTCATCACCACTGTGCTTTCGAGTATGATGCCTATGAAATACCTTATCAGAAGCCTCTTGATCGAATAGAGAGCACGCCTGACCTTTTCCTCAAACTTCTCAGGTATAAGCACCATTATGGTCTCATAGAATAAACTATCATCCTTCAGGAAAAAGAACGCAATGAAGGTTATTGAGAAGCCCGCCACCAGGATGTTCCCGAGGATACTGATAACTGACCCTATGAAGTCCTGGATGATTGATATATTCAATACCTCACTCACCCTCTGGACTGCATAGTCATATATGGACATTTCCGGGGGGAGATCCTTGTTCAGCTGCCTGAACAGCTCTTCGAGCCTCACAAGCTGCTCCTCTGCCAGCTTCACAATAGCCCCGGCGTCAATTGTCGACAGTGTATCTATCTGCCTGGAAATAAGCGGTATGAATACCATGAAAAAAAGGAGTAACAGGCCCCATATAAGCCCAATGGTGATCAGAGCGCTTACTGCTTTCGGAAGCCTTATCTTTTTGAAATGGATACTGTTGAGCAGGTCAACTACCGGACGTCCGACCAGCGAAATCACTCCCGCAATAAGTATATAAGCCACAATGCTCCGGAAGAACCAGAAAAGATAAATCACCAGCAGGAAGCCAACAATTACCAGGATATTACGCAGTGTCGAATTCATCAATCAGTCTTATAGTATGAGGCAGCCTATTTTACAAGAAAGAGATAAA
The DNA here is from genome assembly GCA_963732365.1 of uncultured Bacteroidales bacterium. Lineage (GTDB taxonomy): Bacteria > Bacteroidota > Bacteroidia > Bacteroidales > VadinHA17 > SR-FBR-E99. The sequence continues at coordinate 1,157,690 of CAVSZC010000005.1, read as the reverse complement.
TCTCCTCATTCCAAAATTAAGAAGAATTCCGGTTATTTCAACTTTCGAAATAAAATGCCATTATGTCATGCTGCCATCCTTTTCTTGTGCCATATTGGCATGAAATGATAATCGGCACACAGATTGAAATATTGGCAGTGTAAACAATAATAAAGTCGAACAATATAAAAAAAGGAGGTTACTATGTTACCAATGATCACAAGAAGGAGTTACAAACCCCTTACGCTTTCAGATTTCTTCAATGAGGATTTCTTTCCCACATTCAACAGGAATTCCGGTAATCTTCCGGCAGTTAATATCAGGGAAGACGAGAAGGCATTCTATCTCGAGCTTGCCGTTCCGGGAATGAACAAGAAGGATCTCCGCATTGAGGTCAAGGATGATGTTCTTACAATCTCTTCCGAGCACAAGGAAGAAAAGCAGGAGGAGAGCGAAGGCTACAGGAGAAAGGAATTCAGCTTCAGCTCATTCTGCCGCAGCTTCTACCTTCCTGAGGATATTAACGGTGAGAAGATAGGTGCCACTTACAAGGATGGCATTCTGAACGTTGAGATCCCGAAGCTTGAGGAAGAGAAGAAGAAGGAGAGGATCCGTGAGATAAACATCTCATAATCTTCCCCTGAAGATTTAAAAGAGGGTTTTCTACAAGGGAACCCTCTCTTTTTTTGATTATTGTTCATTTCTTTTGCTCCTCCAAAAGAAATGAACCAAAGAAAAGGAGGCCGGAAAAGACAACCACACCCTGTTTGTCCGCCCGCTACACAAGGCCTTAAAGGCGCCACCAAACAGGGTGCGGTTCGCACCTTTTCCGGTTTGCCCACCCACGCGTACCGATCGGTGCTGTAAGCTCCAGAGAAGCATTGTCACGGAGTTACAAAATGTGAATATCCACGGGTGACAGCCCGGGGAAGGAGACAAAAAAAAGTAAGGGAACCCCGAAGGGGCGAAATATGATCTATGAAAAAGAAAACCGCCTCACTGAACTTATGAAACTGTTTTTTCAGCCACCAGCTGCCTGGCGAAGCGCTCGCCGTATTCGACCAACGGCTTCTCCTTGATGCTCTCGGGCATGAACTTGTAAGATATCGGCTGCTCAAATATCTTGAGTTTGAGATTCTTAAGCATATCGGCAATGAGACCGGGGGCCTCTCCGCTCCAGCCAAAGGAGCCGAAAGAACCGGCAAGCTTGCCCCTGTCACGCAGCGGACTGACCATCGCAGCAAGCTTGTAAACAGGCAGAAGGGTATTCTGATTGATCGTCGGTGATCCTACTATGATCCCGTCAGCAAATGAGAGCCGTGAGTCAATCTCTCCTATCTCGGCCGATTCAATGTCCATCACTTCCACAGTAACATTCCTGACCTCAGATGCACCGCGGGCAATAAGGTTCGCCATATCCCTGGTGTAACCGTAGGCTGACACGTAGGTGATCAGCAGCCTCTTATGATCATCTCCGGCCGTAAGCTTAAGGTATTCATCAGCCATATCGTAACTGTCTTCAACAATCTTCTTCCATCCGGTTCTGAGTATCGGACCGTGACCGGTGGCAATCATTGATATATCCAGATGCCTGATCTTCTCGATGGCCCTGATCATGAATTTGCTGTAAGGTTTCAGGATCACGTCGAAGTAATATCTGAAGTCTGACTCAAAGTCACCCACAAGGTCATCAAACATCTCCTCATGACAGAAATGAGACCCGAAAGAGTCACAGGTGAATAGTATTTTCTCCTCAACAAGGTATGTATACATACTGTCAGGCCAGTGAAGGTTAGGCGCCGCAATGAACTGGAGTGTCCTGTTACCCAGATCAAGCTTGTCTCCGTGCTTCACAACCATTGATTTGAATGGCTTGTTTACAATGTCGGCAAGGTATCTTATTGCATTCCCGCTGCCTATTACAACCGCCTGTGGTGCCAGGTCAACAAGCTGGCGCATAGCACCCGAATGGTCAGGCTCGGTATGATTAAGAACAATGTACTCGATCTCAGCAAGATCGGTAACCGTTCTCAGCTTCGATATATATGTATCACTGAACTTCTCCTTGGCGGTCTCAATAACCGTCTTGCGGGTTGCGTTTATGAAATATGAGTTATATGTCGTGCCGTTAGCGGTGTGCATGACGACGTCAAACACTTTTATGTCAGGATCCAGCACCCCGATCCATTTGACGTCATCTGTAAGATTTATAATTCTGTTGTCTTCTTTCTTCATAATGCGTTAAAGAACTTTTGCAACAATAGTCCTGTTTGCCCTGACCTGTTCAAACATCTGTACGTCAACCTCTGTCCCCTCAGGCAGGAAAATATCCACGCGTGATCCAAACTTGATGAAACCAAGTTCACCGCCCTGTTGCACCTTTTCCCCTTTTTTGGAGTAAGTCACAATTCGTCTGGCTACCGCACCCGCCACCTGCCTTATAAGAATCTCGGTGCCGCTCTCTGATTCAACAACCACGGTACTCCTTTCGTTCAATTCTGATGACTTTGGACTCCAGGCCACGATCTTCTTTCCCGGATGGTATTTGACATAAGAGACTGTCCCTGAGATAGGATACTTGTTACTGTGCATATTAAAAGGGGACATGAATATTGATATCTGCAGCCTGGTATCCTTAAAGTATTCCTTCTCCATGGTCTCCTCTATAACAACCACCTTGCCGTCTGCCGGGGCATAGATAAGAAGCGGATTTGGTTCAACGTGTCTTGCAGGCATGCGGAAAAAGTAGAGGATAAATGCAAATAAAAGGACTGAGCCTGCCAGGAGCACTATCTGCAGGGCATTAAGGCCGGGCCACAACAGTCGTACTGCAACGTTTATTGCAGCAAGAAGGATAAGGACTCCGATGATAATCCTGTAACCTTCCCTGTGTATTTTTATCTTTCTGTCTGCCATCTTAACCAAATAAAGCTATATATAGATAAACGAGCGGAAACGCCACCACCACGCTGTCAAAACGGTCGAGGAAGCCTCCGTGGCCAGGCATTATGGAGCCTGAGTCCTTAAATCCGAGGCTTCTCTTGAGCATTGATTCAATCAGGTCGCCAAGGGTGCCGGCTATGGAGATGATCACAGCTATAAACATCCATCCTGCGGTGTCGGCAACACCCAGCCACCCTGAGAAAAGACGCGCAACGAGGAGGGTCAGTATCATCCCTCCGAAAAAACCCTCCCAGCTCTTCTTTGGCGATATTCGCTCCATGAGACGGTGACGGCCCAGGGATGAGCCAACGAGATAGGCACCGGTATCATTGGTCCACAACAGAAGGAAGAACCCGATCAAAATCCCGGGTGAGAACTCTATGCCGTTCATCTGTATGATGGGCTCCATCCCTTCCCTGTTGAAAGCCGAAAAGGGGAACATTGAGAAAGGGACGGCAGTATAGAGTATTGAGAAGAATGTGTGTGCCAGCGAGTCAAACGGTTTCTCTACCTTTCTGAAAAGCTCGATGACCATTACGATTGCAAGGACAGGTATCAGGGCCAGGAAGCTCTGTCGTGGAAACCATCCGACTGCCACCATCGTAGCGGTAAAATAAAGGAGAAATCCGGTAATTATCCCGGTGACAAGCTGCGGCCTGGTGCCGGTGTCCCTGACCATGATATAATACTCATGCTGTGTGCCTGCTATCATCACGGCCCCCACGATGAAGAAGGATATAGGATGCAGCCATAGACCCCCAAGAACAAAAATGACAATGAAGGCTCCTGTAACTGTACGCCTGATGAGATTGAACACCTTAGAGATCTTTTATTATTTCCTTGGCAATGATCACATTATCACGATGAACATAAAGCTGTATCTCTCCCCACTTGTAGTTGCTGTCACGCTTGTCCACCGCCACGGCCTCGATGCCGTTCACCAGTAAGCTGTCAACAGCAATCTGGCTCCTGACATCATCTGTGAACCATGCTATGATGACCCACTCCTGTTCCATTGTCAGACTGCAGTGGGTTCTTCAGCACTCTTTGGCTGCTCGGTCATATCCCTGGCGGAAGTGTCTCCCCTCCTTTTGCCGAAGATCAGCTCAAGATCCTCACTGAAGATGACCTCCTTCTCCAGCAGCTGTTCGGCAAGCTGTCTCAGTCCGTCAATGTTAGATGAGATAATCTCCTTGGCTTTGAGATATGATTCCTCAACGATCTTTTTTGCTTCACTGTCGATAAGCTCCGCCGTCTTCTCGCTGTAGGGCTTGGTGAAGCCATAGTCTGACTGTCCCGATGAGTCGTAAAAGCTCATGTTTCCTACTTCGCCTGACATGCCAAAATAAGCTACCATTGCATATGCCTGTTTTGTGACTTTTTCAAGGTCACTGAGGGCGCCGGTCGATATCTTGCCGATGACGATCTCCTCTGCGGCTCTTCCTCCAAGGGCATAAGCAAGCTCATCAAGAATATGCTCACGTGTGGAGATCGATCTCTCTTCAGGGAGGTACCAGGCAGCACCAAGTGCTTTCCCCCTGGGTATGATGGTCACCTTCAGCAGAGGGCTGGCATGTTCAAGCAGCCAGCTGCAGGTAGCATGACCCGCCTCGTGATAGGCGATAGTCTTTTTCTCTTCGAGGGATATGATCTTGTTCTTTTTCTCCAGCCCCCCGATGATACGGTCAATAGCGTCAAGAAAATCCTGCTTCTCAACGACAGTCTTGTTTCGTCTTGCAGCGATAAGAGCCGCCTCGTTGCATACATTTGCGATGTCAGCCCCCGAAAATCCCGGTGTCTGCTTTGCAAGGAAGGCGATATCGAAATTCTCCTCAAGCTTGATGGGACGCAGGTGCACCTTGAAGATGGCCTCACGCTCCTTCAGGTCAGGGAGCTCTACATGTATCTGTCGGTCAAAGCGCCCGGCCCTGAGCAGAGCCTTGTCGAGTATGTCAGCCCTGTTGGTGGCGGCAAGTATTATGACACCGCTGTTGGTGCCGAAGCCGTCCATCTCTGTCAGCAACTGGTTGAGGGTATTCTCGCGCTCATCGTTTGCCCCGAAGTTGGGATTGCGTCCGCGGGCCCGTCCCACCGCATCTATCTCATCGATGAAGACTATGCATGGGGCCTTCTCCTTTGCCTGCCTGAACAGATCCCTCACCCGTGAGGCACCCACCCCGACAAACATCTCGACAAAGTCAGACCCGGAGATTGAAAAGAAGGGGACATTGGCCTCCCCTGCCACAGCCTTGGCAAGCAATGTCTTCCCGGTACCGGGAGGACCTACGAGCAAAGCCCCTTTCGGAATCTTGCCGCCAAGGGAGGTATACTTCTTGGGATTCTTCAGAAAATCAACTATCTCCATCACCTCCGTCTTGGCCTCCTCAAGGCCGGCCACATCGTTGAAGTTTATCTTCACATGCGTGTCCTTGTCAAAGATCTGAGCCTTTGACTTGCCGACACTGAAGATATTCCCTCCGGCACCGCCGCTGCCTGATGACATCCGGCGCATAAAATATATCCAGACTGCGGCTATCAGCAGGAAAGGAAGAATCACCCCGAGGAATGTTCCAAAGTAGTCTTTCCTTGTCTGGTATTCAAGATGAATCCATTCTGTTTCACTGTAACCCGCCTTCTCCTGCACTCCCGCAAAGAACTCCTCAAAAAGCTCTACCGTTCCGAAGTTGTGGAAATACTGGGGTTTCTGGGGCTGAAGGCCGAAGCTCTTCTGCTCCTCAAAATCAGGATAACGGCCACTCTTGAGCGAGTCAGCCTTTATATAGATCTCAGCATGATCTTTGTTTATGACAACTACCTTCTCAATGTCATGGTTAATGACCATCTGTTCTATCTCCCTCTGACCGGCTTTCTGGCTGCTCTTGCCGGTGAAGAAGATCTGAACTGCAAAAACTGACAGAATAAGAATTACAAATATCCAGTTCGAATTGAACTTCGGCTTTGAGTTCTTATCATTCTTAATATCCTTTGATGGTTCCTTATCTTCTGCCATATATCAAACACCTTTCTTTTCTAACTTGTCCTCAAGCATTGTCAGGGTACCGTCAGCCCATAATGACTCAAGATTATAAAACTCCCTGTATGGCTGCTGGAATATATGAACGAGAATGTCACCGTAATCAAGCAGAACCCATATGCAGTTCTCCCTGCCCTCGATATGATAAGGCTTTCTCCCTGTCTCGCGGCGAACAATATCCTCTACTGACCACGCAAGGGAATCAACCTGTTTTGACGAAGTGGCGTGACTGATGATGAAGTAATCACACACTCTGCTTTCAATTTTTCTCAAATCGATCAATGCCACCTTTTCCCCCTTCTTTTCAAATAACCCCTTTACTACGCTATTCCTTACCAAAGTGGCCTCTTTATCGGTTTTTCTCATCAATAATCCTTTCAGATTTAAACAGTTCCTTTTATAATTGCCGCAAAATTACGAACATTTATCCGTATTTTCGTCCGGCCCCACTTCTTTTTACAATTAGGATGCCAATTTGTTCACCCTCCCGGATAATGAGCGAATTAATCACATTATCAACCATAAAATTCAGAATAATATGATAATAGGATCATCAGTGATACATCATGAAAAAGTCACATCCACCAACACCGTTGCCTTATCTCTGGCAAGCCCGGGCAAGGCTGCGGAAGGTACCGTCATAACAGCTTCATTCCAGGAGGGAGGAAGAGGGCAAAAGGGCAACAGCTGGGAGAGTGAGGCAGGAAAGAACCTTCTGATGAGCGTGATATTATACCCCACAATGATAAGACCGGAAGGGCAGTTTGTAATATCCCGGATGGTCTCACTGGCAGTCTGTGATCTCGTCAGAACAATGGTTCCCGCGACACGAATAAAGTGGCCGAATGACATATATGCCGGACATGACAAAATAGCAGGTATCCTGATAGAGAACAGCGTGATGGGCGGGACCCTCTGCAGCACGGTTGCCGGGATAGGACTGAATGTGAACCAGAAGACCTTCATGAGCGGAGCCCCCAATCCAGTGTCACTGGCACAGCTGACAGGCATGGAGCATGACTTGAACGGAATAAGGGATGAACTGATCCGCCTCCTGGATATCCGCTATCAGATGGTTGTATCCGGAGCCCATGAAAAACTGTCTGACGATTATCACCGTCTCCTGTACAGGCGCGGCGAGTGGCACCGCTACAGCGGCGCTGAGGGTGAATTCACCGGGATGATTGATTGTGTGAAGGACTCAGGACTGATATCGATCCGCAGGGAGAACGGTCTTACAACTGAATACGCATTCAAAGAGGTTGATTACATCCTCTGATTTTCTCATAACCTTTGAAATTCTCTATAGCTCCGATAACAGCATCAAGATACCTCTGTGCAGAGTCCCCTACCAGCATCCTGACTATTGGATTCATATTCACGTCTGCCTTAAGCCATATGCCAGACCGGGCTCCGTTCTCATATTCGATCATCACACGCACCATCACCCTGCCCGTAAGCATCATCTCAGCCGCGTAACTCACCATTGAATGAGGCAGGGCATCGTTCAGCTCAACGGTAACCTTCCCGGTGTTCTCCACCCTGAATGAACAACTGTCTTCGGTAGCCTGCCAGTCGGTAATGATGTTTTCGGGCACCACCGATCTGAAATTGCGCATATCGGTAAGAAAGGTATACAGGTCACTGTCGCCGCATGGGACAACACCCTTCCTGCTTGTATATGTAGTCACAGGGCTCATTGAATATCCTTTCCCCATTCAGAAGGGTTGGTTCTCCATTCCTTCAGTGTCTCAACATCATTATCCGATATATACCCCGTTGCTGCCGCCATCTCTACAAGCACACCATAGTTGCTCAGGGTGTCGAGACGGCACCCTTCGGCTGCGAATGAATCTGCAGCCTTGCCAAAACCGTACGTGAAGATGGCTATCATGCCCAGTACCTCGCATCCGGCCTCACGGAGGGCACGCACAGCCCCCAGACTGCTTCCTCCGGTGGAGATAAGGTCTTCAATAACTACCACCTTCTGCCCCTTTTCATAATAGCCTTCGATCTGGTTACCGAGCCCATGCTCCTTGACACCCGACCTGACATAAATAAACGGCAGAGCCAGCTTATCTGCCGCCAGGACTCCGTGAGCAATGGCCCCTGTTGCAACTCCGGCTATCATATCTGCCGCAGGATATAACTCCCTTATCCTGGCTGCAAATGAATCCCTTATAAAAGTACGCACTTCCGGGAATGAGAGTGTCTTGCGGTTGTCACAATAGATGGGTGACCTCCACCCCGAGGCCCAGGTAAAAGGTTTTGCGGGTTGTAATTTAATTGCTTTAATTTGTAGTAGATATTCTGCGGTTCTCTTTGCTATATCATCCATATGCTGAGGTATAAAGTATATTTTGACAACAGGGTGATCACACTCTCTCCCGAGCCTGACAGGGTGCATGAATATGCCCTGTTCCACAAATACCACGAGAGAGCGGAGCTCTATGCCCAAATATCACAGTTTGCCGTCAATAATGACATACCTTCCCTTAATATTTATTCATCTGATATCAACAACCTGTGGGATGTTTTCAGAAATTGGTTCGTGGTTACGGAAGCTGCCGGGGGACTGGTCGGGCATCCTTCAGGCAAATACCTGTTTATCAAGCGATACGGCAGGTGGGATCTTCCAAAAGGACACATTGAGAAGGGTGAATCACCCGAGGAGTGCGCGATGAGGGAGGTGGAGGAGGAATGCAACCTGAAAGGGCACATGATCATTGCTCCGCTTCTTCCAAGCTATCATACATACCTCTTTGAGAACAAGCCCTACATGAAAAAGACCCACTGGTTCACCATGAGCTACAGCGGGGAGATGATAACACAACCGCAGGCTGAGGAGGGGATCACACATGCAGAATGGCTGGCCCCTGACGAGATTGCAAAGATCAAATCGAATACCTTCCAGTCACTCCTTGATCTCCTGAACTACACCCTCAGGGTCAAATGATCATTTGCTGAGGTACTTCGCGATTTTTATCGCTTTTGGGACAAACATCGAGGCGTCGCCACCCTTGATTATAATATCGCGCACAATCGTTGAATTGACAGGGGTATGCTCTGTCCCGGTGAGAAGGAAGAGTGTCTCAACCTCCGGAGCCATCATCCTGTTCATCTGCCCCAGTGCCCTCTCATATTCAAAATCGGCACTGGTGCGCAGCCCCCTGAGAATATAACCGGCTTTTTTCTCGCGGCAGAAATTGACTGTCAGGCCGCTGAACCTGGTCACCTCTATCTTCTTTTCCCCTCTGAAGACCTCAGATATCATCTTGATCCTGTTCCCGATGGAAAAGAGATTTTTCTTTTCAGCATTCTCCCCGACAGCAATGATGATCGTGTCAAAAAGGGGGAGTGCACGTTTTACTATGGCTTCATGACCTACTGTAAAAGGATCGAATGACCCCGGAAAAACAGCTACCTTCTTCATGTCTATGCTTGTGAGTATCAGTCAAAGTTTATATCCCTGGCGTTGGTCACCCTCTGCTTCAGCAGAGAATGGTCGAGGACGTCCATTATGGTATCCACATACCTGAACTTCAGGCCGCGGACATATTTTTCATTTATCTCCTCCACATCCTTACGGTTCATCACCGAGAGTATTATCTCCCTGATGCCGGCACGCTTGGCGGCAAGAATCTTCTCCTTGATGCCGCCTACAGGCAGCACCTTCCCCCTGAGGGTTATCTCACCGGTCATTGCCACATACTTTTTCACCTTTCTCTGGGTAAAGGCAGATGCTATCGATGATGCCATCGTGATGCCGGCCGAGGGTCCGTCCTTAGGTATGGCACCCTCAGGAACATGAATATGAATGTTCCATTTTTCCGAGAAGGTATCCGGCAGTTCAAGCAGCGGGGCATGAGCCTTGAGATATTCGAGTGCAATGACAGCCGATTCCTTCATCACCTCTCCCAGGTTACCGGTAAGCGTCAGGTTGCCCTTGCCACGGCTCAGGCTGGTCTCTACAAAAAGTATCTCACCCCCTGTGGCGGTCCAGGCCAGTCCTGTAACGACACCGGCCTGCTCGTTGCCGCCGTAGAAATCTTTGAGGTATTTCGGAGGGCCCAGTATCTCCGCAACATTTTCAGATGAGAGATCCCCTTCCGGCACTCTGTTGAAAGCTATCTCTTTGGCCCTTGATCTGACCAGTTTGGCGAGCCGCTTGTCAAGCTCTCTCACTCCCGATTCACGGGTATACTTCTGGATGATCTCTTCGATCACCGGTTTTGAGAGCATAAACTGATCGCTGCGCACACCGTGAGCCTCAAGCTGTTTGGGGATGAGATGGTTAACGGCTATCTCCCTCTTCTCCTCGACCAGGTAGCCTGATATCTCGATGAGCTCCATCCTGTCGCGCAGGGCAGGGCTGACTGTTGATAGGGTATTGGCAGTGGCAATGAACAGCACCTTTGACAGGTCAAACTCAAGCTCAAGGAAATTGTCATAGAAGTGTGTATTCTGCTCAGGGTCAAGCACCTCCAGCAATGCAGAGGAGGGGTCTCCCCTGAAGTCCTGCCCCACCTTGTCTATCTCATCAAGGATGAAGACGGGGTTTGAGGAGCCGGCGCGGCGTATGTTCTGCACCACCCTGCCAGGCATGGCACCTATATAGGTCTTGCGGTGTCCCCTGATCTCGGCTTCGTCATGAAGTCCGCCAAGCGACATACGGGCATACTTACGTCCAAGGGCACGGGCGACAGACTTGCCAAGCGAGGTCTTTCCAACGCCCGGAGGGCCGTGGAGACACAATATCGGTGACTTAAGGTCGCCCTTGAGCTTCAGTACGGCAAGATGCTCAAGTATCCTCTCCTTGACCTCCTCAAGCCCGTAGTGATCTTCGTCAAGAACGCGCTGCGCATGCTTAAGGTCAAGATTGTCAGTGGTATACTCATTCCAAGGAAGCTCAAGGAGCGTCTGTACATAGTTGACCTGAACCGAATATTCGGCTGCGGCAGGGTTAAGGCGTGAGAGCTTGTCCAGCTCCCGTTGGAAGACCTTTGCCACATCTTCATTCCATTTTTTCTCAGCACCCCTGACACGGAACTCCTCCACCTCTTTCTCCGTGGGATTACCTCCCAGTTCGTTCTGGATGGTCTTCATCTGCTGATGAAGAAGGAATTCACGCTGCTGCTGGTCTATCTCGTACTTGACCTTTGACTGCAGCTCGTTCTTCAGCTCAAGGAGCTGTATCTCGCGAACAAGATGCTCAAGGAGCCTGAGGCCCCGTTCTCTCATTGTCGATGCCTCAAGAAGCTTCTGCTTGTCATTGACATTCAGCTCCGTGTTGGCACAGATAAAGTTTATAAGGTATGTGCTGTTCTCGATGTTCCTGACAGCGAAAGAGGCTTCCGGGTTAATGTTTGGATTGAGCTTCACGATCTTCATTGAGAGGTCCTTGAGCGAACCTATTATCACCTCGAAATCCTTATCTTCCTCTGATCCTTTTGTTTCGGGAATGGCTTTCACCCTTGCGGTAATGTACGGGGCCTCCTGGACGATGCTTACCACGGAGACTCGTCTTCTTCCCTGGATGATGGCAGTGGTGGTACCGTCAGGCATCTCAAGCAGCTTTACTATCTGCCCCAGCGTCCCGACGACATTAAGGTCGCGCACCTGCGGATCATCAATTTCAGCATCGAGCTGTGCCACGGCTGCAACGAGCTTGTCTCCCCGATAGGCATCACGCACGAGCTGAACGGATTTGGAACGGCCAACAGCAATGGGTATCACGACACCTGGAAACAGAACGGTATTGCGAAGCGGAAGCAGCGGTACACTGCCCGGTATCTCAATATCATCAAGCTCCTGGTCGTCTCCGTCGGATAGGATCGGAATTATCTCCCTGCTCTCATCCGTCAGTTCGTGAAAACCGATACTGCCCCACTTTGTGAAATCCTTCTTCTCCATAAATGCGAAAAACTAAGCAAAATTAGTGATTTAAATATAACATGACCCTCACAGACCTATAACATCTTTGAGATAATAATGGTTGCAGGCACGTTGCTGCAGGAGAAAAAAAAAGCTGCCTGAAGGGGCAGCCTTAAAGAGTATGATCAATGATTATTTCGTCTTTTTATCCAGATGAGACTTATAACGGTTCATGAACTTATCAACCCTTCCTGCAGTGTCTACCAGCTTCATCTTACCGGTATAGAAAGGATGTGACGTATTTGAAATCTCAAGCTTGATAAGCGGATATTCCTTGCCGTCTTCCCACTTGATCGTGTCTCTTGACGAGGCAGTTGAACGTGTCATGAATGAATATCCGTTTGACATATCCTGAAATACAACCAACCTGTAATTGCCCGGATGTATACCTTCTTTCATCTCCTGATATAGTTTGTTACTTATATAAAATCCCTTTTCTAAGGGTTTGCAAAGATAATGAACAATAAGAAATATACAAAGAGTGAGACAAAAAAATTTACCCTGACTGCTTCGCCTGACGCTCTGCAAGGTTTTCCGCTATCTCTTCCTTGTACATCCTGAAGGGCAGCTTGTCATCGATCATATACCTGAATGTCATGTGAGTCTTGGCCTTCTGTGCTCCGAGAGCCTCATAAATGCCGATCATCTTTGGATTGAAATCGCCCACCCACGACAATTCAAGCTCCTTAAAATACTTCTTCCTGCGGAAGACATGAAACAGCTGAAGGAATATGGCCGATTCAATTCCGCTGTTCTGGTAAGCAGGTATCACACCTGCCACCAGTGCCCTCACGCGGGTCATCTTGTGTGTAATCCGGTACCAGGCAAACCTGATCATATTCCAGGGTGTCAGCCTGCCGTTGAAATGCCTGATGATCTGGTTCAGGTCGGGGAATATGACAAAGACGGCTACGGGCCGGTCGTTGTGATAAGCGTACCATATCAGTTCCTCATCGATGAATGCCCTGGCCTCTTTCAGGGTATTGCGAAGCATGTCAGGGTCGAGCGGGGTGAAGTCTTCCTTGAAAACCGCCCATGTTGTGTTGTATATCTCCACCATATCAGCGACAAACTTGTCACGGTGCCTGTATTCAAAATGGCGGAATGTGTATCCCGGACGCCTGGTGATCCATTCGGCTATCTTCATGAACCGTTCAGGAAAAACATCAACGGATGATAGGTCCTTATGATAACTGTACTGCTCAAAATATATCCTGAACCCGTAATCCTCAAAGAATTTCCTGTAATATCTCTTATGGTAGGGCATGCCGAACCCCGGGTGGGTAAAGCCCTCTACAAGCAGCCCCCAGAAATTATCATTCTCCCCGAAGTTGATCGGACCGTCCATCGCCTTCATTCCCCTGTCTGTAAGCCATTTGCGGGCTGTGTCAAAGAGCATGAATGCTGCCTCTTCTGATTCAATCACCTCAAAGAATCCGAGACCGCCTGTTGGCTGCCTGTTGGCCTTTGAGCGAATCTCATCGATGAATGCCGCAACTCTTCCTATTACCACGCCACTGTCATCAACGAGTATCCATCGCGCAGCCACTCCGTGCCTGAAGGCAATATTGCCTGCCGGGTCAAAGACTGCCTCTGCCACTTTGTCAAGAGGAGAGACCCAGTAAGGATCACCTTTGTAGAGTCTTTTGGGGAACTCTGTGAAATCTCTCCTATGTGCGGTAGTTGTCACCTCTACTATATTCATACCCTCAGCTTTGTAGTTTGAACCATGATTCTACTTTCAGCCTGCTGCTGCCGTCATCAAGCCGGTGTCTGTATTCGTTTGTCCTTCTGTTGTAATCATAATCCCTGCTCCACGCTGCACCATGGGCTCTAATCTCCTTCAGGGCTGTGATGACTGTATCAAGCTCACCGTCTGTCATTACAGGATGGAGCGACAGCCTCACCCATCCGGGTTTCTCTGAGAGATCGCCTCTGTTGATCATCTCGGTGATGCGATGACTGTGGTCATAGGTGACATCAAGGAGATAATGGCCATAGGTGCCGGCACAGGCGCATCCACCCCTTACCTGCACGCCGTACCTGTCACTAAGGAGCTTGACAACAAGGTTATAATGCATATCATCAATATAGAAGGATATAACACCCAGCCTCTTTTTTATCGAAGGGGCAAGGATATGAAGACCCTTTATCCCTTCAAGCCCTGCGAAAGCTTTCACGAGCAGCTCCTCCTCCCTCTCCTTTATCCTGGCGGTGCCCATCATCTGCTTCAGGTTGATGGCCAGTGCGGCTCTGATGACCTGCAGAAAACCAGGCGTGCCTCCGTCTTCTCTCGATTCGATGCTGTCTACATACTTGTATTCGCCCCACGGGTTGGTCCAGTCGACGGTACCTCCTCCGGGCTGATCGGGAACGGATGTCTTGTAAAGTGACTTGTCAAAGATAAGCACACCTGCAGATCCCGGGCCGCCAAGGAACTTATGCGGCGAGAAGAATATCGCATCAAGCTTCTCCATACTGTCTGCCGGATGCATATCAATATCCACGTAAGGTGCCGAAGCTGCAAAGTCGACAAAGCAGAGGCCGCCGTTCTCATGCATAATACGGGCCATCTGGTGATAAGGGGTAAAGACACCGGTAACATTCGAGCATGCAGAGAATGAACCGATCTTGAATTTCCTGCTCTTATATTGCTCAAGAGCCTTCCTGAGGTTTTCAGCGTCAACGGTAAGATCCTTTCCCGGTTCGATAATCACAACATCGGCCAATGTCTCATACCACGATGTCTGGTTTGAATGATGTTCAATATGTGTTATAAATACAACAGGACGGTTCTCATCTGACTGGCAACGATCACCCTTAGGGAGAGTGCATCCCTTAAGCCCGAGTATCCTCTGGAATTTGTTTATCACGGCAGTCATGCCAGAGCCTGTGGCAATAAGGACATCATCAGGCCCTGCATTTACATGCTTCTTGATAATCTCCTGCGCATGATGATAGGCCCATGTCATGACAGAGCCTGTCTCCGAAGTCTCGGTATGGGTGTTGGCAACAAACGGTCCGAATTCTCCCGCAATCTTATCCTCGATGGGCTTATAAAGTCTTCCGCTTGCTATCCAGTCACAGTAGATGATCTTCTTCTGGCCATACGGAGTTGAATATTCCTGGTCTATCCCAATAATATTCCTTCGAAATCTATCAAAATATTTTTCTTCGCTGCTCATCCGGGAAAAGCGTTAGGCCTGTTCAAATCCGCCTCAAAGATAATTTTTTTTGATTTTTATGGACAACCGGACCGCTCTGCTAATGGAAGTTTATCACACGGTGGTCGATAAGCACAAACAGCAGTACGATTGCCGAGGAGTATAATATCCAGGGCAACATAGGAATGTACTCTGCCGGTTTAATCTTCATCTTCGCCCAAACATACCATATAAGGAAGATCTTTTCGAGCGAATAGACGATGAAGGTTGCCAGTGCTACGCCCACCACCCCGTATGGCTTCAGGAGGAAGAGGCTCAGCGGTATGTTGATACATATCTCAACGGCAGCAGCTATAAGGGTGATGTTGTTTCTTTTCCTTCCGATGACAATAGTCTGGGGAAAGACAAGCCTGGGGATGATCAGCAGGAGATAAATAAGGAACACGTCGGCGCTGCGTGTGAATTCAGGGGTAAAAACACGCGGGTAGAGCCAGCGGGCAAAGAACATTGTCACTATTGACAAGGGGAAGAGGAGGTGCATCAGTTTCTCCGATTTTGACCTGAGTGTAACCAGGGCCTCCCGCATCCCCTCACGGGTGCTGAACTGAGGAAGCAGCGCGTTGCTTAGTCCTGTCGCCAGCAGCAACACGAGCGGAAACTCCTTGGCGCCATAGCGGAACATTGCAAAGACGCCGGGATCCTCATAACAGGCTGAGATGATTATGCCGTCAATATACTGTGCCGACCCGCTTATCAGAAAGGTAAGTACCAGGGGCATTCCAACATAGAGTTGCTCCCTGATGAATTCAAACGATACTTTTATCAGTGTATAGCGCCTGAGGAGTATGATAAGCCATATCCACCGCACCCCCGTGATTATGAAAAGTCCGTAGATTGCACTTTTCTCATCATAGCCGGCAATCACCGGGGCCAGAACAAGCAGGATCTGCGCCCCGTATGTATACAACCCGTATTGCAGGATTCTGTGTGATCTGTTATTCAGAAGATAGATGTACTCTATCAGCGTCACCGGGTTGCTAAGTAAGATATACCAGAGCAGAAGTCCAAGGTAAGGGATGTCCTGTTTTATCCCGATTGATGGCAGCGCATTTTTTATAGGTATGCCGAGGGCAAAGACAAGAACGCTGAAGAAGAGTATCAGCAGAAAGGCGTTGAAAATCTCGGGTGATTTTCTTTCAACGGCCTCACCCCTGCTCCTGAATGTTTTGTTCCGGTGATAGAGTGTCAGCAGCGACTGAATTATTCCCGAGACCCAGAAAAAACTCAGCAGGCTTGCAATAAACAGGAAGAGCTCCCATTTTCCGATCTCGGCCCGTGTGAGGTGACTCTTGGTAAAGACAATGCTGATAATCAGGAAGGTGATGAACCGAAGCAGCTGTACAGCCTGCAATCCCTTGATATTGTCTATGAACCTGAGTTTCGCCAATCTGTGTTATTCTGGAAAGTGAAACGGGAATTTACTTAAATAATTATACTGCTGTTATTATGTAGAGCGAAGATAGTATTTGCATGTCAAGTACAATTATATAGTTTAAAAATTTGCGAAATGAGCTTTTTTACTATTTCTTTGCACTCCGTAAAACGGTGGTTGTAGCTCAGTTGGTTAGAGCGCCAGATTGTGGATCTGGAGGTCGCCGGTTCAAACCCGGTCTTCCACCCTTATCAGAAAAGGCTGCCCCTGACGATACCGTCAGGGGCGGTCTTGTTTTTAAATGAAGGACTGAGCCTGCTCAGGACTGAAATTTAAAAAACAAGGCCGCAAGATGCCGCCAGGCATCGCAGCCTTTTCTGATAAGGGTACTCCCCTGACCGGTTCGCCATTCGAGCAGCGCGAGAATGGCAACCCGGTCTTTTTGTGAGAGATGGATCTCGCTTCAGACCGAAATCAAAAGAAAAAGCTGCAAGATGCCGCCAGGCATCACAAACAGGGCGACCACTAACTGGAAAAATGCTGCAGGACCCATTGCTTTTGCCATACATTTTGTTTATTGCAGAAAAGTGTGTAATTTTCTTGCTTTAACTTAAACCTAAAACTAAATCGTATGAAGAAACTAATTCTGTTGCTAGTGTTGTTTCTGTGTACAGGTGTCCTGACATTGATGGCACAGACCAGAACAATTACAGGTACGGTTACCTCCGCAGTGGAGGGGGAGGGCCCGATACCGGGTGTCTCTGTAACTGTTCCGGGCACAACCATCGGAGTTTTTACAGATGCAGACGGGAAATTCTCCCTTAACGTACCGCAAAACTCCAAAACAGTAGTATTTTCATTTATCGGGATGAAAACCCGGGAAGTAACTATCACCGGAGAAAACACGATAAACGTGGTGATGGACCAGGATCTCCTGAACCTTGATGAGATCATTGTCACCGGTGTTGCAGCCGGCACACCAAAGAAGAAAATGGCTGTCTCTGTCGAAAGAGTTGACGCAAGCCAGCTGAAAGAAGTAACAGCCGGGTCTGCATCACAGGCTCTCCAGGGAAAAGTCTCAGGGGTGACCGTAATAAACTCTACCGGCGAACCGGGCAGCGCTGCCACAATACTCGTCCGCGGTGCAACACAGATATCCGGCTCACAGGCTCCGCTGATCATTCTCGACGGTGCCATCATGGAAGGAACACTTGGTGATATAAACGTCGATGACATTGAGTCGATCGAAGTTGTCAAAGGTGCATCAGCATCAGCACTATACGGATCGCGAGCAGGCAACGGGGTCATTGCCGTGACCACACGCCGCGGTAACCTTCTCACAGAAGGCCAGACTGAAGTGATCTTCAGAAATGAATATGGCATGAACCAGCTCGGCAAGAGATATGACCTTGCCACTCACCATGCATGGAAACTGGCCGATGACCAGGCAAACTTCGGTTACACCAAATATGCAGGGGTCACCTATCCTTCAGACTATCAGGGCACCGAAGCAGGATTCTCCGGCTCACGCAGCCTCGAGAGTGATCAGTACATGGATAATGACTATGCCGTCCTCTTCGACCACGAGGACCTTATTTTCTCAGGAAATGACTTCTATACCAATTATCTGTCAGTGGGCTCTAACCTTGGCAAGACTAACTTCCTCGTATCATTTGAAAACAACGTACAGTCAGGCCTCCTCGTCGAGACTGATGGCTACAAAAGAAACAGCTTCAGGCTTAACGTTGACCATAAGATCTCACCGAAACTATCTATTTCGGCAAGTAACCTCTATGTGAAGTCAACGACACAGGACCCGGGAGGCGCAAACGCCTACAACGGCGGTATCTTCTTCAACGTGCTGCTCTCAGCACCTGATACCAACTTTGACCTGGCCAATCCTGACGGCCAGCCATATCTCTTCATTCCCAACGGGTGGGAGACAACAACTGAGAACCCGATCTACAACCTCTGGAAAGTTGAAGACCAGACAAACAGAGACAGGATTCTGGGCACATATTCAGGAAAATACAACATAACTGACTTCCTGAACCTTGAGGGAAAGTTCGCATTCGAATACTCAACGGGGCAATACCAGACCTATAATCCATATGACACCTATACAAGGGCAGGGAATGAATCAGTCTATTCAAAAGGCTCTCTCTACATTGCAGATACTCAGCTCTTCGCAAGAAACGCACAGGTGACACTGAACTTTAACAAGAAGTTTGGAGACTTCAATACAAGGGCAAGAGCAAGCTACCTCTTCGAGAAGACCACCTACAACAGCAACAGCGCGAACGGCAATGACTTCTCTCTCGGGGGCGTTCCGTCATTCGATGCAATAGCAGGCAATATATCGATAAGCAGTTACATGGATGAGATCATTGCCAAGAACTACTTCGCCATCCTCTATCTCGATTACAGGGATAAGTACATTTTCGACGGCATGTTCCGCTATGACGGATCATCACTCTTCGGTTCAGAAGCAAGGTGGAACCCTTACTACAGGATGTCTGCCGCTTACAGGATATCTGAAGATATAACTATCCCCGGCATACAGGAGTTCAAAGTCAGGGGTGCCTTCGGTACTGCCGGACAGAGACCGGGATTTGCCGACCAGTATGAAGTGATGTCCATTTCAACAGGTAACGTATCAAAGAGTCAGCTCGGGAACAAGATGCTGAAACCATCACTCTCCAAGGAATGGGAAGTAGGTATGAATATCGACTTCCTCAACAGGTTCAGCTTCGAGGGCGTCTACTCTAACAACACAACCACTGACCAGATACTTTCAATACCCCTGGCAGTTCAGTATGGCGGCTGGCCCAGCCAGGTGCAGAATGCCGGCAGCCTCAACTCGGAAGTATGGGAGGCATCACTCAATGTACAGGCAGTCAAGTCAAAAGACTTCACTTATAACTTCGGCTTTATCTTCGACCGTGTAAGAACTGTTATAACCGAGCTCAATGCTCCGCCATATCAAACGGGACCGCAGGGTCAGGAGGCAAACAAATGCTTCTATATCCGTGAAGGTGAAACATTCGGTGTCATGTACGGTTACTCCTTTGTTAAGACACTTGAACAGATGGAGTCACAGCTTTCGGCAACAAACCTGACCTCCACATGGTGGGATGACACAAAGATAGACTCCTATATTGTCAACAGTGACGGTTATGTCATCGTGAAGGGAACCGAAGGCACTACCTCGGAAAAGCCGATCAAGAGGCTCGGCCCTGACGGCAAGCTGCTCTTCGGCAAGATAGGTGACACCAACCCCAACTTCAGACTCTCGATGTCAAACAGCTTCTCATATAAGGGTATAGGCCTCTATGCCCTGCTTGAATGGAAGAGCGGCGGCGACATTTACAACAAATCAGCTCAATGGCTTACCCGTGACAGCAGGCACGGTATGATGGACCAGTATGGCAAACCCGACTATCTCAAGAAAGCCATACCCTACTACCAGGGGTTCTATGACGTCAATACCTTCAATGATTTCTGGGTAGAAGATGCCAGTTACCTGAAGCTGAGAGAGGTATCACTTTCATACACTGTACCCGGAGCAGCCCTCAAGGGGTTTGTCAAAGGATACATCAAGGGGGTCAAGATTGCCCTCATAGGAAAGAACCTCTATACTCTTACAAACTATACCGGTTATGATCCGGAAGTAGCTACAACCGACGGTACGCAGTATTATGCATATGACTTCATGGGATACCCCAACTACCGGTCATTCTCTGCTTCACTCGAATTGAAATTCTAACGAATAAACAAAAGAGACTATGAAAACAATAAGATATTTCCTGTTATTTTCAACTCTGGTGGCACTCCTCCTGACCGGATGTGAAAGCCTGGAGGTCACAAATGAAAATGACCCAGATTTCGAAACTGCATTCTCCAACCCTTCTGATGTCAAAGGAGTTGCAGGTTCACTGATGAACACCTGGTTCCAGAAGACCCAGGACTACAGTGGCCCGGCCCTTATGCTATGGGTCACTTCAGATGCAGGCACATGCTCGTTCGGCAATGCAGCCATGCGCGCCATGAGCTACGAACCGCGTATTGCATTTGACAACACCCCTGCTTACGGCGACGCAGTAGTGTCTGAATCATTCTACAAAACCATGTACTCGATACTCTCCTCGTCAAATGAGGTTCTTGGCAAGGTCAAGCTTGGTGATATGGTGATTACTGCCGATGACGGCACTGATGAGACACCCATGGTACAGGCATATGCTCACCTGGCACAGGGTCTTGCGCTTGGATACATCGGGCTCCTCTATGACCAGGCCTTTATTGTCACCGAGTATACAGACCTTACACAGGCCATCCCGCTGTCACCCTACACTGCCATCATAGATTCAGCACTGAAGTGTCTTGACAACTGTATAGCAATATGTGAGAGCGAAACCTTCACCATTCCTTCCACATGGATTCCGGGTATGACCTACACCAATGTGCATATCGGCCAGCTCGCAAACTCCATGGCGGCACGCTTCCTCTCATATTCACCGAGAAACAAGGCGGAAAACAATACCGTGAACTGGACAAAAGTGGGCGCATACGCCAACAAGGGACTTACCTTTGACTTCGCACCTCTTATGGACGACGTCAGCTGGTACGACCTTTATATGACATATGCCAACTACAGCGGATGGGGACAGACTGACATGAGGGTTGTAAATATGATGGACTCACGCTTCCCTGCACGGTGGACTGATGCCAACACATGGAACACCCTTCCTGCACCCACAACCACTCCCACCGCAGGAATTGACAACCGTGTCTTCACTGACTTCCAGTATCTTTCATCATGCCCCTTCAACGTCGATCGTGGCTACTACCACTTCTCATGCTACAGGTTCAAGAGACGTGACACCTACCTGTCAACCTGGACAGAACCTGTCCCGGTGTTCTACAAGGCAGAGAATGACCTTCTCAAGGCCGAAGCCCTGTTGCATCAACCGAACCTCACAGGAGCAGCCGCCATCATCAATGCCGGCACAAGGGTGACCCGCGGCGGACTGGCACCTGTTGCAGCCAATGCAGCAGCTGTTGAGGCAGCTATCTTCTATGAGCGTAATGTGGAACTCTATTGCAGCGGCATGGGCGTCGAATTCTTCACTATGCGCAAAGCTGATAAACTGCAGCCCGGAACACCTCTCCACCTTCCTATACCCGGCCAGCAGCTGGAGGTCAATATAATGGATTATTATACCTTCGGCGGCGACGAGGGTGAGGCAGGCAAGGACTACTCCAACGGAGGCTGGTTCTAGCAGATGAATATTAATCGTAAACGAAAAACGAAGAATTATGAAAAAGAATATAATAGCAAGGTTGGCTTTCGTTCTTGCAGCAGCTATGCTCTTCACTTCATGCGGCGAGACCTACATGGAGGAAAACGAGAATGCCTACAGTGCATCTGATGTAGTACCAATTGTCTTCAGTGTTACCGGACCTACCTCAGTCTATCAGACTGAAGTGAGAACCTACACGCCGGCATACAGCCGCGCAGGGTCTGAATGGAGCTGGGCAGTTACCGGTGCTTTGCTGAAATCTGTCAGTGCTGATACCAGGACAGCCACAGTGGAGTTCAATACGATACCTGCCGGCGGCAAGGCTACCATCACAGTGAGTGAGACAACGACCGGTGGTGCAAAATCTCCTGACAAGGTTATTGAGGTGACTGTCAAAGCCTTCTGCACACTTGACATCAATAACTTCATCGGACCATTTGACTGCGACGAGGCCGGATACGGTGTCTACCCGGTTAACTTCACCAAACATGCAACACTGGCCAATACCATTGTCAATGACAACTTCTGGGACTGGCCGGCTGCAGGGCAGGTGATATACTACACCTTCTCCGGCGACTTCCTGGAGACAGTTACCGTTCCAAGACAGAACTTCACATTCGGTGACGGTTTTGCCGGCTGGGTGGAAGGCTCTGGCAAGTATGACGGCTGCGCTCATACAATGATAGTTGATTATACTGTCTTCTATGACGGCGATGAGTATGACACACATCATGAGTTCGCCCCCGGAACTAAGGGAAGCGTCAGGACGGTGGTGCGCAGAAAAAGCGCAGAGTATTTCAAATAGGATTTTATATCCTCAAAAAGAGCAGAGGGTGTCTTAAAAGGACACCCTCTCTGTTGTTAGTATCTCTGTTCGTAACTACCAATAGCACCGGCAGGTGCTACAAGCTCCGGAGGAGCATTGTCACGGAGTGACAAAATGTGAATAACCCCCAGCGTGAGCTGGGGGAGGGCTCACAAGAGCGGCAAGGAGCCCTGAAAGGGTGAAAGAAAATACATGTTGCCCCTCTGACTATCTTTCATCGCCAGTCATATGTCGCCCTTGCAGGGCTTAAAGGTTGTTTTTTTTCGCTCCTTACCACGGGTTCCATCCGTCAGACTGACGGATTCCACCCGCGGTTATTCACATTTGATGCCTTCGGCATCATTGCTGAAAAAACCGTCTCAACAGTTAATTGAGACGGCCTCTTTTTTATTTCTCAGTTCTTCGGAACAGCTTGTTTATACCTGAACCAGGCCGAGACCGCCAGGCTGACCAGCACCAGCACCGCGACATATACGAATGCCGGCACGGGCACTGAATCACCTCCTGCATAGGAGTGAAGCCCTGAAAGGTAATAGTTGACCCCGAAGTATGTCATCAGAACTGACGAGAAGGCAAACAATGAAAGAAGATTGAAAGTATAAACATCCTTCATGCCCGGAATAGTCCTGGAATGAGTGACAAGGGTATAAATGACCACCGTAATGAGCGACCATGTCTCTTTCGGATCCCATCCCCAGTAACGGCCCCATGACTCATTGGCCCAGATGGCCCCGAGGAACGTTCCGATAGTCAGAAAATAAAGGCCAAGAGTGATTGTTCTGTAATTGATAACCGTAAGTTCATCAATGGTTGCACTTATCCTTTCCTGGTTCTTCCTGTTTACGAATAGCATCATTACCATCACAATCAGCCCCAGCAGAGCCCCCAGCCCGAGGAACCCGTAGCTGCCGGTGATGACCGAAACGTGAAGGGTAAGCCAGTATGACTTCAGCACCGGCACCAGGTTTGTGATCTCGGGATCCATGAAGCTCAGATGCGCAACCATGAGCGTCAACCCTGCCAGAACGCCCGTGGCGGCAAGGGTAAGCATTGACTTGCGGCTGAAGATGAAGCCCGCCAGCATGGTGACCCATGAAATGAAGAGCATTGATTCATAGCCGTTGCTCATCGGCGAATGACCTGAAATATACCACCTTATGCCAAGCCCCAGCGTATGGAACAGGAATCCGGTTACAGCCAGCCCGGCCAGTATCTTTAATAATAGCCCTGATCCCTGCCGGCCGGTGATGATATTTCCTATAAGCAGAAGTATCATTACAAGGCCTAATGTCGCATAATAGGGGAAAAGTCGCTCGAAGATCTTTGCCTTGTAGTAGAAGAGTTCAGCCCTGACCTTCGTCTGTGACGGCAGGTCATAATCAGAATTGGCCCTCTGATAGTTTCTTATGGCGGTGAGGTACTCCCCTGATTCGATCCCTGCAGTGCCCACCGAGGTTACTGACTGCGCCCATAAAGGTATTACAGTTAGCACGAACAGGGAGTCTTTCTGATCCATTGTATTTTTGACTGCATCCTCCGCCTTGCCCCAGTGGTCAGTGCCATCCCTGAGAGGAAAGAGATGGAGGAAGTCACCTCTTGACATCATGTAACAAATGTTTACCCGCTCATCGAGCTTGATAATCTCCTTGTCAAGCCTTGTCCGCTCGCTCTCCGCCTTTGAATAGGCTTTGTCAACATGCTCAGAGAGCTTATAACCCCCTCCTCCTTCATTAAAGTCAACTATGTCAGAAAATGAAGCCCTGTCTCCCTTGATACCCAGCAAGTTTTGCAGTTCAGCATTGGAGACTTTAATCAGAGGCACATTCTGCCAGTGAAAGAAATCGAGTGAATAGCCCAGGAACACCTGCATCGACGACAGGCCATCAAAATCATTCTCCTTTGCCACCTTGCGGAGGATATCATTGCTTATCGTATAGAGAGGTTTTGTGCGCCCCTTCTGGTCCTGCGCCAATACCTCCCCGAAACGGTCAGCCTCTGCCCTGTCAATGATCAGGTGCTGGGCTCCTGCAGGTGCAAATGACGCAAATGCAAGAAGCAGTGCAGAAACTGTTGCCACGCGGCGGTACCTTGAGCTCCAGTACCCTTTGCCTACGGTTCTGAAGAATGACTTCCTGTTTATTATTGAAAGAACAATGAACAGGAAAAGCAGAAAGTATCCTGCATATGTGGTAAGCATACCTGCCGGGTCATGGTTTACCGAAAGAATGGTTCCTTTCTCGTCCTTGTCATACGATGACTGGTAGAAGCGGAAACCCCTGTATTTAAGGATATGGTTCATATAAATCTCGTACCCGAACTCAGTGCCATGTGAAGGATCTAAAAGGGTCACGTCACTGCGGAACCCTGAAGGACTGTTTGACCCGGGATATCTTTCAACTATAAAGTCGTTCAGCCTTATGCTGAAGGGCAGATTCAATACCCTGTTGCCGTAACTGACATTAGCAGTATAGCTTCCAGCGTCTCCTGACCACTCACTCCTCTCCTCTCCCATGCTGTCGGGAAGATAGATCTTCTGCTCAACGCCTCCGCCTGAAAGTGTGAGATGAAGTGCACCTGTACCGTCTCCCCCCATATTGTCAGGGGCAGGTGCCATGGCAACGACCCCGCGGAGGAACATCTTGCGCGGTACAAACCTGTAACCCCCTATTGTATAGACTGTCTTCGGGACCAGAGCCACGAGAGAATCAGGAGGATAGAATGTTACAGTCATGTCGGTCATCAGGGTAGCCTGTATCCCCATCACAGACTCAATGAAGAATTTATCATCCTTAAGAGTTACCATGATAGCGGCCTCCTTATCAAAGCCGATTGTCATATCTCCTGCCCTGGCGGTCTCCCCCTGTACAAGAACTATATTCTCTCCCGTGGTCATATCCGGAGTCGCAAGGAATGAAACCACCGGAACACCGTCAGGTGATTCTTCAACCTGCTTCGCCACATTAGGGAGATAGCCGTTAAGAGTGAGCCTGTACTGCTCACCTCCTGCCGAAAGGGTCTTGCTGTAACGATTACTTTCCGAGGAGGCTGTCAGAAAGGGCCTGGAGTGACTGGCCACAGTATTTCCGTCCCTGTCTGCGATCTCAAAAACCAGCTCGTTGCCTGAAGAAAAGGTGACACCAGATGCCTCTCCCTCCCTGATGTGGATCATGCCGTCATATCCTGTGTATCTGGTTATGGCAGCTCCAATCAGCATTAGTATAAAGGCCAGGTGAAAGATCATCACAGTCAGCTTCTCCCTTCTGTACAACCTGAAGACAATTATCTGGCCGGCAAGATTTATTGCCAGCAGAAGGAAAAGAAGCTCAAACCATTTCGTGTTGTAAACCGCTGCCCTGGCTGTTGCCGCACCGAAGTCGTTCTCGATGAAAGTCGCAGCTGCCATTGCCACGGCAAGCACAACAAAGAGTATCCCCATAAAAATGGGTGCAAAAAGTAGTCTTACTATTTTCATGATTTCAATTTGGGAACAAAACTATCCTTTTTCGGATATAATACGAAGTTTATCGCGATTGAGAATTTTGACAGACCTGGGAGTGGCCTGGATGATTTTTTCATGTTCAAGTTCACCGAGTATTCTTACAACACTCTCCTTGGCCATATTTGTCAACTCTCCGAGCTCCTGCCTCGAGAGGAGCATTTCAAAATCTTCAGAATGAAAAATATTGTCCGAAAAGTTCAAGGAGCGCCTCGGCCAGCCTCCCATGCATCTTTTTCTGGGTGAGACTTATAACTTTCTGGTGCATTTTATATGACTTCTCACTCAGGTCCTCGATAAAACCTGATGCAAACTGCGGATTTACATTAATGATTTTGCGCAGAACGTCAAAGCTGATGAAGCATGCCTGGATCTGGGTGATGGCTGCTACAGAATAAGAGTATCTTGAATTTACGTGAACTCCGGGTCCGGCAAGGAGAGTGGCTTGTTCAGCAATATCAAGAATAATGTTCCTGCCCGAATAACCTTCCATATATACCTTGGCCAGACCAGACAGCAGAAAGATCGCATTTGATGAAGGTGAGCCCTGCTTGATTATTATCTCACCAGGCTTGAAACTGGCCTCATAGCGGTTGCTGTTGACCAGATCACGCTCCTCTGCCGTAAGGTTCCTGAAGTTATTCCAGCAGTTAGTGCAGAACTCACAACTTGATATTACATTTTCGCTGAACATGAACCGTTAAGGTTAGGGAACCAAAAGTATCCATACCTGACCGCAAATTACGATAATTATAACATATATCATATTTATTATTGATATATATCACCTATCTTCCTCCTACTTATCAATTCATTGTGATTTATATATCAATGCTTAGCTTGGTTCAGGCATCAATGATCTTGTTACCTTTCCAATGTGATAAAAAACCAAAAAACAATATTTATGAAAAAGAGTCTGAAATTTATTTCAATGATTGTTGTAGCCGGAATGGTTATGGCCTCATGTGAAGGTCCCATGGGTCCTGCCGGCGTTGATGGTGCAAAAGGGGACAAGGGTGACAAGGGTGATCCGGGTACACCAGGAACTACCCTCGCATGTGCTGAGTGCCACAATCAGAATGTTGTAGAAGTGATTGCATCAGAATTCGAGTATTCGCTTCATAATACCGGCGAGGCATTTGAAGAGGGGACAAGAACAGGATGCGCTCCGTGTCATTCACATGAAGGATTCACTTATGTTGTTAAAAACAATACGCCGTCAACATTTTTACTGAATGCCACCACACAGAAGTACGTGAACCAGTATTTCATCAGTGATGCTGCTGCCGCTCTTCCGACACCGATCAACTGTATGACCTGCCACAGTAAACTGCACACAACTTATGGTGATGAAGACTTCTCACCGCTGACAAATATTGCAGCAGTGTCAATGACAATGTACGGCGGCGCCAAGTCAATCAACTTTGAACGGACACAGGGCAATCTCTGCGCCAAGTGCCATCAGCCGCGCCCCATCACCAAGTCTTCTGACAGCAATGTGATAGACTATGCAGCGCTGGTCAGCTCACCGACGACAACCTTTAACCAGGCAACCATCAGCTACAGAACCGGCGTTCATTACGGAACACAGGCTGCAATGGCTGACGGAGTCGGCGGGATAGAGTTCGGCGGTACCGGATATACAAACTCAGTTCATGCTTCAACTGCTTCATGCAAGAGCTGCCATATGGCTGCCCCTGCAGGTTTTGGCGGAGGCCACTCATTCAATATTCACACAAGCGGTGAAGGAGTAACTCCAGCCACTATTAACTTTGCAGGATGCAACGTCGGCGGATGCCATACAACCATGAGTGCAACCAACTCATTATTCACAACTGCAAGGGCTGACATCGAGGCTAAGCTTGACCAGCTTGCTGCAAAAATCAATGCTCTGCAGGCTCCCGGCACTGCTGACCTCCTCCTCAAGGAAGCTGACGGCGAATACCATGGATACTTCAATATCTATGATGCATCATCAAATCCGAATGGGTATTACAAGAACACGAGTGCAGGGGCACCACAGGGCAATGTTCCGTTCCCGGCGATCACGAATGCCAGTTTGGTGCAATTCTCAACTACCAGTTGGTATACCGCGACGGCAGCGTAGGTGTTCACAACTATCCTTACATGAAGAACCTGCTGGAGAAGACTCTCGCAGCATGGTAGAATAAGATAAGGAACTACACATAATAAAGCCGGATCAAATTGATCCGGCTTTGTTTTTTGCCTATTCCCAGGGTTGTCACCCGGGGTTCTTCACATTTTATCACTCCGCGTGACGATTCTCCTGCGGAGCGCGGGGGCAGACCGGAAAAGGTGCGAACCGTTATAGCCCAAAAAAAGAGGGTGCCCTTATGAGACACCCTCTTACTGCTTAAGTTTTTTCTTACTTCTTGAATGTCCTCATATGATGAACAAGAGCCCATATCTCATTGTCAGGGATCTTCTTGTCATATGCAGGCATTTCGCCTCTTCCCATCTTGGTCTGATAGAACATTTCACCATCAGTAAAGGTCTGGAAAGCTGCAGCTGAAAAATCACCCGGGAAGGTCTTGGTCATCCTGCCTTTCGGTCCATCGCCAAGGCCTGTCTTGCCATGACATGATGCGCAATTCTTTGCCCATGATGAGGCACCCAGCTTCAGGTTGGCATCATCCTTTGCTACCGGATTGGCCATCTTCTTATACTCTGCAGGTATCGTCCATGGCTCACCTTTTTTCTGTTGTGCATTCATTACCTGAGTAAATGAAAATGCAAGAAGAACAGTTCCTACAAAAACAACTTTTAATTTCATAATCTTACAATTTTAGTTTCACTTAAATATATCACTTTCTATGCCAAACTATATTTCGCCTACTTTTTTGCCTCTTTCGATCCTTCCTTTTTAATCCTGATAAGGCTGATGACAACAAATGTATAATGGCCCCAGACCCCAAGAAGCATTATTGCCAGCGACACCACCATCCACTTTGGAGCCAGTGTTGACCAGAGGCTTCTGTAAATTGGCGGAGCTTTCACAACAGGGAGACCCCATGGCTTATTCTCTCTCTTTTCAACGCTGCCAAAAAGATAATGATCGTTGAACCTTCCTATAACAGTCACATTACCAATGCTGTCACCCGGGATATCACCCGGGAATTCAAAACGGATTGTACCGTTATCATCAAGCATGCCGGTGCCAACTGGCAGCAGGCTGAACATCCTGGGGATAAATACTGAGATCTCCTCTCCTGTTACCGCTGCCTGCCCCTGTTCAGAAGACATGGTGGCGGACAGGAAGACAAATTTCTTTCCCTCCTCCTCGCTCAGGGTCATTTCAAGGTTTACATCGGTAATGCTCAGTTCCCCGAAGGTGGCATCAACAAGACTGTCTCCCTCAAAAGTCGCAGTGAACGGCCATGAGCCATCGTCACCCTTAAAGAGTTGAAATGCATTGTCAATGGTGTAAACAGCGTTCCCTGCATTGTCTGTAACAGCATCCCCCAGAAGGGTTTCATTGTTATAGAACATTATTTTAAGCCCTGGAAGGGGCACCTCCCCTGTCTGGGTAATGTTAGTCATTTTTGCCTGAAGAATCCTGCTTGAGTTCGAATCCTTGAGGTAGGTGAATAACATGTAGGGACTAATCTTGGTTTCCTGTAAACCGCTGGCAGAAAGGTTTCCTGATGCCAAAAGGAAGACCAGCATCAGGAGGTTAAGGTATTTTATCGGAGCCTTACTCATGATTCTTTCTCTTTACTTAGTTCCAGAATTCTTTTCTCTTCAGCTTCTTCCATTTCAGAAATGGAAATAATCGGAGCAATCTTTGAAATGATCATGAAGAGCATTCCAAACACGGCAATCCCTGCTGCTGTGAGTGCCCACTCCACCCAGGTGGGTGAGTAATTTGTCCAGTCAGGTCTTGTCTCCTGAATAGGAAGGAACGGCGTTTCAAGCGTGGGTACAATAATAATATACCTGTTAACCCACAAGGCAACCAGTGCGATAACCGCTGCGATGGTAATGTTTCTGATTGTGCGGAGTTTGGGTATTGCAATTATTATGATAGGTGTCAGAATGCCTATGTAATTTGCGAAGATGAAGAAGAGGTTAAACTCGGTAAAAAGCTTATCAATAAGTATCTTATCCATCTTTACCGATCCGTACCATTTAGTCAGATAATCACTGAATGTGAAATAGCCGAAAAATGCCGCAATAACGAAAAGGACAATGCCAAGATTCACAAAGTGCTTGAGAGTGATATACTTTTCAAGGTTATAAATCTTCCTGAAGATTGCCATCAGGACAATAAGGAGCCCTACCCCTGAGAAGATAGCGGCAATGACGAAGTATGGACCGAATATTGTGCTGTGCCATCCGGGCCTCAGGGTCACCCCAAAGATCCATGCCAGCACCGAATAAACTATGATGGCAATTGCTATGATCATGGCAGCCATTACATTACGGGCAAAGCCAAGGATCTTTCGCTGCTTTTCGGTACCGGTATATCCTATTGCCAGTATCCTGAACATTTTCTTCTTCCATGTTGCAACATTCAGGTCCGCCCTGTCACGAAGTATTGCAAAGTCCTCAAGGAAAGAAATATAAAGAAATATGAAACACCCGAAGACATCTGTCAGAATGGCAATGACGTCCCACACAATGGGTGACTGTATCCTGGGAAATGCAAGAAGGTATGGCAGCCGGTCAAGTCTGCCGACACAAAAAAAGATAAAAAATGGTCCTATTGCCAGAGAGATGACGGTTATCAGCTCTGCCAGCCTTATTACCGGTGCCCGCCACGGTGTCTTGAACAGATGCAACGCTCCTGAAACAAGCGCCCCGGCATAGCTTAAGCCCATGAAGAAGATGAAATTGACAATATAAACACCCCATACAACATTGTCTCTCATGCCGGTCACAATATGACCCTTGTCTATCTGCTGTACCAGCCCGTTGATGCCATAGGCGAATATCACCAGGAAGAAACCGAAAATCATGTACCAGCTCCTGCTGGTCTTTTCGATCTCAGGAGTCAGATCCTTTATCAGGTTTTCTTTGAATTCACTCATCTCTTATTTATTTTTTTCCCCGGTGATTGTCTGCGTTTTATAACGCTCAGAAATTGCAGGATCAAGATCTTCAAATCCCAGCTCAACCGGATAGGTCCTGTTTACCGGAGGAAGGTAATAGACTGAAGGCATGGTGCCGAGCTCCTCCATATAACGGTATCCGTGCTTGTCAACCATGAGTGAAGAGAACCTTAATGTCTCTACTCCGTTAGTAACAGCGTCCTCGGCCAGGTCACCGAAGTAGATAACCCCCATGGGGCAGGCTTTCACACACCGCGGGAGCTCATTATTTCTAAGTTTATCGGCACAGAAAACACATTTCCCGATAGTGCCCTCAACAGGCGGAACATTAAGTTCAGGGTCATAGACATGATCTTCAGGCACGTGAGCTTCAGGGTCTTTCCAGTGGAAGACACGGGCAGAATAGGGGCAGGCGGTCATGCAGAACTTGCATCCGATGCATCTCTTACTGTTAACAATGACAATACCATCCTCCCTCTTATAAGTGGCTCCGACAGGGCAGACACTAACACAAAGAGGGCTGTCACAGTGATAGCATGGCCGTGGAAACCAGTACTTTGCAGCTTTATCAGAGTCCTGCAGAAGATATATCTGTATCCATTCATGATCTTTGGGAAGCATATGTCCTTCCTGGCACGCGTCAACGCACTTGCGTGCATTCTTGCATTTGGCAAGGTCAATGACCATTACGAACTTCCTGTGAGGCAGCCCTTTCTGAGACTCCAGTATCTGAACTTTCGTCTCCTCCCTGGCCACTTTGATAGCTGACTTGCTGACTTCAACAAGCCTGCCGTCAGAGGTGAGCAGCCTTACTTTCTCTCCTGTATCATCCTCACCGCCCGCGCTGGCAAGTGCCGGTGAGGAGACGATAGCCGCAGAGCCTAGTCCGAGACCTATATTCCTGAGGAATCGCCGCCTCGATGAATTCTCTTTCAATTTGTCTTTCATGTTCGTCCGCAAATTATCAGTGATCGTCATGATGATAGCCATCGACCAAGCTCCTGAAGAGTGTCGTTGGCTTGCTGCCAAGGGTACAGGTGTAAATATGTATAACCATGAATATCGACAGCATGAATCCTGTTGCAATATGTATCAGGTCATTTATCAGAAGACCGCTCACCCCGAAAACCTGTCTTGGGAGCATGCCAGGATAGAAGAGCAGGATGCCCGAGATTATTACCAGCGGCATCCCTGCATACATGGCAAGCAAATAGCTGAATCTCTGCAGCGGATTGAATTTGGAATCTTCAGTGACAGGGAACGGATGCGGTTCGCCGCGAAACATATCTCTCCTGTAGTAATTGGCCTGCTTAATCATGTCTTGCAGGAATGTGTCACTGTTGCTTCTGTAATGCTTTATGTTACCGGTGACCCTGTTGCCTATGATGTATGCAACATAGCTCAGAACAAGAAAAAAAGCTGCCGCATTATGCCAGCTGACGGCTGACTTGAAGCTGACAAGTACAAACGGTTCGTCGAGCCCCGAGAACTGAAGGCTGATACCTGTAACTATCAATATCAGAAACAAAATAGCATTTGTTATGTGCCATAACCTGATCCATTTCGGGTATAAGTATAAACCTTTTGACATGACTATTTCTTTTTTGCCTTTAATACCCTGAAAAACACATGAATGCCAATGACAGTCAGTACACCGAAGAAGATTACAAAGCTCAGATAACCCAGGTACATGTTTCTCGAAGCGCCGATGACATATGACCTGTTGAGAATAATTGAGTTAAAGAATCCGTTTCGCCTTTTCTCCATGCTCTCAAACTTGTAAAGGGTAGACATAAGCCTGGAGTTGGTCGAGTGGCACTCAGTGCAATTCTTTACCGCCTTATCCTTTGGCAGAACCATGTGTGCAACAAGTATGGAGTCACTTATCTGTGTATGGCACTCTATGCACCGAACACTTTCAAAGTGCAACACCTGGTTGGGAAGCCACTCGTGCTTATTCACCACATTGATCTCCTCCCTGTCGGTTAGCAGCCTGAATTCAGTAAAGTTTGCATGGCATGCAAGACACATGTTATTGTCATACAGCACCAGTTCACCGACGTCAGTTACTTCACTTGCATTAAGCTTGTAGGAGTGCGGATCATGACATTTCCAGCAGGAGAAGTTCTCAACCTTGGCATGAGTGCTGTTATTGTACTCGACTTCAATCTCCTCAAAATTCAGATATGCATAGTTTTCATCGTACCCGTGACAGTCTATACATGCATAACGTGGCTCAAGCCTTGTCGCAACATCATGAGGAAACCTGATAAAGTCTGAAGAATGACAGTCGGTACAGCTGAATGACTTGTGTACGCCGTCATAATAATCCTGCCGGTCAACAAAATAATCCTGGAACATGTTCCTGATCTGCGAGATACCTGCTACAGTATCGCTCAGAGTGTAGTAGGCTTCACCATGGCAGATAAGGCATCTCTCATTGTCATCATAAAAGACGTTTACATCCTTCCACTTGACAACCAGTGAATCATCAGGTGCTATTCCAAAGAGCTGGCTGTTGAAGAGACAGCCGGAAAATAAAATCAATAATAATAGGCCCCTGCTTTTCAAGGTATTCATCTAGTGTGTCGGTTAAACTTCGTTTAGAATCTTACAGTAATATTCAGGCCAAGAAGATAGTTGAAGTCGGAAATACTGTTCTGGTTATAGACAAAATTGTACTGACCAAGAATGTCCTTGTAATTTGCGAAGAATATCTGGAAAGCATGAGTGGCTGTACTGATCTCCCATCCAAAGGCAAACTGTGGTTTTGGATTGAAATCCTCGTTCTCCATTTTATTAAGCAGCTGATCATACTCCATGATGATGTTGTGCGACCCGAATACATTATATTTTGCCCCTGCGGAAAAACCGTAATTACCATTCTTGTACCCCTCCTCAACGGCGTTCAGCCATATGAATGTCGGAGCTACCTGAAGAGATAACTTTTCACCAAACTTACGGGCTACAAGAACCTGGGTGAAATATGAAAGTCTGTGCATCTCGCGCCAGTCGTGGGCCGGACCAAAATTCTCCTCACTCAGACAGTTAATTCCCATATTGCCGTAAAGCGTTACAGAAACGGGCATCGAACCTGAACTATTCTGCCTGAAAAGAGCATACTTGAGTGCCAGATCCTGTGCCCTGTAATTCTTCGCTGTACCTGCACCTATCATGAGCCTGTCGGTGATGGCATAATTGAGCCCTAACCTTATGTTAGCCGGACCCCAGAGACCGTAAAGGTCTGTAAGACCATTGGTTACTGTTCCGAATCTGTGATGAATCTCAAATTCAAGCATTCCCTTGAAGGGAGTGCTTACGGTCTGGTTGTCAATCAATATGCTGGTTTCAAATAATCTTACCGGATAATCCTCGCCCTCCTGTGAAAAGGCAGGTATGAAAAGCAGCGTAAGAATGAGCAATGCGAGTATCTTTTTCATTTTTATCATGATTTAGGGTTTTTTACTTTATTTATTGAATAGGGCTCCGTCCTCTATCCACAGAATAATGGCGTCTGACGCCTTAATGGTTAAGTCTTCATCGACAGTAACCATTTTGTTGTCAAATATTGTTCCGTGTATAGTGAATATGGCACTGGCTTCCGGATCATCAAGATTGATCTGATCAGTTAATTCTTCATATGTCCTTTCAGCACTCCAGGTAGTGTGACAATCATCGCAGACTGTATAAATATGCTCATTGAAGCTGATGACGATATCTTCCGGTATCTCAGGAGGAGACCAGATATAGTTCTCACAGGAGGTGAGACCCGCAGCTGCTGTTAAAAAAATAACAGCAGCAAACGCTTTAAGAATCCTTACTTTATTATCCATCATAGTCTTATTGTTATTTTAATCACAAATATATCAGAATAAAGATATCTGATTTTTTTATGCGGCAGTATATTTGCGAGCTATATTCATGCTTCTTGTCAACCCGTCAATTGATATTTGTCATTATTCCAGGCAATTTTCCCTCATAAGGAAGAGACCGCGACCAGGAATTACATCATTCTGAGCCCTGAATATCGCTGATCATGAAGATCAGAAAATCTTTATGTAATGACCCTGACCTGCCGGGTCCTTATTCGGTTTTCAGTTCACTTTAAACCGCCCAAGCTCCTTCTCATCAAAGCCTCTGATATACTCAGTACGCATGCTGTTCTCCGCTATCGCCAGAGAGACAAACAGTTCTGCTGATCCGGCGTACTCTGCATCACGCTGTGCATCTGAAAGAAGAAGATATCCCATAATAATATTCCCTGCCATTTCCACCATCCGGCGGGCATGAAAATCGGTAAGTTCATTATTGCCGGCTGACACAACAGCTGCCACAGTCTTCTCAAAATCATCAGTCATGCCGGTGAGGGTTTTACGAATATGTTCCATCTCAGGCCTGACCTCTGCCTTCTCATATTCTCTCATCTGTGCCAGGTATCCTCCGGTGGTTACTCCCCTGACCGCTGCAACGACCTGCAACTGGGATGTACCTTCATAGATTGATGTGATTCTTGCATCACGGTATAATCTTTCAACCGGAAAATCCTTTATAAACCCTGCCCCTCCGTGTACCTGCAGCGCGTCATATGCAATACGGTTGCACCATTCACTCGAGATGAGCTTGACGAGGGGTGTGTATATGTCTGCCAGGCGTGTGTTGGCCTTGAGCTCCTCCCTCTCCTCCTTCTCGAGCTTACGCTCTTCACCGATGAACGACCATCCCTTGTATATATCCACAAATCTGGCTGTCTCATACAGAAGTGAACGCATTGCCTCCAGCCTCACGCGCATCACAGTCAGCATCTCATATACTGCCGGAAACTGGTCGATGGTCTTCCCGAACTGCTTCCTCTCAGAAGCATACTTGCGGGCCTCTTCATAGGCTGCCTGTGCAATACCCACTGACTGTGCGCCTACACCCAGACGGGCGCCATTCATAAGCGACATGACATATTTAATAAGCCCCATGCGGCGCTCACCAATAAGTTTTGCCGGGGCATTACGGAACACCAGCTCACATGTGGGCGATCCCTTTATACCCATCTTGTTCTCAATGCGTCTCACTGTCACAGCCCCGGCCGCCTTGTCATATACAAACAGGGAGAGACCCCTGCCGTCAGTAGTACCCTCCTCAGAACGTGCGAGCACGAGAGATATCTCGGCATCACCGTTGGTTATGAATCGCTTCACGCCATTGAGCAGCCACATACCCGCACCTTCGTCGTAATGAGCCTTCAGCTGTACAGCCTGCAGGTCAGATCCTGCATCAGGCTCAGTAAGATCCATGGCCGCCGTGGCCCCCTTATTGAACCGTGGCAGAAAATCATCCTTGATATCTTCAGTGGCAAACTCGAGGATGGTCTCCCCGCAATCCTGCAAACCCCATATGTTTGCAAACCCTGCGTCAGCCCTCGAGACAAGCTCGGCAGCCATGACATACGGCACCATCGGGAAATTCAGACCGTCATATTTGCGCGGGAAGTTCATCCCAATGACTCCTGCTCTCGTCAGCGCCTCATGATTCTGCTGCGTTCCGCGGGCATAACGCACTCTCCCGTCAACGATGGAAGGACCCTCATGGTCAACGTCCTCGGCATTGGGGGCTATCACCTCGGCACAGATAGAACCGACGATATCGAGGACCCTGTCATAATTATCCATCGCATCTTCATAATCGTGCGGAGCATAATCATACAGATCCTTGTCCCTGTAATCCATCTCCTTGAGCCTCACTATCTTCTCCATTACAGGATGGGTAAGATGGAACCTCAGATCCTTATTGTCCTTATAGAAATTGGCCATTGCTGTCGCTGTTTTTATTTTGAGAATCTATCTGGCGTTAGCCTTGTAAAACTTTATTAGCCTGGGTATAACCTCCGACACATCTCCGTTGATCACATAGTCGGCAATGCTGTTGATCGGAGCCATTGAGTCATTGTTGATGGCAATTATCTTGCCGCTCTGGTTCATGCCGGCTGTGTGCTGTATCTGCCCCGAGATGCCGCAGGCGATATACAGCTTGGGCCTTACAGTAACCCCTGTCTGTCCCACCTGCCGCTCATGCCCTGCGAAACCGGCATCGACAGCTGCTCTTGAAGCCGCCACCTCACCACCGAGGACATCGGCAAGCTCGTAAAGCAGATCGAAATTCTCCTTCGAACCCATTCCATAGCCGCCGGCAACAATTATCTGAGCAGACTTGATGTCAACCCGGCGGGCCTCCATATGTCTCTCAATTATCTCAACAGCAAGGTCTTCAGGTCTGATGAATTCAGATACATTTATCCTTTTCAGCTCACCCCTGTAGTTCCTGTTAACGATTTCCTTCTTCATCACTCCCTCACGCACGGTGGCCATCTGCGGACGGTGGTCAGGGTTAATGATGGTGGCAATGATGTTGCC
Source organism: uncultured Bacteroidales bacterium (assembly GCA_963732365.1). GTDB lineage: Bacteria > Bacteroidota > Bacteroidia > Bacteroidales > VadinHA17 > SR-FBR-E99. Next base: position 1,120,109 of record CAVSZC010000005.1, on the reverse strand, counting down.
TCCGAAGGCAGGCCTGATCTGATAGAGAAGATTCTTATACGTGGTATCGGTTTTCTTCACATAATGATCCCCTATCTCCAGGCTGGTACAGTCAGCCGTCAGCCCGCTGTGCAGAGCCGATGAGACCCTGGGTCCGAGATCGCGGCCCGCCGTTGTGGCGCCCATAAGTGCAATCTGGGGCTGCTCCTGCCTGAACAGGCCGGCGATGACCGAGGTGTACGGCATAGTCCTGTAATGCTCAAGTTCAGGATCATCAGCAACATGCACCACATCAACACCATAGGGAAAGAGTTCATTCTCGATGCCGTCAATGCCTCTGCCAAGAACGACTGCCTCCAGCCTGCACCCCAGAGTGTTTGCCAGGGAACGGCCTTTGGTCAGCAGCTCAAGGCTGACATCTACCGGTTTCCCCTCATCAAGTTCACAAAAGACGAATAAATTATTCACTGTGTCTGTTTTTTTCTAATTATCACCCAATTGTATGACTCTCAAGCAGCTCCTTTACCAGTGACTCTATATCCTTGTCTGAAGCGCTCAGATGCTTTGCCTCCTTTGACTGAAGGATGACATTGTCTATCTCCTTGACCTTTGTCGGAGAACCGGAGAGGCCAAGCTGTTCGATGTCAGCGCCGACAGCATCGACACCCCATTCCGTTATCCGGATGAAAGGACGTGCATGAGCTATATAGTCAGTGCTCTCGACCTGCAGCTCAGTGTCAGTGCGTGCATACTTGTACTTCATCACCAGGCGTGCATTGCGGTACCGGCATGCCGGAGCAGTGCTGTTAACAGTTACCACAAGCGGCAGCGGTGCAGAGACGGTCTCCACTCCTCTTTCAAGCCTTCTGCGTATGATCATCCGGCCATTATCAAGATGCATCTCCTCTGCATATGTTACCTGAGGCCACCCAAGCTTCTCGGCAACCTGAGGACCCACCTGCGCGGTATCACCGTCAATGGCCTGGCGCCCTCCTATGACAAGGTCAGGCGCCAGCTTGCGTACAGCAAGGGTAAGCGCATAAGAGGTGGCCAGTGTATCTGATCCGGCAAACGCGCGGTCAGTAAGCAACACTCCGTCATCGGCGCCACGGTACAGTCCTTCCCGTATTATCTCAGCCGCCCTGCCCGGACCCATGGTGAGAACAGTAACTGTCGTCCCCTCATACATGTCCTTGATCCTTAATGCCTGCTCAAGGGCATTGAGATCCTCGGGGTTGAATATTGCCGGCAGGACCGCCCTGTTAACAGTTCCGTCAGCCTTCATTGCATCAGGACCGACATTCCTGGTATCAGGAACCTGCTTGGCAAGTACAACGATTTTGATTCCTTTCATCTGATAGATCACTTTTGAAGGGGCAAATATAGAAAATATTGAATTAACTTCGCCCGCCGAAAAACCATTCGCCAACGCCTGCAATGAAAGGTAAACCATATATAGCTCTTGTCCTGTCGATGATCTTCTGGTCATTTTCATTTGTCTGGTTCAAAATTGCAAACAGGAGTTATGACCCGATAACTATTATCTTCATCAGGTTGTGCATCGCATCGCTGTTCCTCTCATCATGGCTTTGGATCACAGGTGGTTACAGGGGTGTAAGGAAGGAGGACAGAAAGTATTTCTTTCTCCTGGCCCTCTTCGAACCATTTCTATATTTCCTCGGGGAGAGCTTCGGCCTGACCTATGTCTCATCCACCGTGGGCTCAGTGATCATCTCAACCATCCCGGTCTTTGCAGTGATCTTTGCCTGGCTCTTTTACAGGGAAAGACTTAAACTGATCAACTATGTCGGGGTGGTGGTCTCTTTTCTGGGAGTTATTATTTTCATCACCAACAGCTCGGGCGGTATTGCTATGAGCATGAAAGGACTTGCTCTCATGTTTATGGCAGTAGCATCAGCTGTCGGATACAATATGGTTCTGCACCGGCTGGCATCAATATATAACCCGATAAGCATTGTAAACATTCAGAACGTAATAGGGCTGATCCTCTTCCTTCCCCTCTTCATCATTTTTGACCTCAGGGACTTCATGTCTACAGGTATAATAATGAAGGATTTCAGTTCAATAATCCTGCTGGCTGTCTTTGCCTCCAGCGGTGCCTTCGCACTGTTTGCCTACGCTGTCAGACACCTGGGGATATCACGGGCCAACATTTTCAGCAACCTGATACCTGTCTTCACCGCCCTTTTTGCCTTCCTGATCGTCGGCGACAAGCTGACAGTGAGAAATGCTGCAGGAATGGCGGTGGTGATTGCAGGGCTCTTCCTCTCTCAGGCAGGGAAGAAGGAATCATTGAGCCAGGATATTGATCTTGCAGGAAGAAGCGCTTAGCGATCCGCGAATGTAAAACCCTTATAACCGGTTTGACCGATAGTGTTATCTTTGTTTTCAGTCCGCCGGATCATGAGACATTATATTCCCATACTTCTCCTTTTTCTTTCCTTCTCTTCCCTCAAAGGGCAGACCGGGGGTGACAACACCTATGAGTTCCTCAATCTCGGCCACTCAGCCTTTGCCACTGCTACAGGCGGCATGACGGTCTCTCAGGGGAGGAATGACCTGAGCCTGCCATACTTCAATCCTTCCCTCCTCAGCAGCTCCATGGACAACGACGTGTCTCTCAGCTTCTCAACTTATTTTGCAGGCATAAATTACGGCTATGCCTCATGGGCAAAGAGCCTGAGGAGCAAGGGTAACATCGCTGCAGGAGTGAGCTTCATCAGTTACGGCAGTTTTACCGAAGCCGATGCCGGGGGCAACATCACCGGCACATTCACAGCAGCCGAATATGCTTTCAACCTCATCTGGTCTCTGCAGCTCGACTCTTCCTTCACTGCCGGGATAAACATCAAGCCTGTATTCTCTCATCTTGAGAGATACTTCTCCGCAGGCATCTGTGCCGATATCGGCGCATCATACCATAATAAAAGGTTTCTTCTTGACGCCGGACTGGTTATCAGAAACGCCGGAGCACAGATAATAACCTACACAGGACAGGGAGGTGAGCCACTGCCGTTCGAGATAATAGCCGGGGTCACAAAAGCGCTTGCACATGCACCTTTCAGGTTCTCACTTACTTTCAGACATATTGAAAAACCAGACCTCACCTTTGATTATGACACCGGCGATGAGACCCCTGCCGGCGGTTTTGGCGAGAGCCTGCTGAGACACATGATCCTTGGGGTCGAGATACTGCCGGCAGATGCCTTCTGGATAGGCGCCGGGTTCAATTACCAGCGCAGGGCTGAGATGCGTACCGAGCAACGTGCAGGCATGGCAGGCTTCACATGGGGTTTCGGAATACGCTCAAAGGCATTTGACCTTGCCTACGGTCGCGACACATTTCATCTGGCCGGCTCATCAAACCACCTGACATTAACCCTCAGAACTGATTATCTTATTAATAAGTCTGTCCGGTGAACCTAAATCTCTCCTGTTCGTTTTAACTTTATACACTCTATGAAAAGAAGTAACAGAGCCATTATCACCGTTGACGGTTACTCATCATGCGGCAAGAGTACCTTCGCCAAGGCCATAGCCCGCGAGCTTAATTATATATATATTGACTCCGGTGCTATGTACCGGGCTGTGACACTCTTCTGCCTGAGAAGGGGATTTGTGTCAGGAGGTGTCGCAGACACTGAAAATATCATCGGTTCCTTGCCTGAAATAGAAATTACCTTCAGGAAGAACAACGAAACAGGGTTTAACGAAACCCTTCTGAACGGCGAGAGCGTTGAGAGAGAACTGCGTGACAGGGAAGTGTCTGACAATGTCAGCGCTGTAAGTACCATTGCGGAAGTAAGGGCAAAGATGGTTGAACTGCAACGCGCAATGGGCGCAGGGGGAGGAATAGTGATGGACGGGCGTGATATAGGCACGGTGGTATTCCCTGATGCCCCGATAAAAATATTCATGACGGCAACGCCTGCTGTCAGGGCACAACGACGTTATCTTGAACTCGTGCAGAAAGGTATGCCTGCTGACATGACAGCCGTGGAAAACAACATCAATGACCGTGACAGGATAGACTCCTCGCGCGATATCAGTCCGCTGTGTCAGGCCGATGACGCCGTGGTGCTCGATAACAGTGAAATGACCCCAGAAGAGCAGATGGTATGGTTCAGAAAATTATTTAAGGAGAAGCTGAATGAGAATTGACATTGAGGCCGGGTCAGGATTCTGTTTCGGAGTTGAAAACGCCGTGAATATTGCGGAAGAGTTGCTCATGGAGGGCCAAAAAGTATACTGCCTCGGAGAAATTGTACATAATGATATCGAAGTGAGACGCCTCAGGGAACTCGGGCTGGTAACTATCAGTTATGAGGAGTTTGCTAACCTGAGAGACTCCAGAGTGCTTGTCAGGGCCCACGGTGAGCCCCCCTCCACATACGAGACGGCACGCAGGAATAATGTATCGATCATTGATGCCACCTGCCCTATCGTTCATTCCCTCCAGGAAAAGATCAAGCGTGCCCTGGCCCTTGCCAGGCAGGAGAACGGACAGATAGTCATCTTCGGCAAGGAGGGTCATGCAGAAGTGATAGGGCTGCTGGGAGCTGCCAACGGCCTTGGAATTCTCATAACAGGGGTTGAAGACCTGAACAAAATTGATTTCACCAGGCCGGTATGGCTCTTTTCACAGACCACCAAAGGCACAGCAGAGTACAATCTTATTAGCGAAACCATAGAACAGAGACTACAGGTCAACAGGAAGAACTGGCCGGGAAACCACCTGAAAGTACATAATACAATCTGCAGGCAGGTCTCAGGCCGTGAACCCAGACTGAAAATCTTCGTGAGGCAGCATGACGTCATAATATTTGTCAGTGGAAGGAAAAGCTCAAATGGCAAAATGCTGTATGAAGTATGCCTGGGTGAGAACAAACGGAGCTATTTTGTGTCATCGGCTGATGAGATAAATCCAATGTGGTTCAGCGGGATTGAAAGCATAGGCGTCTGCGGAGCAACATCCACTCCAAAGTGGCTGATAAGGCAGGTTGCGGAAACGATAGGGGAAATCTGCAAGGAGCACGGCTTCTGACCGGATTGTAAATGCACAACAAATAAATTACCTTTGCACTCTTGCATAATTTACTGATGAAATGGGAAAAATAAGAAAGATAGGTGTTCTGACATCGGGTGGCGACTCTCCCGGAATGAATGCAGCCATTCGTGCTGTCACCCGGACCGCCATCTATAACGGCCTTGAAGTAATAGGCATCAGGCACGGTTATCTGGGTATGATTAACGCCAACTTCAAGCCATTGAAGGCATACAGCGTATCAGATATCATCCAGCGGGGAGGTACGATCCTTAAGACAGCACGCTGTGAAGAGTTCAGAACTCCCGAGGGAAGGAAGACAGCCCATGAGAATCTCGTTGCAGCAGAGATTGACGGCGTGGTGGCGATCGGCGGAGACGGCACCTTCAAGGGAGCTGCCATCTTTAATGAAGAGTATGATATTCCTTTCGTGGGCGTGCCCGGGACCATAGACAATGACATTTACGGCACAGATTATACAATAGGGTATGACACCGCACTCAACACGGTTGTTGAGGCAGTAGACAAGATCCGTGATACGGCCAGCGCCCACAACCGTATGTTCTTCGTTGAGGTGATGGGTGCAGAGGCTGGACATATTGCGCTTTACAGCGGAATCGCCAGCGGGGCAGAGGCTATCATCATGCCTGAGATCAAAGGTGAAGCCAGGGATATTCGCAAGATGATCGAAAACGGGAATAAAAGAAAAAAGTCGAGCAATATCATCATAGTGGCTGAAGGAGATGAAGAGGGTGGTGCCATAGCCATTGCAGAGAAACTGAAACCGGAACTGACCGATTATGACATCAGGGTATCAATCCTGGGTCACCTCCAGAGGGGCGGATCACCATCAGCACTTGACAGGGTAAATGCCAGCAGGCTGGGTAATGCCGCCGTTGAAGCACTCCTTGACGGACAGAAGAGCGTGATGGTTGGACTACAGAACAATGAGATAGTGCTGGTTCCGTTCCGTAAAGCTGTAAAACTTCACAAAGGCCTTAACCAGAGCCTTGTAGATATAATTGATGTACTTAATGTCTGATCTCTGAGAGACACACTTTTTATGAGACCGTCTGACGTATTCTTTATAGACATGCGCAGCACCCCATCATTGAATCTCCTTAAGAAGCTGGAGAGACTGGTCAGGGCTGCAGGATTCGATGAGATAGATTTTAACCGCAAGATGACGGCTCTGAAGATACACTTCGGCGAACCCGGCAATCTTGCGTACCTCAGGCCTAACTTCGCGGCCCGTATAGTAAAGATGGTAAAGGAAAAAGGGGGTAAGCCATACCTGACAGACTGCAACACACTCTACCACGGCGAGAGGTCAAATGCACCTGATCATCTCGAGGCAGCATTCAGCAACGGTTATAATCCCCTGAGCGCGGGATGCCATGTTGTAATAGGAGACGGTATCAAGGGTACTGACTACCGCGAGATAGAGCTTAACATGGAATACACGGGAAAGGCAATGATAGGTGCTGCCGTGGCTGACGCAGACATAATAATATCACTGAACCATTTCAAGGGTCACGAACAGACCGGATTTGGCGGTGCGATGAAAAACCTCGGCATGGGATGTGCCTCCGTCGGCGGAAAGCTCTTTCTCCATTCAGGCAATCCTCCGGTCATCTTTGAGAAAAACTGTACCGGCTGTAACCTGTGCGTCATCAACTGCGCGCATGATGCCGTTCATCTGACTGATAAAAGGATAGCCCGCATCGATAACGACAGATGTACCGGGTGCGGACAGTGCATCGCAGTGTGTCAGTTTGACGCTGCCAGGGTAGTGTGGGGCTCCGAGGGCGATACCCTCAGCCGCAAGATGGCTGAGTATGCATATGCTGTCATCAAAGACAAACCCTCGCTTCACATCAATTTCATCATGGATGTATCACCGGACTGTGACTGCTGGGGACATAACGATGTGCCGCTGGTGGCTGACATCGGCATTGCAGCATCAAAAGACCCTGTTGCGCTTGACAAGGCATGTGCTGACATGGTGATGGCTGCACCGGGGGCCGCCCACCTGTGCGAGAAGGAGAAGGGCAACGACCTGGCGGGAACAGACAAGTTCAGGCTGGTGCACAAGGATACCGACTGGACCACGACCCTTATACACGGTGAGAAGATAAAAGCAGGAACAATGTCATACAAACTGATCAGGGTATGAAAGAGCCTATTTCCCCAAAACGTAACGCCATACTCATCGTTGAAGACGATCCGCACAGTCAGCTATACTTCAACAAGCTTCTGTCGGGCACCTATGAGACAGCCGTTGTCGCCTCTGCCGGCGAGGCGTGGGATCTTCTGCACAGGGAGGCATTTGATCTTGTCCTGATGGATATATCGCTTACCGGTGGCGAGGACGGTCTTTCGCTCACACGTCGTCTCAGGGGCGAGAGTGCATTTGCTGAGCTTCCCATCGTTGCTGTGACGGCATATGCCTTCCCCGAAGACAGGCAGAAGGCGCTCGATGCCGGATGCACTGACTACCTGTCAAAGCCTGTCAGCAGTACCGATCTGCATCGCAAGATTGCTGAGCTAACCGGACAATAAATAAAAAAAATAACTATTTTTGCAGACCTGTCTGTTGGCAGGCAGAAGGCCTCCGTCTCCGCCAGCTGGCGGATATGGAGGCTGAAACACTCCTTCGCCAAGGCTACGGAGTGTGAAACGGGGTGTAGCGCAGTTGGTAGCGTACTACGTTCGGGACGTAGGGGCCGGAAGTTCGAGTCTTCTCACCCCGACTAAAAGTCACTGATTATCAGTGACTTTCTTGTTTTTTATCACTTATTTATCACCGCTGGTTGCCTTTTTCTATAATAATGACAAAAATGTAACCACTAATTGACAACCACAGCTAAGAACTAATGTCAGTTTGATATTGGATTCTCTTCCCGATTTTTAGGTACTGAAAATCAAAGTATTACAAAGATTTTGTACTGTGAAAGAAAAACCATGTCAGAGATGACAGGGTCTTTTATCATATTTTAAAGTCTTAATTATTATCGACTCTTATTTTTTACCTCACCTGTTGTCCCATTTAGTCTTATGCCACTCGCTTATAACACCTTCATTTTCGCAATCAGGGCAGTACCAATGAATTTCACTTGTGTCAGGTCGTAATGCTGTTTTAATAATTCCGGAACACCCTTTTTGAAAACATCGGATATCAGTTGTGTTTATGAAGGAGGATTATTCTTGGTTGTGGTATCAACTACCAAGGCTAAGAAACTTGCTAATTCTTTTGCTTGCTTTGGCATCTGCTTGGGTATGTTCCCGGATTCGTCCAGGAAGTGTTGCATATTGGAAATATACATTTTAATTATTGCTGGTTCTGTTATTGTTATATTGTGTGCTTTGATTATTATATATGATATTAATAACCCAGCCAAATTTCGTTGTTTTACTTGCTTTCAGGTAGATTTTCATGTATTCAGGAGCAAATTTTGATATGAAGTCAGTTAGACCCTTGAGTTCCGAGTTTTCTTCTTCACTCCCCTTTATATCAATCTTGCATACAAACAACTTAAGTAAAAATGAGCAGAAATAATTTCTCCGGAATTCCTCGTAATTATCAAATTGACCGAATATAATACTTATTAGTCCATTGCTATTAACATGATATTTGTAAGTAGTGTTAAATATTGAATTAAACGAATTAAATGCCATATCTAATTCGCTTATTTTCAGTTTATCCATTTGGGTTTGTAACATATCGTCTAATTCCAATAAAACTCCATGGATATCATCAAGTCCTGCCTTCTGGATTTCTTCGACTAATATTTTGCTGTACTTCTTTTCCATGACTGATGCCTCGATTAACGTATCAATCAATGGTTCGGATTTATTGATAATTTTAAACTCAGCTTCCTTGTCAAACCAGACTTTGGTATTGCCGTTTGGTAATGTTTTCGTTTTCATTCTTTTGCTCTTTCAAACACTGCAATCTGTTTAGCTAATGATGAAGCCATACAGTCTTTCGGTTTAGAAAATAAATTGATTTTTGAATCTGTGAAATATTTCTGAGTACTTGTTATTATTGATTTTAAAAATTGGTTCTGCAAATTTTCTTCATCAATAAATGATGAAAAATTCTTTACGCCAAGTTTGAGATAACGTGAAAAGAATACCAGCCATACTATTTCAAAAGCAGATTTTTTCTGAGATGCTTTAATAATTTCTGATTCAATTAAGCCTCTCATTTGAGTTTTTAGGGACTTAGACCAATAGTTTTCATAAATAGCCTCACAAACCGCTAATACATGGCATATGGTCTTTTCAGATTCTCTTTTCAAAAGTATGAGCAAACTCATAAGTTTTAATATCTGCTTTCTTCTTGTATTTACTTCTTTTGAAAATTTGACTTTAAAAACCATTTCTTCGTCATATAGCTCTGAGAAAAATTTCTCAAGAATACTTGTTCCGGGATATAATTTATGAATATCCAATACTTTCAATAGAGTTAGTTCAAATGTTTTAAAGGGGATTTCCTTTTTTTCTTTTAGTGAAAATGGATGATATTCTCTATCATGCTGACGATAAAGACCTTGTGGCAATGTTAAAATCTGTGTCTTATGTTCATTAATAAGAAGATTAAAATTTATTAGTTCATCTGCTAACACTTTTAAAATCGTCTTAGCCTCTTTATCAGAGTTACATAATATTCTGTAATCATCTTTAAATCTGCAACCAACAAATTCAATGTCTTTTAGCTTTTTCGAAACTTCAACATCAACACTTACTAAAACGATTTCAGCAATTAAATCACTTAAAGCAGAGCCAACAGGAATACCATTAGTTTTGCCATCATTGGCATATTGTATAAGCCGGTCAATTTTATTACCCGTTAGTTTATATTCTTTATCAGCAAATGCGTTTTCTCTTCCATTTATTGCCCAACCAATACTATGAGTATAAATCGAACTATAAAAACTTGTAATGTCAGCTCTAATAATATAATTAAACTTATATGCTTCGGCAATGATGTCCTTTTCAGCCATTTCAATCCATTCATATATCATCCTTCCCGACCTTAATGGACTTAGCTCCCCACTCTCTCTTGCATTTAGTGGTATAGGTAAGCTGTAGGAAAATATATTCAAGTCTTTTTGAAATAATTTGTCCATAATATTGTCCCAGTCCTCAATAAGATAAAAAACTATATCATGGTAATTATAGGGGTGTTGGATACCAAAAATCCTTGAAGTTAAAAGTGATTTTGGGTAAGATATATTGACAAGACTTCTTCTGGCAGGATTGGTAAAATCTTTGTTGTAAGGCTTATTTTTAAGTTTGAATCCAGAAACAGAGAAAGATGGAGGCAGTACATACTGTTCAGGATAATAACCTTCATTTAGGAACCAATTGGCTATTTTTTTCTTATCCAATGCCCGAACGAGTTTTTCTGTATTTCTAAAATGTTTTAATACTAATGTCATTGCGTCAATTATTCTTATTGAATCTTGGTTTTAAACCTATTTATTGCATAACAGTAAGATTTTATTTTATTGCCAGATATCCACCACCAAGCCTGCTCTCCGAATGTTTCAGAATTGTAAGTTTGTTGATATTAATCTCTGGTGAGTAATACATATACCAAGGTCTTACTTGAAGGTCTTCGAGTAGTATTGTCTTGGACTCCGACAATTTAATGTCTGTATATATCAACGCTTCAGAGATAAATGGATTCCTTATGGTCTTAATATCATCGATTTCATATATTGAAATTTTTGTACGTTTTATAGTGCCAAGTTCGATAATCATCGGAATAACAGCATCCATTGCATTATAGAGGCTTCGATTACTGCCATATAGTGAACTCATTTTTAAATTCATAGAGGTTCTGTTGACTTGTTTCTGTACTTTAAAGGAACTACCCATATATACCAACAAATCATATGTGAGCGGGAATGTAAGTGCAACTAAACATAGTATTAGTGCCTGTCTGTCGGAATTTGGAAGTAGATTGTATGAATCTGAATTAAATATCGACCGGATATTTTTTATAATTGGTGGACGTGATAAAATATGATATGCATATTGTGATGCCTTTTTCGCACGATTTTCTCCCTTGGTATATTCCAAAATATCATGTTTAAACTCTTCCAATGATATAATATTTTCATCCAATAACCTTATTATCCCATTATTTAGTGCTTTTAATGGGACACGCTGATTTATGCCAATAAATTTACCCTTCTCCTTCATTATATCTCAATAAATGGTATTATTACTTCCCAAAAATGGCTTCCCCCATGGGTTATTAATCTTTCATTTTCCGGAACAAATGCAGATTTGTCCTTCAGGTAAACCGATAACCCATCAATCCCAAACGAAAATGAACTGTTCCGATTCAGAAAATCCTTTTTTAATGTTTCGTTTGAAAACCGAATATGTCGCTTGCTTCTCGATAACGCACCAAACTTTTCATTCATTTTAAGGCTTTTAATTCCATCGGCTTCAACATTACCATGGTCAGTGGTAAGAAATACCTTAAAACCCTCCTGTTTTAGCTTTAAAATCAATTGTACAAGCATTCCTGAAGCAATCCACTGTTTTGTTGATTGGTAAAGCTGCTCATTGCCCATTAAGGTCCCGTGCATTATTTCATCCAGGTCGTTAATGATTACGCCAACAATTGTTTTGTCAGATTTGATATCCTCTGAATTAGAATTTATACCAACTTTATAGAACCCTATCTCATGTTCAGTATAATTATACTTCTTCCAGAATGATTCAAAGTCTTTTTGTTCTCTTGTGTTACTTTCATCCAGGTCCGGCACATCTCCTTTAAATATAGCTTGCCTTGACCATGCTGTAATAGTCGGTATATAAGCAAAAGTAGCTTTGTTCTCAATATCCTTTATTTCAATTTTTATCGCTTCAGATAATTCAAGCCACTGCCAATAGGACATTCCATCAATGACAATTAATGCTTTTTTCTTGTTGGCTTGATATCTTATGTACTCAAGTATCCTTGTAACGATAAAAGGATGCTTGCTCCCGCTACGTGTGATTAGTGAATTAAAGTTCGATTCTACAAATAGCTGAAACCTTTCATTGATTCTGGTCTCAATGCTTTGGAATTGAGTATTTAATTCTTTTGACTCACATCTAAGTGTCATCAATTTTGCTCTTGCTACAATTTGTATTAATTCAAACCATTCCTGTGGTTTGTCTTCTATATTTGGGAGTGTATCATTAAGGTAGTTTATTACTGATTGAAATTCATCCAATAAAGATTGATTGACATCAAAGTAAACACCAATTTTTGATTCCAATGAATCGTACTGTTCATGTGATACTTTCACAGGTTGAATAAGCCCTTTAATAAGAAGGTGTCCCACTGTTTTTGCAAGGCAAAACTCTTCAAAATCAATACTTCTGTCATGTTCTGTCACCCAGGAATACCACTTAAATGTTACAAATTCAAGTATTGATTTTTTTGATAATCCAGTGTCTGTCAATTCCGGGAAATACGGTTTGGTTTGTTGTGAGAGAAAATCCGATATTGGTTTGTTAACCCCATTCTTTTCAAGATAAACTGTAATCAGAGCATTTAATAGGCGTTCCTTGCCACTAACCGATTTCAATGTGTCAAAATCCACACTATAAATGTTCTCCAGCACAAATTTTAGGGTTTCATTATACCCAAGTGAAGTGTATATCTTGAAGCCGGATAATGTGCTTAAAGCAGAGAAACTAAGTCCGTTCAAAGCATTATTGTCAAGAAATGGGAAGAAATCATGTAAACTTAGATTCAAAATTTTTGTATCACTTAGAATATCTGGCAAAACAAGGAAGACAGACCTGGAAACAAACGCCAATCTTTCTGTGGTCTTCCGGTTTAGTTCAAAATTTATGCGAAAATCATAAGCACTTTCAATAAAAATTAGTCTATAACCAGAATCTTGTGCTTCTGAGACAGTTTCAGCATATGAGAATATGGAATCTTTGTCAAAAATTAAAAGGTTCTTTTGATATGCCTGTATTGTTTTGCTGAATATTTCAGTGAATTTAGTCATCGGAAAATTTTAAAATCAAAAGACACTTTAGGTCTGGGATTATTTCTTTCTGCAACTCGTGGCTCTTCTCCCATGAGTACTTCTCCTTCTCCAACCTCTGAATTCTCGATTGTCGTATATTTTCAATGCCAATCTTATTCAACTGCTTTAATTGAAAATCATATGCTTTCTCTTTGTTCTGCTTTATACGTTGAGTGTTCGAAAGGATTAGAGATTCAAGTTCCTGATATTTTACTCTTAGTACACCCTCAACGATTTCAGTCTGCTTTTCAAGAAGTGGTTTAACATCCGGTGGGAGAAGTGCCCCCTTAATGGTTATATTTTCGTCACTCGTTGAAATCTTTTGCCAAACGTCATCTGCAAATGCCGGGAATAAATCATTATCTGTTGACACAAACAAAGGAGTGACATATTGCTGTTCCTCATACCTGTTCTTCACAATAAGATGCCAAAGAGACCATACTCCACGGACATTTTCGATAGTTTCGATTTTTATAATTGGTATCGGTTGATTAATATCAGCGGGTACCGCTTCTGAAAGTACTGTTTGGATTATTTCATGTTGCAAACTTAGTGGTTCCGGTATTGGATTATTTATACTCTCTTTGATATTGAATGTGTAAATCTGCTCTTTGAAACCTGGGAAAGTGAAACGTACTCCATCAATCAGATTATTATATGCTATTACTTTTGTTTTTAAATAATTCTTGACCATTATTTCAAGCCAGGTTGGAAGAGGACTGTATTTAACATTGTCTGTCTTCTCGGTTGTAATGCTTTTTGTTTCGAGTGTAGGTAATGCACCCTCTGTACTTCTATAGTTTCTTAATTTATTTCTTATTTCATTAAGCCAATTCTGGCTTTCCTTTTCGAACTTATCTGGTGATAATAGCGATGTCAAATAAAGTTTATTGATACTTTCTCTTTCAATTGTGCTGTCAAGAACATCAGATGTTTTATCAATGCCCAGCTCCTTCATTATCTGATTGAGTTTAATCTCAATTACTTCATAAACCCGTTTATCGATTGAATTATCAAGTAACAGATTTAAAGCAAGTACATTTTTTGTCTGCCCAATCCTGTCAACCCTGCCAATTCTTTGTTCAACTACCATCGGGTTCCATGGCATGTCATAATTGATTACTATATACGCAAACTGCATGTTTAATGACTCCCCGGCAGCATCGGTTGAAATCAGTATCTGAGTTTTACCTTTGAAATTCCTTAAGGCATCGACTCTGTCTTCAAATTCCATTGAACCGTTGATATGCTCACAGATATAGCCGCCTTTTTCCTGGAGGACTTTCTTCAGCATAAACTGAGTAGCAGTAAATTCAGTGAAGATGAGGAATTTGAGTTCCGGATTATCTTCCTTCCGTTTTAGTTCAGTCAGTTTATCAAACAGGTAATCAACTTTAGCATCACTTTCAGTATCTAAACAATCCTTGGCACTCTTGATTAGACTCTTTAGTGTTTCAAGTTCAGTATCATAGTTGGCTACGGTTTCTTCTACAAGCGTTAATACTTTGGTTTCAAAGTCCATCTCATACTGCCCATCGTAGCCAAATTCATTAAGATTTGCGATTATATTTTCCTTATTTACCTCTCCTTTTTCGTTAGCAAGTCTGGCAGCACGTTTTTCCATTGCATTTAGAATTGCCTGTGTTGAGCTGCTCATCATTCGCTGGAAAAGCAACATGACAAATCCATAGGAAGTGTTTTTAGTCTGCTGAGCGAGATTGAAACCGTTTACTACATATTCTGTTACAGTACCATAAAGTTTTTGCTGTTTCTTATGTTTCTCCGGATGATAGGCAACCTCAACTGTTACGGTATTTCGCTTGTTGAATAATTGCTTCCCGTTGTAATCAATAGCCTGGCGTTTTTCTGTACGTACAACATATGGTTCTAATTCGGGAATTCGTGGCATACCTTCGCCGGCAAATGCATCAGCATCCAATAGTTGAAGAATTCTTCTGAAATGGTCTGATTTACCCCTATGCGGAGTAGCAGACAATAATAAAACATTTGGAATGGCATTACATAGAATATCTGCCATTTGATGCCGTCCAACAGTCAGAGTACTTCCACCAACTTTGTGACATTCATCAATAATCAATAAATCGAAGTCAGCATCAATTACACTTTGAATACGATACTTGTTATATTCTTCCACCTTCTCTTTGGACCATCCCTGCCTTGATTCAATAGGTTTTAGAGCATCCATTGATACGATAAGCTGATTATGTTGCGACCAGATGTTAATTTCATTATCTGCATCCAGCCGGGTAAAAGTTCTGGTAAGTGTGTTGATTAGTTCACTATCGTAAATGTTGAATGTTTCATTGAAGTGTTTTTTCATCTCCTGCTTCCACTGCAACATCGCTGATTTCGGAACCACAACCATGGTCCGCTTAACTATTCCACGAAGTTTTAACTCTTTCAAAACAAGACCAGCTTCAATTGTTTTACCCATCCCAACTTCATCAGCAATAAGGAAGCGCATGAACTGTCCGGACATGATTTTTTCTAAAGCAAGTATCTGATGAGGAAGAGGAATTACATTACTTTCGAACGGGGAAAGCATGCTTTGCTTTGAAACTTCACTTTTAATCCGGCTTGCAATTGCTCGAAATGTGATTTCAGAACCAGAAATCTGTCCATTGTAATGGCTTAACTCACTTTCAGGTACATCCAATAACTCACCCGTGCTCAAAATTCGTATTTGAACGATTGTTTTGCCGAAGATTTTTTTCCGGGTCAGTATTTCAATTTGTTTGCCCTGATAAATCATAAAATTTAAAATTTCCAATTGTTTCTTGCCCATCTGGCGATTTCAATCGCTCTGTTGTCAATATCCATAGTAATCCAAGATTCTTTGTCTAATGTTATTCTTGCAATGGACCAATCTATAAGATATTCTTGGTAAAATCCCTTTTTGATTAGATAATCAAAATTTTTTACTTGGTTATTGGTTGTTGCATCAATTATAAAAAGATTTCCTATGTTGTTGACAATGTTAGCATATGCTGTTTTATCAGGAATACCTTTGGAATCCAAAACCTCCGCTGCCTTGTACCAGAAAGGAGTGCCAGACTCAGGCATCAAATGCTCAATTTGGTAGTCAATTATCATTTTATTTCCTCTTTTCCCTTCTTCATAATCTCGAAGAATTATTCTCGCTGGATAATTCCCATGGTAGCCAGCTAATTTTACATAACCTTCAAATGATTTATCATCGGGAGCGTCAGAACTAAGAAACTGTTTGATGCGATTTAATGCAATGAGTTTCTCATTATTTATCCTTACTTCCTCTTCCAAGGTTTCTTTATCACTTCTATCTGGGAGAAATATGGCTTCTTTAAATTCACCAATAAATTTCTTTTCTCTTGACCTTTTCCTTGCTATCGACATTCTCATTTGATAAGTGACCAACATATTAAGAAACGATTCATCAAATATTTCTTTTATACCGAAGTATTTGTGATACTGAAAGATAAGTGTGGTAAAATCTCTTCTTGCTAAATCACGTAAAATACGAAGTGATTTTTTACCATTTTGAGATAAAATCAAACCTTCTATTTGGGTATTTAACTGTTCAATAGGATAAAGCCAAAACAAATTGAAGATTCTTGCATGCTTTGCTATTTCAAGGGTACTTAGATTACTGGGGAAAAGTTTACATATTTCTCGGAAGAGGGCATTTTCTGAAATATATTTCTTTGCTTGGAATCTTGTCAAGAAAAGTAAAAATGCAGTCGAATTAATTCCTAAGGGGAGAATGTTTTCTTCCCATATTGCTCCCGCTTGGTCTCCAACTTCACTCTGCCCACAAACAAATGCTTTTACCAAGTCTGTCGGATTAAGTGGCTCACCTTTCCCATTTATTCCAATAAACAAATCCCATGCTTTAGCATAATCATCAGCAACAATGACAATAAATTGGGTATTTTCTCGTAAAAATTCTGAAAAAGATTTAGGGTCTGTTAGTTCAGCAATTTTTAAACGGAAGAAATTGGCGCAATCAGCCATCTTGCTTATAGAATCGATTGGGTTATTTGATTCACGAATTTGCAAAAATGTTGTTGCATCTTTTGATGAAACTTTAAGTTTAGGTTCAGCCCCAACGAATGTCAAAATTTGATTAATTCTTGCACGTTCAGTTGTATCTGTCAATCTTCGGTATAGATACCATAAAATAATATGGAACGTGGATACTCTTTGTTGTCCATCAATTATGTCGAATGACCTTTTAACTGTGTTCTTTACAAAAACAACAGGTCCTAAAAAGTAAGTTTCCGTAGGTTTTTCTTCAGATTTTGCAGCGTTGTAATCATTATAGGATTCTAAAAGGTCTTCCCACAGTACTTCAAAATTCTCATTTACCCAGGTATATGGTCTTTGATATTGAGGTATAGTGTAATAATCAACTTCAGCACTGTTTAAAGTCGAGGTTAAGTTGAGGGCATCTGCTTTCATTATACTTTGTCTTTTGCTATATCGTAGTACATTAATAATTGTTCGTCTTCCAACAGCAGGTTTTGTGGAATTTTCTCAGATAACCTTATAATTATTTCAAAATCTTTGGTTTCCCAGCAACTTTTGAATCCGGCACGAAGAGCCTCCACACGCACCTCTTTCATTTTTTTAGCTTTTGGGTTATTCGCTATTTCTATGTACCCATCGAATTCCCGTATTAAAATCTTATTTCGTAAAAACTCCCTATCTGTAGCTTCATTCAAATCTGGAACTCGCCAAAAACCGCCTGATTCTTCTATGAAATTCTGTTGCAGCAAATCCCTTAATTCTGGAAGAATGTCACCTTTTCTTATAGCAGTTATAGCTTGCATCCATTTTGGTTGTATATCTTGGTATTTTAAAGGTTTATTTTTTAGTTCACGTTTAAGCCATTCAACTCCTTCGCTTTCAGTTGCTATTTGCCAGCTTACTTGAATTACATTTGGTGCATTAGCTTTTTTATCGTCATATTCAATCACTTGTTCATCTATAAAAAACATGCCATCACGTTCAATAAAACGTTGTTTCAATCCTTCCTGAAAATCTTTGGCATCAATGGGTATTGGCAAACCACGCATAAGATAAAAAGTAATAAGTCTATCGAATAATATTTTGGGACTGCGTTCTATAATCACAGTTGTATTACTTTCCTTTTTTATATGTATCGGAAGATGGCGCAAGTGCTCACTTATAAAATCCCAAACAACTTTATCACCCTGATAGGTATTGAATTTGTTTTCAAAATCGGAGGATGGCTTGTAACAGCTAATAACCAAATCTTGCTGAACAGCAGTCGGAGTTGTTACTCCTTTGAACCCCCCTTGTTTCTTATCAAGAGCGGAAACATTTGCAATAATAAATCCCACTCTTTGAATTGATGTTTGAATTCCATTCCAAACTGATGCACTCGTGTTACTAAATTCAACAGTCATCCATTTTCCAGGTTTTAAAATTCTATAGAATTCGCTAAAACAAGAAGACATAATGCTATTGTAAGAAATAAGGTTTTTATTTTGAGATTTGTTCTCAATGGCTTCCATTTTATTATTTGTAAATACTTTTAGCCAAGATTCCCATAAAAAACTACCCTCGGAATACATAATATTAGAACCAAATGGTGGGTCTACAAAAATGTAATCAACTGAACTATTATTTAGCATTTGACTATTTGCTGAAGATGTAGAAATAAGAGAATTATTTTGATTCGGTTTATAATCTTTAAAAAGTTTAATAATGTTTTCAGCTTTTCTTTTAAAGACATCAAAAACATTTTTTTCTTGAACAAGTGATGCTATATAAAAAACACCAGGCATTCCTCCTCCGCCTCCAGTATAGGATTGTTTTTTGTTGACATAATTCAAGATTGAAGTTAATATCCATTTGATATGGGGATTATTGCATGAATTCCATAGATATGCTATTGATAAGAGATTTCTATCTGTATAAAAGTGATGTGTATGTGTAATACCATAATGATATCCTGTCCTAAAAATATCACCCCAGCCTTCACCACCGACAAACATCATGGGGTAAGAACTTAATTCTTTTTTATCTATTGAATTTAGTTCCATCTGTGCTCTTTCTATTATTTTCAAATCTTCAGCATCAGGTTTTTTCTCATATCGTCTTTTTCCGACAGAATAGTTTATTAAAACAGGTACGTACTTATTTTGTTGGATGGTCTTCTTTTGAATAGAGTCATATATCGTATGATGCAATCTGTTTAAATCAGCTTTATTTAAATTACTCTTACAAGAAGTACAAGTAAAAGAATCGAGCATTTTCCCTTCAGATGAATCAAAAGCAACCTCATAAAATATAAGATTACATTCACAAAAGGGACATGAAAACACCTCACTCCAGACAGTATAATTTATTTTACCTTTACCACCAGACTTATGTTTGGTTTCGTACAACCAAGAATATTTTTTGATGGCTTGGTCAAAAACTTTATAAAATTCATCTCCAAATTTGTCTGTTTCAAGTTTCCTATTGTACTGTGAACTGATAAAAGTCGCAATAGGGGCTAAATCGGAAATGATAGCTTTTCGTGGTCCCCAAATTAATTTTAATCCATTTTGGTTAAAGTCTTTTTCTATTTCTGACTTTACATTTGCATCTGGAGCAGCACAGCATTGTGCTGCAACACCTGCCATTCCTGTCCCCGCAAAACCATCAAATACGATATCCCCTGGCTGTGTATAGTGCAGTATGTATCTCATTATTGCTGGATGTGGTACTTTGGTATGGTAGCTATGACCATTAAAAATTGGATTGTTTTTCCCTTCACTCACATCACTTGAATAAGGCTCATTAACATGAAAAGCGTCCTTTCTTCCATGTTGGTTTGCTTTTTCGTTCTCCCATTCAATGATGAAATCATTCAACCAAGGATTTGGACATGCTGTATAGTATGGGGGGTCACTTAATTCAATAATATCTTCATCCTCACCTATGGGAAATCCATCAATTTTCTTAAGTTCTGGAAGTAATTTTCTTAGTTCATCACGATAATATTCTCTTCGCTCATCATCACTGGTAAAAGATTTCCCAAGACATTTTATCTGTTCAGCCATAATGTTATTTAATTATTATTCGTACTTTATTCCTCTCCTTACCAGCGCAAAGGCTATCTATATAAGCAGTTAGAATCTCGATTGCTTCACCAGGAGTTACTGGTCTGTTCAATTGTTTTTTGATATCATCAATTGTGATTTCGACCTTGTCAATTCCTTTAGATAGGGTTGATATAAGGTTTCGTAAAGATTGGGCATTATCGATAGTAAGTTCAATCTTTTCATCCCGGAATGCTTCAACCATTTTCTTCTCACTTGCTTTTAGAAGTTCAATGTTATTTTTAACACTTGGGTCTTTAAATATAGACCTCATAGCAACAACCCATTTTTCAAGAATATCGTCAAGTTGTTCTTCCAGTTCTGAGATTTTATAGTTTGGCTTGCCATAATATTCACGAGGATTGAAATCCTGATACGGCTCCTCCTTCACCTTTTGCAAAGTAATAGAGAGGTCCGCTTCTTTGAGTGAGGTGATTATATTCAACCAGTTCTGGTAATCTGTTGCCGTAATGAATTCAGCATCTTTTATAATATCACAAATCCTTTTCTTCTCTGAACCAAGTATTCGCTCTTTTGAACTGGCATCATTTGTTGATAATCTGCATTTTAAATAATAAGCGTGGTAATATCTGGCATACCTGTCAATGAGTGAATTCAGTAGTGCTTCATATTTTTTTATTTCGTTTTCCTTTCCTGATGTCAGTTTGGCTGACAATTCGTTGATTGTTTTACTCATGTCATTAAAGAGAGGTTGTTCACTCTCGATAACATAAGATAATGCCTGGCTGAGATAGTTGATTAGTTTTTCAAACTTCTTAGCTAATCCGTCAAGATTTTCAACTGTTTTACATAATGAGTATGCCTCAAATGTTTCGTTGAGTTCATCAGTTGTATAACTAAAACTTTTTATCTTGCCATAAGTATTATATGATTGAATCTTGTCAAGCATACCAGAAAGTGCATCGAGTTTTGTCTTATAATCTTCTTCATCTTTCGAATTCAGCAGATTAATAGACTTGCATTTAAGACCAGACATTATCTTTGCTCGTGCATCTACTGTACTCTCAACCATATTCTTTGCCTCTGTAACGATTTTAACAGCAGTTTCAGGCTTTTCAATTTCTGATGTTAAATCAGGCAATCCAAGGCATTCAAAAAGCGTTTTAAGATGCTTTGCAGGTATCCCTTTAGGTTCTTTGATATTCTGGTAAGAAAACATGTCTTCATCCGAAATAAGCTGTAAATCATCAACAGAAGATGCTGTTAAAGACCTGCTATTAGACCATGATATTTCAATATCCCCGGCAAACACCATTGCAGACAAGACAATAAATTCCAACTGGTGATTAATCTTAAAATCTTTCGAGTACCAGAGATTATGAGGTGCATAATGAGCAAAGATTATTTCTTCACGGTTAAGCACCTTGCCATGACCTTTTTCCTTTAATTTCTTTCTGATGCTATCAGCATACTTTGAATGCTGTGTATCGATTCGTTGTCCATTCCATAAACCCATACCGGATAATATTGCTTCACCATCTCTGTTCGGTTGTGTTGATTTAATGATTTTGATTAAAGCATTCTTTATCATCACATCATAGTTATCCTTAGTCATCGGTCGCATGAGGTCCGTAAAAACCGGATAATCGGGGAAGCTATCATTGAAATACTTGTTAAGTACACGGGCAGCAATATCTCTGAAAATCACATCTTTTGTTGTTCCTTCACCCAGTAGTGGGAAGGATTTTAGTGCTTTTGCTTCGCCCTTGTAATATACTTTGGATTTACCAACATACTCTTTTTCGAAAGTATTAATTGCTTGGCTTAGATAGTCTTTAATCTGGTCTCTGAACAGATTTTTCTGATTTGTTGAAGCGGAAATTTCTTTTGCTTTGGCTGCTCCATAAAGGCAGATAAGTTCCTTAAACTCATAGCTAAGTTCAGCCATTTCAAAATATACTTCGTCTGCCTGGTCATTTCTTTCAATTGAATTAAAAACTGGGCAGAAAAAGATGTAATACTGCTGTATGGGTTCAGTGGTACTTCTTTCATTTGGATTACCGAAAAAAATGTATCCCAAACGGAATGCTTTTTTGTCTTTCCACTCAAGACTGTCTTCCCATATTTTAAATCCAGTCCTATACGTATTCTGTTGAAGAGAAAGAATATACTGCAAGAAATCAAAATAATATTGGTCAGCCTGGTCAGGATTTCTTTTAATTACTTCATCGGCATAGTCTTTTATAACCTGCTGAATATTTATACCACCTTCTACACGTATATAAAACTCTGAACTTATTTGGTCCCTATCAACGTATTGTCCAGCAGTCGCAGACACAACTTGGCTTGCAGTACTTTCAATGTTAGCCATCAAAAAGTCAGCATCATTAACACCTGATATAGTTAGGCAGATGTCCTCTTTAAGACCATGGACAGTGGCTCCATTTTTTTTATCCAGGTCATCACAAAGAATTTTAATTGCCAAAGCATTTGTAATACTTGTTGCCAGCTTCTTCCTGTTGCTTCTCGCTCCGGTAAAATGTGCGTTAATACGGTCATAAACTATTTCTACTTTGTCTTTTACTGTCCGGATATCAGGAAATACCAACATGGAAGGGTTATTTGCCAGGTCTTCCCAGTACATATCGTATGTTATCAAACCAGGATTATCTTTCGGGACCTCATTACTAAGGAGTTCTTCAAATGTGGCACTTAGAATTTTTAGTATTTCACGCTGACTTTTTCCGTGCTTAATTCTTTCAAAATAACTAATATATGAAGGGTGGACCGGGAATAAATCAACATAGTCATTGAGATTTCCATTAATCCCTTCGAATAAATGAGCAAACTTCAGAAGATGGTCTCTGATTGCTGCCTTTTGATGCTCATCCTTTTTAAGCAATCGCTCTTTTACAACAAAAGCAACATCTTCTTTGGTTATAATCAAGTCATCATATCTGTCTTCAACCTTGTTTAATATCTCAGCCTGGTGCTGAAATTCCGGTGACCTGTATAAAAGTTCCTGCACACCAAACATTAGCTTAAATCTTGAATTATCGCATGCCTCGCCCAGTTGACGCATAAGCATCAAATCGTAACTTAGTTCGTTAGGGGTTCGACCTTTAAGATATTCCAACAACTCATCGATGACTACCAGTAAATGGTTATCCGGAAATACCTCTTCGAACTCAGCCATCATCTTCTGTATAAGCTCCTTCCAGCTAAATGAAGATGTAGTGTCAAATTTATAATTAACGCCCTCGCTTTTCAGGAATCTCTCCAGTTGTGAAAAAACAATATCCTTCAGAGGTCTGTCGGTTCCAATTTCGAATCGAAGTACTTTATACTTACCGGCAATCTTTGTGAAAGAATCCTTGATGTCCTTATCAGGGAGTAAAGCAACAAAATCTGCATTTTCAGCTATTGCGGAAACAAGTGCCATTAAATGTGATTTCCCGGTTCCGTAACTACCGACAATCTGGATACCCTTCTTCTCTTTTTTCGAACCTGGAGCAAGATTTTTAATTATAACTTCAGTCAAATCTTCTTTGATTTTCTTTGAAAAGACAAAAGTCTTGACAAGATTTTCAGCTACGTCCTTCCGCCCAGAATCTACAAGTTTTACAACAGATGTTATTGGCTCAAAATGAATCAGTTCCTTGTATTTCATGACTATAAATCTATTTTAGTAATTTTTGTATCAGCAAAGTTGATTTGGAATTCCGGATTGTTTTGCCAGAAAAAAAGTGAATTATCAAGGACAAGACCGTCCCAAAGTAAAACGACACCAGTATGCTTTGAATATGTTCTTAATAATCGAACAGTATCAACCATTAAAAATGGTTCCAGTATAAATCCGATGTTTGTGATTATTACATATGACACATCATTCTTTGAATCAATATTCAGATGCTTGTCAAACAGGAAGGTCACATAATCTGCTATGTTGTTAATAGCATCGTCAAGCGTTTTGTCTTTTAAAAAGGCAGCAAGTTCCAGCCCAATATCAAGAACTTTAAGATTCAACTCATTCAAGGTGTTTTGAATTTTTTCCTTTTGCGAATTCGAAAAATCAATCCAATATAATTTGTAGCTGCTATGCTTGTCGATTTCAATCATATTCAAAGTAATTCTCCAAAAGGGTTTATTTAATCTGCTTTATTATTTTCTGAATAGCATCTTTCAGATATGGCTGGTTTTCAAAATCACTGAAAATCTTTTCCGAAATGAATTTGATTTGCAGGTCCCGGAAATCTAATCCCAGGACTTCAGCCAGACCTTGAATCATTGATATTGTAATTTGTCTTTCTCCCAATTCAATTTTGCTTAAGGTACTGGTATCAATATTCAATCTGTGGGCAACAATTCGTTGAGGAAGGCTTTTTTGCTCACGAACATGCTTCAAATAATTACCAAATGATTCACTCTTCATTTTGACTGAATTGATTAGACAATATAGTCAAATGTACCAATGATTTTTGAAAAAGTACAACAATTGCTTACATTTATGAACAATTCTATGCTTTAAGATTGATATCTTAGGTAGGCATTTTGAAATGAATTGAGAAGCCACTTTTTGTTAATCTTGATTTTATGAAACCGATTGTTCAATATGATAGTAGTAAAGAGGATTTGATTGAAAGGTATATTTGTGAGTTTGATAAAAATCCAATTATTTGCAATAATCCGGTTGAAGGGACATCTTACCTTGGAATACTCTTCAATAAGAATAATTTACATCGTTATTTCTTCAAAAAACATATTCAAGAATATAAAGACTATGTGCAGGAGTTTGTGAAAAGTAATCAGAGTAGTCCAGATGCATTGGAGTACGTTGAAAGAATCCTGACTTGGTTGTGGAATAAATTTAAAAATTATCATAAACAATTTGCTAATTCGCCATTGCGAGAGGAATGGAGGAGGTCTGGAGATATGCCGGAATGGCTTGAGACAAATATGGGTGATGGTTTATTTGAAGGTAAGTTAAATACTAAACGGGAAGCATATAATTTCTTTTTTCGTGTTTCAGGAAGTCAAAAATATTATTTAAAAGAGTTAATTGATTTTATTACTGACCAGTTACTCCCAATAATAGTAACTAATAATGCCATGATTCCTGCCAAAAGATTTGTGGGCAAAATTGAATCCAAAACAGTCTATACTTTCGCTTTGACAAAAACTGCTACATCTAAAGCAGGTGTAATTCTAAGTTTACTTCATGCAAATCTGAAGAAGCATGGGTACATTAATTGTTCAGCATATGAATTCAAGAGATTATTCGTTGATTATACTCGTAGCAAGCCTTTAAAATCTCCTTCTCCAATTATATGGCAAAGTGAGTATTACAATCACCTTGCATATTTTATAAATTGTTTGATAAAAAATAAAATCATTACTCCAACAAAAGTACCCTCCAACTATAAAATTGCGCTTCATCTTTTCAATGATAGAAATGAAAACAATTTCTATCATCCCAGTAAGGAAAGATATGATGGCAATTTAAATCCAAAGGACCAAGCAAAGATTGATTCAATCATTGAAAAATCCTTGAAGGATTAACGACAATCCGGTTTTTTAGAAAATCTATTTTTTGCTTCTGCTTCTAACTGAAGAATAGGATAAATGTGGCAATTCTACTTTCAGGTGGACGACACATCAACCGACAATTTCTATTGTCGTCTACTTGAGTTAAAATACCTATTTACATTTGTTCCGTTCACATCATTGAAATAACACAAAATTAAAACGTTATGAATAGAATTGGCAAGAAGACAAATGAATTAAAAGCACAATATGATAGGACTATTAATATATGGAGTCGTACTAAATAATATTAATAAAAACTAAATATATGAAGAAGGAAAATATTAATGATAAAGACTATTTGCATGTAATTAATTGTGCAATAGCAAATGCAGTTTTTGCAACAGATACACAAGTTGTTTTTGATGGTGAAGATTTTTACTGTGAAGAAGTTGTTTGTCAAGAATTCATAAGAGGATATGTCATTAAGCACAGCGATTATACTAATGCACAAATACCGGAGGGAAATGATAATGGTGAAGAACCAAATGACTTTCAGAATTGGTTAGCAGACCAACTGTTTTTTCACGCAAATAAATGTTGGGAGTATTTTCAAGAATTAGAAACTAAAAATGAGAAATAATGGGAAAACTTAAGCCGATTAATGTAGCTTCTATTAATCCCGTAGTAATGAATAATGCTCATATCAGATATATCAGGAAACAACCTATGGAACTGATAAATGAATACACCGGAGAAATGAAATGTAAAGTATGTGGTTCAGTACATTGGGCTTCCATTAAACCACGAAGCAATGGTCGTTATTATCGGGGTTCTTGGCAATGTCAATATGGTTGTAAAATTAAAACTAAAAAGCAGCTAATATGAAAAACAAAAATTTCAAAAGAGGTCGCAAATTCGGATAATCGACCGGATTTATAGAAACAGCACATATTCATTTAGTTACAAGCACAAGAAGTTTGTGAAGTGCCAAAAGTATGTCTGCTTGCGAAAATAACTAAATCTATAGCTCAATTGGAGTTCCATATATATTCATTGGCAAATATTGCCTGAAGCCAATGTCGAAGAAATGTGGCAAAGTAATTTTTATTATTCATTTAATACAATTAAAAAAATGTTAAAAAAACAATCAGCTAAAACCCATTCAAGTAATGGAAGTAGCAAAACCAGGAAGTTTAATACCCACGTCAGGTGGACTGTAGACAATGAATCTCTAATGCAAAAAATGACGAAAGCTATTAATGGAAATGAATTATTATTCCGCCTGTTGGAACTAAGTATCTACTTAATGAAAAACGTTGATTATTCATCAGATACCTCCTTTGATATCCTTAAATCGATGAGGAAATTCAGGAGCAAGTTAGGTTTCAGATGCAAATTCTACTTTGATTCAGCCGGAGATATTTATCATCAAGCAAATTCTGAGGAAGATAGTGACAGTTTTAGTGAATCAACCGTAGGATATTTGCTTGGAATTTTATCTGCATTTAAAGTTAATCTCGAATTCTTTGAATTTCAAGGTAGTAACCTAAAGGGAATAAATAAGTACCTCTCTGAAACATTTCCCGAAATTTACAATTCCTATTGTTTATTATCCAAAAAACATGGATTTGATAATTATATAACGCTCGGAGATGCACAACCTTCTGTTGAAAGCATGTCAAGACAAAACTCAAATGCTGGAGATAATGAATGGACAGTTTGTGAGGTACATAAACTTGATGAGAACTTAGAAATTGAGAAAAAGTATGAACACTCTTTAAGAGACATTTCCAGTGAAAGTTATAAATATGATTACTCAGATGCTGAAACTGAGTTGACAGCTATGCATTTTTTCATGACCAGTATTCTAATGATTTGTAGTGCCTTGGGTCATAAAATTAAAGATGAGCCAAATGACCATCATCAAATAGATGAGATTTTAGCCTCATTCAGCAGCCTAATGCAGTCGAAATGCAAATATATTCTTGATTCAAATGGGACGATTTGTTTTGAATTGCACGGCAATAAAGAATTCGAAGAATCTAATGAATCAGGATTAGTAATTGAACTTGGCATATTTGCTTGTTATAAAATAAACCTTGAGTTTCTTGAGTACCAAAATACTGAATTAGAGGGTTTGAATAAGATGCTCTTGGAATCTTATCCGGAAACATATAATGCTTATTGTGCTTTGACCAACCAGTTTGGATTTGAGGGCACAGTCAATTTAGGATTGAATCTGGAAATGAGCGAAGAGGAAATGTGCTCTGTTTTTCAGAATCTAAGAGTGGAAAAATGGAATGGTGTTGTTTCTATGCACAATGAGATTTTTCCTGAAGAGAAAGTCAGTGGCAACATGTTATCAGAAAGTCACAATGGAAATGAAGTAGTCAACACCCCATCAAAGAAAGTTAATGCTAAAAAACCATTGAGGAAGGGGAAATCCACCCAGCCAAAGAGTTGCAGTAAAGAAAAAAGACTCTTCCGTGTAAAACGGAATCAACCCGGAAGATTGTCATCAGTATAATTCGATGACTTAGGCATACACCTGATGAGGATGCACTACTTCATATGTGAAAATAAAATGTTAAAAGTTAATAGCGGAACTATTAGAGTTTGATAATATTTTAAAATTCAGACAAAATGAAAAACTCATCCTTTCAATATCCCGGACCCGAACTTGAATATATCCGGCACATTAAATTAAAAACAGTTCAATGGCAATATCAAGTTCGGGTCTTATTTAAATTTAAATACATTCCAGTCAATTGATAAACAATTAATTGAAAATAATAAATTAAACATTATATACTCAGTAAAAATTATATAAAATTAATATGAAAAAAAGTAAAGTTATGAAAAACACGATAAGACATTATGCAAAACATCCATTCAACGTCTTCCCCGAAATGACAGTAGAAGAGCAAGATGATGTAAAATTAGACATTCAGACTTATGGATATGATAGCAGCTATCCTATTATATTGTATCAGGGAAAAGTTCTTGATGGTTGGAATAGGCAGCAAATATGTGAAGAAATTGGGGTTGTCCCTGTTTGGGAAGAATTCTTAGGTGATGATTCTGAGGCAATGGACTTCATATGGAGAAGCAATAAACGCAGAAACTTAACAAGCAGTCAGTGGTCAGCAATTGCTGTAGAAGCACAACCGATAATGGCTGCAATTAACGAAGCAGTTAAAAAAGAAAAAGCTGAGAAACTGCAAGGCAATCAAAATGCCAAGAAAAAACCAATGGTAGAATCAATTCCACCCTCCGATTTGCCAAAAAGAGAAAGGGATGAATCAAAAAGAACTAAAGTTAAAGTTGCAAAAACTTTTAACACCAACGTCAAATACCTTGATAAAGCTGCAAAATTATCACCGGATATGCTTGAACAAGTAAAAAAAGGTGAACTAACTATGACTGACATTATGCGTGCTGAAAGAACCGAAGCATTGAAGTTAGCTGAAGCACAAAAAGTGCTCCAACAACAAGCTAAAGAATCACAGAAAGCACAAGAAGCATTGAAGGTACAAGCAGAAGCACTGAAAGAATTCCAGGCACAAACTGAAGTAACACAGGAAGCACAAGAATCAATAGTAACCTTACCTGTAGTAGAAGAGGACGTTGATGTGGTAGCAGTTGTTAAGACCGGACTTTCAGATGAGGAAATGCTGGAACTAATCAGTGTTGCAAGAAATGAAATACATAAACTCGAAGGCACTTTGGTTCAATCTGACAATGGAACTGAGATTGAAAGCATTCAAATTGCTGAAAGTCCGATACAAAAAATACGAGAGATTCAACTAACTCTCGGAATAAAATTAACAGAACTGAAATTTGAATCAAATTAATACAACTGATGGGGACCTTATGGCATGTTGGTATTTACAACATAACATGCCATGAGTAACCTTTTGGTGAAAAGAAATAAGAATTATTATGAGAACATTTAATGAAGTGCTTAGTGAAGTACAGGAAATCATCAACAACACCCAATTGGTTGAGACAAGACTTCAACAATTAAAAGCCAGAGGTTACCTGGTAGAAGATTGTTGGGTAAAGAATGGCAGCATCGGTACTATTTGGTATATGAAGCAAAAAAAAGTATACCGATTCCAAGTAACAACTTCAGAATTGCATGGTGACTATCATAAAGCATATTGCGTGGTTATACCATTTACTGAATTAGTAGTACAAGTATCAGAACTGGCAAAAATGAGAAACACAACAATAATCAAGAAACCCGTAAAACACTCAGATGCGTAGTTAAAGATATGAATATAAGGACATTACAGTGTATATCTATCAAAATGACAACTATAGAACTACTAAAATTTATAACCTGTTACCGGCAGCATCTTATTATACTTCTTTCACACCGGGACAAATTGTCCCCTTTTAACTTATATATATAATATATATATAATAATCAATAAGTTAACAAGGGGACAATTAAGGGGACAACAAGGGGACAATCAGGGACAAATGGAAAGTTGTCCCCTTAAGTTAAAATAGGCAAAAGGGACAATAAATAAGATGTCCCCTTAGTGTCCCCGATTGTCCCCATGGTTGTCCCTTATATATAGAATTAACTATCAATATATTAACTGTATTTTGGGGGACAAATGGCAAAATTAGTGTTCAAGGCATCCAATTAGCACTGACAATAGCAACTACATCAGAAAATCTGTGAAAAGATGACAGTAAAAAGAATTATAAAAATATTTTGTATTCATATGAGTATTTATTGAAAATGTCAGTATTTATTTAAAATCACTGGCAGTAAAATACATTGATTTTCCCCTCCGGGTGGTTCTGACTGTTCCACCCGGAACAAAGGGGTTTAAAAAAGTCAGAATAAATAATTTAAGAAGTAATACAGTCAACAAATGAGTGAATTAAATCAAAGTGGACAGACCACGAGTAGTACCGGAAACACGGCAACCTTTAAATATGAAAAACCAAAAGCAGGTAACAACCCAGGTAAAGACAAAGTAATTGAGCTGCCGACATTTAAGACTATGCCAATAGTCAAAGCCTTTGAAGAAATCCAGTACACAATAAATAATCAGAAGAATATATTCGGAGACCTGCTGACAGAAGGTGACCTTACGATACTGTTTGGACGCTCAAATGTTGGCAAGTCGTTCCTTTCCTATCAGATAGCAGAAGCAGTAGCAACAGGTGTAAATGTTCTAAACATAATGGACATTGAACCATTAAGGAATTATGGTGAAACAAAGCATAATAATCTGAATAATGAGACATCAGCGCAAAAGGTGCTTTATGTGGATTTTGAAGCGACTATTGAAAAGGATTACATCAGGTATTCGAACAAAGACTTAAGACGGGCAAACAAAGAAGTACTGCCCTTTCAGTTTAGCAGTAACTTTTTAACTGCCTTTCCTAACAAGCTGACTATAGTTGATAACCTTCTTTTTATTGATGCAATTGAATTGGAAATAATAAAAACAGAAGTTAAGGTGGTAATCATTGACAATTTATCTGCCATATCGCAGGATAATGAAAAAAGTGGTCAAGCCGTCAAACTAATGAATCGGATTAAGGACCTACAGAGAAAACACAAATTAAGCATGTTGTTAATGGCACATACCCCAAAGATATTTTCTGGGGAACCAATTATCAGCAACAATCTTCAAGGGTCCTCGAACCTCTTTAACCTTGCTGATAGTGTATTTGCCATTAATACCACAACAACAGATGACTCAATAAGATATATCAAGCAGTTAAAGAGTCGTTATAATGAAATTATCTATAACCAGGATAATGTTATTGCAGTAAAATTTGACCTCAGAATGGATGGGTTGAAGGGGTTTAGCTTCCTTGGATATGAATCAGAATCAGAGTTACTTAAATCAATGGATAAAGCAACCAAGCAGGATGAGGACAGGGAAATCATTAGCCTGGTAAAGAACTTTAATTATACTGCATCACTTATAGCGGAGGAATTAAAACCAAAGTTCGCCCCTGATACAGAATTAAGTACATATTACCAACGCATAAAAAAGAGAATTCAAAGATTAAAGGCTAAAGGGTTACTAAATGATAGCGATACAGAAAATAATATTCCTTTAATACTGTCAACAATACAACAAAGCCATCAAACAGAGACAGAACCAAAGAACGCTATACCGCAACCAAAGTCAATACAACAGCCTGAGAAAACTGAACAAGGGAAGGATGTACATACCTTAAAATCACCGATTAAAGCAATCCCACAAATACTGGAGACAGGAACAGCACAAGAGGGTACCCTTTTAAGGAGGGAGACCCTTGCAGCCCTCGAACAAAACCAAATTAGTAGGCAGACCTATACACCCGAAATTCAGGATATTTTAGACCGACAATCAGCAAAAGATATTGCCGAAAAAGAGCAGGACTTAGCAGAATTAAGGACAGACTTGGGGAAAATAGCATTAGTTAATAGCACACAATCAATATGATAGAATTAGAATTTTTCCCAAAAGTAAATGACAGGTCAGTACATAGTGTTCAGGGACTTGACAGACTTCTAAAATGGTCAACAACAAATGAAAAGTTAAGTATACAGACTTTCTTATATAAGGAATGGTTATATAAATATCCGAATGCCACAGCAAAAGAAAAATCAGCAATGAAGGTACATTATTTTCCTGCGGTGATATTTGGTGGTACGTTCAATGGAACAGGTAAAATTGAAGATATTAACAAGATGTCGGGTCTGATAGTCCTGGACTTTGACCATATTAATAACCTGGAGGAAGTCCGACAGAACTTAGAGAATGACAGTCATACATTTTTACTGTTTGTTTCGCCAAGTGGAGACGGGTTAAAAGTAGTGGTTAAACACGACCTGATAGACCCGGTGAAATGGCAGTACCTTTACTTCGAACTCGAAACATACTACCTTAATACGTTTGGTCTGAAGACCGATAAAAGTGGAAAAGACATTTCAAGAATGTGTTTCTTACCGTTCATTGACAGCCTGTATAAAAATGAAAATAGTGAGGTTTGGCTGTACATAGGTACTTATGAGATTCAACCCAAAACACCAAAGACCACCACAAATAAAACCGATATGGGATTTGCCAATTCAGGCAATCTGTATAAAGTTTGTTATCATATAGCTATTTATCTGTTTGAAAACAAAATTGATATTGCCGACAAATATGAAGATTGGATTAGCTATGGTTATTCACTTTGCGCTTTGGGTGAAGATGGAAGAGAAATATTTCACATTATCAGTAGCATCAGCGAAAAATATGATGTTGATAAATGTGCCGAGCAGTACGATTATATGCTCAGTCACTTTGACGAAGACAGAACAAACATAAATAATTTCATAAATAATGGCTATAGGGCAATTGCTCATTACACCATATATAAAAAATATGGGTATTTATGCCAATAAGACATAATAGGAAATAGTAAAAATTTCAACCAATGAAACCAACCAACTATAAAAGAGGTAAGTATCACAAACAGTATCCCAAAGAGAAAAAAATAACATTTTTATCTGATAATTTAATGATATCAAAGCTAAAACAACTCACAGTAATGAAGAATGTAAGTATGAGCCAAGTCATCAGAGAAGCAATCCATGAGCATTATATCCGGTCATTAACAAGTCATGAATAACCTTGGATGTTCCAACCTTGTTTGCAACAGCCGACTATTCCATCCCTTCAAAGAACTGAGATAAGGTCATTCCATCCATCGCATCGATTAAAGAAAATAGCGTAAGCACTGAAATATCAATAGTTTTTTGCTTTTCGAATTTTTGCAAAGTATTGACATGAACTTCGGCTATATTACTAAAATCACACTGAGATTGACATTCAAATAAACGCCAGGTCTTGATGAGTTGAGATATCTCTTGCAATCTTTTGCGCTGGTGCTCAGGAATCTGTTTTTGTGACATATTAATATGGTATTCAATATAAATACGAGCATCCACATTAAAGTGTGGTTTCCATGTCCCCAAAACTGCCTTTTACTATAGCTTTTACAGCTTAAAATGCCGAATTATTGTACCGGGATTATAAAAAACATTGGCAATATATGCCAGTCTTGACGGTGAATTGTAGGTTTTTTAAGAATTCTTGGGTTAAAAGTGCACCGACACGCAGAGTTCCGCTTAAAAATTAGAAAAAATAAGGATTGTTAAATACTTTTTGTGAAGTCTGAAAAGGGAATTTGATGATAATCTATTATTCTCAGTAATGTAGAAAACTTAAAATATAATTTTCCCTGTTCCAAAAGCGAATATTCATTTCGAGAAATTCCAATTAGGGCAGCCATTTCGATTAACCGCTTTCCTTTGTCAGTCCTTAGCTTTTTAATTCTTGTCCCAATTTCCGTCATTAGTTCTTGATGCTCAGGAGCAATTTCTTTCGGTATTGGATATTTCTTGGGTTCCATGACAAGGTTATTTTGGATAAAGATAAGAATTAGCGCACAAATATTTGTGCAATAAAGGACATCTACTATAAAACTAAGCGTTATATTTGCACAAACATTTGTGCATGGAATCGAAACATAATATTCAATATAATAACATGATTACGATTTATCATCAAGAATTGGACCTTGATAATGAGCACAATACCACATATTTTCTAATTACTGAGATAATGAATGGCATTCCACAAAGAACTTACTATTATTTAATTCCGGATTCTTACAAAAGCGATGCTTTGCTGGGTGAAATGCATGAGAGGTACGCTCCATACTGTCCGAACTGAAAGATTAACATTAAAAGCATCCAATATTATTATGAATAATATACCACCTATGAGACGAACCTTTACACATTTTCATTACTGCATTGATGAGGATAACTACCAGTGGTGTTTTATCATGGTCGAACTTATAGATGGTGTTCCGGTCGCAAGCTATGTCGTGCCGGTGACAAAGCCATTTCTGAAATGTTTTATCTATCCATACATAAGAAACTAATAATGAATAAGATGAAGAATATTGCCCTATATGCAAGAGTGTCTACAACGGAGCAAACAGTTGAAAATCAGAAAATCAGGCTTATAGAATATGCTAAGCAAAATGATTATACATACGATATTTATGAAGAAACTGAATCCAGCAGAAAGACCCGTCCCGTAAAGCAAGCACTACTGGCAAAACTTCGTCAGAATCAATATGATGCAGTAGTTGTTTTCAAACTCGACCGGTGGGCAAGGTCATCAACAGAATTGATACTCGACACCAAGGAACTAATAGATAAGGGTATAGGGTTCATAAGCATATCCGACAATCTTGACTTTAGTTCAGCCTCTGGCAAACTACACTTTGCAATTCTCTCAGCATTTGCAGAGTTTGAACGTGAACTTATCCGGGAGAGGACAATCGAAGGACTCCGCAGAGCAAAGCTGCAGGGGAAACAAGCTGGAAGACCAAAAGGGTCAAAGGACACAAAAAAACGTAGGAAGTCAGGGTATATTCTCCGGGAAGCCAATAAACGGAAGATAGTGGATGAAGGTAATGGAATTCACAAATCCATGGAAACATACCTTAATTAAAAATACTCCCCCAAATAATATTTGGGGTTTTTTAGTGACCAAATACCCCATCATGCCCCCCTGTTTTTCGATTATCAAATAAACGTCCGTTTATTTGGTTTGTATTGCAGACATTGACTTTTACATCATCATGTTGCCTTTTTTACTTAATGGGGGATAACAATAATGGAATATTTTTTTAAACCCTCAAAATGAGTACATATTATAAAAGTAGAATTTAAGCTTTTTCATTTAGGAGAAGTACTAGAAGCTATATTTCATCTTAAACATAAACATATCATAGTCATTAAGTTTCCCAAACAAATTATCTCCTTTACCGTTAAAAATTCCGGCAGATAAAGCTATTTCGATATTATCAGTAGCTTTATATGCAATTTCTGGCATATAAACAATAGCATAATTGTCTTTTATTTTGTTCCAGTCAGCTACAATGAAACCACCACCAATTGGAGCAATTTTTAGTTTTTCATTGAAAAATTTCTTTTCATATCTTAAAAAGAAATAGTCATTCAGGTTTTCATTTCCTCTTTCATTAATAAATCCATGCATGAACTGAAAATTAATATAAGAGCCACCTGCGAAATTGTAATCACCACCAATTACAAATTTAATATATGGTTTTGAAGAGTCTAAGAGCAATGAATCCATTGTCACGGGAACAGGCGACATTGGATAAAAAGCTGATAAATCATTGGTCATAATTACATCCTTTTCAGGAAGAAACGCAGCAGCCTCTGCCCAAAATCCAATTCCAGCTATGCTTGTTGCCATATCGACTCCAAAAATATGGGTACGTGAAAATGAAAGTTGTGAATTGATATTAGTTCCTCCCATTGCATCGATGGGGATGAAGGTATTTCTTGTTGCGAAAGGCAATCCGTCATATCCCCAAACATAGCTCAGGGAAAAATCAACTCCTTTTGCAAATCCTTTAAATTTTAAACCTGCGGTTGAACTTGCACCTAAGCTATATCTTGGCATAAGCAGAGTATCTGAAAATTCATTTAAAACCATGCCTTGAGGTAATTCCAAATCAGGTGTCAGTGCATTTGCAAAAACACCAACTGGCATATTTGCTGGCTGGAAAACAGGAATATATACACCCTGTAATGAGAAGTCACTGCTAAAATAATAATTAAGGCTTATAGCATCTGAACCACGATGACGACCGAAATCCAATACATCTTCAAGGTCATATGGATTCAGGTTGTCGGTCGGATTTAACTTATCAGCAGTACCCCATGTAATTCGCTGGCGACCAATTTTCACATCCAAATTCTTAGTTAGGAATCCATACAATTGAACATATGCTTCCCGGATTTCCAGATTATATGGGTCAACAATTCCTTTGTTGTATAAATCACTCGATGAGGTAATATTTGGTAAACCTATATTCCGTAACCAGACCTCACTATAGAATTTCGAACTGTTGGTGATTTTTTTATCTAACCTCATGGTAAGACGATTCTCATTCCATGCCCAATCTTTTTTATCATTGAGCAGGAATCGTTCATCCATTAATAATTCTCCGGAAATTTTCAGTCTGCTTTCATCTTGTTCTTGTGATGTAACACTACTTTCTTGTGCTCTGACAATATAAGAGTTCGCCAAAAGCATAATCATCACCGAAGTTAAAGATAATAGTTTCATATGTTATAAGTTATTGATTCTGTTAGTAATAATTCTTGTAATTAAATTTATATTATTGAAAACTATAAGGGCAATTTGAATTCCCTCGAACATATATTCTCTTACTGCCCTTGATTGATTTGTTTTATTAAATTTTGTGGGGTGTTTTAATCCTTTAAGTTTGACATGTTTCACTTTTTTGTTTTGCGACTCATAGTAAAGATTGATAAGAGTCTCAACTCCAAATTTTGATTTTTTCATATCGTCAACGATAGGGAGTATATCCAGTCTTAATACTGCTCTTTGACCTGTGAATGGCTTAAAAGGATTGATGTGGTAATTAATTAAGGTTTCCGTTGGTTGACCAAGAACCATTTCTGCCTCATTCGTAATAATTGGTTTTGTAAGTTGAAGTAAATGCTCTTTTCTTAAATTCGATAAATCAGCATCGCAAAAAACAATTAATTCATTACTTGCCTGTTCTAAACCTATTGCCATTGCAAAGCCTTTCCCTTCATTTTCAGGTAGGTGGATATCAATAATATCCAATTCTTTCTTACAATCAGAAATGATTACTTTTGTTTTATCGGTAGAACCATCATTGATAACAATAATTTCATCAAAAATCCTGCAATCAGATACAGAAAATAGCACATCTCTGATTGTCTTTTCTTCGTTAAAAGCACATATTACTGCCGTGGATTTCATAATTCATGATTTTTTTAAATAATTTGAAATTGCCTCATTTGCAGCAGTCTCTCCTATCTTTATCAATTCCTCAGCTTTATGAAAGTCGAAGATGTCTGAAGAATCATATGGGATATTAATCAGAATATCAGGTTTGGATAATTCAATATTTTGTTTGGCAATTTTATGAACCATTGCAGATGTAGTGGCTTTTAATAGTGAATAGTACCCCAAACTTCTCTTGTCTCCAATAGCTATCAGCTTAGAAATATTTTTCAATACGCCTTGAACTATTGTAGGATTCTGGTCATGAGTTACCATACCCGGCTTGTCTTTCTCGTCTGACTTTTCGCCATATAAATTCACAACAACAAGAATATCATTGGTACTTCGAGCCACATACATAAATGGAATTGGATTTAATACCCCCCCATCAACCAAGATTGTATCTCTGTATTTAACAGGAGTTATAACTGTTGGAATAGCTATTGATGCACGGATTGCTTCATAAAAGCTACCTGAGTTAAAAACAATTTCCTTCTCATTTAGTAAATCGGTTGCAATTGCCGCAAAAGGGATATCCATTTCTTCGATATTCATGTCAGGGATAATTGTTTTCATCTTATCCAATGCTTTCACAGCTTTTAATAATCCATAGGTTGAAATGGTAAAATCCATAAGTCCCCAAATTGCTC
This sequence comes from uncultured Bacteroidales bacterium, assembly GCA_963732365.1. GTDB lineage: Bacteria > Bacteroidota > Bacteroidia > Bacteroidales > VadinHA17 > SR-FBR-E99. The sequence goes on along the minus strand of CAVSZC010000005.1, from coordinate 1,081,862 downwards.
TTCTGTCTAATGTTTTCATCCATGCTGTAAATTCCGGCAATTTGCCCATTGCATAAAGTCCGCCAATGACAGACCCTATAGAAGAACCTGCAATAGAGGATATTTTGAAATCATTTTCCCCCAAAGCGTTAATGACTCCTATTTGTGCAAGACCCTTTGAACCCCCACTTGATAATACTAATGCGACTGATTTATTCATATTTTAGTTTTCTGATGGGAGTGAAAAATTCTGGTGTACTTTACCTGTAACATCCTTATACATAATATTTATTTGCTTTATTACATTAGCATAATCATCAAGGTCGTAAATAACACCTTTAATTTCCATCTCTTTTTTTTGGTAATCCATAGAAGTTACAATAATCGGAACTTTAGCCTTTTTTGCCATATAGTAAAATCCTTTATTCCATTTAGTTACTTTTCTAATCCGTCCTTCTGGAGAAATTACTACATGTAATTCATCAGTATTATTCAATATCTCTACAACCTGATAAATCGCATTTTCATCTTTGACTCCCCTGACTGCCATAGAGCCAAACTTTTTCATAATGATGTTCATTGGAAAGAAGAAAAGTTCCTTTTTTGAAAGGAATAAGTATTTTACACCCATTTGGGCAATACCTAATTTCCCGTAGAGTGCATCTATATGCGCTGTATGAGGTGCAAATATCGTGATTGACTTTTTTAAGTCTGGGAAATCACCTTTGATTTTCCACCCCAAAATATCTTTGAGTATATATTCTGATATGGTTTTCAATGTTTGTGCTTTATCTTGTAACAAAGCTTATTGAATTAATTTCCGGACAGTAAAATCATCATCCGTTAACCCGGTGTCATATTTTACATCTGACATCTGCATTTTAGACTTATGATTTTTCTTCAAATCTGTCATTTCAATTTCCTGAGCATTCCAGTAATTACCTACCTTATTAAAAATGTATTTCGCTTCCTTAATCTTAGTATTTCCCTTATCGTAGTACTCCATTAATTCGGGATAATAGTTTGTACTATTAATATTTACGACTATTTTGGAATAGTCCGATTGCCCTTTTGGTAATAATTCAAGTACAAATACATTAGTTTCAGCTTTGATTAGTTTAGGGTTGTATTTGTCGGAATATGGCTTTGCTTCCATATCATCATAGGAAAAATCAGTACCAGCAAAATTCTGACTTTTTACACTGGTAGAAATCCGTCTTTCTTTCCCAAAAGCAGGAAGGTACAGGTACATCACATCATTAGGAAGAGATAAGACAGCTATACCAACTTGAGAGGCGGGTGCTGTGAATCGAAAAATCCTTTTATCATTTCCCTTTTGCAGAATACTTGCTTCACGTATTTCCTGCTTCCCACTCTTATCGATTAATACTATTTTATTCTTCCCAATCATATCCTTGGGAGAATACATTACATCATCCATTTTTTTCAGAATGGCGTTAGCATCTTGTGCATTTGCAGAGAGTACACTACCTGCTACAATTAGTCCGAATAGAACTCCCGATTGAAAATTTATCTTTTTCATGTTGACTATTTAATAGGTTATAAATTAAGATTTTATATTCTGCTTTTTTCTGTCTGCGAGAATTAATATTACTGGTAAAAGTGTCAATGCCCCAAGTCCAGAACCAAACATGCTTAGTGCCACGAGTGCCCCAAAATTTTGTAGAGGCACTATTTGCGAAAACAACAATACCAGAAATCCCGCAGCTACCGATATTACATTGATAACAACTGCTTTTCCACCTTTCATAATTGTATCTTCAATAGCTATGTTTATATCTCCTGATTCTTTGAAGACATGATTATAATGTATAATAACGTGAATGGAATAGTCGATACCGATACCAAGTGCAATACTTGCCACAAGTACAGTTGCTATATCAAGAGAAATTCCTGTGAAGCCCATGAATCCAAATAATATTGTAATGGTTGATAATATAGGTATTGTTGCATATACTCCCTGTGCAAACGAACGCATCATTATACCAACAATGAGAAGAACCATAATTATTGCTAATGCCAGACTACTGAATTGACTCTGAAGAAGGCTATTATTCAGTTTTTCATAAACAGAAGGCATTCCGGTAACTTCAATTTTACAATTATCGGTTGAGTTTTCTTTTATGAATTTATCCATGTATTTAACAAAGTTGGTCATTGATTTACTCTCAACGGATGCAAACTTTGATTGTATTATACCTTCGTCACGATTGGCTGATACTAATTGTGGCATGATATCCTGTCCATCAAGTAAAAACCATAACTGTTCTATTTTGGCTTTCTCGTCAGGAATTTTCTTCCCTTCACCCATTATATCGTTCATCTCTTCAATAAGGTCGGCAATAGATTGCGTAGTAGTGATATCAGGGAATTGTTCCATGTAATTCTGTGTCTTTACCATTGTTTTTAATACATCAGGACTTTGCATATCCCCTTTAAAAACAACAAAAACCGGCAATGACCCCCCGAACTTTTTCTGCAATATATCTTCAGATACTCTTGTGGGATTATCTTTTTTGAAATAATCAGCCATATTTACACTAGTCTTGATAAAGAACATTCCAACAATACTTAATACAATTAAGGCACCCCATGCTATAAGGGTATATTTTGGATGTTTGAATAAAAGGGATACAAGCGGTTTTAAAGCTTTGTCAGATAAAAGCGATTTCTTCTCAATTCCTGTTTTATCATTTTCCTTCTTTCCATTGGCTGGAAAAGTGGCTATGATTGCGGGTATAAAAGTTAAAGATAAGAGTAATGAAAATGCAATTCCGAGTGAAGTGAATATCCCAAAATCACGAATCATTGTAAGGTATGAACCAAAAATGAATGAGACAAATCCAATTGCAGTTGTTGATGCCGCTAAAAAAACAGGTAAAATTATATATGAGAGTGCCTTTGACACTTTTGTTTTATTAGAACCATCTTTGGTTTGATTTATACGATTCAAAACATGTATTGTATATGCACTGCCAACTGCAAGTAAAATAATTGGTATTTCGTTGGAAATCATTGTTAGTTCAAAACCGGATAATACCAAAATGCCAAGCGTCCAGACAACAGCAATTCCAGCTGTAAGTAATGGTAGAATAGTCCCACTTATCGAGCGAAAACTTAGAAGCAATACAAGAGCAATTAGCAGAATTACCAGAGGTAAAAGCCAGATAATGTCAGCTACAATTAAGTCAGAGATATCATTCATCATCATAGGTAATCCACCGAAATACAGTTTTTCAGGTAGATTCAGTTCTTCAATTTTTTCTTTTACGTTTTGCGCAACAGCTTGTTTGTTAGCATCGTTAAGTATTGTAAACATGATTAGAGTTGCTGTACCATCATCAGAGACAATTGCCCCTTTATACATATCCTTTGAAAACACATATGCTTTTAAGCTGTCTAACTGTTGCTTTGACTTGGGTAAGTTATACTCATCCACGAGCCTGCCGATATCAATGCCACCATTATCATTCTTAATATCAATTATATTTGTGATACTTGTTACAGTTGATATACCGTGGGTGATTTTAATACTATCTGTGATTTGTTTTACATGCTGTAAAACTTCTGAGTTAAATACGTCATCTGTTTCTAAAACAATCATTCCCATGTCATTTCCGCCAAATTGAGTTCCCACCTTTTTATATAAAGAAGCTGCGGGGTCATCATCGGGTAATGAACTTATTAAATCGGAATTAATTTTCAAGCTTGTAATTTGGAAACCAAGGACTATAGTTAGTACTAATGTTGTTATTATTATCAACCACCTGAATTTCACAACTGATTCTGCAAATTTCCCCATATTATTAAAATTAATAATTGAATAATTATGTTTTAAAGTCAATGCAAAGATAAAATTATTATTGACTATTTACGTTTTATAGTCAATAATATCATAAAAAAATTATTTCTTCTGTGTTTTTAAACTATGTACAATCATAGTTGCAAGTTCATCAATAGTGGTCTCAAACTGAGTATACTTGTCTTGAAGGAATAAAGGAATTTCTATACCATTTACAACCATCATCAGAATATTTACAGTTGAGTTTATGTTCTTTATATCAAGATAACCCTCTTTTTTGCCTTTCCTCAAAATAGAAGTTAATTGTGTTCGTTCAAACTCAACAAAATCATCTCTAACGTCTTTAACGAAATGATATTTATCAAAAAAATCAGCCTTTAAGGTTTCATGGTAATTAACAGCCTTGTGCAATAATCTTAATCTGGTAAGCATATAATCTTTAAGTATAAAGAGAGAATCTTTATCACTATTTACAATCTTACTTAATTCTGCCTTAACAGTGCCCAACTCTTGTTTCAGAACTTCATTGAAAAGCAACTCCTTACTTTTAAAGTAATAGTATAAAACCCCCTTAGCCTTATGGATATGCTTTGCAATCTCATCCATTGTAGTTTTATAAAAACCAAACTTTGAAAAATATTTTGTTGCTGATTCTACTATTAAATTCTTTACGTCTGTTTCCTGCATTGATATCGATTCTTATTTTATTTATCAAAGTTAATAGATTAATTAGTTGTATAAATATATAACATCCTTGATTACTACTTATATGTGCATAAAGAAAGATTGTAATTTTATGAAGTCAAAAGTCAAAACTTGGCATCAGGTTCTCTAGCCATCTCGTTTAAAATAATTCGGTCTGAAATGCCGGGGAAATTTTTATGTAGCCAAACAAACAACTTCCCCTCATAGGTTAAAACTAAATCTTTTTCTCGGTTTAGGGTAGCGAACGCAATTATTTGCGCTACTTTCTTAGCAGACATCATTTTTGCTTCATCTCTTGGTGAATCGATTTGAGATTTTCCGTTTTTATCAAGAGCAAGTTTTCTAATATTTGAAGTAGTGAAATTGGGATGGACTATTAAAACATGTAATCCTTTGCTTTGGTTTTCAAGTCTTAATGTATTAAGAAAACCGTCCATTGCATGTTTAGATGCAGTGTATCCAGTTCTGCCGGGCAGAGGAGTAAGTCCTGTTATAGATGACATACCAATAATTGTTCCCTTTTGCATTAGTAGATATGGCAATGCAAACTTGGTGCAATAGACCATCCCGAAAAAATTAGTGTCCATTATTTCTTTTATTACCTTCAAATCGAGTTCTTCAAAATTTGCCCTCATAGATATACCAGCATTATTAATAAGTATATCTATTTTACCAAAAATTTCAATCGTTTTTTCTATCAGCCGTCTACAGTCGTTGATGTTTTGAACATCTGTTTTAACGGATAAACATTCCACCCCTTTTTGCCTAATCTCATTCTCAATTATTTTTAGTTCATTTTCTCTACGTGCAGCCAGAACAACTTTTGCTCCCATCCTTGCAAATTCATAAGCGCATGCTCTTCCTATACCAGATGAAGCACCTGTAATGATGACAACCTTATCAGCAAAACAAAGCTTGCTTTTGAGAGTTGTATTTAAAAGGCTTCTTGTTCTCATCATATTATAATATTTGACTATTATAGTTTATTGGTCAAATATAGTTATTTTTTATTTCATTCCAAATTTTGTCGATTAATGAAATTTTTCGTAATTTGAATATGTACTCGAAGTTTTTTATGCTTTTTCAATTTGATATGGTTTGTAAACATGGAACTGCTGGTCAACAAAGTTTTTTGACATATAAAAGGCGGCACTTTATTTCCACTCATGCTCGGCTCCGGACTGGATTGTATTGCAGACATTGACTTTCACTTAGTGTCGCCTTTTTCTTATACAGGTCAGAATGACCCGGAGGCGGTACCTTAAATTCCTTAGCCCGAGGAATGCAGCGAGACAATTCTGATAGTACCGCCTCTTTCTTTTTCCGAATTAAAATACATTATATGTTGTAGATATTGTAAATTTGGTAATTGCAAGGTAATCCTGCTCATTTTCTAAATGCTTCAAATATGATTTACAAAACTTACCTAACCGATAGCTCAAAGTTATTATCTCTACCAGAAACTGGCATGGGATACCAATTGATTGAAGGAAAGTTAATTGGTGAACAAATAACACGAAAATATGTCGTTTACAATAGCGAATTAGCAATTGACCTTGATGACCAATTCCAGGAAAACCGAAGACAAATTATAAATAGGGGATTCTCCAATATTCTTAATGAAGCAAAATCACTCTTGGTCAATACAGATTCAATAAAAATAGTTTCTCGGAGTATGTTGATTGAATCCAGAGCGTTGTCAACCTATAGACAAACTAAAAACAAACGAAATTCTGGAGGTAAAGGGGCAAAGGATAACCCAATAGAATACAGTAAGGGAGACGAAACATTTGTAAGAGTCTCTGCGTATGAAAACGATAAAAGGATTGACTTTAGCAGGAAAAGATTAATAGATGGCTCTTATACAACCTCTATGATAGATTATTATGATTGTATTATTACTGAAGATAATCCAATTGATAGATATGCGTTACCGAATGATGAAAAGATTAAATGGGCATTTTATATAAAACCAACATCAATTGACAGACTTCAAAGAGGAATCGTCCAGCCAGCATTTGGTCATGAAGGAGGTGGAGTAGAAGTATTCTTTGAAAATGGTACGTCAGACAACACCTTTTATATAAAGAAAGAGTATGGCAACCTATAAAATAGAATTAAATAAGGACCAGAGTGAATTATTATCTCGGTTGCCGGAACAAGGCATGGGATATCAGATTGTCAATGTTTTTCTTAAAGATGGAAAGGTTTTAAAGCATAGAGTGGTATTAAATTGTTCTTTTTTACAACTTGAAGACAATGAACAGCTTAAAACTGAGGATATTGATAAAATTGAACTCCATAATGAGTAATGATGGTAAAGTTTGAAGAAGGAATCTATGCTACAGGCAACAGTTTTAGAGCAGTAGCAGAAGCTAAAGCAAGAAGCTACAGATTAAATGTTCTGCATTTATCTAATTATGGCGATTATGGGCATATTCTTAGTGACAAAGATGGAGAACAAGGCATGAATTTTCTTCCTTCACTTAGAGATGAAATTTTCAATTCAGTTGTCAAAAGAAACCAAATAGGAAAGGGGGTTGACCTTGAAAGAACGACAAAAAATATGTTATCATCACAAGCTATGTGTTTTAACTTATTTGTTCCTTTGAGTCTGGACAAAAAATTTGCAACGGCATTTTTCAGACAGCTTCTTGGAGATTGTAAGGAGGTTACTCAAGACATTGATTACGAATACACTCCTTCTAAATCAATATTTAACGACCAATCCGGGAAAGGGGGAGTAGACTGTGATGCACTGTTACAATACACAAATATCCATGGGAAGAATTCACTTGTCGTTATAGAAACAAAATTCGTTGAGAAAGATTTTAGTTTCTGCGGTTTCAGAAAAAAAGACCATACAGACCCTTGCCCATTAAGTACTGTCGTCTCTCCGGATTTCTCTAATTGTCGATATCATTATAAAAAGTATTACAATTATTGGAATGTTGCAAAGGAAAGCAACCTTTTCAATATGGATATCATTCAAAACAGTCCCTGTCCTTTTGGGGGGAGTTTATGGCAGCTCTGGACAAATATGTCACTTGCTTATGCTATTTCAAAAGAGAAGGGTTTTGACGAGTTTAATTATGCCGTAATATGCCCAGACAAAAACGATAAATTATCAAATCATGGGGAAATTTTTAATGAGTTTAGAAGATTATTAAGAAATCCACAAAAGTTTAAAGTAATATACCTAAATGATATAAGGAATGCATTTGAAAGAATTGAGCATGACTCTCCCAAAATGGAATGGTGCAAGGAATTTATTAACCGCTATTGTTTTTAAATAAAATGAAAATAGCTTGTTTAGGTTGGGGTTCGCTCATCTGGGATGCAAGAAATTTACTCATTCAAGGTGAATGGCAAACCAAAGGTCCATTTTTACCTGTCGAATATGTTCGTAAGTCAAATAACGGAAGGTTAACACTCGTTATCACAGAAACTGCCGAGCCTGTTCAGACCTTATGGGCATTAATGACAACTGTCGACTTGGAGGCAGCTAAAACCTCCCTTTTAATCCGTGAAGAAATTCCGGAAAAAAAGAAAAGTACTTCAATTGGCTCATTAATAGTAGAGGAAGAAACTACAGATAGTATAAAATTGATAATTAAGAAATGGGCAATAGATTTGAAACTTGATGCTGTAATTTGGACCAATCTTCCTCCTAAATTTTACGATATTCCAGGGCAGATTCTGACCTTAGATAAGGCAGTTGAATACTTACGATTACTTGATGTCGATAAGAAAGGATTAGCTGAAGAGTATATAAGAAAGACACCTAAACAAATCAACACTGAGTTCAGACGCAGATTTGAGGCTGAATTTGGCTGGACTTACTCTGGATAAGTGGTTATGAATTCTTGGCACGAACATCCACTTAATTGAGAGAGTATTTAGTTCCGGCAATATTAGATGTTACACCAGAACCTGAATGCAAATCTTCATCAAGTTTCATCAAACAAATGTCATCCATATTTTTCATGAGGTCTTCTTGAGTTGAAGCATTGCTCCATATTTTGCCTTCATTAACAATAACCACCCCAAGAACAATCTCATTTCCATTATTGTCAGTTTCTCTCCGGATTTCACCCATGAAAGTCCGGGTCCAATCAGCTTTAACCAAAAACAATTCTGTTATTAGGATTTCCGGTAATTTTTTCTTCTCCATAAGCATAATAATATTTGGTAAATATACTGGAAAATCCAGTGAATGAATACATTAATAGATTAACTCTGAAATATATTTGTATTAGAACTCGAAATCCAGGAGGTCATCCTTAAACTTGGGTTTACTTTCACCAATGAGTTTCTTCCTATTATCACACCCACAATAATCTCTTATTGCTTTAGCATCCAATCTATCGATAAAATAATTGACATCCACCAGATACATGGTACAATTCGATTCTGGACATTCTAAGCAAAAGCGGACTTTATATACTCTATGACTATTGATGTCCTGCACAATCAAATGAATATTGCCTTTATAATAGAACAAATCTACCAGTGTAACCTCAGTCATTTTACTATCGGTCTTAAGGGGAATATCAAAAACAATATAATGTTTCCCTTTAGTCAATATCTTGTCCTTAGCGGCAACGCAGCTTGAATTGACCAAAAAGGAATCTTTCCCCACCAAGGAGTAAAGGTTTCGAAGACCGAGTAAGGTGAGGTCTGCCGGGAAGTAGTCTTGTAAAATCATAATTCAGGACATTTTACATATAAATACATAATGTCCGAGAAAAGTACATTCATTGAGTAGACCAGGCACGCAAAGAAAGTAAAATGAGAGAATGTATCCACAGGTTGTTCCGTACAATCTATTGTCCAGGATACCCCCTGGCTGGTACCTTCTTACCCCCCCGGTGGAGTACTCCCCCTCTTAGGGTCTGTGGGTGAGGCATGAGCATCTTTCACCCCAAACTCTTTATTAATAAAATCCGGAGCATGTTGAAATGATTCCGAAATCCAGGATTGAGAAAATTTCCCAGGGAAAAAAAGTTAATGAAAATTTCCCAAGAAAATTTTATGATATTGGAAATTTGTCGTGGATAGTGTTATTGATGGTAAAGACAGGCATTCTTTATGCAACCTATTGCTTTATTGTTAATTGTCAATTAGTTTAAATGCGCCAAAATTCTGTTGTTTCTTTGCATATTTCTGCAAAGTTTTTAATTGTGTATGCCCTGTGGCAAGCATAATTGCATTCAGAGGTACATTAGCACTTACAGCAAGGGTAATAAAAGTTCGTCTGCAAGTATGACTACTGATAAGTTCACGCTTCTTGAAATTGGTTGGTTCAATTTTTCCAAGTTGTCGTTTCTTTTTTGGTATCTCTGTTTCAAATAAATTATGATTTGCAAGTATGTTCTTTAATTCTCGATTAAAGTACTGCTGTGTGTATTTTGGTAATTTATATTCATATTTTTCAAGTATACGCTTTGCTGTTGGCAAAACAGGTATAACAATTGGTTCTTCTGTCTTTTCATTAACCTTTATATATGATGTATTACCCTCTGCATCATTTTGAAATATCCCTTTTTCAATGGTGCTAAAATCTGACCAACGCATACCTAAATAACAGTTAAGAACAAACAAATCAATAATCCTTTCTTCAAACTTATCTGCTGGTTTTAAGTCAACTAAGACCTGCATCTCTTCTTTTGACAGAACAACTGTGTCAGGGTCATATTTTTTGACAGTTTCAAGTGTGTACAGCTTTTCTTTGAACACTGCAATCTCCTGTTCTTCCAACCAACGGCAAAATGTCCTGAATGAACTTATACGTTTGTGGATTGTGTTATTGTTCAAATTGCCTTGCGTTTTATATCCTTTTTTTTCTGGGTGCTCTGCACTTAGAAAGTTTCTGAATTCCAGCAATAATTGGGGTGTTATGTCTTTTGGTCTGAAAAGTGCTTTCTTATACAATTGAAAGTCTGTCAAAGCATTTTCAAGGCTCTTATAATCTTTAAGGCTCAGTGCATTCTGCAATTCAATCTCTTTTGCCTTGTAAAACTGTTGGAAGTAGACAAGTAATTTAACGTCTTTAGGTTCTTTATACCCCTTATTTATAAATTCAAGACACTCTTTTTGGTTTATTCTCGGAAAAAATTGACGCATTTGTTCACCGATATAGGTATCAACTCTATATTTCATTGTTGCCATTGCAACATTTGCATGAAGATAGCGAGGTACTTTATTATTGTAAGCTAATCCTTTTGAATGATACTCTTTACCAAGATACCTGTACCTGGTGTTGATTCTTATCATATTACCTCGGTACTTAAAATAAATTACAAGATATTTATAGTCACCTACTTTCTGTATTTTTAATTCACTTGCGGTTTTCATGGAGCTGTGAAGAATGATTACACTGCAATATTACAAAAATATTTATCACCATTTTATCACTTTATCACTATTTTATCACTAGTAAAAATAGATTTAACATGTTGATAATAAATTATATACATGTTCTATATATATCAGACTAATATACATATATAATGAATTGATATACAATTACATACATAGTTATGCTGCTCATCTTCTCACCCCGACAAGAGAAAAAGCCTGTCCGCTGAAAGCGGCGGGCTTTATTTTTTCTGTGCGATGAAAGCCTGCTTTCATAAGCAAGAGAAAAAATGAAGCCCGAAGTGAGCGAAGCGAACGACAGGCTTTTTCTCTTCCGGCCGGCCCCATGGAAGTCCGCCATCGAACCTGAGTTTGCGAAGGTGAGATGGCAATCTTCTCACCTTCTCTTTCAGCCGGCCCCATGGAAGTCCGCCGCAAAGCACAGGCTTTGCGGCAATCTTCTCAATCCGACTTATTAAATCAAATTCCCTTGTAAATCAAATATTTACTAGGCCATTTTCATTAATAGCACAAAAATCTCTTTTAGGTTTCAACAAAGGAGACCATTCGCTAATGATCCATTTAAACTTTGGAGGCGGGAAGTGAGAAAAGTGCACAGGTTTTGTTTTTGTTTCTGTAATGCACTATATTTGTAGCATAATAGAAATGAAATGAATTTCCTTGAATTCAAAGGCAGGTTTCAATCCCTCGCATGTTTTACCACAAACCAGGTATATGCTTCATATCCTGAGTTTGAAAGGAATAATCTGGGACGCTGGGTAAGGAAGGGATACCTCGTCCGGCTTCGCCAGGGTTACTATGCCTTCCCTGAATACAGGGAGTCTAAAGAGTTTATTCTTTACTTCGCTAACAAAATATACAAACCATCTTACATAACTTTATATACGGCTTTATCATTTTACGGGATTATCCCCGAGGCAGTACCTCAGATAACCAGTGTAACAACTTTGAAGACAGCAAGATTCAGCAACGATTTCGGTGAGTTTTCATATAAAAACATCAAACCTGACATGATGTTCGGATATGATCTGAAGGAGATGAAAGATGGCAGACGAATAATGTTTGCTACACCGGAAAAGGCATTAATAGACTTGCTCTATTTATATCCATTTTATAATACGGAACATGAACTGGAAGAGCTGCGTCTCGATGAATCTTATATGGAGATAGAATTTAATGTAGAAAGATTAACGGAATTCTCTGATCGAATTGGAAGCAAAGCACTCAGCAATCGCATTAAGTTGCTGAGAGCAGTACATAACCTTTAGAAAGAACTATGGTAGACCTGATTTTAATAAAAAACTATTTCCCTGAGCCAATCAGGAATAACGTACTGCTTGGTAAAAGCATGATGCAGGAATATATTCAGTTGTCAATTCTTGACTATCTGTCAACGACACAATACATCCGTAAGCTCATTTTCATTGGAGGCACAAACCTTCGCCTGGTAATGAGAATAGACAGATTCTCAGAAGATCTGGACTTTGACTGTAAAGAGATGAACAAAGAGGAGTTCCTGAAAATGAGCGATGATGTCATGCAATTTCTTATAAGAAATGGATATAAAGTAGAATCCCGAGATAAAAATAGCTCGAAGCTGACAGCATTCAGAAGAAATATTTACTTTCCTGAGTTATTGTTTGATCTTGGACTTTCGGGACACAGGGATGAAAGATTCCTGATAAAAATAGAAGCTCAGGATCAGGGAGTAAGATACACTCCAGAAATAAAAAATATCAAAGGTTGTGGTTTTTACTTTCCATTCCCTGTACCTGCTGACGCTGTTCTGTGTGCAATGAAAATGACAGCCCTTCTGGAAAGAGGAAAGGGTCGTGATTTTTACGATGTGATGTTTCTTCTGGGCCAAACGAAGCCTGATTATGACTTCCTTGCTAAGAGGATCGGCATTAAGAATGAGGTTGAGTTAAAGGCTGAAGTTAAAAAGCGCCTCAAGATTACTGACCTGAAAACCAAAACCAAAGATTTTGAGCATCTGCTATTCAATCAGGAAAACAGCAAACGTATACTTAGATTTGAAGATTTTTTTGAAGAGAGTATTCAATAAGGAGGTTAGAATCCAATTTATTAATATAGCTTAGTTTATGTCTAAAGATCTTAAATACAAGCATGAAAGATGAATTCAGATGAAGAGGATGACCAGGTTCAGCCCGAAAAACTTCCTATCTACCAGAAAGGAAAAGAGATTCTCGACATGGTAATTAAAATTACCGATCTGATCCCCGAGAATGATGAACACCTTAATTACGTTAAAGCCTGTATGCTGTCCGATGCAGCACTGCTTACTGTGAAAGTGGCTGGCGCTGAGGCAGCAGGACTGTACGACCTCAAAATGGAAAATGCAGCTATAATACGTAAAGCAGCACGCGACCTTATGGTCCAGCAGCATTCACTCGATATGTTTGGTTTTGAATATGTTGATTATTTTCAGATTGTGAGAGACCTTATTGAGGAATACCGATTTTTATTCATAGACTGGGTGGCAGGATTTGATAAATGGAATTACATTATAGACCGGTGGGGTCTTTTTAATCCACCCGGCGTCGGACCTTTCGACAAGGATCCAGATGATGATATCCCATTTCGTGGTTTTGAAGAGGATCCCGAAGAATGATAATCTGCCTGTAACGAATGTCCAATACTAGAATATATCTGGACATTCTTATAAATCATGTCCATTTGTATCTAATTAGGGGGCCTCATATCAAATATCGGAGTATCTATAAGGTTAAATACAGAGATAAACTGAAAAAACATATGGCATTGATAATAAGCCATATAAATTAATGCATAGCTTCTCACACCGACTTCGCCCTCCGACTTTGTCGGACGAAGTCCGCTTCGTCGGACGCAGTCCGAAGTCCCGGGAAACCGGGACGAAGGAGGGCTTGTTATTTCGGAGGGCTACGTTCCTTAAATGGCATCAGAAATGTCTCAGATAAGTATGTTATGGATTTACAATGAGCCGAACAATAGATCATCTTTTTCGTTAATATTGCATTGAATTAACCAGGAGATGATCAGGAAAACAGCAGCATTCTTTTTCATTCTGATAGCCAACATACTTCTATTGGCTCATGCTGTTGTTCCCCACCATCATCACGGCAAACAGGTTTGCCTGGTACAATCGCACTGCATTGGCGTCCATGATTCAGACGAACAAGGTGCTGAGGGAACATCGCATCATCACGATGGTGAAAATAACCCGGATAACTGTATTTTAAAGGAGCTTATACCAGTTCCGTCCAATGAATGGAATCAGGAAATTAAATTCACCACAGGGTACAATTACCTGCATAATTATTATGCTTTTCTTTATGGCTTGCCGGTTACTGGAGAAAAAGCGTTTGTTCCTGTTGCCCGGCGCTTTATTAATGCGCTTAAAATAGATTCATCATATACCCTTTACGCATCCACATCGCTTGGATTGCGTGCCCCGCCTGTCGTTTAAGTTTTTAGTTTCCCATTATCGCTGTATTTGCATCAGGCAATGATGTTAAAGTGCAGTTATTTATCTCTTTCATTACTAAATATTTAAATGACATCGCAATGTATTTTAAGATAATATTAGGGGCAACAATAGCTTTTATTCTGGCAGGGTGCAACCATAATCACGAAACTGCCGATCTGTCTGAGAAGGAAGAAATAAAGTTTCAATATACTACCTACAGCAATGAGTTTGAACTCTTTGCCGAAGCTGACCCTTTTGTTGTCGGGGACACAGCAAATATTCTGTCGCATTTATCCAACCTGCCTGATTTTACTGCTCTGGAGAAAGGCTCGGTTACATTGAAAATTACTGTTGACGGTCAAACAACTGAACAGACCATTGACAGCCCTGTCAGAAAGGGAATATATAGTTTTGACATACAGCCTCGGGTACCTGGCAGGGGCACTCTCGAATATGTCATTTCAACTGAAAAGGGCGATTTAAAAATAACTGTACCGGAAATTACGGTATTCGGCTCTCTCCAGGAAGCAGCCGAAGCGGCCGGGAAGACAGCATTGTCAAAAACCAATACAGTCGTTTTTACAAAAGAGCAATCCTGGAAAATAGAATTCTCGACTGATAAACCCGCCAGGGAACCATTCGGCCATGTAATAAAAACAACTGCACAGGTTCGGTCGGCCCAGGCTGACGAAATCCTGGTAACAGCAAAAGCTACCGGTATCGTTTCGATGACCGGAAGCAGCATTTTGGAAGGTAATGGCGTAACAAACAGTCAGGGCTTGTTTACGATTACCGGCAGCGGGCTTGCTGATAATAACTCAGCTGTTCGCTACTCTGAAGCAAAGAACAATTATGAGAAGGCAAAGGCGGATTATGACAGAGCAACAGTGCTGGCTGAAGACAAAATAGTGTCAGAGAAAGAATTGCTGCAAGCCAGAAATCAGTATGAAAACACCAAATCTGTATATGATAACCTCAGAGAGAATTTTAACGCTTCAGGACAGTCTGTAACAAGTCCTATGACAGGTTTCATCAAGAAGCTGTTTGTAACAAACGGGCAATATGTTGAGGTTGGTCAGCCCCTTGTAACGGTTTCACAAAACAGAACTCTTGTTCTTCGGGCTGAAGTTCAACAGAAATGGGCCCCTTATCTCGAAACTATTTCAACTGCCACTATCAGAAATACCGGTGAAGGAAAGACATACTCGCTTGAAGAATTGAACGGTAAGGTATTGTCTTTTGGCAAGTCGGCTACCGATGACAGTTATTTAATACCTGTCACTCTCCAGATAAGCAATAACGGCAGCTTTGTTCCGGGCAGTTTTGTAGAGTTATATCTGATGACAGTAACGAACTCAGAGGCGCTTACTTTACCAAACAGTGCCATCATTGAAGAGCAGGGCAACTATTTCCTGTTTGTGCAGATCACTCCTGAGTTGTTTGAAAAGCGGGAAATAAAAACCGGCGCCACTGATGGCATCAAAACCGAAATTGTTCAGGGCATAACAGCAGATGAGCGTGTCGTAACAAAAGGAGCAATACTGATCAGGCTTGCTCAGGCGACCGGCACACTGGATGCACACTCAGGGCATGTTCATTGATAATCCGGAAAATCATGATTAATAATATTATTAAGTTTTCCCTGAACAACAAGTATTTTATAATACTGTGTTCGGTGGTGTTAGTGGTTTTCGGTGTGACCACTGCAGTAAATATGGACGTGGATGTTTTTCCTGACCTCACTGCTCCCACCGTGGTGGTGATGACAGATGCCCACGGCATGGCTTCAGAGGAGGTCGAACGAATGGTTACCTTTCCCATCGAGACTTCGGTGAACGGGGCAACTGGCGTGCGCAGGGTACGCTCTTCCTCAGCCCAGGGTTTTTCATTTGTCTGGGTAGAATTTGACTGGGGCACGGATATTTTCAAAGCCCGGCAGATAGTAAGCGAAAAACTGATAACAGTGTCCTCTCAGATGCCACTGGGTGTTGGACAGCCTGTACTGGCGCCTCAGTCAAGCGTGATGGGTGAAATATTTTTTATCGGAATACAGGCTGACAGTACGAGTCTGATGGATCTCAGAACCATTGCAGAATGGAATATCAAACCGCTGCTGCTGGCTACAGGCGGTGTCTCGCAGGTAACAATCATCGGAGGCGACTACAAACAATATCAGGTACTGGCCAATCCGTATAAAATGAACTATTATAATGTTTCATTGGCCGAGCTTGCGGATGTCTGTAAAGGGATGAGCAAAAACTCGACCGGCGGAGTGGTGAGGCAATATGGGAATGAGTTTGTTGTCAGAGGCATTGCAAGAACTTCAGACCTGGAGCTGCTGGGAAGTTCTTACGTCAAGTCCGTCAACGGTAAACCCGTCCGAATAAATGATGTTGCTGAGGTGAAGATCGGCAGCGGTGTCAAGATGGGCTATGCTTCAGAAAATGCCAGTCCGGCTGTAATAATTTCCGTCTCCAAGCAACCAAATACAAACACACTTGATGTAACACGGAGAATTGAGGCTAACCTGAATACTTTGCAGAAGACAATGCCTCCGGATGTAAGGCTGGACACAAAAATATTCCGTCAGGCAGACTTCATTGAAACCTCTGTCAGCAATGTGCAAATGGCATTGCTGGAAGGTGGAATTTTCGTGGTTATAATACTGTTCATCTTTCTGGGCAGCTTCAGAACCACTATAATTTCACTTCTCGCCATACCCTTATCCCTGCTTGGTGCCATTATCGTCCTGAAAATACTCGGATTAAACATCAATACCATGAGCCTGGGCGGAATGGCCATTGCCATCGGGGCCCTGGTTGACGATGCAATAATTGACGTAGAGAACGTTTACAAGCGCCTGCGGCAGAACAGACAGAAGCCGGCAGAGCAGCGTCAGACATCATTTACGGTAGTGTTCGAGGCATCGAAGGAAATACGGGCTTCTATACTCAATGCAACAATGATCATCATAGTTGCTTTTATCCCGCTGTTTTTTCTTTCCGGAATGGAAGGAAGAATGCTGAAGCCATTGGGAATATCATTCATCGTATCCCTTTTTGTTTCACTCATAGTCGCAATGACCCTCACCCCCTTGCTATCCAAGATGCTGTTGTCAAATGAAAAATACCTGGCGAAGAACGAGAAGGAGAAGTGGCTGGCTCGCAATCTTGCGCATAATTATGAAAAATCGCTCGTCTGGTCGCTGAAACACAAAAAAACAATTGTGTTCTCAACAATGGGATTGTTTTTTGTCTCAGTAATTGCAATGTTTACAATGGGACGCAGTTTCCTGCCTGAGTTTAACGAGGGATCACTGACACTTTCCGTAATAACAAAACCGGGGACATCACTTGAAGAGAGCAACAGGCTGGGAAATATTGTGGAATCGGAGTTATTATCCATTAAGGAAATATCAAGCACGGCACGAAGGACAGGTCGCGGGGAACTGGATGAACATTCCCAGACTACCAACAGCGCCGAAATAGATGTTAACTTCAGTCTTTCTGACCGCAGCCGGGATGAATTCCTGGCAGATGTACGCAATACACTGTCGCGTATCCCCGCGATTGCATTCACTGTTGGTCAGCCACTCGGTCATCGCATAGACCACATGCTCTCAGGAACAAGAGCGAATATTGCCATAAAACTATTTGGAACAGACCTTGCTAAAATGTACACTATAGGTAACGAGATTAAAAGTTCAATAGTCGACATCGAAGGCCTGGTTGATGTTAATGTTGACCAGCAGATCGAGATTCCGCAGATTCAGATAAGGGCAAACAGGGATATGATGGCTCAGTACGGCATTACAATAGAGGAATTCAACGATTTTATCGATGTTGCATTTGGCGGAGAAAAATTATCCGAAATTTATGAAGGGCAACGCAGTTTCGACCTCGTACTGAAACTCGACAGGGACCACACAGAAACTATTGAAGGAATACGCTCGGCGCTCATAGATACTCACGACGGGAAAAAAGTTCCGCTTGAACAGGTGGCAGATATAGTATCAGTCTCCGGACCCAGCTCAATCAGCCGTGAAAATGTTCAGCGAAAAGTTGTAATCTCTGCAAATGTTGCCGGTCGTGATTTGCGGGGCGCTGTGCAGGAGATTCAGAAAAACATTAATGAAACAATTTCTTTGCCTGAAGGGTACAGGATTGAGTATGGCGGTCAGTTTGAGAGCGAGGCCAAAGCATCGCAAACCCTGATGCTTACTTCACTGATAGCATTATTGATCATATTTTTGCTGTTGTTCCAGGAGTTTAAAAACTTCAGGCTGGCGGGCATTATACTGCTTAACCTTCCGCTAGCTCTGATTGGAGGCGTGTTTGCCATATATTTCACTTCTGGTATTCTGAGCATCCCCGCTATCATCGGATTCATAACGCTTTTCGGAATAGCCACCCGAAACGGCATTTTACTTGTTTCGCATTATCAGCACCTGCAGGAGAACGGAGTATCGCTGATGGATACAATTACCAGAGGCTCGGCAGACAGACTTAATCCAATTTTAATGACTGCCCTGACGGCTGCTCTCGCGCTCATTCCACTGGCTCTGAGGGGGAACCTTGCGGGAAACGAGATTCAGAGTCCAATGGCAAAGGTAATCCTGGGCGGATTGATAACATCGACCCTGTTGAATATATACATCGTTCCTATCGTTTACAGCTCTCTCAGGAAACGTGGAATATTAAAAAATGACAATTTATGAAAGCGACAGTCGTACTCACAGGCATTTTAATATTGCATGGATCACTGCTATTAGCTCAATCCAGTGTAAACAATATTATTACTGAAGTTGAAGAAAACAACACCACACTTTCAGCCCTCAGAAAGAATGCGGATGCAGAACTTATAGGCAACAGGACAGGATTATACCTTAAAAATCCTGAGTTTGCTTTTAATTATCTGTGGGGAAGCCCTACTGATATTGGAAACCGAACAGATATTAGTGTTTTGCAATCATTTGATTTTCCTTCAGCCTACTCATACCGGAATCAAATTTCGGAATACCAGAACGAGCAGGTTGAGCTTGAATACCAGAGGCAAAGAAAAGCGATATTGTTTCACACACGCCTTATCTGCAATGACCTTATCTATCACAATGCATTGAAATCAACCATGCATAAAAGGGTAGAAAATGCATTCACCATTGCCTCCTCGTATAAGGCAAAGTATGAAGCCGGCGAAGCCAGTATCCTGGAATATAATAAGGCCCAGGTAAACTTGCTGAATATTACTAAAGATGCAGAGTCCGCAGAAATAGAACGCGATGCGTTGCTGTCTGAGTTGAAGACCCTGAACGGGGGTGTTTATATTGAATTTACTGACAGCGTTTTTCAACCGCAGACCCTTGACAGTGACTTTGAAGAATGGTACCTCCAGGCAGAACAGAACAATCCTGTACTGCTATGGCTGAAACAGGAAGTTGCAATAAGGCAGAAACAGGAAAAACTGAATTCAGCCCTGTCCCTACCAAAGTTTCAGGCCGGCTATATGAGCGAAGATGTTCCGGGACAACAGTTTCAGGGAATTACATTTGGACTTTCGGTTCCATTGCTCGAGAATAAAAATGCTGTGAAATATGCAAAGGCTAAGACCATCGCAATGCAGAGCGCTGAATCTGATACCAGACTTCAATTCTACAACAATTTAAAAGCGTTGCATACCAAGGCGATAAGTCTGCAGAGCAGTTTAAATGATTATCGGACCAGGTTGGAGATGTTCAGTAATTCGGAGCTGCTGCAAAAAGCATTTGAAACAGGAGAGCTTTCTCTGACTGAATATATTTATGAGCTTTCAATTTATTACGAAACATATTATAAACTGTTGGTATTGGAAAGAGATCTGAACATGACAGTTGCGGAACTGAACAAGTTCCAGTAATCACCGAAATATTTCATGGTCCGTTCAAGAGGCGAAGCGAAGGAAAGGCTTATTCTTTTCAGCCGTATTTATGGATTGTTTGGCATTATCATTTTGAATTATTGTCATAAATTGCAGTAATGGTTAAACCTAATACAGAAGACCTATGAAAATTCTCAGAGGAACCGTTTTCGGGGGAATAGCGTACTTCCTCCTCGGCTGGCTTGTATGGGGGATCCTGCTCATGGATTTCTTCACTGCCAACATGAATCAGTGTGCCGGCCGTCCCGGTGGCGAAATGATATGGTGGGCAATCATTCTGTCAAACCTGGTGATGGCACTGCTCCTGACCCTGATATTGCACTGGGCCAGAGCAAAAAGTATCATTGACGGACTGAAGTATGGGGCATTGTTCGGATTGCTTTTCGGATCAGGCATCGGCTTCTCGTACTGGTCAATGAGCACAATGTACCTTAACGCGGGAGCCATGGTCACAGACATCCTGGTTTCAACGGTTGTCATGGCCCTACTGGGACTGGTCATTGTTCTGACCTGGGGAAAAGAGAATTGAGTTCAGTGTGATCAGGCTAAATTCCTGGTCGCAAGCACATCTTTACCAATAGTACGGCATGAATAACCTCGTTTTTCGAGGTATGAACGGCATTCATCCGCCGTTTTCTGATCAAAATTTGCGACCTCATAGATCACCACCTCAGGAGAGATGCGGTCAAGATCGAGCATCTTGATTATCTCATAATCAAATCCCTCCGTGTCTACCGCCAGCAGGTTGATCCTTTCGTTTCCGAACTTGCCGAGGAGGGTTTCGGGACTGATGGTGGCAATCTCCTGGCCGATGATCATCTCTTCCATGTTCTCAGGCAGCTTTATCCCCCTCTTTCTGGCCTTGTGCTGAACAACCCCTCTCTTTATGCTGTTCACAAGAACCTCCCTGTTGAAGCTTGAAAGGCCTGTAGCCCACCGCTCATTGCTGATCCCGATCTTATACAGCGTCTTTGTGCCGTCGCTCGTGTCAAGGGCAGCATTCAGGGGGGTGATCTCACCCCTTTTCCTGTGAAGCCTGGACAGGTATTCATTGAAGACATCAGGCTGTGGCTCGAGCATGATTCCCCTCCAGTGATCCCTCTTGATGAACTTGTGAAGCGGGTCATGCACAAACCCGTCATTGGCTCCCACCTGGAGGAAGGTTACCGGGGCATGATTTGCCGAGTAGTCGTCAAGGAATTCTGCCAGTGACCCTTTGGGGGACTTATAGATATATTTATAATATGCAAGAAAGAGAGGGTTCTCGCCGGAACTCATCCGGAATAACAGCTCCGTGTATGCCTTCTTGATCCTGTACTTGAGATTCATGGTGCTTCAGCTTTAATAAATCAGATGACAGATCTGAACCGTTCCGGTATTTTTATAATTGGCTTTTCAGCAAGCATCCCGGGCTTATTCAGTGCAAACAGCGGCCGTATCAGTGTCTGTCTCCTTCGTGCTTTCTTAAAGAAATCATCGCCGTCAACAGCCTCGTTCTTCGCGATCAGCTCAAAAAGCTGGTAGCGTCTGTCGAGATGCCCCGTCCACCCTGCATTGTGAAGCGACTGGTTATCGAGTTTTCCTCTCGACTGATCATAATCCACCATCCCGAAATGAAAAAGATAGAGATTCGGGTCGATGTGAAAGTTTCTCCCCTTCACGCGGTGAAATCCTGAACCCCATGTAAGGGGTGCAGCAGCAACGACAGGCTTGGTATACCTGGCTGAGACGTGTGCATAACTCCTCTGCTCCAGGAACGGCCGGCCGGGGTCAACAGGCGATTCAAGTCCGGTATGCTGCCCCACATCGAGCCCCAGGGCTGAGAGAGATGCTGTCCTGATTGGCCGCTGGAGATATTCCGCAAGGGTCTCATGCCTGTCGGGGTCGACGACAAGAAACTCGTCTATGTCATTCGCAATGATGATATCATACCGGCGGAACAGCGCCCTGGCAAAGTAAGAGACCAGCCGTGCCCGGTTACGGTCTCCATGTGCTCTTCCGAGGTTCTGGTGAGGCAGCCTGATCACATTGATCTTACCGTGTTCCTGCGGGAGAGGCTGATCATGACCGTCAAGCAAAAGAAAAAGGTTCTCATAACCAATCTGCGACCCATAGTAATTTATCCACTTCGGAATGAAAAACTCATCGTTGCGGACCATCGATATAGCTCCTATTCTTTTTTGGCTTAGACCTGTCATCTGTCTGTCATATCCTTAAAACAAAAGTGCGCAAAATCATAGAAAAAGAGACATATTTCAAATAAAAAAAATTAGAGCCTCCCCTCCCTTATAGCAGGTCACCTTTTGATACTAAGTCAAAAAGATGTATTTTCGGGCCTTTTTTAACAGAAGCCTGCATAAAGTACATATGGAGAAGATGTTCGGAATTATATTGAAGGTCAGATGGATGATCATCCTTCTGGTTTCGGCTGTTACTGTATTCCTTGCCATTCAGATCCCGGACATCAGGATCAACTCTGATGTGGTGAGTTCACTGCCTGATGATGACCCGCACGCCGTCCTCTTCAGGAAAATCGGCAGCACCTACGGCGCCAACAACACAGGCATGGTCATCCTGGAGACAGATAACGTCTTCACGGCTGAACTTATAGAACATGTCAGACTGGTCACAGACACCCTGAAAGAAATAGAAGGTATCTCATCGGTGACAAGCCTCACCAACATCATGTATATCAACGAGAGTGAGAACGGAATGGAGGTCGGACCTCTTGTCGATGAATATGATCTGCCTGACACGCCGGATGAACTTGCTCTGCTGAGGGAGAGAGTCTTTTCCAATAAGAACGTGAGGGGAACCATTGTTTCAGAGGATGCCACATCAACAATAATTGTCTTCTCTCTTTTTGATGATACCAATATTCACTCCCTTGCCAGTACAGTCAAGGCTAAGGTGGAATCACTGAACCTTCCCGAAAAGATCTATTATGCCGGATCGCCAATGATGGTTTCATCCATTTCCCGGCTGATAGCATCCGACCTAACCAGGCTGCTCCCGATCGCATTCCTGCTGATTACAATTGTTCTCTTCCTGGGATTCCGTTCCCTGAGGGGCGTGGTCGTACCACTGCTCACGGCTATCCTGTCAATAATATGGGTCATAGGCATCATGTCATTGACCGGATCGGATATGAGCATGGTTTCAAACAATATCCCCATTGTCCTTCTGGCTGTCGCCACTGCCTACACTATCCATGTTCTCAACAGGATTGACCAGGAAAAGGGGGATATGAATCAGGCAATCATTACAGCCATGACCTACGTCTTTGTTCCGGTCATACTGGCTGCACTGACCACCATGACCGGTTTCTTTTCCTTTATTTTCGGCTCTTACCTGACAATGATACGCGATTTCGGGATATTTACAGCCCTGGGAACCTTCATTGCACTGCTTCTCTCCCTCTTCTTCGTCCCGGCACTTATATCAGTCACCGGATGGAAAAACAGGGACAAGGAAAATGAAAGATGGGAGGCTGGTAAAACATTCTTCTATGATTACTTCCAGAATCCCCTGCAAAACCTGCTTTATAAGCACCCGAAGGCCATACTTGTTATATGGATACTTATAACGGTTGTCAATACCGGCGGCATTTTTCTCATAAAAAGAAGTGTTGACGTGAAAGAATACTTCAGAAAGGGAGATCCCACAAGGATGGCAGAGGAAATTATGACCAGCAAATTCGGAGGAACCAAACCTGTCTTTGTCCTCTTCAGGGGAGATGTGCAGAGTCCTGAGTTTCTTAAGACTATGGTCCGTACCGAAGAGCATATGGTAAAGAATCCCGGGGTCGTCGGCACCCAGTCGGTCGCTGATCTGATCCTCGATATCACTGCAGCATTCGGGCAGGAAAGGACAATACCTGATGACAGGGATCTGATTGAACAGATATGGTTCCTGCTTGACGGCAACGAGAACCTCCGGAAGCTTGTGTCAGATGATCTCGACGAGGCGATAATAATATCCAGATTTACATCTTCTGACATGAATGCCAAAAAGGAATTCGAAGATTATATGGGCAGTTTCATAAGTGAAAATTCGACTGAGGAGTGTTCCATAGAGATTACAGGGATGCCCTTTATTGAAGCCAGAATGGACCAGAGCCTGATCAACAGCCAGCTGGTAAGTCTGGCAATTGCAATTATCGTGGTAATAGTTATCGTAAGTGTCGTTCTGCGGTCATTTATCTCAGGTCTCTTTGCCGCCATCCCGGTAATTTCGACAATCATAATTCTCTTTGGCATAATGGGCTACGCAGCTATCCCCCTTAATATCGCTACCGTACTGGTCGCCAGCATTGCGATGGGAATCGGCATAGACTATTCCATCCACGTTATCACACACTTTAACAGCTCCCTGAAAGAAGGTTCTTCGGTAAACAAGGCACTAGAAGATACGATCGGGATCAGCGGAAAGGCCATCGTCATTAATGTAATTTCAGTTTCAGCCGGGTTTCTGGTACTTCTGTTTTCCGAAATGGTGCCGCTTGAACATTTCGGACTGCTGATATCGCTCAGTATGTTCGGGTCGGGACTGAGTGCGATGACCCTGCTTCCGGTGATACTGATCCTTGCACACAGAAATGAGAAAATTAATACACAACAGAATTCTTAATCATGAAAGTCTTTATCAACAAAATCACCCTGCTTCCTATTCTTCTTTTTGCCATCCTGTATGATGCTTCATCACAGGATCCCATGGCCATACTTAATAAGATGGACGAGGTCATGTTTTCACCGAAAGACAGACAGGGAAAAGTAGTCATCATCCTTACCGATAAAACAGGCAAGGAGAAAGTGCGCGAAGCAGAAATGTTCGAGAAAGGTCCTGAAAGGAAATTATACAGGTACACAAAACCTGAGTCACAGGCCGGAATGGCAACACTCACACTGCCGGGTTCGGTGATGTGGGTATACCTGCCGGCACTCGGCAACCCGAAGAAGATATCGATACTCTCGAAAGACCAGTCGTTCAACAACACCGATTTTTCATACGAGGATATGGCGCAAACCCCCTATTCCGAGAGATATACACCCGAATTCATCAACTCGGAGGGTGATGCACACATCCTCAGCATGGTTCCCAAATCGGGAAAATCAAACTACTCCAGGGTTATTGTCACGATCAATAAAACCTACGGTTATCCCATAACTATGGAATACTTTAACCAGCTGGGGAAAAAATTCAAGGAAGCCAGTTATAAGTATGAAAGAATCGGGAAATACTGGAATGCCTCCGAAGTGGCAATGAAGGACCTTGAGAAAGATCACAGCACAAAAATTCTCCTGACAGATGTCAGGTTTGACCAGGGAATTCCGGATGACCTTTTCCGGGTTGAAAACCTCAAGCCGTTAAAGACCGGTCAGTAAGGGTCGCCCTGATTCAAACTCTACTCTTTCGGATCGCGTTCGCTGACTTCTTTCGCGGGAATCACAAGGCGCATACCCGGTGTCGCGAAGATCAGTCCCTTGTTTGCCTGCTTAAGCTCACTGACAGTGATTTCATACTTGTCGGCGATATCTGAGAGAGACTCGCCTTTCTGGACCTTATGTGTCTTCTTCTCAGGCTGTACCGGTTTCTTCACATCAGGTACAGCTTCAGGCTGAGGCTTAGGATCCTCTTTGGCAGGCGCTGCGGAGGCCGATGAAGCCTGCTCCTTCTCATCCTGCCGGGCGACGCCGGAAGGTGATGACGACTGTGGCTGCGCCTGAGCTGCAGGCTGGGGTTCAGGCTGAGGTTGAGGCTCAGGTTGAGGCTCAGGCTGAGGTTGAGGTTGATACTTGCTGCGGTCAGGCGATTCCTCTTTCGGAGGAACCTCTGATGAAGGAATCTTTAGCAGCTGACCCGGGGCTATCCCGTATGTAGCAATCACATTCTCACGGGTAACGTCATCAACAGTGACCTTGTAGGTTCTTGCTATTGAATAAAGCGTCTGCCCCTTCTCTACCTCGTGCAGGTAATATACCTTACCGTTCGAGACAATCTTCTGCGTTGACACCTTATACTGAGGCTGTGACTGAGACTGCGGCTGGGTCTGCGGCTGAGACTGCGGCTGGGTCTGCGGCTGAGGCTGAGGCTGAGGCTGAGGCTGGGTCTGAGGCTGAGGCTGCGGTTGAGGTTGAGGTTGTTCCCTCTTGCGAGCCATCTCTTTTGCCTGCTCATCGGTGGTTATCGACTTCTTAGGTTCAGAGGCAGGAATCCTGAGAACCTGTCCCGGAACGATACCGTATGAGGGGATCACATTAACGCTAGTGATGTCTTCAAGGGACACCTTATAGGCCCTTGAAATAGAATACAGAGTCTGGTCTTTCTGCACTTCATGCATGTAATAGACCTTGCCGGCTGAAACGATTTTCTCGGTAGATATCTGAACAGGCACCTGGCCCTGGAGTGCTGATGATGATGCTATTGCAGCAATCAATGCAAGAATTGTGTTTCTGGCTGTCCGTAACATAATTACCTTCTTAAGTCTGCAAAGTTAATATTTAGATTTGTGTTTATCTGTATTGATGCATTTCCCTTTTATGTGGTGAACTGCAGCTTTGTGAGCGACCTGTACAGGCCGTTTCCGTTTGCCATAAGCTCAGAATGGGTTCCCTCCTCAACAATCGTCCCCTCATTAAGCACAATGATCTTGTCTGAATTGCGCACCGTAGCCAGACGATGGGCGATGACTAGTGAAGTGCGGTTACGCATAAGCTTTTCCAGCGCCTCCTGAACAAGCCTCTCCGATTCAGAGTCAAGTGAGGAGGTGGCTTCATCAAGGATGAGAATCTTCGGGTTTTTCAGTACCGCACGTGCGATGGCGATCCGCTGACGCTGTCCTCCTGACAGTTGCACCCCACGCTCACCGACAACAGTGCTCAGCCCTTCGGGGAATGACTGAATGAAGTCCCAGGCGTTAGCCTGCACAGCTGCATCAATTATCTCCTCCTCACCTGCGTCAGGCTTGCCATAGGCAATATTCTCACGGATGGTACCCCCGAAAAGGAATACATCCTGCATCACAATTGCCATCTGGGCACGCAGCTCCGTGACCGGAAAATCAAGGCTGTTGCGTCCGTCAAATAATATCCTGCCACCGGTAGCCTCGTAAAACTTCAGCAGCAATGATGTGACAGTTGACTTCCCTGCCCCGCTGGGTCCTACAAGAGCTACCTGCTGTCCCGGCTCTACCCTGAAGCTTACTTCCTTAAGGACAGTGACCTCACTGCGCGAGGGATACCTGAATTCAACACTGTCGAAGGTTATCTGCCCGTGTAGAGTATGCTCACTGTCAGGCACATATCTCTCACTGACACTTTCTGCCGGCTCATCGAGCAGGAGAAGCAGGTTCTCCGCGGCACCGATTGTCTTCTGCAGCCGTGTATAAACCCCGGCCATGCCCGCAATATTTCCCCCGATGAATCCGGAATAAATGACAAAAGAAAAGAGTTGACCGGCTTCCATCTGGCCGCTGGCAATCATGGCTGCACCTCGCCATATAACTGCACCCATGGCAACAAAAAACCCCAGCACAATGAAAGAAACCGACGCCTGGTATTTTCCTCCCCTGATTCCTGCCCTGGCAACCTGCTCTGTCTTTTCGCGGTACCTCCTGCTCTCAAAAGCCTCATTCGTAAAGGCTTTGACATTCTGTATTCCCTGCAGCGTCTCCTCAACTATTGTGTTAGACTCAGCAACGAATGACTGGGCTTTTCGCGAATAACGTCTGATGGCCCTCCCTGAAAAGAATGCCATCAGAGACATGGCCGGTATAATTGCAAGCATAAACAGAGTCAGCTTGAAAGAGCTGATCATCATCAGGGTGACCCCGCCGGTGATTATCAGAAGCTGAGAGAGGAGGTCTGCCAGCGTTCCGGTAAGGGAGTCCTGAAGCAGTGCAATGTCAGATGAGATACGGCTGTTGAGTTCTCCTACCCTGCGCTCGGAGAAGAATGACATGGGCAGCCTGATAAGATGGTTGTAGAGCGACTGTCTGATAGATGCCAGGGTTCTCTCTGTCACTGACACAAAGATCCTTGTCCGCATATATGCAAAGAGCGCCTGTATTATGAGTATCGCCATCAGCGTCAGACCTGTCCTGTTTATCTCCTCCAGTATCCTGCCACTGTTGCCCATGTCAACCATGTCACCGAGGAGCTTCGGGAACATCAGGCTTGCGGCTGTTGATACCAGCAGGAAGGAGAGACCCAGGGCAAACCTCCAGCGGTACGGCCTCAGAAAGCTGTACAGCTTGAACAGTTCACGTAATCCGGAACCTGCCTTTTTCTTTTCTTTATCGGCCATGTATCAGGGTAGTTGTCTTTGCGGCCATCAGGAACACCGGCATTCGCCCTTGTTATGCCTCAATGATCCTTATCTCACTTGTCATCTGCAATGCCTTCTTATATACCGCACTGACTCCGCAGTACCTTTCATCTGAGAGTGAAACGGCCTTCTGAAGCTTTTCCAGCGGAAGGTTTGTTCCGGTAAACTCATAGATCACATGCATCCTGTAAAAATGCTTCGGATGTTCTTCGGTTAATTCGCCTTCTACCGTGACACTAAACTTTTTGACATCAACTTTCATCTTCTTAAGCATTGAAATGACGTCCATGCCCGTACAACCCCCCAGTGCCATCAGCATGAAAGGCTTGGGTCTGGGCCCCCGGTTCTCGCCGCCAACCTCCGGAACAGCATCAATCACTATCTTATGGCCGTTGACTTCTGACTCAAAAGCCATATTTTCAAGCCATTTGGTTGTTACGATCTCTTTTCCCATGTCTGTTGTAATATCGTTTTAGAAATGCAAATTTAAGATTAATAAAGCGTATCAAAGTTAATTATGATATGAATGAGAGATTACATGCATCAACTCTTAAATAACCGGATACGGATAATGTCGAAATAGCTCAACAATAATTTTGTCAATCATAATGTATATTTGCCCATTGATAAAAAAAAGACTCAATGAGTTCATTTGATATTAAGGCAGCCTCCTGGGATAATAATCCTATGAACCGGGAACGCTCAAAAGCTATCGCTGATGCACTCCTCAGTAATGTTCCCATCAGGAAGGATATGACAGCAATGGAATACGGTGCCGGTACGGGAATAACAAGCTTCCTGCTAAAGGACTATCTCAGGGAGATAATCCTGATGGACAATTCAACGGGAATGCTGGAAGTGACGAGCGAAAAGATCAGGGCGGCAAAGGTGGAAAACATCAAAGCACTTAAGTTTGATCTCGAACATGATGATTATACAGGGCCTAAGGTTGATCTTATCTTCAGTCAGATGGTGCTGCATCACATCATTGATATTGGCAATATTGTCAGGAAGTTCCACGGAATGCTAAATCCGGGAGGTTTTCTTGCAATCGCAGATCTGTATTCTGAGGACGGTTCGTTTCACGGCGAAGGATTTACAGGTCATAACGGCTTCGATCCTGACGAATTATCTCAGACTATAGCAGGACAGGGGTTTATGAATATAAGTCACAGGGAGTGTTTTGTTATGAACAAGGTTATCGCGGGAGGAATGACAAAGCAGTTTAACATCTTTCTGCTGATCGCGAACAGATGAGTTACTCACTGCAGTTCTCCTGCAGCGCCCCTGAGTCCAGTACCCCTGACAATAGTATGTCCGCAATTCTGAAGGCAATGTTCTATGGCTGACACCGTTGTCAGTATGTCGCCTTCGGTGACCGAGCCCATATGTCCTACCCGGAAATAACTGTCTTTTATTCCCTGTAGCAAGCCACCGGCCAGTATGACGTCCGATGCCGCAATGGCCCTCATGAACTCCGCCCCCTTGACGCCATCAGGATAATAAGGTGCCGAGAGTGTCCCTGCGCTTATCTCTTCAGAAACAGGGATCATCTTCAGCCCGAGATCTCTCATGGCTGTACGGAATGATTTGCCGATACGCCGGTGACGGCCGAACCTGGCCTCCATCCCCTCCTTAAGAATAATTCCCAGGCTGACTTCAAGGCCGTTAACCAGATTCACTGCAGGTGTGCCGAAGTATGAAGGCCGTCGTTCTTCGTATGCTTTCATTACAGGAAGCCAGTTGTTCCAGTCACAGTAATAATTGCCAACAGGCGTTTTACGGCCACGCCATGCATTGACGGCCCGTTCCGAAACAACCATCAGGGCCAGACCCGGAGGTACGCCAACAGCTTTTTGCGAGGCAGTAAAGACCACATCTATCATCCACTCATCCTGTCTTATCTCTTCACCTGCCACGGAGCATACGCCGTCAAGGATAGTCAGAACGCCATACTTCTGTCCCAGCAGCCCCAGAGGCCGTGGATCAACCCGCACTGCGGTAGAGGTATCGACATGAGTGAAGGTCAAAAGCTTGTAGCTCTTACTATTGAGTTCTTTTTCAATCTCTTTTATATCAACCACGTCCCCCGTGGCTGCTTTCAGCACTGTAACCTCGGCACCGTATCTTTTCAGCAGGTCGGCATACCTGTCTCCGAAATAACCTGTCGAGATGACAAGGGCTCTGTCTCCCGGCTCAATCAGGTTCGATCCTGCCATATCCATGGCGAGAGTCCCTGTGCCGGCTATAATAAAAGGCTGGCCAGACGGTGATAACCATACATCTCTCATCATCTCAAGAGAGTGTCCGAAAGTCTCTATAAAGTCAGGCGCCACATGGCTGGTCGTAGCCATCGCTGTGGCCTGCAATACGGCCGGCTCAAATTCTATCGGACCGGGTATCATCAATAACTTTCTTCCTTTCATCCTGATTGCAATTTTATGCGTTATACTTTTGCAGCAACTTCATTGATGAGGCTTATGAGCTGTTCCCTGACATCATTGCTTACAGGCAGCAACGGTCTTCTCACAGGGCCGCCGTAGAGGCCAAGTTGATCCATCGCTGCCTTCAGGGCAGGAACACCCCATTTACTTGTGACTGCATTGTTGAGAGGAATCACCTTATGTTGTAACACCCTGGCATTTTGAATATCGCCGTTAGAAAATGACCTGTAAATATCTATACAGATGCCCGGTGCAATATTTGCAAGTGCCAGGATGCCTCCTACAGCACCTGTTGCCAATGCCGGAAGAAGAAACCCGGCTCCTCCTGCAAGAACCTGAAAATCAGTCTTCACGCTTCGAAGCACCTCCCCCATTTTTACGACACTGCCTCCGGACTCCTTCATCCCGATAATATTGGGATGGGATGCCATTTCAATCACCATGGCAGCAGTCATATCAATGCCGGTATTTCCGGGCATATTATATATAATGACGGGTACGGGCGAGGCGTCAGCTACATTGAAGTAGTGTTTCACCAGCGCCTCGTGGGTCATCGAGCCCTTGAAATAATATGGGTTTAACACAAGAACACCGTCGGCACCCTCTGCGGCTGCCTCCCTGGTGATTTTTATCGTCTCCCTCGTTGACTGTCCTCCGGTGCCGGCCAATAAGACCTTACCCGGAGGCAAAGCCTCCCTGGCTGCAGCAACGGCCTCAGATTTCTCTTTATCTGAGAGCATCACCTGCTCTCCGTTTGATCCAAGGATGAGGAATCCTGTGAGCTCATAAGCTGACAGACGGCTGATATTGAGCCTGATCTTTTCAGGCATCAGGTTTTCTTCACCGTCAAATGATGTTGGCAGAGGGGGGAAGATTCCCGCAAGGTTAAGTCTGGTCATATGTTTGTGAGTTTTCTACTGTGTCGGCATCCCAAGGTACAAAAAGTAAACTTTGTCTAGCCTCCGACTGTTGCTTTAATTCCATGCTCAGCGAATTGTTCAATAACCCTTTCCAGTGTCTCTTTACCCGGTTCTTCGAACATCTCGAATGATTCAGATCTGCCTAGCTTCATATACTTGTTCTGGGCAATCTTGTGGTAAGGCAAGATATTTACATCCTTCTTCTTTCCAGCGAGGCCGGCTACAAACTGTGCAGTGCGTTCAATATTTTCCTCAGTGTCATTGATCCCTCCCATCAGCGGTATCCTGATGATTATCTCAGCTCCGGTCTCAGCCAGTGCAGTAAGGTTCTGAAGGATCTTATCATTCGGCGCACCGGTCCATTTACGGTGAAGGTCGGAGTCCATCATCTTCAGGTCCCACAGGAAGAGATCTGTTCTGGCTGCTATATCAAGCAGCGCTGCCGTGCTGACATGGCCAGCCGTATCCACAGCCCTGTGTATATGTCTTCTGCCGCACTCGTCAAGCAGTTTCTTAAGTATTGGAAGATGTACCAGCGGCTCTCCGCCGGAGAAGGTGACACCACCGTTTGAATGATCAAAGAATACCCGCTCTTTTTCTATTGCCTCCATGATCTCATCAACGCTCATCACCCTGCCTGACATCTCGATAGCCCTGGCAGGACACACTTCAGCACATCTGCCGTGAACCTTGCACAGGGCCGGGTCTGTCACAATACCTTCCGCAGTGAGGGTAATTGCTTTTTCGGGGCACACCTCCACACAGCTTCCGCACCTGATGCATCTGGCCGGGGCGAACATCTTCTCCACATCAGGTGATATGCTCTCGGGGTTGTGGCACCAGACACAGTGAAGATTGCACCCTTTGAAAAAGATAACCACCCGTATTCCCGGTCCATCATTGATGGCGTAACGCTTAATATCAAAAATCAGGCTTTCAGACATAACCGGGAGTCACCGTTTAAGTGTTGCCCTCTCTCGGGCAGAACACTAGAATGAATCATTTTCTGTCCGTTCTATTACCTCCTGCTGCAAGTCGGCATTCATGTCATTGAAATAATCACTGTAACCTGCCATCCTCACCATGAGATCCCTGTAATCTTCAGGGGATGCCTGAGCTGCCAGGAGCGTGGCAGTGTCAACAATATTAAACTGTACATGATGCCCTCCGAGAGTGAAGTAACTCCTTATAAGCTGACCCAGTTTCCTGATGTCATCATCCTTGCGCATAAGGCTTGGCAGAAACCGAAGGTTCAGTAATGTTCCCCCTGACCTGACATGGTCAAGTTTGGCTAGTGACTTCACTACTGCTGACGGGCCGTGAGTGTCAGCACCGTGTGAGGGTGAGGTGCCGTCCGAAACAGACTTGCCGGCAAGGCGCCCGTTAGGTGTGGCTCCCATCACCTTTCCGAAATAAATATGACAGGTGGTTGAGAGCATGTTCAGATGATATTTGCCGCCGGGTTTGATGTTAGGCTTACCGTCTATCTCAGCCACAAGGTCATCATATATCTTCACAGCTATCGAGTCAGCATACTCATTGTCATTTCCAAAGAAAGGGGTACGGTTAACAATGGTCTGGCGCAGCACCTCCTCACCTTCAAAGTTACCGAGCACTGCTCTCAGCATCCTGTCCATGGTGAATGTCTTTTCTTCAAATACGTGCTTCTTCAGGGCAGTAAAGCTGTCGGTGACAGTACCCAGTCCACAGCACTGAATATAACTGGTGTTGTATCTCGGCCCTCCGTCGTAGTAATCTTTACCTTTTGATATGCAGTCTTCTATCACCACAGAGAGGAAAGGCGCCGGAGCGTACTTTGCAAACATCCGGTCAATATAATTGCTGACTCTCATCTTCTGGTCAACAATAAAGTGGAGCTGTTTCAGGAAGGCATCATAAAGCTCTTCGAATGTCTTGAATGTGCGGGGGTCACCTGTGGCGATACCAGCAACCTTGCCGGTGACAGGATTGATCCCGTTGTTCAGGGTAACCTCAAGTATCTTCGGAACGTTGAGATAGCCTGTAAGGAGATAGGCCTCCTTGCCGAAGGCGCCTACCTCGATGCAACCGCTGCAGCCACCCTCACGTGCATCATGCAGAGACTTGCCCTGACGGAGCATCTCGAGGATATAAATGTCAGGATTAAACACTGACGGGTAACCGTGCCCCTGCCTTATGACACGGGCCGCAGCGTGGAGGAACTTGTCCGGTGTCTTAGAGCTGATATGAACAGAGTTGCCTGGCTGCAGTATGTGAAGCTCTTCTGTCACCTCGAGCATAATATACGAGACCTCGCTGGTGCCGTCACTGCCATCGCTTTTTACACCCCCGATATTAATATTGGTAAAGTCGTTATAGGTACCGCTCTCGCGTGCCGTAATGCCCACTTTCGGAGGGGCAGGGTGGTTGTTGACCTTGATCCAGAAACAGGATAGCAGCTCTTTTGCCTGATCACGGGTAAGAGTGCCTTCCTCCAACTCCCTGTAATAGAATGGCGCCAGGTGCTGATCGAAGTGCCCGGGGTTCATTGCATCCCAGCCATTCAGCTCCGTGATAGTGCCCAGATGCACAAACCAGTACATCTGTATCGCCTCCCATAAGTTCCTGGGGGCATTGGCCGGTACCCGGCGGCACACCTCAGCTATCTTTTTCAGTTCAGCCACCCTGACCGGATCTTTCTCACTGGCAGCCAGCTCCTCTGCAAGATCTGAATGACGTTCGGCAAAGACGATGACGGCGTCACATGAGATATCCATTGCTTTCCATTGCTCAGCCTTGTCTGTCGCTTCAGGATCATTAAGGTAATCAAGCGCGGCCAGGTTGGCAGCAATATCCTTCTTGAAATCAAGCATTCCCTTGTGATATATCATTCCGTCAAGTGCCGTGTGGCCCGGTGCACGCTGCTCCATGAACTCGGTGAAGAGACCTGCTTCATATGCTGCCCTCCATTCGGCCGGTACGTGACTGAAAATACGCTCACGCTGCGTCTTGCCCTTCCAGTATGGTATCACCTCCTTCTCGTAAAGATCTATGTCTTCCTGGCTGATGGTATAACGCTGCATGTCACGTGTGTTCAGCACATGAAAATCCTCCACACTGTGGCATGTAAGCTCAGGAAAGGTGGGAACACACTTCGGCTTGGGACCTCGCTCACCTACTATCAGCTCACCTTCGCCAAGGTATATTGTCTTCTTCCGGCAATGATCCAGGAAATTCAGCGCACGTAAGACAGGGACCGAATACTTGCCAAAGTTCTCCCGGTAAAACGCGGTTTCATGAACTGCCCTTTCAATCGACAGGGAGGGCTCAGTCTCAAAGCTGAGCTTCCTGAGCTTCTGAACCCGTTCATTCATTCCGGGTCCGATCCTGTTTTCGGCAGGATTATAAAAGTTACCCTCAGCCGAAGCAGGCCTCTCGGGTGTATTCGAATGGGTGATTATTTTTTCAAACATGGTTTCGGCTTAATAAATGTGAAATGTAATTCAGGTCAGAAAGAATGATGACGGCCGGTGACAATGGCTTCACCTCATAACCCTCAGGTTATTTCTCCGGGAAGAGTTTAATTGTAAAACATCAGGCACTCAAACAGACGCCTGTAGTTCCTGGTGAGGTTCGGGAAGCAAAATACTTGTTCCATTTTACCCATAGTGTGAGTTTGATACTGTCAGCCTGATGGATGATAATACCAATGCAAAGTTATACCAAAGTTCAAGAAAAACAAAATGATGCAGATTACTTCCTGGTCCTGACACCATCTCCGCGTTCTTGTGTCTTTCTTAATCTTTACCGGCAGCAGGGGAAGAAAATGAGTATGGCCGCGATTCTGCTGCTGTTCCGCGCAACGTATCCGGATCGGGTCTCATCGCGAACATCAGCTTTCCGCCACTCTGCAACTGTTCATGAGTGATGTAGTTTACTTCCACCCTCCTGCCATTCAATGACACCTCCCCTACGTATATATTCTCCCTGCTGTTTCCAGGGGCCTCAATGACCAGCACATTCCCATCCTCAAAGGTGATTGTTGCCTTTCTGAACAGGGGTGATCCAAGCACATACTCCCCGGTGCCAGGAGTGACCGGATAAAACCCGAGGGCACTGAAGACATACCATGCCGATGTCTGTCCGTTATCTTCATCGCCACAATAGCCGTCAGGAGCATAGTTATAGAGCTTATCCAATACCTCCCTGACCCTCATCTGTGTTTTCCACGGTTCCGGAGTGTAGTTGTAGAGATATATCATATGCTGTATCGGCTGGTTACCGTGAGCATAGTTACCCATGTTCATTATCTGCATCTCACGTATCTCATGGATAGGGAATCCGTAATATGAATCATCGAATATGGGCGGTACAATGAATACGGAGTCGAGCATCTCCGCCATCTTCCCAGGCCCTCCCATCAGCTCCGCGAGGCCGGCAATATCCTGGAAGACGCTCCAGGTATAGTGCCAGCTGTTCCCTTCTGTGAAAGCGTCACCCCATTTGTACGGGCTGAACGGCGACTGGAAGGTGCCATCTTCATTTTTTCCACGCATAAGGCTGCTTTCCCTGTCGAACACATTACGGTAGTTCTGTGCGCGGGAAGCATACAGACTTATCTCCTCCTCAGGGCGGCCGAGGGCACTGCCCAGCCTCCAGAGACACCAGTCAGCGTAAGCATATTCGAGGGTACGCGCCACGTTTTCATTGATGCCCACATCATAGGGGACGTAACCAAGTGAATTATAATAAGCGGCTCCGTACCTGCCTACTGAATGAACAGGCCCATGCCCCTTTGTATTCTTCACAAGGGCATTCCAGAGAGTGTCAATCTCGTATCCTCTTATCCCCTTGAGCCAGGCATCTGCAATAAGTGACGCCGAGTTACTGCCTATCATGCAGTCACGGTGGCCGGGACTGGCCCATTCAGGGAGCCACCCGCTCTCAAGATATGCATTGACAAGCCCCTCCATGATCTGAGAGCTGATCTCAGGATACATCAGGGTGATCAAAGGCATTGCAGCCCTGAAAGTATCCCAGAAACCGTTATCGGTGAATAGCCTTCCGGGGCGTATCTCCCCGTTGTAGGGGCTGTAATGGATAATCTTTCCTTCGGCGTCAACCTCATGAAACATCCTCGGGAAGAGGAGGGTCCGGTACAGGGTGGAATAGAATGTCCGCACCTGATCGTCACTTCCGCCCTCCACCCTGATGCGTCCCAGCTCCCGGTTCCATATGTTGCGGCCAGCCTCCTTTATCTCATCAAAGCTGCGGCTGCCGGTTTCACGCTCAAGGTTAAGCAGCGCCTGCTCAGGCGAAATGAATGACGATGCCACCCTGGCTGTGACTACCTCGCCTCTTTCAGTATGAAATCCTATGACGGCACCTGCATGATCACCCTCCTGTATTCTGATGCCGGGAAAGAGCTCACCGTCGACCCAGGTGGAGAAGAAATCGAACTCACGGTCGAAGATTATAACGAAGTAATTGTGAAAATTCTCAGGCACACCTCCGTGATTGTTGCGGCAGTAGCCGATGATCTTTCTTTCTGACGGAATTACCTCCACCATTGATCCGCCGGCGAAGGCATCTATTACAACCGATGATGAGTCGGCGGCAGGGAATGTAAAACGGAAAAGAGAGGCTCGCTCAGTAGGTGTGACCTCGGCAATAACATCATGATCAGCAAGATATACACTGTAGTAATAAGGTTTTACCACCTCTGCCTTATGAGAGAACCATGACGCCCGCTCATCTTCAGTGATCCTGCTCCCTCCTGTCACAGGCATAAGTGAGAATGCAGCATAATCATTGATCCACGGGCTCGGCTGGTGCGTCTGCTTGATTCCGACAATCTTATGATCATCATAAGCATAAGCCCAGCCATCACCATTCTTCCTCGTCTGAGGAGTCCAGAAATTCATACCGAAGGGTAGGGCAATGGCAGGATATGTGTTCCCGTGTGACAGAAGAAACTCAGAGTCAGTGCCCATCAGAGGACTGGCCAGTTCTGCCGGCTCAAATGTTGTCTCAGATTCTGTTCTGCATCCCGTTGCCACCATTGATACTGCGAGTGCCAGAGGTAATACTCTGCTGAAACAAAACAAGGTTATATCTTTCATTATCTTTTACTTATGATAGATTATTTACCAGATTGCCTTTCCTATTGCGGGTCTACGTCGGCATGGATACGAAGAACTCCTGTTCTTTGCATTTTAAGCTCATCATCCATTGCCTTCCGTATCAGCTCCTTTATTCTCGAGGCAGAGAGCTCTTTCCCCAGCTTGATCATAATGGTCTTGATATACCATTTCTGTACCTGCATGATGAGCGGAAACTCAGGCCCGAGGACATATTTTCCCAGCCGCTTACGCATCCTGTCTGCCAGCCTCGCTGAGGAGTCGTTCAATTCCTGAAGGTCGCGGTGCTTCAATGTTATCTTTAATATCCTGGTGAAAGGTGGATATCCGAACAGCTCACGCTCCTCTAGCTGAATACGATACATGGCCTTATAGTCATGTTTCAGTACCTGCCTCAGTATAATGTGTGAGGGGTCAGCGGTCTGGATGATCACCCTTCCCCTCTTTGCACGGCGACCTGACCTGCCGCTGACCTGCTCCATCAGCTGGAAGCTGCGTTCAAAAGCCCTGAAGTCAGGGAAGTAGAGCATGCTGTCAGCATCTAGAATGCCGACCACGGTAAGCCTTTCGAAGTCAAGGCCTTTAGAGATCATCTGTGTGCCGATTAGGATGTCAGTTGCTCCTGCGGCGAAGTCTGACAGTATCTCAGATGAAGAATTCTTCAGACGTGTTGTATCCTGGTCCATCCTTGCCACCCTGGCTGTGGGGAAGAGGAGCTTGATCTCCTCCTCTATCTTCTCTGTACCGAATCCCCTGGCAGAGAGCACAACAGAGCCACATTCAGGGCACTCACGCGGCAGCGGTTCGCTCCTGCCGCAATAGTGACATACCATCCTTCCTATACCCTTGTGGTAAGTGGTGCTTACCGAGCACCCTGTGCACCGCTGTACCCAACCGCAATCTGA
Organism: uncultured Bacteroidales bacterium; assembly: GCA_963732365.1. Lineage (GTDB taxonomy): Bacteria > Bacteroidota > Bacteroidia > Bacteroidales > VadinHA17 > SR-FBR-E99. The sequence goes on along the minus strand of CAVSZC010000005.1, from coordinate 1,042,879 downwards.
ACACATGATATAGGGAGAGAAACCGCGGCGGTTCTGAAAGAGTATCACCTGCTCTTCCCTTGAGAGGGCGTCGCTGATGGCCTCCAGCAGTCGTGGAGTGAAATATGCCGGAGACCCCTTCTTCTTTCCGTAGTTCCTTGTATCTGCCACCAGCATCTCAGGCATCATCACATCACCATAGCGGGTAATGAGCTCGACCAGCCCGTACCTGCCTGTCATGGCATTGTGATAGCTCTCCACAGACGGTGTCGCAGAGCCGAGAAGCGTCACCCCTCCGTGCAGGCGGCTGAGCATCATGGCGGCATCACGGGCATGATAACGGGGTGCGGGATCGACCTGCTTGTATGACGGGTCATGCTCCTCGTCAACAATGATCAGACCCAGGTCGCGGAAAGGAAGGAAAAGCGAGGAGCGTACCCCCAGCACAACACCAAGGCTTCCATTGTTCACCCTGGTCCAGACATCACGGCGTGACGCGTTTGTCAGCCTTGAATGATATACACCTATCGTGTCGCCCAGGTGCCTCTGCAGACGTTCAATTATTTGACTGGTAAGAGCTATCTCGGGAAGAAGATAGAGGACCTGTTTCCCCTTCCTGAGCTGCTCGCTGATGAGGTGTATGTATATCTCAGTCTTGCCGCTGGATGTGACGCCGTGAAGCAATACCACCTCATGATCAACGAAGAGACTGTTGATCTTTTCATATGCCTCCCCCTGGGTGGTTGTCAGGTCGTAGGGAGGAACCGTAGCTGTCGACTCTGAACCCCCTGTAGTGGCCTTTTTCTTCGATGTCCTTCTGACACGAAGGTTTTCGGCTGTGGGTATTGCAGCCTTCATCACCTCGCCCTGCTGGGCCATATAATAATCAGATATCCAGAGAACGAAGTCTGTAAGCCTGTCTCCAATGGCATTCGGGGGAGCCAGGAGAGATGTAATCTCCTTCGGCGTGAAACCTGACGGCGCTGCATCGTGCAGCTTTATAACCAGGCCTGTATGACTCTTTTTCTGGCCAAAAGGGACTGTCACCAGGCTGCCCCGGCTAACCTCCTCCCTGAGATGGGGAGGGATGGCATAGGTGTAACTGCCGGTGACCGCAACAGGTATTATTATATCTGCATACAAGCTTATCATCACCCCAATGTGGATGCAAATTAAACATAAAAGGCTCTCAGGTTACCCTGACGGCAATATCAGAAACAGAAAAAAGCCAGTTTCAGGCAGGTTCAGCTCAATGCAATTCTGACTTTTTCCGCCGCATCGGTGAAGGTAGTTGCAGCAATAACCTTAAGACCTGAATTATCGATGAGATCCTTCGCCTCAATGGCATTTGTCCCCTGTAACCTGACTATCACTGGGACTTTGATGTCACCTATTGTCTTGTAAGCCTCGATGATGCCTGATGCCACGCGGTCACATCTTACAATGCCTCCAAAGATATTCACGAGTATTGCCCTGACATTCGGGTCTTTGAGAATTATCCTGAACCCGGCCTCAACGGTCTTTGCATTGGCTCCTCCTCCCACATCGAGGAAGTTAGCCGGTTTACCTCCTGACAGCTGGATCAGGTCCATCGTTGCCATCGCCAGCCCTGCTCCGTTGACCATACACCCTACATCTCCGTCAAGTTTTACATAATTGAGGCTGTGGTCTGTTGCTTCCACCTCCGTCGGATCCTCCTCGCTCAGGTCTCTCATTGCAACCAGCTCGGGGTGACGGAACAATGCATTGTCATCAAGTGTCACCTTGCAGTCAACAGCCAGTATCCTGTCATCACTTGTCTTAAGCAGCGGGTTGATTTCAATAAGCGAGGCATCTGAGGCGACGTATGCGTTCCACAGTTTTCTTACAAAGGGGAGCATCTCTTTAAAGGCTTTGCCCTGAAGCCCAAGATTGAAAGCGATTGTACGGATCTGAAAATCGAGTAACCCGGTGGCAGGGTCAATCACCTCAGTGAAGATCGCCTCCGGCTTCTTGTCGGCCACCTCTTCGATATCCATTCCCCCTTCGGTTGAATACATTATTACATATGCCGATCTCTTGCGGTCAAGGAGGATACTCATATAAAACTCTCTTATATCCGATTCTCCCTTATAATAGACATCACGGGCTATCAGAACCTTATTTACCAGCTTACCTGCCGGGCCTGTCTGTGGCGTCACAAGTGTCATCCCTATCATGCGCGATGCCACCTCCGCTGCCTCTGCCGGTGACCGGGCGATCTTGACACCGCCCCCTTTGCCTCTTCCGCCGGCATGTATCTGTGCCTTGATTACAAATATCTCTGTGCCGAACTTTTTCTGCAGTTCTTCTGCAACAAGCTTCGCATGAACGGCATTCTCAGCAATAAAACCCTCCTGCACCGGCACGTCATGAACCTGCAGGATTGATTTTCCCTGGTATTCGTGAATATTCATATTCAGATATTTTATAGCGGGAATTCATCTGATCCCGTTATTATTTTAAGGAATGTAATTTACTCTTTTTTATAATTATTTTCGTTAAAATTTTCTTCCATGAGGAAATTATCAAATGAGGAGCTGAACAGGAAAAGCGTCACGGAATTTCATACCTCTGAAAAGTCCCCCTTCATCATCGTTCTTGATAACATAAGGAGCCTGAATAACGTAGGATCGATATTCCGGACAGCTGACGCCTTCATTGTTGAGGCTCTGTATCTGTGCGGGATAACTGCCACACCGCCTCACAGGGAGATACAGAAGAGTGCCCTCGGAGCAACCGAATCGGTAACGTGGAGACACTTTGATAAAACCATTGACGCCGTGATCCACCTCAGAGAATCCGGCTTCATTATCGTCTCAGTGGAGCAGGCTGAAGGGTCAGTATCACTTGATAAATTCACCCCTGAAAAAGGGAAGAAGTATGCCCTGGTCTTTGGACATGAGGTCAGAGGCGTATCTGAGGAGGTTGTCAGTATGTCAGACGTCTGTATAGAGATACCGCAGTATGGCACAAAGCACTCATTCAATGTTGCTGTAAGCACCGGCATAGTGCTCTGGCATCTGTCGCACAAGATCAACAATATCAAATAAAAAAACCCCGTCAGCATCATGTCTGACGGGGTTTATGTTATTATTGGTGTCCCTTATTTTGTTATTGACACAAATGTTTCATCGTTGAAGAATTTTGCAAACTCAAGGTCTGTCTGAGCGTAATTCTTCCATGCGACATTGTATCCAACAGCTTCACGAAGGTTGTTCATCACACCGTCCCTGTTGTCAGAACGGGCAGCAATAACAGCCTTCAGGTATGACGGTGCACCGCATTTGCATGGCTTGACAACATCCATCGTGGCTTTTGCTTTATTGAAGTCACCCTTCAGAAGCTGGGCAAGAGCCAGGTTCATGGATGGTTTCTCGCCAAGCAGGTTGACTGCCTGGTCGTATTTGCCGTCATGAATGGCTATGGTGCCGAGGCCGAACCTTGATTCAGGTGTCGAAGCTGACATTGAGTTGAAATACTCTGCAGAAGCTTTGAAATCGCCTTTAAGAAGAGCAGCGAAGCCCATGTTATTCTTGACAATATCGTCATTCTTGAGTGCCTTGGCCTTCTCGAGAGCAACCATTGCATCATCAGCCTTACCCATGTTAAGGTAAGCCCAGCCTACGTTGTTCCATGCGCGATAGCACTTGGGTTCCTTAACGGTTGCCATCTGGTAGAACTTCAGCTGCTCATTGACGTCTGTCGTAAGTGAAGCAGAGTAAAGCATCTGCTCAAGACTTAGTGCTGAAGCATCACCCTTCATGGCTGCCAGTATCTCTTCGTCGCTTAACCCGACAAGGTTGACGTCAACGATGAACTTCGACCTTCTCAACTGTGGCAGGATCTCTTCTGCAAGAGATTCGTATGCGGTTGACATGTTCTTGATCTCTTTCTCGCGGACAACAGGATCCTGGTACATGGAAAGCACTCTCAGGATAAGCTCCTTGTCAGCTATTGTAGACTCCTGAACGAGGGCTTTGAAGCCATCCCAGTCTTCGGGAGTTGTCTTGGTACTGAACAGATTTGCGAGCTCAGGAACTTTTCCGTACTCCTTCTGGAGATACTTCTCAGCAGCTTTGCCCCTGTCAAGAGAGAGTTTCTCGTTAAGTGTCAGAGGACCGTCAGGTGAAGCATATGAGCTTGCCGTGACTCCCTTGATCTCCATTCTCTCATTCTGAGCTACCATGGCAATATAATCTTTCATTGCCTGGATATCGGCTGCTTTAAGTTCAGCAGGCCTGATATCAGCCCTGTTTATGGAATAAAGAATATCTGCCATTTTCTGCTCCGGAACAACGCGCTGATAGTTGTCTTTCAGGAAGAGAGGCATGGCATGGTATTCAACCAGCGTTGATGTTGCAATCACACCATCAGCAAGCTTGATCGGATCGAATGCCAGAGTCTTGCCTTTTCTCGATGCTTCAATACGAAGCATGAACTCTGATACCCTCATCTCAGGTTTGTAGTCTACATCACCACTCCAGTTGATAGTGCCACCAGTCCAGCTTACAGATTTGTTGTTGGCCTGCACAAGTTCACCCTGGGCATAAAGCATCTCATCAAATGCAACCTCACCACCTTCATACACAAGTACCGGGGTGATCTTCAGAGTTGTGTTCTTGTCAAAGTACTTCTCAGGATAAGTAGCTTTTACTGCGGCAGCTACCTTGCCGGCATGTGCTTCAAGCACTTTAGGGGTAACCTCATACTTGACAAGGCTGGCATTTTTCTTCATCTTGTCTAGGCTGCTGCAGCTTGAAACTACAGCGGCAGCCAGCAAAAGGACAAAAAGTCTGGTGAAATTTTTCATAATTGGTCTTTTATTAGTTGCGATCAGTTACTTGATTTTAATAACAAGTTTACATAATTCTTTGTACGGATGCAAATTTAAGATAAATTTAGTCATTCACCGCAAATATCAGATTAAAAAATCAGAAAATGCGGAGATTCATCCCCGGCTCAATGACCTCATTGAATATCACATCTGTCACTTTCCTGTAATCTTCCGGTCTCAGCACAAAGTCAAGATCGTTGATTTCAAGTATAAGATACCGGTTCTCAGGATTCTGCCTGAAAAAGGTGAAATAACTCTCCTGTATCCCTGAAAGATACTCGGCAGTAATAGACTTCTCATACTCTCTTCCCCTCATTGCAATATTAAGGAGCAGCCTTTCGGGAGGCACATGGAGGTATACATAAAGGTCAGGCTTTGGCAGCGAGCCGTATATAATATAAAAAATCTGCCTGTAAAGGCTGAACTCATCCTTTTCAAGGGTTGAGGATGCAAATACAAGTGACTTCATGAAGTAATAGTCCGCCACCGTGAAACTCCTGAAGAGGTCCTGTTCAACAAGCTCCTCCTTGAGCTGGCGGTATCGGTCAGCAAGGAACGACAGCTCGAGCGGGAAGGAGAACCGGGCGGGGTCACTGTAGAACTTCGGCAGAAACGGATTATCGGCAAAGCGCTCAAGGATCAGCTTGGCATTGTGCTCCTTTGCGATCATTGAGGCGAGGGTAGTCTTCCCGGCCCCGATATTGCCCTCTATTACAATATAATTATACCTGAAATCGGCCATAGGGTGTTTCTGGTCAACCAACCATCAAAAATAAACAAAAAGTAACGACGCGCAATTTGCGCGTCGTTACATATGATATGCGGAGCAGCGATGCGCAAATTGCGCGTCGCTACATCCTATCGTGAATCGGACCTGCGGTCACGCGAACGATGGTCCCTGTTGCCTCCCCTGTCACCTTCACGGTGCCCGCGATGCTCCCTTCTCTCTGAAGGATCACGCTTCGGGGGCTCAACATAACCCTCAGGCTTAGGGATAAGCGGCTTGCGCGAGAGCCTGAGCTTGCCGGTCTTGGAATCGACCTCAATAAGCTGAACCTCAACCTCGTCACCTTCCTTGAACAACTCCTCTACTGTTCCGACTTTCTTCCAGTCCATCTCAGAGATGTGAAGCAGCCCGTCCTTGTTCGGAAGTATCTCCACGAAAGCACCGAACTGGGTGATGGTTTTCACCTTGCCCCTGTAGACCTGACCGACCTCAGGAACTGCACATATTGACTTGATGCGGTCAAGAGCCGCCCTGATAACTTCATAGTTCTCTCCGAAGACATCGACCATACCCTGACCGTTGACCTCTTCAATGACGATCGTGGCACCTGTTGTGGCCTGTATGTCCTGTATGATCTTGCCGCCGGGGCCTATAACTGCACCTATCATCTCTTTCGGGATGTAGATCTTCTCTATCCTCGGTGCATGAGGCTTGAGATCAGCCCTTGGTTCTGCAATGACCTGCTCCATTATATCAAGAATATGGAGTCTCCCTTTGCGCGCCTGCTCGAGTGCCTGCTTCAGAACCTCGTATGAGAGGCCGTCAACCTTGATATCCATCTGTGTGGCGGTTATGCCGTCACGTGTGCCGGTGACTTTGAAGTCCATGTCACCCAGATGATCCTCATCGCCAAGTATGTCTGAAAGAACTGCAAACTTCTTTCCTCCCTTGTCGGTGATGAGCCCCATGGCTATACCCGACACAGGCTTGGCAAGTTTAATGCCGGCATCCATCAGTGCGAGGGTTCCTGCACAGACAGTGGCCATTGATGACGACCCGTTTGATTCAAGTATGTCGGAGACGACCCTGATGGCATAAGGGTTGATCTCGTCAGGAGGCATCATATTCTTGAGCGCCCTGTGAGCCAGGTTGCCATGGCCTATCTCCCTGCGGCTGGTGCCACGTGCTGGCTTCGCCTCGCCAGTGGCAAACGGGGGGAAGTTATAGTGAAGGGTAAATTTCTCTGAGCCCTGCTTGAGCACCTCGTCTATCATCTTCTCATCGAGCTTGGTGCCGAGGGTGACAGTAGTGAGCGACTGTGTCTCGCCCCTGGTGAAGATGGCAGAGCCGTGGGCTGCAGGAAGGGGATCAATCTCGCACCAGATGGGACGTATCTCATCTGTCTTTCGACCGTCAAGACGTCTCTTCTCATCAAGAACCAGCCTGCGGGCTGCTTCCTTCTCAACGTCATGATAATACCTGCTCACAAGCATCGCATTCACCGGATTATCTGCCGTAAACTGTGCAAGAAATTCCTTCTTTATATTTTCAAAGCCCTCTGAACGGGTCTTTTTGTCAGCTCCCTCAGCAGCCAGAGCGTAACACTTCTGATAGGTCTCATCCCAAACTTTCTTACGCAGATCCTCATCATTGACCTCATGGCTGTAGGTTCTCTTTACGGTTGATCCAACCATTTCGGCCAGCTCATTCTGTGCGACACACTGAACCTTGATGGCATCGTGGGCTAACCTGAGCGCCTCGAGCATGACATCCTCCGACACCTCTTTCATCTCACCCTCAACCATCATGATGTTTTCATAGGTGGCTCCGACAACGATATCGAGGTCAGCGTTTTCTACCTCAACCAGGGTCGGGTTAACAACGAATTTACCGTTGATCCTTGCCACCCTGACCTCAGAGATAGGTCCGTTGAAGGGAATATCCGATACTGCCAGTGCAGCTGAAGCGGCCAGTCCTGCCAGGGCGTCCGGCATGATATCCTTATCGGCAGATATGAGGTTTATTGTTACGAATACCTCGGCATGATAATCATCCGGGAACAAGGGCCTCAACACCCTGTCAACAAGCCTCGAGACCAGTATCTCATTGTCATTCGGGCGTGCTTCCCTCTTAAGGAAGCCCCCGGGGAAGCGGCCCATGGCTGCATACTTTTCCTTATACTCGACCGAGAGAGGCATGAAATCCACATCCTCTTTTGCATCTTTTGCGGCCACTACGGTAGCGAGCAGCATCGTGCGGCCCATTCTGACGACTACAGATCCGTCAGCCTGCTTGGCCAACTTGCCTGTCTCAATGACTATCGTCCGGCCGTCGCCCAGATCGATACTCTTTTCAATTAACTTATACATCTGTATTATTGATTATTTCGGGATAAATGGAAAGTAGGGGAGAATTCATGAAAGAATTAAAAAAGGCAATCTGAAATTGCCTTTTTTCCTTACTTACGCAGGCTCAGTGCCTTGATGATTTCACGATACCTGCTGATATCTTTGATCTTCAGATAGTCAAGCAAACGCCTTCTCTTGCCAACAAGCTTTATAAGCGCCCTCTGAGTACTGAAATCCTTCTTATTCTTCTTCAGGTGTTCAGTAAGATGCGCGATCCTGTAGGAGAAAAGAGCAATCTGACCCTCAGCGCTTCCGGTGTCCATTTCTGAGCTGCCGAATGTCTTGAAAAATTCCTGTTTCTTCTCCGTAGTCAAATACATATCCTTATCCAATAGATTATTAATAAACTCTCCAATTTTGGATCGCAAAGATACAACTCTTATTTGTAATATTTCAAACAATTTAAAGAAATTTTATGAATTTAACTACTGAACGTCCTTCCATACAATTACATAAGAGTAAGTGAATGATCAGCCGTCTAATAGAAAAGACGTAAAACAAATAACAAAAGTTGCGCATGATGAAAAATTTCTTTTTTCATTCGTCACCTCAACTCAGTTGTTCGTCAAAGTGGTTATCTCACGGCTCCAGGAGGAGCGAGCCTGAGCCTTTGATTTTATGGCCTGATGCGATGAGCGATGAGCCTATATGACAGTCGAGGCACCTGTGATACCTGCACCATGATAATCTCAGTTCGAGGAGAGCCTGGCTGGTGAAGGAAGAATCAGCCCTGATGCCGGCCGAGGAGAAATCGGAAACGACACTGTTAACCTCCGGAGGGAGTGACTCCATGATGTCTGTTGCTCTCTCACACATGGCTGGCAGCTGCTTTAACTTTCCATAGACAAAGATCAGTGGTGCCACTGCATTTATGATAAGCAGGTCAACCGACTGTCTTCCTGCCTGCCGTATCGCGGACGGCACCTCCTTTCCGAAGAGGTAATGGTTGTTCCAGTATTCTGAAGACCTTATGCTGAGAAGCACTCTCAGCATATCGGTACCGGTGCATTCCATCACCCTGGAGAAGAGCCCTTCACTGTGCGAGAGGAGCACCGCAAGCTGCGATAGCCTGAGAGTCGGGAAGTTTGCCGGCCTCAGGCGGTGAAACTTCCACATCCAGCCGTCAACAGGCTGAAGCGAGTACTTTGCCCTCAGCATCCTGAATTCACGGCACAGGAGCAGATAGTAACTGTCCGTCACCGCCTCCCTGAAAAGGGCTTCGTCGAGAAGACCGGCAGTGCCGAAAAGAAGGGCCTCTACCTGGGTCAGATTGTCGGCGTGTTTTCTGATGATCTTGAGTGGAAGGCGCGAAGCAAGCATCCCGAACGGATCTGTGTTTACCCTGAAACCGAAGTAACGTGACACCAGGCGGTACAATGTCTCCTCCCAGTCGTATCCTGTCTGCCTGAGAATATCAGAGACCTCCTCACTTTTCCTCCCTATCCGCTCCATGGCGAGCGACCAGAGCCAGTGCCTTACCATAAACGGATCAACTCCGGCGATGAACCCTTCACAGGCCAGCACTGAAGGATTGTTGACCAGGTCAATGTAGTTTTCCCACAGTGAAACGTCAAATGAGGGTGCGGCGGTGAGAAGCCTCCTCCCCGAGGCCGTGAACGACTCCGCATCATTATTATACACGATGTGAAGTATCACATTGTCATAGGCGTGGTCAGTATGATGACCGTGCCGGTACCAGTCCGAGGCATTGAGATGTATCTCGGTGTTGCCGGCCCATGTTGTTCCTCCTATAATAAGACGTGTGTTGAAAAAATCAGGACCGGAATCACGGTTGTACTCTCCTGGCGAGATTACCTCAATGACACCAGCATCACCATCCCTGACAGACCCAGCATCAAAGAGACGGTTTTTCCACAGCCAGTGCAGAAACTCTTCTTTCATGACAAACCTATTTAGAAATGCAGCTTATCAAATATAGAAAGAAAAATAAAGAAAGTCAACAGGCAGCATTGAAAAGGGCCTCAGCGCTTCAACCCTTCCAGGTAGCCTGCCATCTCCTCCTGCATCTCGCGGGCTTTCTCTCCGGCCACCTCGGCAAAACGCTCGGTGCTGTCAGCGTAGATGATGCCGCGCGATGAGTTGACAAGCAGTCCGCAACGGTCATTCATACCGTATTTTACCACCTCCTCGAGGCTGCCTCCCTGCGCTCCAACTCCCGGAACAAGCAGGAAGTGATCCGGAACGATCTTCCTTATGTCTGCCAGCATCTCTGCCCTTGTGGCCCCTACGACATACATGATGTTGTCAGTTGTTCCCCACCTCTGCGAGACCGTCAGTACCCGTTCAAATAACCTCCGCCCATTCTCTGTATGATATTGAAAATCATCAGCCCCCCTGTTTGAGGTAAGTGCAAGTATCACAGCCCATTTGCCGGGGTAGGAAAGGAACGGCGTCACAGAATCTTCTCCCATGTATGGTGCCACAGTGACAGCATCAAAGGGCATCTCGGCGAAGACAGCCCTGGCGTACATCTTCGATGTGTTGCCTATATCGCCCCGCTTGGCATCAGCAATAATAAAAATATTCGTGTCAAGCTTGTTAATGTACCTCACCGTCTTATCGAGGGCAGCCATCCCTTTCTGTCCGTAAGACTCATAAAAGGCAAAGTTAGGCTTATAGGCAGCTGTATATCTGTGCGTTGCATCAATTATGCGCCTGTTGAACTCGAAGATTGGATCATCAGCATCTGCAACCGAAAGAGGCAGCCTTGATATCTCAGGGTCAAGCCCAACGCAAAGAAATGACTTTCTGTCGAGTATGTTGCTGAAGAGTTCCTGTGAGGTCATATACGATTATCAGTTGGTGCTTTCCTTGAGTCTCTCGGCATTCTCTGCCATCTGAAGCTTGTCAAGCAGCTCCTGTATGTTGCCGTCGAGCACAACCGGAAGATTGTAAATGGTGAGGTTGATACGGTGGTCAGTGACCCTGCCCTGCGGGTAGTTGTATGTGCGTATCTTGGCAGACCGGTCGCCAGTTGAGACCATGGTCTTGCGCTTGTGTGAAATCTCGTCAAGATATTTCTGGTACTCAAGGTTGTAAAGGCGTGTGCGGAGCTCTTTCATTGCCTTCTCGAGGTTTTTTATCTGCGACTTCTCATCCTGGCAGGTCACCACCACTCCTGTCGGGACATGTGTCAGCCTTATGGCCGAGTATGTCGTGTTAACACTCTGTCCTCCCGGTCCTGATGAGCAGTATGTGTCTTTGCGTATGTCCTCATTGCGAACCTCTATATCAAACTCACTGGCCTCGGGCAGCACCGCGACTGTTGCTGCAGAGGTGTGAATGCGACCCTGCGTCTCCGTCTGCGGTACCCTCTGCACACGGTGCACTCCTGATTCATATTTCATGATGCCGTAGACACCGTCACCTATGACATTTAAAACTATCTCCTTGTAACCTCCGGCAGTCCCTTCCTGGAAAGAACTGAGCTCGACCCTCCAGCCTCTCGATTCGATGTATTTGGAATACATCCTGAAGAGATCGCCGGCAAAGATGCTTGCTTCATCTCCTCCCGTGCCAGCACGTATCTCCATCACTGCGTTCTTGTCATCCTCAGGGTCTCTCGGCAGAAGGAGAAACTTTATCTCCTCCTCCATGTCAGGGATGGTATTTATGAGGGTGTCTATCTCAGCCTTCGCCATTTCACGCATCTCCTCATCCTTCTCAGCAGCAAGCAGTGCACGCGAGCTCTCCAGGTTAACGAGTGCGCTCTTGTACCTGTTATATGCCTCCACTACCGGCTGAAGCTCCTTGTATTCCTTACTCAGCCTGATGTAGCGCTTCATATCGGAAATCACATCGGGTGCGGCCAGCAGGTCGCCCACCTCCGCAAAACGCCTTTTTACCCCCTCAAGCCTCTCAAGTATAATAATATTAGCCATTGCAATCTTAATTTCAGGGTGCAAAGGTAATTAAAGGAAAGGAGAATGCAAGGGGCATGGGGCAAGGAGCAGGGAGCATGGGATAGCGGTTGCAGGTAAATAATGACGATCGCAAAGCGATCGCAGCATTTTAGAGAAGATGCGGATAATCAGTCGTGCGACCCCCGGGGTCGAAGGAAATATTTTAACCGATTATGCTATTGAGCTGTGATGCCTCCGGCATCAACATAATTCGAGACTCGCAAATCGCAAATTGAAAATCGCAAATTGAATTCCCCCTGCTATCCTGACAGCGACTGCGTCGCTTCTCTCCTTACTTCCTGCCTGCCTCAATATTGAAATTCCCCATAGCCGCTCTTTATCGTTAGTTTTTTCGATGAGGCAGCCTCGCACCGCCCCACAACCCCGGCCTCCAGATTGAATGAAGCAGCAATATCGATGATCGGCTGAGCATCCTCCCTGTCAACGAACAGCTCCATACGGTGACCCATGTTGAAGACACGGTACATCTCTTCCCAGGGAGTTAATGAGCTCTTCTGAATCATCTCAAAGAGAGGAGGCACAGGGAAGAGATTGTCTTTTATAACATGCAGCCTGTCAATGAAATGGAGGATCTTCGTCTGACCGCCACCCGAGCAGTGCACCATACCGTGGATCTTATGGCGCATTGATCCGAGAATCCGGATGACGACAGGAGCATACGTGCGTGTGGGAGACAGGACCAGCCTGGCTGCGTCAATGCCGGGCACAGCAGTAGGGTCTGTCAGCTTTGTTCTGCCCGAATAGACCAGTGCCTCAGGCACAGCAGGATCAAAACTCTCAGGATAGAGCCCGGCAAGGTACTTCTCAAAAATATCATGCCTGGCGGAGGTAAGTCCGTTGCTGCCCATGCCTGAGTTATATTCACTCTCCCAGTCAGTCTGACCCGATGAGGCAAGGCCGACGATAACGTCACCCGGCCTTATTCCGGCATTGGTGATGACATCACGGCGGCGCATGCGTGCTGTTACGGTGGAGTCAACGATGATGGTCCTGACCAGGTCTCCAACGTCAGCTGTCTCACCCCCCGTTGACCATATGCCCACACCTGCCTTGCGCAAGCGGCTGAGGAACTCCTCCGTGCCCTCGATAACAGCACTTATCACCTCGCCGGGGATGAGATTCCTGTTGCGTCCTATGGTTGAGGAGAGAAGAATGTTGTCGGTAGCGCCCACGCAGAGGAGGTCATCAAGGTTCATGACAACCGCATCCTGAGCGATCCCTTTCCAGACCGAGATGTCGCCTGTCTCTTTCCAGTATACATATGCCAGTGATGACTTTGTGCCTGCACCGTCTGCATGCATGATATTGCAGTACTCCGGATCGCCTCCGAGCATGTCAGGCACTATCTTGCAGAAAGCACCCGGGAAGAGACCTTTGTCAACCTTGCTGATCGCGGCATGAACATCTTCCTTTCCTGATGAGACGCCTCTCCGGCCGTAACGAGACCTGTCTGTCATGATATTAAGGCAAGTGAACTGCGGAATTATTTTGCCGGAACATAGTCAGTTCTCAGAACCCTGAACTCTGTACGGCGGTTTATCTGATGAGCAATCTCTTTCTGCTCATCACTCTGCAGCGCGTTTATATACTGCTCGGTCAGCGTGGCTCCTGCACGAAGGAAGGGCGACTCCTGTACGATAAGTGCATCAACCACTTTCGGACTGGCTTCACCGTAACCCCTGGCGGTGAGTCTTTCTCTTTCAATACCTTTGGCGATGAGATAATCAACAACTGACTGTGCTCTTTTCTGGGACAGATCGAGGTTATATTCCTCGGTGTCACGCGAGTCAGTGTGTGACATCAGTTCAATTGTGATATTCGGGTTATCATTCAGTGTCTCTACCAGCTTATCGAGTGACACCATCGATTCGGGACGAAGATCCCATTTGCCGAAGTCGTAGAAAATGTTCGGCAGTTCGATAGGCCTGTCAATAGGTGTAAGTACGATCGTGGCCATGAATTCGCGGCTCTTGTCCTGACCGCGGGTGGTCTCCTTTTCCTTGCCATTAAGATAACCTTTTGCCGAGGCAAGGAAGATATAGTCAACCTCCGGCCGCAGGCTGAACTTGAAGTCGCCCGCGCTGCCCGTCTCAGCCTGCATGTTTGCCCCGTCACTGGCAATGAGTTGTACGGTGGCGGCCGGCACAGGCTGACCTGTCTTCTCATCCTTTACCAGCCCGGTGATGCTGAAAACCAGCGGTGGCAACTCAAAAGAGAAAAGATCATCTGCTCCCCTGCCTTTGCGTGCCGAGCTGAAAAGCCCCTTCTCCGCCTCCCTCTCGAAGGTTATGCCGAAGTCGTCAGCATTTGAGTTGATCGGTGGCCTCATGTTCTGGACAAGCCATCTGTCTCCCGTCTGAGGCACGGCCCTGAAGATATCAAGCCCTCCCATCCCTATATGACCGTCGGAGGCAAAATACAGTATGCCGTTGTCGCGTATGTACGGGAACAACTCATTCCCCCGCGTGTTGATATCAGGCCCGGCATTTTCAGGCCGTGACCATGAGTTGCCTGCAGATTTTCTTGTTGCAAGGTAGATGTCCTTCCCTCCGAAGCCTCCGGGGATATCAGACACAAAATAGAGTGTTGATCCGTCCTGCGTGACAGCCGGATGTGCCGCGACGAGTGAGTCAGCAAGGATCTCAATCTTTTCGGGCTCGGACCACTGGGTCCCTTCGCGCATCGAATACATGATGACGCATCCCTTGTTCTCACGTTTGCCGGCCTCGCACCGGGTGAAGAACACCTCAGTAAAGTCAGCCGTGAATGACGGTGCCCCTTCTTCAAACTCACTGTTCAGATAACTGACAGGCACAGGGGTGCTCCATTTGCCTTTCTTATCGAGCCTGGTCTCAAAAATATCGGTAAAATTCTGACCGGTAGCCCCGTGTTCCTTATTGCCCTCGGCATCATCCCGCGATGAGGTGAACCATACCAGTCCGTAATCGTCGCGGGCAAATGACGGGCTGAAGTCTGAGTCTTTTGAATTGACCTCCTTAAGTTCTTCTACCTTGTATGCTTCCGGAGACGAAAGCCACTCCATAGCAAGCTCGCATGCCCTTATCTCCTGCTCGGTACGCGGGTCACCCGGAACGAGCTGACGGTATTTCCTGAACTCCTCAATAGCCTGGGGATAACGGCCCAGCTTCTTCATACTCTCAGCAAGCCAGTATTGTGCCTCAGGCTTGGGAAAAGCCGACTTTACCGCTTTCTTGTACCACAACTCGGCATTCTTTGGGTCGTTGACGAGCCTGTAGCACTCTGACACCATAAAGACCATCTCAGCCTTGATCTGTTTGTCACGGGTCTTGGAGTAGACATCCTTGAAGAGGTCGATGGCCTCATAGTAGGTTCCAGCCTGAAATGCTGCATAGGCCCGTTCCGATTTCTGCTTCTGCGCGTTGAGAGCCAGCGGGATAAGCAGTAACAGAACCACAAGCCGGAAAAAACTATTATTCATACGGTGCCGCATTCGTTTATTGCAAAAGTAATGATTGTTATTAATCTTAACGATGCAGCCCCTTAATTATTGCCACCTGTCAAGGCTACCGCGTAAACAGCAGCTCACGGTATTTGGGCAGAGGCCACATCTCATTGTCAACGACAAGCTCAAGCTTGTCAATATGGTTTCTGATCTCTCCCAGGTAGGGCTTCACCCTGCTCTCGTAAGCCACAGCCTTCTTGAACGGATCTTCAATTACGTTCGCCTTCCTGCGCTCCTCTATCATGTCTCCGACCAGTTTCTTGATCATTGATATATGATCGGATATACTGACTATGAGTTCCTTACGTGCTCCGGCGAGCCTCATGTAGTCATTGTCGTCAAATATATCACGCAGCCCCCTGACATTTTCAATCAGGGTGGTCATATAACCGACAGCGATCGGGATGATATGGTTGATTGCCAGATCGCCAAGCACGCGGGCCTCTATCTGAACCTTCTTTGTAAACTTCTCAAGCTCGACCTCTAGCCTGCTCTCGAGCTCGCGCTCCGTGAAGACACCCGTTCCCAGCAGAGTCTCACGTGATGAGCTGTTTACATACGATTTCAGGGTCAGGGGAACACTCATCTCCGACGAGAGCCCTCTCCGCTTGGCCTCACGGTGCCATTCATCACTGTAACCGTCGCCCTCAAACCTAATGCGCTCAGAATCAATTATATATTTTTTCAGAACCTGGAATATAGCTTCATCCTTCTTTCTTCCCTTGTCAGTCAGGACATTTACCTCCCGGGTGAAGGCCCGCAGCTGGCGGGTTACGGCAGCATTGAGTACTATCATTGCCGAGCTGCAGTTTGCTGATGATCCGACAGCCCTGAACTCGAACCTGTTTCCTGTGAAAGCAAAGGGAGAGGTGCGGTTGCGGTCAGTATTGTCAAGCAGTATCTCCGGAATCTTGCCAAGACCAAGCTTTATTTCAGTCTTCTCCTGCGGTGTCATCTTCTTGTCTTTTACCTTGCTGGCAATATCTTCCAGTATTCCGGAGAGATAGGTACCAAGAAAGACTGAGATTATTGCCGGAGGGGCTTCATGCCCGCCGAGCCTGTAAGAGTTATTCTCATTCATCACGCTGGCCCTCAGCAGTTCCTGGTTATCATTCACAGCCTTGACAACATTTATAAGGAATGTCAGGAACTGCATATTGCTCTTTGGGTTCTTTCCCGGAGAGAGGAGGTTTATGCCTGTGTCAGTGGCCATTGACCAGTTGCTGTGCTTGCCTGAGCCGTTGACCTCAGCAAAGGGCTTTTCGTGGAACAGGACGCGGAACTTATGTTTGCGTGCCACCCTGCGCATCACATCCATGATAAGCTGATTGTGGTCGACAGCAAGGTTAGCTTCTTCATATACCGGAGCGCACTCGAACTGGTTGGGTGCCACTTCATTATGGCGTGTCTTAACGGGTATGCCAAGCTTGTAAGCCTCATACTCAAACTCTCTCATGAATGCCTTTACTCTTTCAGGAATTGATCCGAAGTAATGGTCAGAGAGCTGCTGATCCTTGGAAGATGGATGTCCCATCAGGGTACGGTCAGCAAGCATAAGGTCAGGGCGTGCATAATAGAGCGCCTCGTCAATAAGGAAATATTCCTGCTCCCAACCCAGTGTCGCAATAACCTTCTTCACATCCTTGTCAAAGAGGTGGCACACCTCCACAGCAGCATGGTCGAGTGCTGCAAGAGAACGGAGCAGCGGAGTCTTATAGTCGAGGGCCTCACCGGTGTATGAAACAAAGACTGTCGGTATGCACAGTGTGGTGCCCACGATGAAGGCCGGCGAGGAGACATCCCATGCTGTATAGCCGCGCGCCTCGAAAGTGTTTCTTATGCCTCCGCTGGGAAAACTGGAGGCGTCAGGCTCCTGCTGCACAAGAACCTCCCCGGAGAATATCTCTATCATTGTACCTCTCTCTCCCCGCCCTATGAAAGAATCATGCTTCTCGGCAGTGGCATCAGTGAGAGGATGAAACCAGTGAGTAAAATGGGTCACCCCTCTCTCCATCGCCCAGGCCTGCATCCCTGTAGCAACCTGGTCAGCTATCTGCCTGGTGATGGGTGTCCCCTCGTCTACCGCAGTCATTACTGCACGGAATGCCTCCTTCGAGAGATAGCGTTCCATCTTGAGCTTGTCAAAAACATTGACTGCAAAGTATGTCGATACAGTCTCCTTCGGCAACAGAACCTCAACAGGCTCCCTGGTGAATAACTCCTTTAATGCACTGAAACGTAATTCTGCCATGATCTTATTTTTTTGACAAAAATAGATCATTTTACAGAATACCCCCTGTAATTTCTGGTATTTTATTAAAATATTATTAACTTTTTAAATATACCCCCCATATTTTTAGGGGTATATAGCAAAAATCAATCATTTTTTATTTCAGAGCTGCATTCTGCCCTCCGGAAAATCCCGTAAAGAGATTTTTCAAAGTCAACGGCTACAACCTTGTATTCAGGAGTGAGGGTGTACTCATCGCCCACACTGCTGGTAAGGAAGTTTATTGCTGCCTCCGGAAAATGAAAGGTCGTATAGATGACACCGGGCTTGACGATATCCGTAACCTGCACCTTCATTGTCGTCATCCCTCTTGCCGAGAAGATCCTGACGAAATCACCCGTGACTACTGCCTTGATCCTTGCGTCATCCGGATGGACATAGAGTATATCCTCTTTCACAAGCTCCCTGTTTGGCGTTCGCCGTGTCATTGTGCCGCTGTTATAGTGTTCCAGAAGCCTTCCGGTAGTTAGAATATAGGGATATTTATCTTCGTGTTCGGCCAGTTCAGGCGTTTTCTCAAAGTCCCATGAATGGAATTTGCCCAGCCCCCGTTTGAAGGTATCGGTATGCAGTATCCTTGTATCGGAGCCATCTTCCCTGACCGGCCACTGTTTGCCGTTGTTACCCAGCTCATCCCACTTCACCCCCCTGAAGAAGGGTACAATGCCGGCTATCTCTTTCAGAATGACATCGGCAGCATAACCTTTCTGCCTGTATCCCATAACGTTCATCATGTCAACAACTATCTGACCGTCGGGCTTTGTCCCTTCAAGAGGTTCAACGACCTTCTGAACCCGTTGTATCCTCCTCTCGCCGTTGGTGAAGGTCCCCTCCTTTTCAAGGAATGATGATGCAGGGAAGACCACGTCGGCGATCCTTGCTGTCTCCGTCATGAAGATCTCCTGAACAACGAGGAATTCGAGCCCCTCGAGCGAGCTTCTCACGTGACAGGTGTTGGGGTCAGTCTGGAGAAGGTCTTCGCCCATGATCCACATACCCTTCAGGTCTCCCCTGCCTGCTGCTGCGAACATCTCCGGGATACGGTAGCCGACCTTCGAGGGATGTTCGACACCGTAAAATTGAGTATAAAGGGCAATATTCTCAGGATTTGTAACAGCAAGATACCCGGCGCCCTGGTGGGGCTGCACACCCATGTCTGCCGCACCCTGTACGTTATTCTGTCCCCTGAGTGGGTTCACCCCCGCACCAGGCTTACCTATGTTGCCTGTCATCATCGCAATATTGGAAATGAGGGTGATGGCCTTCGTCGCCTGCCAGTGCTCAGTAACTCCAAGGCCGTGAAACTCCATTGCAGCCTTTGCAGAGGCATATTCCAAAGCTGCAGCCCTGACAAGCTGCCGGTCTACGCCGCATATTTTCTCAAGCTTATCAATGTCCTGAGAAAGCAGGTAATGGCTGAAACCGTCCCAGCCCTCGGTACGCGAGCTGATGAAACGTTCATCAATCATCCCCTCAGAAAGGATATAATATGCAAACATATTCAGCACAGCCACGTTCGTGCCGGGGTTGATCTGAAGATGGTATTTTGCAAGTCTTGCCAGCTCTATCCTGAGCGGGTCAATCACAATGAGAGGGACCCCGGCTTCGACCACAGCCTTTATCCGTGCCCCGGTGACAGGGTGTGCTGCTGACGGATTTGCTCCGATGAGCAGGATGCATCCCGTGCTGTAGAGATCATCTATCGAGTTGGTGGCAGCGCCTGTGCCATATGCCCATTGCATTCCCATGGCCGTAGGAGCATGACATACGCGGGCACATCCGTCAATATTATTGGTTCCGATGACGATTCTGAAGAACTTCTGCATGAGGTAGTTCTCCTCATTGGTACAGCGGGCCGATGATATGCCTGCCAGAGCGTCAGGCCCGTACTTCTCCTTTATCTCCCTGAACCTTGTTGCGCTATAAGAGTAGGCCTCCTCCCACGATACCTCCTCCAGCCTGCCATTCTTCCTGATCAGCGGCGACCTCAGCCTGTCAGGATGGTTATAAAACTCGAAGGCGAACCTTCCCTTGAGACATGTGTGACCTCTGTTGGCCTCGCTGTCAACAGGAGCCTGAATGGCCCTGACCACCTCATCCTTTACCTTGACCTCAAGGTTACATCCCACCCCGCAATAGGTGCAGGTGGTACGCACTGTCCTGTCGGCAGCAACCGTTTTGGATGCGTACCTGTCAGTGAGTGCGTTTGTCGGACATGTCTGTACGCAGGCACCGCATGAGACACATGGCGAGTCAATGAAGTTCTGGTCACTCCCCTTGATGATCCGGCTTTCTGATCCTCTGCCGTAAATGCCAAGAACGTGTTCCGCCTGCAACTCGTCGCAGGCTCTTACGCAGCGGTAGCATTTGATGCACTCTGAGAGGTCGGACCAGACATAGGGATGACTCATATCTTTCTCATGCTTTGCAACAGAGACAGGATATCTCACCTGGCTTACGCCTGTCGTCGCCACCACACTCTGAAACTCTGTCGGCAGCATCCCCGCATCGGGTGTGATGGATGCCTCAGGGAATTCTGACAAAACAAGCTCAATGATGTTTCTTCTCAGCCTGGTGATCCTGTCTGTCGAAGGGTAGATATAGTGCCCCGGGGTGACAGGTGTATGGCATGAGGCCATTACCCTTGAGGGCCCGTTCTCCTTCAGTGCCACCTCAACCGAGCATATGCGGCACGATCCGTAGTTCTCAAGGTTATCAGCCTGGCACAGCGTAGGTATCAGATCACGCCCCCTGTTTCTCCTGACAAATTCCAGTATGGTCTCGCCATCGGAAACAGGAAACGGTATGTTGTCAATATAGGCTATGTTGCTCATCGCTTTTGCTTTCAGGCTGTAAAGTATTCATCAAGCTCATGGCTGAAATACTGCAGGGCATTCCTCACGGGAAGAGGCAGTCCTCCTCCGAGTGCGCATAGAGAGCCTATCTGCATCGTCTCGAGCAGGTCATCAAATAGCTCACGCTCGATCTTTTTACCCCTGACCGCGGCTTCAGACAGCAGCTCCAGTCCTCTTGCAGAACCCAGCCGGCAGGGGAAGCACTTGCCGCATGACTCCTTCATGGTAAACTCAAAGAGATGTTCAACAAGCCTGATCAGCGGGAAGCTCTCAGGGACAGACACTATGCTGGCATGGCCAAGAAGGAATCCTTCGCGGCTGAACGATTCAAAATCAAGTGTAAGATCATCGATCTTTTCTGCTGGCACAAGCCCGCCCAGCGGCCCTCCTATCTGGAATGCCTTTACCGGGTAGCGCGTTCCGCCTCCCATCTCATCGATGATAGTCCTGAGCGGGGTCCCCATCCTTACCTCAAGAAGACCCGGTTTGCTGAACGCTCCGTCGAGTGACACCAGCTTCGTGCCGGGAGATTTCTCTGTCCCAAATGAAGCCCAGGTCCTGCCTCCCTCCCTGAGTATAAAGTGAATATTGGCAAATGTCTCAACATTGCTCAGTACAGTCGGTTTGCCAAAGAGTCCGTAGACGGCAGGGAAAGGCGGCCGCGTGCGCACCTCAGGTCTGAGGCCCTCAAGCGAATTGAGAAGCGACGTCTCCTCTCCGCATATATAGGCTCCTGATCCCTCCACCACATGAAACCTGAAACGTAATCCCCGAACCCCATCTGATCCTGTTATTATCCCTTCCTCTTCAATCTCCCGCACTGCCTCCCTGGTCAGCTTTACAGCAAGAGGATACTCGCCACGGATATAAAGGATGCCGGTATCAGCGCCAGTGATAAGGCCCGTCATCAGCATGCCGAAGAGAACCGAATGAGGCCGCTCTTCGAGGAGCCACTTGTCAGAAAAGGCCCCGGGATCTCCCTCGTCAGCATTGCAGACAATATATTTCTGTGACGCGGTTGCATCACGTGACGATCTTACTTTTATATGAAACGGGAACCCTGCTCCTCCTCTTCCCCTGAGGCCTGAACGCTCAAGCTCAGAGAGAGCTTCATCAAAATCGACTGCCCCGCGGCCTGCCGGGGAATAATAATCCCTTATGTTCCCTGTCTTAGCCAGCAGTACCGGACGGCCGACATTGGAGTCAGTCCGCAGACTACCTGCCAGGCGGTCCTTCCCTGCCGTGACAACCTCGCCGTTGACAAGCACGGCGTCATTTGAATGACAATGGCCAAGACATGACACCGTACCAATCTCGCTCTCATCGTATCTGCCAAGCAACTCTCTACTGACCGCGGCCTGCTTTCCTGATGTAAGGCAGGCCGTTCCGTCACACATAAATGCTTTCTTACCGATATGTCCGGCATGAAGAAAATCGTAGAAGGAGCTTACTCCCAGCACGGCTGACGTCCCTGTCATGAACCTGCCGGATAGAAAAGCCAGCTTTTCATCCTTTTTTTCATGATCTTCAGTGACGGCCCTCACTATCTCTTCATATAACCCATTTACAGGCCCTGTTCTCCCGGACAGGCCTCTCAGGTTCTTCGACATAAGCTTAATTTTATGGTAACCGGTTTCAAGGTATTAATTAGGTGCAAGATATCTATGAAAAATGAGAATTATCACATTTTCACCGGAGGCAGAAATCAGAATCAGCGGTTCCCTTTTGTTTTGCTGAATTTTGTTATATTTGTCGCCTGTATTTTAAAAGCTACAACCAATCATTTAAATAGTCAATAGATGTCAGTACTTCAGACTTTAAGAGAGAAGGCAGGTCCCCTGGTGGCAGGTGTGATAGGGCTTTCACTGCTTCTTTTTGTTGTCAGTGATTTCTTCGGAAGCGGTAATTCGCAGAGGCGCCAGGCGAAAAAAATCTATGAGCTTGCCCGGATAGACGGGGAGACAGTATCATACCAGGAATTTGAGACCAGGGTGCAGGAACTGACGGAGATATACAAGATGTCAGGCAATACCGAGATCAACGAGGAGATGGCGCTGAGCATCAGGGAACAGATCTGGCAGCAGATGCTTTCTGACAGGCTCATGGGTAAGACATACCGTACAGCCGGTATCGCTGTTAGTCCGGAAGAGATGGAGACTCTGGTTTTCGGTGAGAATCCTCATCCTATTGTTAGGCAGCTCTTCACCGATCCTCAGACCGGCATGTTCAACGAGTCTTTTCTTATAAACTTCCTCAAGGCTACCGAGACTGATGATGCTACAAAGAGATACTGGCTCTTCTTCGAGGACCAGATACTGAATGACAGACTGAATTCAAAACTGGTGACCCTCATGTCAAAAGGGCTGTATGTCACCGGCAAACAGTCAGAATATGAAGCTTCACTTGCAGGCAATACTGTTAGTTTCAGCTATGTTTCGCGCAACTATGCAGCTGTTCCTGACAGCAGCATCAATGTAACCTCTGACGAGATACGGAAGTATTACGATGATCATAAGGAGAGTTTTAAGCGTCCGGCCCAGAGGGACATGGAATATATCGCTTTTGAGATAAAGCCCTCGGAGGAAGACCTGAAGGAAGCAGAGAGATGGGCCACAGATGAGAAGGTTCATTTTGCAGAGGCAACAGACCTGGCTCAGTACATCAATCTCAATGCAGACACCCGTCATACAGGATTCTATCAAACGCTCTCAGCGCTGCCCGAAGGCCTTCGTGATCTGGCGAAGTCAGAGGATAGATCTGCTGTGTTCGGCCCTTACTTTGAAGATGGTACTTATAAAATCGCACGCATAATTGATATAGCCAATCGCCCTGATTCAGTCAGAGCTGCTCATATTCTCCTGTCCCCAAACGCTGGCAGGAGCATGGCACAGGCCAAAAGAGAAGCTGACAGTCTCATACAGCTGGTCAAATCAGGTATTGACTTCAACCTGCTCGCCATGGCCAATTCCGATGACCAGGGTTCGGCACAGGTCGGAGGTGACCTCGGCTGGTTCAGCGAGGGAATGATGGTTGTTCCTTTTAATAATGCATGTTTCAGCAGCAAGAAGGGAGAACTGGTGACGGTTGAAACAAACTTCGGGCTGCACATCATAAAGATCATAGACCAGAGCCCCGGTGTCAAGAAATATGATATTGGCATTGTTGACCGCAAGGTGATACCCAGCAGCACTACAACCCAACGGATCTATGCCGAGGCGTCACAGTTTGCCGGTACCAATAACACTTATGAGAAATTCAACAAAGCTGTTGCAGACGGCAACCTTAACAAGAAACTGGCGTTGAATGTCACACCTGATCAGAAGGAGCTGCCGGGGCTGACTCAGTCACGGGGACTGGTAATGTCACTGTTCCAGTACAGCAAGGAGGGTGAGATAGTCCTTGACGGCAGCAGCCAGGCTGTATTCGAACTGCCTGAAATGTATGTGGTGGCTTATTGCACACGTGTACAGGAAGAGGGTATAGCTCCTGTAGAATCGGTTTCTTCGGATATACGGTTCATCCTCGCCAAAAAGAAGAAGGGTGAGATCATTTCCGAAGAGATGAAGAAGCTGGCAGCTGAAGTAAAAACGATATATGATATCGCTGCATACTACAACACTACTGTACAGGATGCCGCAGGTATCAATTTCAGGTCATTTTCTATCCCGGGAGCGGGAATAGAACCAGGTCTGATAGCCGCAGCATCAGCCTCCGAGGCAGGTGTGCTCTCCAAACCTGTTACAGGCAACAATGGAGTCTTCATGTATGTAGTAAATACAGCAGCCCCTTCACAGGCTGAAGACCTGGCGCTCATACGCGAGAGGCTCGGCTCAAACTATGAGATACGCGCCTCATATGAAGCCTACCAGGCCATCCGTGATAAGAAAGAGGTTGTTGACCAGAGATATAAGTTCTATTAATATAAGCGGCAGGCTGGTTGTCTGTCTCTGTTAAGATGAGGAACCCGGCCCCGAGCCGGGTTTTCTATTGGTTGCCGCTGAACCGCATCCTGACATTTTCCTCACTCATATCCTTTGACAGCGCCCTGACAAAATCAACAGGGAATTTATAAACATCCAGCATGATCAGTCCGTCAAGACAGTTGTTAAAGTCGGGGTCGACATTAAAGCCTATTATCTTCGCATTCACTTCAAGGTATTTCTTCAGCAGTACCGGTATCCTGTAACCGCCGTCGACATCACTGACAACCTTTTCCACCTTGCTGATGTCATTCTCGGCATTGTCAATAATGATTCGACTGTCAAAACGGGGGTCAAACTGAGGATTGAACTCTTTTCTGGACTTGATATATCGAGCCATGTCATCATCAAAGTGGTTATTCCTGATGAACTCGACTATGAGCGATTTGGAAAAAACGGAAAAGTCATTGCTTATACTTACCGGCCCGATAAGATATCTGTAATCAACATGTGTAAGCAGAACCGACAGAAGCCCCTTCCAGAGGAGGAAGAGGGAGAGAGGCTTGCGCTGGTATTCAGGCACAATAAACGATCTGCCCAGTTCAATAGACTCATGCAGGTAAGGCTCAAAAGCCTTGCTGATCCTGAACAGGGAGTTTATGTAGAATCCCTTGATGCCATACTGGCTTAGGATCTCCTTTCCCTTGCCCAGCCTGTAGGCTCCCACAACAGAGTCAGTATCGATGTCCCATATCACCAGGTGGTGATAATAAAAGTCGTACTCGTCAATATCGGCTGCTCTGTTGGTTCCCTCTCCTACGGCTCTGAATGTCATCTCCCGCAATCTTCCTATCTCCCGGAAAATGTTTGGGATGACACGTGTCGGAGCAAACAGGACGCTGAAGTTTTTACTGGAGAAGAGCTCATGAGCCTGCCTGACGCTGTTGAACTCATCACGGAGCTTTGCCTTGTCGACAGGATCAGCCACCGGTACCTGTCTCTTGCTACGGCGCTGCCTGAGGTTCGGGAAGAAATGGCGGGCCTCAAGCGTTGAGCCAAGAGAATAAGTCCTGGCCCTGAGGTAGCGTCCGTAACGGGCAATATCATGAAATTCAGCCTGCTCCCTGACTGTGACAGGTTTGCCGATACGCACCCTGATGATCTTGTGGCGCTTGTTAAACAACTCCGAGGCCAGCTTCGCCGTCCGCAACAAAGGATGGATCCTTCCCAGTATATGAAACCAGCGTGAATTCGTACCGTGAAAATATACCGGCACCACAGGTACCTCGGCCAGCTTCATGAACTTCAGCGCCGGCTCCTGCCATTCACGGTCAATAATAATATTTGATTCCGACTGATAGGTTGAAACTTCTCCCGCAGGAAAGATAGCCACCACATGTCCTTCCTTAAGAAAATTCAATCCTTCCTTGAGACCTTTGAATGACGACTTCACATCCTTGCGCGTCTCGAAAGGATTGACCGGCAGAACATATTCCTTCAGAGGATCAATCTTCTGCAGAAGGAAGTTTGCCATACCCTTGATGTCATTGCGGCGGGAAGTGATTATCTTCAGTAATATAAGGGCATCAATGCCCCCGAAAGGATGATTCGACACCGTAATGAATGGTCCTTCGGAGAGGATGTTTTCCATATCCTTCTCCGGGACTTCATATTTTATGTCGAGCTGATCAAGGATGGAGTTGATAAAGACAACAGGGTCGCTGTCATAGGCTGATGAGTAGACTCTGTTAAGCTTGTTGTAGCGAAAGATCTGCATAAGGGCCTCTGCTATAAAAACACCACCCGGCATATCAAGGTTTGTTGCCTTCGCCAGCTCTCTTGATGTCAGAAGTTTCATTTTCATGCTGCCTCGCAATATGTGAGAAAAGATAATAAAAAAAACGGAAGAGGGCAACTTCCGTTTTATTAACATACCTCAGTCTCCCCGGCCTGTCAGATTATATACATATTAATGAGTTGTTCAATGAGTTCCTGCTTGCCGCTTATCTTCTCAGGCTCACCGCTCCTGTGTGCTATTTTCCTCAGATCCTCCAGAGTCACTTTTCCTTTTTCAAACCGGGCGCCGTCACCACTGTCGAAGGAGGAATACCTTGACTTCCTCATCTTAAGGTAGTCTGAGTCTTTAAGTATCCTGTCGGCTATTATCAGGGCCCTTGCAAATGTATCCATGCCGTTGATATGGGCTATGAACAGATCCTCAGGATCTGTCGAGTTACGCCTGACGTGCGCGTCAAAGTTGATGCCCCCGGTAGTGAAGCCTCCGGCACGAAGTATAACGAGCATAGCTTCGGTGATCTCATTGATATTTGTCGGGAACTCATCGGTGTCCCACCCGTTCTGGTAGTCGCCCCTGTTGGCATCTATGCTGCCAAGCATGCCGGCATCAGCCGCTGTCTGCAGGTCATGCTGAAACGAGTGTCCGGCAAGGGTGGCATGGTTGACCTCCACGTTGAGCTTGAAGTCCCTGTCAAGCCCGTAGTGGCGGAGAAAGCCTATAACAGTTGCGGCATCGAAGTCATACTGATGCTTGGTGGGCTCCATCGGCTTAGGCTCAATGTAGAACGTCCCCTTGAACCCTTTCTTGCGCCCATAGTCACGTGCCAGGGTCAGCATCATGGCCAGGTGGTCAAGCTCACGCTTCATGTCAGTGTTATGCAGCGACAGATAGCCTTCGCGTCCGCCCCAGAATACATAACCCTGTCCGCCGAGGGCGATGGTTGCATCAATGGCGTTCTTCAGCTGCACGGCAGCGTGGGTTAGCACGTTGAAATCAGGATTGGTGGCAGCACCGTTCATATAACGGGGATTGCTGAAGAGGTTTGCGGTACCCCAGAGGAGCTTTGCCCCCGTCTCCTTCTGCATTGTCTTCAACAGAGGAACAAACTTCTCAAGACGCTTTTCGATTTCAAATACGGTACCATCACCGACAACATCCGTATCATGAAAACAATAGAATGGCGCTCCTATCTTCGTAATGAATTCAAAGGCCATATCGAGCCTGACCCTGATGCGGTCATCACCTGTCAGGCCGTCATAAGGGAAGGACCTGGTTGCTGCACCGAAAGTATCAGTTCCGTCGCCGCAGAATGAGTGCCAGTAAGCAACAGCAAAACGAAGCATCTCCTTCATTTTCTTTCCGCCTACCTTTGCCTCGGGGTCATACCATCTGAACGCCAGGGGATTCCTGGAGTCCCTCCCTTCATACCTGATCTTCCCTATCCCGGGGAAGATTTCTTTATTCACTTTCCTGGACATGGTATAAGCCTATTTATATAATTTATCCTCAAGAATATCCACCCATTCCTGGTATTTTGCCTCATAAACTGCAGAAAGACTGCTATCGGGCTCGCTTACGCCGATGGCCTCGAGGCCTCCGAATGCCTCTTTCTCGTTTTTATAGTAACCGCACCCTATGCCTGCACCCCGCGCAGCTCCTGCCGAGCCGTCAGTGTTGTAGAGTGTTATCACCGCGGAAGTGAGGCTGGAAAGGGTATCCCTGAATACTTTGCTTTGGAAGAGGTTTGATTCCCCGGCTCTGATGACACTAGGGTTAATGCCTGTCTCCTTCATTATCTCAAGGCCAAACCTGAAAGAGTAGGCGATTGCCTCCTGTGCTGCCCTGAAGAGATGACCCTGCCCGTGAATGTTGAAGTTGATCCCATGGAGGGAGGATGAGATATCAGCATTACGCAGCATCCTCTCGGCCCCGTTTCCGAATGGCAGAAGAAAAAGGCCATCACTGCCAGGTGAAACTGCTGATGACATCTCATTCATCTGCCCGTAGGTCATTCCGGCACCGGCGATCTTATTAAGCCATGAATAGAGTATGCCTGTCCCGTTTATGCAAAGGAGCACTCCAAGTCGCGGACTGTAGTCAGTGTGGTTGACATGAAGAAAAGTGTTTATGCGCGACTGCGGATCGAATTTCATCTCACCGGTGACACCGTAAATGACCCCTGATGTGCCGGCAGTTGTAGCGACCTCTCCGGGTGACAGCACATTCAGTGACAGTGCATTGTTGGGCTGATCACCTGCCCTGTATGATACCGGTATCCCGGCCTGAAGACCCGTCTCTTCTGCAATGCTTCCTGATAAATTTCCCTGAACTGAGAATGAAGCCACAGCCTCAGGAAGAAACTCTGCCGGGATGCCATAATAATCAAGCAGCTCCTGTGAGATTCCGCCTCTCTTGAAGTCCCAGAAAATGCCTTCCGAAAGTCCTGTGAATGAAGTCCTTATGTCACCTGTAAGCCGCATTGCGATATAATCGCCTGGCAGCATGATCTTATGTATCTTTTTGAAGATGGACGGCTCATTCTCCCTGACCCAGGCCAGTTTTGAGGCCGTGAAATTGCCAGGTGAGTTAAGCAGATGGTGCAGACAGAAGTCTTTTCCCATTTTTTCAAATGCCTTGTTCCCTGTCTCAACCGCCCTGCTGTCACACCAGATTATTGAAGGTCTGAGCACTTTCCCCTCTTTGTCAACGATTACCAGTCCGTGCATCTGATAGGAAATACCAATGGCGCCTATTGTTTTCCTTTTTTCTCCCAGCGGTTTGAGGCATGTCCTGAGAGCAACAGTCAGGTTATCCCACCATGTTCCGGGATCCTGCTCAGCCCATCCGGGTCTGAGGGCCTTTATTTCCATCTCCGTGGGAGGATAGGAGGCTGATGAGATGGTCTTTCCGGTATCTCCCTCTATGACAGAGACCTTCACTGACGAACTGCCTAAATCGATGCCAAGTAGTAACATGGTAATATTCTTTTAATTACAGAGTGGTTTTCAGGTGTATAAATGTACAATATTATCTCTATGAATGGTTAATAAAGGGTGTTCTGTCATCGTCTGCCCTGACCTGACAGGCGGTTTTGATTCAGGAGCTTTTTTTGCGGTACAGGCAGTTTTTGTCATCACATAATCTGCACTGATACGGGGCATAACGTACTGCACTTCCTATTCCTATAATGCCGCTGACAGACTTAACCGGTGACATCAATGCCGATGGTGTGAGGGTAATTCTGCAAAAGTTATCCGGGAAGAAACTGAATAGATTATGTTGGTCAGAGACGTTCCACCCGCAATATCCCGGACTGAACCTGTTGGTAATATTATAACCTTCGGCAGCCATTCTCTCCTTCAGTTCCTTCTGCATCATATCTGCCGCCGACTCGACCACTATTGACCCGATCAGGTCGAAGATGTAGCCCTTGAGGAGATCGCCCGACTGCATCAGCGACCTGCTCCTGGCTCCTGTCACTTCACCTGCTGTGCAGATGAACAGAGCCGCACTGGCGGCTTTTTTCATCTGGCCGAAAATGATCTTTTGGATATTGAATATCTTATTTTCTATTCTGAGGGTATGTTCTGTCTGGTTAAAGGAGATATCATCAAATATTTTGTATTCTGATCTTGCCTCGTGCCTGCCGGAGAGCTCTTCAAGCACCTGGGCAGCAATATGGATGACCGGTTCCGGGGTTTCCCCCGGTTTATAGCCCATTGTCTCCTCCACGGTCAGCAGAGAGGGGAGGAGGTTTTCAAATGAATATGTCTGTCTGATGGTAATCATTTCTGCAAATGAATGGTAAATTAAACAATATTCATGAAAACCGGGATCACTATGAAACAACAAAAAAGCCCTTAGATTTCTCTAAGGGCTTTTGATGTAAAGTCGGCGGCGACCTACTCTCCCACATTTTGCTCTGCAGTACCATCGGCGCAGGAGGGCTTAACTTCTCTGTTCGGAATGGGAAGAGGTGGAACCCCTCCGCTATAGCCACCTGAAGACTTTAAATATCGTGACATACTGGTTTAACTGTAAAATTAATAAGATACCACTCAGAAAGCTCACGGGTAATTAGTACTGCTCAGCTTTGATGTTGCCACCTTTACACCTGCAGCCTATCAACGTCGTAGTCTACAACGACCCTTAAGGGAAATCTCATCTTGAGACGAGCTTCGCACTTAGATGCTTTCAGTGCTTATCTCTTCCAAACATAGCTACCCTGCGATGCAGCTGGCGCCACAACAGGTACACTAGAGGTCTGTCCAACACGGTCCTCTCGTACTAGTGTCAGGTTCTCTCAAATTTCCTACGCCCACAACAGATAGGGACCGAACTGTCTCACGACGTTCTGAACCCAGCTCGCGTGCCACTTTAATCGGCGAACAGCCGAACCCTTGGGACCTTCTCCAGCCCCAGGATGTGACGAGCCGACATCGAGGTGCCAAACCGCCGCGTCGATATGAGCTCTTGGCGGCGATCAGCCTGTTATCCCCGGAGTACCTTTTATCCTTTGAGCGATGGCCCTTCCATACGGAACCACCGGATCACTATGCTCTACTTTCGTACCTGATCGACTTGTCGGTCTCACAGTCAAGCGCCCTTGTGCCATTACACTCTCCGCACGGTTACCAATCGTGCTGAGGGCACCTTGAGGAGCCTCCGTTACTCTTTTGGAGGCGACCACCCCAGTCAAACTACCCACCAAACAATGTCTCCGTCGGTAGACGGATTAGATTCCAGGTAAATGAAGGGTCGTATTTCAACGTTGACTCCCTGACTCCTAGCGAAGCCAGTTCACAGTCTCCGACCTATCCTACACATCACTTACCCAAAATCAATGTTAAGCTATAGTAAAGGTTCACGGGGTCTTTCCGTCCCGTTGCGGGTATCCGGCATCTTCACCGGAACTACAATTTCACCGAGCTCGTGGCTGAGACAGTGCCCAGATCGTTACACCATTCGTGCAGGTCGGAACTTACCCGACAAGGAATTTCGCTACCTTAGGACCGTTATAGTTACGGCCGCCGTTTACCGGGGCTTCAATTCAGAGCTTCTCCATATTACTACGGATAACCCCCCCTCTTAACCTTCCGGCACCGGGCAGGTGTCAGGCCTTATACTTCATCTTTCAATTTCGCAAAGCCTTGTGTTTTTGTTAAACAGTCGCCTGGGCCATTTATCTGCGTCCCGTCATCACTGACGGGAGACCTTTTTCCCTAAGTTACAGGTCTAATTTGCCTAGTTCCTTAGCCA
This sequence comes from uncultured Bacteroidales bacterium, assembly GCA_963732365.1. Lineage (GTDB taxonomy): Bacteria > Bacteroidota > Bacteroidia > Bacteroidales > VadinHA17 > SR-FBR-E99. Next base: position 1,011,360 of record CAVSZC010000005.1, on the reverse strand, counting down.
CGGATCACTCGAGCACCTTAGGATTCTCTCCTCGACTACCTGTGTCGGTTTGTGGTACGGGCACCATGTGTCTGAAGCTTAGAGGATTTTCTTGGAAGTCTGTTTAGGGACACTATCCGTTCAGCCGAAGCCTCGCGGTACTATCAGGTTCATCATACAAAAGCTATTAACCTTCATATATAACTACTCCCTTTAACCCGGTATTCCGTCACCGGGCGGTCCTTTCACTACTCCGTCTCCCCATCGCAACACGCGGTGGTATTGGAATATTAACCAATTGTCCATCGGGATCGCCTCTCGGCTTACCCTTAGGCCCCGACTAACCCTGATCCGATTAACGTTGATCAGGAAACCTTAGTCTTTCGGTGGGCAGGTTTCTCACCTGCCTTATCGTTACTTATGCCTACATTTTCTTTTCCAGACGCTCCAGTATACCTTACAGTACGCCTTCAACGCCGACTGGAATGCTCCCCTACCAATGATGCTTTTATACACTATTCCATAGCTTCGGTGATATGTTTATGCCCGATTATTATCCACGCACAACCGCTCGACTAGTGAGCTGTTACGCACTCTTTAAATGAATGGCTGCTTCCAAGCCAACATCCTAGCTGTCTGGGCAGTCGCACTTCGTTTTTCCAACTTAACATATACTTAGGGACCTTAGCTGATGGTCTGGGTTATTTCCCTCTCGGCCACGGATCTTAGCACCCATAGCCTCACTCCTGAGCACCATTTTGCAGCATTCGGAGTTTGTCAAGGTTTGATAGGCGATGAAGCCCTCTAGCCTTATCAGTAGCTCTACCTCTGCAAAACTCGACTCAAGGCTGCACCTAAATGCATTTCGGGGAGTACGAGCTATTTCTCAGTTTGATTGGCCTTTCACCCCTATCCTCAGTTCATCCAAAAACTTTTCAACGTTTACTGGTTCGGCCCTCCATCCCGTGTTACCGGAACTTCAGCCTGACCAAGGATAGATCACAAAGTTTCGCGTCTACCCCTACTAACTATACGCCCTATTCAGACTCGCTTTCGCTTCGGCTCCAACTCTTAAAGTTTTAACCTTGCTAGTAAGGGTAACTCGTAGGCTCATTATGCAAAAGGCACGCCGTCACCCCGACTTGCGTCAAGGCTCCGACCGATTGTAAGCAAACGGTTTCAGGTACTATTTCACTCCCCTGTTCGGGGTGCTTTTCACCTTTCCCTCACGGTACTAGTCCACTATCGGTCTCTCAGGAGTATTTAGCCTTGCGGGATGGTCCCCGCGGGTTCAGACAGGATTTCACGTGTCCCGCCTTACTCAGGATACCAGCCTTTCTATAAATACCTTCCCGTACAGGGGTTTCACCTTCTGTGCCCTACCTTTCCAGGTAGTTCCAGTTCGTATTCATAAAAATTATGCCGGTCCTACAACCCCGACGATGCCTAAACATCATCGGTTTGGGCTATTCCCATTTCGATCGCCACTACTCTGGGAATCACTTTTGTTTTATTTTCCTCCGGGTACTTAGATGTTTCAGTTCTCCAGGTTCGCTTCCTGTATCACTACAGGATTTCAGGCCTTCAGCCTGAAGGGTTGCCCCATTCGGATACCTGCGGATATATCGGATATTTGCTCCTCCCCGCAGCTTTTCGCAGCTTGTCACGTCCTTCATCGCCTCTGAGAGCCAAGGCATCCACCGTTTGCTCTTAATTACTTTCTTGAGTAATCTCTTATTAATCTTACAATTCAAAAATTTATCAAATTTGATATCTTCTCTTAAAACCAGTATGTCAAAGAACGTTTTTCCGCCTTGTGGCGGAAAGGTCTGAGGGTCTGAAGGTCTGAGGGTCTGAAGGTCATTTTACTGACCTTTGGACTTTAGACTTTTGGACTTAAGACCAATATTTTTAAAAATGAAGTAGTCACAGGCGAAATGATATACCGTTTTGATCATCTCCAGAAAGGAGGTGTTCCAGCCGCACCTTCCGGTACGGCTACCTTGTTACGACTTAGCCCCAGTCACTAGTTTTACCCTAGGCCGCTCCTTACGGTTACGGACTTCAGGCACCCCCAGCTTCCATGGCTTGACGGGCGGTGTGTACAAGGCCCGGGAACGTATTCACCGCGCCATTGCTGATGCGCGATTACTAGCGAATCCAGCTTCACGAAGTCGAGTTGCAGACTTCGATCCGAACTGAGACCGGTTTTCGAGATTAGCATCCTGTCACCAGGTAGCTGCCCTCTGTACCAGCCATTGTAACACGTGTGTAGCCCTGGACATAAGGGCCGTGCTGATTTGACGTCATCCCCACCTTCCTCTCACCTTACGGTGGCAGTTTCGCTAGAGTCCCCTGCTTTACCAGATGGCAACTAACGATAAGGGTTGCGCTCGTTATGGGACTTAACCCGACACCTCACGGCACGAGCTGACGACAACCATGCAGCACCTTGCAGAAAGCCCCGAAGGGAATTTCTATCTCTAAAAAATGCACTCTACATTTAAGCCCAGGTAAGGTTCCTCGCGTATCATCGAATTAAACCACATGTTCCTCCGCTTGTGCGGGCCCCCGTCAATTCCTTTGAGTTTCAACCTTGCGGCCGTACTCCCCAGGTGGATTACTTATTGCTTTTGCTTAGCCGCTGACTGTGTATCGCCAACAGCGAGTAATCATCGTTTACGGCGTGGACTACCAGGGTATCTAATCCTGTTCGATCCCCACGCTTTCGTGCCTCAGCGTCAGTATCGGCTCAGTAAGCTGCCTACGCAATTGGTGTTCTGTGTAATATCTAAGCATTTCACCGCTACATTACACATTCCGCCTACCTTAACCAAACTCAAGTCTATCAGTATCAATGGCAGTTCTGCAGTTAAGCTGCAGGATTTCACCACTGACTTAATAGTCCGCCTACGCACCCTTTAAACCCAATGAATCCGGATAACGCTTGCATCCTCCGTATTACCGCGGCTGCTGGCACGGAGTTAGCCGATGCTTATTCCCAGGGTACCGTCAATCCCGTACACGTACGAGAGTTTCTCTCCCTGGAAAAGCAGTTTACAACCCATAGGGCCGTCTTCCTGCACGCGGGATGGCTGGTTCAGGCTTGCGCCCATTGACCAATATTCCTCACTGCTGCCTCCCGTAGGAGTCTGGTCCGTGTCTCAGTACCAGTGTGGGGGACCACCCTCTCAGGACCCCTAAACATCAAAGCCTTGGTAAGCCGTTACCTTACCAACTAGCTAATGTTACGCATGCCCATCCCGTACCGCCGGAACTTTAAATATCTCAAGATGCCTCTCAATATTTCCATGGGGTATTAGTCCGAATTTCTCCGGGTTATCCCCCTGTACAGGGTAGGTTACATACGCGTTACTCACCCGTCTGCCGGTCGCCATCAGAGTATTGCTACTCCATGCTGCCCCTCGACTTGCATGTGTTAAGCCTCCCGCTAGCGTTCATCCTGAGCCAGGATCAAACTCTTCATTGTAATATTTCATTTCTTAAATATCTCTTGAAGATCAATCCGGTCTCTTCAAAAACTCAAACAAAATCGCTAGGTTTTTGGCGAGTATCTCTCTCGCCTGTGTGCTACTACTTCATCATTAATTCAAAGAACTTTTCCCCGATTTAAAATCTTGGGGTGACAAAGATACTGAACTTTTTCTCTCTACCAAACTTTTTTCAAAAGTTTCTTCACTTTTTTTATTCCCCCGCTTTTCCGGGGCAATTCCTTAAGTCCAATCTGTCAATCCTACTCTTTCAGGGAACATGCTTTTCTTCAAAAGCGGGTGCAAAGATATGCAATGATTTTAATAAAACAAATTATTGCAGTTTTTTTTATTTTATTTTTCCTGCCACTCTCTCTTCCCCTATATATTATATATGTATGGCAAGGGGTAGAGAGCAAGGGGCAAGGAGCAAGGAGCAAGGGGAAGGAGCAAGGAGCAAGGAGCAAGGAGCAAGCATTGCCCGCCGAAACCGGTCCCTGAGCCTGCCGAAGGGTGGCGAAGGCGGGAGGCATGGGGCAGGGGGCAAGGAGAATGTGCGATTTGCGATTTGCGATTTGCGAATGCCCGCCGGAGCCGGTCCCTGACCCGGTCGAAGGGAGGCGTAGGCTGGGAGCAGGGGCAGAGGACGGAAGAAGACCGGAAGACCGAAGACCGACTAGACTCGAGCTTCAGACTTCACAAGGTCCTGGCTACTGTTCGTGATATCCCTCCGGAAGGTTGAGCCTGCTCACTATATCCTTAAACCGGGGATCGTCCCTTAAGAGTCTAAGATTATAATCATATCTTATCCAGGGAATGAAATCCTGCCTCATCCTGTAGGCCTCCTCCAGGTAATAGATGGCCTTCCCCTTATCTCCCAGCGCGGCGTAAACCTCGGCAAGTCCCCATACGTTCCAAGAGTGCAGATTCTTCTCCATTCCTGATGCAACCTGCAGCGCCTTCTCTTTCTGGCCTGCCCTGGCATATGTAACTCCAAGCCCTACGACAAAAGAACTGTCAATCTCCATTCCCTTATTATGAGTTTCGATAGCTTCAATAAACCTTCCCAGCTCAGCATATGCCGACCCCTTCACATAATAAGCCATAGTATAGTTGGGATCTATCTGGAGAGTTTTATCTGCTTCGGGGATAGCTTCCTGGTAATGACCCATCCACAGGTAGAGCCAGGCCAGGTAACCCTGCATCAGCGGATCGGTGGGGTCTATCTCAATGGCTTTCCTCATGGCTCTTGTCGCACCATCAAGATTTCCCGAGAGGGTAAGAAACCATCCGTAATGTGTATAGGCTGTTGAACTGTTGTGGTTCAGTTCCATTGCACGTTCTAAGTGATATCCGGCTCTGGCGAAATCCCATTCGGTGTACAGGTATCTTGTTGCAAGCACTACATGGGCATCAGCCAGGGTAGAATCGAGCTCAAGAGCCTTCATGGCGTAAGCCTTCGCCCTGTTGGCGGCTTCCGCCCCCAAGCCTGCGGCATGACCGCCTTCGGTATATCCTATGGCAAGTTTAAGATAAGGAAGGGGATTGGCCGGATCAAGAGCTATGGCATCATTAAGATACCTGATACCCATCTCGAATCCTTCCGGTGTTAACTGACTCATATAATATTCGCCCCGTGCACAGGCTTTAATAAGCTCGGGATCCACAATCTTCTTTCCTGAGATAAACGCCTCCTCCTGAGCTGAAGGTTTCACCTTTATGCCATCGAGGATATGGTTAAGTATTTCAGGGTATATGCTTGCCAGCTCCTTCCAGGGCAGGTTAAAGGAAGAACTCCAGACATACCTCTCTTCCGGAAATGCTTCCACAAGCCGTATTTCGACACGAAGATTATCTTCGGTACCCTTGACCGATGATTCAACAATATGGCTGACGCTGAGCTTTCTGGCAATCTGCCTGACTGACTCTTCGCTGTTGCTGAACTGCATTGTCGACTGCTTGGGTCGTACAATCAGACCACCTATGGTGTTTAAAGGACCTATAATGTCATCATGGATTGTCATGGGGATCCAGGCAAGTTCAGGATTGCCGGTGAGGTTCGTGACAGGCAGTATGGCGATTGCTTTTCCTGCCTTGCCGCCTCCGGCGGTTTCGGTTTTCGACTTGTTGAGCCATCCCGGATAGATAAACAACAGGATTGCAAGAACGGCCGCAGTCAGCAAGGGCAGAATGAGGAACCTGGTCCATACGGCTCTGTCCCGGACAGGTACCTGCCCAACGAAACGCTTATGTACTTCTGCGTGATCCGCCTGCTCTCTTGTCTGATAAGTTCTGGTTGCTCTCTTCTTTTCGTCAGGATGGAGGCTGTAGATTATCTCCTTTACAGTATTGGCCACCTTGTTGATCTGATCGCGATAAAAAGTTTTGTGCAGGTTCTTGTCAGGGTTGTCAGACGGGGTAAGCGGGCGGTTCACTCCGGAAGCACTGTAGATGAAGTCGATACAACGCAGCCTGCTTGCTGTCTCTTTTTCAATAAGCTCAGTATCCGACGGATCCAGGTCATGTATCCTGACAGGGATAATCCTGCTGCATACATTTCCGCTCGCCAGTTTAATGTCTCTTCCCAGCTGATCTCCGGCCGCCAGCCTGTTGAATGCTACAAACTCGTTCTGCCAGGCAAAGCTTTTCGGGTCACAGTATGTCTGAGAGATCACCGGAATAAAAATCAGTGATTTAAGCTTTGCCTCCAGGCTTTTATCCACATTATGGATCTCAAGCAGCCCGTCGGAAGGATTTTCATCAAAATAAATTGAGACATCTTCCTTGAAAGTTGCGTCAAGTTCTCTTTTCAGATTATCGACGAACTCTGTGACCCAGCCGTCATATTTGTTGTCTTTCTGACGATAGCTTATGAAGATGTCATACTCGTAACCAGGAATAATGCTTGCCATGGTATATGTTCATTTAAAGAATTTTCCCGTACTGTCTGAATATCAATCAAATTTAAGCTATTAATCAATTAAAGTCAAGCGGGGGCAGGGGGGCAGGGAGCAAGGAGCAAGGGGCATGGGGCAAGGGGCATGGGGCAAGGAGCAAGGAGCAAGGAGCAAGGAGCAAGGAGCAAGGGGCAAGCATTGCCCGCCAAAGCCCACCCGACCTATTCAAACCATATCTGCTTATAAAAGAAAAACCCGCCGTCGCTCCAAATGAATTCGGAGCTATGGCGGGCGAAGGTGGAGAATAAGGGAGTCGAACCCTTGACCCCCTGCGTGCAAGGCAGGTGCTCTGGCCAACTGAGCTAATTCCCCGATGTAATTTGCGATTTGCGATTTGCAATTTGCGATTTAAATCGCAATTCGACAATCGACAATCGAAAATCCCGGTAGTCCCACCCAGAGTTGAACTGGGGACCTCTACATTATCAGTGTAGCGCTCTAACCAACTGAGCTATGGGACTGATAAGCGCACACTATAAAGAACATCCAATGATTTATAAATCATTTGGGGTGGCAAAATTAATGGTTACATTTTAACATGCAAAATATTTTCGAAAATAATTTATCATTCCCATCTGCCGGACACCTCATCAACACTTCGAAACCCTTACCCGGGGATGAGCCAGAGGCAATTATGAAAATGTCTGACCTTAATAAAAAATAAATTAAATTCGCATCATCAATTCCCACCATGGCCAACCTTGTAATCATACCTACATATAATGAGAAGGAGAATATCACCCGGCTGGTAGAAGCCATCTCCTCCCTCCCCGTTCCGTTCGACATACTTGTCATCGATGACAATTCACCTGACGGCACCGGCACACTGGTGAAGGAGATGATGCCTGCCTTCCCTAACCTGCACCTCGTTGAACGACCCGGTAAGATGGGCCTTGGCAGGGCCTATATTGCAGGCTTCGACTGGGCTCTGCAGCGTGACTACAAGTATATCTTCGAGATGGATGCCGACTTCTCGCATAACCCCGATGACCTTGTCAGGCTCTTTGAGGCCTGTGACCGTGACGGCGCTGACCTTGCCATCGGGTCAAGGTACATCTCTGGTGTCAACGTCGTCAACTGGCCGCTGGGAAGGGTACTGATGTCGTATATCGCATCAATATATGTAAGGGTAATAACCGGTATGCACATCAAGGATACCACGGCAGGATTCAAATGCTACCGCCGTGAGGTACTCAGAAGCATCAACCCCGGTCATATCAAATCGGTAGGGTACGGATTTCAGATTGAAATGAAGTTCACTGCCTGGATCCTGGGCTACAGGATAGTGGAAATTCCTATCATTTTCACTGACCGGAAGGAGGGTACATCGAAGATGACAGGAGGGATCTTCAATGAGGCACTCTGGGGAGTGCTGCGAATGAAGATCATCAGCCTCTTCCGCAAGCCCCGGAGGATAAAGGAGTAACAGGGGCAACAGCCAAACAGCAGTAATATGAACCAGATCCTGATCAGAAACGCAGTTCTGATAAATGAAGAGAATAGAAAAGAGGCTGACCTTCTTATCTCCGGAGACACGATAGCTGGCATCTACCCTCCCGGCGAGGCTCCTGCAGCCAGTGATGTTCAGGTAATCGATGCGACAGGGCTATGGCTTCTGCCGGGGATCATTGATGATCATGTCCACTTCAGGGAGCCCGGGCTGACGCATAAGGCCGATATTGCCAGTGAGAGCGCCGCAGCCGCCGCCGGAGGGGTGACTTCCTTCATGGAGATGCCGAACACTGTCCCTCAGACTGTGTCAATTTCAGAGTGGGAGAATAAGAACAGGCTTGCCGCTGAAAGGTCAGTAATCAACTATTCCTTTTATATCGGCGCCACTGACAGCAATGCCGGAGAACTGGCAAAGGCTGATCCGGCCAGAGTGCCGGGGTTCAAGCTGTTCCTCGGGGCATCGACAGGCAATATGCTGATTGAGAACGAAGAGTCTCTTGACAGAATATTCAGCATCAGGAAACTGCCGGTGGCATGCCATTGTGAAGACGAACAGATCATACGAAGGAATATGGCAGCCTACAGGGAGGAGTACGGTGATGACATTGATCCCTCATACCATCCTTTGATAAGAAGCCGTGAGGCATGCTATTCCTCTTCCTCATCTGCCGTTGCACGCGCAAAGAGGTGCGGCACGAAGCTTCACCTTCTGCACCTTTCAACCGCCGAGGAGACAGGATTGCTGACACCGGGCCATGACCCATCTGTGAAACATATTATAGGAGAGGTTTGCGTTCACCACCTGTGGTTTGATGATTCCTTCTATGCTGAGAAGGGGAACCTCATCAAATGGAACCCTGCGATCAGGAAGGCCTCTGACCGCGAGGCCCTTGTCAGGGCAGTAACTGAAGGTAAGATAGATATCATCGCCACCGACCATGCTCCGCATACCCTGGCAGAAAAATCAGAGCCCTATTTCAGGGCACCTTCAGGAGCCCCCATAATTCAGCACTCACTTGTCATGATGCTCGAGCTGTGCCACAGAGGCCTGTTTACCCCTGAGCTCGTAGTAAGAAAAATGTGTCATAACCCGGCAGTTGTCTTCAGTATCAGCAGGAGAGGCTTCATCCGCCCGGGATATAAAGCCGACATGGTGCTGGTAAATCCGGATTCGCCGTGGACAGTAGCCAAAGACAATATATTATACAAGTGCGGCTGGTCTCCGCTGGAGGGAACGACATTCAGGAGCAGGGTGATGACAACGATAGTCAACGGCATACCGGTAGTACAGCAGGGTGTTCTGACCGGCAGCAGATCAGGTGAGATGCTCATTTTTGAAAGATAAAACCGGGTCCGGGTATGAAAACCGCATTTACAGCCATCATTATTGCCGCATTGATTGTTTCGTGCAGAGGGCAGAAACCCGATGCAGGAGAAAAACCGGCGGCCGGAACAGAGAGCGCCCCGGAAGGAGCGGTTATCATAGCGCGTGACATTGTAACCGAGGTAATCGTCAGACCTGATCCCGATGGTGACCCCTGGGAGACTGAGAAGGTCATGGGTTACCAGGGAGATGCAATGATCAACAGCATCTTTGACCGTATCTACAACGGCTCACTTACCGTATATGATTATCACACCGGCGAGGCTCTTTCAGCGGATGACATTAGGAAGACAGAGAAGGAGTTCAATGATGACCGTTCCAGGATCGGGAAGCTGTCATTTACAGAGGATTGGTTTTACTACCCTGCCTATAACCGGCTGGAGAAAGTCACAAAATCTGTGGTATTCGGCTATGAACTCTACAATAACCAGGGCAAGGTTTATGCCTACAGGGCGGCATTCCAGGCCAGACTGGTAGAATAGCTGCAGAATCGTTTTTACCTTACCACCATCCTTACCGAGTTCCTGGTTGTCTGTGACAACAGTACCTCCCTGCCGCCTGTCACTGCATCCACGGCTTCCGGTGTAAAGTGTCTCACGGTAAGCATCTCGGCACCGTCATTGTACAATATTGTGTAGTCTTTCCTTAACTCCTCAAGCACCTTCCCTATCTTCGGCTCTTCGTGATCAGCACATATATTGATGCTGACTGCACCGGCCTGGACCAGGTTCACTTTGATTCCATGGCAGGCAAGAATATGAAAAAGGGCTGCCAGATTCTCCCCCATGACAAAGGAGAGATCTTTGGGAAGAATGGATATCAGTATCTGTCCCTCCTTCTTTACCAGAACCGGTTCCATCTTTCCCAGCGGAGCCTCTTCAGAAATTACAGTACCCGGAGCTGTACGATCAGCAAAAGACCTGACATGCATCGGTATCTTCTTGTTATGCAGTGGCTTTATTGTTTTCGGATGGATGACCTTGGCGCCGGAAAAGGTCATCTCCACAGCTTCATTATAAGAGATATGAGCGAGAGTCACGGCTGAGGAAAGCCATTTCGGATCAGCATTCATGATACCGGGAACATCTTTCCAGACCACCACTCTTTCAGCATCAAGTATGTTCGCAATCACTGCGGCGGTATAGTCAGAGCCTTCGCGCCCCAGCGTGGTAACCTCCCCGGATAGCGTTGCGCCTATGAAGCCCTGTGTAACATAGATGTCAGCATCATGAAAATCAAACGCACCTTTCACTGCGACAGATGTCTCATCCCACAGTATACCCGCCTCCCGGTGCCTCTCATCGGTTACAAAAAGTTTACGTATATCGTGCCACCTGGTCCTTAATCCCATACTGCGGAGGTATGCCTCAACAATGAAGGTAGACCATATCTCCCCCATCGAAACGATCATATCATAGTCATGGTCAAACTCTCCCTGCTTCTTTTCCGAAAGGTTTTCTGAGAATGATGACAACATCCCGGCCAGTGACGCTACGTCGGGGCTGTTGTCACCCAGCAGCCCCGATGCGACTTCCAGGTGGTAATCAGCTATTGTCTTGCATTTTGAGAGTAAGGAGATGTCACCGCTGCGCCATGCCCGGTGCACCTCCTCAAGAGCGTTTGTTGTCTTTCCCAGGGCTGAAACGACAACCACGAGACGGTCGTTCTCACCGGCTATGATATCATAAAGGTTTCGTATCCCTGCCCCATCCCTTACCGAAGCTCCGCCGAACTTAAATACTTTCATCTTTTATTTGTTTGCGCAAATTTATAACTTAGCCAATATTAATCTATTAAACAGGGCTCTCAGTTATTAACCAACTCCGACAGCATGTCAAGCTATAATATCACCAGCCTGAATGATTTCATAATCAGAAAACAGAAAGATTTTCCATATGCCCGCGGAGAGTTGTCATCCCTGCTGCATCATATCGGCACGGCAGCCAAGATGGTCAATGCCAAGATCCGCAGGGCGGGACTGGTAGAGATAATTGGCAGCTCAGGTGAGGAGAATCCCCAGGGGGAGCAGCAGCAGAAGCTCGATCGCTATGCTGATGAGGTCTTTATCGATGCCCTTGAAGCGAGCGGTGAATGCTGCGGTTTTGCCTCGGAGGAGAACCAGAGGGAGGTGATCTTCACCGAAACATTTGCCAGCAAGGGCAAGTATGTGGTATGCATGGATCCGCTCGACGGGTCGTCAAACATCGATTACAATGTATCTGTCGGGTCAATCTTTTCTATTTACAGGCGCAAATCTGAACGTGAGTCAGAGGCCGGCATATCGGACTTCCTTCAGGAAGGTGACAAACAGGTTGCTGCAGGATATGTGATCTACGGGTCATCGGCAATGCTGGTTTATTCAACCGGCAACGGTGTCAACGGATTTACACTTGACCCTACCATAGGCGAGTTTTGTCTTTCGCACCCCAATATGAGGACCCCTGCATCAGGGAGCATATATTCAATCAACGAAGGGAACTATATCCGGTTCCCCGAAGGTGTGAAGAAATATATCAAATATTGCCAGGAGCATGACCCTGAAACGGGCAGGCCTTACTCCTCAAGGTATATCGGGTCTCTCGTTTCTGACGTTCACCGCAACCTGCTTAAGGGGGGGATCTTTCTTTACCCCCCCTCGGTAAGCTTTCCCAACGGTAAACTGAGACTGGTATATGAGTGCAATCCCATTTCTTTCATCATCGAGCAGGCGGGAGGAAGAGCCTTTGACGGCAAGAGAAGGATACTATCGATAACACCTGAATCACTTCACCAGAGGTGCCCCCTCTATTGCGGATCATCGGAGATGACCGACAGGCTTGAGCAGATGCTCTGCTGATTCTCTTTATCTCTTTATCAGACACTTTTGTTTTGCGGTGACAGTCGCCTTTGTTAATTTTGCACCCTCATACCAGGCAGATGTCCGACACCGTTTTCAAAGACCGCTACAGGCAACACCCCTCATTTCGCAGGCTGGAGGAGCTGCTGGCAGGTGACAGCAGTGAACCGGTGGTCATCAATGGCCTCACAGGATCGGCAAAAGCAGTTGTCATGGCCGGAGTCCTGTCACAGCAGCCTACGACACACGTTGTCATACTGCCTGAGAAGGAGGACGCTGCCTATTTCTATAATGATCTTACCTCACTGCTGGGGGATGAAAATATCTTCTTCTTCCCCGGGACATACAAGAGGTCAGTGATGTATGACCAGACCGAACCTGCAAATATCATTCTCAGGGCAGAGGTCCTTAACTTCCTTACCTCAGGCCGGAGAAAGTGCATCATCGTCACATACCCTGAGTCACTGATGGAAAAGGTTATCAGCCGCGTCAACCTGAAGAAGAACACCTTTGCCATTAAGAAGGGAACAAAGCTCTCAATTGACTTCCTGGAGGAAGTCCTGAGGGAGTACAACTTCAGAAGGGCCGATTTTGTGTATGAACCCGGACAGTATTCTGTCAGAGGCAGCATCACCGACGTTTTCTCATATTCGGCTGAGAAGCCGTACCGTATCGATTTCTTCGGTGAGGAGGTGGAATCAATCAGATCATTCAGTCCCGACGATCAGCTCTCGCTTCAGATGCATGAAGAGATCCAGGTCATACCGGATATACAGGAGCTCGCCTTCCACGAAAACACAGACAGCTTCATTGACTTTGTTCCCCCATCGTCCATTATCTGGAGTGAAAACTTTGAATATATAATTGAAAAGACTGACAACATCTGGTCACAGGCCACCACCAGGAGCAGCAGGGGTGAGATAAAGGACCGCCGGGATATAATTATCACGGGGAAGCACCTTGAGGAGCTATGCTCCGGACACCGCAGGGTATCCTTCGGCAGCGGGCGCAGTGAGGCCAAAAGCATACCCGTCACCTTCCGCACCGAGCCACAGCCCTCGTTCAACAAGAATTTCGACCTGCTCACCTCAAAACTGGCAGCCAACAGGAGAGACGGGTACAGCAACTTCATCATTTCAGAGAGTGCCCTGCAGGAGCAGCGCCTGAAGGAGATATTTGCAGAGACCGACCCAATGGCTGAGTTCACCCCATTGCTGCTTAACCTGCACCAGGGATTCACGGACCATGACCTTCGTATTGCGGTTTACACTGACCACCAGATCTTTGACCGTTACCACAAGTTCAGGATAAAAGGCTTTTTCACCCGGCGTGACAGCATGACCGTGAGGGAGCTGACTGATCTTAATCCGGGTGATTATATCGTGCACGTTGATCACGGCATAGGCCGCTTCGGGGGCCTTGAGAAGATTGAGGTCAACGGCCGCACACAGGAGGCCATAAAACTGGTCTTCAAAGACAATGACATACTCTTCGTAGGGATACATGCCCTGCACCGGATATCAAAGTACAAGGGTAAAGACAATACGCCGCCGCGGATAAACAAGCTGGGCACCGGAGCCTGGCAGAAGCTAAGGCAGGCCACCAAAAAGAAGGTTAAGGACATTGCCCGCGACCTTATCAAACTGTACGCACTCAGGAAAGCATCAGGAGGGTACGCTTTTTCACCTGACTCGTATCTTCAGCGTGAACTTGAGGCTTCATTCATTTACGAAGATACCCCTGACCAGCTGTCAAGCACTGTTGCGGTCAAGGAAGATATGGAGTCGCAGACACCTATGGACCGGCTTGTATGCGGTGATGTCGGCTTTGGAAAGACAGAAATTGCTATAAGGGCAGCCTTCAAGGCTGCCACTGACGGCAAGCAGACGGCAGTTCTTGTACCTACAACAATCCTGGCCCTGCAACACTATAAGACATTCACTTCCCGCCTTGAAAACTTCCCCTGCCGGGTAGATTACATAAGCAGACACCGTAAACCGGCTGAACAGAAGAGAATACTGAAACAAATCGCTGACGGTGAGATAGATATAATCGTCGGAACACATAAGATTACTGGCAGGGAGGTAAAGTTCAAAGATCTGGGACTGCTTGTCATTGACGAAGAGCAACGCTTTGGTGTAGCCATTAAGGAGAGGTTAAAACAGCTGAAGGCCGGTGTAGACACCCTCACCCTGACAGCTACCCCAATCCCCCGCACCCTGCAGTTCTCGCTTATGGGAGCACGTGACCTGTCAGTCATCACCACCCCCCCGCCAAACAGGATGCCCATAATAACAGAGATACACGGCTTCAATGAAGATATAATACGGGAGGGCATTGTGTATGAAGTGAGCCGGAACGGACAGGTGTTTTTCATCAATAACAGGATAGAGAACATCAGGGAAGTACAGGATATGATAAACCGTATCTGTCCTGGTGTTAAAACTGCAGTCGTTCATGGCCGTATGGAGGGTGCGGAAGTGGAAAACGTCATGTTTGACTTTATCAGGGGCGATTACGATGTACTGCTTGCCACAACAATAATAGAGTCAGGACTGGATATCCCCAATGCCAACACGATCTTCATCAATGATGCTCATACATTCGGCCTTTCCGAGCTACACCAGCTCAGGGGACGGGTGGGCAGATCAAACAAAAAGGCATTCTGTTATCTCCTTGCACCGGCATTCTCAACCCTGACACATGAAGCCAGAAGAAGGCTGAAGGCCATCGAGGAGAACTACGAACTGGGCAGCGGGTTCAACATTGCACTGCAGGATCTTGATATCCGCGGTGCAGGAAACCTCCTTGGCGGGGAACAGAGCGGATTCATTGCAGACGTGGGGTATGAAACATATCAGAAGATCCTTGGCGAGGCCGTCAGCGAGCTTAAAGAAGAGGAGTTCGGAGATATATTCAGGAAAGATAAAATGAAACCGGAGCCTGATGCCTCTGCGGAAGTGAAACAATATGCCGGTGATGTAACTGTTGATACAGACCTCGAGATAATGTTTCCCGATGAATATGTATCAAGTATTCCGGAAAGGGTGCGGCTTTACAAGGAGCTCAACGAGATCAGGGATGATGCAGCTCTGGCTGTCTTCGCGACACGGCTCAGGGACAGGTTCGGGCCTATGCCCGCACCGGCGTTGGCATTGCTTGATCTTGTAAGACTCAAATGGGTTGCATCGGCTACGGGAATCGAGAAGATAATTCTGAAAAATGACACACTTGTTGCTAACTTTGTAAACGACCCTTCATCACAATTCTATCGCAGCTCACTGTTTGTTTCTGTGATGAATTACGTGAACAGGAAACAGAGTCACATGAGTATGAAACAGAATAACAACAGGCTAAGCCTTACGGTGCGTGAGATAACATCAGTTGCTCAGGCAATTGCGCTGTTTGATAAGATCCGTTCGTTCCATACACAGAACCAGTCTTCAGCAACAAGATCATGAACCTCGTCATTGACATCGGAAATACTGCTGCAAAAGCCGCTTTGTATGATGGGAGGGCTATGATTCATAAGGAGAGGTTCACAGGAGATGACATAGCTCATATCAAAAGTTTTCTGGGTGACAGGTCAGTCAAAGGGGCTATTGTGTCAAGCGTAAGCACTGACCCGGCTCCCCTGTTAAGGTTCCTCAGTGACAAAGCCACTGTGGTCCATTACCTGACATGGCAGTCGCGGTATCCTTTTCGTATCAACTACAAGACGCCTGATACCCTGGGTGTTGACCGTCTTGCGGCAGCTGCCGGTGCGATTCTTCATCATCCGGGCGCCAATCTCCTGGTGATAGATGCCGGCAGTGCACTGACAATTGATGTCATGGCAGATGAGACATACCTCGGAGGGAGTATCTCTCCGGGCCTTTCAATGAGATTCCGGGCCCTCCATGAGTACACCGGCCGACTGCCACTGGCAGAGCCCGGCAGGAAGTTCACATTCCCCGGAAAATCAACAATAGATGCGATAACCGGAGGGGTGATCATGGGTCTCGCATTTGAAATAAATGAGTATATTCGCACGTTTGAAGAAAGACACAAAAACCTCACAGTCGTAATCACGGGAGGTGACGGTGAACTAATATCATCTTTCGCAGACAGGGAAATGACTTTTTACCCTGATCTGGTGACTGATGGTTTAAATTATTTATTGGATTATAATGTATAGAATCAAAAAGTTATTCCTGCTGTGCCTTGTATCGTTCCAGACCGCAATAATGTCAGGACAGGTGGATGTCATATCACCGTTTGCACGTTATGGCATTGGCAATCTTGAGCTTCAGGGAACGATAAGGACTTTAGGAATGGGTGGTGTCAGCAGTGGTATCAGGAGCAATACCACATTGAATTTTCTTACACCCGCATCATACAGCGCCATAGATACAGCCTCATTTATTTTTGACTTTGCTCTCGACATCGCAGGAGTAAAGCTTGAGGACAATGAAAACACTTATTACTCCTCAAACATGAACTTCAGGCACATTCTCCTTGGCTTCCCGATAATGAAAGGCTGGGGATTCTCTACCGGCCTTTTGCCGTTTACGAATGCATATTACACCATGGTTCAGCGGTCAACCATCGACGGAGGGTCGGGCGATGATGAAGATATTTTTGAACAGCACAAAGGGATAGGTGGTTATCAGAAGTTCTACATGGGAACCGCTTTCAGTCCGGTGAAAAACTTTTCAGCAGGTATAAACATGTTTATCGTTTTCGGAGAGATAAACAGATATAATGACTTCATTTTCCTGGCTGATAATAACTACTTCAATACCAGAAAGATGGAGAACCAGTTGCTGAATGGGATCAGCTACGAGTTATCGGGTCAGTTCATGCTTCCCCTGCAGGGCAACAGGTCTGTCAATTTTGGAATAACTTATGCCCCAAAGTATAATCTCAAGACCAAATATGATGATATAGTATTGAGGTACTCAAATCTTCAGAGCTCAATCCTGGCATTTGATACACTCTATTATGAGCAGACTGATACGACCAGCATCCTGCCAAGAACCTTACGCGGAGGGATATCATTCAATAAGTTTGAGAAATTCACTTTCGCTGCTGACATAGAGTATACAGCATGGTCACAAGCATCGCTGCCAGGATCATACGGCACATATACGGATGCTATTTCGATACATGCCGGAGCAGAATATATCCCTGACAAGTACTCAAATTACAGTTTTTTCAATCGTATTGAATACCGCATTGGAGGACGTTATGGTGAGAGTTACTCGCTCTATGAGGGGGTACAGGTCAAAGAGTACGGCATAACTTTTGGAGCAGGTATACCAATGAGAAGGTCGAGATCACGGGCCTCCTTCTTCGTGGATCTTTCAACCAAGGGCAGTGTTGAGGAGACCTACTTCAAGGAGACCAGGATAGCGGTCGGAGTCAGTTTGAGTCTGTATGACTTCTGGTTCCTCAAGGCAAAATACGAGTAAACTATCATATAAAGAGATGAAAATAACAGCCAGCACGATCTTAACGGGAGCACTCCTTGCAGCGCTAACTCTTACAGCTCCTGCTCAGAAAGGCGTTGAAACAGGTACCCCCTTCGGACATGGTGATGACAGCCTGAGATGTCTCCGGAACACATCGCTCTATTCCACATATTACGAAAACAAGGACTATAACATGGCGGTCCAGTTCTGGAGGCCGGTCTTTAACGAATGCCCCGGCTCATCAAAAAACACCTATATCAAGGGTGAGACCATGTACAAGGATTTGTATCGCAAATCTGGCAATAAGGCTTATATAGATACCCTGATGCTGATACTTGATCAGCGTACCAGGTATTTCAATGAGGCTGCGGCAAACAACCTGAGAAAATCAATCGCCCTTTATGAACTGGGAGGGAATGATCCGGCCTTAGCCAAACAGTCATTCGATCTGATCAAAGAGGTGGTAAGGACCTCTCCGCAGAGCCTTGATCATACCTATTCAACACTCTACATGGCTGTTGCAGCCAAGTGCTTCTCGTTAAATGTTATTGAGTCACCTGAAGTAATCAGTGCCTATACGGAAGCCATGTCGGCCATTAACCCTCAGATTCTTAACAAGCCTGACGATGCCCGGTATCTTAATGCAAGGAAAAACATCGATGCCGTATTCAAGTCAAGCGGGGCGGCAGATTGCCAAAGCCTTGAAAATATATTCGCGTCGGGCGTTGACGCAAACCCTAAAGACACTGCAATGCTGAGAAAGGTAAGCACCCTTCTTTCTGAAGCAGGATGCAAAGAATCTGAGCTCTATTTCAAGGTAACGACATTGCTGTACGATTTCGAGAGAACGTCAGCATCGGCCACCCAGCTGGCAGAGATGAACATGGCGCGCAAGAAATACACTGAAGCCGAGAAATACTATACTGAGGCCATCGGGCTCGAGTCCGACCCGCTGACAAAGTCTTCGCTGCTTACCAAGCTGGCTACTCTCGAGCTTACCTCAGACAACAAGCCGGTCGCACGCGATTTTGCCAAAACAGCCTATTCGCTTGATAATAAAAATGGCAATGCACTCTTTATCATTGCAGAGTCATATGCAGGTGCGCGCATCGGAGAATCATTCGACAACCAGACTGTATACTGGGTGGTTGTGGATTACCTCATCAGGGCACGAAACACTGACCCCACTCTAAAGGAGCAGGCAGATGAGAGAATAGCCATCTATTCAAGGCTCTTTCCTACCAAGGAGGAAGCGTTCTTCAGAAGCCTCGTGGATGAAGGAGCTTCATACCAGGTTGGCGGATGGGTCAATGAAACAACCACCGTCAGGTTCAGAAAAGAGTAGACGCCTGTGTCAGCAGACAGACGATATGTCAAGATTATTTCGGCAGTCCTGCTAACCGGGACTGTCTTTCTTTTATCATGTGAGAAGAAGAGAGAGGTTCTGAAAGAACTTACAATAAAAGAACTGCCGTCTCTCTCCGCCAGGAACATCGAGACGATGTATTCTGATTCGGGTAAGGTCACCCTCGTGGTACGCTCACCACTGATAAACCAGTATACGGGCGGTGATGAGCCTCATACACTCTTTCCGGAAGGTCTCACTGTGCTTTTCTATGACAAGAAGACAGAGCCCCAGGCAAGCATTTCATCAAAATATGCACGTTATACCGAAAAGGACAAGCTATGGGAGTTGCGCGACAGCGTTGTGGCAGTCAACACTGAGGGGGATATTCTTGAAACGGAGCTTCTGTTCTGGAGTGAGCCCAGGGAGAGCGTGTGGTCTGACAGGTTCGTAAGGATCACCGGAAAGGATCAGATCATCATGGGTACAGGCTTCGAATCCGATCCACGTCTTACAAAGTGGAAAATTAAAAATGTCAGTGCAACAATATATATAGACAATGAACAAAAAGGCACTCCTGGCAATTGAAATAATCTGGATCATACTCGGCATCCTTTGCCTTGTTATCACTGTCAGGGAGATGATTATCAACGGGTTCGGCAGGGCATGGATCTTCCTTGTCATGTCGGTTGCAGCCTTCACCCTGGCGTGGATACGTGACCGCCAGCGAAAAAATAGCTAACTTTGCGGGATGAATCCGCTAATTATCATTGCTATCACTCTTTTGCTGGCGTCATTCTTTTCAGCGATGGAGCTGGCGTTCTTCGCTTCAGATAAACTCAGGCTGGAGCTTGACCGCAAACAGGGTCAGAAAGGATCAGGTATCATAAATGTCTTTACCCGCAATCCCGGACAGTTCACCGTTGCTATGATCACCGGCGTGAATCTCGTCATAGTCATCTTCAGTATACTTTCAGCCTCATTCATAGAAAGAACCATGACAGGCGTAGTCGCTTCGGCAGCAGTGATCGTTTTGATCCAGATCATTGCCATCGCCCTTATTGTTCTGGTCTTTGCAGAATTCATCCCCAGATCAGTAGTAAGGCAGAACCCGAATATCTTCCTGAGGTTCTTTGCTCTGCCCGCTGCGGCATTCTATTATTTCTTCCTGCCGTTCAGTAAACTTTCGCTCTGGCTGAGCAACATTCTCGTAAGACTGTTCTTCGGGCTGAAGACCCTGCTCAAAGAGCAGGAGAACAGGATTTTCACACGTGTCGACCTGGATCATTTCGTTAACGACATGGTTGCGACCGAAGAAGAAAGAGAAGAGGAGAATGACAGTCTGAGGATTTTTCAGAATGCACTTGATTTTTCGTTTGTCAAAGCCCGCGAGTGTATGGTTCCAAGAACTGAGATTGATGCTCTTCCGGTTGATTGCACTGCCAGTGAGCTGAGAAATAAATTCATTGAGTCAGGCCACTCAAAGATCTTGCTGTTCAGGGAAAACATTGATAACATGGCAGGCTATTATGAACTGAAGGATATTCTCAGGGAACCCGTGGAGATAGAATCGCGAATGAGAAAACTGCCTGTGGTCCCCGAGACAATGACAGCCAGCAA
Source organism: uncultured Bacteroidales bacterium (assembly GCA_963732365.1). Classification (GTDB taxonomy): domain Bacteria; phylum Bacteroidota; class Bacteroidia; order Bacteroidales; family VadinHA17; genus SR-FBR-E99. Next base: position 990,843 of record CAVSZC010000005.1, on the reverse strand, counting down.
GGTGCTCCGCTTGCTGACCGAAGAGCAAAAGAGCATCGCTCTTGTCGTTGACGAATTCGGCGGCACGGCAGGGGTCATAACGATTGAAGATGTGCTTGAAGAAATCGTGGGTGACATAGAGGATGAACATGACACCAGCGACCTCGTCGAGAAACAGTTAAGTGATAACGAATATGTATTCTCCGGGCGCCTCGACATTGATTACCTCAATGAGGAATATGACCTCGACCTTCCTGAGAGCGATGAATACACGACCCTGGCAGGACTAATTCTTTACGTCCATGGAAATATCCCAAAGCAAAAGGATAACGTCAGGGTGGGACGACACCTGTTTACGATACTCAGAAGCTCATCAACAAAGGTCGAGCTGCTGAGACTCAAGAGTGATCATGACTGAAGTCAGCCCCTCTTCTTCAGTTCGGTATAATACCTGAAATATAACGGTATTGCCTCCATTCCTGCATAAAGGTTCTCGAGAGGATAGTTTTCATTTGGCGAATGAATGGCATCTGCCTCGAGGCCAAACCCCATCAGTATCGATTTGACATTGAGAATACTCTCAAATGTTGAGATGATCGGGATACTGCCTCCGCTTCTGACAGGGATGGGCCTCTTCCCGAATACCTCTTCATAAGCTTTCTCAGCCGCGAGATATTCAGGGGTATCAAGAGGACTCACATATGCCTGTCCGCCGTGAAGATATTCAGCCTTTATTTTCACCCCTGCCGGAGCCAGTGACCTAATATGCTTAATAGCCAGTTCTGCTATCGCTTCTGCCTCCTGGTCAGGGACGAGTCTCATCGATATCTTAGCCGAAGCTTTTGAAGGCAGAATTGTTTTCGCTCCTTCGCCCGTGTATCCTCCCCATATGCCGTTAATATCGAGGGTGGGCCTTATGCCAACGCTCTCCATGGCTGAGAATCCTTTCTCCTCTGCCAGTGCCTCCACTCCGACAGACTTCCTATATGCCTCAGGATCAAAAGGCCTCTCAGCCATCTTAGCCCGCTCAGTGTCAGAAGGTACGATAACACTGTCGTAGAATCCGGGGATGGTAACTCTTCCGTCAGAGTCTTTGAGGGATGCGACTATCTCGCACAGAACATTACAGGGATTCAGCACAGCCCCTCCGTATAATCCTGAGTGGAGATCACGGTTTGGCCCCTCGACCTCAATCTGAATGTATGAGAGCCCGCGTAAACCTGATGTGATTGAAGGTGTTGCAACTGATATCATGGTTGTGTCAGAAACAAGTATCACATCTGACTGAAGCATCTCCTTCTTTTCGGAGCAGAAGGCTGCGATGTTTACCGACCCTATCTCCTCTTCACCTTCAATCATGAATTTCACGTTGCAGGGCAGAGTGTTTGTTGCGTTCATCATTTCAAAAGCCTTCAGATGCATGAAGAGCTGCCCCTTATCGTCATCGGCACCCCGGGCAAAGATCTTTCCTTCCCTTACCTCCGGCTCGAAAGGAGGAGTGACCCACTTGTCGAGCGGCTCAGGAGGCTGGACATCATAGTGTCCGTAGACCAGTATTGTCGGCAATGAGCGATCGGTTATCCTTTCGCCGTATACGATAGGATGACCCTTGGTGGCATAAACCTCAGCACGGTCAGCACCGTTGCTGAGAAGCAAGTCACGGATATATTCCGCAGCCCGTACCATGTCATTCCTGTTAGCCTCAGCTGCGCTGACAGAAGGAATTCTGATCAGTCCGAAGAGTTCGTCGAGAAATCTCTCCCTGTTTGCCTGAATGTAGTTTCTTATCTCTTCCATAATTCTCTGTTTTTATTATATTCCTCGGCTGCAAACCGCAGCTTGTCATACCATTCTTCTCCGAATGCCCGTACAAGCGGCTCACGGAGATAGACCCAGAGCCCTGCCTGTGTCTTTTCACCTGCTGCCACTGCCGGTCTGCAAATAGGCCACTCTTCATAGTTCACTGCCCGGAAGTTCCTGTACTGCCTTACCCTGACCGGAAACAGGTGACATGACAGGGGTTTTCTAAAGGTGACGGCACCGGCATGAAAGGCTATCTCGATTGCACATTTGTAGATGCCCTCCTCAATGACCGTGTATGCACACTCCTCGTTATTTATAAGAGGAGTGACAAGTTCGCCCTCAACATCAGTCATGCTTGAGCCGGTGGCCTCTATTGCACTTAACCCCTCTGGCCGCATGTAGGGTCTAAGCTTAGGCATTATCTTTTCCAGTTCAGCCGCCTCCCCTGCTGCCAGGGGGGCGCCGGAGTCACCATAACGGCAACAGCTGCCCCTGCATGCAACCAGGTCACAGGCAAACTTCTTTTCAATGAGCGCCAGTGATACTATGGTGTCATCAATCTGCAGCATAATACATTAAACCAGCGATTGTCCAGTCATCTCCGGAGGTACCGGAAGCCCCATCATCGTCAGGATGGTAGGAGCCACATCTGCAAGTATCCCGCTCTTTACGTTCCTGTACCTTTCACTGATAAGGTAAATGGGCACAGGATTGAGCGAGTGGGCTGTATTTGCGGATCCGTCAGGATTTACTGCATAATCAGCGTTGCCGTGGTCAGCGATTATAACTACCTCATAACCGTTTGACCGGGCAGCTCTCACCACTTCGCCGGCACACTCGTCAACTGTTCTGACAGCTTTCTCAATTGCACCGTAAATGCCTGTATGTCCTACCATATCTCCATTGGCAAAGTTCAGACAAATAAAGTCATGCTTCTTCTTTCCTATCTCTTCAATCACTGCGTCCCTGACCTTATATGCACTCATCTCAGGCTGGAGGTCATACGTTGCCACCCTGGGTGAAGGGATAAGCACTCTCTCTTCAAGCTGGAACTCCTTCTCCCTTCCTCCCGAGAAAAAGAATGTCACATGAGCATATTTTTCCGTCTCAGCTATCCTGAGCTGACTTTTTCCCATCTCTCCGAGCACTTCACCAATAGTTCTTTCAACATTATCCTTTGGAAAGATAACCTTCAGCCCGGTGAACTTGTCATCATAAGGGGTCATTGTCAGATAATGCAACGGCATCTTCTTCATGCCGAATTCAGGCATGTCATTCTGCGTCAGCACAATCGTCAGTTCACGGGCACGGTCATTCCTGAAGTTTATAAAGATAACCACATCACCCTCTGTGATTGTTGCAAGAGGTTTACCGGCATCATCAGTGACAACAATAGGTTTTATGAACTCGTCTGTCACACCCTCATCGTATGATTCCTGTATTGCATCGATTATGTTCCCGGCAGCCTTTCCCTTTCCGTCGACAAGAAGTTCGTAAGCATCCCTGATGCGCTCCCACCGCTTGTCGCGGTCCATGGCATAATACCTTCCTACAAATGACGCAACCCTTCCATTGCTGTTTTTCAGGTGACCGATGAGCTCCGTCATGAAGCCCTTGCCGCTTCGGGGGTCTGTATCACGACCGTCACCAAATCCATGGATAAAGACATCTTTAATCCCGTAATCCATTGTCATGTCGCAGAGAGCGTAAAGATGAGTGTCAAGTGAGTGAACCCCTCCGTCAGAGATCAGCCCCAGGAAATGGACTTTCACCTTTTTGTCACGGGCATATGAAAATGCATCAACAAGCGCCTGGTTTGACCTTATCTCTCCGGTACGGCAAGCCCTGTTTATCTTCACCAGATCCTGATACACAACTCTCCCAGCGCCAATGTTCAGGTGACCTACCTCAGAGTTGCCCATCTGTCCGTCAGGCAGGCCCACATTCTCACCCGAGGCAAGAAGAAAGGAAGAGGGGTATCTGTTTTTAAGCTCATCAATATTAGGGGTGCCGGTTGAGGCAATGACATCGCTCTTTGATCCGTCACCTATACCCCAGCCGTCTAGTATCATCAGCAGGACTCTTTTATCGTTCATTCAGTTGCAGAATTTAAATTTCAAAACAGGATGCAAAAATAGACAATTCCTCCGGAAGGATCCGCCTTCCTGAAGAAGAACATAACAGGCAGGAAAAAGTTTTCCTACTGACCTCCCCTCCTGATCTCTCTTACCCTGATCTTATATGTTTTGTCGGGGCATGTCGGTTCATACCCGACGTCGCTGCCGACAAACGCAGACCATTCTGCAGGCGTCAGATTACGCGTTACCTTTGAGCACAGATTACCGGTCATGCTGCTGACCCGGGCAGGTCTCTGTGTCACAGAGGCGTCTGTTACGGTAACAAATGATCTTTCTCCGTTTGTAAATGCAATATTCACTACTCCTTCCCTGCAGTCATCTATTACAGCGGGTGGCTGACTGAGGTTGGCCATGGACCAGAGTCTCAACTCTCCGGTCTCATCAGCGGTAACCATCTGATTCTCTATCCTTCCAAAGGCTATGGCTGAGATACCTGATGAATGGCCTTCCAAACTGCCGGCAGATTGTGCATCAGCGTTCCAGATATCTATTATACCCGACCTGTCACCTGTCACGAAACGTTCATCGCCGGGGATGAATCTGACTGAGGTTATTATCCTCCCTCCGGCATCCAGGACGAAGGGCTTGCCAGGGGCATCGGTATGCCACAGCAAAAGACGGCCGTCATCCGTCAGTCCGGCAAGTATTCTGTTGTTCTGGGAAATATCGAGTGAAGTAACTACCTGGTTATTGTTATCCATCGCTGAGGAAGAGTGCGTTTTAAGATCCCAGACTGCAACAGCCCCTCCGGCGGTTGATGAATAAATGCGGTCACCCGTTCCGGAAAAGACCAGGGCCGTTACTTTCCCGCCACCGGCTTCTATCTGATAGCTGAGCATGTCACCAGTCAGGGGTATCATTATGATCTCTGATGTCGCTGTGCCACAGGCCAGCCATGCAGCATCAGGGCTGACAGTCATTGCTTCAATCACCTTGTCACCGGACCATATGACATTGTATCCCTTTTCCGGCCTGTCAGACTGCCAGCGCATTACCCTTCCTCCGGTATCAGCCGTATATAAAAAGCCGGCCGAAGGATCCTGTGCCATGGCAGTGACCTGACTACCTTCAATTCTGTACTGCGAGTAATAGATATTGCCATAGCGTTTGCTGATATCATATAACGCCGAATAGATGTCAGCGTCATTCGGAATACCAGAGTATCTCTCATTGAAGAGATGACCCTGCCATGCCAGCAGTATCTGCATATCCTGGTCGTCAGAGTGAGCCAGAGACCTCACCGCCAGCGACTTGCCAACTGTCAGCATTTTACTTCTGTTCTCCTCTGTTGCCTTGCTCACCGCAGCTGCCTTTTCGTTTACGGCCTCGGTCATAATCCTGTCAGCCTTTGAGGCCCGCACTTCTGCCTCTCTTGCCCTTGTATCGGCTGCCAATGCAGTTATCCTCGCTGCGTCAGCCTCCTCCGTTGTTACTTCCAGTGTGTCAGCAAGAACAGTCAGGCTGTCATTCAGCAGAGTCATGTTTGCCACAGCCTCATCTTTCAGCTGTAATGCCACTGACTTCTGCCTCTCAGCTTTTAACCTCATGGTGTACAGTGCTCCCAGGGCCAGCAGACTGAGCAGCACGAGCATACCAAGAAGGCTGCTGAACAGACGTGAACGTCTGATCCTGGTTTTCCCTTCTTTTTTACTGTATTCTTCCTGTATCTGATTTTCTTCCTCCGAGTTCTTCAGGAAGAGCATCGTTCTTTCAAAGGCCGGGTCATGTCTCTCAGCCCAGGCCAGGGTAGGCTTATTTTCTTCCCTCCAGCGGACCGCCATGAGCAGGTCAGGGGCACTCCACAGCTTTCCCTTACCCTCCTGGTACAGTGCTGCTGCTGACGCAAGCTGCAGGTAAGTCCTTCGCGAGGCCTCCTCATCATCAATCCATTTCCTCAGATTACCCCACAGTTTAATTATGCTCTCATGTGTGAGGTCAATAATGCTGTGTTCGTCCAGAGGCACATATGCAGGAGGGGTAAGGAAGGAATAGTCCGGAGCCCTGAACACATCAACCACACGGATGATCTCATCCACAGTACAACCGGTCTGTGCCGCAATAGCCGATATACGCTCCGGTTTTCTGATCTCACGGCCGTCATCTGTCCTCAGGGTGATGGTACGGAAGATGCGTGCACAAACATATTTATGCCTTTCGTCAAGCATCTCCAATGCCTGTCCCGCATGCTGTGCTATTGCCCCCTTGAGTCTTCCCACCGCCTCATAGTCAGTGAGGCTGAGAGGGCGGCTCATGTCGCCGGTTTTGCTCCAGTGGTTCCACAGCCTCATCAGAAGATGCTGCAAAACAGGTAGCTGACCTGTACCCTCAGTTATGTCGGAAACGATCATCCTGACAAGGGAACGGTCGATAGCTGCCCCCGACACTTTCACCGGACCCTCGATAACTGTAGCAATGGTGTCACGGTTCAGTTGCGGCAGGAGGTAGCTGCTGCCGTTCATGAGGCTGGTAAGACTGTGAAAGCGCGAACACTCGGAGACATATTCAGATCTTATTGTCAGCAGTATGTGCAGACCCTGATCGGGCTGTGTCACGGCACTGACAATCATATCTATGAAGTCTGTGGCGTCGTCTCCGAGGGTTCCCCTCGTTGATGCCGGGCTGTATCTGAATATCTCCTCAAACTGGTCAATGACAATGACTATCTGCTGCCTCAGGTTTTTTCTTATCTTGTTTACTATACCTGTTATCCCTTCGCTCCTGTTGTGCAGTGAAGCAGCAACTGTTGACACCGGAAGCTGGTTGAATCCGGCTTTTGCAGACAGTGCAGCAAGCTCTGATGCCAGGTTGTCAATCGGGTTCAGCGAAGGTCTGAAGACCAGGTATGACCATGACTTCTTCCCTTCGGCATTTTCTTTCAGAAGAGCGGGTATGACTCCTGAGAGCACAAGTGACGACTTGCCGCTTCCTGATGCTCCTATTACGGAGACAAACCTGTTTTCCTTGAGCCTGGTAACCACTTTCATGGTACTCTCTATCCGGCCAAAGAATAGATGTCCCTCTTCCGGCCTGAAGGCCCTCAGCCCAGGGAAGGGGTTCGGTCTGGTGTCTTCTTTCAAATCAGTCATGATGCAACAGTTTATGGGGCATTATCCTTGCCCTGACCTTCCATATAATCAACAAAGATATCAGTGTATTCGGAATAGTGGAAGACAAAATCTGTGATACCGTCCACATGCAGGGAGTAAAGCCCGGTTTTTCCAGTGTCTGACGGAATAATCCAGTTAAGCAATCCCTTTGAAGGGGCGCCATAATATGATTCGGTATAACTCATTCCTGCGGCCAGGTCTATGATCCTTTCCTCAGGAATAGTCCTGAAACAGAGGCTCAGGAAACGTACTTTCTCAAAAATGGTAGCCATATCGTGGAGCTGTCCGTTGATCAGTGCCGCTGCTTTCCGCCTGACAGGTTCGGGAAGCCTCTCCTCCACCTCGCTGAACCACGAATGGTTTATTGAGCGTATCACCCTTGCTGCCTCTTCCTGAAGCAGCTGGCTTCCGCTGAAGAGGTAGGATACGACCACCTCCCTTTCAGTACCATGACCCTCTTCAGCTATCTTATGAAGAGCACATGCTTTGCTCCATACGCCCGTAATATTCTGGTCAGCTGCCAGTATGCTGTGAGTAAGCGTTTTACGAGTCACCTCCCTCAGCGGAAAGCAATATGCAAGCTCCCTCAGCCTTACGGCATCAGTATGATGACCCAAAAGAGCATTGAGTTGCTTACGCAGAGTACCTGCGATGGCTGTATCAATCAACTCTGCAGCGATCTCAGAGCCTGATGCTGTGCCGGCATCAGCATTTGCTCCTATCATTTCTGCACATGTCGATCCATAAAGCAGTGAGATGAGAGCAGACAGCAGCCTCTCATAGGTTTTCCTCTCCCACTGCAGTGCCTTTGCAAGTAATAGGTATTGCTTCTCTTCCGCTACAATCCGGAAAGCAATCAGCCTGGCAAGATTATATACAGTCCTCGAAACCAGATCGGCTGACTTCCTGAGATGCATTTCATCCTGATCAAATCCGGGTGCGGCGAGGTATCCTGCAGCCTCCGTCTTCACCCTTACAGGTGCATTCAGCATCAGCTGAGTCAAGTGCGGAAGAGCTTTCCCGGGATGCATCAGGCTCAGCAGCCTGATGATCATCATGCTTACCTGCTCATTCCCCTGGGGCTTGACTGCAGAGCCAATGATATCCCCATAGATGTCTGGTCCAAAATGAACCAGGAGATAAAAGGCTTCCCGGGATATCTCCGGTACTGCAAGTGCCTGAAGGATCTCCTCGCGCAACTGGATCAGACCAAACCGGCCTGCGGCAGCGAGCCCTGCCTTCTTTATCCCGGGGTTTTCATCATTCAGCAACTTCAGTATCTCAGACAGCTGCGGTACTCTTTTGTTTACAAGTATTGCCCTCGCTGAAGCAGCACTCTCAGAGATTCCGGGTCGCCTGAGCATTCCCCTGTTTCTGACAGGATCAGAATAGAAGGTCTCAATATCACTTAATGCCGTAGCAGCCTTACGCCTTACTGACTCACTGAATCTCATGCCGTTAATAATTACATTAAGTGCAGGAACGAGTGCGGGATCAAAAGTGCTCTCAGCCGATCGGACTATCACAGACGCGTATGAATCATCTCCGCCGGTGGAGAGAAAGTCAAGCCGTCCGGAAATTAAATCAAGGTAGTCACGGTGAAAGAGAATAAGACTCTGCAATCCGTCTGATGACCTTCTTCCCGATCGGTCAGATGCAGTGGCGGCAATCCTGTTTGCCGGAGTGTTTATTCCCTCTCTGACCTTATTCCTGAACTTTGCCGAAAGGATAATATTGAGAATTACAAGGATCAACGCAAGGAGCGGCAGCGCCACCAGAAATCCGGTGGGCTCACCTCCTGAAAGCTCATTTATGACAATGGCAATTATTGAAATTAATGCAGCTGCCACTGCCGTCATGACGGCTAATTCACTCCTGATCAGCCGACCTGGCTTCTTCCCCGGAAAGAACTCACTGATTACAGAATAGCCCGGCATGGCAAATATGAAAAGTGTCACGAAGAAGAAAACGGCAGAGAGTGAGGCAAGGAGCACCATAACCAGTTCAAGCAGTTCTGTCCCGGCAAGATCAAAATAGATATAAGCCAGAGCGGCCGGGCCGGAGAAGAGGAGCAATGTCAGCGGAGTTACCAGCATCCTCCTCTGAAGCCTGAGTCTCCATGAAAGAAACGGGATAATATCCTTGCGTATCATGATGATGAGACCTCCGGTAATTGCTGCCAGGGAGGCCAGGTAGAGAATCGGGAATTCCTTAAAGAGGGAAAGTTCTGTCAGGACAAGTACAAGGGTAGCTGAGGTGATCACTGAAACTGCCATCGCCAGCCAAAATACCCATAGATACCCGGTTTTCATTTCCGAATGTATTTCATACTCACCGTAGCAGTTGCAGACTCAATCATCCAAGATAAAGAAAAATAGCCATAACTACAAATAAGCTCCCGAAGACCTTATATAAGCAGCCAGTTGTCCCGTAATATCATCAATTGTCATGGCCAGTCCGTCGGCAACAATATCAGCCCTTTCATACCACTGCGACCTCTGGTTCAGAAGTTCTGTCACGGTTGCTGCAAGGTCTGCGCCTCTTTGATTCTTAAGCAGGGGCCGGCTGGTTCTGGACCTTTCGAGCCTGTTCACAAGTGCTGCGACAGGGAGTCTGATGTACACCACCACTCCGGTGTCTTTCATTATACCGATGTTCTCTTCCGAGCAGGGAGTACACCCGCCGCAAGCCACTACCATCCTTGCTCTGGAGGATACGCAGCGAAGGACAACGGCTTCTGCGTCCCTGAAGAATTTCTCTCCCTTGTGGGTGAAGATATCCGGCACTGACATGCCATACTCTGCTTCGATCAGCTTGTCAGTATCAGCAAAGTTCCAGCGCAGTGAAGCAGCAATTTTCCTGCCGGTGGTGCTTTTACCACTGCCCATAAATCCTATCAGGTAGATATTCACCAGATCTAAAGATCTAATTTCATCTGTGCCGGGTCGTCCCCGTGAGGCAGTACCTGCGTTGGAGGCAGGGTCTCTTCCTCCTCTGCAACTGCCGGCGCAGGAGCAGCCTCACTCCTGACCACCGGCTCAAGCTCACGGATGTCTGCGACGCTGAAGCTGGACAGTCTTTTTCCCTTTGCACGGAAACTCTTCACTCCTATGAAACCGGCAACCTCTATGATCTCATTTCTTCTTCCCTGGTTACTTCCTCCGAAGCTTATCTCAAAACGGGGGTATTCAACCTCCGTTATGCTTACAAGTTTTGATCCGTCGCTTTCGGCAATAAAGCACTGAAGCCTCTCCGTCTCCTCGAACATGAACCTCTTGACATAATAGAAGCCCTGCTCAGCATCCCAGTATACGACGGAGAAGATCTTCGACTCCCGGTACTTTTCAATCATCAGGATATCATCCTCAAAGTGGAGTGAGAGGTCAGTGCCGGATGTACGGTAGCTCCCTCCTTTTGTGACTACAAGAAGCCTTTCCTCTGAAGCGAACTCGCCCAGATACTTACCGCGGCCGTCTGCATTGAGCCTCATCACCGATTCGTCAAACCACAGTTTCCTCCCTCCAAGAGTCGAGAGTCCCTTTTCTTTAAGGGTGATCTTCTGCACAGAATTCCTGGTCAGAATATTACCCATGGAGGAGCGCCCCTTGATAGCCAGCTCTCCGAAATCGAATTCAAATGTCAGCTTCTTGAGTCGTGCACGCGGCTTGTGGAATATCTTTATCACCTCTGCCTCCCCATTGGGATTGACACTGAGGTAGTGGATGCGGGTGGTCTCCTGGTTGCGGCCAAGAGTGTATTCCTTATCACGGGTAAGCCCTGTCAGTGCACACCTCTTGATATAAAGAGGCCCGTCCCGTCCGTCCTGATAGACGACATTATAGATCGTCCTGTTATCATTCCTGAGAAACACCTGAACATGAATCACATCTTTGCCGACAAACTGTTTATCAGCTACTTTGGTAATGAGGTATGTTCCGTCCTTCCTGATTACTATAATGTCATCTATGTCAGAGCAGTCGCATACGAATTCGTCCTTCTTTAGTCCGGTGCCAACAAAACCCTCCTGGCGGTTTACGTAAAGCTTAGCATTGTCTGCCACCACCTTGGTGGCCTCAATAGTCTCAAAGTTTCGTATCTCGGTACGGCGCTCAACATTCTTTCCGTATTTCTTCTTGATCTGACGGTAGTAGTTAATTGTATACGGGACAATATTCCCGAGATGATTAATAACCTCCGCAAGCTCTCCTTCAATTCCCCTGATATGTTCGTCAGCACGCGAGGAGTCATACTTTGAGATACGCTTGATTTTTATCTCAGTGAGTCTGATGATGTCATCGCGGGTGATTTCCCGTCTGAACAGTTTCTTATATGGTTTAAGCCCCTTGTCGATGGCTGCAAGAACGGCTTCCCATGTCTCGCATTCTTCAATATCGCGATAAATACGTTTCTCGATAAAGACCTTTTCCAGGGAAGAAAAGTGCCATTCTTCCTCCAGCTCAGACTTGCGTATCTCAAGCTCCCGTCTTAGGAGCTTTACTGTCTGGTCTGCCGAATAGCGCAATATATCGCTTACACCGATAAAGGCAGGTCTGTTTTCATCAGTGATTACACAAGCGTTGGGCGATATTGACAGTTCGCAGTCAGTAAAAGCGTACAGGGCGTCAATGGTTTTATCGGGAGAAATACCTGACTGCAGCTGGATGACAATCTCTACGCCTCCGGCGGTGTTGTCATCGATCTTTTTGATCTTTATCTTTCCCCTGTCGTTCGCCTTGACAATTGACTCAATCAGTGATGAGGTTGTTTTGCCGAAAGGGAGTTCTGTTATCACCAGGCCCTTCTTGTCAACCTTTTCTATTCTTGCTCTCACCTTTACGGCACCGCCCCTGATTCCGTCATTATACCTGGCTACGTCAACCATGCCTGCTGTCGGAAAGTCAGGATAGAGAACAAAAGGTTTTCCCTGCAGGTAGCTTATGGAAGCGTCAATGAGCTCATTGAAGTTATGGGGCAATATCTTTGAGGCCAGACCGACAGCGATCCCCTCCACCCCCATGGCCAGGAGCAACGGGAACTTGACCGGCAGCGTCACGGGCTCCTTGTTCCGGCCGTCATAGGAGCTCATCCATTCTGTAGTCTTGCTGTTGAATGCAACCTCGAGAGCAAATTTTGACAGACGTGCCTCGATATATCGCGGTGCAGCGGCTCCGTCGCCGGTGTAAATATTTCCCCAGTTACCCTGAGCATCTACCAGCAGATCTTTCTGTCCAAGCTGCACAAGGGCATCGCCGATGGAAGCATCGCCATGAGGGTGAAACTGCATTGTATGACCAATAATGTTGGCCACTTTGTTGAAGCGGCCGTCATCCATGCGCTTCATTGAATAGAGTATACGGCGCTGTACAGGCTTAAGCCCGTCAGCAATATGGGGCACGGCGCGCTCAAGTATTACATACGAGGCATAGTCAAGAAACCAGTCCTGGTACATTCCTGACAATGCCGTCACAGTGTGGAGGGCCTCCGGTATGGCGCCGTTCTTCTTCTGGCCCGGCTCCTCTGCATTACCACCGGTATCTTTATCTTCGGGATCGCTCTCTTTCATCTGCTTCAACAATATCCTCTCACCCCTTGACAGCTTCGGGGATCTCCTCCTCTACCCTCAGGTTATCAATGATAAAGTCCTGCCTCTCAGGGGTGTTCTTACCCATAAAAAACTCAAGGAACTGGGTATAAGGATCCGCCCTCCTCATGATGACAGGCTCAAGCCTGATATCTCTTCCTATGAAATGTCCGAATTCATCCGGAGATATCTCGCCCAGCCCCTTGAAACGTGTTATCTCAGGGTCAGGCCCCAGGTCCCTGATTGCCTTTTTCCTCTCCTCATCACTGTAACAATAACGGGTCTCCTTTTTGTTCCTCACCCTGAATAGAGGTGTCTGAAGGATATACACATGTCCCTTTCTTACCAGATCAGGAAAGAACTGGAGGAAGAATGTCAGCAAAAGCAAACGGATATGCATTCCGTCAACGTCAGCGTCAGTGGCGACAACGACATTGTTATAACGAAGGTCTTCCACAGACTCCTCTATATTCAGGGCTGCCTGAAGCAGGTTAAACTCCTCATTTTCATAAACTATCTTCTTCGTGAGGCCGTAGCTGTTGAGGGGCTTCCCTCTCAGGCTGAAGACTGCCTGTGTCTCCACATCGCGCGATTTGGTTATTGACCCGCTTGCCGAGTCACCTTCGGTAATGAAGATGGTCGATTCCAGGCGCCGCTCATCGTTCGAGTTGTAATGTATTCGGCAGTCGCGCAGCTTGCGGTTGTGAAGACTGACCTTCTTTGCCCTGTCACGTGCCAGCTTCTGGATAGAGCTTATCGCTTTCCGCTCCTTCTCCGATTCCTGTATCTTCTTCAGCAGGATGCGTGCCGTCTCGCCATTTTTATGAAGAAAATCGTCAAGGTTCTTCCGTACAAATTCGACAATAAAGTTTCGGACCGAAGGACCTTCGGGGCCCATATCCTTTGATCCCAGCTTTGTTTTTGTCTGCGACTCAAAGATTGGTTCCTCAATCTTGACCGACACTGCTGCGATGACAGATGACCGGATGTCGGATGGATCAAAATCCTTCTTATAGAACTCCCTTATTGTTTTTACTATTGCCTCGCGAAAGGCTGTCAGGTGTGTTCCCCCCTGAGAGGTATGCTGACCGTTCACAAAACTGTAATAGTCCTCTCCGTACTGAAACCCGTGTGTAACAGCTATCTCAATATCCTCCCCCTTAAGATGTATTATCGGGTAGAGTCCCTCACGGTTCATGTTGTCATTCAACAGGTCTACCAGGCCGTTTTTGGAGATGATTCTGTTTCCGTTGAAGTTGATCACCATCCCTGCATTGAGGTAGGAGTAGTTCTTCAGCATACTCTCAACATACTCAGAGATGTAATGGTAATTACCGAACATAGCCTCATCAGGGATGAAGGTCACCTCAGTACCGTTATCCTCTTTTGCTCCTTTCAGCGGCTCATCCCTGACAACCTCACCGGCATGGAACTCAATCTCCTTCACCTGCCCCTCACGAAATGATTTCAATATGAAGGATGATGAAAGTGCATTTACGGCTTTGATACCCACGCCGTTAAGCCCTACAGATTTCTTGAATGCCTTGGAATCATACTTTGCCCCCGTATTCATTTTGGAGGTAGCGTCAAGCACCTTACCGAGAGGTATGCCTCGTCCGAAGTCGCGGACTCTTACCTCCCTCCCGTTAATGCTCACGTCAATCTTGCGGCCGTAACCCATCATATACTCATCAACCGCGTTATCCATCACCTCTTTCAGCAGGACATAAATGCCATCATCAAGAGACGAGCCGTCACCCAGCTTGCCGATGTACATACCGGGCCTCAGCCTGATATGCTCCTTCCACTCAAGGGTTCTGATGTTCTCTTCGGAATAGGTTCCTGACATTATACCAAATTTTGGGCAAATATAAAGATTTAGGAGAGGCTCGCAGTGCCGATTTATCAACAACCATGGTGAATTTTCACCCGGTCAGACAGTTACAGTGATTAAGGAAGGGTTATTTCTGATAGTCAGGACTGCTTCGCAACTCATCCATGGCCTCTCTCATGAGTGTATTGACCCTGGATGCAAGCTCTTCAGGGTCACCTGTGCCAAACTGACCGGGGAATATCGGATCGAGTACCTTTATCCTGATAACCTTATTGATCCTGAATGTGAGGCCGTTCTTTGGAAGAACATCTCCTGTGCCATCTATAAGAACAGGGAGCAGAGGCTTGTCTGTCTTTATTGCCAGCTGGAATGCACCCGTCTTGAATCTGCCGATGGCTCCCGTGAGAGACCTCGTCCCTTCGGGAAAGATAACGATGGATATACCTTCACGCAATGAGCTGATGCACTTCTCCATCATCCTTACGACACTGTGTTTGTTACCTCTCTCAAGCTCAATATACTTTACCATTCTCATCTCCCACCCCAGGACTGGTATCTTGAATACCTCGATCTTGGAGATCCACCGGAGTCTGTGATGCAGCATGTTGAAGATTACTATGTCAAGCATTGACTGATGGTTCGGAACAATTACGTAAGCCTGTTTCTGATCTATCTTCTCCTTTCCCTCGACAATGACCTTCCAGAAGAAGTTCATCTTTGTAAGGATTATTCCCTGGATGACCATCCACCTGTTGTTCATCAGCCTGCGCCTGTCAAACAGCAGCGACAGAAGCCACAGCAGCAGTGCCACCGGTAATCCGATCATCACGAAGGTGAGGCTGGAGACCCATACCCACAGCGACTTTATTGCGTCCATGATTCAACCATTTTATCAGTTTTTACAAAGGCGCATGCAAAAGCTGTTCCTGCTGCAAAACCAAGAATAGCTCCGCCCAGAACATCGCCGGGATAATGTACTCCCAGGTAGATCCGAGAGTAGGAGACCAGTGCTGCCCATATAAAAATAGACCATGTAAACCACCTCCTCCTGATCAGGGGGGCAGTAAATGAGGCAACGCCGAAGGTATTGGCAGCATGGGCTGAAACAAATCCGTACATCCCGCCGCACCTGCCTCCCACAGTATGAACCAGCCCGGCAAGTGAAGGCTCATGGCAGGGTCTGGGACGCTCAAAAAAATTCTTTATAAGATTCGTGGCCTGGTCTGTGAGCGTAATAAGCAGTGCAGCAAATAGAAGGATCAGCCATACCTTCTTTTTATATTTTACTGCCAGCAAATATGCAATGAAAATATAGAGAGGTATCCATACTGTTCTGAGACTTATTGTACGCATGACCTCATCAAAGAAGGGCGAATGTATGGAATTCAGAAAAAGGAAAATGTTTTTGTCAATCTCAATCATTGTTATCCGGTTATTGCCCTCCAGAGGAGATCTTTCAGTGCAGTGATGCCTGTTCCTGCTATTGATGAGATAAATACTACCGGGAGGTCATCCGGCAGTAATGGCCTGATGGCATCTGTCAGCTCCTCATCAAGCAGATCGCTTTTTGTTATTGCCATGACCCTGTTCTTGTCGAGAAGTTCGGGATTATATTTCCTGAGCTCCTCGAGGAGTATCTGGTATTCCTTTTTTATGTCGCCGGCGTCAGCGGGGATCATAAAGAGAAGTGCGGAGTTTCTCTCAATGTGTCTGAGGAACCTGTGTCCCAGCCCCTTGCCCTCGGCTGCCCCCTCAATTATTCCGGGGATGTCAGCCATGACGAATGATCTGTCATCACGATAGCTTACAATCCCAAGGTTAGGGGTAAGGGTTGTGAATGGGTAGTTGTCAATCCTGGGTTTGGCAGCGCTCACGACCGACAGCAACGTCGATTTGCCCGCATTCGGAAATCCTACCAGCCCGACATCGGCAAGGACCTTCAGTTCCAGTATAAACCATCCTTCAACGGAGGGTTCGCCCGGTTGTGCAAAGCGAGGTGTCTGGAATGTTGCTGATTTGAAGTGGGTGTTGCCAAGCCCGCCGCGACCGCCTTTGACCAGTATCTTCCTCTCTCCGTCGCTCGTTATTTCAAAAAGCATCTCGTTGGTCTCAGCGTCCCTGGCGACAGTACCCAGTGGCACTTCGATCATGACATCTTCTCCGTCAGCTCCTGTCTTGTTGTTTGCTGAGCCCACGCCGCCGTCACCTGCGAATATGTGTTTTCTGTATTTCAGATGGAGCAGTGTCCAGAGCTGGGCATCACCTTTAAGATATACGTTGCCTCCCCTTCCTCCGTCACCACCGTCAGGGCCTCCCTTGGAATTCAGCTTGTCGCGGTGCAGGTGTGTAGAGCCCGCGCCCCCTTTCCCTGAGCGTCCGAATATCTTTACGTAGTCAACGAAGTTTGTCTCTGCCATTATTCAGATTATTGTTTCAATATGGTTGCAGAGCCTGCCGAAAATCTCTTCAATTGATCCGACACCGTCAACCTGATGGCATACACCTGCCCTTCGGCCATATTCAATCACCGGCTCTGTTTTTGCGCGGTAAACAGCAATACGGTTATTGATCACCGCCTCATCAGCATCATCAGCCCGTCCCGATATGAGAGCTCTTTTCTTCATACGTTCAGTCAGCTCGGCGTCGCCTACCTCGAGGACAAGCATCATGTCAATCTTCATGTTGCGTTCCTCAAGCATAGACTGAAGTGCCTCTGCCTGCTGCACTGTCCGGGGGAAACCGTCAAAGATGAATCCTGCCTTGCCGGTGGTGGTGTCGATCTTGTGTGCTATCATATCTATCACCACCTCATCGGGCACCAGCTCACCTGATGCCATGATGGCAGCCATCTTCCGGCCAAGGTCGGTGTTGGCGGCAAGCTCAGCCCTGAGCATATCACCTGTTGAAAGATGCAGCAGGTTATACTTCTCTGCAAGGGTCACTGACTGCGTCCCCTTCCCGGAGCCGGGAGGACCGAACATAAGAACATTGATCATGTTGAAATTACTTTATGAGTTTATAAATAGCATTCAGATTACGCCCGTAACCGTCATAATCCAGCCCGTATCCCACTACAAAGCTGTTTGGTATCTCAAAACCTATGTAATCAATAGGTATATCTTTAAGGTAAGCTTCCGGCTTGAATAGCAGTGTGCATATCTTGACCTCGACGGCTTTCCTGAGAGTCAGCTCTCCAATGATTCTCTCCAGTGTGCTGCCCGTGTCAACTATATCCTCAAGCACCACCACCGTCTTGCCTGTTATATCTTCATTCCATCCTATCAGCTCCTTGATCTTCCCCGAGCTCGACGTGCCGTCATATGAGGCCAGCTTTATGAAGGATATCTGTGCGTCGAGTGTTATCTGCCTGAAGAGATCAGCCGCAAACAGAAATGCACCGTTAAGTATTCCGAAGAAAAGAACATCGCGTCCTTTCAGATCGTCATTGATCTTTTCTGCCAGTGCTGTGATGCGGCTCTGTATCTCATCTTCGGTGAGGTATACCGAGAACTTCCTGTCAAGAACTTGTATCTCCTGCATTGTCTTATTGGTTGATGGTGCGAAATTATAAATTTAAAGTTTATTTTTGCCTCAGTATCAAGGATAACTATAAAAAAGAAGACATGAAGCCTCTGATAAGCATTATTATGGGAAGCACCTCGGACCTCAGGGTAATGGAAAAGGCCGCGGAGATACTTGAGGGCATGGAGATCCCTTTTGAGATGAACGCTCTCTCAGCACACCGCACTCCTGGTGAGGTTGAGAAGTTTGCACGCGGAGCTGCCGGCAGGGGCATAAAAGTGATCATTGCCGGTGCAGGTATGGCAGCTCATCTCCCGGGTGTCATTGCCGCCATGACCCCTATCCCTGTGATCGGTGTTCCCATCATGGCATCTCTGGATGGTCTGGATGCACTGCTCGCCATTGTGCAGATGCCTCCCGGGATCCCGGTTGCCACCGTGGCCATTGACGGCGCCATGAATGCAGGAATTCTTGCAGCACAGATGCTGGCCACAGGAGACCCTGACCTGATGCAGAAGACCATAAGTTTCAAGGAGGGGCTGAAGCAAAAGATTGTCAAGGCCAATGAGGAGCTGGGCGCTGTGCGGTATAAGTATAAGACAAACTAGTCTCAAGGCAGTAGGCAAGTTGTAATAGGTCTGAGGTCTGAAGGTCTGAGGTCTGTAGGTCAGAAGACCGGAGACCGAAGACCGGAGACCGAAGATTTGTAATCTGAAGGTGTACACTTTGCTCCATGCCCCTCACTCCTTGCTCTCCTCAATTCGCAATTCGCAATTCGCAAATCGCACAGTCGCCTCGCCCCATCGCAAAGTCGCCCCGTCGCTCCTCGCTCCCTAGCCGGTCCCTCAGCTTGTCGAAGGGCGGCGAAGGAGGGCTCCTTGCCCCTTGCTAGAACACAATCCTGCCCTGAATCCTGAACTCCTGCTTGGCAGCGCCAGAAAATTCCGGACCCGTTGTGGTGATAACATACTTCCCCCTCAGCTCCATCCCGTCCGCAGGCTTCCACGAGACCATGACGTATGACCTGCTGCATTCGCCGTAGAGCGCAGGGATGCTGAAGCAAGAGTGCAGATCATTCTCCCAGGCATAAAGGCGGCTGTCGTAACCGTCGCTGGTGCACAGGGCATACCTGAGCCAGACAGTCACCGGCAGCGCCCGCGGAGTAAATGACAGATCCTGACATAGCAAATACCCATTCTCTCCTGACGGAGCTGTGCTGCATGCCGAGGCCCGGGTGACAAGATGTACCCTGTCTGAGGGATCAAATGAAAACATCATCGATATCCCTCTCCATCCTGAGACTTGCGAATCAGACACCCCTGTATTTACAGGCAAATCATATTCTCTTGAATAAAAGGTATATGTCAGCCTGAAGGCGAGATCGTCGGCTGGAAGATATTCACCTTTTACCTCAATCCTGTTTCCGTATGAAGATGATGATGACCGGTAACGTGGCCCCGGTATCCGGTAATGGTCTGCCCCGGCACTCACAAAGAGATGGCGGGCTGCTTCAAGGTGGAATGAGGCAGCCATACCTGTCTCGCCTGATGATCCACTGCCTGCCCTGAAAGCCCCGAAATGAAAGGCATGATAACCAGGAGAGAAATGTCTTGCCATCATATTCAGGGTAAGCCTGCCCGAAGGCTTGGCACGCCACCCGCCGATGGCCGCCCATGACCCGGGGTAGCTGCAGGCCGCCTCAGCAAAGAAGAGGAGCGGGCCGGTGCCGGCCTTGATATCGAAAGACAGGTTCACGAGCCTGCCGCCGGTAAAAGAGTTTATATTCCATGGCTTTGACATGTCAGGCCTGAATGGCAGGGAGAACCAGGTGGCAGATGAGGTTATTCCCCCTCTCACCTTCTCCCCGCTAAATGTCAGATGCATCCCGGCGATGCTCTCTGTAAGGCTGTTGCGGGACTCAAGCGATGAGTTACCGACATGAACGCCGCCATTAACCAGGTTGCTCACGGCAACTGCATTGCTGTCATTGTCAAATATGATCCTCGCGTCTGTCATGTTTACCGATCCGAAGAAGACAGCTCCGGCTGTCATGCTGCCGAACATGCAGGCTGCACCGCGCAGGAAACGGTTTTCTTCAGTCGACGTATAGGGCGCTACAGCCATCCTTCCCGTCATGAAGGAGGGGGCACTGAGCCAGGCACCTTGCCAGTTGCCGGCATTGAAAACCAGTCCCTCACCAAATCTGAGCGAATAATCGCCGATGATGACACGTCTTAATAGTCCGCTTCTGTTATACATCACATGGCCCGAAAGAAAATCCGCCCCCCATGCTCCGCGGAAAGTGAAGGGCTCACCCGGGTCATTCTCCGCTGTCAGCCCGTAGCTTAAGGCAGTGCCTTCATGCCTCAGACGAAGCAGGGTCCTGGTACCGGCATTATCTTCATCCCGATCAGATGTGCGCGTTGCGGCAGTCAGTGTTATTGTCGTCTTCCCAGCATGGTATTGGTCATTGACGGGTGCAGGGCTAAGGTTTATATATGGCTCCATAAGCATGACCAGACTGCGGTCAAAGGCAGGCAGGAGTGCCAGCTCGTAGATCGATACAACACTCCCGTTGCGCCTTGTATGGTCAGTAAGCACCCTGACCTGAAACTCCGTCAGGAAGAAGAGGCGGGCAATCTCATTCTCGTCACCGCTGTTGATGAGCACAGGCCTTTCTGACAGTTCCGCCAGCTTTTCAAGGACAAAGGCAGATTCGTAATCCTCACACAGAGCCATTATCTCAGCGGCAGATTCGACAGCAGCACCAAGTTCTTCCTGGCACAGACTGTCATGCTCCGCAAATACCAGCATCAGGGTAAAGCAGAGTATCAGCCCTCTTTTCCACCGATGGTCCATATAAATGATACAGAAGAGGTTATTCCCGTAACACTGTTAATCAGAAATCCTGCGTCAACCTGCACCTTGCCTGATCTGAATCCTGATCCGACAGCAAAGGAAGAGGGTGAACTCATGTACCCTGACCGGAGTACCAGTTTATCCATGATGCTCCAGTTTATCCCTGCGTGAAATGAGAGAGGCTCAGCTGTCACTTTGCTTAGTTCCGCAGCAATACACAGATCATCAGACTGTCGCCAGGCAATACCTGCATTGACTGCCGACGGGATTGAATTCAGAGAATTTAGAGGATTAAGGATGTGCAGTCCGACTGTCACATCAGAGGCGATGTCCATTATTGCTCCTGCTTCAAATGTTATATGTGACTGGTCCCTGTAGTCTCCAACACTCCTCTCCGTTATATAATCCACCTGAATCCCCAGGGCCAGGCCGTCTGTTATTTTCACTGCGCTTCCCACCCCGGAAAATATGCGGTAATAGTTTCCGTTGCCATAGTGCGTCAGGATGATGCCGAGCGGGGCCGTATTGCCGGCAACGGTAATGCTGAGTGCCTTCGATGACAATGAGGAAAGCATATAGCGTGTCTCGAGGGCTACTGCAGCACTTGTTGTCAATTGCTTTGTCAGAAGCGCCTGGTTATGGAAACAGCTCCAGTGACCCGGGAAAGAAGAGGATGCAAAAGCCATACCCAGCTCACCGGCTCCATGTGGTACATAAACAGGTTCGCCGGCATTTATACCGGCGGCAGCTTCCACAAACAGCAATACCACCGCAATACAACGCAGCATTACCGGACATAATTACAAAGTAAAGTTATGACAGGTCTGAATGAAAGTCAAGTGTTGTGTGTGGAAAAATCAATAGGTATAGAGTGAAGAGGTGTTTTTTTCCACCACCCCTTCGCACAGTCGCCCCCTCGCCTTTGCCACCCTTCGATCCCTTCGACAGGCTCAGGGACCGGCTTCGGCAGGCAAAGCCTGCCCCATGCTCCTTGCCCCCTGCTCCTTGCCCCCTGCTTTATGCTCCCTTGATATCCTTGATATTGAGCTGCACCGTGCTCCGGCCCTTAAAATCATTCATCTCAATTGAATAGGCTATGTCTACCACCCCCCCTTCCTCTCTGAAGATTTCCATAGTGTCGGCCTGACCGAATGCAATTGCTCCGACAGGTTCCATGTTATTGCGGGCAAAGCTCAGTTTGAGATGGGTGCCATTGTTACCCACCGGCTGGCAGGTGAGTGTCTTCACCCTCCTTGAGACAAAGACCGGAGCCATATTTTCAGGGCCGAAGGGCTGAAACCGTTCCAGGTGTTTCAGCAGGTCCCAGGTCACATCCTCAAGTGGTATCTCTTCATCAACATTGACCGATGGGACAAGGTGTTCTTCCTTGATAGTGTCACTTACAAATTTCTCAAACCTTTCCCGGAACATCGGCAGGTTCGCCTGCTTGAGTGTAAGCCCTGCGGCGAACATATGTCCTCCGAAGCTTTCAAGCAGGTCAGAACACGACTCGATAGCCTGGTACAGATCATACCCGGGGACGCTTCTTGCCGAGCCGGTAGCAAAGCCATCCTTTGACTCGGTAAGAATGATAGTCGGACGATAGTATGTCTCAATGAGTCTTGAGGCAACAATGCCGATAACACCTTTATGCCACCCCTGCTGAAAGAGTACGGTAGTACGGTTGTTTCCCATCCGTTCATCTTCGCTGACCATGCGTCGTGCCTCAGACGTTATCTCAGTGTCCTTCTTGCGTCTGTCATCGTTGCTGCGGTCAATGGCGTCACAGATTGTCAGGGCGGCCTGCGCATCCTGCGATACCAGAAGCTCCACGGCCTTGCTGCCTGACTCCATCCTTCCAGCCGCGTTGATACGCGGTCCGATACGGAAAACGATATCTTCAATGGAGAGGGGCATGCGGATCTTCGCCTTATCGATTATTTTCTTTATCCCCAGACGCGGCGACTCATTCAGCTGCTTCAGACCGAAGTATGACAGCACCCTGTTTTCTCCGTTCATGGGGACGATGTCAGACCCGATACTTACCGCCACAAGGTCAAGGTACGGGAATATCTTTTCAAACGGGATCATATGCAACTGGCAATAGGCCTGGATAAGCTTAAATCCCACACCGCAGCCTGACAGTTCCTTATAGGGATAGTTGCATCCGGGCTGCTTCGGGTCAAGCACGGCTGTTGCAGCAGGTATCTCGTCACCGGGAAGATGATGATCACATATGATGACATCTATGTCTTTCGACCTGGCATACTTAACCTTGTCAACCGCCTTGATACCACAGTCGAGAGCAATGATCAGCCTGCAGTTGCCAGAAGCAGCATAGTCAATCCCTTTCAGTGAGAGCCCATAGCCCTCGTGATACCTGTCAGGTATATAGTAGTCGAGGCTTGTATGTCTCTCCCTGAGGAAGGAATAGAGCATTGCTACGGCAGTAGTGCCGTCGACATCATAGTCGCCGTATACCAGTATCTTCTCATTGCGCGAAATAGCCGTAGAGATACGGTCAACTGCCCTGTTCATGTCCTTCATAAGAAAAGGATCATGCAGGGATTTCAGCGAGGGATTAAAAAAATCTTCAGCCTGTTTGTTTGTAGTGATGCCACGCTGCACCATGAGATTGGCAACAGGGACAGGCACACCCATCTCTGTCGCCAGGGTCGTGACGACAGACTCGTCGCCCCTCTCTCTTAAGAGCCACCTTTTTTCCATTATATTGTATTTTAATAATATTCATATCCGAAGACCTCCCTCATCGTGTTACGCATCACATCCTTCACATCACTCATGCTGACCTTCATTCCTGTCTCCCTGACGATACTCGTCACACCCTTGTCAGTATAGCCGCAGGGGTTTATATGGTCAAAATAAGAGAGGTCTGTGCTCACATTAAGAGCGAAACCGTGCATTGTCACGTACCTTGATGCTCTTACGCCTATTGCACATATTTTTCTTGCACGTCCCTGCACTCCCGGATCAAGCCAGACACCGGTGGCTCCGTCAAGCCGTCCTCCGACGATGCCGAAATGACTTACACACCTGATAATCGACTCTTCAAGGAGGTTAATGTATTCCCGGAGTCCTACCCCCATACCTTCCAGATCAAATATCGGATATCCTACAAGCTGTCCGGGGCCGTGATAGGTGATATCCCCTCCCCTGTCAATACGGTAGAACGCTGCATCACGTGCCTGGAGCTGTATATAGTCAAGGAGCAGGTTCTGCTCTGACCCGCTTTTGCCGAGTGTATAGACATGGTTATGTTCAACAAAGATCAGCCTGTCAGGAGTCCTTGTTCCGTCACCGTCCCTGCTGAGCTTCTCAGACACCTTTGCATTGAAGAATAGCTCCTGGTAATCCCAGGTCTCCTTATAGTCCTTGAACCCTAAATCATCATATATAACTGTAGAAGGCACGTTGTCGGTTTTCTGTTATCTGTTGTCGGTTTTTTATTTATCTCTTGAGGTTTTCCAGGATGTCTCTACATAATTTATGAATGACGCAAC
Source organism: uncultured Bacteroidales bacterium (assembly GCA_963732365.1). GTDB lineage: Bacteria > Bacteroidota > Bacteroidia > Bacteroidales > VadinHA17 > SR-FBR-E99. The sequence goes on along the minus strand of CAVSZC010000005.1, from coordinate 966,499 downwards.
TTTTTTCCCAAGGAAATGATATTCTTCAAGCAATTCATCAACAGCGGTATTTTCGTAAAGTTCTTTTATCATTTCAAGATGCGACTCAGTTTCCAGTAGAGATGCATCAGCAAATATCAGGAATCTTATAAACTCTGCTTTGTATTCCCTCCTTCCATATCCCTCAACGATATTGGATCTAACGCTCTGCGCAGATCTTCGGATTTGACTGCCTAATTCATACTGCTCCGTTTTTGGCAAATCAAGCGTCATTGAATGAGCAGCTTTTGCAAGCCTGAAGGCTTCTTTGTATATCTCAAGTTCCTTATAACTGTTCATCATTTAACCGATAACCGACAACTGATAACTGATAACATTAATTTCTTACATGCCTCTCCGCATGAAACGAGCTTCTGACAAGGGGGCTGCTTTCGACAAACCTGAAACCTATCTCCAGTGCTCTGAACCTGTACTCTTCAAACACCTCCGGAGTGATATACTCAACCACAGGCATATGATTAAGTGAAGGTGCAAGGTATTGCCCCAGTGTGACAACGCTGCATCCGGCTGCATGAAGGTCATGCAATGACTCCATAACCTCTTCCCTGGTCTCTCCCAGTCCAAGCATCAGCCCCGACTTGGCGACCATGCCTCTTGAAGAGATATGCCGCAGAACACTGAGGCTGACATCATATTTAGCCACGGACCTTATCAGGGGAGTGAGTCTTTTCACCGTTTCTATGTTATGGGAGATGACATCCGGTCCGGCGTCAATGACAAGGTCAACGGTCGAAAAATCTCCCCTGAAATCAGGTATCAGGGTCTCAATTGTAACCTTATTGCAATCCTCCTTTATTCGGCGTATCGTTTCAGCCCAGTGATGTGCCCCGCCGTCAGGCAGGTCATCACGGTCGACCGAGGTGACGACACAGTGTTTCAGGCCCATCGTTTTTACCGCTGACGCCACCCTTTCAGGCTCATCGAGGTCAGGTGGCAGGGGATGACCGCTTGCTGTACCGCAGAATTTGCATGAGCGGGTGCATATGTCTCCCAGTATCATCAGTGTTGCAGTGCCGGCATTCCAGCACTCACCTATGTTAGGGCAGTTACCGCTGGTGCAGATCGTATGGAGGCGGTTCTCCTCCACCAGTCGCTTGACCATGGTGTAATTCTCCCCGCTGGCCCTCTGCATCTTAAGCCATAATGGCAATCTCCTGTTACCCGGCATATACTTACTGCTCCCCTGAATCAATACAATACGCAAAGGTAGCAATAAAAGATAAAGAGAGAGGCCTGACTTTCATCTCCCGGGAAAAATGAAAGTGTATCTTTGAATAATAAACAAGTGAGTGAATAGCAATGGCAGAACCTGCTCTGACCCTGACAGGAATCATCAGTGAAGTTGCCGAGGTGGCCGGGTTTCTCTGGCAGCGTGGCTGGGCGGAGAGAAACGCAGGAAACATTTCGGTATGCCTGAAGGATGTGCCTAAGTCAGATCTGCCAGCGCACTATCAGAGGACTGATTATCCGCTGCCGGAGAGAGCTTCTGATGTCGCCGGGATAAGCTTCTTCATTACCGCCACAAACCACAGGATGCGTGACCTGGCCCGCAAACCGATGGAAAATGCCCTCATCATCAAGGTGACTGACGACGGAGCAGCTTATAATATCATCTCTCACATAGAGCCAACTGATCTGAGACCCACCAGCGAACTGGCATCCCATCTCGCCATCCACTCACTGATCATGAGGCGGGGAACAGCACACCGGGTTGTGATGCACACTCATGCCAGAGAACTCATAGCCCTTACACAGATAAAAGAGCTGTGCAATGAAGAGAGACTGAACTCTCTCTTATGGGGGATGCATCCCGAGACAAAACTGCTGGTGCCGGAAGGAATAGGCTTTGTACCCTATCTCGTTCCGGGAACAACTGCTCTCGGAGAGGCGACAGTAAGGGCACTGGAGAAACACGACGTCGCTCTGTGGGAGAAGCATGGCGTTTTTGCCATCGGGCCCAACCCTCATGAGACATTTGACCTTATCGATATACTGACAAGGTCAGCCTCAATATATTTTTTATGCCGCTCGGCGGGAAAAGAGCCTGATGGGCTCACTGACAGCCAGATAGAAGAACTGGGGAAAATAAAATTCTGAAATACCTGATATGGAAACTGTTTATCTGAACGGGCAGTTCGTGTCCCGTGACAACGCCTGGATAAGCCCTGATGACCGCGGCTTTCTCTTTGGCGACAGCGTTTACGAAGTTGTGCGGTGCTATGGTGGATTCTTCTTCGATATGGAGGGGCACATGACCCGGTTGCGCCGAAGTCTTGCCGAAACACGGATCACATGGAATGAGATTGATGCTTTTCCGGATGTTGCCGCGGAGCTGATAACAAAAAACTCATTCAATGACGGCTGTTCGCTTGTCTACCTCCAGGTGACCCGGGGAGCGGCACCGCGCACTCACGCATTTCCCGACCCGCCGGTGCCTCCAACCGTTTACGCTTTTGCGCGCCGCCAGAGCCTCGACACCCTCATCTGGGAAAGAGGTATAAGCATAGAACCGGTCACTGACCCGCGCTGGAACCGCTGTGACATCAAGTCGACCGCCCTCCTTGCAAACATCCTGGCATACCAGACTGCACATGACAACGGATTTGCAGAGGTGTGTTTCATACGCAACGGCTTTGTGACTGAAGGGGCTCATTCCAATATTTTTTTCGTCAGGAATGAAACACTTTATACCCATCCCGAATCAAACATTATCCTCTCAGGCATAACCCGCAAGAACGTTATCTCTCTTGCTGCCGATAATAATATTGCAATGGTTGAGGAGGCTGTCTCTGCAGATATGATCTCATACATGCACGAGACCTTTCTGACCAACACTTCCGGCGAGGTGGTACCTGTAATAAAGATCGGTGACATTGTTATCGGGGAAGGGGTACCGGGTATGTTAACCAAAAAGGTGCAAAGGCTTTTCAGGGAAAAGGTTGAAGCAATGGCCCTTCGGCAAGCACAGGGGCCGGCTTAGGGCGCAGGGCATTACTTCCGTCTTCTGACCCCAGACCTATTGCCTGCTGCGGCTCAAATATTACCTTTGCAAAAATTTTAACAGCAGATGACAAACAACCACCTGAGCGAACAGGAACAGATACGCAGGCAGTCTCTTGACGAGATAAGGAAGCTGGGCATAGACCCATATCCGGCAGACATGTATCCGGTAGATGCTTCGGCAGCAGAGATACTTGCCGGCTTCAGCGATGAGAAGAAAAACTACCAGGCTGTCTGCCTGGCAGGGCGCATTATGAGCCGCCGTATAATGGGCAACGCCTCCTTTGCCGAGCTGATGGACTCTTCAGGTCGGATACAGATATATGTACGCCGTGACGACCTCTGCCCCGGAGAGGATAAGACACTTTATAACACACTTTTCAAAAGACTCCTTGACATAGGTGATATCATCGGCGTAAAGGGGTTTGTTTTCAGGACACAGATGGGAGAGATTACCCTTCATGTGACCGAACTGACGCTGCTCAGCAAGTCGCTGAGACCACTTCCGATTGTCAAGGAGAAAGACGGTGTCATTTATGACGCTGTGACAGACCCTGAGATGCGCTACCGCCAGCGCTACGTTGATCTTATAGTCAATCCAGAGGTACGGGAGGTCTTCCGTAAGCGCACGCAGATAATGAAGTCGATGCGTGAGCTCTTTGATGCCAGGGGATACCTTGAGGTTGAGACACCGGTGCTCCAGGCAATCCCGGGAGGAGCCGCTGCACGTCCTTTCATCACTCATCATAACGCACTTGACATGCCTCTCTACCTTCGCATAGCAGATGAGCTCTACCTGAAAAGGCTGATCGTCGGAGGCTATGACGGTGTATATGAGTTCGCAAAGGATTTTCGAAACGAGGGGATGGACCGCACCCATAACCCGGAGTTCACAGTGATGGAGATCTATGTAGCCTACAAAGACTACAACTGGATGATGGAGTTCACCGAGCAGATCCTTGAGAAGGTTGCAACCGATCTTCACGGCACGACCAAAGTGCCTCTGGGAGAACATGTTATCGATTACGCGCGTCCCTACAGACGAGTATCGATGACTGATGCGATAAGGGAATATGCAGGCATTGACATCACCGGAATGAGTGAGGAGGAGCTGCGCAGCGAGTGTGACAGGCTCGAGATAGGTAACTCGCCATCAATGGGTAAGGGAAAACTTATTGATCTGATCTTCGGAGAGAAGTGTGAACATCACTTCATACAACCGACGTTTATCATCGACTACCCTCAGGAGACATCACCGCTTACCAAGAAGCACCGCACCAAGGAAGGGCTCACTGAGAGGTTTGAGCTGTTGGTGAACGGCAAGGAGGTGGCAAATGCATATTCAGAACTTAATGATCCTATTGATCAGCTCGGCCGCTTCCAGGAGCAGCTGCGTCTCTCAGAGAAGGGAGACGATGAGGCTATGTTTATCGATATGGATTTCGTGAGGGCTCTCGAATATGGTATGCCTCCCACCTCAGGAATGGGGATAGGCATCGACAGGCTGACTATGTTCATGACAAACCAGCCCTCGATACAGGATGTGCTTTTCTTCCCGCAGATGAAGCCGGAGGCAGGCAAATTTTAGGCAGGGAGCAGGGAGCAGGGAGCAGGGAGCAGGGAGCCAGGAGCAGGGAGCGAGGAGCAGAGAAAGTGAAGCAGAATGAAGAAGGACAGAAATAGTGAATTTAAGCGGTTGCTAAAAGATCTTGATACTCCGTTTAAGATCCAGGAGTATCTTGATTCCATTCCTTACAATTCTACAGAACGAACCCTGTCTCCTCTCATGGTGATAAGGGAGCGGATGGCTCATTGCATGGACGGAGGGATGTTTGCAGCAGCTGCGCTGCGCAACCTGGGATACCCTCCGCTGATAGTCGACCTTGAAGCAGACAATGACGACGATCATATCATTGCTGTCTTTCGCGAGGGACGATGCTGGGGCGCCATTGCCAAATCAAATACTACCGTGCTGCGCTTCCGTGAACCGGTGTACAGGTCGCTGCGCGAACTGGCAATGTCATACTTCGATCTTTATTACAACCTTAATTCACAAAAGACCCTGAGGAGCTACTCGCGCGTAATCGACCTGTCCCGTTTTGACGACCGCAACTGGGAGACAACGGAAGAAGATCTCGAATTCATAGGTGACTACACCTATAGGGTAAAGCACTATCCCCTGTTAAGCGATCAGCAGGCTCGCAGGCTGAATAACGTGCCGAAATATCTGTTCGACGCGGGATTTGCAGGTGCTGACATCAAGGGTCTCTTCAAACCTGTATAAATTACTTAAGTCTTTTTGTAAGGCTTTTTATCTCCTGCAAAGGCGAGGCGTTCTTATAGAGTATCCTGTAAACTGCATTGGCTATCGGCATGTCAACACCTTGCCGTACATTTACCTCGTTGATACAACTCGAGGCATAATAGCCTTCAGCCACCTGTGTCATCTCAAGAAGCGCACTGCTGACGCTGAACCCTTTTCCTATCATGTGGCCGAGTGCCCTGTTCCGGCTGAACTGTGAATAGCCGGTCACAAGCAGGTCTCCAAGGTAGGGTGAGTCTGTTATGTCGCGGATATCAGGAGAAATAGCCTCCACAAAGCGCCTCATCTCGCCGGCAGCGTTTGCCAGCAGAACAGCAATGAAGTTATCACCGTATCCCAGCCCGTGAGCAATGCCTGCCGCGATGGCATAGATATTCTTCATTACTGCTGCATACTCGGTACCGAAAATATCCCTCGAAATAATTGTCATTATCCATCTGTTGGAGAAGAGGCTTGCTACAGTTTCCGCCTTCTTTCTTCCAGGTGAGGCAAAGGTCAGATATGTCAGTTTCTCCATTGACACCTCCTCGGCATGACTGGGGCCAGTAATTATCACTATGTCATCATAGGGAACATCGTATTGCATGTGTATGTATTCCCCTACGACGGTATTATCAATCGGGACAATACCCTTAATGCCAGTGCATACTGTCTTACCTGAGAATGCTTCGCCATCCAGCCCTTCCAGTTCCGCTTTCAGAAAGGCGGCAGGGGTGACAAGGATGATGATCTCTGACGCTCTGACAGCCTCACTGATGTCATCAAGTGGCTCAATAAGGTCAGGATCGAACTTTACCGAAGTAATATAGCGGGGGTTTTGATGATATCGTCGCACGTGACGGAAGATGTCCGCCCGGTCAATATACCATGCAACTCTCTTACCGTTGGAGGTAAGCACCATGGCTATTGCGGTGGCCCAGCTTCCTGAGCCAACAATGGTTACATCAGCAGCTTTATGATCAGGCATAACTCAGTTTCTGCCGTAAAGATAGAAAAATTCAGCCGGCAGCCGGCAGTCAGCTGACAGCAGCCACCTTGTAATAAAAAAAAGTCCTCAGTCTGTTCAGCCTGTTTCAGGACTGCCGACTGAGGACTGTAGTCTGTTGACTGGACTATTGCCTAAAGCTTATGCTTCTTTACAAACTCGTCTATCACCTCTTCAAGGTTGGGACTGCCAATCTCCTGCAGATCATAATAGACCCTGGTGTTAGGCTTGGTGATCTTAATGATGCGGTTAAGGTCTATCGGTGTGCCGATCACAACTGAATCACAGTCGGTATTATTTATCGTTGTCTCCAGATCCTTCAACTGCTGGTCACCGTATCCCATTGCAGGCAGCAGAGTGCCGATGCCGGGATATTTCTCAAAGGTCTCTGTCAGTCTACCTACAGTATAAGGTCTCGGATCAACAATCTCTGAGGCGCCAAACTTCCTTGCAGCAACAACCCCTGCACCAATCTTCATCTCTCCGTGAGTAAGAGTCGGGCCATCCTCCACAACCAGCACACGCTTGCCCTTGATAACTGAAGGATCATCAACCTTTATTGGTGATGCCCCGTCAACCACAACGGCCCCGGGAGCTACCAGCTCGATGCTTTCGCGGACTGTCTGAATGTCATCAGGCGCTGAGCTGTCCATTTTATTTATCACAACCACATCAGCTATCCTTAACGTTACTTCCCCGGGGTAATACCTGAGTTCATGACCTGCCCTGTGCGGATCGGTGACAGTTATCATAAGATCAGGAGTGTAGAAGGGGAAGTCATTGTTACCTCCATCCCACAAGATAACATCACACCCTGACGGATCTTTCTCGGCAGCCCTCAGGATAGCTTCGTAGTCCACACCTGCGTAGATCACATTTCCCCTGACAACATGAGGCTCATACTCCTCCATCTCTTCAACCGTGCATTTGTGTTTTGCAAGATCAGAGACTACTGCAAAGCGCTGAACCTTCTGTTCAACAAGATTGCCGTAAGGCATAGGGTGGCGTACTGCAACGACCTTAAGCCCTCTTTTCATGAGTAGCTCAATGACCCTTCTTGATGTCTGGCTCTTGCCACATCCGGTACGTATGGCTCCGACAGCTATTACCGGCTTCGTGCTCTTAACCATTGTCTCACGCCATCCGAGCAAGATGAAATTAGCACCGGCAGCGTTGACAATAGCACTCATTGACATTACTTTCTGATATGTTACATCGCTGTAGGCAAAGACACAGTCAGCCACATTCAAATCCCTGATCAGCCTCGGCAGATCATTCTCGGAATAAATGGGGATTCCGGCAGGATAAAGCTTGCCTGCAAGCTCAGCCGGATACTTCCTGCCGTCAATGTCAGGTATCTGAGCTGCTGTAAAAGCAACAACATTGTAAATCTCGTTGTCACGGAAATAAGTATTGAAGTTGTGGAAATCCCTGCCGGCAGCTCCAATAATGATCACATTCCTCTTTAACATAAAACCTCCTTGTTATTTTTGTTTTTTATAATTTATTATCCGGTTATCAGTGTAATTATGTCCGGCAAATTTATAATTTGTAACTGAATTGGAAGCTGATTTTAAACATATTCTAAAAAACTGCTGTTTTATATAATATTTTGAATATATGACAGTTAGTAAATCAGCAGGATATTGTTAAAGAATTTCGGTCTTAATATTTTTTTTCTGTTCTTAATGGCAGAATCTTTGTAGTAACACATCCCGGATGAACGTCCTCGCTCACATATATCTGTCAGGTGACTCGGATAATATCATTATTGGGAACTACATAGGTGATTATGTCAAGGGGCGTGATTATCTGAAATACCCGGAAGCTATCAGGCAGGGAATCATCCTTCATCGTCATATCGATGCCTTTACCGACAGGCATCCTGTTGTACACCGCAGTAAAATGCATTTCACAGGCAGGTACAGGTTATATGCAGGCGTTATTGTCGATATTCTTTATGACCATTACCTGACGAAAGAGTGGGATCTCTTCTCCCGAAGGCCTCTGGAGAGTGTTACCTATAACTTTTACAGGGCCATGGTCAATAACTTCGAGATACTTCCTGAGATGGTACGTGAGAAGATGCCCTTCTTCATTATTGACAACTGGCTCGAGACATACCAGACCATGAATGGGATAAGGAGAGTACTCAAGACCCTCAGCACGGTTACTTCGCTGCCCAGGGAGACGAGGTGGGCCATGAGGGTCTGGAAGAAACAGTACTATTCAATTGAAGAGGACTTCATGGAGTTTTTCCCCGAACTGATAAACTATGTTGAGAATGAGTTCGGCATTGTATTGTCTCCGGGCATCAGGATGCCGTTCTGATCATCCGAGGTATTCTGCTCTTCCTGCGTCGAGCCTGAGAAAAACAAACAGCAATATGGTGAACCCCCAGAGGGAGCTCCCTCCGTAGCTGAAGAAGGGAAGGGGTATTCCGATGACAGGCATAACCCCTATCGTCATTCCTATATTAACGAAGAAGTGGACGAGGAAGAGTCCGAAGACACCATAGCCATATGCACGGACAAATGTTGTCCGCTGCCTCTCGGCAAGCATCACAAGCCTGAGCAGCAGCAGTACAAAGAGCGCTATGACAACCACAGACCCGACGAAACCCCATTCTTCTCCCACGGTGCAGAAGATGAAATCGGTGCTCTGTTCAGGGACAAACTTGAACTTGGTCTGCGTTCCGTTCAGGTAGCCCTTGCCGGCAAATCCGCCCGACCCGATGGATATGAGTGACTGATTGAGGTTGTATCCTGTACCGTAAGGGTCATCCTCCATCCCCAGCATAATGTTTATCCTGGTCTGCTGATGAGGCTTGAGGATTTCATGAAAGGCATAGTCAACGGTGAAGAGGTAAAGTATGCCTCCAAGGAGGAAGCTGTATATTATTACCGCCATCTTAAGCCTGTACCTGTACAGATACCATGCATATATCGCACCGGAGAGTATCACTGAAAACACGATTATTATATCGAGCCCTGCCCCGAAGATATAGTGACCTGCAAGGTAGCTCAGTGCGCCCGCTCCCGCCATCACTCCCAGTGCCATAAGCACCTGCGAATTCCGGATAAAGATCCAGAGTGCAATAAATGCCAGGATTATCATTCCCAAGGCCACAGCGACAGTTCCGAAGATCAGGGTAAGGAGAAACAATACTACGGCAAGCAATGCGGAGATAAAGACATAGATGCTCATTCCCTCACGGAACAACACAATGAAAAATGCAAAATAGGTAATGACCGAACCCATATCAGGCTGGATCGCAATGAGTATGACCGGGGCCATGATGATTGATGTCGCCGTTGCCATGGTTCTGAATCCTAACGCCTGTCTCTTTGAATTGAGATATGAGGCAAGTGCGAGGCCCGTAGCAAATTTTGCAAACTCGGAAGGCTGAATACCGAACGGGCCAAACTCAAACCAGGCTTTCGCACCGTTTATCTCCTTGCCAACAAGAAGGACCATCAGCAGGAGAAAAACGAATATCCCGTATATGAACCATGCGAAGAAGTAATACAGTTTGTTGTCTGTCACCAGGACAAATATGGCAAGGATAACAGCGGCAACAATAAATAACAGCTGTTTGCCGTAACGCTGTGACATGTCAAAAATACTTGTATACTGCTCATTGTATACTGCAGCATAAATGTTAAGCCACCCCATTATCATCATCGTGCCCCAGAGGAGTACCGTGAGCCAGTCGAGCCTGTTAAGTATGTTACTGTTCTTTTCCATCAGGGGCTATCACTACTTTCAGGACGTAATCTTCAAGGTATTGTCTCTTTATCTTGCCGGTAAGATATTCCTCAATCATCAGGCTGGCAATAGGCGCTGCGAATGTAGATCCGAAGCCTGCATTCTCTACGTAGACCGCGATGGCGATCTGAGGATTGTCCTTGGGGGCGAAGGCCACGAAAATTGAATGGTCCTTACCGTGTGGGTTCTGTGCCGTTCCGGTCTTACCGCAAATGATAATACTGTCGAGCCTGGCACCGCGGGCGGTGGCCCCGGGACCACCGTTGACAGCCCCCTCCATTCCCTCGATGATGGGTTCAAAATTCTCAGCTGAGATGCCCGTGGTGTACTTCTGCGAAAAGACAGATGACGGACCTCCGTCTTCACCTATCTTTTTGACAATGTGAGGTATATAAAATGACCCTCTGTTGGCTATGACCGTCGCCATATTGGCCATTTGCAGGGGTGTTGCCCCAATCTCTCCCTGTCCGATGGCAAGTGAAATCACTGTCAGGGCCTTCCACCTGTCTTTGCCATAATACCTGTCGTAATATGACCTGGTTGGAATAAACCCTGACAACTCGTTGGGAAGGTCAATGCCCAGTTTGTTCCCAAAACCGAAGGCCACCAGGTACTCTCTCCACCTGTCATAGGCCTCCTGGATGGAAGTGTATCCCTTGTTCTCAAGAATGCTCCTGAAAGCATTGCAGAACCATGCGTTGCATGAGTTCATCACTGCACCAGGCAGATCAAGCGGAGAGTTATGCGAATGACATCCTACCGTCAGCGAACCGGCATGGTAACCCATGCTGCACCCAAAGAGAGAGGTCGGGCGTATAACCCCCTCTTCCAGGCCAATGAGGCCATTCATCATCTTGAAAGTTGACCCTGGCGGATATGAAGCCATGAGTGCCCTGTCAAACAACGGCTTGACAGTGTCAGCCTGCAACCTTGTAAAATTAGATGATCTGACCCTGCCGACAAGCAGCGAGGGGTCATATGAGGGAGAGGAGACGAGAGCCAGTATCTCCCCTGTAGAGGGCTCAATAGCCACTATTGAACCTGTCTTGTTGCGCATCAGCCTCTCACCGTACTCCTGCAGGCCGAGGTCAATGGTTGACCAAAGGTTGGTGCCCGGCACAGACGTCGTATCAAATCTGCCGTCGGCATAGGACCCTTTTATATTGTTGTGTACATCTACCAGGAATATATCGACCCCCTTTTTCCCTCGCAGGTGCTCCTCGTAAGACTTCTCAATGCCGCTTACCCCGATATAATCGCCTGACCTGTAATACTTATCCTGCGCAATCAGCTTATCATCCACTTCTCCCACATACCCTAGCAGATGTGCTCCGACCGGCCTGGTGTATTTCCTGAGAGTCCTGGCCTGAACATAAAACCCGGGAAATTTGTAGAGCTCTTCCTGCAAAAACCCATAGGTTTCAGAAGAGATCATCTTCATAAATACAGACGGGGCGCGCCTCGAATATGAGACAGCTGCCTTCATCCGGTCACGAAAGTCCTTCATGCTGATACCCAGTATCTCATTGAATCTTGCAGTATCAAAGGCACTGGTCTGAACAGGGACCACCAGGAGGTCATATGCTGCCTGGTTATAGACAATCAGCTCTCCGTTGCGGTCATAGACAAGACCACGGGCCGGGTACTGGGTAATGTGCCTCAGAACATTGTTGGCGGCAGAGGTGCGGTATGTCTTGTCAATGATCTGGATATAGAAGAGCCTCAGGATAAGGATGACAGCCGCAACTATTGCCAGAGCCATTATGAAATACTTCCTGTTTGCAAAACGATCTTTCATTCCTGCTCCCTATTTGCGTGGTCTGAGAAGATCGAAAATAAAAATAAAGAAAGTTGTAACAGCTGTACTGAACAGTACCCTGAGCAGAGTACGGAAGAAGCCTGTAAAACTGAATACTTCGACGTAAAACAGGCTGAGATGGTGTACAAGCACCACCGTCATTGCATAGATCATGAACCATCTCCTGCCGCCGATGTGTGACGAAGGAGAGCTGCCGGGATCAGATGCTTCAAGGGCAACGTTGAGTGAAAGTACCCACGGTCTGGCAAATCCGGCCATCACGGTGGCAAAGGTATGTACTCCAAATGTGCCGGAGAAAAGGTCAACCACAAAACCTGTCATGAACGAAATAAGAAGAAGAATCCATGAGGGTATGTTCAACGGCAGTATCAGAATGAACATCACATAAATATAAGGGTTGACATAGCCGCTGAGCTGGATATTATTGAAGATAAGCAGCTGAAGTAATATCAGTCCGACAAATGAAGCGATATAGTTCAGTCCCCTATTCATTGACAACCTCCGCTTCAATGGTGTCTCTCTCGTCACGGGAGAGGTTGCTTATGATGTACACGTTGGTAAGCTTTTTGAAATCAGCAGACAGCTCTACCTTAAGAGTTACAAAGTCGCCTCCCTTTTTCTGATCCCCGGTAAGGGTTCCGATCACAAGCCCTTCGGGGAAGATGGCCGAGTAGCCGCTGCTCACAAGGGTATCACCAGGTGTAACAGCCACATGATGCGGTATCTCGGATAACTGGGCGAACCTGTAGTTCTTACCATCCCAGGCAAGAGAGCCGAAATAATCATTCCGGGCGATACTGGCGCTGAGGCGGAAATCTGTGTTAAGAAGTGACATAGCTACCGAATAGTTACGTGATACCCCCACAATCACCCCGGCAATACCTTCTGCGGATGCTACTCCCATCCCTGTGGTTACCCCGTGACGCGAACCCCTGTCAAGGGTAATGAAGTTCTTCTGTTTATTTACGGAGTTATTTATTACTGTAGCAGACAGGTAACTGTACCCTGAACCCCTTACGGTATCGGTGACAGTGACAAACTCCGCCTGGGGCAACAGTCGCATCTCTTCTATCTGTCTTCGCAGTATCTGGTTTTCTGTTACAAGCTGCTGATTTATCTGTTTCAGTCTGAAATAAGAACGTCCGTTCTCCAGTCTATTTGCAAAAAATCCTGAGACAGTCCGTGCGGCACCAAAGGTCACATACTGGTGATAGTTGTGGGAAGAGGAGATCATGACCAGGGCCACTGCTTCCAGTATCAGGAACAAAATCAGGGTCTTAAACCTGAGGAGGAAGTTCAGCAGACTTCTCATTCATGCAATCTTCTTATCGCATCAGGAACTGAAACTTATCCACGTTCTTCAGTGCAACCCCTGTGCCTCTTACGACACAATGAAGCGGATCCTCGGCCACTATGAACGGTATATTTATCTTGTCGGTCAGACGTTTGTCGAGCCCCCTGAGAAGGGCACCGCCACCTGCAAGGAACACTCCCCTGGTAACAATATCAGCATAGAGCTCCGGAGGTGTCTGCTCGAGCACCTGCAGTATGGCAGCCTCAACCTTGGTCAGAGACTTGTCAAGACAATATGCGATTTCCTGATATGAGACAGGTATTTCAATCGGCAGTGAAGTCATGAGGTTCGGACCACGGACTATATAATCGGCGGGTGGATTATCAATATCCGGCAGGGCTGCGCCAACGGCTATTTTGATATCCTCTGCAGTCTTCTCACCAACCTTGATATTATGCTGATGCCTCATATATGACTGAATATCAGAAGTAAAGCCGTCTCCAGCAACACGGATAGACTTGTTGCATACTATCCCTCCGAGGGCTATCACTGCTATTTCCGTTGTACCACCTCCGATATCAACCACCATGCATCCCTCGGGTGCCTCGACATCAAGGCCAATCCCGATTGCAGCAGCCATCGGCTCATATATCAGGTAGACATCCCTGCCTCCGGCATGTTCTGACGAGTCCCGTACAGCCCTTATCTCCACTTCGGTACTTCCTGACGGAATACAAACGACCATTTTTAGTGAAGGAGAAAAGAATTTTGGCCCCGTGTTGATCATCTTTATCATGCCCCGGATCATTAGTTCCGCCGCATTGAAGTCAGCAATAACACCATCTCTCAGCGGCCTTATAACACGAATGTTTTCGTGCGTTCTGCCGTGCATCTGGCGAGCCTTCTCCCCTATGGCTATCATTTTGCCCGTATTACGGTCGATAGCCACTATCGATGGTTCATCAACAACAAGTTTATCATTGGCAATTATGCTTGTATTGGCTGTGCCGAGGTCTATCGCAACCTCCTGTGAAAGAAATGAAAATAAGCCCATGGATCTGTTCTGCTAATTCTGTTTATAATCATTAATGTTTAAAATGTCTTATACCTGTAAAAACCATAGCAACATTATTTTTATTGCAGTAGTCTATAGATTCCTGATCACGCACAGAGCCTCCCGGCTGGACCACAGCAGTGATGCCTGCCTCATGGGCTGTTGTGACTGAATCAGGGAATGGAAAGAAAGCGTCAGAGGCCATCACTGCCCCCTCGATCGACAACCCGAAGCTGTGCGCCTTCTCTATTGCCTGACGCAGGGAGTCGATCCTTGAGGTCTGGCCTATACCACTCGCGCAAAGCTGTTTTCCCCTTGCAAGGACGATAGCGTTTGACCTGCTGTGCTTTACTATTCTGTTGGCAAACACCAGATCATGATACTCATCTTCAGAGGGATGCCTGACGGTGACAGGCTTCATATCTGCAGCCGACTCATTGGCCCTGTCGCGCTCCTGCCACAGCACTCCTCCCAGCATCGACCTGAACGTCACTCTGTCAGCCTCTGACTGTTTGCGAAGAAGTATTATTCTGTTCTTTTTCTGCCTGAGTATCTCAACTGCCTTCTCTGTATATGAGGGTGCCATCACAACCTCGAGGAAGATCTTGTCCATCTCTGTCGCTGCCTCAGTGTCAATCTCCCTGTTTGTCACAGCAACCCCGCCATAGGCAGATACCGGATCGCATGCCAGGGCAGCATCCCACGATTCCCTGACAGTGCTGCGTGATGCTATGCCGCAGGCATTGTTGTGCTTCAGAATTGCGCAGGTAGTCTCATCAAACTCATCGATAAGTGCTATTGCTGCGTCAATATCGAGAAGGTTATTATAGGATATTCCCTTGCCGTGAAGCTGATCGAAGATGTCATTCAGGTTACCGAAAAACAGCCCCTTCTGATGAGGGTTCTCTCCGTAGCGCAGAGACTCTCCCGTCAGAATGCTCCTCTTGAACGAAGTGACCTGATCATGTCGGTTGAACCAGTTGAAAATGGCCGTATCATAATGTGAGGTGAGGTCAAAGGCCTCAATGGCAAACCTGTACAATTCCTCTCCCCTGACAACTCCGTCGTTCCTGTCCAGTATCTGCATAAGGGGCTCATACTGCAGCCTGGAAGAGACTATCAGCACATCAGCATGATTCTTGGCCCCTGCCCTGATAAGCGAAACGCCCCCGATATCAATCTTTTCAATTATTTCCTGATCGGCAGCTCCCGAAGCTACTGTCTCCTCAAAGGGGTACAGATCAACAATAACCAGATCAAAAAGCCGGATATTGTATTCGGCAACCTGCTTCATATCTGTCTCATTATCCCTTCTCGCAAGGATCCCTCCGAATATGCCGGGATGAAGTGTCTTGACCCGGCCTCCCAGAATCGAGGGATAAGTGGTTATATCCTCAACCCTGACAGCCTCCACTCCTGCCCCGGTAATAAAATCGTATGATCCTCCGGTCGAGACAATGCTGACACCAAGAGCCTTCAGCTTCTTAACGATTGGCTCCAGCCCATCTTTATAATAGACTGAAATAAAGGCACTCTTTATTTTTATATCTCTCATTATCAGCGACTTAGATTGCAGATACCCCGGAAGAAGCAATCCGTTAAAAATAGATATTTTTTTTGACAAGCAATGTTTTATTAATTATTTGAATTCGTGAATTATCGGGGAGTTTATGATGTTTCTTATTTGATTACCTTTGGCCTTGATTAATTTCATTGGCATGTGGATCAGATTGTTGAAAGAGAGTTTTCTGTTTGCTTATAGTTCAGTGTCAGTCAATAAGTTGCGGACATTTCTGTCACTCTTCGGCATCACTATCGGCATTGTTTCCATAATTTCTGTCTTCACTGTGTTTGACTGGATGGAAAACGGGATCAGAACAGGGATTGAATCACTCGGTGATAATACTATCTATGTTGAGAAGATGCCCTGGACTCCTTCGCCTGACATGAAGTGGTGGGACATGATCAGATGGCCTGCTCCGTCACCCGAAGATTTTGAGGCGATTCAGAGAAGGTCTGTTTCAACCGAGGCGGTTTGCTTTACGGTTTTTGCTCCGCGTACTGTCAAGTACCGCAGTAATTCAGTGAATGACACATATATCTCGGGCGTGACCCATGACTTTGACAAGGTGAGATCGTTTGAACTGGATAAAGGGCGCTACTTTACGCTGTCTGAGTCTGCTGCCGGCAAGCCGGTGGCAATCATAGGTGCAGAAGTTGCGCAGAGGCTATTTGATAAGGCCGAGCCTATGGGGAAGGAGATATCGATCAGCGGGTACAGGGTAGTGATCATCGGTACCTTCAAAAAGGAGGGGAAGGGGGGATTCAGTGACAGCGGTATGGATGAACTGATGGTTGTTCCGCTTAACTTCATCAGTAACTTCGTCAACTTCCGGAACCGATACCTCAACTCTGACATTATGATAAGAGGCAAAGAAGGAGTATCGGTTCTGCAGCTCTCGGATGAGGTAACCATGATCCTCCGGGCAGCAAGAAGGCTGAGTCCGGGGGAGATAAGCAACTTTTCGGTCAACCAGGCCAGCCAGGTGACACAGAGCCTTGAACCTGTCTTTGCGGGTATAAATATTGCCGGGTGGATCATCGGCGGTTTTTCAATCCTCGTCGGAGGATTCGGTATCGCCAATATCATGTTTGTTTCTGTCAGGGAAAGAACGAGCATAATAGGAATACAGAAAGCACTCGGGGCCAAGAGAAGGTTTATCCTGCTTCAGTTCCTGATTGAATCGGTGCTGCTATCGATAACCGGTGGCATTGTCGGACTTATTATCATCTTCATTGCAACCCTCTTTGTCAATTATCTCTATAACCTTGAGATGTTTCTAACGGCGGGAAACATAATCCTGGCGATAACCATCTCAGGGGTAATTGGAATAGTTGCAGGCTTTGCACCGGCTTCTACAGCCTCAAAGATGAATCCTGTTGAAGCAATAGGCTATTCATTCTGACAGTCGCTCTTTCAGGGATCCTGCTGTTGCCTGTGGGCTGCAACCCACCTGGTGAGCTCCACAAACTGATCGACCGAAAGCTGCTCCGGCCTCAGGGACAGTAATGGCATTGATCCGGCATCAGGCTTTATCATCATCTTAATAGGATTGCGTATCATCTTGCGCCGCTGGTTGAAGCAACGCTTTACCACGCTGAAGAATAGTTTCTCGTCGCAATCGAGCTTCTCTCTCTTGTTCCTTTCAAGCCTTATTACAGCAGATTTTACATTTGGCGGGGGAGAGAAGACCTGCTCACTCACCGTGAAGAGATAATCTATGTCATACCACGCCCGCAGAAGGACACTCAGGATGCCATAAACCCTGCTTCCCGGGTCAGAGCATATCCGCTCAGCCACCTCTCTCTGAACCATGCATACAATTTCTGTCACCCTGTCACGGTTCTCCAGTATCCTGAAGAAGATCTGGCTCGATATGTTGTAGGGAAAGTTGCCGATCAGGGCAATCGTCTCTCCCATCGGACGAAGGTCCATCTCCAGGAAATCACCGCTGATGATCTCTCCGATACCTGTCAGATTAGTTTCAAGATATTCAACTGATTCCCGGTCTATCTCGACGACCTTGAGTGAAGGGAAATGTCTCTCAATAAGAAATTGTGTCAGTACCCCCATGCCGGGACCCACTTCGATGACTGTATCACACCTGTCAGCCCTTAGTGCATCAACAATCGATGCTGCAATCCTCTTGTCCCTAAGAAAATGCTGGCCTAAGTGTTTTTTTGCTCTTACTTTACTGTCTCCCATGGAGGTACCAGTCTGTCAGGTCCAAATCCAGGTATTTTTATCCGTTCGGTCAAATTCAGAAGCCGTTTCAGCAGGTTCAGATAGAGTGTCACGAAGAGAAGCAGGTTGAGCACCCAGATCACTGCCATGTTGAACCATAATGTGCCTATACGCCAGTTACCCAGCATCTTGAACGGTGCATAGAAATGAGCCCTGCCATAGTTTGACCCGGGCTCCATAAGTACCGGATCAGACTTCTGGATGATCCGGCTCCTGGTCTCATAAGTCTTCTTCAGAACCAGCCGGTTAAGGACCAGGTCTGCCAGTTCTTCATTGTGGGTGGTCTCACGCACCCTTACCAGCTCATCCCTTCCCATGGCCCTTGTAAGACTGTCGGTTATCTGGTCCTTGACCCTGGTATAATGGATATATTTCGCCCTGATCACCTTCTGAAGAGAATCAAGATAGTTTCCCACAAAATGGTATTTATCGGCATCATAGGGTTTCTTTCCTAAAAGATTCACTACCGGGGATGAGTCGAAACCCTCCTCTTCACTGAGCTTGGTTATATGCCATGTCAGCTTCCTGAGATTATTGTCATACGCTTCACTGAGATCGGGTTTGTCCCAGGCATAGAAACATTCATTACTCTTCTTTTTTAGCTCCGGTATCAGGAATGCAGACTGCCAGTCATATCTGCTTATGTTAACCTCATTATTGAAGTATGGCTTCATGTAACTGCTTGAACGAAATTGTTCAACAGCCATTGCCTCATATGACCATCTTGTTGTCATGAGGTCTCCGATGACAGGGACATAAATCTTTCTCGTCATGGTCTCATGCAGGTCATCATATCTTATCATGGCCCCTCCGAGAAGCAGCTGGGGAACCAGGATGAGCGGAATGAGGATATAAATGTTAATCACTGATTTCATCCCGGCTGAAATATTCAGACCGGTCATATTTCCGAAGCATGAGGTGGTAAAGAGGATCAGCCAGTGCCGCCACATCATCCCCTCAACATCAAGGATGTACTGTGCTACAACCACATACATGAGTGTTTGCACGGCTGACAGGCCGAAAAGGAGAGTAATCTTTGACTGCAGATAACTCCAGCGGCTGATATTAAGGTATTTCTCCCTTTCGAGTATCTTTCTGTCCTTGAATATCTCTTCCGCGCTCACAGTCAGACCAAGGAAAAGGGCTACGACGACACTCATAAAGAGAAACACCGGGTAGTTTTTGTTTTCAGAGAAGAGGTATACCCCGTCAGTCACATATTTTGAAAAATAGCCCAGTATAAAGGCCAGCAGCGGTGGCTCAAGGAGGTTGATAATAAGGTACTGCCTGTCGGCAAATTTTCTTACAAGGTCTCTCTTCACAAATGTACGAGCCTGTTTCAGCTTGTCAGGAACCTTGAAATTGCTCGGAGGCAGCGGTTTCATCTCGGGCCTGCCGCTTATGGCGGGCTCCATCTTCTGCCTGTACCTGTGATACCATTCAACCGGAGATACCTGTCGCTCGGACCCCTTGTTGCCGCTGTTGTCAACCAGCTTCGCCTCAACAATCTGAAGTATTTCGTCAGTCTCAACGTTACCGCAGGTAGGGCATTCGCTCTCTGCTGCGTTTGCCTGTGATGTTTCGGTCTTGAAATAAACTATCGCCTCTACGGGGTCACCGTCATATATCATATACCCCCCCTTGTCAAGCACCCAGAGCCTGTCAAACATCTTCAGGATATTGGAGGAGGGCTGGTGTATGATCACGTAGACAAGCCTCCCCTTTGTTGCCTGGTCCTTCAGCAGCTCCATCACCTTCTCCGAATCATGAGAGGAGAGGCCTGAGGTAGGCTCATCGGCAAAGAGCACCGCCGGTTCACGCATCAGCTCAAGCCCTATGTTCAGTCTTTTTCGCTGTCCTCCGCTTATCTTCTTATTCAGCGGATCGCCAACAAGCAGGTCCCTGATCTCAAAGAGATCGAGCTGTTTCAGTACGGCAACGACAACTTCATCGAGCTGTTTTATGTCATAGCCTCCAAACGTAAGCTTGGCGTTATAATAGAGGTTCTGGTATACGGTCAGCTCCTCAATAAGGAGGTCATCCTGCGGGACATACCCAATGAGGCCGGTAAGTGCTTCTGGTTCTGTGTGGAGGTCATATCCGTTGATATAAACTGAGCCGCTCTCAGGAGTCAGCTTCCCGTTGAGGATGTTGAGCAGGGTGCTCTTCCCAACGCCGCTGCCCCCCATTATTCCAACCAGGTTTCCTGACTTGACACTGAAGCTGAGCGGCTGAACACCGTTATCTGAACCCTTGAAATGGAACTCAATATTTTGTCCTTCGAAGAGGATGTCTTCGCTGAACTGCCCCTTGATGAACTTGCGGTATATCGCGGTATAATAGAGAGGAGACATGCCTGCCCCCCGGATATTAACCCCAGGATCAAGGAGGTATGGTCTCAGCGGTACTACATTACGGCCCTTGAAGTGGAGTGCTGCGTTGCCTTCATACATGAAAAGTAGATGGCCTGAGCTCTCGATGTAGAGCACATAGATAGTGCCTTTAAGACCCCTGACGACCATATGGTGCCATTCGTGGTAGTTGGCATACCTTGAGGCAGGCCCCCCGATATTGTCGTCACCCTCAATGGCAAGAAGACGGTCAGGATTTACCTTGTCAAACCTCATTCCGAGCATGAAGGCTGAAGCATTCGTAGTCTCTTCCTGTGAGATGTTGAAAGTACGGGCTACGATATCTACAATAGAAGACTCCTGCTCTGAAATAGAGCCGTCTTCGTAAACAAACTCAAGAAGCTGCAGGAAGACTATCATCCTCTCCTCGATGAAGAGCCCTTTCTTGATCTGCCTGCAGATGTTTGTGATCTGGAATGTAATCAGGGAGTTTTCATCCGAGAGTTCTCCCTCATCCACTGACTTGAGCTCACGCTCATAAAAATGGAGATTGTTCTCATAAAGCTTGAAGTATTCGGCTTCAAGCTCCTGATTGAGATACCGTCGCAGGTAACTGCGAAGTATCTTTTTGCCTCTGGATGTCACTCCTCCCGGATTGACAGTAGAGATAATGGCAAAAATATGTATCAGTGCATGTAATACTGATTCCCTCATTGTCTTAAAAAAAGACCGCAAATGTTTTTTGCGGTCTGAAAAGAGTTGATTGAAATTACTTTACCATCTCTGCCCTGACCACGCCGACAGCCCGCTTAAGGTCTTCGATATTCTGCATCGTGAGGCTGGTGCTGAGTGTCGCATAGATATCATTGATAGGCTTAAGATCCTGCATCATCTTGACTACAAGGGCATCATCAGCGTGAGGCTTGGCAATCTCGAGGAACATATCAAAAGATTTTTTCTGATCAATAAGTACCTGCTCGAAGCCCGTCAGATGTGCTCCTGACTCGGACACGGCGAGGGTAAGATACATCCCTTCAAGCCAGGCACCTCCGATCATAAGCATGGCAATATTTGCCTGACCGGCGTCAACCATGTATGCATATGTGCGGTCAAAAACATCGGTAAGAATGGTTACAAGCGTATCCCTGTCGTCAAAATTATTCCTGATCTTTTCATAAAGTGTCTCATCATAGATCTTCGCAAGATTCAGGTCATTCGCCAGGATACGCATAGCATCCAGATAATTGATCACATCCTGCTGCATGTTATAAACCGTCACATAGCTGAGATCGGCACCGTAAACCCCCAGATTCACTGACCTGCTGTAGCTGGTAACGTACTTCTTTGCATTATATGACGGATTGGTTACACCAAGTATATAACCCAGATCAAGGTCACTAAGCTGCTTGATGACCTCGGCCGAAGTAGGAAGCGGATAAACATTCTCTTCCAGCTTGTCCTCAAGGATCTCCTTCTCAATTATGTTAGACTCAGGTTGCTTTTTTGATTCACCCCTGTTCTTGCAGGAGTACATACCGGCAGCCGCAACTATCATTGCAGCAACCAGGATCTTTGTGTAACTCTTTTTCATAAATCTGCTTTTTGTGCCTTTATTTAGATTTGTAAAATTAAAACAATTAATTTTCCAAGTTAACATATTTGAGAATATATTTTGGAAAAAGACCTGCCATCTGACCCACTGAAGATAAACAGCAAGGGGTCCGGCGTTGTTCATACTATTTTCCATATATTTGCATCCCGGACAAACAGACAGACCCTGAATGTGGAACTTTGACGAGGAAATCAACCGGGAAAACAGCAACAGCATTAAATACGACTGGAGAGAAAAGATCTTCGGAAGATCCGATCTGATCCCGATGTGGGTGGCAGACATGGACTTCAGGACGCCCTCATTTGTGATTGATGCAATTTCAGGAAGACTGAAGCATGAAATACTGGGGTACTCGTTCAGGCCCGAACCTTATTTTGATGCACTGATTAATTGGATCGGCGCGAGGCATGGCTGGGCTGTCAGGCGCGACTGGATTGAATTCAGCCCGGGAGTGGTCCCTGCTCTCAATATATGCACGCTTGCATACACAGACCACGACTCCGAAATAATCATCCAGCCACCGGTATATACTCCATTTCACGGCGCAGTTAAGGATCATGGCAGACGACTGCTGTACAACAGCCTGATGGAGACACCTGACGGATGGGTGATGGACTTCGATGGCCTTGAAAAAATGATCACTCCGGCAACCAGGATGATTATCATCTCCAATCCTCATAATCCGGTTGGCCGGGTATGGAGGAGAGCTGAGCTCGAACGGCTGGTTGATATCTGTTACGAAAAAGGAATAGTAATCCTTTCTGACGAAATACACTCTGATCTTATCCTTCCCGGCAACAGGCACATACCTGTCGCCTCCCTGTCCGAGAAGGCAGCATCAATAACCGTGACATGCATGGCACCAAGCAAGACCTTCAACCTTGCCGGGCTCTCAACGTCATCAATGATAATACCTGATGCCACCCTGAGGGAGAAATACAGGAACGTGCTTGAAGGGCTTCATCTTCACCTGGGAAACATCTTTGGCAACGTGGCATCGGAGGCAGCATATACTCACGGCCATGAGTGGCTCAATGACCTGCTGGTCTATATTCAGGGCAACGTTGACAGAGTAGTCACTTACTGCAGTGAACATGTTCCGGTGATAAAGCCGGTCACTCCTGAGGCTACCTACATGATATGGCTCGACTGCCGGCAGATGGGAATGAGCGGGAAGGTTCTCCACAGGTTCTTCATTGAGAAGGCAGGGGTGGGGATGAACGAGGGATCGCTCTTCGGTCCCGGAGGTGAAGGATTTATGAGGATGAACGTAGCATGCCCCGCGTCGGTTGTTGATAAGGCACTGAAACAGATTGAGATCGCAATAAACGGCTAAGAAGATGACAGAAAAGAGAATAAGTGTCAAACTTACCCTTGAGGACGGTACCGTATACAGGGGCTGGTCATTCGGGGCACAGGTGGCGGCAGCCGGTGAGGTGGTATTCAATACCGCCATGACAGGCTATCCTGAGAGTCTCACTGACCCCTCCTACAGGGGCCAGGTGCTCTGCCTGACCTATCCGCTTGTAGGTAATTACGGGGCGCCGGGAAAGAGCGAACAGGATGATCTCTATCTCTTTTATGAATCTTCAGGGGTGCATATTTCAGCATTAATTGTTTCGGATTACTCATTCGAATACAGCCACTGGAATGCCATTCAAAGCCTCGATGAGTGGCTGAAGAAGAGCAATGTGCCAGGGATATACGGCATTGACACGAGGGCGCTGACAAAAAGGATACGCGAGAAGGGGGCAATGCTCGGCAAGGTAGAGCCTGACGGCACGGAAACAGAATTCTATGACCCCAACAAAGTTAACCTTGTTGCTGAGGTCAGCACCGGCACCAGACAGGTCTACGGAACCGGAAGGTACCGGATTGTACTTGTTGACTGCGGAGTGAAGTACAACATCATCCGCAACCTGATGAAGAGAGATACTACAATAATTAGGGTGCCGTGGGATTATGACTACAGCAGTGAAGAATATGACGGACTGTTCCTTTCTAACGGTCCGGGTGATCCGAAGATGTGCCGTGCGGCGATTGACAATATCAGGAAGTCACTTGACGGTGACAAGCCCATCTTCGGCATCTGTCTCGGAAACCAGCTGATGGCCCTTGCCGCCGGTGCAGATACCTATAAGCTGCGTTACGGACACCGGAGTCACAACCAGCCGGTACAGATGGTGGGCACCGACAGGGCATACATCACATCGCAGAACCACGGGTTCGCTGTAAACAACAACACCCTCCCGGCAGGCTGGGAGCCTCTGTTCATCAACGTCAATGACAACACCAACGAAGGGATGAAGCATGTCTCCAGGCCATTCTTCTCAACACAATTCCACCCTGAGGCATCCGGCGGCCCGACAGACACCGATTTCCTGTTCGACGTGTTTATTGATAATATCGCCAAATCTCTGTAGAGACGTTGCATGCAGCGTCTCTACATTCATTAATTACGATCTGTTTTTATTGTATCAAATAATTCCCCGGGCGATGAACCCGGTTTAAACCCTTCCATTATCTTTTCAATACGGAGGCGAATGAGGTTTATTCCCGTATTTCCTATGCTGCCGATATGAGAATAATCGGCCGGACTGGTTTTTTTAAAATCACCCGACCCTGCCCTTGATGCAACTGCCCTGTACGCTTCCCTGAACGGGACCCCTCTCATTGTCATCCTGTTAGCCTCTTCAACAGAGAAGACATCATTATATCCCGCATCGCTCATAATATCCTTTCTTATGACCAGTCCGGCCGCAGCGATGCCGATGGCGGTCACCAGCTCATCAGTCTCATCGAATGCATCAAATATGATTGCCTTAAGTTCCTGGAAGTCGCGGTTATATCCCGGAGGGAGTCCGGCAGTAATGAGCGTCACCTCACCGGGAACAGCCTGCAGCCTGTTGCACCTGGCTCTTATCAGCTCAAAAAGATCAGGGTTCTTCTTGTGCGGCATTATTGACGAGCCGGTTGTAAGGTCGTCTGAGACGTAAACAAACCCGTAACCGGGAGACATGAACAGGATCACATCCGAGGCGAACCTCCCTATAGTGTTCGCGACAGAAGCTATCGCGCCCGCCAGATGCCGTTCAGTCCGCCCGCGACTCATCTGGGCATAGGGCGATGTGACTATCAGCCTCTGAAAGCCAAGCAGCGAGGCCGTCAGCTCCCTGTCGACGGGCAGGGAGGTGCCATACCCGGCTGCCGTTCCCAGGGGACAGGCATCTGCCAGGGCTGCAGCACAAGAAAGAACATGAAGGTCATCACAGAGGCTCTCGGCAAACGAGGCAAACCATAATCCGAAAGAGCTGACCATCGCCGCCTGCATGTGGGTGAAGCCAGGCATAAGGTCCTCCTTATGCTTCTCACTGAGATCCAGGAATGTATTTGCCAGATTCTTAAGTTCGCGGGCCATAAGGTATGACCGGTGACGTATGAACAGGTGAAGATCGGTCAGCACCTGGTCGTTGCGTGACCTTCCTGTATGAAGCTTCCCGGCTGCCTCCCCTGCGAGGGCACGGAGACGAAACTCCACCATTGAGTGGATGTCTTCAAACTCCGTTTCTACCTTAAGTAACCCTTGTTCAGCCTCGGCAAAGAGTGCGGAAAGACCCTTAATAAGCTCTGCCCTTTCCTCATCAGTGATTATTCCGCATCTCCCGAGCATCGTGGCATGAGCCATTGAGCCCACGATATCGTACGGGGCCAGCCTCGCATCATAAACCCTGTCGCGGTCGCAGGTGAAGCTTATCAGCGATTCCCGGGTCTGGCCACCCTTATCCCACAAATGCATTATTCGGCGCTTTTTTCCTGTTTGCCTCCATGATGGCATGATGTGCCATCAGGCGGATAGCGTTGATGCGTATGAACCCGAGGCTGTCGGTCTGATTGAATCCTCCCTCGATGTCCATGCTTGACAACTCCTTATTATATAATGACGATGGCGACTCACGTCCTTCAATGATGATGTTGCCCTTGTAGAGCAACATGTGAACAACACCGTCAATCACCTCCTGGCTCTTGTCCATTGCCGCCTGCAGGAACTCCATCTCAGGTGAGAACCAGAAGCCGTTGTAGACCAGCTCGGCGAAGACAGGGGCGAGCATGTTGCGCAGACGCATCACCTCGCGGTCCATGGCAATACCCTCTATGTCCTTGTGTGCGGCATGAAGTATCGTTGCACCGGGGGTCTCATATATACCCCTCGACTTGATGCCTACATACCTGTTCTCAACCATGTCAAGCAGGCCGATGCCGTTCTGGCCGCCTATCCTGTTTAGATATGTGAACAGCTCAAGCGGGTCGGTATTAACGGTTCCGTCATCCCTGTTAGTGACCTTTACCGGAATACCGTCGCGGAAGGTGACAGATATGTGCGTCTCCCTGTCAGGTGCATCCATCGGCATCACCATTTTCTGAAGGATATCCTTGCCGGCAAAATAGAGAGGGTCTTCAAGGATACCTGCCTCATGGCTGATATGCATCAGGTTGTCATCCTCGCTGTAGGGTTTGGAGATGGATGCCTTGACCGGAATACGGTGACCTGCAGCGTACCTGATCATGTCAGAACGGCCCTGAAACTGCGAAAGGAACTCAGGGTCCTTCCATGGTGAAATGACCTTTATGTCAGGCTTGAGCGCATAGTAGGTCAGCTCGAAGCGCACCTGGTCATTCCCCTTTCCTGTTGCCCCGTGCGCCACATAGTCAGCCCCGTATTCAATGGCAGCTTCAATCTGCTTACGGGCAATGAGAGGACGGGCAAGGGCAGTGCCGAGGAGGTAACGATCCTCATATACGGCGTTGGCCTTGATGGCCTTGAATATATATTCAGTGACAAACTCCCTCCTGAGATCCTCAATGATCACTTTTGAGGCACCTATAGCCAGAGCCTTCTGCTGCACCGCCTCATAATCTTCGTCCTGACCGACGTCAGCAACGTAAGCAATAACATCGTATCCTTTGTTTATCAGCCACTTAAGTATTACGGAGGTATCAAGCCCTCCCGAATATGCCAGCATTACTTTTTTCATCTTTTTCTCTTTTTCTCATTATTACTGTTTAAAATCAGGCTGAGACACTCTTCAACAGCGTCGTTGCTCACATTGTCCCTTGGTATCAGGAGAATTGTGTCATCTCCTGCCACTGTCCCTGCTATCTCGTACCTTGCGGCACGGTCAATCTTTATCGCCACCGCAGATGCAAATCCGGGGTGGGTGCTGATGAGGAGCATGCCTCTCGCCCATATCATCCCCATGACCGCCTCTTTTGCATGTCCGGGTATTATCTCAGATGCCTGTTCTCTTTTGCGCGGAAGAAGGTAGCGGTACCCGCCTCTGTCGTCAAAGCCCCTGCTTATACCCAGCTGCCTTAAATCGCGGGAGAGTGTCGCCTGCGTGCACTCTTTCCCTGCGCCCTCCATAAGTCCAAGCAGCTCCTCCTGCGAGGAAATGACATTCTCCGATACGAGTTTCTCGATAAGGATCAGTCGTGATGCTCTGTTCATATTGTATTTTTATTCATTTAAAATGCAAATTTATACATTTTTCTTTAATACAAATCTTTTGATGGCAAATTGTTGTATTTTTGCTTTCCAAACAGCGACGATGAAGGAAGAGATAAAGAAGGTGCTGCTGCTGGGCTCAGGGGCACTGAAGATCGGCGAGGCCGGTGAATTTGATTACTCTGGGTCACAGGCTCTTAAGGCACTCCGCGAAGAAGGTATCTTCACCGTTTTGATAAATCCAAACATTGCCACCGTTCAGACCTCTGAGAAGATAGCCGACAAGATATACTTCCTCCCCGTCACTCCACGGTTTGTCGAACGTGTCATCGCCCGTGAGATGCCCGACGGCATTCTGCTCTCCTTCGGTGGTCAGACTGCTCTTAACTGTGGCACCGCCCTCTTCCGTGCAGGGGTATTCGAAAAGTACAACGTCAGGGTACTTGGCACACCGGTGAGGGCAATAATGGATACCGAAGACCGTGAACTATTTGTTAAGAAGCTTGACGAAATCAATGTCAAAACCCCGCGCAGCATTGCCGTCACCAGTGTTGATGATGCCCTCATAGCTGCTGACAAACTCGGGTTTCCGATAATCATACGTGCTGCGTACACCCTCGGGGGGCAGGGCAGCGGGTTCTGCTCCGACACCGATGAGCTCAGGGCTCTTGCAGGGAGGGCATTCACCTTCTCGGGACAGATACTGGTAGAGGAGTCGCTCAAGGGGTGGAAAGAGGTCGAATATGAGGTTGTGCGCGACCGTTATGACAACTGTATCACCGTCTGCAACATGGAGAACTTTGATCCTCTCGGTATACATACCGGTGAGAGCATCGTCGTGGCTCCGTCACAGACACTCACCAACAGCGAATACCACAAGCTCAGGGAGCTGTCGATAAAGATCATAAGGCATGTGGGCATCATCGGTGAGTGCAATGTTCAGTATGCCCTTGACCCCAACTCAGAGGACTACAGGGTCATTGAAGTCAATGCCCGTCTGTCACGCTCCAGCGCCCTGGCGTCAAAGGCGACAGGTTATCCCCTGGCCTTCGTGGCAGCCAAGCTGGCGCTGGGTTACGGACTCCACCAGTTGAAGAACTCTGTTACAAAGACAACAACAGCCTGTTTCGAGCCTGCCCTTGACTATATAGTGTGCAAGATACCGCGCTGGGACCTGAACAAGTTCCAGGGGGTGGCGCACGAGATAGGAAGCAGCATGAAGAGCGTCGGTGAGATCATGGCCATCGGACGCACCTTCGAGGAGGCGATACAGAAAGGGCTCCGGATGATCGGGCTCGGGATGCACGGGTTTGTCAGCAACCGTAACCTGAGCTTCAGCGACATAGAGAAGGAACTCTCCGAGCCCACTGACATGCGTATCTTCTCCATAGCAGAGGCGCTGGAGAAGGGGTTCGACGTCGACCGCATCTGCGAGCTGACGAAGATTGACCGCTGGTTTCTTTACAAGCTTCAGAATATATCAGCAATAAAGAAAAAGCTTGAGTCTTTCAACACTATCGAGGAGCTGCCTGCCGAAGAGCTTCTCCATGCCAAGATCAACGGATTCAGTGACTTCCAGATAGCGCGTCATGTGCTGAAGCCTGACCCGGCAAGGACCAATGACGCAATGCTGACGGTGCGCCGCAACCGCAAGAGCAGGGGTATTGTACCGTATGTCAAGCAGATAGACACTCTTGCTGCCGAGTATCCTGCCGTTACAAACTACCTGTATATGACATACAGCGGTATGGAGCACGATATATGGTACGAGAATGACAAACGATCGGTCATTGTCCTTGGGTCAGGTGCTTACCGCATCGGGTCGAGCGTAGAGTTCGACTGGTGCTCGGTGAATGCCATCAACACCATTCGCCGTGAAGGGTTTCGCGGCGTGATGATCAACTATAATCCAGAGACGGTGAGCACCGACTATGACATGTGTGACCGTCTCTACTTTGACGAACTCTCATTCGAGAGGGTGATGGATATCATCGACCTTGAGACACCCCGGGGAGTGATCCTCGCCATGGGGGGGCAGATACCCAACAACCTGGCCATGAGGCTTCACAGGCAGGGAGTGCCTATCATGGGCACCCCCCCCGAATCGATTGACAGGGCTGAGGACAGGCATAAGTTCTCATCCATGTGCGACACCCTGGCCATCGATCAGCCACGGTGGCAGGAGCTGACGAGCTTTGAGGAGATAGACAGGTTCATTGACGGCATCGGCTTCCCGGTGCTGATCAGGCCCTCGTATGTACTTTCGGGTGCTGCAATGAATGTGGTCTCAAACCGCAGTGAACTGGTACACTTCCTTGAGCTGGCGGCAAGCGTTTCAAAGGAGCACCCGGTGGTTGTGTCGGAGTTCATCGAGTATGCCAAGGAGATAGAGATTGACGCCGTCGCCTCGGCAGGTGAGATTGTGGCGTATGCTATAAGTGAGCATGTTGAGTATGCAGGTGTCCATTCGGGTGACGCGACGATAGTGTTTCCCCCGCAGAAGATATATTTCGAGACGGTAAGACGTATCAAGCGCATTGCCCGCGAGATAGCAAAGGAGCTGAATATCTCGGGGCCTTTCAACATACAGTTCCTCGCACGCGACAATGACATCAAGGTCATCGAGTGCAACCTGCGCGCCAGCCGCAGCATGCCCTTCGTGTCAAAGGTGCTGAAAACAAACCTCATTGAACTTGCCACAAAAGTGATGCTGGGTGTTCACTGGGAGAAGCCGCATAAATCGGTCTTTGACCTCGATTATGTTGGAGTTAAGGCTTCTCAGTTCAGCTTCTCACGCCTGGCAAAGGCCGATCCCGTGCTGGGTGTCGACATGGCATCGACAGGTGAGGTGGGATGCATCGGAGACAGCTTTCACGAGGCACTGCTCAAGGCGATGTATTCTGTAGGATACCGCATGCCGGAGAAGGCTGTCCTCATCTCATCAGGTCCGGCAAAGTCAAAGGCTGATCTCATCGAGGCGGCACGGCTGCTTCAGCAGCGGGGATATAAATTATATGCAACCCGTGGCACACAGTTATTCATGAGCAATGCCGGGGTGGAGGCGGAGGTGGCATACTGGCCTGACGAGAAGGAGTCGCCCAACACCGTCGAGCTTATTAGAAGCAGGGTAGTTGACCTGGTTATAAATATACCCAAGGACCTCTCGGCCGCGGAGCTTAACAACGACTACCAGATAAGGCGCAGTGCGGTTGATTATAACATTCCGCTGATAACCAACGCACGGCTGGCATCGGCATTCATCAACGCCTTCTGCAGCGTGCCGGAGAGTGAGATTGAGATAAAGGCGTGGGACGAGTATTGAGCAGGGGGCAAGGGTAAAAGAAAGCATAAAAATATATGATAAAGATTCGGAAAGCGATAAGGAAGGACAGTGAGGCAATAATCAGGTTTCAGCAGGCCATGGCCATGGAGACGGAGGGGATGGAACTGAAGCGTGAAGTACTTACAAATGGTGTTCATGCGGTATTCAACGATCATGGCAAAGGGCAGTATTATGTAGCCGAAGATGAGGGCAGGATAGTAGCCTCGCTGATGATAACATACGAGTGGAGCGACTGGCGTAATGCGAATGTATGGTGGTTTCAGTCGGTCTACGTCATACCGGAGTACAGGCGCAAGGGTATCTTCAGGATGATGTATGATCATGTGAAGAGTGAGGGGCTGTCAGAGGGTATCGCCGGGCTGCGTCTCTACGTCGAGTCAGAGAACCACCGTGCGCAGAAGACCTATGAGGCGATGGGGATGGACGGAGAGCACTACAGGACGTATGAGTGGATGGCCGGGTAAGGGGCAGGGAGCAGGGAGCAAGGTGCTGGGAGCGTATTTGCGATTTGCGATTGTTTCTTTTGTCTTTTTTCTTTTATCTTTTATCTTGACCCACAACCCGCAGACCTTCTGACCTTTAGACCTTTATACCTTTATACCAAATGTGGTGGCTGATAATACCGGTGGCATTCTATTCCCTGGGAATACTATGGCTGTGGCTGATTCTTGTAAGGAACAGTGATGAGCCTGTGCAGGCAGCAGAGAGAAGACCTGCAGTGTCGGTTGTTGTCGCATGCCGTAACGAGGCAAAGACCATCACTTCGCTGCTGGGCTGCCTGGCAGGGCAGGATTATCCTCACGAGCTGCTGGAGATAATAGTTGTGAATGACCGCTCGACTGACAGAACACCTGTTGCTGTGAGTGAGTTCATTGCTGCCGGCAGGCTTCATTCAGCGCCGGATATCAAGCTGATATACAATACAGAATCAGGCAAGAAGAGTGCCGTACGTCTTGGTGTCAGGAGTTCGAAGGGGGAACTGATACTTACGACTGATGCTGACTGCGTTGTAGGGAGAGGGTGGGTGAGTGCCATGGCCGGCTTCTGTGTAGCGACAGGGGCGGATATGGTGCTTGGTGAGGTTTACCAGCGTGGCGGAGGAGGCTTTGCGTCGCGTTTCGGAGTGATGGAGTTCTCGGCGTTACAGTCTATCAGTGAGGCTGCCGTGCTGTCGGGGCATCCGGTGATGTGCAACGGAGCCAACATGGGGTTCAGGAGGGATATCTACATGCGTCACTCGGGTGAGTTGTGTGATGATATTGCCTCTGGTGACGATATCTTTCTTCTGCATGCTGTCAAGCGTGGGGGCGGGGTGATAAGGTATGCGGGTGGTGGTGCGGCGGCGGCGGCGACAGCGTCAGCTGTCACGGCTGCGGCGCTGCTGCGGCAGAGGGCGCGCTGGGCGTCGAAGAGCTTTGCATACAGGGACACTGCGACCCTCACCCTCGCCGCAGCCACGGCGGCGTGCAACGCCGCCGTCGCCGCAGCCGTCATCACAGGAATATTCTCCTCCAGCCTCATGCTCCCTGCAACGCTCTACGCCACCCGCCTGATACCCGATTACCTTATAACATACCGTAACATCAAAAAGAGAGAGGGACGTATGCCCCTCCCCCTCTTTATATTGTCTGAACTGATCTACCCCTTCTACTTCGTCCTGGTCGCCCTCCTAACAATGTTTCCGTCATCACGGAGATTCAGCCGCCACATATTGTCTGAAGGTCTGAAGGTCTGAGGTCTGAAAGTCAAAAGTCAAAAGTCCGTAAAGTCAGAATCCCTTGCAAACACCAGGCTAAGTGTCTGAGCACCAGCCCATAATTCTTAATTCTTAATTCTTAATTCTTAATTTCCCCCATTAGTGTGCCCCAGGCTAGTTCCCCTCAGCCAGCACTTTTATCCGCATCAGCCTTATCTCCTCGTCCTCAAACTCACCCGCCAGCTCCTTGATCGCCTCATCCAGCGATCCGGTCTCAGCCTCCTCCATGAAGAAAGAGTAAATATCCTGCTGACGGTCCTCATCTATAACCGCATCGACATAATAGTCAATGTTCAGTTTCGTTCCGGAACTGACAATGGCCTCAATCTCGGAGAGCAGGTCTTCAAACTCTATCCCCTTCGCATCGGCAATATCCTCGAGCGGCATCTTCCTGTCAATACTCTGAATGATATAGACCTTCAGCCCCGACTTGTTAACAACCGACTTGACAACCATGTCCTGTGGCCTGATGATCTCTTTGTCGGCAACATAGCTCTTTATTACCTCCACAACCTCCTTCCCGTAACGCTGAGCCTTGCCGGCTCCGATACCCGTTATATTCTGCAGTTCCTCAAGGGTGACCGGATACTGAATCGCCATCTCCTCCAGCGACGGGTCCTGGAAGATATTATAGGGGGGCTGGTTGGCCTGCTTTGATATCTTCTTCCTCAGATCCTTCAGGATGCTCAGCAGCTCTTCATCAGCGGCAGCAGTGCGCGCGCCGAATGAGGCCTCCTCGTCCTCAGACTCGGAATAATCATGGTCCTCATTGAGCATGAAACTCTGCGGCTTCTCCAGGAACTGGAGACCCCTGGGAGTCAGCCCCAGAAGCCCGTAGTTCTCTATGTCCTTGTTTAACAGCTTATTGATGAGAGCCTGCCTGATGACCATGTTCCAGAAACGCTCATCCTTTTCCTCATCTATCCCGAAGGTTTCGAGCTTGTGATGCTTATATGACTTGATTGCCGAGTTTAGCGTTCCGGCCAGTATCTTGGCAATATGGTCTGCCTTATGCTTCTCCTTGACGGCCAGCACCGTCTCGAGCACGTTCACAACATACTCCGAGCCCTCAAACTGTGTCTTGGGATGGAGGCAGTTATCGCATGCCTCACAGTTCTCCTGTCTGTATTCTTCACCGAAATAGTGCAGCAGGAGCCTGCGCCGGCATGTCGATGACTCTGCATACGACACTGTCTCGAGCAGCAACTGTTTTCCTATCTCCTGCTCGGCAATAGGTTTGCCCTGCATGAATTTCTCGAGCTTGACAATATCATCATAGCTGTAGTATGCAATGCAGCGACCCTCTCCACCGTCACGCCCCGAGCGGCCGGTCTCCTGGTAGTAACCCTCAAGGCTCTTGGGCATGTCATAGTGTATGACATACCTTACATCCGGCTTGTCAATGCCCATGCCGAAGGCTATGGTGGCAACTATCACGTCAACCTCCTCCATCAGGAACTTATCCTGGTTCATGGTCCTGGTGACAGAGTCCATACCCGCATGGTATGCCAGCGCCTTTATATCATTCACCTTCAGCGTCTCTGCAAGCTCTTCGACCTTCTTGCGGCTGAGACAGTAGATGATGCCTGATTTGCCCGGGTTGTTCTTAATGTATTTTATTATCTCCCGTGCAGCATCCTGCTTTGCCTTTACCTCGTAATAAAGGTTCGGCCTGTTGAATGATGACTTGAATATCTGCGAATCAGTAATGCCAAGGTTCTTCATTATGTCATGCTGCACCTTGGGTGTGGCTGTAGCCGTGAGTGCTATGATGGGCGCACGGGTGATAGTATCTATAATAGGACGTATGCGCCGGTATTCAGGCCTGAAGTCGTGCCCCCACTCTGATATGCAGTGAGCCTCGTCAACAGCATAGAATGATACCTTTACGCTCCGCAGAAAATCGATGTTCTCATCCTTCGTCAGTGACTCGGGGGCAACATATAATAACTTGGTCTTACCCTGTATCACATCCTGCCTGACCCGTGTTATTGCAGTCTTGGTAAGTGAAGAGTTGAGGAAATGTGCGACATCATCCGTAGTGTTGAAGTTGCGCATCGCGTCAACCTGGTTCTTCATCAGTGCTATCAGGGGTGAGATGACAACAGCAGTACCCTCCATCATCACAGCGGGCAACTGGTAGCAGAGTGACTTGCCTCCGCCGGTAGGCATAAGCACAAACGTGTCACTGCCGCTGACAACACTCTTTATGATCTCCTCCTGATTACCCTTGAAAGTATCAAACCCAAAGTAACGCTTCAGATAATCATGTATGGAATTATCATCAAACATTTTAATCTCCCCCCTGCATTAAAACCTGAAATATGGTAAGACAACAAACCAAGGTACTAACTTTATGCATTTAATCTCGTCCTTTATATCAAAATTAAGTTAATTTCAATCATATATCAAATCTTTTATCCCAAAAGAGAAAATAAAAACGTTTGGTTTGAAAAATAAGATTTAGCATCTTTACACGCCTTAAAATAAGGCACGTCTGATGCTTGGCAAAAAGAAAAAGAGAGGCGAGGGTGAAGGTGAGATGACCTTTCTGCAGCACCTGGAAGAGCTGCGGTGGCATCTGATAAGGGCCTTTATTGCCGTTGTAGCCGGCGCCATCGTTGCCTTTGTCTTCAAAGACATCATCTTCGATAATATCATTCTCGCACCCAACAATCCGGATTTTATAACCAACAGGCTCCTCTGCCAGCTTTCCGAACTGGTGAAAGTACCTGCCCTCTGCATCAATCAGAACCCAATCGAGCTCATCAGCATCAAGATGTCGGGACAGTTTACAACACATATCAACATCTCCCTCATTGCCGGTCTTATCCTTGCATTTCCTTATGTCTTCTGGGAGTTCTGGTCATTCTTCAAGCCTGCCCTGTACGAGAAAGAAGCAAGGTATGCACGCGGAGCTGTTTTCTCTGCATCGCTGCTCTTCCTGTTAGGCATCCTCTTCGGCTACTTCGTAATAACTCCCCTGTCAATCAATTTTCTTGGCAGTTACCGTGTGAGTGACCTGGTGCATAACCAGATCAACATTTCTTCATACATTGGTTCGGTGACATCGGTGGCTCTTGCGGCAGGGTTGACCTTTGAATTGCCAATAGTGGCTTTCTTCCTTACCAGGATAGGGATCATCACACCGGAATTCATGCGTAAATACCGAAAGCACTCAATCGTCGTGATAATTATCCTTGCTGCAGTGATCACCCCGCCTGACATCTTCAGCCAGATACTTGTCTCACTGCCGTTGCTGTTGTTATATGAAGTGAGTATCTTTATTGCTGCCAGGGTGGTGAAGAAACGGGCAATAGATGATGCAGCCCGCGAAGCCGCAGAGTCAGCCCATTGAACCGGAACCGATGAAACTCTATACTACAGACCTTATAAAAAGATACAAGACCCGTACGGTAGTGAACGAGGTCTCCGTCGAGGTAGAGCAGGGTGAGATAGTCGGTCTCCTCGGCCCCAACGGAGCGGGTAAGACCACGACATTTTACATGATCGTCGGACTCATAAAACCCAACGGAGGCAATATCTACCTCGATAATATCAACCTGACCAATTTCCCGATGTACCGCCGGGCACGGCTGGGCATCGGATACCTGGCGCAGGAGGCCTCCGTCTTCAGGCAGATGAGCGTCGAGGATAATATCCTTTCTGTGATGGAACTTTCTGACATGGGAGTTGATGAGCGGCATGAGCGCCTTGAGTCACTGCTCTCCGAGTTCGGTCTCGCAAGGATCCGCAAGAGCCTCGGCATTCAACTGTCAGGAGGCGAGCGGCGCCGTACGGAGATAGCCCGCGCACTGGCACTGAAACCGAGATTTATCCTGCTCGATGAACCTTTTGCCGGTGTTGACCCTATCGCCGTGGAAGATATCCAGGAGATAGTCTCTCATCTTAAAGACAAGAACATCGGGATCCTCATTACCGACCATAACGTCCATGAGACCCTTTCAATCACAGACAGAGCCTATCTTCTCTTCGAGGGGAAAATACTGAAGCAGGGGACATCGGCACAGCTTGCTGATGATGAACAGGTAAGGAACGTCTATCTCGGTAAGAACTTCGAACTCAGGAGGTAATTTCACATTCCGCTTTTGATACTTCGTATTATTTACTAATTTTGCGCCGGATTTTGCGG
Organism: uncultured Bacteroidales bacterium; assembly: GCA_963732365.1. GTDB lineage: Bacteria > Bacteroidota > Bacteroidia > Bacteroidales > VadinHA17 > SR-FBR-E99. The sequence continues at coordinate 929,694 of CAVSZC010000005.1, read as the reverse complement.
ATGTGTCGTAATTGGTAGCCGAGCAAGACTTAGGATCTTGTGCCTCAGGGCGTGGGGGTTCGAGTCCCTTCATCCGCACAAAACAAGAGAACCGCTCTGACTGTCAGACAAAACGACGATCAAGCGGTTTTTAAATCGACAGTTAATTTTACTATATATGAATATTACCAGAGAGAACATTGACGCACTGAATGCACATGTCATAATCAATATCGCTAAGGCTGATTATGAAGAGAAACTTGACAAGAAACTGCGCGAGTACAGAAGAAATGCCAGCATAAAGGGCTTCCGCCCCGGACACGCTCCCTTCCCGATGATCAAAAAAATGTACGGCACATCCATCCTCGTCGACGAGATAAATAAGCTGGTCTCGGAAGGCCTCTCAGATTACATTAAGAATGAACAGCTTGACATTCTCGGCGAACCGATGCCAAAGAATGACGAGCACTCATTTGACCCTGAGAACTCGGAAGAGTTTACCTTCACCTTTGAGCTTGGCCTGGCACCTGTGTTTGAGCTGTCACTGGCAAAGAAGCAGAAACTTACAAGGTATATCATTGAGCCTGATGCAAAAATGATAGCCGACTACGTTGATAACTATGCACGGAGGAACGGCGAATTCATAATCGTGAATGAGGCTGAAGAGAAGGATATGATCAAAGGTGCCATCGTCTCTGCCGACGGTATTGTCACCAACGATGACGCAACCCTCTCCGTTGACCTGGTAAAGGATGAGGCACTGAAGAAGGAATTCATAGGTAAAAAAACAGGAGACACGGTCACCTTTGACATACGCACGGCTTTCCCGAACGACAATGAGATTGCCGGATTGCTCCGCAGACAGAAGGATGAGGTTAAAGAGACCGGCGGTAACTTCACGGTCACTGTTAGAGAGGTCTCAAGGTTCATGCCAGCAGAGAACAACCAGGAGCTGTGGGACAAGGTATACGGTGAGGGAACCGTCACCACGGCAGAGGAGTTCGAGGCTAAGGTTACCGATGAGATAAGAACATACTTCAACCGTGAAACCGACTTCAAACTGAAGACCGACGCACGTGATGCCATCCTTGAAAAAACACCCTTTGACCTTCCCGATGAGTTTCTCAAGAGATGGCTGGTCAGGGCAAACGAAAAGACTACTGCCGAAGAAATTGAAAAGGACTATCATCATTTCAGGGATGACCTCCGCTGGCAGCTGATCAAAAACAGGATAGCAAAGGAGAATGAGGTCCGGATCACCGATGATGAGATCCTTGCCGAGGCGATGGCCTTCACCAGGTCACAGTTCTCACAGTACGGTCTCTATTATGCAACCGATGAGCAGATTACTTCCTTTGCCAGAGAGATGCTGCGCAAGGAGGATGAATCGCGCCGGATAGCAGAAAAGGTTCTCGATACAAGGGTCCTTGAGATAGTCATCGACAACCTTAAGGTGGAAGAGAAGAAGGTATCGATCGAAGAGTTCAACAAGCTCTTCGAGAAGAAGTAAAACCAAATAATGAATATTTTATATCTTTGAAGATCAATCAAAGTCAATAACCATGTCTGATAACAGAGATTTCAGAAAATTTGCAGCTGACAGGTTCCGGATAACGAGCATGGACATGCATCGTTTTACGTCAATCTATAACAGCTACATCTCCCCCACCATTATAGAAGAGCGACAGCTTAACATTGCATCGATGGATGTCTTTTCACGTCTGATGATGGACCGGATCATCTTCCTCGGACTGCCGATTGATGACTATGTTGCCAATATCATACAGGCACAGTTGCTATACCTTGACGCTTCCGATCCCGGGAAAGACATTACAATATATATCAACACTCCCGGAGGTTCGGTTCATGCCGGACTGGGAATCTATGACACCATGCAGTACATCTCTGCTGATATTGCCACAATATGTACCGGCATGGCCGCTTCTATGGGGGCAATACTTCTCACGGCAGGGACGAAGGGAAAGAGATCGGCACTGAAACATTCGCGCATCATGATTCATCAGCCCATGGGCGGCGCCGAAGGTCAGGCCTCTGACATAGAGATAGTTGCAAAGGAGATTGTAAAGCTTAAAAAGGAGCTCTATGAGATCATCGCCTTTCATACGGGCAAGCCGGTTGATAAGGTTGAAAAAGACTCTGACCGTGATTACTGGATGACATCAAATGAGGCCAGGGAGTACGGTATGATTGACGAGGTTTTGTCAAGAACAAAGAAATAAGTCCAACTGATGGATAAATGCTCGTTCTGCGGCCGCACCAAGAAAGAGGCAAACCTGCTCATCGCAGGTCTTGAAGGTCATATATGTGACCACTGCATAGAGCAGGCTCACAATATCATGGCTGAAGAACTGGGCAGCAAGTCAAATTTCAGTCTCGAGAGCATCAAACTGCGAAAACCTGATGAGATAAAGGCATTCCTTGACCAGTATGTGATCGGACAGGAGAAAGCGAAGAAGATACTCTCAGTTGCCGTTTACAACCATTATAAGCGCCTGATGCAGCGGTCCGACAGCGACGATGTCGAAATAGAAAAATCGAACATCGTACTTGTGGGTGAGACCGGTACCGGCAAGACTCTTCTTGCCCGTACAATAGCACGCATGCTGCATGTCCCCTTCACCATCGTTGACGCCACCGTTCTGACCGAAGCCGGTTATGTCGGGGAGGACATCGAGAGTCTCCTGACACGGCTGCTGCAGAACGCAGATTATGATGTCAAGGCTGCAGAAAAAGGAATAGTCTTCATCGATGAGCTCGACAAGATAGCCCGCAAGGGTGATAATCCCTCCATCACCCGTGATGTATCAGGCGAGGGTGTTCAGCAGGGTCTGCTGAAGCTGCTTGAGGGTTCCATCGTAAATGTACCGCCCCAGGGTGGCCGCAAGCACCCCGAGCAGAAGATGATACCCGTCGACACAAAAAATATACTCTTCATCTGCGGCGGTGCTTTTGAAGGCATTGAGAAAAAGATTGCACACCGTCTGAACACAACCGTGGTCGGGTATACTGCCAGCCGTTCACGCGACAGGTATGACAAGACAGACCTCCTGAAATACATTGCCCCGCAGGATCTGCGGGCATACGGACTCATACCGGAGATCATTGGCCGTCTGCCGGTGCTCACTCACCTGTCTCCCCTTGACGCTGAAGCACTGAGAGCCATCCTGACCGAACCGAAGAACGCCATCACCAAACAGTATATCAAACTCTTTGCAATGGATGGAATAGAGCTCTCGTTCACCCCTGAGGCACTCGATTATATTGTCGACAAATCAGTGGAATTCAAGCTCGGTGCCAGGGGCTTGCGTGCAATATGCGAAAACATCATGATGGATGCAATGTTCGAGCTCCCGTCGCAGGAGGTAAAAGAATTTACAGTGACAACCGAGTACGCTGCCCGTAAGCTGGAAAGGGTAGACATGAAGATCCTGAAGGCATCATAAAAATGAAATCCCGGCCTATCAGGCCGGGATTTTTATTTTGCACATATTGCAGAGGCGTAGCATGCTACGCCTTTACAATCTATATAAGCTAATTATTCACAGGTAATTTCGGATGCCTGAACCTCAGGGTTATCTCCTTGCTCTCATCTCCCCTTGAGATTGTTGCAATGGCATCGCACTCTCCGTCACCGTAGTCGAGATCAAACGGCTCAATATCCTCCGTCTCAAACCTCACAGTGCCGCTGACAAGGAACCTGCATGCAGCTGTCCATTTAAGACTGTTGATGATCGTATGAGTATAGCTCTTTCCATTAAGATTTACACCTGTGGCTATACCTGTGATGAGGCATGCATCGTCCCACGGGGTCCGGGTAAGGAAACCTGATATATACTCCCTCTCACGGTCAAGCTCGCGTTCGATGGTCTTGCCGTCAGGAAAGGTTATCTTTCCACCTGTGAGGCTTATGCCAAACACAACATTCTGATTAGTGTTAAGCCCGAGATTTTCAACAGTCTTGGTACCTTCCATTTTGACCCCGTTAACAAGGTAGTTGTCAAAGGTTACAGTCCTCACTGCCCCATTCTGCTTACGTGGAGCTGTCATTGTGATCATGATCTTGCCGCTTCGCACTACTTCATTGAGCCCGACACACTCTGTGCCATAGTCTATGACCACGTTGCGGGGCCAGAGCCCTTCACCCGGGAACGTTACCGTAACAACGGGACAGCTGTCAACCACTGATGATTTAAGCTCACTCTCGGCAATGCCGGAGGCAATCTCTACAGAAGCAAAGACATCATCAAACAGTGTCTCTGCAAATACGGCATCATCGGCCGCTTCGATACCTGACTCGCCGATTGGCTGTGTCTTCTGACAGGATGTGACTGAAATACCTGCCATGATCAGAATAAGGATAAATGTTTTTGTTTTCATGATAGTGTCTGTTTAAGTATTCTGCGTTTTCTATATCACATAGACTGCAGATACACTCCAAAGGTTTAACGGGGCCGGAAAATAAATCTATTTTCTTCGCAGGTAAGTTGTATAGGTAAAGTTGACCCCGTCATTATCAGTTGCGATATGGTCCTCTTCTTCAGAGACATACCACTCGTCTCCATCAATTTCCGGGAAGAAAGTGTCTGAAGTGAATTCCTTACGAATATGGGTCACCATCAGCCTGTCGGCCAGGGGCATGAACTGTCTGTAAACCGATCCTCCACCTATGATGAATATCTCTTTACCCTCATCGCACAGCTGAAGTGCATGTTCAACCGACCTGGCTGTCTCTGCGCAGTTAAAGCAATCGAGCTCATTATCGGTAATTACAATGTTCTTCCTGCCTGCCAGCGGTTTGTTCGGAAGTGATTCCCATGTCTTCTTGCCCATGATCAGGCAGTGCCCCATTGTTATATTCTTAAACCTCCTTAGGTCGCCGGGCAGATGTACCAGGAGCCTGTTCCCGTATCCGATGCCGTTATTGCGGTCTACTGCAACTATAATTGTGATCATGTCAGACAGAGATTTCCCCCTTTATTGCAGGATGGGGATCGTAACCCGAAAGTACGAAATCCTCATACCTGAACGAGAAGATGTCGGTTATCTCAGGGTTCAGGGTCATAACAGGCAGTCTCCGCGGCTCACGTGAGAGCTGAAGCTTAACCTGTTCGAGATGGTTCAGGTAGATATGGGCGTCACCGAAGGTATGAACAAATTCTCCGGGTTTGTACCCGGTCACCTGCGCCATCATCATGGTAAGAAGCGCATAGGAGGCGATATTGAAAGGTACGCCCAGGAATATGTCCGCGCTTCTCTGGTAAAGCTGGCATGAGAGCTTACCGTTTGCAACATAGAACTGGAACAATATATGGCACGGCGGAAGAGCCATCTTCTCAATCTCCCCAGTATTCCATGCGCTCACGATGTGACGGCGTGAGTCGGGGTTGCTCTTCAGTGACTTAACCACCGCACTGACCTGGTCTATGTTCTTTCCGTCAGCGGTTGGCCATGAGCGCCACTGGTAGCCATATATGGGACCCAGGTTGCCGTCGGCATCGGCCCACTCGTTCCATATCCTTACACCGTTATCCTGAAGATATCTGACATTCGTGCTGCCACTCAGGAACCAGATCAGTTCATGAATGATGGACTTCAGATGCAGCTTCTTGGTGGTCATCAGCGGAAACCCGTCAGAAATGTCGAAGCGCATCTGGTAACCGAAAGTACTGACCGTACCGGTGCCGGTACGGTCTCTCTTTTCGGCGCCATGCTTCATCACATGGTTAAGAAGATCAAGGTATTGTCTCATCAGTGACAGGCAGTTTATTCCATTCCCTTTCGTCTGGCAATCTCATCGCGGATAGCGGCAGCCTGCTCATAGTCTTCGCGACCGATGGCATCAGACAGCATCTCTTTCAGTTCATCGAGGCCGAAGTCGCTGTACCCTGGAGACGGAGACGGCGTCTTCTTCTCTGAGGTCTCACTCTCCTGACCGGGTTTCTCCTCCTCTGCTGAAGAAGTCATGATTATGCCTGCCTCATTGAGAACAGCCGGTTCAATGAAAATAGGGCATTCAAATCTCAGGGCAAGGGCAACAGCATCAGAGGTGCGTGAGTCGATCTGAAAGCGTCTCTCGCCGTCAGTGCATATTATCTCTGAATAGAAGATCCCTTCACGTAACCTGTTGATGAGCACCTGTTCAACCGTGACACCGCATGCATCGGCAAAGCTCTTGAACAGGTCATGTGTGAGCGGCCTCGGCGGCTCCAGGTTCTCAAGCTTGATGACTATTGCCTGCGCCTCAAAGCCCCCAATGATTATTGGCAGCCTGCGCTCTCCCTTCTCTTCTGCCAGTATCAGGGCGTAAGCCCCCGACTGCGTCTGGCTGTATGAAATACCTATTACCTTAAGACGAATTAGCCTGTTCTGCATAGTTTCTCAGCTTTCAGCCCGACAGGCTGATATGACAAATATAAACAATATGAATCTCTCACTTCCCTGCCTTGAAAATTTTTATCCACACTTTATTAGAGATAAAATCATCATGTTGATTTGCAAATAAGTTAATTTTTATATCTTTGCAGTCCGAAAAACAAAGATCCGCAGGGGCAGGCAGAAGTGTCATGCACGGATGAGCAGGACCGCCTCACGGAGTAACAAACAGAGTGATTGAAAATGTACGCAATCGTTGAAATTGCCGGGCAGCAGTTTAAGGTAGAAGAAGGAAAGAAGATCTTCGTTCACCGTATGGAAGCAGCCGAAGGCGAGAATGTAGAGTTTGAAAAAGTTCTCCTGATCGATAATGACGGAGCCATAACCATCGGCGAACCTGTCATTGAGAACACCGTTGTTGAAGGCAAAGTGCTTTCACACCCCAGAGGCGATAAAGTGATAATCTTCAAGAAGAAGAGGAGAAAAGGATACCAGAAGAGATCAGGACACCGTCAGGACCTCACACAGGTAGAGATCCTCTCCATCGGCGCCAGAGGCGAAGCGAAGAAGAAGTCCCCGGCCAGGGCTAAGGCTAAGGCTGAGGTTAAGGCTGAGGCTGAGGTTGAGGTTAAGGCTGAGGTTAAGGCTGAAACTAAGAAAGCCCCTGTAAAAAAGGCTGCAGCTACTAAGGAGAAGAGTGAAAAGAAACCCGCAGAGAAGAAGGCGCCTGCTGCAAAGAGCGCTAAGAAATCGGCAAAAGAATAACAGTAAACATTAACAGATAAGGATATGGCACACAAGAAAGGAGTCGGCAGTTCGCGTAACGGCCGCGAGTCGGAAAGTAAACGACTTGGCGTCAAGCTCTTCGGAGGCCAGGCCGTAAAGGCTGGCAGCATCATCGTCCGCCAGCGAGGCACAAAACACAACCCTGGAGATAACGTCGGCATAGGCAAAGACCACACTCTCTTTGCCCTTATCGACGGTACTGTGGAGTTCAGAAAGAAAAGTGATGACAAATCATACGTCTCGGTAAAACCAGTTGCCGTATAAGTTAAGCTCACTTAAGAAAATGACTCCTGAAAATATCCGCTGCGGCGCATTTTTTCAGGAGTTTTTGCTTTAATTTTGCACTGCCTTAAAGGGCTTTAAATGATCCACGATGCTTACCATTAACTTTCTTCGCGAACACCCCGCTGCAGTCATCGAGAGGCTGAAAATAAAAAACTTCGATGCCACTGAGATAGTGGCACATGTGCTTGATCTCGACCGTCGCCGCCGTGAACTGCAGTCTGAGGGCGATGCCATTCAGGCTGAGCTGAACAATCTCTCAAGAGAGATAGGCTCCATGATGAAGGATGGCAGGAAAGAGGAGGCTGAGGCCGCCAAAAAAGGGATCGGCAAGCTCAAGGAACGGCAGAAGGAGCTTTCTGATGCCTTCGATGCGGCCAGCGGGGAGATGCAGAATGAAATCATCAGGCTTCCAAACATCCCCCATCCCAGGGTAGCCCCCGGCAAGAGCGCCGAAGACAATGTGGTGGTCAGGGGCGGAGGACGCATACCTGAGCTGTACCCAGGTGCAGTGCCACACTGGGACCTGATAAAGAAATATGACATCATCGACTTTGACCTGGGGATCAAGATCACCGGAGCAGGGTTCCCCGTCTACAAGGGCAAGGGGGCAAAGCTGCAGAGGGCATTGATAAACTTCTTCCTCGACGAGGGTGAGAAGGGAGGATACAGGGAGATAGAACCTCCGATAGTCGTCAATGAAGACTCGGGGTTCGGCACCGGCCAGCTCCCCGACAAGGAGGGGCAGATGTATCACGTTGGCATTGACAATCTCTATATGATACCCACGGCAGAGGTACCCATTACAAATATATACCGTGACGTGATTCTTGACGCAGCTGACCTGCCGATACGCAACATGGGATACACTCCCTGCTTCCGCCGTGAGGCAGGGTCATGGGGCGCACACGTCAGGGGACTGAACAGGCTCCACCAGTTTGACAAGGTCGAGATCGTGCAGATCGCCCACCCTGAGAGGTCGTATGACTCGCTCGAAGAGATGGTCAACCATGTGGAGAGCCTGCTGAAGAAGCTTGATCTGCCATACAGGATTGTAAGGCTTTGCGGGGGTGATATGTCATTCACCTCGGCAATGACTTACGACTTCGAGGTGTATTCAGCAGCCCAGCAGCGCTGGCTGGAGGTGAGCTCCACATCTAACTTCGAATCGTTCCAGGCCAACAGGCTGAAGTGCCGCTTCCGGGAAAAGGGTGCAAAACAGACTACCCTCTGTCACACACTGAACGGCAGCGCACTGGCCCTGCCACGTATCGTTGCCTCACTCCTGGAGAACAACCAGACCCCTGAAGGGATAAGGATCCCTGAGGCATTAATTCCATATACGGGATTTGAGCTGATCAGCTGAAACAATGAGTGACAGATCCCGGGCATATCTTTATGCGGCATTCTCTGTCACTCTGTGGGGCACCATTGCCACAGCATTTAAAATAGCACTCTCCGAATTAACCATCGTCACCATGCTTGGCATTGCCACCTTGGTGTCACTCGTGGTGCTATTCATGATTATCGTTCTCACCGGCAAGCTGAGGCTGCTCACAGAGATGACCATGAAGGAGGTCTTGTGGTCTGCACTGCTTGGGCTGATAAACCCTGTGGGGTATTACCTTATACTGCTCACCGCCTACAGCCGTCTGCCGGGCCAGGTGGCACAGCCGGTCAATATGATATGGCCAATCATACTGGTGTTTTTATCCATCCCCCTTCTCGGGCAGCGAATACCTGCCAGGAGCTTTGTAGCACTCTTCATTAGCCTGGCAGGCGTCTATATCATCTCTTCCCAGGGAAGCCCCTTTCATCCCGGACGGTCAGACACGCTGGGGGTAATGCTGGCACTCTTCAGCGGAGTGCTGTGGGCCCTCTATTTCATACTTAACATGCGCGACAGGCGTGACGAGGCGGTGAAGCTCTTTACAAACTTCGCCTTCGGGTCGGTTTATCTTATTGTCTTAATGCTCCTCAACGGCTCATTCAGCACCGGTGTAAGCATTAAAGGTGCCGCGGCGGCGGTTTACTGCGGCATCTTTGAGATGGGCATCACATTCTGGCTGTGGCTCAGGGCGCTGCAACTCTCCCCCACTTCAGACAAAATAAGCAACCTGGTATATTTTGCACCGTTCCTGTCACTCATCCTTCTCCATTTCATTATAGATGAGCCGGTATACTATACCACACCGGCAGGCCTGATGCTTATTATTGCCAGCGTTCTGTACCAGAACCGGAGGGAAAGCAGTAAACAATAACGGCACATTTTTTGTTACCTTTGTACTTTAAATTGCATGAAAATGAAAAAGACAATACTGCTTATAGCACTTATTATACCTCTTGTTTACGGATGTAAAAAGGACCCGGATCCGGAGCCGTCAGATCCTTATACACTCGATGAGAGGGCGCGCGACGGTCTTTATGACCTGATGGAATATATCTACCTGTGGAATGACAAGATGCCAACGGTAAAACTGTCAGACTATCCCGGACCTGATGATCTCCTTGATGACCTCAGATACACCCCGAAGGACAGGTGGAGCTTCGTCACCGGTTATGATGAATTTATTGCCTCAATGCAGGGCACTTTCGTTGGCCACGGCATAAGGATGGCACTGGGCCCTGAAAACAAGGTGAGGGTGGTAAGCCTGTATAAGGGATCTGACCTCTGGCCAAAAGAGGTAAGGAGGGGCTGGATAATAGAGAAGATAAACGATCAGGATATCGCACAGATATTTCTTTCAGGCGACGGAGCAGCCTACAACACGCTTATGGGGCCTTCCACTGCCGGTTATACAAATAAATTCGACTTTATAAAGCCTGACGGCACCAAGATATCTGTCACCTCGGCCAAGGCCAGCTTTACAATTAACTCGGTAACAGATTACAGGATTCTTAATCTCTCTACCGGAAAAACAGGATACCTTGCCTTTGAGACATTCATTGAGCCGTCGGAACAAGAGCTGAATGAGGCCTTTGCATACTTCAAGGCCAACAACATCTCAGATATTATCATTGACCTGCGTTATAACGGAGGTGGCTACATGAGCATAGCCCAGCAGCTGTCAAGCCTCATTCTCGAAAAAGGTGATACGACCAAGATATGCTATAAGCTTAAATATAATAACGCTGTCGCTGCTGACTGGAATGAGAGTTTCAAGTTCATCCGCACCGACAGTCCGCTGGGACTTGACCGGGCGGTATTCATAACAACCCGCAGCAGTGCATCGGCCAGTGAGGTTGTCATCAACAGCCTTAAGCCGTATATACAGGTGTCACTGGTTGGAGACACCACCCACGGCAAGCCGGCAGGGATGAATTTATGGGGCTTCCCCTTCCCGACAAACAGTAATCCCAACCCCGATTACGAGTACGTATTTGCCCCTATCACTTTCGAATATGTCAACTCTGCAGATCAGGGAGACTTCTATGAAGGGATGCTTCCTGACGTGAAGGCAAACGATGACATAACGCGCGACTGGGGTGATCCTCAGGAGGCATCGCTTGCAGCAGCTATTGCACTGCTCGAGGGCACCAAGGCAAAATCAAGTGTACAGTACAGGAGGGTCAGGGTATTCTCTGAAGGCGATCAGCTGCCCAAAAACCTTTATCTGGCACCTCCGGGTCAGTTCCTCAAGTGAATAAGAGCGAAACTGAGAGGATCATCCTGGGCATAGACCCCGGAACAACTGTCACCGGCTATGGATTAATAAGCGTGACCGGTAAAAGCCCGGCGCTCATTGCCCTTGGTATCATTGATCTGCGAAAAAAGGAGGATCACTTCAAAAAGATACGTACAATATTCGAGGAGACGCTTAAGCTCATTGACCAGTATCACCCTGATGAGTTCGCCGTCGAAGCGCCCTTCTACGGCAAGAACATACAGAGCATGCTCAAACTGGGCAGGGCGCAGGGGGCAGCCATATCCGCTGCCCTCTACCGTGACCTTCCCGTTTTCGAATATGCCCCGAGGATGATCAAGATGTCGATCACCGGACAGGGGCAGGCAAGCAAGGAACAGGTGGCAACAATGCTCAGAACCATCCTCTCATTCCATGGAGAGAAAATGATCCTTGACGCTACTGATGCCCTTGGCGCGGCTTTGTGTCACTTCTACCAGAGCAACAAGCCGGCATCGGGCAAGTCAAAAAGCTGGGAAGATTTCGTAAAGAAAAACAGCGGCAGGGTCAAAGGGTAAGCTTCTGCGCTGCGGCAAGAGCTACAATACTCACTTTCACATCTCCGGCCTCGTGCAGTGCATTGACGCATGCTTCCATCGTTGATCCGGTTGTGACCACATCATCAACCACAAGCAGATGCTTTCCGGCTATCGCCTCAGGCTTTGACACAATAAACAGCCCCTTTACGTTCTCCCACCTGTCATACCGGCCATGTCTCGTCTGTGACCCTCTCCTCTCCACCCGCTTTATAATGTCATTTCGTACCGGCAATCCTGTTGCGGCATAGATGCCTGATGCTATACAGTCACTCTGGTTGTACCCTCTTTCTCTCTGGCGCGCCGGATGGAGCGGAACAGGAACGATGATGTTAATCCCTTCCATGAAACCGCTGTCTGATAGTATCCTTCCGTAGAACTCTCCCAGCATTGTGCCTGTCTCCTTTCTTCCCTTGTATTTAAGCTCATGGATGAGCTTTCTGATCCTGCTGCCCCGGTTATATACTGAAAATGCTGCAGCCCTCTCGATGAGGCACCTTCCCCAGAAAGCCTGTTCAAGGGAATTGTTGCGCCTGACGTGAAAATCTGTCCGGGCAACTGTAAGAAGACAACCTGTACAGATAATCCGTTCGCCCCGCACCAGGTGATCGCCACATGACAGGCACAGCCGCGGGAAGAAGAGCGACAGAAAGTCGTCGCCAATATCTTTAAAGCGAGACACTTTGCAGCGATAGCATAGTTAAAGTTATGATAATTGAGATATTTCTGATTGTAAATCGAAGAACTTTTTTATCTTGCGCCTGTTACTTTTTAAACCAATTAACAAAGAGTATGAAGAAATGGATGATTGGCAGCCTTATTCTCATCGCACTGATGGTTGTGGCTGCAGGAGTTTACGCTCAGGCTTCAGACAAGGAGAAAAAGCAGACCAAGAAAGAGTGCACCTTCGTCGACAATAACAAGGACGGTAAGTGTGACACATGCGGTTCTACCGCAGATGCATGCAAAAACGCTGCTGCCGGTAAGGATTGCAGCACCACTGCAGGCAAAGACTGCTCAAAGTGCCCGTCAGCCGCAGGTTGCGCTGAGACAAAGGGTGAGGCAGTTCCGGCCGGTCAGGGTACCGCTGCTGCTGCTCCGTGCTGTCCTGCAAAGAAGTAATTGCTTCTGACGATATTAAAAAAGCCCCCGGCAGTGCCAGGGGCTTTTTTATTGTATCCGTTTTCCGGTTACAACCTTATCTGTTCGCTAATTGCTTTTGCAAGACGCCTGTACTCTTCATCCGATAAAACGACCCTCGGGTTAGTGAAGAGAATATCCATCTCCCTGTCAAGCGGAATGAGATGAACATGGGCGTGGGGTACTTCAAGCCCTATCACAGCCATACCGATCCTTTTGCAATCCACTACCTTTTTTATCCCTTCGGCCACCCTCTTTGAAAAGAGTGTCATGTCAGCCAGCGTACTGTCATCGAGGTCGAAGATATAGTCAACTTCCTGTTTCGGTACAACGAGCGTATGTCCGGCCTTCAGAGGCTTTATGTCGAGGAAGGCTATGAAACGGTCATCTTCAGCGACTTTATAGCAAGGTATCTCTCCCTTGATAATGCGCGTGAAAATTGAAGCCATATGATTCTGATTTTTCAGATTGATATATTGACAATCTCAAACGGTATAATGCCTGCCGGCACCTTTACCTCCACCACGTCGCCCACCTTTCTTCCCATAATACCCTGGGCTATTGGCGATGATGAGGCCAGCTTACCCTCTTTAAGGTTAGCCTCCGTCTCAGGCACCAGCTGATACTCCATGGTTAATCCGCTAGCCTTGTTTCGTATCCTGACCCGGTTCAGTATCTGAACGGTGGTGGTGTTGATACGTGATCCATCGATGATACGTGACCGTGCTACCTGGTCTTCAAGGCGTGCTATCTTCATCTCAAGCATCCCCTGTGCCTCCTTGGCTGCTGAATATTCCGCGTTTTCGGTAAGGTCTCCCTTATCGCGCGCATCAGCAATGAGCCTGGCAATAGCCGGTCTTTCATTACGGAGCAGGTCAAGTTCCTCCCTCATTTTATGGAGCCCCTCTTCTGTTACATAGACAAATTCCGACATAATTCTCTTCTGATAGGTTAAAAAATAAGAAGAATCCCGGCATTACCGGAACTCTTCAAAGAACAAATATACAAAACTTTCAATAAAAAAACAATAACTATTCTTTTGTAACGATCAGGGTTTCAGAATTTGTATTCCCTTCTCTCGAGAAGGGCTGAATAAATGACAGCCTTTTTGAGATCGAAGCTGTGTAACAGGTCTCCGTCACCGTCCCTTGAATCGTAATCATAAACCGGAGCATCAGTTATTTCACTGTCTGAGATAGTTGTGTCTGCTTCTGCCTTCATCTGTAACTCTGTCATCCCTCTGATCCCTTCTGCGGCAAATGCGGCAGCCATGGAGCTTTCTAATGACCCCTCTTCAGAAAACTGTCTTGCCATGGGTTCAGCATAGTGACCCTCATCAATCGGCTCTGCGAAGACAGGCTGAGGTCTGCGGGGCACTTCCACCCTGGGTTGTTGCTGTACAGGCTCAGGGGCGGCCTTGCGCGGCGCAGCCTGCCCGGGAACCTTTTTCTTCTTGTTCTGGAATGATCCTGCAAGACCAATTATTGCAAGAATGATGTAGAAAATGATATTGCCTAATCCTTTATCTTCCATGGTTGTCAGGGTTTTCGTTTTTTTCTCTTCCCGGGTTTCTGCTGTTCCTTGCGTTGCTTCTGCTTTTTGTCCTTATAGTCAGCCTGAGTTTTCTTTGCATTGCCTGTCATCCGCTCCCTGGTCTCCTCATTCTGATTGGCATATATTTTATGCTTCTTCTTGTTCTGTCTATCTTTCTTTGACTTATAGTCGGCCTCAGTCTTCTTTTGATTATTCGTCATCCGCTCCCTGGTGGCCTCGTTCTGCATGCTGATATGCCTCTTCCTGAGCTCCTCCATGGCCTTCTCCTCCTCCCTGTCGCGCATGGCCTCTTTCTTCTCCTGCTCTTTCATGGCCTTGCCGGCTGCCCCGCGGGCCCTGACCTTATCGTTCGCAGGCTTGCTTTTACCCGTCTTACCGAACAACTCCTTCTCTGTCTTGCGGCTGGCATTGCGCTGTGCGTAACATTCAGCCTGAGTAACGGCAAATAACAGTAAGAACATGAGAACCACAATCCTTATTAATACTATCTTCTGCCTCATTCCGTTTGAATGTTATGCCCGGCTCAGAGATTTAGCTACTTTTGCAGAAAACCGGGAAACAGTCATGTCAGGTTCAAATTTAAAGATTTTTTTGTTCGCCGCGCTACTGCTTCAGCTGTTATATGCTTGCAGCGATGAGAATAATGATGTAATACCTGATATCACAATTGACTTCAGGATCTATTTCTCCGATCCTGAGTTTTTCAATCTTAACAATGCCCCCGGGAGCAGCGTCCTCATATCATCTGCCCATGCATACCTCGGTTACGGCACGGGCGGATATGACAATAACGGCATCATAGTATACAACTCAGGGCTCGAGGGTTTTGAGTACTACGCCTTTGACCGTACCTGCCCCCATTGCTATACCGCTGAATCAGAGAGTATTGCAGTGAATGTTGACGGGGTCTTCGCTCTCTGCCCCAGGTGCAGCACAAATTATGCCATGGGAAGCTCAGGCATGCCCCACTCCGGGCCCGGAAAGTATTACCTTAAGAATTATAACACTGACTATTACGGGTCAGGGGTGAGAGTGTGGAACAAGAGAAATTAACTGATCCTGATCAGTACCTGTAATGTTCAGGCTTGTACGGGCCCGTGACTGGCACTCCAAGGTATTCTGACTGTTCCCTTGTAAGCTGTGTAAGCCTGACACCCAGCTGGTCAAGATGAAGCCTGGCAACCTCCTCATCGAGATACTTCGGTAACCTGTAGACACCAATCCCGTAGTCCCTGGTCCATAGATCTAACTGTGCCAGGGTCTGGTTACTGAACGAGTTGCTCATCACAAACGAAGGATGGCCCGTGGCGCATCCAAGGTTGACAAGCCTCCCCTCAGCCAGGAGGAATATTGCATGACCGTCAGGGAATATATATTTATCAACCTGTGGCTTGATGTTTATCTTCCTGACCCCCTTGTGACCGTTCAGGGCATCAACCTGTATCTCATTATCGAAATGGCCGATATTACAGACTATTGCCTGGTCCTTCATCTTTTCCATATGCCCGATGGTGATGATATCGCGATTGCCGGTCGTAGTGACAAATATATTTCCTTCCGGAAGAGTGTCCTCCACCGTTTTTACTTCAAAGCCTTCCATTGCGGCCTGCAGTGCGCATATCGGGTCTATCTCCGTCACTATCACCCTTGCCCCGTAGGAGCGCATGGAGCGTGCCGAGCCTTTTCCCACATCACCGTATCCGCATACGACAACCACCTTACCGGCTATCATTACATCGGTAGCTCTTTTGATGCCGTCGGCTAGAGACTCACGGCATCCGTAGAGGTTGTCGAACTTGCTCTTCGTGACCGAGTCGTTTACATTTATCGCCGGCACGAGAAGCTCGCCCGCCTCCATCATCTGATAGAGACGATGAACGCCTGTCGTTGTCTCCTCGGAGATACCCTTCATCTCCTTCACTGTCCTGTGCCACCTCTGCGGATCTTCCGCAAGTATCCTCTTCAGGGTGTCAATCACGATGGCTTCCTCCCTGCTTGAGGGTGCGGCGTCAAGCACAGAACCGTCATTCTCAGCCTTATATCCTTTATGAACCAGCAGTGAAGCGTCACCGCCGTCATCAACAATCAGGTGCGGTCCTTTCCCGCCCGGGAATGCCAGCGCCTGTGCCGTGCACCACCAGTACTCCTCGAGGGTCTCTCCCTTCCATGCAAACACCGGTATTCCGGCAGCGGCAACGGCTGCTGCGGCATGGTCCTGTGTGGAAAAGATGTTGCAGCTTGCCCAGCGCACATCTGCGCCAAGCTCCTTAAGGGTCTCTATCAGCACAGCCGTCTGAATGGTCATGTGAAGCGATCCAGTTATGCGCGCACCCCTGAGAGGCTTCGATGACGAATACTTATTCCTGATAGAGAGAAGACCCGGCATCTCCTTCTCAGCTATCTCTATCTCCTTGCGGCCAAAGGCTGCCAGCTCAATATCTTTTACCTTGTACGGAAGCTCACTGTTGATGAATGACATATCTCTTTTATTTAGGTCTGCAAAAATAACTAAAATTTTAACTGATTGTTCATGGCCTTAACATGGTGATGGTCTTTTCACGGTCCCTGCCAAGCTGACTGACAAGGGCGTCAACGCTTTCAAACTTCATCTCGTCGCGCAGGCGCTCACGGAACCTGATCGTTATCGCCTTACCGTAAAGGTCAGCATCATAGTCAATGATATGGGCCTCTATCGTCCTGTGTGCCGCCCCGTCACTCACCGTCGGCCTCAGCCCTATGTTTAGCATGGCAATATGGCTGCGGGCATCTCCTTCCAGCTCTGCCTCCACGGCATACACTCCGCTCCGGGGTATGAGCTTATAGGCAAACCGGGGTGAGATATTTGCAGTCGGGAAACCAAGATTCCTTCCTATCCTCTTTCCTGACACTACCGTTCCGCTGACAAAATAATCATATCCGAGCAACGCTGACGCTCTTTTAATGTCACCTGCCTCAATAAGCTTCCTGATTGATGAGGAGCTCACAGCCTCTCCGTCAAGTGTGAAAGCCTCTTCCCTGGTGACCCTGAAATCCAAGCTCCGCGAACAATTCAGAAGGGTTTCGTTGTCTCCCTCGTGCCTCCTGCCGAAATGATGGTTGAAGCCTGTGATCAGGTGGCTGACCCCAAGGTGCCGGCAGAGAATATTCTCAACAAATTCGGATGCCGTCATACGGCTCAGCTCAAGAGTGAAGGGGATGATAACAAGGTGCCCGATGCCGGTCTCACGCAGCAGGTCGGTACGCTCATCAATATCTGTCAGAAAGCGCAGGTGGGCAGGATCACCGGTAAGTACTATGCGGGGATGAGGATCGAATGTTACAGCCACCGAATCGGAACCGGTATTTGCGGCTTCCCTGACCACCCGCCTGAGAAGCATCCGGTGACCAAGATGAACTCCGTCAAACACCCCCATGGTGACAACCGGCCTGTTAAGGCTGAGATCGCTGTATCCCTTGTGAATGATCATCATAACTGAATTGCCTGCAAAATTAAGAAAGGTGTCTTTAATATGAGAACAATTACTCGATATCTTCAGAATAATCTGCCTCACATGTGCATGGAGCCATAATCCGCTGCTCATATAACATCATGTCTGCAGCAGCAATTGCCTCTTTTATGCTTAATTTGCAGTTTGGAACATGTGACGGAAGAAACAGACTAAATGGACAGGGCAGTACTTTCATTCTTATTCATGTTTATTGCAGCTCTCCCCCTCAGGGCATCCGATGCCGGTATCTGTCAGGATACGGCCTATCTGCGTCAGCAGATATACAACGGCAGGGTTTGGGAGAAAAAGTACAATAATGTCTATGGCAATGAATTCTTCCTGACGGAAGCCCTGACAGAAACATCTGTAACCATAAACGGAAGAATATACTCCGGTCAGCTGTGCTGGTATGATATCTATAACGACCAGCTGATTCTGATGACCGGACCCGCGTCATATATAGAGGCGAACAAGGACAACATTGCGGAGTTCACAATGGTCTACAGGAACAGGGAATACCGCTTCGTGAATTTCAAATCACTCGGGTTCGGTCAGGTGCTTCATCAGGGGAGGCTGTTTCTGGCCGTCAGGTACAAAAAGGAGATCACTTTAAAAGCCGTTGACAACAGGTATGACGCATTCGAGGAGTCACAGCAGGCATATATCATCAGGGGCGATGAAATAATAAAGCTCTCAGGCAGAAAGGATCTCCTTAACGCTCTGGCAGACAGAGAGACAGAGGTAAAGCAATTTATCAGACAGACCGGTATCCGCCCTGATATTAAAAGAGCTGAGACACTCATCCCGATCCTTGAATACTATGATTCGCTTCTGTAAAATGAGGGTCAGAATGATATTGATATTGATCCTGGCGGCCTCACTTGCCGTCCCTGCAGAAGCACAAGGCACTGATTACAGGATCACCTGGGATTATGCAGGATTGAAGTTCAGTGATTTCGCAGAGCGTGTGGAAAGCGAGGCTCCTTTGAGGTTTTACTTCAGGGATGACTGGACCTCAGAACTGACCATGCCCGATCTGGGAGAGAATCCTCTCCTCACCGTGCTGCTTGACTACGCATTTGCAGGGCATGGCATCTACTATATCATTGATGATAAGGGCAATATCATCCTTACCAAAGATGTCATGATCAGGCTGGCAAGATCGGAAAAAGAGGCTGATGACAAATACCTGGCCCCTGATGACTTCAAAGACACCGGTGAAAGTACAGTGCTGACCGGGAATCTGCTTTATGAGATAGGAAATCCGTCAGAGAAAGAGAGGTCAGGAAACGTAAGCCTGACAGGATATATAAAGGATAAAACCAATAATGAGCCCCTCACGGGAGTTACGGTCTTTATCAATGAGCTGGCCAGGGGTTCGGTGACTGACGGCACAGGATATTACCAGATCAATATTCCAAGAGGCACATATAATATAAAATTCTCATTCCTGGGGATGAAGGAGGTAAGTCTCAGTGCAAGGATTTACGGCGGCGGCAGGCTTGACATAGAAATGGCGGAGGACTTTATCCCGATTGAGGGGGCTGTTGTCACTGCACGGAGGAATGATATGCTCAGAAGATACGAGGTAGGGCTTGAGAAGGTCAACATGGCGACCTTCAGACTCATGCCAACCACCCTGGGAGAGACAGACATATTCAAGAATATTCTCCTGATACCGGGGATAAAGACTGTCGGGGAAGCCTCACAGGGATTCAATGTGCGTGGCGGCGCCGCTGACCAGAACCTAATTCTTCTGTATGGAGCCCCTCTGTTCAATCCCTCTCACTTCTTCGGCTTCTTTACCTCTGTCAATGCGGATATAATCAAGGATCTCCATCTGTACAAAGGAGGCATTCCTGCCCGTTACGGCGGCAGACTTTCATCAGTAATTGATATAATACCAAGGGACGGAAGCACCGGAGAGTTTGGCGGTAATGCCGGTATTAGCCCCGTCTCAGCCCACCTTTTACTCGACGTTCCCCTGGTTAAAGAAAAGCTGTCCCTGCTCCTTTCTGCACGCAGCACTTATTCTGACTGGCTGATGAGCCTGGTAGATGACCCTGTCATAAAGAACAGCTCTGCCTCATTCTATGACATCAACGGAAGACTTACGTGGAAGGCTGATGAAAAAAACAGCTTTGAACTGTCAGGATATCAGAGCCATGATGAGTTCAGGCTCAACAGTGATACTACCTACAGCTACAATAACACCATTGCTGCCCTGGGCTGGTCACACACTGTCAGTGAGGAGATGACAATGAGACTGTCAGCCAACACCAGCATATACAGGTATGATATCATGAGTCTTGGCACCCCCGCCAATGCCTTCAGCCTTGACTACAGGCTCAATTATGCAAGTGTCAGGGCTGATTTTGACTGGTCACCCGGTACTCTGCATAACTTCAACTACGGATTGGAGCTCATCAACTACAACATCCTCCCGGGAGATTATCAGCCGGCATCTGACTCATCGCTGGTGGTGGCAAAGACGATAGAACGGGAAAAAGCACTTGAGAGTGCAGTGTATTTTGAAGATAAGCTGAATCTTTCTGACAACCTGTCTGTGAGCCTCGGATTAAGATATTCATTGTTCTCGTCCATCGGACCGAAGCTCATCAGGCTCTATGAGCCCGGCCTTCCCAGGAGCAGGGCAACAGTCTACGATACTCTCATGATCTCTGACGGCAAGTTTTACAAGACCTACTCCGGCCCGGAATACAGGTTGTCATTGAATTACACGGTCAACTCATCAAGCTCGGTCAAACTGAACTATAACCGGACGAGACAATATGTCCATCTGCTTTCCAATACTACTTCCATTTCTCCGACTGATATCTGGAAACTGTCTGACTACTACCTTTATCCGCAGGTTGCTGACCAGTTTTCTGCAGGCTACTACCTTGCCATACCGTGGAATACTCTTGAGCTCTCTGCCGAGGTCTATTATAAACCTATCCGCAATATGATAGACTTCAAGGGGGGTGCAATCCTTACAATGAATGAAAGCATTGAAAAAGACATTGTCAACGTCAACGGGAGAGCCTATGGTATTGAACTGATGCTCAAAAAAGTGTCGGGAAAGGCAACCTGGCACATCAGTTATACATATTCAAGAATACTGATGAGAAGCACAAGTGAGTTCACAAGCGAGGCCATCAACGGAGGGGCATGGTTCCCCGCTTCACACGATAAGCCGCATGATCTGGGGATGAGTTTCAATTATGCCCTGACGCGCCGCTGGAACATAGCTCTCAGTTACGTTTACAATACAGGCCGCCCGATAACCTACCCCGTCGGTATGTACCAGACAGGAGGACAATGGCTTGTTCAGTACTCAGACAGGAATGAATACAGAGTACCCTATTATTCGAGACTTGATTTCTCGGCCCGGTTAAAGGGCAACCTTAAATCGGACAAATTCATGAACCCTGTATGGACCTTCTCATGCTACAACGTTCTGGGACGTGACAATGTCTATTCAGAATACTTCATCATGAATGGCACCAGTATCAATGCCTACAGGCTTTCAGTTTTTGCGAATCCCATTCCGACAATAACATACAGTTTTGATTTTTGACACATGATGAAGAGAATAACCTGGATATTATTCACCATTGCCACGCTGACTGCCTCGTGTGTCACACAGTTTGTCCCTGAGATTGACGGGGAGGAATATGCGATTGTAATTGAAGGAGCGGTGACTGACAGGAATGAAGCCCACGAGGTCAGGATCTCATGGTCACAACCACTAAACCCCACGGGCCCGCAACCCTCAATCAGTAATTATAACGTGAGTGTTGCCGATGATGCCGGCAACGAATTCCCGTTTATACATGCGGGCGGCGGACTGTACCTCTCTGACTCACTGCAGTTTCAATCGGTAACAGGAAGAAAGTACAGGCTTCTGGTCGAAGGTAACGGCCATATTTTTGAATCTGATTTTATGGAACTTATTCCTGTCCCGGGAATAGACTCACTTGACGCTGAATACGAATATAATGAATACTACTACCCTGGCCAGCTGACACCTGGTTACCAGGTCAAGCTCAACACTTATGACCCTACTGGCGAATGCAGGTTTTTCAGGTGGGACTTTACAGAGACCTGGGAGTTCAGGCTTCCGTGGAATTATCCTACAATAATTAACAGGATATGCTGGAAATCGGCCAACTCTACAGATATAAATATCAAAAGCACTTCTGTCCTGGCCGAGAGCCGGGTAACAAACCAGCCCGTAACATTTATCACCGGTGAGACTGACAGGCTGACAGCGAAATACAGCATCCTGGTCAGGCAATATTCTCTTAACGAGGAAGAATTCATTTACTGGGAGAATATCAGGAAGGTGGCATTCGATGCGGGTGGACTCTATGATGTAGTACCCTCTTCAATCCCCAGCAATATTTCCTGCATTGACGATCCTGCAGTTAAGGTCCTTGGATTTTTCAGCGTGTCGGGAGTTGCCGAAGAGAGGCTGTTCCTTGAGAATTATCATTTACGCTTTCCTTACTTCTATGCATCATGCCCCTTTGACACAATACTGGTGAGCCAGTGGAATCCCGTTATACATAAGGACATTTATATTCTTACTGAATGGACCCCTGATCCCCCGACTAATGCTGTTCCTCCCCTTATTTATTATGTCCTTTCAAGAAAGAGGGAATGTGCTGACTGCTCAATGAACGGGACAACCACGATGCCTGAGTACTGGAATCAGCCGGGTTACAAAAAAGTATATCATACACTTTTCGATGACAGGGAAAAGTAAGATAATAATCACCTGGTTAATTGCCTCTCTGCTGCCCTTTGCACTGGCCGGTCAGGATATCAGTGCCGTTCACCCCCCTGCCGGCGAAAAGCTTGAAAACTACTGCCGGTCAAATCCGTTCGAGGAGGTGTGGCTCCATACCGACAGGGAGATATATGCATCAGGTGAAGCCGTGAGAATAAAAGGATATCTGCTGAGCTACCCGGAACTAAAGCTTGCATCATACGACAGTTACGTCTATGCCGAGATCCTTGCACATGATAACCGTCCTGTAGCCCAGGCGACCATGATGGTGGAGGAGGGGTCCGGAACTGTGATGCTTTACCTTCCTGACACCCTCTCATCAGGTACTTACCTGCTGCGGGCCTATACCGCAGTAATGAAGAACTATATGCCCCACGGATGTTTCATGAAAAGCATAACAGTGGTTAATCCTTTATCAGACAGACAGGTGAATCTGTTTACAGGCACAAAATTAACTAATGATCCTCCATCTGAAGTAATGTTCCTTCCGGAGGGAGGCGCTCTAATTAACGGAACAGAGAACAGGACAGGGATAATCACCCTGAACAGATATGGGTTTCCGGTCAGTTGCAGTGGCCGGCTGGAAAGCGAAGACGGATTGACTGTCACGGAGGTGACAAGTGACAGCACCGGAACGGGTTTATTCAGTTTTACTCCTGAGAAGGGGGTGAAATATTACTTCATCCCGGAAAACGACAGTGAGAGATATCTTCTGCCGGCCTCTTCAGACAAAGGAATCATGCTTTGGGCTGATTATAAAGATGAGGGATCGGTGACAGTCAGGGCCAGACAGGTTAGCGACGGCGATGAGCTCCCATACCGCTCGGGCATAATACTGATACAGTCACGCGGAAAGATACTGCACAGTGAAAAGATAACCTTCCGGAAGGAGGAGTTCCGGACTGTCGTGCCTGCTGATGATCTCACTCCGGGAATAAACAATATTGCACTTTTCGATGGTGACGGCAACTTCCTGTGCGAAAGATACCTGTTCATCCCGTCACCGGAACGCAGCCATCCTCTTATGCGATGCACACAACCGGAAAAAAGACGGGATAATATCAGAATTGAAATAGAAGGACCTGTTTCAGGAGTCGGAAGCCTGTCGGTCTCCGTTCCATCACCCGGAAAACAGGGACTTCTTGCATCGGAATACCTGATGCTGGGATCAGAGATAAGACTCCCGGTGAACCTCCCTGCACTGAGAGAAGCTTTTCCGTTCCTTTCAACAGATGCAAAGAACATTCTGCTGCTGGGAGCCACGAGCAACTGGATAGACTGGGTGAAGATTGCTTCCGGAACCTTTGCAGCTCACATCTGGCATGAGGAGAGAGAGGGAAGGTTTCTTTACCTGACTCAACCTGCAGAAGAAGGGGAGAATATCCAGAACAGGAGAAAGGCATATCTTACCGCCTTCGGATTAAGCCCCTCATTTCAATATGCTGAAGATGACGGCACAGGAAGGTATAGTTTCTTTATCGAGAAAAAAGATCACATTAACGAGATCATTATAAGAGTTGATGATGGAGGAGTAAACCGGCCGGTAAGCATAGAAAGCAGGTATTCCGACAGATATCTTCCTTCTTTGTTTCCTGCTGACACCCTCCCTTCGGGGAGCGAGGGTGAGGCGGAGCAGCTGACGGTCAGATACCAGGTAAGAAAGATCTACGGTATAACTGACACAGCATCCGTTGCAGCCGCAATGCCGGTCCGGAGGCCTGCATTCAGGCTATACGGGAGAGCTGACCAGGAAGTGATACTCGAAGATTACATCAGTCTCTCATCAATGAGAGAGATATTCTTTGAGCTCATTAAGCGATTGTCGGTCAGGTCAGGCAGGGATGGAGCCAGCTCTGTTATATACGATCCCACCCTCAGGAGATCACCTGCACTGTTCATTGACCTCGTCCCGGTCGATGATGCCGACATAATTCTTGATCTCAATCCTGCCCATGTCAGGCAGATTGACGTCATAACAGGCGATTACATGGTTGGTGACGCTCTCTTTCCCGGGATAATCAGTGTGACAACCCATGAGGGAAACTACAACGACATAAGGCTGCCTGATAACACAGTAAGGATACCGTGGAAGATGCATGACCATCCGAAGGCATTCGTTATGCCTGACTACGGCACAGATGCCTCCAGGCGATCGCGTCTGCCTGATTTCAGGAACACGCTCTACTGGAATGACGGGCCGGTAAATGATTCGGGAGGGACAACAGTTTATGAATTCCCCGGGTCAGACGATACTGCCGATTATCAGGTCATCTTCAACATGTTTACACCTTCAGGCGATATTATCTCTGTAAGAAGTAAGCTCTCATTGTCCGGAATTTTGTAATTTTAGAGACAGAGCAAACCCTGTACCTGATGTCCGGAAAATTCTATGAGATTGATCCATGGCTTGACCCTTTCAGGGCGGTCATCGTGTCGCGACTCGCTTATTGCGATGAGCGGGAAGCCATCATCACCGGAGGCATCAGTCTCACGGATTTTGCCAACGGGCATCACTGGTACGGTCTGCACCGTGCTGACGGTGGCTGGGTCTTCAGGGAGCATGCCCCCAATGCTACATCTGTATCACTTATCGGGACCTTCAACGGCTGGAAGGAGGATGCCCGTTACAGGCTTCACCATGCCGGTGAGGGAGACTGGGTGATCAGGCTTGATGAGGGGTTGATATCTCACGGTGACCTGTACAAGCTTGTTGTCAGATGGAAGGGGGGCGGCGGCGAGCGCATGCCCGCCTATGTCACCCGCGCGGTGCAGGATGATGAGACAAAGATCTTCTCCGCACAGGTATGGCAGCCGGCACAGGGCTATGTGATGAAACACCCCGCGCCGCCGCCCCCCCCCTCACTGCTGATATACGAGGCACACGTGGGAATGGCCACCGAGGAGGAACGAACAGGTACCTACCGTGAGTTTACAGAGAATGTGCTGCCACGGATAAAACACCTCGGATATAATACAGTCCAGCTGATGGCCGTACAGGAACACCCTTACTACGGCTCATTCGGATATCATGTCTCAAACTTTTTCGCCGCCTCCTCCCGCTTCGGCACTCCCGATGAACTCAAAGAACTGGTAGATACGGCACATGGCATGGGACTGAGGGTCATTATGGACCTCATCCACTCACATGCCGTCTCGAACACACTCGAAGGACCGGGACTGCAGGATGGCAACCCCGGACTCTACTTCCATGACGGTCCGCGCAGAAAACATGTGGCATGGGACTCCCTCTGCTTCGATTACGGCAAGCCTAAAGTCGCACATTTCCTCCTCTCAAACTGCAAATACTGGCTCGAGGAGTACCGCTTTGACGGCTTCCGCTTTGACGGCATCACAAGCATGCTCTATTATGATCACGGACTGGGATCTGACTTCGTATCATACAAACAGTACTTCGACGGCAACCAGGACGCCGACGCCATCGTCTATCTGACACTGGCCAACAAGCTGATCCATGCTTTCAACCCGGGAGCCACAACAGTGGCAGAGGAGATGAGCGGCATGCCCGGACTGGCATCACCGGTAGAAATGGGGGGGATAGGTTTTGACTACCGGCTGGCAATGGGTGTGCCTGACATATGGATCAAACTGGTCAAGGAGATTGCCGATGAAAACTGGGAGCTGGGGTACCTGCTGCATGAGCTTACACAACACCGGCCTGAGGAGCGCGTGGTATCATACTGCGAATCGCATGACCAGGCCCTGGTAGGCGATAAGACACTGATATTCAGGCTTGCTGATGCTGAGATGTATACATCGATGAGCCTCAGCACCCCCAGCCTCGTGATAGACAGGGCCGTGGCACTGCATAAGATGATAAGGCTGTTTACATTCATTGCCGCCGGCGGAGGCTATCTCACATTCATGGGTAACGAGTTCGGCCACCCGGAGTGGATCGACTTTCCGCGTGAGGGTAACGGCTGGAGCTATAAATATGCCCGAAGACAGTGGAGCCTGGCAGAGAACAGCCTCCTGAGATACCAGCACCTCAATGAGTTTGACAGGGCAATGATCATGACAGGGAAAGAATACGACCTGCCAGGGCTGCAGTTCACGGAAACCATTACCGTAAACAACTCCGACAAGATCATTGCTTTCAAACGGGGTAACCTGATAACGGTAATGAACTTCAATCCGTCAGTCTCATTCACAGGCTACGGCATACCCGTCAAGGGGAAGTTCAGGATTATTCTCAATACCGATGACCCGCTGTTTGGCGGACAGGGACGCATAGACACCAGCCAGACATACTTCTCAGTTCCTGATCACGGCCACTACGGAGTGACGGCACCGCACCATCTGAAGCTTTATCTGCCCGCACGGACAGCAACGGTGCTGGTGCAGGAACAGGTAAAGAGTATCTACAGCCTTTAAGGTCAGTCAACCCAGCGCAGCAGACAGAAATCCTGCCTGTGCGGCAGCTCCGGATGCTTGGCGTAAATACGTATTCCATAGAAGAAGGTCCCTGCCCTCTCGGGAAGAAAATCAACATGATAGATCGCCCTGCCCTTCTTTTTGCTTGCAAGCTTAAACTCCTTTCCGGCAAGAAACACGTGTTCACCGGTCTTGAGAAGCTTCGTGACAACAAACTCAACTCCTACGTTCTCGGCAGGTATATTCTTGATGTCAAGCAATATCTCGGTAGAATAGTTCTGCCCTGATTTGTAAACATTCTCTCCCTGGTTATAGAGATCATATTTAAGTACCTCTATTTCGTCCCATGACCTTGACATCTCGTATTTCCAGTCAGCCAGCTGGCGTGCCAGGGCATAGTTATCTGCCGTGATCCGTTTGCTGCGCTCATAAAGCTTCTTGTAAAACCTCTCTATGTAATCGTCAAGCATTCTCCTGGTAGTGAATTCAGGAGCTACCTTGACCATGGTATTTTTAATATAGCTGGTCCATTCACGTGGGATGCCGCTGTCATCCCTTGAATAATATGCAGGAACTATCTCATATTCAAGCATATTATAGATTGTCTCGGCATCTACGTCGTCCTGCAGCTCCTGGTTTGTAAATGTGCGCTTCTTGGGAAGAGCCCAGCCGGCGAAGGCATGATATCCCTCAACCCACCATCCGTCAAGCACGCTGAAGTGTATCGTTCCGTTCATAACAGCCTTCTCACCGCTGGTGCCAGAGGCTTCGAGAGGTCTTGTCGGGGTGTTAAGCCATATGTCAACACCGCGAACCATATACTTGGCAAGCTCCATATCATAATTCTCAATGAAGAGAACCTTACCGGCAAACTGTGGCATCTGAGAGATCTCATTTACACGCCTGATGAGATCCTGACCGCCGCCGTCATTCGGATGTGCCTTGCCGGCATAAATAAACTGCACCGGCCGTTCAGGATTGTTTACTATCCGCTCCAGCCTGTCAAGGTCACGGAAGAGAAGGCTGGCTCTCTTGTAAGTGGCAAACCTTCTTGCAAAGCCTATGGTAAGAGCCTTCTCATTCAGATGGCTGCTGATATTCAATAATGTACGGGGACTGACATGCCTCTCAAGCATCTCAGACTGAAGACGCTTCCTGATGTTGTCAAAGAGGCGCTTCTTAAGCTTCATCTTTATTTCAAACACCTTTGCATCATCAACCTGGTATATCTTCTCCCACTGGCTCCTGTCAGTCTGATCAAAGTGAGCCTTGCCTGTAATCTTCTCATAGACCTGTTCCCACTCGGGGGCTGTCCATGTCGAATGATGTACTCCGTTGGTTACATGCCCGATATGCAGCTCGTCACGCAGATAGCCCGGCCATAGTTTTGAGAAGAGGCCCCGTGATACATGACCGTGCAGCTCGCTTACTCCGTTCATTTCCTGTGACAGACGGGTAGCCAGATAGCTCATATTGAACTTGCGGTCGTGATCAGTGTCGCAGCGCCCCAGGGCCATCATCTGGTCCCACGAGATATTAAGCCTGGCATGATAATGTGAGATATATTTCCTGAGGAGATCTTCCTCAAAGGCATCGTGCCCTGCCGGGACAGGGGTATGGGTGGTAAAGAGGGTCGAGGCTCTCACTATCTCAAGTGTCTGCTCAAAATTAAGATGCTGTTCCTCAATCAGGTGACGCATACGCTCGAAGCCAATGAATGCCGAATGGCCTTCATTGCTATGATAAACATCAGGCTTGATTCCCAGAGAAATGAGTGCGCGTACGCCACCGATACCCAGTATAAGCTCCTGCTTCAGCCTGTTTTCAGAATCACCGCCATACAGGTAATGCGTTATAGCCCTGTCTTCATGATTATTCTCATCATGATCAGTATCAAGCAGGTATAGCTTCACCTTGCCTACCTGGGCAAGCCAGATACGGGCCTTGACGGTACGGCCAGGCCATGCAAGGGATACTGTCATGAAATTATTGTTGCTGTCCTTCACCGGAGTGACCGGCAGCTGGGCGAAATCCTCAGCCTCGTAGATCGTCTGCTGCTCACCCCTGGGTCCCAGCTTCTGCCTGAAGTAACCGTACCGGTACAGCAGCCCTATTCCCGTTATGTTGACGTTCGAGTCACTGGCCTCCTTCAGGTAATCACCGGCAAGAACCCCCAACCCGCCGGAGTAGATCTTGAGGCAGGGATGAATGCCAAACTCCATGCTGAAATATGCAACCGAGGGCAGCTCATGATTGTCCGGCCTGGCCATGTATTCAGTAAACTCTTTGTAAATCCTGTCAGCTTCATCGAGAAAGACCTCATCTTCTGAAAGGACTACGAGTCTCTTATAGTCTATCGCTTCAATGAATTTTCTGGGATTGTGGATCACCTCTTCCCAGAGTGTGGGGTCCATACGGCGGAAGAGCAGCTCCGCATTACTGTTCCATGACCACCACAGGTTGGTCGCCAGCTCTTTCAGGTAGCCTAACCGTTCCGGCAACTCTGACTGCACGTATATGTCCTTCCATACAGGCACCTGGTGAGGCTTGTGTACCTGCAGGTCGACAGCCTCAAGCACCCTGGTATATTCCCTCGGCTGTCCGCGGCGCACCTCACTGTTCTCAAGCGCAAAATTATAGGCATCAAAATAATACCTGATGAGCGTATTCCAGTTTGCAATACGCGATACCTCCCAAGCCTTTTCCCTGGCAGCACTGACATCATCCTGGCTCATCTTCATGAACCGGCTGATGAAAAGAGCCATATCCCTGATGACCTCCCCGTCATTTCCATCATTGCGGTTTATCACGAGGCAACCGTCACCCGGATCTTCGTAATGGGTGTTAATCCACAGCCCGAAACCCGAGAGGTTTGTGGTGACGGTGGGTACATGAAACATGAGACTCTCAAGTGGAGTGTAACCCCAGGGCTCATAGTATGATGGATAGAGTGTGAGATCGAACCCGATCAGAAGGTCATAATAGGTTTTATTGAAGATACCGTCATTACCGTTGAGATATGACGGAACAAAGATCACTTTAACCTTATCTTTCTCATTGTTGGTTATGTTTTCCCTGGCCAGCTGGTTGATTACCGGATCATCACCGACATAATGCAGCCCGTGAGTCAGATACCTGTCACCCTCTTTAACAAATGACCCGTCGTTCAGGGCAGTGATCAGCTCAGGCCTGGGGCCCTTGTGATATGCGGGCACAAGTATAAAGGCAACGCACTGATCTTCTGTGTCTGTATTGCGATTGATATCCCCGAGTGCTGAGAGAAAGAGATCAATCCCTTTGTTCCTGTACTCATATCTTCCGCTGGTAGAGACAAGAAGGGTATCGGAAGGAAGCTTATACCCGAGAAGTGCCCCGGCGACTGAAAGAAGCTTTTCCCGTGCTTCAGACCGGCGGCTGTCAAAATCAGCCGGAGAAGGGACAAATGAATCATCGAATCCGTTCGGTGTAACCACATCCGGCGCTTTTCCGAGGAATGCCAGACACTCTGTGCCGGTGATCTCACTCACGGTAGTAAAGACATCTGCCTGGGCTGCGGCGATTTTCTCAAGCGACTGTTTTGATGTTACATTCAGTTCAAGCGAGGTCTGAACCGGATTGTACTCACTGAGCTTGCTGTACAGCTGCCTGTGGTTGCCTGCAATACTCCGCCCGAGAACCGTTGCATGAGTGGTGAAGGCGGTAGCTATCCAGGGAGAATTCTTTTCAAGATACAGCACTCCCGTCGCTGTCATCCACTCATGAAACTGGGCGATAACCCTTGGATACTCTCTGTGAAACGAAGTAAAGCTCTCAATGACCTTGCCGGCTGCATATCCAAAAAGTGCCGGTTCGACATAATCCCACTGACCAGAGATGCTGTCAAGTCCATAAGTCTCCCAGAACCGGGCGAATATTTCATTCTGCTGTCCGAAATACTGGGTAAAGTCAACGAGTATGACCCGCGGTGACCCCTCGATATTCCATCTTCCCGTACGTATGATGTGACCTTCCTGAAGAGCCACCGACTTCCACTGGGTGAACATACTGTCATCATCGGTGAATTCCGGGTTGCTCTTGTCATCACGCCATACATCCGGGCCGATCAGAACGTAGTTGTCGCCAAATTCGTTCTTTACATTCAGAATCTTGGTCGATATCACTGTGTGAATACCTCCCACCTTGTTACATACTTCCCAGCTTGTCTCAAATAAAAAATCAGCTCTCATGCTCATATCTCTAATAGTCACCTCTTAAGCAGGAGTGTATATTTTATACCCCCGCTTTGATAAGCCACAAAACTACTCTTTAATTTTATTTTTTCTTCGCCGCGGTCTTTTTAGTGGCGGTTTTTGCGGGAGCCTTCCTGACCGCTACATTTTTCACAGCGGCAGTCTTTACTGCGGCAGTCTTTACGGCGGCAGTCTTTACGGCAGCAGTCCTTTTGACCTTTCCCTTTACTGCCTTCGGTTTGGCAACGCCAGCTTTCTTCTCAAGCTTTACCAGTTTTCCCTGCAGTTCATTTATTAGCATATCCCTGGCCTGTATTGAAGCTGACAAACGGTTTACCTCCTCATAGTGATCGTTGACCGGACAAACAACGTTCAGCCTGATCTCAAAATCGCTGAGTACGTTCATGTAATTCATGAATGCCTGATACGGGTTCTCGTACGGATTGAAATAGGCATGAACGGCACCGTCAGAGAAGAACTTTGTTGACATGTAATAAAAGTGATCGCTTGACTGCAGATATACCCAGTCCCTGGTAAGTTGTTCTGACCCGCACCTGTCAACCCTTTCAGCCAGGCTGTAAAGCTTGCTTACCGCAGCGGTCTGCAACTCGTTACCCATCCATGCGGTAAGGTCTCTCTCTTCATCGGCCCATGAGATGGGCGACGGGACATGCAGCGGAGCCACGGGCTGAAAGCTGTCGGCAATCTCCGATACTGTCATAAAACTGAAGGGGGTCTTCTTTATTATGGCGTCAGGCAGATGCTTCAGGAAGTCAAATATCCCGGTCTCCTTTTTCTGATGCTCCCCGAAAGTTTCATAATCCATGAATATGTTTACAATCTCGGAAGAGACTGATAGCCCCTTGATCCATGATGCATATTTTTCAGCAGTGAGGGGGAAGCTTGACCAGCCCCTGTTCGAAAACCTGAATGCAATGTCATCGCTGAGGGTGTAGTTGCGCAGCAACACTTTAAGCCTGGGGTTGATGGCATTGCAATACATGAAGTTAGGCGATTTCCATCCAAGTATATGTTTTGCACCCTCGGTGACTGTGGCTTTGTAACCCATCTCAGCCATCCAGCTTCCAATCTCGTCTGAATAAATAAGCTCAGTGTTTCTGATTGATGTCGGCTCATATCCAAGATGCTCTAACATCTTTTCACGGTGAACGTTTACCTGCCTGACAAATCTGTCATGGTTCACCAGTGATGCCAGCGAGTGAGAGTTGGTCTCGGAGAGGAACTCCACACAACCCGTCTCAGCCAGCTCCCTGAAAGAGGCAAGCACCTCCGGTGCATAGAGCCTGAACTGATCGATTACAATGCCTGTCAGGGAGAACGTAACCCTGAACTTACCCTTGTGCTTACGAATCAGGTCAAGTAAAATCTTATTGGCAGGAAGATAGCAGTTGTAGGCAATCTTCCGGAGGATGGATTCGTTCATGAAATCATCGTAGTAATAATGCTCATTACCCATCTCGAAAAACCTGTAGCGTCTGAGCCTGAAGGGCTGATGAACCTGAAAATAGAGGCAGATTGCCTTTTTTTGTGATGTGCTCATATCTCTTAGCTTGTCTGTTTCAATACTTCAGTGTAAATTTTCATAACATGTTTGGCTGCCTTCTCCCACTTCAGTTTGTCGACCTCTTCCTTTCCGTTCATGATAAACATGCGTGAGAGGGCCGGATATGACAGGATGCCGTATATGGCATCTGCCATTGCATCAATATCCCAGAAGTCAACCTTCACGGCATGTGTCAGCACCTCGGCCACCCCGCTCTGCTTGCTGATGATGACAGGAACATTTGACTGCATGGCCTCCAGAGGCGATATCCCGAAGGGCTCAGACACGGAGGGCATGACATATACGTCGCTCATCCTAAGCATCGTAAAGACGTCATTGCCACGCAGGAAGCCGGTGAAGTGGAACCTGTCAGTGATACGCAATGCAGCGGCACGGCGAATCATCCGCTCCATCATGTCTCCGGAGCCTGCCATCACAAACCTGACATTGGGCATGCGTGACAATACTACTCTTGCGGCTTCGATAAAATACTCTGGGCCTTTCTGCATGGTTATGCGCCCGAGGAATGTTACTATCTTGTCGTCATAGGCTCTCTCGGGAATATCGAGTTCGGAATGATGCAACGGCTCCACGGCATTGTAAACCGTCTCCACCTTGTCAGGGTCAATATTGTATTTGCTTATGACAATATCGCGGGTCAGATTGCTGACGGTGATGATCTTGTCGGCAGCATCCATTCCCTCCTTCTCCATGTTGTAGACAACAGGATTGACATTGCCGCCGCTCCGGTCAAAGTCAGTGGCATGAACATGTATCACCAGCGGTTTACCCGAGACCGCCTTGGCGGCAATACCGGCGGGATATGCAAGCCAGTCGTGCGCATGGATGATATCGAACTCCTGTTCAGACGCAATCACCTGTGCTACAACCGAATACTTGTGGATCTCATCCATCAGTGATGCCCCGTAAGTGCCACTGAAATCAACCTTACCCTGCTTGTTGGTCTTGACAAGGACATCAGTCTCAGCCACTTCGCCCCGGGTAATCTTCCAGAAATCCTCAGGATCAGTGTAAGGCACGAGCTTGGAAAAGACCTCGATCTTTTCAACCTGCTTCAGGAAATAGTTGAATTTTATCTTCTTGAAGGCAACGGGTATGGTGTTGGCTCCGATAAGGCTTACCACGCTCTGATCTTCGTCGCCGTAGGCTTTGGGAACAACGAATATCACCTTTACGTCACGCTGCGAGGCGAGACCGCGGGTGAGACCATAGCTGGCAGTCCCCAATCCCCCGGCAATATGTGGAGGGAATTCCCATCCAAACATCAGGACACGCATATTGTTATTTTTTTTCCATGTATTTCGTCTCTAACAGGGTATTGATTCTCAACACCTCGGCCACGCTTACCGCCTGTGAAATAGCTCCTCTGGGTGCATGAGGGGGGTCACCGTCATATATCTCTGAAATGGTTGATATGCCGGCCTCTGTCAGTGTCTCCTCAAACCCTGTTATAAGCTTCCTGACACGCGAGACACCCCCTTCACCGTAGACTCTCAACCATCCGTCACAGAACGGTCCCATGAGCCATGGCCATACAGTCCCCTGGTGATATGCACTGTCACGTGATTCCTGTCTACCGAGATACTGCCCTTGATAACCCTCCTCGGCTGGCGACAGCGAGCGCAGACCACGCGGTGTGACAAGGACCCTGTTGGCCAGGTCAAGAATTTTCTTCATCTGCTCCTTGTCCAGCATAGTATGTGCCAGTGAGGTTGCTATGACCATGTTAGGCCTTACCTGCATGTTTCGTGTCTCGTTGTCGTTGACATAGTCTGCCAGATAGCCATGCTCATCATCCCAGAACAGGTCAATGAATGATGCTCTTATCTTCTCAGGAAACTGTTCCCACTCCTTCACAAATGCTTTGTCCTTTGCTGCCTTTGCGCACTCCAGTGCGAAGCAGACGGCGTTGTACCATAAGGCGTTGACTTCAACCGCATATCCGTTGCGCTGCGTTACCGGAACACCATTCACCGCAGCGTCCATCCATGTAAGTGCCCTGCCTGGCGAATCGGCAAAAATCAGCCCGTTATCCCTCATGCGGATCCCGGGGGAGTTCCCTTTGCGATATGCATCAAGAACCTGCTTCATGGGCTTTCCGTAACGCTTCCAGATCTCCCTGGCATCCTGCCCGTATTTGTGGAGGGCATGAAAGAACCAGAGAAGTGAGTCGGCACTCCTGAGAGACAGGCTGGCATTGTCCTCCGCTACGGCAGAGGGGTCTCCGGCCATGCGGCGCACCTGAGAGTCAAGCACCGATGCATACAGATCTTCCGAGGGACGGGCCAGGGCGATGCCCGGCAGTGAAATGAAAGTGTCACGTCCACATGACCCGAACCAGTGATACCCGGCAACGATGGAAGTATCGCCTCCGCGCTTCTCAATGAACTGCTGCGCAGCATTGCGAAGACAGTTGCTGAAGTTACTGCGCGGTATCTTTGATGCGACTGTCCTGGTGAACTTTGACTTGAACCCTGCAGTGCGCTCTTCACTTGTCGATGCAGAAAATACAATGACGTCGCCTTTGTTCACTGTCAGCTCAAAAAAGCCCGGAACAAACAGGTCTTCGGAATAGTCGTAGCCCCGTTTCTGCTCCTCAACATACTCCACCCCCTGATACCAGTCAGGCACCGGGACAAATTCCGCCTTTGATGACAACTGCATATGAAGCCAGGGAAACCCTTCATACATCCTGATCTTAATTCCGTTTGCAACTTTTTCAACCTTCGTATTTGCATCGAGGTTGGTGTGCGTTAGCTGATGTACGTTACGGAATGCGAGGAAAGGACGCAGCTGAAGCTTCACAGGTTCATCACTGTCAAGAATAGTGTACCTGATAAGCAACTGCTCCTCATAATGTACCAGAAGTCTTTCCTGCCTCATGTAGACATTACCTACCCTGAAGGTCATCCCGGGGATATCCTGTATGTCAAAATCCTCTACGTACTTATGTCCTTTGGGACTGTATGAGTCGCCGTGATACTTGCGGATACCTGTGTTGAAACTCTGTCCGTTGCTCACAATGGTGCTGTCGAGCGCTGACAGGAGCACATGCCTTTCACCACCCATGGCATCAACGGGGCAAACGAGCCACCCGTGATACTTGCGGGTGTTGCAGCCAACAATGGTCGTCGACGAGTAGCTTCCCGCCCTGTTTGTACGCAGAATCTCACGGCTGAGTGAATATTCAAGATTTACAACCTTAGCCTTGTCAAACTTAATGTAGCCCATATTGTTATGGATTCCGTGTTATTATCTAAAAAATATTAATTCGTTTAAATTAGCAATAAAAAATTGCGTTTGCAAAGAAAATCAAAAAAAACGTATCTGCTTCAGGGGTCTGCCTTAAGCCACACGGGCTGTGAAAAATAAATATCTTTGCAACTCAATTAAGGAACGACCGAAAGGCTAAATTGTTAAAGAAAATGGCATATTTGATCAGGAGAGCGGGCATTGCAGGTTTTTGCCTTACTGGAAGCAATTCATTGAAGACACTCGTTATCATAATACTTCTGGCAGCACTGACGGCAGGATGCAAGAGAAACGGATTCACTGTATCAGGTCAAATAGAGGGTGCAGGAAAGGATGAATATATATTGCTCAGGGAAGTAAAACCCAACCTTCTTGAACCTGTTGATTCTGTAATTATCTCCAGGGACGGACGTTTTGAAATCAGGTCCGGGATACCATTCCCGACTTTTTTTATGCTCAGCATTGACGGTGATGATTTCCTTACGCTGCTGGTAAACCCGGGTGATAAGATAAATATATCTGCAAGTGCCGGATCTATATCGTCACCTTCAACGGTGACAGGTTCCGATGCCACAAATGTCATGCTCAGTTTCCGCCGGGAACACGATATTGTAATCGGTGAGCTGGAAAAGCTTACAAAAGCCTATAATGACAGCATCGGCAGTGACCGTCTCCCCTTAATCATGGACAGCCTTGACAGGAAGGCAGCCGGAATAGTCGCAGATTTCCGTGAGAGGGCAATAACATACCTGGAAGAAAACAGCGAATCAATGGTCTCCGTTTTCCTGCTGAACCAGCAGGTAGTACCAGGACTGCAGCTCTTTGACCCGGCAAAGGAGCCTGACCTGTTCTACAGGGCTGACTCACTGCTATATGCCCTCTACCCTGAGTCAGACATGGTGCTTGACCTGCATACATTCGTGGCGGGGCTCCGCAGGTCAGTCACCGTAGGCAATGAGACAGCGGGGAGCTTCGGCGAGGGTGACCTGATGCCTGACATCGCTCTTCCCGGCCCGGACGGTGATACGGTCATGCTCTCAGCTTTGAGAGGAAGCATAGTGCTGGTCGACTTCTGGGCAGCATGGTGCCCCCCATGCCGCGAAGAGAACCCGAACCTCGTTACAATGTATGACACATACCATCACCGCGGATTTGATATCTACCAGGTGTCACTCGATATCAGAAAAGAAGACTGGACCGAAGCAATAAGAAAAGACAGGCTGGGTCGGTGGAATCATGTCAGCGACCTCAGATACCGCGACTCGGAAGTGGTAAAGAGATTCGGCCTGACAGAGATACCTTACAACTACCTGATTGACCGTGACGGAAGGGTGATTGCCGTTAACCTGAGAGGCGATATGCTCCGGAAAAAACTCGGGGAACTGTTCAACAGACAATAGCCTGTCTCTATTTTTTACTTTATTTGTACCGGAAATCAAGACCTGAAATGAATAAATTTTTATCGTTGGTATTGCTTGCTGCAGCAATCACAGGATGCAGAAACGAAGAAAAAGTTACCATCCGGGGCACCTTTGCGGAAGGAAAGGAAGGAATTGTCTACCTTGACCAGTCGGATGTCAGCACGAACATTCTGATTGATTCAGCAGACATCAAACGGGGACAATTCAGGTTCACTGCAGAAATAACCGGACCGGAATTCTTTCAGGTCCGGATAGGCAAGGATGATTTCGTCGGTCTGCTTGCCATGCCCGGTGAGGAGATCAGCCTGACATTCGGATCATCACCCCTGGTAATGAACTATGAGGTGGAAGGGTCACCCGGCTCGTTGAAGATAAAAGAACTCGACCAGAAGCTTTTTATTACAGTATCGGGACTTGACTCGCTGAAGAGAATTTATGCCTCGCTGACGGAAGAGGAACTTGCTGTCAGGGGTCCGGCACTTGAGGCTGCCTACCTTGAGATCGTTGAGGCACAGCGTAAAAACAACATCAGTTTCATCCTCAGCAACCTCACCTCTATGGCAGCAGTGAAGGCAGTATACCAGAGGCTGGACGAGAACGCATACGTGCTTTACCAGCCGCGTGACCTGCAGTTTCTCAAGATCGTTTCTGATTCGCTGTCGGTGAAATATCCTGCATCAAGACATGTCATTGCCCTGAAGGAAAATGTGACCTCCGAGCTTAACCAGATGTATATCAACAGACTGGCAGCCATCGCTGCCCAGTCACCCATTTCAGGCAACAACCCACAGCTCCCCGATACAGAGGGAAAAACCGTTGCCCTTTCGTCATTAAGGGGAAAATATGTCCTCGTTTCATTCTGGGCAACAACATCGGAGGAATGCATTGCAGAACTTGAAGCACTGAAGAGCATTTATGCGCTGTATAAACCTAAGGGTCTTGAGATATACCAGATCAGCCTTGATGCCAGTGAGGAGCGGTGGAAGAACGTTGTACGATTCGAGGAGATCCCATGGATAACCGTAAGAGAACCTGACCCTTCGAACCCTGTGTATGCCAGGGCGATGGGCATCACAACTGTACCGGCAAACTTGCTCTACGACCCCAACGGAAATATCATAAACACCAATCTCTTCGGCCGTAACCTTCAGATACGGATGGACCAGATCTTCAACAAATAACTGAAGATGTCGGAAGGCAAAAAAACATATTTCGCATCAGATTTCCATCTCGGGCTTGCGGCAGGGACCAATCCGCGCGAGAGGGAAGAGAGGGTTGTGGCCTGGCTGCGACAGGCCTCTGCAGATGCCCATACGATATACCTCCTGGGAGATATCTTCGACTTCTGGTGGGAATATAAGAAGGTGGTCCCAAAGGGGTTTACCCGTTTCCTGGGGATGCTCTCCCACCTTACGGACAGCGGAATCGATGTGCACCTCTTCACAGGCAATCATGACCTGTGGATGAAGAGTTACCTTGAGGAGGAATGCGGCGTCACGATTCATCATGAGCCATTGCTCGTAACCATCGGGGGGGAGCTGTTCTACCTGGCCCACGGAGAGGGCCTGGGTACCAGGAGTAAAAGATTCAGGATACTTCTTTCATTGTTTCACAGCAGGATACTGCAGAGGATCTATTCAGCAATCCATCCACGGATAGGACTGGGTATCGGCCACGCATGGTCAAACAGCAGCCGGCTGGCAAAACATGTTTCACTTCCTTTCCTGGGAGAAGAGAACGAGGACCTGATCAGGCACACACGGGAGATTGTGAGTGCAGGATGTGAGGCACGTTACTTCATCTACGGACACAGGCACCTGCCCATGACATTCGACGAGAACAGAAGAAGGATGATAATCCTGGGCGACTGGTTCAGCACTACTAGCTATGCCGTTTATGACGGCAGAGAGCTGAACCTTATTTCCCGGCCTTTAAATGCCTGACCCTGACCCTGACTGTCAGGGTATAATATGAATAATCTTCGTTGACTTCCTCAAACTGGTAATCAAGCTTGTTGCCTGAGCGGCGGGCCATTTCGAGAAGGCCCATGTAACCTGTGGAGGCCTCCTTCATATCCTGCCCCATGAGAGCCGTACGGAGAAGCAGTTTAAGCCCCTCCTCATCATACCTGTTCACCATATCAAGCTTCTGCTTCAGGTGGTCAATATCCCTGCTCCTTATCAGGTTGCCTGATGTGATAATATAAGTCTTGCCGGTGTTCCTTATCATCGCAACAGGTATGCCGAACTGTCGTTCTGCCCTGAAACCCGGGCTGTGCTGCGCAACGTTCTGCAGAAGCTCTATCAGCGCTGCGAAGACGCGCTTATGAAGATTATGCTCAAGCTCTGCCTCATACATCGTGGTCTCACTGAAGCTAAGCAACTCCTTGCCAATGTCATGTGTCAGCGGCCCTGCCCAGATGAAATCGATCTTGTTTGATTTCATCATACGCTCAAGCAGCATTGCTCTCCTGCCATTGAATGATATGGTGGCACCCGGACTGTGTACTCCCTTTCCCCCGGCGTCAACCGTCTTGCTGAGGATGAAATAGAAATATTCCTCATCGATGGGAATGAAGTCGTAATCAAGCCTGTTCCCCGTCTTGCGTGCCATCTCGATCAGCCCCAGGCCTGCCCCTCCCTTGTGCCCTATGTTTGAGTCCTGAAGCATCGCCCTGTAGACATCCCTGATCTGGTCAGGATCAAGGCTGTTGATTTTCTCAAGGTTTCCCTTCAGACCCATCACATCTTCCTTCCTGATCGTGTTTCCGGTAATAACGGTGTAGCCGTCTTCCGTCTTGCTGT
Source organism: uncultured Bacteroidales bacterium (assembly GCA_963732365.1). GTDB lineage: Bacteria > Bacteroidota > Bacteroidia > Bacteroidales > VadinHA17 > SR-FBR-E99. The sequence goes on along the minus strand of CAVSZC010000005.1, from coordinate 889,375 downwards.
AGAGTACCATTGAGGTCATCTCGTGGACAGGGGTGGAGCTGTGTCTGGTTATGTTCTGCAGGTTCTCGAGAACAAACATGAACAGGCGTTTGCGACCCTGCAGGCTGAAGTCCGAGAACTCCATCTCTCTTTCGAGAAGGGTAAGCAGCAAAACTGAGTTATCACTTGTCACCTGTCCGCGGTAAGCGAACATCAGATGCTCGTTGGCAAGCTTATGTCTTAATCTTTTAGTTAGGTCCATACTTTCCGACTAATATGGAAGAGGTAAATTTTATTCACCCGCAAAATAGTCAAAATTGTCAGCGTTAAAAAAATATTGAATAAATTTTTATCCGGCCCAGCCTTCACGATCGAGGCTTCGGTAGTTAATTGCCTCTGAGATATGATCAGGGCTGATATTTTCAGATGTATCGAGGTCTGCAATAGTGCGGGCCACTTTAAGTATTCTGTCATAAGCTCTTGCAGATAACCCTCTCATATCCATTGCTGCCCTGAGAAGGCGTCCTCCGGTCTCATCCAGATGGCAGTACCTCCTGATCAGCGATGAGGTCATCTGCGCGTTGCAGTATATCCCGTCAATGCCTGAATAACGTGCTGTCTGCAGGGCGCGAGCCTTCACAACCCGTTCGCGCACAGCTGCTGAGGACTCAGCCGTGGCAGCAGCGGCAAGCTTCTCATAATTCACGGGCACAACCTCAATATGGATGTCAATGCGGTCAAGCAGCGGCCCCGATATACGACTGAGATACTTCTGAACCATCCCCGGAGAACAGGTACACGTCTTTTCGGGATGGTTATGAAATCCGCAGGGACATGGATTCATTGAGGCAACGAGCATGAACGATGCGGGGAAATCGCAGCTGAGTCTTGCCCTGGAAATGGTTATTATCCTGTCCTCCAGCGGCTGCCGCAACACCTCCAGCACACTTCGCTTGAACTCCGGCAGCTCGTCAAGGAACAGCACCCCGTTGTGCGACAGGCTTATCTCTCCGGGCTGCGGCACCGAGCCTCCTCCCACGAGGGCGATGTCAGAGCTCGTATGATGGGGACTGCGGAAAGGGCGCCGGGTCATGAGAGACACATGGCTCTCGATCCTGCCAGCCACGGAATGGATCTTCGTCGCCTCCAGGGCCTCCTCAGGAGTCATCGGCGGCAGTATTGAAGGGAGGCGGCGGGCAAGCATCGTCTTGCCTGATCCTGGCGGACCGATCATCAGCGCATTATGACTTCCTGCCACGGCTACCTCGAGAGCACGCTTGACACTCTCCTGCCCCTTGACATCTGAGAAATCAGAGTCATAGATGTTCCCCTCCTGGCGGAAGAGGGCAGCTAAGTCGACTTTAACCGGGAGAGGGACGGCCTCACCACGAATGATCTGAAGCACCTCCGTGAGGCTGCTGACACCATAGACGTCAAGGCCGTCAACGACGGCTGCCTCAGGGGCATTCTCTGAAGGTACCATCACTCCGCGAAATCCTGACGAACGGGCCTGAAGCGCCATCGGCAACACCCCCTTAACAGGTTTTATTGCTCCGTCAAGTGACAGCTCACCCGTGAGCAACAGCCCGTCAAGCTTCTCTCCCCGAACCATCTCTGAGGCGATAAGTATGCCAACAGCCAGAGGCAGGTCATATGACGAACCTTCCTTCCGTATGTCGGCAGGAGCCATGTTGATAATGACCTGTCTGCCGGGCCACCTGAGGCCTACGGCACGCAGAGCCGACTCAATGCGCTGCTGACTCTCCTTGACAGCCGCATCGGGCAGCCCCACAAGCATGTACCTCACACCCCGGGTGACATCAACCTCTATGGTGACGGGAACAGCCTCAATACCGAAAACGGCAGCACTGAAGGTCTTGACCAGCATGGCTTAAAATTTATGTTGCACACTAAAAGAGGAAATGCACCATAAATTTATGCAATCTGCCGGATAACTGCAAGATTTACCCGATAAAAACCGGTGCCGTAGATTTAATTGTCAAAGAGGAATATCTCCTCAATGGCCACCCCGAAGACCATGGCAATATCGTGAGCTAGCTTAAGGGAAGGATTGTACTTGTTCTTTTCAAGGAACACAATGGTCTCACGCCTTACGTTAACCTTCTTTGCCAGGTCGTCCTGCGTCATGTCATGCCGTGCCCTGAACTCCCTGATCCTGTTATTCATTGCGTAAACCCCTAAATCTGATAACGATCCAGCAAAGGAAGAAGATGACAGCCATGCTCAGGATACCTGCACCCAGAACCTGCTCCGTGTCAAGGGTAACCCTGTCTTTGAGCCAGATCATGAAGACCCACATGTAAAGCGAGATGTAGTATGACCAGGCAGCCGTTTTCTGAAGAATCCTCTTTGACAGTTCATCCTCGGGCGGTTCATTCCTCCTGGCACCTGTAAATCTCATATATGCGAAATACAACCCGAATCCGACAAGTACGATGATAATCCCGAAGGTTAATAACTCGGGGGGAGTAACGGATTTCTCCGTTTTGAAGAACCAGAGTGCTGTGGAGGCAAGCACAATTAATGATACGACCAATGCAATTAACGCTCTTTTCATAATACTATTGTTAATTATTTCTAACACAAAGTTAGATTTAAATAACATTAATATCCAAATTTTTTTCAAGTTTTTTAAAAATTTTTTCATTTCCTTATTTCTGGCCCCTGGCTCCGGGTTACATTCACGAGTAATGAGCAATCAAGATAACCGTTAATCCCAAAACTTCTCCGGCCGGCATCAGTAATCAGTCATCAAGATGCCCGAACTTCCCGCTGCTGACATCCTCAAACGCCTGCTGAATCTCTGCCCTGGTATTCATCACAAACGGACCGTGGGCGGCGATTGGTTCTCTGAGAGGTTCTCCGCTCAATATGAGAACGACTGCTTTTTCGGTTGCAGCTATCTCAAAACGGTCGCCGTCATTTCCGAGAAGCACAAAATGGTCTGCCGGCACCCTGTCGGTTCCATTTACCTGTATCTCACCCTCAACTACCAGCAGTGCCGTATTATTTGAAGGCGGGAACACGAGTGATGCCTTTCCTCCAGCTTTGAGTCTTGCGTTCATGAGTGAGACCGGAGAGAAGGTCGAGGCCGGACCTTTGACACCTTCATGCTCACCTGAAATAATTTCGATCGTTCCCCCATCGTCAGGAAGGATGAATCTACCCATCTGATCATTTGTGATAGGCTGATATTTGGGAGGGGACATCTTGAATTTTGCCGGAAGGTTGACCCAGAGCTGCACCATATGGAAGTCACCACCCCTGCGTGCGAACTCCTTCTCGTGGTACTCCTTGTGAAGCAGTCCGGATGATGCTGTCATCCATTGCACATCTCCTTCCCCGATCACTCCGCTGTTGCCAAAGCTGTCATGATGGGCTATCCTGCCCCTGTATGCGATCGAGACTGTCTCAAAGCCCCTGTGAGGATGCACTCCCACACCCCTTGGTCGATCGGTAGGAGAAAAATAGTACTTAGAGTTGTAATCGAGCATAAGGAACGGATCCATCCTCTGCATGGAAAGAGGATGTACACCGGGAATGAAGTTATGCACTCTGAAGCCGTCTCCGACAAAATGCACAGGCGGTGGAGCCAATATCATTTCTATTGTCCTGGTTTTCATGTTGTATCTGTATAAACAGATAACAACATTTGAAACGATTTTGTTTAAGAGAATATCACTGGCTATCTTTTACTGACAGCTTTGGAATAATCATCTGTGTATCCGTGATGACCTGTAAAGATATACTGAACACCTTCAAGCTCCATGATATTTTCCATTGACTTCCTGGCTTTACGGGCACTTTTGTTGATGAAGCGAGGAAAGGGTTCAATGTAACCATTGTATAGTCTCAATGCATCACCCGTGAACAGGTATTTATCGTTCACCAGGTAGCAGGTTGCTCCCGCGGTGTGTCCGGGAGTCGGTATCGGTCTGATCCTGATATCCCCGATGGTAAGGATCTCTTTGTTGAGAAGCTTGTACTCACTGGCATCAATCCTGTTTCCAAAGAATAGAAAACGACCTGTCTCCCCGTTAATCATCTGTACTTCGTCTTCATACATGTATAAAGTTGCATTTTTGAAAAGGCTTATAGCGCCGGCATGATCACTGTCAGTATGTGTCAGAAGCAGTGTGGTCACATCATCAGGGTCAATTTCAAGTTTTTTGAGCTCTCCCCTGACAGATGGTTTCTTTATTCCGGCATCAATCGCAAGGTAATTGTTGCCATCCTTCACAAGGTACATGTTCACATATTTATCCCTGACAGCGAAGACGTCATCCGTTATCTTCGATGTTTCGGCAGGTGTCATCTTTCTTACAGCTGAGAACATTAATATCATGTAAGACCCTAATATCAGTATAATTACAGCTGCGAAGGCTCCCATGGTCCTTAGGATGATTTTCCTGATGCTTTTCATGCCAGGCTTTTTTTCGTCATTTAATGCACTCTCAGGCTTATAAATCCTGAACTACTAATTTACTGTTTTATTTTAATATTAAGGTAAAAGACAGAGCACAGGGCACAGGGCACAGAGCACAGAGCACAGAGATGTGAGATGTGAGATGTAAGATGTAAGATGTAAGGTATTTGAACTTTAAGGCGGGAGGCTTTGAGCATCTGAGGACTGTAAGATTAAGCAATTAAACAGTGTAACTCAGCCCTGACTCTGAGTAACTCTGTGTTAAAAAGAGACACCTCATGCAGCAATCCTTTTACCACAGAGGGCACAGAGTTTTTCACTGTGTCACACTGCCAGAACAAGTAAATAAATAGTGTAACTCCCCGATAAACCGGGGCAGACAGCCTTAACTGTGCATCGCTCTGTGTTGGGATATCTTGATGAAGATGAAAACACTTAAAAAAATTTGCATGTTTCAAATATATAGTTTATCTTTGACCATTTGGTTAAACTATAAAGTTAATCCTGATGGTTAAAACAAAGAATCCCGATCTTCAGACCCAGGAGAAGATATTCAAAGCCGCTACCGAGATATTCGAAGAGAAAGGCTTTGCCGCAGCACGCATGCAGGAGATAGCCGACCGCGCAGGAATAAACAAAGCACTGCTCCACTATTACTTCAGGTCGAAGGAACTGCTGTTCGAAGCAGTGTTCCAGACACTGCTGAAAAAGATGTTCGAGAAAATCCTGTCAGTCTTCATGATGGACATTTCGTTCGAGAAAAAGATAAAGCTCTATTATGAGGAGCACATCAATATGCTTATCAAAAATCCAAACCTTCCCCTGTTTCTCCTGAATGAGATTTCGCACAATCCTGACCTGGTCCAGGGCATCCGCGAGACCCTCCGCTATTCGGAGATGCGTGACGTCATCTACAGGCAACATTCAAAGGAACTCAGAAAATTCGGCATCAAAAAGGACGAGCTCCCCCAGCTCATGGTGACAATCGTCTCAATGGCCATCTTTCCCTTTGCCGCACGTAATGTCATGAAGATGATGATGGAGCAGCTGGGCGAGACCAGGAACTTCAACTCATTTATGCAGGCAAGAAAGGAATTTGCCTCTGATTTTGTCATTACAGCCTTAAAAAACCGCAAGAAATGAAGAAGATAATATTGGCATGGTCGATGCTGCTGACGTTCGCTGCCGCAGGCGGACAGCAGGTTGTCACACTCTGGCAGTGCTACGACTCGGCAGCAGCGGTGACACCTCTGGCAAGAGAGAGGGATATCTACACGGAGCTATCCTCACTCCGCGATCAGAACCTCTCGGCAAGTTACCTTCCCGGGATGGACATAAACGGCAGCTACGCCTACTACTCAGACATCCCCGATATCGAAGCAATATACGGAAGCCTACCTATTCCACCGGGCACTGCCCCTGCCATACCGCATCAGTTCTATAAGGCCACTCTTGACATCAGCCAGGTGATATGGGACGGGGGTGCGACACGCAGCGCCAGGGCGGTGGAAGAGGTTATAAGGGAGCTTAACATACAACAGAACGAGGCGGCGATATACCGGCTGCATGATCAGATAAACAGCTATTACTTCTCCATGCTGCTTGCCGCAAGCCAGGCTGAGGTTACCGGGGTTCTGATTTCTGAGCTCGACGCCCGTATGACAGAGGCCCTGTCAGGGGTGAGAAACGGCGTCGTACCCCAGGTCACGGTCGATATTCTCAATGCCGAAAAGATAAAGGCAGAACAGATGCTCGTTGAGATACGGCACCGTCATGATGCATTCATGAAAGCTCTCGGACAGATCACCGGTATGACTTTCGCCAGAGACGATTCCTTTCTCCTGCCGGAGCCTGTCATAACAGGAGAAGAGACAATTGACAATCCTGATATCCGCCTCTTTGATGTGAGAAAAAGACAGCTCGGCGCCACCATGGATCTGCTCAGGAGCCAGCGCATGCCTAAGGCGTTCGGGTTTGCGCAGGCGGGATACGGGTTGCCTCCGGGCAACAACTTCTTCTCAGAGGTACCTGATCCCTATTACTCCGTGGGGGTAGGTATCAAATGGACTATTTTCGACTGGAACAAGACCAGCAATGAACGTAAGTCTGTTACTCTTCAGCAGCAGCTGCTTGACATAAACAAGAGCGCCACGGAAGAGTCGCTGCAGAGGGTTCTCACGGTGAAGATGGCAGAGATAGAGGCGCTGCGTGAGGCTGGCGGGCGTGATGCAGAGCTGATTATGATAAGGCAGAAGATTGCTGCGGTGTCTGCCTCGCAGCTGAAAAACGGTACAATAACCGCATCAGAATACCTGACGGAGCTCAACGGAGAGAAGCAGGCAGTCATCAGCGCGGCAGTGAGAAAGATAAACATCGCCAGGGCTGAGGTTGACTATATAAATATCACAGGAATAAATAAATAACAACAATATGAAGAAGTACATAATACCTGTCGCGTTACTTATGCTTCTCTCGGGCTGCGGCCGCGGTGAGAGTGATGCCGATGCCTGGGGCACCTTCGAAGCTGATGATATTATCATCTCTGCCGAGACCTCCGGCAGGATCGTGGCAATGGATGTCGATGAAGGTATGGATGTCAGTGGCGGCGGCGTCATCGCCGTCACCGACACCACCATGCAGGTGCTGCAGCTTGCAGAGCTGGAGGCGGTGACGGCGGCGGCGCAGGCGCGCCTGGCGGGCATCGCGGCGCAGGACGCGGTGATACGCCAGCAGATGGATAACCTCAACATCAATATCGGGCGTACGCGCCGCATGCTCGCTGACGGCGCCGCCACGCAGAAACAACTCGATGACCTGACAGGTCAGCTCGAGGTACTGAAGAAACAATCAGAATCCAACAGCACCCAGCGACGCTCCGTCGCCGCAGAGATACAGGGCGTGGAAGCCAAACGGGCAGTCATCAACGAACAGATTGCCCGCAGCACAGTAAAAGCCCCCTTCGACGCAACGGTCATTGAGACATACGCCTCGGCACATGAACTCACCGCCGCCGGCAAGCCACTGGTGAAGCTCGCTGACCTTAAGGCAATGCGGCTGAAAGTATGGGTCAGCGGCGCACAACTGTATGCAGTGAAGATCGGAGACAGCTGCACCGCACGCATCGATGACGGAGAAAAGGGATTCAGAACCTTCACCGGCACAATAACCAGAGTGGCAGACAAGGCCGAGTTCACCCCAAAAATCATCCAGACAAAGGAAGAACGGGTGACACTTGTATATGCAGTCACAATCGAAGTGGCAAATGACGGCTCAATAAAACCGGGCATGCCCGGCGAGGCTATCTTCAATAAGTAATGGCCGCAGCAGAAGCATATAATATTTCCCACCGTCATGGCAAACTCACTGCCGTTGACAATGTCTCGTTCACCATAAACGACGGGGAGCTGTTCGGATTTATCGGCCCCGACGGGGCAGGAAAGACAACCCTCTTCCGCATCGCAGCCACACTTATCATTCCGTCAGACGGCAGAATGACCCTCTTCGGTCTCGACACCGTCAGGGACTATAAGGAGCTGAGAAACCACATCGGCTACATGCCGGGAAGGTTCAGCCTCTACCAGGACCTGACCGTGCAGGAGAACCTGAACTTCTATGCCACCATCTTCGGTACATCGGTAAAGGAAAACTACCATCTTATTGAGCCGATATACAAACAGATAGAGCCCTTCAGGAAACGACTTGCCGGACAGCTCTCGGGCGGTATGAAGCAAAAGCTGGCACTGTCGTGCGCACTGATACACAAACCGAAGATCCTTATCCTTGACGAGCCTACCACCGGCGTCGACGCCGTGTCACGCACTGAGTTCTGGGAGATGCTCTCGGGACTGAAGAAAGAAGGGATCACAATCATCGTCTCAACGCCCTACATGGATGAGGCCCTGCGCTGTGACCGCATCGCCCTGATACAGACAGGGAAGATACTGGGCATTGACACCCCGGATAACATCCGTAAGTCATACACACAGAAACTGTACGCTGTCAGACATCAGGAGAAGTACAGGCTCCTTACCACCCTGCGCTCCTCACACTGCGCCCTGAGCTCCGAGCCCTTCGGTGACTCCGTGCACGTAACCCTGCGCGAAGGGACCGGACCTGATGAGATTGTCAACATCCTGACCAGCGCCGGATTAACAGATGCTTCAATCATGGAGATCGTTCCCGGCATCGAGGATGTATTCCTTGAACTCATGAAACGTGAAGGGTGATGAATGAACAGAAGGTCATAGAGGTTAACGGTCTGGTCAAGAAGTTTGGCTCGTTCGTCGCTAACGACAACCTGACATTTGATGTACATAAAGGTGAGATATTCGGCTTTCTCGGGGCCAACGGCGCCGGCAAAACCACTGCAATCCGTATTCTCTGCGGCCTCTCACGCCCGACCTCAGGCAGGGTGATCGTCGCAGGCATCGACGCAGCACACCGCCCGGAGGAGATAAAGAAACGGATAGGGTACATGTCCCAACGATTCTCACTGTACGAAGACCTGACAGTCAGTGAGAACATAGAACTCTACGGCGGCATATACGGTATGCGGATGAAAGAGATACGCTCCCGCACCCCTGAGCTCCTGTCAAGACTCAGTTTTACAGCTTATGCCAACACACTGATAAGATCCCTGCCGCTGGGACTAAGACAGAAGCTCGCCTTTGCAGTGGCTGTGTTCCATGAGCCCGGGATAGTCTTCCTTGATGAACCCACCAGCGGCGTCGACCCCGTTACGCGCCGCCGGTTCTGGGAGATGATATATGAGACTGCCGGCAATGGCATCACTGTCTTTGTCACTACACATTACATGGACGAGGCGGAGTACTGTGACAGGGTGACGATAATGAATGAAGGCAGGATAGTCGCACTTGACACACCCGCTGCACTGCGGCAGAAATACGGTACGGCATCGGTTGAAGAACTCTTCGTGAAGATCACAAGACCAAAACAGGAGACGGAATGAAGAGGTTCATGGCATTCGTAAGGAAAGAGTTCCTGCATATCTTCCGGGACTACCGGACGCTGATAATACTTTTCGGTCTGCCGGCAGCACAGATACTTATCTTCGGATATGCGGTGCGAACCGACCTCACCAACGCCCCAATCGCGGTCCTTGACAATGCACGTGATGAGGTCTCTTCTGAACTGATACTTAAGCTCGAAGCATCAGAGTTCTTTACCCTCACACATAATATCAGATCATACAGCGAGATCGACGAGATATTCAAAAAGGGAAGGACAAGGGCAGTAATAATTTTCCCCGAAGAGCTGGGTGCCATGCTGACACGGGAGGGTAATGCCACTGTAAGTATTATCACCGACGGCTCCGAGCCGAACACCGCCAACCTTGTGGCAGGCTACACCACGGCAATACTTAATGAATGGTCTGCCGCACTGACAACCGGCACAACACAGTCAATGCCCCTCATCAATACGGAGGTAAAGATGTACTTCAATCCTAACCTCGAGAGCCAGTTCATGTTCGTACCAGGAGTCATCACCCTGATACTGATACTGGTAAGCGCCCTGATGACATCCGTGACCATCGTCCGTGAGAAGGAGTTCGGAACGATGGAGGTGCTGCTGGTATCTCCCCTTAAGCCATGGCAGATCATCACCGGCAAGGTTGCTCCCTACTTCTTTCTCTCGCTGGTGAACGTAGCGGTAATCCTTATCATGGCATGGTTCGTATTCGGACTTCCGGTCAGAGGATCGGTGGCACTGCTGATGGCAGAGACGATGCTTTATATACTTCTGGGACTGGCGATAGGGATATTTGTCTCGGCATCTGTCCAGAAGATGGAGAATGCCATCTTCGTTTCTTTCCTGGCTCTGATGCTGCCCAGCCTTCTGCTTTCGGGATTCATCTTCCCGATTGAAAACATGCCAAAGGGCTATGACTGGGTGAGCCTGCTCCTCCCTCCCCGATGGTTTGTCGACATAATACGCTCTATAATGATCAAGGGGGCAGGCTTCAGTTTTGTATGGAAGGAGACGCTGATACTATTGGCGATGACTGTCTTCTTTATCTTTCTCAGCGCCAGGAAGTTTAAAATAAGGTTAGGGGAGGGAGGCAGATGAGAAAGCTGCTCTTCCTTCTGAAAAAAGAGTTCCGGCAGATACGCCGCAACCCGTTCCTGGCCAGGGCTATTATTATGGTGCCGCTACTGCAGATGCTTCTCCTGGTACCGGCTATCACCTTCGAGATGAAACGGGTCGACCTCGCCGTTACAGACAATGACTTCACCCCCGCCTCGCGCGAGCTGATTGCGAAGCTGACGGGATCGTCATTCTTCAGGGTCAGCGACACTCCGCGGAGCTACAGGGAGGCTGAAGAGCTGCTCTTCTCCGGAGACGCAGATATTGTGCTTATTATTCCTGAAGGCTTCTCATCTGACTTCAGGGGGGTGAACAGGCCGCAGCTACAGGTCCTGGTCGATGCGGTAAACGCTACAAATGCGCAGCTGTCATGGAGCTACCTTACATCTGTTGTGCGCGATTATAACCGCGATGTCATTGTCAGCAGCGGCAACGCTCCGTCATCCCTGCCGGGAATAACCGCTTCACCACGATTCTGGTACAATCCTACCCTGAACTATAAATACTATATGCTTCCCGGAGTGCTGGTGATACTTATCACAGCGATAGGTCTCCTTATGGCGGGACTCAACCTGGTAAGAGAGAAGGAGATTGGCACTATCGAGCAGATCAACGTCACACCTGTCATGAAATGGCAGCTGATAGCCTCAAAAGTCATTCCCTTCTTTATCATCGGGCTCATTGACCTTGCTCTCGGGCTCACCGTAGGATGGATAGCGTTCGATATACCGTTTGAGGGAAGCCTCCTCCTCTTCTTCGGTTGCGCTGCTATTTTCCTGGTGGCGGTACTTGGACTGGCCCTCTTCTTCTCAACAATGGCATCGACACAGCAGCAGTTCCTCTTTATCGCTTTCTTCTTTGTAATGATCTTTATCCTAATGAGCGGTATCTTCACCCCTTCAGAGAGCATGCCGCAATGGGCACAGCAGTTCAACCACGTGAACCCGGTGGCTTACCTGATGCGAATAAACAGGATGGTAATGCTTAAAGGTTCAGGGTTCCGTGACATAGCCGGCGACATGGGTGCACTGACCCTGCTAGCTGTCTCCTTCATTGCACTTGCCATCACAGCTTATCGGAAAAGGGCGTGAGGTCACGATGAGGAACCTTATAGAGCTCTGAGAGATCGTAACCCAAAGTGCGTGCCTTTCCGAGAATCATCTCATACACCTGTTCCTCCATTTGCGGTGAGCGCGACAGTATCCAGAGATATTTGTCCGACTTGCTTCCTATCAGCGCCCACCTGTAATCAGGATCAAGGTCCATGATGAAGTAATCGGCATAGAAGAAGAGGAAGAATGATACCTTCAGGTGTCCGTCAGTTGGCTTTCCGGCGATCTTTGCCTTGCCTGTCGCCACATCCCGCGGGCCGTCAAGAGTACCCCTGTAACCCGCATTCTCCACGTTTACCTTACCGTCAGGGCGCACCGAATAGGTTGCAGTGACCCCTACAAGACCCTCCTCGAATGAGTGCGGGAACCGTGCGATCTCATACCATGTACCGAGGTAACGGTTCAGGTCAAAGTTCTGTATGTAAGGCCTCTGTGCCATAGCTGGTTGAATTGTAATTGTCAGCGCCATCACCGCGATGATGAAGGCTGAAAATCTGATCATTCTTTTTCTATTCATCATTGTTAGTGTTTCTATTCTCCGGTGGCTGAGCCTGTCGAAGCCATTGATTTTCCTTTGCCGGTGGCTGAGCCTGTCGAAGCCATTGATTTTCCTTTGCCGGTGGCTGAGCCTGTCGAAGCCATTGATTTTCCTTTGCCGGTGGCTGAGCCTGTCGAAGCCATTGATTTTCCTTTGCCGGTGGCTGAGCCTGTCGAAGCCATCTTCATTATAGTACTCAATTTAATTCTTCCATCGGTGCCTTCGACAGGCTCAGGCACCGATTTAGCATAACTTTTTGAAAGCGATGGTAATAATTCTGGTGTATTATTTATTAATGCTTCTTTCTTTTTTCTTGTCCATCGCTGAATCTGCTTCTCCCTGTAAAAAGCATCGTCGATACGTTGATATTCCTCATAATAAACAAGCTCTACAGGAAGTCTATCCTTAGTATAGTTTGACCCCTCTCCATTCTGATGTTGAGCCAGACGTAAATCGAGGTCATTCGTACTTCCGGTATAATAACTCCCGTCGTTACACTCCAGAATGTACATATATGCTTTCATCACCTTTAGTTCTGAAAAGGTCAATATCCCACTGTTGCCGTCACCGGCCAGTGGTCAGAAATGAATATGCCATCCTTGATGACCTTCCAGGTATGATGTGAGTGAGCCTTCATGCCCGAACGGACAAATATATAGTCGATGCGCCCCTCACCCTGCACATCCCTCCATCCGTTGAAGGTGTAACTCTCCCCTGCCGGCGGCGTCTCCGATATAAGGTAGGTGTCAATGGCAAATCCACTTTCCTTCATCCTGGTGATTGCCAGGCTCCCGGGCAGCGCGTTAAAGTCGCCTGTGATGACAAAGTTATTGTCGCCGGCAATCTCCCTCACCCTTTCGAGCAGGACACCCGAGCTCATGACCCTGGCAGAGTCGCTGATGTGATCAAAATGGGTGTTGAAATAGCAGAGAGTATCGGATACCGTCTTATCGTACAATCGCACCCATGTGGCAATACGCGTCAGTGCAGCACCCCACCCTACCGAACCAGGTATGTCTGGTGTGGCAGAGAGCCAGAATGTTCCGCTGCCAAGCTCAGTGAACCTATCTTGACGATAGAACACCGGGCAGGCCTCCCCCCCGCGCTGGCCGTCGTCACGGCCGGCGGCAACAGACCCGTATCCCGCCAGTGCCGAGTCAAGATACTCATACTGATGCCACAGAGCCTCCTGCATACCAAGCAGATCAGGCCCCTGCTCATTTATAAAATCAGTGACAATCGATGCCCTGTTCGGCCAGGCATTCAGGTTGTCACGAGGGTTGTCAAACCTGATGTTTAATGTCATTACATCAACGTCACGACTATCTTTCTTTGTGCATGAGACAAGTAGGGGCAGCAATACTGCTATTGAAAACAGAAACCTGATCATTATTGCCTTGATTTTCCATAAATGTAAAAACTATCAGCAAGAGAAGGTATTACAAAAATCATTATTCTTACCTCACTATCCATTCTTTTCGCAAGAAAAGTTTAGGTTTATAGATAAGAGGGAAGAGATTAGGCGCTGAGAAACATAGCCTTTGCTGTCGCTTTAATCAGAACCTGACACATCCTTGCAGGCACCCCCTAATTCCCTTCAGAGTTTCTTACGCTGCCTGTCGTCATCAACCACCCACAGCTTGCCCTTCCTGATCAGGAGTCCCTGCACTGGTATGTTCGGATCTCTCATGGGAATATTCACGTCTATTACCTTTCCTTTAAAGAATGATTTTATGGTATCAACCTCAGTGTGCCCTGTTATTACAGACTTGGCATTATAAAAATCCAATCCGCTTTTAAGTGTGCTCTCGTCAATTACATCCTTCCGCCCTACTTCAGCTATCAATCCCCTGTACCATAAAATGCCCCTGCTTCCCAGAAGGAAGGTCCTTATTTCAGAATCGTCCTCTCTTTCATTATTGTTAAGAAAACTCCATACCACCCTGTTGATTGTATCCAGCGGTAAATGCCTCTCAATCATTTCCGGAGAAAGACCGGCATGTACAAATAATAAGTCGTTAATGCTCAGAATAACAGGTTTTTGCCTGAGCCATAAGCCAAGGACAGTATCATAACTAAAAAGCTCACTGTAATTCAGTCCCAGGTTCTCACACAGGGAGTAATATTCGTCGGCGACATACCTTAAGTCATCCTTAAAAATCATAGGCTCATGATTCCCCAACAAAAGATGAACCTTTCCTCCTGCAGCTTCAGCCTGTTTTTCCAAGTTGAATATCATCCATAATGCCTCTGTCACTCCACGCCCACGGTCAAAAATATCTCCCATGAAGACAAGATGTCCCTTACCCCACATCCAATCATTATTATCATCAACTATACCGTTGTTTTTCAGCAGGGTTACAACCCTGGAATATTCGCCGTGTATATCGCCAATGACAAATACCTCCCTGACCCCCCGGTACGATGAGACCTGGATAGTCATTTCCGGGACCGGATTCAGGTCTTCTCTGCCAATTTCTACCTGTTCTATCAACAACGGCGTGTCACCGATCTGATAATTCTCGCTCTTTAGCTCAGATTTGCCGGAGAGAGCATCATGGCTCAGAAATATAACCTCCACTTTATTATCATCTAAATTTCTGACATGAGGCCCTTCATTCATGCTTTGAATTGACTTCGGGTAGGTAATGGCTCCATTGTGCTCCAGGAGCTCACGGATAACCGGCTTGTCTCTCTTTTTAGCATAATCAAGAGGCGTCCACCCCTTATTATCTCTTACGTTCAGGTCTGTTCTCCGGGCAATCAGGTCTCTTACTATGTTTATGTTGCCGTCTTTGACAGCATTAAACAATGTATCGGCTGAAGATGAGGGGTTCCCCTGGGCTTGTTCACAGAAAATGCCGGATTCAGCACTTGTACAGGGAAATGCTATCCCCACAGGAAGCATAAAAAGGAAAAAGCAAAGAATGAAGGTATTAAACTCATAACGCCTCCTGCTGATACCATTCAGATTGACCATAATAATTATAAATTAGACAATTGGAGTTGCTCCCACATAAAAGATAAGTATAAGACCATCTGTTCAGAGATGTGGAGAGAATAACAAATAAGTGAAAAGGATGTCACAGCATGGGATGATTAATGAATTACTCACTTATCAATGTTCGCCATGCTGTGACGAATCTGATCTCCTTTCAAACAGCCTTTAATCAATACTCCATTTCGGGGATATTCTTACTGAGAGTATCCTGAGTTTTGAACCATTTTGGGGTTTGCATCCATTTCATATCTCGGGATCGGGAGTATTGCATGGAAATAGTTTCTGTTATAGCTCTGCACCTCCGGTATAAGACCAGGTATGTGCCATCCTCCTATCCGGTTCACTGTCTCATTGTTTCTCATTGCATCAAACTGGCGATGTCCCTCTCCCACAAACTCTTTACGTTTCTCTTTGATCACCTGTTCAAGGGTAACTGTTCCAACAACTGAATTTGCCGGATTAGCTCTTTTGACAATTGCTCCAAGGTAAGTCGTTGCTTTGGTATTATCGTTCGTCTTCACGGCACTTTCTGCTGCATTCAGATAGGCTTCTGATAACCGAATGACTATTACATTGGCATTTCTGACATCACTTTCGGGCCCCGTATACTTAAGAAGATAGACCTTTTCTGTTTTGTTGAATGAACTGCTTGATGTTTCAAGCTTGGTAATCAGATGCCTTACATCGTTCGGGTCTTCCTTAAGAATAGTCAGAAAATCATTTGTAAGAACAATATCATTGTACCCGCTTCGGAGCATCAGATAAGCAATCCCGTCATTCCCTGCCCTGTCACTTACATTATTTACAACCTCGAACAACACTTCAGGAGTATATTTACTCTTCCAGGCTGCAGTAGATGATCCATATTCTGCATTGGTCCATAACCGGTAACCGTTTGACGTTGCTCCAGTAATGGCCTCTTCAGCCTGAATAAGAGCGTTGGCGTTATCGCCCTTATACAGGTATACTCTGCTTAGAAGGGTTTTGGCGGCCCATCTGTTGATCTTCCCGTCATTCTTGGTTGCTTTCAGTAACGGGAGGGCTGCCGTAAGATCGCTGATTATCTGTGTATAACACTCGCTTACAGTATTTCTTGCCGGCGTATAATCAGGCCCTACCAGTTCAGTGATGACGCAACCGCCTAATGAAGCGCCATTATCCTTAAGATAAGTGTTTCCGAAAACACGTGTTATATCAAACAGTGCGAGTGCTCTCAGCGCAAGAGCCTGTCCTTTGATGTCATTCTTTTTTTCGGTTTCAGACGCGGTCACCTCCAGGGCATCTATCTGCGACAAAATATTGTTTGTAAGCCTGATGACCGTGTTTGGCAATGACCATAAGGAAGTATATACATTGTCAGTATTACTTATCATCATGTAATACTGAGAACTTCTTTTGTTTGTCCCAGTGGCCTGCATGTCATCACCCGTAACATCTGCATAATATTGCATTCTTGCTCCATAATATTCATAGCTCTGAAGTGTCGAATAAACACCGTTCAGGGCATAATCAGCATCAACAAGGTTTTTTATTGCTTCTGTGGATACCACCTCTGTGGTTGGCTTAAGGTCTAACCAGTCTTCACTGCATGAAATAAGGAAGACGGGTATCAGAATCAGTATAGAAATAATTCTTTTCATCTTGTTTCGTTTTAAAATGTGAGATCTAACCCAAACGCAATTGTCTTAAGAGGAGGCGTCTGCCATGCCATGACTCCGTCATTCCCTACTTCCGGGTCATACATATCCCAACTTGCAATAGTAAACCAGTTGCTTGCTGAGGCAAATATTCTTACATTCTGGAGCTTCAGGTATGATGAATACTTTGATGGCAAAGTAACACCCAGACTTATATTTTTCATCCTTATATGGTCTGTGCTGTGGATCCTTCTTGAGTTGGAATAACCGTCAGCCAGGTCCCACTTATTATTGGCAATATAAATTCCATATCTTGATTCATCCCCGGGCTTCCTCCATCTCTCCCTGTAATAGATCGGAATATTTGCGTCAAGTCCGTTTGTTGTCCCTTCCTTGTCGAGCTTGCCTGCTCCGGAGTCATAGGAATAACCGCCAATTGAATATGTGAATGTGAAAGAAAGATCCACAAAATAAATCTTGAAATTATTCACCAGGCCTCCGATAACCTTCGGGTAAGGGCTTTGAAGCGGAATAGCATTTGCTGTGTTAAGATCCTTTGTCTTTTCCTTTACATAGCTGCCATTTTCATCTAAAGTGTTTGTATAGAACCATGTCATCCCGTCTTGCGGATCAATGCCGGCAAACTCCCTGAGATAGAAGGTGTGATAAGGTTTCCCTACCATTCTTATCTGACTCCCGCTGATAATTGAGGTCTGTATGCCGTCAAGGACCAGAATCTCATTGTTATTGTGTGAGATATTAAAGTTGGTTGACCAGGTGAAGTTCTTTGAAGTTATGTTTGTTGACATTAATTCAAACTCGATGCCGCGGTTTCTCATCTCTCCGATATTGCTCAGGATTGAGCTGAAGCCTGTTGTCAGTGAGGTGGGTTCATTCATAAGAAGGTCTTTAGTCAGCCTGTTGTAGAACTCGACTGAGAACCTTACCTTATCCTTAATGCTTACATCGATCCCGATATTTGTATTATAGTTTGTCTCCCACTTCAAATCATTGTTATAGAATTGCGATTCGACAAGGCCAGGCTGACTGTTGTAATCAGCTCCGTAGCTGGATAAACCCATATACTCATAATAACCTGAAGGCAGTGTCCCGTTGACTCCATATGAGGCTCTTAACCTTACCTCCGGGAAAATATCCGCCATCCCTGTGAAAAATGATTCCTGAGATATTTTCCAGGCTCCCGAGACCGACCAGAAATTTCCCCATCTGCTATCAGGTGCCAGCTTTGAACTTCCGTCACGCCTGAAACTTGCACCTGCATAGTATTTCTTGTTGTAGTCATAATTAAATCTTGAAATATAGGAGATCATTCTTGCACCTTCTGACAATCCGTCAATATACCTGGTAACAGAAAAATTATCAAGTTCAACCATATTCCAATTGGCCAGATTCTCTTTTGAACCATACATGTTGTCAGACGAAAAATCTGTTGTTTCGTATGCAATCAGACCATCAAAATTGTGGACATTCGCGAAGGTCTTTACATACTGAAGGCTATTGGTCCATACAACAGATTTTAATTCATCAAACGACTTGTATATAGTTCCAAGATTTGGCGGATATGAAGTAAGTGGATGAGTAAATGAGTCTCCCTTTATCATATTATAATCATAGCTGAATGCAGATCTGAATTCCAGATCATTCAGGATACTGTAGCTTGCAAACAGGGTATTGAATGAACGGGTTATATTCTCAATCTGGTAGTTCAGGTCGGCATATGCTTTTGGATTTCTCCCGGTGCCGTTCCTCGGAAAATCAGAAGCATAAGTGCCGTCTTCATTGAAGGGTACATCCCTGGGGGTCACCGTATTGAAAACGGAATAGAACGGGCTGAGATAAGCTGTGCCTTCTGTGTTAGTGCTCTGATCAACATCGGAGAAAAGCAGGTTAGCTCCTACTGTTAAACGCTTTGTGGCATCATAGCTCAGGTTGAATCTTCCGGAGAAGCGTTTCAGATAGCTCATCACGGATACCCCTTTCTGATCCATATATCCAAGTGATGAATAATATTTTAATTTATCACTTCCCCCTGAAACAGATGCCTCATAGTTTTGGTAGCTGCCTTTTCTAAAAAGCAACTCTTTCCAGTCAGTCCATTCGCCTGTCCAAGGCAATGCAGCATATTTATCTATATTTGCATCGGCATGGGCCTTTGCAGCAGCCTCATCATATCCGAGATAGTAAAGGCCTTCATTAACAAGTCCTTCATAGATAGTTTCGCGTCTTTCATCGCCTTGCATAAAAGGCCGGTATTCTGTTGCAAAGTCAGAAAAGCCAAACTCAGTCTTAAGGTTGATTTTTGCATTTCCAGCTATCCCCTTTTTCGTAGTAATCAGTACAACCCCGTTTGCTGCCCTTGATCCGTAGAGAGAAGCGGCTGCAGCATCTTTAATTATGGAGATGCTTTCAATGTCCGAGGGGCTCAGTGTTGAAAGTATGTCTAATCCCGAACTGGTTCCGAGACCGGAAACATTACCTGAGATAATAGGCACACCGTCTATGACATACAATGGGTCATTGGATGCATTGAAAGACCCTACGCCACGTATTCTGATCTGGGTTGCTGCACCCGGTTGCCCTGACGTATTTGTAAACTGGACACCAGAGGTTGAGCCCTGTAAAAGCTGTCCAAGGTTAGTCACCGGCACATCTGCCAGGTCATCCATCTTCACAATACTTGCAGAACCCGCATAAGCCTCCTTCTTCAGGGAACCGTATCCTGTCACGATAACTTCTTCAAGATTAAAATTATCCGTATAGAGGGATATCTCCATCTGCGCGCTTCCGTTGCCAGCAGTTACCTCTACTGTTTTCATGCCAATGAAAGAGATCACCAGAACGGATTGTTCCCCGGCAACATTAATGACAAAACTGCCATTAGCATCGGTGGCAGTAGCATTTAATGTACCTTTCTCAACTACCATAGCTCCGGGTAATGTCAATCCATCAGCCTGTGACATTACAACTCCTTTGACGGTTACCCGCTGCTGTACCGTACCATCTTTCGACTCCTCTCCCGAAGCATTGACTCCTGGGAATGCAGCTCCGGCTGAAACAGGCGTCAGTAATAGCGCCATCATTAATGAGAATATCCACACGGGGTGGAATAGTCCCTTCAAGATCGCTCCGAAAGAACAGATCTTTACTCCTGATTCGTTTTTCATAATAGTTACTTTTGGTTAGGTTTCTTGAAGCTTAAAGACACAAGGGCCCTTAAATTCATTAGAACAATAATATTAACTAGCGAGACAACTATTGGCAATGACTACAATACAAAAACAATAGCTACTGCAGAACCATAGATACAAAATAGATACAAAAAGTGCTATACGTATGATTACATGATTGTTAGAAGCCAATAGGATTTATGTTATACCTTAGACAGGAATCCACTAAGATTTTCTCCTGTGTTTGACAACCCAAGCTTCTTCCTGAGCCTGGTCCTGGCCACTGTAATACTGTGCAACGACTGATGAGTTATATTTGAAATATCCTTGGTTGAGAGGTTAAGACGAATAAACGCACATAGTTTCCGGTCATTATTTGTAAGAGAAGGAAAGTGTTCAGCCAGGGACTTGAAAAACTCGGGATGCACCTTAAGAAAGGTGCTCTCAAACTCATCCCATACCTGTGTGTTGGAATGATACTTAAGATTCTTAATGATTTCTTTAATCATAACTGAACCTGACCCCGGATCAGTTAACACACTTCCCAACCGGCTAGTTAGCTCATTGATCATTTCATTTTTCTCCGCAAGATATACGGCCTTACTGAACAGCTCCTTATTTTTGAACCTGAGGTCATACTGAAGCTTCGTTTTCTCCATCTCCAGGGTCCTTTCATTCAACTTTTTTTGTCTGAGTTTAATGTTTTGAACCATATAAATGACCACAAGAATAAGTATAAAGAAAATGAGGGCAATAAATCCAATAGTAATAAAGAGTTTGTTTTTTTGTTCTGCCAGGAGATGTTCATTTTGTTCTTTTTCAATTAAATACTCCATCTCCATCTGTTGAATCCTCTGAAGTGACTCTTTATTCAACAAGCTGTCCCTCAAGTCAATGTAAGATTTTAAATATGAAAATGCTTTATCATATTCATTTTTCTCATAATACAAATCGCTCAGGCTTTTTAATGCGTTCTTTGTAGTCTCGAGGATGCCCAACTCTCTTGACAATGCCGTAGTCCTCTCATAAAAATCAATCGCCCTTACATAGTCCTTCTTTGCAAAGTGATAATCACCATAGGCCTCAAGAGAAATGGCCATCCCTTTCCTGTCGTTCAGCTTCACTGCAATATTGTACCTTTTCTCCAGATAAAAGATGGCTGAATCCATCTGACCCAACTGGCGGTAAGCAACCCCAATATTCCCGTAGTTTATGGCAGCTTCAGAATCGTAATTCATGGATTTGTTAATGTCAAGACTTTTATAGTAGTAGCTTAGGGCTTTGCCAGGTTCATTCATCATTATGTAGGTCACTCCGATATTGTTGTAGGAATTGGCTACTCCCGAGAGATTACCAATTTCTTCATTTATCTTAAGTCCGGAAAAGTAGTAGAACAATGATTTTTCATAATCACCTTTATATTTGTAAATACTACCCATTATTCTGAAAATCTGAGCAATCCCACTCTGGTCTCCCAGTTTCTCGTAGATTTTCAACGCTTCAAGACAGTTCTCTATCCCCTTCTCATAATTGCCCATAGTTTTATAAACGGACCCTAAAAGTGAATGGAGCCTGGCAATATCTGGCCTGTTCTCCGTATTTTTATAAATGTCTAATGCTTCAGTATAGAAATTCAGTGCACGCAGATAGTCATCAGCATCTTCGCATAAAAGCCCCTTGGTGGTTAGTGAGGAGGCAATTCCTTGGTTGTCACCAGTTTTACCTGCCAAAACCAGGGCTCTCTCAGCTACATCCCAGGATTTTTGCTTGTCAATAGGCCTTAATTCATTCGCAATCAGGACCAGATTCTTAATTTTTTGATTGTCATCCTCCGTCAGGTTCAGAATACGATTTAAAGAATCCAGGGCTTCTGTCTGAGCCATTGCCTGCGGAGCGTATGGGGCCATGATTAAAAAGACAGCCTGTATTAGTAATAAACGCTTCATTATCTTAATCATGCGCACTAAGATAATATTACATTTGTGAAATCTTCTTTTCCTTGCCTGAAAAAGAGCTCAGATCTTTTGCGGGTATCCGGTTATGTTCCTTATCTGCTCATACAACGGCTGAAGATGCCTGTACATCCTGGAATAGACCTTTTCGTAAAGCTGCCTGTAGATCTCAACATTACCCGGGTCAGGGGAGAAGTGCTCACCGCTCCGTGTCATCGAACCCACCGCTGCTGTATAATCGTCAAAAAACTTCATCCCCACTGCAGCATTTATTGCAGCACCGAGTGATGAGGTCTCATAGGTATGAGGCCGGCTGGCTTCCATGTTGAAGATATCAGCTGTCAGCTGCATTGCCTGCCTGCTCTGTGACCCGCCCCCTGAGACAACAACCCTGTTTACCGGTACCCCGGTTCTCCTTACGGTCCTCAGCAGCCCCTCCTTCAGCGAGTAACCCAGTCCTTCAAGGATAGCACGGTACACATGTGCCCTGGTATGCACGTCACCGAATCCTATGATGGCACCCTTGGCCTCGGTGCCTGGGACCTTCAGTCCGGGCGACCAGTAGGGTTGAAGCATCAGACCCATCGACCCGGCAGGCACCTCATCAACCATGGCGTCGAAAAAGGCCTCCGGATGACGCCCGGTCTTCTCGGCCATCTGTATCTCCTTCAGCCCGAACTCCTTCTTGAACCAGCTTATCATCCAGTAACCCCTGTATATCTGTACCTCGGTGTTATAGCAGTCAGGAACGGCACTGGGATAAGAGGGAAAGAACGGAACCACCTCATGATATTTACTGTGTGTCGTCTGCACCGTGGCCGTAGTGCCATAGCTGAGGCACGCCACATCGGGGGTGATGACCCCTGACCCAAGCACCTCGCAAGCCTTGTCGGCGGCGGCAGCTATGACTGGCAGGCCCTCAGGGATGCCTGACTTCTCAGAGGCCTCCCTGCTTATGTGACCGAGAATCTCAGACGGCCTGACAATCTTAGGAAGCTTCTCCCTCTCAACAGGAAACATCTTATAGTTCATATGACTCCTGTCAGTCCACTGCTGCTTCTTGTAATCGAAGGGCAGGTATGCGACTGTGCACCCTATAGAATCAGTATATTCCCCGGTGAGTACCCATGTCAGGTAACCTGAGAGCAGGAGGAATTTACTGGTTTTCTCCCATACCTCAGGTGTGTTCTGCATGATCCAGTTGCATTCGCCCTGCTTGACGGTATGCATCACCGCTTCCCTCATCCCCACTACCCTGAGAGCCAGCTGTGTAAGCTTGCCCGGATACCGGCCCACAGCGCACTGCCGCTGGTCGAGCCAGGTGATGGCCGGCCGCAGCGACTGCCCGCTGCTGTCAAGGTTGATCAGCGTGGAGCGCTGTGTGGTAAGTGTGACAGCCTTTATCTGTTCTTTACTGTACTCTGTCTCCATGAACAGCTTCCGTACCGTCTCAAACATCCTGTCCCTGAAATATTCCGGTTGCTGCTCGGCCCACCCCGGCGCGACTGAAAAATAAGGTTCGATCTCGGTCTTCGTCATCTGCAGCACATTGCCCCGGAGGTCAATCAATACCGCTCTGACCGACTGAGTGCCGAAGTCAATTGAGAGTATAAGTTCATCTGTCGGTTTCATCCCTGTACTGTGTTAGTCCGAGTGTGCCTCCCGGATTCATGATATTCTCCGGATCGAAATGTCTCTTTATCGCCTTCAGCGCCTTCATGGAGCTCTCCCCGAGATGGTTCTCCATCCATGGTGCCAGGACCCTCCCCACACCGTGGTGGTGTGAGAGTGACCCTCCGTTGTCTACAATGGTATCGACCAGCCCCCGGTGGAATGCAGCAAAGTCATCCCGCTCATTCCCCTTCTCCATCGGGCTCAGGAAGGTGAAATAGAGGTTTGCACCGTTATCGTATACGTGCGAGATGTGCACCATGAATACTGTCTTCGGGCGCCTGCTGACATAAGCACGTGCTGAAGACCATACCTTCATCAGGCTCTCCCATGTCACCGCGGTCTCAAGCGTGTCGGTCATGATGCCCAGGTCCATCAGGGGGTCACGTATGTAGGCGCTCGAGTATCTCTGGTCAAGCCACTTCTTCACCGCGCCTGTGCCGATGTACATCCCCCCGCCTTTGCGAACGGTCATCTTTATTTTTTTCAGCACGAAATGATTATAATCTCTCTCCCCTTCCACTGTAACGAACATGAGACACCTCTCCCCGGGCCGGAAGCCAAGGCGTCTTAATAACTTATCTGACATGCTGTTATGTGAGCCTCCCGTTCTGAAGGCAATGTCAGTCTCGTCAGGGTCGGAGATACGGAAGAGGTGTGGCTTACCGTACTCGCTCTGCATGACCTTGCGCATGGCTTCAACAGCCTGCCCGAATGAGCGGAAGATGAATGCTGCTGAGGCTGTGTCGCGGGGATTATAATTATGTATCCTGAGGGTTATCTCGGTGATCACTCCCAGTGTCCCCTCCGATCCGATGAAGAGCCTGAACAGATCCCATCCCTGTGCTGTCCTCGGGTAGTCTTTTGTTTCGATGACACCTGCCGGGGTTACCGCCCTGAGAGCGACAACCATATCTTCGATCTTGCCGTAGCCGGTTGAGGCCTGCCCTGCCCCCCTTGCCGCAATCCATCCTCCTGCTGTGGAGTATTCAAATGACTGTGGAAAGTGCCCGCAGGTATAGCCGTTGCTGTTAAGCTCTGCCTCAAGCGACGGCCCTGATATGCCGGCCTGAACAGTCACCGTTTTGTTGACGGTGCTTATCCTCAGTACCCTGTTGAGGTGTTTTGTCAGGTCAAGAGCAATCCCCCCTTCAGGGGCCTTCAATGCCCCGGTGACGGACGACTGCCCTCCGACGGGGATGACGGGGATGTGTTCGCTGCTGCAGTAACTGATGAGTTTCTCTATCTCCTCATGACTCCCCGGTGCGACGACAGCATCAGGCGGACAGGCAACCCGCCCGAGTCTCAGATCGAGGAGCTCACCGTAGAACTTTCCGCATGAGAAACGTGCACGTGAGTAGTCATCGGTAACGATGTCATCATCACCGACCACAGACCTGATAAAATCAAGCTGCCGGGGCTTCAGCGCCGACCTCTTGTCAACCCTTACCTGCTCCAGCCCGGGAAGACGCTTCTCCCTGAAGTCATCATCGCTGTAGCCAAACTTATCCTTTATCAGCTCTTTCATCCGCGGAGCGATATGCTCCTCTCTCTTATCGCCCCATTTGAAAATATTCCTGTATGTTGAATCCATTATCCGGGTGGTTGATTGTTAATGCAGTTCGTAATCCCTTAGGATTGATGCAATCTCCTCCTCTGTCCTGGCCCTGTCCCAGTGAAGCAATTCTGCTGCCAGTGAGGCAATTTTTCCGATTATATCCATGCCCGGGTTGCCCAGCGTCCCTGTTCCGGTACGGCGGAGCATGATATCCGGGAGGGTTCGGGCACTCTCATATCTGACAGCATAGACCACCTCCGCCAGTATCTCCCCGTCGTGACTGACGACGCCGGCCAGCTTCCTGTCATCCCTGGCGATCTGGAATACAACCTTGCTGTCAGTGCCGTAGTTCCTGCTGACATACTCTATTGTCTTCCTGTCAAAATCAACATAATTAAGATGCTGCCTGATCATGAACTGCTTCATGTCCCTTATCTCACACCCTGAAAGATAAAGGTTGTCGGAGACAAAATCATCGAGAGTCCTGTTGAGTTTTACAGATATAAGCTTCAGCACCTCCCGTGCCAGGCTCCTGCTCGTAGTGTACTTGCCGCCCTCAACGGTGATCATCCCTTCGATGCCGTCAATGGCGTTGTCATAAACTTCATATTTCCTTGAGGTCCGGTAAGTGCCTTTTGTCTGGTCGTCGATCAGCGGACGCAGACCGCCATAGGCATGCGTCACGTCGTCAAATGATATCTTTCTGCCGTAATTCCGATTTACCGCCTCGATTATATCACTGACACTTTCCCTCGAAACATGATAGTCATCCGGATCACCCGTATACTCCCTGTCTGTGGTGCCTATCAGCGAGTGGTCACGCCAGGGCATTATCATCATATGACCTCCGTCATCACGCTGGATGGATACAACATGGTTGCCGGCAATTTTCTTTGTGATTATGTGGATACCCTCAGACCGCTTGATCTTATGAACCTGAAGATCCTTCTCCGAGGCCATGCCAAGTATCTTGTCGGCCCATGTTCCGCCGCAGTTGATCACCAGGTCAGCTTTTACAGACATCGTTTTATCTGAAAAGAGATCCCTGACCTTCACCCCGGTGATCCTCCTTCCGGCATCGAAAACAAACCCTTCCACAGGGGTGTAGTTTGATACCCTGGCACCGTACTCTGCCGCTGATTTAATGAATGCCAGCGTGAGCCTCTCGGGGAAGATGCTCTGGTAATCGAAAAAGTAAAAGGCGTTTCTGAGCATCTCCTGCCTGAGGTTGGGCTCAAGCCTGACCGTCTTCCTGTGTGAGATAAGCTTGTGGTTCTGTAGCTTCTTGCTCCTGTCCCATGTATCTTTCTTGTCATATGACAGCATGTCATAGATGTACATGCCCGCCATCATCTTCCATATGTTGCCTCCCCATTTTTTATAGTTGGGAAAGACGAACGGCAGGGGGTAGACAAAATTGGGTGCTATGTTTCCAAGTATCCTTCTCTCACGGAGCGATTCGCGCACCAGCTTCAGCTCTCCGTTGGCGAGATACCTCAGCCCGCCGTGAATGAGCTTCGAGGTGGCAGCTGAGGTTGCGCCGCCGTAGTCTTTCTTCTCGAACAACGCAACCTTCAGTCCCCTGGCAGCTGCAATATATGCTACCGCAGCGCCCGTTATGCCTCCCCCGATAATGATCAGGTCAAAACTTTCCCCGGCTGGTTCTTCAATATATCTCTTGAGTAACATGGATGCAAGTCTTATTTAGCAACCATGTAAGTTAACAAAAAAATCTGCACAACAAATACCTCATGAGGATTGAGGCCGGTCTGCCCTGCCTGTTACTTTTCCTCATCCCTGAAGAGCCTGTACTTTGACGAGACCATCATCAGCACAGCCAGAAGCACAAACAAGCCTATGTTCCCCGCAAGGAAAGCGTAATCCTTCAGTGCCAGCAGGACAAACATAAACACATACAGTACCGCAAGCAGTCCGCTGATAACCAGGATAATCCATTGCTTCTCGAGCAGCGACCTGAAGAACGCGGAAAGCAGGCCTATTGTGGCCACCGAGGAGACAAGATATGCAGGGTTGAAGCCAATGTGCTCGCTCAGTGCGGTGAGGAGCGAGAAGAAGAGAATAAGGGCCATGGCAACGAGCAGGTAATAGAAAATATGTATCCGCTGTGTCGACCTTATCTCAACGATGATGAGCACGAAGAAGGTTATCACGATGAACAGTATGCCATATTTGGCGCTGCGTTCGGCCTTGGTGTAGTGGTCAGCCTCCATAATCAGGCTGACGCCGAATGCCTCTTCGGAGGGGGCATAAACACCTCCCGTCCATGCCTGCGGGAAGCTCCGGTTGAGGTGGGTCACTTCCCAGTTCGCGGTGAAACCCTTGTCAGTGACATCGCGCTCCGTGGGGAGAAAGGTGCCGATGAATGAGGGGGCATCCCAGTCAGATGAGAGAGCCACGCTGGTAGTACGGCCGACAGGAGTAAAGAGTATGCTGCCGCTCCCTTTCAGCCCGAAGCTGATGCTGAAATCGCCTTTGAAATCCTTTAACGCCTCCGGGGTTAAAGGAAGGGGAAAAGAGACCCCCTTATCAAACAGGTCACCCTGCCCTGTACCGGGCTGCGCTCCTATAACTGCGCCATTGAAGGAGAGCTCTACATTATCGCGGAAGCCCTTGTTGTCTGAGACCCCGATGGTGATATATGCCTGATCCCACTGATAGATGTAATCGTTGAGGGTCTCATAGCCGGCAACAGAGAAGTTGCCTTTTATGTCAATGTCTGAATCATAAACTACTGTCTCATAAATCCCCCTGTACCTCACCTCCGGCCTCAGCTCTCCTGAGACTGCGAGGTTCTCAGGCAGTATATGGAGCGTGGTGGTAGTATAATCGCCGTCGCCGGAGATTATTTTTGTTCCGGGAACGTTCAGCACCGGTCCGGTGACTGTCTGTGGTGCAGCCCAGAGGTTGCCGATCTCAGTACGTGCCGCATCGGCATTGGAAGACCTTTCCCTGATGACCTCCCTGATAAGCTGCAGGGGGATCAGGAGCACCAGTCCCAGGAAACCCAGAAGGGCCATTTTCACCGTCATCGAACGGTACCATTTTTCAAGTTTAAAAATTTCATTTTCCATTTAAATAGTTTTTAGAGTACTTTGCCTTTCAAAGTGTTTATGAAAAAAAATTATTGTTTACTGATCAGTTCTTCCAGAGCCTTAAGGTGGCTTCTGAAGCTCTCCATACCCGATTCCGTTATTGTGTAAGTGGTATTCGGTTTCCGGTTTATGAAGCTCTTTTCCATGGAGACATAACCCCCCTCCTCGAGTGCCCTGAGGTGGCTGGCCAGGTTACCGTCGGTGACGTCAAGCAGCTCCTTCAGGCCGGTGAAGTCCATGCTCCGGTGAATCGAAAGCACTGACATTATTCCCAGCCTGACCCTGTTCTCAAAGGCCTTGTTTATATTTGCCAGTATCTCCTTCATATTACCTGTACCTGATATGCATAAAGAGGCCGTAGATTATATGCAGCAGGCCGAAGCCAATTGTCCATAAGATGAGTGTGTAAGCAGGTATGAGCAAACACACCAGCCCTGTCACCACCTCAAGGACTCCAAGCCAGTATATCTCTCCAAGGGTGAACTTTGCAGTGTTGATGAGGGCCAGTCCGTAAAATATAAGTGTTGCCGCCACTGTCACGCTTCCCGGAATCTTGCCTAATGTAAAGATAATGAACAGCCCTCCTGTTGCCAGCGGTATAAACAGATTCATCAGCAATCGCCGTGTGACCGTTGTCCAGACAGCATGCCCGCCCTTCATGGCTTTCCTGTATGACAGGATAACGGCAGCGGCAAGGGCAAGAAGAAGAACCAGGCCGGCATCAGCAATCAGCAGTATGATCACCCTTCGTACCTCAGTGTCTGAGAGCATTGACTCATAAGATACCTCGCCGGCAAGATACGATGCAGGCATGATCAGCTTAGCAATCACCGCTCCCACGATGGCGAACACACCGGCGAACACCCCCGATAATCCACTGAGTGACAGGAACCTTGATGACTCCTCCATTATCCTTTTTATGACCTTTATGTCTTCAAGATGCTGACTGGGCTGGCTCATGATTGCAATTTTAATAGTACTTTGCGCTACAAAGTTAAGTTATATTATTCAATTGGCAATAAAAATGGCCTGGTTTTTTAAGTATTTCCTTAACAACATGTAGTCTCCCTGAGAAATTTGCGGACAGATTGCCTCTGGTGCGGTTCTATCATTCTTGTTCCGAACCTCAATATGCTTCCCGATTTCAATGAAATAGCAATTACATTATCATCTGATGATATACCTGCAATGTCAGATATTGAAATACTTTATAAGGCTTGTAAAATAGGCCATTGACATATCATGATTTCTGATTAAATTTGGGTTTGACGCTGCAAAATCTGTATGAAAACGGAGTTTGTCATTTACAAAGGAAGTATATCATTCCCGGGTAATCAGATAATGATCAGGGATGATTTAAACAAATGGACCAATAGGTTAAGTGCAGCCGGGTCAGCAATCTCTGTCCTTGTCGGGGTATATATGATCGGAAGAAGTATTGTTGTCAGACCCGGTGAAATTTCCTGGATCGGGCTGGCTACTCTTGCGGTTGGACTTTTATCGATACTCATCGGGACAAGAATCAGTACTGATGGCGAGGTTGATGTGGGGCAGGTGGAGAAAGCGGTGATATCGCATGACTTTGCCGGTTATCTGAATGTGAAGTTTTATCTGAGCAATTCCCGTAAGCGGAAGGCAGTGCTTGATTACAATGATGAAGACAAATTTGAGAAGTTCTACCTGAAAGATTTTATTGAAACGCTGAATGGCAAGTCAATCAGGACAGAAATCAGGTAGTGATAGGTTATGAAAAGAAAAGTCATTCTGTTTTTGATCACCTCGCTGGCATTTTCAGTGCTTCTGTTTATGGTATTCTGGGTATTTGATACAATATTCAAAAATCCGAGAGACACCATGTATGAGGTAAGATTTGCCCTCGCTGTAGGGGTTTTATCAGGATTGTACACCGTATTCTTTACCGAATTCTTTGATCAGAATAGATCGGACAGCTGATGCCGGGTGGATCGCTGCAGTAATGCACCGGATTATCTGCCGCCATAATATATCTGACCCTGGCGCAGACCCGGCTGCCAGCACCCAGAGGCAACAACATCATACCTGATGCCAAAGGCATCACAGCTTTTAGCACAGACCAGCCTGCTAGCAACCAAAGGCAACAACATCATAGCTGATGCCAAAGGCATCACAGCTTTGTAGAACAGACCACCATACCCGCACCGCAGGGATGTAAAATAATGCCTGATGCCGAAGGCATCACAGCTTTGTAGCAAAGATGAATTTCCCATTAACGATCTTCGACCCCGACGGGGTCGCACACTTCATTTTTGTCATCATTTTCTACAGAGATGGGATCCCTTCGGGATCCATTTTTTGTATATTTATAATTCAATCCCGCGCTGGGGATTTTCGCTGCTAATTGTGGAACTAAAATTATCTTGTTATGTCAACCTACAGCCAAATCTATGTTCAGATTGTCTTCTCTGTACAGGGAAGAGAAAGCTTTATTAAACCGGAATGGGAAGATAGGCTTCACAAGTACATCGCCGGGTTTATCCGTAAGCAACAGCAGAAACTGATTGCAATCAACGGGACGGAGGATCATTTGCACATTTTTATCGGATTGTCGCCGACATGCTGTCTGTCTGACTTTGTACGGGAGCTAAAAAAATCATCAAACGGTTTCATTAATGAGAACCGCCTCTGCAGTTATGTATTCAGGTGGCAGGAAGGTTTTGGTGCTTTCTCGTATAGTCGTTCACAAATCGATAATGTTGTCAGGTACATCATGAACCAGAAAGAACATCATGCCAGACAATCATATCTTGATGAATATATTGAGTTTCTGAAGAAATTCGACATTAATTTCGAAGAGAAATATCTTCCAAAATTCGACTAACAAAATCCTGATTACCCTGACAATCCTACCCGTTCACGGAGGCGTCATTTCATACCTGATGCCGAAGGCATCACAGCTTTATAGAACAGACCACCATACCCGCACCGCAGGGATGTAAAATAATGCCTGATGCCGAAGGCATCACAGCTTTGTAGCAAAGATGAATTTCCCATTAACGATCTTCGACCCCGACGGGGTCGCACATTTCATTTTTGTCATCATTTTCTAAAGAGATGGGATCCCTCCGGGATCCAGTTATGTTTAAATCATTATATGGGAAGGCAAAGAATATCTGATTTCCTCAAATCATAGAACAAATGCGACTATGCGATCGAGGCACTTGCCGTCATGTCTTGATATATTTGTGATCCCCTGTGTTAATCCTTCCGATTAACAAATCCTTGCAGTATCAAGTAAAAACTGTCAAAGGAACATAACCACTGAACACTCCCGGTAACAGATTTCAATAACCGCTTATGTATTTCGGCCAGATGTTATTGTATCAGTGGTTTGAGATAAATCATGGTTTCGGGAGTATATCCAAAAGGAGAAGAGGATTAGTATCAGGATCCCAATTTCCATCAATTCAAATATGCTGCCCCAATATTGCAAAGTCTTACTATTCAGATCAAAGTATAAACTATGTACACCGAAAAAAAAGTTCCATCCGCAATGCAGACCTATTGCATAATAGAGCGTGTTAGTTTTAATCACGAGAATTGAAGTTACAATTCCAAATATGAATGCTGTTATGTAAGGCAATAGTCCAGAATATTGAACATGACCAAGAGAAAAAACTATAGAAATAAGCAATATTGAAACCAATGGTTTGAATCTAATAAGCAAATAGGAAAGGGCAGCTCCTCTGAACACTATCTCTTCTACTGTTGCAACTACAATGGCGATAAGGAACAGAAGCAGAACGCTCGAAAAACTGGTTCCCTCTGTTAATGAATCCTTTTCAATAATGAAGTTTAACTTAAGTCCTAACAAGACTATAAGGCTATATAGCAACCCTATAGAAAAGAAAATTGCAGATAGTAAAATTATCTTAAGAACATTAATTTCCATCAGACTTCTTACTCTCAGAAATATTTGTAGGAAGAATAATTTGAGACATAAGACAAAAACAAAACCTGAGAACAAAAACGAAATTAGTGAGATAAGGTTTTCATTAAGGGGATTAAATGTTGATTCCAGGACTATCTCAACAATTCCTCCAGGAAAAATGAATAATAACTCACATAAAAGCAAAAATAATAAAGAGTCTATTATTCTCACCTATATTATATTAAATCACTAATCAAATCATAAAGTTGAATAAAAAGGACAACATATAAAAATATCAGCAACCATTTTGGAATTGCATTTTTATCGTTAGGTTCATCTGGACATGCATCATTGTTCTTCGTTTGCATATCGGAATACTCTGTTGAATTGCTATCACCTTCCATTTAACTTCCTATCAAATGCACGAATTAAGATTATTGCCCTTATTATCCACACAGCAAATAAAGGCAATAATCTTTCAAGTAACTCATTATCAGGAAAACTACCCAAAGAGTAGTTTCGGATCAACATCTAACATCCACTGATCCACGGTGTCCGCGGTAAAGGCATTTTTGATCCAGCCACCAACCTTGCCAACTAATACGCCAAGATCATACATAAAATCTCCTGGTTCGCTTCCTCCTGAGATTCCTAATAGCTCTTCGTAGCTTAACAAGCATAAACCATTGCTTTCATTCTTTTTCATAACAGTCTTATTTAGATTGTGTGCTTTCATAACCTTCTTTTACTCCCTCAACGAATTGGTCCCAGTTATCGTAGACATAAATCAACACGGCGGCAACAGCAGCCCATGGGCTTAATCTACTTAGGAGACTGCTAATAGGTTCACCTCCATTGACATTCAACAACTCTGAAGGGCTCAGTTCCATTAAAATCGTTTCTGTCTTTTCCATAGCATCTTTTCTTTTTAGAACTCCAAGTATCCATGCAGGATAATATCAAGTACTAATTTCTGATTGTATAGTCCGGGAAAAAAGGACTCTGCCAAAAAAGTTACCTCCCGATAGTTGTTTTTCCTCATGATGACTGAGTGGCCGCATTGAACAGCTTATATTAATTTCAAATGGTTCGGTATAGAAAAACGTACACGATGATTTTGAATAAGAAATTGGAGCTCCTCGAGATCTCAATTCATCAATCATTTCGTAGAGAGTTGTTCTACTTACACCAAGCTGACCCGCAAACTCTGCAGGGGTTCCGGTCCGTTGCCTGGTCAGCATTCTGTGCATCCGGCTGATACGATCCAAATATTCAAATACTTTCATAATGCATGTATCTTTTGTTTCTCATTCTGATGATCTACAATAAGACTCTGATGCTGAAGCATCTGCATAAATAATCCCTTTGCCTCAATCAATTCAGTATAGCTACCCGCCTCTGCCACCTTGCCGTTGCGTAAAACCAATATCTTATCTGCTCTGCTGATGGTTGACAGCCGATGAGCAATAACAATCAGTGTCCTGCCGGATTTTACAAATTCCAACAATGCTTCCTGAATAAAGCTCTCAGACAAAGGATCTAATGAAGAAGTTGCCTCGTCAAGTACAAGTATCTCAGGCTCAAGATAAATTGCCCGTGCAATGGCAATTCGCTGTTTCTGTCCACCTGACAGATTTACGCCATGTTCACCTAACATCGTATTGAAACCGGCAGGCAGACTATCAATGAATCCTGACATCCCCAGAATATTACATATTCGCATTATTCTAGCCATGTCAGGCTCTAATTCTGCTGGTGCTATATTTTCAGCTATGGATCCTGTAAACAGATCTATATCCTGTGGGACACATGATATGATCTTTCTGAGGGACTTGTTCGTAAAATTGGTAATACTATTATTCCCAATTCTTATGTAACCTCCATTAATTGGATATAATTTATGCAGAAGTGAAATAAGAGTTGTCTTTCCTGATCCGCTTTCTCCAACTATTGCAGTGAATGAACCTTTTTTAATCTGCAGACTCAGAGACTCGAATACCGTTACTCTTGTTCCATATCTGAATTTAACATTTTCAAAGAAGATATCATTGACAAGTTCTGGAATAAGGTCGATCTTTCCTCTGTCTTCTTCACTTTCCAAATCAAATATCTCAAACAATCTGTCAGCTGCAATTCTGGCATCCAGCAGAGTTTTGTTATAATTTATTATCCCGGAAACCGGGCCCGTAAAATAGCCAATGATAGCATAAAATGAAAGCAATTCTCCAGCAGTAATATGTGCCTTCAGCACAAAGCCAGTGCCAACCCACAAAACAACCACAGTTATTAATTGACTAACAAAGTTGGATGATGCCGATGAAAAAATGGAGTTCAACCCCGACTTATACACACTCTCTAAAAGACCAATGAATCTTGTCTCTGTTTTCAAATTAGCCATCTCCTCCAACGAGAAGCGTTTTATTGTACCCGCTGCATTTAGTGACTCCACCAACTGTGCCTCTAAATCAGCAGCATTTTCCATAACTTTTCGTTGTGTCTTTTTATTAATCTTATTTGAAATGAAGTATATGATATAATATAACGGTATTACGCATAATATAATCAATGCCAATTTCCAGTAGAAGGCAAACATCAAGACAAAGGATACTATCAAGATAAAAATGTTAAGAACCAACGAAATTGAAACATCATTGATGAATACTCTGATTTTGACCGCATCTCCAATCCTTGAGATGATTTCTCCGGTTCTCATATTGTCGAAAAACGATTTGGGCAATCTAAAGAGCTGCTGATAATATCCGAGAATTAAGGAGGCATCAATTATCTGCCCTGTTTTCAATACAAACACAGACTGAAATACCATCAGGATAAGACGAAAGAAAATAATAACTAACATAGCCAAGCCTAACAAATTGAGCAGGTTTGTGTTGCTACCCGGAATTACATTATCAACCAGCCTACCTACATAAAGTGAAAGGGATAGCCCAAGTATTGAGTAAATGAGAGCACCTACCAAAGACTGAACAAGGATACCTTTACTTGGTCTTATAAGTTGGAGTAACCTCGATCCAAGTTCAGTCTTTTCATTTCTGATTTTAAATCTTTCACCGGGGGCAATTAGAACCAGTACGCCAGTCCATTGATTTTTGAATTCTTCATGCGTTAATTTATGAAGATCACCATCAGACGGATCCATAACTCTAACATAAGATTTGCCCACCTTAATTATCACTAAAAAATGGGTAATAACACCTTTTACAATTATGTGAGCAATTGCCGGAACAGGAATCTTGAAAAGGCTGTTCCATTCTCCTTTTACACCTTTAGCTGTAAATCCCATTCTTTCTGCAGCCTCGATTAATCCCAGAATATTTGTCCCTTTTTTATCCGTGCAAGCATATTGCCGAATTCTGGAAAGTGGCATGTTAACTTTATAAAATGAAGCAATCGAAGCAAGACATGCAGCACCACAGTCAGTAATATCCCTTTGTTTGACCTTAATACTCATAATTTGCCGTTTACATCAATTCAAATAGGGATTTAACCAATCGTCAGCCTTATCAAACAACAGATTAAACAGAGATCTTTGTGTGATTACAATTCGGGCATTGAAACTCATGCCTTTAATGATCTCTGCTCTAACTCCATTTTTTAGGCTTAGATAATTCTGTTCCGGCCTACATATAATCCTAAAATAGGCTGACTGACCATCGTCTGTAATAAGATCATTTGAAACATCCAGGATATTTGCTTTTAGCAAACCCCACTCAGTATACTTAAATGCATCTACCTGAAGGAGCACCGGTAATCCCGGTTGTACCAATCCGATATCTCCAGGAGACACAAAACAGACAGCCATAATATCACCCATTGGGGATATTTCTGCAATATGCTGATTATCATAAATAAACGTGCCGTCTTGAATATCTGCACTTTGAATAATAGTTCCGCTTACAGGGGCAATAACACATAGATTCTTTATTTCTTCTTTGTATCGTTCATGTTCTGTATGCAGGATGATGGAATCACTTATTCTCTGAGCTAAGTCCAACTCCCATTTTGCTAAAGTTTGAGCAAATGCCTGATTCAGCTTTTCTTCTTCTGATCTGAAATTGAAGTAAGAGACCTCATAATCAGCATCAGAAATAATTTCCTGTTCATGAAGTGATCTTTTTCTTTCATAGTCAAACTTGGCCTGATGATATGTCTGTGCCTGTAGTTTCAGTAATCTGGAGAGATTGACATATTCAGCATTATATCGTTTTGTGACAAGCACAGGCGTTCCAATGTTGTCCTTGAGCAATTCTATTTCCAGTAAGCAATTGAGGTCTTGAATGGCTAAATTATTATCTCTAATTCTTTGATTTACAGCTGTTAGCTCTGCCTGAACTGCATCTGAACCAATTGTTAACAGGGTATCTCCCTTCCACACTCTTTTGCCCTTATTAATCGCAGTATGTAAAACCTGACCACTGGTTGGCGCATAAATCGGTTGTCTCTCTATTTCAGACTGGAAAAACCCTCTGGCCTGGACTGCGACATCCACATAAATGAGAGGTAAAACCAAGATTGCAGTCATTAGAATTATTATCACCACCCAGTATATTAATCTACTCCTGATAGTAATCCGACCGATATAGGTCTCAAATACTCTGTCTATCAAACTCTCAGAAATAAATTTCATAGGACCTTACATTTAATGTTTCATTATAGTATTTGATTCTGGATAAAGACACCCATCCAGTACATATAAATGCATAGACAAATACATGCTTCGGGATGTATGCACCCAATTAACCATGTAAATAATTTTAGAAATGCAGCATATCAAATTTATATTATTTCGAAATATTTGTCAAGTTTTTTTTTAATTTTGGTATGCTGCATTAAAAAATATAAGTCATGAATAAGGTAATCTTTCAGAGGGCGGCATTCATCATCTTCGCTGTCTGCGCTGTCTTTAACCCTATGCTCGACATGATGCCATGGTTCAGATATACCATGCTGGCAGGGTCACTCTTTTACATTGGCTCAGCCTGGTACTTCCCGATGATAAGCGACGACAGCCACTGGCTGGCAAACGAAATCGTCGGATATATCTATTCGACTGTCTTCATTGCCAATATGCTCGAGTCATGGAATATGCCTATGGGTACCACAATGGTTTGGTACGGCGACGTCCTTGCCCTCGCCCTCATGATCTATATGATCGTCAGAAGAAAAACCGTCAGGAAAGATATGCTTGTCCAGTCAATAGTGCTCTGGATGATATCCCCCGTTCCGTTGTGGGTATGAAAAATCTACTTGCTATCTCAGCTTCTCATGAAGCTTCACAACCCAGGGCACAACCAGATCAAGCTGACGGTTGTCACGCTCCTTCAATATACCCAGAAGAACACCGAGCTTGAAACGTGACCTGGCACCGGGCTTCGTATTGTTGGTGTCACCCGATTCAGTCGCAAAGAAAGCCTCACTGACAGGATGTGCCAGGGCCCTGACAGGTGCCGTCCACTGCATGATTGCCATACGATATTCCACCCCCTGCTCCTCACTGGGGGTGAACGAGACACTGAAAATGGCAAAGGGCTTATGCTGCAAAATGTCGTGGTTCCTCCTGATGAACTCCATGGCCTCAGGAAGCCATAATCCGCTCTGGACCGAACTGCCGGCAACGACTGCATCAAATCTCTTCAGCCCTTTCACATCACTCATCGGTGTGACGGTGACTTCCTCCCCCAGACCCGTCAGGACACGCCCTACCCTCGCGGCAACCGCAGCTGTTGAGCCTGTGCGACTGGCATATGTGACGAGTATCTTCATTCGAGGTTTAAGGCTTAAACGGTCCAAAGTTAAGCATTTGTACCGACCTTTTTTGGTTATCTTTCATGCAAGACTCATGTGAGCTTTACAATTTCAACATACCGGGGTAGTTGATTGCTCCCTTAAAAACTCCCTTTTTCTTAGTATTTTTGCAAAAAATGAAGGATGGCAATACCGAATTTCTTCAAGCAGAATAAGCCACGGGGATTCAACTATACTCCACGCTTCTATGACCCGAAGAAAGAGGAGAGGGAGGCGAGAAGAGCCATGAGCGGGGAGCAGGGTGAAGAGAGCAGAGAGCAGGGAGCAGGGAGCGGGGAGCAGGGAGCACACTCCACACCCTACAGGAGCAGGATCATGAGGGGGTCAATGAAGAATTACTTCCCCAGGCAGAGGGAGAAAGTCGAAAGGCATAACATGATAAGGCTGATTGTCATTGTCTTGATACTCGTCCTCATTACATATTTCTATTTATTTTTCTAATGCCTTTCATAAGATGAGTGATATTATCAGGCTTCTGCCCGACTCCGTTGCCAACCAGATCGCAGCCGGTGAGGTGATACAGCGCCCTGCCTCGGTGGTGAAGGAGCTTGCCGAGAATGCGGTCGACGCAGGTGCTTCTGAGATAACAATAGTAATAAAGGATGCCGGTCGCACCCTGGTGCAGGTTATAGATAACGGCAGCGGCATGAGCGAGACCGATGCCCGACTGGCATTCGAGAGGCATGCAACATCAAAGATCTCATCTGCCGACGATCTCTTTTCCATCACCACAAAAGGATTCCGGGGTGAGGCGCTTGCCTCGGTGGCAGCAGTGTCGATGACTGAACTGCGCACCAGAAGAGAGGAGGATGAGGAGGGTACCCTTGTCGAGATCAGCAACTCAAGGGTGACAAGACAGGAGCCCTGCTCATGCGCAACAGGATCGGTCTTAAGTGTAAAAAACCTCTTTTATAACGTACCTGCACGCCGCAAATTCCTCAAGACAGACAACACAGAACTGAGACACATCATAACAGAGTTCCAGCGCGTGTCACTGGCTCATCCCGGGATAAAACTCACCCTGATACACAATGACCAGGATATATACCGTCTGCCGGCATCAAATCACAGGCAGCGTATAGTGGCTCTCTTCGGGAAGCACTATAACCAGAACCTGGTGACGGTAGAGACCGCCACCTCAATAGTCAGCATCATGGGCTTTGCCGGCAAGCCGGAGAACGCACGGCGGTCACCCGGAGAACAGTTCTTCTTCATCAACAACAGGTTCATCCGCCACCCCTACCTCCACCGTGCCGTGATGGAGGCTTACCAGGGGATACTGCCACCTGAATCAGTGCCCTCATATTTCCTGTTCATGACAGCCGACCCGTCAACCATAGACGTTAACATACACCCTACAAAGACCGAGATAAAGTTTGAGGATGAGAGATCGGTATGGCAGATAATGCTCGCTTCAGTGCGTGAGGCGCTGGGGAGGTTCAATGTGGTGCCGTCACTCGACTTCGGTCCTGAAGGTGCCGTGGAGATACCTGTCATCACCGGCGACATGCCGGTACCGCAGACACCCCGGATTGAAGTTGACCAGAGCTTCAATCCTTTCCAGGGGACTGAATACAACCGGCCGGAGACAAAATGGAAGGGTGATCATGAGCATGGTGCGGCACGCGGATGGGAGTCGCTCTTCACCGTTACGGCACGGAGCAGCGAGGCAGCAGGCAAGGAGGGAATGCAATCACCTACAGGGAGCCAGCGCCGCTTCTTCCAGATCAAGAACAGGTATGTCATGTGCCCCGTCATTTCAGGAATAATGATGATCGACCAGCGGAGAGCACACGAGCGGGTGCTGTATGAGAAATACATGTCATCGCTGGGTGACGGCCCGGTTCCTGCCCAGGTGTCGCTCTTCCCGGTGGAGACAGAACTAAATCCGGCTGACATTGTTATCATTGAAGAGATAAAAGAAGATATCAGGACACTTGGTTTCGAGGTGGAGAGCAGCGCTGACAACAGGGTCACAATTACAGCTCATCCGGCCGACAGCCGTAATGTGAGCCCGCTGGCCATGCTTGAGATACTGATAACAGAATATAAACAGACGCTGAACGATCCGTCAATAGGCGCCCGGGAAAGGGTAGCCCTGTCGATGGCAAAAGCGTCAGCCATACCCTACGGCATGCCGCTGACACATGATGAGATGGAGGAACTGTTTGACCAGCTGTTCGCCTGCTCCATGCCAAACTATTCACCCACAGGGCGGACGGTGATGAACATCATAACCCTGGAAGAGCTTGACAGAAGATTCGGCTGATTATCGTTCAGAATGGCTAAATTTGAAAACTCAGAAACTATAGAAAAACAGAGATGAACAGTGGATTTGCAGGCCTTCCGCCGATAGTAAAAAATATTATTATTCTCAACGTTGTAATGCTGCTCCTCACGTTTGCCCTCAAGGCTGTATGGGGAACAGACCTCAACAGTATACTCGGGCTCTACTTCCCAGAATCTGACCACTTCAGATCATGGCAGATAGTGACCCATATGTTCATGCACGGCGGGTTCATACACCTTTTCTTCAACATGTTTGCCCTCTTTATGTTCGGGGGTGTGCTCGAGAGAGTGTGGGGGCCGCAGCGGTTTCTGATCTATTACCTCATCACCGGCCTCGGCGCAGCCTTCACTCATGAGATGGTCATGTGGCTTCAGTACACCAAGTCAATGGCTGCACTTAGTCCTGAAGAGCTTCAGCATATTTATGACTCAGGGCTGGAAGTATTGAGATCAGGCCAGGTCTATACCGATAATGCAGCCCAGACACTGAATACCATACTCAATACTCCGACAGTAGGTGCTTCGGGTGCCGTCTTCGGGGTTCTGCTTGCCTTTGGCATGCTCTTCCCCAACACGCAGCTGATGCTCATCTTCCCTCCCATCCCTATCAAAGCAAAATACTTCGTACTGGCTTACGGTGCCATAGAGCTCTATCTCGCTGTAACAAGCCCGGGCAGCAACATAGCACATGCCGCACATCTTGGCGGGATGATATTCGGGTACCTCCTGATACGATACTGGCGCAAGACAACCAAAACACTTTACTGATGGGTATCTGGGACGAGATAAAGGCATCATTCAGGCACGGGACCAGCCTCACAAGGCTCATCTTTGTCAACACCGGCATATTCCTGATCATCAAGATACTCGAGATGATCAGTGTCCTGGCATCAAGCCCCGAACTGGCAACAACAGTCATCTCTTATCTTGCCGTTCCTGCCTCCGTCGGAGCGCTGGCAACAAAACCGTGGACACCTGTCACATATATGTTCCTGCACCAGGGATTCATTCATCTCCTCTTTAACATGCTGTGGCTATGGTGGTTCGGAAAGATTTTCATGAGTTATCTCGACCAGAGGAAGGTTGTGTCACTCTACCTCATGGGGGGGCTGGCAGGGGCACTGCTTTATATAATCATCTTTAACCTTTTTCCCGCATTTGCCGGTGCCGTAAACGTCTCTGTAGCCCTCGGCGCGTCCGCCTCCGTGATGGCCCTGGTGATTGCCACGGCTGTCTACCTTCCTGAGATGGAGCTCCATCTCCTCTTCTTCGGAAGGATAAAACTCAAGTATCTTGCCCTGATCACATTCCTGATAACCTCGGTCTTTGACTTCTCGGTCAACACCGGAGGCAAGATAGCACACATAGGCGGAGCAATGATGGGACTGGCCTACGGTTACGGGCTGAAGAACGGAAAAGATATAGGGGCATGGCTCAACAGTATCATTGATTTCTTTGTGACACTCTTCAGGCCGGGGAGGCGGATGAAGGTGACATACAAGAAACCAAAGACAGACTACGACTACAACAAGATCAGAGCCGAAAGACAAAAGGCAATAGATCATATACTTGACAAGATCTCAAAGGGCGGTTATGACAGTCTCACCAGAGAAGAAAAAGAGATCCTCTTCAGCGAGAGTCAGAAAAAGAAGTAGCGGGATAAAGCGCTTTTCCCGCAATATCCTTCTGTCGGTGAATATCATTATTGCCGCAGCTCTGATACTTGCATACCTGTCCGTATATATCAACCCCTCCGCAACAGCTCTTCCCTCGCTCTTCGGACTGGCTTATCCCTATCTCGTGGCAGCAAATATTGTCATGGCGCTGATCTGGTTGATATTCAGAAAATGGTACGGGCTGATATCATTATTTCTTATCGCTATAGGATTTGGTCACCTGCACAATCTCATCAGGTTCACCAATCATGGCTCTGAGGAGCATCATGACCTCAAGGTGATAAGTTATAACGTACGGCTGTTCAACTTTTACGAGGAGAGCCAGAGGGACTCATACCGGAAGATGTTACAGCTCCTGAGGAAGGAGGAACCGGGAATAATATGTCTTCAGGAATATTTCGTCAAGGGTAGTCCGTGGGCCGGCGAACAAAAGCTTAAAGAGGGCCTCGGGGGAAGATTGCACACCCATATCAAACTTATAAAGAGCGGATCATCGAGCCATTACGGTATAGCCACCATCACACGTTATCCCATAATAAGAAGAGGCGATATAGTTCATCCCGGATCATCATCCCTTACCATCTTTACAGATATTGTTGTTGACGCCGACACCTTCAGGATCTACAACAATCACCTTCAGTCGTTCAGGCTCAGGCGTGTGGAGGGCAACCTGCTGACTGAAATAACGGGTGAGGTCCAGGAAGGCTCGATGAGCAATGTCAGGGAGATATTAAAGAGCCTTATCAACGGTTTTGCCAGCCGTTCACTCCAGGCAGACAGGGTGAAGCAGCATATAACCACCTCGCCATACCCTGTAATTGTTGCCGGTGACTTCAATGACACTCCGGTATCATACACCTACCGCAAGATGAGGCGTGGTCTCAGGGATGCCTTTGTGGAGGCAGGCTATGGTGCAGGCTTCACCTACCGCGGCAAGTATCCTCCGAACAGGATTGACTACATACTGTACAACGAAGAGATTGAATGTAATGACTTTGACATCGTCAAGGTCAGGTATTCCGATCATTATCCGATAATAGCCTACTTCAGGCGTGCTGACCGAAAGGCAGCTTCGTCAGGTCAACATTCCCCCCGGAAATAATTATCGCCACTTTTTTGCCGGCAAAGAGGCTCTTGTTGCCAAGGACGGCAGCCAGGGGCACTGCCGACGAGGGTTCGATGATAATCTTCATCCTCTCCCATACCAGCTGCATGGCTTCGACGAT
The DNA here is from genome assembly GCA_963732365.1 of uncultured Bacteroidales bacterium. Lineage (GTDB taxonomy): Bacteria > Bacteroidota > Bacteroidia > Bacteroidales > VadinHA17 > SR-FBR-E99. The sequence goes on along the minus strand of CAVSZC010000005.1, from coordinate 846,153 downwards.
AGCCTCCTCACTGACTGTCAGGATATCATCAACCTTTTTGCTTATGATGGAGTAGGTTCTTTCGCTCAGTGATGTCAGCAGTCCGTCTGCGATTGTTCGCGGAGGCAGTGGTGGCTGCAGTGTACGGGTGTGGAATGATCTTGCGGCGTCATCGGCAAGGATTGGTTCCGCGCCATATATTTTTATCGACGGTGCGAGGTGACGGGCAGAGATGGCTGTGCCGCTGAGGAGGCCGCCGCCGCCGACAGGAGTGAGCACGGCGTCAGGCGACGGGGTGGTCTGTCAGCAGCTCGAGTGCCGCCGTGCCCTGACCGGCGATGATATTAAAGTTGTCATACGGATGTATCAGGGTGGCGCCGGTACGCCGGATGACTTCGGCGGCGGCGGCCTCCCTCGCCTCAGCGGTAGGCTCGCAGAAGGTAATCTCAGCCCCGTATCCGGCGACAGCCCTCTTCTTTACCTCAGGCGCCGTGGAGGGCATGACGATATAGGCCTTCACTCCCCTCGACACGGCCGCATGAGCCAGCGCAGCAGCATGATTGCCCGACGAATGGGTGACGACACCGCGACTGACGATCGCTCCTCATTCAGTCCTGAGGACGGCATTGGTGGCTCCCCTGAACTTGAAGGCCCCTACCTTCTGAAAGTTCTCACACTTGAACAGGAGATGAGCACCGGCAATGCTGTCGAGCTGACGCGAGGTGAGGACAGGTGTGCGGTGCACAAACGGTGCAATAGCCTCCGAAGCTGCAACCACATCTTTAAACTCAGGTATATACATCTTGTCTTATCTAAAAATGTAACGACGCCCAGGTTGGGCGTCGCCACATTATATTACTGACAAATTAACCAATGATGCTCCATGCCACTGTCAGCCCCGCCATAACCACGGATACCATTGACATGAGCTTGATGAGGATGTTGAGCGACGGGCCTGAGGTGTCCTTGAACGGGTCACCAACAGTGTCGCCTACTACGCCGGCTTTGTGTGCTTCGCTCTTCTTGCCGCCATAGTTGCCTTTCTCAATAAACTTCTTGGCATTATCCCATGCACCGCCGGCGTTGTTAAGCATGCTGGCCAGTGTGAATCCGGCAGTCATGCCACCGACGAGCAACCCAGTCACTCCGGCGACACCTAGTACGAGTCCGGTCACCAAGGGAACGGCTATGGCAAGCAGCGACGGCAGAAGCATCTCGCGCTGTGCACCTTTTGTTGAGATGGCGACACACTTTGCATATTCGGGCTTGCCTGTTCCTTCCATGATACCGGGTATCTCGCGGAACTGGCGTCTCACCTCGTCAACCATGCTGCCTGCAGCACGACCCACAGCTTTCATCGACAGTGCGCTGAAGAGGAAAGCCATCATGGCACCTATAAATATCCCTCCGAGAAGCATCGGGTTGAAGACTGACAGGTCATATGCTGCCACAAAATCTTTTATATCTGCTGCGTTCACGCTTACAGCAGTCATCCCATCAGGGATAGAAGTGGGAACGGTGCTCCTGTAAAACAGCACATCACCCACCTGCCTGAAGCCTTCTGCTGACTCATCAGCGAGACGTCCCAGCCACAGTTTAACCTCTTCCATATATGCCGCCACCAGAGCCATTGCTGTCAGAGCAGCTGAGCCAATTGCAAATCCTTTGCCGGTAGCAGCCGTTGTGTTGCCGAGCATATCGAGTGCGTCTGTGCGCTCACGAACCTCTTTGGGGAGGTGTGACATCTCCGCATTACCCCCGGCGTTATCTGCTATCGGGCCAAAGGCGTCAGTAGCCAGAGTGATGCCAAGTGTTGAGAGCATGCCCACTGCTGCGAAACCGATGCCGTAAACACCGCTGGGGAAGCTGGTGAAGCCGCCTGCAAAACCGTAAGCAGCGATGATGGCAGCAACGATGGTAAGTACCGGAACCCATGATGACATCATACCCACAGCCATACCTTCGATGATGGTTGTTGCAGGCCCCTGCTGCGTCTGTTTTGCTATACCCTTTGTAGGTCCGTATTCGTCTGAGGTGAAGTATTCCGTCGACTGGCCGATAATAACTCCGGCTGTCAGCCCTGCTACAACGGCACCGAAAATACCCCATGTAATCCATCCGGTGAAGGCCATTACAGCAAGTGCAACCAGGATGAGTGCCGAGCTGCCTCCCGTACCCAGGAGCAGTGCATTAAGCAGGTTCTTCTGGGTGGCCTTTTCCTTGGTGCGGACCATATATACGCCTGCTATTGAGAGCAGTATACCAATCGAAGCAACGATCATCGGTGCAATGACAAACTTCATCTGTTCTGCGGCAGTTATTGCCGGTAGCGCTGCTCCCAGAGCAGCTGTGGCAAGTATTGAACCTGCATATGACTCATACAGGTCAGCGCCCATGCCGGCAACGTCACCTACGTTGTCACCGACGTTATCTGCAATGGTTGCGGGGTTACGGGGGTCATCCTCGGGGATGCCTGCCTCGACCTTGCCAACCAGGTCAGCGCCTACGTCCGCAGCTTTTGTGAAGATCCCGCCGCCGACACGTGCAAAGAGAGCCTGCGTCGAGGCACCCATGCCGAACGTAAGCATCGTGGCCGTGATCTCGATCATCTTCTGATGGTCATCAGTGCCTGCGTGGACGAATGTCAGTCCGAGCCATTTCATCCCCTCAGCCATGTGCTCGGGAGTGAATATGACATTATTGAGAAGAATGAACCAGATTGCAATGTCAAGCAGTCCGAACCCGACAACAACGAGGCCCATGACTGCTCCGCTCCGGAACGCAATCTTGAGCCCCTGGTTGAGAGAGACAGATGCTCCCTGCGCTGTGCGTGATGATGCATGTGTTGCAGTTTTCATTCCCAGGAACCCGCACAGGCCGGAAAAGAACCCTCCTGTAAGAAAAGCTACCGGGACAAAGGGATTCTGAACCCCTATATATGCGAGGAATGACAGCAGGATGATCAGGACGACGAAGACGATCGTCACTACCCTGTACTGCCTTCCAAGGTACGCCATGGCACCTTCCCTGACATATTGGGCAATCTCCTGCATACGGTCATTGCCTGCAGGGGCTTTCATCATCCCGCGATAGAAGATCCAGGCAAATAACAAAGCCAGCACCGCGGATATGGGCGCAATCCAGAACAAACTATCAATCATAACATTGGTTTTATTGGTTTAACAATTCCTTCGAATAATATCAGGAGCCGATATTACTAAAAAAAATTGAAACCAATAACCCGACCGGATAAATAGCGATGTACTATTTTTTGTTCTTGACGTACTTATCCATCCAGTTAAGATACTCCCAGTGCATGTGCAGCAGTGACTCACGTGCTGAATAACCGTGGGCTTCAGAAGGAAGAAGAACCAGCCTTACGGTAGCTCCTGCCCCTTTGAGTGCGGCATAATACCTCTCGCTCTGTATCGGGAAGGTACCCTGGTTGTCATCGGCCATGCCATGGATCAGTAGTATGGGATCTTTGACCTTGGTGACGTGCGAGAAGGGTGACATCTCAAGATAGAGCTCAGGTGCCTCCCAGAAGCTGCGCTGTTCGCTCTGGAAGCCAAAGGGTGTCAGTGTGCGGTTATATGCACCGCTCCTGGCTATTCCTGCAGCGAAGAGCCTCGTGTGAGACAGGAGATGACCCGTCATGAAGGCACCGTACGAGTGTCCGCTGACAGCTACCCTTGCCGGATCGGTGACACCCATCTCAACTGCCTTGTTGATGGCGGCTTCAGCATTTGCCACTAGCTGCTCAACAAAAGTGTCATTGGGCTCAGCGTCACCAACACCCACAATGGGGAAGCTGACATCATTGAGAACCGCATATCCCTGTGTGACATAAATAAGCACAGACGAGGGGCTTATGCGGGTAAAGGTATAGGGTGACCCGCTTACCTGCCCTGCCATGGAAGGATCATTGAACTCGCGCGGGTAAGCCCATAGTATCGTTGGCAGCGGGCCGTCCTTGGCTTTGTCATACCCTGATGGAAGATAGAGTGTGAATGACAGGTCAACCCCGTCTTTGCGCTTATATGTTACCAGTTCCTTATGCACGCCTGCAAGCTGCGGATATGGATTTCCGAATTTTGTGACCTGCTGAAGCGTCCCTTTCTTCAGGTCGCGGATAAAGTAGTTCGGTACCTCGGTGACCGACTGCCTTACAGTTAGCACCAGCCCTTTATCAATATTTATGAAGTCACTTACCGTCTCGTACCAGGGTGCTTCAGAACGCCACAGCCTTGTTGTCTTCCCCGTCTTGATGTCATACTTGTCAATGAAGGGCTTGTCTCCCTCGGCAGAGGCTCCCTGGCCGGTGAGATACAGCGTCTTGCCCTTGTCAGCTATCAGAAGCACCTGCTGTCCGAAGCTGTTGCGTGTGGTCATGTAAAATCCGGGGTTGTTGTAACGGTCATCAGAATTAAGCTCTGATATCTTTTTCATCGTTGCCTGCGGATTGGCCGGGCTGAATGTGCTTGTGACCCTCACACGGCTCTTCTGAAGTCCTTCTGAGAGCACCGCAAGACTTTCATTACCCCATGTGATCCTCTGTATCCTTTTCTCGGTTGCGAGGAATGGGACACGGGTCCCCGGTGAAGGGAGCCTCAAGAGCATAAACCTGGTCATGGTACTGCATCTCCTTTGCATGATAATCGCCTCCGTCGAGAGCCTCCACCCACATAAGCGTGGCGGGCATGTCGCTGCGCCATGAGTAGTTTCTCGGCCCGGGATTAACTACGTCATAACCCCTCGGGAGGTTCTCCTGCAGTGGCTTCTCAAGGAGCGTTCTGATAACCTTCCCGCTCAGATCCCATATCTCAAATGTCGTCGGGAAGAATGCATAAGGGACAATATATGAGAAAGGCCTCTTTATCGTCGTCACCAGCAGCCACTTCCCGTCAGGAGAGGAAGAGACGTCCGTGATCATCCCTTTTTTACCTATTACATCACTCTTCTGTCCGTCCCATCTCACCAGTTCCGAAGTGCCGTAATACTCAAACATCTTCTCATCATCGACATTCTGGAGGAGGTCCTGGAAGGTGCGCGACTCGCCCTGCTTGCCTGCACTCTCCTGTACCGACGGTCCTGCCGGGACACGGGAGGCTGAAGGAGCCTTGCCACGCTCTCTCAGCGTCCGCAGATAGATTATTGAACCGTCAGGCATCCAGCTCCTCGTCCTCATGAATATATTGTTCAGCCCTTCATCTACCTTTTTTGCGGTCATGGCTGCTGCATCAGCGACCCACAGTTCGACACCGTTGTCTGTGGTGTTAGTAAAGGCAAACCAGCGGCTGTCATCTGACCATGAAACGCCACCGAGCTTTGCATCAGCCGGAAGACCGGTGAGAGGACGTATGTTCGTACCGTCAATGTTCATTGAAGAGATGCCGGTGACTGACTGCCCGCGGCTCTGGCTGTTCGTGAACGGGTTGATTCTTATCCCTGCGAGACGCAGCTCCGGTCCTGAAAGCTCAGCTATCGATACAAGACCCGCACGGTCAAGAAGGAGGATGGTCTTATTATCTGGACTAACAAGCACTCCCGGTGTCTGAGGTGCATCAATAATTGCAACTATTGCTTCGGGAGGCATCTGGTAACCTGACTTTTCCTGTCCATTTGCAATCATGAATGATCCCAGGACAAATGCGGTGAAGAGAATTTTCTTTATCATAATCTTTGTTTTAGCTCTGCTCAAAATTAAACTTATATGGCAAAGTATCTATGCTGTGTGATAGTTATTAGAGTTTTTTAACGAACCGGTTCAACAATTCTTATTTTTGCAGAAAAAAATGGGGTACAGACAGGATTTGATAGAGGCAGCATGGGATGACCGGGCAATGCTGAAGCAGCCTGAGGTCAGGCAGGCCGTTGAGGAGGTCATTGATGCCCTTGACAAGGGAATCCTGCGTGTTGCCGAACCTGCGGGTGACAACTGGACGGTTAACAGTTGGGTTAAGAAGGCAGTAATACTCTATTTCCCCATGCGGGAGATGAGCACAACAGTTGCCGGACCGCTTGAGTTTCATGACAAGATTGATCTCAAACACAACTACAGTGAACTTGGTGTAAGGGTTGTGCCTCATGCTGTTGCCCGTTACGGCTCGTACCTGGCAAAAGGGGTTATACTGATGCCCTCATTTGTAAACATAGGTGCCAGGGTTGAGGAAGGTACCATGGTTGACACATGGGCGACAGTAGGATCATGTGCCCAGGTAGGAAAGAATGTGCATCTCAGCGGCGGGGTGGGTCTTGGCGGTGTGCTCGAGCCGGTACAGGCTGCACCGGTCATCGTTGAAGACAACTGCTTCATCGGTTCACGGGCTATAATAGTGGAAGGTGCGCGCATATGTACCGAGGCAGTGATTGCTGCCAACACTGTTATCACAGGGTCGACACGGATAATCGACGTTACCGGAAGCAAGGCGGTTGAATACCGTGGATATGTGCCTCCCGGGTGTGTGGTGATACCCGGCACGTACCCTAAAGAATTCCCGGCAGGTACTTACTATGTGCCTTGCGCCCTGATAATAGGCAAGAGAAAGGAATCAACCGACAAAAAAACCTCACTGAACAATGCACTGAGGGAAAATGATGTGATGATATGACAGAAGGTTACCGTGACGATATAAAGAATGCCCTGAAGGTGTTGCGCGACGGGGGCGTCATACTCTACCCCACCGATACGGTATGGGGTCTGGGATGTGATGCAACCAGGGCCGAAGCAGTGCGCAGGATCTATGACATAAAAAAGCGTGCTGACAGCAAGAGCCTTATAGTGCTTGTCAACTCAGTCACCATGCTTTCAAGATATGTCGATAATCCCCCTGATATCGCCCTTGAGCTGGCGGAGATGGCGGAAAAGCCTCTCACCGTTGTCTATGACCGGGGAAGAGGCCTGGCTGAGGGTGTCACATCTGACGACGGCTCGGTAGGTGTAAGGATATGTTCCGACCCGTTCTGTGACGAGTTGCTGAATGCTTTCCGCAAACCGCTGGTATCAACATCAGCCAATATAAGCGGGTCACAGGCTCCGGCTGTCTTTGACGAGATAAGCGAAGAGATAAAGGCTGCTGTCGATTATGTATGCGTATGGAGACAGGACGACCGAAGCAGGGCCGCAGCCTCTTCGGTCATCAAAATATCCGCGAACGGAGTGATAAAAATCCTCCGGCAGTGATTACTTTGTGCGTACCTTCCCCGAGCCGGAGATGGCAGCGTCGATCTTCGGATTGCCTGAGTAATAGATGCTGCCGCTTCCTGAAATGGAAGCCCTGAGCATATCCCTTACCACACAGTCGCAGCTCCCGCTGCCTGAAATATGGGCCTCAAGAGTGCCGATGGAGGCAGACTCGCCCTTGTAGTCTCCCGATCCCGAGATGCTTATTTCAAGGTTACCTACACTCCCGCTTCCGGCAATGAGAAGATTCCCTGACCCTGAGATGCTGCACTCCACATCCCTGATATCCACATCCATAAGGTTAATGGTGCCGCTTCCGCTGACAGCTATGTCCAGCTCGTCACCCTTTAGCGGGTCATTGACATAAACCTTTCCTGATCCTGAAACGGAGATGCCGTCGAGGGAGGGCATGGTGACCCTTACTGTCACTTTCTTGTTTCCGGTGTCATACCATTTTTCCCTTTTGATATCAAGCCTGTCGCCCGATACCTTTGTCTCTATCTCGGTGATATAATCCTTATCTCCCTCAAGGACAACCTTATATCCCTCGCCGATGGTGATGTACACCTCCCCTGAGACGGCAAAGCCTATCTCATTGAATCCCGTTACATTGCGTGTTTCGGTGTATGTTGTCTGTGCCTGCGCGGCTGATACAAGAAGCAGCACCAGTGCTGCAAGCGTGATTGTTCTTTTCATGACTGCTCTGTTATTCGTTGGTTGATTACAATAAAAAGACGTCACCGATTCCTGTATGTTGCACAGGTGAAAAGAAAAATGATCATAGATTAATGTTGGTCAGCCCTTCGGGGAGCGACATCTCTACCGTCCTGTTCTCAGGGTCTACACATATTATCAGGTCAGCGTGGAGCGGAATCAATATCTCACCCTGTGCAGCAAAGACGACAGCAAGAAGCTGTCCGGGATTCTTTTCGATGCCGGCAATTACGCCACTGAAGCCACTCTTTTTATCAAAGATCGTATACCCTTTAATATCTGAAAGGTCATCCTGCTCATAGGGCTCCTCCCCTGTTCTTACCTCACATCCCTTCAGCCGGGCTACTGACCGGGGAGTCAGATAATCATCAAATGAAATGACAAGAGTATCACGTGATGTAGTGAATGCCTCGCGTGTAAAAAAGGGAACCGGTATTCCGTCTATTACAACGAATACCGGTTCTCCCTGTTCAGGTTCCCTGGTGATGCCGCTTTCACTTCTCACTACCACGGCTCCGTCGAAGCCGTGTGTTTTGGTTATAATACCTATGGTTCTCACAGGCCTGTTGCGGCTCGGAGTGACTACTCCACGGTCTTTTCAGACTCTTCGGCAGTCTCTTCCTTTACCTCGTCTGCGGGTGCTTCAGCGATCTCTGCTGTCTCAGGCGTGCCTGCTGCCTCTGCTGCAGCTGCCTTTGCTGCTGCCTCAGCCTCAGCTGCCTGCGCCGCGATCTTCTTCGCATACTCGGCTGCCCTGGTCTCTTTTATCGCCTTCTCAGCCTCGAGACGCTGCTTGCGTGTCTCTTCACTCTTCTTCTCAAGGCCTGATTTCTTAGCCTCGATCTTATCTTCCTTGCCCTTAAGCCACTCATTAAAACGGCGATCGGCTTCCGCCTCGTCAAAGGCTCCCTTCTTAACACCGTCAAGAAGGTGTTTCTTCATCAGCACTCCCTTGTATGAAAGGATTGCCTTGCATGTTTCCGTAGGTTGCGCACCGTTCTGCAGCCAACCCAATGCCTTCTCGAAGTTGATGTCGATGGTTGCCGGGTCAGTGATCGGGTTGTAAACTCCGATCTTTTCAATGAATCTGCCATCACGTGGCGACCTGCTATCTGCTACCACTATGTGGTAGAAAGCCTGCTTCTTGCGGCCCTTCCTAGCTAATCTGATTTTTACTGACATTTAAAATTCTACGGTTTAATTTATACCTCTTTTTTGATTGAGGGTGCAAATATATTACAATAAATCGAGGTTACAAAAATATTCAATGAGATCATGTTAATAAATAATTTGAGCCGGGAAACAGCTTTTACTTATTTTTGTTACCTGTGCCTTTGCTGGCAAATCTTCCGGAAATCATGTCTTCATTCGTCCATTTACATGTACACACGCAATATTCCATCCTTGACGGGGCATCAGGTGTCAAATCCCTGATAAAAAGAGCCGGTGTGCTGGGCATGGAGGCCCTGGCAATTACAGATCACGGCAACATGTTCGGGGTCAAGGAGTTTCACGATGCAGCCACAGCCGCAAAGATAAAGCCGATCATCGGCTGCGAGATATATGTGGCCCGCGGCACACTCGAGGAAAAAACCTCCAAAGAAGACCGTTCGGGTGACCACCTCATACTGCTGGCAAAAAACCTGACCGGATACCGCAATCTTGTGAAGCTTGTGTCACATGCCTGGATCAAGGGATTCTATTACAAACCACGTATTGACAAGGCGCTGCTCCGCCTCCATCATGAGGGTATCATAGCATCATCTGCATGCCTGGCGGGAGAGACGGCACAGGAGGTCCTTTCCGGGAATATGAAAGGGGCCGGGGAAGCAATACTTTCATATCAGGAGATATTCGGCGACGACTATTATCTTGAGATACAAAGACATGAGACAGCCGATCCGACAGCAGACATCACGGTCTTTCCCGAGCAGCAGAGGGTCATAGCAGCGTACCGCGAACTGGCTGTAAAATACGGCGTCAAGATCATCGCGTCAAATGACGTTCATTTCATCATGGCTGACGAGGCGGAAGCACATGACAGGCTTATCTGCATCAATACCGCTGCCGACATCGACGATCCGAAAAGACTCCGGTACACCAAGGAGGAATATCTGAAGAGCGAGGAGGAGATGCTATCTGTCTTTGCAGACATGCCTGAGACGGTTTTCAATACAAAGGAAATAGCAGACAAGGTCGAATATTATTCTCTAGGCAGTGAACCTATCATGCCTGAGTTTTCTATTCCGGCTGATTTCCAAGACAAGGATGAATATCTGCGTCACCTGACAATGAAAGGTGCGGCAGAACGGTGGGGTGAGATCACTACTGAGCTGGAGGCACGCATTGACTTCGAGCTGTCGGTAATAAAAAACATGGGCTTCCCGGGGTACTTCCTCATAGTACAGGATTTTCTCAGGGCTGCCCGTGAAATGGGTGTCTGGGTGGGTCCCGGCAGAGGCTCCGCGGCAGGCAGCGCTGTCGCATATGCACTGAGGATCACGGATATCGACCCTGTGAAATATAACCTGCTCTTCGAGAGGTTCCTTAATCCTGACCGTATCTCAATGCCGGATATCGACATCGACTTTGATGAAGATGGCAGGGAGAAGGTGCTCAAATATGTTGTTGACAAATACGGTCACGACAGGGTAGCGCATATTATCACCTTCGGGACGATGGCAGCCAAGATGGCCATCAGGGATGTTGCCAGGGTACAGAAGCTGCCACTGCCGGAGGCTATCAGGCTGACGAAGCTTGTACCCGAACGGCCGGGCATTACTCTCGCTGCCGCGTACGAAGAGGTACCTGAGTTGCTGAAAGAGAGAGAGTCAAAGGAGCCGCTTGTAGCCCAGACACTCAAGTATGCCGAGGTGCTTGAGGGAAGCATCAGGCAGACAGGGGTGCATGCATGCGGAATCATTATCAGCAAGGAGAATCTTTGCGAATATGTTCCCATATGTACGGCAAAAGACACAGACCTTTATGTGACACAGTACGAAGGCAACCATGTGGAGGCCATCGGGCTGCTGAAGATGGATTTCCTGGGGCTCAAGACCCTCTCTATCCTTAAGGACGCCGTTGAGAACATAAAGAAGTCAAAGGGGATCACCATTGACCTGGAGACACTGCCTCTTGATGACAGCCACACCTATGAGCTCTTCAGCAACGGAGAGACGACAGGGGTGTTCCAGTTTGAATCCGTCGGCATGAAACGGTACCTGCGTGACCTCAAGCCCAACCAGTTCGGTGACCTCATCGCCATGAACGCACTCTACAGGCCCGGCCCGATGGACTATATCCCTCAGTACATCAAACGCAAGCACGGGAGAGAGAAGATAAAATATGAGCTTCCTGCAATGGAGCGGTTGCTGCAGGAGACATACGGTATCACAGTATACCAGGAACAGGTGATGCTTCTCTCACAGGAACTGGCAGGATTCAGCAAGGGGCAGGCAGACTCGCTGCGCAAAGCCATGGGCAAAAAGAAGCGGGACATAATGGACCGGCTCAAGGTTGAGTTTGTAGCGGGATGCCAGAAGAATGGGTATGACATAAGCATCATCAACAAGATATGGTCAGACTGGGAGTCGTTCGCAGAATATGCCTTCAATAAATCGCATTCAACCTGCTATGCCCTCATCGCCTACCAGACAGGCTATCTGAAAGCCAACTACCCTGCAGAGTTCATGGCTGCCGTTCTCAGCCGCAACATTAATGACATCAAGAAGATCACCGTGATGATGGAGGAGACCCGCAGGATGGGTATTGATGTACTGGGACCCGATGTCAATGAGAGTCTCTTACAGTTCACCGTAAACCGGGCCGGGAATATCAGGTTCGGACTCGGAGCCATCAAGGGGGTAGGTGAGAACGCGGTGCTGAACATTATAGAAGAGAGAGAGAACAACGGCCCGTACAAAGACATATACGACCTTGCAGAACGTGTCAATCTCAACACTGTCAACAAAAGGATGCTCGAGGCGCTGGTGGTGTCAGGTGCCGTCGACGGCCTTCCGGGTATCAGCAGGGCACAGTATTTCTCTGCCGACAGCAAGGGCTCAAGCTTCCTCGAGAGTCTTATCCGTTACGGCAGCAGCGTGAAAAACCTTCGTAACAGCAGTCAGCAGTCGCTCTTCGGCGAAGCAGGCGGATTCGAACTCGTGCGCCCCGAACCGGCACCATGCGCCGACTGGTCAAAACTGGAGAAACTCAATAAGGAGAAACAGGTCATCGGAATATACCTGTCTTCACACCCGCTCGATGACTACCGTCTTGAAATAAACGCCTTCTGCAATGCAACACTGGCTGACCTGCAGAATCTTCATGAATTTGCAAACCGTGATGTATGTGTTGCAGGTATAGTGACCGAGACAAGAAGCGGCGTCACCAAGAACGGCAAACCTTTCGGAGGATTCACCCTGCAGGATTATACAGACTCTTTCACCTTCCTCCTGTTCGACAAGGATTATGTTACCTTCAGCAATTTCTTTGTGACAGATTATCACCTCCTTGTAAGGGGAAAGGTTCAGGGCAGACACTATAACCCCGATGAGCTCGAGTTCAGGATCAGGGAGGTACACCTGCTCTCCGCCGTCAGGGATGACCTGATAAGCTCAATCACAATTAAACTTAAGACCGAGCTGGTTAATCCCGGATTCATCGACAACCTCAAAACAATCATTTCTGAAAACCCCGGAAACAAAACAGTGAAATTCCTGTTGATAGATCATGAAGACAAGATAACACTGCCACTCTTCTCGCGCAGCATAAAAGCCGGCATTACCAATGAGTTCATCGGCTGGCTTGAAGATAATCCCGGGCTCGACTTTAAAGTAAATTAGATATCTTTGTACTTCATTAAGTAAGAATTCATAAACTATTAATTTATTATGGCACAAGCAGTTAACGACGCAAATTTTGACGAGATAGTATTGAAATCAGATAAACCTGTAATAGTCGATTTCTGGGCAGAGTGGTGCGGCCCCTGCAGGATGATAGCTCCTCTTATTGAGCAGATTGGCGAGGCTTACAGTGATAAGGCCCTCATTGTAAAGTGTGATGTCGATACCTCTCCTGACATTGCAAGGAGGTTCATGATCAGAAACATTCCAACAGTACTTTACTTCAAGGGTGGTCAGGTGGTTGACAAGCAGGTGGGTGCCGCTGCCAAATCGGCTTTCGAAGCCAAGCTTACCGCACTCCTTTAGCATATGAGAGTATGCGTTTTTGCTGCCTCCAGCAGTCGTATTGATCCGGCCTATGCGGTTGCAGCTGCTGAACTGGGTCGTGCCTTTGCTGAAGAGAAGGTTCATGCCGTCTTCGGAGGAGGAGGCATAGGTCTGATGGGAATCTTTGCAGACAACCTCCTGAAAGCCGGCGGTTCTGTCACCGGTGTTATTCCCGGCTTCATGATGTCGGAAGGCTGGGGACATGACGGCGTTGAAGACATGATAGTAACGGCTGACATGTCAGAGAGGAAGAAAACAATCTTCGCAATGTCTGACGCAGCGGTCGCCCTCCCCGGAGGGGTGGGGACGCTGGAGGAACTGACTGAAGTGATCACCCTGAAGCAGCTGGGGCAGTTCAACAAACCAATAATAATCGTCAATGTCAACGGTTTCTATGACCATCTCATAGAGTTCTTCGATCACATGGTCAGAGGCCATTTCATGAGGCTTGAGCATAAGGATATATGGCAGATAGTCACCGAATCACGTGAGGTGATACCGGCAATCAGGAACTACACCGGCTGGCACGCCGACCCGAAGGTGATCGCAAGAATCTGAAGTTTAATAAAGCCCCTGCCGGGCTGTTGATCATGGCACTCTTGTCCCGACGATCAGGATGTCGTCGATCTGGGGGACGCTGCCCATCCAGTTGCGGATAGCCCTCTCAAGGAGCCGCTTCTGATCATCTTCGGGATGACGATAGATATCTGAGAGGAGACGCCTTATGTTTATTGTCTTGAACTTTTTCTCATCGGCCCCTCCGAACTGGTCGGCATAGCCGTCAGTAAAGAGATAGAGCATATCTCCCTTTCTTACATCAAGCCTGTGATTGGTGAAGTTTTTCTTCTCATGCCCGTCAATCATACCTATCGGGAAGCGGTCAGCCTTGAAGATTGATACAGTTCCGTCACGAACAAGATAAAGTGACTGGTAGGCGCCGGCATACTCAATATAATGTTCGCGGGGATCATAAGAGACGATTGAAATATCCATCCCGTCGCGCACTGCCTTCTCGCTGCGCTGCAGCAGTGCATGGACTACCTCAATATTCAGATGATCAAGTATTTCGGCAGGCCTGCGGATGCCGTTCTCCTTGACCACCTTGTTGAGTGAGTTGTGCCCTATTATCGACATGAACGCACCCGGCACACCGTGTCCGGTACAGTCAATAACGGCAATATACTGCTTGTCTCCGCTGTCATACATCCAGTAAAAATCACCGCTGACAATGTCCTTCGGCATGAATAGTACAAAGGTCTTATTGAAATAGTTTTCCGGCGGCAGCATAGCCCTCTGAATACGTTCGGCATACCTTATGCTTGCAGTGATGTCCCTGTTCTTTTCCTCAAGCTCCAGGCTCTTGGTCACAACCTCTGCAGTACGCTCCTCAACCTTCTCCTCAAGCACCTCCTTTTCTCTCAGCAGGTTTCGCTCGCGCATGCTGATAATCAAATAAATTGCCCCTATTACCGCCAGAATACTCAGTAGTATAAACCAGAAAGTCTGGTAGAATGGAGCTTTTATTGTAAAACCAAGGGTAACAGGGGTCTCGTTCCAGTAGCCGTAATTGTTTGAAGCCCTGACCATGAAGGTATACTTGCCAGGACTGATTGACGAATACATTGCACTGGTCTGGTCAGTGGAGATCCAGTCTTCATCGTTCCCGACAAGCATGAACTGGTATTTTACCGCTGCCGGGTTCACCAGGCAGATGCTGAGGAAGTCAAAGGCGATCCTGTTCATTGAATGCGGAAGGCGGATGCCGTCATACATCGGATATGGTTCGAGGTTGACAAGTGTCCTCCAAATGTGCGTTGCCGGCTCAGTGACTACAGGGGGCAGACGGGAAGGGCTCATCCTGAGGGCGCCGTTGCTGGTCCCAAACCACAGGTCGCCTCCGCTGTCAGCAAAAGCTGCATTGGGCCTGGTCTCAATACCTGTGAAACCGTTCTTCTCAGTGAATGAAGATATCTTACCCGTCGAAGTGTCATATCTGTTGAGCCCCAGGTTTGTACCGATATATAGGTTCCCGGCCCCGTCTGACTGCAGCAGGTTTATTGAGTTCATCAGCAGTCCGTCGGTCTCTGTCAGCTTCTTCCACACCGTGTCAGCCCGAAGACCGTAAAGACCGTCTATCGTTCCCACCCAGATTGTGCCGTCAGAGGTCTCAGCAATGGCGTTGGGCCTGACGTCGGCGCCAATTTCCACTGTGGTGAATATTGATCTTCCCGGATGGTGCTTAGTCAGCCCGTTTCGTTCCTCTGTGCCGATCCAGAGAAACCCGTTACTGTCTTTGAAAAGCGATGTTATATTGTTCCCTGTCAGTCCATGCCCCTCTGTGAAGGTATAGCTCTCCCTGGTCTCACCATTCCATGAAACAAGAGCCTTGTGAGTGCCGATCCACAGATTCCCGTTATCATCCGTCTCAATTGCAGCAATCCTCAGCGAGTGAAGTTTTGCATTCAGGTCAAGATCAAAGCGGCTGGTTTTCTCCTTCAGGTCATACCTGAAAACCTCATCCTCCGCCGTTACTATCCACACATATCCGTCACTGCCTGGTTTTATGATGCTTATCTGTTTTCCTTTAAGGTTGGCGGGAAGGCCTGCCAGGTCAGTACGGCCACCCTCCTTTTTCTCCGGATCATAAATTGACAATCCCTCGCGCGTGCCGAACCAGTATCTTCCTTCCTGGTCCTGGGCAATGGAAGAAACATCATTCGACAGCAGGAACTGCGGTGCGTTATATGACGTAAGGTGGTCACCCTTGTATATGAACAGCCCTGCATCCCTGTCGGCAATGAGGATATTCTTCTCATTGTCCTCAAGCATGCAAAGGGGATGCAGTGAGTTGAGCCCGTTCGTACTGTTGAAGACAACAGTTCCCTCAGGGGAGAAGACGGTGATGCCGCCTTTGCTCTCCCAGTCTTCCATTGATGATGCCCATATATTGCCCCGGTAATCCTCGGTAACATAAGTGACAAAGTTCCCCCAGAGGCCGTTACGGGTGTCATATATATCCATCCTGCCGCTCTCTTTGTCAAGTTTATAGAGGCCTCCGTTATATGTCCCGAACCACATATTGCCTTTTGAATCCTCAAACATTGTTATTGTAAGGAAGTACTTTGTCAGACCGTCAGGGCTGTAGGGATCGAAGCGGTCAGTCTCATAGTTGTACTTCCTTATCCCGACATCGGTGATGCAATAGAGGTTTCCGTCACGGTCTGAATGGAACCCGAATGCATCATTGCTCAGTCCGTCACGCCCCAGGTACTGTCGCCCGGACATGACGGTGACTCCAGGTTCAGGCTGATCAAGCTTCAGCACCCCGCCCAATGAGGTAGCAATCCAGAGATAATTGTCAAATTCCTTGATGCCTGTCACGTCTCCCCTGAGGTTATAGACAGGTCCTTCGGCGTCTGAGACTCTCACTGAGTCAGGCCCTGAGAATAATACCGAGGAGAAGGAGACTCTCTTAAAGATGTCACCCTCGAGGAGTGACATGCCGCCTCCTATATGACCCATCCATATCCGTCCGTAGCTGTCTTCGAGTATGCTTTTCACTCCCCCCGGGGCAAGGCCGTCTGACGTTGAGAAATTTTCAAACCGCAGGCCGTCGAAACGTGTCACCCCGCTGCCTGTCCCCAGCCAGATGAAGTCATTGGCATCCTGAATGATGGTATAGATCTTTGATGCACTCAGCCCTTCCTTCGAGCTCAGATGCTGAAAGTAGTAGTTCTGTCCGGCAGCGTCGCGGGGTGTGGCAACAAGGAAAAGAAGCAGCCAGGCTAATGAACAAACCGAAAATGTTCCGCAAAAGCCTCTTCTCTCCTGCATCAGGTTATTTCTTTACAAAGAAGAATGTCCCGTCTTCGTCCTTGAGCCCGGTTATCTTCCCAAACTTTGGCTTCTGCCGGTTATTCTGGGTTACCGCCTTGGTTACCTGTGTGGCAATCTCGTCAATGGAGATACAGGTGTTCGGGTTGCCGCGCAGGGCATTCACAAAGGTACGGGTGAACTGTGAGTCATCTACGGCAAGCTCATATCCGGCAGATGATAATACCTGGCTCGACTTAAACTGCGTGGCTTTCCAGTCAGCACAGTTGCGGGCCTTGACATCTGACCTCATCGCCTGGTAGAAACTGGGACCCGACTCACAGGCGTCTGTGACAACAAGGACATGAGTCAGATAATTCATGTAAGTCTCCATAGAAGCCTTCAGGGTGTTGAGACTGTAGTAGGTGAATTCCTCATCACGGCGTGCGTCAACGGGTATCCAGTATCCTACGTCATTGATAAACTTGCCATGGCCGGCAAACCATATAACGAGCGACTTGATCTGCTTGGCACGCACCTCTTCACGAAGATCGATGGAGAAGAATTTCTCCATCTGCTGCTTTGTCTGGTTGCGCAGTCTCCGTATGGGCAGGACCTGGTAATTGTCTTCAAGGACCCCGGTGATCAGGTTTGCATCCTTCTGTGGTCCCTCCAGAATGGCAAAATTCTCGTAGTCACTGTTCTCAATGAACACAACGAGGGTATTACCCATCGGGTTAGACTCGGAGATAATGTTGCCGCTGCGGTTCAGAGTGTAATCCTTGATGGTCCGGTTGCCATATTTGTCTTCAACCAGTATCGTGATCTTGTCATTGTTCCTGATATCAATGCCCCTGGCAATGAATGACGGGTTAAGGTTATCCTGCGAGAACTGCGCGCTGACATTCTCAATCTTCACGGACTTGATAAGGTTCTGATCAAACACTTTGCCCTCGATGTCGATTTTGGTGGCAACGCTGTCAATAATAAGGATGTTTTCGGCGGAGATATAAGGTGTGAGTATCTGAATCTCAGGCGCATCAGCCTCGGTCCTCCTGACCTGGTATGTCAGCACGCTCTCATTGTTATACACGTCACGTGCCACTATCCTGACAATCTCGTCTGATGATATCCCCACCTCGGCAGTGAACGGAATGGTGCCGCTGCGTCCTTCATACATGACCGGTATATTGTTGATTGAGAACTCGGCAAGGAGGCTCTTGTCGGTTATCTTTCCGGTTACAAGCACGCTCTTGCGGTCAATACCCACCTCAATCTCACGACCCGCTATTATGGTCGGCGTCTCAATCAATATCTCCGGGCTGCCTGACTCGCGGTTTATGATGAAGAGCCTTTCGTTGGCCTCGGCCATCAGCTTCTTGGCGACAGAGTTATTCTCACTGAGTGCGATTACTTTTGCATAGTCAGACCCGGCCTTTTCGAAATCATTTATCTCCTCGTATGATTTCGCCCGGAGGAGATAGACATCTGTCTGATACTGGTCAATGGTCAGGGCCTTTGTAAAGTCATTAATGGCGGCCAGGTGCTGGTTAAAACTCTGGTAATACACTCCCCTTTTAACGTAGTGGCTCTTCTTTGCCGGTTCGAGAAGAATGGCCGTGCTTATATCGTTTATGGCTGACGGGTAGTCTAGCTTTGCTTCATATGCGGTGGCGCGGGTAAGGTAAGCATCAACATATTTTTCATCCTGATTGATGACCATCTGGCACTGACCCAGTGCGCTGTTAACATCGCCCTGACGGATAAGGACCCTGGCCAGTTCCAGCCTGGCTATAGAGAGATATTTATCTTTTGTCACTGCTTTCTCAAGCTGCCGCCTTGCAGTGTTGTCATCCTTTATTTTCTGATAGATGATCCCCTGGTAATAATAGTTGATGGCGTCATCTCTCATCTGAATGGCAGTGTCAGAAGCGCCCAGCGCCTTGTCCCACAGCTCGAGCCCGATAAGTGACACAACCTTTTCAGTATAAAGCTTCCCGTTCCGGTATTCAACATCGATGGCCTTCTGCAGCACCTCAACAGCTTCGAGAAAATATCTCTGTCTCTCTTCCGGTGTTGCACCCTCGACAGAGGCAAGCTTGTTGCACATCCTGCCAAGATTATAAAGGATACCTGTGTCATCAGATTCGAAACTGACTGCCCTGTGGTAGTCATCATAGGCAAGTCCGTAATTACCTGTTGATTCGTATGCGCCTGCCCTTTTAACATATCCTTCCGGCGACGCAGGAGCCTCATCGATGGCCCGTGAGAACTGTTCGATGGCATCATCGTACATACCGTTCCTGACAAACTCTTCGCCAGCCTTGATGTATTTGCGGGCACTCTGCCCGTAAACAGTCAAACCAGCCGTGAGAAGAACAATTACAAGAACTGAGAATCCTCGTTTCATGATTTTAGCTCATTTATTAAATGGGATATCAAAAATACAAAAAATTACTTATTAACAACAAAAAAGCAGTTATTAACATACAAAAAAGTGCGTTTAGTCAAAAATTCAGGGCTGTTTCCAGCATACTGTTCTCGAAATGGTATGATCGGCCGGCAGTGAAAGAAGTAAAAGGATCGGGGATCCCCCCGCCGAAACTCTTCATTCCGGTGAAGCGCCGGGCCTCATCCCAGAGACCTGAACTGATGAAGCTCTTTATGATGAAGGCCCCTCCCTCAACAAAGAGTGACTGAACTCCCATTTCATGGAGCCTGCTCAGCACTTCTCCGATAAATGCCTGATCTTCATTAAGATATACCACCCTGGTATTTGGAAATGAAACATCCCTGTTTCGTGTGAAAAGTATTACATCTGCTGTTGCACTGAATATCTTCGAGCCGGGATCGATGGCACCGCTGCGGCTTATTATGATCTTTACCGGGTTTTTCCCTCTCCAGAGGCGTACATCAAGCGCAGGATTATCAGCCCTCACCGTTCCGCCTCCTGCAAGGATGGCATCCTCTGCTGCCCTCCACCGATGTACCAGCACCCTCTCTGTCATTCCCGTTATCCAGTGAGGCTCTGCTGCATCACCGGGCGACCTGTTGAAATCAATGTATCCGTCTGCGCTCCGCGCCCATTTCAGTATGACATAGGGCCGGTGCTTCTCATGCCAGGCAAAGAACCTCCTGTTAACCCACCGGCATTCATCCCCGGCCACCCCTGACACGACCTCAATCCCTGCCTCCGTCATCTTCCTGATTCCCGTTCCTGCAACTTTCAGGCTTGTGTCGATGGTGCCAACCACGACTCGCTTTATGCCGCTCTTGATTATCAGGTCAGTGCACGGAGGTGTGCGTCCGTAATGCGAACAGGGCTCAAGACTGGCGTACAGCGTCGAATGCGGCAGCAGGCTCTTGTCGGCAACGGAGTTTATTGCATGTACCTCCGCATGAGGGGTGCCAGCCCTGAGATGGTAACCCTCGCCTGTTATCCTGCCGTTATGTACGATGACCGAGCCGACGAGCGGATTTGGCGACGTATTGCCTTCCGCCCTGACCGCAAGGTCAAGACAGCGCCTCATATAGAAAAGGTCATCAGGATGAGCCATGGGTTCAATTTCCTATCTTTGAATCATGGCCGAAAAGTTACAAACAATAACCGAATTACGTCGACATGTGGCGCACCTCCTGTCAGCCCTGTGGCAACAACCTGAAGCAGAGGCCATGGCGTCGGTCATAATAGGCGAATACACAGGCATGGGCAGTGCGCGGCAGCTTGCCTTCGGTGACCAGAGAGCCGACCCTGAGACAGTCCGCATGGTTTTGTCAGCAGCCGGAAGGGCAGCAGAGGGCGAACCTCTGCAGTATATCTTCGGCTACACCATGTTCCTCGGCCATCGTATTGAGGTCGGGCCCGGAGTGCTGATACCAAGGCCCGAGACGGAGGAGCTTACTTCCCTCATCATCAGTGAAAAAAAAGGTTTCAAGGGGGTAGCCACCGACATCTGCACCGGGTCAGGCTGCATAGCCATTGCCCTCTCACTGGCATTTCCGGAGGCGACAGTGTACGGGGCAGACAACTCGCAAAAGGCCCTCCGGACAGCTGCCCGCAACGTCATCTCAAACAGAGCCGGTGTGAGTCTCATTCCGTTCGACATCCTCTCTCAGCCTGCCGGAGCAATAGAGCAAAGCAACCTGATCGTCAGCAACCCTCCTTACGTGACAGAGAATGAAAAAAGAATGATGCATGTCAATGTGACTGATCATGAGCCTCATGAGGCACTCTTCGTGCCTGACGATGACCCGTTGCTCTTTTACAGGCACCTTGTAAAGACAGCTGACGAACGCCTTGCCACTGACGGAAGCATCTATCTTGAGGCCAATGAGGCCTTTGCTGAAGCGACAGCCAGGCTGTTCAACCCTTCCCGCTACAGTGAGATAAAAGTCATAGCAGATTTTAGAGGAAAACAGCGATTCATCAAAGCAGTAAAAAATGGATGAGGCGAAAGAGAAGAAGGAGCTTTTGCAGAGGGCTCAGCAGCTATGCTCAGGGAGGGAGTATTGCGTCAGCGAGATAAACTCATTGCTTGGCCGGTGGGGGGCAACGGACGAAGCGACTAAAACTGAGATCATAAACAAGCTCAGAGAGGAGCGATTCATCGATGAGGCACGATATTGCAGTGCTTTTGCCCGTGATCACTTCAGGTACAACCAGTGGGGCAGGGTGAAGATAACCATGATGCTGAAAGCCAAGAAGATATCAGAGACTGACATATCAGCAGGGCTGGAAGCCATTGACATGGATGAATACCTTGATCTCCTCAGGAAAATAATCGTGACACAACAGAAAAAGATAAAGGCAAAGAACAGGTTTGACCTGAAGGGAAAGCTTCTCAGGCATGCACTGGGAAAGGGATTTGAGAGTCACTTTGTCTATGATGCCATAAACTCGCTCTTCAGAGACTGAAACTCAGAAGAGCATCAGCCATAATGACCTGAGGAAGGGGTAGAAGGCAATCAGAGCCATTACTGCCGAGATGATGCTGTCTGCAATTACTATCTTCTTGAGCCTGTTGGCGGTCAACAGGCTTCTCACCCCCAGTGCTACCCGCATGATCATCTGAACGGAAAAAAAGAGAAAGACCCTCAGTGAGGCGCTGTTCCATTGCATGGCCTCATCTATCCTGCCTCTGACTATGAGGGAGAAGGCATGTGACAGGCCGCACGAGGGGCATGGCTCCCCTGTAATTTTCTCATGAATGCACGGAACAGGATACCTGTTCTCATCAGGCGAATAAAAGCCGGAGTAACCCATAATTAAAAGGATCACTCCGGCAAGTATGGCATTGACAGTAAAGTATGCCCTCTGGTCGGCAGACCGTTTCACCTGGCAGGCTGCTTTACTTCTCAGGCTCCGGCGGCTTGACAGAATCTACTTTCCCTTCAAGCTCATCAAGCTTGTTCTCAAGCTCGTTCTTGCGTGTCGTCGCCTTTATCTCAACCGTCTCCTCACCGCTGTCGACACGTATTGTTACTTCATTGTCTCCGAACTCCTTCTCGATGTCTGATGTGACATCCTTGATCACCTTTTCAATCTCACCTGCCCAGTTGTCTGAATGGTTGGCCACTTTGCCAATGACAACTATCTGTGATACAGAGATCATGAGGGCGATTACCGCCACCGCCAGTCCGCCGATAAGGACTCCCTGGTTGCTCCTGGTACGTGAGAGGCCGACAATTGCCAATACCAGAGCAATCACTGCCGGCAGTAAGGCTATAACACCCACACATGGCACTACTGCCAGAAGGAAAGCTATTATGGCCGTCACGAGGGCTCCCACACCCAGACCTGTTCCCTGTTTGTCTTTTTCTTCTTCCATTGGTTCAAGTATTAAGTATTCATTCTTTTCTCTTTAGGATATCTCTGGTATCCTGTTCTAAAGACGTGACGGGAACTTCAATGATGCGTCCTGTCTCTATTTTATTTTCATAAAAGATGAAAGTGGGCACCCTTTCAATTCCCAGTGCAGGATAATCACCAAGTGGTGCCACCTTATTGATATCGACCCCAATGAACCTGATCTTTTCTTCGGGGAACCCCCATGCAGTCACAAGTTTCATAAATCTGGGCACCTCCCTGCGGCTGTCAGGGCACCACGTTCCAAGTACAATCGTTATTGAAAGATCATCTGTTGCGATTGCCTTCAGTTCTTCAATTATATCTGCATCAGGCACATAATCGGAGCTGTTATACTCTTTTTCATACCATGTCATATGCGGTTCACGGTCCCTTATCTGCGCAAGTGTCATGTCTCCAAGGAGCCATGTGGTGGCATCACGGAAGTCCCACACATGGTCCGATGCTTCATCAGGCAATGAGGGCGTTTGTTGGACTACCTCCACGGCAGCCGGTGCATTTGCGGTCATCTGATCCTCCGGCGACAAGCCCTTCTTTGAACTTTTACATCCTGTAAGTAACACAAGAACAATAACTAAGAGTGTAATTTTTTCCATAGAGTCCAGGCATTAACAATGCAAGATAATCAAAATTGAAAAACGGCTGTCAAAATTCTCCTGCAGCCGTTCTCATGATCAGTTTCTTTCGCTTTCAGACTGTCTGAAGCAATATTGTAAGTATCTGTTTTGCTGCTTTTGATACAGATGTTCCGGGTCCGAATATAGCCGCCACTCCTGAGTCATAAAGGAACTGGTAGTCCTGTGCAGGGATCACTCCTCCGGCGATGACAAGTATGTCATCACGTCCCAGTTTCTTCAGCTCGGCGATCACCTGCGGGATGAGTGTCTTATGTCCGGCGGCAAGGCTGGAGACCCCGAGCAGGTGGACATCATTCTCCACGGCCTGTCTGGCTGCCTCTGCCGGAGTCTGGAACAGCGGTCCGATATCTACATCGAAGCCTATGTCGGCATATCCTGTTGAGACTACTTTAGCACCTCTGTCATGACCGTCCTGCCCCATCTTGGCAATCATGATACGCGGCTGTCGTCCTGCCCTGGATGCAAACTCCGCAGCCAGCGCCCTGGCCTCCTCAAAATCTGAGTCAGACTTGTACTCTGATGAATATACTCCTGAAATGGTTCTTATCACGGCTTTATACCTCCCTGCTATTTTTTCGCATGCATATGATATCTCACCCAGCGTTGCTCTCTTCGAGGCAGCATCAACAGCCAGTTCAAGGAGGTTGCCCTCTCCCGTCTCCGCCGCCCTGGTGATAGCATCGAGCGCCTTACGGCACTCATCCTCATTACGTGAAGCCCTTAGCTGTGCCAGTCTCTTTAACTGTGACTCGCGTACGGCAGTGTTGTCAACCTCCAGTATCTCAAGTGGCTCCTCCACCTCAAGACGGTATTTATTGGTCCCCACAATCGTCTGTGCCCTTGAGTCAATCCTGGCCTGTGCCCTCGCTGCCGCTTCCTCGATCCTCATCTTGGGCACCCCTGACTCTATCGCTTTGGCCATACCGCCAAGGCTCTCCACCTCCTGTATCAGCTCCCAGGCGCGGTGTGCTATCTCGTCAGTGAGCTTCTCGACATAATATGATCCTGCCCACGGGTCAACAGCCCTGCATATGTTAGTCTCCTCCTGGAGATATATCTGTGTGTTGCGCGCTATCCTCGCCGAGAAATCGGTAGGAAGGGCTATGGCTTCGTCAAGGGCGTTTGTATGAAGGCTCTGTGTGTGTCCCAGCGCAGCAGCCATCGCCTCGATGCACGTACGGCCTACGTTATTGAACGGGTCCTGCTCGGTGAGGCTCCATCCCGATGTCTGTGTGTGGGTGCGCAGTGCCAGTGACTTCGGGTTTTTTGGATTGAAGTCGCTGACGATCTTTGCCCATAACATTCGCGCCGCCCTCATCTTTGCTATCTCCATAAAGAAGTTCATCCCTGAGGCCCAGAAGAATGAGAGGCGCGGGGCAAAGTCATCAACATTGAGCCCAGTATTGACACCCGTGCGCAGGTACTCAAGGCCGTCTGCAAGGGTATAGGCAAGCTCAATGTCAGCCGTCGCACCGGCCTCCTGCATGTGGTAACCCGAGATGGATATCGAATTGAATTTCGGCATCTTCTCAGAGGTGTACCTGAAAATGTCGGCTATTATGCGCATCGAGAATGCCGGAGGATAGATGTATGTGTTGCGCACCATAAACTCCTTCAGGATGTCATTCTGAATGGTCCCCTGCATCTCCTCGAGTTTTGCCCCCTGCTCAAGACCGGCAACGATGTAAAATGCCATTACAGGCAGTACGGCACCGTTCATCGTCATCGAGACAGACATCCTGTCAAGAGGTATCTGATCAAACAGTATCTTCATGTCGAGGACAGAGTCAACGGCAACGCCGGCCTTTCCTACGTCACCGACCACACGCTCATGATCAGAGTCATATCCGCGGTGCGTGGCGAGATCGAATGCTACCGAAAGACCTTTCTGGCCCGAGGCAAGATTACGCCGGTAGAATGCATTCGACTCCTCTGCCGTCGAGAATCCTGCATACTGCCTGACAGTCCATGGCATCATGGCATACATGCCTGAATATGGACCGCGGAGAAACGGAGGCAACCCGGCAGCATAGCCGAGGTGTTCCATCTCCCTCATGTCCTCGCTCGTATAAACACTCTTCACCCTGATGCGCTCGCCCGTCTCCCAGACAGGGATAATGCCTTTATCTTTCTCCCACTTCTGGATGTTCCTGGAGGGTGAGGAAACCTTTTCAAGGTCATGCATTGAATATCTTGGTCTCTTGCTCATCTCCGGTCAGTTTATTCCCAGTAATTTGTTGAACATCCTCAGGGTCTCAAGGACGTTTGACTTCACGCTGATGAAATGCTCCAGCCCCTCAGCCTTCAGCGTATCCATGCAGGTCGGATTACCTGCAACAACAACTATTGCCCTTCCTGCAGTGAGAGTGAAGATGTCATGTGCCACTAACGCATAATCATCATCCGAGCTGCAGATGACGATGATATCAGCTTTTGCCTCAAGGGCAGCCTTCACCCCCTCAGCGGCAGTATCGAAGCCGTTGTTGTCTCTCACCTCGTACCCTGCACATGCAAAGAAATTTGAAGAGAACTGTGCTCTTGCCCTGCGCATCGCCAGGTTACCGATCGTAAGCATGAAGGCAAGAGGCCTGCGCCCTGAGCTCTCTGTTGCCATCCTGAGCTTTTCAAACTCCTCCGCCCCTCTCGAAGGGATGATCCTCTCTACCTCGAGCCCTTCAGATGATCCTCCCTGCCGGAAGAGCCTGTCACTGTCAGCCTTCGCAGGCTTCTGTTCCATGAAGTTGGGATACTGGTTTGTGCCGAGGAGTGTCTCACGCCTTTTTTCCAGGTCGCTCTTCCTCGAAACTGTTATTGAATTAATCTTTTTCTGGATAACGCCTCTTCGTACGGATTCAAGGAAGCCTCCCCCGTTTTCCGTTTCGATGAAGAGCTTCCACGCCTCATGGGCTATCTCTGCGGTAAGCTTCTCGAGGTAATATGATCCTGCGCCGGGATCTGCGACCATCCCCAGGTGTGACTCCTCCATCAGAAGAAGCTGCTGATTGCGGGCTATGCGCTCAGAAAAGTCATCAGGATCCCTGAAGATGATGTCGAACGGTTCAACGGTTATCGAGTCAGCCCCTCCGAAAACGGCAGACATAGCCTCTGTCTGCGTGCGGAGCATATTGACATAAGGGTCATAGAGAGTCTTGTTCCACCTGCCGGTGACAGAATGGATGTGCATCAGAGTATTTGCCTCCGATCTTGGTCCGTATCCCTTCACCACCAGTGCCCAGAGCATTCTGGCGGCGCGCAGCTTTGCTATCTCAGGGAAGAAGTCAGGACCGATGCCAAAGGTGAACCGTATCTGCGAGGCTGCCATGTCAGGCTGTATGCCCCTGGCAGTCAGTGAGGCCATGTATTCGTTGCCCAGCGACAGTGTATATGCCAGCTCCGTGACTGGTCCCGCTCCCGCATTACTGAACAGCATGCCTGAGGGATTAACGCACCTGATGCCGGGGAGGGTGGCTGATTCTCTCACAAGGTCAGAGAGGTACTCAAGCCCCTCATCCACGGTGACGCACAGCCTGCCGTTTGCAACAAACCTTCCGAGAGGGTCGGCGGCGATGCTTCCCCTCACCTTGCTGATATCTGTTTCCCTGGCCCACATTACAGACTTAAGTAATGCAAGCAGTTCCCTTGCCTTGCCTGGTGTGCTGAAGTTGATCTCAACGCTTTCACAGTGGATATCCCTGAGCAGAAGGGCCAGGTTGTCGGCAGTTATCGTTGCCGGGTCATCAATGACGAAGCCCAGTGATGTGACGCCCTTCATCAGTATGTCGAGGGCCTTCCTGTTTGCTTCGCTGTAGTTTTTAACAGTGATATCCTGTCTCACCAGCCAGGTGTTGTCAGAGACTCTCGCTCCCCTCACCCATGGATAGTCCCCGGGGAGAGATCCTGCATGCCTGATCTTCTCAAGATCCTCCTGCCTGTAGAATGGCATGAACTCGAGACCTTCACGTGTTTTCCAGACCAGTTTTTTTGAGAAATCGGCACCCTTGAGATCAGCGGTGATCTTCTCCATCCACTTCTCCGTGGATACAGGCGGAAACTTTTCAAACAACTTCTCTCTCTTGCTCATTAAGTGAAATGTTCATGAATGTGCAAAATAACAGATTATTCGAAGCTTAAATCATGCGTTTTGTCATGAAGCCCTACTGGCTTCCGCCAAACTCCATGAGAAACGACTTGATGAACTCATCAAGATTGCCGTCGAGGACGGCCTGGGCGTTGCCTGTCTCGTATCCCGTGCGCAGGTCCTTGACCAGCTTGTAGGGATGGAGGGTATAGGACCGTATCTGGGAGCCCCACTCTATCTTTTTCTTTGCCCCCTCTATCTTTGCTATCTCCTCCTGTCTCTTTCGCAGTTCCATCTCATAGAGATGTGATCTCAGCAGGCGCAGGGCGTTCTCCTTGTTCTGTCCCTGTGAGCGGGTCTCCTGGTTTTCAATGACGAGTCCCGTGGGGGCGTGGCGGAGCCTCACAGCCGTCTCTACCTTGTTTACGTTCTGTCCCCCGGCGCCGGAAGAGCGGAATGTCTCCCACGTGATGTCAGCCGGGTTGATAGCCACTTCAATGTTATCATCTACCAGAGGGGCCACGTATACCGATGCGAATGTCGTCTGCCTCTTGCCCTGTGCGTTGAAGGGTGAGATGCGCACCAGGCGGTGCACACCGTTCTCGCTCTTGAGGTATCCGTAGGCATTCTCTCCCTCGAACTCGAGTGTGACTGTTTTGATGCCGGCCTCATCGCCAGCCTGGTAGTATGCTTCAATGATTTTGTATCCGCTTTTCTCACCCCACATGAGGTACATGCGCATGAGCATCTGTGCCCAGTCGTTGCTCTCGGTGCCGCCGGCGCCGGCGTTGATCTTCAGGACAGCGCCGAGCTGATCCTCCTCTTTCCGGAGCATGTTACGCAGTTCGAGCTTCTCGACGGCGGCCAGTGTCTTGTCGTAATGCTGGCCCAGCTCGGTGTCGGTCACCTCTCCCTCCCTGTAGAAATCGTTCAGGACGAGAAGGTCCTCCACGGCGGTGTCGACGGATGCGAATGCGTTGGTCCAGCTTTTGACGGAGGATATCTCCTTCATCAGCTCCTCGGCTTTTTTGGGATCGTTCCAGAAGCCGGGGTCTTTTGTGATCTCCTCCTTCTCCTGTATGAGTTTCAGTTTGCCGTCAACGTCAAAGATACCTCCTTAACGCGTCCCTGCGTCCCGTGAGGTCTTTTATCTGGTCATTGGTTATCATTAGCTGTAAGTTTCGGGCAAAGATAGTAAAACGGGGTGCATGGTGCAAGCCTTGCCCGCCGAAGCCGGTCCCTGATCTGGTCCCTGAGCCTGTCGAAGGGGTCGAAGGGTGGCGAAGGCGGGGAGGGTGAAGCGAGGGGGCAAGGAGCATGAGGCATGGAGCAAGGAGCAAGGAGCATAGGGCAGGGGGCATGGGGCACAGGGCACAGGGCACAGGGCAAGGAGGTTAAGGTTAAGGTTAAGGTTAAGGTTGAGGTTGAGGTTGAGGTTGAGGTTGAGGTTGAGGGGTGATTTAAGTATTTAATTTCTCCTCCTGGGTCAGGAGGAGTACCCCGATCCGCCAACTGGCGGAAGGGGGGAGGTGGTCTGTACTAAAACTAAAAACAGTGAAACTCCATTTTAACTCTGTGGATCAGTGGTTAAGGTTTTACCACAGAGTGACACTGAGTAATTTACAGAGTTACACTGTTGTCTTCAAATCAAAACAGTGAAACTCCATTTAAACTCTGTGAAATCAGTGGTTAAATGCTGCCTCTGTTTTATTTGGCCGTAGGCCATAAGGTATTGTAGCAAAACATGCCACAACAAAAATCTATACCTCGAAGAGGTTAAGGACACAAAAAACATAAAAAAAGGCCACGCGGTGACGTGACCTATATCTTGTTATGTTAATCGAATTGGCATTCAATATACTCTGTAGCCTGAAAAGTAGCCAGATATATTGTAACCGGGTATAGTAAACCCATTAGTTTGTACTCTTACAATACTCACAGTCTCATTTTTTAGAAGCTTCATATTTAAGCTTGACTTATAGGATCCACTTGAGGTTATTGGTCCAGATGAGAATGAGTTAATAATGCTCACTTCATCAAGTCCTGAAACTTTTAGTACTACATTTGTTGGAAGATTCGCAAAAGAATACACTAAAACTGTATATCCCACATTATAATGCGGTGAAATACCCCTGTTAGCGGGCTATAAGCGCCCCATCATTAAATATTGGGGCCTGTTACCTGGTCAAACAGAAGTGTACATCTGGAGTATTACTTAAGGTAAATCAATGGCTGAAGAAATGCCTGCTCTTAATGCTATTAGAGGATCAAGAACTGGACTCCCGCCGCCATTTGATAATGTTAACTGATGATTATCAGATTGTATAAGTTACCGTTTGTATCTCATTTGTCGGGTTCGCATCGGCATCATTCTTCAGCTCAGAAAGATCTATTGCAGGAGCTGTGCTGCGCTAAGCAAACTAAGCTTCGGTTAACTGCATCATAACCAGATCCTGTATCTCATTTGTAGGATCCCCATCTTTTTCAATCGAGACAAGATCTTACTGAGTTGCCACCGGAAATTGCATAAATAATCAGACCTTCGACGTTAATGACTGATAGTTGCTGGTCATCCGACGCTTCCGGTCCGGGAGGACCCTGGATCCCGGGAGGTCCCTGGGGGCCGGGCACGAGTGACTTGCCGGCATAAAGAGCATAAGGAACAGCCATGAACTGCAGGGTGCCCATATCCATGAAGAGTTGATCAAACTTGACCTCCACCTGCAGCCAGTGATTGGCGGTTGACCAGTCAATGTCTGCAAAAGAGGCGGCAGTGCCGTCAACCCTGGTGCCCTTGCCTACAATCAGCGAAAAAACACCATATTTCGACGTGGTGACGTCATTATGAACCTCACGGTAAACAACAGCACCTAAAGATGAAGAGGTTCTTATCGTGAACTGAACCTCGATGTCGGTATTTATTATCTCTTTCCCGTTGTTGTCACGGGCAACAGCCTGGTAATGAATCCCGGCCGGAACTGTGCCCTGTCCTGTCACCGCCTCTGTCATCAGAAGCGCAAAGAACGCCACCGCTAATGAAAAATACTTTTTCATATCCTTCGCTTTACAGTTTCTCAATTTTAAATGACCTGTTTATTACTCCGTCGGAGCTCATCACACGCACGATGTAGATACCGCTTGCGTAGTTATCCATTTCAACCTCATAGATATAGTCATGATCGGCTCCAAGCTCTGTATCATATCTGTGCATCACCGACCCAAGCAGGCTGGTAATTATTATGTTGTACGATCTGGCGAGGACGCCGTAGATCCTGATGTTCAATAGGTAATTTGCCCTCTCGGTTAACGGATTGGGAAAGAAATCGACACCGTTGCCCTCTTTCGGTGGAAGGATTATCGGCGGAACAAACCTCGGCTGCTGGAACCCCTGCGTGAGTACATAGGGTGAGAGAACAAACAGATCCACTGCTGCCTCTCCTACCGTATGCTGATATGAAATGCCCCCGACCGTGGGGGGGAGTCCTGCTGCCGGCACCAGGACCTGGTGCGACAGCTCATAAGCCTTCTGTGAAAAGGAGAGCGAACAAGTCACTGCCAGAATAACACCTGTAACAATTCCTTTCATTTCAGACTTCAGCATAATCAGTGCCAAAAATAATACTTTTTAAACATAATCACCTCTTTGCGAGGATGAGTTTAAGGCTTTGGAGAGGCTCAATCATTCTGAAAAGGAGCGCGCAGATGAATCCGGCAATAAGCTGCAGTGCCGCTGCGAGACCCCAGGGCACATCCAGATGCCTCACTAATTGCCCGGCAGCGAATGTGAGGATCAGCATCGCCAGGAAGAGCAATGCTTTCACGGGAACAACCATACTGAACATCCTTTTTCGTACCGTAATGACACACGCCGCTGCCACCAGCAACTGCGTCACCAGGGCTGCCAGTGCTGCCCCGGCACCATGATACGCCGGTATCAGGAGAATGTTCATGACTACGTTCACAACCATGGCTGCGAGAGTGATGAACCCCAGCCTCTTCATCAGTCCGGCTGCCGTGAGCATAGTGCTGAAGATAAACGTCACCCCCACAGGCACGAGGGTGAGCATGAGCAGGGTGAAAGCACTGATGGCAGAGGGTGCCGGTGAGATGTAGAGCAGGTCAAGTATCTCATGCGGGAAGGTGGCCAGTGTCACGGCAGCAATGCCCAGCGGAGGCAGCAGTGACCTCGCCGCAGTAGCAGCAAGAGACTTAATATCATTCCCCGTGGCCAGCTCCCGGGAGAGTATCGGCAACAACAGTCCACCGAACATTATAGGTATCATCGCAAAAGCATCAAATAGCCTGAAGGCCTGTGCATAGTTACCGGCCTCCCTGGCACCGTCAGGCAACAGTCGCTCGATAAGGACAGTGTCACTGCGCCAGTAGAGTGTCATGGCGAAGGCAACGACAGCATAAGGTAATCCTGATTTAATTATACTCTTCAGCAACCTGAGGTCAGGTTTCACCCCCGAGACACCTCCCCTGCGTATCACGATCATGAACGACAGAACCATCACGATAAAATATGCCACCGTCTGCGACCACACGAACCATTCTATTCTGAACGGTCCGGATGATACGCCGCCCCAGAGCAGCAGCGAGCAGATAATTATCATAACCAGCCTGTCAGCCACCGAAAGCATACTGTCGAGGAAAAGGTACTGCATGCCGCTTATGTTCGACCTCAGCCAGAGGGTAAGCGATGCCATTACCTGGTTCAGCATAAGTACGAGGAGCATTGATACCTGCTCATGCGAATAGCCCATAGCCCATGCCACAGCCAGTGTGACTCCAAAATATGCTGCTGTGAGCGATAGCCGCAGCAGCAGCACGTTGCCAAAATAGAGTCTTACCCTCCCGGGATCGGCTGACACAGCCCTGTTGTTAAACCCTGACAGCCCCATGTCAAGCAGCAGTGTAAAGAGAACAGAGAAGCTGAATAGCGAAAAATAGAATCCATAAGCCTCTTCACCTGCCACATTCTGCACGGTACGGTCAACAGCCAGAACCCAGAAGGCCTTTACCAGGAGACTTACAGAGATCAGAAAAATAATATTTACCAGGAATTTCCTCTTCACCGCTCAAAATTATAAAAAGTCAGCGCAAACTACCGATTACGAGAAAACGCGGGCCAACATGCAAAATGCAGCTCTTTCAGGTTTCATTGATCTTACCTGCGGCCTATCACTTTTCGTCAAACTATGCGGTACTGCCTGAAGACTCTGCGTAAGGCACGGTAAAGTAAAATGTGCTGCCCTGTCCCGGGGCGGAATCAAACCTGATGGTTCCGCCGAGCAGTTCAACAAATGCTTTGGCGATAGTGAGGCCCAGTCCTGTCCCGGTCGTCTTTGTGCATTTAGGATCTTCAATCTGGTAGAATCGTTCGAAAACCTTTGTCTTATGGTCATGGGGAATGCCGATTCCTGTGTCTGACACGAAGAACTCCATGTCACTTCCTTTGAGTGTGTACCCGAATGTGACAGAGCCTGAAGAAGTAAATTTTATGGCATTGCTGACGAGGTTCGACAGTACCTGGAGGAGTTTTGCTCCGTCAGTCATTATTACCGCTCTGTGGTCAGAGAGGTTCTTGCTGTATGAGAGCCTTAGTTTTTTCTGTCCTGCCTGCAGTGAGAAAAGATCATAGGCACTGATGAGTATCCTGTTGACATTTGTCTCAGTCACAGAGAGCCTTGTCTGGCCTGTCTCGATGTTGGATATCTCCACAATATCTGAAATTATAGACAGCAGCTGGCTGCTGCTCTGGCTGACCATGTCAATATAGTGCCTGCGGGTATCGTCTGACAGGCCCTGGGCATCGAGAAGACCGGTAAAGCCAACGATAGCATTCAGAGGGGTTCTTATCTCATGCGAGATATTATGAAGGAATGCCGTCTTCAGCCTGTCGCTCTCCTCCGCCTTTTCTTTTGCTGCAATGAGATCAAGCAGTATCTTCTTCTTGTCTGTGATGTCATGGATAATGGAATGCAGCAGTTCCTTACCGTCAATCTCCACCCTGCTTGAGAAGACCTCCACCTCGCGTATGCTTCCGTCAGCGAGCCTGTGGTTTGACTCGAACCTTATGCTGCGCTGATCGACCACATTCTTCATCAGTTCATCAACCCCGCTCTGAGACAATGTACTTATATCATATACTTTCATCTTCCTGAGCGATGCGGCAGGCCAGCCGTAGAACTCGGCAGCTGCAAGGTTGGCATCGACTAATGATCCGTCTGCAGGGTTGATTATCAGCTTTATGGCCGAATGTGATTCAAAGAGCTTTCTGAACCTCTCCTCGCTCTTCCGGAGCTCATCCTCAGTTTCCTTTCTCAGAGTGATATCGGTGGCAACACCCAGTATTGCAGGCTTTTCGTATCCGGGATGGATATACGGGATCTTCACTGTCTGGAACCATCCCAGGGAGCCGTCCTGACGCAATACCTGCTCCTCAGGTATCATTACAGGCTTGCCGTTCTCGATGACTTTCATGTCAGCCTTGCGGTACCACTCCACCTGTTCGGGGGTGGCACCGTAATCTGCATCGGTTTTCCCCTGTGTCTCAGAGGGCTCCATCCCGAAGACACTGGCCAGTGCCTTGTTTACAAGCAGAAATCGACCGTCAATGTCTTTGGCAAAGATATAGCTGGGTACGAGGTCGATTATTCTCTGCAGGTGTTCACTGTGTATCCGCAGCTCCTCTGCCACTCTTTTTCTTTCGGTGATGTCGACGCCGATGGCAATGATAGCCTCCTCTCCGAAGTATGTGGTCTTGAACAGGCTTACTTCCTTCGGGAATTGCTCTCCGTTCTTCCTGAGACCCCAGAATTCAAACCTCTGCGGGGTACCCGAGAAAGCCACGGCGATCATTCTCATGACCTCCTTCAGGTCGTTTCTTCCCGGTGCACCCAGGAACTCAGGGGTCTTGCCAATGAAGTAATCGCGGTCATAGCCATACATCAGTACTGCTCCGTCATTGACATTCACAAACTTACCCTGCCTGTTGAGGATATACATGGCGCTGGTAATACTGTTGAACAGCGCCCTGTAACTTTCGGCGCTCTCGCGTAGCAGGTCAGCATCTCTCTTTCTCCCGGTGACATCACGCATGGTGTCCATGAAAAACTCAGGCTGTCCTTCATCATTCTTTATGGCTGTAGTATTAAACTCAGCCCAGAAGAATGATCCGTCCTTTCTGAGGACGCGCATCTCAACATTGGTGACAAAACCTTTTGAATTCAGCACTGCCCAGCTTTCACGAGCCACGTTCTGATCTTCAGAACTTATAAGATCAAATGCATTTTTTTCGTAAAGCTCCCTGTCGCTTTCGTAACCGAGCATTATCCTCTTCCTCTGGTTGAACCAGAGAAGCTTTCCCTTATTGTCGAAAAGCGAGATACCGTCCTGCATCATCTCGAGGAGGGTCTGGTATTTTGCCTCGCTCTCCCGGAGGGCTGTCTCGGCTGCCTTTCTACGGGTAATATCTGTCAGCGCTCCCTCGAAATAGAGCACCTCTCCCTGGTCATCACGCACTGGATGAGAGTGTTCCAGGACTAAGATCTCGGTACCGTCCTTGCGTCTCAGCCTGAGCTCAATATCGCCGTCGGCATCGCTCTCCACCAGCTCATTGAGAAGCCTGTCGCGATCGTCGGGATTGACATACAGGTCGCGTGCAATATGGAGGCTCATTAGCTCTTCTTCGCTCTCGTAGCCCAGCATCCGGACAAGGGCAGGATTGGCTGTTATGATCTTACCGTCAGGGGTACTCTGGTATATACCCTCCCTGACGTTTTCAAACAGCGACCGATACTTCGCTTCCTCTGAAAGACTCCGCCCCCGGATTTTCATTATTACAATATTGCAGTTGATCAGACCTAAGGATGCACTTCCACAAATATCATAATAAAATCTTTCACTTTCAATACTGTAAGATCAAATCATTAAATATGTATCAGCTGAGTCTGTTTCGAGGTTAAAGGCCATAGAATTCATGTAAGTTATTTGCACATTTGTATCCGGGTAATGGTACCAAGATGGTTATTGCGGTCAATGCGCGAACGCTGAAGAGGACTCCCGGCGACGGGATAGGATGGTTCACCTATGAGGTTATCAGGGGGATCACTGCAGATCATCCGGAGCACAGGTTTGTTCTTGTCAGTGACAGGAGATATAAGAGTTTGCCGGTCACCGGTAACAATATTGATTATGTAACGATCCCTCTTCGCAACATTCATCCGTCACTCTGGTATGTCTGGCATGAGATTCTGCTGCCGGGGGTGCTTAAGAAGGTAAAGGCTGACCTTTTTATTGCCCCTGACGGGCTGATTCCGCTGCGCACTTCTGTTCCGTGCATTTCGGTGATCCATGATCTGAATCATGAGCATCGTCCCGGCGACATACCGTGGTCGGAGCGGATGTACTACCGCCATTTTTTCCCGCTCTTTGCCGCCGGGGCGGCAAGGGTAGCTACCGTATCAGAGTTCTCTGCCGCAGACATATCGGAGACATATGCCATTGAACGTAATAAGATTGACGTCGTACCCAACGGTGTGTCTGAGATATTCTCGCCACCGCTGCCGGGCGAGGCTGAAGAGACGAGGCGGGAACGGAGCGGCGGAAGGCCTTACTTTCTTTTTGTAAGCAATTTCTCCCCGCGTAAGAATGTAGAGACAGTGATAAAGGCCTGGGAAATATTCAGGAGAGGGGGCAAGGGTGATCATGTGCTGTTGCTTGCCGGCAGGAGGCTTTACCTTACGGGGACTATCGACCGTGCAGTAAAAGAATCGCCCTATCGTCGGGATATTCTGTTTACCGGGTCTGTCAGCCGCAGTGAACTGAGGAGGTTATACGGAGGTGCGGAGGCACTTGTGTTCG
Source organism: uncultured Bacteroidales bacterium (assembly GCA_963732365.1). Taxonomy (GTDB): domain Bacteria; phylum Bacteroidota; class Bacteroidia; order Bacteroidales; family VadinHA17; genus SR-FBR-E99. The sequence continues at coordinate 809,783 of CAVSZC010000005.1, read as the reverse complement.
TTCCGTGGTACGAGGGTTTTGGGATACCGGTGGTGGAGGCGCAGCGGTGCGGCGCGCCGTGTATCCTGTCTGACACCTCGTCGTTGCCGGAGGTTAGTGGCGGCGCAGCGCTCTGCGCCGGCCCCGCCGGCGCAGAGGCCATAGCCGACGCTATGGCCCGCCTCGTCGGAGACGAGGCGCTGCGCCGCCACCTCACCGAACAGGGAATCATCAACTCACAACGATACACCTGGGACAACACCGCAAAGAAAATGTGGGACTCCATCGTCAAGGCAACACAAACACGTTCATGACACTCTCTCCATACCACCACCCTACCATGACCGAGGCTGGCTGCGACGAGGCAGGACGCGGATGCCTCGCCGGCCCCGTGTTCGCCGCCGCCGTCATCCTCCCTAAAGAATACCGCAACGACAGCCTCAACGACTCCAAGAAACTCACCCCCCGGCAGCGCGAGAGACTCCGCCAGGAGATCATCTCCAACGCAATAGCCTGGGAGATTGCCTCATGCACCAACAGCGAGATAGACGTAATGAATATACTCAGAGCCTCAATAACAGCAATGCACAGGGCCATCAGCAGACTGAACCCGCAACCACAGCTCCTCCTGATAGACGGCAACAGGTTCTATCCGTATGAGAAAATACCTTATCACACAATAGTCCGCGGCGACGCTACATACCTCTCCATCGCTGCCGCCTCCATCCTCGCCAAGACCGAACGCGACCGTTTCATGGAAGAGCTTGACCTCCTCTTCCCACAGTATGGCTGGCGCCATAACAAGGGCTATCCCACCCCCGAACACCGGAGGGCAATATTGGAACACGGCATCACACCTTACCACAGACTCACATTTAACCTCAGGGAGACGCAATCCGAACTCCGTTTCTTATAAAATGTTAAAGTCATCATTCCGCAATCAGTAAATTAATATCTTTGGCCCTTTGCTAAAAACAATCAATATTATAACTCATGAGAAAACTATTTGCAATCATTATCATCCTTATCACCTTCGCCGGATCAAGGGCAAAGGCTGATGAGGGAATGTGGATCCTTCCCCTGCTCGAGAAGCTGAACATCGGCACCATGACTGAGATGGGTCTGAAACTCACTGCCGAGGATATCTACAGCCTCAACCAGGCAAGCCTGAAAGATGCTATCGTCATTTTCGGCGGAGGATGTACCGCTGAGATAGTATCGGCTGAAGGCCTCCTGCTTACAAACCACCATTGCGGCTACGGTCAGATACAGAATCACAGTACCGTCGAGCACGACTACCTCAACAACGGTTTCTGGGCAATGACCCGCGCAGAGGAGCTCCCCAACCCGGGACTTAGCGTCAGCTTCCTTGTCAGCATCGAAGACGTGACAGCACGCATGCTTGGGAAAGTAACACCCGCAATGACTGAAGCCGAACGCCGCGAGGCGCTGATGGCCGAGAACGCTGTCATAACTGCAGAGGCAACCAAAGGCAACCATTACCGTGCCCAGGTCATGCCCTTCTACGGAGGCAACCAGTACTTCCTGCTGGTATACGAGATCTACAGTGATGTGAGACTCGTCGGCACCCCCCCAAACTCTATAGGCAAGTACGGCCATGACACCGACAACTGGATGTGGCCCCGCCATACCGGCGACTTCAGCGTATTCAGGGTTTATATGGGCCCCGATGGCAAGCCTGCTCAGTACTCGGCAGATAATGTCCCTCTGAAACCGAAGCATTACCTTCCGATTTCAATCAGGCCCCTTCAGGAAAATGACTTCGCCATGGTGATGGGCTACCCTGGCGGTACCACCAGGTATATGACCTCATTCGAGGTTGAAGAGGCAATGAAGATCACCAATGCCAACAGGATCAAGATCCGCGGCGAACGCCAGGAGATATGGATGGAAGATATGATGGCCGACCCGAAAGTCAACATCCAGTACTCGTCAAAGTACGCAGGTTCATCAAACTACTGGAAGTTCTCAATTGGTCAGAACGAAGGTCTGGAGAGACTGCGCACAGCTTCAAAGAAGGCAGCCTTCGAGGCTGAATTCATGAAATGGGTCAATGCTGACGCCGCCCGTACCGGGAAGTACGGCAATGCCCTCTCACTCATTGAGAATGCTGTCAAGAACAGGGCAGAGAAATACAACGTGCAGCAGTACCTTAGCGAGACCTTCAGGGGTTCATGCGAGATGATCGCCTTTGCATCACAGATGACAGCGCTGGAAGAGGCTCTGACAAAAGGCGAAGCAGACAAGGTAGCCGACATGACCGGCAGGATATCAAATAACCTTGATAACTTCTACGGCGATTACAATTACCCGACTGACAGGAAGGTGACCAAGGCGATGATCAAACTCTACAAGGCTGACATCGATCCGAAATACTGGCCTGACTTCTATGCCACTATCGACAAGAAGTTCAAAGGCAACATTGACGCATTTGTCGATGACATGTTCACGAAGTCTCTCTTTACCACTCCCGATAAACTCAAGGCTTTCCTGGCAAAACCTGACATCAAGGTCCTTTCAAAAGACCCTGCATTCATTGCTGCAAAATCAATATCAGCTGTAGGTACAACACTTCAGAAAGACCTTGCCGGTTTCAGCGCTGACCTTTCAAAGGGACAGCGTACGTACCTGGCCGGTGTGATGGAGTATGCACCTGACAAGACTCAGTATCCTGATGCCAACTTCACCATGAGACTCACCTACGGCAAGGTGCTTGATTACTATCCTTATGATGCAGTGCATTACAACTGGTACACGACCCTTGACGGTGTCATCCAGAAGTACAAGGAGGACGACTATGAGTTTGACCTGCCCGAGCGTATGTTCGAACTGTACAACAAGAAAGAGTTCGGCAGATATGCTGCACCGGAGGGTTACATGCCAGTTTGTTTCATCACAGACAATGACATCACGGGCGGTAACTCGGGCAGTCCGGTCATCAACGGCAACGGTGAACTCATCGGTCTGGCCTTTGACGGCAACTGGGAAGCGATGACAGGTAACATAGCATTCGAACCTGACCTGCAGAGATGTATCAATGTTGACATCCGTTATGTGCTCTGGGTCATTGACATCTACTCCGGCGCCGGCCACCTCCTTAAGGAGATGGATATCAGGCAGTAATAAAGTTCCGTTTCGAAATACTTAAAGGGGTCGCTGTTGCAGCGGCCCTTTTTTTGTCCTGCAGTCTTGCAGTCCTGCAGTCAGGCCTAATTGCCTATTGCCTGCTCCTTGCTCCTTGCTCCTTGCTCCTTGCCCCCTACCCCTTGCCCCTCGCTCCCCGCCTCCGCCACCCTTCGACCCCTTCGACAGGCTCAGGGACCAGCTCAGGGACCGGCTTCGGCGGGCAAAGCTTGCCCCCTGCCCCTTGCTGCTTGCCCCGCCTTTTACTACCTTTGCAAAAATTTTCATAAATGAACTTTGACTTCATAGAAATAGTAGCCACCTTCATGGTCCTGTTTGCAATTATAGACATACCGGGCTCTATCCCTATAATAGTGAATATCAAGGCCAAAACAGGCAACATCAATGCCGGCAAGGCAACCCTGGTCTCTCTCGGTATCTTCCTCGCCTTCCTGATCTTCGGTGAGAAACTGCTGGGGCTCTTCGGCATCGACGCCAACTCTTTCGCCATCGCCGGCTCTTTTATCATTTTCCTTCTCGGAATGGAGATGGTTCTCGGAGCAGAATTCTTCAAACATGACTCCCCCGGCGGAGGAACAATCGTCCCGATCGCATTCCCGCTCATAGCCGGTGCAGGATCAATTACCACCATACTTTCATTAAGAGCTGAATACCAGACTGTCAATATTCTTATCGCCTTGCTTCTCAACATGATCATCGTCTATGTCGTTCTGCGTATGACATCAACCATTGAGAAGTGGCTCGGTCCTACCTGGCTGCATATCCTGAAGAAGTTCTTCGGGATCATCCTGATAGCCATAGCTGTCAGACTCTTCTTGAATAACACCGGACTGAACCTGCCACATGGCTCATGAGGTGATCATCTATACCGACGGAGCATGCAGCGGCAACCCCGGCCCGGGAGGCTACGGGGTGGTGCTCATCTCCGGTCGTCACAGGAAGGAGCTCTCAGAAGGATTCCGTCTGACCACCAATAACAGGATGGAGCTGCTGGCCGCCATCACCGGCCTCGAGGCCCTGAAAAACCCGGGCACGACGGTGAAACTGCATACCGACTCACAGTACCTTGTCAATGCGGTCAACAAAGGATGGCTGTTCGGCTGGGAAAAAAAACACTTCGCAAAGAAAAAAAACCCGGACCTCTGGATCCGCTTTCTGGATGTCTACAGACGCCATAAAGTGACTCTGATCTGGATCAAAGGACATAATAACAATCCTGAAAATGAGCGGTGTGACACCCTGGCAGTAGCTGCTTCAAAAAATAGTCTGCTGGCCGATGACACCGGGTATCGTCCGGAGAATGACAGCAGCTCACTGCTCTGACCTTCTGACAACAATTGTTGTTAATAATTAAAAAAATTGCAAATTTGCAGAAAAGGGGAATCATGAACAGTTACTTACTTAAGGGCACTTCAAGTTCGCCTGAGATCTGTCTGAATCCGGACGAAAGAACATTCATTATATCAGGAAGATCTGCTCCTGAGGATGTGCGTAGCATATACTACCCTGTTTTAGAGTGGATTGATAAATATGTGACTGAAGTCTCGGTGAAAAGTCCGTTCACACACTATAGCCCCTTGCTGTTTAAATTCGACTTCGAGTATTTTAATTCTTCTTCCGCCAAATTTCTTTATGATATCATCTACAGGCTGAAAGAACTTGGAAATACGGGAGTTCCTGTTGAAGTGGAATGGCATCATGACGCTGAGGATACCGATTTGCGGGATGCCGGTGAAGACCTGGCAATTCTACTGGAAATGCAGTTCACTTACATCCCCAAAGAAGGCAAAAAGTGATGAGAGGCCCAGCAGAACTTTATGCTCTGCTTAATGAACTTCAGATACCCTTTGAGTATCATGAACATCCGCCCGTAGCCACCGTTGAGGAGGCTATGAAATACTGGGCCCCCATAAAATCAGGGCACTGCAAGAACATCTTCTTCCGTAATCACAAGGGTGACAGGCACTATCTCGTCATACTCTATTATGAATCCCAGCTCAATATCAGGGAGCTGGAACAGAAACTGCGCCAGGGAAAGCTCTCGTTTGCCTCCGACAGGAGACTCATGCAGTACCTCGGAGTCACCCCCGGGTCAGTCTCTCCCTTCGGACTCATCAATGATCATACACACCATGTCCATCTATTCATTGACAGCTCACTGATGGAGCATGAGCGTCTCTCTTTCCATCCCAACACCAACACTTCCTCGCTCATCATCCCCCGCGAGGGTCTGTTCAGATTTCTCGCCCACACCGGCAACACCTACGAATTCATCTGAACAACTTCGCCCCCTCGCCCTCTCGCTTCGCCCTCCATAGCTGGTCCCTGAGCTGGTCCCTGAGCTAGTCCCTGAGCTGGTCCCTGAGCCTGTCGAAGGGGTCGAAGGGGTCGAAGTGCGGCGAAGGAGGGCTCCTTCGCCCAATGCCCCCGGCTACATCCCGTTACCTTATTTAGAATAACTCTAAATACTTTCCTCTGAGCAGCATACACTCCCCTTTGCCGGTCTTTATTCAGGATTTGCATTTTGGACCTTTACCCTTACCGCCATGAATAGAATATCATTCATTGCCATTGTGGCATTTCTATGCACTCTGGCAAGTGCGCAGACCCCCGGAGAGAAAAAAAACTACAGAGCGACATTCACCTCAAATGCCCCGCTGATTGACGGGGTGATTGATGACGAGAGCTGGCAGATTCTGCCATGGGAAGGGGACTTTATCCAGTTTGATCCGGTCAACGGAGGACCAGCATCACAAAAAACAGAATTCAAGGTTCTCTTTGACGAGGACAATATCTATGTTGCCATAAAAGCATGGGACACCGCCCCTGACAGCATCAGCAGACGCATCTCACGACGTGATAACGCTGACGGAGACTTTGTCGGTATATCATTCGACAGTTATCATGATCTGCGTACAGGATTTACTTTTATTGTCAATGCCGCAGGGGTGAAGAACGACTTTATCTGGTCAAATGACGGACAGAATGAAGATGATACCTGGGACCCCATCTGGTTCACCAAAGCCGAAGTTTATGACTGGGGATGGGCCGCCGAGCTGAAGATACCCCTCAGCCAGCTGAGATTCAGGATATCAGACGGCGGAGTATGGGGGATGGAGCTGCTCAGACAACAGCACCGGAACCAGGAAGTGACAACATGGCAATTCCTCGACCGCAACGCATCAGGGATGGTTCATAACTTCGGGGAGATAAGCGGCCTGCAGGGCATCAGGCCACGCAAACAGGCTGACATTACCCCCTTCGCGGTGGGCAGCTACGAAAGTTATGAGGAAGAGGATGGTAATCCGTTTGCCGCCGGCTCCGACTTTAAGGCAAATGCCGGCCTTGATGCAAAGATCGGAATAACGAACAACATGACCCTTGACCTCACAGTCAACCCTGACTTCGGCCAGGTGGAGGCCGACCCCTCTGAGGTAAACCTCACAGCCTATGAGACCTTCTTCGAAGAGAAGAGGCCTTTCTTTATTGAAGGCAAAAGCATCACAAGCTTTAAGGTAGGCATCGGTGACGGCGATATCGGCAATGATAACCTGTTTTATTCCAGAAGAATAGGCCGCAGTCCTCATCTCTATGCTGAGACTGAGGATAATGAATATGCTTCGTCGCCACGCAATACACCTATCATCAGCGCTGCAAAAGTAACCGGGAAGACGTCTGACGGACTATCTGTCGGCATCCTCGAGGCCGTGACAGCGGAGGTAAAGGCAGAGATAGACTCGCTGGGCGAGAGAAGCTTCCAGACGGTCGAGCCGCTGACAAACTATCTCGTCACCAGGGTCATGAAAGACTTCGGAGGTGGCAGAACCATCATAGGAGGTGCCTATACCAACACTCACCGCTTCCTTGACGGCACCGGGATCAACAGCCTGGTTACAAACGCCAACACTGCCGGAATAGACTTCACCCGCTATTTCGGAAAAGAACGCGAGTGGATGCTCTCCACCTCCGCTGCTGTCAGTAACCTTACTGGCAGCACGGAGGCAATAGAAGCCCTCCAGTATTCATCAGCACATTATTTCCAGAGGCCTGACGCTGACTATGTTGAAGTTGATCCGACAAGGACATCACTTAACGGACACGGAGGTAATATCCAGTTCGGGAAAGTAGGCGGACACTGGAATTTTGCAGCCTTCGGGCTATGGAAATCTCCGGGCTTTGATATCAATGACCTGGGATTTATGCAGAGTGCAGACGAACTGAATGCAATTTTCTGGTCAGCATATACGATTGACAAGCCCTTCAGTATCTTCCGAAGGATCAGATTCAACGGCAACCAGTGGAACTTCTGGGACTGGGGCGGCACCTTCCTCAACATCGGGGGAAACCTGAGCTTCTTCACACAATTTAAGAACCTCTGGACCCTTAACTTAGGAGGCAATTACAATGCCGAGTCAACTGACAATACCAAGCTGCGAGGAGGGCCGGCAATGTACATGCCATCAAACACCAACTTCTTCGTGAACGTAGGAAGCAACTCGTCAAGAAAGCTCTCGGCAGATTTCTTCGGAAACATAAACCAGGGGGCCGAAAGCTCATCCCGGTCAATTAATGCCGGGATGGAACTGACAGCAAAACCGGGACAGTCATTTTATATAAGTGTCTCACCTTCAATATCCGACCGGTACAATATGCTTCAGTATGTAACCAGGAAAACATACGGTGATGAAGACCGTTATATCCTGGCCACCATCAACCAGCAGATACTCCGCATGTCATTGAGATTAAACTACAATATCACACCTGACCTCACAATACAGTACTGGGGACAGCCCTTCATGGCAGCAATGGATTACAGCGAATACAAGATGGTAACAGATCCGAAGGCCGATGCCTTCACAGACCGTTTTCATACTTACACAGAGAACGAGATCAGTTACAACCAGGATGAGAACCGCTATTACATCGATGAAAACACAGACGGCACAAGTGACTATAGCTTTGGTAACCCTGACGGTAACTTTGATGAATTTCTTTCTAACCTGGTGGTGCGCTGGGAGTATCGCCCGGGTTCGATTATTTATGTGGTATGGTCACAGAACAGGGGCTATTTTGACAATACCGGAGAGTTCTCAATGAACCAGAACCTGTCAAATCTCTTCTCGACCAACAAACCGTATGACACTTTCCTGGTGAAGTTCACCTACAGGTTCGGACTGCGGTAGAGGCCAGAATGCAGAGGTCAGGACGAGCGGGAAGATTTTTTACCCGCACATTTTATCTGATACTTACGGTATCTATCAGTGAAAATTATTTGCATAAATTTGTGCTGCCATAAAACTACCACCCTCGAAACCTGACTGAGATGAAGAGCTATATTTCTGTATTGTTGTTACTGATTTCCCTCTCTCTGAGCGGACAGGAATATGAAAAAAGGAGCTATACCACTGTCCGGATAAACACTCCCCCGGCCATCAATGGCGTGCTTGACGATGAAGCATGGACTATGGGTGAGTGGGGCGGAGACTTCTTCCAGTTTGAACCCGCAGAAGGAGCTCCGGTAAGTCAGAAAACTGAATTCAAAATACTTTATGACGACTCTGATGTCTATATAGCAATAAAGGCATATGATACTGCGCCTGACAGCATCGTCACAAGGATGACCCGCCGTGATGACACCGACGGTGATTTAGTATTGGTTGCCCTCGATTCATATTTTGACCAGCGGACCGCATTTGGATTCGGCGTCAGTGCCGCCGGCGTCAAGGGTGATCTCATCTGGACCGATGACGGAATGAATGAGGACGAGACCTTTGACCCGATATGGTATGTCAAAACAGCCATTTATGACTGGGGATGGGCCGCCGAGATGCGGATACCGCTTACCCAGCTGCGTTTCTCGGCAAGTGAGACCCAGACATGGGGGCTTGAAGTAATAAGAGAAATATACCGGCATGATGAGACCGATCTCTGGCAGCCGATTGCCAGAAATGCGTCAGGCGTAGTGCATAATGCCGGGCTTCTCAATGGCCTCAGTAATATAAAACCGCGTACTCTCTTTGACCTCACACCCTACGGAGTGGCAAAACTTGAAACCTATGAGGCCGAAGAAGGCAATCCATGGCTCGACGGATCTGATTTCAAGGTCAATGCCGGCCTCGATGCCAAAATAGGCATCACAAACAATATGATCATGAGCCTTACCATTAATCCTGATTTCGGTCAGGTTGAGGCTGACCCTTCGGAAGTGAATCTTACGGCCTTTGAGTCTTACTTCCGGGAGAAGAGACCATTCTTTATTGAAGGAAAAAATATCACAAGTTTCGGACTGGGTATCGGCGACGGGGATGTGGGAAATGATAATCTCTTCTACTCCAGGAGAATCGGTCGCAGCCCCAGGCACCCTGCCAGCCCCGATGAGTCTGAATATGCCTATACTCCTGCATTCATCCCAATCATCGGAGCTGCAAAGCTGACCGGCAAATCCGGCTCCGGCCTTTCCGTAGGGGCAATTGATGCCGTCACAGCAGAGGTCAACACAAAGATTTACAATGAGGAAACCGGCGAAACATCATATGTCAAGGCTGAACCCTTTGCCAACTATGCTGTGGGCAGGATACAGCAGGATTTCAAGGGAGGGAAGACAATTATCGGGGGTATGATGACCAGCACAATCAGGTCACTCGATGAGGAAACAGCAGATTACTTCCATAAGTCGGCCACAGCTGCGGGGCTTGATTTTACCCAGTACTTCAAGGATATGAATTATATTTTCCAGCTTCGTACGGCATTCAGTAATATCACCGGAAACGAGGATGACATTGCCAGAACACAGCGTTCACCGGTTCATAACTTTGTCAGACCCGATGCTGATTACGTGGAATATGATCCGTCACGAACCTCACTTAGCGGTTACGGCGGTAACCTCATGGCCGGTAAGATCGGGGGCAATCTGCAGCTTATCTACCTTGCAGCCTGGAAATCACCGGGTTTTGAACTCAATGACCTTGGATATATGAGAGTCGCCGACCAGTTCCTTGGCGTCGGTGTCATAAACTACAGCATAAATAAACCCTTCAGTATTTTTAACCGCATGTCATTCGGTACCAATGTTATCCACGTAGCTGATTTCGGTGGAAACACTCTGATGGTTGGCGATGAATTCTCCTGGCAGGCAGGGTACAAGAATCTGTGGAATACATACTTCGGAGGAGGAGTAAACAGCCGTGAAAGAGACAATCTCCTTCTCCGCGGAGGACCTTCAATGCTGATGCCCGGAACAGCCAGGTTTTATGGAGGCGTAAGTACAAGTGAACGAAAAAAACTCGTGGCGGAGCTCGATCTTCGCTATGGTTGGGGATTTGAAAACTACTATGAAGAATACGAGCTGGGAGTTGAACTTAGCTACAGGCCCTTCAATACACTTACCCTGAGTGCCGAACCGGAATGGAGCAAGACGCGGAATATAATGCAATATGTTGAAACCACAGACAATGACGGAGACTCTGATGATCCTCGATATATTTTCGGATCAATAGATCAGGAAATACTGAGTATATCTTTCAGGATTGATTACAGCATCACTCCCGACCTTACAATCCAGTACTGGGGCCAGCCCTTCTTCGGATCAGGATCATATACTGATTTCAAATACATTACTGACCCCAATGCTGCCGCTTTCACTGACAGGTTTCATACATACAATGACAATGAGATAATATTTGATGAAGAGAACGGCAGCTATCAGGTTGATGAAGACATCGACGGCTCTTTTGACTACAGTTTTGAAAAACCCGACTTCACCGTTAGCGAATTTCTGAGTAACCTGGTGATTCGCTGGGAATTCCTTCCCGGCTCAACTGCCTACCTTGTTTGGTCACAGACACGCGATTACTATACCGGTGACGGGTATTTCGACATGAGTGACCAGGTCCATGAACTGCTTACCGCCAGAAGACCATACAACGTCTTTCTCATCAAATTATCATACAGGTTTGGTCTCAGATAGCTATGGCTGAAAAGAGTTGCGAGTGGCCCTCAGGTGATGCACTCATGATCGGATATCATGATAATGAATGGGGTATCCCTGTCCATGATGATATCAGGTGGTTCGAACACATCGTCCTTGACGGCGCTCAGGCAGGGCTCAGCTGGAAGACCATTCTTCACAGAAGGGAAGGATACAGGAGAGCATTTGAAGGATTTGACCCTGTCAGGGTGTCATCGTTTGATGAAGCTAAGATCAGCGAGCTTCTCAATGACACAGGCATAATACGTAACAGGCTGAAGATACGGTCAGCCGTAACCAATGCCAGGGCATTCCTCAGGATTCAACAGGAATTCGGCAGCTTTGACAACTATATATGGCGGTTTACGAATGGAAAACCGATCATCAACCACTGGAGGAGTCTAAGCGAACTGCCGTCACGCACACCACTCTCAGACACCATTAGCAAGGACCTGAAAAAAAGGGGATTTACCTTCGTTGGTTCGACCATAGTCTATGCCTTCATGCAGGCAGCAGGCATTGTCAATGATCACATCGTCACCTGCTTCAGGCACCCTTCCCATTCCTGCTGAGCCTTTCCCTGGCCCACTGCATCACCAGCGACGGCGCCCTTTTCTGCGCAAGAAGCATGGCCATGTACTCCATGTAGGGCTCTACATGGCTGAAGTAATGCTTGAATCCTTCGCACAGTGCATTCAGTCCGACTTCTCCCGTCTCTGTCTTCATGAACCTGTGCTTCGGACACTCTCCCCTGCAGGCGAAGTAATATTTGCACCTTAAGCAATATCGCGGAAGGGTATTTCTTTTGTTAACACCAAATTCAAACTGCTTAGGGCTCTGGTACAGAACTGACAGTTCAGTCTCGAGTATGTTGCCGAGCTTGTACTCAGGATATACAAAATGATCGCATGAGTATACGTCGCCGTTATGCTCGACAACAAGTGCGTCACCGCATGTCTCCGAGTAAACGCAGAGCCCGGGCTTTGCTCCGACCCACTGGGCCAGTGTCATGTCAAAGGCCTGCACGAAAGTATTCTCCCACGTCCCTGACAACCCATTCATCGAAGATATCTGTCATGAACCTGCCGTAACCGGTAGCAGAGACACTCCACGGAGCCATGACTGATCCGTCCGTTCCCGGTTTGGCTATTACCGGCTTTCGGTTCTCATCGCCCGGAATGACATGTTCCACAACCGGAAGAAATTGCATAAACCGGCTGCCGATAGACTTCAGGAAGCGGTATACTTCAGCCCCCCTCCCCTCGCTGAGGTTAGTCACTACGCTAAGCGTATTGTACTCTACACCATACTGTTTCATCAGGCTGACAGCTGCCATGACCTTGTCGAAGGAAGGGCGGCCCGCCTTGTTCACCCTGTATGCGTCATGAATATCACGCGGCCCGTCGACAGAGAGGCCGATGAGGAACTTATTGACATGAAAAAACCTTGCCCACTCAGCATTCATCAACAGCCCGTTGGTCTGCAGCGAGTTCACTATTCCCTTTCCCGAGGCGTACTTCCTCTGGAACTCTATCGCCTTTTTGTAATAGTCTATCCCGGCCATCAGGGGCTCTCCGCCGTGCCAGACGAATGTCACCTCAGGCACCTCGTTGGCCACGATATACTGCCGTATATACTCCTCGAGCACATTCAGCGGCATCAGTGGCTGACTGTTCTCATAGATGGTCGGGGCCTTGTCGAGGTAGTAGCAGTATGAGCAGTTCAGGTTGCATGCCGAGCCCAGCGGCTTCACCATTGTTGCAAAAGCGGCCGGTGCGCCGCTCTTTATTGCATCATGGAAGGTTATATATTTCTTTTGTGCCATTAATTGTCAATGCAACGGAAAAACAGTAGTGAAATGCCTAATCTGACTGATAGTTTCTCTCTGCCACCAGGGAACATGATATCTTCACTATCTCCCGGCAATATTCAAAATTGCAGCCTGAGGCAAGGTCATTCACAGTGTGATAGGTGCTTTCGGTCTCATCCTGGTGAAAGAAGAGAGGCCTGAATCCATACATGAAAAAGGGATAGCTGTCGCTCCTGTTATAGAATGTATTATCAGAGTAAGACAACAGGTTGGTGTTTGCAGCACAGAGCCTTGCAGCATCAGACATCAGTCCGTACGAGTTGTCATAATGAATGATATTTACGTACCATGGTTTTGACGCCTGGGATGGCTGATATGCGATCATGTCATGATTGATCATCATGATCATGTTATCACCCCTGGCTGCTGCCTTTGCAGCATAATCCCTGCTGCCGTGCAGTCCAACCTCCTCAGCGGCAAAGGTCACAAAACGAATGGTGTACTTTGGCTTGAACTTGTATTTGCGCATCACACGGGCTATCTCCAGGGCTGCCGCCACACCCGAGGCGTTGTCGTTCGCCCCCGGAACAATGGTGAACGGGTCTCCGGCAGAAATGATATTATCATGGTGTGCTCCTATGACACTGACGCTGTCAGAAGAGCTGCCGGCAAGTGTGGCAATGACATTATACTGCATTGTCGTGTAGGTGATGCTCCGGTAGGTGTTGGTCAGGGAGAAGGAATCAAGCTTCGCGTCAGGGTACCCGAAGGCAATGAACCGGTCCCTGATCTTCCTTGCAACCTCCCGGCGGTTATCGGCAAGTGCGAACCTTGTTCCCATATCTTCAAGCCACCTCACATATGATTCGAGACTGTCAGCCCTGATGGCGGCAGCCATGTTACTGACATACTCATCCCTTATCTCTTCCGGGTCTTTCTGACAACCGGCAAGGACAATGAGAACGATTATCGCAATGAATGAAACGGAATATCTGACTCTGCTGTGTGCCAATTATCTCACTTTTGATGAACACGGTAAAAATATCAATTTTATCGGCACCCCGGCTATGGTATACCCAAGGTTCTCCATATAATTTGATCCTCGTAGAGGATCAAACTATTGTAGAACAAATGATTGGGGTGTGATATCGACCTTCGTAGATGGTCGAATAATTCTAAATCAATTATTATTCGATGGTCTACGACCATCATGACGCATTTCCATGATCATTTCTACAATAATCGGACCTTCTACGAAGGTCAATATTCTGGTGCCCGAGTCATCACAGCCTCTAAACAGATGTGAAACAGGAAATTTCAGATACCGCGGAGTCGAAAAATCAGAATAGTCTGAACTCTGCAACAAATAAACAGAGTATATTTAGGGAACAATATACAGAAAACGATATGAAAGTAATAATCACCGGTTCTACAGGAATGGTGGGGGAAGGCGTACTTCTCGTCTGCCTGGATAATCCCGACGTCGAAAAGGTCCTGATAATAAACAGGCGCAGCCTCGGCATCACCCACCCGAAACTGACAGAGATAGTTCATGACAATTTTCATGATCTCTCACCCGTCGAATCGCACCTGGCAGGCTATGACGCATGCTTCTTCTGCCTTGGCGTCACATCGCTCGGTAAGAAGATGGATGAATACTACAAGGTGACCTATCAGCTTACAATGCATTTTGGTGAGACAGTCAGCAGGCTGAATAAGAATATGGTTTTCATCTATGTCTCAGGAGCGGGAACCGACGGAACCGAGAAGGGACGGATCGAATGGGCAAGGATCAAGGGGAGAACCGAGAACGACCTGATGAAGCTTCCGTTCAGAAGAGCATACGGCTACCGCCCCGGATTCATCAGGCCTTATCAGGGACAGACGCGGGCACACTCGTTTTACAAATACATAAACTGGTTCCTCCCTGCCGGGAAAAAGCTGTTCCCCAACGGCTTCAACACCATGGAGGAGCTGGCTCTCTCAATGATAAGCCTGGTAAAGGAGGATCATCCGCAAAATATCATTGCCGGAAAGGAGATAAGCCTTCTTGCAGCGAAGGAGAAACAGTAAATCAGCAGGTGAAACGGTTCATGAGAACAGTGATTTTAATATCCCTGTCAGCGCTTGTCGCTCTGACCCACAGCCAGTGCCGGCAGGCAGAAAAGAAAAATGAGGTAATGATACTGGGCATCTACGGCAGCCCGGCACCTCTGTGGGAGAAGGGTCACAGGCTCGACTCCCTCAGCGTGAATGCAGTCTTTCTGAACTGGCATTCAATCAATGATTCCATGCTTGTGCGGACGAGGTCAGAAGGGGCAAAGGTGTTCGCCGAGTTCCCTCTGCTGAACGGCAAGGGATATGTTGAGAACCACCCTGAGGCATGGGCAGTGGATGATCAGGGATTAATGGTGGAGCCTGCGACGTGGTTCATGGGGGTCTGCCCCACCGACGCCGCCTTCAGGGAGTACCGCACTGCAGAGCTGCACAGCCTGCTGAACAGGTTTGACCTTGACGGCATATGGCTTGACTACCTTCACTGGCATGCCCAGTTCGAGGACCCTGAGCCGATACTGCCTGAGACATGCTTCTGCGACCGGTGCATCACACTCTTCGGGAAGGAGATGGCGGTGGAAGTGCCGCCAGGTGACACCCCGGCAAGGGCGACGTGGATACTCTCCTCGGCTGACAGCCTGTGGCGCGAATGGCGCTGCAGGGTCATCGCCGGATGGGTAAAAGAGATGAGAGAGATCGTAAAGCAACATGACCCCAACATGCTGCTGGGCATCTATCATTGCCCGTGGAACGACGATGAGTATGAGGGTGCACAACGCCGTATCCTCGGCCTCGACTACGACATGCTGCGCGGGGTCACTGACGTCTTCTCGCCCATGGTGTATCATGCCCGCATGGGGAGGACTCCTGAATGGGTAGGGGAAAACACCGCATGGCTGTGCACCCGGCTGGAGATAAAGGAGGGAGAGTATCCCAGGGTTTGGACTATTGTTCAGGCTTACGATGAACCTTATACCGTCACCCCTGAAGAGTTCAGCCAGGTACTGCACCTCGGCGCCTCAGGATGCAGCAGCGGGGTGATGATGTTCACCAGCCGCGCCGTGGCGCAGAATGATGACAAGATAGCCACCATGAGGAAGGTGTACGGATCGATGAAACAGAACGCCAGGTGAAGATGCTCATCATCAACGGTGCCGTTGTGACACCCTCCGGTGTAACAGAAACAGAACTGCTTATCGACGGGGGAGTGATATCGGCATCGGGCCGCGGCATAGCAAGGAACAACTGTGACAGGGTAATTGATGCGGCCGGTATGTACATCTTCCCCGGAGGGGTTGACCCGCATGTCCACATGCACCTCCCCTCTGCAACAGGATATTCGTCTGACAGCTTCCTCACCGGCAGCCGTGCAGCACTCTTCGGAGGCACCACAACATTAATTGACTTCGTCACCCCCGAAAGGGGAGAATCGCTGATCGAAGCCCTTGACAGGCGCATGGCAGAGGCAGGAGAGTCGCTGACTGACTATGCCTTTCACGTCAGCCCGGTGGAGTGGCGCAACAGCACTGCCTCTGAGATAAGCGAATGCATCGACAGGGGGGTCACCTCGTTCAAGATATATATGGCCTACAAGGATACTGTCGGACTGGGCGACGATGATCTTTTCAGGGTCATGGAAACGGTCGGCAAAGCAGGCGGGATGGTTACAGCACACTGTGAGGCGGGCGATAGAATCGAGCAGCTGCGTAACAGCTTCATTGCTGAAGGTAAAACAACGCCTGAATACCATCCTCTTTCACGTCCGGCCTATCTCGAGTCTGAGGCTGTCGGAAAGGCTGTTGATCTTGCTTACAGAGCCGGTTGTCCGCTCTACATTGTACATGTCTCAGCCCGTGAATCGCTTAACCATATCAGGGAGGCAAAGTCACGCGGCCAGGTTGTTTATGCAGAGACATGCCCGCAGTACCTTCTGCTTGACGATTCAAAATACCTCGGTCATTTCGAAAAAACAGCCCCCTATGTCATCAGTCCGCCCCTCAGAAAACCTGAGGACTGCGAGGCGCTATGGCTTGCACTCTCAGACGGCACCATCGATGCCGTCGGCACTGACCACTGTCCCTTCATGATGTCAGAGAAAAGGGCAGGCCTCAGCGACTTCAGGCTAATCCCCGGCGGCGCGGGAGGGGTTGAACACCGTCTTGCGCTGCTTTATACATACGGTTTTTTAACCAAACGGTTAAATATTAACCAAATGGTTAATTTATTCTCAGCACAACCGGCAAAAATATTCGGTCTGTCAGCCCATAAAGGCCATATAATGGCTGGGGCAGATGCAGATCTTGTAATATGGAATCCGGAACCTGTTGGCATAATCTCGGCCGTAAATCATCACCAGAATTGCGATACGAATATTTATGAAGGGATCACGGTGAAGGGAATGGCCGAATACGTTATCATTAACGGCAGGGTGGCGATTGAAAACGGGAAAATGGCCGGCGCACCTGAAAACGGGAATTATTTATTCCGGCCAATTTGTGATCCACCCGTAGAGACGTAGCATGCTACGTCTCTACAATCATACCCCTATACGTTTTTTGTTTCGTTCGATCATATCCTGCACAACCGCACCCGGATTCTCGAACCTGTTTGCAATCATCATCGCTGCAATGACATACGGCTTGAACCCCGCCTCCTTCCATGTCTCCGTCCTGTAGCGCTCGAACGCCTCTGCACTCACCTCTCCCCTCTTACACGACACGCCGCTGATGTCAGCCGGGAGGCAGTGCATATACAATGCGTCGCCATTTCTTGTAACCTTCATCTTTGCCATGTCATACTCCCAGTCCGTGAACCTGGCATTATTTGCAAGGCATACCTGCTCCAGCTCCTTCAGCCCGGCCCTGTCAGCCTTCTTCAGGAGCTCTGTTCTCTGCTGCATTATGTGGAACGGAGCCCAGCTCTTCGGGTAGACAATATCCGCATCCTTCATCGCCTCTGTCATTGAGTGGCTGACTTTGAAAGAGCCGCCGCTCTGTTCTGCATTCGCCCTTGCTATGTCAACTATCTCCGGGATAAGGTTATAGCCTTCAGGATATGCGAGCTCCATCTCCATGCCAAAGCGTGACATGAGCGCTATGACGCCCTGCGGTACAGAAAGAGGCTTGCCGTAGCTTGGCGAATAAGCCCAGCTCATTACCATCTTCTTCCCCCTCAGTTTCTCAACCGAGCCGTAGACACTTATCAGGTGAAGAAGGTCAGCAAGCGACTGTGTGGGATGGTCCATGTCGCACTGCAGGTTGATTATGCCCGGACGAACAGGCAGGACACCCTTCTCAAAACCCTCGTCGAGTGCGCTGCCCACCTCGCGCATGTATCTGTTACCCTCGCCAAGGAAGATGTCATCTCGAATACCGATGAAGTCGGAAAGGAACGAGATCATGTTTGCCGTCTCGCGCACCGTCTCTCCGTGAGCTATCTGCGACTTCTCCTCATCAAGATCCTGCACCGCAAGACCGAGCAGGTTGGCCGCAGAGGCGAAGGAGAAACGTGTCCGTGTCGAGTTGTCGCGGAAATTTGATATCGCCAGCCCCGAGTCGAACAGCCGTGCCGAGATATTCTGCATACGCATCTCTTTAAGCATGGCCGCCAGGTCAAGTATAATCATGATATCTGACTCGCTCTTCTCCCAGGTAAGGAGAAAATCCTTCCCGTACAACCCTGACTTTTGCTTAGCCAGCCTTTCAATAACGTCTTCTGAGATCATATATAACTGCTTTATTCTGCCATTTCGAAGATATATCCTGCATAAAACGCTGATGCCGCCACAAGGTCACTCACAGGCACCTTCTCATCCGGGGCGTGTGCCAGCACCTCGTTTCCCGGACCGAAGCCTATTGTGGGTATGCCGAAGATGCCGCAGGTCATTATGCCGTTGGTTGAGAAGGTCCACTTGTCGACCACCGGCTCTTTGCCAAACAGCTTTTTATAGGAAGCAACTCCTGTCCTGACTGATATATGATCCTCAGCCGTTTTCCATGTCGGATAATATTTCTCCATGCCGTACTCCATGCCGGTGAAAGCCGTCTCCCTGTAATCTGGCAGTTCAACATTTGCATTAAGTCCCTTTATTAGCTCCTCCAGTTCTCTTACCGCCGTCTCCCTGGTCTCTCCAGTTGTCAGCCTCCTGTCGACATGTATGCGGGCATAGTCTGACACTGCGCAGAGCGACGGGCTCGTGGATATGATCTCCGTGACTGTTATGCTTCCCTTGCCCAGGAACTCATCGTAGGCGAGCCTCTCATTCAGCTTTGCGATCTCAAGAGCCACCCCGGAGGCCATGTAAATGGCGTTCACTCCCCTTTCCGGGGCCGAGCCGTGCGATGACCTTCCGTGGAAATGAATCTGCATCTCCATTCTCCCCCTCTGTCCCCTGTAGAGGTTCAGGTTTGTGGGCTCGGTAAGTATCACTGCGTCAGGAACGATCTTATCCTCCTCGATGATATATTTCCAGCACAGCCCGTCACAGTCCTCCTCCATGACGCTGCCGACAAACCAGACAGTTATGTCTTTGTCAAATCCCAGTTCCTTCAGTATCCTTCCGGCAGTGACAAATGCGGCAGGGCCACCCTTCTGGTCAACTGATCCTCGCCCGTGCACATAACCATCCTTTATCTCTCCGCCCAGCGGGTCAAAGCTCCAGTTGGCCGGATTGCCGATGTCAACCGTATCCATGTGCCCGTCAATGGCAAGATTTTTTTTGCCTCGTCCTATGCGGCCGATCACATTACCCATTCCGTCGATGAACACCTCGTCAAAGCCTGCCTCCTCCATCTGCCGCTTAAGCTCCATCTGCACATCCTTTTCATGTGCGGTTAACGACTTGATCCTTACCAGCCTTGAGAGATTGCCCGCCGTATAATCCCTGTATTTTTCAGCGAGCTCATTGATTTTCTGCCATATATTTTCCATAAAATCGGGTTAAGATGATGGTAAATCAAAGTTATATTAAATCACGTTTAATTTATCTTTGTTAAATGATAACCTTCATCCTGAATAATGAAAAGGTCAGCACAGCAAATCCTGCCGGCTCATCACTCCTTGATTTCATCAGGTATGACATGGGGCTTACAGGGACAAAATCAGGATGTCGCGAGGGTGACTGCGGGGCATGCACTGTCCTTATTGGAAGCTATGAAAACGGTGTTGTTCATTACAAAAGCATTGTATCATGTCTGACGCCCCTGGTTAATGTTCATGGAAGGCATATTGTAACCATCGAGGGGATCAACACCGGTTTTCTGACACCTGTCCAGAAGGCGCTTGCTGACAACTCTGCCGCACAGTGCGGGTTCTGCACCCCCGGTATTGTGATGTCACTCTATGCAGAGGCACTGTCCGGGGCAGAAACGACCACCGGAAGTGCCATCGCCTCACTCAGCGGGAACATATGCCGGTGCACAGGTTATAAGTCGATAGGGAGGGCTGCTGAGGAAATAGTCCTGGCCATGAAAGACAAGGAGAGAGCTGACCCAGTCAGCTGGCTCGTGGCAAACGGTCACCTTCCGGGATACTTTCTCTCTGTCGCTGAGAGGCTTGCGGGAATAGAGAAGCACGAAGATACAGTCAGGGCCTTAGGCCTGAAGACTGCAGGGGGGACGGATCTCATGGTGCAGAGACCTGACGAGATGGCTGAATCTGTCATTGCCCCCCTTCAGGTGAGGAGAGAGCTCAATGGGATAACCGTCATGGAGGGGAGGTGCATCATCGGAGCAGCTGTGACCATGAGTGAGATTGGCCGGCATCCGGAGATCAGGAAATTTATTCCGGAGATGCATGACTACATGAAACTTATTGCCTCAGAACAGATCAGGAATATGGCGACCGTTGCAGGCAACATTGCCAATGCCTCACCGATAGGCGACATGACCGTAATGCTGCTTGCCCTCGATGCCGAGCTTGTCATTGAGGGAGGAGAGAGAGAAAGGATTTTGCCGCTCAGGGAGTTCTTCCTCGGATATAAAAAGAGAGATATCACTGATAACGAGTTTATCAGAAATATCTCATTTGAGATCGCCCCTGAGCCGGCGCTGTTCAATTTTGAAAAGGTCAGCCGCCGTACTCACCTCGATATCGCTTCGGTCAACTCTGCCATCCTGATCAGGATGGAGGGAGAAACCATCGCAGAGTGCAGCCTCTCTGCCGGAGGAGTCAGTCCTGTTCCGCTCTTCCTGAATAAGACCTGTGAATTTTTGACAGGTAGAGAAATAAACAATGAGGCAATACTAGGTGCGGCAGCAATCATGAAGGAGGAGATCTCGCCGATAAGTGATGTCAGGGGCAGTGCTGAATACAAGACTCTGCTGTTGCGGCAGCTGATCATTGCTCACTTTCTGAAGCTCTTCCCTGACAGATTTAACCTAAGTCCTGAAATGCTATGAACAACCGTGATGCCACAGGACACGTTACCGGAAGATCGGTCTTTCTCGATGATATACCGGTTCTGAAGAACACCCTTTACGGCGCTGTCACCGGCTCACCTTCAGCACACGGCAGGATAACGCACATTGACACGTCGAAAGCGATGGAGATGCCGGGGGTGGTGAGGGTCTTTACATGTAAGGACATCCCCGGCAGGAACGACATCGGAGGGATTGTTCAGGACGAGACGCTGTTTGCACAGGACGAGGTGCATTACTGCGGCCAGCCTGTTGCGCTTGTCGTCGCCACCGATGATCAGACGGCAAGGAGAGCCTCGGGGATGGTCGTGATAAAGGTCAGTGAGATGGATGTCATCACTGACCCGCGCGAGGCTAAGGAGAAGGGTCACCTTCTCATCCCCTCGCGTACATTCAGGATGGGAGATATTGACAACTCATGGAAAGAGTGTGATCATATCTTCGAGGGAAGGGTGGAGAGCGGCGCGCAGGAGCATCTCTATCTCGAGACGCAGGGTGCCTATGCCATCCCCGGCGGCGAGGGAGGGATGAAGATACACTCCTCGACACAGGGGCCAGCCCTGGTTCAGAAGATAGCTGCCAGGGTTCTCGGGCTGCCCATGAACCTTGTCGAGGTCGATGTGACGCGGCTCGGAGGTGCTTTCGGCGGCAAGGAGGATCAGGCGACAGGCGTCGCCGTGATGGCTGCCCTGGCATCCCTCCTGCTTGACAGGCCGGTGAAGATCGTTCTGCAGAGAGGTGATGACATGCGCATGACAGGGAAACGCCATCCCTACAGTGCCGATTTCCGGATCGGGTTAACTGCCGACCTGAAAATAAAAGCTTACAAGGCAACCCTGTATCAGAACGGAGGTGCAGCAGCCGACCTCTCTCCTGCCATTATGGAGCGCACCCTCTTTCATTCGACAAATGCCTATTTCATCCCCAACACGGAGGTCACCGTTCACAGCTGCAGGACCAACCTTCCTCCCAATACAGCCTTCAGGGGCTTCGGAGCACCGCAGGGGATGTTCGTCATCGAGTCCGCCATAGCCCGTGCTGCCACCGCGCTGAAGGTCCCGGCACATGAAATACAGAAGGCGAACTTCCTTCAGGAGGGGGATGAATTTCAGTACGGACAGCGAGCCACCGGAGTCAATGTCGGAAAGTGTACCGAGGCACTGGCACATGATTTCGATCTGGAGAAAATTGCCCGCGAGATCTCGGACTTTAATGACAGAAAGACAATCTTGAGGAAGGGAATGGCCGTGATGCCGGTCTGTTTCGGCATATCATTCACCAATACCTCAATGAACCAGGCACGGGCTCTTGTTCACATCTATCAGGACGGAAGCATCGGGATCAGCACCGGGGCGGTTGAGATGGGCCAGGGGGTAAACACCAAGCTTGCACAGGTGGCAGCAAGGGTATTCTCTGTAGATATAGGAAGAATCAAGATCGGGACAACCAACACCGCCAGGGTGGCCAACACCTCCCCCACAGCAGCAAGTACCGGTGCCGACCTGAACGGCAATGCGCTGCTCATTGCATCGGGGAAGCTCCTTGAACGGCTGAAGAACATCGCTGCCGAAAAACTGGGATGCCAGCCAGGGGATATTGAGTTGCGTGATGAAATTGTCCATAAGGGCGGAACACCTACGGATCTTACCTGGGAAGAACTGGTCAGGGCAGCTTTCCTGAGCAGGGTTTCTCTCACGGAAAACGGTCATTATTCGACCCCGGTGATCTGGTTTGACAAGGGACGCGAAAAGGGAAATCCGTTTGCCTATTATGTATTCGGAGCAGCAGTCATCACGGTTACCCTCGACTGCCTCAGAGGCACATACACGGTAGATAATGTGCATATTGTTCACGACTTCGGCAACAGCATCAATCCGGCTATTGACCTGGGCCAGGTGGAGGGGGGAGTGATGCAGGGCATAGGCTGGATGACCATGGAAGAGGTGCTGTTCAGCTCTGAGGGCAGGATGCTTACCGACAGCCTCTCGACATACAAAGTACCCGATATTTACTCTGCTCCGGGAGTGATCATCTGCCACGCACTTGAGACATCCGGTCCGGAGCAGGCAATATTCAAATCAAAGGCTGTGGGCGAGCCTCCCTTCATGTATGGCATTGGAGCCTTCTTTGCGCTGCAGAACGCTGTCAGGGCATTCAATCCGCGGTGGAAGCCTGACTATGACGCTCCGCTGACGCCGGAGAAAATCCTGATGAGACTTTATGGCCGATAAGTTCTACCCTCTTCCGCTGAGCCAGCTGTTGAGCCTTATCCTCAATGAGCTGAATACCGGGGGCAGCCTGTTTGGCATACCTGAGGAGCTGTTCTTCGTCCCTTCACAAAACCATGCACTGAAGAGTGATATCTTCAACCACCCCCTGCAGTCACCCCTTGGCCCGGCAGCCGGACCACACACTCAGATGGCACATAATATCGTGGCAGCGTGGCTCATGGGGGCACGTTACATAGAACTGAAGACTGTTCAGCGCCTTGACGAGCTTGATATTGCCAAGCCCTGTATCGATATGCAGGACGAAGGGTATAACTGCGAATGGTCGCAGGAGCTTACCGTCAGGGAGAGCTTCAGCGAATACCTTAACGCCTGGATCATAATCCATCTCCTTAACCATCGGCTGGGCCGGGGACCGGACACGGGCACCGTCTTCAACATGAGCGTTGGTTATGACCTGAAAGGGATAATGGATGAAAAGATCGGTTGGTTCTTTGACAAAATGAATGACTGCAGCGAGGAACTGTCTGTCAGAATCGAAGAGATATCTGCCATTTACCCCGAAGCGGCTGAGATTGTCATTCCTTCAATGATATCCGACAATGTTACTCTCTCCACGATGCACGGGTGCCCGCCGGGTGAGATTGAAGATATCGCCTCATACCTCATGAGGGAAAGAAAACTGAATACTCTGGTCAAACTCAATCCTACCCTCCTCGGACCTGAACGAGTAAGAGAAATCCTTAACGGCAGTCTTGGATTCAAAACCGTGGTGCCTGACGATGCCTTTGCCCACGACATGAAATACGCCGATGCTGTCAGGCTGATAACGTCACTGAAGACCGTCGCTGCTGATGCCGGACTTCACTTCGGGCTGAAGCTGACCAACACCCTTGAGTCGGCCAATAACAAAAATGTATTCGGGAGTGATGTCCCGATGATGTACATGAGCGGCCGCGCACTGCACCCACTCTCGGTGAACCTGGCAGTTAATCTGCAGGAAGAATTCGGCGGTGATCTGCTTCTTTCATTCTCTGCCGGAGCCGATGCCTTTAATGTCTCTGACCTTATCGCCTGCGGATTCAGGACTGTAACGGTCTGCACAGACCTGCTGAAACCGGGAGGGTATATGAGGATGAACCAGTATTTCGAAGAACTGAACAGGAGCCTCAGTGGTCTTCAGTCATCTGCCATTGATGAATATATTATCCGTTCAGCAGGAGACACCGACCTGAAAAAGGGTGCGCTGCTGAATCTCTCACGCTATTCCGCAAAGGTACTTGACTCAAAAGCCTTTAAGAGGGATTACATTAAACCTCCCGATATAAAGTCAGGCCGCGACCTGGGACTTTTCGACTGTATCTCAGCTCCCTGCCGCGATACCTGTGCAACAAACCAGGATGTCCCGGACTATCTCTGGCATACCTCCCGTGGTGAGTATAACAAAGCATTTGAAGTCATCCTCCGTACCAACCCTTTTCCTTCGGTTACAGGGATGGTGTGTGACCATCTTTGCCAGGCCAAATGTACCAGGATCAATTATGATGACCCTGTTCAGATACGTGAGGTGAAACGCTTTGTCTCTGAAACGAAGGAGGTAAATTATATCCCTGCCCCGGATAATGGCCTCAGGGCGGCAATTATCGGGGCTGGACCGTCGGGGCTCACATGTGCTTATTACCTTCGTCTTGCCGGTTTCCAGGTTGACGTTTTTGAGTCGAATACAAAGGCGGGGGGGATGGTGCAGTATGCTATCCCCGGCTTCAGGCTTACCGACGGGGCGGTAGAAAGGGACATTAACCGTATAGTTGCTACGGGAGTAAATATCACTTATGACAGTAAGGTTGACAGGGAACGATTCGGTTCAATAAGGAATGAGTACCCTTATGTCTTTATAGGGTCAGGGGCACCCCTCTCTGTACCGCTTGACATTGAAGGTGCCGATGCCGCCGGAGTGACTGAACCGCTGCAGTTCCTCTTTCGCGCAAGGGAAGGCCTTGAGACAGGCATAGGCAAAAATGTGGTCATCATCGGCGGAGGCAACACCGCAATGGATGCGGCACGCACTGCCTGGCGCATCGTTGGCAAGAAGGGCACAGTCACTGTCGTGTATCGCAGAACCGTTAACGAGATGCCTGCTGACCACGGAGAGATCAGGGCTGTAATTGAAGAGGGTGTAAGGATCATTGAACTGACTGCTCCAGATAAAGTTATCAGGTCAGGAGACAGGGTAACAGAACTTCAGTGCAGCAGGATGGAAATAAGAGGGTTGGACAGCAGAGGCAGACCTGCTCCGGTAAAGATTGACGGCTCTGAATTTGTCATAGAGTGTGACACGATAATTCCGGCCATCGGGCAGCTGACAGATATCGATTTTACCGGCACCAATGATCTGAAGGTCCCCGTCAGGAATTACAAAACAGGGCTTGAAGGTGTATATATCGGTGGTGACGCCATGCGGGGTGCCTCAACGGCAATCAATGCCATCGGCGATGGCAGAAAAGCCGCAGCCCTGATAATGAGGGATGCCGGTGTGGATATCTCAGTCAAAAGGCAGGAGTACGACAGGAACCTCACTGCAAGGGAGCTTATCATCAGGCGATCAGTACGCCGCCATTCAGATCGGCCGCGGGAGCTGCCTCCCGGGAAGAGAAGGAACTTTTCCCCTGTCAGTGAGACCATGGGCGAAGAGACAATTGTGAATGAGGCGGGAAGATGCCTGTGGTGCGATGAGATGTGCAGCATCTGTACTACCGTCTGTCCCAACTTCGCCAACCGGATGTATGAGACTGACCCTGTCTCCATAAAGCTCCTGAAGGCTGTCAGATCAGATGACGGGGCCATGACATTCGAGGATGACGGCACCTGTGAAGTAAAACAGCGATACCAGATCCTCCATCTCGCAAACTTCTGCAACGACTGCGGGAACTGTAACACATTCTGCCCGGCATCCGGTGCCCCGTACAGGGATAAGCCCGGGTTCTGGCTTACCGTCAGCTCATTCAACGAGGCCGATGAAGGATTCTACCTGGCTGTGTTGAAAGATAAGAAGAACCTGGTCTATAAACATAAAGGGAGCTACACCACACTGACAGAGAGCAGGGATGAATATATCTTCGAGAACGACTTTATTGAAGCAACCTTTTCATTGAATGATTTCACACTTAAGACAGCCAGGTTCAGGACCCCCTGCGTGAAAGAGGCCCGTTTCCGCCAGGCAGCTGAGATGGCTCTTCTGCTGAAAGGGGCAGCAAGCCTTTTTCATACATAACTGAAGAATTCAACCATTTAGCTGCATATTGACTAACTTGCATAAGAAACAAATCACAAACGGACAAAAACAATGATCGAACCGGTTGACAGGGTTACAGACGGGAGAGCGCTGGAGAACGCCATTAACCGCTTCAGGGAAAGAGGCATTATCCTTCCCACGTTTGCACAGCAGCGTAATCCCGATCTTATTCCCGAAAGTATCAGGATAAGGCTCAGGGATATCGGACTGTGGGATATCAATCCGCTTAACCTTTTCAGGATAACGTGGAAGAATGAGCCTGTTGAAATGGGCGGCCTGTACGGAGGAGTCAACTTCATCGAGATCCCCGGCACCCTTACCGGCGTTGATGCCCGGATCATCATGCTTACCGGCAAGTGGTTCCCTACAGGAGCGCACAAGGTAGGGGCAGCGTACGGATGCCTTGCACCCAGCATAATCACCGGTGGATTCGATCCGACCTTCCAGAAGGCTGTGTGGCCGTCAACAGGCAACTATTGCAGGGGTGGCGCCTTTGATTCAAAGCTCATGGGCACTGAATCTGTCGCAATACTTCCGGAGGAGATGAGCAGGGAACGGTTTGAATGGTTACGCGAGGTGATAGGTTCAGAAGTAATAGCAACACCAGGGTGTGAGTCAAATGTCAAGGAGATCTATGACAAATGCCGGGAGATACGCAATACTCGTCCTGACTGCGTGATCTTCAACCAGTTTGATGAGTTTGGAAATGCCGCATGGCATTATAACATCACCGGCCCGGCTATCGGGGAGGTTTTCAATCTTGTCAGCAAAGGTTCCGGCAATCTCGCAGCCTATGTCTCTGCAACAGGGTCGGCCGGCACGATTGCGGCAGGCGATTACCTGCGGACGATCGCCCCTCATGTCAGGGTTGTTGCCTCTGAGGCCCTCCAGTGCCCCACCCTGCTGATGAATGGCTTCGGGGGACACAGGATAGAGGGCATTGGCGACAAGCATGTTCCGTGGATCCACAATGTGAAAAACACCGATGTTGTGACAGCCATCGACGATGAAGACTGCATGAGGCTGTTCCGGCTCTTCAACGAGAAGAAGGGACATGACTGCATGAGGGCACTGGGCGTAGACACCGTGACAGCAGACAACCTTCCGCTCCTCGGCATCTCCGGCATCGGTAACCTGATTTCGGCTGTCAAGACGGCAAAGTACTTCGAGATGACGGCCGATGATATAATCATCACCATAGCCACCGATTCGGCTGAGATGTACAGCTCAAGACTCGCCGAGCTGAATGAGGAGAGAGGTGCTTATGACACGCTGCAGGCTGTCAGGGACTTCGAAAAGTGTCTTGCGGGTATCTCATGCGACAATATGAAAGAACTGACCTACAACGACAGGAAAGCAATACATAACCTGAAGTATTATACCTGGGTCGAACAACAGGGCAAGGAGACCGAAGACCTCAATCAGCTCTGGTATGACAGGGATGTATGGGACAGGATGTTCCTGCAGACAGACCGGTGGGACGAACTGATAAATGATTTTAACCGGAGAACCGGCTTGCACGACCAGCTTTAAAAAACTGCCTAAATCAATCTGAACATACTATTTATGAAGAGCGGTAAATTCATCTATAAATGCACCGACTGTGAGAGGGAGTACCCGGCCTCTGAAGTAATATATCTCTGCCCGGCGTG
Organism: uncultured Bacteroidales bacterium; assembly: GCA_963732365.1. Lineage (GTDB taxonomy): Bacteria > Bacteroidota > Bacteroidia > Bacteroidales > VadinHA17 > SR-FBR-E99. Next base: position 781,220 of record CAVSZC010000005.1, on the reverse strand, counting down.
CAGCCAAAGCAATAATACTGACGAGCCGCCCCGGGGGGTGCTGAAAACGCTGTATGACTATGATCTTATCCGGCAGAGCCTCTCAGGGTTTTCAGACCTGAGGAACAACTGTTTCTGCAAACTAATGCCGGTTGATGATATGCGCAGACTCCCTCCGCTGCGTATCGGCAACACTCCATTATATACAGTGAATAAGATCAATGGTGAAAAGCTTCCTTTCACCATCCACCTGAAGGATGATTCACAAAACCCCACCTGGTCATTCAAAGACAGGGCTTCTGCCATCGTTTCGGCCTATGCCGCAGAGAATAATTTAGGCACAATAGTGACGGCATCCACCGGTAATGCGGGATCGTCCATGGCAGCCATCTGCGCATCGCAAAGACAGAAAGCAGTCATCATCGTGCCGGAGGCGGTACGCCTGACGCGGCTCACCCAGATAATCATGTGCGGAGCCACAATTGTCCCGATTACAGGAACATATGACGATGCATTCGATCTGAGCGTGAAGGCCACTGAAGAGTTTGGCTGGTATAACCGGAACACGGCTTTTAATCCTCTTACAATAGAAGGGAAGAAAACGGCATCATTTGAGTTGTTCGAGCAGTTGCATTTTCAGGTCCCTGACAGGATATTTGTCCCTGCCGGCGACGGCGTGATAGCCTCAGGTATATACAAAGGATATGAAGACCTGCTTATTCTGAACCTGATCGAAAGGATGCCGGTAATTGTGATCGTGCAATCGGACAGGAGCGACAACCTCATCAGAAATCTTGATCTGAATACGTTCCTGATAAGATCATCATCAACCATCGCAGACTCGATCTCAGTTGACCGGCCGAGAAATTTCCATATGACCCGGCAATACATCCGTAAATATAAAGGTGAAGCCATTACTGTCTCTGATGATGAGATTGTAAGTGCTGCGAAGATGCTGGCCGTAAACACAGGATTATTCGCCGAGCCTGCTGCTGCCGCAGCATTTGCAGGGCTTCTCTCTTACAGGGAGAGTGAACGGTTACCGGACGGATCGTCAAATGTTGTCATGCTGACCGGCAGCGGATTGAAGGATCTCAGAGCAGTAACCTCTGCCCTTAAAACACCTGCAGCAGTGGAGCCCACCATTGAAAACCTGAAGAAACTGATACATTGATCACTTTTGTTCTCAACGGTATAAAAAGGGACTTCGAAGGTGATACGGAGGAGTCGCTTCTTGACCACCTGCGATTTGAGAACAGGATCACATCGGCTAAGGACGGATGTTCCGGAGAGGGTACCTGCGGAGCCTGCACCGTTGTCATAAACGGTAAAGCAAGGCTGGCCTGCCGTACAAAAATGAAGGAGCTTGACGGAGCAGAGGTATGCACGATTGAAGGACTGCCGGATAGATTCCGGGCTGTTATCAGCAGAAATTTCGCCTTATACGGAGCGGTGCAATGCGGATTCTGCTCACCCGGTATGATAATGAGGGCGATGGCTCTTTATAACAAATCCAAAAAACCATCCAGGTCAGAAATCATTAAAGCCATTACTCCGAATCTCTGCAGGTGCACCGGCTATGTCAAGATCATTGATGCCATCGAAGCATCCTTTTCAGAAATGAATGGCTCACCGGCCGGCAGAGAACGCCCCGGGGCGCTGACAGGAAATCCTTACCCGAAGTACATGGCCTCCGAAACGGCACTGGGAAAAAGGGACTTCGTGGATGACATGCACTTCGAAGGGATGGCTTACGGTGCCCTCAGGTTCAGTGACCATCCCCGCGCCAGAGTAAGAGAGATTGATATCACGGCAGCCCTTAAGATCAAGGGTGTAATAAAAATATTCACAGCCGCGGATATTCCCGGGAAACACAAAACAGGGCTCATATTCAGCGACTGGCCACTGATGATTGATGTGGGCGGGATGACACATTACGCCGGTGACGTGCTTGCAGGTGTGGTTGCAGTGAGTGAGTCAGCCGCCCGCAAGGCAGCGACACTGATCAGGATCGGATATGACCCTCTCAGGGCTGTGACTGACATCCATGAAGCGATTAAGCCTGAGACTGACTGCGTTCATGAGGGGAGGTCAAATGTGCTGGAAACATGCACGATCAGGTCAGGAGATGCTGAAAAGGCTCTCAGAGTATCCCGGTGGGTATCATCCGGAACCTACGAGACGCAGCGTATCGAACATGCCTTTCTTGAGACTGAGGCAGCCATTGCCTTGCCGGAGGCAGACGGCATAAGGCTCTACAGCCAGGGACAGGGGGCATATGTTGACCGGAAGGCAGTAGCCTCAATACTGGCCCTTCCCGAAGATAAGGTCAGGGTGATACAGGTGCAGAACGGAGGGGGCTTCGGCGGCAAGGAGGACATAACCGTCCAGGGCCATGCCGCTCTCTTTGCATATTTGCTTAAACGACCGGTGAAGGTCCGTCTTTCAAGGGAGGAATCTATTGTCATGCATCCCAAGCGCCACCCGATATGGATGGAGATAAGCCTGGCATGCGACGAAAACGGTAAGTTCACTGCACTTAAGCTTAATGCCATAGGTGACACCGGCGCATATGCCTCGGTTGGCACCAAGGTGATGGAACGTGTCGTTGGCCATGCAACAGGAGCTTACAGCGTCCCCGTGACAGATATCAGGGCAGTAACGGTTTATACAAACAATATTCCCTCCGGGGCGATGAGGGGCTTTGGCGTGCCCCAGGTAACCTTTGCCGTTGAAAGCTGTATTGACGAGCTGTGCCGGATGGGAGGCTTCGACCGGTGGCAGATACGCTTTGACAACGCCTTCGAAGACGGAAAGAGAACAGCAACCGGTCAGCTCCTCAAAGGGGTAGGACTGAAGAAGACCCTTCTGGCGGTCAGGGATGCCTTCAGGGAAGCACATTATGCAGGTATAGCGTGCGGCATAAAGAATACCGGCGTTGGCAACGGCATGACCGACGCCAGCGAAGTGGCAATAGAAATTGTCTCGGAAAATAAGGTCATTGTTCATCATGGCTGGAGCGAAATGGGTCAGGGGATACACACGATGGCCGTTCAGATACTGCATCAGGAGACCGGTATTGATCCTGAGATCATTGAGGTGACAGTAGATACTGACACCTCTCTGCCAACCGGTATGACCACCTCCTCGAGGGCTACGGCTCTGCTGGGCAATGCAATAATAGATGCCTCATCATCGATCAGGGATGATATGCAGCACGGTATGCTGAAGCAGCTTGCCGGACGGCTGTACAAAGGGAGGTTTGTCTGCGACTGGACATGCAAGCCCGGAGAGAGGAGCGACAACCCCGAGATTCACTTTGCATACGGATATGCCACCCAGGTTGCTATACTCGACGACACCGGGGCGGTGAAAAAGATCATTGCCGCCCACGATGCGGGAAAGATAATGAACAGGATGCTCTTCGAAGGACAGATAGAAGGGGCACTGCACATGGGCATGGGATATGCACTGACGGAAGACCTGCCTCTTGTAAACGGGAGGCCGGTAAGCACAAAGCTCAGAGACCTGGGCATCATCAGGGCGTCAGAGATGCCGGAACTGGAGATAATAGGTATAGAAGAGAAAGACCCGGTTGGCCCTTACGGTGCCAAGGGAATAGGAGAGATAGGCATGGTGCCAACGGCAGCGGCAATAGCAAATGCCCTATGTGCATATGACAGCATAAGAAGAACAAAACTGCCGATGAAACGTAAAAAGTGAAGAGATGAGCCTGCTGCTAAAGAACGCTGTATTCATTGACTGGGAAACGCTTGACTTCATTTCAGGAAATATATTGGTCACCGGCGATGAACCTTCCCTGAAGTTTTTCCATGATCCTCAGAGATCAGCCCTGCCGCCCGGGACTGAGATAATTGACTGCTCCGGCAAGCTGGTGACGAAATCGTTTGCCGTTGGTCATCATCATGCCTACTCAGCCCTGTCAAGGGGAATGCCGGCGCCGGAACAAAGCCCTCAGAATTTTCACGAGATACTGAAGAACGTATGGTGGAGACTTGACAAATGTCTTGACGCTGAGATAATTGAATCGTCAGCGCTGGTGACGGCGATGGCATGCCTCAAGGCAGGCTCTACATTCGTCATTGATCATCATGCCTCACCAATGGCCGTGAAGGGTTCGCTGGAGATAATTGCCGGGGCCTTCGAAAAGGTCGGCGTTTCACACCTTTTATGCTACGAGGTCTCTGACCGCGACGGTGAAAAGATTGCGAGGCAGGGAATAGATGAGACTGAAGTTTATCTGAGAAATCACCAGGGTCTTGTGGGCCTTCATGCCTCATTTACTGTCAGTGACAAGACCCTGCGGCAGGCAGTCGCACTGACGAAGATACACAAGTCCGGCATCCACATTCATGTTGCCGAAGACGGATATGACCAGGAACGATGTCTCAGGGAGCACGGGAAAAGGGTTGTGGGACGCCTCCGTGAAGCCGGGGTTATGAATAACCCGAAAAGCATCCTGGTGCACTGCCTGCACCTTGACGACAATGAAAGAGAACTTATCAGCTCCTCACCGGTATGGGTGGCACAGAACAGCGAAAGCAACCTGAACAACAATGTGGGTCATTTCAGAAGTGTCGGGCTGGGAAACAACATAATGCTTGGTACCGACGGTATGCACAGCGATATGCTGCGAAGTGCAAAGGCTGCATTCCTTACAGGACAGCAATCTGAGAATATCACATCTGAATCGGCCTACAGGAGATTCAGAAATGTGCACCGTTATCTCAGTGAAAACAATTTTGAGGGTGACGGCGAAAACAACCTTGTGGTTCTTGATTATGCCAGTCCAACTCCTGTAACATGTGAAAATTTCTCAGCTCATTTTATTTACGGGCTGACGGCTGAACATGTTACACATGTGATTTCAAATGGTAAACTGGTTGTCAAAAACAGAAAGATCCTCACCGTTAACGAAGAAGAGATACTGGAAGAATCGAGAAGACAAGCTGCAAGGTTATGGGAGAGAATGATGCTGTAGTACCCTTTTTAAACACAGATTTACACTGAGTTATTACAGAGTTACACTGCTAAGATTCTGCAATTAAAAACAGTGCAACTCAGTCTTTAACTCTGTGAATTCTGTGGTAAAAAAAGGGTTATATTTCCGCCTCTTTTTTGCTTTTCTTCTCAATGATTTTATCTACCAGGTCTGGTATTTTCTCAAATACCGCGTCAAGACCCTTTGATCTTGAGACACTTACTAAAGATATCTGGTCACCTTTAGAAACCAGGAAGCCGAGAGGCTCAAGACCTATTCCGGCGCCGGCAGCTCCTGCCTTTCCTGGGCCAGCCTTTGAAACAGTGCCTGCTCCGCCGCCGCTGCCGAAGCCCATTGAGATCTTTATTACCGGAACGCATTCGAAATCCCCCAGCTTAAAGGGTTGGCCGATAACCGTTTCTGTCTTAGCTGCCGTTCTGAGCTCCTCAACCACCTTGTTGAGCATCTCCTCAAGATTGAATTCCATTGTCTTATGTTTTATAATTTTTAAAAAGATTTCTTATGATGACTGAGATGATACTAAACAGATTGTTCCTCACATCAAGTAATATTTTGAAGTCGCCCGTATAGTTTATATTAAGGTCAATGTGCTGACAGGTGCTGGCATATACAAAGAGGGGATACAGGTTTGCGTTAAGTATTACATTTCTTGTATCAATATCAAGATATAACCTGCTGACCCTGAAGCCGGTAGTGATCTGCCAGGCTATCCCTGAAAACATTTTGATCCTGCTCCATGCTGATCTCCCTGATGATTCTCTTTCCTTCCGTTCTTTTTTTTCAGTCACCTCTTTCCTCTCCTTTTTCTTTAAGGGGAAGAAAGTGTAGCCGGCGCCGGGAACGGCGATTCTTACGGCAATCAGTTCCTCATCGTCCCTTCTTATACCGGCTTTCAAAATACCGTACTTTGCTCGCAGAAACTCATCCTCTTCTGAGTTGATGATTATATGAATGGGGGTCAGCATTAGGAGGGTGATAAGCGCCGCAAAGGTCAGTATGATGATGATCCAGATCATCTCATCTTAAAATGATTCTGATGCTGCAAGGTAGAATCCGGCAGTTTTTTCACCGAACCCGATATCAACGGCAAGATTTGTACGGGAATTCTTGTCAACCATAATCCTTAACCCAAGCCCGTAACCCGGTTTGACTGATTCAAACAGGTTAAGTGATTTAAACTCATTGTCCGCAGTTGTTGCATTCACAAACAGCACGCCGCCCAGCACACCGCTGCATTTTGATATCGGGAAGCGATATTCCGCTTCACCATAGACAAGGTTTGCTCCGCGGAAACGTCCCTGGGTGTAGCCTCGTCCGCTGCGACCCCTCTGGTCATAGGCGGTGGCAGGCAAAATCATGTAGGGAAACTGCCCTTTGGGAGTAAAGCTGCCCATCATCCAGAAGGCAAGAAGGTGTCGGGGATTTCTTTCTGATAATCCATGAAAGCTACGCCATTCCACCTGGTAAAAGTTTGCCTGGTTCTCATTGCCTAAGAATTTGAACCCGCCCCTCCAGCTTGCCATGGCGTATATTCCTCTGTAGGCATTCATCATGTTGTCACGTGAATCATACACAAGATTTATGTTTATCGTTGATGAAAAATACTTTGTTGTACTGAATCCATAATGCTGATTGTATGCATAGTGGCTCGTCAGGAATGTGTCATCAGGCTCAAGCATCAGCTTCTGATCCTCAATTTTGGAATATGAGTCAAAGTAATACCCGAGGCCGGCATAAAGACCCTTTGTTATCTGATAAGACACAGACTGATGAAACCTCGCAAAGTTGAATTTCATAGGCTGGGATAATGAGTCGTCTGAGGTTTCTGCACCGTAAAGGCTAAGCTGATAATCAAGTATCCCTCCTTCAGGTGCGTTTGTCCCCAGGCCGTATGTGGTCTGTGAATAAAGGAGATACCTCCAGTCACCTGTGAGGAAGAACCTGTTATGGTTTGTGTATATATTATTCTTCAGCATGAAGATCATCTGGTTCTTTGTGGTATACTGAGCTGAACCGGAAAAGTTCGAGTAGAGAGAACTTCCCTGCATCTTGAAAGCATATTGTCCTCCCAGCCCGAAAATAAATCCAGTCGCCGGATTGGAGCCGATAATCGGAACGATTAATAACGAGCCTGCAGACGCAGATTTATTTTTAGGCGGCTTATTTAATGCATTTCGCAGCAGATCACTAATATCCTTCTGTACACAACCGGTGTCGGCCGGCAAAGTGCCGGGATCCTGCCCTTTAGCTTTTAATGCGGAGGCAAATGAATAAATGACAATTGCCACAATAAATACAACTCTTTTCATTGACCGGCTCTTTATGAACTAAAGTGATGATTTTACACATGCAAGTTAGCAGAAAGTTTCCAACCGTGCTCTTTGTTCCGCAATCTGTAAGTAACAATAATACTATCAGAAAGGGTAACCTATTGCAAAGTTGAGAACCTTGTACCGGAACATGTCGCCGGTGTTTCTCACCCAGTTTGAGTCACCGTAAAAGCTGAAGGGAGAACGCAGGGGCAGACCCAGGTCAAGCCTGAGAATGAAGAAGTCAAAATCAAGTCTTAACCCGAACCCGGTACCCACAGCCAACTGGCTGACAAAGGTGTCAAACCTGAACTTGGCTTCCGGCCTGGTGTCATCAGTGTTGACAAGCCAGACATTCCCTGTCTCAAGGAAGAGTGCTCCCCTGAGTGTTTTGCTCAATCCGAACCTTAATTCAAGATTACCCTCAAGTCTTATGTCACCGGTCTGATCAATTATATCGGCTTCAGGATCTGAAGGAGTGCCTCCCGGCCCGAGTGAGCGTGCGATAAATGCCCTGATGCTGTTAGACCCGCCGCTGTAGAACTGTTCTACGTAGGGCATGACAACAGAGTTGCTGTAGGGCATTCCAAGTCCTGTGTAGTACCTGAACGCAAAACTGACATCATGAAAGTTCAGGTAATATCTTGCGTCTACTGTCAGCTTAAGGAATTGTGAATATGTATTATTCCTTATGTTGTAGGGCCTCTCCTCTTCAGGTGAAGATGCTCTCACCAGCAGGTCGATAAGGTTGCCCGAAGTGCTTACGCCTGATTGGAAATATACCCCATGACGATCTTTCGTCAGACTTTTGTCATAGATGAAATCATATTTCATCCCAACGATAAACTGTTCCTCAAAACTCTTTTTTATATATGGATTGGCAGCAAGCAGTGAATCAAATTCGGTTGTCGTTTCAAGCAGGTCAATTGAGTTGATGAATGCCGGGTAGAAGATATGGGTTATCCTGTCAGGTTTTTTCCATTGATACCCCAGCCCCAGGTTTACCGAGCTCATCCTGTAATACTGAACCTTATTCATGAATTCGAAACCGAGGGTTACTGTTGACTGAGGCAGGTTATACCGGCCCGGTCTGATCCAGTTCCGGGGAATGAGTAACCTTGGAAATGTTATTGAAGACGAGACTCCGATGTTGTACTGTAATGATCCAAGAGTTCCGGGTGAGGTGGTGCCCCATTGCCATTCAAAACCGCCGTTGAGCTTGATCTGCAGCCTGTTGGCCCCCATTCCCAGATTGCCATGTGATACTGTTGCCGAGAAACCCGGTCCGGAGAAACCTGTTGACTTTGTTACAACATTGGCTTCAAGATCCAGACCAATGTCTTTCATTGGAGTAAGCTCCACGATCATGTCAAGTTTGTTAGCAACCGTATCATTATCGGGCACATAGCTTACATTTATGAACTTAAAGATGTTGTAGCTGTTCAGGTGGGTCATTGTCCGCCTGTGGGCTGTGAGCGAGTAGTAATCACCGGGCTTCAGATAGATGCTTCGGGAAAATACATCAGGTTTAAACCTGACTCCCCTAAGCACCACATCAATGCCAGAATAACGGATAGTATCAGGTCTGCCTGCAGCAGCTATGGAGTCATCGCCTGATGATACAACCACCCTAATGTCATCCATTACATACTTTCTTAATGCAAGCGGCTGCTGATCAGTGTTTTTACCAATTTTAAAGTCGATCATTCCCGGAAAGCGAAGAGTGTCAGCAGTATAATTAACATGATTTTGATTAAAGTAGAAGTATCCGTTTTCAACTACATCCTCACTTATCCTTCTTGCTTCCGACCTTACAGTCTCAAGCCTGAAGGTCTCATTGGTGCGCATGGCAATGTCGTCGCTGAACCCACCGATTATAGTGTCAATGGCATCAACCGGGGGTTCAAAGATGATCTCCCTGTATTTGTATGGTTGTCCTGGCTTGATGTAGTATGTTACTCCGGCTTTCTTTGGATTGCGTGTGCTGGTATCCGTCACTGACCATACAATAGCCCGGAAGTATCCGTTACTGAACAGTTCCGATTCCAGCTTCCTGCTGCGCACCGGAGGATCAACAGTTGAAACCATAACAGGTTCATCTGAAAGGGTCCTGTAAAACCACCCGGGTTTCTTGCCCTCTTCCGGCTTCCGGTAGTTGTAGATCCATAGGCCTAACGGCGGCAGCAGTCGTTTTCCGCCGATTGAGTTGTTCGGCTTGTATGCTGTGACACCCTCTGCCAGCCTCAGCACTGTCCTTTTATCGCTGAAGGAGGTGTCACTTACAATTACCTGCCTGCTTCCGGTATAGAGCAGTTGATCATCAGCAAGGAATCTTGTATTGGAGCATCCGGCAGTAGCAACTGCTGTGGCAACCATCAGTATTCCATATATCTTCCCTAACCTGATCATTCTATCACTAACTCAATCTTCAGTCCTCAGTCTTCCGTCTTCCGTCTCCCGTCTTCCTACGCCATATATCGCTAAGCCTGTCATAATTCTTCCTGTAGATGAACCCGACGCCCGACTTGATCACCTCTCCTTCCAGCAGGTCTTCATAATTCTGCTGACGGTACACCTTAAGAAATTTACTCCTGGCTGAATCAAGAGAATACTCAAAAATAAAGTTCTCAATGACAGTGCTTGACTGGCTGCTCATGGGACTGTTGTCATTCACTCTGCCTGAGACCATCACGGAACCTCTGTCGTGGAACATCTGCTTTCGCACCTCGTATGTAAAGCTGGTATATGTCTTTTCTCCTCCTTCTGCTGTTGCGCCGGTAAAGGTGTCAATGCCGATTGAAAAATCAATTCCCTTGATTGCCGACTTTGTCAGCTGGTTCAGCTGCGACTCCCAGAACTGGTTTATCTGCTGTGTCACATAATCTGATGAACTTTGTACGGAGGGAAGGTTGATCATTTCAAAGATGAGCAGGTTTATTGCCTGCTTCATCCGTTCATCCTTTGACAGTGAATTGAATACACTGGTGAGATACTGATCCTTTGAGGTGACGTCAAACAGTATCTCGAGCTGTGACAGTCTGCCTGACAGCCTCATATTGACAAGAAAATCAACCTCTCTGTTTGCACCGTCAACCGGATTAACATATGACCCCCTCACCCTGGTGGTTGTCTCAATATTCAGATCCGGGTTATCAATCCCGCCATCCCACCTAAGAGTGCTACCGGGAGTGATTACAAAGTCCTTGCGTGGCCACCCTGGTATCTTGAGCACTGCGCTTCCCTGGTTGATCTCATATGATCCGCTGAGATCGATCATATGGTTCTGATTAAGTGAATAGGTAAGGAAGCCCCCGCCGCGTATCTCTGCTCCGATGTCGAAGCCGCGGGTTATCTGGAAATTAAAGAGACTGTTCGGGTTGATTTCAATTGAAGCTTCAATGTCAGGTAAGCGGGAAATGGAATTAAGGGTTGCCCTGACAGCCTCTAAGGTATCTGTCTCCTCCGTCAGGCTGGCAAAGGTAACGGTCTTTTCCGTCTCTGAGACTGACAGATCTTCGGTATAGGTGTAGTTGACCACGGTACCCTCTGCCAAAACTACTCCCCCTGTGATTGTCGGACTGCTTACCGGTCCGGTGATGTGCAGGTTTGTATTTACAAGTATCGAACCGTTGAATGAAGGGCTGTCCTTTGCACTGGTATTCATAACCTGGATACGATCAGAGGTGACCCTCAGATCGGCTATGATGTCATCAGGGCCCCTCAGGCTTATGGTTCCGTTTAGAGTGAGAGTCTTGTTTAATGAGTCAAGCACGGTAAAGTTCGTGAAAGTAATATTATTCTTTTCGAAAATGATCTGGTTATCGGGGAGATGGAAACTGGCATTGAGAGGAATGACTCGCAGCCGGGTCTCTTCTATCTGTATTTTTCCGTCAATCGCCGGGACCCCTCCTTTCACATCCAGTACCAGTGCTCCGTTCACCTCCCCGCTCAGTCCGCTCACATACTTACTTAATAGTGGCTCAAAAATATTCAATGGAATACCGGAAAAGTCAGCCTTCACATTCTGCCTTGAAGCATTTTTATCAGACCTCAGAACGAGCGAGAGTTTTGATGTGTCATTCAGCTCGGCCATCATGTCACTTTCGATGTTACCCAGGGTGTCAGCAAGGTAGTCTCCAGTTATCCTGAAATCGCCCAGCAACTGGTCTGCCAGTTTCATCTGCCTGCTATCCATCCTTATGCCCAGCTCCGTCTTGCTGTTTCCGTCATAACTTATCTTCCCGGTAAGTTCACCCTCATAACCGAAGGTATTCATTCCCGGAACAAGGAGCATATTCAGTCCGACATTGCGGCACTCAAAGTAGAGTTTATCTCTTTTACTGCCATAAATGTCAATGGTACGCTGGTCAGCCTTCCAGTGCATCGCTGCGCTGAAATCACGTTGTACTGGATCAATGACAAGAAACTCCCCGGGAGAGACATTCCATCTGAAGCCATTTATTATCCATACCTGCTCCGTGGATCTCGTTTCTATCTTTCCGTAATTCTTATATGCCTCGCCTGCTATATAATATAACGGCTGCCCCTGCATATCGCCGGACTGAATACTGTAAAGGGCGGTATCATCAGCTATATTAATCTCTGTAACAAGATTTGACAGTACAATATTGTCAATTCTTATACTGTCTGCCTTAATCATTAGAAGTGACTCTTCAGCCGTTTTTTCCATGTGCACCGTCGCACCCGAACCGCTGCTCCCCCCTGCATTGAATCGCTTAACCCCAATATCAATCCTGGAAATACCCGTTGTATCTCTGACAAACTCTAAATCAATATTATCATAACCGAAAATTGAATCAGGCACAAGCAGACTTATAAAAGGATCATATGTAGAATGAAGTGAGAGGGAGGTCTCAGGTAATGCTGTCAGGAAGGGTACCCTGTTACCTATTGTTGAATCAATGACCGCGAAGCCTTTGCCCATGCCCTCGCTGAATACCTTAGAAAGGTCAGCTACGGAGCCGGCACTGTGAAACGCCGCATTCATGAAATCAGACTCAATGTCCGCATCAACAACGCTGTCGGTGGAGTTTATCGTGAGAGAGAAAGAGTCAATGGTTTCACTGGTATTGTCCCTCAGGAGCATGATGTTTCTTAATGAGACTGTAAGACCGAGGTCCCCCTGCACATAGTCTGCTTCACCCTCAACTGAGCCTCTGACAGCAAGATCTTTGTACAAATGCAGCCTCCCGGCATCAACATTAAAGAAACCCGAGATGCTGCCCCTGATGACTGAATCCCTGATATCAGCCGATCCGGCCAGATTCAGATCAAGTGACGGGTCAGTTGCCTTTATGGCATATTCAATTAAGCCTTGGATGCCATCCATCTCAATACTGATATCACGATAAGTATATCCGTTGTATTCAACTGAATCAACAGAAATTGAGCCTTTTGCATCTATTCTTAATGGCGAGGTTCCTGTTCCTGTAAGATCAATGTTGCCGGACGCTTTCCCGAGATCATTTATGCCGGCCAGCTTACCTATGTCAAGTGAGGAATAACCAACGTTAAGAGCATACTTCTTTTCAGGAATATCCACCGATCCCTCTGAGGTTATGATACCTGAATCAATTTTCAGTGAAAGATGAAAGTCAGGTTCACTTACTTTACCCGTAAAGCTTCCCAGAAGCGTCAGTAATTCAAACTCAGGCAGATCAATTGATGAACCGGCAATACTTATAAGGTCTGTAAGTCTCTGCCTTGTTATGTTGTCTGCACTTAAATCAATATTTACTGTTGCAGCAGCCGGGCTGGTGATATTGGCTATCTCACCCTTCAGTTTCAGAGTGGCTCCTGAACGGGTTCTCAGTTCAACATTACTCAGATTCATCCTCTCCGCTGTGCCTGAGATATTCATGACCGCTGCCAGTTTGAAATTAATCAGTGTCTCTGCCGAAACTTTTTCCTTCAGATCCGGAATGAATCTCAATATATCGTCTGCAGATATCTCAGTGCGATCAATGGTTAAAGAAAAGGGGACAGAGAGAAAGGAACTGATAATCGAATTCAGATCATCTTCTGCCTCGAGCCTGACGTTTGCCATGCTTGACCCGGTTTCAAAGGCGGCTTCCAGCAGGCTTTTACTGGTTGAGTCAGAATGAAATGCAATTTTCCCCTTCTTAAGTTCGAAGCCATTCCCAAGAGTGAAAGAGAGACGGTCAATATTGATATTAGATTCCCTTTCAGTGAGGACCAGGTCCTGTATAGCCGTATTCAGGTCTGCCACCTGAATCATTGGGCTACGTGCAATCATCTTTTCGTCACCTGCATATTCACCTTTATTGACCCCCCCACTGCTTATCGTTATATTATTTCCAATAATGCTCCATGGGCCCGGAAATCCTGCACCACTCTCTATTCCCGTGAGGTCATCAGTGGTAGTCTTGGAAGGGGATGAAAAGATACCTGCCACCGGCTCCTGCAGTTCAATGCCTGCAGTCATGATAGTGTGATCGGCAAGAGTCAGTGTGGTTTCAGAGATGTCTGCCCTCTTTAATGAAATCTCCATCCGCTGTTTCATGTCAGGCTGATGAAGCACAAACCGGATATCCTTCAGATCGCCATTCCCGAGCCTGAATTTCCATGGGGAGGGTTCATTTGCTGCCTGCTTCTCGTCCGGAGCCTTATCATTCATTAGCTCAACACCTCCGGTGACTGATTCCATATCAATCTCTGAAACATCAACGCTTCTGTCATTGAGGGATAAGCTGTTAAGCTTCACAAATAGCCTGCCCACTGACTGCCATACCTTTATCCCTCCTGCATCATCCACGAAGGAGAAACGCACATTGTTTAGTTTAACAGATTCCGCCTCAATCTGCCATTTTCTTCCTGACCTTGATTTTGCATCCGGAGCATTGGTCGCCGGCGAGAAAAGGGAAACCAGGTTCAGCGCTCCGGATATGGAATCCTTTCTAAGTGAAACAGTCGCCTGATTTATTGTTACAGCTTTGACTTTAAGTTTTTTAAAAATCAGGGGAGTTATTCTTATGGCTACGCTTATCTGATCAGCATTGAGAAGTGTATCTCCTGAAGGGACAATTATCTGAGGTTGTTTCAGTCCGACCCTGCCGGTGACGAGCAGGGTTATTTTCTCAACCTGTACCGGGAGTTTTTTCGAATCAAAATAATTATTTGCCTTCTGGGTTATTATTCTCTGGCTGACCGGCAGGTTGACAGCTGCAAAAAAAAATATAAAAAGAAAAACCAGACTTATTATCAGGTATTTAATAACTGTCACAATCCGGTCAAACCACATAGGTGGGCATCTCTTTTCCCAAAAGTAAAACATTTTTCTCCGGTTTGTGTTTTTTCTCTAAATGAATTAGCTTTGCAATCCAATTACTTAAAAAAACAGGTATTATGAAAAAAGTGACATTGTTATTATTTGCCCTGGTGATGTTTGCTACTGCAAAAGCCCAGACCACGGAAGAAGTTGATCTTATGCAGGCTGCTTTCGGTATGGAAAAGAAGGCCATGGTAAGTGCATTTATTCAGCTTGATGCTGCACAGAAAGATGCTTTCTGGGCGCTTTATGATGAGTACGAAGCTGCAAGAAAAGAGTACGGTAAGAAAAGGATCCAGCTCCTCGATCAGTATGCTGAGAAATGGGAAACCATGACTAATGAACAGGCTGACGTATGGACTGCTGAGGCTATTAAACTCGGAACCAACACAGACAAGCTTCTCGTCACCTACTACAAAAAGATCAAAAAGGTTACCAATCCTGTGGTTGCTCTGCAGTTCTGGCAGATTGAAGGATATATACTGAGCGGAATCAGGCTTTCGATTCTTGAGGGTCTTCCTCTCCCGGAGGTTAAGTAATATTGACTTATAGCATTTTAAAGAGGCCGGCTCATTAATAAAATGGGCCGGTTTTTTTGTGCTGATGCCGGATGTCTCTGAATCTTCTGTCACCCCTGCGGGGTTGGAGGACAGGGGGGAGCGTCTCCTGCCCCGGGCTGTGGCCAGGGGTTATTCATATTCAGCCACTTGCGTGGCTGAGATAGGTGCCAGTCTACAGTGCTCTATCTAATCTTTCAGTTTGCTGGTTGACTACAGCCATTTTTTATCTGACCTGAGGCGAGGGCATGGCAGATAGCTCCCTCCTCTGTCCCTGGAAGGGACAAATGTGAATAACCCCGGGCAACAGCCCGGGGAATTTTCAGGAGTTTTCCAATATAACCATTGCCACTGAAACAAAGAAACCAAAGACCAAAACCAGGCCGGTCACCTTTCCGCCATGCTCATAAGATTCAGGTATCATTGAGTTG
The DNA here is from genome assembly GCA_963732365.1 of uncultured Bacteroidales bacterium. Taxonomy (GTDB): domain Bacteria; phylum Bacteroidota; class Bacteroidia; order Bacteroidales; family VadinHA17; genus SR-FBR-E99. The sequence continues at coordinate 765,612 of CAVSZC010000005.1, read as the reverse complement.
GCAAGTACCATAAGTATTGCCCCGCCTGCAAAAGCCTGTATAAATGCCAGCCAGGTTTCAGATGCACCGCTGAAAAGGGAGAATCCTGCAAGTGATGCAAAGGCACAGACCACGACAATGAACAACCATAACAAAATTATTTTACTGTTTTTCCAGCCACCTGCCTTCATGCCGGTAGTTCCCGCAATGGCTTCAGGAAGGTTGGAGATAAAAACTGCCACCAGCATGGCCAGGCTGACTTTCCCTCCTTCAAATATGCCTAACCCGATAACAATTGATTCAGGTATTCCATCAAGAATTATTCCTAAAAGCATTGGTACCACAAGACTGGACGAATGGGATGTCTCCATGTCCATGCGGTTTTTTGCTCCGAACTTTTCTATGATCTTATCACTGAAATAGAAAGTTAATGCCCCTGCAAAAAGGCCAAATGCAGGAAATCCTGTTCCTCTTGCCAGTTTTACCGCTTCATAAATTAATTCATATGAGACGGCTGAGATCAGAGTCCCGGCACCAAATGCCATAATTATTCCCAGGGTCCGTTTCTTCAGAGTGAACCTGGAAGCTATTATCCCACCCACCAGGAGAGATGAAGTAGCCAGTAAACCAAATAATAATGCATTTAACATAATGATGAGCAATTAGCTTTGATAATTGTAAATTAACTATAACAAAAATAAGAGTTTTTAAACCGGGTAATCAAAAGTAATTAATATTAACAAAGTTAACATGGCTGATAATACTTGACTTGTTAAAACTACTTAATATCAGATAAATTATGCCATGAGAAAAAGTGAGCCTGCCTCTATCCTCAGGAAATATCTACTTTTTGCTCACCACCATGCCTACCAGCCTACCAATCAGCACCACCGGATAAAGTACTCCTATGAGCTGCTCAATAATAACCAGGGTGCGGGCAATGGAATGAACAGGAAGAATATCTCCGTACCCCGTTGTTGTCAATGTAGTATAGCTGAAGTAGAGAAATACCGACTGGCTTACAGCGGCTGAAGAGAGAGACTCAGGCATCTGCAATGACCCCGGAACATGGATATAGAGGAACTGGAAAATCTGCGCCCAGACATTTCCAACTAGCATATATGCGAGGATCGATCCGATAACCTTGTGAACTGTGATGGACCCGTCTTCAAAAACCTTTACCATAACCATGCCTATCAGCAGGGCAAATACAGATAGCATAATAAGAAACTCGGCATAATCAAGTATAGCGTAGTCGAGGAGTGATCGCAAAATGCTTACAACAATGAGAAGAACCGGAATTATCGATAGTTTTTTCATCTGTGTCCTGCTCTCAGACAGTGTAGTAATACCTGTGAATAGCAGGAAGAGCCAGGAGAGGCGGATAATTAAAAAAATTAAGGGATTTTCCCTTGTAAAAAAAGGTATTACAATAAAATTGCTAATACATAACAGTAGAAACATACTGGTCAGACCGCTCTCCTCATTCCAAAAGTGCCTGGGAAGCCTTTTAACTGAAAGCTTTGCCATAAGTAAGGAATCTGTATTTTAATAAACTCTACCAGCCGCCTCCCAGCGCCCTGTAGAGAGCAACAGTGGCAGAGAGCTGCTGTGCCCTGGTCATTGAGAGGAGCATCTCTGCATCAAAAGCGTAACTCTCAGCTATCAGTACCTCAAGGTAACTTGAATAACCTGCATCATATTTTGCCTTCGTCAGCATCAATGCTTTTCTTGCTGCCTCAACCTGCCTCAGTCGTGCCTTATATTCATCGCTGTAAGACTTTATCGATGTGAGGGCATTTTCAACATCACCCAGGGCTATACGGTAGGTATTAAGGAAATTGTTCACTGCAATCTCCGCCTCCGCTTTCTGTATGTCAACCCTTCTCTTGTTCTTTCCGAATTCAAAGATCGGTCCCATCACCATTCCTGTCAGTCCGCCGGCAAATGCATCGCCTGTCAGCAGGTTGCCAAGATCCGTACTTGCCACCCCAAGGAAGCCTGTCAGGCTGAAGCTTGGCAGCCTCATTGCCTGTGCAACACCTATTCGCTCCGTTTCAGCGATAAGGTAGTTCTCGGCTGCCTTTACATCAGGTCTCTGCTCAAGTAGCTTTGAAGGCAGTCCGGATGGTATCTCCGGAAGTATTACCTGCTCGTCATTCTGCAATCCACGTGCAATGGGCTGCGGATTCTGCCCGAGCAAAATGTTCAGGCTTCTCTCCGTATAGCTCAGTTCACGCTGAAGGCTTGCCAGTGTTGCTTCCGCCAGGGCGACCTGCTGTTCAGCCTGCAGCTTATCTAGTTCTGCAGCCTCTCCCTTCAGCCAGCGCTCATTGACCATCAGGTAGTAAATGGTGCGACTGTCGACTGTCTGTCTTGCCACCTCAATGCGGTTGTCAAGATCACGCATGATAAAATAGAGATTGGCCACATCACTTACGAGCGTCGTCTTCACAGTCTTCAGACCCTCTTCGCTTGCAATCATCTCTGCATAGGAGGCACGTTTGGCATGCCTGAGCTTACCCCAGAAATCAATCTCCCATGAGGCAGTGCCCAGAAGGTCAAAATAATCATCAGCCGGTTCATTCATCTCACCTCTTGCAGCATATCCGAAAGAGGGCAGGATATCAGCCTTTGAGTTCTGAAAAACCGATCGCGACTGGTTAACCCTCATTGCTGCTATCTTGAGATTGGTATTGGTGTCAAGCGCCAGGGCAATCAGGTCGTTGAGAACGGTGTCGCCGAAAAGCTGGAACCACTGAAGGTTTATGGTCGAGTCAGCATTCACATATGGCGATGTTGTGTCAGCTACGGCGACAGCGGTATCTGCTGCCATATAGCTCCCGGGAGCAGCAAGCTCAGGCCTTGTATAACGTTTCCCGACAAGGCAGGAAGTTAGCAGCAATATAAATGCCAGGTACAGTGGAATAAACTTCTTCATTTTACGCTTCCTCCGATTTCTTTACAGTTACTTCCGCAGGTTTTTTCTTACCCAGCCTTTCAATAAAGACGAACAATGCCGGTACTATAAGCACACCCAGTATTGTGGCTATGAGCATCCCGCTGAAGACGGTCATACCCATTACCTTTCTGGCCTCTGCTCCTGCACCTGAGGCGGTAAGCAGCGGTGTCACCCCGAGGATGAACGCAAAGGCTGTCATAAGAATAGGCCTGAACCGCAGCTTCGCGGCAGTCATCGAAGCCTCGAAGAGGTCGACTCCCTTTTCATGTTCCGACTTAGCGAACTCAACGATCAGGATAGCGTTTTTGGCCACCAGCCCGATAAGCATGACAAGCCCGATCTGTGCAAAAATGTTGTTCAGATATCCGTTGTCAAACAGTCTTGCCAGGAACAATCCGAGAAAGGCTCCGAACACTGAGAAAGGTGTTCCGAGAAGCACGCTGAAAGGAAGTTTCCAGCTCTCGTACTGTGCTGCGAGGATAAGGAATACGAACATTAACGCCATTAGAAAGATCGGACCTGCCGAACCGCCCGACTCCTTCTCCTGAAATGACATGTTTGACCATGCATATCCCATCGACTGCGGCAGAACTTCGGCAGCTGTCTCTTCAAGAGCCCTGAGAGCCTGTGCAGAACTGTACCCTGTTGCCGGGATACCGTTTATCTCAGCAGAACGGTACAGGTTAAAACGGTTTGTGAACTCCGGGGCACTGACCCTGGTGGTAGTCACCAGTGTTGAGACCGGCACCATCTCTCCCTTGTTGTTTCTGACATAGGCCATGCTCAGGTCATCAGGGGTAGCCCTGTATGCGGCATCGGCCTGGATATATACCTTATACTGCCGGCCGAACCTGTTGAAATCATTTACATATGCCCCGCCAAGAAACGCACCCAGGGTGCTGTTCACCGACTGGAGCGGCACTCCCAGCTTCATCGCCTTCTGTCTGTCAACCTCGAGTCTCACCTGGGGAGCGCCTGCGTTAAATGTGGTGTTTATTCGTCCTATCTCCGGTCTTTTGCGTGCTGCCTCAATGAATTTCATAGTCTGCTGCTGAAGGAATTCCGGTGTATTCCCTGCCCGGTCCTGTATCATCATAGTGAAACCGGCACCAACACCCAGCCCCGGAATAGGAGGCGGACCGAAGGCAATTACATTGCCGCCGGTGATCTTCGCAGCAAACACCTTATTCAGATCAGTCATAATCTCTTCTACCGTCTGTTCGCGGTGAGCCCATTCCTTTGCCATAACAAAGAAAGTGGCAACGTTTGACTGATAGGCGAAGGTCAACTGGCTGTAACCCGGAATTGCAGTAAAGAATTCCAGTGCTTCATGCTGTGAAAGGATTCCTTCAATCTGTTTGCATACCTCATCGGTACGCTGAAGAGATGAAGCGGCAGGCATTGAGACGTTCATTATGAAGTACCCCTGATCCTCATCGGGAAGGAATCCTCCGGGAAGGCCTTTGCCAAGCAGCCCTGCCAGCCCGATGACCACAGCAAGAATTATTATCACCCGCAGAGCTTTCTTTGAAAGGTATCCGGCAATGCCTACATACCCTCCGGTGATCTTGTCGAACAACCGGTTGAACCCATTGAAGAACCTGGCAAGGAGCCCCTTTCGCTCACTCATGGGCTTTGTAGGCTTGAGAAGAATTGAGCACAGTGCTGGGCTCAGTGAGAGGGCTGAGAATGCCGAGAAGGCAACCGAAACGGCGATTGTAATTGCAAACTGCTGGTACAATCTCCCTGTTATCCCGGGGACCATTGCCACAGGTACAAAAACAGCGGCAAGTATCAGTGCGATGGCAACGACAGGCCCCGATACCTCCTTCATTGCCTGTACCGTTGCCTCACGAGGTGTCTTGCCATGCTCGATATGATGCATGACGGCCTCAACCACCACGATGGCATCATCGACGACAATACCGATTGCCAGCACCAGGCCGAGCAGTGAAAGTACATTGACCGAGAAGCCCAGCAGGGGAAACACCATGAATGTACCTATCAGTGATACCGGCACTGTGATAAGCGGTATCAGCGTTGCTCTCCAGTTCTGAAGGAAGATGAAGACAACGAGAATAACAAGTACGATGGCTTCGAAAAGCGTATGCACTATCTCAGTTATACCCTCTGAGACTGCCAGTGTTGTGTCAAGGGAGATATCATATTCAATGTCTTCCGGAAACCTCTGAGCCAGCTCTGCGGTAACTGTCTTTACCTGGTCGGCCACATCAAGGGCGTTGGTACCGGGGGTCTGGAAGATTGCAATGGTAGCTGCCTGCTTCTCATTCATCCTCGAGAGGGAGTTGTAATTCTCCGTTCCAAGGGTGATGCTGGCTATATCACTAAGGTAAACAGTTGAGCCATCTTCCTTTGTTCTGACAATTATGTCGCCAAATTCCTGTTCCTGTATGAGCCTGTCCTGAAGTACGACGCCATATGTGAACTCCGTCCCTGCCGGTGCAGGCTCTGCTCCGAACTTTCCTCCCGGACTGATGACATTCTGTTCCTGGAGTGCCTTTGTGACATCCTCAACAGTGATGTCCAGCTTTGACATGATGTCAGGCTTAAGCCACACCCTCATTGCATAGTCACTTGATCCAAGGAGCTTAACCTCGCCTACACCGTTGACGCGTGCGAGAGCGTCAACGAGGTTGATAGTGGCGTAGTTGGCAAGGAACCCGGCATTAAAGGCAGGGTTATCTGATGTAAGCGAAATCACCAGGAGTGGAAAGGTTAGTGATTTCTTTGTTGTGATACCGTATTGCTTGACTGAGGGAGGCATGAATGGCTCTGCCTGGCTTACCCTGTTCTGCGTAAGCATGTTGGCATTATCGAGGTTAGTGCCTACCTTAAATGAAACGTCGAGGCTAAGGTTACCATCAGAAGCGTTGGTGCTTCTCATGTATATCATGTTTTCAACGCCGTTGACCTTCTGTTCTATTACAGAGGCAACACCCTGCTCAACGTTAACTGCATTGGCTCCTACGAAGCTCGTGTTTATCTTGATTGTAGGAGGAGTGATCTCAGGGTACTGGCTGATAGGGACACCCCTCAGTGCCAGGAAACCCACAATAACGATGATGATTGACAGCACCATCGCCACAATCGGCCGTCGTACAAAAAATTCTCCCATAGCGGTTGTTTTAGCTGCTTATTGTAAAACGGTTGTGATATTTGTGCTGTCAGGCGACCACACCCTTTCACCAGGTTTGACGACACTGCCTGCACGAAGGAGCTGTGTTCCGCCTATTACAATGCGGTCTTCTGATGTGAGACCCTGATCAACTACATAGCTCATTTTGTATGCCGGCCCCAGCTTAATAAACCTGGGCTCAATCTTGTTACTGTCGGCAAGGGTATACACCTGGAACATGCCCTGCATCTCAGTCACCGCCCTCTGGGGGATCAGAAGTGCACCCTTTCTCAGATCTGTCACCAGTTTGATCTTCACATACTGTCCCGGACGAAGCAGGTTGTCCGTGTTCCCGAACTGTGCCTCGAACGTCATGGCTCCTGTGGAAGGATCAACCTGCCGGTCTGCAAAATTCATCCTCCCCTTGAGAGGATATGTCCCTCCGTCAGAAAGAACCATTGTGACATTGTCACCTCCTGAACCCATGGTTATGCCGAGCTCCTTCATCAGCCTTGAAATACGCAGGTATTCCACTTCGCTTATGGTGAACCGCACCCTTATGTTATTTATGCTCGATACAGTGTTTATGACAAACTGCGGCCCGCGACTGACATAGTCTCCCACCTTGACAGCAGATATGCCTATCATACCGGTGATGGGTGCTGTGACACGGCAATAGCCGAGCTCAATCCTGGCGTTGTTCAGAGATGCCTCGCTGGAGGCAACCATTGCCACACTGGCATCGTACTGTGCCTGGGCAGCCACGAGCTCACGCTGGCTGACAGCTCCGACCTCGGCAAGTGGCTTTATCCGGTCGAGGTCATTCTTAGCCTTAATAAGCCCCGTCTGTGCCTCCGCAAGGGCTGCCTTCGCCTGGTCAACCATGTTCTGATAGGGCAGCGGATCAATGGTATAGAGAAGCTGTCCTTTCTTAACCATTGTTCCTTCCCTGAAACTGATGCTCTCGACCCAGCCTTCAACCCGAGGCCTGATCTCGACGTCAGCCTCACCATAGGTCTGTCCTGCAAATTCCGACTCCAGGGTCACATCCTGTTGCATAACTTTTACTACAGGTACTTCCAACTCCACCGGGGCCTGTACCTCCTGCTTCCCTTTGCAGGAATGAAATGCCAGTACCGCCATGAAGCACAAACAAATAAGAATTGTCTTTTTCATATGAATGATTCTCATTAGGATTTCGATTGAATTTTTTATGAAATATTCAATAAAGGTAAGCGAATTGGGTCAAATATATCAAAGTTTTTAAGACTTCAATGAACGGCTCCGTTCTGTTATTATCTCATCCAGGCTGTTCCGAAAACAATGTAAAATGCGAAATCATCGTTGCTCACTGCAAAATCCATCCCCATGTTTGTTCCCAGTTTCCTGGCTACCAGATACCGAAAGCCTGTTCCAAGGGTAGTGACACTCTTTCCCTCTGCAAAGTCTTCAAAGTTGCTGAAGGCGTTGCCAAGGCCAGTGAAGCCGTTTATGTACCAGCGTTTATACACGTTATAACTAACCTCCGCCTCCATCAGTGTTGTGTTCTTATTCTGATATTTCATCAGCGGAGCACCCCTTAGAAAAATGATAGGACGCGCGTAAAACGGTATATCGCCGAGTGAATAGGCGCTTTCATGCCTTACCCCCAGCATGAGCCTGTTTCCTGCAGGAATGTATCCTATCAGAGTAAGCCCCAGCCTTCCGTAGAGTGCATCACCTCCCATCCATGTGTCACTGTATGTACCTGAGAGGCTGAAGAACAGTCCCTTTGTCGGGGTAAGCACATTATTCCGCGAGTCAAGGTCTACCCTGAGGGTAGCCTCACTGAGGGTAGAGCTGAACTCCTCTCCGGTAAACTCGGGTATATCGATGGGTGTATCGAAAGTATTCTCTGTATCGAAAAGCAAATATCTGCCTCCGATGAAAAAATCCGATTCCGCTACTCTGAATTTGAGTTGCTGTACCAGCATCCATGCATCCATATTAAGGTTGACAGGCTCCTCTCCTAAGGAACCTGTATTTCCTGAACCATAGAACCCCAGGTTAATATAAGTCCTGGCAAGCGCCCCCATATATCTTATCCGATCCTGCTTCCAGTACCCCACATGAAAGAGGCCTGCGGCCCATGTTCCGTTCTGCGTTGCGCCACCGAGCACCCCAGACATACTTGGGGGCCCGCTTTTTTCAGAGTATGATGAATGAAAGAAAATGGCTCCTCCTGCTATACCGTAGCCTACTGCCGGCTCAGTGATCAGGGAGGGAACTATCAGAACCCCTTTTTTGTTTACCAGCCAGTCTCCCAGGTCAATGGCATTATCAAGACTGTCCCTGAAAACAGAGATACGTTTGGCACTCTCCTGACCTGATAAGCTCATCACTTGCAGCAGAAGAATCCCTGTAAGAGCCAGACTGCTTAATGCTTTCATTTTAAATTAATTTATACCTTGCAAACAAATTTAGCATTTCACAAACAATATAACCTGGCATAGATGAAAAAACTGGTCCTTTTTCTGCCAATGTTAATCATTGCCCTGCTGCCGGCAATGGGACAGGAGGAGATCAATGAGGCCTATGCTGTGCAGGATACCCTTCCTGACTTCGGAATGTTCACAAATGATGATCTTCTTGAGCTGTCACTCAGGTTCAACGTCACTGAGTACACAAGGAAGAAGCCTAAAGATGAATATCTTGATGCCATTCTTACCTATCATATCAGCAAGACCGACTCCGTTAACAAGGAGGTAAGGCTTAAGACACGGGGTGTGATGCGTAATGGTTACTGCAGCTTCCCCCCTCTGCTCCTTAATTTTAAAAAAACGGAGTTTGAAAGAGAAGACCTTAGCAGGATAGGGAAGATAAAGGTCGTCACTCATTGCCAGACCGGTAATGAAGATAATCTGTTCAAAGAGTACCTTATCTATAAATTGTATAATGTGCTCACTGATTCAAGCTTCAGGGTAAGACTTTTTAAAATCAATTACATAAACACTTTCAAACAGACAAAGACAATCAGTACTTACGCCTTTTTCATAGAACCCCTTGATCTTCTGGCTGAACGTATGAATTCAATGCCGATAGATGTTGTGACCCTTAGCCAGAAGAATATTGTTCCGGAGATGATGGACAGGATGGCGGTTTTCAACTACATGATCGGCAACACTGACTGGTCAGTACCCGGACAACATAACTGCAAGATACTTGTCAGCCGGGAACCCGGGGCAGGCGAACTGGGTCTGATTGTACCCTATGATTTTGATTATTCAGGCCTTGTCAACGCTTCATACGCTGTACCCCAGGAGAACCTTGATATTGAAACTGTCCGTGAACGTGTCTACCTTGGTCATTGCAGGAGCGATGATGAATTCCAGAAAACCCTCCAGGAGTTTGCAGAAAAAAAACAGGCTCTCTACAATGTGATCAATGAATTTTCTTACTTAACTGAAAAGGAAAAAAAATTGATGTTACAGTACCTTGATCAGTTTTACAGCGGTTTCGACAAAAGAAACTCCATCCTCTACTACCTCAAAAGAGATTGTAAAGATTACTAAAACACTAAAACAAAGGCCATGTCATCACTTTTTGAATTTCAACAAGACCCTATCTGGAATGTACTGGTACGCTTTGCTGTCACGCTTTTCGTCCTCTTCATTATAATAAGACTGATATATTACAGGCACTCGAGGAGAGAGAGAAGGGCATTCTCCTTTTTCCAGATGGGTATCATGATCTTCCTGGTCTGCACCCTCCTGAAAACAGTGGAGGTACAGCTTGGAATGGCGCTCGGTCTGTTCGCCATCTTCGCCATACTTCGCTTCAGGTCAAGAAACCTCTCAATCAGGGAGATGACCTACTTCTTTACCGTTATAGGCGTTGCCGTGATAAATGCCATGGCCACATTCTACAACCCGGTCCGCGGAATAATCCTCATTAATTCAATAATTATCATTTCCCTCTTCTTCCTCGAGCTGTTTTTCCGTAGAGAGGATCTCAATTCGGCAACTCTGGTTTATAATAACCTTGAATTATTGAATCCTGAAAGACGGAAGGAGTTGTTAAGTGACCTTTCAGGACGTTCGGGTATTAAGATCGAAAAGGTTGAAATCAGGAAGATCGACCTTGTTAAAAACAGTGCAGAACTTGAAATTTTCTTCAGAAACAGGGATTCAGCGAATGACCGGAAGAGCTCATAAAGCGTTTCTGCATGCGCTGTTGGCCGTTCCGGCCATGGTTTTTCTTTCCGGGCCCTTACAGGCACAGGGCGGCCGCTATTGGGACCAGAACCTCAACTCTGAGGCGGCCCTCCTCTCAGGTGCAGTGGTTGCAGGTGAGGCAGGCATAGCTGCCATTTACTATAATCCGGCCACAATACCGGAGATGACTACCAATAACCTTTCACTCTCTGCAAATCTCTTCTCTCTCTATTTTTTTAATGCTGAAAATGCACTGGGGGGTGAACTGCCTGCCGACAGGATACAGTTTGATGTATATCCCAGGATTATTACACTGACCCTGAATCCTGTCAAAATCCCTGAAATGACCATTGAGCTTGCATTCTATACCAAGACCAGTGAGTATATGCAGATCAACCAGGGCACTTCACAGACTACCGATATTATTTTTTCAAACCCCGGTGATGAGGAGTATGTGGCAGATTACTACCTGCGTTCGAAATTCGAGGAGTACCATGGTGGGGCAGGGTTCGGCTATAAACTCTCTGACGCCCTGTCATTAGGTTTTTCAGGACTTATATCCTATAAAGACGATCAGTACTACAACCTGGTCAGCGCCGGTGCCTTCACCCAGCCGGAGGAGCCGGGCCAGGACCAGTATCTCTCCGAAGCAAGTTACCATATCAAACTTACCATGTTTGATGTAAGGCTGGTTACCAAGATAGGGCTGCAATTCAAGCAAGACCTATGGACAGTTGGGGCAACACTTAATCTCCCTTCCGTGAAGCTCTTCGGGAACGGCACCGTAGTAAAACAATATGAATATTCAAATATTCACGGGGTTACGGGCAACCTTGCAGGATCAGACCGGTATTACAGCGGCAGGCAGCGAATGTGCCCCGCACACTTCAAGGACCCTCTCTCAATCGCCGCAGGGGCCAACTACTATACACCCTCCGGAAGGGACGTGCTCCTGGTTACAGCCGAGTATTTCTTCGGTATCTCATCATATGAGTACATTGAGGCCGCAGACGAACCGGGTGAAGAGGGGTATAACTACAGCCCTGTCGGGCCGGCCGAATGGCTCACTTTCACCTCGGCCCATAAACCGGTACTCAATGCAGGTATTGCACTTAAGCACAGGTTTAATGACAGGCTGGTTTTTTCCGGCGGCTTCCGCACTGACTTTAACTACCTCTACCCTCCGGAAAATGGCTCTTTCCTTGAAAAAAACAGGAAAACAAATTACATCTTCGACGTTTACCATGTCAACGCAGGGCTTGGATTTGATTTCGACAGGGGTTCAATTACTATTGGAATGCAGTACTCATACGGACGTGCAAACCAGCAACGTCAGATGGTAAACCTGACAAATCCGGTTGAGTACATTACAGATGAGATACTGCCCCTCACAGGTTATCCGACCAACGAGGTGACGATCAGGTATAATGACTTATCTGTTTATTGTGGATTCATTTTTGATTTTATAAAAAAACCAACTGAGTGAAAAAGCCCGGAAAGACTGCCTGAAGTATTATGAACAAACTATACTTACAATTAGGTATTGTCAGGGATTCCGGATGAAAGTAATTTTGACTGATTTTAAACCAATGATCATGAAGAAAAGTATCCTTGTACTAGCAGTGCTGTTCTGCTCTGTTGTGATGACCACTGCACAGGTGTACACCAATAAGGTTGTAGGCGAAAAGAATGCTGCATATGTTGACAGCCTGAAGTCAACGGAATATCCCTATTCGTTGCCGATACTTGGGGCCAAGGCCGCAGCGGCAGGATATGACCTGCCCTACTCAGCCGGATTAGGAATAAACTATCTCTGGCAGGAGTCAGAACTGATCATAGAGGATCTGCTTGTCGGCTTCAACTACGGGCCAATGTATGACCTGAGTGAAATAGTACGATTTGAAAGTGCAGTAGCGACAGCTTCAGCCATTAATGTCAGGCCGGATATATGGCTGCTGCCCTTCCTTAATGTCTACGGCCTTTTTACGAAGGCCCGTACGTCTACGGAAATAGCTGCAGGGCTGTGGCTTCCTGATGCAGAGAATGTCTGGAGCGAGGTAACATCGTTCAGTTCGAAGGCCGAGTTCGACGCAACAGGGTTTGGAATCGGCATGACCCCCACAATGGGTGTTGCAGGAGGATGGATCGCCCTTGACATGAACGTCACATGGCAGAGCATCAGCGCTCTTGATAAACCTGTAATGACCTTCGTATTCGGACCCCGGATGGGAAAATCATTCAAGCTTAAGAAGCCGCAAAGCAACATCTCTGTCTGGGCAGGAGCCTTCAGACTGCATCTCAAGTCAGAGACAAGCGGCTCACTTCCCCTCAGCGAGGTGCTGCCAATTGATGGACTGCAGGAGAAGGTGGATGCCGGGATAGATAACGTAGAAGAGACACAGATAGCTGTTGATGAATGGTGGGCAGGGCTGACACCTATAGAGCAGGCTAGCCCGGTAAACCAGGCAAGGTACGAAACCGCAAACCGTGCGCTCGATTCTGCCGGTGAATTACTGAACAGCATTGACGGAGCCCTCAACGATGAAGAATCCGCTACCGTCCAGTATTCCCTCAACAAGCGCCCTAAAGACATGTGGAACTTCGTCCTGGGTTCACAATACCAGATAAACAAACATTTTATGCTGCGCGCCGAGGTTGGCTTTCTGGGCAGCAGGCAACAATTCATTGGCGGACTGCAGTATCGGTTTGGCCTTTAAAACTCTATCATCATGAAGAAAAGTATTATACTAATCGCTTTCCTGTTTGGCTGTTATTCAGCCAATTCGCAGGTTCTCATTTCACTGCTCCTGGGCGATGCTCTTAATTCTGATAAGATCGAATTCGGTCTTGACGGAGGTGTGAACTTTGCCCGCATCTCTAACCTTGAACCAAGTGAGTCACTCGCCCTTTTCAACCTGGGATTTTACTTTGACATCAGGTTAAAGAATCAACTGATGCTCCACACAGGTGTAATAGTCAAATCAAACCAGGGTGCTGACAGGCTTGACCCCTATTCACTTGGCAACCCGGACCTGGATGCACAGTTTACTGAAGGTTATGTGACCAGAAAGGTAAATAACTTCAGCGTCCCGATTTTGTTAAAATACCGCTTTGCAGAGAGGTTTCATATTGAGGCAGGCCCGATGCTTGCCCTCAGAACCAAGGCTTATGACGAATTTAAAAACACCCTGGTTGACGAAGATGATTTAACATATACCAGCGCTGTTCAGGATAATTATAAAAGGATTGACGCCGGAATCATGTGCGGAGCCGGCATCAAGCTCTATAAAAAGATTCCCAAAAGCTCCCAGGTCGGTGTCCGCTATTATTACGGACTTGTTGATCCACTTATAGGGAATACAGGTAAATCGCAGAATTTTTCTTCGCTCTACCTTTATTTATCCATTCCTATCGGTGTCAAGAAACCAGAAGAGGTATCAGAATAAGCCACACGTGTAACCCTGAAAATGAAGCAGCATGAAAACCACCAGTGAAAATGATCATTTGAGCGAAGGGAAGAGTATCGATCTCTCCATCAGGCTCTTTCTGACAGTATTTCTACTGGTGTGGTGCATCATGATCATACTTCCCTTTTTGACGCCCGTCCTCTGGGGAATAATACTGGCTATTACTCTCTATCCCCTTTACAAAAGGCTGCTTAAAGTGCTGAAAGGGAAACGGGGACTGTCTGGCACTATTATTACGGTAATATTGCTGGCACTTCTTATCGTGCCCTCTGTATGGCTGATATCCTCGGTAGTCGGAAGCACAAGGGAGCTGATAACCTCAGTGCATGATCAAACCCTTCAGGTTCCTCCGCCCGGACCGAAAGTAGCAGGCTGGCCTGTCATCGGTAAGCCAATAGATGCAGCATGGCAGATGGTCGCAACCAACCTCGAGACAGCGATAGTGACATACAGGGATCAGATACTGAAGATCGGCGAGAAATTTCTGGGCGCTCTCAAAAGTGTTGCTTCAAGTTTTATTATGATGCTTGTGTCGGTAATAATTTCAGGAATAATCCTGGCCAGGTCCGAAAAAACCGAAAAACCGGTTATGAACTTTGCAAACAGGTTATTCGGGAAAACCGGTGACGAGTTTATAAGCATGATCGTACTTACTATACGGAATGTGGCAAAAGGTATCCTTGGAGTTGCATTTATTCAGTTTGTACTGATAGGGGCAACCCTGATTCTGGCGGGGGTACCCTTTGCCGGCGTCTGGGCCCTTGCTGCTTTACTTCTTGCCATTGTTCAGTTGCCTGTAGGCATTGTGGCTATACCTGTTATTATATATCTCTTTTCAGCCAGGGAACCCCTTCCGGCAATACTGTGGTCAGTGCTGGTACTTCTGTTCAGCCTTCTTGACAACATACTCAAGCCGCTGCTGATGGGAAAAGGAGCACCTGTCCCAATTCTGGTAATATTTCTCGGTGCCATCGGCGGTATGATTATGTCAGGGTTCATCGGCCTCTTTACCGGTGCCATTGTTCTGTCAATCGGATACAAACTGGTTACAACCTGGGCTTCGGGTGGCCTGCAGGACAGCCAGCAGGAACCCATTGAAAAGTCATCCTAACATTCAGATCATGATATTTATTCAGCTTGCTATCTTATTGCTCTGCATCTTCATTGGTGCGCGCATGTCAGGCGTAGGACTTGGCGTGATGGGTATGATCGGATTGCTGATTTTGCTGTTCGTCTTTGGAGTACAGCCCTCCGACCCGCCGCTTGAAGTAATGCTCATAATAATGAGCGTGGTGACGGCCGCAGCAGCCTTGCAGGCAGCAGGTGGTATGGATTATCTCGTAAAGGTTGCCGGCAACATCCTCAGGAGCCATCCCGGACAGATTACCATACTCGGGCCACTTGTGACATACTGCTTTACACTCTTTGCAGGAACAGCGCATATCTCATACTCCATCCTTCCTATAATTGCCGAAGTGGCCATCAAGGCACGCATACGCCCCGAGAGATCGCTCAGCATGAGCGTCACAGCAGCCCATATGGGAATCACGGCAAGCCCGGTGTCAGCCGCTTCTGCGGCGCTCCTGACCGTGCTGGTCGCCTCAGGTATAAAACTGGCTGACATACTGATGGTATGTATCCCCGCAACACTTATCGGTGTGATAGTAGGTATAATCTTTGTCTACAAAAGGGGTAAAGAGCTTGACAAAGACCCTGAATTTCTCGAAAGAATGAAGGATCCGGTCTTTGCTAAAAACCTCGACAGTGAAGTTCAGGGAGAGATTGCACTCAAACCGGGAGCCATCAGGTCACTGATAATATTTGGAATAGCCGTTCTGGGAGTTGTATTGCTCGGCTCATTCCCCGGACTGCTTCCCAACTTCGGGGGAAAGGCAGGCTTTACTCCTAATTTTGCAGTTAATGACTCCGGTCAGGTAATGATGCCTGCCATGATCATGATGGTTATGCTGGCGGCTGCAGGTTGTATAATATTGTTTGCCAAAACAACGGCAGCACAGGTCACAAAAGCAAGCCTTTTTGCAAGCGCCGGCCAGGCAACCATTGCCGTCTTCGGTGTTGTATGGATGAGCAGCTCTTTCATGGACCATAATTTCGTGGTCATAAAAGAGACACTCGGTGAAATGGTTAATAAGTTCCCGTGGCTCTTTGCCCTGGCACTCTTCACACTGAGTATACTTCTCTTCAGCCAGGCTGCCACCACAAAAGCCCTGATGCCTCTGGGGCTTACCCTTGGCCTCTCCCCCGCCTTCCTCCTGGGTATCTTTCCGGCAGTGAACGGTCACTTTTTCGTCCCCGGTTATCCTACCCTTCTGACAGCAATACAGTTCGACAGAACGGGTACCACACGAATAGGCAAGTATGTACTTAACCACAGTTTCATGCTGCCCGGTTTAGTTACTACCCTGGCATCAGTTATTGCCGGACTTGTATTACAACTAATTCTGATGTAAATCAAAAGGGCGCCGGGATCAGTGGAAGTTGAACCCATGCCACAATGACCCCTGCGCCTCGTTAAAAGATCTCTTTTTCTTGATCAGTTGCTCTACTTGGCTCTGAATACTATCCCGCCGCCAAGATTGAACTGGTAATATGTTGAGAAACCTGAAATACCTGCACCTGTGCCACCGGTACCGAAATAGACACCGCCACCAATGGCCTGTACTGCAGAAAGAAGGCCCAAGTTGTAATTTTATGCCCACCTTTTCACTAGTCCAGACATTAACGCCGGCTTTAATTCCCCACGCAAACTTTGTTGAACCATCACGAATTACCGTTATCAGGATTTTCAACATTCAGAATATCCATACCGAGTTGCATTCCGAAATAAGGCTCAACTTTAGGATTGACGGGAACATACTTGTTGAAGCTGAGGAAGAGCCAGTTCTGGGCAAGGTCAAATGTCGTAGTCTTTAACTACCATTGAGATAGTATTCCATCGGTGCTTTTGAATCAAGACGCAGGTAGGTAAACTCAACACCTATGGCTGGTGCAGGCATTATCTCGAGACCGCCGCCGTACTGAAAGCCTCCCTTTATCTTCCCTTCCCAGTAATCAGTATCCGAATAGTATGAGTCGACATTGTTGTCATCGAATGCGTATGTTGCATAGCCGTGAATACGTATTGAAGGACCGCTGGTTGCAGGTCTCGGGGCCGGCTGCGGGTAGGCCTGCGGTGCGGTCTGAGGAGCAGGCTGCTGCGTTGGCGTAGTATAGGTCTGGGCCAACAGAAGAGGCCCGGCAAGCAGTAAAATAATTGTGAGTAGCTTTTTCATATCTGCAATTTTAAAGGTGTTTAACAAAAAAAGTAAAGACCTGCATACAATAAAATCTTTTGCCCTCAGGTCCGGGCAATTGCAAATATATAACAATTCACTGGTTTCAATATGCTTTTCCCCTGTTCCAGATACCTTTACGTCACTTATTTTGTATCTTTGAAATAGATCAACCCTCATGACATGACTGAAAAAACAAAACCGGCCCGGGTGCAATCAGCCGGAAAGGCTTCTCCCAAAATGAACTCCCGACTCAATGAGATCAGTAAGTTAACCAAAAAGGAACTGAAAGCACGATCGCGTAAGTTCTCGAAAAAGTATTGCGTTGGTGACGGCGATAAGTTCAGCCTCGATAAATACCGTACAGATCCGGATATTGACCTGGGTCCGGAGGATAAGCCTCAGATGAAGCAGACACTGCAGGTCGGGGTTGAAGCACTTGCAGAGATGCAGAACATCCTGTATGCACATGACAGGTGGTCACTGCTGCTTATTTTCCAGGCAATGGACGCCGCAGGAAAGGACGGAGCAATTAAGCATGTCATGTCTGGCGTAAATCCGCAGGGATGCCAGGTGACCGCATTCAAGGCCCCAAACGCGGAGGAACTTGACCATGACTTCCTCTGGCGCTGCCAGAAGCAACTGCCTGAACGCGGCCGCATCGGCATTTTTAACCGCTCATACTATGAAGAGGTACTTGTGGTGCGTGTGCATGAGCAGATATTGAAAGCACAGAAGCTTCCTGAGAAGCTGGTTACTGATGACATCTGGCAGGAACGGTTCAAGGACATACGCAATTTTGAGAAGTACCTTTACAGAAACGGGACAAAGGTGATCAAGTTCTTTCTTAATGTTTCCAAAAAAGAGCAGAAGAAGCGTTTTATTGAGCGTATCGACAACCCGGAGAAAAACTGGAAATTCAGCGCCGCTGACGCCAAAGAAAGAACTTTCTGGAAAGACTATATGAAAGCCTACGAGGAGATGATCAGAAAGACCTCGACAAAAGAGTCGCCATGGTATATAGTGCCTGCAGATAACAAATCATTTGCACGCATAGTGATAGCCTCCGCCGTCATAAATGCCCTCGATGAACTGCACCTTGAATACCCTAAGGTCGGCAAGGAGAAGATCGCTGAGCTGCAGGCAATAAAACAAATACTTATGGATGAAAAATAGTCTGTCATATTAAACCTGAAAAGAACTCTAAAAAAAAGAATTATGAAAACGTTTGCTGCTATTCTCATGATATTGCTTGTATCCGTACAGGCAAATGGCCAGATCTTCGGAAAGAAAAACAAGGAAGATCCGAAGGATGCCCGGATAGACTCCCTGACTACACTTAACCAGGCACTTACTCTTCAGCTTGACTCGGTGTCACGGGAACTCGAAAAATATGCAGTGAAAAGCGACACAACAGTAAAATCTGCAATTGCCGACACTGCTGCAGTTATGCCTGACGCTACCACGACAGCGGCCGGAGCCGCAATGGTTCTGCCTTCAGCAGCACTTGCATCAACCACACCTTCCCAGAACACAGACCTGGCAACATCGGCAATGAATGCCCCTCCCCCAGCACTTCAGTCAACTGCCCTGAATGACAGTATAACAGTGCTGTTGCAGGAAAACACACTGCTCAAAGCTACTGTTGACAGCCTGAAAAAAGCCTGGAACGATAATATGGATATTATGCTTTCTGAGGAGATCGCGAGATCTAATACAGTAAATTACCTTAAACAGCTCAGGGAGCTTGTCGATGCCAAAGTAATAACAGAAGCAGAATTCATTACTATCAAGAAAAAATATTTAGTTAATTTGTGAAAACAATACCAACAACAGCTTCAATGAAAAGTAGAAAATACCCATGGATAGTCCTTCTGTTGCTTGTTCCCGGTTTACTTATGGCACAGGAGAAGATGAGCAAGGAACAGCGCAAGCTTGAAAAGCAGCAGCAAACGGAAGAGATGGTAAAAGCGGTCAGGTTTGTCTTTGCTGCACAGACCGCATACCCGGAGGGGGGCACGTCAGTTGACCTCAGTATGGACAATTACTTTGTGGAGTATTCCCCTGATCTAATTGTAAGCGATCTTCCCTATTACGGCAAAGCCTACAGCGGTGTGGCTTACGGTGGTGGCGGAATAAGATTTACTGCCAAGCCGGGTGAGTATACGACAGAACAGACCAAAAAAGGTTATATCATTAAAACAGAAGTCAGGGAGGCAAGTGACATCTACACCCTTACGCTGACTGTTGGGTCAGAGGGAAGTGCTTCCCTTGCCGTTTACAGCAATAACCGCAGTAACATTACATTCACAGGAGACCTTCGGCAAAAAAAATAGATCACGTTTATGGGAGAATCAGCTCATAGATGGATTGAAGCGGGTTACGAGCTGTTTGCATTTGAAGGTCCCGAAAGCCTTCAGGTTGAAAAACTTGCTAAGAAACTCGGCCTGAACAAGTCCGGCTTTTATCACTATTTTGGTGACCGCGAGGTATTTATCTCAAAGATACTGGACTATCATTCCCTACAGGGAGAGAAGGTCAGAATGGATATCTTATCACTAAAAAAATTTGATCCCGACTATTACGATCTCCTGCTTAAACACAATACTTTGCTATTCGTCCAGATGCAGTTAAGGCGACATTCTGATCAGAGAAATTTTCATGAGATATTTACCAAGATAGCAAGAATGAATGACAAAGCGCTTGCTCCCTTATTGTCTGATCATCTTGGAATACCCGGAGACCAGGATCTGGCACTTGAAATCTGGGACCTGGTCAGGGATTCATTTTATATGCAGCTGACAGTGCAAAACCTGAAGATGGCACTGCCGCGTCAGACGGTTGAAATAGCCAGGAAAATTATCAGGAAACTGAAATATCCTAATAACAGATCTTAAAAAAGCCACCGGGTCGTCTGACCCTTATAAAAAGTACTTTTCCTGATTAATTGATCAGCAACACCCATAAAATTGCCAGCAGGGGCCCGAGAAGACCAACAGTAATTCCTCCGATCCTGAAATCCTTCTGTTGAATAAGACCGGTACTGAATACAATCGCATTGGGAGGCGTTGACACCGGCAGAAACATTGCCGATGACGCAGCAAAAGCAATGATGAGAGCTATCTCCAGGCTTAATCCTGTAAGGATAGCCATCCCGAGAGGTATCATCACGGTACTCGCGGCTGAATTGCTCATAATATTAGAGACAAGCATGGTCAGGTAGGCAAATATGAAAATCAGAACAATACTTTTCAATTCCATGCTTATCAGCAACTTACCATAATGAGTAAGTAATCCGGTATTCTCAAGTGCAATCCCCAGCGACAGACCTCCGGCGACAAGTAAAAGCGTATCCCAGGGTAGTCCCTGTATGTCCTTCCCTTCAAGCACTCCTGTAAGAGTCAGAACGACAAGCGGAACCGCACAGACTGATGCAACAGTCAACCATGAAGGAGGTGGTAAGCCACAACCCGACAGTAACGATGATAACTCCACTGACAATCCGTCTCTGTGTCAACGTTTCATGAGATGTTTCCTCCTTCTGGTTTTCAAGAAAATCAAGCGGGATAGGAGTCTTGTCTTTCAGAAAAACGATGATCAGTACCAGGCAGCATACTGCGGTAAGAACAATGGCAATGGGAACGCCATATATCATCCAGTCGACAAACTCAATATCGACGCCTGCATTTTTCAGTAATCCTACCGCTATTGCATTCGGAGGAGTTCCGATAATAGTAGCCATGCCACCTGTTGAGGCAGAAATCGGGATTCCCAAAAGCAAGGCCTTTGAAACACCTGACTCCTTTCCCAGCGTTGTCACCAGCGGCAATACGGCAGCGATTACCATCGCTGTTGTGGCAGTGTTCGACATGATCATTGAGGCTAACATAGTTGTGCCCATCAGACCTATAAGCAAGTGCCTTGGATTTGTTCCTGACAATTTCAGGGTATACCTGAAAAGAGCCTGATCAAGTTTTGTTTTAGTCATAGCCCTTGCCAGAAAAAAGCCTCCCAGCAGGAGCCATATCACGCTGCTTGAAAAAGTCTGCACATACTTGTCAATATTCTGAGGTTCTGAATTGAAATATTCATTCCCCAGTGCAAAGACCAGGTATGCAATTATGAAAAGGCTTACTGCAAATGCCGGGATAGCCTCGGTAAGCCACAATCCGACTGAAAAGAAAAGCAGAAATATGACATAGACCTGTGAATCAGAAAAACCAGGCTCTTTCAGCAGAAATGTCAATCCTAAGGCTGCTCCGAACGAGAGCAGGAAAAGTACAACAGGTTTGCGCCATTTGTGAGCAGGTTTTTCCATATCGACTTTAATTAAATGATATAGGGGATAACGTGAAAGCCATCATTGCAACAAAGACTTTCCTGTCATCCCCTTCTGACAAACTGCTGGTAGCCTAGAAGATTCCCAGCGGCGCAACAAAGCCTATGGCAAATCTTCCGGTAGTGTTATCTGCAGAGCCGAACCGGTCTTTCGCATAGTCAGAATACTTATATGATCTTCCGACCCAGTTGGCATAAAAGCGAATATTCATATCCTTGAACGGATAATATTCAAAGGTCGGAATAAAGCCCCATGCCGTTCTTATATGATCATCACCCTCAGGCTTCTGCGGATCAAGGTCATCATTCCAGTTCGACACATCCATCATTGCCACAAATGCAATGTTGATCTTTTGATTCACCCTGTAGTAGAGGTGCAGCCAGTGGCCGATGTAATCAGTCTTCTGCAGGGCATACGAATAAAGCTCATCAGGAACCTGTTCGCTTACTATTCCGGTACGGTCGAGATCCTCTATACTCCATTTGAAGTCATATTCCACTGTAAACTTGCCAAGCCTGAGCTGGTTCCCCAATGCTATATAATTCATCAGGGCCGGCTTATCAAGATCGGTGTTTTTTGCATCATTATGAAGCGCATAAGCCCAGATAGTATTGAATTTACCGTCAAGAAGGCTTCCTCTCCAGTTCAGTACAAAGGCAATCGGCAACTTCGATTCGACAAAATCAGGTTGAGGGCCATACAATTCATCGAAAGACGCTGTCCTGGAATCGAGCATCTGGAATGTAAACTGGTGTTTCTGCGTAGCCTGGTAACTTAACCCGACACCGGTTAAAAAGTTATCGGCATATTCGATAATGTCAGAATACTCGTAAATATCTATCGGGTTGTAATCGAATTCATAAGCCCCCCAGTCGGCACACATCTTGCCGAGTGAAATGCTCATCTTGCTGGTCAGATCGACCCTAATAAAGGCCAAATCTGTTGAACGGCTTATGCCATCAATTGACTGTGGTTCCTGAGCCCTTGTATAGCGGTCGCGGAAACGGAAATAGACCCTGTCATGGATTTTTCCCTTGAACTCCAGCCTGAACTGCTCAATCGTATATCGTGAGCCTGTATATTCGCCATCCTGGAATTCATTTCGCATCGCAAAACGGGTGTTTGCTATCATGCTCATATTACTGAGCAATGCCTGTTTCTCTTCAGGAATAAGAGTCTTGTAATAGGTGGTATCACCCATCTGTGGTTCCTTCACCTGAGCCATTAATGCGGCAGGCAGTAAAACCAGCATGAGGATCCATACTCTGGTCATAGAGGTTTTCATGGTTTATTGGTCAGATGTGATCAATATTCAATGAACAATTTCTGTACCTCTTCCAGTGTGCGTGGTTTTAAAAGAGCCACCGAAAGAAGAACCCTTGACTTCTGGGGATTAAGGTTATAAGATGCGATAAGTCCGAGCTCATCGTCATTGCATTCCACGTTGCGTCCGACGGTGCCGGTAGCAACACGTGTGCTGCGTACAACAATCACCCCCTTTTTGCTTGCACGTGCGCATGCTTCTAGTGCAGCTTTAGGCATATTGCCATTGCCAACACCTGCAATCACGATTCCTTTGGCACCGCGCTCAACTGAAGCATCAATCAGATCAGCAGGCATATCTACATCAGCATAGATAATATCAACGCGAGGAAGTTTCGTTACACCTTCCGTGGAGAACTCAGAGGTCAGACAAAACTTCTGATCAGGGTAGCGATAGAAATCATTGATCCCGTAAGAGGTTGTACCGATCAGTCCGCGGATGGGAGACATAAAAGTCTGAACTGCGGTGGTGCTTACTTTGGTTAATGTCTGGGCTGAGTGTATCCAGTCATTCATTACCAGGACAACACCCCTGCCTTTGGCATTCGGATCTGCGGCAACGGCCACGGCATTGTACAGATTGAGAGGACCGTCAGCACTGACAGCCGTTGAAGGTCTCATAGACCCTACCAGCACAACAGGCATATCTGTTTTAGCAGTCAGATTAAGAAAATAGGCAGTCTCTTCCATGGTGTCCGTGCCATGGGTTATTACCACACCTGACACCGTTTTACTTGCTGCCAGTTCATTGATACGTTTCGCAAGAAGAAGCATGATCTCAAAACTTATATCCTGGGAACCGACATTTGAAATCTGCTCTCCCTTTATGTTGGCAAGCTTGGTAAGGCCAGGTACTGAATTTACCATGGCATCAATTGTCACCTGACCGGAGGTATAGCCTGACTGTGTCCCCGTGGCTGCAGCTCCTGCAATGGTCCCTCCCGTAGCCAGAATAACAACATTGGGTATTTGCTTTGTCTGAGCAAACGCAATGACACTTAACAACAGAAACAGTGCTGTTATTGTTGTTCTGAAATTTCTGATTCGTGCTTTCATAGTAGTAGCATTTGTGTGTTAGTAATTGATTTTATTTGATCTGACCGGTCATCACTGCCGGATCGAGAAGTTTCTTTATCTGATCTTCCGTGAGCAATTTCTTCTCACGTATCAGTTCGAGTATCCCTTTATTGGTTTCGAGCGCTTCTTTGGCCAGTTCTGTGGTTTTCTCGTATCCCAGAACCGGGTTCAGGGCAGTGACAATCCCGACGCTGCGCTCGATATTACGCTTCAGGACATCTTCGTTGGCTGTGATGCCATCGATGCACTGTGTACGGAAAAGAGGGAAAGCCTTAAAAAACAGAGCCTGTGATTCCATAATGGCAATCGCTTCAACCGGCTCATAGGCATTCAACTGCAGCAGACCTGAGTGTGCAGCCAGGGTAACCGTCAGATCGTTGCCTATTACCTTAAAGCAAACCAGGTTCATCAGCTCAGGCATCACCGGGTTTACCTTCCCGGGCATGATAGAGGAGCCTGGCTGTAAAGCCGGAAGGTTTATTTCAAAAATCCCGGTGCGCGGTCCGGATGTAAGGAAGATAAGGTCGCTGCTGATCTTTGATACTGTTATTGCCAGGCTCTTCAGGGCTGAGGAGTAAACAACAAATCCCTGCTGGCTGCTTGTGGCGGCAATCAGGTCTTTACTCATCACTATGGGCTTGCCTGTTATTTCAGCAAGATGAACAGCCACCTTTTCAGCGTACCCTGGTGTGGCTGTAATTCCGGTTCCGATTGCCGTAGCACCCATATTCTGCTCGCAAAGAAAGGCTTCTGCCTTCCGGAGTGCGGTTATTTCAGCATCCAGCTGATTGCCAAAGGCATGAAACTCCTGTCCAAGTGTCATGGGCACAGCATCCTGTCCTTCGGTACGACCCATCTTCAGCAAATTCTTGAATTCCTCGCCTTTCTTATGAAATGATGCAGAAAGCGCTTCCGCTTCCTTTATCAGCTTGTCATTATGCAATAACAGGGCCACCTTTATTGCTGTCGGATAGACATCATTAGTTGACTGCCCCATATTAAGGTCATCATGGGGTTCGATAAACTGATACTCTCCCTTCTTATGCCCGCTCATCTCAAGGGCAATATTGGCCAGCACCTCATTGGCATTCATATTGGCCGAAGTACCGGCTCCTCCCTGGTACAGGTCAACCAGGAACTGGTCGTGGTACTTTCCATCCATTACTGCAAGGCATGCTTTCTCGATAGCCACAAGTCTTTCCTTCTTCATGCGGCCTACTTCAGCATTGGCACGTGCAGCTGCCAGTTTCACCATGGCATAGGCTCTGACATAATCGGGATAAAAGTTTGTTTTCACTCCGCTGACCTGAAAGTTTTCCAGCGCCCTGGCAGTTTGCACCCCATAATAGGCATCGGCAGGGATCTGTTTCTCTCCGAGCAGGTCCTTTTCAGTCCTGAACTGGGCATAGGAGCCCAATCCTGAAAGTAGGAATACAATTACCAATAATAGCTTTTGATTACTCTTCATTATATTTCGATTTTTTAAACTGCTATTCAATCATCTTCCCTGATTAGCCTGATCAGGATTCAGGAAAGCAAGTAAAGATATCATATCTCAGGCTATGATATTAGACGACCGCGTCTATAATGGCTGAAAACAAAACAGCCGGCATTCTGTCACGAGTGCCGGCTGTAAGTTGTTAAAGTAAACCCCTTTAGAGTTTCGGGGGATATTGCAGGAAGATCTGCTTCACTGCATAGTTGATGTTCTCTTCTCTCTGCTTCTGGCTTGCATCAGGATTAAGGGTTTTCGTGCCCCTTCCCTGCCATACAAGCTGCTGCTTTGCCGCATCAATCATGTCAACAAAAAGCGTTCCGTCAACATATGTTTCATAATTGATCTGCGTGGTAGAGAAGCCCCCGCCATAACCGTACCTGTACCCTGCACCGTAATAGCCGCCGTAACCGCCATAGCCGCCATAACCCGAAGTTGTGGCTGTCGCTGTCTGTTTCTGTTCACCCTTGAGTACAACATCGATAAGAACATCGGGGTTGGTCTCAGCTTTAGAAAAGCCTTTTGCTGCCAGCTCAGTCGATACAGCATTCAGAAGCCTGTTTTTATTCAGGTCATCAAGCTGAATATTCAGTGCTTCATCTGTAAAAGCATAGGTCTTGTATGCAGCAAAATTTGCTGTAGAGTCAAAATCTGAGGTGACTTTGATCGAACTGCATGATACCGCAGTTGCGATGATGATTAATAAGAATAATAACTTCTTCATATTTCAGTTTTTAAAATTGTCCAAAAACGAATCCAAAATTAAGGGTAAAATATCCCTGGGCAGGAAGATCACCTGCCTTTAAGCCGTAGTAGTATTTTGCAAGAATAGTGAAATCAAGACCGGGGCTGGCATTTATCAGCACACCCAGTTCAGGCCTTACAGCAAAATGCCACGCATCCCTTTCAAAGGTATATGTTCCCATATCCGTATTCTGCAATGAATACATGGTTCCCAGGCCAACGCCTGCGTAAGGAGTTAATTTCCCGCTGGTCTGCTTGTAATAATCAACAGCAAAGAGAATCGGGAAATGGTTGCTGTAGTGCCATTGCTTTCCGGCATATGTTATGTTATTATAGTCATAGACAGCATCTCCCTTTTCTTCGTAGAAGACGTTCCATCCCATATCGAGTCCCACTCCAAGGTCCTGCCTGACCATACTGCGGTAGTCAATCGTGAAGCCCCTGAAGCTTGCCTGTCCTATGAAGTCTTTCATTTCGCCGGCCCCAAATCCGATAGAATACTGCAATGAAGTATAATTTGACTGGGCAAAGGCCGGAACTGCAAGTAACGCAACTATTATAATAGTATATATCTTTTTCATGTCAAGCCTCTGTTTAGTTGGTTTTCAGATATGGAGAAATAGTGAAAGCCTTGTCAATAGCTTTTTCAACACGGGTCTGGTCAAAGACTCCGGTCAGAAGGCCGTTTATAATACCTGTCCACTGCGGCAGGGGGTTTCCGTTTCCGCCTACAACATCGGGATCAATAAGCGTCATCATTACAGATCCGGTTGTGTATGAAGAATACATATAGTAAGGAGGATAATATCCGCCGTAACCCCAGGCGGGATAGTAGCCGCCATACCACCAGCCCCAGTAATCATACCAGTAGAAAACCGTTGTTGTCTCCCAAGATGCCGGAAAAAGGAAGAGGTCAGGATTGGCAGCGACATCCACCTTCTGCCATCCAAGAGCAGTCATATTGTCCTCGATCATCTTCAGGACCTTGTCCGCTGTAAGATCAGGTATAAACTCCGGGTCTTCACCATCCTCAAGGTTCCCTGTAATTTTTACGATCCTGTCAGGCAATGCATAGGTTCCTTTGCCGGCAAAATCATACTCGTCATTGTGCGTGGTTAATACCACATCCATCTCCTCTGCATAATCAGGCCCCTGGGGATAGCATCCCCACAGCATGGCCAGAGAGGCAATAATTAGAATAAAATTGATCTTTCTGTTCATATAGCAATTGTTTAATAGGTAATTAACATAATAATCTGACTATAGTTCATTCAAAATTACATTCTCTAAAAACCGACCTCAAAGTTACATTAAGATTGGCATCAAAAAATACTTATGATTAAGTAAAAATCGATCGGTGACAGTGATCCACCCGTCTCTCCTGCTGCCCTGTCATCGCGTCAGCGTCAAAACCTGAATCCAATATTTATCATATATCTGAATCCTGCAACATTTGACGAGCTGTTCTTACTTACATCAAGCCCGTTGCCCCCAATTAAAAACTCATTCCCGGGAAATTTTTCATCAAGCATATCATTAATCTGGCCCAGCAGCATCTCCTCATCGTCAGCTGTCAGGTCTGTGTCAAAATTACTTTTTACATTAAAATGCCACCAGCCCGGGCCCATCAGGACCATGTCTACAGCCAGCCTTTCCCAGAAAATAAACTGGTAACCAAGCTGAACCCCGACGAAGTTCGCGTAAACATCAAACCCTGTCTCTACTTTACCTGTATAATTAGTCGTTTTAAGATCCCATGAAAGGTCCCTTGAAAACCAGTTGAATGAATAATAGGGTCCGATGTAGATACCTCTCGGCGCTTTGTGTCTGTTCTCCTTCTGCAGGTAAAAGCGGTAATCAAGCGATAAGTTGAATCCCTTGTCATCCTGGTTGTTATCCAGTCCCAGCGAATCAGGTGAACTTGAAAATTTTGGAAACCCCGTTCTGCCAATATTGATGGAGGCAGACTGATAATCCTTAATTACCCTCTCGTATCCGAATACATTGAATTTATAAGCGAAGATTACCGGATTCGAAAGGTTAATTCTTATCGTGTTCTTGAAATTCTTCACCGTATCTTCCTGACCATGGCATGGGAGAAATGATGAACCTGTGATAACAATAATGATCATTATGCCGCTGAATAGCATTGATCTGCAATGTTTTGAAGACGAAACCATGATTTTTGTTGCTTAGTTTTTTTAAGAACTCCCGAACATGCTGATATAATAAATGCAGACCAAAGATAAGCCTAAATCATCCATTTTTTACAGACGGAAACGTTCAATGCCTGTATTTAAATAAAAATGGAGACCTGGTTAAAAGTCCTGAGTGTCCCACTGAAGGGATGTTTAATATCCGAACATCTCAGCAGTATTGAACTGCCATGAAACCGAAACATAGAATATCTGCGACTCCTTGTAGCGGGAGAGGTCACTCACGCTGAATGACGAACCCTCATTTGAGTTGCTGCTTACCTTATAATCAGGATCGAGGAAATCAGTAAGATAGTACCTGAACTTCAGGTTTACCCCTCCCGGAAGCTGCACGCCGGCAAAGAGCGAAGGAATGAATGTCGGGGTCTGGTTTGCAAACCACTTGGTAGACTTTGTCTTAGAGTCGTCCCTGTCAAAGCTTCCTTTCCAGTATTTCTCCTTGAAAGCAAAAGCCAGCTCATATTCGGCCCCACCGTAGAAATAGAAGTGCTTGTCAAAGGAACCGAACTTGATGGCAAGAGGTATTCCCAGCAGATATTGCCTTCTTATGATCTTGTAGTCTTCGTAGGGGGTATCTCCGCTTGCTGATACAGTCTGCGGCAGCGCCTCATCAGTGATCATGCCCACGTTTCTCACTCCAAGACCTGAGAACAACCCAAATTTGTCATTCATATCATAATGAACATATTGGCCGAAGTGAAAAAATACAGTCCAGCGGACATTATCTGCTGCTACCCTTGCATCAGGATACTGATCCAGGAATTCCTGCGTAAATGAGGTGGTGCTCTGGCTGAAGATCATCTCACCGCCGGTTACCGGGTATATATTCTGGGCAAAAATGCCCCCGCTGATCAGGCCGAGGCCAATCATAGTCAGGAATAGATTCTTTTTCATCTTTCAGGTTTTAAACAGACCACGAATATATTATTAAATCCTATAATGTTATTAACCGGATAAACTGTTTTTTGACCCATCCGTGTCGAATTCTGCCGGATCAGGTAATAAATACTTATTACTAGGTATTAATGAGGTACTGTTGAGAATCAGAGTATCCTTTTCTCCTTGAAATCAAAGATCAGCTCTGACATGGTTGGCTTGGAGGTCTTGTTCAGGATATTTCTCCGGTGAGTGTTGACTGTATGTACGCTCAGGAATAATTTCTCGGCAATCGCCTCACTGCTCAACCCCTTCTCAACCAGTCTGACTATTTCAAACTCACGATCTGACAAGGGATTGCCGATCAATAATAATTCCTCATCAGGAAACCTGAAATTTGAAAAGTCATCACCGACATAATAATGGTATCCATGCTTTCTCCTCTTTAAAAAATCTATATCTGTGTGAACCTGAAAAAGAAAGACTGTCTTAAATTTTTCGCTGTAAAAGAAGTAAAGCTGAAAAAGCAGATCCGGATACTCTCCCTTTGAATTTCTTATCCTGAGATTTATTGATAGTAATGCTCTCCCTTTCCGGGCTGTGTAGAGGTCATTGGCGGTATTGAACATCTTGGACCTTCCCAGGGTATGTTTCTCAAGATCATCAGGGTGAGTGGCTTCCATAAAATGGTAGGCATCAAGCTCCTCAGGTTTTATACCAATCATCTGTTCACAGCGTTTGCTGGCCCAGGTGATCCTGGCCTGTATAAGATCAGCAATATGAAAAAACTGGTTGTTAATCTCAGTCATTGCTTCGAGCCTGAGCAGCAGTGAATCATTCCGGTCAATCTCCCTGAAACCTGTCGGGCTATAAGTCTCAATGAATTTCAAAAACAAGCTGTAGTCGTGTGATTCAGTGTACATATTGCATCAATCCCCATTTAACTCCCTCAAAGAGAAATCAAAGATATTAAAAATACTCATTATCAAGTATTGATTGCCCATTCCCATGAGACTAACTTTATAATTGCAAAAATGCTTATCTGGATCATTCCTCTGATATAATTGTTACTAATAATTAATCACCTTAAAATTAATAGATTATGGCAAACGAAGAATTAAAAAGAATTCCTCCTGACATGGATGCGATCATTAAAAAAGCGAAGCAGGAGGGGAAACTAAAAACCGTTCCCCTTAACTGGAACGAGGTTTATTATACAAACTGTCCGCTGGTCTCTGCAAGCAATGTTGACCAGGAGCTGGGCTGGACAAAAGAAGAGTATAAGAAGATCGGTATCCAGTACCTCTATCTCCGTGCCCGCAAAGAAAATGACTGGTACCCACACTACATTCATAATCTGGATAATATGATCCGTTTTGGCGGCCTGTTTCCTCCGGTGCACGTTCATGCTGATATCCGCAGAACTGTTCTGCTCGGAGTCACGCATGCACCACGCGAAGGTGGAGCAATGATGGTGCGCTCACGCGATGATATTTACCGGATGGCTGAATTAAAGGGTAAAAAAATTGGGCTGTCAAGAAGCCAGAATAAAATTAAAACCGACTGGTGGGGCATTCAGGAAGAACAGGGCATCGAGCTGATGCTCAGAATGAACGGCATGACCAGGAAAGATGTTGAGATTGTTGAATTTCCTTATCCTGATGACTGGTATGACAACCCCGAAATGATGGGACCCGAGATGGAAAATCCGTCTGAGTTGTGGCTTCGCCGCGACCATAAGCATGACCTTGCATTCCGACCGCTGGAAACGGCACTAGAGAAAGGTTTGATAGACGCTATGTATATTCAAAGCGGACCTCTGCAGCAACTTTCTGAAGCAACAGGAAATTTCAAGGCTATTGAGGATCTCTCAAGGTATCCCGACTGGACTTTGCAGGTGGCCAATATACCTGCTGCAATCACATGCACGGTGGAAATGGCAGAGAAACATCCTGAGCTTGCCGTTACATTTCTGAAAGGAATGATAAAGGCAGGCCGATGGGCAAATGAACATAAGCACGCTGCAGCGGCTATACTCGACAAGCAGACATTCTATCTCGATGTTGAACATACATACGAAGGCATAAAGCACATAGACATGGTTCCCAACCTCTCACCACAGAACCTCAGGTCGGTGGAGATCGGCAAGGATTTCATGCTGAGCCATGGCTACATTAAAAATGATTTCGACGTCCGGAAATGGGCTGCACCTGAATTCCTGGAAAAAGCCGCCAGGGAGTTGCTTGAGCTGGAATGGAAGAAGAGAACAACGGCCAAGCTACCAGGCGCCGCTGACCCGCTACAGTCAGGAGGCCGGATTGGGTAAAATTTAAAAGGTCAGTTAAGACTCTATTTACAGAATCCGTTGATTCCGCAAATTTTTTCGGGATCGCGGATTCTTTCTTTTTAGAAGAGTCCGGCACCGGGTTGGCAAATCCTCTGATTCTTACCATAACAACAATATTTTATTTCAAATATACATGAAACATTATCATGCTTTCAGTGTTTTATAATATATAATTGAATTATTTAGTATATTTGCATATAATTTCAATTATAACATATGAAAGCGGTTTACATAAGACGTCCTGTTTATCTGGATAGAATAAAGCCATTTATAGGCAAGCAGATCATAAAAGTGATTACCGGCCAGCGAAGAGTAGGTAAAAGTTACATATTACTGCAATTGATTGACGAGATAAAGATTATATATCCTGATTGTAATATTATCTATATCAATATCGAGTTGCATGAGTTTGATGCAATCAGGTCTCACACGGCACTGTATCAATATATAGACAAAAAAATCGTCGGAGGGAAAGAGAATTTCCTGCTCATTGATGAGATTCAGGAGGTGGATTCATTCGAACTCTGTTTACGCAGCCTGCTGGCAGAATCGAGATGCGATATTTTTTGTACCGGGAGCAATGCGCAGATGCTTTCAGGAGAACTGGCGACCTCACTTTCGGGACGGTACATTCAATTCCCTGTGTATTCTTTGAGCTACTCTGAATTTCTTGAGTTTCACAGCCTGAAGAATTCAAATGAAAGTCTGGTTAAATATCTGAAGTTCGGAGGAATGCCTTATCTGATGCATACCGGGTTAGATAAGAATGTAGCATTTGAGTACCTTAAAAATGTAAACTCGACAATATTATTAAAAGACGTAGTTGCCAGAGAGAACATCAGAAATGTATCTTTTCTCGAGAATCTGACAGCATTTCTGGCTGATAATACAGGAAGTGTTTTGTCGGCTCTCAATATCAGCAAATACCTTAAATCGCAACAACAAAACATGCCCACACAAACAGTATTAAACTACCTGCATGCTTTAACAAATGCCTATTACCTGCACAGGGTGCAGCGGGCAAACATAAAGGGCATGAAAATATTTGAAGTGGGTGATAAATACTATTTCGAGGATCTGGGATTACGCAACGCTATAAGATCATTTGAGTACAGGAACGATGTAAACAAGCTTATGGAGAATGTAGTTTACCTGCATCTCAAAAGAAGAAATTATAATGTTTTTGTTGGCAGGATCGGGGATAAAGAGATTGACTTCATGGCCGAACTAAATGGAGAAAGAATCTACTACCAGGTAACATATATGCTTTTCGATCAGAAGACTATTGACCGTGAGTTTGGCAACCTCATGTCAATTGACGATCACTATCCAAAATTTGTTATTTCAATGGATGAGGTTTCTGCCGGATCTGATTTCAAAGGAGTAAGGCAGCTGCATCTGAGGGATTTTCTTTATGAACAATAAACTGAAAGGACTCAAAGACTATTAGATTACCACTGGTGTCAGGAAGCTGATTTATAGGAATGCAATATTCCACCATGGAGATCCCTCATCTTTTTCGAACCATTCTGTTCTAGTTACACTGGGAGCTTCATGGGGCTGTCTCAAAAGAAAAATGTAACAGTTTTATAGTAATGATGCCGGAGGCCTTCTCCGCCAAAAGGCGGATATGGCCTCCAAAGGAGGCATCAGAGGTGAATAACCACGGGTGGAATCCGTCAGTGACGGATGGAACCCGTGGCAAAGCGTGACAAGATAGAAAATCAGCCCTGCAAGGGCGACATGTGACTGGCGCAGATAGATCAGCAGAAGGGCCTCTGTATCTTATGTCACCCCTTCAGGGCTTCATGCTACTCACGTGACCTCTCCCCCAGCTCACGCTGGGGGTTATTCACATTTTGTCACTCCGTGACAATACTCCTTCGGAGCCTGTAGCACCTTCCGGTGCTTTTGGTAGTTTGATCTATAAGCGAAAATATGACCGTATCAACATCCTGATATCAGGTTTGCACTGCATACTGTTGGCCGTAGGCCATACGGTATTGTAGCAAAGCGTTTCAAGACAGAAACCCATACCTTGTAGAGGTTATGGAAATATCTTTGAAATTTCCTGGATTCAAATCTGAATATTATATAAATCCTGCTAATTAGAACTTAAACTTCTAATTAGCATGATTAATAGACATCTGCCTGAACTACTGACCGATATAATCAAAAAAATGCCTGTAATAACACTTACAGGTCCAGGATTGCTTTTTGAAATCTACAAAGGGAATCTTATTATTGATAAAACTCAAAAGGCCCTAACGAAAGATGACTATGAGAAATTGGCTATCAATAGCCAGTGCCAACCTGTTGTTGCTAACAATTTTAATTTTCTAAAGCAATCCCATTGCCTTCAGTTCACGGATTACTTCAGCAATGTTGGTTTTACCTGCCTTCTCTATTATATTAGAGCGATGAGTACTGATAGTCAGCGGACTTCTGAAGAGCTTCTCCGCGATCTCCCTGGTAGTCATCCCCTGCTCAATGAGTTCAATAATCTTGAACTCAGAATGCGAAAAAATACTTCCTTTTGAGAGGAGTTCCTTATCGGGGAATCTGAATACTTTTGGATCATTCCCAATATAATAATGAAATCCTTTATGGATTTTCTCAAATCCTGAAATATCAGTAATGACCAGAATAAGAAATACGGATTCGTATGGAATCTTGCTGTAAAAAAGGAAACACTGATAAAGATAATCAGCATATTCAGAGGCCCCGGGTTTCCTTCCCCTGAAATTGGAAGAGATGATACATGTGCCGCTTTTCTGAATAAAGATCTCCTGGCCCACGCTTATCAGCTTTGACCTGGCAAGGTGATGCCGTTTCAGGTCATCGGGATGTGTGGTTGTAAGAAAGAACCCTGTGGTAACTTTATCCGGGTCAATGTCAAACAAAGACTTTACTCCTTTACTTATGTATTTTATGTCAAGTTGTATTACATCGGTAACATAAAAGAGCTGCCTGTTCTGATCCATATAAAAGTCAAGCTCCTGTACAAGGGGGTCATTCGGATCAATTCCCCTGAAATCTCCTTCCGAGAAAGTCACAAAAAACTTATAGAACAGGCTGTAATCTTCGTATCTGGCAACTTTATCCTCCAAAATATTACTGCTATTGGTCAGGATCCAAAAATATAAAAAATACCAATGCATCGGTATTGATGCCCCTGTGTGCAGTCCATACCTTTGAATATCCGTTTACAGGGAATCTGATATCTAAATAATTCACCTGCCTGACGCCTCAAAACATACTGATGGAAAACAGAAAAGAATTCGTTACCAGGCTGTCTGCAAGAGTCAAAGAACTTGAAATTGAAATTAAGGAGCTTGAGGCAATTACGGACAGAACCGTTGAAGAGGTCAAGGCTGAGTACCATGAACAGATAATTAATCTGTTCTTAAGAAAGGAAGAATTGAATGACAAGGTAAACAGATTACAGAAGGCTGGCGGAGATGCCTGGGAAGATATGAAAGCAGGAGCGGGACTGAGCTGGGAAGTATTTGAGGAGTCAATAAAAAGCAGAATTAAGGAAATAAAGTAAATATAAATCCTGGCATATTCGAAAACCGGGATTAAAGTTCTTTGACATATTAATTTTTAAAGTAAACCCATCTCTTTGAGTTCATAAATCAGATCTGAGATATGGGATTTCCCTGACTTTTCCAGAATATTGGAGCGGTGGGTATTCACAGTGTGCATGCTTATAAATAATTTATCAGCTATTTCTTTACTGCCCAGTCCCGACTCAATCAGTCTGACGATTTCCAATTCCCGGACAGACAGAATATGACTAATCTGCAGCAGTTCCTCATCTGGAAATCTAAATAAAGAGAGATCGTTTCCGGCATAATGATGAAAGCTATTTTTCTTCATTTTGTGCCATTTTATATTGGAAACAACCTGTATCATAAATACTGCCTTATGTGGGATCGGACTGTAAAACATATAGTCCTGAACAAATAAATTATTATAGACACCGGCAGTATCCCGCATCCGAAGGTTGTATGAAGTCAATGCACTTCCTGTTTGTGCCTGGAATATTTCCTTCTCCATCTTATAGACGCGTGATCTGGCCTGCCCAAGCCTCTCTTCATCATCGGGGTGTACAGCCTGTGTATAATGTCCGGGGTTTATTTCTTCAGATGTAACACCAATCAATTGGAATACTCTTTTACTGGTATACAAAAACTTCATCTGCCCAAGGTCGAATAGCTGAAAGTACTGGTCATTCTCATCCATCAGCTCCTCAAGTTTTAACATAATAGGATCTTCAGGATTGATTTTCATAAACCCCGATGGCAGATATGATTCAATAAAATCGAAAAATATATTATAACTGTAAGGTCTGGCCATTATAAACTGGATATGAGCAAAATATGAAAACCCCAACGTCAAAATTAATAAAAATACTGACACATCAGTATTGCCAGGGATTTGAAATAGACTGTACTTTGTTTAACCGGAACGTCATTATTTCTAATTGAGATTTAATTCCGGAATCTCTCTGATTTAATATTAAGATTATGGCTGGTTTAACAGCAAAACTATTTCGCGATTTTTTTGGAGGAAGCTGGTGTGGTAAGGTTATCAGAAACGGCGAATTCCAGCGTGAAGTGGTCTTCAACTGGCCCGAGCTAAGTGGTAAGTTCTCATCGCTGGGAACTGTAGCAGGATTAATGGTACCTCCCGGAACAGGCATTCTTGACGACACAAGGCAAATTGCTATATCAGGCTGGCGTTGCGATATCGGAAGATGGGGCCATTTATGGCACAATGAATTCGGTGGATATGGCGAGATACAATGGACATCTCAAGAGATAGTGGATGGCATAACAGTTATTTATGGTTTCGGGCATGAGTGCAAACAGGAGTGCGATGATCTGACGGATCATATAATAAAGTGCGAATTGTACGATCAGGACAACTTCAAATACACTATCAGCAGTTTCAGGAAAGGCCTTCTCGAAATTGCTGCCCGGAGGATCAGAACCTCAAAGGAGTTGAATGCATTGCTGGAAAAACAGGCCAGTACTGCTGTAAGTTTTGCAGAATTGCTTCTACGATAGCAGCAGACAATAATGTCCAATTAATAATAAAGCGTGAAATACCCAATGTAATAATTTTAAAACAAACTCAAAAGGAGAATAAAAAATGAAAAAAGATGAATCAGGTATCCCGTACTACACAATTCCGGGACGAAAATTAGGTGGCAAGCCCTATGAAGCCACAGCCAGAGTAAAAGCCGACACTGCTCGTATAGACAGGCTCAAAGAACAACTCAGGAGCACTCCTGCCGAGGTTGATTTTGAGAGGATCAGAATAATGGAGGAGGTATACGCAGCCACTCAGGGCGACCAGAATATCATGCGTCGGGCGAAATTCATGGCCACCCTGCTCGAGCGGAAGAAGCTCTACATTGACGAAAACCTCTTAGTGGGCAGCATGGCCGGTACCGTCAACGGCATCTATACGTATCCGGAATGGAACATCGATTGGATGAAGGACGATAATACCGTTGAGAAGTGCACGGATCCGGAGGATAAAAGAGTTAACCAGTGGGCTCTCGATTACTGGGAAAAGAGAGCTTTGAAGCCCCGCACACTTGAGATCTTCGAGAAGAAGTATGGTTTTGATCCGCGTCCCTCCTATGACTCAGGCTTTGTCGTTAGCTTCTTTGACTGGCCCGGTGGTGGTGGTAACCTGAACTACCCAAGAATCTATAACGAAGGGCTGGCGGCCATGATCAAAGAGGTCGAGGAACGACAGGCTGCCCTCGACATGCGCTTACCCAATGCCAGTAAGTTGTACTTCTATGAAGCCAGCCTCATCATAATGAGAGCTATTGTCCGCTTTGCGCATCGGTATGCAGAACTTGCCCGTGAGATGGCGGCAAAGGAAAAGAACACGACTCGCAAAGCAGAGTTGATTGCTATTGCCGAGACCTGCGAATGGGTGCCCGAAAATCCTGCCCGTAATCTCAGGGAGGCAATACAGGTTCATTTCTTCTGTCACATCTGCGCAGAACTGGAACAGGTCGGCTGCGGTTATTCGGAGGCCTATATGGGGCAGAACCTGGAACCTTTCTACCAGCGCGACAAGGCAGCCGGGCTGGTAGGTCCGGATGAAGCTACTTTCATGCTTCAGAACCTCTTTATCAAGCTGAACGAAATCGGCTATTACTTCGGTGAGAAAGTCGCATTGCAGAACTCAGCAGACCTGGGTCAGAGCATCTCGCTTGGAGGCTATACAGTGGAAGGTGAAGATGCCACCGCAGAAATGGACTACCTTGTACTCGATGCTGCCGGCTACCTTCACTTGCCACAGCCTCCGCTGAGCTGCATCTACACAGAGAGGATGAGCGGCAAATTCCTGGAAAAGGTACTTGATGTCATCGGTACCGGGGTGGGCATGCCTCAATTCGTAAGTGGTGAAGTGATGCTGAAACGTGCTCTTCATATGTTCGGTGACTCAAAAATGGGCCTTACTCTTGAGAAGGCCAGACGGACTTGTATCGGCGCCTGCGTAGGATCCTACATTCCTTATGAAACCGGTCACCCGGTGGAAGGGCAACCCAACCTGGGGAAGGTCATCGAGTTGGTGATGAACAATGGCTTCGATCCACGAACCAGGAAGCAGGTTGGCCCCAAAACAGGGGATCCCGAGACTTTCAAGACTTTCGAGGAATTGTATGCCGCCTTCGAGAAGCAGTTGGTATTCAATGAGGAGGTTCTGCGCCGGGGTGCATGGATCGCCAGCATGCTTTGTGCTGACTTCCTCCCGGTTCCATGGCGGTCGCTTTTGACCGGAGGTTGCATTGAAACGGGTACCGAGGTCTGGAATGGTGGGGCCAATTACTATACCGTAGCTCAGATTGTAGTGGGAGGTATTGATGCCGCCAACTCGCTGATGGCCTTGAAACATCTGGTCTATGACAAAAAGAAGATCACCATGGCGGAACTGAAAAAGGCTCTTGCAACCAACTGGGAGGGGGACTATGAGAAGGTAAGGAAGATGTGTTTTGAGGATGCTCCTAAGCATGGCAACGATATCCCTGAAATGAACAGGATGGCTCACAGGGTGTACGAAAGTGTTCTTATGGCTTTCAACAGTGTTGACGGTGGTGGCAACTACCTCAGCAAAGAGATAAAATCAACGCCGGATGCCTATACCAAGAGTATTCACAACCTGATGGGAATGGTTACCGGAGCTCTGCCCAACGGCAAGAGAGCCGGAGTGGCTCTTACTGATGGAAGTCTGTCGGCCATGCCGGGCACCGATGTCAACGGACCCACTGCGCTGGTGATGTCGGCAGCGAAGGCCCAGGATGCCATCAAGTACACCGCAACACACATGAACGTGAAACTCCCTCCCGATCAGCTGAAGACCCGCAAGGGCCGGGAGAATGTGCTGCGACTGGTCAAGACCCTGTTTGATAACGGTGGCTATCACATCCAGTTCAATGTGCTTGACACCAACATCCTCAGGGATGCACAGAAGCACCCGGAAAACTATCGCGACCTTGTCGTTCGGGTAGCCGGTTTCAGTGCGTTCTTCACCAAACTGGCAAAGGGCGTTCAGGACGAGGTCATCGAACGCACATTGCAGAAATTCGAATAAAGAGGAGTCTTGGAAGTTGGAAGTAAGGCATGGCGGTTGCCATGCCTTACTTATTAACTCGTTCAATATAGAAATAAAATAAATAAAGGAGAATCAATTATGAGTAAAGATACAGGACAAAAACGTGTCGCCATTATGGTAGGCGCCGGATACATTCCCGGAATCAATGCTGTAGTTGCAGGGGCATCCCTTGCTGCCGGCAAATTGGGATGGGAACTGGTGGGCATACTCGATGGATTTGAAGGTATCCTCCATCCCGAAAAATACCCAAATGGCGGATTAATTGCAATAAATCCACAGAACTTGAATCTGGACCCCAACACAAGCAGTGTACTTGGCCAGTCGGCCCGGATCGATCCATTTAATGTACGCACCATCAATGAACTGGAAATGGTGGAGGAAGTGGATATGTCGGATGAGCTGCTTAGAAAATTAAAGGCAGAGAAAATTGATGCTGTTATTTCCATAGTTGGGGGGAAAGGCATGACTATTCTTTACCAGCTTCACAAAAAAGGATTGAATACAGTATGTGTTCCGCGTTCCATAGAAAACGAAATTGCTTCAACTTCTGTGTCGTTCGGATTTAATACTGCGCTTACTTTTACAATAGATATGCTCGACCGGGCGCGCCTGGCGGCAAAGGCTGCCCATAAAATTGCAGTGGTTGAGGTACAGGGAGAGGAAGCAGGATGGATTGCCCTGCAGGCTGGTATTGCTGTAGCTGCCGATGCGGTACTGATTCCGGAGATCCCGGTGGATCTGAAAAATGTGGCTGCACACTTAAAAAATAAAATGTCAGGCAAAAAATCATGGGGCCTGGTAGTTGTGGCGCAAGGGGCAAAAATTATCAGTCAGCCTAAAAATGAAGAGCCCGTATCTACACTAAAAGCTTCTTTATCTCCTTTGGCAACAAGCGATTCCAACAGTGAATTTGTGATTAACAGTTCAGGACAGGCTGCACATGCTGTGGCAACAGGTCTGCAACTGCGGATAGCAGAAGAAACTTTCCCAATGGTAATTGGCCCCTGGGTCAGAGGAGGTGCACCATCGGCAGTCGATCGCCAGTTGGGTGTAGCTTATGGTGCCGGAGCTGTCCAGGCACTGAATGCCGGTAAAACCGGGGTAATGGTGGCGTTTGTTCCACCGGATGTCAAGTTCGTTCCGCTTGCTGATGCCATCAATAAAGTAAGAACGGTCCCAGCTGAAAACATGTTTTTACAGGTAGCTGATTCACTAGGTATTTACATTGGAAAATAAGGAGGGAAGTATCATGATAAATCAAACAAAAAATATATTGGATATATCAGGAACGGTATTAAATATCCAGCGATACTGCAGCCATGACGGACCAGGTATCCGTACAAATGTTTTTCTGAAGGGCTGCTCGTTACGCTGTAAATGGTGTGGAAATCCGGAGAGCATACGTAAAAAACCGGAAATATCCTATGATCCAAATAAATGTAAGGGAAAAGAGTGTAGTATCTGCCTGAAAGCCCCTTTTCCCGAAGGTGCCTTTTATTTCGTTGAGGGAGACGATTCAAAGGTGAAAGTGAACTGGCAACTGGCATCAGATTGCGACAATTCACATGCATCTCTTTGCCCTACCGGTGCCCTCGAAATGTTCGGTAAAACAATGACTGTAGGTGAAGTGCTTGATGAAGTTGAAAAAGATTCATCTTTCTACCGGAGTACCGGTGGAGGTATGACAATGAGTGGAGGTGAGGTGATGCTGCAACCTGACTTTACAGCAGCCTGTCTGCAGGAAGCCCACAACAGGGGTATAAATACAGCTATTGAAACGGCCTGCAATGCCCCATGGTCCTTCCTGGAAAAAGTACTTCCTCATGTAGATCTCATGCTCCACGACCTCAAGTTAATGAATTCGGAACGGCATAAGAAGTGGACTGGTGTTGGCAACGAAAGGATTCTTGCAAACTTCAAAAAAGCCTATGAAACTTTCCCTGATGTTGAGTTTATCGCAAGGACACCGCTTATTCCCGGGGTCAACTGCGACGATGAACATGTGCTTGGAGTTCTCGAGTTCATTAAACCTCACAAAAACGTGATTGATTATGAATTGCTGCCATATCACCGTTTTGGTCTTGGCAAGTATGAATCACTGGGTGTCGTTTATGAACTTGACGATTACAAAACCCCTTCGGATGAAGTGGTTAAACGCTTTCAGACTATGATCGATAAGGCGTTTGGACGCGAGACTCAGGAGAAATAAAACATAAAACAGGAAACTATGATTAAACATGTCGGACATGGAGGCATTCTCCGCCGCATCGCGATCAATGTGGGTGCCGGATATCTTCCGGGAATTAATACCATCATTACCGGAGCTTCACAGGCAGCTGGCCAGCTGGGATGGGAGATTGTCGGAATACGAGATGGGTTTGAAGGCTTGTTGCACCCCGATCGTTATCCTGATGGCGGATTGATTACACTCAGCCCGCAAAGCGTCGCAGTCCTGGATCTCTCTGAAGGAGGTACTCTCGGTCAGGCACCCAGGGTCGATCCGTTTCATGACACCACTTTTGATAATGGCGGGGCGGATCATTCTGATGAGATATTAAAAAGACTGAAGGAAGAAAACATTGACGCACTGATTTCAGTGGTTGGAAACCAGGGCCTGGGCATTCTTTATAAGCTGCATCGCAAGGGTCTGCATACAGTATGTATTCCGAAATCCATTGAGAACGACATTCCAGTTACTTCTGTATCCTTTGGATTTAACAGCGCTCTGAGTTTTACAATCGAAATGCTCGGGCGTGCCAAACAGGCGGCCAGGTCTGCCCGAAAAATTGCCGTGGTGGAAGTAATAGGTGAACAGGCCGGGTGGCTGGCGCTACAAGCCGGCATAGCAGTTTCTGCCGATGCTGTTCTGTTGCCCGAAATTCCTTGTAATCTTAACATGCTTGCGAGAAGATTAGATGAAAAGATTTCATCCAGGAGGCCATATGGTTTGGTGATTGTGGCAGAAGGCGTGAAACTCTTTAAAAAATCACCTGAAAAGAAATCCGGTTCCTCGCGCATTGTTTCGCTGCCGCCTGAAGCAACCGGAGAGGCATCTGAGCAAGTCATGATTCCGTTTCAAAAGACAGCCGGGACACTGGCAAGTGAACTTCAGTTGCTCATTGACAGGGAAACCTATCCACTCGTAATTGGCCCATGGGCGAGGGCGGAATCCCCCACTGCCGTAGACCTGCAACTGGGAATGGCATACGGGGCCGGAGCCATTCAGGCATTGAAAGCTTCAAAAAATGGGGTAATGGTTGCGTTTGCCCCTCCTGAGATTCAGTACGTGCCTCTGGCAGAAGTAATCAATAAAGTCAGAACGGTGTCTGCCGACAGTGAATTCCTGAAGATCGCAGGATCACTTGGTATTTATTTCGGAAACTTTTCTTCAAAGAAAACTTTACAGTCAGAGGAGGTAAAATTATGAATAATCCGGATCAGACAATTGATGTATACGAACGGCTGGCTCAGGTTCTGGATGCAACGCCCCAGGGATTTCCAAGGATGAAATCAGGCGTGGAAGTAAAACTGCTCAGGATGGTGTTTTCTCCTGAGGAAGTCTTTCTTGCCGGTCATATGACAATCGCGTACGAATATCCTGCCGATATAGCCAAACGTGCCGGCATCAGCGAGGATGATGCAATAGTGATATTATCAGGACTTATATCAAGGAAACTGGTTCGCATGAAAGGTCCGCCGTCATACCCGGGTATGCCGGCTCCGCCTCCCGGAAAAGATTCGCTCTTCCGGCTTGGTCCTTTTCTGATCGGATGGTACGAAGCATGCATGCGGGTTGAAAGCACAGAATTTGCCGAACTTTTCCATCAATATATGGTAGAGGGTGGCAGCGAACGGATCCTTGGTCCGCGGCCCGGCGTGCTGGGCGTTGTTCCGGTAAGAGGCTCGCTTAAGCCTGAACTGATGGCCACAATGGAACCACATCTCGATATTGACGCTCATCTGAAGCGACACGATCGTTTCCTGGTAATGGATTGTGTGTGTAAGAGGGAGATGGAGGCTCTGGGAAAAGATGACAGCCGCTATCCGTTAAAACGCTGCGGATTCTTAGGACTGCCATCAAGTGTACCACTGGGAGAACATGTGCTGAGCCGCGAGGATGCTGACCAGCTTCTTCGAAAACTCGAAAAAATGGGACATGTCAGCAATGCAGCATACGGATTTCAGATGAGCGCCGAAACCCCGCAGTTTGTAGGCGGCTGCAATTGCGACCGTTATGCCTGTGCTGTCTTCAGCCACCACTATCCCAGTCAGCCTTCAAACTACCGCATTGTCAAAGATTATGATAAATGTACAGCATGCGGCATTTGCATAGATCGCTGTCCAACCTATGCTCATACCGATGGTAACCGTGATGATGGTATGCCTGAATATAATCGGGAAAAGTGCATAGGATGCGGCGTTTGTGTTATTGCATGCGATCCCGGTGCACTTGAACTGGAACCGGTGTCGGCAGAGGAGTGGTTCTATACTCCTAAAAGCATGGAGGAATGGGAAGAAATGCGGACAGAGAATCTGGAAGCTGAAACGCAGAAAAACGGATTAAAGTAAATAAGCATTGATGAAACTTTTGGACGCAAGACCTGAAACATTTCAACATCATTAAATTAAATAACAGGCCATGCCTTGTCAGAGTTGAATGACAGGGCATGGCTCAGTAACAAAAAGCAGGTTTAAAGTTGTATCGATTTTTTAAAAGAGCATGACAATAGATATCATTTTTAATGTTGTTGTTATTATCTACTCGATGTCCAACCTGGCTTCCCTGGGTATGGAACTTAATTTACATGAAACCATAAGGTCGCTGAGTAACTTCAAGCTGATCATTTTTACCTTGTTTTTCGGTTGGATTGCAGGGCCTGCCCTGGCACTATTGCTTGCAAAAGTTCTGCCGATGGATGCCTCCTATGGCACAGGACTGATAATCTCAAGCCTTGCCCCGGTTGCCCCGTTCTTTCCCATTTTGGTACGAAAATCAAACTCAGATAAAGACTTTGCCGGCGCACTTATGCCCTTAGCCATGGTTGCCACTGTGTTAATGCTGCCTTTAATTGGTTCATTTCTGATTAAAGGCCTTTCAGTAAATATGTTGTTATTGGCAAAACCCCTTCTGCTGTTGATATTGTTGCCGCTTGTTGGTGGAATTCTTCTAAGAAAGTATGCAACCCTTTTTACTGACAAAGTTTTTCCTTCCATTAAGCGACTTGCCGGAATCTCCACTGTGATTGCAATGCTTTTTGTACTGGTACTCTATTTTCCTGACTTTATCAGTATTCTCGGCAGTTTTGCGATTGGTGCTCATCTTCTCTTTGTATTCGGAATTATGTTCATATCGTACTACTTAAGCTTCGGCTTGAAGAAAAATCAGGCCAGCGCCATTGCCCTGGGTATGAGTAGCAGGAATCCTGCCGCCATGCTTGTAGTGTATATGGCTTTACAAATTACAGATCCAAAGATGTTGCTCATGATACTGCTTGCGGGACCGATACCGGGAATTGCATCTTATTTTATGACAAAATT
The DNA here is from genome assembly GCA_963732365.1 of uncultured Bacteroidales bacterium. Classification (GTDB taxonomy): domain Bacteria; phylum Bacteroidota; class Bacteroidia; order Bacteroidales; family VadinHA17; genus SR-FBR-E99. The sequence continues at coordinate 720,980 of CAVSZC010000005.1, read as the reverse complement.
TTTTAGTTCAGGGAACGCCAAAGAATAATATTAAATTGGTTATAACAAAATAGAATAAAATGAAATTTAAAAAACCTTGCATTCTGATTCTGATCAATGTGATACTTGTTTTTTCGCTATCTGCTCAGGATGAACAAAAACCGGCAGCAGATGATGCTGCAGCGATTGCAAAGAAACTGGCTAATCCAATTGGGGCACTAATCAGTCTGCCATTTCAGAATAATATGGATCTGGGTATCGGCGATTACAATGGCTCGCGGAATACACTGAACATCCAGCCCATTGTTCCTTTCAGTCTGAATGCAAAATATAGCCTTATTACACGATATATTTTACCTGTAATAGCCCAGTATGACATTACAGGTGAGGATACCAGGCAAAGCGGACTGGCCGATGCACTGGTGAGTGGGTGGATCTCAAATGCGGTAGTAAAAAACGGATTTGTATGGGGCGTGGGGGCTGCATTTTTAATTCCTACAGCTACTAATGATTTTTTGGGAACAAAAAAAATCGGTGCAGGACCAACAGTTATTGTTCTGCAACAAAAAAACGGCTGGACTTACGGTGCACTGGTAAATCAAATCTGGTCAGTTGCAGGCGATGCTGACAGAAGCGATGTCAACCAAATGTACATTCAACCCTTTATCACCCACAACTGGAAAAGCGGCGCCGGACTTACGGTTAATTCCGAAACAACATTCAACTGGGAAGCAAATACCACCAATGCCTATATTAATATTATGGCTGGGGGGCTGACAAAATTAGGCAATCAGCTGGTTCAGCTCCAGATAGGTCCACGTATTCAGGTTGCAGCCCCCGAAGGTGCCAGATCACCCTTCGGGATCAGGTCAGCCATAATTTTTGTATTTCCGAAGAAATAATTTTAAGACAGGAGACCGAAGACCGAAGACCGAAGACCAAAGTCTGAAGAACGAAGTGCAAATGTCAAAATAGATATTGAAAATATGAATTTTAAAAAAATTGTCTACCTGTTGCTGGTAAGTGTTTTTTATGCTGCTTCAGCATTAGCCCAGGAAGATATTGGAAACGAATACAGAATAACACTTTTCCCCAGTCACAAGGTAACTGAGAAGATCGGCGGGTTCGGATATCTCGGGTATGTGTGGAATCCGGAAAAAGAGTACCAGACGTATTACCTTGGCTGGCCATGCGCAACCTATACACCAAAAAAATGGCTTCAGATATGGGGCGGTCTTATCGGAGCATATACTGATAACAAAACCAAATCAGACCTGCTTGAGCTGCGTCCGTTCACCGGGGCGAAGTTTTTTTTACCCAACGACATCAACTGGAATATCTATAATTTTACACGTTATGAATACAGGGCATTACAAGATCAGGAATCCAAAGACTGGAATAATTACAGCCGGTTACGTGTCAGGTTCGGAGTTGAGATGCCTTTTTCAAAAGGTGATAAGGCATGGAAACCAGGTCAGTTCTACGGACTTGTTGATGCGGAACCCTATATTCGCTTTGACAAGGGATTGGTTGATCCCTTGCGCATTCGGGGTGGAATAGGATATATAATGAAATCATTACCACTCAGGCTGGAATTTATTTACCATGTACAATACACAAATCCTGAAGGCAACGGACTGAAGTACACTGATAACATTTTCCGTCTGAACATTAAACTGGGTATTAATCAAGGAATTCTTGGCAGCCTTTACAACCCGGATATAGATGATTAGAATAACTTCTTAACAGATGACAATCAACTGTTTCACAATATCCGCGGGACGACAGCTGTCACGATGCGAATACAGCTGGGCGATTGATTCGATCAGAAATCAGAGTGAAAAAATCTGGATCGATATTACTGATCCTGAAGACAAGGAACTGGAGGAGAAACTGGATGAATCAGGAGTTAATGGACTGATCAGGCGATTCTGTCTTGAATCACGCGATCATCCCGGTTTCTATCCCATGCACCCTCTGGCTCTGATGGTCATTCCCGTTCAGATGGAAGTACAGGATACAAATGCGATGGAATATCTTGCCCTTCTTTTCAGTCCCTGTTTTATGATATCAGTCAGGAGCAGTAAAATGGCCCGCTTTCAGAAAACAATCTCAGTTAAAGATTCGGCTGACGTGCTTCCGGATGACAGTATTGCCGGAATCATCTCATCGCTTCTAATGGGCCTCTCGCTCGACTGCCTCAGAAAAGCAGCCAGGTTAAGTGATATCATATCATTGTTGGAAGAGAAAATGAACCGCAGCCCCGAAGCAGTTCAGATCGATGAAATATCGGATAAACGATCTGAATTGCTCACACTTGAAGCAATTGTACAGGGACAACTGCCTATCATCGAGGCTGTTATCATCTCAAGAAGAGCTTCTATTATCTCAGAAACCACCCAGGAGTACCTGGTATGGGCGGCAGCCAACCTTAAATCTGCCGACAGAAAACTCGATTGGCTGGAGCATCGCATCGAGGTAATGCGATCTCTTATAGATATGCATGCACAGGACAGAACAAACAGAAGACTAGGAAGACTAACAGTCCTGTCAGCCATATTCATGCCCATTACATTCCTGGTAAGCATTTGGGGTATGAATTTCAAGTATATGCCGCTGCTGACAGTTCAAAATGGCATGTTTATAGCAATGATAATTATTTTTGGTATAGCAGGGGCTATGTATTTATATTTCAGGCGGAAAGGATGGTTCGACTGAGCACCTTGTTATTATCCAAATTTTTCGAACAGTTGTTTCTTGATTAATCATAACCTAAATAATACGGAGAATGAAGCTCCCGATAAGACAAAAGATGCTGATCACCAGCCTCATAACTATTTCACTCCTGCCATTTTCGGTTAATTCTGCTACAGCCCAGTCTCCGGCTGAGGCGAAGAAATGGAATTTTCTTACCGATCTCTACCTTTTATTTCCCAACATCAGTGGTGAGACAGGCCTTGAAGATTTAATATCTGTACCAATAGATGCCAATCCGGGAGATATTTTCAGCAACCTGAAAATAGGCGGTATGCTATACTTCGAAGCTTCCACCGGGAAATGGGCTTTGTCATCTGACCTGGTATTCATGAATCTTGAGAGTGAGGTCACTGAAACAACACTCCTTCACTCGGGAACCGTCAAAGCAAACCAGGGAATCTGGGAGGCAGCAGCACTCTATCGCTTACTGCCATTCCTTGAGGTTGGTGCTGGAGGCAGGCTTAACCACCTGAATACATCAATGGATGTCCGCCGTTTTGTGTTCCCTGCCGGAACTGAGGAGGTTATAAGGGAGAGTGCGGCATGGTGGTATGACCCTGTAATAATTGCAAGGCTCAGCGCTGAGATACATGACAAATGGCTTCTCCAGTTCAGGGGAGACATGGGAGGCTTTGGGATTGGCTCTGATTTTACCTGGCAGGTGCAGGGCTATGCCGGGTACAGATTCTCGAAAGTGTTCCAGCTCACGGCCGGATACAGATTGCTCTCTGTTGATTATGATAAAACAACTGATTCAAAACCATTTATCTTTGATATCGATGAGTTCGGACCTGTGATAAGGTTCGGGTTCAACTTCTGAAACCAATGATGAATCGAAATAAATCGACCATGAAGAGCTTAATTTTCATCAGCCTGTTGCTGTTGTTGACCTGCAACGTTTCATTTACGCAGGACCTTGAACCGCGAGCCTATACGAACCTGCCCGTCGGATTGAACTTTGCTCTTGCAGGTTATGCCTATTCAGCAGGAGGAGTTCTTTTTGACCCGGCAGTGCCCCTCGAAAATGCCAATATTAAGATACACAGTACGCTCCTTGCATATGCCCGTTCCATAAACTTCTTCGGTCTGTCTGGTAAGGTTGACATGATCATTCCCTATGGCTGGCTTTCAGGTTCCGCCGAATTCGACGGCCAGACCGTTACCCGGATTGTCTCAGGGCTTGCTGATCCGAGAATTCGCATGAATGTAAATTTTATCGGTGCTCCGGCGCTGACAGCGGCAGGATTCAAGGATTATAAACAGGACTTTGTCGCAGGCGCAAGCCTCCAGGTATATCTCCCTCTCAGTCAGTATGACCCTTCAAGACTCGTGAACCTCGGAACAAACAGGTTTACAATCAAGCCTGAACTTGGCATTTCAAAGAGTATTGCCCGTTTCCAGCTGGAGCTTACCGGAGGTGTCGCTTTCTATACAACCAACAATGAGTTCTACCAGGGAAAGACAAGATCGCAGTCACCCATCGGCTCTGTGCAGGGTCATGTCAACTATAATTTCAGAAAAGGAATATGGGCAGCCCTTGATGCTACCTACTACTGGGGCGGACATACGACCGTTGACGGCGTTCAGGGCGATGACCTTCAACAGAACACCAGGCTGGGACTCACAGCAGCATTTCCGCTGGGCATGCACCATTCCATCAAAATGCATATCAGCACCGGCGTTTCTACGCGTACTGGCAGTGACTACGACGTTGCAGGGCTGGTATGGCAGTACAGATGGGGGAAAGCTATTCCCCGGAAGAGCAGGGAGAGTTGAAGAAGCATATTACCCTGTTTAAATACTTATTACTGGGTATTGCCCCGGGCATGTTATAAGCATAATTTTATACTATGTTCTGCCGGTCAGATTTAATGCCTCTTACCCGGCAACATCAGAATAAAAAAAAGTCAAAATCCAATAAATAACAAAAAATGAAAGTAATTATCGTTGGCGGAGTAGCCGGTGGAGCATCATGTGCAGCAAGACTGCGCAGGCTGGATGAAAAAATAGAGATCCTCATGGTTGAGCGAGGTCCGTTTGTCTCATATGCAAACTGCGGTTTACCTTATTATGTTGGCGGATCAATCGACGAAGAATCAAAGCTTCTGGTTGCCACCGAACAAATGTTCAAGGTGATATTCAACGTTGACTGCCGGACAAATTGTGAAGTTGTCGGCATTGCCCCGAAAGAGAAAACTGTTAAGCTGAAGAACCATCTTACAGGTGAGGTAACAACTGAAAAATATGACAAACTGGTACTTTCTCCCGGTGCAGCACCCGTGAGACCTCCCCTCCCGGGGCTCGATCTTCCGGGTATATTCTCAGTAAGAACTGTCGCAGACTCAAAAAACATCAAAGAGTGGCTTCTCAGGGATACTGACAATTCGGTGGGAAATTCATTCACTGGTGTTGACAAGATTTCAAGACCAAAAAAAGCAGTGGTAATCGGCGGAGGATTCATTGGGCTTGAAATGGCTGAGAACTTTGTTGAAAGGGCCCTGAATGTCACACTCATTGAAAAGCTCGACCAGGTAATGCCCCCGCTCGATCCGGAGATGGCGCGCATCGTTAAAAGATATATGAAAAAGCACGGGATAGCCGTGAAAACAGGTGACGGAGTGGCTGGTTTCCGTAAAGGCGAGAATGGCGGCCTGGAAGTTCTTACCGAAAAGGGAAAGGTTTATGAAGCAGACATCGTCGTTATGGCTATTGGCGTGAAACCAGAGCTTGAACTGGCAAAAATGGCTGGAATAAAGGTTGGAGAGCTTGGAGGAATAAGAGTAAATGAGCATATGGTCACATCCGACCCTGATATTCTGGCCGTTGGCGATGCAGTTGAGGTAAAGGATTTTGTTACGGGGCAGTGGGCGCTGATACCGCTGGCAGGTCCGGCAAACAGGCAGGGACGCATTGCAGCCGACGTTATAGCCGGACGCAAATCGAAGTTCCGCGGAACGCAGGGAACATCCATATGCAAGATGTTTGACGCTGCCATAGCTCAGACAGGCGTAAGCGAGAAAACACTTAACAAACTGGGTGACAATGATTACGAAAAAGTATACCTGTTCCCCAACTCCCATGCAGGATATTACCCGGGAGCAAAGATGCTCATCGTGAAAATGATCTTCCGCAAGTCAGACGGAAAAGTTCTGGGAGCGCAAGTTCTCGGAGAAGATGGAGTTACAAAACGTATCGACTCATTTGCAATGGCAATTCAGATGGGTTGTACCATATATGACCTGGAAGAATCGGAACTCTGCTATGCTCCTCCGTTCGGAAGCGCAAAAGATCCGGTCAACTTCGCAGGTATGATCGCTGCCAATATTCTCAGAGGCGATATGCCGGTTGTACACTGGGATTCACTGGGTGACAGCTTCCTCCTCGATGTGCGCAATCCTCAGGAAGTGGAGGCTGATCCTGTCCCGGGAGCGGTAAATATACCTCTTCCGCAACTGCGTGCCCGCCTGGCTGAACTGCCGAAGGACAAGCAGATAGCATCATTCTGCAGATCTGCACAGCGCTCTTATTATGCAACCCGCATACTGTTGCAGAACGGTTTCAAGGCAGTAAACATTCCGGGAAGTATGCTGGCCCGGTCAATATCAGGGATTAATTCAAAAAATAGTTAATTATGAACGAAGTTTTACAGTTTTGTCAATCAATTTTCAGCCCGCTGGTAATAGTCTTCACCGTAGCGAACCTCTTAAGCATGGGGCTTCAGGTGAACCTGGGCAAGATGATCAGGATTGTTGGAAATCCTAAGTTTCTGGGACTAACCTTTGGATTAGGCTGGGTGATAGGTCCTGCCATCGCCTACCTGATTACCTTGTTACTTCCTCTGGATAATGGATACATTATTGTGCTGTTCATTGGTAGTCTGGCACCGTGTGCCCCCTTTCTCCCTCCGCTTCTCCCCAAGGCACACGGAGACGTAGTCTTTGCCGGGGCCTTCATCCCGGTGGCAGCGATAGGTACAGCCCTTTTAATGCCCATACTCGCACCCCTTTTAGTCAAGGGGATAGAGTTGAGCGTCATGTCGCTCCTGAAACCCCTGTTTATTACGGTGTTGTTGCCAGTGCTTATTGGCGCCTCAATCAAGACTTTCGCCGAAAAAGTGGCCGATAAGATCTTCAATCCTGTAAAAAAGCTGGCAGGCTTATCTACATTATTGACAGTCATCTTCTGTATAGTGCTTTATTATAAGCCGATGTGGGCTACTGCCGGCAGCATGGCAATGCTTTCACTTACAATTTTTATGGTTGTAATGGCTCTGGTCTCCTTCTATGGAGGATTTGGTCTTAACCGTGGCGAGAGAATTGTTATGTCACTTGGAATGGGAACAAGGAACATAGCTGCAGTTCTGATAGGAGTGCTTACAATTGCTGATGTGACACCCAATATGGTGGCAATGGTTATCATATGGACTCTCTGGTCTTTTATTCTCAGTCTGATTATTGCCCCCATGATGGGGAAAAAGGATAGTAAAGTGGCTGCTGCTGTATAAATTAACTAAACCATAGGATGAATGGAAACAACAGGAAATGACCCTGGAAAGAAGAAAGTTACATTTGCAAGTGTGATTAAAGGCTACCTGCCAATTCTGGAATGGGGGGCAAAATATAACAGCAAGACTTTTTCGAATGACATGATCGTTGCGCTAATTGTGACGATGATGCTCATCCCCCAGTCACTGGCATATGCCATTCTTGCAGGGCTGCCTGCCGAGATCGGACTGTATGCATCAATGGCGCCTCTCATATTGTATGCCATCTTCGGAACCTCACGCGCTCTTGCCGTGGGCCCGGTCGCCGTTGCAAGCCTTATGACAGCTGCTGCTGCAGGCAAGCTTGCATCACAGGGTACGCCTGAATACCTCGGAGCTGCTATCGCACTGGCAATGGTATCAGGGCTGCTGCTCCTGCTGATGGGGTTCCTGAAACTGGGCTTTCTGGCCAACTTCCTGAGCCACCCAGTAATTGCAGGTTTTATAACCGCATCAGGTATCCAGATAGCCGCCGGCCAACTGGGGCCTGTTCTCGGGATACATGCAGAGGGAGAGAGCTTCCTTGAAATTGCCATCTCAATTTTTCACAGCATAACTACCGTTCACCTGGCAACTGCTGCAATAGGTATCGGATCGATGATATTCCTGTTCTGGGTAAGGAAGGGGCTGAAACCATTGCTTGTTAAAGCCGGTATGGGTGCCAAACTGGCCGACATATTGGTGAAGATCGGACCGGTGGTTGCAATAATCCTTACCATTGTCATCACAGCCATCTGGGGCCTTGACGAAAAAGGGGTAAAAATAGTAGGCAAAGTACCGGGCGGATTGCCGAAGGTGACGATGCCACCTCTTGATTTTGCCCTGTGGCTTAAAATCCTGGTTCCGGCATTGCTTATCTCCATTGTGGGTTACGTGGAATCTATCTCAGTGGCCCTTACTCTTGCAGCAAAGAAACGGCAGCGCATCGACCCTGACCAGGAGCTTATAGCACTCGGAGCTTCTAACATCGGCTCTGCCATCTCCGGTGGTTTTCCTGTTACTGGAGGCTTTGCACGCTCGGTGGTGAATTATGAAGCCGGCGCTGAGACACCTGCTGCCGGAGCATTCACCGCCGTGGGTATTGCCCTCGCTACACTCTTTCTTACTCCGTTGCTCTTCTTCCTGCCGAAAGCAACACTGGCAGCTACAATAATCGTTGCCGTAATGTCACTGGTAGACTTTACGGCGCTGAAACATACATGGGTGTTCTCAAAATCTGACTTTATCGCGCTGCTGGCCACAATAGTCGTCACACTGGCCGAAGGTGTCGAGGCAGGCCTGATCGCGGGCGTTGCACTTGGAATAGTGCTTCACCTTTACAGTACCTCCAGACCTCATGTGGCAGTTGTTGGACAGATACCCGGAACAACACATTTCAGGAACGTTAAGCGCCATGAAGTAATAACTGATCCTGAAATACTCTCCCTGAGGGTGGACGAAAGTCTCTACTTCCCAAATGCAAGATTCCTTGAAGACCTTATAAATGACTCCGTGGCTGCAAACCCGGCTGTCAGGCATGTCATCCTTGAATGCCCTGCCGTTAATACAATTGACTTCTCTGCACTTGAAAGCCTTGAGGCAATCAACATGCGTCTTAAGGATTCCGGAATAAAACTGCATCTTTCCGAGGTGAAGGGGCCGGTGATGGACCGCCTGAACAGGTCACACCTGCCGGAACACCTGTCCGGCAAAATTCATCTTACTCATATTGATGCTGTTACTAGTATCAGAAATGAGCTTGCAGCACAATAATGTGACATTTCCGGAGGCCCTTGTTTATGCGCCCCTGCTAAAAACTGAATGTCTTGAACAATAATGAAGAATATATCATAAGGTCTGATTCAGATGGCAAACCTCTTGAAGGGGAAAACAGTTACCTTCTGAAATTGTCTTCAGGAATACCGGAATGCAAATTCTGGTCGGTTGTAGTATATGATGAAAAGAGTGGCCTGATAATTCACACCGGACAGTCCTGGCCCTCGGTTCACAGTCACTGCAATAAGCTTGTAAGTGGATATGACAAATCTGTCGAAATTCTTTTCGGACCGAAGGCTCCGGAATCACCAGACAAAAACTGGATTCAGACCTTACCCGGAAAACAATGGTATGCAATTTTACGGCTTTATGACATTGTAACTGAAAGTACTGCAGCAGAATGGAAGCCAGGAGAAATTGAGCATTTTAATTATATTGTGTGACTGCGATAAACAGAAAGAAGATCATATGAGTTATTTAAAAATATGGAAAAGAGCAGATTAAATGAAGCCAGAGGAAATAAGGTCCCATGGAAAAAGTGGGGACCTTATCTGAGTGAACGTCAGTGGGGAACTGTGCGTGAAGACTACAGTGAAAATGGCGATGCCTGGAATTATTTCCCTCACGATCATGCCCGGTCAAGAGCGTACAGATGGGGTGAAGATGGTCTGGCAGGCATCTCTGATGACAAACAGCTGCTCTGCTTTGCTGTCGCCCTCTGGAACGGTAAAGATCCGATATTGAAGGAGAGACTCTTTGGTCTTACCAACAGCGAAGGTAACCATGGAGAGGACGTCAAGGAGTACTATTTCTATCTCGATTCGACTCCTACCCACTCATATATGAAGTACCTGTACAAGTACCCTCAGAAGGCATACCCGTATGAGGATCTGCTGGTCACCAACCGCAGACGCGGGTTCCATGATCCGGAATATGAGCTTCTTGATACCGGTGTTTTTGATGAGAACCGCTACTTTGACGTGTTTGTTGAGTACGCAAAAGCCTCACCCGAAGATATCCTTATACGTATTACTGCTCACAACCGGGGGCCGGAAAAGGCCTCTTTGCATATCTATGCCAACCCTGTGGTTCAGAAATACATGGTACGATGATCCGGCAGCTGAGATTCCTATGCTGAAACAGTTAAGCTGCGACGCTAAAGCAGGAATAATTGAAGCAAATCAGAACGAACTCGGAATATGGCATTTCAGTGCGGAGGAAGCCAAAGAGTTGCTGTTTACGAATAATGAAACGAACAATGAAAGACTGTGGGGAGTCCCTGATACAGCTCCTTATGTTAAAGACGGAATAAATAACTATATCGTACATGGGAAAAAAGATGCTGTCAATCCTGAGAAAAAAGGAACAAAAGCATCGGCATTCTATTTAATTGATTTAAAACCCGGCAAATCAGAAACAATACAGCTCCGTCTGACCAGGACTGCTGAAAAAACCAGGGAAAAAGGTTCCGGAAAAGACCACGCCTCCTTCTTTCGGACCTGAGTTTGAACTAGCAATTAATACCCGCATCAGGGAGGCGGATGAATTTTATGCTTCAGTCATTCCTGATTCTCTCGGGAAAGACAAAATAAATATAATCAGGCAGGCCCTCGCAGGAATGTTGTGGTCGAAGCAGCTTTTTAACTATGATGTAAACAAGTGGCTCAGGCAGCATGGTGTAGACCCGTCAAAAAAGGGTCAGCCTGCGATCCGTAATTCACAGTGGCACCACATGAATAACGAAGATATAATCTCTATGCCTGACAAATGGGAATACCCATGGTATGCAGCATGGGATCTCGCATTTCATGTTATCGCACTGACACTGGTTGACGAGGAATTCGGGAAGGATCAGCTTGAACTGATGCTTAGTAATGAATACCAGCATCCGAACGGTCAGATACCTGCCTATGAATGGAATTTTGGCGATGTAAACCCGCCGGTCCATGCCTGGTCAACCATATTCAGCTTCTTCCTTCAGAAGGCAAGCCATGGCGAAGGTGACATTCAGTGGCTTGAACGCTCCTTCCATAAACTGCTGCTTAACTTCAGCTGGTGGATCAACAGGAAAGACCGGGCGGGAAACAATGCATTTGAGGGAGGTTTTCTCGGGCTCGATAATATAGGAGTATTTGACCGCAGCTCCGCGCTGCCCACCGGAGGATACCTTGAACAGGCTGACGGGACAGCATGGATGGCCCTCTTCTGTCAGAATATGATCGAGATCAGCGTCCAGCTGGCGCTGGTCAATCCGGCATATGTCAACATTTCAATGAAGCTGTTCGAACACTTTCTCCGGATCTCTTCAGCTATGATAAGGCCCGATGAAGACGGTGGGATGTGGGATGAGACAGACGGTTTCTTCTATGACGTCCTGTGCCTTCCGGGAGGAGGAACGCAGAAACTGAAAGTCCGTTCAATGGTGGGCCTCCTGCCAATGTGTGCCGTTACTGTTTATAACAGGGAGATGGCTGATAAATATCCCCAGGTCGGGCAGATGATTTCAAAATTCCTGGCCTCAAGGCCTGAACTGACAGCATTTATCCATAATCCCGGAAAACCGGGCCATAACAACAGGCTGCTGGCTTCGATACTGAATGAGCAAAATTTGCGTCGGGTACTAAAGGTAATGCTTGATGAAAATGAATTCCTCAGTCAATACGGTATAAGAGCTCTCTCAAAGATCCACAAAGAGCATCCTTATAAAATTCGTGTCGGTAATGACGAATTCAGCGTCTCTTACCTGCCAGGTGATTCCGACAGCGGAATGTTCGGTGGGAATTCGAACTGGCGCGGTCCGATCTGGATGCCTGTAAATATGATAATCATCAGGGCTCTTATGAATTATTACCAGTATTACGGGAATGACTTTCTTATTGAGTGCCCTACCGGTTCGGGAAACATGATGAATCTTTACCAGGTAGCCGAGGATCTCTCGGGAAGGCTTTCGTCAATTTTCCAGGCAGATGATTCAGGGCGCCGGCCGGTTTACGGAAACATCGGCAAGTTTCAGGAAGATCCGGAATGGAATAAATACATTCTGTTCCATGAGTACTTCCACGGTGATACCGGTGCTGGCATAGGCGCGAGCCACCAGACAGGATGGAGCGGCACGATAGCAAGAACCATGCATTTGTTCGCACAAATAACGAAAGACGACGCCCTTAAATTCAGCAAGGAAAAGGTCTTCAAAGGCAATCAACAAAAATCAGACAAATAAGCTAACCACAATGAAAGCAATTACAGTAGAGCCCAAAAAAGCCGGATCGGCAAGATACATGGAGATGCCCGAACCAGACATGCGCGACGGGTCAATACTTGTTGAAGCTATTGCAGTAGGAGTCTGCGGTACCGATGTTGAAATAACTGAGGGAAAATACGGTTGGGCCCCTCCCGGACAACAGCACCTTATTCTTGGTCATGAATCATTGGGTCGCGTGATTGATCCCGGTACATCTTCCGGATTTAAGAAAGGCGACCTGGTGGTAGGAATTGTCAGAAGACCCGATCCTGTACCCTGCCCTAATTGTGCAGTCGGTGAATGGGATATGTGCAGAAACGGATTGTATACCGAAAGAGGAATTAAAGAAATTCACGGGTATATGTCGGAGAGATGGAGGATAGAACCGGAGTATGCAGTAAAAGTTGATGCATCACTGGGCATACTTGGTGTTCTTCTCGAACCTACCACAGTTGTAACAAAGGCAATGGAGCAGATAGGCATGATTGGACGGCGGTCATATTGGGAACCGAAAACTGTTCTTGTTACTGGAGCAGGCCCGATAGGTCTTCTCGCTGCCCTGAGCCTTAAACTGTGGGGAATCTCGGAAGTTCACGTCCTCGACAGGATGGAAAAAGGATACAAGCCTGATCTTGTGCGTGACCTGGGTGCTACTTACCATTCAGGCAGAGTTGCTGATCTGGATTTCGAACCTGATGCCATCATTGAATGTACAGGTGTCGGTGCAGTAATTGCCGATTGTATTCATAAAATAGGGGCCAGCGGGATCTTATGTCTGACCGGGGTCGGACAGGGAGGCGTTGTCGGTGCAGGCGTATTGGCAGATGTGGCAGCCTCCACAGTATTGAAAAATATTGTGATCGTGGGAAGTGTCAACGCGAATAAGCGTCAATGGTACAGGGCTGGATTAACACTTGCCAAAGCAGACCATGCCTGGCTGGCAAAGCTTATAACACGCAGGGAAAAACCTGAGAATTTCATGAAGGCTCTTGAAAGACAGCCCGATGATATCAAGGTGGTCATTCAGTTTTCAGATATTTAGAAGTCAGGATACATGAATTACATTTTGGCGCCAAACGTAGCCGGTGTTGGCAAACCAGGCAGACGAACGGTTTACAGCATGTGCGGCATGTGTGCTGTCCGATGCCCTATTGAGGTAACTGTCGATGATGACAGGATAACCTGGATCCAGGGTAACCATCATGATGCGGCTATCGGCACCAGCCTCTGCGCAAAAGGATCGGCAGGCCTGGCTTTTGAGCACGATGATGAGCGGCCCCAGACCCCCCTGATAAGGAAGGGACCCAGGGGCGGTGGTCAATGGCGCCGCACTTCATGGGATGAGGCACTTGATTACATTGCAGACGGACTGAAGGAGACAATTGATGCGTTTGGGGGTCGGGGAATAATGCTATCAGACCGTGGCGGCTTTTTCACCGACCTGACACGTACTTTCGTAAGCGCACTCGGATCACCGAATTACTTCAACCACGATGCCGGATGCGCAGCAAACATCCATAATGCAGCACTGTCAGTCTTTGGAATCGGTCCCGGAGGTCTGATCTACGACTATAAGAATACAAAACACATGGTTTTGTATGGCCGTAATCTGGTCGAATCTCTTATGGTCAAGGAATCAAAAGCTTTTATGGCTGCCCTGGCACGGGGTATGAAATGTACCTATATCGATCCGCGTGCAAGCATCACAGCCTGTAAAGCAACCCGATTCTGGCAGGTGCGGCCTAACAGTGATTATGCACTCAACCTCGCTATCATACACGAAGTACTGAAGCATGATCTTTACGACAGTAAATTTGTCGCCCGTTATGTAACCGGGATGGATTACCTTAAAGAGGCAGTAAAGGAGACCACGCCCGAATGGCAGGAGAAACATACTGGTATTTCTCCCGATCAGATTCATGAATTTATTGCAGAGATAGCAGCCGATGCTCCAAAAGTGATATTCCATCCGGGCTGGATGACTGCGCGTCATAAGCAGTCATTTTACGTTAGCCGTACAGCTTTGATACTTAATGCCCTGATGGGAAATATTGAAGTACCGGGAGGCATTATCCTTGGCAAAGCACCGGAATATTACGGCCGTAAAAGCCTGAACCAGCTGACCACAAGAGCTCCGAAAACAAATGAGCCAAGGGTTGACGGTGCAGGAACCACAAGACCACAATGGGATCCAAAAATAGGAATGCTGCATCAGGCTTTTAAAGCTATGGAGACCGGGCAACCATATGGCATTGGAGCCTATTTCGCATACCGGCATGACCCGCTGACGGGCCTGCCTGATCCTGAGGCTACGAAAAAGGCACTCGACAAATTGAAGCTTCTTGTCTCCATAGACGTAAGGTATTCCGAAACCGGTTGGTATTCCGATGTGATACTACCTGAATCAACATATCTTGAGAGAGCAAATATCTTATGTCAGATGAATGGTCCTATCCCGTTGTTCGCAATGCGCGACCAGGCCATTGCGCCCCGCTTCGACAGCCGTCCGGCATGGTGGATATTCAGGGAGATACTTCATCGGATGGGAATCAGGGATGTTCTGGACTTCCAGACCATAGAAGAGCTATGGAACTACCAGCTTGATGGTACAGGAGTAACGGTTGCAGACATGCGTGAGTCAGGATTTGTCACACTGGCCGGTAAACCTGAACTCGTCTCACACGAAAAACTTAAATTCCCGACCCCTTCGGGTAAAATAGAGATTGAAAGCGGAACACTGACAAAAGCAGGTCTGGAGAGCCTGCCTCCTTACATACCAAAGGAAGCCACTAAAGGGAATAATTTTTATTTGCTGATGGGGAGAACAGCTACCCTTGCACACGGTCAGTCGCTAAACAACCCGCTTCTGAATGAAATTGCCCCGAAACAGGTACTGTGGATTCATCCTGATCGTGCCAGTGCTATCGGAATATCGGATGGAGACGATGTGGAGGTAAGCGGAGGAGGAAGTTACAGAGGTATCATGAAGGCAATGGTAACCCGCTGGATCCATGCCGATGCCGTATTCATGCTGCATGGCTATGGCGCTACTGTGCCTCTGGCAACACGAGCCAGGGGATTGGGGGTAGCCGATCAGCGATTACAGAACGGAAAACTTTATGATTTCGACCCTGCCGGCGGCGGATGCGCCATGACCGAAACAGTTATCACAGTCAACCCGGTTGCACCGAAAGGAGGTAAGAAATGAGCAAGTATTCGCTGACCCATGATGATACAAGCTGCATAGGCTGCAAAGCCTGTGAGGTGCACTGTAAAACAAATAAGAATCTCGGAGTCGGACCGGCTCCCTGCAAAATAATCAGTTCCGGCCCGATAGAGATTGCCGGGCAGCCGCGTGTCAGGTTTGTTTACATGCCATGTTTTCATTGCGAGGAAGCCTGGTGTATTAAAGCCTGTCCGACCGGGGCCATGCAACGACGTGAGAAAGACGGTATCGTATTCGTCCGGTCAAGTCTGTGCGTTGGATGCAAGAGTTGTATGGCAGCATGTCCGTGGGGCACACCTCAGTGGGACCCACTGACACGCAAGGTGGTTAAATGTGATTACTGCATGGATCGTATCGATGACGGATTGCATCCGGCCTGCGTCACAAAATGCGTTACCGGATGCCTTTCCTTCGGTGTTACAAACGAATTGGAGGACCCAAGACGAGAACGATATGCACGCCAGATAATCGCAGAGCCTCCTGAGCAGGGAAGGAGGCAGTTATGAGCGATCGTCTGACTCTGCCTTTGTGGCTCGACCAGGGGGCAGCCACTCTGTTAGGTGCAATTCCTCCGGCACAGACCCTTGAAGATGCATTGCCTTCTTTCACTAAAGCCCTTTCTCTCACACCATTACAACGTTTTCAGGCTGTCAGGGATGCCGGACTCACAGAATGCAGTTCATCAGGCGAACCTGTCTCTTTTGCCTGGCGTCAGTTCCTGAGAGGCCACGGACCTTCAGAACTGGTTATCGACGCTACGGGGCTGGACCCGAAGGAGCTAAGCAATGCAGCTGTACTCGATGGAGCCCCATGGCTTCTGGCAGAGGGTATTCTGATTGCCCTTGGCCTCCGTGACAGTGAGAAAATAGAATTGCTCCTGCCCTCGCAGCTGAATGGGCATGAGGCTGCATTTCTTAATGCAGCAGATGCCATCCGCCAGCTTGCAGGTATTGCAACCCCGGGCCGTGGCATTGAGGTGAGGCGTAATTGCTCTGCCAGTTGCTTTTCCGAAGGTTATCTGACCGACAGGAACAGGCTGGTCCATACCCCGGAGACATGGTGCAGAATAGCTATTCTTTTCAGGGCAGAGACGGTAATGAATGCATCGTTGATTACCCTGAGGCAGGGATTCCAGGAGAGAGGTATTACCGAACTGAACACGACAGGAACCCTTCTCGGGAAAGTAAAACTATGGGGAGGTGTCGGTGATACCGGCAGCTCTGACTCTGTCATTGTATTTGATGATGGCATGGGAGGATTCCTCCCGGTTTCAAATGCTGATATATCATGTGATCCTGTTTCGTTTGCTTCAGCAGGGATCATTCCGGCACCATCAACACTAATGGTGATACACGGAAACAGTTGCCTGGTAAAGCAGACACGCCGGGCACTGTACCGCCACTGGCTGCTTGCTGAAAATGAGGATCAGGAAGTACGGGCATTACTGGCCAGGGCAGCCAGGCTGGTAACAGAGATTTCTCTCGCACTGGGAGGCCCCGGCCATCTTGTATCCCTTGAAGAAATTTTAGTCAGGCTTGCCACACATGGGCTCAAGGCTGCCTGGACGCTGGGCAGCTCGCTCCGTTATTTCCGCAAGCAATGGGAGAACCATGCGAATAATATTTCCTGTCCTGAAAATCTCTGCCTGGTAAGAAATGCCGCACCCTGTCATAATGCCTGCCCAGCCAACATAGATATACCCGGCTTTCTGGCTCATCTGGGTGCGGGAGATCACCGTTCCACTGTAGATGTCATCAGACGCGATAATCCATTTCCGCTTACATGCGGCCTTGTATGTCCTGCTCCATGCGAATCGGCATGTGTTCGCAAGAGAGGCAACGGCGCAGTCTTCATAAGACCCATGAAGTCAAGGGCAGCTGAACTTTGCCTGGCTGAGGGAGGCTATCCCAAACCTGACATTGCTCCCGATACGGGAAAAAAGATCGGAATCATCGGTGCCGGCCCGGCTGGTATCACTGCTGCTTATTATCTCAGAATTCTCGGACACGAGACTGATATTTTTGAGTCCCAGGAATTTGCAGGAGGCATGCTGCGATACGGTATTCCTGCCTATCGTAACCCTCCGGAACTCCTCGAGAAGGAACTTGACCAGATCCGAACTCTCGGAGTGAGGATTCATACCAGTTCACCTGTTGAAAACCTTGAGGCATTCCGTAAGGATTACGATGCAGTATTCGTCGGACTTGGAACACAGCGGACAAGACTTCTTGCAATTGAAGGTGTCGAACTCCCGTTTGTAATGGGAGGTATCGACTTCCTCAGGGCAGTACGAAGCGGCAAACCTGTTCGTGTAGGGCCTCGCGTTGCGGTGGTGGGTGGCGGCAATGTCTCGATCGACGTTGCCCTTACAGCACTCCGGCAGGGAGCCAGCCATGTTGACCTTACATCGCTTGAAAAAAGACGTGATATGCCCGCCAGCCCTCATGAGATTGAGCTTGCCGTGGCCGAGGGTGTTAAGATACATGCAGGCTGGGGACCTGTACGCATTGAGGAGGATGGCAGGTTTGTACTGCAGTACTGTGAACGGGTAAAGGATGCAACTGGTAAGTTCGACCCGGTATTTGATGCTAACCGTCTGCTTACTCTCGAGGCTGATCACGTGATCCTTGCCGTAGGTCAGGGTACCGATCTTACAATTCTTGAAGGAAGCGGCGTTGAGAACAACAGGGGATTCATTGTTGCAGACCCTGTGACCAAAATGACCAGTGTGCCTGGCGTCTTCGCCGGCGGTGACGGTCAGCACGGACCCCGCACCGCGGTGGAAGCCATAAGGTCGGGAAAGATAGCGGCAGCATCCATCGATGCGTGGCTCAGGAAATCATCGATGGATAAAGATACAGGAAAGCCGGTTAAACGCACTGATGTGGGTCCCCTGGCCGTGAATGCTGACAACCGGAGCCATCTGCGGCGTTCCATGATGCCAGAGAAAACCGTTGAAGAGACTTCGGGAGAAGGAAATTATGTAAAGATCGAGGAGGGGCTGACAGAGGCAATGGCAATCAATGAAGCCAACCGCTGCCTTCGTTGCGATATCTGCATCGGGTGCGGACTATGTATGGTCACCTGCAGTGAAATGGGCATAGATGCCCTGAGAATGGCCGATACCATGGAGGGCCGGCTGGCTCATATTGACTACACCAGGCCGGCAGAGCTTTGCATCGGCTGCGGGGCCTGCACACAGGTATGCCCCACAGGAGCTATCTCTCTCGAAGATAAGGATGGCATGCGCCGCACAATTATCACAGGAACGGTGGTCCGTGAACAACCTTTGCTTACCTGCAGCGAATGCGGTGCAACCACTCAGACACCTGCACACCGGGAGTTCATAAGCAAGAGAGTGCCGGAGCATATGGCAGCACTGATCGATCGTGAATTATGCCCTGCCTGTTCGCGAACCAGGGCTGACCGTCCAGTACCGATGGCTAAGTAACATTAAAGCAGCAGTTTTAAAGCCAAATTACTTCAACATGTCAAGCGAAGCTGAAGATCGTAACAACGCGAGGTACCTTAAATACCGCACGCAATTTGGAGTAGCCGAATTAACAGGTACGGCCCTGTTATTGCTGTGCGGCCTCTCGATAGTGATTTTTATGTTTGGAACGGGTAGCCCGATGGCTCAGATTATTCCGAATGTTAAGATCCGCCAGATGATGACGGGATTCCTGTTTGGCTCCGTGGGAGCATCAATTGCGCTGTCACCCATCGGAAAAGTAAGCGGAGCACATATCAATCCTGCCGTTACGATGGTATTCTGGCTGTTCAGGAAGATCGAGGGGCGCCTCGCCGTTACATATATTTTATCACAGCTGACAGGCGCAGTTATCGGGTGTTTACCGCTATTGTTATGGGGCAGTATGGGGAGAAGCATAGATTTCGGTATTACTGTCCCGGGCCAGGGTTATACAACACAGGCAGCATTTCTGGGTGAAGTGGTCACAACATTTACAATGGTCCTGCTCCTTATTGTTTTTATCGGGTTCAGACGGATCCGCCGGTTCACTCCTTATATGTTTCCTGTGCTATATGCTATCATGGTCCCGCTTGAGGCCGATATATCAGGGATAAGTACCAATCCGGCCCGCAGCCTGGGACCGGCAGTCATTTCGGGACAGTGGGATGGATTTTGGATATATTTTGCCGGTCCTGTGACCGGAGCCCTGCTTGCAAGTCTTGCCGGCAGTGCACTCGCAAGGAGGATTACAATTGCCAAACTCTATCATTTTGACAGTGAGAGCGAAGGTGATGCTCTGCTGCGCAAAAAGTGATCCTTGGCAATCACCGGCTTTTTTTGTAATTTTGAGCTGTATTCATTACGAACCAGCACGGAAAATCATGAAAAAAAGATTCCTGCCATTAATAATGCTTTCGTTAGCTCTGATAAGTTGCCCTGCCTTTTCCCAGGCAGAAACACAGAACGCCGGCGACACCACCCTCCTGGGCCTCCCCGGAGATAATCTCAGTCTCTTTGCAGTACTGGATCTTTTTCAGAAATCAAAGACCATCGAGGATTTTGAGAAAACCCTGAACCTGAAGGAGACAGGTGTCAATAATCTCGACCTTGACCTCAATGATACTGTTGATTTCATAAAGGTTGTAACCAAACAAAAAGATACTGATTTCTCATTTATTCTCCAGGTTGATGTCAGCAAAACGGAGATTCAGGATGTGGCTGTGATTCTTGTATCAAAAGATAAAGAGGGGAAAGTTACGATGCAGATTGTCGGTGACAAAGACCTGTACGGGAAAGATTATGTTATTGAACCTGCCCCCCCGGCTCCTGCCGTTACACCTAATCCTGCGTATGCCGGCCCGGAGCCTGTCCCTGCAGCCGCTCCGGCATCGACAAACGTTGTGGTCGTTGAATCAGCGCCAATAGTGCAATATGTATATTCACCTGTTTACGTACCCTATTATCCGCCCTATTATTACGGTTATTATCCTCCCTATCATGCAGCTTTTACCGTAATGGCTATAGGTATTTATCACAGTAATCATTATTACCATGGCGGTTATCATGGCGGCGGTTATGGCAACACAGTGGTGATCCATAATGAAAATAATTATAACAATTACAATAACTCGCGAAACAGTTCCAATACCGTCAACCACAATAACGCCAGCGGCAACTATAACCGCAATAATGCTTCTGCACGACCTTCGACAGGTGCATCAGCCTCGACGCGACCCTCCACAGGGGCCTCTGGATCGACACGTCCCTCGACAGGAACCTCAGCATCAACCAGGCCATCATCGGGTGCATCTGCATCAACGAGGCCATCCACGGGCACATCTGCCTCCACCAGGCCGTCAACAGGAACCTCTTCATCAACCAGGCCGTCAACAGGAACCTCTTCATCAACCCGGCCCTCTTCATCTGCTTCAAGCTATGGCGGAAGCAGTGGTTACAGCAGTGGTTCAAGGGGAAGCAGCAGCTATGGAGGGAGTAGTTCCAGATCAAGCAGTGGTTACAGCGGTGGCGGATACAGCGGCGCCTCGCGAGGTGGTGGCGGAGCATCAAGAGGCGGCGGCAGGAGATGATGACCGGTAAAACAATTAAGAGGCTGTAATAACAGATTTTTTACCACCCCGTCTCCCGATTTCATCGGGAGCCACCCCTCCTTAAAAAGGAGGGGAAATGTCTGAATTTAAATACTTTAACTTTCTCCTCCTTGATAAGGAGGAGTACCCCGATCTGCCAGCCTTCGGAGGCCGAAGTATAGACGGAGGCCTCTGGCGGATCGGGGGGAGGTGGTTACTTTTAAGGCCCCTCCGATATCAATCATTATTTCCTATTCCAAATTAAGCGGCAGATCCGAGGTGCTCATATCCCTGATGCAGACATACCTGCCATCTCTCTTCTCAAATATGCTGATGTAATTCCCGGAATTGACTAATGCATCAGACGGGTCTACTACCTTGTAATAACCAATCTCAACCACCAGGCTCCCGTCATTCTGCACAAAGACCTCATTGGTCGTAAAAGATATCTTGTTTTGTGACAGGGTATCGAGATTGGCCCTGTAGTATTCCACTATTGCATCTTTCCCAACCATCGCAGGTCTATTCTGAGCAAAAGATACCGCATCATCAGCATAATAGCCTATATTTTTTATTTCACCGGAATTGAAAATTTCAGCAAATTCATCCTCCTTTGCCTGAATCTCCTTTTTTATCTGCTCCTTGTCAACCACCGTCACTGATGATTCCGCCTTCTTTGTATTACATGCATTCAGCGATAATAATGCAGATAACAGTACTGCTCCCCCTATAACCCTGTTTTTCATAGCTTATTGATTTTTAATTTCATGTATCCGTTAACCAACCTGAAAAGAAAGCCTAGTCAGTAAATCACTGCCAGAATGTAAAAGTACAAAAATAGTTCATGGCATCACAAATGTTTCGCGGATGTTGCACCATAACCGCATTTCCATTCAAATACTCTTTATTAAGTATCTCCTGGTGCGGGAAATGAGCTATCTTTGGTCTTCTTATCAGATAAAAATGAATATGTCTAACATTTTAATTTATTAATAGTATGAAACGAAACCTGCTAATCCTGGCAATTACAATGTGCTCTGTCTCACTCCTGGCACAGGAGAACATGGTCACCATCAGCGGAGGATATGTATTTGGCAACATCGATGAGATCAGCGCCAGCACCTCAGGATGGAGAATAAACGGCCTCTATGAGTTTAATCCAAACGAGGGAAAGATATCTCACGGCCTCTCAGTAGGTTATATGCAAACCCAGGGAAGCTCATCGGCTACCGATTATAAGCTCTCATCCTGGCCGATTTACTATGCCCCGAAATACCTCTTCGGTAATGATTCTTTCAATGCCTTCATAAAGGGTGCTCTGGGTATGCACTTCTCGAATACTGAGAGAATTGCCGTTTTAAGTGTTGAATGGGATGATTTTGGATTCTATGGAGGAGCCGGCGCAGGGATAACAAAATATTTCGGCAGTTTATTTATTACAGCCGAATATGAATTTGCCTGGATGTCAAACAGCTCATATAAGAACGGTATTGTCAATACTGTTATGGGCGGCATAGGCTTCAGGTTCTGAAGATAATGGCCATTGGTTTATAGCCGGAACAAGTCATATGATAAACACAAGGTGGAGGACTGAACCGGATATCAATACCTGCAGATCAGGTAACACTGCTGAAGAGGATTTTAAAAATGATTATTTTAGCCTGTGTAATTAAACAAACTCGGGTTATCAAACGGCTATGAAATCATTAAAGGTTACAGTCTTCTTGCTTCTGCTGTTCGTATCCGGATATCAGGCAAAAGGTCAAATCAGGCTCGGCAGCTCAGAAAAAGAGATAAACTTCAGGCAGGCGCCAGGGATGAACTCAAAGGTGCTGAGTACGATAGGCAGCTCAAACCTGCTTGTCATACTGCCACGCGAACCACAGAACGGATTTGTCGAGGTCTTCGACATCGAATCCAGCTCCTTCGGCTTTGTCTATGAATCACTTATTACAGTGACCGATACCCTTAATTTCAGGGATCAGCAATTTTTTGAAAGATCCGCAGAAGGCAGTGAGGGGGGGATCACCCTTGAACTGATCAATAACACCGGACAATCACTCTATTTATGGATCAACAGGAACAGTTACAGCCTTGATCCGCATGAGAAAAAGGGATTGGTATACAATGATGAGGAGATAGTCTACTTCTCATCCGCTCCAGGGCTTTACCCTGTCTTTGGCAGGGAGATACTTAAAAAAGGGTCAACCTATAAATTTGATTTTACCCTGGCTCCTTTTTTCGGCGATACCCTGACAAGAGACACTCTCAGACTGAATATCACACCGTTGGAGAAAAAAATTGTAACCGACACCGTCTTCGTTTTCTCAAGCCGTGTTGATACAATTGCATTACAGCCTGTAAAAACCGACACCAGCAAGGTTGCCAGGGATGTAAACCCCCTCGACCTTGAAGCATCAAAGTATAAGATCCAGATGCTCGGAAGCATACGGGTAAACGGATACTATGACTTTACCGGAATGAAGAATACCGAAGGCTTCATGCCCTATGAGATCCCTGTCGGCGAAGACAAGATCGAAGGCCTGAGAAGTGTATATCTCGGGGCCAGGCAATCGCGCCTCGGGATGGAAGGGACTGCCAGCACCAGGGTGGGAATGATCAGAACATACATTGAAGTTGACTTTGCCAGCAACAGCGAATCGCTCTGGCGCCTCAGACATGCTTACGCCGAATGGAATTACTTCAAAATGGGGTACAGCTGGAGCACTTTTATTGATAACGCATCAACCCCTACTACAATTGACTTCGAAGGGCCTAACAGCAGCCTGAGCAAGAGACATGGCATTGTAAGGTACGAAAGAAAACTTGGCAACAACAATACTGCAGGCATATCAATTGAATCACCTGAAACTGACTATTACAATCCGGCTGATACACTCATTTCTAACAAAAACAAACAGGGTAACTTCGACATCGCAGGCCGATACAAATACAACATAGGAAACAGCCATGTGCAGGTGGCAGGAATATTCAGAAGAATCGGATACCTGCAGCAAACAGAAATGGATGTGCTTTACGGTTGGGGGATACTGGTCAGCACCAGTCTCAGGATTACGGATAAAAGCACATTCTTCGGACAATACTCGTTTGGTCACGGAATTGCCAACTATTATTCGGGCTTCGCCGGAAGGCAGCTCGATGCAGTCTATGATCCCGGGGCAGAAACAATGAGACTGAAATCAATCAGAGGAGGATTTATAACCTATTCCTTCATCTTTAACCCCTCCTGGAGATTTTCTTTCACCGGAGGCACCTCCAACATCAAGGGCTATGAATTTGAGTCAGATGATACCTTTATGTCAAGCAAATATTTTGCTTCGAACATCTTCTACAACCCTATTGAGACAATCAGGCTGGGCATTGAGCTAACAACCGGTTCGCGGACCAACATAGACGAACAGACCGGCCGTTCAACAAGGATCTCCCTGCTGGCAAGCTTTGACTTCTAAAGTATCTCTTCTTACGATCAGTTTTTTTTAAGCAAAATTCAATACAAGATACATTTAATGAAAGCGACACAACTTCTCCACAACCTGGGTCAGAGTATCTGGCTCGATAATATAACCCGTGATCATCTTGATAACGGAACAATCGCAAAATATATAAACGAGTTGTCAGTAACAGGGCTTACCTCCAATCCGACCATCTTTGAAAAGGCAATAAAAGAGAGCAGAGCATATGATGACAATATCATGTCAGGTCTTACACAAGGCAAATCAGCGGAAGAGACATTCTTCGAGCTGGCGCTGGAGGACCTGACCAGGGCAGCTGATCTCTTCCTTCCGGTCTATGAGAAGACCAATAGAATTGATGGCATGGTATCTCTTGAAGTGTCACCACAGCTGGCGTATGATACCAAAAGTACATTCGAGGCTGCCAGGGACCTTTACTCAAGGGCAGGAAGGCCCAACCTCTTCATAAAAATACCGGGCACCAGGGAGGGCCTTCCTGCCGTTGAGGAGGCAATCTTTTCAGGCGTCCCGGTTAATGTCACACTCCTCTTCTCACGAGAGCACTACCTTGATGCGGCCGAGGCCTGGCTGAGAGGCATCGAGCGGCGCCTCGACGCCGGCCTTGATCCAGATGTAGGTTCTGTGGCATCCCTGTTCGTCAGCCGCTGGGACGGCGCCGTTGCTGACAGGGTGACAGCAGAAATGAAGAACCGGCTGGGTATTGCAATGGCAAAACGTACATACAGGGCTTCAGTTGAACTGATGAATTCTCCACGATGGAAACGGATAATTAAAGCCGGAGTCCGCCCGCAAAGACTCCTCTTTGCAAGCACCGGGACAAAAGATCCGATGGCTTCCGATATACTCTATGTCAATGCCCTGCCCGCTCCTGATACCGTGAACACAATGCCTGAGGCTACCCTGCTGGCACTCGGCAGGTATGATCAGATTGGCCCGGTTTTGTCAGCCGACGGAGGCGACTGTGAGGAGGTGCTCTCAGAGCATGTGAGAGCCGGCATTGACCTTGACGCCCTGGCTGCCAGGCTTCAGGACGACGGGGCAAAGTCATTCGTAAGATCATGGAATGAACTGCTGGCCGTTATCGGTTCAAAAAGCAAAACACTGTAACAATAATTGTCATATGACAGCAAATCAAAAACCACTCACACAGCTTAATGCCTGGAAAGAACTTGTTGCACATCATGGGAACGGGATTCCGAAGATAAGTGAGCTCTTTGCCACAGATCCTCACAGGGGCGAGAAGATGACAGCGGAGGCAGCCGGTATCTTCCTCGATTATTCGAAGAACAGGATCACGGAAGAGACTTTAAAACTCCTCTTCCGCCTTGCCGTTGAGTCAAACCTCAGGGCTCGCATGGAAGCAATGTTCAGCGGTGAAAAGATCAATGTCACTGAGAACCGTGCCGTTTTACATGTGGCATTGCGTGCACCGGAGAAGGAATCAATCTCTGTGGATGGCGAAAATGTCGTGCCGAAAGTGCATGAGGTTCTTGGCAGGATGGAAGTATTCGCTGAGAAGGTCAGGGGCGGAGAGTGGAAAGGATATACAGGCAAACGAATCAGGAACATTGTCAACATCGGAATAGGCGGTTCAGACCTTGGCCCGGTGATGGCATACGAGGCTCTGAAGCATTACAGTGACCGTATTCTGACTTTCAGGTTCGTATCGAACGTCGACGGAACAGACTTTGCTGAAGCAGTTATTGACCTTGATGCTGAAGAGACTCTCTTCATCGTATCATCAAAGACATTCACAACCATTGAGACCATGACCAACGCACTCACTGCCCGTGAATGGCTGCTAAGTTCATTCCATGGTGATGAGAAAGCAGTGGCCAGACATTTTGTTGCTGTCTCTACCAATGCTGCCGAGGTGTCGAAGTTCGGCATCGACACTGACAATATGTTTGTGTTCTGGGACTGGGTAGGCGGAAGGTATTCAATGGATTCCGCTATTGGTCTTGCGACCATGATCGCTATAGGCCCTGATAACTTCCGCGACATGCTGAACGGATTTCATGAAATGGATGTCCATTTCCGGACTGCGCCGTTTGAGTCCAATCTGCCGGTAATAATGGGTCTTCTCGGATTATGGTATACTGACTTTTTCGGTGCAGAGACAATCGCTGTCCTGCCCTATGAACAGTACCTCAAACGATTCCCGGCATATCTACAGCAGCTTACCATGGAATCAAACGGAAAGCATGTGACACTGGACGGTACTGAGGTGGATTACCATACCAGCCCCGTGTACTGGGGAGAACCCGGCACCAACGGTCAGCACTCATTCTACCAGCTCATCCACCAGGGGACAAGGCTTATCCCCTGCGACTTCATCGCTTTTGCTGAACCACTGAATCATATCGGCAGGCATCATGACATTCTGATGGCAAATGTATTCGCCCAGGCAGAGGCCCTCGCCTTCGGCAAGACTCCTGAACAGGTCAGGGCCGAAGGTGTCCCTGAATGGCTCGCCCCTCATAAGGTGTTTGAGGGCAACCGCCCCTCCAATATGATCCTTGCCAGTAAGCTGACACCGGAGACACTGGGCAAGCTCGTTGCCCTTTATGAACACTATGTCTTCACCCAGGGGGTGGTCTGGAACATTGGTTCCTTCGACCAGTGGGGAGTTGAACTTGGGAAGGTACTGGCCCAGCGTATCATTCCTGAGCTTGAGAGTGTAACGGAGCACAAGCTGACCCATGACAGCTCCACAAACAACCTGATAAGGCGTTACAGGGCCATGAAGGCGTGACACTCAGCCCTTCTTCCCTCCCCTTTTCCGGAACAGGAAATAAACCGGAATGCCTGCCAGTATCAGGGAGAGGCCAATGAAGGCCTCACGCGGACGGGTGACAATGGTATTGAAAAACAGTCCAACGCAGAAGAGCACGAATATGGCGGGGACTATCGGATAACCCCATACCTTGTAAGGCCGGTGGGCATCAGGCATCCTGCGGCGCAGGATAAACACACCCATGGCTGTGGCCCCGTAGAAAATATATACAGAAAAGATAAGCATATCAGTCAGCTGGTCGAAGGTGCCCGACAGCACCAGTACCGAAGCCCATATCCCCTGCCATAGCAATGAGTTGCCGGGCACATTGTGACTGTTGAGCTTACCTAACCCTTTGAAGAACATACCATCACGCGCCATGGCATAATATGGCCGGGCTCCGGTGAGTATGCTGGCATTGGTGCATCCCAGGGTAGAGATCAGTATAAGGATCGAAATGAACAACACCCCCTGTGTACCCCATATGCCCCTTATGGCCTCTGTGGCTGCAATCTGGTTGCCGGCAGCATTTATTGCCTCCAGCTCCGGGATAGTAAGAAGCTTGAGAAAAGTATAATTGACTGCCACGTAGACAATTATAACTATTATTACGCCTGCCGTTATACCAATGGGTATGTTCCGTCGCGCCTCCTTTACCTCGCCTCCTATGAATCCCACCGAAACCCAACCCTGGTATGCCCAGAAAGCCGCAAGCATTGCAGTGTAAAAGGATGAAAGGGTAACGGCATCGCTTCCCGGTGCCGCCATCCAGGTATGACTGTCACCATTTTCTGCCCGAGCAGTCAGTCCGGCGATAACAATAATAAGCAGTCCGGCTCCGACAATTATAAGAACCGCCTTGTTGACCCATGCGCCGCTCTTCAGCCCCGACATATTGAGGAAGGTCAGGAACAGGATGAGCAGGATCGTCGTTAATTTTATGCCGAAATCCTGAAAAGGGTAAAATATTCCGGCGATATTAAAGTCAGAGAAAGAGGTGAGCATTTCTGGGATGGGAACGATGCTGTTAAGCGATTGGGTAAATACATATGCAACTCCCGAAACTGCAGCTGTCTGTATCACAGTGAAAAGTGACCATCCGTAGAGGAATGAGAAGAAACGGCCGTAGATCTTCCTGAGATAAATGAATTCGCCGCCTGTATCAGCAAGCAGGCCTGCAACCTCGGCGTTGCTGAGAGCTCCGAAGAGGGTTATGATACCTGCTGCAAGCCACACGGCAAGGATCCAGCCAGAAGAGTGCAGCTCCCCGGCCATCGGTGCTATCTTCTTAAAGACACCCGAGCCGACGATGTTTGCAATAACAATGATAATGACATAGGTCAGCCCAAGCGTTCTGACCATGCTTCTCTGATTACCCATTGGCAGGCATTAATCATTAAATGAAGATGCTAAAATAAGAAAATAGCTTAAGGGGGGAGTAATAGGTTGTCGGTTATCAGTTATCTGTTGTCGGTTAGTCAATGCAAGATGCCAATTGGATAGATTTCCCCTCCTGAGTCAGGAGGGGTACGGTCCGGCGACTGACGGACCGGGGGGTGGTCTGACCTTCAGGCATCATATACCATTGAAAGCAAAGAAATAAAAATTATCAACCCTTTCCTATTGACAAAAGAATTGGAAATCAGTAATTTTATATAGCATTTTTTGCGAATCTTCAAACCCTTAACAGCCTTTGCTGCAAAAAATAAGTTCGGAAATCTGACATGGCATTCAAGGAAGACATTATCAGATTATGTGCACCAGACGGAAAGCAACTCTACGACACGCTGACCAATATTGCCAAAACCTATAAACTGCTGCCTGGAAGGAGTGACAGGACAGACATCTGGAGAGCGGTGCTTTCATTTGCCAGACAAAAAGAATATGGTGCCGGAGGGGCCCATCCCTCCCACATGATAATACATAACCGCTGGAACTGTGAATCACTATCATATCTGATTGTCTTCTTAACAGGATATGTCAGGAATGTTTATCTGCAACCGATACAGCATACAGGCGGATGGAGTGAGGCAACCGGCAGACGCATAAGCATAGCAGGGTTGGATCCTAACATGAAGTCAATCTACCCCCCTAACGTCAGTCTTGATGGGAAACCCGAAAGATACAGCTTTGCCGCCCATATGTGGGCGAAGATCGATAACATTGAATTCGATGCTGTCACGGGACTGTTTGGAGTCCTGGTCAGATCCTCCTGGCCGATAATTGTACCGAAGAACAATCAAATAGATTCCCTTGGGCTTATTAGTTACCAGCTTGTAAAAAGAACACAGAGAGAAAACGGGATTATTGAATTTGACCTCGTGGAGATGCTTTAGTAGAGTAAATACCTCGCACGGGATAAAAAGGAATTTGCATCACAACAGACTACATCTCACAATTAAGTATATTTGTAAGAGGAGCCATCAATTTCAGAATGAAAGACCTGGACTATCTGATAAAACTGATAAACAGTTACCCGTCTGATATCAAAGCAGAGGTTCTGATGGCTGACCTGATGCTGGAGGGTTTTGCCGATTCTGACTTTCTGGTTTTCTTTGACAGTCTTTTTAAGCGCGGATACAGTAAAGATATTCTCAGAGCCGATAAGACTGTGATCAATGATGTGCAGGAGACTATGGCCATCTATCTCTCAAGGGACGGTTTGTATGACCTGCTGCCTGAAGGATTATTCCATTCATCACCAGAATCAGCCCTTACCTCGGGAAATGGAATGGCTTCCGATTCCAGGAAAGAATCGAAAACCGAGAAGGAAACCAGAAGATTCTTTCAGCCCTTTGAGAATGAATTTTTTTACCAGCGGGTTCAGCTTGAACTTAAGGAAAGATCCATTCTTGAAAAGCTTAATGATTACAGCCTCGATGATTTCTTCCTCGATTTCTGGAAAATAGACAGGTCGTTGCCAAAGGAGCTGATAACAAAACTCAGCGCCATGCTTCCTTTTGTAAAGGAAATTGCAGGTGATTTTGAGATGACAGCCAGCTGCCTCGGGGCGATCCTTGGAGAGGAGGTGACATATACTCTTCATCATTCGACAGCCCACAAGAGAGCAAACGGATCTTCTGATCCGGAAATCGACTATTCACTCGGCAAGGCAGAATTGGGAAGAAGCTTTATTACCGAAGGACTTTCCTTCGAATCATGTAAAGTAATACGGTTTGTAATTGGTCCTCTGAAACATACCGGGATCGAATCTTACCTGAAAAACGGGGAGATAACACAATTCATCGGGTGTTTCTGCAGTTTTTTCCTTCCGCTGGAGATGGATTATGAAATTGATGTTAATATGCAGAAAGAGATGCAGTCATTTGTGCTTGACAATGATAAAACCCAATCTGTAATTGGTTACAGCACTATCATTTAGATCTTACCCTGATTCAGTAAAAAAAAGCAAACAACAGATAGAGGCCGGACAGATCAGAAACAAGAAACCAAAGACTATGGCTAAAAAAAATAAACACTATTTTGTTAACTGGATTGATGGAATGAAGATCAACAAAAATCATTTCATCACCATGGAAGATGCATTGATTTATCAGCAGTATCTTGCCGCCAAACTTC
This sequence comes from uncultured Bacteroidales bacterium, assembly GCA_963732365.1. Classification (GTDB taxonomy): domain Bacteria; phylum Bacteroidota; class Bacteroidia; order Bacteroidales; family VadinHA17; genus SR-FBR-E99. Next base: position 690,071 of record CAVSZC010000005.1, on the reverse strand, counting down.
AGATTAATCCTTACAACTTTGGTATCCTTCCGCAGGAGAACGGCGAAAAATCTCTTGAAATTGCCTGCGAAATTGGGCCTGAACATCATGTCAATCTGAAATTGAGACGGTGTCTGGCGATAACATCCGGAGGATTATTGATTGATTTTGACAGTGAACTGACGGATTCATCAGAGATAGAAATCAGTTTAAGCGGTTCAGAATTACAGACCTCTGACCGCTCTTCAGGCCAGTTCTATATAGTGCTCAAGATCAATCCTTACAACCGTGTCCCTGTAGGTCATGCCGACCCGGCAGAAACCCCCCCTAGACATCCGTATGCCATCCCCGAATACTCCTTGTTTATTGTCCCTGCCGAGCAAATGAATAAGTCCGGCTTCGGTGATTTTTTTCTTGTGATTGGCAAACTGTCAGTTAAAGACAATGTACCTGAATTGGATAAGGATTATGTACCTCCATGTTCAAGAGTATCAAGCGATGAGAGGTTACTGGCTCTTGAAGCAAGGCTGCTTGAGATGTTCAGTAAAATTGAGCTTGATATACTGGTTATTATCCGTAAGATACATGCCAAGGAACAAAAGACGCCCCTTGCAGGATCTGTATTGTTTCTTGCTGAAAAGATAGCGGCCCTCCACGGATTGCAGATGACAAGGCAACGCCTGTTCATGAAACACTCTCCCCCTGTATCACTGTTTGAAGCCGTTTCCCAGTTCGCAAGAGGTTTAAGGAATACCATAAATACAGAGACCCCTGAACGGAAAGAAGAGATGATCAACTATTTTTCCGATTGGTGCAGCATGAAACAGGGAGATCTGGATAAGCTCATAATTGATGCTGCCAACTATGGTTACAATCATTATGAAATAGGAACAGTATTATCAAAACTTATGACATTTATTGAGACAATGTCTGAACTGTTCGGTACCCTAAGCCAACTTGACTACATTGGCAAACGCCGCGATACGCAGATATATATCAAGGAAGAAGGAAAGCCGAAGAAGAGTTTCCTGGCAGATGATTAAGCTCCTGACAAATACGGAACATTATGGCAAATGATTATCTGCAAATACCCCTTCAGTTAGGGCTTGTCACCAGGCAAAAGCAGCTTAAACGTTGCTCTCTGAGTGATTCCGTGGCCGGGATGATCCACCTGATCGCTGTCACTCACTTTGGCGAAAGCAAGCAGGATGAGTCTTTTGGAAATGAACTCTGGGAATTTGATTTTGAAACGATAGACAACGCCCAGGCATTCAAGGAAAGGCTCGCAGGATCACTCGGGGATGCTATTGTGAAACATGAAAAAAGACTTGGTTCAGTTAAGGTAAATGTCGGGTTCGATCAGGTTGTGACCACCGTCTATAAAAGAAGGGTAAGGCAGAGAATACAGATAACTGTTCAGGGGACCTTGCGTAAAACGAATGAGTCATTCATTCACAATGAAGTGTTTTATATGGGACCTTTATCATACTATTAAAAGAAAGTGAATGAGGGAAAGCAAAGACAAAATAAAAAGCAGGATGATCAGGAACGCTTCACGCATCTGGGGATTTCAGGAGCCCCAGGCCGAGGGTTCCTTTGATCCTCTTGTTAGTCTGCTCCTTGGGGCTTGTGCTTTTGAACTGGAGAAAATTTCAAGTGAAATAAATAATGCCGAATCAAGGATCATTGAAAGACTGGTGAATATTTTAACTCCGCAACCAATTACAAGCCCGCAACCAGCATATGCTGTTGCTTTTGCAAGACCATCGGGAAAGAGTGCCAGAGTCTTGCCCGGGTATCAGTTCTACACAGACATAAAGGTGAGCGACCAGTATGATAAAAAGAGTGAGGACAAACAGATATTTTTCAGTCCTACAGGCACATACAACCTTATTGACGGCCGGGTCCGCTACCTGGCAGCTAACAAAAGGATCTATGAAATAGTCGATGACCAGTATAAGGATATTGTAACCGAAAGGCTAAAGACACCGTTATCCCGCTCCTCTCTTTACTTAGGTCTGGAGATTAATGACCCGCTGACAGACATAACATTGTTCTTTGACCTTGTGAGTGACCACCTGAAGCAATCCTTTTTTGATGATCTTGATGCTTGTCAGTGGAAAAGCTCAGATTTTTAATCAGTATAAATAAAGGGACAAAGACCTTGGACAAGCAGGATCACAATATTTACCAGATTGTTAACCGTGAACTCGATCTCTCTTCAAAGATATCACATCATGTAAATCTCTTTTTCGAACGGCAATTTATAACTCTACACTTAAAAGACCTTGAAACGCTTCCGGTGACAGAAATCAGAAAGTTGCCTGACGCGCTTGCAATTTCAATAGATGAAAAAGAGCTTTCAAACATTGATAAGAATATCCTTTGGATTGAGATGCAGTTTTCAAGTCCGTTACCTGATGATCTGCTTGAGAATCTTACCTGTTCAATGAACTGTTTTCCTGTCATTAACAGGCGGCAGAATGAGTTTACAGGCAGCACGCGTGAACTTATCAATATCATCCCACTACACACGGAAGATCTCTTTTTTGACCTTAAACGCGTCACCAACAGTGCCGGAGAGTTATATAAGATCAGCCATTTCAAGAGTCAGGATGACCTGGCAAAAGGATCGGCATTACTGCGGCTTGACGGCGTCGGCAGGTTTGATACCCGCAATGCCATGGAATACCTGGAATACCTTCTGGAACTAATGAAAGAAGAAAGTGCAGCATTCAATGTCATTGGGTCCGACATGATCTCCTCCAATCTGAGGGAACTCAACCAGGCTATAGCACGTATAGAGAAGAAAATTGAAGATGTGCAACTCGAAAAGGGAGATACAGCATATCTGATGCTGAAACCGCAAGATGGGGACAGGCAGGTTTTTGTTGAATTCTGGTCGATTAACGGTACCAGTGCAAATAATATAAGGGCCGGAAGTATTCTAAACGTGTACCGGGCTGATGACCTCGATTACAATACAGCACGTTTGATGAGTACAACTGCAGGAGGCAAGGAGAAGCCAAATACTGAAGCCCGTATAAATACTTACCGGCGGGCATTGCAGTCTGGAGAGAGAGTTGTTACCAGGGAGGACATAAAAGCCCTTTGTTTTGAATATTTCGGCGACTCAGTTTCGCAGGTAACCATTGAAAAGGGAATTGATAAGGGAACCAGTAAAACTGAAGGATTTATACGGACTATTGAGGTCTGCCTGTTCATTAAAAAGGGACTCGATATCAGCCCCTCAGAACAAAATGCTATAAGACATAAATTGCAGGTCTTGCTCGAATCACGCTCTGCAAACATCTTCCCTTTCAGGATTATTATTAAATCCTGACTATCTATATGCCTCCTTTATAGTTATTCAGCATTTTCAGTGCCCTCTTGAACTGAGCCTCAACATCATCGAGCCCCTGCTGAAGATCCTTCTTTTTCTTTTCATCATTAAGGTCAGCAATAGTCTCTCCACACTCTTCAAATTCAAGAATAACTTTATTTAATTCGCTGATCTGCTTGTCTCTGTAGTTAGCGGAGGCACTCATAATCCGATTTGCGGTTATAAGAAAATCAGCAATGCTGACAATGTTACGGTACATATCGCCCCGCCAGTCTGTTACCGTTTCAGTCTGCGTTTTGATTTCATTAATTATGTTAAGCAACTCCGCATTGAACTTGTCAGTGTCTATCTCCTTAGCCTCCTTGCTTGTCATCAGGTCCATTATCTTCTGAATCTCAACGGCAAAAAACTCTCTCTCAAAGTTTATTTGTTCAATAAGGCTCTCATTCTCGCCTGCCTTGATTTTCTCCTGCTCACCTGTAATGAACAACGAAATAATTACTGGAACGCATATAATAATCACGCAGATGAATAACCATAAAGAAAATCTGAGTATGGCTGAGTTTCGTTCTTTTGTATTTAAAGCTTTCATGTCTTGAGCAATATTGATTACTGGTTTGTTCTTTCACAAATCACCGATGCATTTTCTTTAATCCTGTTCCCTGAGACACTCACCTCCGGATCAAGATGAGTTCTTCCGTGAATTATACTTGGAGTCACATAGAATGACCATCCGAATGTCTTATTGTTACTGTCGGTGATCATAATTGGATTATCTGAATGGCGGGAATTATAATCCATAATAAAGAAATAGAAGAGTTTCCCGAGGTTCATTCCCTTGGGCGCTTTGGCTTTGAAAATTGTACGTTTGTCAGCACATTGCTTGCTGATCTCGAAATTAACAATTATCGGATCAGCCATTTCACTATCGCTCGGATCAGGCAATGTTCCGGGAGCCGGGAACTGCCATGTTTTGAAAACCTTCAAAGGTATCTCTATAAACTTGCTGAAGGCGATATATACAAATGTGGGTGCAAGGAAAAAGAATGCCGGCATGAGGTAGAAAAGCGGGAAGGCCGTCTTAAAGTAAAATGCAAAAGGCATGACAACAAGAGCATACCCGAAAAAGCATAAGGCAATTGTGAAAATAATCCTCCCGCCGTTTTTATCGTCAAGCGGTACAATATTTTCAAGAAGCCAGACATGGAGGATCCCTATGGCCAGCAACCATACGTGTGCGGCTATGAAAATCCATACCTTCAGATTTATGAAATCAGTGAAACCCATGAGGCTGATAAGGCCAATAAGTACTCCTCCTGAAACAAGATAAAGCAAAATCATCCTCTTTTTCTTTCCTGACTCTTTAACCTTAGTCCGGTAAACAGCGAAAAAAATTGCTGACAGGATTAAACAGAGACTGAATAATACCAAAACATTACTTATCATAACAGCTTATATAGATTATAGCCTATCAAATTTAATCTTAATATACAAAAAGGCAAAAATATCTTTCATACCAGGTTACCATGTTATTGTCTGCTAGTATTCGGGAAAGCTGCCATGAAGACAGTTCATTCACCCACCTATCATGACTGTCGGACACCCGATAACTATTGACCCTCCATGTGAGGTAGTATCACCCATGCGTGCTGCCGGTTTTCCACCTATCATAACTGTAGCTGATCCTTTCACTATTGTATCAGGTGGTCCAACACATACTGCCATGTCGCCAACAACAGCAGCCGGCAACTTCCCGATCAGAACTGTTGGAGATCCAGGCCCTGTAATGGGGCCTCCCACATGAGGTATTGGGGGTAACCCCGGTGTCTGCATCGGGCATGTGTGCATATCTGTTAATCTTGCTGCGGGTGGCATATTAAATTAGTTTATCATTACCATTGCTCCTTTGACTGTGGTCTGCCCCGAAGCTGAAAGCTCAGCTGAAGCTGCCCCTTTTGCAATAAGGCCTACCTTCGCCTCCATGTTGACATTCATCGCATCAACGTTAACGTCTGCATTTGATACAATTTTAACCGCATTAACGGCATTAATGGTGATGCCGCCTTTTGATTTAATTATTATGTCCTTCGGACTGTCAAGCGTGATGCCGGCAGTAGTGAGCTCTACCTTGTTACTGTTCTGGTCCTGCAGCAGGATTGATTTGCCGTCGTCGCTCAGAACAGCCTTATTGCCTCCGGGTGTTTCAATCGTAGTAACCTTTTTCTTGTCATCAAACTCTATCTTTAGTTTGCTCCTTGTAATTATACCTTTAAAGCTGTTATCCTTATCAGGCAGACCGGCCCCGGGCTTGTTCTTACCATGATACATGCTTCCCATCAGAAAAGGTTTTTCTGCATTACCCCCTTCAAATCCTATAAGTACCTCATCCCCAGTCTCAGGAATAAAATACAATCCTCTGTCTGCACCAGCATAGACATTAACCGGCCTTAGCCAGGGGCTTAACATATTCTCTTCCTGCCAGAAAAATTTCACTCTTACCCTCCCCAGCTTATCAGGATCATTATTGTCTTTAACAACCGCACTCTGTGTTTCACACCTGGGTACGGCGCAAGGATCAGTATAATCAGGAATCTTTGCATCAGCAGGGATCCCTTCAAAACTGTTGTGATAGTTCATTGTATTATCACAGAAATGGATTAACGAAGTAATAATATACTCCCCGTAATCGACCTCACCGTCCTGTCCTGCCTTGGGTGCCTTAATATTTACTTTGTTGCCTATTTTTAGATGCGGACTCTGACTCCGGCCTTTCATCAATGACATGTTTAAGGCATTTGTTCCCTCTTCAAGAGTGACAACATGACTTAGCTCCTTCTTATAATCATTGTCAGCAACATTCAGATGATTGTAAAAGACGAGTAGATTGCTGTCCATATTCCTTCATAGAAATATCGTGTGCATATCCGCCATACTTATTGAGATGGTCTTTCCCCCCTGATTTTGCTGAAGCTGCTTCAACTGGCTCAGCTGCCGTACGGTCATAAGCTATGTATTTAAACTTCAATGGATTCAGCCTGATAGAGAAATTGAAATCGGTAAGGTCCATCCCCAGCTTCAGGTCAATAGTATTATCAGGCAACTTACCGAAGACGAGTTGTGTCCCCTCATAATAAAACCACTCCCCATACCTTGTCGCCAGCCGCCGTAAAAAATCATACCTGTTCTCATTATACTGAACAGTATAAGAGAGGCTGTCATTCTTTGCAGGATCACATTTTGACTTTAGAACGTCTTTGGGATAAGGCTTTAATATATCGTCTGCTATTTGTTTCAGGCTCTTATTTTCAAATGAAAAACAGCCCGGATTATCTCTCATTAAAATATCCGGGCTATATCCCGACAGGATGACGTGATCAGCTTCACTTGTATGTGATTTGTCGGTCCGTATGGAAGTAATAAGTCCCTTGAACAAATGCTCCGACCCCTTAGACTGCCCCTTGGTTTTCGCTTCAATTGCAATAGTAATAACGGAGCCTATAAACTTTTTCGACTGCTCCATTACAAATCCATCTTTAGCCTCGAAGGTATCCATCCGGCAGACTACCTCAAATTCATTGTGGGTATAGATACTCTGTCTGATTGTAAGGTTCAGGAAGTCCTTCAACTCCTCGCCCTCAACTTCAATCCTGATCTTTGATGCAAGTGCCATAAGAAATCTAGTTTAATATTCTGAAATAATTAATCCGGATAAGCCACGGAGATAAGTAAGATAAGGCTCTTAAGAACTTTACTGGCGATCTATTTATACCCCAGCCAGGTATTTGAATGCTTTATTCCTGAAACGGATATCTGACGGGCCGATATTGACAGAGTGGTTATCATCAATGACTGATCTGCAAAACTTTCATTATATGATACAAGTCTGGCATCCTTAAACTCAAGAGTCTTGAACGGTTTTGTATTATTATCTCCTGAGAAGGATATCTTTCCATTCTTGTCGGCATCTTCTGAAATCATCCACTGGATTATTTCGTTATCCTCAATGCTTGCAAATGATAGATCAATTACACCCCCGTGCACCTTGGAGGTGGGCAACCCTCTCTGGTCAATTTCCTGATAGAAACGGAAATCGCATGACAACAGATGGATGCCCTCCTGTTCATTCTGATGTCCTTCAATATGTAATTTCGCAGATAGTACCATATCATGGAAGTGATCTGAAAAAACAATTTCCCTTTTTTTCAAGGATTCCACCCCTTAACTTTTAAGGGGTGGGTACAATCAGCTGATTACCGGTTCGTAGACTGGTCAATCTCAATATCACCGATATTGACTTTCCGACCCACAACTGTAAGAGTGATTGACGAAGAGGCCTCCTCAATTTTCTCATTGTAACTGGTCAGACACACATCTTTCAGTGTTATTTCCCTTGCTGATTCAGTCAGAGCCTGCTTATTAATTATGAATTTGGCTTCTTTCTTGATCTCATGACACGAAATCCACTCAATAAGCTTCTGAGTTGTCTCAGGCTTAGGTGATAAGATCGCAAATGAAAACTCAGTAACACTTATGGGTTTAAAATCTATTTCCTGTGTGGGATTGCTTACATCCGCAGAGGAATTCAACCCGAAGGTGACTGATGGGACAATCATTTCATCGGTTATTCCATCAACTTTGAACCTGATAACTGTTGCCATTGTTTTTAAATTTTATTGTTTGCAAAACCGGATAAACTGTAATATTTTAACATGCATCTCATTCATTGTCATATTTTGAGCTCCACTCATTTCCTTCATCACCCTTTTGTCCATCCATCTTGATCATGAAGTTCTTGGCCGGGAAGTAAGGCTTCATACTTATATCGAGGTAAATCCTGTCTTTCTGATTTGGATCCTGCTCAAATCTCTTTATTGAAAAGTTCTCTATCAGTTTTCCAGGGCCGGTTATGTCGTTGAGAAACCGGACAACCTGGCTCTGTATCTCTTTCTTGGTAACATTATTGAAGTTTTCGAAAGCTCTCCTGTTGAGAAAATCCATTAATACCTTCGTTACAAAATCAAAGACCCTCACTACTGAATAGGTCTGCAGCCCAAGGTTGTCTCCATTGAAGAGGGTTTTTGCCGAGAAGGCCATCACCTTCCCGTATTCATTTACCATCGGGATCAGTCCCATCTTCTCAAGGCTGGCGATCTCACTCTTCTTCAACGGGAAGGCCACTCCGTCCACTTCACTCAGGCTTCCGTGCTTTTTCCCCGCAACAACCTGCGACATCAGGGTCTTGTATATGCTTCCTGCCAGCGCACCTGCTGGCGGAACAAATAACTCCTCTTCCTCCCCTACCTCTTCAAACTTGTTTCTTCCGACAAGCCAGTTACAGGTCATCATAACGTTAGACCTGTACATATCGCCACCGGTCAGGTTAGCCGACTCAAACATTTCCATGACATCATCGGGATTATCAAGATGCTCGAAATCCGTAACAAGCATTACCTTATTTTCGTGAGCCAGCTTGGCCCACTTTTCAACCACTTTATTCGAGCCCAGATAACCTGGGATAACCATGATACTGTAGTTATTCCTGAGGTCCAGTTTGTCATAACTGGCAACAAGCTCCTCCCTGACCTTATCAAAGAAACGGGTGTTGTCAAGGTCTTTGATCTGCTCAGGATCAGCATTAAGAAAAGATATATTCTTAAGCTTATCCATTTCGGTATTCCTGAAGAAGAGAGCCACCGAACGATAGGACCTTTCCAGGTCTCTCGTCTCATTGACAGCATTTTTCAAATTGTTCTTCAGCGTTGCCTCAGCGCTTTCGGCCTGCCTTGTACAATTGTCAACCATGTCTGATATATTGCCGGCTGATGACAATACCTCCGCCCATATGCCAAGACTGCGCTTCAACTCCTCCCTCTCACCTTTCTTGCCTGCTTCCGAAAGAAATATTTTCTTCCTGGCTTTACGTTCGGGATTTACATTTTGTGCTCCGTCGATAACCATCTCAAGCAACTCAAAACCACCGACCACTGCAAGAGCATTGATACTCTCTTCCAAAACCTCCTGAGGCTTTTCGATCATGTTAACAGCTAAGACTTTATGCTCTTTAAACTGTCCCTTATCCTGTATTTGCTTTGACTCTTCAGCCATTGTTGTATATTTTATCGTGTAGAGAAATTGATCACTTATTGTCTTCAAGCTCCTTAATCAGTGCATTAATGGCATTGAGCAGGGCGGATTTGTACTCCTCCTTCTCAAGAGCTTTTTGCAACATCTTGTTGCTCCTGAGCTGCTTGATAATCTTCTGATTTTGTTCTTTCTGAGCTGTAAGGTTTTTCAGGAACTCACTCTGATTGGTTATCCCCTTAACTCCAAAGTCACCAAGATTTCTGAAGTGAAGAGTCTCTTTTCGTGCTCCCCCTTCCACATCGTGAAATTCCATCTCCACGGTTGGTGAGAAGTGTTCAAAAACCTCTTCCACCGTCTTAAGCCCTTCAGCAACAACAGGCTTAACCGGCGGTTCACCTGTGAGCTTCTCCACAATCAAAGTCCTGTTCTGTGGTAATTCGCTCATTGCCTCATTGGCGTCACCCTTGACTTCAGATCCGCCTATGTCGTAAATAGCCATATTAAATGAATTTAAGGTTTCCCAAATGGTTTTGTTTGTTCTATTTTATGTTAACCAAATATACTAAATAATTTATGGGTTGGCAACTGACCACATAATTTCATCATTTGCGCCAATACTGACCCTCACCCTGCTGCCCCGGGTTACCTCTCCCGAAATGATTTTCCTGGAAAGCGGCCTGCGCAGTTCACTCCTTATGACTCCTATCAATGGCCGAGCCCCGTATTTGGGGGTAAATCCCGAAATGGCAAGCCTTTCCTTTGCCTTTTCTTCTATCTCCAGCTCAATCCCCTGGATCTCAAGTGTCTTGTAAAGATTCTTCAGATGTATATTAAATATCTTCACTATTGCTTCCTTATTGATGGGCGCAAAAGGAACTATTTCAGTAAGCCTTCCCAGGAATTCAGGTCTGAAATAACCTGACATTATCTCCATGATCTCATTTGATCTGGGTATTTCTCCCCTGCCAAATGCATCAATTATGGCCTGGCTTGCAATGTTCGATGTAAAAAGGATGACCGCATTGGAGAAATCACCCTCTTTTCCTAACCGGTCATGCAGTTTGCCCTCATCGAGTATCTGCAGAAAAATATCGAAAACAGAAGTATGGGCTTTCTCTATCTCGTCAAACAGAACCACGGCATAGGGCTGTTGCCTTATTTTGTTCACAAGCAGCCCTCCCTCTTCATACCCGACATACCCCGGAGGAGCGCCGTATAAAAGAGCCGCAGAATGCTCCTCCTTGAACTCCGACATATCAAAACGGATCAGTGCGGACTCATCCTGAAACAAAAATTCTGCAAGCGTCTTGGCAAGTTCCGTTTTACCTGTTCCTGTAGGCCCCAGGAAGAAAAATGATCCTATAGGCTGACCTGCCTTGCTTAACCCTGATCGTGATTCGAGAATTGCTTCAGTGATAATCTTAATTGCATGGTCCTGTCCTACTACCCTCTGTTTTAAATACTGTTCGGTACTGAGCAGCCGCTCACGCTCCTGTGACTGAAGCTTACCTATCGGAATACCTGTTTTATGAGATACCACAGCCGCTATGTCAGACTTCTCCACTGATTCGTGAGGCTGACCTGCAGAGTCTGTCAATTTACAGATAACATCATTGAGATATGCGATAATCTCCTTCGAAGTATCAATCTTGCCGACATCCTTTTCATCCTCAAGAGCACTGAACAGAACTTCACTTATCCTATCTCTCAAGTGAATATTGAACCAGTTCAGCTCTTTTATAAGTTCCTCTTCAGTCATGTCATTTACGTGCGAGGCCAGATCATCAAGCTGACTCTTAAGCGACCTGAGATCGTCTGCTGAATTTACAGATACCATTTTTACAGCAGCCATCGTCCTGTCAAGCAGGTCAACAGCGGCGTCAGGTAAGGCCCTCTCCTTAAGATATCTTTTTGAAAGCCTGATAGACTCCTCAATAACATCCGGAGCTATTGTCAGCCCATGATGTCTTTCGTAGCAGGGTATCACCTCCTTTAACATCCTCAGGGCAACAGTTTCATCAGGCTCTTCAATTCTGATGGTCTCGAAACTCCTGCTGAACGCCTCATCCGATTCAATGAACTTTGTATAGTTGTCAACAGATGTTGCACCAATGACTGTTATCTCACCCCTTGCCAGTTCAGGTTTAAGAAGGCCTGAGGCACCCGATGCTCCGCCTTGTTTATCGAGGAGTGAATGTATCTCGTCTATGAATAGGATAGCCTTTTCATATTGTTTTATCTCCGAAATAATGCTTTTAAGCCGGTCTTCCACCTCTCCCTTATAGGAAGCTCCTGCTATCAGTGATCCAAAGTCCAGCTCAAAGACCAGTGTGCCTGAGAGATTTCCACCGATCTTATTCTCTGCAATTTTCTGAACCAGTCCGTTTACTACAGCTGTCTTACCAACACCGGGATCTCCTATCAGAATGACATTTGGTTTTGATCGCCTTCCAAGTACCTCGGCTATCATCCTTATCTCCTTATCACGGGCAACAACCGGATCAAGCTTCCCCTGCCGGGCAATAGCCGATTTGTCAATGCAGTATTTAAGAATAGCATTACGCTTCTTCCCGTCAGCGGTCAAGTTCTTATTTTTATCTGGTAAACCAACCGCCTCCTTCAGGTCAGCATCCTTTATCAGCGAATTGATAATCTCTTCTCCCTTCAGTGGGAAAGTCTTAAGCTGCTCATAGGTAAATCCGACCCCCGGAGTACTCAGTGATGCCAGCATACATACAGTGTCAATATTATCCGAGGAGAGCTTCAGCCTGATATTGTCGGCCTCATTTATAACTGCCAGCAGCTCATCATCTGCCTGCGGATTCTCTTCAATTTTTGAGCTCTTCGGATATGATTCTACTCTCACTTCCGCCCACTCCTCAAGGTAATAAATGTCCTTGCCCATGGCCTCAAGAAATGATGCTAACCCGATATCCTTATGAAGCAACGCCTTCAGCAGGTGTCCCGGTGAAATATTCTTATTGGAGAATTCCTTGGCGATCGACTGTGCTATGCTTATGGCATTTTTAAGATCATCGGAAAATGAAAATTCTAAGTCCTTCATGGTTGACTATAATTGCAAAAATAATCCCCAATGCATTTACACTAAGATAGTAACCTGCAGTGCTCATGCCTGTTGGATTACAAGCCATGAAATTTACACCATATTGCCCTGAAAAACAAATCTTTATTAATCTTTATGCCTCCCCACTAGTGTTGCCCATTTTAAGGAATTATGCTAAAATGCTGATAATATGCTGTTTAAATAGTCGCTTCGGAACAATGGACGTATCATGCTGAGTTCTATACTGCCAACCCGAAGATATATTGGAATTCGCCGGGAATTCACTATTTTAATCTTCTTAAAACAATGTATGACTTAGAAGAAACCCATAAAAGTGAATCTATAAAACGCGGATGACAGGCTGAAGGGCTACTGATTTACAGAATTACCGGCTCTCTTTGGCTGATTATCAGTGAAACCAACAGGACTATAAACGTGCATGCAGGAGGCAGATACAAATCTCACTAATTGCGCTTTCTAATTTTACACTATCTTTGAGTTATGATTATCAAAGATGAAATATCAAGACATCTGCCAGATTTTATTTTGCTGTTTAAGACGCACAATGTAAAATACTTATATGCATTTGGGTCTGCTGTTAGTAATAAATTTGACAGTTCTCAAAGTGATATTGACTTGTTAATAGAGATAGACGAACCGGATCCTATTAAGAGAGGTGAAAAACTTATATCAATATGGGATTCATTTGAGAGCCTATTCAACCGTAAAGTGGACTTATTAACTGATTCGAGAATACGGAATCCCTATCTAAGAAAAAGTATAGACGCAACGAAAGTGCTCATATATGACGGAGAAAAGTCAAAAATACTTATCTGATATTATTCATTCTATTGAACTGATTGAGGAATTTACAAAGTCAGTTGAGACCTTCTCTCAATATGAAAATGACTTGAAAACACAAAGTGCTGTTGAACGTCATCTTGGAATTATTGGAGAAGCCGTCAATAAATACGACCTCCTGAATCCAGACGACAGTCTTGTAAATGCAAGAAAGATTGTTGGATTTCGCAACAGGTTGATTCATTCTTATGATGCTATGGATCCTTCGATGATATGGGCAATAGTAAAACAATATCTTCAGCCATTGAAAGGGGAAGTCATCCGCAAATTAAAATAAATGGACACTGGCTAACGGGTCGGCGTTCAATAACAAAATTTCGAACCATATGGATGACAAATCAGCTTTTTACATTCTTTTTGACAGGCTATCTGAGAGAGGGATGCAGCCGGAAAGACACATTTCCGAAAGGAATTTTATTGTGCCCGGGAAGGACAGATTATCAAATACAAAATACATTGTTGCAAAGAATAAATCTCTCTTTTTTTGTGCATACGACTCCTATGGCACAAGCGCCTATTCTTCCAGGACTTTTACCGGAATCTATTCAGTCATTAATCTACCGCCAGAAACAAATTGCCATATCTACAAAAAGGACTGGGTAGACCTGATTTTCAGAAAAAACAAACGTAAATCAGGAATCAACTTCATCGATGAGAATCTGACAATAACCTCTGGTGGTAATTGGACGCCTGCCCTTTTGTTAGGCCCTCGGGATGTTATTCTGTTTCTTGAAATCAATAAGAGAATTACTCCGCTTAAAATCTTAATTAAGCATGACTACCTTTCAATTATTGAAGAGCTGAAAGACAAAACTATTTTGGGAATCGAGACCGATTTGTGGATATACGATAATAAAGATCTGGACACTCTAATAAACTCAGGTGGTCAACTGATTGAAAACATGTTAAATGCCTGTGTCTGAAAAGCACTGTATGTTATAATGATTTTCCTGGTTCAATAATTGGTTAATGATGGCGGATTACTCCATGATCCGCAGAGGGGGGCCTTTGCAACAAAACCCCCCGGCCCGCCTGGCGGCGGTCCTTGGTCTTTTTGTTTTCTTCCCTCATCCTCCATTGAAATAGCGCGGATTACTCCGTGATCCGCAGAGGGGGGCCTTTGCAACAAAACCCCCCGGCCCGCCTGGCGGCGGTCCTTGGTCTTTTTGTTTTCTTCCCTCCGCTTCGCAAGCGAGCGTCGGTCTGAAAACAAAAACCCCCCTCGCACTTCGTGCTCAGGGGGATTTTGTTGAGGTCGGTGGCGGATTCGAACCGCCGTACCCGGTTTTGCAGACCGATGCCTAGCCACTCGGCCAACCGACCATTATACTTCAATACATATTCTATTCAAATAACGTTCCCTGCCGGTGGCGGATTGCTCGTCTCACTTCGTTCGCCTCGCGAGCTCCCTCGCTTCGCTCAGTCGGTTCGAACCGCCGTCTTTGATCTCCGAATCCGCCAATTGGCGGAGAAGGAGATACCCGGGTTTGCAGACCGATGCCTATCCGCCAGCTGGCGGACAACCGACCATTACTATTTTTTCAAAAGAACAAACGCAAATCCACTAACCCTGCCAGTGGCTGAAACCCTACCGTGTCATTGCGGGTGCAAAAATAATAAATTTTTCTTGTATAATCACCCGGACAATTATACAAACATTGTTATGTCTACCCGTAGAGCCGTTGCATGCAACGGCTCTACATGGCATCCACAAAACGATCTTATATTATTATCCGATTATTTTTTCCCTGGTATTGGCGCAATACCCGCCATCTCGCCGATCACGTTGACGAGGTCACTGCCGCCCGGAACAACTATCTTCGTGTTCGACTGCAAGGCAGTCTCCATGGCCTGCAGCTTCCTCAGCAACTGCGCATTGCCTACAAAATACCTCTCGGCGGCCTCATTAACCAGCCTGATAAACTCAGCCTCACCCTCGGCCTGAAGTATCTTAGCCTGCTTGGCTCCCTCCGCCTCCTTGATCTTTGCCCTCTTGACACCATCGGCAACAGTTTCAGCGGCAGAAGCCATGTCAACGGCAGCAATCTTCTCATTCTCAGCCTTCACCACCTTGTTCATCGTCTCCTGTACATCCTTCGGCGGATCGATCTGCTTCAGCTCGGTACGCACAATCTCTATACCCCAGCCCTGTGTCTCAGTATGCAGAGTATTGTACAGTTCGGCATTGATCTTTCCACGCTCACTGTTGGCCGACTTAAGTGTCATCGTACCGATGATGTTACGCAGCGTGGTGCGGGCAAGGTTGACAATCTGGTACTTGAAGTTCGCCACATTGTATATCGATCCCTTGACACTCTCCTCGTCCGACTTTACCCTGAAATAAACCTGCGCATCAACACTGGCATTCAGATTGTCATTTGTGATGATCTCCTGCGGCTCGGCATCAACCATCTGCTCAGTCACATTCACCCTGTACATCTTGTCTATGATCGGAATGATCCAGTGAAATCCCGGGTTGGCAAAGTGATAGTACTTCCCAAGCCGCTCTATAAGAGCCCTGTGAGTCGGTCTGACAATCCTGATCCCCCAGAAGAAAATCAGTACTAAAGCAATGGCAATAATAATGTAAATCATGGCAAAGGTCCTTTCGTTAGTTGATAAATGTTAACCTACCAAGATAATAAAAAGTGATGAGATGCAGAAGAATTATTGCGATAAATTAAGGTGCAGGGTGCAAGCATAGCCCGCCGAAGCCAGACCCTGAGCTTGTGAAAGGGCGGCGAAGGTGGGGTGCAAGGTGCAGGGATTATTAAAATAAAATTTATTTACAATATCTTTGGTTATGTAATATTGAGGCCAGTTCATTCTGCCATTTACGAGGTATAATAAAATGAATTCCATAAAACCTAAAAATCAGATATCATGAATCTTCATATTATAGATCTGGGCATCATTATTCTTTACCTTATCGCTACTGTATTTATAGGGTATTGGGTATCTAAAAGGGCTTCAAGAAACATCCAGTCCTATTTCCTGGGAGGGAACAGCCTGCCGTGGTACTTCCTGGGAATATCAAACGCCTCAGGCATGTTCGATATTGCCGGTACAATGCTCCTCGTCTACTGGCTCTCGGTCTACGGTCTGAAGAGTATCTGGATACCGTGGCTGTGGCCTATCTTCAACCAGATCTTCCTGATGGTCTACCTCTCCGCCTGGCTGCGCCGCTCGAACGTGATGACAGGTGCCGAATGGATAAAAACCCGCTTCGGGCAGGGGACGGCAGCAAACCTCTCCCATATCATCGTTGTGGTCTTTGCGCTGGTAAGCGTTATCGGGTTCCTCTCCTACGGCTTCAAGGGGATCGGTAAATTCGCTTCAGCATTCATGCCGCCAATTGTCACCAATGCCGAATACCTGGCACTCCATCCCCAGATAAATGTCAATCTGTACGCCCTGATCCTGATGGCCATCACAACCTTCTATGTTGTCAAGGGGGGAATGTTCAGTGTGGTCATAACCGAGGTCATACAGTATGGAATACTCACCATCTCTTCCATAGCAATAGGAATAATTGCCATCAACCAGGTTGCTCCGGACGCCATTGACGCTGTATTACCTGACGGATGGAAGAGCATGTGGTTCGGGCGGACAGTGGGCCTGAACTGGAATGACATATCCACTGCAGCCTCGCCAAAGCTTCATGCATTCAACGAATGGATAACCAAGGACGGCTATGAGATGTTCGGCCTCTTCTTTGTCATGATGCTTTTCAAGGGGATCTTCGTGGCAGCCGCCGGACCGGCTCCAAACTATGACATGCAGCGCGTTCTTGCCACCCGTACTGCAAGTGAGGCTGCAAAGATGAGCTCCCTGGTGAACGTGGTGCTCAATCCTGCTAGATATTTTATGATAACCGGCTTGACTATACTTGCCTTGGTGAACTTTGATAAACTCTATACCGGGTCACTGACCTCACCTGACTTTGAAAGCATACTGCCTGAGGTGCTGGCCACTTACGTGCCCGTGGGTCTGCTGGGCTTCCTGATGGCAGGCCTTCTGGCAGCATTTATGAGCAACTTCGCCGCAACAGTCAATGCAGCTCCGGCTTACCTTGTCAATGATATCTACAAACGGTACATCAACCCGCACGCCAGCGAGAAGAGATATGTCAGGATGAGCTATGCCGCTTCACTGCTGATAGTAGTGATAGGAATCACCGTGGGCTTCTTTGTGACTTCGATCAACGAAGTTGTTCTGTGGATCACTGCAGCGCTCTGGGGAGGATACACCGCACCCAACCTTCTGAAATGGTACTGGTGGAGGTTCAACGGTTACGGTTACTTCTGGGGTATGGTCGCAGGTATTGCAGCTGCCCTTATTCTCCCGATGCTAAACCTTCAGATTCTTCACGAGTGGCCATTGCTGAACAATTTCAGCATGAATGCATTTCCTGTAATACTTATTGTCTCAACTATCGGCAGCATACTCGGAGCATTGCTAACCAAACCGGAAGATGACGAAACACTGATGAAGTTTTATAAAACAGTGCGACCGTGGGGCTTCTGGAAGCCTGTGCATCAAAAGGTTGTGAAGGCAGATCCTTCATTCGAAGGCAACCGCGACTTTCTTAAGGATATGTTCAATATAGTGATCGGAATCGCCTGGCAGCTTTCTCTCATGGTATTCCCCATCTTCATCGTCCTGCGCGAGTGGACCCCTTTCCTCATCTCGACTGGCATCATGATAGTGACATCTGTGATCCTGAAATTCAACTGGTGGAACAAGCTCAAGGATTAAATCGAAAAGAGATTACGATGACATACTGAGGCTGAGGTTAAGGTTGAGGTTGAGGTTGAGGCAAAGGTTGAGGTTGAGGCTGAGGTAGAGGTTAAGGCTGAGGTAGAGGATTTGTAATTAAAATGACTGCAAAATGTTTAAAAGTTTTCGTGAAATGCCGGTCTGGCTTAAGGCACATCAATTATCAGTGAAGGTCTTTAGTCTGACTGGTGAATTACCCAGGTCAGAGGATTATGGGCTAACATCACAGATACGTAAGTCGTCAAATGGTGTATCAGCATGCATTGCGGAAGGGTTTGGTCGAAACACGAAGAAAGATAAATCGAACTTCTATATTATAGCACGTGGCTCATCACATGAAACACAGAGCCATCTGTTATATGGCAAAAACGTTGGATACTTCGGGCAGGAAATCACAGACAGGCTATTTCAGGAGTACGATGACCTTATTTATGAACTTAATAAACTCATTAAAACTCTCCAATAAGATACAAAAGGCTACTGAAGTTTTTCCAAAATGAGCCTGTGAAGATTTTTGTGTAAACGAGTAGCAGCCTGGTTTAAATAACGTCACATCTGTCACCAAATTTAATGATTAATTGATTTATAACGGAGCCCCAGTCTCTCACGGGGAATGTCCATTTTTTCTCGATATTAGCAATCGCCAGATACACAGCCTTTAAAGCTGCCGGGTCGTCAGGAAAGACCGTTTTTGCTTTGGTGTATTTCCGGATAGTGCTATTCAGACTCTCGATTGCGTTGGTAGTGTAGATGATCCTCCGGATCTCCTCGGGGTAATCAAAGTAAGCTGTAAGCTCATCCCAGTTGTCTCGCCAGGATTTGATTGCATAAGCGTATTTACCGCCCCATTTCCGGGCAAACTCATCGAGAGCATCATATGCCATCTCACGGTTTATTGCCCGGTAGACATTCTTTAAATCAGCCAGGAACTGCTTTCGGTCTTTCCAGACGACATACCTTGTAGAGTTACGTATCTGATGAACCACGCAAAGCTGAGTAATTGTCTGAGGGAAGGCAGATTTGATTGCCTGCCTGATGCCGGTGAGATTATCTGTACTGGCGATCAATATGTCTTTTACTCCACGGGCCTTGATATCTGTAAGAACGTTAAGCCAGAAGGATGCACTCTCCGTTTCACTGATCCACATACCCAGAACCTCCTTCCGACCGGTCTGTTTAAGTCCGATCATCAGGTAGATGGTTTTGCCCTGGACCTTGCCATTCTGCCTCACCTTAACTACGATGCCGTCCATCCAGACAACAAAGTAAACAGGGTCAAGAGGACGCTGCTGCCACTCCTTGATGTCTTCAAGAACAGCGCTGGTTATGTTGGATATCGAACCCTCACTGACCTCAACGCCGTAGATGTCCTTGATAGTAGCCTCTATATCACGTGTGGTCATGCCCCGGGAGTACATCGTTATAATAGCATGTTCGATCTTTGCTGACATGCGCTCATGCTTGGGTACAACCACCGGATCAAATGATGAGTTGCGGTCACGGGGAACATCCAGAGGGACTTCCCCAAGATTGGTCTTCAGCGTCTTGCGGCTGAAGCCATTACGGCTGTTGCCACTGTTTTTGCCCGCAGGATCATGTTTGGGATAGCCGAGATGCTCATTGATCTCAGCCTTCAGAAGTGCTTCCACTCCTTGCTTGTAAAGCCTCTGAATAAAGTCTTCGAACTCCTCTTGAGTCCTGATCTTTTTCAGCGCTTCTTCAGGGATCTTGAATAACTCATTATCACTCATACTGCTGCTTATTAGGTTAAAATTAAACTTTTTCGTTTAACCAACCGGTCTTTGAGCTCGATCGCCGGCTCCAGACCGGTTGGTTACCCAAGCAGCTACAAATTCATTTACACAAAATTATTTACACCCCCTCCAAAATGTTTCAAACTCCAGACTTAACCTTAACCTTAACCTTAGCCTTAACCTTAACCTTAACCTTGATCTCTACCTTGAGATCTCGACACTGACCCTGCCAATCCTGCCACCCATCACGGGATTCATTTTCGATACTTTGACGGTAGCCCTGTCTATGCCGCTAAGTTCATTGTATAGCGCATCAAGAATGCGTGTTGCAATATGCTCCAGGAGGTTTGAGGTGGTCTCCATCTCCCGCTTTATGAGTAGATAGGCCTTCTGATAATTCAACGTATCTCTCAGGTCATCACTTGTCCCGGCCTTGCCTGTGTCAGTATCAATTTCAACATCAACGATGAAGTGGTTCCCCACTATCTGCTCCTCCTTGTAATGACCGTGAAAAGCATAAAACTCCATGTCTTCAATTCTGATGAGTCCCATATCGTAGTTTCTTTATATGTCTAATGAATTGATTAAATGTTTCTTACAAACTATTTTTCGTTCCAGGCAAAAGTACTTGTAGAATTATTTGGTTTGTATTATAAACTACTTTATATTTGCAATATATTTATAGTGCTATAATACACATTGTAAAATTAGTAAATGCCATGGAAAATGAAGAAAAATTAATGACAGGGGAAGAGAGTCTCAAGGTCATCACGGCTATGATCAACAAAAGCCGGGTAAGTCTGACACAAAGCAGTTTTCACCTGCTGTTCTGGGGCTGGCTGATATTCGCATGCAGCCTTTCTGAGTTTCTGCTCTGGAAGCTCACCGACTTTGCCACTCCCTGGTATGTATGGTTCTTTGTCATACCGGGTGTATTCATTTCAATGACCTACGGGTTTGTAAAAGGAAGGAAGCAACATGTCTTTACATATGCCACCGGCATTTATGTATGGGCCTGGATTGCATTCCTCTTTTCATCGGTAGTATTCTTTATAGTGCATTCCGATCATATGGAGAGTGTTGGCAAGTATATGCTTCTGATGGCGGCAATGCCTACCCTCATCTCCGGCATAGTATTAAAGTTCAGGCCGTTGATCTGGGGTGCAGTATCGTTCTGGGTCATTGCCCTCATTGCGCATTTCGGAGGCAACATCATAGCAGGTCTTGCAATGCCTGTAGCCATGATCACAGGATATCTCATACCGGGTTACTTACTCAGGACAAAGGGCAGCCATGACACCATTTAGAGAACTTGATCCTCTGCTGCATTCGCAGCTAAGGCTGGCAATAATGTCAATTCTCATAAGCGTTGACAGGGCAGATTTCACATATCTGCGTGACAAGACTGAGGCAACGGCAGGCAACCTCAGCGTGCAGCTAACGAAGCTGAAAGAGGGTGGATATATTGAGGTAAGTAAAAGCTTCGGGGAGAGTTATCCTCAGACAATGTGCAGTATCACTCAGCTGGGCAGGAAAAAATTTGCTGAGTATGTTGCCTCCCTGAGCGAATACCTTAACCCTGGAAAGGGGATATGAAAATATCCCCTCTCTTCCTGCTTTTAGTCCCCTTTTTCCTTCTATTTTTGTACTTTCTCTTAAATAAGTACAATGAAGGAGTCAGAAGATATCTTAAAGACTGAATCACAGCATTTTATTGAACAGGCAATAGAAAAAGACCTCAGTGAGGGAAAGAACGGAGGGAGGATTCATACCCGCTTCCCGCCTGAACCCAACGGATACCTGCATATAGGTCACGCAAAGGCTATCTGCCTCGATTTCGGAATGGCTCAGAAGTACGGAGGCATGTGCAACCTCCGCTTTGATGATACAAACCCGACCAAGGAGGATGTAGAATATGTTGATGCAATCAAGGAGGATATCAATTGGCTTGGTTTCACCTGGGAAGAGCGTGAGTACTATGCATCTGACTATTTCGGCAGGTTGTTTGACTTTGCAGTGGTGCTCATCAAACGAGGTCTGGCCTATGTTGATGACCAGAGCGCAGATACAATCTCTGAGCAGAAGGGAACAACCACACAGCCTGGTATTTTGAGTCCTTACCGAGACAGAAGCATTGAGGAGAATCTCAATCTGTTCTATCGCATGAACGAGGGGGAGTTTGCGGAGGGGAGCCGTGTTCTGAGGGCAAAAATTGACATGGCCTCCCCCAACATGCACATGCGTGACCCGATAATCTATCGTATACTCTACACGCCTCATCACCGCACAGGAACTACATGGAAGGTTTACCCCATGTATGATTTTGCACATGGCCAGAGCGACTATTTCGAGGGTATAACCCACTCGCTCTGCACACTTGAGTTCGAGGTGCACAGGCCATTGTACGACTGGTTTGTTGACCAGCTGATGGATGGTGACTACCGTCCCCGGCAGATTGAGTTCAACCGCCTTAATCTTACCTACACGGTTATGAGCAAACGGAAACTGCTCGAGCTCGTAAAAGACGATGTGGTGAGAGGATGGGATGACCCGCGCATGCCAACAATTTGCGGTTTGCGCCGAAGAGGGTATACTCCCGAATCTATCAGGCGCTTCGTTGAGCTGATAGGGTATACAAAGGTTGAAGCTATCAACGATGTGTCTCTGCTTGAATATGCCATACGCGAAGATATGAACAAACGCGCTCCCCGTGTCTTCGGTGTTCTGAATCCGCTTAAGGTGATTATCACCAATTATCCCGAAGAGGCCACCGAAGAGGTAGAACTGATAAACAATCCCGAGGATGAGACGCACGGCACCCGGATGGTGCCTTTCGGCAGGGAGCTTTATATTGAACAGGAAGACTTCATGGAGAATCCTCCGCATAAGTTTTTCAGGCTGGCACCCGGTCAGGAGGTGCGTCTCAAGGGAGCCTACATAGTCAGGTGCGAGAGTTTCAGGAAGAATGAGAATGGTGAGATCACCGAAATATATTGTACATATGACCCTGAGACACGCAGCGGAGGAGCTCAGGCAGATCGCAAGGTCAAGGGCACCCTACACTGGGTCTCGGCTGTGCATTGCCTTGATGCGGAGGTAAGGCTTTACGACAGGCTCTTCGTCGACGAGGACCCATCGGGACACAAGGATATTGATCCAAGAGAATACCTTAACCAGGGTTCTCTTACTGTGCTCACCGGGTGCAAGGTGGAGCCATCACTGGGAAGTGCTTCAGCCCTCGACAAGTTCCAGTTTCAGAGACTGGGTTACTTCTGTGTTGATTATGACAGCAAACCCGGCAGCCTTGTATTCAACCGTACCGTCGGACTAAAGGATACCTGGGCTAAGGTAAACAAGGAGGAGAAATTAAATACTTAAATCACCCCCCTCAACCTCAACCTTAACCTCAACCTCCTTGCCCTGAGCCCTGAGCCCTGAGCCCTGTTTATGGCACTGTTTTTGTGCATTTAACCTGTTTTGCTTAATCATTTTTTCACAACTTAAACCGAAGGAAAATGAAAACCTTGATCAGATCAATGCAATTCACTTTGATCCTGCTTGCTGTTTTTGCTATTTCTTCCTGTGAAAAAAACTCCGACACAAGCAAGGGAACATTCAAATTTTCGATCAGTCCGATCGGAGAATCCAGCCTGGACAAGTCGGCTGAAGCCGACAGTGTGATGGCTTCGTACCATGTAATGGTATCTGTCGAAGACATGGAAGGAAATTCTGTCCTTACCGATGAACTCATACCCGTCTATCTCTTCGGGGCCGGATTCATCAGTGAGGATGTTGAGCTCGATGCAGGCAGCTACAGGCTCACGAAATTTCTGGTAATAAATCCTGCCGGGGAGGTCATTTTTGCCGCTCCGCTGGAGGGGGCGCCGCTGGCTTATCTTGTCAATGATCCTCTGCCAATAGGTTTCAGGGTTATTGCGGGAGGCACCACGACCGTTCTTCCCGAGGTGCTGCCGGTAGATGATCACACACCGGGCGACTTCGGATATGTCAATTTCGGAATACAGATCATCAAGCCTCTTGGTTTCTACACCATCTGTATCCTTGACAATCCGCTCAGCATGGCTCCGGGGCTGCAACTCACAACTGCAAAGCTTACCGTCTTTGCCGGTAACAACTGGCATTACAGCTTCAAGCTTGAGGCTGCGCTGAACCGCATCATCATCAGGGGAGGCTATGATGTCTACCTCTTCCTTCTTGAGAAAGAGGGGTACATGCCGCAGAAGTTCTATGTCTCTGCCAGAGAACTGATGGCAACCACGAAGGAGAATCCCCTGATTCTCAAAATTCCCTGGGACAGCAACCAGTGGAAAGTTCTTGTACTCAAGCCAGGGCCTGAGGCAGGGATGGATGCAATGATCTCGAATCTTGAGCCAGAAAAGAACTTCGGCGCTCACAAATTCTTTGAGGCCACATTCATCACCGAGCCTGTTCTTACAGTAATGCGTTCAAACGAGAGCCTCATATGGTTCAATATGAATGACCTGCCAAAATCAGCTATGATAAGGAGGGTGATGCTGAAACTCTCCTACGAAACCCCGCTGCCATGGGATAGCGCCTCAGTATTCATTCCCAAAGATGACGGTACGGTAGAGAGAATGGGGGGAGTACTTCAAAAGATCGTTGAACCCTGGGAAGAGAGCAAGGTCACCTGGAACAATCAGCCCAAGAGCATTGAGTTTAACCAGGTATTCATTGGCCCCTTCATCAGGAATGTTAACTTCATTGAAGTTGATGTGACGAGGCTTTATGTGCCGTCTGTTACCACAGATAATGTTGAATATCCTAATTACGGTATGTTCTTCAGGTTATGGCCTCGTGAGTGGATTCGCGGATTCAGGTTTGCGTCGAGCGACCATCCGGTTGAGGCATTGCGGCCGCAGCTGACGGTATATTACACGTTACCACAGTAATAAATTTGCTGCAAACAGACTGTAGAGACGTTGCATGCAACGTCTCTACTATTTTCATGTCATTCTGTTTATTTTTGATAAGATTATTTATATTTGCACCCTGAATAAATTGTCCCGTGGTGTAATTGGCAACACGTCTGATTCTGGATCAGAAGAGTTCAGGTTCGAGACCTGACGGGACAACCAGATAATCAACCACTTACGAGATTTTTTGTAAGTGGTTTTTTAATTCTTGCTAGGTTCTTGCTAGGTTTTGGAGTGGATCTTTGATAATTTGGGCATAATTGTACAGAGGTTGGCGGCAATTGACACCATTATTGTCCAATAACTTTTGATCCAATCCTCCTTTCTGATTTCAAATTGTTAAATGTCCTCTGAAATATCGGGCAATGAAAGAAAGCACCCCGGCAGTAAAATCGAATCCGATACATATGAACAGGAAAATTGCCGCAACATGCAGATCGGGATGACCTAAAGCTGCAGATGCTGCATCAATTAGTATCAGACTGGATATTATAAGTATTACACCAGCAGTCACAAGAAATCCATTTTCAAAATGGCCTACTTTATGACTGAACATAATGGAATATATCAATGCGGCAACAATTAGTACTTGGATTAATGTAATTACCCAAAAGGCCGGAACTGCTTTATCCGGTGTTGCAGTTGGTGATGTATCAGTTTTAACTTGAGGAATTATATAAAATATTATAATGATAATTACCATAATAACAAGTCCAGTAGCCATGTACAGAATACGATTCCAGGATGTTTTACTAATCATGATATATTCCTCCTATTTTGAAAGTGAAAATCTAAGAAAAAAATCCACAAACTCATTCACTCACCTGTTTCCATTGTTAGATTTCTAATGTTTGAAAAGTAAAGAATGCAACTAAAAGGAAATTCATTTTGTTTATTTTTCTACTCATAAAGCTTTTCGGTTTTGCCCCGTTTATATTACATCATTTGAAATAAATTCAGCATCAACAATATGATACTAAAAATCAGCGTGATCATGTTCACCGCCTTCCATAATTTTCCTGATAACCCCAGACTACTAATGCTTAAAAAAATTGCTAAAACACAAAAAGCTAAGCTGAGATAGGCAGTATCGTATCGTCCTTGTAAAAAATCCGGGAAATATGTTTTAAAACTAGCGACACTCTTAAGCTGAGTATCTTCTGAACCGGATACATAAATCCATAATCCGAATATTGAAAGAGGAACAGATAAGCTTAATATTCCAACACCTGCAGATATTTTTAACACCCGTAGAGATAAAGCTTTTCTTGGAGTTTTTGCTCCTAAAAGCTCAATTAATTCCTCAGGTGATTTATAATAGTATCTGGATAACCTGTATACTCCAATCAACAGAGCAACATCAATAATTGGACCTATGAGGTTAAAAATATTAAAATCATAATTATAAAAGTATGGAATTGAGATATAATTCTGTAAAAACATCATAGGTGCAATTTTGCACAATATGCTTAATATCAGAGCTATATACATCAAGTTCAGTGAGAATGATTTTTTCATTATAAAGAACACTCCAGCCATGAGGTAAAGTGTATTAGCTAATAGAGAAATAAGTGCAAGTGTCACATCCCATCTTTGAAGTGCAGGTGAGACTTCCGGTACTTTCTCTTTAGCCACTTCTAATAATTTTGGCATTATAAGAGCTGAAATACCATTTAGTATTCCTATTACACCAAAAACAATGCATAGAATTCCAATCAATTTGATCCAGTTTGAAGTTTTCATAAGCAATTCATTTGTTACTTTCATTAATATATATTCCAAAATATGCTCGCATCAAAATTTAAGGGTTAATGCACACTGACTTCCGATTTACTGTACTTTTGTCAGCATTACTCCGCCAACACGCATGTTAAAATCAAAAATATAATTGCTTTTCAAATGAAAATTTGCATCACTTACCATTACATCATTGCTGTTCTTTAAGGGGGTGACCAGTAAAATGATCAGGTGGTTTTTCTTTAAATTTTTATTCTTTTTAATCCGGGAATCTAATACCCCTTTTACTTCAAAACCATAATTAGCTTTAATAATACTCGTCTTAGTCAGTCTGGCGTCGCCTATCTTACCTGAAACTGTATTGTCATTATTAATTTCGATTTCAATCATCACCTTCCCAACTTCTTTATCCAGATTTACATCCAGGAAACCTCCTTCTCCAGTCCATTTACCTATTAAAAATGGATTAGATGCGACTATGTTTTCAATTTCAGATTTTTGACCAGAGCAAGATATTACCAGTGCAATTAAAAAAGTAAGTCCTAACCTTTTCATATTTATAGTATTATAAAAATATGTTTTCTATGCATTTTACCTACTCCGGATTCTCTCTAAAATCAAATTTAAACTTTTGTTACAGAGCAAATAAAAATATTTTGGCCCTCCAATAAATCCTAGTTTTAGATGCTCAAGTGGAAAAGCCAGTGCCCTTGGCAACCCCAAGCCATATCAACTTAATCATCTAAGGACGGTGTTAAGTGCTTGTTTTTAAATTTAATACGATAGCCTCAATATAACTGGCCAAATGTTGTCAGTATGCCCGGCTTTTGCAGTCAAATTTATAAAATCAGTTTCTTGAAATCTTCATCTTCATAAAGCTTTTTGAAGTCTTCGTCTTTGCTGGCATAATCCTTAAATGAAGGATTCATGGAGATTGCCTTTTTCAAATCGGCAAGAGCATTGGTTTTATCCCCTTTAAGACAGTAAATACATGCGCGATTATATATGCCGGTGGGATCATTTGGCGCTATTTCCAGACCTCTGTTTGCGGCTACAAGTGCTTCGTCGAAATTACCCGTTTTTGCAAGCACACCAGCTTTCATTCCCCACACGTCTGGTTTTTTAGGATCCAATAATGTCGCTTTGTCAAAGGCATTAAAAGCTTCTTTGTAATTTTCCATTGTTGTTAATACCTGCCCTTTAAGAATATAATGTAATGCAGTGTCTGGTTGGACCTTTATAAGCTTCTCTATATCTCTCAGAGCTTCTTCATTATGCTTGTATTCAGCATTAAGAAATGCCTTGAAGAATAATATTCCAGTATTGTTTGGGTATGACTTGCTTAGCTCTTCCAATTGTTTGATAGCTTCTTCCTCTCCTCCGGGTTCTCTTTTCATGTTAGCCATAAGCCAACCCTGAACTGCCTCTTTGTTGTCAGGTTGGCTTTCCATAATACTGATATAGATTTTTGTAGCATCTGCCATATTCCCCTGCATTAGTAAAGATCGTGCCATGGCAAGATCTGCTTTAACTGAATCGCTGTTCACCAGTTCTTTCTGACTTGGTGTTACCTGAGCTTCAGAAGTCTGATTGAATACAAAAATCAGAAGGAAAATTAGAAAGCAAATTAGTTTTTTCATAATGTACACTTTTAGATTATTCACTTATTAGAAAAGAAAGATAAAAAGAAGGACAATTTCTATTTTTACTCAAAGTTTCACCCTAATAAACTCAAAGTCAATTAAATTTTAGCAGATAAATGAAACGCAGTCTGATTTGCATTTAACTCTGCCCGGCATCGCATGGTCAGTCTATTCCTACGAAAAGTGGTCAGGGGCACTGGCATTACCACATTATATCAGTAAACTAATCGTAACTTCCATTTGGCGCATTTTAATTTGCTATAATATATTAATATACTGATACATAGAAGGCATTCCGCCTCATCCCTATTCATCTGTTATTGTATGATGTGGTTTTCTAATATGTTAAGAGTTTTCTGACCGGATTTTGAAGTGGTCAAAGAAGGACGGATTTTGCAAATACATTTGATCTTTAAAAATCTTGAGGTCACAATTTGTGACCTCAAGTTGGGGCGGGTCAAGGTATGTTCCGATGGCTTTTACTGAACAAGGTGTGGCCATGTTATCAAGTGTCCTTAACAGTGATCAGGCAATAATGGTAAACATCCAGATAATGCGTGTATTTTCCAGGATCCGAGAGATCCTGACGGACAATTTGAGTGTCCGACTTGAAATAGAAGAGATTAAAAAGCAACTGGTAAACCATGATAAAAATATAGAGCTTGTCTTTAGTTATCTTGATGAACTTATCGAGAAACACGATAATCCAAAACCAAGAAAAGCAATAGGGTTTAAGACTTCCCGTAATGAAAAACCTTAAAACCTAATCAAAGGTATTAGAATATACGAACTCAATAGTCTTACAGTCCGATGTGTTGTTATTCATACAAAATACTTTAGAAAATCTTGCTAGATTTTGGGGATAACAGGTATTAAATAATGGAAATGTAATGATTTTGGATCAGAATGCTCCGCAGCAAGCTGGCCCCTTCGCTAAAATTACCCACAGGGTAATTTCTTAACGCTCGGTCCGGTTCGAGACCTGACGGGACAACAAAAAGAGTGAGAGCGGGAGCGAGTGCCTCGCTCTTTTTGTTCTCACTCACACCCACACTTTTCTGCCGGGTTTTTGCCATTGAGTGTTGAACAGATTTAAAACTTTCATAGCTTTATGGATCTGAACCATTAACATGTCAAGCTTAATATCCGGTTACGAATATGATATTTTTATCAGCTATCGCCAGAAAGACAACAAATATGATGGTTGGGTAACTGAATTTGTCGATAATCTTAAAAAGGAACTTGAGGCTACTTTCAAGGAAGAGATAAGTGTTTATTTCGACATTAATCCACGTGACGGACTTCTGGAAACACACGATGTGGATGCCTCACTCAAAGCAAAACTTAAGTCTCTCATTTTTATTCCGATCATTTCAAGAACTTACTGTGATACAAAATCATTTGCCTGGCAGCATGAGTTTAAGGCATTTATTGAGCTTGCTTCGCAGGATAGCTTCAGCCTGATAGTGAAGCTGCCAAATGGGAATGTGGCCAACAGAGTGCTGCCGATACGCATTCATGATCTTGATAATGAAGATATAAAATTATGTGAATCTGTCCTGGGAGGAGTTTTGCGGGGAGTAGAGTTTATTTATAGAGAACCGGGCATAAACAGGTCGCTTATCCCAGGTGATAATGAAAAGTTTAACCTGAACAAAACCAGGTACAGGAATCAGATAAACAAAGTGGCACTGGCATTAAAAGAGATTATTTCAGGATTAAAAGGAAAGCCTGCGATGCCATTTGCTGATAGAAAGGAATTCCCGTTAGCTCCTTCTCCTGCTGAAATCCCTGAGAAATCTATTGCTGTTCTGCCATTTCTGGATATGAGTCCTGAGAAAGATCAGGATTATTTCTGTGACGGAATAACAGAAGAAATAATTAATGCACTTGCTCATATTGAAGATTTTAAGGTAATATCCAGGACTTCTGTTTTTGCATTCAAGAATAAGCAGGCAGATATCCGTGAAATAGGAAGTATTCTGAATGTTAAGACTATACTTGAAGGGAGTATCAGAAAGGCAGGTGAGCGGCTTCGCATAACAGTACAGCTAATTAACGTTGAGGATGGATCGCACATCTGGTCAGAACGTTACGACAGGGATATGAAGGATGTATTTGCCATTCAGGATGAAATATCCCTGGCCATTGCTGACAACCTGAAAATTAGACTGTTAGGCAGTGTCAAAGAGAATATTGCCAGCAGACATAGTGAGAATCTCGAAGCATATTATTTGTACCTGAAAGGTTCTTACAATTATCAGTTGCTGACAGTGGAAGGATTATTAAAAGCATCGGAGTATTTTGAACAAGCCCTACAAAAAGATCCTGAATATGCTCTTGCTTTTGCAGGACTGGGATATGTTAACTGGTTAAGCTCAATGTGGGGAAATATTTCTCCTGACAATGCTTATCCCAAAGCAGAAAAATTTGTAAGAAAAGCCCTCGAAATTGACAATACACTTGCTGAAGCCTACTCTTTGCTAGCCACAATCAATACATTTTATCATTGGAACTGGATTGAAGCTGAACGGAATTTTAAATATGCCCTTCAGATAAATCAAAACTCCTCCATGATACATACAAATTATTCAGTGATGCTGATATTTGCCAAGCGTTATGAGGAGGCTATCAGGGAAGCAAAGAGAGCCCAGGAGCTTGATCCGCTTTCAGCTTACATCAATACACGGGCAGGAATGGCCTATTATTATGCCCACGATTATGAAAGCGCGATGGCAGAATACAGGATGGCACTCGCAATAAATCCTGATTACTTCTTTACACACCTGAATCTTGGAAATATTTACCTGGTAAAGACAATGTTCAGGGAGGCTGGTTTTGAATACAGGCAGGCTGTCGACCTATCAAATGGGACACCGTTTGCAATAGCGTGCCTGTTGATATTATATTATCAAACTGGTGAAATCGAAAAGGCAGATGAAATATTTAATGCTTTAAGAAAAAGGGCGGAATATGAGTACATACCATCAACCACCTTTTTTATGATTTATCAATTATTGGGGGAGGAAGATCTGGCAATGGATTGGCTAAAGAGTGCATTTGCCGAGCATGACACCTTCCTGCTCTGGATTAAGGACTCCCCTAAATGGTTTCCTGAAAATTCCAGGTATTTGTTGCTCCTCAGGGAAGCGGGGCTGTGATTCTGGTTGAATTTCTTATACTCTCGATTTGAGAATTTCCCCCTGAAAGGCCAGTTTCACCGATCAACCTGAAGATCGAATTTAAGCGGATACCCATAACCTTTGTACGATACATATTGCTTCCGAGGTAAGCATTAAGATCCTCAATGCGACCATGATCTTCAATCAAATATTTTCTGTCAAACTGTGAAAAGGCATCACTTTTGCCATCCCAGGTATTAACTGAATCGGCATGGATACCATATCCATAGGGGCGGCCCTCTTCAGCTAACCTTGCCTTTGCACCATGCAGATATGGGGTATCAATTATAAAACTGTCAATCGCACACCATGTTTCATTAATTCTGACATCAACGTAGCTGTGAGAAATTTCCTTGGGGATCATCCAGCTGAGACCGCCCGAATCTTTACCCTTAAGTATCACTCCCGGCAGAACTACAAAGTGCTGATAAGCCTCCAATCCAATACCCCTTAATAAAACTACCATTAACCGGCTTTTGGCATTACAGTGCCCATATCCAATCGAAAGCGTGTAGTCAGGATAATCTCCATCGAGGTATTTGTTAAAACCGAACTTTACATTTTCCCGGATATAATCGTGAAGAGAGACCGCTTTTTCCGCCTCTGAACCAGAGACTGAACCGAAATGCTCTATGAGTCCTTTAACTGTCTTTGCTGCTTGCATGACATTTAATGTAAATTTTGAATTTGTACTTCAAATATTCGGCCTGGTAATGTTTCCTACTCCTGAAATCTTCATAGCAATACCAAGTATAAAAATACAATATTGTCAACTATAATCTAAATTAATTCTTTATAATCTTGAATTTTGGCGGAGAAGGTCTCCGGCATCATAGTAAAAGAGGTCGTCTCATTAAACTAATGAGACGACCTCTTTGATAATGGCACAAGTAACCTTGCAGATATCCTGTGCGAGCTAAAACATATTAAAATTTGAATCCTATCCCGCCCCCTGCGGTATTAATCCATCCATCCCTGTAATAGCTGTTCGATGCCCAGGCTATTTCATATTCTGCGATGAGGGTTTGCTTCCTGTAAAATCACTATTTCTTTTCGATTGTCACGTAGTTTATTTTCCCGTTGAATTTTGATGAGGCTCCATAATCTGCAACATGGGTTCCGTCATCAACGCCGACATCTGCCAGATCATCAACCGAGAATATACCCGGCTGGGTCTTTTCAAGCCTTGCCTCAGCAACCTTTGTGCCATTGACAGAGATCGTACCAAGGCCTCCCTTGCCCATTCCGTCGCCATCGTATTTGAAGTCATAAACCAGCTGATAATTGCCGGGTTTCAGCGGCTGGGAAGCTATTATGTGAGACGATTCCAGCCCCAGGTAATTATAACTGAATGCAGGTTTCCCATCTTTGAGGTAGAATGAGAGACCACCAAAGCGCCCGCCCTGGCAGACTATAACGCCGTTACCTTTTGCATCTACAGCTACCTCTGAGGTGATTGTATAAGAAGTATTTCTCAGGTCGATAAAAATATCAACGCCCATGCCTCTCATGCCTTCGCCGTAAGTAACCGAGGTCCGATCGCCCATGACTGTCGGTCTGCCCATCAATCCTGCATTTGTTCTTTCCAAAAGACGGTCGTCAATCGGCAATACATGATATCTTTCAGCTTCGGCCATGAACAGATCCTGCATCTCCTTAAGTTTATCAGGGTTTTGTGAGGAGAGATCATTTGCCAGGCTGAAATCTTCATTTGTATTATATAACTCCCATTTATCCTCCTGCAGGGTATTATCGGGTTTTGGCCTCCATGCCGGCCTGTGTATTGTCCGTGCAAGCCAGCCTTCATTATATACACCCCGGTTGCCAAACATTTCAAAGTATTGCGTTGTATGTCGCTCTACTGCTCCGGCATTGTCAAACGAATAGGCCAGGCTGGTGCCCTCGATCGGGTCCTGTTCAATGCCATTAACCATTTTAGGTGCAGGGACCTTTGCCAGTTCAAACACTGTTGGGGCAATATCAATCACATGGCTAAACTGCGAGCGGATTTCGCCCTTAGCCTTGACGCCCGCCGGCCAATGTATTATCATTCCGTTTCTTGTTCCCCCGAAATCGGATGCTACCTGTTTGGTATAGGAGAAAGGAACATCCATTGCCACAGCCCAACCGGCTGAAAAATGCGGATAGGTGCTTTCGGAACCCCATTCGTCGTAATGCTTAAGCATATCCGGAACGGTTTCGACAACTCCGCTGAAATAGGTCATCTCCTGGAACATTCCGTTCATCTGCCCCTCTGCACTGGCGCCATTATCACCAGCAATGAAAATGATGACAGTATTATCAATAATACCTAATTTTTTAATTGCTTCAATCAGCCTGCCGACTTCGTAATCTGTATGTTCTGCAAACCCTGCATACACCTCCATCTGGCGTGTAAACAGTTTCTTTTCATCGGCTGAGAGTGTCTCCCAGTCTTTGATATCAACCGGTTTGGGAGCAAGGGAGGTGTTTTCAGGTACTACCCCAAGGCTTTTCTGACGCTCCAGGGTCTGCTGGCGTACAGCATCCCACCCCTGATCAAATTTGCCTTTATACTTCTCTATCCATTCCTTTGCGACATGATGCGGGGCATGAGTTGCTCCCGGAGCGAAATAGATGAAGAATGGCTTGTCAGGAGACAATGCCTGCTGAAAACGAACCCATGAAATAGCCTGGCTTGTCATATCGGTGGTAAAATGATAGCCGGGATCTTCAGGAGTCTCGACGATGGTGACCCCGTCGTAAATAAGCGGAGCCCACTGGTTGGTTTCACCTCCAATAAAACCATAAAACTTCTCGAAGCCTGAACGTGTCGGCCAGCGATCCTGCGGGCCTGAATTTGAAATTTCCCATGGCGGAGTTTCATGGTACTTGCCGAATGCAGCAGTGTTGTATCCATTTTGTCTCAGCACCTCAGCCATCGGTGTAATAGACTGAGGCCTTACAGAAGTATTTCCTGGAAATGTCGTTGCAGTTTCCGCAATACTTCCCATATTGTTGCTGTGATGATTATACCCGGTAAGCAAAGCC
Organism: uncultured Bacteroidales bacterium; assembly: GCA_963732365.1. Taxonomy (GTDB): domain Bacteria; phylum Bacteroidota; class Bacteroidia; order Bacteroidales; family VadinHA17; genus SR-FBR-E99. Next base: position 655,660 of record CAVSZC010000005.1, on the reverse strand, counting down.
ACCCGCGTAGGTGAGCTTAGGGCAGTAGTATGAAACCTGTTATACCTGATGCCGTTCTCAGCAAGCATATTCATGGTTGGTGTGCTGACAGGACCTCCAAAAGCCTCTGACACTCCGAACCCCATGTCATCAATTAATACAACCACAACATTGGGAGCCCCTTTGGGAGCTTTTACCTCAAAACGTGGCGGAGGAGTGGCATTACGAGCATCAAGCTCGGTATAGGTTGGGCGAATAGGTTCCCTTATCGGCAGGATGGACCTGTCAATACCATCATCAGGGATCACAACCGACTGGTCGGGCTTCTTCTGTGTGCATGAACAGGGAACAATCCCTGCCAGCATCAACAGACCAAGTGCATTTTTGTCCATAGGGTAAATTTATTTGTTTGAATAAAGATATATAAAAATCCATTATTCCCCGGTTCCCGGAAACTTGCCGGCGGGTCACATCATTCACTATTTCGAAAATCTCAGCCTTGACAGCCGGTTAATTTTACTTCCCATCATTTGATGGTGTAGCCCTTCCCTTCAATACAGACAGAAAAAGCTTTTACGAAGGAATCCTTCATCTCCTGCTCTTTGGCAGCTGTGCCGGCCTGAGCCTGCTGGTTCTGCTGTGCCTGTGCCTGTTTTCCTGCCCTTCTTCCTGCCATCGCTCCTGCCGTTGCACCAACGGCTGCTCCTGTGCCTGCATCACCTGTAATTGCTCCGATGGCAGCACCTGCGGCAGCACCTTTTGCTGCACCTTTCACAGCACCTCCTGTAGGCCCCGCCTGAACCGGAGCAGCTTCAACCTTCGGAAGGTTGAGCGGATCGATCCCTGATTGTTCTACGGCCCATTTGTAACATTCAAACTCATCTTCCTTCTGCTGCTGCTGGCTCTGGTCTTTGGAAGGATAGACATACAGTTTCATCTGCTGAGAAATCTGGTTGTATGTCATTTTTGCAGTATCAGGTAATAACTGGGTTGTCGGAACTGTCTGTGCGCTCAGTGCCTGGTTAAAAATGAGGATCATTACCGGAAGGATCAACCGGCACACTACTTTAAAGCGGATTACTGATTTCATTTTCCCTTGTTTTATTAGTCACTTATTTATCTCAAAGGTAAATCCATTTAATGCCAGAACAATCAATAGTGATAGGTATTTTTTGAGGTTTTGTTTCTTTGTACAGGCATCACCGATACGAACTCCTTAAAACATAAAGTGTTATGCTATAAAGACTATAGTTTGTCAGGAGTTTAAACCTGTTCCAGGAAATTGACTTTCGTGATTTTTAATATCTTTATGTCGGTCGACCAGAAATTAAAACCCAATGAAGAAAATTAACCTAGTGACATTAAGCATTGTGTTCGTTGTTGCGGGCATTTTGGCTTCTACTCTCAGAGTATCAGCCCAGTCTTCAATTCCAAAACCCGTGGATCATTTTGGGTTCGTGCCGGGATCAGATTACATGCTCTTTAATTATGAGGAGATGACAGATTATCTCATGAAGCTTGACAAGGCTTCACCTATGGTAAAAATGATAGAGAACGGACAGAGCCCCATGGGGAAGAAAATGTATATCGTCTTCATCTCGTCAGAGAAGAACATCAATAACCTTGAGAGACTCCGCGAAATAAACAGGGAACTGGCACTTAATACAGGTCTCTCTGAATCAAAACAGGCAGATTATATCAGGGAGGGAAAGGTCTTTTTCCTGGCCACCCTTTCAATGCATTCAACCGAGGTAGCGCCGTCGCAGGCAGCACCTCAGATCGCCTATGACCTTGTTACAACAAGTGATCCGCTTGTAAAAGAATATCTTGACGATGTTGTTTATATGATGGTCCCCAACCACAACCCTGACGGGATGGATTTTGTGGTTGAGAACTACAAGAAATACAAAGGCACCCAATATGAAGGCGCTTCCCTGCCAAGGGTCTACCACAAGTATGTAGGGCACGACAACAACCGGGATTTCATCAGTCTTACCCAGGAGGACACCAGGGCTATTGCAAGGATATATAACCTTGACTGGTTTCCGCAGGTAATGGTTGAAAAGCATCAGATGGGATCAACCGGCATTCGATATTTTGTCCCTCCTGCCCATGATCCGATTGCTGAAAATGTGGATGGTGAGTTGTGGACCTGGACCGGAGTGTTCGGAACCAATATGCTGAGGGACCTCACAAATGCCGGTCTAACAGGCATTGGACAAAAGACCATTTTCGACATGTACTGGCCCGGCTCTACAGAGACATGCATCTGGAAGAATGTGATCGGCATGCTTACCGAGGCTGCCAGCGTCCGTGAGGCATCACCGATTTATATTGAGCCAAATGAGTTGCAGGTCAGCGGCAAAGGGCTGTCAGAGTATGACAAGAGCATCAACTTCCCGGTACCATGGCAGGGCGGATGGTGGCGCCTTGGCGATATCGTTAAACTTGAAATAGAATCTACCTTCTCGGTTATCAAGACTGCCTCACTGATGAAAAATGATATCCTTAAATTCAGGAATGAAGTCGCCAAAAGAGAGGTTGAGAAAGGCAGGACTGAGGCTCCCTTCTACTATGTAGTTCCAGGTAAACAGGAAGATCAGAGTGAATTTATCCGTTTTGTACGGCTTATGGAAGAACATGGAGTCAGGGGCTTCCGGCTCTCCTCAGACTATACCCTCTCCGGCATAAACCTTAAGGCGGGCGACATCGTATATCCTCTGGCACAGCCATTCCGTGCCTTTATCAAGGAGGTCATGGAAAAACAGGAGTTTCCTGTAAGACACTATACCCCGGGGGGTGATGTGATCCGCCCCTACGATGTTACCAGCTGGTCTCTGCCTCTGCACAGGGGGATCATGTCGCATGAGATCACGGTCCGTGATATGGCCTTCGAAGCCGCACTTAAACCCCTTGAAGGAACCTATAATCCACTGCAGAAAAATTACAGGCTGCCGGCTATCTTCCCGGCAACAAGCAACGGAAGCCATATGGCCGCTATTATAGCCATCAAGGAGGGCTTGAGTGTCAGCCGTCTTGACCAGGAAACGAAGGCAGGCGACAGGAGCTACGGGAAGGGGAGCTTTGTAATACAGGGCAAAGATGAAGCCCTTCTGAACCGGATTGTGCAGGAAACATTTACTGAACCAGGTTTTGTCAGCGATCCCGGGAAATTGTCAATGACAGAGGTCGCCATGCCGGGGATAGCCCTGGTAGAGACTTACTTCAGCGATATGGATGCCGGATGGACACGTTATCTGTTCGACACATACAGGCTGCCTTATACCATTATTCACCCCGATGAATTTGAAAAAACCGACCTGGCCGGTGAGTATGACATTATAATCTTCCCGGGCTCTTCAAAGGCTATGCTGATGAATGGCAAACCCGGATCAGACGGCGGCGCTTACATGGGTAATTACCATCCTGACTACCAGAAGGGAATGGGCAAAAAAGGATTTGAAAAGCTGTTGCTCTTTATCAATAACGGAGGAAGAGTAATCTCGTGGGGGCAGTCAACAGACCTTTTTGCAGGTATGCTTGAGATCACTGACAGCATAAAGACTGAAGAGTTTGTTCTGCCGTTTTCAAACGTAGCTGACCAGGCACGCAGGGATGGATTGTCAATCCCCGGCTCGCTGGTGCGGGTGCAGCTTAAACAAGATCATCCATTGACATACGGCATGCCGGCTGAAACAGGAGTCTTTTACCGCGGTGCACCACTTTTTTCGACCACCGTGCCACGGTTTGACATGGACCGGAGGGTGATAGGCTCATTCCCTGAAAAGAACATCCTCATGAGCGGCTACTGCGAGAATGAGGAGATCATGTCCGGCAAGCCGGCCATGATATGGATTAAGAAAGGCAAAGGGGAACTTATTCTCTATGCATTCAACCCCCAGTTCAGGGCATCGACGCAGGCAACATATAAACTGTTGTTCAATGCTGTTCTTTCTTCCGCCGGCTAACCTCTGATTATGCGGCAGGCTTGATTTTCTCAGTGCAGAAATAGGTCAGGCCGTTTAGTTCGGCCATGCTGACCAGCTGCAGGCCAGACTCCTCAAGCAGGTGTGACACCGTCCTCTTTGTCAGGTACCTGTTGGTCCTGGAGTCAATGAAGCTGTACATCCTGTTGATAAAGGGTATTCTTGACTCTATGCCGTTTTCATAAGCCTCAAGCTTCTCCGACAGCTGCTTCGGCAGGTTGTTGTATTTGTCAGGGAAACCGTTCTGCGATCTGTTGTCAACAAAACACCCGACAAATTTGCTTTTATGAGGCAGCAGGCTTGCGATTGTATGAAGGAAATTTCTGATCTCCTTTACATAGTTGAGCTGCTTGAGATTTATGACTGTTTCCACCCCTTTCAGGTCTTCCGCATCGTAAAAATAATGCTGACCGGCAGGAATGACAAGCAATCCTGAGGTATTAACCATACCCAACTGATTAAGAAAACTGAACAGGTCGGTGTGTACCTCATCGGCTAACCCTGCATTGAGTTGATCAATTTTGCTATCGTTCAGCAAAAGATGCTTCTGAAATATCATGTTCTGTGACTGACTGTTTATGACACCAGGATTATCTCCGGTTACTTCTATGTTCATAGTTATTCTTTTAACTCAATTCAAATTCTTACAGAAGGCAAAATGTATATTCAAAAGGGATGTTGTTTTCACGAAGCCATCGGCGCAATGCCTTAGCTATCTTCCGGCGTCTCAGCAAGACGATGCCGGTTTCTTTCGATTCAATCTGATAAAAAGTCTTCATGGCCATCTGTTTTATCAGTGTAAAAATAGTTATCAAAAGCGCCCGCTGCAAGTGGCTAAAGCCCATATAATGGGTTTTTGCGAATGCTTAAAGCGACGCTGATCAAAGAAAAACATCAGTTCATTTACGATTGAAAACAGGTGGCACACGCTATGATGACATTCGTCAAAAACCGGCCAATATTTACCAGGAAACCGGGGATAAAATGAAACATCCCGGTCAGTAGTTGCATAATGATCTCATTAGCTTAATGATAGACGAACTTCAGGGTTTGGCTCCCGCAATTTGTCATTTTGACAAACGGAACGATTTTGAGAGGTAAAATATTATTGCGGAATAACATTTAAATTCCATGCCAACTTATGTGACCCCGTGATTAAATAATGATTGAAAGATGTGTATGGAGGGTAGTCTCTGGCAGGATATAATACACTGAAAGTGAATTCAATAGATCATGCTGATCATCATAAGAATCAGCGGAAGGGTAATAACGCTCAGCAATGTGGAGATAAACACGTTTGCAGTTGCGATGCCGTCGTCCTCGCCCAGAATATTGACCATGATCACCACGTTTACCATACAGGGCATTGCTGCCTGCATCACCAGAACGGAAACCACCTTACGGTCCGTCAGCGCGGGAAAGAAATGACTTATCAAAGTAAATATGCCGAGAATAATAAGCGGCACAATTATCAGCCTGTTCAAGTGACAGAAGATATACTGTCCTGTTTCTCATCATCTTTCTGCCGTCAGCAAACCAGAGCACGGCTCCGATGTAGATCATTGAGAGGTAAGTGTTTGTCCCCCGAGTGCTCCGACCGAGTCGAGAATTAATGGCGGCAGCTTTATTGAAAGCAGGAACAGTATAAATCCAGTGATGATTGCTATGGTATTCAGATTAAATATTCTTACCCAGGTTCTTTCTGATGCTGATAGAGGTTCCGGGCGTAATGACTGCGACGCCGATGGTCCACATCAGGATATTGGAAACAAGAACAAAAATGCTCCCGTAAAGCAGTCCCTCCTCCCCGAAGAGTGAAGAGATGACCGGAAGACCGAGATAAATAACATTACCGAGCATGCTGTGCAGCCTGAAGATCGACGCAGAACTTCCCTTTAGCCCCACGATCTTCGATATCAGCCATCCGATCAGCAGCATAAAGAACAAAACGAAGATCGAAAGCACAAGTACCTGGAGGCTGTTTGACAGAAGCCTTGGCGTAAGGTCAATGCGGCTGAAATTTGTTAACAGCATGGCCGGCAGGGTGATGTGGAAGATGATTCTGGCAAGGAAATCCTTTGAAGCTGAAGTGATTACCTTCGATCTGGAAGCAATCAGCCCGATAATACGAGGATAGCAAGTATCTGCAATCTGCCTGACAATAATGCCTATCGCCATTAAGACTGATTTAAGGAATTATATTCTTCCCAAAAGTAAGGATTTACCATTACAGCAGTTCCAAGTCATCATTTTTAGATTTTGAGGCAAGGGGCGATGCACAGAGAGGGCAACTGATCAGATCAGTTTCCAGGGTTTTCTGTAATTGTAATGAAGCATCCCGGTCGCTGCGCCATCCGCATCGTCAGTAAAGGTTTCGGTTGCCGGGTCCCACCTGATGGTTCTCCCCAGTGCCACGGCTATATTACCGAGGGTGCATACTGTACAGCTGCTGTGACCTTTCTCCACCGAGGCCACAGGGTCAGTCCTCTTCCGTACTGCCTCTATGAAGTCAAGCTGATGCGGTATCTTCGTTTCGTACGGCCCTTCATCAGCTGCTGCAGCAAGCTGAGGAGGGTTTAATGCAGGATCTGAAGCAGCGAAATGTTCCCTCGACACTTCGATCCACCCCTTTTCGCCCCAGAATTTTACTCCCCTGGTTTTGATTTCGTTGAATGGCTCAGATGTCATTATGACTCCGTTCGCATATTTCCATGATATGAACTCCGAGCCGTCACCAACAGGCGATATCTCAACCGGACCGTTGCCGTCCATTCCCAGTCCCCACTGTGCTATATCAAACATATGGGCACCCCAGTCGGTTGTGAAACCCCCGCCGGTCTCCCTGTACCATCTCCATCCAGCCCAGTATTCTTCATCGATTGGCGGATCAAGAGAGATGGGAGGGTTTAGCTCCCTGTTATAGTGTATGTTACCCGGCAGAGGGCCAAGCCACAGGTCCCAGTTCAGGTCAGCAGGAACAGGTTCTTCAATCAGATCGTATGGCTTCGGGGGAGGCCCTACAAAGGCATTCACCCTTGAGATGGCGCCGATGGCACCGGTCTGAACCAGAGTTACCGCATGTCTGAAACTGACATCTGAGCGCTGCTGGCTGCCGACACCGAGTATTCGTCCGGTTTCACGGACCGTCTTCTTAAGCTGCTGCCCTTCGTAAATGGTAAAGGTCATTGGTTTTTCCAGGTAAACATCCTTGCCGGCCTTAAGTGCTGCGATAGCTATGAACGCATGGGCATGGTCAGGGACTGAGATGACAACGGCATCAATATCATCCCTGTCAAGCAGATCACCATACTTCTCATATGTTTCTGCCCTGATCGTCTTACCGGCTTCAGTGTAAAAGGCATTTACCTTATTTGCGAACCTTGTCCGCTTTATCCCGTACACATCGCACCCGGCCAGTACCTCAACGCCGGGAATCCTTATGAAGCCGTCAGTAAGATACATTGCCTGCCTGCCCAGGCCGACGAACCCGAGCCTGACAAGATTGGGGTCTTTTTTTGCCCCCCCGGAACGATTGCAGGCAGCGGACGGAATTATCATAATTCCTGCCAGTGAGATTGCGGAACTGCCAACAAATTGCCTCCTTGAAAACTTCTTTCTTTTTTCGTTCATTTCAACTAGTTTTATGATAAAGAAATGACTGTGGTCAGCCGGGCAACCGGCAATGAAAATCTTCTAAGGACTAATATAATAATTTATGCCGAAAATGAAATTCTGTACGCTCTGCATTTTAATTCTGCTTCTCCATCAGGGTTGTTCGAATGACGAGACATTGCCGGAACTGAAAGGGAGGAGAGTGCTTATCGTATCCGGCGGCTGGGAAGGGCATGAACCTGCCGGATATGTCGGTCTGCTCCTCCCCTGGCTGCAGGCTGAAGGGGCTGTGACAGATACCACGCATTCACTGGATATTTATACCGACGAAGCCTACATGAAGAGCGTCGACCTTGTCATCCAGATCTTTACGATGGCAGAAATAAGCAATGAACAGGAGAAAGGTCTGTTGGATGCCGTCAGTAACGGCACCGGTCTGGCGGGCTGGCATGGCGGGCTGGCTGATTCTTTCCGCAACAATCCCGCATACCAGTATATGGTCGGAGGACAGTGGGTGGCACATCCGGGAGGGGTGATCGGGTACACGGTAAAAATTACCGATCATGAGGATCCTGTAACCAGGGGGCTCGCTGACTTCAGGATGCACAGCGAACAGTACTACATGCATGTTGACCCCAATGTAAAAGTGCTTGCCACAACTGCCTTTTCCGCTGACCATGACTACTGGGTGGATGGATGTACCATGCCCGTTGTCTGGAAGAAAATGTACGGTAAGGGACGCGTTTTCTACTCCTCACTGGGGCACGTGACTGAAGATATGGAGGTAGATGAGGCGCTCGAGATACTTAAGCGGGGAATACGCTGGAGCGCTGCCAGCATGTACGAGCCAACGGAAGAATTAGTTTCGCCGGTCTATTGACCTGCCATTAGTTGCTGACGTTTACCCGAAGGTAATCAGGTAACTTTCGATTTCCATTTTAGCCGTATTATTCTTATCTTACACCCACCTGAGTAAGCTCTCAGGCAATTGTAGCATCAGAACTCACAGAGATGAAGAAACTCTTGATACTGATATTGATAGCAACGATCTCCTCATGTACTACGATGAAGAAATTTTCTGCCGTACCTGAAGAAGAAGAACTTTATATCACCAGAAAATATGTCGGGGTATTTGTAGAATACCGCCATACCGGCCCTGAAGACCTCAACGGCCCCAACATCATATGGATCAAGACATCACTCGAGAACATCTACGGGAAAATATCGGCGCAGGGCAAGAAATGTGAATTCAGTGAGGGTGACAGGCTATATTTACGAAGAACCTTCTATAACCCGGGTGTTGTTTCAGGTTACTGGATCTATCATATCGAGAACGACTCGTCAGTGTCATACAGGGCCACAGAATTTCAGCATGACCGCCAGGTGCTGATTGATACCTGGTTTTAGACGGAACTCCTTTCAGAGATGTTCTCATAATTTCAGCCGCCATTAATGTTCAGCGGCATCAGCACGGGAAAATAAATATTTGTTTTTAGCTCTGCTATAGGTTAACTTTGATAATGAACCAAATAGAACAGGGATGTCTGGCATTGTCACTGGATTTGAATATGACATCTTTATAAGTTACCGCCAGAAGGATAATAAGTATGACGGCTGGGTGACCGAGTTTGTCGATAACCTTAACCGTGAACTTGAGGCAACCTTCAAGGAAGAAATCACGGTCTACTTCGACAGTAATGCTCATGACGGACTTCTTGAGACACACGATGTAGGCGATTCTCTTAAAAACAAGCTCAGATGCCTTGTCTTCATCCCGATAATTTCCCGTACCTACTGTGATCCGAAGTCATTTGCCTGGGAGCATGAGTTCAAGTCGTTCATCGACATGGCCTCCGGTGACAGGTTCGGGCAGAAGATCCGTCTCCCCAACGGTAACGTTGCAAGCAGGGTGTTGCCGGTAAGAATTCATGATCTCGACGACGCAGATATAAAACTATGCGAATCGGCAACCGGAAGTGTTCTCCGCGGAGTGGAATTCATTTACAAATCTGCCGGGGTGAACAGACCCCTCAGGATGCGGGAAGATAACCCTCATGACAATCTGAACCATACAATCTATCGCGATCAGATAAATAAAGTCGCTCTTTCGGTTAAGGGTATCATTGAAGGCATAATCATCGCCTCCGCTCCAGGTCATGAAGAGGAAGCTGAAAAGCCTGAACAGAAACCCACCCGGGTAGTCAGGAAACGCTCAGCCGCAGAAAGGGTGGTTTCTATTCTTGCGAAACCGAAGTTTATCATACCTGTACTTCTGGTGCTGTTCGGACTTCTCTTTACATTTTCAGGCTCAACCGATATCCCTTTTGACAATCGTGACTGGATTGTCATAACCGACTTTGAGAACACCACCGGTGATCCGGTCTTCGACAAATCACTTTATACGGCATTCTCTATCACAACCGGCCAGTCAAGGTATATTAATATTTTACCGCGGCAAAGGATGATGGAAGCTTTATCGAGGATGGAGCTCAGCAAGGACACTTTTATTGACGATAAAACTGGCAGGGAGATCGCGGCCAGGGAGAATGTTGATATTTATATTGTACCCGGCATAAGTGAAGCCGGCGGAACGTATGTCGTTACGGCAAAAGTACAGGATACAAAAACAGGAGACCTTCTTAAGTCAGAGGTACTCTATGCTGAAGACATGAACGAGATTCTTTTGAAGATTGACGACCTGAGTAAAAAGATACGCAGAGGACTCGGGGAATCAAGATACAGGATCTCACAGCAGGACAAGCCTCTGACACAAGTTACCACATCATCCTTAGAGGCTTTGAAGCTTTTTTCCCTTGGAATTGAGAAACACTACAAACTTGACTTTAAGGCTGCAAGAGAGTATTATGAGAGTGCACTGCGTGCCGATACCGGCTTCACGGCTGCAAAAGCCTCGCTGGGCAATATCCTTATCGAAAAATTTGATTCCGAAGCGGGAAAAGAGCTGCTCCGCCAGGCAGTCAGGTCTGTCGACAACCTTACAGACAAGGAAAAATACGGTATCCTCGGTTTTTACGAGATACATGTCGAGAAGAATCTCCCGAAGGGGATAGAGTATACAAAGAGGCTGACCGATCTTTATCCTGACGACCCAGCTTACCGTAACAACCTCGGCTATTATTACCAGATGTCAAAGCAATATGAAGAAGCCGCGACAGAATACAAGGCAGCCCTGGCTATCAACCCGAATCAAGCAATCACCTACGGAGGTCTTTTGTGGCTGTATCTTACAAATATAGGGAACATTGATTCGGCAATGGTCTGGGCTGAAAAAATGATCTCTGACAATCCGCAGAATCCATGGTCATACGCTTACCTGGGATCAGCATGGGTGTGTCTTGACAGCCTTGACAAGGCTGAGACAGCTTTTGAGAAGGGCCGGGAAACAGGTCCCGGCTTGACCTTTAACCTCTTCCGCCTGTCCTATACTTACCGTCTTCAGGGGAAATACAAAGAAGCGATAGAAGCAATTGAAGGAATACCTGTAATAAACCAGAGTGAAACCTTAACCACCTGGTATAACCTGGGAGTAAATCATCAGTTGCTAGGAAATAAGGGGGAGGCTGACAAGTATTTCTCGATGTACAGAACATATGCTACTGACGACTGGTTGAAAAACTGGCCTGATAATCCGGATACTTATATCTCGCTTGGAGCAGTGGCTGCCCGTATGGGTGATATGGAATATTCAGAACAGATGCTCAGGAAGGCTGTAGAGATAGACTCCGCCAACTATCTCCGGATTGCAGGCTTACTCTGCATTCAGGGGAAGGTCCCCGAAGCCCTTGAGCAAATAGAGAAGGCACTTGAAACCGGATACCGTGATTTGCCATGGCTGAAAATGAACACCGATCTCTATTCTTTGCAATATGATGTCCGCTTCCGTAAATTACTTGACGAGTATTTCTAGGCAGCCCTGATACCTGGCTTTCTCTCCTTACGGCGAAGGAGTTTAATGCGAAATCCAAAGCTGACAGCCTTCCTCAGAACATCAAAATTCAGCAACATGTAAAATATCAGCGTGACAATCCATAATACGCTGATATTGAACCAGAAAGTTTCTATTACGACATTCCCTACCTGCTTATATGATACATAGAACTGCGCTCGTCCGTTACGCGAAACCGGTTTCATATAGACAGGTTCAAACCGTTGTATTATTCTGTCACGAGTCTCAATTGTCTTTTTGATTGTGAACTCATCGAGAAGAATCTCTCTCAGCTTCCTGTTTGTATAGTTCTCCTTCATTGCCAGAAACTCATCCTTTCCCATCCTGTCTATGAGAGACCGGGTGACTGAATCCTTCAGTGCTATATTATTCTTTCTGACACCATGAAATTTCCTTGCCAGGCTGTCAAGATAACTGTCAATCCTGTCTGCGGCTGCCGGACTGAATCTCTCCCTGTTCAGAGAAAATGCCAGTTCTTCGGGGAGCGGTCCGAATCCGGCCAGACGGGCAAGCTGATCTGTATACAATCCCAGTTTTCTGAAGTTACCGTCAATAATTTCACTGTATTGAAGACTGTCACGGTAATTGCGGCACTCATAAGAATCTTCCCTTAGTGCATCTATCAGGAACGACGCATACCAGTTGTTCTGGCTGATCTCTGCATCATACCTGAAGAAGTTCTTCTCATACCTGTTGTTTTTGAACTGCTCGACGGCCAGGGCCTCGAATGACCACCGGGCTGGCATCAGGTCACCAATGACAGGCACATATTCATAGTTCGAACGCTCATTCTTGTGCAGCTTGTCAAATTTCACCAGCACCCCGCTGAAAAGCAACTGGGGGATAAGAATAAAGGGAATAAGAATGTAAATGGTAACAACAGAGTTCATGGCTGATGAAATGTTCAATCCAATCATGTTGGCCAGGCACGACGTGGTGAACAATACAGTCCAGTACACGGCAGTCACATCCCTGATCCCCAGTATCAGGTTACCGATCAGTATGAATGAAAGGGTCTGTATAGCAGAGAAAAGGAACATCATGAATACTTTTGAGTTTATATAACTGAACCAGCTAAGGTTGAGAAATGATTCTCTCTTGAGTATCTTACGATCCTTTACAATCTCTTCGGCGCTGATAATAAGTCCCAGGAAGAATGCAGTAATCACGCACATGAACATATATGCCGGCAGGTTTTCATTCAGACTGAAATTATATGCCTCTCCAGACCGGTCTTTTGTGAAATAAGCAAGGAGAAACGCCAGCAACGGAGCCCCCAGCAGGCTTATTAGTATATATTGCGTGTCAGCAAGCTTTGACAGCAGATCGCGCATAAAGAATATCCGTGACTGCCTGAAAAGGGATGGAATGGAATAATTATTTTCAGGCAGCCTGCTCTTTTCCGGTCTTTTCTTCCGGGCAATTTTAGCAGCCTCTTCACTGAATGCTTCGGCCCACTCAGCAGGTGTTACCTTCCGTATATGCGTCGGCTTGCCGTCTTCGTTTACCACTTTTGACTCAATGATCTGCAGAAGCTGGTCGGTATTCACATTCCCGCATGAAACGCACTGGTCTTCCAGGGCATTGGCGTGGTTTGCCCTGGTCTTGAACCATACAACCGCCTCGGTGGGGTTGCCGTAGAAGATCATGTACCCACCCTTGTCGATGATCACGACACTGTTAAACATTTTATAGATGTCAGAGCCGGGCTGATGTATACTTACTATCACCAGCCTGCCCCTGTAGGTCTGAGCCTTAAGTATATTCATAACCACTTCGGCATCTGCTGAAGAAAGTCCGGATGTTGGCTCATCAACAAAGAGAATTGTTGGCTCACGGATAAGCTCAAGGGCAATATTGAGCCTTTTGCGCTGCCCGCCACTTATTACCTTATTCAGATAGTTTCCAACCTTCAGGTCTTTTATCTCTGCAAGGTCAAAATCATCAAGTATGTTATATACCGCTTCTCTCAGCTGTTCCTCGCTGAGGTTATCGAGACACATCCGGGCATTATAGTACAGGTTCTGCCAGACGGTCAGCTCTTCAAAGAGAAGGTCATCCTGCGGCACAAATCCGATAACACCTTTCAGTTTATCTCTCTCATCAGGAGAATAAAGATTATATCCGTTGATCGTTACCTCACCGGTATCCGGCTCGGTTACTCCGCTCAGAATATTCATCAGTGTTGATTTCCCTACACCGCTGCCTCCCATGATGGCAACAAGCTTGCCTGATTCTTCATGAAAATTTAGCTTCTGTAATCCGCTGTCACTGTTTTTAAAACTGAGAGAGATGTCCCTTGCATCCAGTGATACCCTGAGTTTAAAGGCCTCTTCGGTGAAGACACCCGCAACATCATTGTAATATACCGTTTCGACGCCCGACCCTCTTATTGAAGAGCCGTGATCAAAGACATATGTCCGGCCCGGGAATATGTTCTGTCCGTTCAGAAACAGGTCCTCCCCTCCTGAATACCTCATAATAAGGGTATTGGCACTGACAATGTGCAGGAACAGCAAACGGCCCTTCAGGTTTTCATTGCATATGTGCTTTATATCTTTCCGGTCCCGGCTTTTTTTGCAATCAATAATCATGAGCATGTTACTCTCAGGTTCCTCATTTTCCGCGCCCAGAACAAATACCTTTATGTTTTCATACTCCCTCGTTTCAATATTGAACGCCGTTGCTACCAGCCCGAGGAAATCAAGCTCCTGTTCCGTCAATGCACCGCTGAAAAAGATAAAGTCCATCAGCTGAATCATGACAAATATTTTCTGCCTCTGATGAAGCTCCTCATTTATCTTTTCACATTTTGAGAGGATCCTTGTGGCAGTCAGCGAGGTGCGCTTCCTCTCCTTCAGTGTTCCCTTTGAAATATGTTCCTGGTGGTAAAGCCTGAGGTAATCATCGAACATAGCCAGGTATTTCATAACAAGCTCATTGTTCAGCTGCCTTGCGAGAAAGAGTTTTACAATGTCCCGGCCCCTGCTTGAGATTCCGGCATCATCTTTGACATCGCTTATCAGGGCAAATAATTGAATCAGTGCTTTTAGTATGGATTCACTCATTGTTCAGGAGGTTATGAATTTAAAGCCTCTGGCAAATTTTCATGGCTATCTTTAACCAATATAGCTTAAAAATTTTATCTTTGTTTGGAGCGAATTAAGTTAATAATAATTATGGTTCCGCAAAAGAATTTTTAGGCTTAACTGGTAAAAGGCAATTGACACGGTGATTTTAGGCCGGTTTGTGCGGAGCTTTATAACAGGTTATTAATGGATAATTTGAAAATCGAACCTACCACCTTCACACCCGAAGTCACTTTTGACGTTGAACAGAGAGTATTTGAGATCTCGGGAGAGTCAAGACCACAGGATTCGAGGGAGTTTTACGGTCAGATCATCAACTGGCTCAATGAGCTCGACACACACCTGAAGCCGTCAGGGAAAGAACAAAATGAGTATGTATTTAACCTCAACTTCAACTATTTCAATTCCTCATCCGGTAAATTTATTCTGGATATCTGTAAAATTATTGCCCGGATACGTGCCAGGGAGATAAATGCCTCAATAAGATGGTATCATGAAAGGGATGATAATGATATGCTTGAGGCCGGGATGGAGATATCACAAATGGTCAGGTTTCCTTTCGAATATGTTGAGACTGAACCGAAAGACTTTTTTCCCAATGAAAACGGCCTCGATCAATCAGAATAAGATTGTTTCCCGGCCGTTTATAAATTTCAAAACCTGATGTGGCCCGGAAACATATATGACTCGCCTGAAAGGGCAACCAGGGAAAAACAGGTTGACGACGTGAAATACCTGGAGGACTTTGTGAAACCTGTCGCTGAAGGCCTTGCCAGGGAAGTACGGAAAGGCGCCAGCCAGCCTCCTGACTCTTCCCCGGATGAGCAAAAATCCAAACAATCCACTGACATTGAAAGAAAGTTCTGGCACCAATATGCCTATTCTGTACAGGATAAGCTGAAGGCACTGAATCTTTATCTGCGGCTTTATGAAGGTTTCTGCAGGACATGCATTATAACCGAGAGTGAGATTGCCGCTATGGTTAAGACCGATCTTGACATGTTTGCTGAAAGGGATGAGAGGGAAGAGAGAAGAGAGTTCTTCCTGGATCTGAATTACCTGATCCCCGTCATGGCAAAAGAGGCCGGATATGAAATAATCAGGAACGAGGAACTTGCGGGAGTGAATTTGGCAATGATCAAAAAAATTGCCCGGGTAATACACTCAAGATACAGGCACGGAGTGATAAATACTGACCGGAGCGCCTCAGACGAAAGCTTTATGAAGATACCCGAGTTTGAAGAGCTGCCCGATGAACTTAAGTACTCGAATATCGATAATGCTGCACACATCCCTACCAAACTGCTTTCAATAGGATATAAGATAAGACCGTTAAGGAAGGGCTTTAAGCTTATCGCGCTGCACCTGAATGATGAACAGGTTGAAACAATGGCCAGGGTTGAACATCTCAGGTGGTGCTGGGATAAAAGACTGAACGGATGGAAATACGGCAGGGTAAAGGATGTGAATAAAAAGATCCATCCGGGACTGATATCCTACGACGAGCTGGATGAAGGAGAAAAGGAAAAGGACCGCGGGCTGGTGCGGTTGATACCGGCAATTCTAAAGGATATTGAATATGAGGCCTTCCCCGCTTCGCCCGGTCTCATAAGCAACCTGTCATATGCCATCAAGCCACAAAGCACTATCTACAAGCTCCTTTGTGAAACAAATGAGTTGAGCAATGAGATCAAATCCCTTGCTTCTGCTTCGCCCGAGATAAGTGAAAAGATAAAGGCAGTTCATGAAAAGATCAAAGTGACCATCGGAGAAGTGCAGGGCAGCTATAACTATGCCAGGCATATACAGAAAACATTCCTTCCTGATGATCTGTACATAAGGGAGTGTTTCCCCGAGAGCTTTGTCCTTTTCAAACCAAAGGATATTGTAAGCGGTGATTTTTATTTCTTCAGCAGGCAGAGCGATCTGATAATCTTTGCACTGGCCGACTGCACAGGGCATGGCATCCCCGGTGCACTTATAAGCACCATCGGGTACGGCACCCTCGACCAGGCAGTAAACGTTCTGAAGATCACTGAACCATCTGAAATACTTGCCCATCTCTTTTCACGAATCCACAGGTTCATGAGAAATAATCTGGAGGAAACAGGTATCTCGGACGATATGGATATCATCCTGTGCAGCCTTAATGTTAGAACGAGACAGATGTCTGTTTCCGGAAAAGGAAACTGTCTGTTTCATGTCACTGAGGATAAGATAATGGCAGTAAGATGTGACATGAAAGACGAGGAGCAAAACAAACAGGTGGAGTATGGCTTCCTTACAGGTATTCTGCAACTGAGCCCCGGTGATAATGTTTACCTGAGTTCGGACGGTTACGCCGATCAGGCAGGCAGCTCACATAAGCGATACAGCAGGAAAATGCTGAGTGATTTCCTGCTCCGGATACACTCCCTGCCTCTGCAGGAACAGGGTGACAGCCTTTATGAAGAGATAGAGCGATGGAGAGAAGAGGGCAATGAAGATCAGACTGATGACATCACTGTCATCGGCATAAGGATCTGATTATTATTTGCATTTAGCCCTTCTAAGGTTTAACTTTGGTTGTGAACTAATCAGGTCAGGGATGCCAAGCATCATTCAGGGCTTTGAATATGACATCTTCATCAGCTATCGCCAGAAGGACAACAAGGGCGACAGATGGGTCAGTGAATTTGTTGAGGCGCTGAAGACAGAGCTGGAATCAACATTCAAGGATGAGGTAAACACATACTTCGATATTAATCCGCACGACGGCCTGCTGGAAACACACGATGTTGACGCATCGCTCTCCGAGAAGCTCAGAAGCCTCGTATTCATACCTGTCATCTCACGGACCTACTGCGATCCCAGATCATTTGCCTGGGAGCATGAGTTCAGGGCGTTTATAAGACAGGCCGGGCAGGATAAATATGGTCTGAAAGTAACTCTGCATAGCGGCAATGTCGGAAGCAGGATACTGCCTGTACGTATACATGAACTGGATAATACAGACAGGGAATTGCTTGAAAATGAGCTTGGCGGTGTTCTCAGAGCCATTGATTTCACCTACAGGGAGCCAGGCGTCAACAGGCCCCTTACCCCTTCCGATGATGAAAACAAGAACCTGAACGGCACAAAGTACCGTAACCAGATAAACAAGACTGCAAATGCTGTCAGGGAGATAATCACTTCGCTGCAGTCAGGCCAGGGTACTGCCTCTAAGGAAAAAACACTGCATAAAGAACCATGGGAAGAGCCGGAAACAAATAAAACAGGGAAAAAAAACAGCATCAGAAGATTAACGGGGCGAATGCTTAAAGTCATTATCGCTCTCGCAGCAACGTTGCTTCTTGCTGCCGGCCTTTTCTCTGTATTCAAGATCCACGCCAGAAACAGTGAAAAAACTATCGCAGTCCTTCCTTTTGAAAATATAGGCAGCTCAACCGAGCACTCCTGGTTTGGCGATGCCCTTACTGATGAATTAATCTCCCAGCTGTATAATATAAGCGACCTGGAGGTAAGATCAAGGACTTCGGTGATGCGATACAGGGGCACCAGGAAATCGATTCAGACAATAAGACGTGAGATCGATGTCAATTATATAATTGAGGGTACCTACCAGATCGTGGGGGAACAATTCAGGGCAAGCATTAATCTGTTCAATACAAGAAAGGATGAACAGCTGTGGGGAGAGATGTTCGAGGGGACATGGGGCGACGTGTTCCAGATGCAGACCGATATAGCCACCAATACCGCTTCAGTCCTGAAGGCTGTCATCTCCCCTGAGGAGAAGGCAAGGATCGAGAAGAAACCGACCAGGAATCCTGTCGCATATATGAATTATCTCTCTGCCAATGTTATGTCAAACAATGCACTGAATTACGTATTGCTGGGCAACAGATATATAGACTCGATAAGCTTTGGCTCGGCAATAGTAATGTATGACAAGGCAATAGCAGACGACCCTCTCTTCGCGCTCGCATATGCAAGACGGGCCATCGCCCGCTCATGGGGGTATTATACCGGCAACCTCGATGAATCACATGTAAACAAATGCAAGGCTGATATTGACAGGGCACTTGAAATTGATAAGGATCTTGTAGAAGCACAGGTGGCCCTCGGATTCTACTATTATTATTGCAACACTGATTTTCAGAAGGCGCTGACTCATTTCAGGACTGCCTCCAGACAGGACCCGGCAAACTACCAGCCCCTTTTCTACATGGCGGCGGTCTACCGTAAGATGGGTGACTGGAAGAGCTCACAGGAACTGATAATGAAGGTCATCGAAAAGGAGCCTCATGATGCGCTGACACTGACCAATATAGGACTGTCATTCTTCTACCTCCACAGCTATGACACTTCAATATACTACCACCAGAAGGCGATAGAAGCGATGCCGGAGTGGTCTGGGCCGTACCACAACCTCATTGAAAGCCTGATACTGAAATATGGCGACACAGAGCTGGCAGGAGATGTTCTTGACAGTGCTGCAGCCAGAACGGGAGAGCGAATGATATATCACAGGGTCATTCTCTCTGTCTACGAAGAAAAATACGATGAAGCATTGAAGCTTTTAAGTGGCTCAACGGATGCTGATTATGGCTTCCCCGGAGTGAAACACCTTATTGAAAGCGGGATATACATGCTTCTTAATGAGAAGAGAATGGCCGTCATGTACAATGACACAGCACTGGTAATATTAAAACAAATGGTGGCTGACTATCCTGACAATGCATATGCTTATGCCTATTGTGGTCTTGCATATGCAGGCGCAGGCAGGAAAGATGAAGCAATAACCTCAGGGAAAAAGGCCGTTGAGCTTTCAGCCATGGATGCCATGATGAATAGCGATATGGAGGTTAATCTTGCAAAAATATACCTGCTGACCGGCAATTATTCAGATGCACTTTTCCTGGCTGATCAACTGCTGAATAAACCTTCGGGCTTTTCTTTGAATCTGACAAAGGTTGACCCGGAGTGGAAACTTATAACAACAGTGCCCGGATATGATAAACTGGCCAGTGACAGAGCCGGTACCCGATAAGTTTTATTAGTCGAACTAAAAATTAAAAGTCATGAGCCTAAATGAAGAAGCAGTAACAGGCAGATTGCCGATCCCTCCCAAGTTCCCGATGGAAGCATGGTACATGCTTTCAATGTCGGGACTTACCCCCGCCCAGATAAGAGAGGGGACTATCAGTTACATAACTCACCTTAAGAATATCGCAGAGTCGGAAGTAGCGCTTTACAATGAATATCTCGGGCTTCTCACCAGACTCGAGAGTAAAGTTTAATGCCTCAGACCAATCCCGTTATTTTAATTGCCTTCGGGGAATATGATCACCTCGGAGCAGGATACTTGTCATCAGTATTGAACGCTCAGGGATTTGAAAGCAGGATGATAGACTTCCGTTATGACAGTGAAGCGATCCTTTTCAATCTCAGAAGACACTATCCGCTGACAGTAGGCTTTTCGGTGATTTTCGACAACCACATCAGTGAGTTTGCAGGCCTGGCGCGGGTTCTGAGGAAAGGAGGCATTACATGCCACTTTACAGCCGGGGGTTATTATGCCAGTCTTCACCCTGATGAGCTTTTCAATCTTATTCCGGAGCTCGATTCGATAGTCAGGTTCGAGGGTGAAGATACCTTCCTGGAACTAGTAAGGAGCCTGAATGACGGAAGTGACTGGAAGCACGTGCAAAGTCTGGCATACAGGGAAGGCGGAGAGGTAGTTAAGACACCCCTTCGCCCGCTCGTGAAAGATCTTGACAGCTACCCCTTCCCGTCAAGAAGGGCTCCGATGAACTACGTTGCAGGCAGGAAATTTGCCACAATCCTTGCTGGCCGGGGATGTAATTATGATTGTTCATTCTGCAACACGAGGCAGTTCTATATGACCCCGGGCGGACCGCAGAAACGCATCAGGAGACCAGGGATGGTAGTCTCCGAAATAGAACAAATGTATCATGAAAGGGGATGCACTGTTTTCCTGTTCCAGGATGACGATTTTCCGGTGAGATCTGCAGGAGGCAATGAATGGATAATGTCATTCTGCAACGAACTGCAGACAAGAGAATTGCATAGGAAAATCCTCTGGAAGATAAACTGCAGACCCGATGAAATTGATTCTGAATTATTCGCCGTGCTGAAACAGTGCGGGCTGTTTCTTGTGTTCATAGGACTGGAAGATGGCTCAGACACGGGATTAAAAAGACTGAACAAGAAACTGACCGTCAAAGAAAGCCTCGCCGGAATTGATACACTCAAAGGGCTGGGCATAGGCTTTGACTACGGTTTCATGCTGTTTCAGCCTGACACCACCTACGAATCACTGAGTATTAATCTTGACTTCCTGAGAAAGATCTGCGCTGACGGCTACACACCGCTCACCTTTCTCAAGTTAATGCCCAACTTTGACACACGTGTTGAGAAAGAACTGCGCGAACAGGGGCGGCTGAAAGAAAGTCCGGGGTACCTTGACTATGATTTCAACATTCCATCGCTGAACGATCTGTACTCCGCAGTCATGATGTGTTTCGGCCACTGGATCATAAATGCACACGGTCTTGCCAATATTTCAAAGTGGGTTAGAAACTACTTTCTGGTTCACGATCATTGCGGCACCTCTGACCCGGGCATGGAAAAGAGGAAGCAGAGGTTCAGAAAAACAGTTGCAGACAGTAACAACTTCCTGTTTGACTCGCTCGGTGAACTTTTCAGTAACTTTGAAACCGAAGAGTATCTGAATTATGGAAAGGAATACCTTGACAAGCTACGGTCAGATATCGGCAGACATCATGATTACTGGTGCGGGGAAGTAAAAGAATGCATGCACTCAGGATAAAGGGGAAAAAATAGTTAGCTTAGATCTATATTTCTGTTAAAATGAATGTCCCTTTGGTAATTATTATCCCCTGCTTCAATGAGGCAGAAAGGATAACAATCAGCAAGTTCGTTGCCTTTCTGAAAGAGCATCCTTCAGTAATGATTGTTTTTTCAAATGACGGCTCAACAGATAAGACTGCTGAGGTTTTAGATGAAATAAGAAGCATAGACCCGGAGAGAGTGTTGATACACAACCTGGAAAAGAACAAGGGGAAGGCTGAAGCTATCAGGGAGGGAGTCATGCTGTGCGGTAAGAAAAAACTGAGCACTGACAGTATTGCATATCTTGATGCGGATGGCTCCACTTCACTTGAGGAGTGTTACTCAATTAGCCAAAATGTAAACAACAAAATTGTTTTCGCCTTTGGCTCCAGGATATTGAAAATTGACAACAACATTACCAGAAAGTTTTACCGTCACCTGGTTGGAAGGATCCTTGCGACAGTTATTTCAGCACAGTTGAAAATTCATGTTTATGACACTCAGTGCGGCTGTAAGATTTTTAAAGCAGAACTTGCAGAGAAAGTTTTCCGCGAGCAGTTCATCTCAAGGTGGTTGTTTGATGTTGAGATCTTTCACAGAATAATTAGATTACACGGAACAGATAAAATGCAACATATTTGCATGGAAATCCCATTGAAGAGATGGATAGATACTGCTGACTCTAAAGTCAGGTTCAGCTATTTCTTCAAAATATGGATTGATCTGTTGCTGATTAAGAAAAGATACAGATGAAACTAAGCCTGAAGAGTATTCCTGACCATCGCAACTTCTACCTGTGGGCCTCAATTGCCATCATTATTCTGCGGTTAGTCCTTAACACGTTCATCCCTTTGATGGACACTACTGAGGCCAGATACGCCGAAATAGCCCGCCTGATGGTTGAGACGGGTAACTGGATTACACCGCAGATAGATTATAATGTCCCATTCTGGGCTAAACCTGTTTTATCCGTTTGGTTGTCTGCACTTAGCATCAGTATCTTTGGGGTAAATGAATTCGCGGTCAGGTTGCCTTCGTTGCTTTTAAGTTTGATCATGGTTTTCATGGTAAACAGATTTGCCAGAAAGGGAGACCTTCCAGTCTTCCTGGGCGGCTTCCTTATTATTACCCTGCCTGAGTTTTTTCTGCACATGGGGGTAGTCTCAACTGATGTAACTCTTTCATTATCTGTAGCACTTATCATGCTCTCATTCTGGAATACCGTAAATGAAGAGGGAAAAAACTGGTGGAAGTGGCTTTTCTTCATCGGTATCGGCCTGGGTCTGCTGGCGAAAGGACCGATAGTCCTGATTCTGACCGCTCCCCCTCTTCTGGCCTGGATCATTATTTACAAAGGTTATCTCAGGGTCTTTAAAGCATTCCCCTGGCTGGCGGGGATGCTTATCGTTGCTCTTATTGCCCTTCCCTGGTACTATCTGGCAGAAATAAAATCACCGGGTTTTCTGAATTATTTCATTATTGGTGAACACTTTAAACGATTCTTTGATTCATCCTGGAAAGGAGACATGTATGGATTCCCAAAACAGCAACCCCTGGGGATCATCTGGCTTTTCCTTGTCGCAGGCACATTACCGTGGATAATTACCCTTATCCATAAAGCCTGGAAAAACAGAACCGGCCTCTTAAAGAACAGATGGGTAATATTCCTCCTTCTGTGGCTTGTCTGGACACCCGCCTTCTTTACCGTATCAGAGAGCCTGATACATACTTATGTCTTGCCCGTTATGATGCCGGTGGCACTGCTCGTTATCTACTGGTGGAATGAAATAAAAAAGAAAAGGACACTGGTATACATAAGTCTTCTTCTGCCTTTCACCTGCCTTGTTGTATTCTGTGCAGGACTTACCGGAAAAAATCTTCAGCATTGGAGCAATACGGATAAGTATTTGATTTTTAGTCAGCCTGATATTCAGAAAACCGGGATTTACTACTTCAGGAAAAAGAGTTATTCGAGCCAGTTCTACAGCAGAGGAAAGGTTATCTCTCTCTCTGCAGATGAACTGGCAGACAAACTCGACAGGAATGAGCCTTTAAGAATCATTATATTGAATAAACACCTTAAATATCTCGATCAGAAAGAATTAGAGAAGCTGGAGTTGATCAGTACCAATTATAACAGAGGAATCTACAGGGAAAAATATCCTGTCAGCCAGAACGAATGAGTTCAGGCAGTTCCAGGCTAGCCATTTTGCCTCATGACGTGACTTTCGTGAAGTAAAAGTATGGAAAAGCTAAACTATACTTTCAATCACCCTTTTAAGCCTGCCGGTAACATCGCTGGCAACTCCGCCAAGAGAAGGATTGGTGATGGCTGACATCGAAGCTACCGGATTAACGGCTGCCACCTCAACCATACCAGGCCCCTGTTCAATAACAAGTACATTGCAAGGAAGCATCGTGCCGATCTTGTCTTCAGCAAGCAAAGCTTTATAAGCAAGAGGCGGATTACATGCCCCGAGAATAACATATTTCTTGAAATCAATACCCAGTTTCTCCTTAATCTTCTCATGCATGACTATCCTGGTAATTATTCCAAAGCCCTCGTTTTCCAGAGCCACCGTTACTTTGTTAATAGCCTCTTCAAATGATCCGCTAACTGTTTTGCTGAAATAGTATTCCATATCCTTAATTATTAGTATTTCAATATCACTTTCAAAATAATGTTGTCGGAGTTATCTCACAACACTTCAATGTGTGTCAGTGTTCAATCCTGAAATCCCTGTAGTTGACAGGTGGCCTGGTTTCAACGGATACATCGCTGACGAATCCCATGCCGGGTCCTTTGCTGCACCACCTTATAAAATCATCCAGTTGTTCCTGGCTGCCTTCCGCTTCAATAGAGACGCTTCCGTCAGGCAGGTTTTTGACATATCCGCAAATGCCCAGCTTCCTTGCTTCATATACAGCGCTCCACCTGAATCCAACACCCTGGACTCTGCCTGTGACATGGATCCTGTAAAGAACTTTCCCTTCCATGGCCTTACATAATAGTGATTCAAAGATCAGAGTTTAAAATGAATTTCATCAAATCTTCATATACAATTCATTACTTGCAAGCCTTATTATGACAAACTTAAAAAGATAATAAAATGAAAAAAATCCTCTTTACAATTTTAGCCGCAGCATTTGTGGTGATGCTGAGCGGTTGCAACGAGATGTTCAATAATGACCAGGCCGACGGTAAAAGCCGGCTTGTGATTAAGATAACCGATGATCCGTTTGACATCAGCTATATTGAGTCTGCGACCGTAACCATAACAAAAGTCGAGATCAGGAGAACAGGTGACGGCGTCCCCGACGGCAATCCTTTCATGGTTCTTTCTGATGATACTGTTACCATAGACCTGATTGATCTCAGGAACGGTCTTACCGAAACTCTGATAGACATGGAGATCGAGGACGGTGAATATGATCTGGTGAGGCTTTATGTTATGGAGGCTGGACTAAAGCTAAAGGATATTGAAGATCCTTATAAGGTAAAAGTACCAAGCGGTGAGCAGACCGGCATTAAAATCTTCATTTCACCTGCACTTAATGTCTCCGGCGGTCTGACCGAAGAACTTCTTCTCGATGTGGATCTTTCAAGGTCTTTTGTCCTGAGAGGAAACATGGATCATAATAACGGCTTCATCTTCAAGCCTGTCATCAGGGCAGCCAATATGACCACTGCAGGCAGAATTGAGGGCATGGTCAAAGACACAGCCAAAGTTAAGGTCAAGGAAGCCAAGGTATGGATAACACGCGATACCACTGTGGCAACAGCCTTCGCTGACACAATGGGCTACTATGCAATCATCGGCGTGCCTGCAGGGACATATTCGATCTTCGCAACAAAAGAGGGATATGACACTGTTAAATACGAAAATATAAGTGTACTGGCAGGCAGCAAAACTGTAAGAGATTTTATCCTCACCAAAAAATAAATCACGCAACCATCTGCAAAAGAGGGTGTCTCAAAAGGGCACCCTCTTTTTTTTGGATTCTTGCACCTTTTCCGGTATGCCCACTCGCTCAGCAGGAGCAATCTCATGGAATGACAAAATGTGAATAAACTTGGCGAAAGAGGCTGCCATTTTATTAACTTTGAGTTAAATATACCTGATTAAACAAATTTTTTTAATCTATTGATTATGAGATCAGTTGTGCCAGTCGCCATTGCGCTTTTAATATTCAATCAGTGTTCCTCTGAAAGAAAGGATCCGGCATCTGCAAAGGTCTGGTCTTCTGCTTATAGTGTCGAAACAGGTATTCCTGTTTCTGTCGGGCTGAGCGCCTACCGGACAACCATGCTGGCAGACGGCAAGGATGAGGCACGCATAAGGGTTGCCGTGACAGACAGTGCCGGAAAAGAGATCAGAAATGTCTCCACACCCATACGAATTTATATTGACGGTGATGCTTCGGTAGCAGCAGCGAATGAGGGGCCGCCGCCAGCATATGTCTCTGAGGGAGACACCTTGGGATACTGGCAGGCCACCCTCTCGGAAGGGACCTTCACTTTTAACTTCAGGGCGGGAACAACCCCCGACAAAATAAAGCTTGAGGTAAAGGCTGACAGCCTCCAGCCATCGTCACATGAGATACATACCATCGATCCCGGTTTTCAGCAGTTCAAGCCGGAAAAATCACAGATCAGGAAGACCGGGAAGCAGATCAGCCGCATGCTCGGGGCTGACATATCTTTTCTTCCGCAGTTTGAAGAGCGAGGCGCCAGGTTTACCGTTAACGGACAGGAAACAGATGCCATCAAAGCGCTGGCTGATAATGGACTGAATTGCATCCGCCTGAGGATATTCGTGAACCCTGAAAATGAAAAGGGATATTCACCCGGAAAGGGGTTCTGTGGCCTGGAATATACCAAACAGATGGCCCTCAGGGCAAAAGAGGCTGGTATGCAAATCCTGCTGAACTTCCATTATAGCGACTACTGGGCTGACCCCCAGCAACAAAACAAGCCTCTTGCATGGCAGCATCTTGAATTCGGACAGCTCAGGGAAAAGGTCAGACAATATACTAAAGAGGTCCTCCTTGAACTTGAGAAACAGGGTACTCTTCCTGAAATGGTACAGATAGGTAACGAGATCAACCATGGCATGCTTTGGCCCGACGGGCATATATCAAATCCCGATCAGCTTTCAGAGCTGCTGAAGGCCGGCGTGGAAGCAGTGAATGAGGTCAATCCGGATATCATCATTATGATGCATATTGCCCTTGGTGGCCAGAATGCCGAGTCGGTGTTCTGGCTTGATAACATGATTGCACGCGGAGTAAACTTCGACATTATAGGATTATCATATTATCCAAGGTGGCACGGGTCCCTTGATGATCTTCAGGGGAACCTTTCAGACCTCGTAAGCAGATATAACAAGCCGGTTAATGTTGTTGAATACTCACAGTACGTTGAGGAACTTCATGAGATAGTGTTCAGCCTTCCTGACGACATGGGGAAAGGGACCTGCAACTGGGAACCTCTCAGGGCAATGTTCGGAAGAGAGGGCGTGGCAAACAATTATCTGTTCATATACAAAGATATTGCAGACAGGTATTACAGGAAGAATTCAAAATAACAGTTTAAAGGTTATTATGATGAAAAAGATCAAGTACATTATTACGGTATCTCTGATTGCAGCGGCTGTTGCTTTGATCTGGTCATGTGCCGTCAACCCGGTGACAGGAAAGAAACAGCTGATGTTTGTGACAGAGGAGCAGGAGGTTGCAATGGGCCTTCAGTATGATCCGCAGGTCTTAGCCACCTTCGGCGAATACAGGAATGACAACCTGCTCAGGGTCCTGCAGACCAGCGGGGATGAGATGGGAAAGATCTCACATCGCCCCGGTCTCCAGTACCATGTCAAGATACTTGATTCACCGGTGGTGAATGCATTTGCCGTACCGGGCGGATACATCTATCTCACCAGGGGCATTCTGGCACAGCTGAACAATGAGGCAGAGCTCATTGGCATTCTGGGACATGAAATGGGGCATATCACAGCCCGTCACTCCGTAAGCCAGCAGAGTAAGCAACAGCTCGGGACCCTCCTTCTTATTGGTGGAATGATCGCTTCGGAGCAGCTTGCCCAGTATGCCGAATATGCCATGCAGGGCATGCAGCTGCTGTTCCTGAGCTTCAGCCGAGACAATGAACGAGAAGCTGACAGGCTCGGAGTGGAATACTCTTCAAAAATAGGTTACGATGCACACAAAATGGCTGACTTCTTCCAGGTGCTCCAGAAAATGAATATGGAAGCAACGCAGGGAGGGGTGCCGACATTCCTTTCGACCCATCCCGATCCGGGCGACAGGTATAACTCGGTTAACCAGCAGGCAACGGAATGGCAGCAGAAACTTAACAATACAATATTCAAGGTCAACGCAGACAATTACCTTCAGATGATCGACGGTATTGTCTACGGCGAGGATCCGCGCCAGGGATTTGCTGACGGAGGGGTATTCTATCATCCTGAGCTCAGGTTCAAATTCACAATACCGGCAGGCTGGGCAATGGAAAATCTTCCAACCCAGGTTAATATGGCTCCCTCAGACGGAAAGGCAATAGTTGTATTCACACTCTCTGCCCAGAAGACGCTTAATGAGGCAGCACAGAATGCAGCCGATCAGCTTGGCCTGACAGTCCTGGAATCGAAACAGACCACCGTCGGCAACATGCCGGCCCTGGCAGTGGCTTCGAAGATAGTATCACAGGATCAGTCGACCAGCCAGCAGCAGACGGTTATGCTTCTCTCCTACTACATTGATTACAACAACCAGGTGTATCTGTTTCACGGAGTGTCGACAGAAGCTGACTTCAGAAACTATATCCCTGTGTTAGAGTCGACGATGAAAAGCTTCTCCGTACTTACTGATCCTGCAAGGCTCAGCGTCAAACCGCAAAGGGTACATGTGAAAAAAGTACAGCGTACGGGCACACTGGCTGATGCATTGGCATATTACGGCATGAAAAAAGAAAAGATGAATGAACTGGCCCTGCTGAATAACCTTGAGCTTACAGACCAGGTACAGGCAGGAAAACTCATCAAGATAGTCGGCGAATAGCTGTTCGGGGAGATCTTCCTGGGACGCGCAGGTTGCGCGTCCCTTCTTTTTTTATACACCAACTGCCTACGTCGAAGATATTGGTTCATTAATCACCCCCTGGCCTTCATAGATCAAAAAGCTCTTTGATCACCTCATCTGATGTTATAATTTAGACCTGAGATTTTTATTTAAACCTCTGACACCACAGGGCATAATAGCACTGCGGTGAGACGAAATGAAGACATATTACCAGATATCAGCAGCGGAAATGGGCATTGTACTGCTCCGGAAGAGAAAGATTGCAAAAGCACTTCGCAGGTGGTTGCGTGAAAATGGTTTGACCTACGAGTACAGTTTTTACATCCAGTAATCTTTCATTTACAGGTTCTGTTATTAATTATCCGGAGTAACAAAAAGAGGGTGTCTCAAAAGGGCGCCCTCTCTTTTTTTGGATCAAAAAAAGAGGCTACCCCCTTTACTTTGAGACACCCTCTTTCTTATTCGGCATTATGACAATTAAGCCTATCCCCTGTCAGGGAAAAGCCTGTGCCACCACCTGTATTTTTTAATCCTAGCCATGATTTATGCGCCACAAAGTTGTAAACTATTTTAATACGCACACAAACTTTTCTGCTATTTTTTTAACAGGTCTCGTATTTCTTTGAGAAGAACAACCTCATCTTTTGGAGGAGGAGGTGTGGCAGGAGCTGCAGGCTCTGCCTCCTTCTTAGCCATCGCCTTGTTCATGGCTTTGATAACAAGGAAGATACAGAAGGCTACAATGATAAAGTCAATTATGGTCTGTATGAAAGCCCCATAGCTTATCGATACCTGATCAACAGCAGGACTTACCACGGCGGCGCCGTCCATAACAGCTGCCTGACCTTTCTGAATAACCAGCTTGAGCTGGCTGAAATCGACCCTCCCGAGAAGAATGCCCAGCGGAGGCATCAGAACGTCATTCACAAGCGATGTCACAATCTTACCAAAACTTGCACCGATAATGATACCAACAGCCATGTCGACAACATTGCCTTTCATGGCAAAATCCTTGAATTCTTTTACAATTCCCATGATTTGAAGTTTTTATTAATAATCATGATTACCTCATTCAAAGATACAAAATGAATAATTAAATGCCGAATCAATCGCGCTCCCTTTCAGTTCAGCTTTTATGACAGATAATGTTAAAATAAATTAAGATATCGAAGTATTTAATTATTAATTTATATATTTGCCCTCATGAGTAAAATGAGGAAAATATCACCGTTTATCTCTGTTATTCTGATTGCACTGGTACTTTCAGGCAGTCAGGGATTTACTTTCATTAAGCACAATTGCAACAGTTGCGGCACAAGTGAAATACTTGCTGCCGGAGCTGAATCAGAAACATGTTGCGGCACAGAAGAAGTACCCGCTGCCAACGCTTCTGAAGAGGCATGTTGCTGCTACCATGATTCAGAAAAACCTTCTCACCGGCACAGTGAAGAGGAGCTTGTTTTTTCTGACGACTGCTGTACACAGGAGACAGAAAGACTCATCACGGCTGAACTCATCCGCACGGAAGTGCAACCCGAGGTAATGCCTTATTTTATGGCCGCAGTGATAATTGCAGTCATTGCGGAACAGCCTGCCGGGGCCAACAGAATATACACCGATAATCCGATACGGCATTACGGCCGCGATCTGGCAACATTCCACTGCCAGATAATCTCCTGATATAATCATAGGACATTTTGACCTGCCCGTTGTAGAGACGTAGCATGCTACGTCTCTACTGCGGGTGGAATTAATTTTATTAATCATTTATTCAATCCTATGAAAACATATTTGTCGATAATATTGCTGCTGATCTCACCTCTGCTGGCCCTTGCACAAGGCACCCTGGAGGGGAAAGTGATGATAGCAGACGGCCCGCAGGCATCTGACAGCATTGGGCTGCCGGGGGCCAGCATCGTCTGGGCTGGAACCAATACAGGCACCTCAACAAACAGTGCAGGGTTCTTTACGATTAGAAGACCAAAGGGCCGTGAGAACCTTGTCATCAGCTTTGTCGGATACAAGACAGACACTGTGAGCGTAGCACCAGACCAGGATTATATTGAGATCTTCCTTGCCGAAGACAATCTGATTGAGGAGATAACTGTCATTGGGCGTGCAAGGGGAGCGCATATTGACAGGGATGCCACTATTGCAACCGTAAATATTACTGCTGCAGAACTCTGCAAGGCGGCGTGCTGTAACCTGTCAGAGAGCTTTGTTACTAATGCCTCAGTTGACGTCAACTATACCGATGCCGCCACAGGTGCCAAGCAGATACAACTCCTTGGTCTCGCCGGTTCCTATGCTCAGATACTAACTGAGAATATCCCGATAATGTATGGACTGGGAGCCGCTTACGGCCTTACCTATATCCCGGGGCCATGGATGGAATCAATCCAGGTTTCTAAGGGTACCGCCTCTGTCCGCAACGGGAACGAGTCAATAACCGGTCAGATCAACGTGGAGTACAAGAAACCGGGAACCAGTGAAAAAGTATTCGTGAACGGCTTCGTGAGCGATGCAGGGCGATTTGAATCAAATGCAAACGCATCAGTGAAACTCAGTGAATACTGGAGCACGATGCTCTTCGCTCACGGAGCAACGCAATCAGGAGCAAAGGATCATAACAATGACGGTTTCCGTGACGAACCTGATGTAAAAACATACCAGTTCTTCAACCGCTGGGATTACCTTGGCCCAAAACTGACATTCAGATCTGGCATAAAATACCTTACAGAGGAGCGTATCGGCGGACAGTTTGCATACAGTGACGAGGATGCCACCTGGGGTGACAACTATGGCATCAATATCGGTACCGAGAGGGCTGAGGCTTTCACGAAACTGGGAGGCATGCTGGGCCTTCGTGATAAAATGTCAATTGGCTGGATTCAGAGCGTAATATATCATGATATGTCGTCGTGGATGGGCATCAATATGTATGATGCCACACAGAAGAGCTATTTCACCAACCTGCTGTATCAGTATTATCCTGCTGAAAAACACACAATTGACGCAGGTGCCAGCTACAGGTACGACCATTATGATGAGACACAGGGTGTTTACTCCTTTCCTTATAACGATGTAATGGTTGATCTGTCAAGGGAGACGATAGAATCTGTCCCCGGCGTCTTTCTTCAGTACACATATACTGATTCTGCAAAGATGACTCTTCTTGCCGGTGTCCGTTATGACTTCTACAATGACCACGGTGCAGCATTCACTCCACGCATTCACATGAGATATGAGATAACCCCGTCAATCACCTTCCGGGCATCCGCAGGCAAAGGCTTTCGCACAGTACATGTACTGGCAGAAAACATGTATTACCTTGCCAGCAGCCGAAGCATAATTATCGACCCTGACCTTGATATTGAAGAGGCATGGAACGCAGGTATCAATCTCACCGGATATATACCTGTCGGTGGCCGGGAACTCAGGCTGACCGGGGAAGCATACCGTACAAGCTTTGTCAGCCAGATCGTAACAGATATAGATGCCAGCGTGGATGAGGTCAGGTTCTACAACCTCGACGGTCCTTCATGGTCAAATGTATTTCAACTGGAAGCACAGATGCAGCCTGTTGCGGGGCTGGACATAACCGCTGCCTGGAGGTGGAATGTTGTAAAACAGACCATTGGCGGGGAGCTGCTCGAGAAGCCTCTGACATCAAGATACAAGGGGCTGCTGACAGCATCATATACCACCCGCCTGCGCAAATGGCAGTTTGATTACACCCTGCTTTACAACGGCCCGGGAAGGGTTCCCTCAACGATGGATAACCCTGAACCCTACATGAGACATGACAGCTTTGAAGCATACCCGGTAATGAATGCTCAGATAACCAAATACTTCAAAAGATGGAGTGTTTATGTGGGTGCAGAGAATATTACCAACTTCATGCAGCATGATCCTGTTATTGCTGCCGACGATCCTTTCGGTGAGTACTTCGACGCCACCATGATCTGGGGACCGGTGCACGGCAGAAAGATTTACGCCGGATTCAGATTCGCTATTAACAGACCACTTGAATAATACAATAAAAATCATAAGAATATGAAAACCACCATTAAACTCACGATCTTCCTCCTTCTGCTTGCCTGTACACTCTCACTGCATGCTCAGGGCAAAAGCAAGGACCTGGCAACAGTAAAGTTCAATACCAGCATCGACTGTGAAGCGTGTGTAAACACCATCATGAAGAATATCCCTTTCGAGAAGGGAGTAAAGGATGTCAAGTGTGACCTGTCCACAAAAGAGGTGACAATAGAGTATCAGGCAAGCAAGACGAAGCCTGAGCTGCTTAAGAGAGCGCTTGAAAAACTGGGGTATACTGCAAAAGAGGCAAAGGCCAAAAGCTAAACATCCAGCGGAATGCCTGCCAGCCGGCGTATGACGACAGAGGCGCAGACAATGCCGAAAAGGGCCGGCATGTAGGAAATGGTACCTACGTTTGAGGCTTTGTTTGTCTCAGCAGAGCCTCTTATTATTTTTCCCTTGTCAACAGGTTCAGGGCTGTATACAGCCATAAACCCTTCAAATACACCAAGTTTGTGAAGTTTCTTCCTGAGTATCCGTGCGAGGTTGCAAAAGTTTGTCTCAGAGATGTCGGCTATTCTCACGGCGGTAGGGTCAAACTTACCGCCGGCACCCATTGAGCTTACAATCTCAAGTTTAAGACGAAGCGAGTGGTATATCAGAAAAACTTTCGGCGAGAGGGTATCGATTGCATCAATGACAAAATCATATTTCTCCGCCTCCAGTATCTCTATCATGCGCTCGTCGCGTATGAACTCACGTATTATCTTCAGGTCAAGCTCCGGATTGATATCCATCAGTCTTACTCCCATCACTTCCGCCTTGTGGATCCCTTCAGTCGACTTCAGTGCTGGCAGCTGCCTGTTGCGGTTTGCCGGCGTCACAACATCACCGTCAATTATTGTCATCCTTCCTACCCCGGCCCTGCATATCATCTCGGCTGCATAAGATCCCACACCGCCAAGGCCGGCGACAAGAACATGAGCCTCCTTCAGCTTCATAAGGGCCTCCTTTCCAAGGCACAGTTCGGTGCGCGATAACCAGTGTTCCGTCATCTCCCTTCCCTGAACAGGTTGTTGAAGTTGGTCCTTATGAGCCCTGCGCATTGCCCGCCATTACAGTGAGCCAGTTCCGAGAACCGGAGATAAACATCTGCTATTGATCCTCCGGTATCGTCTGTCTCGAGGAGGAGCCTGTCATGTGAAACCGACTCCAGTATCTCTTCCTTCAGGCCAGTGATTCCGACAGAGAACCAGAACCCCTCTGAGGCAAGTGATTCAGCCAGTTGCCGCCTGCCCCTGAATCCGTGAATGACCCATGGCATCACAGGCTTTATCTCCCTGCGTGCACTGAGCAGATCATCCCACCCTCTGACACAGTGTATGACCATGGGCTTGTGCATCTCCTCTGCCAGCATGGATTGAAAATGGAAGAGATCACGCTGCAACTCCCGTGACGGCCCTTGCAGACGGTCAAAACCTGCCTCGCCAATGACCACAACATGAGGGTGAGCAGCAGTGAGTATCAGTTCTGTCTTAAGCCATCTTATGTTGTCTGCTGTCACCTGCCATGGGTGAATCCCTGCGGAAAAGAGGGTATTTGCTGTAAAGTCTTCGGGTATCTCCTCCCCTGACATGACGTTCCTGACGACCACGGTATCTGACGACCCGTCACCGTGGTGAGTGTGGAAATCAATATATTCTATCTCTTTTCCAACGTTCATTACGACTGTTGTGAAAGATGCTTCACCCCGTTGCTTAGGCGTCGCAGAGTCTCATCCCTTCCTATCCACTCCACGATGTCAAACAGGTGAGGACCGCGCAGGGCACCCACAGTTATCAGCCTGAAGAGGTTCAGCACAGCGCCGGTATTAAGACCCTTTGCACTTATCCAATCCTTGACTATCCGTTCACAATTGTCTGAATAGAGCGGCTCGATGCCGGCCACTACTTGGCGCAGCTCTGTGACGATGCGCGGAGAATCTTCGTTCCATCTCTTCTTCACAACCTCCCGGTCATAAGCCTCCGGGGCAATGAAGAAAAAGTCTGTCTCCTTCCACAGGTCACTGACAAAGCCAGCCCTCTCCCTGACCAGAGATACTGCCCTGACCAGTTTGTCTGCCGGAGGATGAAATCCTTTAGCAGTCACAAGAGGCATGAAAAGTGCTGCCAGCTCTTCATCGCTCTTCATCTGGAAATATCTTGTATTGAACCACCTGGCCTTCTCGGGGTCAAATCTGGAGCCCGATTTGCCTACCCGGTCAATTGAGAAGGTTTCAATAAGCTCCTGCATCGAGAAGATCTCTTTTTCAGTGCCCGGGTTCCATCCCAGCAGTGCAAGCATATTCACGAAAGCATCAGGGAAATATCCCTCTTCACGGTATCCTGTCGCCGTCTCTCCGTAAGGCCAGTAAAGAGGAAAGACAGGGAATCCCATCTTGTCGCCGTCACGCTTGCTGAGTTTGCCCTTGCCTGTCGGCTTGAGAAGAAGGGGCAGATGGGCGAACAGCGGAGCGCTCCATCCGAATGAGCGGTAGAGCATCACATGGAGAGGAAGAGAGGGAAGCCACTCCTCGCCCCTGATGACATGCGATATCTCCATGAGGTGGTCATCAACGATATTTGCCAGATGATATGTAGGCATGCCGTCAGACTTAAACAGAACCTTGTCATCAAGCGTTGCCGTATTGACAACTATATCGCCCCTGATGATGTCAGTGAAGTAGATATCCTCATTTTCAGGCATGCGGTACCTGACAACATATGGCTCTCCTGATTCGATTCTTTGCCTAACCTCGCCCTCACTTAGGGTGAGCGAGTTGCACATCCCTCCGCGGGTGATGCATCCGTAATTGAAGGTCTCCCCCCTGGCCTCACATTCCTGCCTGATCTTCTCAAGCTCTTCAGGAGCGTCAAAAGCATAATAGGCATCGCCTCTCTCAAGGAGTTCAGTGGCATATTGCCTGTATATCTCCCTCCTTTCACTCTGCCGGTAGGGGGCATGCGGTCCTCCTTCCCTCACCCCTTCATCAACCTTTATCCCCGCCCACTCAAGAGCCTCCATGATGTACTCTTCGGCACCCTCGACATAACGTGCCTGGTCGGTATCCTCAATACGGAGGATAAAAACACCGCCATAATGGCGTGCAAAGAGAAAGTTATAGAGTGCCGTGCGCACTCCCCCGATATGAAGGGGTCCGGTGGGACTGGGGGCAAAACGCACACGTATTTTTCTGTCTGTCATACCTGTAAGCTTAACGGAATGGGGCAAAGATAAACAATGCCGTCCATTTTCTCTTCACAAATGAATTAAGCGATATGCAGGTTGTCAATCGGCATAACGTTAAAAATCATTATTTCACATCCCTTTTTCTATTATTTTTACATGATAACGATTTAACAGAAGGCATTATGAATAAGATGAAGGCTCTGGTCAAGGCTAAGGCAGCCAAAGGATTATGGATGCAGGAAGTACCCGTTCCCGAACCGGGGTACAATGATGTCATTATTAAAGTGAAAAAATCAGCAATCTGCGGTACTGACCTGCACATATATGAATGGGACCAGTGGGCTCAGAAAACCATTAAAGTACCTATGACGATAGGTCATGAATATATGGGATATGTTGAGAAGGCAGGTCCCGGTGTCACCAATGTAAAAGTTGGCGACAGGGTGACAGGCGAGGGGCATCTCTATTGCGGCACATGCCGTAACTGCAGACGGGGAAGGGAGCACGTATGCGAAAACACTGTTGGGATCGGCGTCCATATCGACGGCTCGTTTGCCGAATATGTAAAGATCCCTGCACGCAACGTAGTTCTTCTGGATCACCGGATACCCGATGACTGGGCCGCAATCATGGATCCGTTCGGCAATGCAGCGCATACTGCCCTTGCGTTTCCGCTCCTGGGAGAGGATGTGCTGATAACAGGAGCAGGCCTCATTGGCAGCATGGCGATAGCCATAGCACGATTTGCCGGTGCACGCCACATTGTGGCCAGTGACCTGAGTGACTACCGGCTTGACCTGGCCAAAAAGATGGGAGCTACAATGGTTGTAAACCCGAAGAGGGGAGAGAAGATACATGATGTGCTTGAACCGCTGCATATGAAGGGATTCGATGTGGGGCTCGAGATGTCAGGCTCCCCCATTGCCTTCAGGGAGATGATTGAGAATATGTACAACGGATCCAATATAGCCCTGCTGGGCATCCTCCCCTCCAACTTCGAGGTTCCGTGGAGCGATATAATATTCAAGGCCCTTACCCTCAAGGGCATCTATGGCCGTGAGATGTGGGAGACATGGTACAAGATGCAGATGATGATCATCGGAGGCATCAACCTTGAGCCGATCATCACCCACCGTTTCCATATTGATGACTTCCAGAAGGGATTTGACGTGATGGAAGAGGGGAACTGCGGAAAAGTCATCCTGAACTGGGAGTGAAAGCCAATACGGTTTGACCTTCTGACCTTCAGACTTCAGACCTTCAGACTTTATCCTAAAGGGGTAAAAAATTCCTGACATTACTCATAATTAATAAATTATTTTTACCTTGATGTCATCGAGATTACTCATAAATGACATCTATGACCGATCATCCAACCTACAACGAGTTATCCAGGGATTTCAGCTGGAGTATTGCAGAGCAGGAGCTTGAATATAAACCCGGCGGCAGAATCAACATCGGATGGTACTGCAGTGACAGGATCTGCCTTAAAGGAGATCCGGACAAGATCGCCCTTTATTATGAAGGATTCGGTGGCGTTGAGAAGAAATTTACCTTCAATGACATCAGGCTCGCCGGCAATACAATCGGTTCCTACCTGCGCGGACTAGGGATAAATGACGGCGACCGGGTATGCCTCTTTATGGACAGGATACCCGAACTCTATCTTTCCTTCCTTGGCATACTGAAGATCGGGGCCATCGTACAGCCTCTCTTTTCGGCATTCGGTGATGAATCACTGTTTGTGAGACTTGAAAATGCCGGGACAAGAGCTGTCATCACACAAAAGAAACATCTCTCCAAGGTAAGGAAGATACGTGCGCAATTACCTAATCTTGAATATGTCATCATAGTCGACGGAGTAAAAGCCTCAGACCTTGAGAAGGGAGAGGTGCTCTTTAACCTTGAGAAGTCAGAGCCTGTTGAGAATTTTGACGTTCATCCCACAACGGCTGAGTCCCCTTCGGTCCTGCATTATACATCCGGGACAACCGGCCAGCCTAAAGGAGTCAAACATGTTCATTATTCGCTTATTTCCCAGTATCTTACAACAAAATGGGTGCTTGACCTGCGCGACGGTGACATCTACTGGTGTACTGCCGACCCTGGCTGGGTTACAGGTACATCATACGGGATAATAGGCCCCTGGAGTCTTGGAATTACTCAGTGTGTTCTTGACTCGGGCTTCTCAGCCCAGGCCTGGTACAAGTTCATTGAGAAGCACCGGGTGACAGTATGGTATTCAGCTCCGACAGCAATAAGGTCACTGATGAAGGCCGGTGATGAGATTGTAAAATCATTTGACCTGTCCTCACTCCGTCACCTGGCAAGCGTGGGTGAACCCCTCAACTCTGAGGCTGTGATATGGTCAGACAGAGTGTTCGGCAAACCGTTCCTTGATACATTCTGGCAGACAGAAACAGGTTCAATAATGATTACCAACTTCCCGGGCATGAAGGTCAAGCCCGGATCAATGGGACGAACTTTCCCCGGCATAACAGGCACAGTACTTGACCCTGTAACCTATGATCCCATAACCGAGAACGGCAGGGCCGGACTGATAGCCTTTAAACCCGGCTGGCCTTCAATGATGCGGACATACTGGAATAACCCTGAAAAGTACAAGGATAAATTTGTTAACGGCTGGTATCTCTCAGGCGACCGGGCCTCCATCGATAACGAGGGCTACTACTGGTTCATCGGCCGTGACGATGATGTCATTAACACCGGGGGGCACCTTGTCAGCCCCTTCGAGGTCGAATCTGCACTCCTGGAACATCCGGCAGTTGCCGAATCTGCTGTTACCTCTAAACCTGATGAGATAAACATGGAGGTCGTGAAGGCGTTCATCACCCTGAAGCCAGGCTTTACACAGAGCCCTGATCTTGAGCTTGATATTATGAACTTCATCAGGAAGAAACTTTCACCCCTGGCAATGCCGCAGGCTGTGGAGTTCATGGATAAACTGCCCAAGACACGGAGCGGAAAGATCATGAGACGTGTTCTCCATGCCAGGGAATGGGGAGAAGAGATAGGCGATATATCCACCCTCGAAAATGATTGAAACAATTACCCTGACTAATCCCAGCTAATCTTAAAACAACAAACTATGGAAGAAATGACTCTTAACGAAATGAAGGATCTCGTCCTGAAGTATGTCATCAAGGAATACATTGATGATGACGATGTCACAATAACATACGAGACACCTCTCATATCAAGCGGCTATGTCGATTCATTCTCAATGGTGTCACTGCTTGTTTTCCTTGAGAATAAGTTCAAAATCAAGATCCCTCCCTCAAAGGCCACCCCCGAGGCATTTGACAGTGTGAACAGTATTGTGACGCTGGTAACCCAGTTCCTGAAATAACCAAACATACATAGTCATGAGTTACCCTGACAAGATCAAAAATATCTACCTGACACAGCTGGCGGAGATTCAGCATGCCGGTATATTCAAGGAAGAGAGGTTCATTCACAGCTCACAGTCTGCCGACATTGAGGTTGAGTTCCCTTCAGGCTCAGACCTGAAAAAGGTCATAAACATGTGCGCCAATAATTACCTGGGGCTATCGAGTCACCCGGAGGTGATCAGGGCAGCCCACGAGGGACTTGACACAAGAGGCTACGGGATGTCTTCAGTCCGTTTCATCTGCGGTACGCAGGACATCCACAAGGAGCTGGAGAGAAGAGTGACTGAATTCCTGGGCACCGAAGACACTATCCTGTTCCCCTCATGCATGGACGCCAATGCGGGTGTCTTCGAGGCCATACTCACCAGCGAGGACATAATGATCTCCGACAGGCTGGTGCATGCCTCCATCATTGACGGCATGAGGCTCTGCAGCGCTCAGCACGACACCTTCAAACACTCATCCATGGAGCACCTTGAAGAGAAGCTTCTGCTCCATGCCGACAAACGCCTGAAGCTTGTCATCACCGACGGGGTCTTCTCCATGGACGGAGATACGGCGAAGCTTGACGAAATGGTCAAACTGTGCGAAAAATATGATGCCATGCTGCTTGTCGATGACTCTCATGCATCAGGATTCATCGGGAAAACAGGAAGGGGAACCCATGAATTCTGCAATGTCTTCGGCAAGATTGATGTCATAACCACCACATTCGGCAAAGCGCTTGGCGGAGCATCAGGGGGATGTGTGTCAGGAAGAAAGGAGATAGTGGAGATGTGCAGGCAGAAAGCCCGTCCATACCTCTTCTCAAATACCATTGCACCGGTAATTGTCTCAGGTGTGCTGAAGGTGTTCGATATTCTTTCCGCAAGCACCGAGCGTCGCGACAAGCTCGAAAAGAACGCGGCATACTGGCGGAAAGGACTCACAGAGGCTGGCTTCCTGCTTAAGGAGGGTAATACCCCGATAGTTCCCGTGATGCTTTTCAATGCAAAACTGTCACAGGACTTTTCCAGGGATCTGTTTAATGAGGGCATTTATGCCATTGGCTTCTTCTTCCCCGTGGTACCTAACGGACAGGCAAGGATACGCACCCAGATATCTGCAGGTCATGAGATCCACCATCTTGACAAAGCCCTCGGGGCGTTTATCAAAGTGGGGAAGAAATATGGTATTCTAGGCCTCACAAAAGATCAGATTATTGAAAAGTACGGATTGTAACAGGCTGCTTTTTTAAGGTACGGCTTCATTTTTTTTCATCTGATATTGATGATTATCGTCATGGAATAATCGCAGTAAAACGCCATCTTTGCAGTCGTTTTATGTGAAGATCATTCAAAGATGTACGATAACTACAGGGAGCATCTCACGACCCATCTCAGCGAGATCAGGGAGGCAGGCCTTTATAAAAATGAGCGTATAATTGTTTCACCCCAGGGTGCAGAGATCACGCTTGACACCGGGCAGACGGTGCTTAACTTCTGTGCCAACAACTATCTCGGTCTCTCAGCCAACAAGAAGCTCGTCGAGGCGGCGAAGAATGCCCTCGACACCCACGGGTACGGAATGTCGTCGGTGCGCTTCATCTGCGGCACGGGCGACCTGCATAAGGAACTGGAGCAAAAGCTGGCTCAGTTTTTCGGCACCGAGGATACCATCCTCTATGCGGCATGCTTTGATGCCAATGGTGGCGTCTTCGAGCCTCTTCTGACAAGTGAAGATGCAATTATAAGCGATTCACTAAACCATGCCTCAATCATTGACGGCGTCAGGCTCTGCAAAGCCCAGAGGTACAGGTATGAGAATGCTGATATGGAAGATCTTGAGACACAGCTGCAGCTTGCACAGGAACAGCGCTTCAGGCTTATTGTCACCGACGGCGTCTTCTCCATGGACGGCAATGTGGCTCCGCTTGACAAAATCTACCAGCTGGCAAACAAATACAATGCTATGGTCATGGTAGATGAGTGCCACTCCGCCGGTGTGGTTGGCGAGACAGGCCGGGGAGTTACAGAACTACACAACCTCAGGGGAAAAATAGAGATCATCACAGGCACCCTGGGCAAAGCCTTCGGAGGAGCCATCGGCGGGTTCACCACCGGCAAGAAGGAGATCATCGAGATGCTGCGCCAGCGCTCGAGGCCATACCTGTTCTCCAACGCCATCCCTCCCCTCGTTGCCGCTGCAGGCATCAGGATGCTGGAGATGATGACCGGGACCAACGATCTGCAGGACAGGCTTCATCATAACACGAAATACTTCGTGGAGAAGATGCTAAAGGCCGGCTTTGACATAAAGCCAACGCAGTCAGCAATATGCGCAGTCATGCTATATGATGCGAAACTATCACAGGAGGTTGCCGCAAGACTACTCAATGAGGGTATTTATGTTATCGGATTTTATTACCCGGTGGTACCGAAAGACCAGGCACGCATCAGGGTGCAGCTATCGGCAGCACACGAGCCTGAACATCTTGACAAGGCTGTCAATGCGTTCATCAAAATCGGCAAAGAACTGCAAATCCTGAAGTAGGCCATAATAGCCTGCATAAAAAACATGGAGATGAATTTTGTATGGTTATTTTCTTATTTTTGCATAAGTGAAAACGACAATTATATATACCTGGCGCTGGCGCAGCTCATAAGATGAAGCTGTGATTCACGCCATTATATAATTTCATAAGATAATTATCCTAAGAGGCACGCTGATCACAGCGTGCCTTTTGTTTTCAAATAACCCTAATATAATGAATATGAAAAAGATCACGAAAATTCTGTTAAGCGAGAAGGAGATGCCCCGCCACTGGTATAACATCATGGCAGATATGCCCAACAAGCCATTGCCGCCCCTTCATCCGGCAACAGGCAAACCGGTGGGCCCCGATGACCTGGCATCAATCTTCCCGATGGAACTGATAAAACAGGAGGTCTCCGCGGAGAGATTTATTGACATCCCTGAAGAGGTCATCGATCTGTACAGGACTTACAGGCCCTCCCCGCTCTTCAGGGCAAGAAATCTTGAGAAGGCACTTGGAACAAAGAGCAGGATCTATTACAAGTATGAGGGAGGAAATTATTCCGGATCACATAAGGCCAATACTGCTATTCCTCAGGCTTATTATAACAAGAAGGAAGGGGTCAGGAGGATCACCACAGAAACGGGCGCCGGACAGTGGGGCAGCGCGATGAGCTTTGCCTGCAACCACTTCGGACTTGAGTTACTCGTTTTCATGGTGAGAGTGAGCTATGACCAGAAGCCCGGCCGCAAGCTGCTGATGAACACCTACAACGCCAGGGTGGTGCCATCGCCAAGCACAATGACGGCAGCAGGAAGGAAGGTCCTTGAAGAAGATCCTGATTCACCGGGAAGCCTTGGCATAGCCATCTCTGAGGCGATGGAGGTGGCAGTGCAGGATCCTTATACCAAATACGCCCTCGGCAGCGTGCTGAACCATGTCATACTTCACCAGACCATCATAGGGGAGGAAGCACTTATCCAGATGGCAAAGGCAGATGACTACCCGGATGTTGTCCTGGGATGCTTCGGCGGAGGGTCAAATTTCTCCGGAATAGCATTTCCCTTCCTTCGCGAGAACCTGCTCAGAGGAAAGAAGACACGGCTGGTGACGATTGAGCCTGCTTCATGCCCCAAACTGACAAAAGGAAAATTCATGTACGACTTCGGCGACCAGTCAGGTATGACTCCTCTCCTTCCGATGTACTCCCTGGGGCATAACTTCATACCTGATAAGATTCATGCAGGAGGATTGCGCTATCACGGTGCGGGAGTGCTTGTGAGCCAGCTGCTGAAGGACGGGTTTGTCGAGGCAAAGGCAAAATTCCAGAGAGAATGTTTCGAAGGAGGAGTGCTCTTTGCCCGGACAGAAGGGATCCTGCCGGCACCGGAGTCGACATATGCCATAGCGGGTGCACTTGATGAGGCACGCAGGGCAGACATTGACGGTGTATCAAGAAGCATCCTCTTCAACCTCAGCGGGCACGGACACTTTGATATATCTGCGTATGAGAAATTCTTCGAAGGAAACCTTCCTGATCATGAAGTAACCGCAGAAGAGATCGAAAGATCAATCTCACAGTTGCATCTGCCGGTCTTCTGAACGGAATCAGTTATCAAAGGAAGAGAGGCCCGCGCAAACGGGCCTCTCTTCTTTCACTGATATGGGATTGATTTAAAAATATCTCAGCTGCATTTTGATGTGCCGCAGTCGGTGCAGATGAGGCATCCCTCCTGGTAGACCAGAGATATCGATCCGCATGAGCTGCACTTCCCTTTGGCCTTCGTGCCGTTGGGAATATAACGCTTCAGCGAACGCTCGACCCCGTTCTTCCATGTGTTGATTGACTCATTGTCAAGCTTCATCGATGAGACCAGCTCAACCACGTCCTTGGCAGGCATACCGTAGCGGAGGACACCGGAGATAAGACGCGCATAATTCCAGAACTCAGGCTTGAACATGTGTGAAAGCCCTCCCAGAGTGTTCTTGTATCCGTACTTGTCAGTATACTGGAAGTCATAGCGCGTGTTACCCGTATCATCCTTGTTCTTTAGGATCTTTCCCTTGACAATGCTCTTGGGTATCGGGAACATCTCATCATCCTGCAGCCCGGTAAAGATCTCATACGGTACTCCATCCTTCAGCCCCACAAAGGCGATCCACTTCTCTTCATTATTCTGGAACCGTATGACGTCGGCATCAAGCACCTTTGGCCTTTCGGGCGACCACTCGGGCTTTTTATCATCCTTGCTGTTAGAGACAAGAACACCTGACCTTGAGCCGTCGCGATAAACGGTAGCCCCCTTGCATCCCTCCTTCCATGCCGTGAGATATAGCTCTGAAACAAGCTCTTCCTTTGCATCGGAAGGGAGGTTGATGGTGACGCTGATGGAATGGTCAACCCATTTCTGAATGGCACCCTGCATGCGTACCTTGGCCACCCAGTCAACATCGTTGGCTGTGGCTTTATTATAAGGTGACTTCTCGACTATCTCAGAGATCTCAACCTCTGACATGTTTTTCACCTGGTCAAAGTCATACCCGTTTACCCTCATCCAGTCGACAAACTTGTGATGGAACACGACAAACTCTTCCCAATGGTCTCCCACCTCGTCGATAAAGCTG
The DNA here is from genome assembly GCA_963732365.1 of uncultured Bacteroidales bacterium. Classification (GTDB taxonomy): domain Bacteria; phylum Bacteroidota; class Bacteroidia; order Bacteroidales; family VadinHA17; genus SR-FBR-E99. Next base: position 611,258 of record CAVSZC010000005.1, on the reverse strand, counting down.
ACCTTCACATCCTTGTCATTTGGATTAACCTTGCGGCGGCGCTTGTAAAAAGGCATGAAGATAGGCTCAATGCCGGAGGTTGTCTGGCTCATGAGGCTGGTAGTGCCCGTGGGGGCAATGGTCAGCAGGGCTATGTTCCGCCTGCCATGCTTTTCCATCGCGGCATACATGTCAGGATCAGCCTCACGCAGACGGGTTATGAAAGGATTATTGAGCTCTCTCTCACTGTCGTAAATAGGGAACGGGCCCCGTTCTTTTGCCATCTCCGTGGAGGCTCTGTAAGCCTCAACTGCGAGGGTACGATGTACGTTCACTGAAAACTCCGTTGCCTCGTCTGTGCCATAACGCAGTCCTAGTGCCGCCAGCATATCTCCCTCGGCGGTGATGCCAATGCCTGTCCTCCTCCCCTCACCGGTCTTGTGTCTTATGTTCTTCCACATATTCAGTTCAACCTGCTTAAGCTCCTGCGCCTCAGGGTCATTCTCAATCTTGGCAATGATGGCATCTATCTTCTCCTGCTCAAGGTCAATGATGTCATCCATGATGCGCTGTGAGAGATGCACATGCTCTTTGAAGAGCTCAAAATCAAATTCAGCCTCCGGGGTGAACGGATTATTGACATAACCGTAGAGGTTGATGGCTATCAGCCTGCAGCTGTCGTAAGGGCACAGAGGTATTTCGCCGCACGGGTTCGTTGAGACGGTCTCATAACCGAGATCGGCATAACTGTCCGGAACGCTCTCGCGCCTGATCGTGTCCCAGAAGAGGACCCCCGGCTCGGCTGATTTCCAGGCATTATGAACAATCTTGTTCCACAGCTTGCGTGCATCAATATCCTTTACGAATTTGGGCTCTTCCGATTTCACCGGATACTGCTGGCGAAAACTCCTGCCGTTGACAACGGCCTCCATGAACTCATCAGTGATCTTCACCGAAACATTTGCCCCGGTAACCTTCCCGGCTTCCAGCTTTGCATCAATAAAGCTCTCTGCATCAGGGTGTTTTATTGAGATTGAGAGCATCAGTGCGCCTCTGCGGCCGTCCTGTGCCACCTCACGTGTCGAGTTCGAATATCGTTCCATGAAAGGAACCACCCCTGTTGATGTAAGGGCACTGTTTAGCACCGGTGAGCCTTTGGGACGTATGTGTGACAAGTCATGCCCCACTCCGCCGCGCCTTTTCATGAGCTGCACCTGCTCCTGGTCTATCTTCATGATGCCTCCGTATGAATCGGAGTCACCCTTGTTCCCAATGACAAAACAATTGGAGAGGGAGGCGATCTGGTAATCATTGCCTATCCCTGTCATCGGTCCGCCCTGAGGAATGATATATTTAAAGTCTTTGAATGCCTGATAAATAGATTCTTCCGTAATAGGATTGGGATATTTCTTTTCAATGCGATAGATCTCTGAGGCAAGTCTGCGGTGCATGTCATCAGGGCTCCTCTCATACAGATTTCCGTATGAATCCTTCAGGGCATACTTGCTTGCCCATACCTTGGCCGCCAGGTCGTCACCCCTGAAATACTCCCGTGCCCCTTTTATGGCTTCCTCGTAAGAGTAGATCATTTTACCGTTACCTTCTGCCGTCCTGGATTTCTTCTCCGCTACCGCCTCTTCCTTTTTCATTTTCTTCTCTTCCTTCTTTACAACCTTTTCGTCAGGGGCGACGGATGGCTTCTGGACAAGTGTATCTCCCATAGACATTAAAAAAAATCTTAAAGTTTGATAATAAGTTACTTAGTTGACCGCCGGTAAACTTGATCGGGTTTTGCTAAAATAGGCATGCATGTCAGAGCAGGCAAGAATAAAACTTCTCTTTTATTAACATACATATCAACTTTATAAACCGGCTGTGAGTAAAAAAGAGAGGCCGGTTTCCCGGCCTCTGTAAACAACTGATTATGTGAATGTTAGAAGATAAGGCGAACTCCAAGCAGGCATCCCCATGTGCTTGAGGTGCTTATGCTCTTGCTGAGGGTCGTTTTATTGGCGAAATCAGTAAGAGATGTTGCATTGAGCCTGTATACAGGAGCTGTCGTTGCCGTACCCCTTGTAACAACTGTAAGCGGACGGACATTATCGTAGCTTGCCAGTGGGTTGTATGTCCAGGTGCCCCATGCATCATTGATCATATTCCCGACATTCAGGAAGTCGATGCTGACCTGCACGGTGTACTTGTGGCTTGTGCCGAAGTTGGCGAAGATATCCTGGAGGATTTTTGCATCAAACCTGTGCATCCAGGGACGAATCTCACCGAATCTCTCGGCATATTCGCCCTTACGGCTATGGAGATACTCATTGCTGTTGATGTAATTCCAGAATGCCTCCTGCTGCTGTGCAGCTGTCATTGTCACGCCACCTGAGGTGTAATTCGCAAAATTAATCTCGGTTGCACTTGCCGGAATATACATCAGGTCAGATGATACACCGTCGCCGTTGAGGTCATTGGAATAGGTATATGACCATCTACCCTGCTGATAGCCCTGGTAGACAAGCGAGAATGTGGTTGCAAAATGCTTCGCATACTCCAGCCTGTAAGAAACATTCCCCAGGAGCTTATGCGGTGTGGCAAAGCTTGAGTAGCTCAGACCCGGATCATTAAGACTTCCGATTGCAACGTTCGAAGAATATGCAGAGTAGGCTGCTGATCCCGGGTTTGCTGTAAGGTCGTATGCCATTGTATAGGTGTAGGCAAACATCCCGGATAATCCCTTGGAGAAATTCTTGGTCAGCTGTCCTGTGACTGAATACTGGTAGCCTTCGTCGGTATTGTCAAGCTCCATTGCGCTTGCAACTGATGGTATTGACCTTGGCAGCGTTTGTTGATCGCCCAGTACTCCCGGTTGTCAGGACCTGTCATGGTGCCTGTCGGTGCGGCAAGGTTTATGTTTTGCTGAACGATAGCATTGATATCCTTTGAGAAGATAGCTTCTACAGTGAAGACCATGCTCCAGGGCAGTTCCACATCAACACCTACGTTTGATCTCCATATCTGGGGGAATTTGAACTCCTTTCCCACCTGCACCAGAGATGAGTTATTGGGCAATGTGCTCGGGCTCTGCGGGAAGAGATCAGGTCTGCTGGCGATGAACTCTTTGTAGTCGGGGTTGAAATCGAGTCCGGCAAGGTTTGCATTACCCGGTCCCCATCCGATCTCAGGTGACTGGATCGTACCGGAGTTGGTAGGCTGGTTGGTGAACCAGACGAATGGAAGCAGACCAGTGAAGATACCGGTACCTCCTCTTATCTGCAGTGACCTGTCACCCTTTACATCCCAGTTGAATCCGAACCTGGGAGAAACAACAAGCTGGGTCTCAGGCCACGTGCCTACATCAATCTTCTTGCCTTCGGCAAATGTGAGAGCCTCTATTGCAGGATTGGGTGTCAGATCATAAAGATAGAAGGGCATCTCAAGGCGTAAGCCATAGGTAAGCTTAATGGTTGGCAGTGCCTGCCACTCGTCCTGGGCATATAATGATGCAAATCCAAACGTCGCATAGGCACCCGGTGCATCTTCCCCGTTATAACCATATGTAACCCCGAATCCGGTCGGATCGGCACCGTTGATGAAATCGTCAACCGAAGCGTAGCGGTAGTATGTGGTCCCTTCACGTATGTACGAGTTGCGGAAGTACATATGATCAAATGACAGCCCGCCGGTAACAGTGTGTTTATTCAGGTTTATCGTCACGTTGTCTATTATGGTCAGCGTCTTGTTAGTGACATCGTTGTTGAACGTGAAGAGCTCATATCCGAATGACATATACTGGTCACCACCCTTCCATATATCGACGAAGGGGAACAGGTCTGAGTTGCTGGTACGGGTATCCTGTATAAAGGTATAGCTGGCAAGAAACTTGTTCGATATCTTGTTTCCAAATTTGCTGTTAAGCTCACCCGTCAAAGAGCGGACAGTATTCTTGAACCCGTAGAATGCATTTGAGAATGCCATCGACTGGCTGCTTATTCTGTTTGAGTTACGGGCATTGTTCGGCGGGCCGCTGTTTCCGTTGGTCTGCTGATCAGATGTGCCGACAACATCATTGTATCTTAACGTAAACTTGTGATTCTTGCTGATGTTCCAGTCAATACGGGCGAGGATCTTGGTGTTGACATTCTGGAACGGATCGAAATCCTTGTACTTGCCCGGATCATAATTATATGTAGCAAGGAGATGATCTCTCACGCGGACCATGTCTGACTCTAATGTTCTTGAGATCATGAGGTCAGGAACGGCTACCCCGTCTTCGCTCGGTCTCCATGAAACACCCGGTACTGATTCTGTTCCGTATTCTCCGCTGAGGAAGAAGAACAGTTTGTCCTTGATGATCGGACCGCCAATTCTGCCACCGTATGTCTGTGAGCTTCTCTCCCTGGCACCTGTTACCTCATTTCCGTCAACCGTATTGCCTGTGAATGACTCGGGACGAATGTATGTATATACTGAGGCCTTGAATGAGTTGTCACCGCTTCTGGTGACGGCGTTGATGCTTGCCCCTGTGAACTGTGACATGCGCACGTCATAAGGTGCAATATTGACTGATATCTCCTCAATGGCATCGAGTGCGATAGGTTGTGCCTCGCCACCGGGGAGCGGGTTGCTGCTCAGCCCGAAGTTATTGTTGAAGGCGGCACCGTCAATGGTGATGGTATTGAAACGGCCGTCCCTCCCTCCGAAGGAGTTACCCTGAGCCTGAGGTGAGTACTTCGTAAAGTCAAGGATACTCCTGCTGACAGTAGGCATGTTGACAAGATCGCGTCCGCTGACGTTGGTCATGGTCCCGGAACGCTCCGAACTCAGAATTGAGTTCTTGAGACCTGCTGTGACGACAACCTCATTCAGGACTGTAGTTGTCTCAATGATCTGACCGTTCTGAACATAGTTCTCTCCAAGCTTGAGATAGATGTCAGTGTAGGTACTTGAAGAATACCCGACAAAGGAGACATCAACCTTGTACGGACCACCGATACGCATGTTCTGGATCCTGTAGTTTCCTGCAGCGTCACACAGGGCAGCATACTGAGTTCCCGACGGAACATGTACTGCAACAACGGTAGCGCCGGCCATCGGTTCTCCATTGCCGTCAGTGATCTTGCCGCTCAGCGACGATGTCGTCACCTGCGCCATTAAGGTCACAGACCCTAATAACAGCGACAACAGAATAAATGTAAACTTAATTGTTCGCATAATTTGAATTTAGTTAGATAGTTTATGGTTGTTGTTTGTCGTAATAGATTGAAATCAAATTATTTGGTCTTGCTGCCAGGTTCTTCTCGGGCAGAGGGTTAAATTACACTTCCGGGCAGACTTAGCAGAAATAGATATTTCGTAATTATTAACAACTTTTTAACGCGTTATTAAGGAGTTATCAGCAATCCGGGTTACAATAACTCAACACAAATATAATAAACTCCTACTTTTGTATGAATTAAATTTTTAATACAATGGTCCGACTCATCGCTCTGTTCATCTCGATAGCGCTGCAGATAATCGCTGCCTCAATAGCGCTCAGGTTTATGAAGATAACAAGGTACAGGCTCTCATGGATACTCCTTTCCACATCCTTCGTCCTTATGGCTATACGCACCTTCATACAGCTCGTTGAGTATTTCCGCGGCAAACCCTCATTCGAGCTTATGATGGTGGATGAATGGATGAATGTGCTCATATCTGTCATGATAATCACGGGTGTGGTGCTTATCAGGGAGCTCTTTTATTCCCTCAAGAGGGCCGAGACTGACAGGCTCAGATCCGAGAGGAGGCTGCTCAACGCAATAATCAATACTGAGGAGACAGAGAAGAAGAGGTTTGCAAAGGACCTCCATGACGGACTGGGGCCTCTTCTTTCAACCGTCAAGATGTCACTGTCGGCTCTCACTCCAAAGGTGAAGGACCCTGTCGGAGTTGAAATACTTAATAATACCAGCCACGTTGTAAATGAGGCCCTTAATACCATAAAAGAGATCTCCAACAATATGAGTCCGCATGTTCTCACCAACCTGGGTGTGGCAAGCGCCATAAGCATCTTCGCCGCCAAAGTGAACAGCGCGAGGAGCGTGACGGTGGATTTCAGGACGAACATGGAGGGTGAAAGGTTTGACACCGACAAGGAGGTTGTGCTGTACAGAGTGGCTTGCGAACTGATAAACAACGGAATGAAGCACTCCGGTGCATCAAAGATTGAAATGGACCTTAACAGGCACCAAAAAATAATTACCTTGCAGTATCTTGATAACGGCAGGGGCTTTGATACCGAAAAACTCTCCTCCGAAGAGGCGGTAGGAATGGGACTGCCCAACATCGAGACGCGTGTAAGGTCTGTTGACGGTGTATTCGTCATTGAAAGTTCGAAGGGCAAGGGGACAAGTGCACTGATAAGGGTGGATCAGTAAGCAGTCAGCAGTCTCCAGTCGGCAATCGGCATTTGTAATTTGTTGATTGACTGAGGACTGAAGACCGGAGACGGAAGACGGAAGACGGAAGACTGGAAAATAAATTGCCCGCAGGGCATAAAGTATTACAGGAAAATGGACAAGATCAGAATTGCTCTGGCTGATGATCATCAGCTCTTCAGGAACGGATTGAAGATTCTTCTGGGTAGTTATCATGAGTTCGAGGTGGTTGCAGAGGCATCAAACGGCAGCGAACTGCTGAGAATATTTGATAACACAATTCCTGACATAGTGCTGATGGACATCAGCATGCCGGAGATGGACGGCATTGAGGCAACAGCCAGGCTCGCCGTTCAGGCGCCCGAAACACGCGTGATCGCCCTGTCAATGTACGGCGAGGAGGAATACTATTACAGGATGCTGGATGCGGGAGCAAAAGGATTCATCCTGAAAGATTCTGACATATCGGAGGTCCATGATGCTATTGTTGCCGTTCATAAGGGGGGCAACTTCTTCTCGCAGGAACTCCTGTATCATGTCATCAAAAGGATCAAGAACAGGGAGCAGGAGGTGAAGAGCTCAAGCCTGTCGAAACGGGAAAAGGAGATACTTCTGAAGATATGCGAGGGACTGTCAAACCATGAGATCGCCGACGCCCTCTTCATCAGCAAGCGCACCGTCGACAAACACAGGGCAAACCTGCTGGCCAAGACCGGATCAAAGAATACCGCCAGCTTAATCCTTTATGCTATCAAGAACAGACTCATTGAGATCTGAGATGAGCGACACCGCTGCTATGGGGGCCAGGGGTGAAGAGCTCGCTGCCGGATATCTGAGACAGCACGGCTATACGATCCGCGACAGAAACTGGAGGTCAGGACGGACAGAGATCGATATCATCGCCGAAAACAGCGAATACATTGTCTTTGCAGAGGTGAAGACAAGAGCATCAGATTACCAGGTGCACCCCCGTGATGCTGTCAATGTCCCCAAACAACGAACAATAATATTTGCAGCCTCTAATTATATTAACAGGTATAACCTAGCGAAGGAAGCACGCTTTGATATCATAACTGTAATATTCAGCGGGTCCGACTGCGAGATCGACCATATCGAGAATGCCTTTTATCCGACAATGTGACCCGGGAGTGGTGAGATGCTGCTTAAAAACATTTTATCAGTCAGAATATTTAAATACTTTTGGATGATATAAAGAGTTAATTGTCAATCTGTCCCTTATGAAAAAGTCATTATTTGCAGTAATTGCGCTACTTGTTGCAGTCACGCATCTGTCAGCGCAGAAAGCCGGTAAAGAGGCTGTTGTAACACCTGAAGGCTATAAGTTCACAACCGTGTTCTCTCTGCCTGCCTCGCCGGTAAAAAACCAGGCGGCAACAGGCACATGCTGGTGCTTTGCCACCACATCCTTTATGGAGTCTGAACTCCTGCGCCTCGGAAAAGGGGAGTATGACCTTTCGGAGATGTTCGTTGTCAGAAAAACATATGAAAACCGCGTCAGGGACAATTACCTGCGCCAGGGTAAGGGAAACCTCGGGCCGGGAAGCCTTTCGCCCTCATGGGTAAGGATCTTCAACGAGTGCGGTATCATGCCCGAAGAGGTCTATAACGGGATAAGCTACAGCTCCACCGTTCATAATCACGGCGAACTGCAGTCATATATCGATGCCGTAACTGCCGTCCCGGTGAAAAGAAAAAGTGTCAGCACCGAATCTGATGAGGTGGTTGATGCCGTCCTTGATATCTACCTCGGTGACGTCCCTGAGAATTTTACATATAAGGGACAGACATATACGGCAAAATCATTTGCTGCCAGTCTTGGCCTTGACATGAACAACTACGTAAATATTACCTCCTTCTCCCATTTCCCCTTCTATACACAGGGGCTCCTTGAGGTACCCGACAACTGGGAGATGAACCGGTTCTATAACGTCCCTCTTGATGAGCTGATCACTATCATAGACAACTCGTTTGCAAAGGGTTACACTGTAGGATGGGACGGCGATGTCAGCGAAAAAGGATTCTCACATGCCAAAGGAGTCGCAATTGTTCCGGACGTGGTTAATATTGACAGCTATTCTGCCACCGACCGCGCACGTTTTGAGAAGATGCCTGAACAGGAAAGGATGGCCGAGGTTTACAAGTTTGAGAAACCCTATCCGGAGATAAATGTTACGCAGGAGATACGGCAGAAGGGCTATGAGACTTTCGTCACAACCGATGATCACCTGATGCATCTTACCGGCATGGTAAAGGATCAGAACGGGACTAAATATTACATCACCAAAAACTCATGGGGCACTGAAAGGAATCCGTTCGGCGGCTACCTGAACATGTCTGAGAGTTTTGTCCGCGCCAAGACCATTTACATCCTTGTGCACAAGGACGCCGTTCCGGTTGATATAAGGGAAAAGCTGGGTTTCTAGGAGCACTGCGCCCCTTGTCTTCTTCAGAACAGACCACCTCCCCCCTCCTGCGTCGGGGTACTCCTCCTGGCTCAGGAGGAGAAATCCTGGTCTAACATAACTCTTCCTTGAGCCCCTAGCCAATAAGCAGGTTACAGCCCCGGATATCTGCATCGTCGAACCTTCCGAGAACTTCAAAGGCTCCTCCGGCATGCATCCGCCCGAGGTCAGAGGTGGCGAGAAAGGAACATGAGTAAATGTTTGCAAGGTCAATGATGCTTATCCCCCCGGTTGAACCTTCCTCTGTGGTGTGGGATGACGGGTCATGACTGTCGCGGATAAGCACCCTCATCCACGGCGGTGCGGTAAACAATCCTTCACCCTTCGAGTATGCCTGGCTGAGCAGCTCGGTCATCCCATATTCCGAATGTATCGAAGATGAGTTAAAGGCCCCCTTAAGTATCAGATGCAGCTCCTCCCTGATCATCTCCCGTCTCCTTCCTTTCATCCCGCCGGTCTCCATTATTATAGCGTCGCTCAGGTCGACCGGCTGCTGTTCTGCAAGGTCAAGCAGGGCAAAGGTGACCCCTATAAGAAGTACCTTCTTTCCCGCCCTGCGTGCCTCATCAACCGACTTCAGCAGTGCATCACGGTCACCGCGGAAGAATCCTCCGGATGAGTTGCCAGACAACTCCATCAGCCTGTTTACCATGTAAATAAGCGAAGAGTCCTCACGTTCAATATATGAAGGAAGGAGCCCCATGATGGCATATGACGAAGGATCACCGTAGAAGATGCGGAAGGCACGCTCAAGACTCTCATGATAGATTGAAAGTCTCATCACCGCATGACGGCTCTGCCTCACGCCGGTCGTTCCGCTGCTTGCAAAAATCTTTTCAGGCTTACCCTCTCCGGATACGATAAGGTGATCCCTGAAAAATGTGACAGGCATGAAAGGGATCTCAGAAACAGTCCTGGTTGCCTCAGGGTCAAGGCCAAGTAACCTGATGTATTCACCATAGACCGGCACACTCCCTTGCCTGAAACCGAAATATCTCAAGTGCTCTTGCCTCAAATGCGGCAGCGGATGTGACTGAAAAGATCCCGTGCGGCAGCGGCAGGTTCATCGCTACTGCGGAAAGGTCTTTGACCCGTCAGGCTGAAAGACCCATTGAAATTTGCAGGAAGCAAAGGGTGGTAATTCGACATCATCAAGCACCACCTCAATTGTACGGATCTTGGCGTATTTTTCTTCACCAGTCCTCACCACCCATACCTGGTTACTCTTCAACGGCGCGGCAAGATCGATCCACACGGGGTTGCCGGCATCTGTCAGTGCATTGAAAGCCGCCTGTGCCTCACTTGCCGATGCATACTCCCCGACCAGTCCGAATGACGGTTTAAAAGTATTTGCCGAGAGGAACGGTTCTATCACTACCCCTCCTGTCACAACCCCGGCCTGGACAGTAATATCAGGACCCGGGGTATCGAGGCTTGATACCTTTGCTGCCTTGCTGAATGTAAAACCGTATGCATAATAAACGCTGGTGCCGTAGATCTCGTTATCAATGGTGACTGTGCCTGACAATGGCACCTCATCGTCTTTGCAGCCTGAGAAAAGAAGAAGTATGCAGAAGAAGTATGCCGTTTTTATTCTCATTATTCTCCTCTTATCGCAGTTATTCCGGGCAGTTTCTTGCCTTCCATATATTCGAGCATGGCGCCGCCACCGGTGGAGACATAGCTCACCTTGTCGGCCAGTCCGTTCTTGTTAACGGCAGCAACAGAATCGCCGCCGCCGATGAGTGAAAATGCACCTTTCTCCGTTGCCCTGGCAACAGCCTTCGCTATGGCGGTGGTGCCTGCAGCAAATTTCTCCATCTCGAAGACCCCCATGGGACCGTTCCAGAGGATGGTCCTCGACTTCATTATCACCTCCTCAAAAATGGCGATGCTCTTTTCGGCGATGTCAAGACCCATCCACCCATCCCTGACATCATCAATGGCTGAGATATATGTATTTGCCTCTGCATCAAACTTATCGGCATTGACACCGTCAACCGGGAAGATAAGATTCACCCCCTTTGCCTTTGCCTTCTCGATCACGGCTTTTGCAATATCAAGCTTATCGGATTCGCATAGTGAATTGCCAATTTTACCTCCCATAGCCTTGATAAAGGTATATGTCATCCCGCCGCCTATTATGAGGTTGTCAACACGGTCAAGGAGGTTCTCAATAATAAGTATCTTGTCAGAGACCTTCGCCCCTCCCATCACGGCGGTAAAGGGCTTCTGTGCGCTCTTCAGCACCTTGTCCATCGCAGCCAGTTCGCTGTTGATGAGGAAGCCGAACATCCTTTTGTCCTCCGGGAAATAGTCAGCCATCACCGCAGTGGTGGCATGAGCCCTGTGCGCCGTTCCGAAAGCGTCATTTACATAAACATCAGCATATGTCGAGAGTCTCTTTGCCATCTCCTTCTGCTTCACCTTAAGTGCAGCCTTTGCCGCCTTTTTTTCATCATCAGTGGCAGTCTCGGGCAAAATAGGTTTTCCCTCCTCCTCGGGATAGAACCTTACATTCTCAAGCATCATCACCTCGCCGGGCTTAAGGGCAGCAGCCATGGCAGCAGTCTCATCGCTGAGCGCATCTGGAGCAAAAAGAACCTTCATGCCCAGCAGCTTCTCGAGCACCGGCAGCACAGGCTTCAGTGAATACTTCTCCTGTACCCCTTCAGGACGGCCGAGATGAGACATAAGGATCGCCGAGCCTCCGTCTGAAATTATCTTCTTTATGGTTTTGACAGCTCCCCGAATGCGTGTATCATCGGTTACCTCACGGGTTTTCTTGTCCAGAGGCACATTGAAATCAACCCTCACAATTGTCCTGATACCTTTAAAACTGAAGCCTTCAATCATTTTCATAGTCTTATCCTTTTATGTTTTTCTTTAACCGGGAGACAAAGTTACACAATTTGGAAAACCTTAAAGGCTTATGTTTGTTGATTCAAAAAGAAAAACTTAATTTTAAATAAAAAGATCATGGCAAAAATCACACTTAAAGGCAATCCGGTTAATACTTCAGGCACTCTTCCGTCAGTCGGCAGCAAGGCCCCCGGTTTCACTCTTGTCAGGTCAGACCTGACCCAGTTATCCCTTGATGAACTGAAAGGCAAGAAGCTGCTTCTCAACATCTTTCCGAGCCTTGGCACCTCAGTATGCGCCACAGCTTTGCGCAAGTTCAACCAGCTGGCTGCCGACAGGGAAAACACTGTAGTCCTGGCAATATCAAAGGATCTTCCTTTCGCACACAACAGCTTCTGCACCACCGAGGGAATTAAAAATGTAATTACCCTTTCCGGATTCCGTGACAGCGGTTTCGGAAAAGCTTACGGGGTTGACCTGCTGGACGGTATTTTCGCCGGGTTATACGCACGCAGCGTGGTGGTGACAGATGAAAAGGGGGTTGTGAAATACACTGAACTGGTTTCTGACATAGCTAATGAACCTGATTATGACAAGGCCATAGCGGCTCTCTGATCAGATCACTTCATTCACTGAATTTTTGTATTTTTGCTTTCCCTCCACAGGAAAGCTGAATGGATTTTTCACAGATACCCGGTCAAAGTGCCGTCATAGACAGGCTGAGAAGTGCAGTGGCTGAAAACCGTGTCAGTCACGCTCTTCTCTTCTATGGCCCGGAAGGGAGCGGCAAGTTTGCACTCGCCCTGGCGTTTGCCCGTTTCATAAGCTGCGAGAACCGCACAGCTGATGACGCCTGCGGCGTCTGTCCCTCATGTTCAAAATATGACAAACTCATTCATCCTGACCTTCATTTTGTCTTCCCGGTAATTAAAAAGAAGTCGGCGACAGAGCCGGTGAGCGATACATATATTTCACAGTGGCGCGAGATGGTGCGTAAGTCTCCCTACTTCTCACTCAGCAAATGGACGGAAGCAATGGAGGTGGCGAATGAGCAGGCCCTCATTCCTGTCGCCGAAGCCTCTGAAATAATCAGAAAACTCAGTCTTAAGTCATTCGAGTCTGACTACAAGATCATGATCATCTGGCTTCCGGAAAAGATGAATCCCGAGACAGCCAACAAGCTTCTGAAGCTGATTGAGGAACCTCCCGCCAAGACAGTCTTTATCCTGGTCTCGGAGGAGGATGACAGACTCCTCCCGACCATTACCTCAAGATGCCAGCATATAAGGATACCTGCGATAGCCGCAGAGGATATGAGCAGATTCCTGGTACGGGAGTTTGGCATGGACCAGTCCAGCGCAGAAGAGATTGCGGGCATAGCCAACGGAAACATGGTGAGGGCGACCGAGCTTGCCCGCGAAGATGATAATACCGCCGTTCACCTTGAACGGTTCACCAGGCTGATGCGTACCGCGTATGCCCGTGATATTCAGTCTGTCATAGCGTGGTCAGAAGAAACCGCAGCAATGGGAAGAGAGAGACAGAAAAGCTTCCTCACTTATGCCCTTCGCCTTGTGCGTGAGAATTTCATCATGAACTTCGGCGGCAAGGAACACAAACTTGTATATCTCACCCGGGCTGAAGAGGATTTCTCTGCCAGATTCCATCCCTTCATCAATGAGAATAACATTCATGCCCTCGATCGTGAGTTTAATCTTGCATATGCTCATGTAGAAAGCAACGGTAACACTAAAATGATCTTCCTCGACCTTGCCCTCAGAACAATGAGGTTAATAAGGTAAGTGATTTCTCACCGTTGAAAATAGCTCATTTTTTGCTAAATTTGCATCCACCCTCGGGTTGGCACTTTCTATTCAGCGATTCAACCGTAACAGGTTGCACCATAAATTGATGTTATGATGAATGAAGATATACAGGTCCATGGCGGTGAAGAACCGCTGCCGCCTGAAACAAAATTCCGGACTGGAGAGAACAAGCTCGATGAATTCAACTGGCTTGCCGGATTGCCATGTGACAAGCGTTTTGATGAGGTCATAGAAGTACGTTTTAAGAATACCCGTAAAGGATTTTACCGTAACATTAACGAGCTGAAGCTTGATGTCGGTGACATTGTTGCCGTTGAAGCGTCGCCGGGTCATGATATCGGACGCGTCTCCATGACCGGATATCTCGTTTACGAGCAGCTGAAAAAGATGAAGGTAAAACCTGTCACCGAAGAGATGAAAAAGGTCTACAGGAAAGCCCGGCCGGTTGATATTCAGAAGTGGGAGGAGGCCAGGAAACAGGAGGTGCACACCATGCTGCGCTCAAGGAAGATAGCTGAGAACCTTGGCCTTGAAATGAAGATAGGTGATGTGGAGTACCAGGGCGACAAGACAAAGGCAATCTTCTACTACCTCGCCGATGAGAGAGTTGACTTCCGCCAGCTGATCAAGGTCCTGGCCGAAGAGTTCCACATACGCATTGAGATGAGACAGATTGGGGCACGGCAGGAGGCCGGCAGGATAGGCGGCATAGGTACCTGCGGGCGTGAATTGTGCTGCTCAACGCACGTCACAAACTTCATCTCTGTGACAACAACCCATGCACGATACCAGGACCTGTCTCTTAACCCTCAGAAACTGGCCGGTCAGTGCGGAAAACTGAAATGCTGCCTCAACTATGAACTTGACTGTTATATCGACGCACAGAGGGAATTCCCGTCAAAGGAGATACCTCTTGAGCTGGCGGGAGGAACAGCATACTTCACCAAAATGGAGGTGCATGCAGGGATATACTGGTATTCAACCGACCAGCGAATGGCCGTTAACCTCACAGCCGTGCCCGTTGCAAGAGTTCGTGAGATAATACAGCTTAACAGAAAGGGTATCAAGCCTGAAAAGCTTGTTGTTTCACCTGATAATCATGCACTCGAGAGAGGCAATGATCTTCTGCTGCAGAACAGCGGACTCGAAAGATTTGAATCGACAAGCAGCCAGCGACAGGGAAAGGGTAACAAAAGACCATTTCAAAGGAGAAATGAGAGAAAGAAAACGTAATATACTAATTGCAGCCTCACTGCTGATGCTCCTGGCAATGTCATGCATCAGCGACACATATTATGCTGACAATGTCAGGATGGAGGACGAGGTCTGGAGCATGTATGATCCGGGGAAATTTGCCTGCGTCATTGATGATACAGCCGGCATCTATGATATCAATCTCTCGGTAAGGACAACAACTGCCTATCCCTATCGCAATCTGTATCTCTTCGTCGTGACAGTCTTCCCTTCAGGTACTGCTGTAACCGACACTGTCCAGGGAATACTGACCGATGAAAAAGGCAACTGGCTCGGACGCGGCGCCGGAGACATCCGCGAAGTAACCATCCCCTATAAATCCAATGTCTGGTTCCCCGAAAACGGTGAGTATCATTTCCAGATTATCCATGGCATGCGAGATACCCTCCTCCGGGGAGTCCGTGACATGGGAATGAGGATATCCCGGAGAAATTAGTCTCCTAAACCGCATTATTTTGGGTAAGAATAAGCTGGCACGGTGGACAGAGATGAAGGGTTTCAATAATGTACTGGAACCTTCATTCAGCGAGGTTTTCAAGAACAATCACGACCTTAAGGGTAACTGGCACAGAGAGTGGTTTGGCAATGACAGACCCATAATCGTTGAGCTGGGCTGCGGCAAGGGTGAATATACCGTCGGGCTGGCAGAGAAATTTCCTGAAAAGAATTTTATCGGTATTGACATAAAGGGTGCACGCCTTTGGAAAGGGGCACGGGAGTCATATCACAGGAACATCCCCAATGCTGCTTTTCTCCGCACAAGAATCGAGTTTATTGAATCGTTTTTTGCTCCCGGTGAGATTGATGAGATATGGATCACCTTCCCTGACCCCCAGCCAAAGAGGAAACGTGAGAAAAAGAGGCTCCCCGGCCCTGTCTTCCTCAATATCTACAGAAGAATCCTGAAAGGTAACGGCATCATCCATCTCAAGACTGACAACAGGGAGCTCTTTGACTATGCCCTCTCGGTCGTCAAGGCCAACAGCCTAGAGATAATAAGCTCATCGACTGACCTTTACAGCCAATTCCCCAGTGACCCTCTGTTGTCTATCAGAACCTACTATGAAGAGAAGTTCCTTGAGCATGGTATTCCCATTACATATTTAGCATTCAGACTACCCGATGACAAAGAGATCATCAATCCGTGAGAGCCGGAATGAGGGCTTCTTCAGCAGGGTTTATGACGTGACCCGCCTGGTACCTTTCGGCCGTATCACATCTTATGGCGCCATTGCCAGGTATCTGGGCACGGCCGGTTCAGCCAGAATGGTGGGGTGGGCACTGAACTCCTCTCACTTCAATCCTGACTTTATCCCCGCTCACCGCGTTGTTAACCGGAACGGAATGCTGACAGGGAAGCATCACTTCGGCAACTCAACAACCATGCAGCAATTACTTGAAAACGAGGGATTCACCGTTGTGGATGACCGGGTAATGGATTTTACAGAGAAATTCTGGGACCCGATGACTGAACTTTAACCACAACATTTCGTTAACAAGTATAATACCGGAACCAGAATCATATCATAACCAAAAAAGACAAAGACATGACCAATATTACCAGGGAAGATGTTATATCCGCACTCAGGCAGGTTAACCACCCGGAAAAGGGTTCAGATATTGTTTCCCTTGGAATAGTGGGCGATATTACTGTAACCGCTGACGGCATAACTATCCTGCTCACACCGGAGAGATCGAATGACCCCTTTCTGTCATCAATCAGGAGCAACTGTGTGAAGGCATTAAAGGATGCACTCGGGTCTGATACTGTTATCTCTTCCATCGATGTAAAGCCAAAGACTGTTGTGGGAAAGACTGAGGCCCCCAAGAGGGAAGTTCTTCCCGGTGTAAGGAATATTATTGCCGTTTCGTCAGGCAAGGGCGGAGTGGGCAAGTCAACTATTGCCGTCAACCTGGCCGTGGCACTGGCGCGCAAAGGATACGCAACAGGTCTTCTCGATGCCGACATTTACGGCCCGTCGGTTCCCAAGATGTTCAATGCTGAGGAATACAGGCCCGAAGTAACAAGGGAGAGCAACAAAGATCTTATCATCCCGATGAAGAAATACGGCGTCAGCATCCTGTCGATCGGTTTTTTTGTAAAGGAGAGCGAAGCCGTTATCTGGAGGGGGCCGATGGCCAGCAGTTTCCTCAAGCAACTGATCACACAGGGAGACTGGGGAGAGCTTGACTATCTGATTTTTGACCTCCCTCCCGGAACGAGTGACATTCATCTTACACTGGTACAGGAGGTGCCCGTCACCGGTGCCGTGGTTGTGACAACCCCTCAGGAGGTTGCACTTGCCGATGCACGCAAGGGGATTGCGATGTTCAGGAGTGACGCTATTAATGTACCGGTGCTGGGGCTCGTTGAAAACATGGCATACTTTGTTGCACCTGAGTTGCCGGGCAGACGGTATTATATCTTCGGAAAAGAGGGAGGCAGCAGGCTCGCTGCCGAGACGGGAGTAGATCTTCTTGGCCAGATACCCATCGTTGAGAGTATCTGCGACGGAGGGGATGCCGGAACTCCCGCAGCCCTTAATGATAACGAAACAGGCACTGCCTTCCTGAACCTGGCTGAAGAGATTGTAAGACAGGTCGGAAAACGGAATGAAGAGATGGCTCCCACAAAGAGGGTTGTGGTGAAATAGGCTGCAGCCTGAAGGGTCAGATGACCGGACTCTTTTTAACCTCTTTTTCTTACCTTTGAATACTTTTAACTGCCAGGTGCAGTTATAGTATAAACCGCCATTCTTGAGATTCAGGTTCTCATTATATCATGTCGCGATGACCATGGTGCTCACCGCACTGGTTACCGGTTGCTCCGTGGAGAAGAATACCGGTGCCAGCCGTTTCTATAACTCGCTGATCGCAAAGTACAATGTCTATTTCAATGGCAATGAGGCGTACAAGGCAGGTGTTGCAAAAGTAAAAGGGTCACACAGGGACGATTACAACACCATGCTTCCTGTTTTTCTATACACCACCCCTGAGTCAGCACAGGTATCAGCCTCAGACATGGATCGTGCGATACAGAAAGCCAGCAAGGTTATTGCGCTCTATTCCATCACCGCCAGGCCTGATGAGTCAAAGCGCGGAAAAAGAGATTCCCGAAACGATGAGTTTTACAATCGCAGGGAGTATAATGAATGGGTCGATGACGCTTACCTGTTGCTGGCAAAGGCTCAGTTCTACCAGAAAAACTACGGTGCAGCACGGTCAGCATTTTCTTACACAATAAGCTTAACAACAGACAAGGATATCATCAGCGAAGCCAATATCTGGCTTGCCCGTCTGCAGACCGAAGACCGTAATTATACCGAGGCTGCACGCCTGCTTCAGGGTCTCAACGGCATCGAAGAATCATCACGCACACTGCAGTCAATGATGTACTCCACTCAGGCTGACATAGCGCTGCGACAGAAACGGTACAACGATGCTGTCAGCCCCCTGTCCATGGCAATAGAAACCAGCGGCGACAAACAGACAAGGGTACGCCTGACCTATCTTCTTGCCCAGGCTTGCGCCGCGGGCGGAGACGATGCCCTTTCAAAGAACTATTTCCGGGAAGTGCTCAGGATGAATCCCCCTTATGACCTCGAGTTCGCCGCAGGAATAAACCTGGCAGGAGTGACTGACATATCCGACGAAGACTACGATGACCTTAAGAAATCATTGCGCAAGATGCTGCGCGATTCGAGGAACAAGGATTACCTTGACCAGATCTACTATGCTCTCGGAGAGCTCGAGCATCGCAGTGAAAATGATAATGAGGCCACTGAGCTATGGTCACAATCGGTAAGGGCAAGCACTAACAATAACCGCCAGAAAGCCCGTTCATATCTTGCCCTCGGAAATCACTTCTATTCGAAACCTGAATATATGATGGCCTACTTTTACTATGACAGTGCCATCTACAATATTGACAACAGATTCCCTGACTATGAATTCATCAGCCGGCGGGCTTCTGATCTGGGTGAATATGCCGGTTTCCACAGCATAGTTGTCATGGAAGACAGCCTTCGGCGGGTTGCGCAGATGACCGAAAGTGAGCGTGATGCCTTCATAGCAGGACTGATACGCACCTATGAGCAGGAGCTGATAATGGCACGGCAGGACGACGGAAGTGACAGGAACAACATGGGCCAATACTATGAAAATGAACAACGTAATATGGGTACTGTTGCAGCTGAAGGGGGCTGGTACTTTTACAACCAGACAGCCCTTACTTATGGCCGGACAGAATTCCGGAGGCGCTGGGGCGAACGAAGACTTGAAGATAACTGGAGGAGGTCAAACAAAACACGTATTGCCGTAATGCCTGCAGCAACAGCAGAGAACGGTGAGGAAACACCGGGCAATGTCCCGAAAGAGACAGCTCCGGAACAAACCAAGGAGTTTTATCTTGCCAACCTTCCACTTACCGACTCGCTGATGGCTGTTTCCTATCAAAAGAGCGCCAACGCACTGCTGGCCGAAGGCAAGATACTGGCGTCGCGACTGGCAGACACCCTGTCCGCAGCAGAATCGTTTGAGGCAGCATCACTTGGCGGTGGTTCGGACAACACAAGGGCTGAGGCACTTTATGAACTGTACCGTCTGCTTAGCAAAAGCGATCCGTCACGGGCAGAGCTGCACAGGTCAGCTTTGATCTCATCATTCCCTGAGACTGAATATGCCATGATTCTGTCAGATCCTGATTATGTCAGGAAACAACAGGAGACGGCTTCAAGGATACAGAAGGATTATGAAGCCGCATATGAGTCATTCTCAGCGGGACGCTTCACAGAAGCAGGTGCTTTGTGCAGTAATGCACTCACCCTCTACCCCGATAATGAGCTTACGCCCAAGTTCATGCTCCTTGACGCAATGATTGCAGGTGCCTTAAGCGGTGAAATCGACTACAAGGAAAAACTTGACTCGCTGATTGCCAGATATCCTGACACACCCGAGGGCATAAGGGCTTCAGAGATAAATGAGTTCCTGAAGAGAGAAATACCGGAGCTACAGGTTGCTGAAGACACCCGTGTCGCCAGGGAAATCTATACGGCTGACACCACAGGGTCCCACTTCGTTATGATCATCGCCGGTAACCTGCAGGCAAACCTTAACCAGATAATCTTTGACATCATCAACTTCAACATCGATAACTTCTCGGACAAAAACTACCGCACCGAGGGCGCCGCAGAAAAAGAGTTCATCCTGGTAACCGTCGGAATATTTCAGAATGCTGCCGAAGCCCGGGCCTGGATGGATAAGTTCAACCCTGCAGAGGAAATCAGGGAAGCTTCCCGAACAACCCTGTCGGTGTTGATGATCAGCGCAGTGAATCTTGACAATTTCAGACAGGACAAGAGCATTTCAAGGTACATGATCTTTTATGAGAATGCTTACAAAACGGCAAGATAACCCTGCACGGAGAAAATGAGACAGGTAAGAATATTGTGGGTTGATGATGAGATCGGAGTGCTGAGGCCGCACATCCTTTTTCTTACCGAGAAGGGATTCGACACAGATACCTGTCCTTCGGGAAATGATGCCCTGAGGATGCTCAGGGAGAAACCCTATGATATCATCTTTCTTGATGAGCATATGCCGGGACTCAGTGGCATTGAAACTCTTAGACGCATCAAGGCTATCCGCCCGTCCATCCCTGTCGTGATGATAACAAAGAGTGAGGAGGAGGAGATCATGGACGCCGCAATAGGTTCACAGATAGCTGATTATCTTATCAAGCCGGTAAGACCTCAGCAGATACTGCTTACCCTTAAAAAGATCCTTGACACTGACGACATTGTATCGCGCCAGACCACCTCGGTCTTCAGGGAGGAGTTTGGATCAATTGCGGCAATGATATCCTCTGCTGACACGTTCGAACAGTGGTGTGATCTCTATCGCAGGCTTGTCTTCTGGCAGGGTGAACTGATCAGGTCTGCAGATACCGGCATGAGGGAGGTTCTTAAGATGCAGGAGACAGATGCCAACAGGGCCTTCGGCAAGTATGTATCCAGAAACTATACCGGGTGGATCTCGGCTGCTTCCGGAGAAAAGCCTCTGATGTCGCCTGCAGTGATGTCAAAACGTATCTTCCCCCTGATAAAGAAGGGTTCACCTCTCTTCCTTATAGTGATTGACAACATGCGCCTGGACCAGTGGCAGACTATCGCCATGGACCTCGGATCAGTGATGCGTACCGTCAGCGATGAGCTTTATATGAGCATCCTCCCTACCGCCACCCAGTATTCACGTAATTCTCTTTTTGCAGGAATGATGCCCTCGGCAATAAGTGAATCGGTACCTGAATACTGGATAAATGACAATGAAGAAGAGGGGAAGAACATGTTCGAGGAGGAGCTTATCGGGAGGCAAATGCAGCGCTACGGCATTAACTGCCGGTGGGGCTATTACAAGATCTCTTCCGAGGCAGAAGGAAGGAATATAAATGATAAGCTTACACAGCTTCTCGGAAACGACCTGACAGTGCTGGTATATAACTTTGTGGACATGCTCAGTCATGCCCGCACTGACATAAACGTTATCCGTGACATGACCGGTGACGAGGCCTCGTGGCTCTCACTCACCCATTCATGGTTCATTCACTCACCTCTTCTCGAGCTGCTCAGGGCAGTGTCATCGAAGGGGGCAAGGATTGCAATCACTACAGATCACGGCTCCATCAGAGTGCAGAGGCCGGTAAAGGTTGTGGGAGACAGGCAGACGTCAATGAACCTCCGGTATAAGACAGGAAGAAACCTTGACTATAATCCCCGGGAGGTATTTGAGATAGTCTCTCCGGCAAAGGCCGGGCTGCCGATGAGCAACATTACTTCCAGATATATTTTTGCCTACGCCAGTGATTTTCTGGTCTATCCGAAGAACTATAACCAGATTGTGACCCATTACCGTGATTCACTTCAGCACGGAGGTATATCTCTCCATGAGATGCTGCTCCCCCTCGTTGTTCTTGAACCGGTATAAAAAGTATTTTTGCTGCATGAAGATCGTCATAACAGACAAAAGCAGGCTTAAGGAAGCGGCAAGGCGGTTCCTGGAGGAGACGGCAGGGAACCGCATCTTTGCATTTTACGGTCAGATGGGCTCCGGAAAAACCACTATCATCAAAGCCATTTGCAGGGAGATGGGTGTCACTGACACGGTCACAAGCCCTACCTTTACCCTTGTCAATGAGTATGTGAGGCCCGGCGATGTTCCTGTTTTTCATTTTGACTTCTACAGGATAAAAAAACTCTCTGAGGTGCTTGATTTTGGCATCGAGGAATATTTTGACTCCTCCTCCCCCTGTTTCATGGAGTGGCCTGAACTGATTGAACCTCTTCTGCCTCCTGAAACACTGAAACTTTCTGTCACTGTCATGGCTGACGGCACAAGGGTCATTGAAGAGCATCAGCGGCCTTCCGGCCTTACCTCCCTCTGAATAATCCACTTACTCATATTCTCTCTCCGATTAAAATCTTAATTTTGATCTGATGAATGGTATAGTTCTGTTACATAATTAAAACACCGAGAGATGAGTGAACAGTCCAGGAATGCCTTTATGCCGAGGGAAGAGCAGATTGAGAAGACGGTAAGCAGGCGGCAGATGACAATAGGAATGCCCCGTGACATACGTGACAATGAGAAGCGTATTGCCCTCACGCCCGAGGCTGTCAGGATACTGACGGATGCAGGCAACGAAGTCTTTATTGAGCCTTCGGCAGGACTGGGGGCCAGCTTCCCTGACAGTGATTACAGTGACAACGGGGCCATGGTGGCAGATACTGCTCAGAAGGTGTATGAGTGTGACATGGTCGTTAAGATCGCCCCTTTCAACAGGAAGGAGGCCGGCCTGCTCAAGGGCAACCAGGTTGTCATCTCGTTCATGAACGCGGCAACCATGGATGAAGAGGCCCTGTCGATGATGATGCGGAAACGTATAACAGCCCTGGCCTGCGAGAAGATAAGAGACACTGACGGCGTCCTGCCGATTGTGGAAACAATGAGTGAGATAAGCGGCGTAACGTCAATCCTGCTGGCATCTGAATACCTGAGCAACACTTCAGGCGGAAAAGGGGTGATGCTCGGAGGCGTAACAGGGGTAACCCCGACAGAGGTGGTGATCATCGGAGCCAATACTGCAGGTGAGTATGCCGCACGTGCTGCGTTGGGGCTGGGCGCCATCGTAAAAGTCTTTGACAGCTCGGTGCACCGCCTCAGGCATTTCCAGAATCTTCTGGGACAGAGATTATACACTTCAACATTCCATCCGCAGGTACTGAAGAAGGCAATGAAATCGGCCGATGTTCTCATCGGGGCCCTGGCAGCAGACGATCTCAGGTCATCCTTCTTTGTGACCGAGGAGATGGTCCGGGGAATGAAACGCGGATCTGTCATTATTGACCTTAGCGTCGACAGCGGCGGTTGCGTGGAAACAACCGAGTGCAGGGCCATTAAGGATCCGACCTATGAGAAGCATGGCGTGATTCACTATTCAGCCTGGAACCTTCCGTCAAGGGTGCCAAAGACAGCTTCAATAGCACTGAGCAACGTTTTCAGACCACTGATGCAGGAGATAGCAGATGCAGGAGGGATAACCCCCATGCTGAAATTCAATACCGGTCTCCGCAGCGGGGTATATGTTTACAACGGGATACTGACCAATGAGATGCTTGGCCAGAAATTCGGTATACTCTCAAAAGATATCAATCTGCTGCTCGCCGCTTTCTGACAGTCAGAGCCACGACAGGGAGGCCTCCAGACCCTTCTGTACGACCCTCGCCCTGCGTCCCATATAGACAGCCCGGTTGTCGCTGATGTGTCCTGACGGGAAGTTGAAAAGTACGGGGTAACTGTAATGCCCGACAATATCCAGTACTATCTCTTCAGCACTCTTGTTGTATTTTATGCTCCCCTGTTCAATCTTCTCCATCCCTCCCACTATAAGAGCAGCCAGATTTCGCAGTCTTCCCGTAAGACGCAGTGACGTAAGCATACGGTCAAGATGATAATAGTATTCTCCCACCTCTTCAATGAAAAGTATTGCCCCATCAGTGTCAGGTTCACCCGGCGTTCCGGTGAGACTGTATATCAGTGAGAGATTGCCTCCGGTGACCGGCCCCTCGACCGTAAAGTGAGCGTCGTGGGAGCTCTTCCATGAAATGGTTTCCGGCTCTCCCCTGAGGGCCCTCATCACAGAAGTAAAGCTCTCCGGTGTTTTTTTCGGATTGGAATAATTGAGGGGCATCTCGGCATGAAGCGAAACTACTCCGCATATCTTGTTAAGCCAGAGATGCAGAACGGTTATGTCACTGAATCCGACATACCATTTCGGATGCTTCCGTAGGCCGGTGAAGTCAATCCTGTCAATGATCCTAGCCATGCCGTAGCCGCCCCTGGAACAGAATACTGCCTTCACAGAGAGATCGTCTGTCGCCTTCTGGAAATCATGAAGACGTTCCCCGTCTGTTCCGGCAAAGCATCCGCTTTGATTGTAAACATTATCTCCGATCACAACATCGTACCCTTCGCCGGCAAGCATCTTCGCTGCCTTCATGACCACTTCCTTCTCGATGATACCCGACGGAGAGACAATGGCGATGCGGTCACCTTTTTCAAGATATGGCGGAATAATTAATTGTTTCATCCTGACATGCTGTATATGACAGGATCAAAAATACACTTTTTATTTAACCCCCTGCAAAGGCTGTCATCCTCAGACAGAAGATGGCTTCAGGAGAAAAACGAGGCTGCAGTATCAAAGAGTCTGTCGAAGGTTCTGTCTACCGCGTAGTTGAATCTGTCACCACTGACTGGGAAGGGTATCTCATGTGTGAATGGATAATCAGCGGACCAGACCTCACAGTCAGCACCCTCCAGCGCAGCTGACACAGCCGCGGTGGGGATGACCTGGTCTCCTTCTATTGTGACTGCCTTCATCCTGCCGCCCGTCTTAATGAACGGGTTGCCGTAAAGACTTCTCATCCGGGGCAGAGAGCTCATGGCAAAAAAGGCCTCCCCCGCAGATGTGTCAGTCACAGTCCGTGTAAACCTGTCCCTCCTGGTCTTTCTTATCTCTTCAAACTCGTCGATATAGAAACTTATGAGACGGTCAAAGGCCCGGCTGTCCATTATGAGTCTCGAGGTTCCGTTCATGGTGTTGAGGGTGCTGCCGCCGCAAAAAAGGAAACAGCGGCTGTCATCAGGAAGCATATTGCTGCGCGAGAGCATCAGCACCTGTGCAAGCATGGCTCCTATTGAATAGGCAAAGATGTCAACAGTGCCTCCCTCCCTGACGTGGAAATGCTCTCCTCTCCTGATGATGCCGATAAGATCAGCGACATCACATACGGTTTGATATCCGGAAAGAAAGAACCGCTGCGGTGACAGTGACATGCGGGTGCTCAGTGCAACATTGACAAACGATGCCAGGCGGGGAGAGGGTTCTTCGGAAGCCCTTGCGGCAACGGCAGGCATCATCGCGTGCCTGTCAAACCAGCTGCGGGGAGAACGGTTCATATGGAAGGCTATGGGGAAGAATATTACCGGTCTGCCACTGTCCGTGGCAAGTCTGATACCCCATTGCAGATACTTGCTCCAGCTTCGCTCATTAAGACCGTGAAGCAGGATAATGGCTCCCCTCCCCACGGCTCCGTCAGGTATCAGAATGTGATAACTGAACCTGTTGTTTGTGCGTGACATGCCATCATTGAGGAAGAAACTCATCACCGCTCCCGGCAGGTTCCTGTCAGCAGGAAATGAATACCCGTTTCCCGAACTGAAGACCTCGCTCACGACTCTTATGCCTGTTCCGGGAATCAGCCCCTCCGGCATGCTCCCCCTGAACAATGAACAATAATCCCGTTCCTGTAATGTGTAGCCCATTTTTTTATGCAAACAAAATCAATGTCTGCGCGTCATCAAAAAAAAAGGTATCCCCCCTCCGGCTCTGGGCTGGAAACCAGTTATACGGGGCCAAAGATCCCCAGGTGGGGTGAATTACTTATTGGCTGAAGAGCTGTGGAATGGGGAAGGACGTTAAAAATGCTACTTTTGTTGCCAGAGGCGCAAGAATGAAAATCGATCTGAACAGGAAGCTTCCGAAATACCTGACCGAAAGAGGGAACATTGTCAGGCATATCATCTTTACTGCAGCATTCGCCCTGCTGTTCATAAATCTCTACAAACCTTTCGGGGTTCAGACATGGTTTGAGGTTTCAACCCCGGTGCTCATTGTCTATTCGAGCGGGGTGATCCTTACAGGCATTCTGGTTGTGGCAATAAGCCGCATCATCATGTACCACACCGTCAGGCGGGGCAGGGAACTGCTGATCTATCAGTACCTCCTGTGGGTGGCGGCAGAAATTGTCAGCATGGCTCTGTTTTATACCTTTTATGAAAAGGTCTTCCTGAAGGACGGACGAAGTTTTCCTGATCTGCTGTACATCTCTGTACTGAACACCTCCCTCACTCTCCTCCTTCCTTACTCAGTCCTCTGGCTCTACTTTTCATGGCATGACAAGAAGATGATGCTTGCCGGAATGACGGAAATGGCTGAACCGGCAGGGCAAAAACCGATGATACCGCTTAGAGACGACAGGGGTATACTGCGCCTTTCACTCAAGAGATCCGACATCCTCTATCTCCGGGGAAGCGATAACTATGTCACTGTCTGGTACCAGTCGCACGATAAACTGATGAAGTTCATGCTGAGAAACACACTCAGGGCGATGGAAGAGGAGCTTCATCAGGAGTCAGTAATCAGATGCCATCGCTCTTTCCTTGTCAACATTGAACATGTTAAGCTCATCAGGCGCGAAAAGGATGGCCTGCAGCTTGAGCTTGACTGTACACCCCCCGAATCAGTTCCCGTATCGCGCACCTATATGCAGCAGGTGCTCACGGCCTTCGGTCAGGAGGCATAGGTCACGAACAGCGTCTGCGAAATTCATTATCTTTGCCGGGTTACTATTGACAAACCCTTTCCGTTGACAGATGAAGAAGTTCAAACGCCACCTTATCACATCAGCACTTCCCTATGCAAATGGTCCGATACATATCGGACATCTCGCCGGTGTCTATGTTCCGTCAGACATCTATACCCGATATCTCAGGATGAGGGGAGCCGACGTTATCTCAATCTGCGGGTCTGATGAGCATGGCGTTCCCATAACACTGAAAGCGAGGAAGGAAGGCATTACTCCGCAGGAGGTTGTAGACAGATACCATGAGCTGAATAAAAAGGCTTTCAGTGACTTTGGAATATCCTTTGACATATATTCACGGACTTCAAACAAAATACACTACGAGACGGCCAGCCAGTTCTTCCGCAAACTCTATGAGCAGGGGGAATTCATTGAAAAGAGCACCAACCAGTATTATGATGAAGAGGCAGGATGCTTCCTTGCTGACAGGTATATCACAGGCATCTGTCCGCATTGCGGCAATGAGAATGCATACGGTGACCAGTGCGAGAAATGCGGAACATCACTCAGCCCCACAGACCTTAAAAACCCCCGTTCAACAATAAGCGGAAGCGCTCCGGTGATGAGGGAGACGCTGCACTGGTACCTGCCCCTTGACAGGTATGAGCCGTGGATCAGAAAATGGATTCTTGAAGATCATACTGAGTGGAAGACAAATGTCTACGGGCAGTGCAAGTCATGGCTTGACCAGGGCCTTCAGCCCAGGGCCGTGAGCCGCGACCTCGACTGGGGTGTGCCTGTTCCCGTCGACGGCGCCAACGGCAAGGTACTGTATGTGTGGTTTGATGCACCCATAGGCTACATCTCCGCAACAAAGGAGCTGACACCTGACTGGGAGAAATACTGGAAGGACCCTGAATCAAGAATGATACACTTCATCGGAAAGGATAACATCGTATTTCACTGTATAATTTTCCCGGCGATGCTGAAGGCAGAAGGTAGTTATATACTGCCTGACAATGTGCCCGCCAATGAGTTTCTTAACCTCGAGAATGAGAAGATCTCAACCTCAAGAAACTGGGCGGTATGGCTTCACGAATACCTGATTGATTTCCCCGGGAAGCAGGATTCGCTTCGCTATGCCCTGTGTGCAAGCGCTCCGGAGACAAAAGACAATGACTTCACCTGGAAAGAATTCCAGGCGAGAAACAATAATGAGCTCGTTGCCATTCTCGGCAACTTTATCAACCGCACCCTGGTACTGACACGCAACTACTATAAGGGTGAGGTCCCTGCCCCGGCAGAGATAAATGAATATGACCGTGCGACACTTGACTCAATTTCCACTTGCAAGTCGGGTGTTGAGAGCAACCTCGAATCCTTCCGGTTCAGGCAGGCGCTGGCTGAGGCAATGAACCTGGCCCGTCTGGGCAATAAATACCTGGCTGATACTGAACCATGGAAGGTCATAAAAACAGATCCTGACCGTGTACGAACAATCATGTATATCTCCCTTCAGATAACGGCTAACCTGGCAATAATACTTGAACCGTTCCTCCCCTTCTCGATGGATACCCTCAGGGGCTGGCTCAACATAACAACCCTTCACTGGGATGATGCCGGCGCGGACAACCTGATGAAACCTGGGCATATAGTCTCGTCAGGTGAGCTTATGTTCAGCAAGGTTGAAGACGGAGAGATAGAAAAGCAGATAAAAAAACTTCATGACACCCGGATGGCAAATGAAGAGACAGGTGCTGCACCCCTTCCTCAGAAGGATGATGTAAGCTTTGAGGATTTTTCACGCATGGATATACGTACTGCTACCATACTTGAGGCAGAGAAAGTGGCAAAGACGACAAAACTGATAAAACTAAAGGTAGACACAGGCCTTGACATACGCACCATCGTTTCGGGCATAGCCGAGCATTTTGCTGCAGAAGAGCTCCCCGGCCGCCGCATATCAGTTATAATGAACCTGGCCCCCAGGACAATAAAGGGCATCGAATCAAAGGGAATGGTATTGCTCGCAGAAGATGCTGATGGTAAAATGACCTTTGTGGTTCCTGAGGTGCCTGTAAAAAACGGAAGCCCTGTAAAATAGGGCTCCCATAAAAATTCTTAGCCGTTAATTGCTTACCTGGTCTTATGTATCCAGGCTCCCGTGTATGAGGGCTTGAGATTATTAAGCGAGACTTCTGCCTCTCCCAGCGTTGCAAATGAGGCCGCACTTACGCGTGAGAATCCGTCAGGCCCTCCTATAACCTCAGCATCAAATCCTTTGCTTCGCAGCGTCTGAGCCATGACCTCTGCATTGCTCTCTGTCTTGAAACTGCCTATAACAACTACGTACCTGTATTGCTGGGGTGTAGCCCGGGTCATTGGCATGTTATCGGCAGCCGCTGTGGTTTCTTCCGGTACCGTCACTGCAGTCTCTGGTGTCTGTTCCGTGACTGCCTCAGCGACAGGCTCCGTCTGTACAGGTGTGCTGTCTGCTATGATCTGTGACCGGTTGAACTCGAGCTCGGCGGTGGCAAGAGGATTCATATTTGATTCCTCCAGTTTGCCCTTGAAGATACGCTCATTGAAAGGCACCAGAGTAAGGGCCACCAGCAGTGGTATTATAACGGCAGCTCTTGTCAACAGCCGCCTCACTGAAGGCTGTGTGCCAGTACGTCCGTGATTGATCTCAAGGACTTTTTTTCTGATATCAAAGTCACTCACCGGCTGGCGGTGATAAGAGGTGAGGCCGTATGAAGAGAGCAGGTAATTTGCTCCGCTGTCAGGCTCGAAAATAATTGTTCCCTCCCGGTTAAGGGAGAAGGTACCGAGATGGTCAAGTATGACTGCCGTGCCGGCATTTATATTCAGACGAAGTGTCTCGGCATAGTTGCTTACAATATCGCGTGCTTCACCATAGCCTATACCCTGCTGCGATGAAATATGACCTATCAGCAGGCCGTCATTTCCTGTCAGATGCCGGTTAAACGTTATCTTCCGTGCGGGCGGATAAAAGAGCCCTTCGCTGCGGTCAATACGCGCAGGAATATAGTTACCGATGAATGCACCAAACCCTGGTATAATGACACAGTCATGCCTGAAAAGCAACTCTCTTAAGTATACGCTGATATCCCTCGCCATGAAGAAACAATAATAAACAAATTTAAGAAAACATCCTGAATTCCGGAAGCAAAAAAAAGGTTAATGCAAAATATATTATCTTCGCCTGACTGAGATAAAAACCCCATGAGAAAGATTGAAATGGTTGACCTTAGGTCACAGTATGAGAGGCTTAAGCCCGATATTGACAATGCCATTTCAGGGGTTATAAACTCCACTGCTTTCATCAAGGGCCCAGATGTTCATCTTTTTGAGGAGGAACTGCAGCGTTATCTCGGAATCCAACACGTAATAGCATGCGCAAACGGCACCGACGCTCTGCAGATAGCCATGATGGCACTGGGACTCAAACCGGGGGATGAGGTAATTACCACAAACTTCACTTTTATAGCCACAGCAGAGGTGATTGAGCTTCTCGGACTGAAACTGGTTCTTGTTGAACCTGACATCAACACTTTCAATATCAGCGTCGGGGCACTTAAAAAGGCTGTCACACCACGCACCAGGGCCATAGTACCGGTTCATCTCTTCGGGCAGTGCGCTGACATGGAACCGATCATGGAGATAGCCCGGGAACATAATCTGCATGTCATCGAAGATGTTGCCCAGGCAAACGGGGCCGAATACCGTTTCTCCGACGGCACTGTCAGAAAGGCCGGAACAATGGGTATAATAGGATGTACTTCATTCTTCCCTTCAAAGAACCTTGGATGCTATGGCGACGGAGGAGCACTCTTCACTGATAATGATGACCTTGCGGCACTCATAAGAAGCATTACAAATCATGGTATGAAGGTCAGGTATTATCATGACACCATTGGGGTAAACTCAAGACTCGATACCATTCAGGCTGCCATCCTCAGGGTCAAACTGCGTCACCTTGACGCTTTCAATGAGGCGAGAAGAACAGCTGCCTCTCATTACGACAATGAGCTGTCAGCAATTGAAGGGATAAAAACCCCGTTCAGGGTGAACAACTCCACCCATATCTTTCACCAGTACACCCTCAGGGTAACAGCAGGAAGGAGGAACAGCCTGCGCGAATGCCTTGAGAACGAGGGAATACCATCAATGGTTTATTACCCTGTGCCACTTCATGTGCAGAAGGCATATGCACATCTGGGATACAGGCCGGCTGACTTCCCGGTGACAAATGACCTGTGCGATCAGGTTCTGTCACTCCCGATGCACACCGAGATGGACAGTGAACAGCTGAACTATATCACTGATTGTATCAGGTCAAAATTTAAATGATGGAAGATGATGGAAAAAGACTTTTATGCACACGAAACGGCTGTGATTGATGAAGGCAGCTTCATTGGCAGGGGCTCTAAGATCTGGCATTTCAGCCATGTGATGAAAGATGCCGTCATAGGTGAGAAATGCAACCTGGGGCAAAATGTGGTTGTCTCTCCGGGTGTGAAGCTGGGGAACAATGTAAAGGTGCAGAACAACGTTTCAATATATACCGGTGTGATATGTGAGGATGATGTGTTCCTGGGTCCTTCAATGGTCTTCACCAACATAATTAATCCGCGCAGCGCAGTCATAAGACGTGATCAGTATGTCACAACAATAGTGAGGAAAGGTGCCTCCATCGGGGCCAATGCAACCATTGTCTGCGGCAATGAGATAGGCGAATACTCGCTGATTGGAGCAGGAGCAGTTATAACCAGGGATGTAAAGCCTTTTGCCCTTGTGATCGGCAACCCCGGAAGGCAAACAGGATGGGTCTCGGAATACGGCCATAAACTCTCCTTTGATAAAGAGGGTGTCGCCATCTGCCCGGAGAGCGGCCAGAAATACAAGCTTGCAGGGGACCACGTGACGAGAATTATTTAGTAGTTTTATCCCTTCTTAAAATGAAATATGAATGACAATCCTAAGAATTTTGGTCTCATAGGTGTTGCAGGTTATATTGCAGACAGACACCTCAGGGCAATAAAAGAGACAGGAAACAGACTGCTCACAAGCCTTGATAAATTTGACTGCGTAGGAAAACTTGACAACTACTTTCCTGAGAGTGACTTCTTTGTTGAATTTGAGCGCTTTGACAGGCACATTGACAAACTGAAAAGATGGGGCGTAAAACTTGATTATGTCAGTATTTGCTCACCGAACTATCTCCATGACTCCCATATAAGGTTCGCCCTGCGCCACCACGCCGAAGCAATCTGTGAGAAGCCCGTTGTGCTTAATCCGTGGAATATTGACGCTCTCCAGGAGATAGAGAAGGAGACCGGAGGGAGGATCTTCAATATTCTTCAGCTCAGATACCACCCGGTCATAAAAGCACTGCGTGATAAAATTGCGTCGCACAATGATGGTAAAAAGCATGATATCGATCTTACTTACATAACTAGCCGGGGCAACTGGTACCATATATCATGGAAAGGCGATGTCAACAAATCAGGTGGCATCGCTACCAACATCGGCGTTCATTTCTTTGATATGCTGGGATGGATTTTCGGACCGGTGGTATCAAACAGAGTGCACCTTCTTAAAAGAGATAAAGCCTCCGGTTTTCTGGAACTGGAAAAGGCAAGGGTGAGATGGTTCCTGAGCATCGACAGCGAAGACCTGCCTGACTCAGCAAAAGCAGCAGGTAAGAGAACTCACAGAAGCATCGTGATTGACGGTGAGGAACTTGAATTCTCGGAGGGATTCACAGACCTGCATACGGTAACCTATCGCGAAATCCTCTCCGGAAACGGCTTCGGACTTGAAGACGCCAGACAGAGCATTGAGACAGTGTATCAGATACGAAACTCAGTAGTTTCGACATTAACAGGTGAATATCATCCATTAATTAAAAAATAACATGTATAGCAAACTGATTAACAGAGAGACCAAACTATCTCTTATCGGCCTTGGGTATGTGGGCCTTCCAATCGCACTTGAGTTCGCACGCAAGATAAGTGTCGTCGGCTTCGACATCAGACCTGACCGCGTTGAACTGATGAAGAAAGGCATTGACCCGAGCAATGAACTTGAAGCTGAGGCATTCACGGGAACAGATATAAAATATACCTCTGACCCTGAAGACCTCAGGGAAGCATCGTTCCATATAATAGCGGTGCCCACACCGGTCACCAAACATAATCTGCCTGACCTCACACCGGTGCTTAAAGCATCTGAAACGGTTGGCAAGATCCTCAAGAAGGGAGATTATGTCGTCTATGAATCGACCGTTTATCCGGGCTGTACAGAAGATGACTGTCTGCCGGTGCTGGAGCGCTGGTCAGGACTGAAATGCCCGCAGGACTTCAAGGTGGGATTCTCTCCTGAACGGATCAACCCCGGGGATAAAAACCATACCCTGACAAAAATTGTAAAGGTGACGAGCGGATGCGATGCGGAATCAGCCGAAAATATTGCAAAAACATATGAGCTGATTATTACCGCAGGGGTACACAGGGCCTCATCTATCAAGGTTGCCGAAGCCGCCAAGATAATTGAGAACACCCAGCGCGACATCAACATCGCGTTTATGAATGAACTATCCATAATATTTAACCGCATGGGAATTAATACCTATGAGGTACTCGAGGCTGCCGGCACAAAATGGAACTTCCTCAGGTTCTACCCGGGCCTTGTAGGAGGGCATTGCATCGGGGTCGATCCCTATTATCTCTCATATAAGGCAAAAGAACTGGGCTATCACCCGCAGATGATAGACTCAGGCAGGTTTACAAATGACAGCATGGGCCGTTACGCCGGTAAGCAGACAGTCAAAAAGATCATTGCCGCACACAAAAACCCGAACGAGGCACGCGCACTTGTGATGGGGATGACCTTCAAGGAGGATGTTACTGATATCAGAAACTCAAAGGTAATTGATGTCATCGATGAGCTCCGTGACTTCGGGGTTGAGGTCGATGTCATTGATCCGGGAGCCTCGCCGGAAGAGGTCAGGCATGAGTACGGCATAACGCTTAAAGAGAAGCCTGAAGGAAAATATGATGCCATTATCGCAGCAGTCGCTCACAAAGAATACCTGAGCCTTGATGAAAAGTTCTTCCTTGACCTGCTGAATGAAAGAGGTATTCTTGTAGACCTGAAAGGCATCTACAGGAATAAGACCAGGTGGCTGACCTACTGGAGCCTGTGATGAAGAAGAAGGTCATTGTCACGGGAGGGACAGGTTACATAGGCTCGCATACTGCAGTCGAGCTTATTGCCGGCGGATTCGAGGTTGTGATCATTGACAACCTCTGCAATTCAGACGTTACTGTACTTGATGGAATAAGGGCCATAACCGGGATAAAACCGGCGTTCTACGACTATGACCTTTGTGACATGGCAAAGCTGGAAGAGGTATTTGCAGCTGAAGGGAAGATAGATGCGATAATTCATTTTGCCGCATTCAAGGCAGTGGGGGAATCAGTAAGAAAACCGCTTGACTATTACAGGAACAACCTGGGCTCGCTGATAAACCTGCTGGCCATCATGGAGAAACATGGCACGGCGTCACTTGTATTTTCTTCATCGTGCACCGTTTACGGCCAGCCTGATACCCTTCCCGTTACCGAGTCATCGCCTGTCAGGGAGGCTGCCTCACCATACGGCTATACCAAACAGGCTGGAGAGGTCATCATACGTGATACCATGGCTGCAAAGTCTGACCAGAAGGCAATATCATTGCGATACTTCAACCCGATCGGCGCACATCCGACAGCCCACATAGGTGAACTGCCAAGAGGCGTGCCTGAGAACCTGGTCCCGTTCATTACCCAGACAGCGATCGGACTCAGAGATGAGCTTAAGGTGTTCGGGAATGACTATGACACACCAGACGGATCATGCATACGTGATTACCTCCATGTGGTTGACCTTGCCAGGGCCCACGTCACAGCCCTGAAGAGGCTGCTTGAGGGCAGGAACAGCAGTAACTTCGAAGTATTCAACCTGGGAACAGGAACAGGCGTATCGGTCCTTGAGGCCATAGCTTCGTTCGAACGTGCAACAGGAATAAAACTGAATTACAGCATCACCTCCAGGAGACCTGGTGATATTGAAAAGATTTGGGCAGATCCCTCCCTTGCCAACAGGGAGCTGAACTGGAAAACAGAAATAACACTCGATGAATCAATGGAGACAGCCTGGCGCTGGGAAAAGAAAATAAGAAACAAATCATGAAAAGAATAATACTCATCACCGGCGGTGCCGGATTTATAGGATCACATGTCATCAGAAGATTCGTCAGAAGATACCCTGAGTACACAATCGTCAATGCAGACAAACTAACCTATGCGGGTAACCTGGGTAACCTTTCAGATATTGGCAGGGAACCGAACTACCACTTTCGCAGAGTTGATATTGTTGACAAACAGGCTGTCGGCGCCCTGTTCGGCGAATTCAGATTCGACGGAGTAATACACCTCGCCGCAGAATCGCACGTAGACAGGTCAATCACCTCGCCTGACGAATTCATCTTCACCAATATCATTGGCACTGTTAACCTTCTGACTGCATTCCGTGATACGGCAACGGACAGAGATGTAAGGAAACTATTTTATCATATCTCCACTGACGAGGTTTACGGCTCCCTGGAACACGGAGGCTTTTTTACCGAGCAGACACCATACGACCCCAGAAGCCCGTATTCAGCTTCAAAGGCCAGTTCTGACCACATGGTACGAGCCTTCGGCAATACTTACGGCCTGCCGTTTGTTATCTCCAACTGTTCAAACAATTATGGCCCCAACCAGTTCCCCGAGAAACTTATACCACTGACAATCAACAACATTAAGACCGGCAAGCCTATTCCCGTATACGGAAAGGGAGAAAATATCAGGGACTGGCTCTATGTTGAGGATCATGCTTCAGCAATCGATGTGATATTTCATGCCGGGAAACCAGGTGATACATATAATGTCGGCGGTGACAACGAGTGGAAGAATATCGACCTTGTCCGGCTTCTCTGCAAGGTCATGGATGAAAAGCTGGGAAGGGTGCCGGGGAGCTCGGAAAAGCTTATAACATATGTCACTGACCGTGCCGGTCACGATCTCAGATATGCCATCGACAGCAGCAAACTGCAGAAGGAACTTGGGTGGAGACCGTCAGTCACTTTTGAGCAGGGGCTCAGGATGACGGTCGACTGGTATCTCTCAAACGAACAGTGGCTAGAGACAATTATCTCAGGAGCCTATTCGAAATACTATCAGGAGATGTACGGTAACAGGTAGTAGAGAGGAATTAAGAATTAAGAGTTAAGAATCAGGGAATTGGAGTGCAAAGCCTTTAAGACTTTCGACTTTACAGACTTTATGAACTTTTGACCTTCAAGCCTCCGCTACTGCCTAACTCGATCTGCTGCGCCTCAGCCTCGTGATCAACTCATCACCCAGCTCAGACTTGATCTTGATATGATCAAGTATTGCCAGCACAACAGGGTTCTTTTCAAAGTCGCCCCTCACCTGTTCGAAGTCACGCTTCTTCACTTCATCATCGCCGTCAATCCCGAAGCCTGTCATTGATGAGAGGGTAAACTCCTTGCGGGCATCCTCGTAAAGCATGTTGTCAAGATCGACCACGCTTTTCTTCCATCTTTCAACTATCGTGATGATATCTGCAGCTGTCAGTTTTTCATTCGGCTTTCCGGTCTCCACTGGCAGCCGGTCATAGATCCACGCCCACTCCATGTCGTAATAGTGCTTATGGATTGCCTCAAAGCTCTTGTTGATGGCATCTGCACTCTTCAGTTCCTGCCTCTCTATTGATGACAGCAATGCCTCAATTGTACTCAGCGGTGCAATCAGCCCCGACATGTCAATCCAGTCACCTGTACCCTTATCTGATTCAGGCTTCAGCCTTGCCAGTATGTCAGTGTCAGATTTGAATTCAATCCCCTCAAGCCGCTTAATAACAGAGTTGCCGATGAATTTGTCTATCCCCATCTGGTAAAGGGTGATACCTCTTTCAGCTGCAGATGTTTTCATCTTCATCCTGTCAAACGTGATATAAACCTGGTCTGCAGATACGTCCTTCATCAATCTGCGCAACAGTTCCCTTCCGTTCATCATTTTGCCCACTGTGAAAGGGCTCAGAAGGTTAAAGTTGATCTGGTCAAGTTTCCTGGAATCCTTGCGTGCATCTCGCTTAGGCCATTTCTGGGCATCACGTATTGTTCCGACGCTGCGCAGGTTTATTCCGGGTATGAGGTGAGATTCGTAATTCACCTCAGCCAGGTATGAAAACGGGAACTGTGTGGTATCGACGTTATGATAATGACGCCCGACGACAAGGGTAAAAGGTCCGATACGCGAAGGCCACAGAACGTAAGAGTCACTTGTTGTCTTGGACCCCCGTTCCATAATACCCTGATGAATCGGGCCCAGCTTATACATATGATTGCTCTGGTTTGATCCGCTGCCGGCATTCATGAATGAAAAGATACCCGCGATCAGCAGTGTCGATTTATGGTGAGTGACAGTGAACGGCCCTGCGAATATTGAGCATGCTTCGCCATGATAGCCTCCGCAATTTGAAAAGAAGAGCGAGTTTTCTGCCGAATACTGTTTCGACAGGGTGCAGCCCTGCCCGATGAAGCACTTGTCTATCACGGCGGCATCAGTGACCTTCGATCCCGAGCATATGATAAAGTGATCCATGATGACGTCATTGCCAATGAAAACTGGATCTCTGAATGAGCTGTTCACTGAGCCTTCAGCCAGTCTCGACACATCTTCGATGACAGCTCCGTTGCCGATCTTCACATTCTTGATCGTACCGCATCCGGCAATATATGATCCGGAACCGATCTCTCCGCGGTCAGACTTTACACTTTCTGCATAATGATCGATCATTTTCTCTATTACCTCAATGGCAACAGGCCTGTGACGATAGAGGGTAATGATGTATGCCATGTGCGAAGTAAGCCTGTCCCATATAGGCACTTCACGGCCGCCGCTCTCATTCAGAACGGCCACACGGGTTCCGTTTCCGAATGATGTCCGTCCTTCCGTCGATATATGCCCGCAGTTCCGTATTACAACCCCCTCGCCGATGTCATAATTGGCAATGAATCCTGTAATGTCAGTAATGGTGACATTGTCTGCTATGGTACAATTATGTATATGGGCATTTCTGATGCCGTGCTGAAGGGGCAGCCCGCACCTCTCACGTGCTATACCATTAAAGAGACCCATCTTCACTATGCCCGAGAAAGTAACATTCTGAATTCTTTCGGCATTGAATGGTTCTTTGACAAAGACGCTCCCCCAGGAATTGCTTCTGCAGCCTGAAGCTTCGAGGCCTCTTATCTCCCCGATGCTCAGATTTCTGTAACTGTCAGCCATATTACTCTGGTATTATCATTCAACTGTAACTGATTTTGCCAGGTTGCGCGGCTGATCAACATTACATCCTCGCAAAACGGCAATATGATAAGAGAAAAGCTGCAGCGGGATAACGGCCAGTACCGGAGCAAATACTGATATTGTCTCAGGCACCTCCATAACGTAGTCAGCCATTTTGCTGATGACCTGGTCTCCCTCAGTCACGACTGCTATCACGATTCCCTTGCGTGCCTTGACCTCCTGTATGTTACTTACAATCTTGTCATATGAGTTCTCCCTTGTGGCAACCACCACAACCGGCATATGCTCATCTATCAGTGCGATAGGGCCGTGCTTCATCTCGGCGGCAGGATAACCTTCCGCATGAATGTATGATATCTCCTTGAGTTTAAGCGCTCCCTCAAGAGCTACGGGATAGAGCAGCCCTCTTCCCAGGTAAAGCGCATTAGTTGAATCCTTGTATATTTTTGCCAGGGCCAGAGCCTGGTCATTGACCTTCAGGGTTTTCTCAATCTTTTCAGGCAGCGAGACCAGCTCGTCGATGAGGCTTCGGTAACGGGTCTCATCAAGCAAGCCCTTGCGGTAACCCATTTCAAAGGCGATCATCGCAAGGGTAACCACCTGTGTCGTGAAAGCCTTCGTTGACGCAACGCCTATCTCGGGCCCGGCATGAGTGAAGACACCGGCATTTGTCTCGCGCGATATGGATGATCCTACAACATTGCAGATACCCAGCACCATAGCACCCCGCTCCTTGGCTAGTTTGATGGCCGCCAGCGTGTCTGCCGTCTCTCCGCTCTGACTGATGGCAAGCACTATGTCTCCCTTCTTTATAACAGGGTCACGGTATCTGAACTCGGAGGCATACTCAACCTCTACGGGGATGCGGCAATACTCTTCAAGGATATATTCACCTACCAGCCCGGCATGCCATGATGTGCCGCATGCCACAATGAGGATCCTGTCTGCCGAAGCCATGGTGTCAAAGACATTATGCAGCCCTCCGAGCATCAGCCCTGCCTTGTTCGGCAACACCCTGCCCCTGAAAGTGTCGTGTATTGCACGGGGTTGTTCGAAGATCTCCTTGAGCATGAAATGCGGATAGCCCTCCTTGTCAATCTCTCCGATCTTTAGATCAACCTTTTTAACATCAGGCTCGAAGGGCTTATTCTTTATGGCCTTCAGCACCATCTCATCCTTGCTGATCACTGCCAGATCATCATCATTGAGATAAATGACCCGCTGGGTGTGCTCAACAATGGGAGTAGCATCGGAGGCGATGAAGTTTTCACCTTCGCCAACACCTATCACAAGGGGAGAGCCTTGCCTGGCAGCAAACATCCTGCCCGGCTCATCGCGGCAGAAGACTGCAATCCCGTATGTGCCTTCAACCTTGTTGAGAGCCATGATTATAGCCTGTTCAGCTGACAGGTCTCCTTCCAGATAGAGGTGTTCCATGAGATTGGCCAGGACTTCTGTGTCAGTCTGGCTTGTGAACCTCACATCCCTCCCTTCAAGATGACGCTTGATACGGGCATAATTCTCAATTATGCCGTTGTGAACAACGATAAAATGACCCCGGTACGAAACCTGCGGATGCGCATTAATCTCATTTGGTTCGCCGTGTGTAGCCCACCGGGTATGTCCCATGGCAATAGTGCCGCTGACATCCTTGCCGTTGACCATCTCTTCAAGGTCGCGAACCCTTCCTGCACACTTGAAGATCTGGGTCTTCTCACCATCATTGATGGCGATGCCTGCAGAGTCATATCCCCTGTATTCAAGCCTCTTGAGTCCGTTGAGTACAATGCCGAGGGCGGGCCTCGACCCTATGTAGCCTACTATTCCGCACATAATAACCCTCTGTTAAAGATTAATTATCAGTAGATCGAGTATGAGAACTCAAGCCTGACGGTGGGGTTGTTCCCGTTAGCCCTGAATATCGCATTCCTTTCAAATGTTGAAGGGTAATACATCTCAACCGAGGGATTGTCTATCTCTCCCTCCAGGTATTCCTGGATAAAAGTCGGGATGTTAAAAATGTAGTAGTCTTTCAATCTATAATAAGTACCATCCAGAAAACCGGGATCATGAACGAGATCAGGGACGGGAACCAGTTTACCGGCGCTGTCACGGTATCTGAGCCATATCCTAGGAGGCATAAGGCTATCGACATATGTCTCCCCGTCAAGGAAGGCGGGCACGTAAAGTCTTGCCTCATTCACTGCGATACGCTCCTCCGACTTGAAGTCAGCCAGCGACGGCAGATCAAGTCTTGTATAAACACCGTCAAGGCTCTGTAAATAGACTACAGTGTCAGTTACAAGATCATTGACATGCTTTATCTGCTTTTCAGGGTCGGCAGTGGTAAAGTCATGATCGTACAGGTTATAGTTGACGGCTCTTTCCGTCGCAACAAATGAATATGTATATTTTGCATCGGAGGTGTCATGGAAGTGAATGGTCAGAGCCATCGGACTGTCTGCCGCGGTCATGCTGATGAGTACCGGATCAGCTTCACTCCTCACACCTACGTAAAGACCCTTGAAATATTCGGTATAAAATTGCGTGGCAGGAAGAAACATGCTCGTATCTCTCAGCAGGTATTCTGCAACCCAGTTTTCAAGCCTGATGCTGTAGGATGAATCGGCCTTGAGCGGAGGAAGAAGGTACTCGCCCAGGAACTTGATCGTATCGGGGTTCTGATTTGAATAGTACTCCACAGTATCACGCAGAAGTGTTCCTGTCTCATAAAGCCTTAGATAATGTACTCCCGCCGTGTCACCGTCAATGCCTGAGGCCAGAAAACGAAAGAAGATCGAATCAACTGTATATACATAGTCGTTCCATGGCGTTATAAGCCGGAGCTGAGTGACAAACTCGCAGGTGGTAGTTCCGAAATAACTATCCCTGATGCCGCCGGCAGTCAATTCTGAACTGTTGGTTGTGACAGAGCTCTCATCATACATGGTATATGCCTTAATGCTGATGGTGTCTGTTGAAACTATACCTATGAAGTCTTCTTCAGGCAAAAGTTCAATACCAATTTTCGTGGGATCATCGGAACAGGAGGATAGAAGAAAAGCCGTTAGAGCGAAGAAAGATATGATGGTATGCGTCAGTCTGATTCCCAGACCCTGCTGTGCACTATTTTTTACTGTCCTGTAGAAGCTTGTCATAAAAATCATTGTATGCATCAATATAATTCTCATCTCCCTTGTAATCAAGGAGAGGCTTGTCCAACCCGGCGAGATGTTTTCTGACCATTTCATCAATTTTATCACATCCGATAATAATGCCGTCAGAGTTGTCAGTGGCCAGCTGTGTAAGGCTCAGGAAGTCAGTATTCTTACTTATTGGCTTCAGCGCCCCTTTTTCAATTCCGTCGGCCGCCAGTTTGTCGGGCAAGGAAGATTTTAACGGTTTTTTAAACCCGTTATTGTAAACAGAATATATGGTTTTGATCTTACTGAAAACCGGATCGTCTGAATAAAGTGTCCGCAGATAGAGAGGAACCAGCGAAGTCATCCAGCCATGGCAATGCACTATATCAGGGCTCCATCTGAGCTTTCGCACGGTTTCTATCACCCCCCGTGCAAAGAACATGGCCCTTTCGTCATTGTCTTCATACTCATTGCCTGCTGCGTCAGCCACAGTGTGCTTTCGCTGGAAGTAATCGTCATTGTCAATGAAATAGACCTGCATGCGTGCAGACTGTATGGATGCTACCTTTATGATGAGCGGATGATCAGTGTCGTCAATGATCAGGTTCATGCCTGAAAGGCGTATGACTTCATGGAGCTGGTTGCGTCTCTCATTGATCGAGCCGTAACGGGGCATGAATGTCCGGATTTCCTTCCCCCTTTCCTGTATGCCTTGCGGCAGATCACGGCTGATCTTTGAAAGCCTTGTCTCACCGAGATAGGGCATGATCTCCTGTGAAACAAACAATACCCTCTTGCTTTCCATTAAAACCTCCCGATGTACCTGTTTTTATACAAAGTGCAAAGATAATAAAAAAAATACAATTATTTTCCAAGCCCTTAGACGGCATGTTACTGACAAAATGGTGTTTATTTGTATCTGATAAGACCAGCACAGTAGAATTTTCATTGAAGTAAATTCGTTATCCCGGTAATAAAATCAGGTAAAATGAAAGTTTTCACCACTGCCCGGCAGGTCGCCGGACATTATGAAAAATGCGGGTGCGAGGCTCCGGGTTTCGTACCTACTATGGGAGCGCTGCACGAAGGCCATCTCTCTCTTGTCAGGTCTGCCATCAAGAAATGCCCGGTGGTGGCAGTGAGCATCTTCGTCAACCCGACACAGTTCAATGACCCGGAAGATCTGAAGAAATACCCGCGCACCCCTGAGGAGGACCTGTCAATGCTCTCCGGGGTCATGCGCGATGATGACTTTGTCTTCATGCCCCCGCCGGAAGAGATATATCCCGGCCCCGATACCAGAATATTTGATTTCGGTACCCTCGACAAGGTGATGGAGGGACTGCACAGACCCGGACACTTCAACGGTGTTGCGCAGGTCGTCTCAAGGCTATTTGATATCATAAAACCTTCAGCTGCCTATTTTGGTCAGAAGGATTTCCAGCAACTGACAATAATAAGGGATCTTGCAAAACGAAACTACCCCGGTATCATGATAGTAGCCTGCCCCATACAAAGAGAGCACGACGGTCTGGCCATGAGCAGCCGGAACAGACGCTTGCTGCCTGAGCACCGTGAAAAAGGGGGAGAGATATTCAAAACGCTGAAGAACGTCGTGAGGTTAGCCCGTAAGAAGGAGATAGACGAGTTGAAGACCTATGTAAATAAACGTATCTCAGAAATTCCCGGGTTCAGGCTTGAATACTTTGAGATTGCAGATGACGTAAGCCTCACCCCCCTGAAGAAAAAGAGAGAGATGGCAGACGACAGGAACTACTATGCCTGTATTGCCCTGTTCGCCGGCGATATAAGACTGATTGACAATATCAGGATTTCATTGCGCTGAACAAAAGGTTGTTTATCTTTGTACTGTTTTAAAGATCGCTCCTGACATGCTATGATGATAGAAGTAGTCAAATCGAAAATTCATAATGTCACTGTCACAGATGCCAACCTTAATTATGTTGGAAGCGTGACGATTGATGAAGATCTCATGGATGCCGCTAATCTAATTGAGAATGAGAAAGTTCATGTCCTGAACAAAACTACTGGCGGCAGACTCGTGACATATGTGATAAAGGGAAGGAGAGGGTCAGGAGAAATCTGCCTGAACGGTCCTGCAGCACGCAAAACCTCAGTAGGCGATGTCGTTATCATAATGTCATACGCGATGATCGACTTTGAAGAGGCTAAGAAGTTCAGGCCCCGGATAATAATCCCCGATACAGCCACCAATAAACTCATCTGACATTGAAGAGCGGTCTGAAGAATTCCGCAAGGATTATTCTGTTCCTTATTCTGGGGATTGTCCTTTTATGGATCTCCTTCAGGGGCATTGACCTCAAAAAGCTGGGCGCGACGCTCGGTGATGCCGAATACGGATGGCTGCTGCTCTCATCTGCCGTTTCGATAATCGCCCTGTTCATCAGGGCACGGCGGTGGACTCTTCTGATTGAACCCCTGGGCTATAAACCGGCCCTGATGAATACTTACCACTCACTGGTCACAGGCTATTTCGCCAACCTGATCTTTCCAAGGCTGGGAGAGGTGACACGGTGCGCCGCCCTGGGGAGGAAAGAG
Organism: uncultured Bacteroidales bacterium; assembly: GCA_963732365.1. Lineage (GTDB taxonomy): Bacteria > Bacteroidota > Bacteroidia > Bacteroidales > VadinHA17 > SR-FBR-E99. The sequence goes on along the minus strand of CAVSZC010000005.1, from coordinate 567,350 downwards.
AAACTTCCATTTGACAAACTGGTGGGCACAGTCATAATAGAACGGACAATCGATGTCCTTACTGTCCTGGTCCTGCTTGGCTTTACAATCATCGCCGGAAGCAAAACGACAGGAAGGTTCCTTTCTGAAAATGTTATTGACCCGGCAAATGAGAAATTATCCGTTCTTGTCGGTTCCTCCTCTATCCTGTATGTGGTGATAATTGCTCTCGGAGTCCTTGGCGTTTATCTATATTTTTCGCTCAGGCAACGGCTATCAGGCAAACCGTTTTTCAGGAAACTATACATATTTTTTGACGGTATCATCGAGGGGCTGAAATCAATTGCATCGCTTAAAAGGAAGTGGGAATTTATTTTACTGACCATACTTCTCTGGATTTCATATCTGTTTATGGCATACCTTCCTCTGCTATGTCTTGAATCAACGTCCGGTCTCGGGCTTAGCGGAGCAATGTTCATCCTTGTCGTAGGCAGCTTCGGAATGGCCGTTCCGGTACAGAGCGGAATGGGAGCCTTCCACTGGATAGTATCGCGGGGCCTCCTCGTGATATACGGCATTCCGCTTGAAGAAGGACTTGCATATGCAACACTTTCGCATGAGTCACAGCTGCTTGTGATTGCAGTCATAGGTGCAATATCCATGTTTATTCTCTTCGGAAAACAGAGCGGGCATATTTTATCTTCCCCCTCGCCTGAGAAAGTTATCTGATGCCATACATTTACTAAATTTGTCCCTTACACAACCTCTTCCTGATGGCAAAAAACAAGACTGTTTATGTATGTCAGAACTGTGGTGCGGAGTCACCGAAGTGGATAGGACACTGCCCCGCATGCAAGGAATGGAATACTTACCGTGAAGAGATCATAACTCCTTCATCAACTGTCACATCCTTATCCGATGCTCCGCGACGAAAGCCGGAGCTGCTCTCAGGAATAGAGGTGAGTGACAGTGACCGGATAACGACGGGCATAAGTGAAATGGACCGTCTGCTCGGGGGAGGAATGGTCAGGGGGTCCCTTATACTTATGGGAGGGGAACCGGGCATCGGAAAATCAACCCTTGCTCTCCAGCTGGCTCTGGCATGCAGAGAGAGACGGGTACTGTACGTATCGGGAGAGGAGAGCGAAGGACAGGTCAAACTGAGAGCCGGAAGGCTGCCGGGAGAGAATGACCAGTGCTTCATATATAACGAGACCGAGCTCGAGAATGTCATAACACAGGCAGGGATGATCAATCCGCACCTGCTTATAATAGACTCCATACAGACCCTCAGGTCGACATTGCTTGAGTCTTCAGCAGGGTCAGTGTCACAGGTAAGAGAGTGCGCCGCCATGATGCTGCGCTATGCCAAAGAGACAGGTGTGCCGGTGATACTTATAGGACACATAACCAAGGACGGATCACTCGCCGGCCCCAAGGTGCTCGAACATATCGTTGACGTGGTCCTGCAGTTTGAGGGAGACGGCAATTATGTCTTCCGTATACTGCGGCCGGTGAAAAACCGCTTCGGGTCAACGGCTGAGATAGGCATATTTGAGATGGCCGGCGACGGGCTGCGCGAGGTGACGAACCCTTCGGAGCTGTTCATCAGGCGTGACCGCGAACCTGCCAGCGGAGTCTCTATTGCCGCTACCGTCGACGGCCTCAGACCTTTCATGATCGAGACACAGGCACTGGTTAGCAGCGCGGTCTACGGCACTCCCCAGCGAAGCTCGACAGGGTTTGACACAAGAAGACTCAATATGCTGCTGGCAGTGCTGGAAAAGAGAGCGGGATTCAGGCTGGCAGTGAAGGATGTCTTTCTGAACATTGCAGGAGGCATTAAGGTAAGCGATCCGGCCATCGACCTTGCAGTGGTGAGCTCGGTCCTCTCATCAAACCTTGACTCTCCGGTGGGACATCATACTGCATTTGCGGGCGAAGTGGGGCTTTCGGGTGAGATACGGCCCGTCGCCAGGGTTGAACAACGAATACTTGAAGCTTCAAGGATGGGATTCGAACAGATAGTAATATCAGGCTATCACCGTAACGTAAAAGAGCAGAACGGACTCAAGATCAGGTCTGTAGTGAAAATAGAGGGGCTGGTGAGGTTATTATTCTCCTGATCAGTAATACTGCTGCCTGTACGGACTCCTCTGATTTTTTCCTGCTGCCCGGTCGCAGTCAAGCACAATATTGAAATTTGCCGGAGCCTCGAAGAACGATTCCGCCATTGGAACAAACTCCGGATCGGCAAGGACTTTATTCAGGAAAATCCCGAACACAGGCAGTGCCATGTTCGACCCCTGGCCAAGAGAGAGATCCTCAAAATGAATGGCCTGGTCCTCCCATCCTGTCCATACACCTGCAACAAGATCAGGCAATACGCCCATATACCATCCGTTTGAATGGTTCTGTGTCGTACCGGTCTTGCCTCCCATCTGGTTCCTGAGCTTGTAGGTTCCGCGAAGCCTGAGCCCCGTCCCTTCGTTGACAACTCCCTGCAGCAGGCTTGTCATGAGGAAGGCATCCTCTTCACTTATTACCTCATCAATATAAGGTAAAAAGGTTGAAATGACATTTCCGTTGCGGTCCTCGATACGTGTCACATACAGAGGGCGGGTATATACCCCCTTGTTGGCAAATGTGCCGTAGGCGCCCACCATCTCCTCCAGTGAGAGGTCCGATGTGCCCAGGAAAATGGAAAAGACCGGATCAATATAACTCCTGACTCCCATACGGTGCATGAGGTCAGTCACTGCCATCGGGGAGAACTGTTTCATCAGCCAGGCAGATATGTAATTTTCCGACTGCGCAAGCCCCCACTTCAGAGTGACCATCCTGCCGTGAAATTCCTCAGGCCCTGAGCTGCGGGGGATCCATACCGAATCTCCCACTTCAAACGACCGGGCTATGTTTTCAACCTCAAAACAGGGGGAATAGCCATCCTGCATCGCCAGCGTGTAAAGGAAAGGTTTGATGGTCGACCCTACCTGTTTCTTCTGCTGCGTCACAGCGTCATATTTGAAATATCTGAAGTCAGGTCCTCCGACATATGCCTTCACATGCCCTGTATGGGGATTCATGGCCATAAATGATGACCTCACGAAAAACTTATAATACTTTACCGAATCAAGGGGAGTCATCACGGTATCGCGCTCTCCGCTCCAGGAGAAGAGCTTCATGGGTATCGGCGTATTGAATGACAGGGTAATAGAGTCCTCCGGCACACCTGCAGACTTCATATTACGGTATCTGTCACTCTGCCTGACCGATCTCTCAATCAGCTGTTTTACCTCCGTAACATTGAGATCATTAGAGTAGGGTGGATTTCTGTAGGTCTTTGCCTTCTTGTTAAAGACAGGCTGCAGGTTAACAGAGAGATGCTCTGCCAGAGCTTCCTCTGCATAGGTCTGCATCTTTGAATTAATGGTCGTATATATCCTCAGTCCGTCACGGTACAGATTGTAGTTATTCCCGTCCGGTTTCTTGTTCTTCCTGCACCAGCCGTAAAGCGGATCATTGTTCCACTGCCAGACAGCATCATTATACTGATCATCAGAGTAGAACATGTTTCGCTCCGGCTCATATTTGATCATGGTTGTGCGGATATACTCCCTGAAATAGGTGGCAAGACCGGTATTATGGCTGTCCTCCCGAAGGTCAAGAACGATATCCAGCTTCCTGACCGAGTCAACCACTTCGCGCTGAAGATACCCGTACCTCTCCATCTGCCCCAGGACGACATTGCGCCGGTTAAACGCAGCATCGTAATTGCGCAGCGGATTGTATGCAACCGAATTCTTCAGCATCCCGACCAGAAGTGCCGATTGCTCTATGTTCAATGAGTCAGGTGTCGTGTTGAAATAAATGCGCGCGGCCGAGTTTATACCCACTCCATTGTATATGAAGTCAAAAACGTTCAGATACATTGTTATGATCTCTTCCTTGGTATAGCTCTTCTCAAGCTTCACTGCTGTCTGCCACTCCTTGAATTTGGCAATGGCCAGCTTCACCGCTCTCACAATGGCCGGATCATTCGAAAGGTCGCGCGGAAGGAACAGGTTCTTTGCCAGCTGCTGGGTGATGGTACTGCCACCGCCAGTATTCTGTCCGAGGATAATTGTCTTTACAAGCACCCTCGCAAGTCCCCTGACATCGATGCCTGAGTGCCTGTAAAACCTTATGTCTTCAGTCGCAATAAGGGCATCAATGACGTAAGGTGAGATATCTTCGTAGTCCGTCCATGTCCGGTTCTGGATGTAAAACTTCCCCAGCAGTACATTATCTTCCGAATAGACCTCCGCGGCAAGGTTGCTGGCAGGGTTTTCAAGCTCTTCAAAAGAGGGAAGAGGACCAAGCTTCTGGGTAGAAATGAGAATAAAGAGAGTGATTAAAAAAACCACGGGAAGAGAAATAATCACCCAGAACCAGATAATGTGTTTGCGGAGTTTTTGATCCCTCATGATAAGCTCATAATATGGGCGCTAATTTAGTGAATTATACAGAATCTTGCTTAATAATTTTGAAGTTAGTGCCCATAATCACTTACTTTGCCCTGTTTTTAAAAAATCTTGGATGACAGAAAATCTGGTAATTGTTGAATCTCCTGCGAAGGCAAAAACGATAGAGAAATTTCTCGGGAAGGAATTTACCGTTGTGTCAAGTTTCGGACACATACGTGATCTTTCAAAGAATAAGCTGGGGATAGAGGTGGATAAAGGTTTCAAGCCTGTATATGAGGTACCGGAAGAGAAAAAGAAAGTGGTCAGTGAGCTGAAGAAGCTTGCCTCGCAGGCAAAGACAGTATGGATTGCTTCTGATGAGGACCGTGAGGGGGAGGCCATTGCGTGGCATCTGGTATCCGTCCTGGGACTGGATCAGGAGACAACACGCCGCATCGTCTTCCATGAGATCACCAAAGAGGCAATCAACAATGCAATTGCGTCACCCCGCCAGGTGGATATGAACCTGGTGAATGCCCAGCAGGCAAGGAGAATACTTGACAGGCTGGTAGGATTTGAGATATCACCTGTGCTCTGGAAGAAGGTTCAGCCTTCCCTCTCGGCAGGAAGGGTGCAGTCTGTCGCCGTCCGCCTGCTGGTAGACCGCGAACGTGAGATCATAAACTTCTCTTCAGACTCGGCATACAGGGTGACAGGAACCTTCACGGGAAGAAACCAGGAGGGAAAAGATGTGGTCCTCAAGGCAGAATGTCCCAAGAAATTCAGCACAGAGTCTGATGCCAGAGCTTTCCTTGAAAACTGTTCAGGCGCCTCCTTCACTGTTGAAAACATAGTTGTCAGGCCCGGTACCCGTTCACCTGCACCGCCGTTCACCACATCCACCCTTCAGCAGGAGGCATACCGCAAGCTTGGTTTCTCTGTCGCACAGACGATGTCTGTCGCACAGAAACTCTATGAGGCAGGTAAGATAACCTACATGAGGACTGACTCGACAAACCTGTCATCCCTTGCACTTAACACTGCCAGGCAGGTGGTAACGGATGATTACGGCAGCAAATACTCACGTACAAGGCAGTTCAAAACGCACTCCAAAGGGGCACAGGAGGCTCATGAAGCAATAAGACCAACATACTTTGACAAGAAGGATACAACCGGGAGCAATAACGAAAAAAGACTCTACGAGCTCATCTGGCGCAGAGCCATTGCCTCACAGATGGCAGACGCGGAGACCGAAAAGACAACCATCACCATTGGCATGTCATCTTCTCCCGTGAACTTCACCGCAACAGGTGAGGTGATCCTTTTTGACGGGTTCCTGAAGGTATATACCGAATCTTATGACACCAACGGAACGGATGATGAGAAGGCAATCCTTCCCCGTGTTGACAAAGGTATGGCACTCACTTCCGACGTCATAACCGCCCTGCAGCGCTTCACCACACCCCCGCCGCGGTACACCGAGGCAAGCCTGGTGAAGAAACTCGAGGAGCTCGGTATCGGAAGACCTTCAACCTATGCACCTATTATTTCAACTATACAGTCGCGCGGCTACGTGGCCAGGGAAGACAGGCCGGGAGAAAAACGAACAGTGGCCCAGCTATCCCTCTCAAAAGGGAAGATCACCAGGAGCGAGAAGAGTGAAATAGCCGGGAAAGAGAAATCTAAACTCTTTCCTAAAGATATCGGAATGATCGTCAATGACTTTCTGATCTCCAATTTCCCCGATATCCTTGATTATAACTTTACTGCCGGGGTTGAGAAGGAATTTGATGAGATCGCAGCCGGAGAGCTTGTCTGGGAAAAGATGATTTCACTCTTTTACGGCCCCTTCCGAAAGTCAGTGGATGAGTCCCTTTCTACCAAGGCACGCATGACAGGCACCCGCCAGCTGGGCAATGATCCGGCGACAGGCTTGCCGGTGATAGTGAAGATGAGCCGGTTCGGCCCTGTAGTGCAGCTCGGTGAGGCATCCCCTGATAAGAAGCCACGCTTTGCAAACCTGAAGCGTGACCAGCTTCTCGAGACCATTACTCTTGAAGAAGCCCTCTCCCTGTTTGACCTCCCAAGAACCGTTGGAACATTCGAAGATAATGAAATGGTTATCGGACTCGGGAAGTTCGGACCTTACGTGAGACATGACGGCAAGTTCTACTCCCTGAAAAAAGGGGTTGACGACCCATATACCATTACGGAAGAGAGGGCCATGGAGATAATAAGGGAGAAGAGGGAAGGCGACAAGATGAAGGTTATCAATGAGTTCGGCGACATCAGGATCCTGAATGGCAAATACGGCCCTTACATCACGCATGAAAAGAACAACTACAGGATACCCAAAGGGAGTGACCCGCTCAAGCTGACACGTGAAGAATGTTTGGCTATCATTGAGAAAGGAGGCCAGGGGAAAAAACCAAAGGCTGCCAGGAAGAAGTGACAAACAGATGATATGACTGACCTGAATCAATATTTTGACCCGGTATGCCTTGACAAGCCTGAGATAGAGCAGCTTACAGGCTCAGGGGCTTTCCCGCACAATGTAACCGTCAATACCGGTAACGAGCCCCTGGGGGACATTGCCGGGTACAGCGTCGCATTGGTTGGTGTACCCGATGACCGCTTCTCATCAAACAGGGGTGCCTCTTATGCCCCTGATGCCATCCGCAAAAACCTCTATTCATTCTCACGCCTGCCTGGCAAGATGAAGATTATTGACCTTGGCAATTTCAAGACCGGAACAGGATTTGAGGATACCATTGCCGGACTGAGAGATGTGATAGCCTTTCTTCTTTCAGAAAATATTGTACCTGTAATAATTGGCGGAACAAGTGCCCTTATGCCTGCCATTGACAGGGGACTCTCCTCGCTCAGGCAGCCATGGTCACTCGTGTCAGTTGATTCTAGGCTCGATTTCACAGTGGAGAAAAGAGAGGCACATGCACTGAACTGGATGAATGACCTCATCTACCGCAGCGGAAGCAAACTCTCGCACCTATCCTCAATCGGATTCCAGACATACCTTACCGATCAGCAGGTTGTCAACCGGTTTAACCGCAGACATTATGATATGATGCGGATAGGCGAGGTCAGGGCAGCAATACATGAGACAGAACCTTTATTCCGTGATGCCACCGCCGCAATCTTCGACATTGGAGCAGTGCGTCAGTCAGATGCCCCCGGCACCGTGCTTCCTTCGGCAAACGGCTTCTACGGTGAGGAGGTATGCCTGCTCTCAAGATATGCAGGTCTCTCCGATAACCTTAAGATATATGTGCTGACTGAAGTAAATCCTGTGATCGATAACCGTTTTCAGACATCCCACCTTGCCGCCCAGCTGATCTGGTTCTTCCTCGAAGGATTCTCCCAGAAGCAGTTTGAGATCAATTATCTGGGCGATCAGATGAACAGCAGGTTTACCCGTTACCACGTCACCCTCAGCGACCTGGAGGGCGAGGCAATCTTCATAAAGAGCAATATCACGGAACGGTGGTGGATTGAGGTGCGTGACGCAGCAGGTGAGCCACACTGCCTGGCATGCTCCTACGATGACTACCTGATGGCCAGCCGCGACCAGGTTCCGGGCCGGTGGACCAAGGCAATACTCAGGTTCAGTCACTAAAATTTAAACTCTATTTGGCTGCCTGCATATTTTTTATTTATTTTACTCGTTACTTTTAAGGGTGCCGATGCACTTTTAGAACATGAAGAAAGTCAGGACAGTCATCCTAGCCTTAATATCAACGGTAAGCATGGTTTCTGGGCAACAGGATCCTGTTATAAGTCATTATATGTTTAATACACAGACTTATAACCCCGCCTACTCAGGAATGAGCGGCATGATAGCCGCCACCGCCCTCACACGACAGCAATGGGTTGGGTTCCCCGGAGCGCCCTCAACAATGATATTCAATATCAACACTCCATTCAACATTTTCGGGCTGACAAGCGGTGCAGGCTTGCTGATTGAGTCAGACAAATACGGATTCAGCAATGATATTAACATTACTCTGGCTTATTCATACCTGATACCGCTGGGAACGGGTACACTGGGAGCAGGACTGAGTGCCGGGATTCTTAACAAGACCCTGGAGCCGGAATGGTTTATTCCCGGAGGATCAGCCCATACGCCACCTTCAGGAGACCCTTTGATCCCTGAAAATGATGAAAGCTACCTTGCCCTCGACATTTCCGGAGGAGTATATTACCAGGGTGTCAATTATTATGTGGGGCTCTCAGTCACACACCTCAACCAGCCAGACATAAAATACACAGAAACAGCTACATACGTCAGCCGGCAGTATTATCTTACTGCTGGGTATACTTTCCAGCTGCCAAATCCTGCACTGGAACTGATCCCTTCCGCCTTCGTGGTGTTTGACGGAGCTGCAGTCCAATATGTTGCAACAGGCATGGTCAGATACAATAAAAAGGTGTGGGGTGGCGTTTCCTACAGAGCCGGAGATGCAATATCAGGCTTTGCAGGTACAGAATTAATTAACGGCCTAAAAATAGGATATGGATATGACTTCCCCATTTCAGAGATCAGAAAAGGGACGAGTGGATCGCATGAATTCATCGTTTCCTATAGTTTTGATATCGGCCTGGGGAAAAGCACTACTAAATATAAAAGTATTCGGTTTCTATGATATTTAAGAAAAAAATAACTTACTTGCATCGTTAAATTTTACAGTATATGAAAAAGGTAACCCTTTTAGCTCTTACAATAGCCTTGTTTATCGGTGGTTGCGCCTCGTATGACACCGGTGAGTTGACAGGTGTTCAGGGAAGAAAAAAATTCTATGAGCCTGAACCGTTTGAGATGGCTTTCATTCCCGCAGGCTCTTATACTATGGGGCCCAGCGATCAGGATCCGCTCCGGGCAATGAACACCCTGTCTAAAACAGTCACTGTAGAAGCTTTCTGGATGGACCAGACAGAGATTACCAACAACAAATACCGTCAGTTTACCTATTGGGTACGCGACTCGATCCTCAGAACCAGGCTGGGCGAAGAGGGAATCGAGGGCTACCAGTTTTACAGAACAGACGAGGAAGGTAATGTCATTGAGCCTTATGTACTTAACTGGGAAGAAGAGATTGACTACGAAGATGAAAATATCCTCTCTGTGGTCGAAACAATGTATTATCCTCCCGAAGAGAGGTTTAACGCCAATAAGCAGTGGGACACACGGCTTCTGAACTATTCCTACTTCTGGGTAGACTACAAACAGGCAGCAAAAGCAAGGTACAACTATGCTGATCAGAAGTATGAAGGTACGGTTACTGATCTCGAAGGGGTTAAGACTGACGTCAAGGACCGCTCATCGTTCATCATGCATCATGTGGTCAATATATTTCCAGACACACTGGCCTGGATCAGAGACTTCACCTATTCATTCAATGAGCCCTGGGCGACACTCTATTTCTGGCACCCTGGCTATGACGACTATCCTGTGGTGGGTGTCTCATGGACCCAGGCGCGCGCTTTCAGCGTATGGAGGACCAACTTCATGAATGAACATCTCCGTGCCCAGGGTGTGGCTGACGTCCATAATTACCGCCTGCCGCTCGAGACAGAATGGGAATATGCAGCGCGCGGCGGCCTCGACCTGTCAATGTACCCGTGGGGCGGCCCCTATACACGAAACTACCAGGGATGCTTCCTCGCAAACTTCAAGCCTCTGCGCGGGAACTACATAGATGATGGCGCCGTCTACACAATAAAGGTAGCCTCATTTGAACCAAATGAATACGGACTTTTTGATATGGCAGGTAACGTATCAGAGTGGACCTCATGTGCTTATCACCCCTCTGCATATGTCTTCACCCATGACCTTAATCCTGACTATGAATATAACGCCCGCCCCGAGGATCCTCCGGTACTCAAACGCAAAGTCATCAGAGGCGGCTCGTGGAAAGATATTGCATATTATATGCAGACCTCAACCAGGGACTATGAATACCAGGACTCAACAAAGTCATTTGTAGGGTTCCGTAATGTCAGAACCTATATCGGAGTCAATAACTAAAACTGTTTAACCTAAAACTGCAATTATATGGGCCTTTCGGAATTAGTTCACACAAGTAGGTGGAAAGCCTTCATGGCTAAGCTCTACGGATGGGGCGCTTCAGTCGTTATCATCGGAGCTCTCTTTAAAATCCAGCACTATCCAATGGCAGGTCTTTTCCTGGCTATTGGTCTTTGCACAGAAGCAGTTATCTTTTTCTTCTCAGCATTTGAACCACTGAAGGAGGAGCCGGACTGGAAGCTGGTATATCCGCAGCTTGACCCTAACTACTCGGGTGAAGAGATCGGCTTCGCAGCTGTTGGCGGCGGCGGTGGCGGCGGCGGCGCCGGATTATCACAGTTTGACAAGATGCTTGCCAATGCCGGTATTACACCTGATGTGTTTGACAAACTGAGCCAGGGACTGAAGAAACTGACCGAGACAACAAATAATTTCAATGCCATGGGCGATCTGGCTGCTACTACAAATGAGTATGCAGGCACTATCAGAAAGGCCAATGAATCACTTATGAACCTGTCTGACTCAGTGAAACAGACCGCCAGGTCAATGAGTGATACAAGCACCGTCTATCAGGCTATCGGCGAATCGTCAAGAACAATCGAGACAGGAGGCAAATCATACCAGGAAAAGCTCGAGGTACTCAACAAGTCTCTGTCTGCCCTCAATGCTGCATACGAACTGCAGCTTCGCGGCGCGAACGACCATGTCAAAAGTTCTGAAGTGATCTACAAGGGAATAGAAAACATGATGAAGGATCTTTCAGGCTCAGCCGACGACACCAAGAAGTACCGCGAACAGGTCTCGAAACTGAATGAGAATCTTGCCTCTCTTAATAATGTATATGGCAACATGCTTGCTGCCATGAATGTAAAGTAATGTTAAGGTCATTATATCTGCTAACACCTAAACTATCCGCAAATGGCTAAGGGAAAAGAGACCCCGCGGCAAAAGATGATCGGCATGATGTACCTCGTGCTGACCGCCATGCTAGCTCTTAACGTTTCAAAGGAAGCCGTCGAAGCTTTTAAAAGAGTGGATGAAAGTTTGACTAAAACAACGGCAAACTACATCAAGAAGAATGATATCACTTACACAGCTTTTGACGTCGCTGCCGCAGAAAACCCTGAGAAAGCAGGCAAGTGGAAGGTTAAAGCCTATGACGTAAAGACACGAGCCGATGAGATTTTCAACTACATCCAGGATCTGAAGGTTGAAATCATCACCAAGGCAGAAGGAGAAGATTCTGAAGCTCTGCTTCCTGATAATCAGATAAATATTCATGAAGTTAAGAGAATTGATGATACCAACGTGCCTACTGAGATACTTATAGGAGCCGACCAGGCCGGTAAGGCAAATGACCTGAAAGCCCTTATTGAAGATTACCGCAGTTTCCTGGTTGAGACTCTTGAAGGCAAGGACATCGCCGCGGAACAGTCAATACTCGCGATCCTTGATACCGATGACCCGAAAAACCTCGAGGGTACCGGAACAGAACCATGGGTAACCGGCACATTCCAGACACTCCCGCTTGTTGCTGTTATGACAATTCTTTCCAAGATGCAGGTTGATGTCAGAAACGCTGAAACCGATGTCCTCAACTATCTTTATACACAGATCGACGCATCTTCTTTTAAATTCAACAAGATCATCCCGACTGTTATTCCAAACTTAACCTATATCATGCAGGGGAACGAATACGAGGCCCAGATATTCGTTGCTGCCACAGATACTACACGCGACCCCGAGATACTTATAGGTAATTACTCCACCAAGGAAAATGCTGACGGGACCATCTCTTACGAAATGACAGGTAATTATGACAAGCTTCCTGTTAATGAGTCAGGTATCGGTATCTATAGAGTCAGGCCGGGTTCCATCGGCGAAAAGTCATATGGAGGACTGATCAGGATGAAGGCGCCCGACGGCAGTATGATTGCATACCCATTCAGCTCAAAATACTCTGTAGGGATGCCGAACGTTGTAGTGTCTCCTACTGCCATGAACGTCCTCTACCAGGGAATAGATAACCCAATGGATATATCCGTTCCCGGCGTGGGCTCCAATCAGCTCACTGTGAGAATGACCAACGGTGAAATAAAAAAGGGTAAGTATAAGAATTACCGCGGTGAATGGGTTGCACAACCCAGAACCATCGGCGAGAATGCCCAGATCATTGTCTCTGCAAACATTAACGGGAAGATTCAGAGCTTCCCCCCGGTCGAGTTCAGGGTAAGAAGAATCCCCGACCCCGAAGCAAGATTTGCAAACATGAAGGAAGGAAACGTGCTGAGAAGCGTTGCGGCTGCACAACAGGTAGTCACCGCCACTCTTGAGAATTTTGAATTTGACCTCACTTATTCAATAACCGGGTTTACTGTCTCTGTCAATGACAAAGGCTTTGAGATAACCGCCGAAGCAAACAGCAACAGGCTGACTGATAAGCAAAAGAGTCTCATCGGAGGCTTGCGTGCCGGACAGAAACTCATTATTGAGAAGATAACTGCAGTGGGACCTGACGGAAGAACCAGGAACCTTAACCCAATAATCCTGAAGATAAACTAATACAAGAAGAGATAAAACCATGAACAGGAGAATTCTGGCAGGCCTCACGGGCCTCCTGATCTGTACAGCCTCAATGGCCCAGTCGTTTGGAGACATCTATGAGAAACAGATGCCCTTCAATCAGAAGATAAATTATACCTACCTGGGAGAGTCAGATGTTGTCTGGTCAAAAAGACTTTACAGGATAATCGATCTCAGAGAAAAGATGAATCTCAACCTATATTATCCTTCTCTTAAATACGACTCATCAGGTAACCGCTTTGTCTCAGAGATGTCAGACGGCAGGATGAACTTCTCAGGGATACTTCTGAACGAGATCATGGCAGGCAGAGTATCTGCCACAGATGGCGATGAAATGTCTGTCCCTACAACATATAATGACATCGCACAGAAGATGAACCGCGACACCCTGACAGTATCTATAATAGATGTCAACGGCAATGAGCGTGACTCAACCGTTACGAACCAGGAGAATCCTGCAGATATAAAACAGGTAATGCTTCTGGAGGAATGGTTTTTTGACAAGAAGCATTCCCGTCTCGATGTCCGCATTATAGGTATCTGCCCTATCTATATGGGTTATGACCAGATGACCTCAAGGCTCATGAAGAGACGCCTCTTCTGGATCAGATATGAAGATGTAAGACAGGCCCTTGCCAGTCATGAAGCATTCAATACTTACAATGACGCTCAGCGCATCTCATTCGAGGATCTTCTGCTGCAGCGCAAGTTTGACGGGTATATCGTGGCAGAATCCAATGTCTATGATGACAGATATATAAACCAGTATAAGATCGGCCCCGGACAGATATTTGAGGCTGAGAGGATCAAAAACGAAATATTCAACTTCGAACAGGATCTCTGGGAATACTAGAACGGAGTACAACAAAAAGAAAGAGGCCATCATTTTAAGACGGCCTCTTTTTTTATACGTACTTATCTCCTGTCGCTTTCCCCACGTCATCAAGGTATAGCTTTATGTTCTGCTCCTGTTCCTTTGAAACAATCAGCAGAGCGTCACCGCTGTCAATGATTATGTAATCGTCAAGCCCCTGTATTACTGCTATCTTATCTTTCGGAAGACTTATTATGTTCCCTTCTGAATTATATGTGAAAACCTGTGACTGCAGTACTGCATTGTCATTTCTGTCGTGCTCAGAGTGAAGATAAAGTGAGCTCCAGGTGCCCAGATCGGACCAGCCCAGGTCGGTGCAGATGACATATACATTATCAGCCTTCTCCATTATGCCGTAGTCGACAGAGATACTGCTGCACTGTGAATATGACTTCTTGATGAAATCACTCTCATGTTCAGTATTAAAGAGCTCCCTCCCCTCGTTGAATATATGATATACATCCGGCAGATGCCTGTCAAAGGCAGACAGTATGGTGCTCCCCTTCCAGATAAACATGCCGCTGTTCCAGAAGAAGTCGCCGCTCTCAAGAAAGACCCGTGCCATGGCAAGCTCCGGTTTCTCGGTGAACGCCTTGACTTTATGCAGGTTATCGTAACCCTTAAACGGCAGTTTCTTGTTTGCCTGTATGTAACCGTACCCTGTCTCCGGTCGGTCAGGCTTTATCCCGAGAGTAAGCAGTGCTTCATTTTCCGATGCAAACCGATATGCTTCCTTCATCACATTCCTGAATTCATTCTCCTTTGTTATCAGGTGGTCTGAAGGGGCCACAGCAATAACAGCGTCTTTATCCTGCTGCATTATGCGGAAAATACCAAAAGCAATGCACGGCGCGGTGTTTCTTCTGAGAGGCTCAGCAAGTACCCTGCTGCGGTCGATCCCAAGCTGCGAAACGACAATATCACTGCTGTCCTCGCTGGTGACAACATAGATATGATCCTCCGGACATATCCCTTTAAACCGGCGAAAGGTCATCTGAAGAAGTGTTTCTCCTGTTCCCAGTATATCAAGAAACTGTTTCGGCTTCTCTTTCCTGCTCAGTGGCCAGAACCTGCTCCCTACACCCCCGGCCATGATCAGAACATATTTGTTGTTCATAATAGTTTAGATTGCGGTGCTTAATACAAATATAGATATTCCCTTCAAGTAAAACCACCATTGGTTATGTTGCCGGGAATAATTGCTAAATTTGACGAAACAATTGACCTTATGTTCAGATTTCTTTCCGGTTTTGGGTCCTACTGGCTGCTGCTCGGTAAGGTATTTGCCAGGCCTGAGAAACATTCAATCTACTACCGGCAGACGATGAAAGAGCTTATCAGCCTTGGATTGAGGTCAATAGGCATCACCATTATTATCTCCTTCTTCATGGGTGCAGTTATCACCCTTCAGACAGCTTACAACACTGAAAATCCTATCTACCCCACCTACCTTATAGGACTGGGATGCAGGGACTCGATCATTCTCGAGTTCTCCTCCACGATAGTTGCCCTGATACTTGCCGGCAAGGTAGGGTCAAACATAGCATCAGAGATAGGAACAATGAGGGTGACCGAACAGATAGACGCGCTTGAGCTTATGGGGGTGAATTCAGCCTCATACCTTATCCTGCCAAAAGTTGTTGCTACCCTGGTGTTTAACCCCTTCCTGACCCTGATAAGCATCGTGGTCGGCATCATGGGAGGCTGGATAGCAGGCACATCGGCAGGGGTAATAACGACACAGGACTTTATTTACGGCATTCAGTACGCGTTTATACCTTATTATATAACATACTCCCTGATCAAGACCCTTTTCTTCGCCTTCATAATTACAACGGTATCTGCTTTCCAGGGTTACTACGTCGAGGGCGGCTCGCTGGAGGTAGGACGTGCAAGCACTAAAGCTGTTGTCTACAGCAGCATCACAATCCTTCTTTTCAATGTCATATTAACCCAGTTGCTGCTGTCATGATCAGGGCCGAAAACATTACAAAGTCGTTTGGCGGCCGCGAGGTCCTGAAAAACATATCAGCCATCTTTGAGCCCGGTAAAACTAACCTGATAATTGGCAAAAGCGGCTCGGGAAAAACTGTATTTCTTAAATGCATCGTCGGCCTTCTTGAAATTGACGAGGGAAACATCTGGTATGGCGATATACTTTTCTCTAAGCTTGACTTTACCGGTAAAAAGGAGATCAGAAAAGAGATGGGGATGCTCTTCCAGGGAAGCGCACTCTTTGACTCGATGACAGTTGAAGAGAATGTCAGGTTCCCTCTCGATATGTTCACGAGGATGTCTGAAGAAGAGAAGCTTGAGAGAGTAAACTTCTGCCTTCAGCGGGTGGATATCATCAACTCCAACAGCCTCTTCCCTGCAGAGCTGTCAGGAGGGATGAAAAAGCGTGTTGCCATTGCCAGAGCCATAGCCCTTAAACCCCGCTATCTCTTCTGTGACGAGCCCAATTCAGGACTCGATCCGAAGACCTCCATTGTGATAGACGAACTTATCAAGGAGATCACCGTTGAACTGAACATGACCACCATCGTCAATACACATGATATGAACTCGGTCATGGAGAACGGAGAGAAAATCATTTTTATCGAGGAGGGAGAAAAGTGCTGGGAAGGCTGTAAAACTGAGATACTGAAGTCTGACTGTAAGATATTGAATGACTTTGTCTTTGCAAACTCCCTGGCTAAACAGCTCAAAGCCTCTTCTCTGGAGGAGTGATCATCATAAACTGCGCCACCCCCTTCTATTTGCCGGCAGATAACTCATAATTATACAGATAACTGTCGTTCTGGTCAGCAAACAGGTTCCATGAACTCTTGTTTGCATACCTTCCCGCAGTGAAGAATGGACCGGAGGGCAATGGAAAACCCGGAACGGGAGCGCCGTTCCTCCCGGTAACATGAAGCAGTTTTTTGTTTACCTCATAAACACCTGTCTTCCTGTCCGAGGAGCTGAAACTGAAAATCACCGGCCCGTTAAGTAATTCTGTATCAAATGATTTAGTATATATCTCGGCTCCGTCACTGCCGTATACACGCAGTATATTCCTGTCAAGAAACAGATATTCCTGAAGTCTGTCTCCGTTAATATCATTGCAGTCAAACCTGTGATCAGCTGAAAATGAGCTTATCGTTTGTCTCCTCACGGCACCGTCAAGAGACAGATTTATGATTGTCCCTTCAGGCTCCGTAAACACCAGTGTCTGATTGTCTCCGGTGACCAGCCTGACCGCAGAACCGGATGCCTTTTTAAGAGGGCTCTGGGGAGTCACCCTTATATTCCCCATCCGGTCAAGAAGATATACTGACTGGTCATCGGAGGCAAAGAGATAGTCCTTGCCCCTGACCCTGAAGAATGTTACGGGTTCGGTCACCTTTCCGCGCGTTGTGAAGAGATTCCACCCCCTGACCGGCGCCCCCGACCGGTCATATACGTAGATCTTCCTGTCTTCACCTGCAATGCACAGCCTGTAATCCTTATTGTTCTCATAATCAAACAGAGCCAGCGTATTTGAAGCAGGCGATCTCAGTTTTACAGGAAATTTGTCAACATAGTTGCCGTTGCGGTCAATGAGGTGAAGGTAGTTCTTGCCGCTGAAAAGGAGCTGATTCTTGCCGTTACGGTAATAATCGATCATAAAGACATCTCCGACAATCTTTTCCCTGATCAACGCCTTCCACAGGATCTTGCCTGTTGCACTTACCAGATAAATGTTGTTCTTCTGATCCTGGACAAATATTTCCGTCGCGCCGGTATTATGATTAAGAAACAGGAAGGGTCTGGCAGCAAGACCTGCATCAAGCTTAACTTTCCAGATGAGATTCAGTCCTGCATCAGCGCCTGTGCCGGAGAGGTCTCTCTTTTCAGTAACCGTTGTGCCGTCTGATGGTGCCTGGACCAGCGACGAGTCATGGTACCTTACTGAAAGACTGGTATATATCATGTCATTGCTTGGCGTCAGGCTGAGCCCTATACCATCAATCGAGGCTATTGCCTTATCGGTTATTGATGCTGATGCTGCCGGTGTAACAATCTCTCCTATCACTGATCTGAGGGCCCTGCCTGAAGCGTAAAACACAAATGAACTTCTTGTCGGAAGGGTCTTCTCCATCTCCCTGAATCTGGGGTCATTTATAAGGGTGTTATCGCTGTCTGATTCTCTTTTGATCAATGCCAGCAGATCAGGAGACGGGGCAAAAACCATATACGACCTGGAAAACAAAACCCATTCATCTGTTCCTGAGGCGGATGATTCACCCGACAGGATGGATGCCACACCGGTGAACGGCATTTTGTAAATGAACGTTTCTTCACCGTTATCATTCTTTACCCTGGCCAGGAAATGACTTTCTCTCATCCCCATGGTGCGGTATTTGTCAGTCAGCCTTTCTCTCAGGACAGTCTCTGCCGACTGACGGTCAGTCATCCTGAATAACATGACCCTGCCTGTACCTTCCGTCAGAGGCAACACTGCCGTTGTCACCTCAGTGCCGGTGAACGGACTAAGCGATAATGCCAGGTCTGTAGCATTGATAGCCGAGGGGTCGCCGGTTGTTGTGCCTGATATTGAGGCGCGTCTCATCACAGTAGTGTATCTAAGTGTTCCCTGCGGAAGTAATTCATGAACACCTGATTCTGCCGGGACGGCGTCTCTCAGCCTGTCAGCTCCCACTCCTGCCCCTGCCGTAGAGACAAACCCGCTAAGAAACAGTCCGTCTTCCCTGGTTGTCAGGTCACCTCCTGCTGCAATGGCCGCCGAGGAGATCATGCTGATGTCATCCTGAGAGACAAATGACTGCAAGACCCTGGGAAGATTCCGGAACAGGATAAAGAGATTGTCAGACTCCTTTCCTGAGGCGGCCACAACAGGAGTAAAGCCTTGCTGATGACGTATATCCGATCCTGCATCCTTGTTATTGAGGGCATTCTCAACAAGTGTCCCGGATGTGGAAACAATAATAATACCTGAGGTCATAGCCATATAAACAAGAGACTTTGTGCTGCCCTTACCGTAGGCAACCTCAAATGTCCTTGCTCCCCCAAGCTCTCTTGTGGCTGACACCGATCCTCCCGACTGCCCGCAAAGCTTTATCAGATGCCGGGATGAGAAAGAAGGCCCGGTATTCATCACTGCCATCGCGGTAGCAGGACCCTGCCCAATAATATGGAATGACAAAAGCACCTTGCGGTTGCTGATCAGCTCCCTCACATCACGTCCTCCGGTGATGCTGTCAACAGCCGCTGCAGCATCAGTGACTGCTGCTGCCCATTTCATGTCAGAGAGTATGGAAATAATCCCGTTACGGTCAGTGGCCCTGGTCAGAAGTTCAGGGAAATCAGACGTTTCGATTATAAGAAAGGCGTCAGACGGAACAGCGGTCCATGGATCGACAACCACAATCTGTTTCTCCTTCCGCATAAAATAGCCTGCCACAACCAGCGCAACAGCAAGCATCCCCACCAGAACTATCCCGTTTCTCTTCCGCACAATTATCGATTAAGGTTACTGACTCAAAAATATAAAATATTAATTTGCCGTGGTGAAGAACCTTTCATAGGTTATTCCGTTGAAAATGCTGAGGAACATTTCCGGAGAAGTGATTGTGGAATACTTTTTGTGCAATGGCACACAGTGCAACTGATTTATTTATGAGGCGGCTTGCGTTTATTGTAATACTATTGCCTTTTTCTCTGTCTGTCATTTCCCAGACCGTTACGGTACTGTCATCTGAAGACGGCAGGCCCGTAGCTGATGCTGCTATTTACAATGATGACCGCACACAATTCGGCTATACAAACTATGCAGGGAAAGCAAGCCTTGAAGGATTTAAAAAAGATCAGCCGGTCCATTTCCAGCACTTTTCCTATGAAAGGGCCTCTTATACCCTGCCCGAACTTGAGAAAGCAGGATGGGTCGTAAAACTCGTCACAAAAACCTTTGAGGTTGAAGAGTTTATCGTCTCAGCCCACAGATATGAACAGCGGTCTGACGAAGTGCCTAACCTGATAACTACTGTCTCACTCCCGGCAATAAGGCTCCATAATCCCCAGACAACAGCCGACCTGATATCTTTAAGCGGTGATGTTTATGTCCAGAAGAGCCAGTTGGGAGGAGGAAGCCCGATGATAAGAGGTTTTGCCACAAACAGGGTCCTTATTGTTATTGACGGCGTCAGAATGAACAATGCAATCTACCGTGAAGGAAACATACAGAATATCCTCTCTCTTGATCCGTCAATGATAGACCGCACCGAGGTGATATTCGGGCCCGGCGCCACAATGTATGGCAGTGACGCACTGGGGGGGGTGATGGACTTTCATACGAAAAGAGCACTCTATTCAACGGGGGACTCTGTATACTACAAGGCAGAAGCACTTGCCCGCTATTCATCAGCAGCTGATGAAAAGACCTTCCATCTCGATCTGAATATCGGCAGCAGCAAAATAGCATTTCTTACATCAGTATCATGGTCAGACTTCGGCCACCTGAAGATGGGTTCATGGAAATACCCTGAATATCTGCGTAATGAATACCAGGCACGCACTTCAACCGGCGACACAACTATTATCAATGATGACCCCCTCGAACAGGTTGCGTCGGGTTATTCACAGCTTAATATCATGAACAAGCTGCGCTTCAGGCTGACGCATAATCTTGACATTACGCTGGCAAACCACTACTCTCAGCTTTCTGACGTTCCCCGTTATGACAGGCTCATCCAGAAAAAGGAGGGTGTCCTGAGATATGGCGACTGGTATTACGGGCCACAGGTCTGGATGATGAACAGCGCTATGGCCAGGTATACAAAACAGTCATCGCTGTTTGATGAGGTAAGGTTTACGGTTGCAAGGCAGGACTACAGTGAAAGTCGTCACGACCGCAAATATGACAATGTCACTCTGTACGAGCAGGAGGAGAAAGTCGGAATCTGGTCTGTCAATCTTGATTTCGACAAGACCCCCGGAGAGAAAAACAGCCTGCTATATTACGGTGCCGAGTATGTCTTCAATGACATAAAAAGCACTGCCGAAAACAGGGATATTCTTTCAGGAGAAACAGAACCCGCCGGATCACGGTACCCGAACGGAAAAAACATATATAACAGTTTTGCCGCGTATGGAGGGTATAAATATAACCTCAGTGAGAAATACTCTCTCAGTACTGGCATAAGGTACAATTTCGTCTCACTCAATTCGGAGATCGCAGACAACTCCTTTTACAACTTCCCCTTCACAGAAATAAAAGTCGCAAACAGCGCTGTAACAGGGGCTGTTGGCTTTGTCTACAGGCCTGATAAGAAAACTGATGTAACACTGAACCTGTCTACCGGATTCAGGGCGCCCAACCTTGATGACATGGGCAAAGTATTTGAATCGGCACCCGGTGTGGTGGTTGTTCCCAACCCTGACCTGAAGCCTGAATATCTGTATAATATCGATATAGGCGCATCAGCTGAAGCCGGCAGATTCATCCATGCAGATGTCACATGCTTCTTCTCCTACCTTGATGACGCAATGGTACGGGAGGAGTTTCTCTTTAACAATCAGCCGACTATTATCTATCAGGGTGAGGTGAGTGATGTCTATGCCCTGGTGAACGCCGGCTATGCAATAATATACGGCGCTCAGCTCAAGGCAGAGCTGAAGCCACATCCTGCACTGAGAGTAAAGACGATGCTCAGCCTTACATCAGGTCATGATGACGCAAACGAACCGCTCCGCCATGTACCGCCTGTTTTCGGAGCTACTCACCTGACTTATGAAAAAGGGGCTGTTAAGGCTGACTTCTATGCCCTTTACAACGGCAGTGTCCCTTATGATAAACTCGCACCCAGCGAAAAAGACAAAGCATATTTATATGCAACTGATGAAAACGGTAACCCCTGGTCACCGGGATGGTTTACCCTGAACCTCAAATCTTCATTTAATGTCGCCAACAGACTGGATCTGACTGTCGGGATTGAAAATATCCTTGACGTAAGATACAGGCCCTATTCATCAGGCATTGTCTCGCCGGGCAGAAACTTCATTTTCTCTGCCAGAATAAGGATCTGACACCTGCCTCACCGCTTTGTTTCCCTGTTATATTTCGGAAAGATTGATTAAATTTCAGCCTCGTTAGGTTAATGCCAGGGTAATGAACGGGGAATTTCATCTTTCAGAAGTATCTACAAGAAAGGAGATCAGGGAGTTTCATGAACTTCCTGCATTCATCAACATGGGAGATCCGAACTGGATCAAGCCACTCATAAAGGATGTTGAGGCCATATTCACCCCCTCGCTTAACACCCAGTTCAGAAACGGGGAAGCGGTCAGGTGGCTCTTGAAGGATGACAAAGGCACTGCAGTGGGCCGTGTGGCTGCGTTTTACAGCAGGAAAATAGCAAATGCCGGCCAGATGCCAGTGGGAGGAATGGGATTCTTTGAATGTATTAATGATCAAAAGGCTGCTTTTATTCTCTTTGACGCTTGCCGTGACTGGCTGGAAGAGAAAGGGATGAAAGTGATGGAAGGACCTGTGAATTTCGGGGAACGGGACCGCTGGTGGGGGCTGCTCGTTGACGGCTTCCTGCCACCCAATTACTGCGTTCCCTACAACCCGCCTTATTACAGGGAACTGTTTGAAAAATATGGTTTTAAGAATTATTTTGAACAGTACACCTATTATACACCCATCAATGACAACGGCCTCAGCGATGTCATAAAAGTAAAGGCGGAAAGGATATTTTCAAATCCTGACTACTCCTTCAGGTACATGAAGCGTACAGAAATGCGTGACATAACACGCAACTTCATGATAGTATATAACAAAGGATGGGCACGATTCCCGGGGGTGAAAACCATCAGTGAAGGGCATGCCAGGTTGCTGATGAAAAGCCTCAGGCCTGTTCTCGATGAAAAGCTTCTCTGGTTCGGATTCTACAAAGATGAACCTGTCTGCTTCTTCCTGATGCTCCCTGAAGTAAACCAGATAATCAGGCATCTTAACGGTAGGCTAAACCTCATCGGCAAGATGAAGTTTCTATGGTACAGACACTTTTCAGGAGAGCTTACAAAGGCTTTTGGCCAGATCTTCGGCATTGTACCTGAACATCAGCGCAAAGGGGTGGAAGGCGCCCTGATAATGGCTTTCGCAAAACTGGCACTCTCGAAAGATTTCAGGTATAAGGATCTGGAGATGAACTGGATTGGCGATTACAATCCCTCGATGATGCATCTGCTTGATCAGATAGGTGCCAGGATTATCAAGACCCATATAACATACAGGTATCTCTTCGACAGGGACGCTCCCTTTGAGAGAGCTCCTGCAGTCAACATTTAATACTGTTCCGTCAGAACGGTCTGTATCCGATTATCTCCCTCACCTCCCTGACGGTGGCCGAGGCGCTGGCACGCGCTTTCTCCGCTCCCCGTGAAACCACCTTCCTCAGGTAAACAGGATCACTGATGATCTCATTTATGCGTACCCTGATAGGTTCCGTTACCTTAATGATATCCTCGGCCAGCTGTTTCTTCATATCACCGTACCTTATCTCACATGATGCATGCTTCTCTCTGAAGAAGGCCACGGTTGAAGGTTCGGAAACCACACCCATTATGGTGAACAGGTTTTTGACCGGTTCACTTGGCTCTGAACCGGGTTTCTCGGGCCCGGCATCAGTTACGGCCCTCATGACCTTTTTCCTTATCTCCGCGGGCGTGTCAGCAAGAAATATCCCGTTGCCTTCACTCTTACCCATCTTGCCCGTGCCGTCGAGACCCGGTATCTTTACAAGTTGCCTGCCGAAGTTATATGCATCAGGCTCGGGGAAGTATTCAACCCCGTACATGGTGTTGAAACGGCGCGCAAAGCGCCTGGTCATCTCCAGATGCTGCTCCTGATCCTTGCCTACCGGGACCTTGTGTGCCTTGTGAATGATGATGTCGGCGGCCATGAGCACAGGATAGGTGAGCAGGCCGGCATTAATGTTGTCAGGCTGCTTGCGTATCTTCTCCTTAAATGACGTGGTGCGCTCAAGCTCCCCGACATAAGCGTTCATGTTAAGCAAAAGATATAACTCAGTCACCTCCGGAACATCGCTCTGGACATAAACCGTCGCCTTCTCGGGGTCAATGCCGCAGGCAAGGTATTCTGCCAGCACCTGCCTGATGTTGCCATGAATGTCATCAGGGTGAGGATGCGTGGTAAGCGAATGATAATCAGCTATAAAAAAATAACAGTGGTTTTCCTCCTGCATCCTGAGGAAGTTTTTCAGGGCACCGAAATAGTTCCCAAGGTGAAGATTGCCTGTTGACCGTATGCCGCTTACTACCGTATCCATCGAAAAGTATTGTTTCCGCCACAAAAATAGACATATTATGGAAATCTCATCCCCGCAATCTTTCTTTCTCTCACCTTACCGACAGAACCCCTGCTGCAACTATTTTTGTATTTTTGCAGTGAAATTAAATCAAGATGGATTCAACGCGGCAGAAGAAAGTTGCAAGGCTGATACAAAAGGAGCTTGCAGAGATCATACTTCATCATACCGGAGAGCTTGCCCCCGGCAGGATGATCTCTGTGACCGAAGTGCGCATCAGCCCTGACCTCTCGTTCGCCAAGACGTGGGTGAGCATCTTCCCGTCAGAAAAGTCTGATGAAGTGCTGACAAACATCCGGAGCCACGTTCCCAAGATAAGGTATGAGCTGGGACAGAAGATCCGCAACCAGCTGAGGATAATACCTGAAATAGCTTTCTTCATTGATGACAGCAATGACTATATCGACAATATCAGTAACCTGCTCAAGGAATAAGGCCGATGCATTATGACCCTATCAAGGAACTCCTCGGACGTCTGTTTAACCGTCATCCGCTGCTCAGAAAACTCTTCTACATTCTCCTGAATATACTTCTCCTCCGCTCGTGGCATGTGAGAAAGACACTGAGGAGGATCAGCAGCAGCCTCCCCTCTTCCGCCTCAGTGCTTGATGCGGGGATGGGCTTTGGCCAGTATTCATGGTGGATGGCTTCAGTATTCACGAAGTGGAACATCACTGGCGCTGACATAAAGAGTGAACAGGTGGCTGACTGCAATGCCTTCTTCACGGCAGCTGACCTGAAAGAGAGAGTTCATGCACTTGAGGCCGACCTTGTTACATGGAGCCCCCCGGGCAATTATGACCTGATACTGTGTGTTGACGTAATGGAGCATATCGAAGAAGACTGCACCGTCTTTGCTTCCTTCTTCAAATCAATGAACATCAATGGCAAACTGGTTATCTCAACCCCCTCTGACATGGGGGGCTCTGACGTACATTCCGATGATGATCAGTCTTTTATCGGCGAACATGTCCGTGACGGCTACGGAAAAGAGGAGATAACGGATAAACTTATGGACGCGGGATTCAACCGTGTTTCCGTATCATATACCTACGGAATGCCAGGCTCAATAGCATGGAGACTCTCAATGAAATACCCGGTGATGTTGCTTTCAGTCTCAAAACTGTTCTTCATTATCCTCCCGTTCTATTATCTTGTGGTCATGCCGTTCGTCCTGCTGCTGAACTTTGCAGACCTTAATATCACTCATAGCAGGGGAACCGGGTTACTTGTCGTTGCAGAAAAAAACAGATGAAGCTGTCACTTTACATAGCAAAGAGATACCTGTTCGCGAAAAAATCGCGAAATGCCATAAATGTGATTTCTGCAATATCTGTGGCGGGAGTAACCGTAGGCACCATGGCACTGATAACCATACTCTCCGTCTTCAACGGCCTTGAAGAGATGGTTAAGGCAATCTTCAGCACATCTGACCCCGAGATCAGGATAACCCCCGTCATGGGAAAGGTCTTCACCCCTGATACCCTCATGCTCACCAGGCTGTCAGAAATTGACGGCGTGGAGGTATGGGCTGAGACACTCGAAGAGAACGCGCTGCTCCGCTATGATGACCAGCAGTATATTGCCACAGTCAAGGGAGTCTCTCTCAATTACAGAGAGGTTACCGACCTCGACACTGCAATGTGGGACGGTGACTTCATTCTCAGGAGTGAAACCGGAAGACCCTATGCCATTGCAGGACTGGGTGTTGCAAACCACCTTGGAATGCGACTGAATTTTGTATCTCCCCTGGCTATCTATATCCCTGACCGTACTTCCCGCCTCAGCCTGAATCCTGAAAACGCATTTACCCGGAGATTTGTCCATTTCTCGGGCATCTTTGCCGTAGAACAGGAGTTTGATTCAAAATATGTCTTCCTTCCTATCGATTTTGTCAGGGATCTTCTTGCCTATACTAAAGAAATAAGCTCTATTGAAATAAGGCTAAGGCCCGGCTCAGACCTTAAACAGACACAGAGGGCAATAAAAAATGTAATGGGCGATCAGTTCCTTGTTCAGAACCGGTACGAGCAGCAGGAGATATTTTACAAAGTGATGAAGGCCGAAAGACTGGCAATCTTTGTGATACTGACCTTTATCCTGATAATCGCTTCCTTCAACATCATCGGCTCGCTGACGATGCTGATCATTGAAAAGGAGAGGGATATCGGCATTCTCAAAAGCCTGGGTGCCGACAACTCACTTATCAGGCGCATATTCATTTATGAAGGATGGATGATCTCGTTTATCGGTACATGCCTTGGACTGATCACGGGCTTCCTACTGTGTGCAGCCCAGCAGCATTTTAACATTGTTAAGCTTGCAGGTGACTCTCTCCTGATAAACTCCTATCCCGTTAAGATGCAACTCATTGATTTTTTTGTTGTTGCGGCAACTGTGATGACAATCGGATATGGTGCTGCATGGTATCCGGTAAACTACCTCTCACGCAGATACCTGAAAGAGAATAAAAAGAGCAGAGATGAGCATCAGATCAATTAAAGCAGCCTTTCTGGCCATGATAATTCTTGTGTCATGCGACCCTTCAGGCACTCCTAAGCCTGACAGGAAGTACTTAATCCCGGAAGACAAGCTGGTCGATATCCTCACCGACACCTACCTTGCTGCCGCAATGCTTGACATGCCTGGCCTGATGTCAACCTGGGGGCAGAGAGACTCGAACCTTAATTATATTGATGTCATTGAGAGCCATGGTTACACGTACCAGCAGCTTGATACCACAATGCGTTACTATTTCAATGCCAAACCAAAGAAGCTTTCAAGGGTATATGACAGGGTAACTGGCAACCTGCTTGAACTGGAGGTCAGAGTGATGGAGGAGAGCAATGCAAACCCTGAAGACTATGCTGATGACAACCTGTGGACAGGGAAGGCATCATACAGCTTCCCGGAGGATATGACCAGGGATCCGGTCTGGTTTGACATCCCTGTTGAGGAACCCGGAGAGTACGTCTTTAAGGCAGATATCAGGCTCTTCGAGGATGACCAGAGCATTGACCCCCGCGTCACTGTCTTCTTCAGCACCACCGACAGCCTGGGCAAAGAGTTACGCGTCTTCTGGGAGGAAGTCAGGCTAGAGAAAAACGGTCAGATGCAGAATATCGTTACGGCCAATACCCTCGATTCGGCCGGGACAGTGCATATAAAAGGATGGC
Source organism: uncultured Bacteroidales bacterium (assembly GCA_963732365.1). Taxonomy (GTDB): domain Bacteria; phylum Bacteroidota; class Bacteroidia; order Bacteroidales; family VadinHA17; genus SR-FBR-E99. The sequence goes on along the minus strand of CAVSZC010000005.1, from coordinate 539,877 downwards.
TGCTGAACCATTCAAGCCAGAAAGGATCATGGCAGAAGCACGCCCGCGTCAGCAACATAAGTCTCAGGCTTGAAAGGAAAATAGCCAGCGAGCAGTGATGAGAAGGATCTCTGCCCAATATCTCTTCACCTCCTGCGGCAAGCCTCTGAAGCGCGGGGTTGTGACTGTGGCAGAGGATAATACAATCGTTTCAGTCGAAGATAACGGCGGAGATTTTTCAGAAAAGGCCAATACCGAGTTTTATAACGGCATCATCATCCCGGGCCTGGTCAACTGTCACACCCACCTTGAGCTCTCACACATGGCCGGGGCGTTGCAGGCAGGGGGCGGACTGGCTGACTTCATAACCTCGGTCCGTGAACAGAGGGAGGCTCTTCCGGAAGAGATCGTCGCTGCAGCTAAGAAGGGAGACGGAGAGCTGACTGATGAAGGCATCGTAGCATGCGGAGACATAAGCAATAACAGTTTATCGTTCAGTATCAAGAGAGAGAGTCGTGTTGATTACCTCACCTTCATCGAGGTGTTCGGCATTGACCCGGGGAAGGCGCAGAAGCGCATTGACGGTGCGGTGGCGCTGGCGGCCGCGGCGACGGCGGCGGGGCTGCCCCATCATATCACCCCCCATGCGGTCTATTCAGTGTCACGAAGGCTTCTCACCCTGACAGAACAGCATATCAGCCCCGCCTCCGTCACCTCACTCCACTTTCTTGAGTCACCTGACGAACGCGACCTCGTGAGCCGCCGCCGCGGCCGCCTCGCAGATTCATACCTGTCTATCGGCGTGACACCTGAGATGATCGACACACCTGAAAGTCACCTCGCCGCAGCACTAGAACTGTCACAGCTCACGGCACAACTGATACTCGTACACAACACCTTCATCACCACTGCCGAGATTCAGTCGCTGAAACAGGCCGGCAACGTATGGTTCTGCCTCTGCCCCTCGTCAAACATCCGCATCTCAGCGACAATGCCCCCTGTCAGACTGCTGCGCGAAGCGTCTGACCGCATCGTCACAGGCACTGACAGCCTCGCCTCAACAGACCGCCTCAGCATACTCAACGAGATGAGACTGCTTCATGATGCCCTGCCCGGGATACCGCTTGATGAGATTATCAGATGGGGAACCATCAACGGCGCAAAAGCTCTCGGTAAGGCAGATATGATCGGATCAATCGAACCAGGCAAGAAACCAGGATTACTGCTCGTTGAAAATACTGATCTTCAGTCGCTGAGACTGATGCCGCAAAGCAGGGTACGCAGATTATTGTAAATTTACAGCCTTAACTGCAGAGACTGATGCCAACCTTCCTCTTTGACAGCATAGTGTTCGGACCCGTTCGCAGCCGCCGCCTGGGAGTCTCTCTCGGTATAAACCTGCTACCTCTTGACCGCAAAGTATGCTCGTTCAACTGCATCTACTGCGAGTGCGGATGGACCACCTGCAACACCGCCACCTCCGGCATTCTCCCCTCACGCGGTGAAGTGAAGGAGGCACTGAGAACAAAACTCTCGGAAATGAAAGCTCGGGGAGAGAAACCCGATGTCATAACATACGCCGGTAACGGAGAGCCGACATTGCATCCCGATTTCAGCGGAATAATCGATGACTCAATTGCCCTGCGCGATGAGCTCTTCCCTGAGGCCCGAATATCAGTTCTCTCAAACGGCTCAGCGATTCACCGTAAGAGGGTGCGGGAGGCACTCATGAAGGTTGACATGAACATCCTGAAGATCGATTCAGCTGTCGTAGCAACCAGGGAGAAACTGAACCAACCCAACAGCAGATATGATTATGAGGAATTTAAAGGATGGCTGAAGGAGTTCGGCGGCCGCTTCATAATACAGACACTCTTCGTCAGGGGCAGATACCGGGGCGAGGTCATCGATAACACCACCCCTGAAGAGATTGAAGCATGGCTCGCCGAAGTGGCATCACTGAGACCTGAGTCAGTGATGATCTATACAATAGAGCGTGACACCCCGCTGGAGAACGACCTGAAAAAGGTGCCACTGGCTGATCTTAAGGCAATAGCCGCCAGAGTAACCGGCCTTGGTATCCCTGCCTCCGTATCCGGATAAACAGTATGAGCGGCATGAGAATTCTCATCAGCCCTCTTAACTGGGGCTTCGGCCATGCCGGACGGATGATCCCACTGGCCCTGGAACTGAAAAAAAGAGGTAACGAAATCATCTTCGGTGCAGAGCCATCACTTATTCCCATGCTTGAAAAAGAGATGCCGGGAATTAAAATCATCAGTGTACCCGGATTAAGAATACGTTATTCCCGCCTGCTGCCCCAGTGGCTCAGCATCATATTACAGATACCCCGTATAATAGCAGTATCGTTTCGCGAACATAACCTTGTGAAGCATCTCGCCCGTGAGCTTAACCCTGATATCATTATTTCGGATAACAGGTTCGGATTCTTTCACAAAAGCATTCGCTCAGTCTATGTCACCCATATGCTCCGGATACCGTTCCCGAAGCCGTTCCGTTTCCTGGAGTGTGCCGGAATAGCTGTGCACAGAAAGATAATCAGCATGTTTGATCTCTGCCTGGTGCCGGACTATCCGGGAGAGATCAATCTTTCGGGCCGCCTTTCCCACGGAGTCAGACTGCCGCTGAATACGGTATTTATGGGGCCTCTGACCCGATTCGGGCATTATGTTGAGCCTGCAGAGCCTGCAGCACCTGCGGAGCCCTATTGCTGTCTCATATTATCGGGGCCCGAGCCTCAGCGTTCCATGCTTGCCGAAAAGGTAATTGCATCCCTTCCGGGTACCAATATCAGGATACTGACCGGAACCTCCGTCGACATAAGTCCTGACAGCAGGAGGGTAAAAGTCATCACTTCACCCGATACCGTTACAATGAGAGAGGTGATAACCGGCAGTTCGGCAATCATTGGCCGGTCAGGGTATACTACTGTAATGGAACTGATCTCACTTCGGAGATCAGCAGTGATAATTCCTACACCCGGACAGACTGAACAGGAGTACCTCGGAGAATATCTCCACGGCTACCATGGCTTCGTTTCAATGAGGCAGAACGATACCGGCAAACTGGCCGGCATCATGAAAAGTCTTGATAAAAGGAATGTTGCAAACCTGCCTGACAGTGCACGTCTGCTTGAAAATGCAATCGGGCAGTTACTTAAGAAGCAGGAAAAGAGAAGCGGACATGACGCCTGCGCCGATAAAGAGCCCTGACCATACTTCTGACGGCTTGTGCTCATCGAGGTAAATCCTCGCCGACATCACTGCCCCGCCCAGCAACAGTACAATTATCAGTTGCCACGTCGAGCTTATATTGTACAGCATAATCATGAAGGCCACCAGAGACAGCAATCCTCCTATGCCTGCAGCATGAAGTGAGAGCCTGTAGAAAGCCGTGATCACCAGTGTGACCAGGGTCACAACGGCAATCGATACAAAATATGCCTTGAACAGGTTTGGCACGGGGGTCTTCATAAGGAGTACCGCTGTCACGGTATACATCATAAGGGCGAAAGTAAGCAGCAAAACCCTTTCATTACGGTCTCTGGCATTGAATGTCCTGATGGCCCCCCTTGAATATAATATTGCAGCCACAGACAGCGGCAGGATAACGTTGTTAGCCGAGACAAGAATGAAAATTATCCTCTTCATCTCAAAGGGGATAAAGGAGAGCAGTGTGGGTGAGATGTAAATTATAAGCAGTCCGTACAGCGGTACAAACAGAGGATGAAAAACAACTGAAAGAACCTTAGCCAGGTTAACTATCCATGCCCCTCTCCCTTCGTTCATTTTATCTCCTTCCTCATCCTGGCAACAGGAATATTTAATTGTTCCCTGTATTTGGCCACAGTACGACGCGCTATCTGGTACCCCTTTTCCTGCAGTATTTCAGTAAGCTTCTCGTCAGTAAGAGGTCTGCGCTTATCCTCACTGCCCAGACACTCCTGAAGTATCCTCTTTATCTCTCGCGTCGAAACTTCATCGCCGGCATCGGTCTGCATACCCTCAGAGAAGAAGAACTTCAGGGGATAGATCCCGAAGTGAGTCTGAATATACTTGCTGTTCGCCACACGTGATATGGTCGAGATGTCAAGCCCGGTCATCTCCGCAATGTCCTTCAGTATCATCGGCCTCAGTTTGGTGTCATCACCCTCGGTAAAATACTCCTTCTGATATTCAAGTATCGCATTCATGGTAAGAAGGAGGGTGTTCTGCCTCTGCTTGATGGCATCGATAAACCATTTTGCCGAATCAAGCTTCTGCTTGACAAACATAATGGCATCGCGGTTCTGCTTGCCGGCAGCCTTGTCACGCGCATATGACTCGAGCATCTCGCTGTATCCCTTGCTGATCTTAAGCTCCGGAATGTTGCGGTTGTTAAGGCTCAGTTCAAGCCCGTAGTCAGCCTGCTCAAGGATAAAGTCAGGTATGATATGCTGGGCAGTCTTGCTGTAAGGATCGCTCACTGCTCCTCCCGGCTTCGGGTTGAGCTTTAAAACCTCATCAATGACCCCTTTCATCTCGTCCTCACCAATCATGAGCCGCGACATGATTTTCTCATAATGTCTCCTCGAAAACTCATCGAAATAGTCCCTGATAATCGTTGAGGCGAGCCTGACAGAAGGAGATGACTGATCCTTCCGTTCAAGCTGAAGCAACAGGCACTCACGCAGATCACGGGCTCCGACACCTGACGGTTCGAGATCATGGATTATCTCCAGCACCCTGTTAAGCTCATCGGTGTCGGTGGTAATGTTCTGCAGGAAGGCGAGGTCATCAACCATGTTCTCTACCTCTCTTCGCAGGTACCCGTCATCGTCTATATTGCCAATGATATACTCGCCCAGCGTCTGCTCCCTTTCCGTGGAGACCCTCAGGTTAAACTGTGAGATCAGGTTATCATGGAAGGAGGAGCCTGCTGAAAAAGGTATCTCTTCCCTGCGCTCCTCATCCTTTGATGCATTGTTTGACTGCAGCCTGTAGTCAGGAATGTCCTCGTCATTCAGGTAGTCATCAAGGGAGAACTCTTCCTGCTCACGTACTTCCTCCTCGTCGTTTATCTCATCTTCGTCGTTACCCTGTATCTCTTCCTCCTCCGGACCTTCCTCAAGGGCCGGGTTCTCCTCCATCTCCTTTTTGATACGCTGCTCAAGCTGCATTGCAGGAACCTCCAGCAGCTTGATCATCTGTATCTGCTGCGGTGAAAGCTTCTGAAGCAGTTTTTGCTGTAACTTCTGGTTGAGCATACCTTCAGTAATTCATCCTGATTAAAACTCTGCATTGCGCGGAGTGCGCGGAAACGGGATCACATCACGGATATTCGACATGCCCGTCATGAAAAGAACGAGACGCTCAAAGCCCAGTCCAAACCCCGAATGAGGAGCCGTGCCGAACCGCCTGGTGTCAAGATACCACCACAGGTCCTTCAGAGGAAGATTCAGCTCTTCTATCCTCTGCGTAAGCTTATCAAGATCCTCTTCCCTCTGTGACCCCCCGATGATCTCGCCTATGCCGGGGAAGAGCACATCCATCGCCCTTACGGTAAGACCGTCATCATTCTGCTTCATGTAAAAGGCCTTTATCGTCTTCGGATAGTCGGTCAGTATTACCGGGCACCTGAAGTGCACTTCAACAAGATAACGCTCATGTTCTGCCTGCAGGTCACGCCCCCATCCTACCTGGTATTCCCACTTGCGGTCAGCCGCCTCCAGTATCTTTATCGCTTCAGTATAGGGGAGCCTGATAAAACTGTTGGAAAGAACAAACTCCAGCCTTTCAATGAGACCCTTGTCAATCATCTTGTCAAGGAAATCAAGATCCTCCCTGCAGTTCTCAAGAGCATACCTGATAAGATACTTCAGAAAATCCTCGGCCAGATCCATGTTATCGTTAAGATCCCAGAAAGCCATCTCAGGCTCTATCATCCAGAACTCAGCCAGGTGACGGGGAGTGTTGGAGTTCTCTGCCCTGAATGTCGGGCCAAACGTATAAATCTCGCCAAGCGACAGAGCGCCGAGCTCACCCTCAAGCTGGCCTGAAACGGTGAGGTTGGTCGGTTTGCCGAAGAAATCCTTGTCGTAATCAATCTCACCGCTCTCTGTTCGCGGCGGGTTTTTCAGATCAAAGGTGGTGACATGGAACATCTCTCCGGCACCCTCTGCATCACTTCCCGTTATAATAGGCGTATGGAGGTAGAAAAATCCCCTGTCGTTGTAATACTTGTGAATGGCGAAGGCCAGCGCATGCCTTATCCGCATGACGGCCCCGAAAGTATTGGTGCGAAAACGGAGATGGGCTATCTCACGGAGAAACTCCATCGAATGCCCTTTCTTCTGCAGCGGGTAAGTGTCAGGGTCACATTTGCCGTAAAGGACCAGATCGGAAGCCAGAACCTCGACACTCTGTCCCTTGCCCTGTGACGCCTCCATAGTCCCTGTGACGCCCAGGCTCGCACCCGTGGTAATATCCTTCAACAGGTCGGCAGGGAAGGAACTTAATTCTATTACGATCTGTATATTATTCAGGGTCGAACCGTCATTAAGCGCAACAAAAGCTACGTTCTTTATCTCTCTCTTTGTCCTTACCCATCCCTTGACAAGAACCTTTTCCCCTATAACAGGATTTGCAAGCAGCTCCTTTACTTTTTTCCTCTTCATAAATGATATTCCCTTTACACCGACAAAAATAGCATTTTGTTCTTCTTAATATTGTAGGCTGTTGATAAATGGCACTGTTTTTGTGCGAATATGACCCCTCCCTTTAAAATCCTGACTTTCAGTATAGATTTTCAACTATTTGAATTATCAATGAAAATAGATACTTTTACGTCTCATAACTGATAATCTTAAGGATATGGAAGTTGACAGCAAAATAATAGTAGTTCCGTGGGATTTTACGCCCATAGCGGAGTATGCATTGCAGCACGCCGTTAAGATATCCCGGATGACCCACAATGATGTCTGCCTGTTGCACATCGTTGAAAAGATCACCACCGACGGCGGGGTCAAGGCCAAGCAGGCCGCAATGAATATCAAGGCTAATGAGATTGGACGTAATTTTGGCGTGACGGTGAAGACGCATGTTCAGCGCGGCACTATTTTCAAGCATATCCCCGAGTTCGTGAATGACCGCGGTGCCTCACTGGTTGTAATGGGAACCCATGGCATGGTAGGAATGCAGAAGGTAACGGGCAGCTGGGCCCTGAAGGTCATCGCCAAATCAAAGGTACCCTTCATAGTGGTGCAGGCTCCCCCTGACGATAACGAGAGATATCATAATATTGTATTCCCCGTAGACTTCCGTTCCGAAGAAAAGGAGAAGCTCTCGATGGCTATCTTCATGGGCAAATACTTCGACTCAAAGATCCATATCCTTAAGGCTTCACGTAAGGATGAGTCACTGGCCAAAAAGACCAACCTCAACCTGAACTATACTGTCAGGATGCTCATACAGAACAACATAGAGTATGAGATAAGGGAGATACCCTCAGACAAGATAGCAGAGCGTACAATAGAGATCGCGCAGGAGATGAAGGCAGACCTGATTCTCATCATGACAACCAAGGATATCACCTTCGCCGATTATGTCATGGGGGCCAAGGAACAGTATATCATAGTCAACAGCTCCAAGATACCGGTATGCTGCGTGAACCCGTCATCAGCCTTCGCTAATGTGGGGCAGTTCATGTACGGGTAGCACTGGCAAATCCCTTCATGTCTGTCTCGGCAAATCATGTTACCAAATCTTACGGCGCTCAAAAAGCCCTTGATGATGTTTCATTCACCGTAAACAAAGGTGAAATTGTTGGTTTCATAGGTCCTAACGGAGCCGGTAAATCAACGATGATGAAGATCATTACCGGCTTCTTTCATGCAGATTCAGGTGAAGTATCCGTATGCGGCCTCAGGGCAGGCCCGGAGGCAACAGCGTTGAGGCGTATGATAGGATATCTTCCTGAAAACAACCCTCTCTATCCTGAGATGTACGTCAGGGAATACCTAGGCTATGTGGCTGATATCTACGCGCTGGGAAGAAAACGGCGGGAGGCGGTTGATACTGTGATCGAACGGACAGGGCTCACCCCTGAACAGGGAAAGAAAATCGGTGCTCTCTCAAAGGGATACAGGCAGAGGGTGGGGCTGGCACAGGCACTGATCCATGACCCCGAAGTGCTCATCCTCGACGAGGCGACGACAGGCCTCGACCCGAACCAGATTGTGGAGATCCGTAATCTTATTTCCACCGTGGGCAGCGAACGTACTGTCATGCTGTCAACCCATATCATGCAGGAGGTGGAGGCAATATGCAGCAGGGTGATAATAATAGACCACGGCCGTATCGTGGCTGACGGCTCGCTCGAAGAGGTATCCGCCCTCTCCGGCGCCCGCCTCGAGGAGACCTTCCGTCAGCTGACCGGGAAATAGCCAGCAGTCGCCTGTCAGCAATCTGCAGCATGTACCTCATTGAATTACCGATGACTGAAGACTGCCGACTGTAGACCGGAATCTACTGCCTCTCCAGCCATCTTGACAGGAAGAGATCGTACACGGAATAGTATTTACCACCAGAGTCACTATCCTCAAAAATCATCTCCTTGACCAGCAGCGCGTCAATCGCTCTCTTTGTTCCTGCAGGGGTACCAAGTAAGTATCTGCTGAGAAATTCTCCTGACTGAGGTTTGTAAACCTTACCCTCTTTAGCCACAGCCATCAGTACCTGCCACTGGTTTGCCGTGAGCAGGTGCCCGTACTGCAGGAAGGTCTTCTCCTGCTCTTCAAGAATTTCACCGCAGACAGCTCTTGCAAATTGTAAATCAATCTCCCTGCCTCCATAGCTGAACAGGGTGTTACATACAGACTGGGTGTAATAGGTATGCCTGCGGGTCCAGTCCAGCACAAAGGTGACTGTTTCCCGGGTAATCTTTCTATTGCTCTCAGCAAACTTCTCCGTAATAAACTGGCTGTAACTTTCCGTGGCTATCACCGGCAGGCTCATTATCCTTGTACTGGCAAAGAATGGTCTCTTCGAGCTGTGAAAGATCTCGTTCATCATATGCCTGTTGCTCCCACTGAAGATAAAATGAATATTGGTCAGTGGCTGAATCATGGTCCTGAGAATGGCTTCCGCATTCCCCTCCTCATACGAAGCAATAACCTGGAATTCGTCAAAAGCAAGGTAGATATCGGTTCCGATCTCATCCAGGAACTTCAGCAGAGCTGCGAGAGTGACCTCATATTCCGAAATATCGGAGTATTCAAACCTTACACCGGGCGCTCCGGTCAGGGGATCATATGTTATAACCGGCCTTAATCCCTTAAGGAATGAAAAAAAACGATTGCCTGTCCGCTTTTTCCTTGGGAGTACATTAATCGAAGCCGTTGCCAGTTGTCTTGTAAGATCCTTAATGCTTCTGGTAGGATAGAGGTCAACGTACAGACAAAACGATTGTTTTTCTCTTTGTATATTATTAAAAACATGATGAATCAGTGCGGTTTTACCCATTCTCCGAAGAGATATAAGAGTAATGTTCAACCCACCCATCAGATTTTTTAAAAGCCTTTCTGTTTCTTTCTCTCTGTCGCAAAACGTCTTTGGTCCGTGATATCCGACCACCGGAAAAGGATTCTTTGGATTCATTTCAGCTCTTTTTCTATCCAAATATAAGCAATCTTAATACATCTTGTATCATACATCTTATATCATACATTCTGTTGGATGAAATTTATAGGCTCTAGATGCGGGGAGCCATGGGATAAAGTGTATGTGGAACCGAGTTGGGTTAAGAAAATCAGAGCCATCGCCTGATCTGAACTTTCCGGAGGCCTAACCGCCCGAAGCCTGGTATGATAAGGCGAGGAACGGCACTAAACAACGAAGTCGCCGAGTGAATGCACCAAAATCGGTATAGCAGAAAAATGAATATTTTTGTTATCATGAAACTACCATTCTTTCTTCAAAATAAAGCACATCTTATCATCAGCCTGTCTCTGCTTCCTGCATTGGCATTTACTGCTATCCTGACCTCCAGTAATAAAGAGAATAATCAGGACGGCTCTGTTCCTGAAGCCATAACAGTATATCGGACTTTCTATGAGGAGCAAATGCGTAATACCGGAACTAAAGGTCATAAAATGATCCCTCTCAGAAGTCCTCGATGGGAGAAAGCGACTATCCAAAAATGGTACCGCGGTCACGCTGCTGTAGCCCCGCTGGATTATGAAGAAAATTACTTCATCAGTTGTTCCACGAGTCCCTACAGCTTCACTTTAGGGGCAATCTCCTTCCTGATGGTGAATAAGGGAGGAGACGGATCCATGCAGGGAGAAATTGTATATATCATTTCTGATAGGTTGACTAGCCAATCAGATAAGGGAGGTCGGGGTCGCTTTTCGGGTACTATATTGACTGAGGGCTTAAATGGTAAATTCCTTGCAGCATATGTCTGTCAACCAGATGGCAGCGTACTGCACTATATTGATCCGGGTGCATCGCCCTTGCCCCAGAAGGCAGTCTCTGAAAGCCTTGACTGTTACATCTATGAATTATGGCAGAAAACAGATATAGATGGAGCAAAAACTATGAGCAATCCCATCCGGATCTCCTCCCATAAGGAATGCTGCTTTATTCAGGAATCCCATTCCAGGACTGTTATGTATGACTACTATGACATTGGTGAACGAGGAGATGTCACGCCTCCGCCATCACGCCCTCTAACCGCAGATGAACTTAAGAAGCTGGAGTCTGTCCGTAGAGAGTTATTAAAAGACTGAGCAACCAGCACTGTCATTAATCTTGTGTGGGACTTCCCGGATTATGGTTATCCCTGCCTTGCAAACTTCACCTTTTGTGGTTTAAGCTTGCTTGTAATCCGGCAATTTTGAAATATTACCTGAAAACAATTATCTTTGTGCAGTTAAATGACGGTGGAAGGATTTGTACTGATTGCAACCACGGAAAAAAATGCTAAAACGGTTTCCCCGGCTGCCGCACAACAATCCCCCCCCTCTTTTGTTAAACATAAAAACTGAAGAATGAGCTATTTATTTACTTCTGAGTCAGTCTCCGAAGGCCATCCAGACAAGGTAGCCGACCAGATATCGGACGCACTGCTTGATAACTTTCTCGCCTGGGACCCCGAATCAAAAGTCGCCTGCGAGACTCTCGTCACCACCGGCCAGGTTGTAGTGGCAGGCGAGGTGAAAACAAAAACCTATATTGACGTTCAGACTATCATCCGGGATGTCATCAACCGCATCGGCTATACAAAGGCCGAGTATATGTTCGACGGCAACTCATGCGGTATCTTTTCCTCCATCCACGAACAGTCACCTGACATTAACCAGGGTGTGGTTCGCAAAAAGAAAGAGGATCAGGGTGCCGGCGACCAGGGAATGATGTTCGGCTATGCTACCAATGAGACAGGCAACTACCTTCCTCTCTCGCTCGACATAGCACACGAGCTCGTTTACCAGCTTGCGGAGATACGCCGTGAAGGTAAGGTGATGAAATACCTCAGGCCTGACTCAAAGTCACAGGTCACTATCGAATACAAGGATGACGGTACACCCCTGAGAGTTCATACTATAGTAGTCTCGACACAGCATGACGACTTCGACAGGGATGAGAAAAAGATGCTGGAAACAATAAAGAAAGATGTCATCGGCATCCTGATCCCAAGGGTTAAAAAACAGTTTGACAAGCAGGTTAAGGCCCTGTTTGACGGTAAGATCAAATACCATGTCAATCCGACAGGTAAGTTTGTTATCGGAGGACCACACGGTGACAGCGGCCTCACCGGCCGGAAAATAATCGTTGACACCTATGGCGGACGCGGCGCTCACGGCGGCGGCGCCTTCTCCGGCAAAGACCCGTCAAAGGTTGACCGATCGGCAGCATATGCCGCCCGTCATATAGCCAAGAATATGGTTGCCGCCGGTGTGGCAGACGAAATGCTTGTGCAGGTTTCATACGCCATTGGAGTGGCCAGACCTGTAGGTTTGTATGTCAACACCTACGGAACATCGAAAGTTAAGGCAAGCGACAGTGATATAGCAAAGAAGATCGAAAAGATGTTCGACCTGCGGCCTGCAATGATTGAGAAGGCCTATGGGCTGCGCAAACCTATCTACAGTGAGACGGCTGCTTACGGTCATATGGGACGCCAGCCCCGTACCGTGGAAAAAACTTTCCGCTCCAATAACAGCAAACCGGATAAGAAGATGACAGTCCATCTCTTCAGATGGGAGGAACTCGACAGGGTTGCCGATATCAGGAAAGCTTTCGGTCTCTAGAAGGAGCCCTTGACAATACGGGCAATATTATCCGATCTGCCGAGGGTATAGTAATGTATCCCCGGCACTTCGTTTTTAAGGAGGTCACGGCTCTGTGCCGTAGCCCATTCGATGCCTGTCTCCCTTACCTCCTCGTCATTGCGGCACTTCGACAGCTCATGCACCAGCTCCTCGGGAATATCTATATGAAATGTCTGGGGCAGCAGGTTGACGTCCGTGATGGCTGAGACGGGCTTGATGCCGGGGATGACAGGCACAGTGACGCCCATCTCGCGGATAGCGTCACGGAAAGCATAGAACTTTGCGTTGTCAAAAAACATCTGTGTGACTATATAACACGCCCCCGCATCGACCTTGCGCTTCAGGTTCACAAGATCACTCTTCATGTTGGGAGCCTCAAAATGCTTCTCGGGATAACCTGCGACACCGATACAGAATGATGTCGCATTTGTGTTCTTCAGCTCCGGATCAAGATAATGACCCCTGTTCATGTCAACAATCTGCTGAACCAGCTCGCTGGTGTTCCTGTGCCCTCCCGGATCGGGAATAAACACCCGGCTGCCCCTTGGCGGATCGCCCCTTAGAGCCAGCACATCATTGATACCCAAAAAATTCATCTCTATAAGCGCATTCTCCGTCTCCTCCTTTGAAAACCCTCCGCAAAGAATATGAGGCACAACATTGACATTATACTTGTACTTCACCGCGGCAGCAAGAGCTATCGTTCCCGGACGCTTACGGGTGGTCTTTCTCTCAAGAAGGCCGTCAGGCCTCTCCGTAAGTACCATCTCGTTGCGGTGCGATGTAAAGTTGATGTACGAAGGGGCATATTCAAGCAACCCCTCGATTGTATGATATATACGCTCAATGCTGTGACCCTTGAGAGGGGGAAGAAGCTCAAACGTAAAGAGCGGTCTCTTTGAACTGTTTATGAGATCTATTACAGTGGTCCCTTTCATGTTTTAATTTTAAAGATTTGGTGCGAGCCACTTCGCCGCTTCCTCGACCGTGACAGTGCTACGGCGGGCATAGTCCTCCAGCTGGTCTCTGCCAATAGTGCCTACGTTAAAATATACTGAATCCAGTGATGCAAATATATATCCGCTTACTGCAGATACCGGCACCATGGCATAACTTTCAGTCAGGGTAGCGCCAATGGTCTCCGTAGCACGGAGAATATCAAAGATCACCTGTTTGCCAGTATGGTCAGGACATGCCGGATAACCCGGTGCTGGTCTGATACCCCGGTACCTTACCTTGAACAGATCAGAAGCCGGCAGGTTCTCGTCAGGAGCATATCCCCAGTGCCTGACACGTATCTCCCGGTGCAGCCACTCCGCAGCAGCCTCGGCAAAGCGGTCGGCAAGAATATGAAGCATTATCTTCTTATAGTCATCTCCGGAGAAATCGTCCGGAAGCTCCTCCCTGATTTTTACAGTGACCACAAAGGCTCCTGCATGATCGCCTTTCTCTGCTACAAAGTCAGAGAGGCAATAGTTGGGTTTGCCGGCCTCTTTTTCCTCCTGGTTGCGGAGAAAACGAAACCAGGCCGCCTCGTCCCTGCCGCCGGTAAATATCTTCACGTCATCACCGTGCCTCTCAGCCGGGAAGATCCCTGACAATGCCTGTATCTCAAGCAGGTCTTCAGTAATTATCCTGTCTATCATCCCCAGGCTGTCGTCATAGAGCTTCCTTGCCTCCGGACCTCTTACCGGATCGTCAAAAATCTCCGGGAAACGTCCGCTGATCCTCCATGAGAAGAAGAAGAACGTCCAGTCAATATAGTCGACAAGCACTCTGGCCTTCACCGGCCCGGAGTTGATCACTCCGCTTTTCAAAGGGGCCGGAGACGGTACTTCCGTCCTGAAACAGTTTCGTCTTGCCGCTTCCAGCGGGATAAGCCTTTTCTCCTTTCTTGATGCTTCGTGTTCGTTTCTCAGCCTCTCATATTTCTCCTTAACTGTCGCGGCAAGCTTACCGTCAGGATTCATGAGCCCTGAAAGAACCGGCACAGCCCGCGAGGCATCCTTGACATGAACAACAGTGTTGGAATATGAGGGAGCTATCTTGACTGCTGTATGGATCTCAGAGGTTGTTGCTCCGCCGATCAGCAAGGGAATTTTCATCCCTCTTGCCTCCATCATGGAAGCAACATGAACCATCTCCTCCAGCGAAGGGGTTATCAGTCCCGAGAGGCCCACAAAGTCGACCTTCTCACTTTCAGCTCTGTCAAGTATGGTCTGCGCAGGCACCATGACCCCCAGGTCAATTACCTGGTAGTTGTTGCACGAGAGGATGACGCCGACAATATTCTTACCGATGTCATGCACATCGCCCTTCACGGTTGCCAGCAGTACTTTTCCGGTTGTCGAAACTTCTCCGGCTTTTGTCTCTGCCTCTATGTGAGGAGTGAGCTGTGCCACCGCCTTCTTCATTACCCTCGCACTCTTCACCACCTGCGGCAGGAACATGCGTCCTGATCCAAAGAGGTCTCCTACCTCATTCATGCCGTCCATCAGCGGACCTTCTATTATTCTGAGAGCCCTCTCGAAGAGCGGTCTTGCCTCCTCAACGTCATCTGCAATATGGGAATCAATACCGTTTATAAGTGCATACCTGATCCTGCTTATGACATCGCTGTTCCTCCAGGCCAGCTGCTTAGTCACCTCGTCCTGTTTTGTGTCTTTAATGCCGGAAGCATACTGAAGCAGCCTGTCGGTGGCATCCTTCCTCCTGTTCATTACCACATCCTCTGTAAGACGAAGCAGGTCAGGCTCAATGGCGGTATATACCTTAAGGAGGCCGGGGTTGACAATCCCCATATCCATCCCCGACTTTATGGCGTGATAGAGAAACACAGCATGCATCGCTTCCCTGACAGGGTCATTGCCGCGGAAGGCAAAAGAAAGATTGCTGACACCCCCGCTCACCCTTGCATAAGGAAGGTTTGCCTTGATGTATTCTGTTGCTTTTATGTAGTCAACGGCATAGTTATTATGCTCTTCCATTCCGGTGGCTATCGCCAGCACGTTTGGGTCAATGATAATATCCTCCGGGGGAAAGTTTATCTTCTCCGTCAGCAGCCGGTATGACCGCTCCGCCACCTCCCTCTTGCGTTCAAAGGTGTCAGCCTGTCCCCGTTCATCAAAAAGCATGATGACGGCTGCTGCCCCGTATCTGCGTATTAGGCGGGCCTTTGAAAGGAACTCCTCCTCTCCCTCTTTGAGACTTATCGAGTTGACAACAGGCTTGCCCTGTATGCAACGCATTCCTGCCTCGATCACCTCCCACTTTGATGAGTCGACCATCAGCGGCAGCCTGGCAATGTCAGGCTCACTCATAAGGAGGTTAATAAATCTTGTCATGGCTGCCTCCCCGTCAATCATGGCGTCATCCATGCATATGTCAATCACCTGTGCGCCTCCCTCAACCTGGTCGCGGGCGACGTCAAGGGCCGCCTGGAAGTTGCCATCTCGTATCAGCCTGGCAAACTTTATTGACCCCGATACGTTCGTCCGTTCACCTATGTTTACGAAGTTGGTCTCAGGACGGATCACAAGCGGTTCGAGACCGCTGAGCGATGTCATATGCTGTCTCTCGGGCATTGCCCTGGGTGCAAATCCCCTTGCCGTTTCGGCAATCACCTTTATATGTTCCGGAGTGGTGCCACAGCATCCGCCGATGATATTTACCCATCCGCTCTGCATGAAACCGGTGACGACCTTGCCCATAAAACCGGCACTCTGGTCATACTCGCCGAACTGGTTCGGCAGCCCTGCATTAGGGTGGGCCGAGACAAAGAAAGGTGCCTTCAGCGATAGCTCTTCAATGAAAGGCTGCAGCTGCTCCGCTCCCAGGGCACAGTTCAGCCCGATGCTCAGCAGCGGGTAATGCGACATCGTTATCAGGAACGCCTCAAGGGTCTGTCCGGTGAGGGTCCTGCCACTGGCGTCAGTGATTGTACCTGACACCATCACGGGAATGTCTTTCCCCTTCTCTTCAAGGACCCCGCTTATGGCGAAGAGAGCCGCCTTGGCATTGAGACCGTCAAAGACAGTCTCGACCAGGAGCAGGTCTGCTCCGCCGTCTAACAGCCCTCTTACCTGCCCGGCATAGGCATCGGCAAGACCGGCGAATGTAACTGTGCGTACCCCCGGATCACTTACATCGGGAGACATGGAGGCTGTTCTGTTGGTAGGGCCTACCGAACCTGCAACCCACGCTACCAGCCCTGTCTGGCTGTGATGTGACTCAACTGCCTCCCTGGCAAGCCTGGCAGCGGCAAGATTGATATTGTATACCTGGTCCTCCATGCCGTAATCAGCCATGGAGATGCTGTTGGCATTGAAGGTGTTCGTGCTGATGATATCTGCTCCGGCACTGAGATAGTCAAGATGTATAGCCCTGATAATCTCGGGCTGGGTGACAGAGAGAAGATCATTGTTACCCTTGAGCGAAGACGGATGTGAAACGAATTCAGTTCCGCGATACTGCTCCTCAGTGAGCCTGTGACGCTGTATCATAGTGCCCATGGCTCCGTCAAGTACCAGTATCCTGCTGCGCAGCGCCTCTTTGATGTCTTTCTTCACCTCTTACTCTTTTGTGCGGTAAAAGTACCTCATGAACCCTTAATATCAAAACTTTAATTTATCCGTTGACCTTATCTCATTCTTCTGATCATCCTCTTTAAGATGCCGGCCGCAGAAGCAAGGAGCCATCCAATGAGATACGGCATCCTCCTTGATCTGATTCTCAGCTCCTTCTTGCCTCTTCTGACAGAGGTTACCAGCCCGGCCAGGTTCAATTCAGTAATCCACGGATCATAAGTCATGCTTGCATCTCCCCGAATTCTGAACAAGAGAAAGGCGGAGTCTCTTTTGATCTCCGTGATCCTGTGAACCACAAAACCCCCGTCACGCCTCGCCGCCACCACATCACCTGCAGAAAGATCGGCAGGATGACACGGAGAGAGAATAACCCTGTCGCCCGGATGTATCGCCGGCCACATGCTGAACCCGCCGGCAGTTATTATTATTGTCTGTTCGTCAGCAAGAAGCGATGCGGCTGCCTGTGATGCGAGCACGTACAGTTCACTCTCCCTTGCAGAGAGGTAGTCGCGAATACTGTTATCCGGAAGGAATGCCAGCCTGCTTACCCTGACAGAGGATGTCAGAGCCTCAGCCTGGGCGATGAGACGTCCGGCAGCATCCCGGTCCCAGTTCTGCTGTACCGAGTTGGAAATGATCATCCCCGCTGCCGCGGCTCCCGAAAGAGGCTCAGAGATGTTCGATCTGCCGTGACTGATGACCCACAGATGATCAACTGACGCACTGCGCGGTTCATCATTCCTGTACACCGGAGTGCTGTGCATCACCCATCTGCCTCCCTCCTTTTTGACTATCAGCCTGTCATCATGAATAACGCGGTCACCGTTCCGGTCAAAGATCATCGCCATGGTTGTCTTTCCGCTGCCTGACTTTCCTGTAAAGATCCAACCCCTTCCGCCGCAAACTACTCCCGAACCGTGAAGCATTAAGCCTCCCTTAATTGAAGTAAGAAAATAAAGTATCAGTCCGTCAAGAGGATAGGGCAACGGATCGGCCTCCGGACCTGACAACTGTGTGTAAAGTTGCCATGACAACGAATCACGCGGTATCACCAGCAGAGGATCCCTTTCCGGATCTTTCAGCATGGCCGTTATATAGGTCGCCTCTGAGTCTGAAGCAACCTCCCAGAATGTCTCTCCCGTATCCTTCGGACCTGAAGGTGTCTCTTCAATAAGTGGCGCTTGGAACACCTTTGCAGCCGAAGCAGGAGTGGCTGCCTTCCCGTTTGAAACAGAAATAATGAGATCAGGCTCGCCACCTGAAGCTGTGACAAAGGAGGTAAACCGCTCATCAGGCTTGATAATGACCCCCTCCTCGGACCGCAGTCGCATCCTGTAGCCTGCTATGATGAGATCAACTGTCACCTGTCACTGAAATGAATAAAGTCCTGGACATCGACAAGGAAAAGAAGCATGTCCTTTTCAGCCTCACGCTGATCAACATCGAACTCTTCAGCCACCCTGAATGTTATCTCTTTAATGTCACGCCTCCCGTCAATCAGTTCCCAGATAAAGGCACCTGTCTCATTTAATCTGTACAGGGAATCCATATCGGCGATATCATCTGTAAGAGGTATCAGCAGGCATTCGTCATTGATCCTGCGGACTACCACCCTGTCAGAACGTGATGGGATTGAGGTAATTGAGATCATAAGAATTTTTGTCACTCAAAGGTAGCCAATTTCGGCCTATCTTTGGAACAGTAAAAGAGAACACAAAATGTCAAAAAGAAACAAGGGCCCCAAAGAGGCCGGTGTCGATCAGAAGAAGTTCATTGAGCTTATCACCGGAGTGCTCATGAAAAACCCGAGACAGCCGTTGAATTACAAGCAGATAGCCACAAGGCTCCAGATAACCGATAAAGAAGAGAAGAGAGCCCTCAGTGATGCCCTGCACCGCATGAAGAAGGAGGGCCTTGCAGAGGAACGCGGCCACGGCAAATTCCTGGTGAAGGCATCCGGAGGTTATATAACAGGTACCATCGATCTTACTAAGTTCGGATATGCCTTCGTTATTTCAGAGGAGCTTGAAGAGGATGTCTTTGTTGCTGCACGTAATCTCCGTACCGCCCTGCACGGTGACCAGGTGAAGGTGCTTCTTTATGCCCGGCATAAGGGAAAAAGGATTGAAGGAGAGGTGGTTGAGATAATAACGCGCTCACGGTCGGCATTTGTCGGAACCATTGAGCTTACCCCCCAGTTTGCCTTCCTCATGCCTGACAACAAGAACATGCCCTTTGATCTTTTCATCCCCCTGGCTAAACTTAACGGGGCGAAGCAGGGGCAGAAAGCCGTGGCCAGGATTATAGAATGGGACCAGAGGTCACGCAACCCCGTGGGTGAGATAACTGAGGTGCTCGGTTACCCTGGCGAGAACGAGACGGAGATGCATGCCATCCTGGCTGAGTTCGGCCTGCCTTACAGGTTTGATGCGGAAGTCGAGAGAGCCGCGGAAAAGATACCGGGGGAGATAACCGAAGAAGATCTCAGGGAGAGACGCGACTTCCGTGCTGTACCGACCTTCACCATAGACCCTGAGGATGCCAAGGACTTTGATGATGCTCTTTCACTGAAGGAACTGCCGAACGGAAATATGGAAGTCGGGGTGCATATCGCAGACGTGACCTGGTACGTTCAGCCGGGATCAATACTTGAGAAGGAGGCTCAGGAACGGGCTACCTCGGTTTATCTCGTTGACCGCACCGTGCCAATGCTGCCGGAGAAAATCTCGAACCATATATGTTCGCTCAATCCGTACGAGGATAAACTTACATACTCGGCTGTTTTTGAGATGGACAGCAAGGCCAACATCGTCAGCGAATGGTTTGGACGGACCGTAATAAAGTCAGCAAGACGGTTCTCATACTCTGAGGCCCAGAAAGTCATTGACACCGGGGAGGGAGACATGAAAGAGCAGATGCTTACCCTTCACGACCTTGCACAGAAGCTTCGTGAGAAACGGTTTGCCACAGGCTCTTTCGCCTTCGAACGCCTCGAGGTGAAGTTCAACCTTAGCGAGACAGGCATCCCGCTTGGTATCCACTTCCGCGAATTTGGCACCTCGAACCAGCTGATAGAGGAGTTCATGCTCCTGGCCAACAAAAGAGTGGCAGAATTCGTGGGCAAAAAACAGAAGGGAAAGACTTTTGTCTACCGTATTCATGATAAGCCCAACAGTGAAAAGCTCAGTTCCTTCAGCTACTTCATCAAAAGGTTTGGCTATTCACTTGATGCGCAGGATGCAAAAGGCCTTCCGGCAGCAATGAACAAGCTGCTGAATGATGTATCAGGGAAAAAGGAACAGAACGTGATTGAGACACTGGCATTGCGGGCAATGGCCAAGGCGGTCTATTCGACAGAGAATATCGGGCACTATGGCCTGGCCTTCAGCCATTATACCCATTTCACCTCACCCATCAGGCGTTATCCTGACATGATGGTTCACCGGCTGCTTACAAAATATCTCGAGAAACAGGCACCGCGCGATGGAGAAAAATATGTGAAGCTGTGCGAACACTCGTCAAAGAGGGAGCGCCTGGCAGCCGACGCCGAGAGGGCTTCGATAAAATACAAGCAGGTGGAGTTCATGAGTGACAAGATCGGCCAGGCCTTTGACGGCGTCATCTCGGGGGTGACCGAATGGGGCATCTATGTGGAGATAATTGAGAACCAGTGTGAAGGGATGATTGCCATACGTGAGCTGCAGGATGACTTCTTCGAATACGACGAGGAGAACTACTGCATCAGGGGACGCCGTTCAGGCAAGGTCTTTATGCTTGGAGACAAGATTAGGGTGGAAGTTGCAAAAGCTGACCTTCAGAAGAAGCAGCTCGATTACCGCCTGGCCTGATCACTCTCTATCAGCTCGAGAAGACGCGTCAGCGCCTCAGCCTCGGGGATGTTCTTCATGACAGCCTCGTTGCCCCTGTAGATGTGCACCTTTCCTTCTGCAGCACCAACATAACCGTAGTCCGACCCCGCCATCTCCCCCGGACCGTTGACAACACATCCCATCACGGCAATCTTCATCCCTGTGAGATGTGACGTCGCCGCCTTTACCTTACGGACAGCCTCTTCGAGATTGAATCTGGTCCTTCCGCAGGTAGGGCATGAGATATACCTGGTTCTGGTAATCCGCGCCTCTGTAGCCTGCAAAATGGCAAAGGCAAGGGTGCGCAGCGCCTCACCCTGTACCGCCCCCCGGTTGCTTATCACCAGCCCTGCAGGCCTGCGTGCTATGAAGAATCTGCCGAGCAGAGCTGCTGCATCAATGCATAGCCTTTCATGATCATCCTCATTGAAAACGGGATTCAGTACTTTGCCTGTAACCGCACTCTCTTCCCGGTAATGCAGTTCATCTGCCCTGAATGTAAAAATATCTCCGTCATAGCGCCCTCCCCGTTCATCAGTGAACACCCCGTCGTTGTCTGTAATGACTTCCGGAAAATATCGGCCTCCGCCTGTGGCCGTTTTGACAGCTGGTGACGGGGCTGTCACCCTTCCTTCAGTACCGCAGATAAACCTGACTAGCTCCCTGGCTACCGGTATCTCACGTTCGGGAGCCTCGGATAGTGAAACCCTTACAGTGTCACCTATCCCCTCCGCCAGCAGCGTGCCAATTCCTGCCGCAGAGATTATCCGTCCGTCCTCTCCCTCTCCTGCCTCTGTTATCCCAAGGTGTATCGGATAGTCCATCCCCTCCTCTGACATCAGCCTTACGAGCATCCGGTTTGATTCAACCATGACCCGCGTGTCGGAAGACTTCATTGATACAACAATGTTATCGTATCCTTCGCCCCTGAATATCCTGAGAAACTCTATTGCCGAGACAGCCATACCCTCAGCGCTGTTGCCGTATCTTGTCATGATGCGGTCTGAGAGAGAGCCGTGATTCACCCCAATGCGCACAGCGGTGCCGTAGTTCCTGCATATGCTTATCAGGGGCATGAGCCGGTCCCTGATGCGTTCAAGCTCCGCCGCGTAATCACTCTCTGAAAGATCATGCTTTATGAAGGAGGCCCGTTTGTCAGCATAGTTACCCGGATTGATACGTACTTTTTCCACGATGCGGGCAGCGATCTCTGCAACAGCAGGATTGAAATGTATGTCTGCACACAGCGGCGTGTCAAATCCTGCCCTGCGCAGCTCACGCCTGATGTTTGTGAGATTCTCAGCCTCCCTTGCTCCCTGGGCGGTGAGCCTGACAAGCTCGCACCCGGCTTCTATTATCCTTATGCACTGACTGACGCTTGAAGCTGTGTCAAGGGTGTCTGTATTGGTCATGCTCTGGAGGCGCACGGGGAGAGTGCCTCCGATCTCCAGGCTGCCTGCCTTTATGATCCTCGTTCTGAACGACATGCCGGTCATGAACTAATCTCCCAGTCGTAACCGTCCTTGCGGTCCTTTACTGTAATCCCCAGGGCACTCAGCCTGTCACGTATCCGGTCAGAAACAGCCCACTCTTTCCTGGCTTTGGCCTCCTGCCTCATCTCAAGCAGAATGGAAAGGACACCGGCAAGCTTCTCGCTTCCGCCGCCGTCCTCTTCCACCAGGCCAAGGATATCAAAAACGAATGTCTGGAACAGTTCCTGAAGAGATTTTATGTCATCTGACGACAACTGCTCCTTGCCGTCATTTACAAGATTGATAATCCTGACGGCATCAAAGAGATGAGCAATAGCCACCGGGGTGTTAAGATCGTCACTTATTGCCTCGTAGCACTTCTTCCCGATGCCGGAGATATCTACGGTGGAACTCTCAGCTGGCTTCAGTCCTGCCAGGGTCTTCACCGCAACCATCAGTTTCTGCAACCCCAGTGAGGCTGCAAGAAGTGCCTCGTTGCTGAAATCAAGTGTGCTGCGGTACTGGGCCTGAAGTATGAAGAACCGGATGGTCATGGGGGAATAGGCCTGAAGGAGGATCTTATGGCTTCCGGTGAAAAGTTCATCAAGGGTGATGAAGTTGCCGAGTGATCTTGCCATCTTCTGCCCGTTGATGGTGATCATGTTATTGTGAACCCAGTATCTCACGGGTGAGTGGCCCTGCACGGCTGTGCTCTGTGCTATCTCGCACTCATGATGCGGGAAAATAAGGTCCATCCCTCCGCCGTGTATGTCAAACACCTCGCCGAGATACTTTGTGCTCATCACAGAGCACTCCAGATGCCATCCGGGGAACCCTTCGCTCCACGGCGACGTCCACCGCATGATATGTGCCGGCGAAGCCTTCTTCCACAGGGCAAAATCAAACTGCCCCCGCTTTTCATCCTGCCCCTCGAGGGCGCGGCTGCTTGCCTGCATCTCTTCCAGGACCCTCCCTGAGAGAATACCGTAGGAGTGTGCCTTGTTGTACTTCTCTACATCAAAATAGACAGAGCCGTTTGATTCGTATGCATATCCCTTCCGCAAAAGGGCTTCAATCATATTCTGCTGCTCGATAATATGTCCGGTGGCACGCGGTTCAATCGACGGATCAAGCGTGTTGAGCCGCTCCATAGCCCTGTGAAAGCTGTTCATGTATTTCTGCACCACCTCCATGGGCTCAAGATTCAGCTGCTTTGCCTTTTTTGATATCCTGTCCTCCCCTGTATCATCAGTCTCATTCTCGAGGTGCCCCACATCAGTGATATTACGGACATACCGTACCTTGTAGCCGAGGTGCATCAGATATCTGTAGAGTATATCGAACGTGATTGCCGGACGTGCATGCCCAAGATGCGAGTCACTGTAAACGGTAGGTCCGCATACATACATCCCTGCAAACGGCGGGGCGATAGGCTCAAATAACTCTTTCCTTCGTGAAATGGTGTTATACAGGTAAAGCGCACTCTTCATTTAATCTGCTGTTTCTGCAAAAGTAACTCTTTTAGGATAACCGTGCCTCGGAGGCCTGACAGAAAACTGCCCCGGGATTTGTCATCCCGGGGCAGCGGCCCAAACCATGCAGGGCCTCACCGGCGCACGAGGCGTACCAATAAGCAGCGAGACGGCGCCCCGCCAGCGGCCTTAATCACTCTTTGCAGTTACTCTTGAATGAATCAGACATATTATTCCGGTTTCCTTAATCCTTAATAAACTTCTCAAAACACCAAACACATTACAGACTTGACTTTAGTAAAGATATAAATAAAATGGAATAAAAGCAATAACTAAAGAAAAAAAATAGCCTGCTTTCAGTTTTGGCGTTATTTGCCTCTGATTTTAGACAAAAGGAGAGTAAATATCCATATGACCTTTCCAAGCCGGTGAGGATACCTCAGTAATGCGCCTGCAGCAGACTGGCAGCTGTACCTCCTCATCATGAAGTCAACAGAGGGAAAAATGTCTCCCGTTATGAATATCAGCTTCCGTCTGAGCCCGGGAAGCGATCCGACCAGTTCAAAATACTTGCTGCGCGGGCTCTGCGGTATAATCCTGCCTGGCTGACGGAGCTTTTCCATGAAACCATTAACTCTTTCCTTTTCAGGGTTTGTCACTGCATGAAAAATTGCCGGTATCTCCAGGGAATAAGCTTGTTCCAGTATTGTTAGAACAATCCTTACTTCGAATACAATACCTGCCCCGGCAGCTTTTGATCTCAAGACTGTCTGTGAAAATCTTGTCTCTGTACTTTTCGATGAGTAAAAACACGTCTGTGTAAAGCCTGAGCTGAAACTCCCCCTTTATCTCATGCTTGAAGATATGATTTACAAGCCCGAGAAAGGCTGTCTGAGGCGGAAGGACATTAAATGTGCGGCCGTCTGCCTTTATTAATGCAGGATTTTCGACTGCCTCTCTGACCAATTCCAGCCCCTCTGAGCCGAACAGGCGGTGGTGAAGGTCAACTGACATGCCTCCCCTGTGCATTTCAGGAAGATGGTTGCCAAGGTCGAGGATTATATGCCTGTACAGCGGGGATTTCATCGGCTGCGATACAAACCCGGCAGATGCAAGCACATCTCTTGCCCTGAATATCTCTTCCGGGGAAACCAGGAGGTCTGCATCACTCATCTGCCTCAGGCCCCTCGAGCCATAAACGGCATGCTCGAGAGCCAGGCCTTTCAGCAACAGTGCCCTGATACCAGCCTTCTCAAGCGTTGTGATTATCTCTGCCGCCGCATTTGTGATGTAAGTAACCCTTGCGATGCTCTTCAGCCTTATTCCTTCAAGGATCAGGCGTTCAGGTTCTGATACTCGGTCATCCAGCCCAAGGTCAGTCAGATTCTGCCATGCCAGCGCTGCCACACCGTGTCTTATCGCCAGGTCGGTAACAAGACGCCAGTCAGTGAATGAACCGCACAATTCTGCGGTCTCCCGCCGCTCCTGGTCAGTGAAGGCAACCCTGCTTAGAAGCAAAAGTAATCTTATGACAGGCCCGGGCCCTGACCCTTCAGGGATCATATATAATTCGATTTTTGCTTCGTGAACATGGCATGATATTTCCCCTTCACTGCCATCAGCTCATCATGGGTCCCCTTCTCTGCAACCCGTCCCCCGTCGAGCACAATGATCTGGTCTGCATTTCTTACGTACGCGAGGCGGTGACTGATTAGTATCAGTGTCCTCCCCTCTGCAATCCTTTCAAGGTCTGAGAATATTTCATATTCTGAATCGGCATCGAGTGACGAGGTGGGCTCATCAAGAACAAGCAGCGGCGCATCCCTGTATACAGCCCTTGCAATGGCAATCTTCTGCCACTCACCCCAGCTGAGCTCACGGCCTCCCTCGGTATGGTGGCCGAGAATGGTTTCATAACCCTCAGGAAGGCTTTCTATTACACCTGATATTCCTGTCTTTACCGCAGCCTCTCTTACATGGTCGTTATCCCCGCTGCCGGCTCTGTCTGCCAGGCTTATGTTGTCTCCTGCCGGGAGATAGTACAGCATGAAATCCTGGAACACAATAGAGAACAGCCGTCTGTATTCATCCGGATCAAACCGGGTGACACTTGCGCCGTCAAGCATGACATCACCCGAGCCGGGGTCATAAAGCCTGCATAACAGCTTCACCAGGGTGGTCTTGCCTGAACCATTCGGACCTACTATTGCAACACGCTCACCTCTCCTGATCTGCAGGCTCACATCCCTGATTGCCGGTTGGCTGGCGCCGGGATAAGTAAAAGTGAGGTTTACCGCTTCAAGCTCGCGGAAGGAGTTTATCCCTGAGGCATTTTTATTGACCGGCATATCGCTCTCCATGTCAAGGAAGAGAAATAGGTCATTGAGGAAAAGCCTGTTTTCGGCCAGGCCGGAGAGGCCGGATACAGCATCGCGCAGGTAAACAACCGCCTGCCTGAAGGCTATCAGGTACATGGCCATCTCCCCGGCTGTTATTCCCGAATCGATATACCGGAAGGTTGCATAAATGAGAACACCGGCAAATGCCATGGCTTTGATGACGGAGGCAACCCCTTCGTAAATGGCATTTGTCCTTACAACCTTTAACTCCGGCTCTTTTGATGCCGCAAACGAGATGCGAAAATGCTTTTCAAAGAACCGCCCGAGACTGAAGAGCCTGACTTCCCGGGCTGGCTTCTCGGCTGTAAGCAGCCAGCTGAAATAGGATGCCTGTCTTGAGTAGGCAGTAACTGACTTCCTTACCTCATACAGCCTCTCCGAACTGCGCAGCCTGAGGAACAGTACCGGCAGAAATATCACCGCAAGCCCGGCCAGCGGAATGATTCCGAAATCTCTCAGGATAAATCCCATTGCTGCAAATGAAAGAAGACCGCGGACCGAGAGAATCACATCGGATAAGATCGCAGCGGGACGCCATGAAATGTCTCTCACCGCCCTTGAGAGCCGGTCGTGAAACGCCGGATCTTCAAAAAACTTCAAACCCATCTTGACGGCATGGGTATGTATCAAAGAAGCAATATGGTTTTCAATGAGATATCCCTGCCTCTTTGAGATATATTGCCCTATTGACTGAAGCAGGTCATCTGCCAGAATTGTAAAGGCCAGAGCAGCTACCAGACCTGTCACTGACTGCAGATTCGAGGATAAGCCTTCACCTCCGGTATTGACAATACTGTCTACATAGTGCCTGATTAGAAGAATCGCAACCAGCGGAATGACTGACCGGATCACAAGAATGAGAGCGCTGTTAACAGTCTGGCTTCCTGAGCTGTTGAAAAGTATTTTCAGGGCTCTAGATATAATCATCCCCCTAGGTGGCATTTAAATTGCGATATTTACAAATATAACAAGAAGAGGCGAACGGCATCAACCAGTTGTAATTCTTGTATATGCAATATTTTATTTGAGTGTAAACCGAGAATTAGTACTTTTGTGCCATAATTTGCTTTCAGCGGCTGAAATACGGCAAAGTGCCGGCAACCTTTCAGCAGTTGTGGTTGTCATTATATGAAAGGTCAAGCATGAAGAGGGTTCTGCTTTTATTTGTCTTCGCCATCCTGTCACTGTTGCCGGCAACCGCGCAGCTGCAGGGCGACGGCAGCCTGTCAAACCCTTACAGAGGATTTCTTGCAGGCGATTTCACAATGTCAGGCACAAAATATTTCGACGGAAATATTTATGTTGACAATGAAACCCTTACCGTCGCCGCCGGAACCAGGCTGATAGCAATACAGTACAGGGCGGCAATATTCGTCACCGGTACCGGACAGATAAACGCCTCAGGAACCACAACAAGCCCCATACTTTTTACCGCTGATACTGACCTGGACGGAATTACCGGAGAACCTGAAGATTCATGGGGGAATATAACAATAACATCATCAGCCGCCAGCCAGATAAGATACTGTACTTTTGAAAGAGGGAGGAGAGACAATTTCAAGTTCGGTCTCCTCGGAGGAGGCCTGCGCCTTGCTTCATCAGGAGTAACCGTTTCAAACTGCACCTTCCGGAACTGCATGGCATCAAAGGGAGGGGCCATAGCTGTTCTGAGCGGAGCAACCCCTTCCATCTCAGAATGTACCTTCATAAACAATAACGCCCTGGAACACGGAGGGGCTTTCTATATCGAGGCAGGATCAGCCCCGGTGATCACCAACTGCCTCTTTAATGGCAACAGCTCTGCATCCGCAACACTCAGGGGAGGTACAGTCGCCTCGCTTTCAAGCTCTCCGAAAATAGTCAACTCAACCATCGTATACAGTGCCTCTCCCGTCAGCGACGGAACATCTGTGTACCTCGAGAATTCAGCGGGTGCCATAATGGTTAACACTGCTGTATGGGGTGGAACAAACCATATAGGGCTGAACGGCACACCCGCTTCAGTCATGGCATTTAACGCAATAGAAGGGGCCTCCTTCACCGGCAACATAACCCTCAACAGCTCGAACACCGCCACAGACGGACCAAACTTCATCAACCCTGCCGCTGGCAATTTCGGGATAACTTATGTCTCACCTCTAAGGGACAGCGGTACCGACAGCTATCCCGGAGTGACTATCCCGTTAAGAGATATCACTAACGTGGCAAGAGTGCATATAACAGATATCGGTGCATACGAGATGAAATACAGTGTCTGGACAGGCACCAACGGCACCTCGTGGAACGATCCAAGCAATTGGGAGGGAAAACATGTTCCCGGTTCTACCAATGTCATTATCCCTCGTGGCCTTTCAAATTATCCTACTTCAGCACCGGGACCATCATTTACTCTTAACACGGGTCTTTTTATGACAATGGAGCCCGGTTCCAGAGCCACATTCAATTCTCTCACAAACAACGGAACCATCAACCTGCAGTCAGATCCGTCAGGCATTGCCTCGCTTATGACGGGCAGCTTCTCTGGTACGGGCGGCTCCCTGAATGTCATGATGCACCTTACAGGCGCCACGGATGAGATTGACCGCTGGCATTATATCGCAACGCCGGCCGCCGTTTCCAAAACGGTGTTTACAGATATCGAGCCTGAGAACCTGATGAATTACGACGAGTCTAAAGTGACTACTGATGTGATCCAGGGATGGCAGTGGCATGACGGGTATGACGGGACGACACCCTTCAGCACCCTGGAGCCAAAAACAGGCTATAATGCGCTGGTGTTCTCCGACACTACAATCGTTTTCGGAAACCTCACCTCCATGACCACGACAATGGGCCAGATCAACCTGCCGTTCAGCGGATCAGGAGGAGACACATCACTCTTTGGCTACGCTCTCATAGGCAATTCCCTCACCTGCGGCATGAACTGGGACCTGGTGACACGCTCCGACCCCGAACATGTGAGAAATGCCATTTATATCAGAATAGATGATATTGTGGCATCCTATGTCAACGGCGTCGGTACCAATGGAGGCTCGGCGCATATTCCCCCGCTGCAGGGGTTCTTCGTTAAAACACGGGCCACAGGCACATCCATCACCATCCCCAACAGCGCCAGGGAACATAATGCAGCGCCGAGATTTAAATCTGCCCGCAATATTCCGCTGATACGCCTCGTCCTTGAATCAGAGACATCTCAGGATGAGATGGTCATAAGGCTTGAACCGTCAGCTACAATGAACTTTGACAGCGAGTATGACGCGGGAAAGATATTCAGTCCGGTGGATAAGATGGCACAGATCTACTCAGTCCTGAAAGGTGAGAACTACTCCATAAACTCTGTCCCCTGGCCGAAGAAACAGACAGTCATCCCCATTACCCTGAAACTTCCTGAAGCAGGGACATATAAGATAAAGCGCAGCCAGTTGCAGGCATTAGGCGATTCCAAAGTCTTTCTTAAAGACAACCAGACCGGAAACACCATCGACCTGCTTAGCAGGTCAGAATACTCTTTTTCGGCCCCGGCCGGAACCATAGCAGACAGGTTCACCCTGTCAATATCTGCCGTAACCTCATTCACTCCGGAAAAGACCGCTGTAGCAAGCTCCGTCAGAGTCTATTCCTCTTCAGGAAAAATCTGTGTGCTTCC
Source organism: uncultured Bacteroidales bacterium (assembly GCA_963732365.1). Taxonomy (GTDB): domain Bacteria; phylum Bacteroidota; class Bacteroidia; order Bacteroidales; family VadinHA17; genus SR-FBR-E99. The sequence goes on along the minus strand of CAVSZC010000005.1, from coordinate 510,123 downwards.
CCAGGGTTCTGAATGGATATCAGTAAAAGGGAAAGTCAGAATTTTTGATGTTACGGGAAGGATGATACTGGCCGTAAACGATGAGTGGTTCAACTCGGGTGAGCTCAAGGAATATCAACTGTCAGGTTCCGGTGGACTGATAATCGTGGAGGTGACAGCCGGAGGGAAGCGATATCTTGAAAAAGTGGTTGTTGCAGGGCAGTAATTATATGAAGGTAACGAACATTACCGGTTAACAAATGTTTTTATGGGGATAGTGCAAATATCCTATATTTGAGGCAGTTTAGAGATCATTTATTGATGAACAGGGAGAAAAGAAAATATGTCAGGCCGGAGATAATACGGATCGAGCTCGACTATTCCATCTCTCTTGTGATGATGACCACTGCTCCTCCGAACCCCCCGCCGCGAAGAAGAACAGGTGAATCCGGTCCCGACAGCCCCTTCGCCTCACCCTTCTCTGACAAACCGTTTAACTAACCATGTATAAAAAAGCAGAGACGCCCTGATCGGGCGTCTCTTTTTCATATTAATATTTGTTAATGCAGCAGGGTTATATCACCTGCCTTCTTGAACGGCCTGCCATTGGCATACTTGCCCTCCACAAGCCATACGTATACCCCCTGCGGACAGAGACTGCCCTTGTAATATCCGTTCCAGGGCTTGTTGATGTCATACGTCTCGAAGATAAGCGTTCCCCACCTGTTGAATATCTGCAGATGATAGTTCAGCACGGTCTCCCTTATCGGAGGATAGAAGAACATGTCAACCTCCTCACCACCCGTAGGCAGGTCATCCCTGTCGATCTCTCCGGTCAGGTTCGGCCTGAAGACCGTCGCATAAATGATCTCACCGAATGGCTGAACAGTAACGGCGGGAGACATGATATAGCTGTCATAGCATCCGTTTACAGAATAAGCATGCAGTGTGATATCATAGATGCCTTCAGTGGTGTACTGGTGGAACGGATCACGCACATGCGACGTGTCGCCGTCACCGAACTCCCAGATGAAGCTGTCAGCACCCTCGGAGAGGTTGAAAAGCCTCACCTTCTCGTCATTGACATAGACTACCGGCGGTGATACCTCAAAGTAAGCCTTGGGAGACTGATAAACATACACCATCTGTGACTCTGTATCCGTACCTCCAGGCCCGGTGACTGTCAGAGTAACTTTGTATGAGCCTGCCTGCAGGTATGTGTATACAGGATTCTTGGCATTCGATGTATAACCGTCATCAAATTCCCAGAAATAGCTGGTTGCATACAGTGAAGTATTGTTTATAGTAATTGTCCACGGCATACAACCTGAAGGAATTGAGTCGAATCTTGCGATCGGAGCTGTTGGCAGTATACTCACACTCCTGGTAACAGTCTCGGAACAGTAGGCATTGCTTGCAGTCAGTTTGACCGGATACTCACCCGGTGCAGCGTATGTATGAACAACATTCGTCTCCTGTACAGAGGTGCCACCATCAGCAAATTCCCACAACCATATCCAGTTACCTGCATTGGTATTATTGGTAAAGGTTACAGTTGCATTCGGGAAGGTCTGCGACGGCGGTGTGGCAATAAAGGCCGGGATCGGTACAGGATATACAACCAGTGGCATCGTTGTTTCACTGATACAGCCTCCGAAGAACGACTCTGCGCGGAGTGTAACATTGTACGTTACCGGCCCTGTGTTTGTATTGAAGAACTGATGATCGATGACATTCGACCCGTTCTGCGGAGATGTCGGGTCACCAAAAGTCCAGGTATACCTGAAAGCCCCCGGCATCGTCGAGAAGATTACGGTCTCACCCGAACAAATTGTGTCCTCACTCATCGTAAAGTCTGACAGTATTTCAGGGTACACAGTTATACCCGTCTCCATTGTAGATATACAACCGTTTACTGATGTCACTTCAAGCTTGACAGTGTAGTAGGCAAGTGAGGCACCAGGATTCGGATAGGTGTGCGAAGTATTGTAATCTGTTGAAGTTTGAGTGTCGCCAAAGTCCCAGGCAAGTGAAGAATATCCGGTTGAACTGTTGGTAAAGTTAACTGTCAGTGGCTCACATCCTGAGACCGGAGCCGCAGTAAACATTGCAACAGGCTTCTCGACTTCAACAACCAGTGTATCCAGTCCTACACATCCCTTGCTGTCGGTTACCTGGTAGACAAGCCTGTAGAATCCTGCCATTGAGGTGTTGAACACCGGATCTTCAACATTGAACTGGCTGAGCGGCCCTACATCGCCATACCATCTGTGTACGGTTAGCCGCCTGAGCCTCCCTCCGGATTACCATGCAACTGCGTAGGCACACCACCGCAAACGAGCAACGTGTCTGTCGGGGCTATCTGGCCCCGCGGCGGAGCATTGACAGTGAGCAGAGCATCCCTGGTGTGGTAAATGCCGCACGGTCCGGTTATCTCGAGACGGTAACGCCATCCGGTCATCAACGTGTCAGTGCTCATAAGGATAAGCTGCGGCGTCTGTGTGCCCTGGTACAGCGCATTGTCAGTCAGACTGCTCCACACCCCGGAGCCCTGGTTGACCTGCCATACCGTCGTCTCACCTGCGCCGGTGGTGAATATCTGGGCAAAGTAGGTTGCCCCTGCCAGATAACATACGTCAGCATCATCAGGTTGCTTGATGATAGACGGTTCATTGTAAACCCTCAGAGGGGCAAACGATGAAGTGACAGATGGCTGACATGTGCCTGACACCACCACTCTTACAAGGTGGCCGTTCATTGACAGGTCAAGGTTGCTTATGGTCAGGATGTCAGACGTTGTGCCAGAATATGGCCCGGTGTCCGTAACATCAACGAAGTTTGAGCCGCTGTTGACCTGCCACTGATACTTAATGTTGGTTCCGGCAGCTGTGACACTGAATGTTGCTGTTCCGCCCGGACAACCCCTGAACTCATCAGGATGGTCAGAGATCTCGGGAGCAGTGTATACGTTCAGCACAACATCATCTGAGGCAACTGGAGCGGAACATCTGCTGCTGATGATAACCCTGTAACGGGTAGCATCCATCGTGCGTGACGGACCGAAGATCATCAGCATCGGAGTATTTGACTCCCAGGTACACTCCCGTATTGGACAGATCTGTCCATGAGTTCCGTCAAAGACCTGCCACTGGTACGTAAGGTCTGCACCGTCAGCCAGTGCCCTGAAGCTCGCCGTCATGAACTCGCATATCGCAGTGTCGGCAGGCTGTACATTGATTATCGTCTCAATGGCGACATTGAGTAAAACAGTTGCCGATACGTGCCTTGGGAGCACAGGTACCGGTTACCTCAACCCGGTACCTGTAATTGTCATACGTCCTGGGTACATTTGTCAGGGTCAGTGTTTCGGATGTTGCACCTGAGTATACTCCGATATCGTCTATCGGTTCAAATGTACCGGTGGCTGGATCAACAAACCACTGGTAGCTGTATCGCAGTACCCTGTGCTGTAACTGTAAACGATGTATTTGTATTCTCGCATATTGATGCTGCAACAGGTTCGGTAAGTATCTGAGGTGCATAGTTAACCGTGAGGAGCACTTCATCTGAAGTAACCGGAGGATAGCAGGTTCCGCTAACCAATACTCTGAACATGTCTCCGCTCATGGTCCTGACTGTTCCGTTGACCTTCAGGTTCGGAGTTGACACTCCGAAATATGTTGCACTCTCAATCAGGTCAATCCAGTTGACGCCCGAGTCGGTGCTGCGCTGCCACCTGTATGCTGCACCTGTCGTTACGCCGGCATCAACAATAAATTCAGCGATTTCATATTCGCAAACAATATCCGGCTGAGGCTGCGTGACTATCTCCGGCAGCTCATTTACTGTCAGATATGCCGGGAATGATGTCACACTCGATCCGCAACTGCTTCTTACAACAGCCCTGTAAGCTGTATTGTTGTCAGCAGTAGCCACCGCGGCTATAGTATATGTTGCATTTGTGGCACCGGGTATCGGTAACCAGTTAAGTCCGCCGTCAGTGCTGATCTGCCACTCGTATGAAGGATTGGTGGTAAGACCTGCATTCACCGCAAAGACAGCCGGTGCACCTTCGCAAAGCACAAGACTCTGCGGATGCTGGGTTATCTCTGCCTGGCGGGTCACTGTAAGAGTGACGGTGCAGTCCGCCGCAAATACGGAGTACAGGACCAATACACGGACCAATAACGTAACCAGACATCGACTCAAGCACGCTCACCACAGTTAAGTGTATTCGTCGTTAGCCCCCTGATAGCGTGCCCGACTGCCGGAGTCCATTCCAGTACCTGCATTCACATACCACTGGTAAACCGGATTTGTAGTAACGCCGGCATCAGCCGTGAAGACTGCATTCTCACCTGAACACAGTGTTGCAGAAACTCGGGTTGAGTAGTTATCTCAGGCTTCTCACTGACTGTGAGGGTAACGATATCTGAAGGAACAGGTACCGGGCAATCGCCTGATACTACAACCTGGTAGCTATAGCCGTTCATCGTCGAAGAGGCGGTAACATTGAGTATTGCCGCAATTTCACCGACAATAGGGGTCATCCCCGAACCGTCGTTGACGTACCACTGGTATGAAGGATTGGTTGTCATGCCGGCATCGGTGGTAAAGGTTGCAACATCATCCTCGCAGACAGTCAGATTCAGTGGCTGCAGGGCAATCTCCGGAACAACCTTTGTGGTAATGGTGGCTGATCCGGTCAGATTGGCATGAGGAGCTGTTACTGCACATCCGTTATTATCAGTTATCGAAGTTATCGTATATGTGGTTGTGACCAGCGGATTGACCGTTATAGGTGCACCGCTGTTATAACCCGCAACCGTAGTCCCGTCACTTAGAACAACCGTGTAGGGAGTCTCACCTGTCGTGACGGTTAGAGTTACAGTCGCAGCATCTCCCGGACATATAAACGCTGTACCTGATATTAATGCTTCGGGAAGCGGATTTACAGTAACAATTACCGTGTCGCTGTATTCGGGATCACACGTCCCGGAGTTTACCCTGCGTCGGAAGTGCGTAGTCTGCTGAATACCTGCCGGAGGATCATAGGATGGCGTTGTTGCCCCCGGAACATTGCTCCAGCTTCCTCCTGCGTCGAGGCTGCGCTCCCATTGCATTAGAATAACACCCGGACCGCCTGAAGGAGGTGTAACCTCGCTAAGTACCGTCGGGTTACCGAGATAACAGACCTCCTGGTCGCCGGTAATACTACCCGGCATCAACTGGGGCGGCTCACTGATAACGATTGTAGCTTCAGCATAACAGTCGTTTGCATCAGTAACACCGGCAGTTATTGTTCCGGCACCACCGCCGGTGAAGGCAAGCGATGTCGGATTGATGGTAATCGAAGCACCGGCACTGTTGCTTACAACAACCACATTATACGGAGATGTGCCTCCGGAAACTGTAAACGAACCTGTTGCAGTGGCATCACCATTGCATGAAAGAACCACATCAGGAGTCTTGCCCATGGTAAGAACAGCGGGCTCAAGCAGAACGGCAACAGTTGTTGAGCTGCATCCGTTTGCATCGGTAACGGTGATGTTGTATGTGCCTGCCCTGAGACCTGAGATGTCTTCAATGGCAGAGGTGTAGCCGGCCGGACCTGTCCATGAATATATGTATGGCCCTTCACCTCCGGTCACACCCAGATCTATTTCCCCGTCTGAGGCTCCGTTACATTTAACATTGTAACCTCCTGCATATACCAGAGGTGTAGTTGTCAGAACTATCGGAGGTCTGACAGTTATGGCAACCGTGTCAGTTGCAGTACAACCGTTCCTGTCAGTGATTACAACAGTGTAGATTGTGCTTGCTGCCGGTTTGGCAACCGGGCTCTTGACATTAGGATAGTTCAGCCCGGCAGCAGGTGACCAGTTGTAGATATAGTCACCTGACAGAGGTAACTCTCCACCGGAACCAGTCGCAGTCAGGATGGCCACCGAGGTGGGGCAATTGCCTATTATATTATCATCTGCAAAGGCTGTTACTGTCAGTGGCGGAGCAACGTTAACCATGACTGTTGCCGTCGTCTGACAACCGTTGGAATCGGTGACAGTTACGGTGTACAGTGTGGAGACAGCCGGTTTGGCCGTCGGATTGGCTATCGTTGCACTGGTAAGTGTTGACGCATTATCCCATAGATATGTGTAACCTCCTTCGCCTCCGGTAACCGTCGTGCTCAGACGGGCCACAGATGACGGACACGCTCCGATCGGGTCATCATCAACAGCTGCCGTCGCAACAAGCGGCGGAGCAATGTTGATGGTGACGTTTGCCGTAGCAATACATCCGTTGGCATCAGTTACAGTGAACGTATAGGTCGTTGCTGCTAACGGCTTGGCCACCGGATTCTGTATTATGGCAGAAGAGAGCCCTGCTGCGGGCAGCCAGCTGTAGCTGTATGGTGCCTCGCCGCCGTTGACGCTGACATTGAGCTGTGCCTCAGAGAGCGGGCAGGCGCCGATTAGATTATCATCAGCAAAGGCCACGGCCGTAAGCACAGGTGCCACATTTATGGTGATTGAACCTGTCTTTGTACAACCGTTGGCATCAGTGACGGTGACTGTATATGTAGTCGTTGAGGCGGGAGATGCAACAGGATTGGCAATATTTGCATCACTCAGTCCGGCTGTCGGCGACCAGCTGAAGAGATATCCACCTACTGGCATTACACCTCCGGCAACAGCCGCATCGAGCTGTGCATCGGAGCAGGTGCCGATAAGACTGTCGTCTGTCGTCACATTCACTGTGATCTCATCAGGCTGTGTCAGAGTCCATGAGCCGGTTGTCGTACATCCGTTGGCATCTGTGACAGTTACATTATACGTACCTGCAGTAAGACCACTCTGGTTCGATGCACCGGAAATAAGTCCGCTGCCGCCTACTGTCGTCCAGGAATAGAGGTAAGGAGCCACTCCTCCGGTCACAGAGGTGATTATTAATCCGGTATTATCTCCATAACAGGCAATATTTGTAGTAGTGGCACTCAAAATAAGTACTGGCGGCTCGGTTACAATAATGGTTGACTCTGCAGTACAGTTATGGGCATCGGTCACCCGCAGGGTGATTGTACCTCCTCCTGCATCAGTTACTGCGACTGTTGATCCGGAAGTTGTAAGTGTAGCCCCTGCAGTATTAACCAATGTTGTAAAGGTATAAGGTGCTGTTCCCCCTGCTGCTGTGAAGCTGCCGGAACCTGTCGGATCACCATTGCAGAGAATTGTCATATTCCCGGTCGAAGAGAGCGTAAGTGGAACAGGCTGAAGGACGGTAGCCTGTCCGCTGGCAACGCAGCCATCGCCGCTGGTGACAGTGACACTGTAGAGCCCCGCCCTGATCGCGGTCAGATCCTCAGAGGTATTTGTGTACCCGTCATTACCTGTCCATGCGAAGCTGTTAATCCCGGATCCGGCTACTGTAAGGTTGATGGCTCCGGTGTTGTCACCATTGCATAAGTTGTCTGTCACTGCAAACGAGAGTACCGGCTGGGCATTGATAGTAATAATGGCAGAGCCTGACATGAACCCATCGCAACCGTGGTTATCGGCAAATGAAACAAGTGTATAAGTCCTGTCTACAGTTGGACTTACCGTAGCAGTGTAAGTATTTGTGGGATGATCTGTGACGGTTACCGGTGTGGTGCCGTCTGTATAAACAAAGTCATACGGGGCGGCCCCTGTGAGAGATATGGTAATCACCGTACTTTCTCCGTTACATATTGCTGCAGTGCCGCTGATGGCTGCGGTAGGTATCGGATAATGGCTTACCGTGGCATTTCCAATACCGGTACCTGTACACAGGTTAGCATCAGTTACCGATACAATAGTATAGTTGCCGGCAACGTTTGTAGCCAGTGTGTAAGGAGTTGCCGCAATGGGGAGTGAAGCCTGCGGCGTACCGTTTATCGCATAAACAACTGTCCATGGAGCTGTTCCTGTAAGAGCGATATTGATATTAAACATATCCTCGACACAGATGACTCCGCTGTTGCTTATGACAGCAGTAGGCAGAGGACGCACCGTTACAGCCAGCGGCGTGTGGTTTGTAATACAGCCGGCAGTGTTCACCTCCCTCACGGAAATGTTTCCGCTTACAGTACCGAATGTTATCATAACAGAGGCTGCAGTCGGATCACCGATCAGTGCTGCACCTGTCGGCAGCGACCATGTATAAACTGATCCGGGATTAGCCGGAACCGAATAAACACCTGTCTCCAGTGCACAGACCGTCGGATCTCCTCCAACAGTTGCTGTAGGCGATGGTCCCATCACCACTACATGGAATGATCCGGCAATACCTGAACAACCGTAGCTGTTCCGCTCTGTAACGGTAATATTGCCGTTGCCGGCTACCCCGGCTGCAGTTATGATTATTGCATTGGAGTTTACATCAAATGTTTTAACACCAACCGAAGCAGGTACATTCCAGAAATATTGTGAGCCGGCATTAAGAGGCACTGTATAGACCACAGATGCCTCACCAACGCACAGGGTATCCTTTCCTGTTATTGCAGGAGGACCTGGTTCCGGATTTACCGTAATAACAACATCTACAGGAGTACCTGCACACATGAATGAACTTCTGGGTGTGACAGAGTATGTGGCAGTTATCGGGGTAAGACCATAATTTACAAGAACATCAGTTATATGAAGAGCCCCTGCAGGATCAGCAGGTATGTTGGCGCGTGCCGTACCCTGTGGCAATCCGGCTGACATCGCAGGCTGAGGCCAGCTAAAGGTTGAGCTGGCAGGGGTGTTAACAGGCACCAGTCTTATCTCCATGTTCACAGGTGTATTTGAACATACAGTCTTCAGCTGGTTAGGCTGTATTACCGGTTGCGGCCTGACTGTAACTACCACATTCACCCAGTCGCCTATACAGGTAGTACCGAAGACAGGTCTTACCCTGTAGGTAACCGTCCTGTCGGTTCCTGTTTCGTTCACGAACCTGTCATTTGCCAGGTAACTGGCTCCGACAGTATTAGCTGCCGTCACGTTTCCTGCATTGGGAACCAGTCCCCCCTGAACAGTAATCGAGAATACATCATACGACGTAGCAGGCGAAGAAGTCGGCGCAACTGCAAGCGTAAGTCCTGTCGGCAGACCGCTGCAGATGCTTCTGTTCAGACCCGGATCAAGCACAGGCTGTGATCCTACGGTAACTACTATATCCCTGGGCTGACCCGCACAGCCATCATAGAATGGTGTGACTGTGTATGTAGCAGTCTCAGCCCCGCCTGATGTATTGACAAACGTATCAGTCATGTCGGCCGATGAGGGAGCTAACCTCTCTGTGCCGCCTGTCAGTCCGCCTGAAAGTGTCGGAGCAGGCCATGTGAATGTGACACCCGCAGCCGGACCAAAGTTGTCAAGAAGAATGGTATGGGTAAGTGTCTCGCCTGAACACACGTTGACAGACTGATTTGATATAACCGGTTCAGGTTTGATATTTACGACCACGTTCTGAACATTTGTACAGCCATTGGCTGTGAGGGTAAACTGATAAGTAACAGGTATGGTTGCTGATGTAATATTCCGCAGTGTCTCGCTGACGACGTTCGTCACGCCGGAAGTGGAACCAGCGGGCGTGATTCCTGCAGCTGCCAGCCTTGTCCAGCTGAACGATGTGCCGCGGTGTCAAAGATGTCGCCGTGTAAGTGAATGGCGTGTTGCTGCAGACTGCAGACGGTGTCAGCGGGCTGTTCAGTACAGGTGTGGGGTTAACGGTTATTGTGAAGCTCTGTGCCAGGCCAGAACAACTGACTCCGCCATTTGTATAGGCAGGGGTAACTGTTATGGTGCCGCTTATCGGTGTCGTCCCTGCATTGGTTGCAGTGAAGGCTGGCAGGTTGCCTGTTGCTCCTGCTCCGAGACCTATGGCAGTGTTGGAGTTGGTCCACACATAAGTCGTGGTTCCGTCTGTACGGTTCGTACTGAAGTTAAATGCCGGCACAGCAGCCCCTGCACAATGAACCTGGTCAATCGGATCATTGACCTGGGCAGACGGATTGACCGTCACAGTTATTGTAAAGGTCGGTCCTGTGCAGGTGCCTGACAATGGCGTCACTGTGTATGTTGCCGTGGCTGTTGCAGCAGTCGCATTGGTCAGTGTCTGACCTATGGCTGTCTGGGCCGTTGCCTGAGCGCTTCCTCCTGTTATTGCTCCCGCCGGATTTATAACAGGTACAGTCCATGTATATGTCGTGCCAACAGGGACTATATCACCTCCGCCATTCGCAGGAATAATACTGAATGCTGTCGCAGTGCAGATGGTGGTGCTCTTATTGGCTATTGAAGCAGTGGGATTGACTGTTACTGTCACCGTGAAAGATGCTCCGGCACAGCTGCCATATACCGGAGTGACAGTATATGCAGCAGTAGCTGATGCATTGGTTGTATTTGTCAATGTCTGGCTGATGCTTGCCTGTGCGGTTGCCTGTGCAGTGCCTCCTGTTATCGCTCCTGCCGGAGTAATGACAGGAACAGTCCATGTATACATCGTTCCGGCAGGAACGATATCTCCTCCTCCGTTTGCCGGTGCTACAGTAAACGTCCCTCCGCTGCAGATTGCAGTTGTTTTGGCTGTAATGGAAGGTCTGGGGTTGACTGTGATTGTAAAGGTCTCAGCAGGACCGGAACAGCTGACCGACCCTGCAGTAAAGGTTGGGGTAACGGTTATCGTGCCGCTGATCGGAGTGTTACCGCCGTTTGATGATGTAAAAGGCGGAAGCGATCCGCTCCCTCCTGCACCAAGACCGATGGCAGTGTTTGAATTGCTCCATATATAAGTCGTAGTACCACCACTACGGTTAGTAGAGAAATCAAATGCAGGTACAGCCGTTCCGCTGCAGTGAATCTGATCTGCCGGATCATTGACCTGTGCTGTTGGATTTACGGTTATGGAGAACGTCTGGGCAGGTCCGGTACAGCTTATCCCTCCGTTGGTAAAGGTTGGAGTAACTGTGATTGTCCCGGTTCTGGGGGTGGTGGTGGTATTTGTGGCAGTAAATGACGCTATAGGTCCTGATCCGCTCGCGGGAAGACCAATGGTAGTGTTATTGTTGGTCCATGCATATGTCGTTGTCCCTCCTGTCCTGTTCGTGGTGAAGTTAATGGCCGCAATAATGTCCCCGTTGCACACTGTCTGGTTTGGCGGATCATTTACAAATGCGGTTGGATTAACAACTACCGCTCTCGTGATAGGCGGTCCCGGACAGTTGGTAGGCGCAGGACCCCTGGGGGTAATCGTATAGGTGACTGTGACAGGGGCCGTTCCGTTATGTTCGAGGTTCTGGGCAATAACCGTTCCGATTACGCCGCTGTCTCCAGCAGGCGCCTTGCCGGCTGACCATGTCGTGGCAGGAGCGTTGGAGACAGTCCAGCTTATGGTTGATGATGGTACTGTTGACTGAAGCACAATATCTGTTGTGCCATTGTTGCATATTGCAGGGGTGTTGTTCATCGTTGCAGCTGCAGAAGGTACTGCGTTGATGCTGAAGACATAATCTGCAGGCAGGCCGCCGGCAGGAACTAAACTTAAGCAGTTGTCACGAATGGAGACAATATGAACAGTATGAGTATTTACCGAAAGGACACCCAGATTAATATGTGTGCCGTTTGTATATCCTGATTCAACAATATTGGCTCCGCCATCAAGCGTATATGTGACTACATACGGCGGTGCACCTCCTGTAACCGTCAGGGAAAACCAGCTCGAGGCGCCATCGCAGGCATCGCCGCTGCCGTTGATTATTGCTACTGTTGGCTCCACCCCGATGATTATGGTTACCTGATCAGTGACAGCCCCGCAGGGACCGGCCGGGTCATTGGTTGTAAGGGTAAGGGTAACCGTTCCTGAACTCCTTTCACCTGCAGTAGGTGTATATACAGCATTCAATGCATTTGCGTTGGGGACATAAGTTCCACCGCCGCCTGACCATGTTGCACTGACAGCCGACCCGCCGATGGAGCCGGCAAGGGTGGCAGGATCAAATGCACATATCGACTGATCCGGACCTGCATTCACTGTGGCTGCAGGATTGATGGTGACAACCATGTCATCGCTTGCTGCAGTACATGGACCAGAAGGATCATTTGTGGTGAGGGTAAGAGTGACTGTTCCGGCAGTAATATCCGCCGCGCCCGGAGTGTAAGTTGTATTCAACAGGGTAGCATTGGCAAATGTGCCTGTTCCCGAAGTGGTCCAGGTCGAAGATGTAGCTCCTCCTGCCCTTGATCCGGATAAAGCTACGGTACTGGTTGAACAGATGACCTGGTCAGCACCCGCATCTACGGTTGCGGCCGGCCTGATGGTCAGCACCATGGCGTCACTTCTTTCAGTACAAGGGCCAGTGGGATTATCAGTCGACAGGGTCAGTGTGACTGTCCCTGCAGTGCGGTCAGAAGCGCTTGGCGTATAGGTTGTGACCGGGTTGTTAATATCGCCGAAAGATCCGCTTCCGGATGTGGTCCAGGTGACTGTGGTCGCGCCGCCGCCAAAAGTACCATTCAGATTTGCCGATGCTGTGGTTGAACAGATTGACTGATCAACTCCTGCGTAGACAGTGGCAGCAGGATAGATAGTAACCACCAAAGCATCACTTACTGCCGGGCATGGCCCGTCAGGATTATTTGTTGTCACTGTAAGTGTGACTGTGCCAGCTGTTTTGTCGGCTGCACTGAAGGTGTATGTTGTTGAAAGGCTCGTAGGGCTGGCAAATGTGCCGGTGCCGGAAGTGGTCCACGTGGATGATGTTGCTGAACCACTGCGGGTAGCCGTAACTGTAATTGAATTGGTAGTTGAACATGTCTCCCGGTCAAGACCGGCATTAACCGTTGCTGGTGTTCCGATAGTCACGGAGGTGGCTGCCGATAGCGGACTGGGACAGAAGGTAGAGGAAATGCCGAAGGTTCTTACTGTATAGCTGCCTGTCTCAGCTATCTGGCTCAGCACAATCGTGCTTGATGTGGCCCCGGCAATTGCCGACGGGCCTATGTACCATTGATATGATGTGATTGCAGGAGGTGTGTTTGGGTTCGCAGTCAAAGTTATTGTGCTTGCAGCGTCATAACAGAAGTCAGCCCCGGTCCGGGTTACTGTAGGGGTGTTTGGAATAGGATTTATAGTCAGAACAACTTTCTCTGCAGGTCCGGGGCATGAACCCGTAAGACCTGAAATCTCACGTACCCAGTAAGGGTAAGAGCCCACAGCAGTAAAAGGCGGAGTGTATGTAGCGTTGGTTCCGACCTGGTTTGCAAACAATGAATCGCTGTACCAGAACAGCTGACCCGGGTTCGGAGCCCCGTTCCTGACGGCAGTAAGAGTTCTTGTCCCGCCAAAACATATTGTAACGTCAGGAGCAGTGGGCAGAGGAGGTGATGCTATAAGACGAAGTCTTGAAAAATCAGTGACGGCATCCATGTACGTGAATGGGTTTCCCGGATTATAAGCATTACACGGACCCCAGTTACGAAGAGTGACATCAAAAATATCTCCTGCCTGGTCTCTTACGAAATCACCATCGTGGTAGATGGGATATGTCTCTGCCATCGGTGTAATGAGAAGCTTGGTAAAGTTATCCCATGTATACTGAATAACAGGCCCTTCGAAGAAGCCGGAAGGGGTATTATAACCGCCGGGATTGGGGGTGCCGTCAGGATTGACATACCAGGGGCCTGTCAGGGCAACCCCGTTAGTGTCCGTAACCTGCACCATGGTCCCGAAAACATCAATGAATACATTGGGTATTCCGGCTGCTGTATGTGTGCCGTAGACCCACTGAACATGCCTGGGGTAAATGTTTGGCAGGTCAGGCTCAACAGGAAGCTGACAGTCAAATACTGTGGCATCTTCAAAAATAAAAGCAACTATATCATCTCCGACACAGAAAAGGGTTCGTGGATCGTTTACCGGAGGGTCAATGCCGAGATCTCCGGTACCTGGAACCGGGGTGCCGTTGTCTCGCTTGTAATTGGGAATCTGAACAATGACCTGGTTGACTGTTACATAAAGATTTGGCTGCAACGTCCCGGTATTGTACAGGTAGGGAAACATTGCGATATCCCAGGTACAGTTGAGAGTAGTGTCAGGATAACTGGCGTGAGTCTGTGTTATCCTGTACTTTCCCGATCCTGTCGGTAAAAGTTCATTAAAGAATACCTGGGTGGCAGGGGCTGCAGCCGGATTTTCCCATCTGATCCAGACCCTCGGAGCAGCGTAATGAATACTGTTTCTGTATCTCTTACTGATTCCTATGTTATACTCCACCTCCACATCGACTACCTGGGCACATATGTCCACAGGAGGATTCTCCCCGTAAAGACCATTGCTAAAGTCTGCCGTGGATGCAATATAGTTGTTGACTGCCTGGACATTGGTGAAAACCGGTTCAGCGGGGCCGGTAACAGACAAAGTTCCTGCCGTTGAATATGAAACAAGAACACTGTTTCTGTTTGCGTAACTTATTCCGGAGGGAAGGGTAATCCTGAGAAAGTTGCCGGCAGCCACAGGATTGCCAACCATGAGGACAGGGGTCCCACCGACGGTAATCGTCCAGCCTGCGGCAGTACCTGCCGAGATAACTGCCCTGTCAAACTCAACGATAAGAGTGACCTGACCGGTATCGGTAAATGTAATCGGGTACCTGTTGGCAGGTGCATCAACCAGTATCAGGTATGACTGTGCCTCTGCTGTATGGACTGTCAGCAGGGTTATAGTAATAAGAGTCAGTACCCGGAGCATATTAATGCCTAAAGATCTGGCAGTGTGAAAATCAGTTAGCTTTTTCATAGCCGGCAGTTTTTGTAGAACTAAAAATGGTCCAATCAGTCTAATAATTATGACTTTGGACATCGGTAAAAGGTTGCACAGGAACTTCAGGAAGTTTAGAAAATTTTAATCTGCAGAAATAGCTGATAAATTACTTGTTATCAACAATGACTATAAAGTATTTCACTGAATTCTTCAGATTCTGGTAAATGAGTTCAGTCAACCAGATATCGAATCTGTCGGCCCACCGCTGCGGATGAATAGTTATAAGGATCTTATCCGGCATCATCCCCCCTTCTGTGGCTTCGATTATATTAAAAGTAGTGCTGAGTTTCAGCTGCTGACCCGGTGATCTTACCTGATCGCCACCAGACAGCACCTTGTCCCTGATGCTCACAGACGAACCGTTCCATCTGCGGCCTGTGTCAGTCAGGTATAGAACCTCATTGTAGTTAACATCAAAATATGGTTCACCTGTGATTCCCAGTTCCTTGTAATCAAAATACCTCCACATCAACCTGCTGTCCCACCGGCTCAGGGGACTTCCATGCATGCAGGCAGTGGTTACCGGCACAAGCTTAAGCAAATCTGCAAGATGTGAACGAAAGAGTTCTATGCCTCTTCCTGCCAGCACTTCTCCATAATCAGCCCTTCTCATAAGCTGTCGCCTCTGCCTGCGAGTCATCATTTCCCATGCCATGGTGACATCTTCATAATGATATCCCACCTCATGGCCCAGGGATGAAATCTCCTTGATTATTTCAGGATTCATGCTCTCCGGCACAGCCCTGAAATAATAAGTCCCCCTGATTCCCAGTTCATTTTGCAGCTGTGCAAAGATCAGAGAATTGCGGGGGATCATGTCCACATCATGCCGAAGCACAATGTATTTATCCGGTGGACTTTCGAGTGATTGACTGAAGGTGCAGAACTTATACCCCTGACGCATAAGCGCTTCCAGTAAGCGCCGGTAAGTCCTCAGAGTAAAATCCCTCATAAGTATCTCATATCATCATCTAAAACCTGCGAAACCTGTGATATACATTCCTGGCCATTTTCTGAAAAGAAGGTTCATACCTGGAGTTGTCTGCCCTTTTAACAGCTTTGACGTAATCATCCATCATGATTCCGTTCTCGTCCAGAAATTTCTGTAACTCAGGAGGGCTGCCGCCCTTACGTATCTCTTCCTCTTCCCTGGCCAGAGCCTCTTCACGGGTCATTAAGCCCTGACGGATAAGCCCGCTGCTGTGAAATGTATACTTCGTAATACCCGGTATTTTCAGAGTGTCTCTGTAAAAGGGAATATCATGCAGTTCACAGTCAAGGTGTTCAACTGAACCTGAAGCATCCTTCCATCCCATCTCCCTCCTGATGATCTCCACTATTTCAGGAAAGGGTTTGTACAGGTAATCGTACATCCCTACGTGCTGCGGAATAAACTTCATCATTGCGGTTCTGCTGATCCCGAAGATATCAGCGATGCCTCCTGCAATCTTCTGTAATTCAAGCCTGTGCTTGTTACCTGCAAAGTGACCAAACGACTCCTGCGAGACCGTACCCTTTATCACATTGGCAAAGTATGAAGCTGTATTAAGACTTGTGACCTCCTTTATCTGTGAGACATACTGTACCCTTCTGCCTGACCCCTTGATTACAAGAGGAATTTTGAAACTCCTGACGGCGTTCTCGATCGAATAGTTTATGCCCCGCATACATGCGTTACAGAAATCGCCGGTTTTAAGGGTAAAAGTCCTGAAAAGTCGTGCTGAGTTGCTCTTGTTAACACTGTAGAAGATGTGATCGGCATTACATGATCTGAGTGCATTCCTTATGTTATCCCTGGCAGGAGTGGACAGGTATCCGTTGTCATAGGTTACAGCCAGAGTCCTGAGTTTATAAACACTAGTGCACAACCACAGCGCATAAGTGCTGTCCTTTCCCCCGCTCAGGGGTACCAGGCAGTCATATGGCCTTTTAAGGCTCTTTGCTTTATCAAGGAGTTTTTCGAACTCCTTCTCCCTGCGGAGACTGATCTTGTCCCACTCATCAAAGTCCTTCTCATACTTTCTGCAATGATTGCATATCCCTTCATCATCAAAGGTAATACTGTCAAGTGTAGACGGCAGTATACACCTGCTGCATCTGGTCAGATCATTCATGGGAACTTATTTAAACACGATCATCGTACTGTAAACCACATCGCCGATAAGCTTCAGGTAGTAGTTGCCCACCGGCAGTGCGCCACGGTAAATGGTAACCTCTTCATCCGCCCTTACATTTAATACCCTGACCACTCTTCCGTTCTGATCTGCGAGCTCCAGCCTGTTGATCTCCTGGCCATCATTTGCAGTCATCCTGACAGTGATCTTGTCAATGGCAGGATTCGGATAGACTGAGAAGGGAGGTGTTTCAGGTGTGATATTTTTACCTGTTTCCATGCCCCGGTTATCATTTTTTTCATCCTTGCATTTTCCGATGCAGTCACCATGGGCCAGATGGGCATTGAGGGCGTTGACCGAAATGTATATAGTGTTTCCCTTGTGGCAAACCGGGACCTTGATTCTCTTGTCGCCGTTATAGAAATCAACTTTGTAGAAAAGGTCTGCCTTCTGTTCATTCACCCATTCCCCGGAAGTGTACCTCTCCCTGAGATTTGATGTTCTGCTGCCGCAGGAGTTATAAAAATAGGTGTCGCGGTAAGAATTCACCCATAAACCGGTAGTTCTCTGGTACGACTGCACAAACATCTGTGTACGCTGATTAGCCTCATTGTAATAGTAATATATACGGAAGGCGTTTTCTCCTGTCATGTCTGTTCTTAACCTGAAGACAAGGAGGCCCTGATCGTCATAGGTAAAATTATCGACAAACGAGAGTCTCCAGCCGGTCTCGTACCAAAGCTCGTTGTCATATGATACAAGCAGGTTCATCTCATCATAGCGGTAATTGATCTGCCTCGATGAATAAACCCACTCACCGTTGCTCCTGACGTATATCGTGAGTGACATTCTTCTGTTGTACTCGTCATTTTCCATCAGGTATCTCAGCTTGTCAACCCACGCTCCTGCGACCCAGTCCTGGAAGTACTCTGCCGTCATTGAACCGTTCTCATCATACAGATATATCACTCTTGACAGAGTGTCAAGCGTCACAGCGTTCAGGGAAACAATCTGTACCAGGTTCAACTGTTCATCATGGATATATACCTGCTTTAATGAGGAGACCCAGTCGTTTGAATTCCTGTCCCACTTTGAAACCAGGGCATAGTCGTTTATCAATGCCCAGTTTTCATCATATGCGGCCTTCTGTGCCCCCAGTGACTGTGTCTGAAACAGTAACACTGCAATGATAATTGAAAAGGGTGTTCTCATATTTCAATCGTTTTTAATATCATTCATCGGATTTCTTGCTTCTGGTTTAACCTTTCAGGCCACAAATTAATGAAATCCGCCAGGTAACCTGTAAGGTCTATACTGTTTCTGATGTACTCCCTGCTCTTAGCCAATGCCTTTTCCTTCATTCCGGGTTCCTCCATAAGCAGTCTTATCGTTTCCTTAACACCTTTGGCAATCCTGAAATGATAAACAAGCCCGGCTGCTTCCTGTTCATCGATTGAGCCTGCCTCCATCGGATTTATATAGATTGCAGCCGTTCCCAGCATAGCTGCTTCAGAGGCCATTGTTGCACCCTCCCCCACATACAGATGGGCAAAAGCAAGCGCATGATGCATTCTTTCCGGTGGGAGGTCAAATTTATAGAGAGCAATATCATCGGGAAGAGTCGATTCAGAACTGATAAAAACTCTCCCGAAGGGTAAAAGAGCTCTGACAATGTCATTCTTATCCTGATCATTCATTCCTGAATGCGGCATATCGTGAGAGGCATTCCAGGAAACAAATCTGATAATGAAATATTTCTCGTCATCACTCAATCCCAGTTCGTTCCTTACACTGCTATCAGGAGAAAACCTGTCAGGATGAAGGTATGCCAGCTCGTGGCACCCTTTGTACCTGATATGTTTTCTGCCGTAATCCTTTTTGAAACTGTCAGAGGTAATGATTGCCCTTGTAAAACAGCGATACAGCATCACCTGTTCACTGTTGCCGGTATCCTCAAGCGAAATATTCGGTATCCTCAGGAAAAATGAAGAGAGAAGTGTGTAGAGAGAACCATGGCTCAGAAATACATCAGGCTTCTGACTGATCGATAATTTCAGAAGGGCAATGTTGAACTTCACAAGTCCCCATACCTTGCCTGCCGGAGAACTGTAGTGGGTGCCCAGGCAGGTATAAGGCAGACCCTCTCTCTCCATGAGGGTCAAGACACTCTCCTTGTCACGTACGGTAAAAAAAACAGTGTTTCCTCTCTCCTTCATCAGACGTGCAAAATTCTTGAAGAGATGCACGTGCGCCGGATGACCTATGTCAATATGTATTTTCAACCGCCCGATCCTCCTGATAATCTCAGTCCTAGCTTTCCTATGGCATACAACAGGGGTCTGTTGATCCTTAAAAAACGCCCGTACTCAACCTCTTCTCCGCCAAACCTTGCCTTGAACTCCCTCACTCCGTACTGACGGTCAGGCGGACCGGCACCCATGAAATCAAAACAGGAAATTCTGTTCCGGGTTGCATACTCGATCGCCGCCCACGTAGCCATCACACTGGGATACTGATCCTTGTAATCCTTGTCAAGGCCGCAGACATAAAACTCGTAGATTGCCCTCTGCTCCTGTACCGGACACATGATACCACCTATTATCCGGCCCTTATACCATACCATCAGATATTTGCCCAGGTCCGACGTAAAAAATCCGGTGAAAAACTCTTTTGGCGGAAGCGGCTTCTTAATCTTTTCCCTGTACAGATCACTCAGGATATCAAAGAACACGATCACCTCTTCCCTGCTCTCCGCCTCCTTCCACGTCACTCCTTCATTACGTGCTCTTACGATCTGTCTCCTTCGTGAATCGCTTATGCTTTTCAGGACCGCCCTGCTGTCTCCTGTTTTGACATGGAAATTCATGTAGGGTTTATAAACGTACCCTTTTTTGCTGAAGAGACTCTTAAAATCATTGTAGTTGAACAGGTTCCTGGTCTCGGTGTAAATTGTTCTCCTTCCGACTTTCCGGTTTACGGCATCCAGAATAAGATCAAGAGCGTCAGCATACCCCTCTTCAAACAAGGGACCGCCGTAGAGGATGCTCCGTCGTGAAAAGAAACCTTTCAGCCCCGGCTCTTCCTGCTGCGTTAAAACACTAAGCGCTCTTATCTTTCCGTCATTAATGACAGCAACAGCCTCTGCAGACATTCCTTTTACGGAATTGCATAGCTCATAGAATTCTCTTTTTTGAAAAGGAGACCCGTACCGGTTCGTTTCTGCAAAGGTTTTCCACAACGCAATGTCGATATCGTCATTCCAGACTATATTCACCTATGCCCCTGTTACTGACTTGTAAATAGCTGCAATTTTCTGTGCCACAGTGCGTGAATCAAGCCCCAGTTCAATTATTCGTTCCCTGCCTTTTGTTCTCTCTACCGAACCAAGGACTTTGCCGATTTTTTCTGCAATGTCTTCGGCGTTATCCATGGCAAGGTAACACCCTTCAGTGCTGCCTATTATCCTGTTGACATCCCCGACATCCGTTGAGACGACTGGGCAGTTGCAGGCCATGGCCTCTTTAATAATATTCGGAGAACCTTCATATAATGAAGTAAGCAGGAGGAGGTCCGCGGCATTCAGGTATGAGGGTATCAGAGAATGATCAGTATTCTTTAGATACAATAGTTCAACACCTTCATCATTAAGGTGTTCCACTGATTTCCGTGCCAGCTCATAGTTCTTTTCGGGCCTGTCATGGGTCGAGACAAACAGAATTATCTTAGACGACTCTGAAAGACCAAGCCTCTTTCTTGCAGCCCGTTTGTCCTCTGGCTTAAAGAAGTCCAGGTTAACGCCGTTTGGAATAACCTCCGCCTCCCTGAACCCAAGCAGGGTATGCATTCTCTCTGTCTTGACTATTGTCGCTTTCCAGCATCTCCTGGCAAGGAAGCGTGTGAATAATTTTGATATGCCCGCATCATGAATATCTGATCCCATAAGCGATACAACCAGGGGGACACCTCCGGCCAGTGTGGCAATGTATGCGCTGATGGAATAATGTGCATGAACAAGGTCATACCTTTCTTCCCTTATCTTCCTTCTCAGCGCCGGAAGTTTATTCAGATATCCGGATATTCCGTTGCCGTCAAAAATGAAATAATCAATATCTATGCCTTCATTTCTTAATGATGCCCCCTGGTTCCTGACCAGAACGCTGACAGCGCCCCCCCGGCCGCTAGATATAAAAAGGACTCTCATTTGCTCCCTCTAAGATAATCTCCCTTTATCAGATACTCCAGCCTCAGGTCATAACAGCCGTTACGGGCAAAATCACCCGGCTCAAAGAGCCACCTGACGTCTGACTGAATATATCTCCCCGGTATGCCGTCAACCATCATCTGGTAGGCATCACTCTGACCGAAGATGCACTGCATCTCATTTACCAGGTAGTCTCTGTCAGACTCAAAGATGTCTATGGCCTGACTGTAAAACCCAAACCTGTCGGTGATGGATCTGATAAAATCCAACAAAGACAATGGAGGATTTTCATACCCCTTCAGTAGTGACCCGCTGCTCTTCATGCCCTCTCTTATCTTCTTATGTGCAAAAAACGAATCGCCTATCCTAACTGCTCTCCACTCAAAATCATGAGGGATATATTCCTGGAATATTACAAATCCCTTCTGCAGATTCGCTGCCTTTGCTCCGTATATGCTCATTTTCCTTCTCAGTTCAGAAGGGTGAAACAGATACCTTGATCCTCTTCTCAGCCAGCCTCCTCTCTCAAGGTTGGGTCCGGTTCGCTGGGGTGCTCCTCTTCCGTGAAAAGTGCTTTTGACATACTCCATGGCATCCCTCTCATTTTCAAGAATAGTGACCCCGCAACCTGATGCTCCGATATTGGTCTTGGCGACAAAAGGATAATTTGTTTCTCTGATAAACCTGACAGCAGCATTATCATCATAGAAGACAGAGGTGACAGGGTGAGGGATGCTGTTGGCCTTAAGCCAGAAAGAGAGGAGACGCTTGTTTTCATAAACCAGGATCTCTGCCGGAGACGGAAATATCTTATATCCCAGTATCTCAGAGAGAATGACGATCCTTTCGTCATAAAGTTGCTTCAGTGGAGCAGTCAGTCCACCTGGCTTGGCCAGGAGAATATCACACCCTTCCTGCCTGACATCCTCAAGCCAGCTGTTCCTGGTAAGATTGACAACCCTGTATTCAATATCATCCCTGTAATTTTCACAAGCCATGATCCATTGATTGTGATCATGCTCAAGCTCGTTCCCTAAAATGACTGCTTTTATTCTTCCCATTGGCTTATTCACTGATATTTCAGGGTTCAGCTGTCAATAGCCTGCCCGGTTACCTTACTGATCAGATAGGAAAGACTTATTATTTTGAAACGAAGTTCCCTTCCTGCCTGTTCAACACTGCTCCTGCCGAAATATTCAGCCGGTAAAGAAACACTGTTCCAGTGGTCACGGTTCACCTGCCATGCGGCCTCCACCCCGTTGGGATCAGGATCCGATGGTGTCCCTCCTAAAGATTTCCTGATCCGGTGCTTTGTAATATTGAATTTCCCTGCCAGGCTCAGCAGATCATCGGGCCTGTATCCCTTGTCAGTAATAATCTGCCCCAGGGCAGGATAAGCTTTTCTTATTATATGCGAATACAAAACCTGCCCCTTGAATCTCTTCACGGGATTAAATTCGAAGAATTCCGAGTGAATACCTGCCAGCCCGCTCTTAAGAAGTCCCCTCAGAAAATCAATATCAAGATAGGGCGTCCTGTTCCTTAAATACCTGAACTGGTTTGTCATCTCCGCGCCAAAGTACTTGCGGAACAGCTCCTCAAAAACAAACAGGTAAAACCTCTGGTTACGGGTTAAATGAGCATACTCATTGTTGAAACATGGAAGCGTCTGAATATCCTCCTTTAGCGATTCCCACTCCTCTCTGAAGGACTCTTTGTTAAGGAACCCGAATTCTTCACCCGCCTCCAGAGACCTGATCGCTTCTGAAGATGAGTCTGAACTGAAGAGAGTGTACAGATGCTTCGAAATGACTACCCCCGCTATGTGGGCGGCACGGAATATCTCACTCCCGAAATTGCCCGTAATCATGACCGGACTGAGGTCAGACAGCTGCTTTGCGGCGTAGAGATAATGAGCCCGTGCAAAAGTTGCAGTGCCGGATGAATTTGTCATATATTCCCTGCCGCACCTGAGACTGTGTTGCGTTATATATTCCTCCCCGAGGAGTATCCTGTTGAAAGGGATGCCGGCCCTGGAAGACGCCTCTTCTGCAATGATGATATCCTTTGACTCACTGGTGCCGAATGAGTAGGCGGAAAAATTTCTTTTGTGATATAACCCTGCTGCTGCCAGTGTCCTTCCGTCAAACCCTCCTGTCAGCGAGCAGGAATAGTGCTCCGGGGGAAGATATTTCTCAACCGTTTCAAGAAAAAGGTCGGTGATCGGCCTTATCCCATCTCTCCAGGGAGCCGGATCACTGTCAATCAACCCGGCAATCGAAGTGTGCTTCCTGACTGACAGTTTGCCGGCTGATACAGATATGGATGAATTTGACGGCAGGAGATGAATATCCTCATGTATACTGCTATTGAAAAGCGGATAATTGAAGAGAAGTGTTTCAAGTACGAAGCGGCGGCATATCTTATCCGACCCGGAATAACGGCCAAGGGTCAGGGCATTGTCTGAAAGAATTATCCTTTTGCTATTGCTGCAGTAGAAAATCGGAAGAATGCTGAACAGCGAATTGCCAACAGTCAGTTCACCGGATTTTTTATCCAGAAATATATAGTAAAAATGGCCATAAAGGTTGTTCACAATAAATTCAGGTGAGCAGTCACGGTCAAGCCTTCCTCTGAAGTCAGCCCGGGCTATCGGATCGCCCCATGCAGTAAATTCGCACGAATGGCTTTGGTGATGCATTGAGATTTCAGGTGACACTGCAAACAGGTCAACAATTTTACCTGCTGGCCTGTCTGATGGTATTTCAAGAATGAATCCTGTCATCTTTCCTTTCTGAAACGCCTTGAGATGCTCATAAACAGATCGTACGGATTTTCTCCCGAAAATGCTCTCAGCCTGAGTTTCGTCTTCTGCTTCCTGCTCCACGTGGAAAAATCAACACCCATCCTTTCAGGTATCCGTGAACAATCAGGCTCTTTGCCTCCGCGGGCTTTCCCCCGTGTTGTCATCAGATAGCCTGCTTCCAGAGCCATCCGGTGAAGAGACTCATTATTATCACCATGGGGCCAGCAGAGGAATTCCACCGTTTTGTTCAGCCGTTCCTCAATAATCCTTTTTGATCCGAGAATCTCATTCCTGACCCTTTCCGTATATTCATCACCTGATTCCGTTGCGGTGATCAGCCTTCCGCTCTTCCTGAGTGAATCATACAACGGAGCAATTAGTTTAAAGGCATCTTCATATTTATAACTCCCGAAATCGTAATCCTTAAGCCTGGATACACACTGTTCAGTAAACTCGTGATTTATGAAAACCCTTCGCGACGTTACAGCCGAACCCTCTTCAAACAAAGGGTACCCGTATGGCAGAAGCCTCTCGAACGAGGGATCACTGACCGAATCTTTTCTCTTATCAGGAAAAACATTTCCTGCCTGGTACAGTATATCTCCTCCCGGATGATGGAACCCGGTCAACCTGTCAGAAACAAAATATTTTGTGTGCGTAAGTGTATGTGACTGTATGTCCACCAGCCCCGAGCCCTCCATCAATCTCATCTCTTTCCATGAAAGGAATCCACGGTCATCAGGGCCTGTTCTTTCAATCTCTCTATCATCGGCAAAATCAGGACTTACGAATATCGTTGCCTTCACTTCATATTTCTTCAGCACCGGAAATGCCCAGGTATAGTTATCGGAGTACCCGTCATCGAACGTGATGACGAGAGGCTTCCGTACAGATGCTGACTGCCCGTTCATTATCATCCACAGTTCCTTGAGACTGATGATTGTATAATTGCTGCGGAAATACTCGAGATGTTCTCTGAACCGCTCCGGTGACAGGGTAAGAAAATTCCTGTACCATGTTGGTATTGCAGGACCAATACTGTGATAATAAACTACCGGTATTTTGCTCACGTCACTCATTAAATGCCGAATAGATCCTATCCAGGGCTTCGGTGTGAGCCTCGACTGAAAAACGACTAAGAAACTGTTCCCGGGCCTTGGCGGCAAGACCCTTTAGTTTTTCTGCTTCTGACAGTTTTTTGAGGACCGCCTCTTTCATCTTATCATCTGCCCTGATAATGAACTCCGGGAAATCACTGAAGATTTCCCTCATCGACGGTATGTCGGAAACAATTACCGGCGTGCCGCAAAGAATACTCTCAACCGCCACATTGCCGAATGACTCATATTCTGAAAGAAACAGAAGAAAATCGGCATTCCGGTAAACTCCTGCCATATCTTCAGTGTATCCCCTGAAATGAATGTAACCTTCCGCTTCCCGGTTACGCACTTGCTGCTCAAGCTTTTGAAGAAGCGGCCCATAGCCGTATAGCTCAAACATGGCCTCCGGAAGCGAACCATGAAGCTCTGATGCCAGTGATATCCATTTTTCCAGGTTCTTGCCTTCACACAGCCTGCCTGCATATGCTATCCTCAATCCGGAGTGCCCCGGGAGAGTCGCAGGACTGAACTTTTCTGAGTCAACAGGATTATAGAGAACCTTAATTTCAGTACTCGCTGCAATTTTATCCCGGAAGACTGCCCTGCTGTAAGCTGAATTGGACGTGAAAGTCAATTGCCTTCGCAGAACAAGGTACCACATCACCTTATTTATAAGTTTTTTTCTTCTCGACTTCCAATAGACGGTTCCGTGAATGCTGTAGACAATCCTCCCCGCTCCGGCAGCTTGCAAAAGAAATATTATCAGCGGGCCGGCATTGAATGCATGGAATATGTCATTCCTGTTCTGCCGGACGTACCTGAAGAGGCTTATCATTGTTGCAAAGTTTAACCCGCTGCCATAACGCACAGGTATCTCCATCCTGTCATAGACATTAATATCTCCAACCAATGGCTTGTTGATTACAAAACCATTGAAACGATATCGCGGCATGGCACCCGTAATGACCGGCAGCAGCACTTCAATGCCACCCGGTCTGCCCGAAAAATGAATGAGATGAACTGTACCCTTAAGGTCCATAATTAAATTGATCCCTCAATCAGTGAATCTCTTCAGCGCTTCTAAAAGAATATTTGCATTGTTACTGACTGAATAGCGGCTTAAGGCATAGTCTCTCAGTGCGTGTGTCAGCTCTCTCCTTTCCGCCTCATTTTTCAGGTAATAGGTGGCGAGTTCTCCTGCCTTGCTGTAATCCCTGATCAGTGGCACCATCGTCCCGCTTTCTCCGAAGATAATCTCTTCCACATCTTTCCTGTATTCTACCAGTGGCAGTGCACCCGATCCCAGCGCCTCAAAGAGCCTTATGTGAAACCCGTTCAGGATCGCCGGGTTACCGTCGACAGGTATCATCGCGGCATTATTGTACATCCTGTTCAGCCTCTCTGTCGGAATGAAGTCTGTCCTGGTGAAGACCTCCTTCAACTCCGGGAAAAACTCAAACCATCGCTCCCAGGCACTGTTACCGTAGATCCTGAACCTGAACCGGGTGAACATGCTCATCAGCAGCGCCTTCTTATAACCCCATGAATTAACATAGCTGGCGCCGGCATAAAGTATGTCAAGCTCTTCAGCATCACCCGGATTCTCACCATCCTGCAATAGTGAATAAGATGAAAGATCAATGCCGGGAACAAAGAAGCATGTACGGTGAAGGCCTATAGTATTCAGCTGATTGATCCAGAAGGTGTCGGGTGACAGTATCAGGTCTGCGTATGAGAGGCAGGTGAGATAATACGGATTCACCGGCGTATAGAACGGACTATCGCCCATGAAGAATACCAGCCGGGCTCGCTTCCTGATCTCCGCACATGTCTGCGGAAGCAGGAACTCACTGTTGTACACAAGCACCAGATCAGGTTTTTCCGCATTGACCTCCTCAAGCAGCCAGCTGTTCGCCATGCTGAAAAGAAAACTCTCCCACCGCTTGCGGACAGAGTGGGGCAACCGTGACATATGCGGATGCATCCTAAGGTATAAGGGTCTTATCCTGTCCCTTATGTCAAAACTCCTCACTTCGTGCGAAAGCTCACCGAGGGTGTCAGCCAGTGTGTTGAACAATGAATACTTCCTTACACACAGCAGCAGCGCCTTCTGAAACGGCTCAGACATATTTTCTCTTGTTTATGTTCCAGTAATTCATGGCCCCGAAACTGAAGAAGAGAGACTGAGCCATAATATTTTTAGGCATCTGGTAATAGGCAAAATGCTGCCCGCTGGTCGAGTGAATAATGAACCAGCCGATAAAGAATATCGTAAAGATAAAGAGCTCCCTCTTTCTGCTCCGCACTCCGGTCTCAATCAGCCTGACATGGAAGAAGGCAAAGAAAACAAACATCAGCCCGGCACCCAGCAAACCGGAATGAAGAAGTATATTCTGATTTCCGACATGCTCATTGATATATCCCCTGAACTCCTCGGAGAAGCCCCAGCCGAATACCGGACTCTCCTTCCACTTATCCATCACATCCTTGCTCTGGTACGTTGCCCGTGTCACGGTACCGCCGGCCGTCAGGTCACCCTCGGCAACAGACTCCACTGTCATGAACCGCTCATAAGACCTGCTAATCTGACTTCCCACAGCAGGATTGGAGAGGCCCAGTATGAGCAGAACGGCACCGACGATAAGAAAAAAGGAGAGCCTGGGAATGTTATGCCTGCCTGATACCACTATGAAGAGGGCTATAACAACACCGAACCCCAGTATCCAGCCTCTTGTTGCCGAGAGATATGCAACAGAGAGGGAAGAGAGAATAACAATATAGAGATAGATGATATTAAATGCCCTGACCTTCCTTAATGTGTAATATAATGCCCCGAAGAGTGAAACAAGAATAATATTGACATTGTAAAACACCCTGTATATCCTGCCCTCCATTACATCCCAGTAGGCTATGTCACTCGCCCCCAGAAACCCTGCGAACGAACGCCCGGTAATGATGTCAAACAACTGTGTCACAAATGCCATGATCGCCACAGGAAAGACAAGACTGAACACCCTGAGGTAATCATAATCGCTTCTTATAAGCTTAGGAACGGAGTAGAACAACAGCAGGGGAAGAGTCAGTTTCACAATGCGGAAATAGTCGTTTGGCGTCGGGTTAATTCCGAAAACAAGCCCTACTCCGATCAGAAACAATACGTATGCTCCCATAACTGACAGATACTTGTTGTAAAATACCGGATAGGGCTGGCGAATGGTTCGTGCCTTCAGAACCGACATGACAATATAAAACTGCGCCACCTCTATAGGAGGCATCCCGGGCAGTAGCGCTAAGGTTGCCTGATAGGCCCCGAAGAAACCCATGAAACCGTCTGACAGGACAAAAAACAGCGCAAACCAGAATGATTCATCACTTGATTTCCAGTAGAGATTGAGCAGCAGCACAAACCAGATGTATGCAAGAACTGTAGGCGCGAAGTATACCACAATAAGTGATATAATGACTAATGAAAAGAACTCCAGGGCTCTGCTCTTCGACAGGTTCATTTGCCTATAAATCCTTTTATTTCCCTGTATGCCATGAACACAAATGGCGCTCCTGTGGTAATTATTATCGCCTCGCCGGCCAGCAGCTGCATCCAGCCGTTAGTGATGCCTAAATGCGCAAAGATCTCCGGACTGTAGCTGATATACAGTAAGCATATTGCTATGAAAAAGGCGGGACAGGTCAGGCTTTCAGCCAGCCGTTTAAGGAAGTTACCAACGCTCTTGCCAAGTGTCAGGTTAACATAATACAACATCATGGCATTGTAAATGAAATATGCTGCCAGCGTCAGCGTCGCCACACTTTCAATGCCGTAACCCGCTTTAAGCGCGAAATAACTTCCAAAGGTCTTAAGGCAACCAGCCACAAAGAAAGATATCGCTGTATATTTAAGCTTATCAAGGATGAAGAGGCCACTCGACGAGAAATTTGCCAGTTTCAGGAAGAGTATGGCGAAAATATTTATCTGTGCCGCAGCAATCCCTCCCTGGTATTTT
The DNA here is from genome assembly GCA_963732365.1 of uncultured Bacteroidales bacterium. Classification (GTDB taxonomy): domain Bacteria; phylum Bacteroidota; class Bacteroidia; order Bacteroidales; family VadinHA17; genus SR-FBR-E99. The sequence goes on along the minus strand of CAVSZC010000005.1, from coordinate 481,102 downwards.
GGCAGCAGCGTTTCGGTCAGCATCGGCAGCGCCACCACTCCCATCCCTATCAGCGGCGGGAGTATGCCCGAGAAGAGCCTCTGAGGGATATAAACCTGTTTTTCAATTACATGGGCCTCCCTGCTCTTCCCGTACTTCTCGTTCAACTGGGTGAATACCACTATCGAAAATGAACTGAGAAGAATTGTCACCGGCTGTGCGAGAAAAGTACTGAGACTGTACAGACCTACATTTTCAAAATTCAGCAATCCCGCAATAAGCAGCTTGTCAACCGAAAGGAATACCGTGGAAATGATGGTCACAAGAAACAGCGGAAATGCCGTGAACATCATCTTCTTCAGCAGTGTCGGATCCCATACCCATTTGTACGGAAAGGGCCTGTTAAGAAAGTAATAGAGTGACTTGGCGATCGATATTCCAAGATACCCTGAAAGCAGGGCATAGTACCCTGAAAAGTAGACAAAAGGCACAATGCAGAGTGTGCCGACACCGTAAATAATGTCAGCCGCAGCTACGGTCCTGTAATCATTGATCCCCTTATGCAGAATGTTGCCCAGGCTGCTGACAAGATCGGTTACATACAAAAGTCCCACCACGAAAAGGGATGCCCTGACTGCCAGCTCTGAATCAGATACGAGGGCAATAAAAATGAATACAAAGGCAATAAGCGGATTGACGATATAACTGTAAGTGATTGAGACATGGGCCATCCTTTCAGCCTCGGCATATCTCCCCTCGCTTCTCAGTGAGATGAAATCGCGGCGCATGACGAACGGTATTCCGAGGCTCGTGAAGGTGCCGTATGAGAGAAACACCTTTGCCGTCTGCCATACACCGTATACTGAAGGGCCCAGGAAGAGAGCATAGAAATAGCTGCTGACAAGGGTTGTGACAAAGTTTATCCCTGACCCTGTGAATGTCTGAAGGAAACTCTTTACTATCCTGCCTGACAGTGACTGGCTTGAGGTCATTGACTGTTACTGATATTTACGCTGAGACCCGCTTATTTCAGGTCATGATTGTGTTCTCGAGAAACGCTGTTGCCTCACCGAATTCTGCAGCATTCTCCCGTTTCAGGTAATAGAGATCCTGAAAACAGAGAAACTTGATCCTTCCGTCCCCGAGCTGATCAAACTTCCACCTGTTATCCTTCAGGCCGCCCTTGCGGGGTATGATCATAACAGAATCATCCCCTCCCGTTTCTTCGGCACACCCGCTCCTTATAAGCAGATGGGCACATAATGCCGATGGACCGTACTGCACCTTGCTTCTGAACCTGTATCTGACATTCCCGTCAAGGATTTCAGGATGCAAGGCGTAATAATCTTCCTGAACATCTCTTCGCCATGTATGGGGTGCATGAACCGTTTCGAAATACCTGCCTGTCACCCCTGCAAGCTGTGCCCCCTTGATGTGAGGGTCATGTATCTTCCAGTCTACATTGGCAAATCCGCGGTTACGGAGCCCCAGCTTGATAAATCGCTTGAGCTTTCTGGCCAGTGGCGGATCCTGAAGCTTCCATGAACCGCGCAATACTGTCTTTTCTCCCCTGAAGAAATCATCAGGGTGAACAGGCCTGATGACAAAGATGTCATCATTGAAATTGATATATCTGTTGGCTATACCCGGTATCTTCCACAGAACCGATAAAATAGACATTGTGTTGAAAGTTGGGAGCGCCGCGGGGTGGTCGCGGAAGATCACCGTGTGATCCACAACTATTACCCCCAGCTCCATCTTAACCCGCTCATCAAGCCACCCCGGGCGCTGGTCATCGGTAACCAGATAAATATTCCTGATCCACGGTGCAAATTTCCTGATTGAATAGATACAGTATTTTACCTCACCCACATCTGTGAACCTGCCTTCAAGTGTTCCGCAATCAGTTCGGTTCTCTTCAGCTGCCTCCTGGAACTTAATCCTCTTTTGCTGATGAGCCGGGTCATCCCCGTCAACCCACATCACAACGGCATCAATGGGATCAGTCATATCTTTAATTATTGCCGGTACGGCATCAGGTTATAATCCTGGCAGGATTACCCGCTATTTTTGAGTTATCGGGGAAAGAGCTGTTAACGAAGCTGTTGGCCCCGATAATACAAGAATCCCCTATTCTTACCCCTTTGGAAATGATCACATTGGGACCTATATAACAGTTGTCCCCTATTGAGGTCTCTCCGTACTCATACTTCTCCCTGCCCCCGCTTACAGCCCATGCCACACTGTCATGCGTATAGATCTGCACTCCGGCCGATACTGAACAGTTCTTTCCGATTTTAAGCTTTCCCGACCCGTCAAGAACCGTAAACGGCCCGATCCAGGTATCTTCACCGACGATTACGTCGCCGATGACAAGCGAACTGTCATACACAGATGTTCCCTTGCCAAAATTGAGATACTCAGCCTTCTCCCATCTGTCTGAAAAATAATCTCCGAAGGGCAGGACGCGCCTGAACTCATTTCTTTTTTCTTCCCGCCGTTTTTTAAACAGCTTCAGGATCTCACTGTAAAGGTTCGTTTTCATTATTAAGAAATTGTCTGCACCACATTTCAAAGTTCATGAATGACCAGATGAGCAGCCGGTGGTTGATCCCTTTCTCCATGTGTTCAGTGACAATCCGGTCAATATACTCCCTGTTGATGAATTCCGATGACACAAGTCGTGGCCCAAGTAACAGCTCCCTGACATACCAGGCATTTTCACCCCTGTACCAGCTCTCCTCGGGAGAGGAGAACCCCTGTTTCCTGCGAGACAGGATGCTTGCCGGGATCAGCTCCTGCATAGCCTTACGGAGAACATTCTTCCCGTCATCATACTCGCGGTACACCTCTCGCTTCCGGCCGGCGTTCTCGTCAATGCGCCTTATCTCCCTCTCGAGATTGCCCAGCTTGTATCTCACCGGCACCCGCTGGGCAAAATCAACAAGGTCATTGTCGAGGAACGGAAAACGCTCCTCGAGACCGTTTGACATCGACAGCTTGTCTCCCACTATCAGCAGCCCGTTCAGGAATGTCTTTATTTCAAAATAGAGTGAATTATTTATATGGTCTTCCGGGGTATTGTACCTGAGCTTTGAATTGAAGGTAAAGACCCTCTCAAAAACAGCCCTCGGCTCATCCCTGTCTACCATCCTCAGCACATTATCCGTAAACAGGTCGCCCTTACACTCATCAGCCACCAGTCTCTGCCAGAACCTGTAGTACTGGCTGAAAAAATCCTTCTGTGACAATGAGCCGAAGACCCGGTAATACCTCCACGGATATCCTCCGAAGAGCTCGTCGCCGCCCGTTCCCTGAAGACATACCTTAACGAACTTCGATGCCAGGCGGCTGATATAATAATTGGGATATGACATCCCGACCCTGAGGTCCTCGATATGCCACACAACCTTTGGAAGAGACCACCTCAGATCACCGGCATTGATGATCTGCTCATACTGCTCAGTCTTGAAGTGGTTGGCCATCAGCTCGGCATCACGCCGTTCGTCATAATTGGCCTCGACACCTGACACCTCCGACATGTCAAAACCGCAGGTGAACGTCATAAGCCTGGGAACGGATGAAGATGCAACGGCTGTTATTGAACCGGAGTCCATCCCGCCTGACAGATATGAACCCACAGGCACGTCAGCAACCATCTGACGTGTGACAGCCTGCCTGAAGAGCCTTAGTATCTCTGCCCTTGCATCCTCAAACGTCAGAGTCTCATCAGGAGCAGTGAAATCGTAGTCCCACCACGACTGATGCCTGACGAACTTCGTCGCGCTGTCTATCCTGACCGTATTTGCCTGTGGCAAAAGGGTGATGTCACGGAAGAGTGTGCGGTATGTGAACAGGTTCTGAAACGTGAAGTACTCGTTCAGTGCGCCGTGATCAATATCGATCCTGTAATCCGGATGCCTGATTATGGCTTTTATCTCCGAAGCAAAGACAAGCGATCTGCCATTGAACCAGTAATAAAGGGGCTTGGTGCCATAACGGTCGCGGCTCAGATACAGGACCTTCTCTACAGTGTCCCATGCCCCGATGGCAAACATGCCGTTGAACCTCCTGAAAACATCAGGGCCCCATTCCGAAAGGCCTTCAGTGATAACCTCCGTGTCTGATGTTGTAATGAAGCTGTGCCCTGCCGCCCGGAGCTCTTTCCTGATCTCCCTGAAGTTATAAATGCATCCGTTAAAGACAATCACCCATCTCCCATCCCCCGAAATCATTGGCTGCCTGGCCCTGTCACTGGTATCCAGTATCGCCAGCCGCTTATGTGCCAGTGCAATGTTCTCCCTGACATAATACCCCTCACCGTCAGGCCCGCGATGGGCGATTGCCGATGCCATCCTCACCAGGTGATGCTCAGGGAAGGTCTCTCCGTTAAGATTGTATACTCCTGCTATTCCGCACATGTCAGATAAGCTCCTTTAGCCTGTCCACTATCAGCTCCTGTTCCGCCTCCCTCAGATCATGATATAAAGGGAGTGTAAGACAGTGCCCGAAGACATACCTGCTCCCGGTCATGTCGCCGTGAAGAGTAAAACGGCCTTTATCGCGAAAGGCCTCATGCATGTGCAGCGAATAGGTGCCTATCTGTACCTCTATCCCCTCCTGTCTCATAACTTTCATGACTTCATCACGCGATTCGATGAAGAGACAGTACGACTGGTAAGAGTGCCTGCCCCCCTGGGTAACCAGCGGAACAGTAACTCCTTCAACCCCGGAAAGAAGATCATTGTAATGGCCCGCAAGCAGCCTTCGCCTCTCAAGCAGAACCTCTATATGACTCATCTGTCCGAGGCCGATGGCAGCCTGTATATTCGTCATCTTGTAGTTGGTCCCTACCATCCTGAACCTTACGCCCTCACGAGAGGCGTTGACCATATCCATCCCGAAATGCTTATAAGAGTTCATCCATTCTGCCAGCGACCTGTCCTCTGTGGTTATGATGCCTCCCTCGCCGGTTGTAATAAACTTCCTCGGATGGAGACTGAAGACAGTGATATCAGCAGCAGTACCCACCCTTGCTCCGTTGAATTCAGCTCCTATTGCACAGGCTGCATCCTCTACGATGAAAAGATTATACCTGTTCTTAATCTCATTCAGCCTGTGATAGTCAAGGGGATTACCGAACAGTGATACCGGAATGATCGCCTTCGTCCGCGGCGTGATGGCAGACTCAATGGCCTCATAATCAATAAGCATCGTGCGGCGATCTATGTCGGCAATGACGCAGTGCGCTCCGGCAATCGCGACAACAGAGGCTGTGGCAGGGTAAGTATAATCGGGAACTATCACCTCGTCACCCGGGCCAATACCGAGTGCCCTGAGCGCCATCTCAAGACCTGTGGTACAAGATGTGACTGCAATTGCATTGCTTGCATTCAGATAAGCTGCAACAGCCTTTTCAAATTCGCTGACAACGGCTCCCTCAGTGAGAAAGCCGCTGTCAAGGACATCAAGCACACGCTTCCTGATGCCCTCATCAATATATGGTTTTATCAAAGGTATCTTCATGGCTTCCCGATTGTGCTTTCCCTCCACTGAATCAGCCGCAGCAATCCTTCTCTCAGGTTATACCTGTATAAGAATTTCAGATCCCGCTCTGCACCCTCGCGCGACCCTATCCTGTTCTGAACAAACTGACGCGCATCATCAGGCGAATAGGGTTTGTAAATCACCTTGAGAGCAGAGTTCTTCAGTTCAAGAATGGTGTCACACAACTCTCTTATCGTTGTCTGAACGCCGGTGCCCACATTGTAAAATCCGAACCCTTTGTCTGACTCCATGGCAGCAATGTTTGCCCTGGCAACATCCTCCACGTAGATAAAATCATAGGCCTGCGATCCGTCGCCGTTGATCACCGGCGGCTCATTCTGATCTATCTTGTTCAGCATGACCGGAATAACCCCCGTATAGGCTGCGAACTGATCCTGGTGGGGCCCGTAGACATTCATGTATCGCAACCCGATGACCTCGAGCCCGTACCTGTCATTGTATGCGGTACACATCGCTTCACCGGCAATCTTTGTGGCCCCGTAGAAGTTGCGGTTGTTTAACGGGTGCTTTTCCGTCATCGGTACCTCGACGGCATCGCCATAGACAGATGCTGATGAAGAATATATGAGCTTTTTGATCTTATGCTTTACACATGCTTCAAGAACATTGAAGGTGCCTTCGATATTAACATGAAACGCCGTACGCGGAAAATCCTTGCAGTGTAACAGCCACATTGCGGCGAGATGAAATACATAATCCATCCCCTCCATTGCACGGTCAAGGACATCCCTGTCCCTGATGTCCCCTCCATACGAGTATAAATGGCACCTGGAGTCGCTGAGTGACTCAGTGAGATAACTGAGGCGACCTCGTGTAAGGTTGTCATAAATAACCACCTCTGAAACATTATGCTTCAGCAGTTCTGAGACAAGGTGGCTTCCTATAAAACCGGCTCCGCCGATAACCAGCACCCTGGCGTTGTCAAGTTTATTTTGTTTCATTGCTTATGTCGTATCTGCTACGTTTTCTTTGAAAATTATCAAGCAACATGAGGCAGCACCAGGCACCGATGATAACAATGATAAATGTTACAGGTGACCGGTATCTCTCCAGCGGCCATACCATGTAGGCATGAATGAGACTGTGCATGACCGCGACGGAGCCGATGAACAACCCCGGAAGATTCCTTCGTCTCCACAGCATGACCATACCCGCTATATAAAACGGAAGAAAAATTCCGTAAAAAAGTAATCCCGCCATGTTATGTGCCAGTGACCATTTCACAGGCCTGAAGCCATACTGGATGAATGCAGGCCTGAAGTAAGCCGGCTGCCAGAAATTTAGCAGTGCCCGGGCCCTGGCCTCCAGCTTGCCCTGCTCATGTGGTACAATACCGTATTTATTGCCAAACATCATAGCCTTTTCATATCTTCCCTCATTAAGTATGTTCATTATACTGTCATCTGTGAAATGAGATGTGGCAGCTTCAAGATTGCTGCCCCAGAAGTGCGATGTGATCGCTGTCGTCCTGGGAGTAAGAATGACAACCTGGCCGAAAACCCGTTGGTTCCTGATGGTCCAGGGCAGCATGAGCAGAACAACCATGACAGACCATGCCAGAGACTTCAGAAAACCCTTCAGCGTAAGGGGACCAAGAAACAGTATTGCCGCGATAAATACCGGCAGATAAACAACGAATCTTTCGTCGGTGTGGATCAGCAACACGAATGACAGAGATGAATAAAGAAGGAGCGTAACTGAGAATTTGCCTCTGATGAGCCTAAGGAGAAGAAGAAGCGTCAGGGGCACAAGGAGAAAAAGAAGCGGCTCTTTCAGCAGATGATTGACATACTTGAAAAACTCGGTGAAGAAGAATGCCCATAGAGCTGTGAGCCATGCAGTGCCTGCCGAAAAATATTCCTTTGCCAGGTAAAAAACGGCAGGGACGGCAAGAGCAGTCGCCAGTGCATTAAAAAGGAATAACGGCAGTTGAGGATCGCCAAACAGTTTTATGAAAAATGCGATCAGCATTGGTATTACCGGCCCGACAATCATATGCGGCCTGCCCTCAAACTCCGGGTCCCAGTTGCCGGCAGAGATCCTCTCTCCCATCGAAAGATAGTACCAGTCATCATCCCATTTCGATGTCACATTGTCACCGTAACTGATGACCACATAGATACACTTGACAAGAAAAGCGGTCATCGTCACGATGACCAGCAACCTCTTCTCATTCCTGGTCAGGTAATCGTTCAGCGCGGCAATTTTGTCGATGTAATGCATGATCTTCCGGAAACGCCGTCTACTTAACGGTAAGTATTATTGTCCAGGGCAACGGCCTTCTGACCCTAATGACCGTGAACCACGGTGATACAAAACCTCTGAATGACCCGGTACTCCAGTGATTGATATGACCGGGGGTGTTACCCAGCTCTTTCAGGTAATGAAGCCTGGCTATGTTAAACACCCTCCAGAGCGGCTCCCTGGGGACGCTTAAGACAACATAGCGCGATGCCACCCTCTGAAGCTCCCTTAACCCCTCCTCAGGATTCTCTAAATGCTCCAGCACCTCCGTGCAGATAACCAGGTCAAACGAACTGTCCGGAAAGGGCAGCGAATATATGGAAGCCTGCTTAACGACACAGAAAGGTATGTTGACTCTTGCCTTTTCAATTTCGGCATCATCATAATCGACTGCACAATATCTTCTGCCGTCATCCGGTCTTCCAAGGTACTTTAACAGGTTGCCCTCGCCGCAGCCGGCATCAAGAACGGTAGTGAATTCCAGGCCTGAGGTCAGGTCTCTTATCTCCCTGAAAAAACCGGCAACCAACCCTTTGCCTATCGGGTTATTGGTCAGGTATTTTGCATGGGTGCTGCTGAATTTCATAGTTTGGTGCTGACCAGGGCTATTTGTAGAGTCTCTCGTTATCCTGTATATCCATCCACATGGCAAAGAGCAGCGACTGAAATGCACTCACAATCAAAAACATGAACATAATCGAATTCAGGATCGGACGCTCACCGGCAGGATCATTGACAAAATAATTTATGATCCTTACTGCGAAGGGTATGCTTAGCGGAAAAAGCACAAATGCCATGTTGTAAAGGATAAACATGGGATGGAAATCCCTGAAGAAATACTTCCCCCATAACCTTTTAAAAAATGACCTGAAGAGCAACCATGAGATACGCGGAATAACCCTGTTTACCTTCATCTTCGACTGCTCTCCTATCCTGTACACCGGTCTTATTGGCACCTCCCTGATTGTGCAGTAGGCCATGTTCAGCTTGACAAGCATGTCATTTGGCATGCCGTATCGCCTGTATATATCCTGAAGCCTGATCGACCTGAGTGCATTAAGAGAGATGGCAGTGTAACCGGTCTGTGTATCCGATACCCTCCAGTATCCGGATGCAATCTTTGTGATGAGCGAAAGAACGGAATTGCCGAACAACCGTGTTCTCGGAATGAAAATATTGGCGCTTCCGTGTATGAGCCTGTTACCCTTGACATAATCCACTTCGTCACTGATGACAGGCCTGCATATCGACTCAAGTTCATCGGGGGCCATCTGGCCGTCGCCTGCCATGACTGCCGTACAGTCGATCTCATGATCCTTGGCCCATTTATAGCCTCTTGCAATGGCACCCCCGACACCGGTGTTGGTCAGCTGGGAGATCAGGATAATCCTGTCAGAGGCCTGTTGCTCATTTACGATCTCTGATGGCGGGAAAAAACTGAGCTCATTTTTGTTCAGCTCCTCTACGATATGATCAGCCTCATTATAGTAAGTCCTGCTGAGAACTTTCTTTTCAGGAGAAACAGAAGTTTTATTGTGACCGGACTTCAGGTAAGATTTCACCTTCTCCAGAGTCTTATCCTCTGAGCGGTCATCCACCACTATAATCCTGTCAACAAAGTCCGGCATGGTCTCGATCACCAGGCCTATCTGCTTCTCTTCGTTGAAAGCAGGTACAACTACAGCCACCGTTTTACCGTTCAGCATGTTTATTTCTCTATCGTTACTTCTTCATCGTGATCACCTTTGCCGGTACACCCCCGGCAAATGATGATTCCGGTACATTTTTGTTTACCAGAGAGTTTGCACCTATACGGGCATTTGCGCCAACCGTCACTCCGGAAGAGACCACCACACCTGAATAAATGATCGATCCCTTGCCAATTGTAACATCACCTGTGCGTTCATCATAACGCCTGCCGGACTCATCTGCCAGGTACTCGCTTGAATGTGTCCATATCTTGCATCCTGAGGCAATGATCACGTCATCCTCGATAGTAACCTTCAGGGTGAGATCAATGAGGATATTATGTCCCAGGTATACATTGTTGCCGATATGTAAATTTTCAAACGGCTTTTTTCCGAAGGGTCTGTGAAGATTGACTCCTCTCTCAAAGCGGCAACCCTCACCTATTGACGCTCCGTATTTACGCAAATATTTTATAAGAAACGCGAAGGGAATCTTCTCGATCACCTTTGCCAAACCGTATGGTCCGTGCAGCCATAAGCCGTACCTGCACCTGATATTCCAGACCAGATCTTCAATACCCAGGAACAGCGTCTTCATACTTTGCCTTTATTAAATATCTTCTTTACTGCTGTAACCACGATCTTCATCTCCTCCTCCGTGAGAGATGGGTATATCGGCAACCTCAGCAGCCTCCCGAAAAACTCCATCGACCCCCTCATCTCATTATCACTGGAAAGATGCGCATAAAACCTGTTCCTGTGAAGGGGGGTATAGTGCACATTGGCCATTATGCCCTCAGCCCGTAATGCATCCATCACCCAGTATTTGTCAGCGGCCGGGACAAGTATTCCGAAAAGATGCCAGTTTGTTTCGGCTCCTTTAGTAATGCGAAGGAAATCAAGCCCTTCGATGCCGTTAAGATGATCGGTATAATACTTAGCGATCTCCCTCCTCCGGCCATTCATCCATTCAATCTTCTTCAGCTGCGACACCCCAAGGGCTCCGAGAATGTTTGACTGGACATAAGAGTTGCCCGTGTCAATGTATTCATAATATCCTCTCGTGCGATTATCCGTGAGAAAAGAATGCTTGTCAGTCCCCTTCTCTCTCAAAACCCTTATCCTTGCCGCAATCATGTCATCATCGGTTGCAACAGCCCCCCCCTCACCTGTCGTGAGGTTCTTTGTTCCGTGAAAACTGATTGTGGAAATATCTGCAAGAGTCCCGGTCTTCCTTCCCCTATATACAGAGCCTATCGACTGCGCCGTGTCATGAACCACAAACAGGTTATGCCTCCTTGCTATCTCATTCACCGCATCCATGTCTGCCGGGATACCGGCATAATCAACAGGTGCTATTGCCACCGTCAAGGGGGTTATAAGCTTTTCAATCTTTGAAACATCTATGCTCCCGTTATCAGGAAAAACATCCGCAAGCACTATCCTAAGGTTATTGTAGAGAGCACCCAGGGCAGTTGACGTGTAAGTAAAATTGGGTACTATCACTTCTGACCCCGGTTTGAAGCCTTTAACCCTGAAAGAGAGCTCCAATGCTGCTGTCGCCGAATTTACAAATAAGACATGCTTAGCCCCTAGATAATCTGACAGTCCCTTTTCAAACTCCCGGCATTCGGGACCGTCACCTGAGACAAAAGTGGTGCGAATTGTCCTGTCTACAGCCCTGAAATCATCTTCGTCAAGATAAGGTTTATGGATCAATACCGGCTCATCACTAACCGGGCTCCCCCCGTTAATGGCAAGCAAAGGATTTTTACGATTAACCATGGGAATATTAAATCGTCCTGTAGTGTGAAAAATATTCGTAAAAACCGTATACCCTGATCAGCTCATCAATACCCTCATCTACGGTCTTTGCAGGAGTGTATCCCAGCTTTTCGATCTTGTCAAAGTTGACAATGAAATGCCTCAGATCTTTGTCTTTTAGCTCCGAGTTAACCACCGAGAACTCGACTTTCTGCCGGATCTTTTCCGTTATCTCCTCCTTTGAAAAATTTAAGTTGTTCCCTCCGGCATTGTAGATCCCCCCTTTCATCCTGTCAAAATTGTTCATGGTGAAAAGGTAACAGTCTGCGGCGTCATCAACATGTATGAATGTCCGTTTGGCAAAGCTGTCAAACAGGACAATAACCTTCTCCTTTACAGCCTTGTAGACAAAATCATTTATCATCAGATCCATCCGCATCCGGGTGCTGAAGCCAAAGACGGTGGCAAACCTTAGTGACACTACATTTGGCTTCTCATGCAGTATCTCCTCCGCTGCAAGCTTCGTTCTGGCATATGTGCTTACCGGATCAACAGCAGTCTCCTCATCGCATGGTTTGCCTGATTTCCCGTACAGGGAGGTCGTTGATGCGTTAATGAGCATTTGTCCCGGCGACAGGTCCCTGGCCAGCAGCCTCGACGCCTCTACATTGATAAGCTGCGCAGAATTCGGATTGGAAGCACAGGCAGGAAAACCACTTATGCCCGCCAGGTGGAAAATGACATCGAAATTCTTTAATCCCGCTATTCCGTTCCTTATGTCAAGCTTCTCTATCGTAAGGCTCTTGTTCGTGGCCAGGTGCATGACCGGCTCATAGCCGTACATGAAGTTGTCTGCCACTGTTACCCTGTAACCCTGCTCCAGCAGTCTTCTTGTAAGTACCGTTCCTTTATATCCGGCCCCGCCGGTAACTAGTATTTTCATATGTTCATTATTTGGTCTTACCTGGTGAAAAGATAGACCTCTCCCTCGATATGTACATCATACCTGTATAATCCTCCGGTTCGTCAGTCACACTGCGTAAGAGCTCTAACGTGCTGTAAATCTGAACTTTCGGCCACATATGGCCAATGGAAATGTAATCTTCTAACGCAAAGATAAAAAAGAACACTTCAATTGTGCCGTATGTGATTTACAGGTTATCAACATACCAGGCAACGGCATGTCTAAGTCCTTCAGGGAATAACACCTGGGGCTTATACCCGAGCAGCCTTACCGCCTTGCCTATGCTGGCCAGGCTGTGGGCTATGTCGCCCGGTCGTGCAGGGCCGTGCTCGGGCTCAATCCTGCCAATTGCCGGATCATGATAGGCAAGAGTGCTGCGCAGGAGAAGTGTCATCTCATTCAGGTTGACTGAGTCTCCGCAGGCCACATTGTAGACCTGGTTAAAGGCTGCAGGATTATCAGCAGTGCCGGCCAGGTTATTGGCAAGCACGACATTATCGATATATGTGAAGTCGCGTGAAATGCTACCGTCACCGTTGATGACCGGCGACTCATGCTTCATGAAAAGCTGTGTGAACTTGGGTATCACAGCAGCATAAGGTCCATCAGGATCCTGCCTGCGGCCAAAGACGTTAAAATATCTCAGACCGATGGTCTCCATCCCGTACAGACTGCCGAAGATGCGGGCATACTCCTCGTTGACCATCTTCGTGATTGCATATGGAGACAATACCTTGCCCGTCCGCTCTTCAACCTTTGGCGTCTCCGTCGAGTCACCGTAAACCGATGAGCTTGACGCAAAGACAAAGCGCCTGACACCTGCATCACGGGCCGCAATGATCATGTTAAGAAACCCATTGATATTCACGGCATTGGTTGTAGCCGGATCGGCAATGCTTCTCGGAACGCTGCCGAGAGCCGCCTGGTGAAGGACAACATCAACCTCCCTGACCGCTTTCCTGCATACCTCCGGCTCCCTGATATCCCCGTTGATAAGTTTAAACTTCGGATTGCCCTTAAGTTCTTTCAGGTTCTCTCTTTTGCCTGTGGCAAAATTGTCAAGACACACCACCTCGTTGTCACGTTCGACAAGGTCATGACATAGTGACGATCCGATAAACCCAGCTCCGCCGGTTACCAGGACTCGTTTTCCGGTTATTAAGTTCATCCGCTAAAATTTGAGTAAATGTACTAAAAGAGTTGAACACAGTGAGCCTCTGCTTCAGACTCTGTGTAACTCTGTGTTAAAAAAACACTCCTCAAGAAAACCGCACAACTGCCGAACAACCTTAACTATTTAAATACAATTATTAATTCAACCTCTTCCTCAATTATTTTTCCGTCCTGGACCGCCGGGACCCACTTCGGCCCTTCACGCAACAGTCGAAATGACTCAGCAGTGAACGAGTCGCCCGGCGTCTCTAAAACCTTCAGATAAGTAACCAGGCTGTCAGCACTTACAGTAAAGCTCAACAATACCTCCCGGCGCTGACGTGGGGTGACCTCTTCAGGGTACCTGATATTCTTCTCAACCCAGCTGTTGAATTCTTCCATGCCGCCAACAGGTTCAGGCTGATGGATACCTGTGGCGACGCCCAGGTTGGGCGTCGTTACCACAGAAGCCCGGGATTTCTTATCAGACTGTGTGGCAGCGACACCAGATACCGCCCTTTCCGCCATCGGCATTGCCTCAACAATAACCTCCTCTGCAACCTCCTCCTCAACCTCAACCTTGACCTCATCCTTTGCCTCAACCTTGACCTCATCCTTTGCCTCAACCTTGACCTCATCCTTTGCCTCAACCTTGACCTCATCCTTTGCCTCAACCTTAACCTCTGCCTCATCCTTAGCCTTGACCTCTGCTATAGCAGCCTGCGGCTGGGTATTGCCTTCTGTTTTTGATGAGGCGTTGAGGTGCAACGTCTCTACGGGTGCAGGTGATTGAAGTTCTACTCGCTTAAGTGGTTCTGCCATGGCAATCATTGCTGTATCTTTTATATCCCCGTCTGAAAGAGCAATCTCCGGTGCTCCAGAATCAGACTCCCTGAATATCGAAATGTACAGGACAGATGCCAGCAGAATAATTACCACTGCTGCAGCGGCAGGCAGCCATACGATACGTGGCTTCCTTAACCTGCGGTCAATTCGGCCGCGAATCTCACGCAGATCCTCCTCAGCCTCCTCCCTGGTCAGCTTGCCCAGTCCCTCCGACGCCTCCTCCTCGAAGGAATCCTGCGGCATAAATAGTCTTTTATCTTTTTCTACGGGCTTCATATTGCATCATTGTTTTCATTTCTCTTTACGGAAGAAGACGCTCCTCCTCTCCCGGTTTGGGGAGAGGAGGCCGGGAGGTGAGGGGTTCTTCCATACATTTTCGCAGATTTCGCTTCCCGTTCTGTATATACGACTTCACCTTCTTCTCCTCCATACCAAGTTTTTCACAGATCTGTTTATAACCGTATCCTTCATAATAAAACAGTTCGATACACCGCCTCTGCTCCTCCTTTAATTTCTCAATACACTCCCTGAGCCTTTCGGTGTCAGGTTCTGAATCTGCTTCCATAGGATGCATCACCGACTCCTTTTCCATAAAAAACGTCGGGTCACTAAGCATCAGCTCCCGGTTTGCTGCCTCACTCTTCCTGCTCCTTAAAAGCATCAGGCAATGGTTCTTTGTGACCACATACAGCCATGCCTTAAAACTTGCTATCTCCTGATCAGGCAGCTCCGTCACCAACTTCTCAAAGATATTCATCACCTCATCCTTCGCTGCCTCCCTGTCATCAAGATATTTGAGACATACGCCGTAAACCAGATGCATATACTTCTGGTAGAGCATGCCGAGGCTCTCAATATCTCCATGCTCCCTGAATCTTTTCAGGAGTATCTCATCATTATCCTCATCTCTTTTTTTTCTCAGAAATATCAACGGCATGAAGTTGCTGGTTACGTGGCTGTTATTCTGCCCATAAAGATATGATTTCCTGGTTTTTTCAGTGGGACTTTATGGAAAATCTCATTAAGCTGCATCCTTATCTCAGAAACATAAAAACGAAAAGTCATGAAAACAATGTTATCATTACTGGCATTAATTCTTCTGACCTCCCTGACTCCTGCAACACAGGTTTTGATCAAAGGGAAGGTGACAGACAACAATGGAAATCCCCTGTCCGGCGTTACAGTAACAATAAAGGGTACTAATAATACTGTCACAACAGACATCTCCGGTGATTACGTGATCTCAGCAGGTGCCGAAGCAAAGATCCTTGTGTTCACGTTCCATGGCATGAAGCCTGTGGAAGAGAAAATATCAGGTCGGACCGTCATAAACGTCACATTGAGTGCAACTCCTCTCCCTCTGAAGGATGAAATAGAACTGGAAAAGTGTGAGGAGGCTGCAGCCACAGGCTATGACCGGCAGTCCCCGCAAAACAAATCACAGGTAGCCGGTGTCCCGTATCATAATCATCATATGCCTGTTATGGCAGCGGCCGATTTTAACACCGAATCCTATGGCGAAATCACTGAGAACGGTTACAGAGATCCGCTAAGGGCTCCTTATTCAACTTTCTCCATAGATGTCGACAACGCCTCCTATTCAAACGTTAGACGATTCATTAACCTCGGACAGCAGGTACCGGTTGATGCTGTCCGCATCGAGGAGATGATAAACTATTTTAAGTATGATTACCCAAAGCCCGAGGGTGAACATCCCTTCTCTGTCTACACCGAGACAGGTATCTGTCCCTGGAACAAGAATCACTACCTCCTCCACATTGGTCTCAGGGGAAAGGATATTGAAAAGAGTGAGCTCCCTCCGTCGAACCTCGTCTTTCTCCTGGATGTATCCGGATCAATGGATGAGCCAAACAAGCTACCCCTGCTGAAAGCTGCATTCGGGATGCTTGTCAGCGAGCTGAGAGCACAGGACAGGGTTGCAATAGTCGTTTATGCCGGGGCTGCAGGCGTTGTGCTTGAGTCAACCCCTGGCAACCGGAAGGAGGTCATAATGCAGGCTCTCGATAACCTCCAGGCCGGAGGATCAACAGCCGGAGGCCAGGGTATCATGCTTGCATACAGGATCGCTGAAAAGAATTTCATCAGAGAGGGTAATAACAGGATCATTCTCGCCACTGACGGTGATTTCAATGTTGGGGTGTCAGACAATGCATCCATGGAGAAACTGGTTGAGGAAAAGCGCGGACTGGGCGTTTATATGACGGTGCTTGGATTCGGTATGGGCAACATCAAGGATGACAAGATGGAGATCATTGCAGATAAGGGCAACGGTAACTATGCATACATAGATAATATCCAGGAGGCAAGACGCGTACTTGTCAGGGAGTTCGGCGGAACACTCTTTACAATAGCAAAGGATGTCAAGTTCCAGATCGAGTTCAATCCTGCATTCGTCAAATCTTATCGCCTGGTAGGTTACGAGAACAGAATTCTGAACGACGAGGACTTCAATGACGACACAAAGGATGCGGGTGAAATGGGAGCAGGACATGCAGTTACGGCTCTCTATGAGATCATCCCTGCAGGTTCGGATGAGATAGTGCCGTTTGTTGACCCGTTGCGATATCAGAATAATGAAAAATTTATTGAGGGTCACGGACCGATGCGCGATGCTCCGAAAGAACTGTGTAATATCAAACTGAGGTACAAGGAACCTGGTGGACTGACCAGCAAAATGTTCAGCAAAACAGTCGGAACAGGAGCGAAAGGCATCAGCGAGACCACCGACCGCTTCAGGTTCTCCGCCTCTGTTGCCGCTTTTGGGATGATTCTTCGCAACAGTCAGTACAAGGGTTCTGCAACTCTCAATGATGTTGTTTCCCTTGCTTTCGGCTCAAGGGGCGCTGATCCCGATGGTTATAAGGCAGAATTCATCAGGCTGGTCCAGAGCGTTAAAGGTTCTACCACAGATTGACCCAGAGTTAAACACAACCTGGTTAAAAAGGGCTGAGTCTCCACACTCGGCCCTTCCCGCACAACATATTACAGGATGCAAGTCCAGAAGACATAAAGATATAAGAAGGTCCTCCGGCATGGCCGTTTTGATTTTAAAAAACAATATTAAAATTAAAGCTATCAATAAGTTTGCGCTATCATTTTTCTTTCTAAATTTGCAACAAATTCCGAAGGTTCGTCGTTTAAATAGTTGATTTCGTCAATAAATTAATAACATTCGTCAAAATGCGGTCATATAAGAAATATATTGCAGTCGCAGCACTGCTTCTTCCATTCTGGTCACTCCTGGCAACAAATTATTATGTCTCAAATTCAGGAAATGATTCAGCCAATGGTCTCAGTACAACCACTGCCTGGAAGACAGTAGCTAAAGTTAATTCCCGTACATTCTCTCCGGGCGATTCTGTATTATTCAGACGTGGAGATACCTGGAGAGAAGTGTTAACTGTTCCCTCATCCGGTACAGCAACCAACTACATTACCTTTGGCGCCTACGGATCAGGAAATAAGCCACGATTTTTCGGCGAAGCTATCGGGTGTACCACCTGGACAGAGGTTTCACCGAATATCTGGCGTTCTGCTACCGTAGTTCCTCTTGATCCATATCAAATTTCCTGGCAATCAGATATAATGGTCGAAAGAACCGACGGGCTTGTTTTATTAATGTATAATGTGCCATTTACATCATCCTATTCAAATTTTGTCAGAGAATATGACTGGTCATGGAGCGGTCAGAGAATTTATGTTTATGCACCATCGAACCCCGGAACAAGATATAATGCAATAAATGCTCCTCAGCAGACACATTGCATAGAGATGAATGATCAGGAATATCTTGCCTTTGATAATCTTGATGTGAGATATGGTGTACTCACCGGTATAACCGATAATTACTGGACTTCTGAGCTGCATGGATTGAGGGTTACTAATTGTCATATCGCAGGTATCGGATCACTGGGTGGACCATATGCATACGGTATACAGTCGCATCATTCGGATGCATATTTTGCTTATAATGAAATTTACAGCTGTGGAAGAAGATCAATTTCAGTGAATCTCTATTCTGGAACCCCAGCCACTTCAATCTCTAATGTAATTGTTGAAAATAACTATTTCCATCATGGCTGGCATACGACAGGATTTGACTGTGCTATAGCCGAAGGATCTACAGGCCATAGAATTTCTGATATCCATGTCAGGAACAACTTTTTTGAAGGTGACCCAAATCAAACTTTTGAAACCGGAACAGCACATGGCTACCCTCCGTCTAACCACATCTTCATTGCAGAACAATCTGATAATAACGGCGGAATTTCAAATGTGTATGTATACAATAACATATTTACATATGCGCATGGCAAGTCAATCATTTTCGAGAACCTGAGTAATTGCTGGGCTGTTAACAATACTGTATATGGATTTAATACAAATCTGGATCTGTGGCAATCAATGTTTGGAACTGGATATAGTACTAATTGCCATATCTTAAATAACATCTTTTATCATAATGACGATAATACAACCGTTGGTCTTTTTAATAGTAACTCTGCTACAACAAGGCCTGCCACTCTTGATTATAATCTTTGGTATGTAGAAAGGCAGGGAACAAATTATATTGCTCTTGTATCTCTATATCAATCCGGCTCGAATGGATTCCTTTATGAATATTTCATAAATAACTGGAGCGAAATTAAGACTGAATTCGGATATGAACTTCACAGTCCGCCAATTTCTAATCCGCTCTTTACAAACCCTGCCAATAACGATTTCAGCCTTCAGGCTGGTTCACCGGCAATAGGAGCGGCAAAGCCGGTCAGCTGGTTGACAACTGATTATTTTGGAAATGCCAGAGACCCGCTTAAGCCTTCTATTGGTGCTGTTGAATACAAGTCAGGTACCTCAGAGCCAACCCCTCCTGTTTATGTCAGCTCGGTAATTGAAAATGCGACACCATCTCTGCTCTCAATGACTTACAGCCTTACTCTTGCCAATATTGTGCCTGCTGCTTCAGCATTTACCGTAATGGTTAATTCAGCTCCAAGAGCAGTGAGCTCCGTTGCTGTCTCTGGCACCAGGGTAAACCTTACCCTGGCCAGCCCTGTCGTGTACGGCGATGTCGTAACCGTAGCCTACACCAAGCCGGCAACAAATCCACTGCAGACTTCCGCCGGCGGACAGGCAGCCACAATAACAGCAAAATCAGTTACAAATAATGTAGCTGCTGTTCTTCCTGTTTATGTCAGCTCGGTAATTGAAAATGCGACACCATCTCTGCTCTCAATGACTTACAGCCTTACCCTTGCCAATATTGTGCCTGCTGCTTCAGCATTTGCCGTAATGGTTAATTCAGCTCCAAGAGCAGTGAGCTCCGTTGCTGTCTCTGGCACCAGGGTAAACCTTACCCTGGCCAGCCCTGTCGTGTACGGCGATGTCGTAACCGTAGCCTACACCAAGCCGGCAACAAATCCACTGCAGACTTCCGCCGGCGGACAGGCAGCCACAATAACAGCAAAATCAGTTACAAATAATGTAGCTGCTGTTCTTCCTGTTTATGTCAGCTCGGTAATTGAAAATGCGACACCATCTCTGCTCTCAATGACTTACAGCCTTACCCTTGCCAATATTGTGCCTGCTGCTTCAGCATTTACCGTAATGGTTAATTCAGCTCCAAGAGCAGTGAGCTCCGTTGCTGTCTCTGGCACCAGGGTAAACCTTACCTTGGCAAGCCCTGTCGTTTACGGTGATGTAGTAACCGTGGCCTATACCAAACCGGCAACAAATCCACTGCAGACTTCCGCAGGCGGACAGGCTGCTTCCATTACAGCACAATCGGTAACCAATAATTGTTCCGCCCCTGGCAATCAACCACCCGTGATCACCATTTCCTCGCCAACTAAAAACTCAACATTTATAGCACCTGCCACAATTACTATTGAGGCTACTGCCTCTGATCCTGATGGCACTATAAGCCTGGTTGAATTTTTTAGCGGAACCATTAAAATCGGAGAGAGAATATCAGCACCCTACTCGTTCACATGGAAAGATGTCCCTGAAGGTACCTATTCAATTACCACAGTTGCAACAGACAATGCTGGTTCTAAAACTGTCTCAGTCGCTGTTCCCATTGTCGTACAAAAGTCCACTACAACGGTTAATCAGCACCCAAATGTCAAGATCACCTCTCCGGCAAAATCAAAAAGATATAAGAAAGACGACGACATCGTTATCGAGGTGACTGCGTCTGATCCTGACGGCACTATCAGTAAAGTTGAACTAAAGAGCGGTAATGTTACTTTAGCGGAAATGACAACTGCACCTTATATTTACATCTGGCAGGATGTGGATACCGGCAAATACCAGATAACCGCAGTAGCTACAGATAACCTTGGTGCAACTTCCTCCTCTTCAGATATGGAACTGATCGTTGATCTGTCCTTTGATATTGATTCCGAGCTAATTAATCTCTATCCTAATCCAAATAACGGTACCTTTTCAATTGATATCTTATCATCTCTCCCTTACGAAAAAAACAGCATAAGCATTATAACAACAAAAGGTCAGGTTATATATAAAGAACCATTGGATGGAGATGAATACAGTAAGAATTTCGAATTGCCAAATTCAAATCCGGGCACTTATATTCTGATGATTACAAGCGGAAATAAAATAGTGTCAACAAAAAAATACATCAAGAGATAATAAGACAATACGGGCAAAATTATTGAATTATATTCTCCCTCGGACGCTGTCAGATACAGTAATTAATAGAAAAGGCCATCCTTTCGGATGGCCCTTTTATTTTACACACTATTCACCTAACTCTTATATCTTTCATTGCCTGGATTATATTCCACGACCAGCTCCCTTAACCTGGCAACAAGACGAGTGTCACTATCATTCCCAACTGCTCTTATCAGGTCCGTTACCTTTCTCTCCACATCTTCATGATCATATTCCCTTGTGCGGCTTATCATAATCTTAGGGTTGTGGGTGGGCAGATGATCCTCTTCCGTGGATAGCAGTTCCTCAAATAACTTCTCCCCTGGCCTGAGTCCCGTTTCAACGATCTTTATATCAAGCTCAGGCTCAAATCCTGCAAGTGTTATCATCTTTACCGCCAGATCATAGATCCTGACCGGCTGGCCCATATCAAAAATAAATATTTCGCCGCCCTGACCCATGAACCCCGCTTCCAGAACAAGCTGGCAGGCTTCCGGTATTGTCATGAAATACCTCTTGATATCCCTGTGTGTCAGGGTCACAGGGCCTCCTGACTGTATCTGCCGGTAAAAGAGAGGCACGACCGATCCGTTACTTCCAAGGACATTGCCAAACCTGGTTGTGATGAACCTTGTGCCATTGCTGTTGGACCGCTGGAGGCTCTGGACATAAATTTCGCAGGCTCTTTTTGTCGCACCCATTACACTGGTTGGGTTTACTGCCTTGTCTGTGGATATCATGACAAACTTTTCAGCATGGTACTCCACAGCCATATCAGCTAGTATCTTCGTGCCTCCTATGTTTACACTGACCGCCTCTCCCGGGTTATCTTCCATCAGAGGTACATGCTTGTAGGCGGCAGCGCTGAAGATAATCTCAGGATGGTATTTTGCAAAAACTTCCCTCATCCTGACAGGGTTTGTCACGTCAGCCACCACCACCTCACAGCAGCGACTGCCGTTATACTTTGCCTTTAACTCCATCTGCAGGTCGTACAGGTCCGATTCGGCCTGATCAAGCATTACTATTGTGCCTGTACGGAAAGCCATTATCTGCCTCACTATCTCCGAACCAATTGAACCTGCTGCCCCCGTCACAAGAATGGTCTTATTGGTAAGCCCTGACTGAATACGGTCTATATTAAGGTTTATAACATCCCGGCCCAACAGGTCGGTTATCTCTATCGGACGCACCTGCCTGAAACTTAATATGCCATTAATCCATTCTTTGACCGGCGGAACTTTCTTTACCTCAATGTGATTCTCCAGGCAATATTCTACCAGAGGATCAGTTTCACCCTTGATGATCCGCTCAGGTGAAATTGCTATAATAATCTCTTTTACCTTATTGGCTGGAATAACCTTTGTCATGGCCCTCTTCGGAGAAAAGATTTTCATTCCACTCTTCCTCTTGCCCTGAAGATACCGGTCAATGTCAATAAAGCCAACCATGTCGTAGACAGGTGATGTGGTGCGCTCCATTGCCAGCATGGTTGTTTGCCCGAGATCTCCTGCTCCGTAGATCATTACAGCAATACTGCCATGCTTGATGTGTATCAACTGGCTGTAAGCTAACTTTATCGCCAGCCTGCTGAAAACCATCACCGAACCAACCACCATGACGTGCATTATAATGATCGAATAAGGGATAATCCAGCGATTCGGGACCGGAACGTTGCGGGCAACGGTAGTGAAAATCATCAACAGGATAAATCCCAGGATGATAGAATAAAAAATCGTCTGCAGGTCATGTGTCGTGGTGTGTCTTATAATTCCGGTAAATGGCCTGAAAATGATAAAACCGGTAAGATAGGCGATAAGTGCGGTTGCAAGCTGTATGTTCTGGCTGACAACATCGATGCCACCACCGGCAAAATTAAACCTCAGGCTATACGAAAGAAGAAAAGCACTTAAAACTATAAACAGGTCAAAGGCAAATATTATTGACCGGGGAAGGTATTTCCGCTTGATTAAACTATTGATAAAACTGAACATTGATTTAGGTTTTATTCCCCCCTAAATGCAATTACAATATGCGCCAGTCTGGTCAGTCAAGGCTATAATGTTATGACAAAACTAATTTCAGTCACCAAAGAAGCCTTATTCTGAGTCATCAGTGTATGTCTTCTTGCGGTAAAACTTTGATATGTCAAACCAGAGATTCTTCTCAATGCCATCTTTCGTTTTGATGGTAACAACATCATATGGCTTGTCTTCCTTATAGGTTACTACCTGACTCAGTATATCAGATCCTCCCCACGCACGGTCAATATAGAGATATTCTGACCTGACAGAGCCCACGATCACCGCTTTTTCTGCAGTTGATCCGTCGCGTCCGCCCGTGTCATTGATACTTGCCATGCTGCATCCGGCAAGCGTCAGCATCAGTACCAATGTCATTAAAACAATTCCATTTCTTTTCATGATAGTTTATTGTTTATAGTTCATGGTTTAAAGATAAAAGACAAAAGGCACAAGACAAAAGTGCTCATTCAAAGTGATCTCTCTTTTTCTTTTATCTTTTTACTTTTATCTTTTATCTTCCAGATACCATTCATATATCTTCCCCGTCCCTTCCTTAAGTGAAGTGCCATGCCTGAATCCGAGGCTGTGCAGCTTCGAGGAGTCCAGGAACTTACGCGGTGTTCCGTCAGGCTTGGAATGGTCAAAGACCAGCTCGCCCCTGAATCCTGTCGTCTCCTTCAATAACGCTGCGAGGTTACCAATTGTTATCTCCTCGCCTGTTCCTATATTGATATGTGTGTTGCGTATCTCGCCTCCGGCGGGTATAAGGTCTTTGAACAACACATTCTCCATGATATATATCGTTGCGTCAGCCATATCTCCACTCCACATGAACTCCCTGAATGGCCTACCGGTACCCCAAACGGCAACAGATATTTGCGATTTGCGACTGTGTCCGACCATTGGCGGATTTGCGATTTGCGATTTTCCAGTCTGAACGCCATGCTTGGCAAGAAGCACAATGATTTCTGAATCTGTAAGATCACCGTCAAATCCATCGACTGGACGTCTCTTAAGATCCGCCCTTATTGCGTCTATATTATTCTCCTCGAGCATCCGTCCGAGGTGAATACGGCGCATCAGCGACGGCAGCACATGGCCACCGGTGAGGTTGAAGTTATCGTTGGGACCGTAGAGGTTGGTAGGCATTACTGCAATGAAATCCGTATCATACCTTATATTATATGCTTCACACATCTTAAGTCCCGCGATCTTGGCAATGGCATATGGCTCATTTGTGAACTCCAGCGGTGATGTAAGAAGATATTCCTCCTTCAGCGGCTGCTCTGCATCGCGGGGATAGATGCAACTGCTGCCCAGAAAGACCATCTTATTAACCCCGTGCTTCCATGCCGAGTGGATGACGTTAGCCTCTATCATCAGGTTCTCGTAGATGAACTCGGCCCGGAGCGTGTTGTTAGCCATGATGCCACCCACCTTGGCAGCACACAATATGACAGCCTCAGGTTTCTCTCTCTCAAAGAAGGTTTCGGTATCTTTCTGATTGGTCAGATCAAGCTCACTGAAAAGCCTGCCTATGACGTTTGTGTATCCCTTCCTCCTGAGAGCTTCTGTTATTGCCGTTCCCACCAGCCCGTTGTGCCCGGCGACATATACTTTAGAGTTTTTGGTTATCATATTTGTTTTTAACACTGAGTTACACAGAGTATTTTATGGAGTTGCACTGTTTTATATTTTTCCAGCAGTATTACTCAGTGCCCTGCTCAGTGTAACTCTGTGTTTAACCTTAAAACTGTCTCCTTTTTCTGCTGACTCTGCTTACTTCCTACTACCTACTTCTTACTCAAAATAGTTGGGTGTATAGAATCCACCCTTCTTTAAATAAACCTCCTTTTTAACAAGCTTGACATCCCCCTGCATCATATCAGTTACCAGGGCGGCAAGATCATACCCCGGCTCCCATCCAAGACGTGTACGTGCTTTCGTGGCATCACCGATCAGCAGGTCAACCTCCGTCGGACGGAAATAGGCGGCATCAACCCCGACGATGTCAGCTGATGAACTGATCTTCTTTCTTATACCTTCAAGATGTTCACTGCCAACCAGGTCAGAAAATTTTCTCTCGTCAACCGAAACAATGTATCCCTTCTCATTTATCCCCTCGCCCCGGAAGGTTACTTCAAGACCTATCTCTGCTGCAGCCAGCCTGATGAAGTCACGTATCGTCGTCGTCACCCCAGTGGCAATGACATAATCAGATGGCTCGTCCTGCTGAACTATAAGGTACATAGCCCTGATATAATCTTTGGCGTGACCCCAGTCGCGCTTGCCTGAGAGGTTACCCATATACATCTTCTCCTGCACACCCATGGCAATGCGGCTCAATGCCCTGGTGACTTTCCTCGTAACAAATGTCTCACCCCGTATGGGCGACTCATGGTTGAAGAGGATTCCGTTGCTAGCATGCATATTATAGGCCTCCCGGTAGTTGACCGTGATCCAGTAGGCGTACATCTTCGCCACACCGTAAGGCGAGCGCGGATAGAAAGGTGTCGTCTCCTTCTGCGGCACCTCCTGTACCATTCCGTAGAGTTCCGATGTTGAGGCCTGGTATATCCTTGACTTATTGGAGAGACCCAGCAGCCTCACCGCCTCGAGCAGCCTGAGAGTGCCGATGCCGTCAGCATTGGCGGTGTACTCGGGTGTGTCGAAGCTCACCTTCACATGGCTCATCGCTGCCAGGTTATAGATCTCATCGGGTTGCACCTCCTGCACAATGCGGGTGATGTTCATCGAATCAGTCATGTCACCGTAATGCAGTATGAAGTTGCGATGCTCAAGATGCGGATCCTGGTAAATGTGATCGATCCTCTCAGTGTTGAACATCGAGGCACGGCGTTTTATCCCGTGCACAATATATCCCTTTTTCAGCAGGTACTCGCTGAGATAGGCTCCATCCTGACCGGTTACACCCGTTATAAGTGCTGTTTTAGTCATTTCAGAATTTTAAGTAAAATTAGTAAAAATAAGGAAGGAACAGAATAGGTTTTTAACCACAGAGTCCAACGCAGAGTAACACTGTTATTGCACTTTTAAATCTGTGTTACTCCTTTTTAACTCAGTGCCACTCTGTGTTTAACCCTTAAAGAGTAGACTATGATCGTCTTATCCTTACTTTTATTGCATTCTCCACTTTCTTTTCCGAAACCAAAACAAGATAACCTCCGCCGCCTGCTCCTGCAAGTTTCCACCCTAAGGCCTTATCTTTATATAAATCAATGGTTTCGGTTACAGTCTTGCTCTTCATCAGGGGGAACATCGCCACCTGCGCCTCGAACAACGCACGGAAGGCCGTACCAAACCTGTTGCTGTCTTTTGCATTTACTGATTCCCATACATCATCCGCCGCTTTGGCCAGAGCCTGTGCCCCTTCAATGGAAACTTTTATTTCATCCAGCACGTTGAAGTTGCCCTCTCTCGGAGGAAGGGTTATGAACCATAGCCTCTGCTCGATCCAGTAAAGGATATCAGGATCGGTGACGGTGGAAATTTTTTCGGGCCAGTACTCTCCACTGGCATAGTCAAGACGGTTCAGTCCCGGGAAGACAATGCCTATCGAGTCCTGTGACCCGCTCACATAATTTGTGCCGGGAGGGTTCTCGACGCAGAAGAGTGTTCTGGCCAGGATGTGCGGATCGCCGTCAGGGATGTCAGTATGCCACAGCTCCACTGCCTTTCGCCTGGTGCTCCCCGACATACCGCTGCGGTCATTGAACTCTATGTCAGGCTCAATCGATATCGTCAGGACGGCGCCCGGAAAATATTTTGACACAAACGGTTGATCAAGCCACCCCCCTGCAAGGTCAAGACGGTATGGTATGCGGCACTCGCTGCGCAACGCACTCGTCGACCGCGGCGGCAGCCCTTGCTGCGGTATACGCTTGCTGACAACAAGTTCAATCCCCAGCTCGTCACATAGTTTCTTCTTGTCGGGAGTGTAGCCGTCCTCATTAACGAAGAAGATATCTGGCTTCATTTCCCGCAGCTCCAGTTCGAAGTCAAGCAGTCCGGAACCCCTGTTGATCCATGCATCAGTCACATATTTCAGCGATTTGATCATGTACAGCCTCTCCCGTTCACCGTTGACCGTGCGACGCCCCTTCAGCTCACTTATGGTGCGGTCAGAGCCTATCCCCACATACAGATCACCGTGTGTCGCCGCCTCTTCGAAGAAGGCTACATGACCCGAGTGAAGCATGTCGAAACAACCGCTGACGAATACTCTCTTTTTCATTTTGATTTTGTGTCGAAGCGCAGCGGAGATCCCGACCGAAGCGTCGGGACGGTCCTGCAGTCCGGATCCGCATAAGGGGACCGCAGGACATCAGACCTCACAACCGCATGAGAATTATAGTTTTATAACTGAATCAAACCACCTCGAGACTGATTCCCTGTGAGTAACAAAAATTATCGTTACCCTCTCTTTCAGCCTGGAGAGAACTTCCATGATTATCGTCTCATTCTCCGCATCCAATGACGAAGTTGCCTCGTCAAGCAGCAGGAGAGAAGGCTTTCGCAATAAAACCCTCGCCAGTGCCAGCCGCTGACACTCGCCGCCGGAAAAAGCAAACTGGTAATTCACGATGAAGGCATCCAGCTCTTTCCTGAAACGCCTGGCAAGATGGGTGGCGTTAACCTTTTCGAGCACATCCCATATCTCCTCATCTGTGATTGCATTGCCGCTGTCCCACACAAGGTTCTCGCGCAGGGTGCCGTCAATAAAAAAAGATTCCTGTGGAAGATAACCAAGCCCACTCCTCCATCCGGGCAGCAGGTTATTGTCAAGTGACTGGCCATCTATCAGAATTCTGCCTGCATCAGGCCTTTGAAGACCTGCAATCAGATCAATAAGCGTTGTTTTTCCCCTGCCCGACTCGCCTGTTACTCCTGTAAGGCTGTTTGCTTTTATTGCTGCGTTAAATCCGTTAAAGAGTTGTTGCCCGTCAGGCCATGAAAAACAAATACTCTCAAGAGTGATCTCGTCACTGACCAAAACAGGTTTCTCAATACGTTTTTGATACATTAGACTATCCGACAGCTCCGCGTCAAGCTTCAAAACAAGCTTCACCGAAGCTGAGTTTGATACAATCATGTTTAAATCAGAATTTATGGCAATGAATTGAGGAAAGATGCGGGAGAAGAGCAGGATGAGTATGATAAGAGATGACATAGAAATAGTGCCGGAGCCGGACCCGAAATAGACCACCCCTGAAAGGACAACAATACCTGCCATTCGCTGGATGAGGTCCGGCAATGACCAGTTTTTCTGCATCCGGTATTCCAGGTCGAGCAGCGAAGTGTTTGCTTCATCAAACCTGCGGTAATAGAACCACTCTGAACTGTGTACCTTTGAAATCTTGACTGTCTGCCAGAAATCATCGATATATTTCAAAAGCCTGCTATAAGAGTCGATAAATGCTTCACCAAGCCGAAAGGCTCTAAAGAGAAATTTTCTTAGCAGAATAAAAAGGACTATGCCTGTAGCTAAAATTATACCTGTAAATTCCGCCGAGATCATGATCGCATAGACGACATACGACAAAGCCATAACAACAGTAGTCAAGAGCCTCATATAGAAGTAAAAGTAATTTGCCAGATTCGGCACCTCCCTGGTGAGGACCTGCAAATGGTTTGTCTTGCTCCGGCTGTTGAGTGTCTTCCATTCAGCCATGATGATCTTGCGAAACAGACGCCGCCGCAGAGTATAAATGAATGTCTGCTGATAACGGGTATCAATTATCGATTTCCAATACTGCAACAATGCACTCATTGTAACCAATAATACAAATGCCAGAAGAACCGTTTCTATTGTAATGCTTACGCCTGCTTTGTCTGAGATGCTCTGAAAGAAAGCTGCCGGTCCTTCCGCTGGCTGACTGCCTCCAATGTTCAGCAGCTGCAACATCGGGATCAATATCAGTATTGAGAACCCTGAGGTGATCCCCATAAGGAGCGTAACTGCGAATATCAACAACAGTTTCCAGGGCTGGTGCTCCTTAAATAATATAAAGGTCTTAGCAATAAAGAGATAATTATGCATACTGTTGGATGGTAAAGGAGCGGGATGACAAAAGGATAATGAAATATTCGGAGCAGAAAAGAGATAGGGCCTTACTGGTTCTGACAGTGCTGAAAAATCTGACCACGGCAGATAACATTAACTGTCAGTAAAAACTAAGCATAGCTCACAGGTTATACATCAGTAAATCTTGATAAGCTATGCTTTATGATAAGAGAATCCCTCGGTTACAGGAATACCACTTTCTTCGTGATTGTCTTGATCCCGTCTGTTACCTTAACCAGGTAGGTTCCATTTCTTACTGATGGCAGGCTGATAGTATTGTAATAAACGTCGCCAAGAGTGGTCTCGAAAATCTTCTGGCCCCTGGAATCGTAAACCTGGCAGACAGCCTTGCTGCTAACATTCCCCTCTATTTTCACCTCGTTGTTACTTGTTGTCCATATTCGCAGACTCAGCTGGTCGCCGTAATCCTTATGCGGACGCATTATCCTCCTGACGTTAGTGGCTGTGTAAAGGTAGAACCTGCCGGTGCCATAAGTGTTTTCAGGAAGGGTGGCGGTGTATGTATCAGCGTTCAGGTCGGTGAAGATGCCGGTCTTGCGGTCTTCAAGCCAGAACTTGTATGGTCTGATCGGCACGACATCTGCCGAGAAAGTTACCTCTCCTCCCTTTGCACAGTTGACTCCAACCGGGATAATATTCTCTTCATACTTACCCAGTGGCAATGCCTGACGGGCGAAGTTAATGCCGTTATCCAACACCAGGGCGGTATAAATCTCAACATCAGGTGAGGCGCTTAACAAACCGACATCGTAACCCGGATCAGTCCCGGCAGTCATATTTTCATTGAAGACAACAGTCGTAGTACTCTCGTTTTCGCCATATTTAACCCTGAGCTGCAACCCCGGCCACGAATTTTTTACTCTGGCAGACTTCAACACAGGATCAGTGTTTTGATGACTCTGCATTGCATCAGTAAATGCAAAGCTGCTCGTATTGCATACGGCAAGTACAAAAAATCCTTGTCCGGCCTGAATATAATCAGAGCCATATAGCAACGACCCGGTTGGGAAACCAGGGATCTCTGACCCCCTGTAGTAATAAGTACCATGCTCAGTCACAGTGCCGTCATAAATGTAAACTGCCTGATAGTTCGGATCAAAGCTGGAAGTGTTGGTTGCAATAAACTCCGATATGTTCATGGATGAAGCAAATGGATTACCCAGCAGATTCCATCCGCCTCCGCCGTACTCTCTTCCCGAGGCTAATGGCCGATCGGCATAAGCTGTAACACCGTCAAAGAGGCAATCAGAATATGGTGATGTTGCCTGAAGTGGCTCTGTCATATCTGTCAGGCTTCCGGTGAAGGATAATAATCCGTCACTTTGCACTTCCTGTGCAAGGTTATACCCTTTTCCTGGTATAAGGCTGCCTGCAGTTAGGGTAATATCAGGCCATAATCCGGTCGGCTCATCCCACTCCCACACGGCAGTGACTTTTGGAGAATTTGATGATACAAATGAACTTATTAATTGTCCTGAAACCGGTGATGAGAAAAAGTGCCTCTCTCCGAAATTGTCCTCGGGACGCAAAAACCTGTTATACGTTACGCTCCCGGTTACTGTGCCCAGGTTGATAAGGGAGCCGCTGTTCATGGTGCCTGTCGAGTTGATCGTTAGCACCCCGTTGACAGTGAGATCACCTGTCGTTGCCACGGTGACCCGGGCTAACGGTTCTATTGTCAGATTATTACATTCTACCGTGCCGGTTATCACCAGAGGATTTGCCCCACTGAAAATATTTACGTCATCTTCAGGTGAGGGAACGCCTGAAGACCAGTTCCCGGACGTATTCCAGTCGCTGTCAACAGCCCCGGTCCAGTAATTAAGGCTGCCGTCCTGCTCAATTCCAGGGGTGGCTACCGGATCAGAACCCGCCCATTTTCTTACCCTGGTCCAGTCTGCAATTACCTGACAACCTGGTCCGTATGCCTGGATGATTGAAGACATTAGTCCGGTGGGTATATTACTTGGCTGGCGCTCCGCAGGATTATTATCTACCTGGAATCCGGCAATTCTCGGACTTTCACGGTAAACTTTAAACACATGAAAATTCTGGTCTGCTGCCTGGTCCATTGCTATTACCGATCCTCCCACATTTTCAATATAGGTATACCTTAGCCAGTACTCCGAGGCATAATCACTAATCATGACAATGTTATATGCACTACGCCAGAATCCAATTTGCGAGGCCAATCCAGTTGTGCCGTGGGTCGGATGACTCCCCCTTGTCTCACTTATAAAGTTAAAATCAAAACCTGTGTTGGAGCTGACGTCAAAGACACCGGTTGAATTCAGGGTCAGATAACCTCCGTTCAGCACGGCACTTCCGGCCCCGAGAGGGTTCCATTTAGTACTTAAAACGGTTCCCTCAAAGTCGTCAAAAAAATCAAATGTATCATCTCCGCTTGAAGCGCTTGTCGTGATTGATGCATTGCCATAATAGAGATATATTGTTGTTGACGTACCTGCAGCAAGGGTTGGCACTTCCACCCAGATGGTGGCTGATGCATATTGAGTAAAGCTTTCTATCCAGTAAGGAATTAAGGTCTCGCCATCCGGCGCGGTGAACCTGAAATCAGATATGTCAGCATTGGCATGTGCCCAGGGAAATGAACTGCCCAGAGTGACCTGTACCTGAAACTCTGTTAATTCAGTTCCCGTACTATTATTTATTACAATCGGCATCCGATATCCAAAATAAGGATTATCAAGCCAGGTCTGACCAAAAATGCAGTGAGTTGTTATCAACCCTGTCAACATTACAAGTGTCAAGACCCTGAAAGTCTTATTGCAGAAGAATTTGATCTTTTCTTTCATCACAGTTTCCTTTAGATACAACCTTTTGCCGGCAATATATTGATTCACCAAAACTATTTAACATTTAAAAACTTACTGCACAATAATTCGCTAAATTTAAAATTAATTTAGATATGATACAACTTATTTGTGATAAGTAATCTATATCTGTATATGAATATTTTAATTCTTCGCGAAATATATGTTTGACCTCTCCTCCCCGGGTTACCCTCCCCCGTCAGGCCACTTCAACGATCAACCCCAGCTTCGCCATTTCTGACAGGTATTCTGTCACCTCTGAGCGGCAATGCTCCATCTCCACATCATACTCCTCAATAAGAAGCTCACATAATTCATCTGCTGACATTTGCTTCTCCAGCATATCCCATATACGGGTAGCTGCCGGATTGAGTGAAAAGTATTTTCCCTGATCAATGTCCATCATCACCATCTCATCATGAAGCTTGCCGCTGATAGTCTTGTTGTTTCTAATATACTTTACCATAATTGGTGTCTTTGCCAATCATTTAATCTTATCCTCCTGTCTTACCATCATCTTTTCAAATTCGCCAGCCGGACGGAAGTGTTTAATAAGAAGAGCTTCGAATATATTACATCTGGCTAAAAGGATTTCATAATCAAGTACCTGCGAATCTGTCTTGGCTGCCTTACTCATCTTCCCAAGGTCTTTCATAAGCTGCCGGAAACTGGTGAATGCACAGACTCCAGGTTTCCCCTGACACTCTTCCATTATTTTTGTCCTCAAGCCCATGGCCCCACTTACTATCTCCATGGCTTCATGCAAAGAAAGGGTTCCTGCTGCAAAATCCTTAAGCAGCTGGCAGCGGTATGATGAGCAGATATCGGCTCTGCGAAAAATATATATTGTACACTTCCCTGAAAAATAAGGGCATGGCTGCATGAAATAATCTTCACCCCCCTCAGTAAAACTGTTTTCTTCAATCTTCTCCGGCAGATGACCCCTCTCACCCGGATTAAGACAGGCATGCATGAAAAGAGTGGCATCACAGCAAAATCCGCAACTGACACAGATTGACTGTTCCTCTATCGCTTCAATTCGCTCTGACCCTGTTTTCATGATATCTCTTTGTAAACTCATGAACAGCCTTTATATATACCAGCCCCCTGAATAACGACTTTGCATTTATACTTTCAGGTGAATACCTGTACTTTGAAATATCTTCTTTCAGCAGTTTAAAGTCTATAAAGTGCAAATCACTGTTGGCGCTCCACTCACCAGCCTCTTCCGTAAGGATCAGGGAAGCCTCTCTGAACTTCTCATCCATATACCTCCAGTATACCGGATCATTTTTATACACGTGCAAACGAACCGCATCGGGCAGAACATCTTTTGCTATCTCCCTCAGAACAGGACGAAAGTCATTAGTCCTGCAAAGAAGTATTGATGGTACCCTAAGCATATATTCGACGATGCGTTTGTCAAGCAACGGATAGCGGTACTCTAACCCATTACGATAGCCATTTATCATCCAGTGTTCACACCTGTGCTGCAGATGGTACAAATGCAGCATACGGAGATGCATCTGTTGCCTGGAAGTATGGAAATAGAAGTTCCTAATTGCTTTTTTGTCGTTCCGCTTATATTGTTTCTTCAAATACCTGGCATCCTCCCTGAAAGATCGGAGAGTCTTTCCGTCAATAATTCCCAGCGCAGGATAGAGGACAAAATGAAAAAAATTCTTTATAAATCTTTTAGGATGTGTCAGAGAATTTCTGCGAAAGAATGTCTTTAGCCTCAGCCCCGTTAGAAGGTCCAGTTCAATTGCCCTGTCTCCCGTGCTGATAAACTCATCACCGCCCCATCCGCTGAAAATAAGGTTGACCCCGGCCTTCACCGCCTGCTGAGCTGTTCTGTCCTCTGAAAAAAAGCCGTGATTGTAATAAAAGGATGAAACTATCCTCTGAAATTCATCGGTTCTCATATCAGAAAAGAGAGGAATAATATTGGTCCTGTCACATGTCTCGGTGATGATCTCCCTCTCGTCATAATTAACATCTCCGGCATTAAAATCAGCGGGAGACCATGAAAAACCGTAGAACCGTTCCTGGTTAGAATATTCTTTCCGCGCCAGTGTTGCCACAATACCCGAATCTAGCCCGCTGCTTACGTGTGATCCTGCAATAAAGCGCTGCTCACACCTTATTTTAACGGCATCCTCCATTAGTAATTTAAGGTCTGACAGCATCTGTTCATATGAAAGCTTTTTGTCAGTTTTAATTTCTTCAGGTTCCCAGTATTTGGTGATATTTAGCTCCTTTGCAGTGAACCTGATAAAATGACCCGGGGGTAGCTTCCTCACTCGTACATCGGGCGTTTTCACGTAGTCAGTAAACCTGAAATATCCTGTAAGATAATCAGTGTCTATGGCACCGCTCTCTTCAAATGCAGTACTTAAGCTTATCTCATCTGTTGAAAAGGTTAAAGTCTGTCTGTCGATGGTAAAAGCCAGCGGACGAATGCCCACATGGTCGCGGAATAAATATGCTTCCTGTTTCTCAGGACTTAAAATCAGGAAGGCAAAGTCACCGTTGAGCTTTTTTACAAAGTCAGAGCCTCCGCGCACAAAAAGCCATGAGATCAATTCCGGGTCCGGAATTGGTGCTGCGATATTAAGAAGAGAATATAGCTCAGTCTTGTTGTAAATTGAACCGGAAAGTAAAACCAGAATATCATTGACTTTATCAAAGTAATAGAAATCAGAAGCATAATAGGGCAGGTGCCGATGCAGGAAATAACCTCCTGTAAAGTAACGGTGAATAACGGAATTAAAGCTCAGACCTTCAGTGTCTGAAGCTCTACTGATAAATTCTATTTCAGAGGAATCACTTACAGGTGAGGAAAATGAGATCAACCCAATGATCATAATAAAAAGTGTAATCCTATAATTAGGATATATGATACTTAAAATAAATGAATCAATGATTAACCGGGAGCGACAGTATCAGGGTAAGGTGATAATAACGCATCAAAACTTCTTGGGAAGTGTTCTCCCGGCACCTTCGGGACCTGACTGAGAGCCGCTGAAGGTATCTTTCTTGATACTAAGTATATTGACAACTGGCTTAATCCAGACTTTCTTCTTTTTTTCCTGCATTTTCATCTGCCAATTGATATATTATTTATAAAAATTAGGATACTTAGGGAAATTGATATTCAGTACAAATGTAATATTTTTAGATATACACCATTAATTATAACAGTAGTTTTTTTTAAAACACATATAATTCCTGGAAATTGCCTCTCTTTTCAACCAGCTCAACATCCCCTGACTTCATCCATGCATGGGCAATCACTTTCTTATCAGTGCCAAGTGTTACTCCCAGGGAAAGCCTCGATGGTATTCGCCGTCTGCTCAGCATACATCGCGCTGCCAGCGATTGCACCAGGCATTTATTCTCCCAGGGAGAAAAAATGGTAGCACGTTGAATGGCTGTCTTTATTTGTTCCAGGTGGTGCCCGCCATCCTCCTGGTTCCTTGTTCTCTGAACCTTGTCTTTGAACAGTTTCGGTATCCACCTGAAAGGAATTATTTTTAGTAATAACCCAACCCACATCTGAAGAACAAAAGCTTCCAGAAAAAACTGCCTTTCCTTAGCTGACAGACTTAAAAACTTCGCAAACCTTCCCCTTTCAACTTTGTGATCCATGGCTTTAGCGAAGGTGTACTTTAAACTTTAAACTTTTTTTACCACTGAAGACACAGAGTGAAAACTGAGTTTCACTGTCCGGATATAAATTATACAGTGTTACTCTGTAAAAACTCAGTGCAACTCTGTGTTTAAAAATATTTCTATCGCTGAATGCAGTGCGGAGATTTCAATGTCAGCAGGTCTTACGACCCTGAAGATCTTTACCTGCTTCACTATATCCAGCAGCTGATGGAGGTATTCAGCCTCCGTAGCAGGCATGCCATTCAGTATCTCCCAGAAGCATACCTCGCTCCGCAAAAGAGTAAAACTCTCCGAAGAGTCTGGCTTATAAAACTCCGGAGCAAGGGTATCGCCAACCTCGATCTTGATCACAGTATGCAGCAGATAACTCTCCATCGCGGTAAGGTTCACGCGGAAATAGTGTTTGCCTGATCCCGGTTCTGCCCGGGTAAGGCTATTCTCACTGATACCTAACTGTCCCACAGAATGATCTCTTAGCCTTATCATTCCGGAAAGGGGCCATATGCAGGGTTCCTGATCCTTGAAGATGACAGGTGTAATATCATCGGAGAGAAACGTCGCACCCTCCAGCACAAACGAGGCTGTCAGTGAAGACTTTCCGGCACCGCTCTCGCCAAGTATCATCACCCCGCGCCCGGAATGAACGAAGCTGCTGGCGTGAAAGCTTATTATTCCTCGCTGGTGCAGCAGGGCAACCAGCACCTGCCCGTTAAGACATAACTTCACCCATTCTTCGTCAGCACCGGGCTCAACCGAATATTCCACTTGCTTCCCCTGGCGTGCATAAAAACTGCCCACCCCCGCGACTTGTATCGCAAACTCATGGTGATTCACCTGACTTCCATCACCTGCATACAACTGATCGTTCACCCCTGTCACCAAAGCCACACGTCTTATGGTGACACCGGGCAGTGCAGATTTAAATCTTCTCACTCTCAATCCGGTATCTCTTTTTCAAATAAAATCTCATAAGCCTGCCCGGAGTGACAGCGCCAATAATCAGCCTCCTGCAATAATCCCATGCCATTGTTGCCTTTAACCTGATGCCTGTGCGTGACCTCAGATGAAAAATAAAATTTCTGTGATTAAACCTTCCCCTGTACCAGTCAGACGGGGGCAAAGCCATCATTTCCATTCTGCCGTCAGCCAGACTGCATACCTTGCCCGATTCCGCTGAGGCTATTAATCTTTCAGGAATCTCAATGCCTGTAACATCAGAGGCCATCCTTACAGCTACGTATACTAATGGTTCAATATTATATCGGCGGGCATTGCCTGTCACCCAGTCCCAGTCAATACGGTCATCCTTCTTCAATATCATCCCTATATCAAGAAGATGCTTCAGCTGCACCAGGGCATCCTTGCCTCCGTGATGCATCAGGGCAAGCAGCAA
Source organism: uncultured Bacteroidales bacterium (assembly GCA_963732365.1). GTDB lineage: Bacteria > Bacteroidota > Bacteroidia > Bacteroidales > VadinHA17 > SR-FBR-E99. The sequence goes on along the minus strand of CAVSZC010000005.1, from coordinate 444,169 downwards.
TCCTGCCGATGGCGTAAAAACTTTAAATGCATTTCCCTGCATTGTACCTGTAACAACCTGTGAGGAAAGGTCATCAAGACTTATATTCATCCCGTGAAGCGTTGACCCTATCTTCCAGTGAAACTCGACATGAAAAACCTTCTCATCACCTTCATATCTTTCAAAGTTGTACTCTGCTGATTCTCTTTTCATTTTCCTGATGAATGCCGGGGAAGAGGAGGTTTCCGGCATGTAGCCTCCCCTGTTCATTAATCCCATTATCCTGTCAAGATCCCTGAAATTAATATACAGGTCAACATCGCCCCCCTCCCTGTCTGCAATGTTGCCGTACATCTCATGAGCCAGGCTGAATCCCTTGAACGGAACGGCTTCTATGCCGGCATCATCAAGTATTTGCTTTACCTTAATAAATTCATTGATATTTCTTAACTGAAGGGAAAGATTTTGGCGATATGCATCGTCTATTTTTTCCCTGAAACCATCAGGCACCTCAGCGGAAGACACCTTCCTGATAAGATTTGCCAGCTGAGGTCTTATACAGTGAATCTTCGCCCGCTCATACAGGTCCTCCCAGTCAACGGCACCGGCAGAGATAAGGTTCTCAGCCGCACTCACAGCAGCATCAGGATCTGCGAGCCTGACTGAGAGACATAATAAGTCAAACGATGGGGATTTGTTTGAAGGCATAATTTGTCAGGAACAGTTGAAAAAGCAGTAAGTAGTAGGAAGTAGGAAGTGTCAGAGGGTCAGGATTTGCAGAATTTTTCAGGGGAGTTGATCATTGCGTGTAGCATTCTGGGGGGTGTAAATAATTTTGTGTAAATGAATTTGTAGCTGCTTGGGTAACCAACCGGTCTGGAGCCGGCGATCGAGCTCAAAGACCGGTTGGTTAAACGAAAAAGTTTAATTTTAACCTAATAAGCAGCAGTATGAGTGATAATGAGTTATTCAAGATCCCTGAAGAAGCGCTGAAAAAGATCAGGACTCAAGAGGAGTTCGAAGACTTTATTCAGAGGCTTTACAAGCAAGGAGTGGAAGCACTTCTGAAGGCTGAGATCAATGAGCATCTCGGCTATCCCAAACATGATCCTGCGGGCAAAAACAGTGGCAACAGCCGTAATGGCTTCAGCCGCAAGACGCTGAAGACCAATCTTGGGGAAGTCCCTCTGGATGTTCCCCGTGACCGCAACTCATCATTTGATCCGGTGGTTGTACCCAAGCATGAGCGCATGTCAGCAAAGATCGAACATGCTATTATAACGATGTACTCCCGGGGCATGACCACACGTGATATAGAGGCTACTATCAAGGACATCTACGGCGTTGAGGTCAGTGAGGGTTCGATATCCAACATAACCAGCGCTGTTCTTGAAGACATCAAGGAGTGGCAGCAGCGTCCTCTTGACCCTGTTTACTTTGTTGTCTGGATGGACGGCATCGTAGTTAAGGTGAGGCAGAATGGCAAGGTCCAGGGCAAAACCATCTACCTGATGATCGGACTTAAACAGACCGGTCGGAAGGAGGTTCTGGGTATGTGGATCAGTGAAACGGAGAGTGCATCCTTCTGGCTTAACGTTCTTACAGATATCAAGGCCCGTGGAGTAAAAGACATATTGATCGCCAGTACAGATAATCTCACCGGCATCAGGCAGGCAATCAAATCTGCCTTCCCTCAGACAATTACTCAGCTTTGCGTGGTTCATCAGATACGTAACTCTACAAGGTATGTCGTCTGGAAAGACCGAAAGCAGTTCCTGGCTGATTTAAAGAATGTCTACCGGGCAATAAACCGTGAGATGGCATATGATGCTCTCGATGAGTTTGCCCGGAAATGGGGCGGTAAATACGCTTATGCAATCAAATCCTGGCGAGACAACTGGGATGAGCTTACAGCTTACTTTGATTACCCCGAGGAGATCCGGAGGATCATCTACACTACCAACGCAATCGAGAGTCTGAATAGCACTATCCGGAAATACACCAAAGCAAAAACGGTCTTTCCTGACGACCCGGCAGCTTTAAAGGCTGTGTATCTGGCGATTGCTAATATCGAGAAAAAATGGACATTCCCCGTGAGAGACTGGGGCTCCGTTATAAATCAATTAATCATTAAATTTGGTGACAGATGTGGCGTTATTTAAACCAGGCTGCTACTCGTTTACACAAAAATCTTCACAGGCTCGCATTCTGGCTAATTCATTGCAGCGATCAATTAATGAATCATGCAGTTCATTATCTATATATTTGAAATCAAGCGACATATCGAGCCAAACCTCTGTTTCTGCCTCCTCTGCCAACGCATCGAGGAGCTTGGCTATAAATGATTTAGGATACTTCCTTTTTACCCATGCTTCTGCAATATTGGCTGGTACTGACCTGGATGATCTCCTGATCTGATCAACAAGATTATATCTTTCTTCTTTAGGATAAGTCTTCGAAATTTCAAATATCTCCAGAGCAAGCTTATACGACTTCTGATACACTATCAAATCCCTAAACCCCCTGTAATTATGCTCTTTACTCTCCATTCTTCCTACTACTTACTTCTTACTTCCTACTTGAAATTAAACTCACCCCTCAAAACCTCCTCTATCCGTTCAAGTTCGTTCTCCGTAAGATTAGATCCGCTCGGCAAACACAAACCGTTGTTAAAAAGCGCCTCCGAGGTACCGTTCACGTACGCCGGGCAGTGGCTGAAGACGGGCTGCAGATGCATCGGCTTCCAGAGCGGACGCGCCTCTATGTTCTCAGCCTCGAACGCCAGCCTCAGCTTCTCGCGGTCAGTACCGGCTATCTGAGGATCAATGATGATGCATGTCAGCCAGTAATTGGAGTAAAAGTCACGGGAAGGTTCGGTTTGAAATGAAACTCCCGGCATATCGTTAAGAATCTCCCTGTACCAGGCATTAACGGCCCTCCGCTGTCTCACCCGCTCGTCCAGCACCTCCAGTTGCCCCCTGCCTATCCCGGCAACAATGTTGCTCATCCGATAGTTATACCCTATTGCACTGTGCTGGTAATGCGGCGCCGGGTCACGTGCCTGTGTGGCAAGAAAGCGCGCACGCTTAATCATTGCTTCGTCATCCGATATCAGAGCCCCGCCGCCACTGGTGGTGATTATCTTGTTGCCGTTAAATGAGAGGATACCGTACTTACCATTACACCCGATCCGTTGTCCCATATACTCAGATCCCAATGCCTCGGCTGCATCCTCAATCACGGGAATGCCATACCTGTCAGCGACAGCCATTATCTCGTTCATCTTCGCCGGCATCCCGTACAGATGCGCCACAATAATCGCTTTGATCCTTTCTCCTTTCTCCTTTCTCCTTTCTCCTTGAATTGCTTTTTTAAGCAATTCCGGATCCATATTCCATGTATCGCCATCGCTGTCTATCAATACAGGTATTGCTCCCTGGTAGACTATCGGATTGACTGTAGCCGAGAAGGTAAATGATGATGCAATGACATAATCCCCACGCTTCACCCCAAGCAGTATCAGTGCAAGGTGTATGGCAGAGGTACCTGACGAGAGCGCAGCGACATGTCCGGCACCTACCGCGGCACCAAGCTCTTTCTCAAAGGCATCTACATTGGGCCCCAGCGGGGCTATCCAGTTCTGCTCAAAGGCTTCATGGATATAGTTCAGTTCCCTCCCGCCCATATGCGGACTGGAGAGATATATCTTTTTCTTCATCTCTTAGATTGATAAAATCCGGGAAGCGCTGCAGCGACCTTGCTGCAGAATGAATTGAAAAACTATTTCAGCAGAGACAGCTTAATTACTTTTCGGGCAGACTTTGAAGTCAATGAAAGATAATATGTACCTGAGGGATAATTCTCTGGCAACCAGTCAATCACATGTCTTCCGGAGGTCATGTGCCGGCTGAGAAGCGTCTCTCTTTTTCTGCCATTGGAGTCATATAGCTCAATGTTTATGATGCTCCCTTCTGCAAGTTCAAATTCAATACTCGTCTCCGTTTTGAAAGGATTGGGATAATTCCTGAATAATCTGATCTCTTCCTGAATTAAATTCTCAGGAGTGACCAGAATCAGCCCTTTATTCCCGGCCGGAGGGATTTCTGATTCCAACAGGGCAAATACCACATCCCTGAAGTAACAGCTGTTGAATGATTCGTAAATGGGAACTGCTCCCGGTGAGGTTGAGTATAATCCCCGCTGATATCTTATATAATCACCCTGAACTGCAGGAGTGAAACCCCCGGTATACATAAAATAATTATCACTGCTTGTCGAGATGCTGATTATATATACCCGGCCAGAGTCTGCTGCCACAGGGGCAGGCAATGTAAATTCTCTCCATCCCTGATATCCCGGTAAGAAACTCCAGGCATAGGGGCCCGCCAGAAGAGACCAGGCAGCTCCGTTCTTCCCCCAGAGACGTACTGTATGCTCTCCCCCTTCACTGGCGTGGCTGTAAAGCTTTGCCTTTGTGATATAGCCATCCGACAGCACCTGGAATTCAGTGCCTAACTCAAAAAACATGTTAAATTGTGAGTACAGTGGAATCTCTGTCCTGAACAACGAGTCCACAGGTTCATATAGATGCACTGTTATTGTAATATCAGATCCCAGGCTCAATGTTGAGCATCCCGGAGCATCCGTCACTGAAGTAAGTGTAAAGATATTGCTCCCGGCAGCCAGTCCTTCTGAAAGAATATCAGAACCACTGATGTAGCCAGGAACAGGACGCTGCGGCACTCCGTTCCTTGTATAATGAATCGTATATGGTGGCGTGCCTCCGTTAATGAGAACCCTGAAAGTAGCAGAGGTGCTGTTCTCAATAGTGATAGTATCGTGCAGCTGTGCTTCGGCAGGTGGTAGAAGTACTGTTATCGTGACAGGATCACTGCTGACCGGCTCAAGAAGTCCGCTTCTTACCTGGCGCCTATACGATGTGCTCACTGCCAATAAGGGCGGAGCATAGGCGGAAAGGGTGGCTCCCGGGATATCTGTCCAGGAGGTGCCGTCAGGTGAGTTCTGCCACTGAAAACTATATTCTCCTGTTCCACCTGAAGGTGCCGTCAATTCTGTCAAAACAGCAGGGGTGGAATTGCTGCATACAGTTTGATCAGATCCGATTGTCCCCGGAGTAAAGAAGTCTGCCCCGAATCTGGCAAATATAACATCCCTGAAGTAGCAGCTGTTGAATGAATCGTATAGGGGCACTCCTCCCGGGGAAGTTGTATACAATCCCCGCTGATATCTTATATAATCTCCCTGAACTGCAGGACTGAATCCCCCGGTATACATGAAATAATTATCATTGCTCGTCGAGATGCTTATTATATAGACCTTACCCGAATCTACTGCAACAGGTGTTGGAAACAGATACTCCCGCCACCCCTGAATACCAGGCGTAAATTCCCAGCTGTAGGGACCAGCTGCGAGGGTGTATGTCGTCCCGCTCCCCTCCCACAACCTAACCCTGTGAGTGCCTCCTTCATTTATATGACTGTAAAGCCGCGCCTTAGTGATAAAACCATCGCTCAAGGCCTGAAACTCAGTCCCTAACTCAAAAAACATGTTATTCTGGGTGTAGAGTGGCGACTCTCCCCTGAAAAGCGAATCTAAAGGAATATATACATATTGAATTATTACTGTCACAAGTACCGGGTCACTTGCTACCGGCCCCAGAGATCCGCTGCTGACAAGGCGTCTGTAATATGTACTCTCTGTCAGTGCCGGCGGTGCATAACCCTGTCCTGTGGCACCTGTGATATCGGTCCAGATCTCTCCGTCCGGCGAGCCCTGCCACTGATAGGTATATTCTCCCGTGCCTCCTTCCGGTGGCGTAAACTCCGTGAGAGCCGCCGGCGCCGTATTATAGATTATTGTCTGTGAACTCCCTATCGTTCCCGGTAGTAATACTTCAGTTTCCGGCAGGGCAAAGACCACATCCCTGAAGTAACAACTGTTGAATGATTCGTATAGGGGCACTCCTCCCGGTGAGGTTGTATACAATCCCCGCTGATATCTTATATAATCCCCCTGGGCTGCAGGACTGAATCCCCCGGTATACATGAAATAATTATCACTGCTTGTCGAGATGCTTATTATATAGACCTTACCCGAATCTACCCCAATAGGTGTTGGTAACAGATACTCCCGCCACCCCTGAATCCCGGACGTAAATTCCCAGCTGTAGGGACCAGCTGCGAGGGTGTATGTCGTCCCGCTAACCTCCCACAAACGCACCGTGTGAGTGCCTCCTTCATTTATATGGCTGTAAAGCCTCGCCTTAGTGATAAAACCATCGCTCAAGGCCTGAAACTCACTCCCTAACTCAAAAAACATGTTATTCTGGGTGTAGAGTGGCGACTCTCCCCTGAAAAGCGAATCTAAAGGAATATATACATATTGAATTATTACTGTCACAAGTACCGGGTCACTTGCTACCGGTCCAAGTGATCCGCTGCTGACAAGGCGTCTGTAATATGTACTCTCTGTAAGTGCCGGCGGTGCGTAACCCTGTCCTGTAGCACCCGTGATACCGGTCCAGACCTCTCCGTCCGGCGAGCCTTGCCACTGATAGGTATATTCTCCCGTGCCTCCTTCCGGTGCAGTAAGCTCCGTGAGAGCCGCCGGCGCCGTATTGTAACCTATTGTCTGTGAACTCCCTATCGTTCCCGGCAATAATACTTCAGTTTCCGGCAAGGCAAAGACTAAATCCCTGAAGTAACAGCTGTTGAATGAATCGTATAGGGGCACTCCTCCCGGTGAGGTTGTATACAATCCCCGCTGATATCTTATATAATCCCCCTGGGCTGCAGGACTGAATCCCCCGGTATACATGAAATAATTATCACTGCTAGTCGAAATACTTATTATGTAGACCCTACCCGAATCTACTGCAACAGGTGTTGGTAACACATACTCCCGCCACCCCTGAAGCCCGGGCGTAAATTCCCAGCTGTAGGGACCCGCTGCAAGGGTGTAAGTCGTCCCGCTAACCTCCCACAAACGCACCGTGTGGGGGCCACCTTCATTTATATGACTGTAAAGCCTCGCCTTAGTGATAAAACCATCGCTCAAGGCCTGAAATTCAGTCCCTAACTCAAAATACATGTTATTCTGGGTGTAGAGTGGCGACTCTCCCCTGAAAAGCGAATCTAAAGGAACATATGCTGTGTCTACTGCCTCCCAGCCTGCCATCTTTGCAAGCAGCCACCATAATGCCTTACCAAGTCTTAATGCTCCCGTTTCCCCGATATGACCAACATATCCTCCTCCATAATTATCATTGTGTATGATCGGGAAAATCTGAAGAACCCCGTTATTATCTGTCCATGATGTGGTGGCCGGCTCACCTTCATCATTATAACTCAGGATGTCTGCATAATCAAAAAGGTACCCTTCTGCCAGAGAATTAACATATTCTCTGATATACCTCCACTTTAAGTACTGCTGATAACCAATTTCATCCTTGTTCAACCCGGATAAATAATTATCATCAACCGGTCCTGTAGTAAATAATATTTTAGTCAGGATATTATTTGACCTGCAAAAGGATATGTATTCACTTGTTGCATTAAGATATGTATCCATGCTGACAGAGTTGCCTGTCAGAGACTGGTCTCCTGAGTCAAGTCCCCAGCTTCTTTCCCCTTCCGGACTGCCGACTGTTTCCCCGCCCCAGCGTGTATGGTACACCGGATCGATGCCTCCGGTCACCCCCGGATAGGTCCCGTCATAACACCAGGCGAATCCTAAAGCATTAAGCCCAGGTCCGTTATCATTACAGTATTGCAGTCCGGCTTTGGTTCGGTTTATTGCAGTTGTGTTTGTAAACCAGTCCTCTTCACCGTAACTGTACTGCCAGCCGGTAAGATGGCTGTAGTCACCCCACGTGGCGCTGCTGATCCTGAGATGGCTTTCGGTAAAGGTTTCGGGCTCGCCTCCTGAAGTTACATTGACCTGGAACCTGCTGTCAAGGACCTCTAATAATTCACACCCTACCCGGTATGCTTCTGAATGCGATTCCCCGGCAATGGAGACCCACATCTTCTTTACTTCATCAATGTAATACTGCGGAATATCCTTATATTTTTCCACCACAGTATGATCGGCAACGATAACCTGTGAAAACAGAAAAGGAGAAGTCACTGATAAAAGGAACAAAATTATTATTGCTTTAAGCAATCTCAGCATAGAAATTAACAGATATAATATTTAATGCAAAATTAGATTAAAATTTCAATTTTACTTTAATTAATGAACACAGCGTTATTCTGAAGATCATACTCCGGAGAGCTCTCTGATAATTACCTCTACGATACGCTCCGCGGCTTTCCCGTCCCACAGCTCTGGTATGCTGCCCTTCTTCCACTTTCCGTTAAAGAGTTTTACAAGGGCAGGAGCGATAGCGGCAGGGTCCGTACCCACCAGTTCATTTGTACCAATGGTACAGGTCTCGGGGCGTTCGGTGCTGTCGCGCAATGTAAGGCAGGGGACACCCAGAACCGTCGTCTCCTCGGTGATGCCGCCCGAGTCGGTGATGACCGCAAAGGCTCTCTCAACGAGGTAGTTAAACTCGAGGTAACTCAGCGGTTCAGTAAGATGTATGGATGGTTTGGCCCCGAGACCGCAGGACTGCAAGACCGCAGTACTAAAGTCATTTATGACTTTGCGTGTCCTGGGATGAACGGGGAAGATAACGGGCAGGCCGCCGGAAGCGTCAGTGATTGACCCCAGCAGCCGTTTAAGATTCTCAGGACTGTCAACATTGACAGGACGCTGAAGGGTTATAACAAAATAATCCTTCCCCTTAAGACTTAATTGTTCCCATATTGCCGGCCTGACAAACCTCGGTCTGTTTTTTATAAGGGTGTCTATCATCACGTTGCCCGTGAAGAATATCCGGTTATCAGGTATACCTGCCTTTCGGAGATTCTCATTGGCAAAGTGTGATGTGGTGAAGAACCAGTCGGTGATGCTGTCGGTCACCATTCTGTTTATCTCTTCCGGCATGGTGAGGTCGAATGAACGTATTCCTGCTTCTATATGTGCCACCCTGGTGTTGAGTTTCTTTGCAGTAATGGCGCAGGCCATTGTTGAGGTCACATCGCCCACAACAATCACGAGGTCAGTCGGATTGCTCATCAGCTCTTTTTCGAAGCCTGTCATTATCCCGGCGGTCTGTTCCGCCTGTGTTCCGCTCCCTGCGCCAAGGTTTACGTGTGGCTCTGGTATATTCAGTTCCTTAAAAAAGGTATCGCTGAGGTTGGGGTCATAGTGTTGTCCGGTGTGCACTATGCGGTATGAAATGGTATGACCTCTCTTTATGGCATGTTCCAATGCATGTATCACCGGGGCTATCTTCATGAAGTTAGGCATGGCCCCTGCTACAATAGTAATTCTCATTCTTCAGATATGTACAATAGTTTTTTGTGCCGGACAGTTTCTTCAATTACCGGCGTTAAAGGCAGAATCCTGGATGCGCTACTTCTCCTCCTTGCAGCACCCATCATACAACAGTGCCCCCAGGAAGAGGAAGATACCCAGCATAATGAAAGAGCTGCCGGGATAGAAGAGGTTAGACCACATATGGTCAAATAGTATTCCTCCTGTAAATACTGCAATCACACCCATGATCATCATTATTACGCCGACAGCGCCTGTTGCCCAGCCCAGTAATACAAGCAACCTTTTCATCTTAATGGTTTTAAGTTATTTCTTAAGGTAAATATACAAAATCCACGGTACTGAACCTTAAACATGGAACCTGAATCAAGGAACAAGAAACCCTTAACCCTTCATAGCTTTTAAGGTACATCTTAAATTTTACTTCCCCCTTTTGAAGATCGTTCTCAATATGATCGCAATGTCACCCCAGAAGCTTCTTCTATAATAATAATCCAGATTGATCCTGACTTTATCAGGCCACAGCACCTCGTCGTTGTATCTCTGCGGGTCTGTGACGGAGGCCAGTAGCTCTTCCTCATTGGCATACTTCAACGAAGCCGGACCGGTTATGCCCGGACGCAGATCAAGAATCAGCCTCTCATCACTTTTCAGTCTTTCAGCATAGCAGGGTACATCAGGCCGTGGGCCAACAAGGCTCATGTCGCCGACCAAAACATTCCAAAGCTCGGGTAGTTCATCTAATTTATTTTTCCTCAACCATGCTCCGAGAGAAGTAATGCGGCTGTCGCCTCTGACAGTAACTGTATTTACGCCTTGATTGGCAGCCATTGACCTGAACTTACAGATAGTGAAAGGCTTGCCCTGTCTTCCTGCACGCACCTGCCTGAACAATACCGGTCCCGGCATGCTGAATTTAATAAGCAGGGCAATTACCAAAAAGCTAGGACTAAGAAACGCCAATCCAAAGAATGCAGCAACTATATCAAAACCCCTCTTAAACACCTTACTACTTACTATTTACTTCTTTCTGACAAATTCCACAAGCAAATAATCATTCTGCAATTCCTTAAGAACAACCATCGTCGGGTTCTTTGCATGTGCCCTCATAACAGCAGTATTATTTCGTGAGATGGTCGACAGGCACCTGAACCCCAGCCGCCAGGAAATCTCGTACATGATGAAATTCATTGCCGAGCCCATGCCTTTGCCCCTGTAATCTTTATCAATCAGCCGACCAACAAAGCACTTTCTATTGGCGAAAAACCTCAGGAAGAAATACCCTGCTAACTTGTTCCCGTCAAATGCACCCATCATGAGGAAGGCCGGTTTTCGAATCTGTGCATCAAGCGATTGAGGATCAATACCGTGAGGATTAAAATACTTCATATCCTCCGGTTGCTGGGAGACCAGCAAATGGTGAAGGGAGGTAATATCTACGGGAGTAAGCCTTCTGTAAAAAATCTGACCATCTGTGGTCTCTGCAAAAAATGCCGGTAGCACCTGGCTGAGTTTACTTTTAAAAATGAGGGCAAAGAGCGAGCCATTGACCCATTCGATGGCCCTCCAAAAAAAGCCTAAATGATGTTTTATGAATATTAAAATACGTTCCAGAAACTTATGATTTGATGTAGTTATTAACAATTTTCTTCCTCTTGCCGGAAGCCAGAAGGGGTATTTCAGAGACATATTCTATCTTGAAGTCGGCATCCTTGCCCAGGTAAGTTTTGAATTCACTGACAAGCTGATCTTCCCTGGTGAAAGCATCCCGGCAATTGATCTTGAAGGTATACTCTTTTCCCCTCTCCTGTATGAGCTGATATTGGTCTATCTCAGTGTATTGCCACATATTTTTATAGACAATATACGATGAGACAAGGTTCCCCCTGGTATCATATAACAGGTCAAGCTTACGTCCTTCCACCGTGGCAAGGTACTTCCTGCCGGGAGCAGAAGCATCCTTAATAATTGACCCTACGTCACCAGTATCATACCTGATCATCGGCATGGCATAGTTGAACAGGTCTGTAACGACTATCCGTCCCGGTTCGCCATCCACTGCCCGTTCGTCCGAATCCATTTTCAATATCTCCACATGATAGCTTGCGGTGTTTACGAGGAATCTTCCGGAACTGTCCGGTGTCTGCTGCGCTATGATGCCGTTTTCCAGGTTTGAATAGCGTGAAACGGCTGGTACGCCAAAATATTTCTTAAAGCTTTGGATCGTATAATCATTTAGGGATTCCGAAATGCCAATCACAGATTTTACGTTAGCTTTCACAGGCCCGTGCCCTGTGCGATCAAGGTATTGGCATATCAGTTCCAGTGCAGAGGCATACCCCAGCAGGCTGAAGGTGGAACGGTCACTCTTCATATCAGCAATAAGCTTTTCAATTTCCCTGTCGTTAAAATGGATAACATCAACCGGTACCATATTCTGCAACCGATATACGAGACGGTTCTTCATCTTTTCACTGACCCATATTTTCAGGTAAATGAGCTTCTGGCCCGGTTCATATCCGGCAAGACCGGCAAAATAAAGTGTATCGGCGTAGTTTCTTAGTTTCTTGTTTTTGTCCTGGTATATCCTGAATGGCGTTCCTGTAGATCCGCTGGTAACCGCTGTAAACAGATCAGCATCCTTGAACGAAAGTGATCGAAATGAATTATATGCTGTTCTGATAATTTGTTTTTCAACGACTGGAAAATCATCAAGCGTTGAAAATTGCCTCAGACCATAATAATAGGGTACAGAGCTGACAGAATGTGATAAAATTTGACCCAGGTTTTTCTCATTTTGAGCTTGGCTTAATGAAGATCCATTTTCACTAAGAATAATTGAAATATCATGTAAGTGATTGGCAATTTTATTGCCTGTCATCTTCTGGTTAAACCAAAAAACATTATCACGCAACCCCTCAAGGGTTTTGGCCATCATTTTACGAAAACATTAAAGGAGTTAATATAAAAACTAGTTCTGCCAGTTAATTATTCTAAGTTTAGCCATTTTTCTGGCAAACCTGGCCCTGAGCTTTAACCATACAGTGTAAAGACTGTTAAGGGTTCTTTCCTCATAGTCTTTAAATACTGGTATCAGGAATTTTTTTCTCCTGTGTTTACGGAAATAATCATAATATTCACTGTCACCCATCTTAACATATGGCGAATATTCACTTAACATGGTTGATTCCTCAAACTTTTCACTCAGGATGTGAATGAGTTTATGTGAATCGCCATCATTCTTGTATTCAAACCAGTGACAAGTGGCCAGGTTAGTGGTAACATCCCATTCAAAAGCCAGCTCTACTCTGGCAAAATCCGGAAATGTCAGGTAGCTACCGGCAAAAGTATTGTAAGGGAGAAAAAAATTACCAAGACCGTAGACTATATAGCCATTCTTATATTTTTCTCCACCCTGTACACAGTGTGAGTGAGAACCAACTACAAGGTTGGCCCCGGAATCGATGAGTGCCCTTGAGAATTGCCGGTACATAGGAAACGGCAATGTTTCAAGGTCAAAACTCCAGTGAAAGTAAACAACTATTGCAGAGTCCCTGTCTTCTTGCCGTAAGCTAATAATAGCGTCAATAAGCTTTTGTTCACTAATAGTGGCTATGTGAACGCAATTTGAGGGGTTCTTTTGGTGATATAAGAGGAACTCCCAGCAATAGTTAAACAAAAAGACTTTCCTTCCATCCTCAATAAAGATGGCGGGCTTTTCTGTCTCAGAGTATGATTCAGAGGCTCCGGTATATAAAACATTCACTGCCGACAGTGTTCTGATTGTATTTGAGAAATTCTGAGGCAGATCAAGTACATGGTTATTTGCCAGGGCGACAACCCTCGTGTTTACAGATTTCAGGACACTGACAACTGAGGAATGGTTGAATAGGAATGGTCTGTTTATCCTTGGCAGAGGTTCATCACAAATTACACCTTCAAGATTGCAAACAAAACTTTGCTTTCCGAAAATAGCTTTGTTTTCGAAAAATACCATTTCCAGCTCAGAACTGATTTGTGGTGTAGGAGAGGATATGTCACCTACTATTATCATAATCTCCTTTTTCTGAAATATTAATTAAATCCCTTGTGCTAATAAACCTGACATCGGGCCATCTTTTCATGACTTCTCGCAATAATGCCTTCAATTCTGAAATACCATGATCCCTGTTTTGCTTGCTTATCCCCCCAACAAAATTGACCCGGTGAGTGCTTACAATTGCAGGTTTGTTCCAGCGAAACGAAGCTTCTATCTGTTTTAATGTCAAACCAATTCCACTGTATGTCCCACCTGAAGGTTCGAATGCACAGTTTCGCATATAATATGTAAGTCCATCAGCCCTTTTTCTTGTATAATAGAAACGACTCATTGTGATACCTCCTTTTCCGTCAGGAGTTGGCACCATATGATTAACATTCAGAAATTTTATACCAGATGAAATAATGTCTTGTACAAAATCAGGATGAAATACACCATTGCTTGGCACAAGCACTAGGGGTGAATAACCGAATATATCCTTGAATAAGGCGACTCCGTTTTTAATTGAGGCTGAAAGAAATGTTTTTTGATTTTCATCATCAAAAAAAAACTGTGGCCTAAAACCCTTTACTACAGGATGCAGACCCTCTACCAGGACTGTTGTATACCCGAGTTGGAATGCCTTGAGCACGTCTTTATGACCACGCTGAAGTTCATTAAGCCAAAGTGGAACACATAAATGTTCACGACCGTGAAATTCCGGTACAAAGATGTTCATTCCAATTCCCTGTTGCCAAGCAGACAGAATAGTAGGATTTCTCTCATATCGCAAAAGTGTCTGGGGATAAGCTTCTATAAAATACTCTTGAAAATCCGATAACTGTATTTTCTCAAAATCCGGATTTGCGACATTCACGAATGGTGTCATAACCGCATGATTTCCTGCCGAGTCCTTAATTTCCAAGAGGATTTCAAACAATGCGTCAAGATCCGGCTTATCTTCCAGCGTATCCAGTTTATCGAAATGATCTTCAGGGAATGGGATCCTATTGGAGATCAAGTAATCGTAGACTTTTTTAGAGGGCATACGTATGCCTCCCCAGTCATCACATTCAATTAAAAGGAATTTGCGATTATACTTATTCCCGGGAATGTTTTTAATGTTGAGAAATAAATCTTGCCTAATTGCGCTCAGAGACACGAAACTTTTGCTAATATTTCAAAATCCATAATTTCCGCAATCTTTCTATATGCACATTGCGGCGTATATTTATTTATAAGAGCATTATACCCATTTCCCCCCATCTTCTCCCTTAGTTCAGAGTTGTAATATAGTTTGTTGAATTTTTCATAATAACCTGCCAAATCTCCATTAATGCAATAAAAGCCAGATTCGTCCTCCTCTATCATTTTCCCATAATCAGTATTGGAGTCAATAATTGCGAAAACCGGCTTTTTAAAATTGTAATATGAAAGAGTTTTGTAAGGTATATTGGGGATTGTAAAATTCTCATTTAATGAAATAAAGCCAACGTGTGATTTGGAAACCAGTGAATCATATTCAGTTCGTTTTAGAAAATCTATCAGACGGACATTACTAATCTTCTCCCTCGTAATCAATTGCTCGAGACGGCGTTTATGCGTTCCCTTGCCAACAACCAGAAAAACCAGATCTTTCTTATCCTGGTGAATTTTTGAAAATTCCACAATATTTTCGACTTTCTGCGGAAGGCCGAGATTTCCTCCATAAATGACAATAAACTTATCTGTTAGGCCCAGATCCTGAATTAATGTATTATCATTATTTCGTAAAACCAACCCCGGCTTAATCCAATTAGGAATTAAATGTAGTTTAAGTGGATCAATCCCAGGGTTATTTTTAATCACATAATTTATATTACCCTCTGTCATACATCCAATAGCATCAGAGCAGGAATAGAGCTCCTTTTCCATTTTCCTGAAATACCTATATATGAAACCACGGGGATTAATTAGTCCCAGGTCTACAGCATTCTGGGGAAAGATATCCCTCAAAACCAGTAAAAGTTTTGCGTTATATTCCTTTTTACATTGCTTCGCCAGACTGGTTAGTGTTATGGGAGGAGTCGGAGTCACTATCAGATCATAGGTCCGGTTCTTCAAATGTTGCCTTATTGCTAAACGGTAATGAAGCGGCAGAAGAATATTAGCAAGACCTTTTACAAAATTAGGTATGTTCATAAATGGCAGGGTGCGAACTCGTAAAACCTCAGCTTTCCCTTCAGTGGTAAGTATAGTGCTGCCATGACCCTCATTTGACGCTACCACTGTAACCTGATGCCCGTAAAAGATAAATTCAGAAACCAGGCTGTTGTACATTGCATCAGCCACATTGATGTTAATATAAGTTTGCATTAAGAACAAGACGTTCATGATAATGACCCGTTGGCTGCGGTTGACTTTTTAAATTGGTTGTGAATCTTTAAAGTAGTTAATAATCTCATTTAATTTATTTTCTGGCTTCAACCTTTGCTCAAGAAACTCAAATTTGCCATTCAGAAAGTTTTGCATCTGATCTGCAATTGAAGTTGGGTCGGATGGATCAAAAACAACCGGGTTCTCAAGAATATCATAAATGAAAGGCCTGTCCGATGCAATAACAGTTAATCCACATTGTGCTGCCTCAATGACCGGGAGTCCGAAGGTTTCAGTATACGATGGAAATATAAGAGCACGGGAGCGGCTGTATAATTGTATTACTTCTTCCCGGTTCAGTCGCCCGAGGTTAATAACTATATTATCACCTGCGACTTTATTAATTTCCTCTATGGCCCCAAGTATTTGATGATTCCGCTCTGAAGTATTTACTGTAAGCGCCAATGAAAACCGGCATGTCTTGGATAGTAGTTTACATGCCTTTAGCAGGTTACGGTGATTTTTGTGAGGCGTAACGGCACTTATAAAGCAAAAATCATAGTTTTTTTTCTCTGTGACAGGCTTCGTTTCATCAAAGAATGGCAGTAGACTTGTCTTAACCCCGATCTTCTCCAACTTATTCCTTATGGATTCTGTTTGACATCCGACCACATCCACATTCCTGGAAAATTTCCTTATTATGTACCTGTAAAGAAAATATTTAAATCTTAATCCATTTTGATGCTGCTTCCCCCTCTCAAAGGAAAAGTCGATAATATGTGAATTATGAAAATATAATATAGAGTTAATTTGCTTCGTAAATGGGGGCAAGTTACACATGAACAACAATCTGCTCCGTTTTTGAAAAAATCTGAAAATAGTAGCGCTTTGTGTAGTCTTAATAAAAGTTATAAAATTGTAATGGAGATTCTGGAATGATTCCAAGACTTCATCATAACACAGATAGACGATTGCATTCATTTGCTGCCCTTCAAATTCATCGATCAGTAGCTTCAGCAGAGTATACCCACCGCCAAAATAGATCTGGGATGCTTCAATTATTACTGGTTTTGTATCCATTGTCAATAAATGAAGTAATTCTACCCGCAATCCTTTCAATATTAAATGTCTCTCTGACTTTATAGGCTTCAGCGGCCAGTTTATGCCTCATTTCAGGGTCAATAATAAGTCTTTCAATTGCTTTTGCAAATTCCTCCTCATCTCCTGGTTTTACCAGCAACCCGTTGACGCCATTTTTGATGATCTCTCCAGGACCTGCCACACAATCGCTGCTTATGCAGGCAAGCGGCACCGACATAGCCTCAAGCAATGCATTGGGGAAGCCCTCATGAAAAGAGGGGAGGACAAAAACCTCAGACTCCCCCAGAACAGAACTAAACTCTTTAAGGTGCCCCAAAAACTTTACCCTTCCAGAAACGCCAAGTGACGAGGCCTCCCTTTCCAGGGCAGGTCTTTCGGAACCATCACCTACAATAAATAATTGCCAGTCTTTGTTTTCCAGCCTGCTAAAAGCGCGAATCAGAATTGAATGTCCTTTTTCTGGAGATAGTCTTCCAACAGTGATGATCCGTTTCTCTTTGTGTGAAATGTCTGCGCTAACAGGATTTACGGGATTGGGTATTACTACTATGTTTTTTGCACCTGTCTTTTGCGCAACAATACTAGCGGCCGTGGTGGTTTGAACAATTACACCTGATGCATACCTGTAAAGTATTTTCCGTGAATATTGTATAAGCGGATCCAGCCTCATTTCAGGTCCCATGCGGTCAAAAACATAAACCGGAACATTTAGGAGACGTGTCGAAAGTATCACAAATGGATTGAACCACTCTCCAAACGAAATGATTACATCCGGTTTTGTCCTTCTTATGGTTCTGCGGAGATAAGGCACAATCATCAAGGCATATGCCAGCCTTTTATGTTTTGTGCGGTCAATCTTGGGCCATATTACCTTAATGCGATTATCGAGTTCATAGAATACATCCGTTTTGAAAAGGTTTATGAGAGCAATTTCATAGCCCTGTGAGGAATAATGATTTGCCAGGTTCGAAAGAGCTCTCTCTTGGCCACCACCTTGTAAACCACCACCAACGAAACAAATACCTTTAACCATTAATGCCTCTGATAATGGCTTCTATTATCCAGCCATATGGGTTGAACTTACCAGGATGCCATATAAGTTTCTTATCCCAATAGCCCGGACACCTGTCGTAGCCTTCCGGTACAAAACCATAGCTGATCTCCAAGAGCTTTGGCTGATCTCCATCATTCACAAAATCAAATGCAATGCTCTGCCCTTTAAGTTTATCCGACAGGTCGAATGCAAGTTTAATTGTATAATCATTAAAAAGTTCTTTTTCATACATAATCTGACCACTTCCAGACGCTCTGAAATCATTTTTTCTCACAAGTCTTTTAATAGCAAATGCTTTGTTATCAATTACCACTACCCTTATATCATGGTCATTGTTATTAACGAAATCCTGAAAGTAAACATAACCCCTGCTACGGCCCATGACTTTTGAAAATCCTGGTTTAATGACGAGGTGAATAGTTCCTCTCAGCAGGTCAATAAATGAAGCATTTCCATTATTAAATTTACGTATGACTTCTTTTAGGTTTGACCATGGATTAAACTGTAGAAAACCTCTCCCAAAAGCCCTCCTGATTATTTTCCTTGCTTTCCTGAGAGTATTGATTAGCATAACATTAGCAGAGCCGGCCCCCCCTCTTAGTTTAAATACTTTCGGAAATTCCGCATTCTTTACCCATTCCAATGCCTCTGCTTTATCATAAAAAGCATAGCATGGCACTAATGGGGCACCGATTGATTCCAGAAGGTATTTCTGTCCAAGCTTATCATCAAAATGCCATCCAGTGTTAAAATCAGGAAAAACCCTTTTACCGGAATGCTCCAATGCGAACAGAATCTGCTTGGAGGCAATAACTGATTTTGGACTTGTTTGAAAATGATGCCATAGCAGGGCGTCACAATCACTTAGTTGACGAACAATATTATTTGAGTAACAATCAACCAGTTTATAATCAATATTGTTAGTGTCGCAATAGGCAATCCAACGTTCACTGAAAGTCCCGCCGGTATGATGGATTCCAATTTTCATCTGATGATCATCTGTTATAATAATTTTCCCAACCCTTTGGTAGTTTAGGAATAACTGAGTATTTCTCGAGTTGGTCAAATCCTGTTTCCACACCGTCCAAACTAATTTTTATCTTTCTCTTGGATAAATTTTCCATTGCTGATCTAAGAAGTGGTATAAATTCTTCCTGAAGTCCCATTAATTTCCCAAAGCAAATATCTGTCAGTTCAGAATCATTTGAGAAACTGATCATTCCCAGCGGAAAAGGATCCGGCCTTAAAGGACCCTCTCCCTCTCCACCAATTATAGCATCACATAGACTGTAAAGAACTCTTTGCTGTTCATCGGCAATTGATCCGTCTGACTTACCATATAGGATTATTTTATTAAGGTCCATTACCATCCGCCATGTTGTATCATTTCCATACCATCCTGCTCCAAGATCGTCAGATTCTTTTGGAAATGAGAGTTTCCAAAGTAGATAGGATATCCCAAGCCAGAATCTATAAAATATTCTTCCTTGATTACGATTTGCAGCATCCTGAGCTAATTCTGCCAGGTATTTTAAATAACTCTTACCGGCATAGCAATCGCCTCCCAGGCCTGTGCCGCCTAACTGATGATGTGGTAAGAAATTTTTATCCCCATTAAACCCAACAATATTTTTTAAGGCTCCAGTAATACAAGTCTTCTGGTGAGTTTTAATCTTAGGCAGAGAAATTACAATATCAGCTTTGAATAAAGCCTCTGTTATGCAATATTTGTGAATCCCCTTCCCGTGATATTTTATAAACCCATCAGGATTATATTGAGTTACCCTGAACCGGTTTCCTTTTCCAGAAACCACGGGCTCGAGGTAACTGTCTTTGCCAAGATTAAAAATAATATAGTCTAGAAGAGGATTTTGTTCATTATTTACTTCATTCTGGTTAGGGTCAAACACCCTTCTTCTAAAATCATTTATAACAACAGGAATATTATAAGAATCCGACAGTCTCTTAGTTTCACTCATGAGCGTAGCACTTAGCATCTGAGTCCAGGAGCAGCCTTGTACTGGAGCATCTCCAATAGTGACCACTGCAGGCTTGCATTTTAATATTACTTCCAGCGTTGCCACTATAAAATTGTCATGTGTTCTCAGGCAAAATTCATCAGATGTCTTTTTAGAATGAGTGACCCAGTTGGGTTTAAGTAGAACTCTCTTGTTTCGTAATGTATTTTCGTTTAAGTATTGGGTGCTGATTGCTTCAATATTTGCTTTTATTCCATCAACATTAGTATAGATTGTCGATAATGAGGCAACCGTCCGATCCGCTACAGACGTAAATAATTTACTAATATTTATAAAACTGCTCATTTTATTGACTTCCGCTTCCTACTAAATCTCCAAGTTGTTCGGAGTTCATGAATTCGACATCAGGCCATCGCTTTTTAATCCCTTTAAGCAAGCTTAACAATAAGATTAAGTTACGTTCCCTGTTTTTTGCATCTATATAACCAATGTAGTTCACCCTGTGCGAACTTATTATTGCAGGTTTATGCCAGAAAAATGCATTCGCTATCTGTGAAAGAGCTGAGCCCACCCAATCAAACACCAGATTCTCTGATGGCTCAAAGGAGACATTACGAACCAAATAATACTGTGAATGATTGTTTTTTTGACCGGTATAATGAAGTCTTTTAACCAGTTTATCTTTTGAAGGCTCAAACTGGAAAAAGGCACTTTGAAAAAAACTAACTCCGCATCTTTTTAGAGTTTCGTTTAAGGTACTGCTCCAAATATAACATGGTGCAATGAATGATTTTGACCTGAAACCAAAGGTCTTTTCAAAAAGATTTGTTCCCTCAATTATGGAATTTTGTTGGAATTTTAGGTCTTGTTGACCATTATGGTTCAAAGAATCCATAAACGAATACTCTGTTGGAATCAAACTGGTGCTGAGGTCGAACATGCGAAGTTCAAATGCGAGCCTTGAATAACCAGTGTTTTCACGTAAGGCTTTCATCCATCGTGGAACATTTAAATGCTCTCTTCCATGAAATTGTGGCTTAAATAAGCCCGCAGAGATGCCCTCTCTCCACAAATGAAATGATCTTTGATGTTCCGGATAACGTTTTAGGGTTTCTGTAAATGGCTCGTATTTATATTCCGTAAAGTCTGATTCCTTTATTTTATCAAAATCCGGATTAGCGATAACCGTGTTGACTGTGAAGGGTACAGGATTCCCATTCTGGTCCTTTACTGATAAAAGTGTATTAAAAAGAGAAGTCAGGTCCTCCTCGCTGGCAAGTGAATCGTACCGATTATAAGATATATTGTCAACCCTAATCCCCTTGCTTAACAATTTTTCATAAACCGACCTGGAAGGCATGCGTATACTTCCCCAATCGTCAGATTCAAAGACAATAATTTTTCGATCAGTACGCCAACCCAATATATTGCCAAAATGTCTTAAAAGACTGGCTTTGTCCATCAGCAAATAATTCAGGTAATTACTTACGAATATCTCTAAAGAAGCTATTTAAACCTTTGCTATGTGCCTTATAATCAAATTCCTTCTTCGCAATTATCTTTCCATTGGATCCTATCTCCTCACTTAAGGTTGCATTACCCAATAGTTCCTTTATTGCATCTGCTATAGCATTTGAAGTTGTCGGGTCAATATATAAGCATGATATTCTGTCTTTCAGGTAATTTGATACTTCCCCTATTGCTGTGGTTATTATCGGCTTACCTAACGCAAGATACTCTCCCAGCTTTGTAGAAAAGTTATACCTGTTTTGCTCACAATCATTTTTATTTATTACCACTACACTGCAGTATTGCTGATACGCCAGTAAAGTTGATTCATCAATCTCATCTAAAAAATGGACATTCATTTCGAGCTTTCCTGAAGATATTATTTCTTCAATTTTATTTTTTGCACCAGAAAGGATTCTTTTGTATGTCAGGTAGAAATGGAGATCTATTTTTTCTTCGGAAACAATTTTGGAGAAAGCTTTGAATACATTAATAATTCCATCCTTCTGCTCATTGGGCATTGCAGTATGTATAATATATGGAGTCTGACAATCTGGCATTTCAGTCCCAGACTGATAGTAGTCGAAATCGACTAATATTGGAATATTACATACTATTGCATCCTTTCGCTTATACTTATTTATATATTCAGACAATGCAGCTGAAATTGAAATGAATCCATCAACAGATGACAACACAAGCCACTTAAAAAAGAAATGATGCATGGGGTAAAAGTATTTTAAGATTGCATCCTTTCTGCTGCCAAAAGAAATAGAATATGGCTTCTCGTTTATTTCTAAAGCTACTGCCCACTTTCTAAGTTTCGAGGCAATTATAATCATAAGGGTGCCAACCCATCCAAACCCATAAATCAAAACACCATTATAATTCCCATTCATTCTTATTAATTTCCAAAAGGTAATGAGCGGAATAAGTTGAGCCCAAAAGAAAGTGGCTACCAAAGAACCAGATTCTACATTTATTGGCAATACGGTAATATCGGTATTTTCTAATTTGAGTGCCTTTACAAAATTTGTAATGCGCTTTGAACCAGCACCGTAGTTTGGATAATTTCCTCTGAAAACAATTATAATATTCAACTCACGAGATATTAAATGATACGGACTATTTTACAAGGATTTCCTGCAGCAATTGCATTTGGCGGAATATTTTTAGTTACAACACTGCCAGCACCTATGAGACAGTTTTCTCCTAAAGTGACCCCCTTAAGGACGATCACATTTACTCCAATCCATACATTATTTTCAACTAATATCGATTTAGGAGAACTTGATCTTGTATCCTCATAATGCCAATCGCCATCAGAAATGATCGAATTTGCACCAATTTTAACATTATCTCCAATTGATATACCCTTAAAACAACCAATAACAGTACCGCTAAATCCGCAATTTTCTCCAATAGTAAGTTTTGCCTCTTTAGTGAGAGTGCTTATGATACATGGTTTATTAACTCCTATCAAATTAGAGGTGGGGGAAGATCTGAAAGTACAGTTCTTTCCTATGAAAATTTTACTGCCGCTGGCCACTTTGATCTTTGAAAACCCATAGAAATTTGTTCTATTCCCAAGTTTTACCCCCTTCAATCTGAATAATATCCGTAAATAGAAACTCCAAAACGTTTTTGACAGGTGCCAGCCTATCATATCCAGCAAATTAATGAATTTATTTGTGATTAGATATATCATGTCCTATAATAATTTTCTCATAAATAGTTATCAAATCGCTGATTATGATAGCTTTACAATGTCTTTGCACGGCTCTGAACCGGCTTGCTGCTCCAAATTTAACAGCCCTCTCTTTGTTCCCTAATAATTCTATAATTGCCCCGGCTAATACCCAAGGGTCCCCATCCTGTACCAGTATACCCTCCTCGCCATCTTTAAGTAATGACCCAGTTCCTCCTGCATATGTTGCAATACATGGCATTCCCATAATCATTGCTTCGCAAAGATTATTCGAGCTGTTTTCTATATGTGATGCCATTACAAAAACATCAGCTTCAAGCATTCTTTGAATGAGGTCATTTTCTCCCAGATGACCAAGCAATCTAAGCCCCTTATCAGGGTATATTTTACCTAATTTTTTACGAACTACCTTAACAATGAGATCGGACTCACTAATCCCAGCGACCTGCCATCCCACTTTAACTCCTTTCTTATTAAGCTCATACAAGGCCTGGCAGATTGTTTCAAATCCCTTATAAAAGTTATTCCCTGAGGTTGAATGAATAATCAAAGAACTACTATTCCTTTCTGACCAAATATTTCTGTAAAATCCATCCCTTAAGATTTCATCCCCATGATAATAGATGGCTTCAGGTGCCAGAACTGAAGTAATTCTCCTATCCCAATCGGTGCGACCTATGATAAATGGACAATTTCGTAGATTTTGGGCTTCAATTATTGCCATCTTTCTAAATCTCTTATAATCTGAAGCAAAATTTTTTGATGCAAAGAATGATTTTACTCCTTTAGAAAGTTTGAGATTCCTTGTTTTCATAAACCGTTGGCTAAACCCGCTCAAATATTTATGAAAATAAACTGTTACGTTACCCTGAATTGAAACAACAACCGGAACATTAGTTTTGCCTATTATGCAACCAAATGAATTTTCAGTCCCGTGTATATGTATTATATCAGGTTTTATTTCATCTATTAACTGCAGATATTTCTCTTTATATTCTTGGTCATAAACAATATTTGTAAGGATGTTTTTCAGCATCTCCAATCTCCAGTTCACTGGTGTAATGGGATAGTAATGAGTTTGTCCGAGCTTAAATGGCATAAAAGGTTTCGGATAATGGAAAGCAATATGCAACTCAACCTTGCTCTGAAGTGCTTGATCAAGTGATTTTAACCAGCCACCTCCCGGCACTTTAAGATTAATATGATCCGCACCCAAAGCGGGCGTATTCGAGAACCAAAGAACTTTCATATATTAAAGGATCACTATTTTAAGGCATCAAAACCGAAAATTCAAAATCGCGCAAATTCTGACCTCAATAATTTATTGCTTCTATGCCTGGCAAAATAGCCTGCTAGTTCAATCAGAAGTATTGGATAAAGGAATCCATTAAACCATGCACCGGTTAAATGATGGCTAAAAATGGTCGAAGTCCAGAGTTTAAATATTGCAATAAATAGAATAATTGACCAGAAATTATAATTCTGCTTCTCAAATAAATTTCTGTATAGTTTTTCTGTTAAGCCAACAAATAAAAATGTTATTAGAAAGACCCCATAATATCCAAAATCATCAAACAGAACATAATAGACAGTTGCAGTTATACTAGATTCGGGTAGGTTTCTTTTTTTTGCCTGGATCGTACCACGAACAGTATCAATATCCTTTAAATTAAAAATATTCTTAAGTGAAATGTCATGTCCAATTATCTGTGAGATAACCGGAACATTAAAATCCAAAACGAAAGAAAAAGTCTTTCTGCCCAATTCAAGTTCGGGTGTTGTTGAGTCAAGCCTCCTCCACTGATATCCCTCGTAATGAAATATCAAATATTCCATTATGCCATAGAAGGGCTTCAACTCCTTATATTGTTCAAGGCTGGAGAAGTATAGATTTTCTCTCGACTCAAGTCTTGATCTTGAGGTGCTTACAAAATTTGTGTACAGAAAAAACATAAATAGAAAAACAACTCCATATTTTACAAGACCTTTGCTTTTTGTCCAATAATCTTCTCTTTCAGAAAAAAGTGCAAATAATAGTCCAAGGATAAAAAACAGGGCAACTGATATTATCCCGGCCCTGCCTCCTCCGGCCACAACATTCATCAATTCCGTGAAAAGAGGTAATAAATAAATTAACCTCATCTTCTTTTCTCCTCCGAAATACTGTCTCCCGATCATCCAGCCCCCGTAAAGAGTGAATGGGATAATCAGCATATTTAAAACATTAAATATCAGCTGTATAATCGAATATCTACTACTGCTGCCATAGAATTCCGTGGTGGCAATAACTTCAGCTGCCCTGTTAGAGGCAACATCAAATCCGGAAACAAAGAAAAGTCCTATGAATGAGATTATGAAAAAACCCAGGGAGATAATCTTATAAAAAGAATGTGGAATAAGCAATTCCATATTAATGACAGAATCACGAATTGACTTATACCCCTTAAAACTAAAAAACAGAAAACAAAGAGCAGTGAAGGAAATGTAAACAAAAAGCTCATTAAGGATATTAATATTATTGACAAGCTTTTTAAAGCCGGCCAATAAAAATACTTCGAATGAAATAACGCTTAATATCCATATACCAAGAAAATACAATGATGGATGCAAGAAAAACCTGCTCCGATATCTTCGCCATTGCACTAATAATGAGACGATTAAAATGATTAGTGTGATTTTTGAGTAGATCACTTTCTTTACCTAAGAAGTGTAGAAATATATACTGCCCAATATTCCCGTTCAATCCGCATAGTTTACCAGTAGCACCCGCCTTCTACGATATTTGCATTTTGCGGGGTTTCGCTCGTATCAGGTCTGACCCAATATTCATTCATAAAATTAGTAAACGGAAAATGAGGGTCAACCTCCCAACGTTTGCCTCTGATACCAAAAAAAAGTTGTGTTACCCCGCCGAAATGCAAAGCTTTCTTACCCATTCTTTTAACATGCGCGGCCAAAGGAAATCCATATGCGCCACACCCTATTATGCACACATCAAACTCAATCTTACTTATTTTTTCTTTCATATGATCAAGCGCGTCAAACCATGACTTAAACTCGCTTTTCTCCCCGGCAATGGTTTGGACAGCTCTAATGGTTTTAAGGGTAAAATCCGGCATCATCCCATCCGGCCATATTTTTTCGCGTATTTCCCATTGCCTTGTAATAGATTCTGTCATGGGATGTACAACCAAAACTGTTTTTCCCTCAAGAGCATGAGTCCAGGGATAAACTGAAAAAAATGGCTCTGCGCTATTAAAACTTACTCTTTTGGCATTTGGAAATATATGCCTAAAGTATTCCTCTTCTGCAGACAAGGAGGCTAAAATATCTATTTCATTCATATCCTCAAGCATCAATTCTGCAAACCTGTAAAGATTAGTGGAAGAGGGAGTGAAAAAGCCAGCATTCTCATACATTGTCTTCCTAACCCCTCGCATCCACCACCAGGGTTGGATAGATCCTTTTATTAATTGACAATAATTCCGTTTTTGATTTTTAATTCCCAAATAATTTGTGACCGTTCCTAATTCTACTGTACCAAATCGCGCAAACATAAAAGGCTTGTCATCCATTAATGAAAGATAAATTAATCTATTTGCATATTCGACAGGTGTAATGTTAAGCTTGCTTTTCCCAATAATATCCTTTCTGAATCTCAGCATAAACTGCTTTCGTATCATTAATACTGTCCGATGCCAGATAGAATCCGTAAAAGAATAATCTGCTCTTGATTCCATTATTATATCAATGTCTAAACTAATTCCCTTCCCTTAAAACAAAATTAATTCTTGTAAAGAATTTGTAATTGACCTGTGAATATCTTGAAACTTATAATTTTTAGCCGCCTAATTAATTTCCAAAATACTCTTATCTCTTACCGCGATTAGGTTTTCGCATGTTTTAGAAGAATATTCTTTATTTTCAATTAATGTAAAAATGCCGTTATCTCCCATTCTATAGATTTTAAAACCGCAATTTTGTATAAATGAAACCAATTCTGGCGTAGTATATTTGTACTTTGACTGTGAGACTTCCCAGGATTCAAAAATAAGTACCTCCGTTTTCCCCAAAGTTTTTAGCGCTCCTTGTAATGCGAAAAGTTCATAACCTTCAACGTCAATTTTTAATACTTTGATTTTGTTTTCGAGCTCTAGTAAATCGTCAAGTTTTTTAACTGGTATTTGAATCGAATCTATTTCACTTTCACCAGTAATATGATTCTGATCATCTAACGAATTAGTAAAATACAAAGTACCCTCTTTATTGCCAATACCACAATTTTCAATTCTAATACTACATGCTTGATTTAGTAATACGTTCCCTCTTAAATATTTATAAGTAGTTGGATGAGGCTCGTAGGAAAATACCTTTCCCACATTGCCAACCTTGCTCCAGGCAAATAAAGTCCAGGTCCCAATATTTGCTCCTACATCAATAAAGACATCCCCCTTTTTTAAGAATTTTTCAACTAGTTTAGCATCTTGGGCTAAAGCATTTTTATCCATAAATAATAATATTGAAAAACTACTTTGATAAAATCTGAATTTTACATTGTTAACTCGTATCGTATAGAGTGTACAAAGACCTGTTTTCCGAAGGAAGTAACTTAAAAGAAATCGAAGTGGATTTTTCTGGTTGCTTAGTATCTCAAAATATCTTCTCATATTATTAATAAGTGTTTCCCATTATACTTTTTTACAACTTGGACTTGACTCAAATAAATCTGAAGGTCTATATGTTTTCTGCTTTATTCTATTTGCTATATGGCAATTTATTCTCGTTTCCTAAAAATGTTTGTTTATTCTTAGGTCAATGTTGTTTTATGGCATTTCTTGTATTTGAGATTTAATGCCTTCCTCAGTACAAATGGAAGAATGAATAACATAGGTAAACTCGTTATAGATAGGGCAATGGAAACCCCTATCACATCTTTCAATAAATTAGACAGTAAGAAAGATAATACCATGAACAGGATAATCCCAATCGGCCCGAGAATTACGAGAATCCTGATTTTACCAATAGCGTTAATAAAGGCAGAGAAAGGTGCGTTTAAAATCTGAATAATGGTATAAATACCAATAAATAAAGAGAGGTTGAAAGGGATATTAATCTTATCGCCTAGCCAAACTTTATAAATCAATGGTGAAGCAATGATCATAATAACTGTACCAAGAGAAAGAAGAACTGATATAAGAATTTGATTTTTTAACATCCTCTTCATCCAGACAAAATCATTTTTAGCATAGGACTGTGTGAGTAATGAGTGACTTGGCGCTGCGATAATTGCCATAAGCATTATTGGCACATTAAATATGCTGGTGGCAATATTAAAAGTGGCCACGTCCCTTGGGCTGAAAAGCTGAGTTATCACAAATGGAATCGAGGCAAATATTACGGTCGCTGTTATCTGTACAATAAAAAACTGGCCGCTTAATCTCATTAAATTACCAGATTCTTTTATTTTCACAAAAGTTTTGGAAGGTCTAAGACTGCTGTATTTCTTGTAAAATGTGAATATGGAGAACAGGATGTAGACTCCGACAGGAACACCCGAAATTATCCAGGCCAGCAAAACAATATTGCCTTTGTCTACAAACAATGATGCCAACCATATCAGCAGTAAAATCAAAGCGCTAATAAATAGCTGTAATATTCCGCCGGTTGCAATATCCCCGTGAGCAGCATAAATCAGTGTAATCGGCTGAAAAATAAATCCTAGTACTATAAATGTGACAGTAACATTGGTTAACCGTAAAAATTCTCTCTGAGAGAGAACTTCTGTGTTTAAAATAGTCTGCCAGTTTAGCAATGGATTGATCATATTAAATACAATCAGAAAAATTAGAAAGATACTACCAAGTATGAAATAGGTTGTGCTCACATATATTCGTCCCATTTCATTATTTTTTAAGGCAATTGCCTCGGCAAGTTTATTGCGCATTCCGGCGCCCATTCCAATGTCAAGCAGTCTGACCCAGTTTACAATTGTCGAGAGAGTAACCCAAATCCCATATTTTTCCTGATCCAGAAAACCAAGAACGAGCGGGACATACACAATAGAGATTAATACACTGAGCCCCTTTACAATTGTAGTAGCCCCTACCTGTTTAATATAGACGGATGTAAACTCATGGGAACCGGCCCCAAGAGTCCTTCGTCTAAGGAAAAACTGTTTAAATTTTCCCAACCAGATTTAATTTTCTTAAAACTCTGTAAACAAAGAATCTTATTTTGGCCGGAAAAAGTAAGCCGAGACTAAATATAGGATGGGCTTTGATTTGCCCTTTAAAGTATCTGCCATAAATATATTGGCTTTTTCCTAACTCCCATAAAAATGAGTTTGAGGCAATAGATAGAAAGTAAATAAAAGCATCCCTCTCTCGTCTGTTGGAGATTCTCAATAATTCAAATTTATCTTCAACCTGACCTGACAGAACAACTCCATATATATAGGCTATAGAAAGCATAATTTTCATATGAGTTGCCGAAGTTTTAGATTCCTGAGCGGGATGAACGCCGTATTTTAATAATGGTAAATCACTCCCGCAGACCTTAAGCAGGCTAATGTTTTGATAGGCCCACAGCCAGTCATTGCTGCCATGTTCCGAGGTATAGAAACCGCGGAAAATTGATTTTTTTATAACACTTGAAATTACCGGAAATCCTATTCCATAACGTATGCCATATTCGATTACTTTTTCACCGTTCTCCTCATATCCGAATGGTAGTTTATGTGTATGTTTTTCAAATACTTCTTGGGAAACTTTATTTAATAGAAAATTTGAATAGAAAACATCAAGCTGTTTGTGCTTATTTAAAGAGTTTATAAATGTTTCAACGTACCTATTATCTAATGTGTCATCATCCCCTAGAATCATCACATATTCGCTTTGGGCAAGTTCAAAGCATTTATTCCAATTGGCAAACATGCCAATGTTGCTTGAATTTCTGTAATAAGGAATATTAAAGTTTAAACAGACATTTTTAAAATAATCATGAGAAGAGGCATTGTCAACAACTATAATCTTACACTTTACTGTTTGCTTAAGAACACTTTCCATTGCAGCAATAAAATATTCCTTTCTTTCATAAACCGGAATAGCAATAGTTAATATTTCAATTTGAATCATTTGTAATGCAATAATTTTTCCGCACAATTTTTCCCGCTTAGCAGGCTCTGATCACTCCATAAATAATCCCATTCGCCAAAACGACCTATATAATTAATATGGTTTTTGAATAGGAACTCATGAATTATTTTTAAGTTTCTTTTTCGTTTGAAGTCAAATACAACATTAGCATACTGAACTTCCCGGTAGTCAGATGCCTCAATGTCATTTAATGACCATAGTTTCATTATTTCACCCTTGTGAACTACATGTTCAATCAATGCACCACCTGATATTTTTTTAGGGGATTTGGATGAATAATGAATCTCAAATTGCAAAGAACTCTTTCCAATAGGTACGTTGTCCTGTGATTTTAATGATGGAGAATATGCTCTTGAAGGAATAATATCAGAATCATAAATGTAAAACCAAAGATATTTGGGAATATCAGGTCTATTCAAGCCAAGAGAAACTAACTGGCCAGACGTGTATAAGAGGTTAGCGCTTGCCTCCAAAATTCGTTTTGGCACATCCTTTATTTTCATTACTAGTTCTGGCAAGGGAAGAGAAGAGATAAGCTCATCATAATAGGCAAAAGATCCATCCTCAAACTCTATTTTTTTCATCTGAATATCAATGAGCAGGACATTTTTATTGGTCTCTATTTCGATTTCCGTTGCCATTCCCTTCAGAAAGCTTTTGTACCCGCCCTCCCGTGGATACCTCATCTCCTGTGCATAAAAATGATTTTCCGTCTGCTCTTCAAATGCTCCTCTGAGCAACTGCTCAAGTTGCGGTAAGCTAAACCTGTCTCCAATCCAATCTGTAGTCAACTCTGAGGCGGGAATTGTCCAATACTTTTCTGTATAAATACCAGTAAAAACATCAGTAAAATACTTCCCGAACTGTGAAATGAGCCAATCATTATAGCTGTGGAACGATTTACTCCTTTTTTTATAAACAAAGTCTGTAATTATTTTAACCTTTTCATGTACAGGTAGACCTGCTAAGTTATTTTGGAGTGGATGCTTCAACCAGGCACCTTTATAATAATTATACGGATTTGGAACATGGATTTGGTAATCTGTGCTACTTGCAAATAAGTCTTTCACATACTTGTTCGCAGAAAAAGAGAGGTGTACAAAATAATCAAAACGAAAATCATTGCCAATTGTAAAATTATCGCATAATCCACCCCATCTATCTCTTCTTTCAAATACAATGCATTGAATTCCTAGCTTTTGCAGGTGATATGCTGCTGAAATCCCCGCAATGCCTGCGCCTAAAACTGTAACCATCGAATGGAAATTAAACTATTAACAAAAACCCTGACTACGAGACCTTTCGGCAATGTATCTTTTTAATCCTTCTCGCAAGTCAATGGATGGTCTCCAACCTAATTGCTCATAATCGAATCTTTCTGCGACTGCATACATAATATCTGTTTTGCGATATGGTATACCACCCCAAATAATATTTGTTTTTCCTCCAGAAACTTCTTCCATTAAAGATGCCAAATGTCTTAAGCTATATCCTTTACCTGTACCAAGTTGAAATGTGGATCCATTTTTTATCATATTATGATTATTTATCAAGAGCTGATAAAAACCTATGACATCGTCAATGTGTATAAAATCAAGGATCTGGTTTCCTGGTGAAAGATGTGTGGGGTTTTGACTATTTAGAGAATCATAAATTATATCCAATGCCTTTTTACTTTTACTATCACCTCCATAAATCGAAAAAGGCACAACTTTAATTTGCTTGAAATTATATGTCCTTGCATAATAATCAAGCAAAGAGTGTGAGGCACTCTTTGACGCTGCATATAGATAGGCTGGGACCATATTAAAGTCTCCATTTGCATATTCTGCAAATGTGCCTGTATTAATAAAAATCTTTATATGCAAATCTTTAACTGAATCAAGAATCCTACAGAAATAGAGTATATTAGTTTCTATAAGATTAATTAAAGAAGTATAACTATCATCAGATGTTATGTATGCTGCAAGATGTACTACTGCATCAGGCATAAAAAGCTGGATAGCATTTTTAAGCTCTTCCTGATTTGCATCAACCAAATATTTGCTGGTTTCTTTGCCAAATAGCTTATTTGATACTTCTAAGTTCCTGGTTAGCTCTAGAATCTGATGTTTTTGAGATAAGAGTGTTGGAATAAGAGTCCTTCCAACATAACCAGTTGATCCCGTTACTAATATTTTCATTAAAAAGGACTTATGAAAGAATTTAAAGAGCTAAAAGCTAAGTCCCTTGGAGAGACTATAAAGGGACCCCCTCCCCAATTCATCCCAAAAGAGTTATATAAGATGCCATCGTCACAATCCTTACTATAAATAGAGCTCTGCAAATAACTAACAATGCAATTGTCTGTAAGACATAGAAATCCATGAGCACAACCAGAAGGAATGTAAATCAGTTTAGGATTCTTTTCATCTAGATAGATGGTGAAAAACTGCTTAAAGGTTATAGAATTTCTACGTAAGTCCAGCACTACATCAAGAAGTTCGCCTTGGTTAAGGAATACTAATTTTGTATGCTCATATGGAGGAATCTGAAAATGCATTCCACGAATCACATTTTTACGCGAAACCGAAAAATAGCTCTCATTATAAATAGTCTCCAGCCCAAACTTCATAAAGAAATCTGAATTAAAAACTTTCTGAAAACTACCACGTATATCGGTCAATTTCTCTAAATGAATAACTTTTAATCCGGAAATGTAAGTATCCTCAACTATCATATAACCATTCTTATAAACTCATTCAAAAACAATTGATTTATTGCCAGTCATCTGTTCTTATCCGAATACCCTGCACTCCTACTGATATCAGGTAACCTTTGAAGTAATTAATCATCTCGGGCGGCCCGGATATGAAGTAATCAGGAGTTGTACCGTTCTCCCTAAAGATCTGTCGAATGTCAAGACGGCCGTCGTTATCTTCGTACAGATATTTTACAATTCTGGACAAATTACACACCTTATTCAACTCTGAATTATAGATGTTAAATCGTTCTGACCGAAATCCCAGGTATAATCTTGGATTTGAATAATCACTGAAAGAAGTATGTGTAAAGAGTGACAGGAATGGTGTAATTCCAGTTCCTCCGGCAATGAAGACAGTATTCACTTTGTTGTGAGGCTGTGAAAACAAATCACCATAAGGAAGCTTTAACCATACCTCCGAACCAACATTAAGTTTCCCCTCCATCATCTTCGTGTAACGACCCTTGACGGCATAGGTAATTCGGATATTCTCCTCGTCAGGATTGCTCTGCATGGAGAAACACCTTGATTCAGGCCATTGACCGGTACCGTCATAATCTGTATCAATGGCTAAATGAAGAAACTGTCCAGGAGCATATATGAACGTCTTTGCCGGAGATGAAAACTCAAGAGTATACACTCCCTCAACCCTATTTTCTAATGATACTACCCTTGACAGATATTTCCTGACAATTGCCATAAGAGGGTTTCCAGAAAATTATTTTTTAAAAGTCCTGAAAAACTGATCAAGTATACTTTCCGAGTAATTCAGCATCTGACCGGTCAGCCCAGGATAGGTGCCCAGAAAGAATGTATTATTCATTATATAATCAGTATTCTCAAGCTGACCTGCAATTCGAAAGTCCCTATTAAGGAATCCAGGTTGTTTTGTCATATTCCCGGCGAACAGGTTGCGTGTCTCAATCAGATTGTCATTCAAATAACCTGTAAGCTCGTCCCGGGTAAAAGGAGCCCCTTCCTTCAAAGTGACAATGAATGCAAACCATGCCGGATCAGAATCTTTTGTCGCCTCAGGAAGAATGAAAAATTCCGGGTATTTTGAAAAAATGCGATACCATTCTTTGAAATTATCTTTTCTGTAGCCACAAAAATCCAGCAATTTATCCATTTGTGCTGCACCAATGGCTGCCTGAATGTCGGTCATTTTAAGATTATAACCAATCTCAGAATATACGTACTTGTGATCAAAACCCTTCGGCAGATCACCAAATTGCTGAGAAAAGCGCTTCCCGCAGGTGTTATTCTCACCTCCGGCACAGTAACAATCACGCCCCCAGTCGCGGAACGATCTAGCAATTGTTGCAAGAAGCTGATCGTCTGTACAAATTGCCCCACCCTCACCTGTAGTTATATGATGAGCAGGGTAAAACGAGATGGTGGACAGATGTCCGAATGTGCCGGTCTTTTTCCCTTTATATTCACTGCCGAATGCATCACAGTTATCTTCAATTACCCACAGATCATTCTCTTCTGCTACTTGCATTACAGAATCCAGATCAAATGGATTTCCCAGTGTATGTGCAATAAAGATGCAACGTGTCCTGGGTGTGATCGCCTTCCTCAGCTTATCAATGTCAATATTGTATGTCGGAATGCTGATATCAACAAAAACGGGTACCATATTATATTGTAATATTGGAGTTACTGTTGCCGGAAATCCGGCAGCAACCGAAATTACCTCGTCTCCGGCTTTTAACCTTTTTTCTCCCAGCCTTTCAGAGGTGAGTGCGGCAAAAGCAAGAAGATTTGCAGAAGATCCGGAATTGGTAAGAAGTACATGTTCAACGCCCAGAAACTTTGAAATCTTTTCTGCAAAAGCCTCTGAAAAACGGCCCTCTGTTAGCCAGAAATCGAGAGAGGCTTCAACAGCATTTATAATTTCTTTTTCATCAAAGACCCTCCCGGCATAATTGACACGTGTTTTGCCCGGGATAAATTCTTTCTGTGCAAATTGTTCCAGGTAGTACTCCGTGGTCTTTGCAAGTATTTCCTGACGTATAGTTTTATAATCTGTCATGATAAAAGCTTAAATACTAAAATCTACCAACTGATTTAACCGAACTCCTCAAGCAACCGGTTAGACTGACAGGCTAGCCGAAAGATATTCTTCTATCTGCTGTGCGGATATTGTTCGCACATCTTCTTTGCTGAACCAAGTGCTGTACCACTGTACAGTTAGTTTAAGCGCCTTTTCAAGCCCCCACTGTGGCTCCCAACCAAGTATTGTCCTGGCCTTCGAGCAATCAAGCTTCAGGTATGTTGCTTCATGAGGCTGAGGGTTTGTGTCAATGGCATAGGAGAACCCTTCTCCCCAAAGCTCTTTGAATCTTTCCGCTATCCACCCGACATTTCTTGCATCGGATTCACCAGGACCGAAATTCCATGGCTCGGCATAGTCAGGGCCTTGTGAATAGAGTTGTTCAGCAAGCATCAAGTATCCCGCAAGTGGATCAAGGACATGCTGCCATGGCCTGATGGCGTACGGTGAACGAATTCTCACCTCCTCTCCCTTAGTGACAGCCCGTACAAAATCTGGTATAAGCCTGTCTTCTGCCCAGTCTCCGCCGCCGATCACATTCCCAGCCCTTGCAGTTGCTACTGCCACACCATGATTTTTATATTCTCCGGCGTTAAAAAAAGAGCTCCTGTAGGCTGCAGTGATAATCTCAGAACAGCCCTTGCTGCTGGAATACGGATCGTATCCCCCCAGCGGCTCATTCTCGCGATAGCCCCAGTGCCACTCTTTATTTTCATAACACTTGTCAGTGGTAACATTAATTACTGCCTTAACGCCGCATACGTCCCTGACCGCCTCAAGCAGGTTTACCGTGCCCATTACATTTACAGCGTATGTTTCAACCGGATTCCTGTATGATTCCCTGACCAGAGGCTGAGCAGCCATATGAATTACTATTTCAGGCTTAACATGCTCAACAAAACTAAGGAGCTCTCCATAATTTCTTATATCTCCTATGTGGGAGGAAACAAGCTCACTTATACCCGCCTCTTCAAAAAGATTTGGGTGTGTGGGCGGATCAAGGGCATAACCATAAATCTCACTTCCTAATTTGTGAAGCATCATACTGAGCCATGATCCCTTAAAGCCTGTATGCCCTGTGATCAGGACTCTTTTCCCTTCCCAGAATTCTTTATCTATTGACATATTACCAGATCTTCCATTCAGCTTTGCCTGTGTTCCACATGCTATCAAGTTCAATCCTGTCGCGCATGGTGTCCATCGGCTTCCAGAATCCTGTATGCTTAAATGCAGCCAGTTGCCCATCCTCAGCAAGGTGTTCAAGGGGCGAACGCTCCCATACAGTGCTCTCTTCTTCGGTAATATAATCGAAAATGCCAGGTTCGAGAACAAAGAATCCTCCGTTTATCCAGGCACCGTCACTTTCAGGTTTTTCCATGAAAGACCTGACCGTGTAATCATCCCCCAGATGAAGCGCTCCAAACCTGCCGGATGGTTGAACCGCAGTTACAGTTGCCAGTCTTTTTTTCATTTTATGAAAAGTCAGCAAAGATGTGATATCGACATTGCTAACCCCATCACCATAAGTAAGCATAAAGGTTTGATCGCCAATGTATTCCTGAGCACGTTTAATGCGGCCGCCGGTCATTGTTTGTATTCCCGTGTCTACAAGAGTTATCTTCCAAGGTTCTGCCTTGGATCTGTGAACCTCAACATTGTTTCTTCCAAGATCAACAGTTATATCAGCCTGATGAATAAAATAGTTGGCAAAGTACTCTTTTATCATGTAGCCTTTGTACCCGCAACAGATTATAAA
Organism: uncultured Bacteroidales bacterium; assembly: GCA_963732365.1. Lineage (GTDB taxonomy): Bacteria > Bacteroidota > Bacteroidia > Bacteroidales > VadinHA17 > SR-FBR-E99. Next base: position 407,349 of record CAVSZC010000005.1, on the reverse strand, counting down.
TTCATTAAAACCGTGAGCGGAGTATATCTTCATTATATGCCAAAGTATTGGTTTACCTCCTATCTCAACCATTGGTTTTGGCTTAAGATCGGTCTCTTCACTTAACCTTGTTCCGAGCCCTCCGGCAAGGATGACTACCTTCATGTCTTTTTTTAGTTTATCTTGTGTCATTATGGCTTAGAGTTCATGAAGCTGATATTGCATTTACAGGCAGATTCGTTTTGTTTCATAATTACAAAACTTAAGGGTTTTATCCTAAGCCTCTATCCCTTTCACCCACTCTAATTGGAATTCCAAACCAATCGTTTTACAAAATCGGTGTAACTTAATATAATCCTCATAACCTTATCAGAAACATTTGGAGTGGAGTAATCCTCAACAAGCCTGAATTTCCGCTGATCCTGTTTATGTGCAGCAAGAAGCAAAAGGGCCTGCATTACCCTCTCCTGATTAAGTCCGGTCATTATCACTGCTGCCTCTTCCATCGCCTCCGGACGCTCATGTGCTTCGCGAATATTCAGTGCAGGTAAATTAAGTATTGATGCTTCCTCTGAAATGGTGCCACTGTCCGATAATATCGCCTTTGCCCCCATCTGAAGTGCCACATAGTCGGTAAATGCCAAAGGCTTTGAAAGAGTGATCTTATTGTTGAATTTTATTCCCTTATCCTCAACCATCTTCCTGGTACGCGGATGAGTGCTAACTATTACTGGCAGTTTGTAATCTTCGGCTAACTGATTCAGTATTTTAACCAGGTTGCTGAAGTTCTTCTCCGAATTAATGTTCTCCTCCCGGTGTGCCGAAACAACAAAGTACCTGCCTTCTTTTAACTCCAGGTTATCAACTATTTTAGATATCTTTATCTTCGGCATGTAATAATTCAATACCTCAAACATCGGTGAACCGGTCTTTATGATCCTATCGGCTGGCAATCCCTCACGCAGCAGGTACTCCCTTGCAATAGAGCTGTAAGTGAGGTTGATATCGGCAATATGATCAACTATCTTCCTGTTTGTCTCCTCCGGCACTCGCTGATCAAAACACCGATTGCCAGCCTCCATGTGAAATATTGGAATATGCCTCTTCTTTGCCGGAATAGCACACAGGCAGCTGTTTGTGTCTCCTAATACGAGGAAGGCGTCAGGGTTCTCCTTCTCCAGAACAGGATCAATAGCCGCAATAACCTGCCCTATCGTTTCCGCAGCATTTTTGCCGGCGGCATTGAGAAAATAGTCAGGCTTGCGTATGGCCAGATCATCATAGAAGATCTGGTTGAGCTCGTAATCATAGTTTTGTCCGGTATGTACTGTTATATGCTCAATGACATCCGATTCATCAAGCCTGGCCATCACGCGGGAAAGCCTGATGATCTCAGGACGGGTTCCGACTACGGTAAGGACTTTCAATTTTTTCATGGTGCTAGGGTGCTAGGGTGGTAAGGTGGTAAGGTGGTATGGTGGTATGGTGCTAGGTGGGGGGTATTATTTAAGTTTCCTCCTAAGTGATTTAATAAGTCCGAAAATCATGCTGCGAATGTGGTTGATTTGTGGTTGAAGTGTATTTTCTGTTATATAATTTAACTTCATGGATAATTCAAGTTGGGTTTCAATTTCTGATAATGAACCGTTGGAAATGTTCAAAAACTGTATTAGTTCTTTTGTTGAGTTACGCGATGACCCTTCAGCAATATTAGAGGGAATTGAGACAACAGCTCTTCTAAGTTGTGACGTTAGTCCGTATGACTCAGCCTGTGGAAATCCAGATGTGAGATTGTAAACTGCTACTGCCAAGTCCATGGACTTTTTCCATACCTCAAGATCTCTGTAACTTTGTATTTCACTCATTTTATGAGGGTTTTATTTGCTGGATTATAGTTTCACCTTTGCACTTTTGCACTTTTGCACTTTTGCACTTTTGCACCTTTGCACCTTTATACTACTTCAAAATAAGTATCAGGATCATCCGGATTGTAATGCTCACTTATCCAAAAAATCGTATAGAGGTCTTCCGCGCCAGTGTTAGTGATGTTATGCGTGTGCCAGATAGGCATGTCGACAAATGATGGGTGTGCGCCGTCAAGATCGAATGATAGTATTTTATCAGTTCCTATTCTGCGAAGCTGAATGCGCGCTTTGCCTTTGATGACTGCAAATCTTTCGGCTTTTCTTGAATGAAAGTGGTTACCCCTGGTAACTCCTGGCTTTGTAGTAGAAAAAGAAACCTGCCCACCGCTATTTAGCTTTATTGTTTCAACAAACGAACCACGCTCATCCTCATTCAGTTTCAAGAAAAATGGGAAGAAGTTATTGTAGTCGATGTAACAAACAAAGGTATTGAAGAGATTGCATTCAAAGCGATCATCAAGGTTGGGAAGAACTCCCTTTTTAATGTATTGCTTAAGGTAGTACTCAAGCCTGGCAAGAAGGGCAGAGACATTTATTGCTGATGTATGCGGAATTTTATGATTAGAAACTATTGACTGGTTAAAGGTGATTCTCCCAATGATTTCCTGAACAAGTTCACTTACATAAATAAGTTTCAGTTCACTGTCGGTTTCGACTACCGGTGTTTCATCGTGAGTTAGCTGATGGCAAAAAGTAGCTACTACCGAGTTATAATAAGGTGTCCCGAAGGGTCCGAATACATTAGGGATAATCATTCCGGTGAATTGTGCACTGTTGCGCCCGGCCCAGTTTTCGAGTATCTCCCGGCCTTCTTTCTTCGATCTGCCATAAATGTTGTCACGTTCTTCCTGCGTTGAGGAAGAAAACAATATGTGGGGCTTTGAACCCGTGTTCTCGCAGGCATCAACGAGCTGCTTCACGAGGCTGATGTTGGTGTTGTAAATCACCTGCGGCTCATTATGGCGGTTTACGGCTGCCAGATGTACAATGACATCGCAGTTTTTTACGAAACCCCTGAGTTGCTCTTCACTCTGGAAATAATCATCCTTAAAAGCAATGCGGTCAAAGTTGTCAGGGTACAGCCCCAAAGTGTTATACAGGTGTGTCCCGATAAACCCGCTCTGGCCCGTTATTCCCACCTTCATCTTACTCATCCGTATCCCTTTTCCCCTTTGCACCCTTGCACTTTACCACTTTTGCACCTTTGCACTTTTGCACCTTTGCACTTTTGCACCTTACCACCTAACCAACTTATCACTTTTTAAATATTTCAAGTTTCCGCAGCAACGCCATCATCCCGTCCACATCAAGCCTCTCAGTGTTATGCGAGGTATAATCTTCAATCTGCGACACCTTCTTCTCGCCCTGGTCAAAATACTTGCTATAATTCAGGTCGCGTGTGTCCGAGGGTATCCTGTAATAATCACCAAGATCTATTGCTTTGGCCATCTCCTCACGACTGACAAGTACCTCCCATAATTTCTCTCCGTGTCGTGTGCCAATGACCTTTAAATGGGCGTCAGAGTGCATCAGTTCTTTTATTGCCCTTGCAAGTGTGTCAATGGTTGCAGCAGGAGATTTCTGAACAAAGATATCACCGTTATGGCCATGTTCATAGGCATAAAGAACAAGGTCAACTGCGTCCTCAAGAGTCATCATGTACCGGGTCATCTCAGGGTCAGTGATTGTGAGATCCTTACCTGCCATTATCTGATCATGAAACAAAGGTATGACCGAGCCGCGTGAGGCCATAACATTACCATAGCGGGTACCGCATAGAACAGTCCCAGAGCCGTTTAGGTTCCGGGACTTGGCGATCATTACCTTTTCCATTAACGCTTTGCTCATTCCCATTGCATTAATAGGATAAACAGCCTTGTCGGTACTTAAAACAATTACCCGTTTTACCACATGCTTTATTGCCGAGTCAATAACGTTCTCGGCACCAAAGACGTTTGTTCTGACTGCCTCTGTGGGGAAGAATTCGCACGAGGGTACCTGTTTAAGGGCTGCAGCATGGAAGATATAATCAACCCCGGGCATGACGTTGTCAACACTGCGCCTGTCCCTGACATCACCAATATAAAATTTGACCTTTGGATTATTTATCCTGTGCCTCATATCATCCTGTTTCTTTTCATCACGTGAAAAGATGCGTATTTCTTTTATTTCAGTGTCAAGAAAGCGATCCAGAACGGCATTGCCGAAAGAGCCTGTGCCACCTGTGATAAGCAGAATTTTATCTTTGAACATGATTCCGGTTATTTCGTTTATCGGTTACGGTTTTTCGCAGGTTGTTTGGCACGACTCTCACTCGCATCTCAGAACGGTTTCTGGTTCCTTGTTCCTGGTTTCTGGTTTCTGGTTTAGCGGCAGTCATTTCAGAGCCTCAACAACATCTTCAGGGCCGAAAATGAAAATACCGGACGGAGATATGGCTGGTCTGTTCTTAAGAAACAAAACCGATATGATCGTGTGCCCTTCAGCGAACGGAAGGCTGACAGCTTTTTTTGTAAGTTCTGCCGATATCTTACTTATATCTGCTTTCTCTGTCCATTTACATTCACCTACCAGAAGAATTTTTCCATCAACAGATTCGGCCACGACATCCACCTCCACGGGGATGCCGTCGATGCCTCTGCCCCACCAGCGGGCAGAGGGATTAAACTCAACATCCAGATCCAGGAACGGAACAGACTTACGGCATAGCTCTTCCCATACCGATGCCACATATGACGGCAGCCTTTTCTTAATCCGTCTTAAAGCCTGAGAAGTAAGTCCGAGGTCTATCCTGCTCTTCTCCGGCACTATGAAGGTGAACCAGAAATTCAGAAAAGGGTCATCTATTTTATACAGTGTTTTTTTCGTAGACCTCAGGGATTCTCCATGAGGTATCTCGCGCCTTATATACCGCAGATTCGTCATAAAGGCCAGAACGCCGGAAAGATGCGTGGCAGGCTTCCCTATGCGTGCGGCCATTTCAGAAAGCCTGTGGCACCCTGAGCCAATGAGGCTAAGAAGTGTATAAGCCTGCACGGAAGTCCGGGCTTCGTCCGAAAAGAGCCTCTCGGGCTCATCAGCCAGCAGCCCGTACTGGTTGGCGACATGCTGACTGAGGGCTGCATCAAGCGATCCAGATACTTTGCGGATCTCCCAGTAACGGGGCACTCCTCCCCAGATGCCGTATTCGGTCACCGCATCTGATGCACTTATGTTAAAGAATCTCTTCAGGTAAGCAACTGACATTGGATGGATCTTCATAATCTCTCCGGCCCTTCCGTAGAGGGGCGACTGGCTGTTCAGCACCAGGCCCTGCATCATCAACTGTGATGAACCGCAAAGAATAATATTGTATTCACTGTGAGCAGCATCGTCATGAATATTCTGCAAGACTGAAGGAAGTTCCGGGGAGTTCTTCACCAGGTAGGGAAACTCGTCAATACAAAGTGTGATTCGTCTCTTCAGTGCATGATTCATGCTTCTGAATAATGAATCCCAACCCGGGTATACGGGGGAAGCAAACCCGGGAATTACCTTTTCGAGCCTCTCTGACAAAGCCTTTATCTGCAGCGGCGCCTCACTCATGTCGGCGGAAAAATATACAGAATCGTTATCTATTATCCGTCTGAGCAGGGTGGATTTACCGCACCGACGTCTTCCATAGATGACCACCAGCTGTGCCGTGTCACTGTTCAGGACATGCCTTAGTCTTGATATTTCTGTTTCCCTGTCTACAAACACGCCCTAATATTATGTTTTACAAAGATAATGTTTGTTAACTATAATTATACTGAGATGTCTCCCGATCATTTCAATCAAAGTCGGGGATAGAATGTCTGGCGCTGGTTGCAGGTCCGGGTTCCAGGTTTCTAGTTTCGGTTCCTTGTTTCTTATTCCTCTTTTCTGGGCCAGCAAAAGACAAAAGTGTTAGCCGGCTGAAAGACAAAAGCGAAAAAATTGACATGTGTTTAGAATGGTTGTAACTTTATCAGTGTGAAAGCTAGGTTGTGAAATCCTGCAATCCTGCAATCCTGCAATCCTGCAATCCTGCAATCTTGAGAGAAAGTTTTAAATAAAATCTTCTGCTATGAAATCAAAGTTCTTGACACTCGACCGGAAGGACTTTTTAAGGGGAATCCTTATTGCCTTCCTCACTGCCGTTATCTCAGGCACTATTGAGCTACTTGACTCCGGCATCGTCTTTACCTGGATATCTATCAAACCCATTCTTATCGCCGGAGTATCGGCCGCGCTCTCATATCTGTTGAAATGCCTGATGACGAATTCGCAAGACCAAATGTTCAAGAGAGAGCCAGCTTTCGCCAACTAATTTTTGTTCAGCGTTTTTCGAGGCTGCAAATTCGTCTCTGCACTCATGGCTTTTTTGCGTTCCAGGCTTCGACGTAGTAGCAAAGGATCTGAAGGTCAGGACCGGTATTGGCTGAAACTTATCGTGTGGCGCGGTGACTGTAGTCCAAGACCTTTTTTTCGAGCCTGCGCTTTACCGCTTTCCACTTCAGTTCAGGTTCCTTTATCATCACAGGCCACTCCGATTCTTCAACATCATCAAAATAAATAAGGCTTTTTAGGTTTAGAAGATCATTTGCCTGACTGTATTTCTGTGAATACCAGCCTAACATGGTTTTCAGGTCATACTTTTCAAGGAGATAATAGATATCTATGAAATCTTTTATCCGCTGTCCGCTTGTTGATATGGCGTTCAGCTTCATGGCAACTATGTCGGCCTCAGAAAGCAATACAATATCTTCTTCTTTCACAGGGTCATTGACCAGATTATACCTGTGCGCGAGAATATCAACATTTATATTTTCAATGACACCCTTAAGTGTATTGGGTGATGAAAACATAAGGGAATAATGAAAGTCCTGGGTAATATTTTCCAGCATCTGTGCGGAGTCAAAAGCAAAGTTTGAAAACAGATCAATGTCAACAGACCGCCGATGACCGTTGTACAATGCCAGTGCTGTGCCTCCGGCAAGGTAAAATCCGGTCAGGTATTGCTTGGACTGCAAAGATTTCAGTAGTCCCAGTGTTGAACAGTCAACCGCCTCCTCGTGTAACATCTGAATTCTTCCTTCTTTCTATTAAAAAAACGGGATATAAAATTAAGTGTCTTTGGATCAATGTAATTAATATTCAGTAAAGTCCTTACAACCTCATTCCTGCCGTAGGTGCTGATTACAAGGGCTATCTCCCTCAGCGTGCCGAAATTAAAGACTCTTTCAATGACGAGCCTTGCTGAAACAGGCTTTCCGGATGTGATGTCAACATCCCAGAAGTAGTTTTGCTTCAGGAGGTCAGTTATATTTATCGGAGTCTTTTGGGTCATGCTTCAAGGTAATGAAATTTAAGATAAAAGACAAAAGGAAAAAGATAAAAGTAACCCGGAACTATCGTGACTTCTGTACTATTGAACCTAAGATGTTCCTCAGTTCAAAAGATTCTTTTATCAGATAATCAAGGTCTGTTTGATCTATTTCAGAGACTGTCCTTTTAATTATTCTAAGCCAATAATTTGACTCTCTCATTTCCCGCAAACTTATTCGAACTTTATTAGTAAAATCCGCCTTTGATGAGCCAGATTGAGATTCTTCATAATTTGCTCCGGAAGAACACGCGCTTTTTGATAATTGTGATCTGATTGACTTATTTTCCGGAGAATATGGCAAAGTCTTTAAGAACTCAATCACCTTGACTGCAAACTCAAAAAGCCTCTCAGCAAGGTCGTTTTTCTTTTCATTCATTGCTCCAGATTCCTATTATCATGTTTTAGAAAAAGACAAAAGATAAAAGTAAAAAGACAAAAGTGGTCTCCTTTACAGACCCTCATATTGTTTGAATACTTAACTTTTATCTTGTGACTTTTGTCTTTTATCTTAAATCCCAAATTTACCCGTATCAATCCACCTCATATCCAAAATGGACCAGAAATCTACCGCCAGGCGGTTTCGGACGTAATCATAGGGCAGCCACCCGTACCCTCCGTCTCCCCAGATGGGACCCCAGGAGTTGCGAATGAGGAGAGCGCCTTTTGTCTCTTTTTTGTTTCTCAGGTTTGTGATCACATGATCGTCATCATAACCCACTGCCGCTACGGCATGCCCCCACTGCGTCTTCTCTTCCTTGCATGGATAGGGGATGTCACCGGGTTTGTCAGACTCTTCAAACGACTCAAACCCCCAGAAGCCGAACATGGCAGGGACACCGGCATCGAGGTACTTCTTAACGGAGGATAGAACTTCTGCCCCGGTTGGCTTCGAGCCCTGCGGATCGTGGCAAAAATACTTCACCGTCGAATAGTTCTCTGCCAGCGCATAGACGAATCCACCCGGCTCCCTGTCAAAATCCTTTACCTTATAGGGCCAATACTTCTCATCGGGCACACCGCAGAGGACCAGCGCCGCCATGGTTTCCCTGAGCCATGCTCCGGTATCGCCCGTCACCTGCATCAGGTTACGGGTGGTCTTGTAGAGAAAGAGACGCGAAGCATCAATATGCTTGCCGAATGCCCTTCTCTCAAAATACTCCACAATGCCTGCGGCAGCGTGGGCGGTGCAGGACCCCAAATCAAGCTGATTTTCAATAGGACTACACCATTCGCGTAAATCTATACAAGTTTCGGGTCTTGCAGTCCTGCGGTCTTGCGGTCTTGCGGTCAGGGAAGGGAGCTTGAGCTTTTTATTGAACGAGGTGATTTGTTTACTGGCAGTAGTGTAGTCGCGGAGGTCGGGCTGGGGGGCGAGCCACCCGGTGCCAACACGGTGTGGCACACCGGAGACCCATATCTTGCGGTTGAGGATGCGGTTCTTCATGGCAGCACCTCCTTTAAGACCGTTCCTGTGGGGGTGGAGAGGATCTCAAACAACTTAAACGGTGTTCCTCGTTCATCGTTTATGGTTCCTGGTGGTGTAGTGCCTGGTGTTTTAAATGTCTCAGCGGCGTAGGCGCTCTTGGAGAGCATGGAGGCAAAGGCCTCAAGCAGCTCGGGGATCTTTGAATCGGTGACGACACCGTAAGATGTCAACGCTCCTTCGTCAAAGGTCATCTTCAGCTCACCAGACCCGAGTCCGGCTTTTACCTTCATATAATGAGGATTTGCCATGTCAGGCAGATAGACGACGGTTGTTTTGACAGTGTTATCCTTCTCTGCCATGTATTCGACAAGCAGGTAAGGCTTGAGGGAGTAGCAGCGGAGACCTGTCTCATTCTTCAGCTCCGCATCGGAATAGACCTTTACCGTGGCGCATCCTGCAAGCAGGATCAGGCACACGGCCATGACCGAAACAATCATTAATCTTTTCATAACTAGCAGACTTATTACAGACAGTAGCTAAGTTATGAAAGAAAAGAACACTGGTCAAGATAAAAGATAAAAGTAAAAAGATAAAAGTGAGTCAATTAGATCCTTTTGTCTTGTGACTTTTGTCTTTTGTCTTCTATTTAGAAGATTACTTCCCGAAAAGCAAGCCCAGCTTCATATTGATGAACGAGTCACGCCTGTCAAGGTCGGTGACGTACTGTGTAAGGAGGCCTGCCGCAAAGGAGAGGTGCATGTTTTTAGCCAGAGGGACAGTTATTCCGCCACCCGGATTGGCAAAGAAACGGGTATACTCCTTGAAGTCTTCAGTACTCATAAGCATCCCGCCCGCAAGCATGACAAAAAACTTGTTCTTCTGTTTGCCGAAGTAGTACCTGAAGTCACCGTAGACGGGAAGAAGCCATTCGTCACCGTAGTTATAGTACCCCACACCGAGTCCTGCTGCCAGTCCGCTTCCCAGCCTCCAGCCGTTGACCATGGAGACTCCAGCGATATGATTTGAAAATGCGACGTCTTTTTCTGCCAGTCCCCATCCGTAATTGAACTCTGTCAGGTTATAATAACCTCCGGTGAGCATTGACATGGGCCTTGCCATAGTCGAATAGAGCACATGGCTCCTCCAGAAATCCTGCTTTTGTTGCAGGAACACCACCTTGTCAAGGTGGAAGCAGCGCTCAGTGGTCACCTGGGCAGACGCGAAGAGAGTCGTCAGAAATACTGCAGCGACGAGAGTATAAAGTCTTTTCATAATTAAAGTGGTTATGCGTGAATGACTTTGGACTACAAGGTAGGAATTTTTCTTTAGATAATTAATCTCAAATCAAGATATAGGTCTGACGTTTAATGAGGGAGCGAAGGAGCGAAAGAGCGAAAGAGCGACATGGCGACAAATCAAAATGACCAGTTTTTTGGTTTTAATGCCATATTGACAACCATCGAAATTATATGATCGTATTTGTCAAACAATTCATTATGAGCCTCTTTATCAATATAGCCGCACTCCAAAGAATAGTCGAGCCACACCTGAGTCTCAGCAGCCTCACCTTCAGCATCAGATAGTTTTGAAATAAATGATTTAGGGTATTTTCGTTTTCTGAATGCTTCTGCAATATTTCCTGAAACTGACCTTGATGATCTTCCTACCTGATCAGTCAGTGAATACATTTCCTCTTTCGGAAAACCTTTTGAAATATTGAAAATCATCATTACCGATTCAAATGAAAGCTCATAAACTTTCAAATCTTTATGCGTCCTGATTTTCTCCATATCTCTGACCTTACTATCGCTCCATCGCTGAGTCTCTCTCTCGCTCCATCAGCCTTTACCAAGATACTTCTCCGCAATATATCTGGCAAATGGAAAGCTGCAAGTGAACGCAGGGCTGACGGCATTCAGAACGTGGACAGAATCTTTATTGCCTTCGATGACGAAGTCCATGACCAGCTCGTTTGTCGTGACATCGAGCAACTGTGCCCTGATACCCGGCTTACCCCATTCATTAAATCCTTTTCGGTCGAGGCTTCTCACCATGGAAGCTGCAAGACCTGTAAAATATCTTCTGTTGTATTTCTTTATCTCCTCTATCGCCAGGCTGCGGAAGCCGAACGAATTATGAAGGAAGAGCTTTGCCTCCTTCGTCAGGATTCCGGCCATCTCATTCATACGGAAGCGGCTGAATCCGCTGTAGTTCTCTCGCCAGAAGGCTGGCACCGAAGTAGGCCCGATCTTCACATGACCGTCAACAGTGACGGTGAAATGAACCCCCAGAAAAGGATTCTTAAGGTTTGGGACTGGATAGACATTCGTTCTGACAGTGTTATTTTCTCCCTTGTACTTCAGATAGATCCCCTTAAAAGGGATAATGGTATATTTCTTTGAGAACCCGAAATCTTTTGCAATTCTATCGGCATACAGTCCTGCGGCATTTATGATCCTGACCGCAGAGAAGATATTTCCTGTTGTTGTTCTTATTTCGTTGCCACCTAACCGTGATGCATATCCCTCGCAGAAGAAAAACTGTACCCCCTTTTTCTTCAGTTCCTCTCTTAATGAATTGCATACCTCAACAGGATCAACAGTGGCTGTGGCAGGCGACCACAGGGCGTGCCGGAATGTTTTTACGTTGGGATCTATTTCTGCCAGCTCTTTCCCGTCAATGATGCTGACCTCCACTCCGTTTACCTTTCCTCTCTTCTCAAGCTCAAACAGGGCATTAAGCTCGCTCTCATCTTTCGCGACGACTACCTTCTTCGTTTCATTTATCTTCAGTCCGTTGGCATAGCAATATTCTCTCATTTGCCTGTTGCCATCGTGGGTGAACCTGGCTTTAAGGGAATCAGCCGTATAGTAGAATCCTGCGTGCAGCACTCCGCTGTTGCGGCCGCTGGCGTGTTTTGCAACATCATCTTCTTTCTCGAGAATACTGATGGTTGCATCAGGAAATCTATCGGAGAGCTCTCTCGCAATTGATAAACCGATTATTCCTGCGCCTATTATAAGGTAGTCTGATTGGTTATTCATAAGAAGATGAGGGGGCGATGGAGCGACTGGGAGACTTTGAGACTGGGCGAGAGGGCGAGGGGGCGATTTTGCGATGGGGCGAGGGATTTAACCACGGAGGTACACTTAGTTGAACTCGGAGTTAAACTGTTAGTCCAGCTTGAAGTAATCCCTGTGACTCTTGAACCTTAAATCTTGAATTTTGAATTTATTTGATAATCATAAACTGATTCCATGCCCTGCCCTTGAATTCGATGCCCAGTTTAAAATTAATGAAAGAGGAGCGGCCATTGGGCCCGCCGGAATGGTGAAAGAGGCCGGAGGAAAAATTGAGTGACAGGCGCTCTCTGACGACATAATGTACTCCCAGGGATGGGTTGGCAAAGAAGCGGCTCTCATCTATCAGGTCCTCGAAGCTCAGGAGGTAACCGCAATCAAAGCTGATGAAAGGGACGAGACGCTTCGACCATATGTTATAACGGAAGTGAAGGTATACAGGCCAGAACATACCTGTGTCAAACTTGCTGGCTCCGATGCCTAGTCCTACTTTTATCGCCCTTGAGAACTGATAGCCGTTTACCGTTGTGACCCCGTAAAAGTATTTGCTGTCGGGCACGCTGGTCTCACTGAGGCCAAAGCCATAGTTCAGGTCAGTGCTGTTGAAGTATCCCGCCCGCCAGTCGTTTGACAGGAGAGGCGTCGAGGGTATGTAGTGCGACTGGGCCGTGATGTCAAATGAAATCATTGACACAAAGAGAAGAATTATTACCGGCCTCATCGGTAGAAGATAAAAGTCATTCACAACATCTTATAAACGGGTCGCCGCCTTGAAAACCTAAAGGCTCCATTCTTTACCTTTGAAATCGACGCCCAGTTTGAAATTGATGAACGATGATCTGCTCTCTCCACCGCCTGACTGCATCATCAGTCCTGTGGAGAATGTGAAGGCAACTTTAGGTATCGAGACAAACCTGACACCCACCGAAGGGTTTATGAACAGGCGTGACTGGCCGTTAAGGTCATCGATGCTGAGTGCCCAGCCTGCAGCGGCAGCGAAGAAGGGGACCCACTGCTGGGCGCTGAAGCTGTAGCGGCCATCGAAATAGAGAGGGAAAAGGGTCCCTCCGTTGTATTTATGCACCCCGATACCTATTCCGGCCTTGATATTGCGCGAAAACTGGTAACCATTGACGGTCGTAATGCCGAAATAGTTTTTTGAGTATGGCACCTCAGTATTGCCAAGGCCTAGTGCACCGGTTAGTTCGGTAATGTTCACATATCCCTCACGCCAGTCGTGACCCAGGGCAGGTTTAGCGGCAACCTTCGTACGGGGCTGCGACAGTGTGGTGCCGATAGCAGTCAGAAGTAAAAAGAAAGTCAGAAGCGTTCTCATATCTGTTTGGTTAGTCATTTGTATAGTACTCGGTGTTTTTGTCTTTGCCCTTTGTATAATAATTGCCCGGATCATAGTAGCGGTGTCCGTAGCCGAGTGTGTAGCCGTAGCGGAGACCGTAACCATAGTAACCCGATGTTGAAATGTCATTCACCACAAGCGATATATTTGACATCTCTCCCTTCCTGTAAATCTCATCAAGCAGTGCGACAGAGCCGCGTGTGGTGTAGCGCTGGCGTACCACAAAGAGTGTCACGTTGGCCATCTGGCCGAGCAGAAGAGCGTCAGTAACAATACCTACCGGAGGCGTATCGATAATGATAGTATCAAACTCATTCCGGGCCTGGGTGATAAACTCGGCCATTTTCGGTGATCCGATGAGCTCCGCCGGGTTTGGAGGGATGGGGCCTGACGGGGCAAAGAAGAGATTCTCAATCTGTGTCGGAACAATAACTTCTTCAAATGTGGCATTACCGCTGAGAAACTGGCTCATCCCGTGACCGTTGCCGGCGTTAAGGATAGTATGCACACGGGGTTTTCTGAGATCGAGCCCGACAATAAGGACCTTTTTGTTCATCATTGAGATAATGGTCGCCAGATTTACCGATACGAATGTTTTTCCCTCACCACTGACAGGGGAGCTGACAATCACGACAGGGCATTTTGTCTGCCCTGTATAAAAGGCAAGTGAAGTACGAACAGCCCTGAATGACTCGGCCAGAGTGCTGCCCGGCCTCTCGGCAACAGGATCATCACCCCCATATTCAGAGTGACTTATATATCCTATGATGGGAGCTTTTGTCAGGGCCTCAATGTCATGCCGTCCGATTATCTTGTTGTTCAGAAGATCTATCAGAACTATCAGAGCCATAGGCAGCATAAGCCCGAGCATAAGTGCCACGAGATAGTTCTTCATTGTCTGAGGCTTTATAAGGCTGCTGTTATGCGGCTCTGCACGGTCGATTATGCGATTCTCCTCTATGTTGGAGGCGAGGGCAATACCTGCTTCAGCCCTGCGCTCAAGGAGGAATGTATATATAGAATTATTAAGGTCAAACTCACGCTGAATTCTTATAAGTTGCCGCTCTGTGCCAGGAAGCCGCCCAAGTTCAACCTCAACTTTCTTCATCCGCTCATCAATGGTACTTATTGATACGCTCAGTTGCCCGATGGCGCTGGTAACGTTCTCACGAAGGTTTGCCCTCACAGCCTCAAGCTGCTGCACCATGAGATCTGTCTGAGGAAGATTCTCACTGATGCTGAATGACAGTTGCTTTTTTTTCTGCTGCATTTCGGCGAATTCCCCCACAAGCCTGATGAGTATCTGGTCGGTAACCCCCATTACCGTTGGAGAAATTATACTACCGCTCTCATCGCGCGAATCGACATATTCGAGAAGATACTGATAATACTGCATCTGTAGTCCCAGCATATTCTTCTCTCCCTCCAGCTTTTCAAGACGTTCAAGCACCAGTGTACCCTCAAGTGTCAGGTCAACAAAGCGGTTATTCAACCTGAATGACTCCATATCATTCTCTGCCAGGCTTAGCGAATCAGAGATGAGACCAAGCTGCCTCTCGATGAACTCTATGGTCCCTTCTGCGGCACGGTTCTTCCACTCCAGACCCTGCTTACCGTAAAGCACCATAAGCTTATTCACATAGTCTGCACCCTCAGCCGGAGAATAGCCGTCATATGATAAGATAAATACTGAGGCGCCCTCTTCTACAGGCTCTATGCTAAGTTTGGAGCGATACTGATTTGCCAGGTTTGCTGGCGATTCAAACCAGACAAAATAATTGTTGTTCTCGCCGAATACTGACTTTGATGAATCTCGCTGATCAATAATAAAATTAAAGCCGAAGAGTGTGTAAGGCTCACCCAGAAGGAACTCTTTATCAGGGTTTTTGGCATTCTCCTGCCCCTTGCTCCCTGTCCACTGCTCCCTGCCCCCAGCTCCCTGCTGCATGTTCCATGCTTCCATGGCATCCATGTCAACCTCGGCATAGTAGCTCTCCGGTCCGGTAAACCTGATCTCAATAGGCACACCTACAGGTTGACTTTCTCCTATCTCCCTGATAACAAAAGGTGAGCTTTTGTACATTCGTTGCCCCTGTATGCCATGGCGATTTAAGGGCACGTATGCAATGTGAAACTCCGGCACCTCGATCATAACACGGTAATTGAGGGTGTAAGACTCGAGTATTGCTATTTCATTCTCAAGGTTGCGCCACGATCCGAAGTAGCTTCCCCCGGTAAGCGCCTTGTCAAGGTTCGAATAGACACTCTGATTCTTCTCCTCCTCAACAAGGAGAGTGCTTCTGACGTTGTATACCCGAGGTGAATACCTGTTGTAGACGTATGCGAGAGACAATGATATGAATAATGCCACCGCAATCCATGTCCAGTTGCTTACAAACAGGGACAGATAATGCATCAGGTCGATGTCATCAGCGGGGGGGGAAGGCTTTTTTTGAGATTCCATTTGAGATTTATGTTTTGTCCTGCGGTCCTGCGGTCTTGCGGTCTTGCAGTCAGGGATTATTTTGTAAATTTATGATGCTGTATTTCTAAATCGCACTAAAATGGGAACTGTTAAGAATTTCGAAGAACTCGAGATCTGGATTATGTCCAGAGAACTAATTAAAATGATTTATTCCGATTTCGGTAATTGTCGTGATTTTACTTTTAAAAACCAGGTCTGCAGTGCAGGCATATCTATTATGAATAATATTTCCGAGTGTTTCTGCCGAAGCAGTGATGCTGAGTTCCGCAATTTTCTCAATATATCCAAAGGATCGGCAGGTGAGGTGAAAACAATGTACTATGTGGCAGAGGATCTAAAACTGGTTTCTTCTGAAGCGGCTGGCGACAGAAGAGAGAGATGTCAGAAGATCATGAACGCCAACAGCAGTTTAATGAAGTATCTTAAATCGTCCAGATAACCTGACCGCAGGACCGCAAGACAATAACACTCCTCTTCGCATTGAGCGGGAAATACTTCATAATATTAATCCTCCGGTTGGTCAGTCACACTTGAAATAGTGCCTAACAAGCTTCAGATCAGTTAAATAAGCTATGAGCCGTCTTTGGTTTGCGACTCACGTTTATATTAGTCAATATCTTCCCCAAAGTTATCAGGTTTCCGCGATCAGGCGGATATGATGGGCAAAGATATTAAAAAAGGTTAAAGGCGAAAGGTGAAAGTTGAAAGTTTGGTTTCACGTTTCATGTTTCAGGGTTTCTGGGATGGAAAAGAGGTAATCGGTTATCAGTTATCGGTTATCAGTATTTTTTTTACCGATTACCGAATACCGATTACCGAATACCGAATACCCCCTCAATCCTCAGTATAATACGCTCCTGCAGCATCACGTGCTCCCCTGCCGTAGGAGGTGTGGCCGTAGTACTTGTAGCCGTAGTTGTATCCGTAGGAATAACCCATGGTGTAGCCATACCTCAGGCCGTAGCCGTAATAGCCTGACATGGATATGTCATTGACAATTATAGCCGGATTCTTAATCTCCTTGTTACGGTAGATCTCATCAACCAGTTGCAGGGTGCCTTTTGAAGAGTAACGCTGCCTGACGACAAAGAGGGTCATGTCAGCATGCTGTGCCAGGAGCAGTGCATCGGTGACGATGGCGACAGGGGGAGTGTCAAGGATTATATAATCGAACTGCTTCCTGGCCTTTGCAAGAAAGTCGGTCATCGTCTTCCGTTCTATCAGTTCTGACGGATTCGGCGGCACCGGGCCGGCAGGAGGCAATCCAGAGGTTCTCAATGGATGTCTTCTGAATGACCTCCTCGAACTTGCTGTTACTGCTCAGGTATGTGCTCATCCCCACCGGGTTGTCTGCTCCGAGTATCTTATGTATGCGCGGTTTGCGCAGGTCGAGCCCCACAAGAAGTGTCTTCTTCCCAAGAAGAGAGAGTATTGCTGCAAGGTTAACCGCAACGAAGGTCTTGCCTTCACCGCTGATGGTGGATGTGATGGCCGCCACCACCGGCTGGTCTGCAGGGTTAAAATACTTCATCGACGTGCGTATGCTCCTGAAGCTCTCTGCCAGCGTGCTTCCCGGCTTCTCAATAACAGGCATCTCCGTGCCGTATGCGCTGTGGCTTATGAATCCCAGTATGGGAGCCTTTGTTGCTCTTTCGATATCCTTCTTGTCTATTACCTTGTTGTTCAGGAGATCAATGATGATTATGGCTCCGGCAGGTAATAAGGAATCCCAGAATAAATGCAAGCATGTAGTTCTGCCTTGGTTTAGGCTTGATCCTTATGGCATTATACGGCTCTGCCCAGTCTATGACCTTGTTGTCAGACACGCTGGACGCCTTTGCAATTCCTGCCTCAGCCCTTTTTTCAAGAAGGAAGTCATATACCGTGCTGTTGAGGTCAAATTCGCGCTGTATGCCTATAAGTTTCCGTTCAGTTCCGGGAAGTTTGTCTAGCTGACCCTCCTCCCTGGCTATTCGTCCTTCGACATCATTGAGGGAAATTTTCAGCTGGTTTATACTGTTGGTGACATTCTCAAGGAGTGCATCACGTGCCTGCTCAACCTTCCCTGAAATAAGGGTCGAAGCCGGCAACTCGTCCCTCAGAACAAAGCCTACCTGTTTCTGCTGCAACTGCAGCTGCGAAAGCTCCTCAACAAGCCTGACAAGGACCTGATCACCTATTCCCATAACGCTTGGAGAAACAATGAGTCCGCTTTCATTGCGCGAAGTGAGATATTCTTTCAGGTATTCATAATACTGCAGCTGAAGGTTAAGTGTATTTTTCTCCGTCTCATAACGCTCAAGCCGTTCGAGCACCAGGGTTCCTTCAGAGGTGAGGTTGACAAACCGATTCTCAAGACTGAAGTTTTCCATATTATTCTCTGCCTGCCTGAGAGAGTCATATACATTTCCCAACTGCCTGTCAATGAATTCAATGGTTTTTGCCGCAGCAAGATTTTTCCAATCGAGCCCCTGGAAGATATACTCACTCATCAGGCTATCGAGGTAGTCAGCCTCCTGTTCGGGTACCAGTCCTGTGACCATAAGAGTCACCAGAGTAGCCTGCTCCTCGATTGGTGATACCGAGAGTTTGTAACGATAGCTGTTAGCCAGGGCGGGGGGTGAGGCGATGCTGAAATAATACTTGTTTGAACCACTCTCGTTATATGGTGATTTAATACTGTCACGCGGATTGATAACAAAATCGAATCCAAACTTCTCAAACCACTCTCCAAACCTGTGTTCACCCTCGTAATCATATGTTTCGATGGTGAGCAGATAGGTGTCTGTCAGAGAGTATCCTGATATCCATCCTCCTGCCGGCCGGCTGCAACCATATGCTGTCGCCTTCCACAACAAAGGGACATGTTTTATACATCCGGCTTTCTGCTATTCCCCTGCGACCGACAGAGTGTAAACAACATGGAAATCGGGAAGTTTGTACATCACGTTGTGATTCAGATCAAACGACTTCAGAATACCGATTTCATTCTGAAGATTCTGCCTGGAACGAAAAATGTCTCCTCCGGGTATGATCTTGTCCATCTCGGCATATCCCCCTCCGAATTCCTCGTCCTTTATCAGCATTGTGCTCTGAACGGTATAAAGCTCCTCACCCCAGCGGTTGACCCCGTAGGCAACAGACAGAGCAATGAAGAGAGCTCCGGCAAACCAGTACCAGTTGCTGAGAAAGAGTGAGAAATACCTGCGAAAATCTATGCTCTCGCTTTCAGGCATATAATAATTCTGTTCGCCGTTTTCCATCATGTAGATCTCATCTTAATTCCCAAAATAATCAATAAGGAGTAGCGTCGTTGTAATTGAGCTGAAGATGGTAGTTAAGATAAATGCGTATGTAGGCAGGTTAACATTGAAGGTCTTCTTTGGTACAGGCTGGACTATTATTACGTCATTAGGCATGAGAAAGTAGGCAGGAGATGCAAGTATATTCTTATCCTGAAGATCAAGCTTGAAAGTAGTTGTCTGGTTGCCGACGGGCCTGATGAGCAGAACCCTTTCCTTGGCACCTGTTTCCGTAATTCCGCCTGCCCGGCCAATGGCTTCAAGTACTGTAAGCTGATCATTGTAATTAATATAACTCCCCGGAACATTCACCTCACCTATCACTGTGAATTTAAAGCTTAGTAACCGCACTTCAACATATGCATGGCGGAAAAAGGTATCTATCTTCGCCTGCATGGTATCGCGTATTTCATAGATAGTCATACCAGCTACTGCCATTTTACCGAGAAGAGGAATGGTAACATTTCCCTCGGGATCAATGCTGTATCCCATTATATATTGCGATGCTTCACCTTGCATATAGCTTCCGCCCGGAGCATTTTTGCCCTGCAGAATCTCTTCAAGCATGCCGTCAGGGGTCTGGGTTTTGGCAGAAACATATAGAATATCGCGGGGCTGGACCTCGTAATCGGGAATATCCATCGTAAAAAAAGTCTGCCCGCCAGTCTCCGGCAGTTCGAGGTTATTCAGATATGAGAGTTCCTTCTTGGTGGAGCACCCGACAACCAGCAACATCAGAGCAATAAATGGAATAATTTTTTTCATTGATTAGTTTGTGTTTCCGCGATTATGATAATATAAATATCCTACTTTTTTTCGAGTTTACGAATTGATGTGGTTTTAATATCTACTGTCAGGTTCATTCCCGGCTGGATGATTCGTATTACAACCTTATGCTTTTTGCCAATCCTGATCAGCTCGCCGCGAAGGCCGGTCAGTGATCCGATGATCACCTCAACCATGTCGCCTTTGGTGAATACGTCATCACTTACTGACACCTCGGCGTCGCTGCCGCACAATATCCTGAGGTTGGTGATCTGGTATTCGGGAATGACAACCGGCTTTCCGGCGATCATTATGAATTTCACAACGCCGTCTGTAGTGCGGACAGGGAAGAACTCCTTCGGGGTGACCTTTACAAAGACATATGAGCTTATCAGGGGTTTTTCAACCAGCTTCTTCCGGTCAGACCACTGCCGGAGGGTCTTCTGCAGCGGGAGGAATGCCTCAATACCAATATCTGTCAGCCTCTTGGTAACCTTCTTCTCTGCCCTGGCGCTGGTGTAAACGGCATACCACCTCTTCTCCGGTTTCGGTAATACCGGCGGTTCCTCCTTTAACGGCAGCGCCATCTCTTCCATGTTCTCTGTATTGCAGCGCAAAGTTAGTAAAATTTGTCTTGCAGTCCTGCGGTCCTGCGGTCTTGCGGTCAATTAGTAAATAAGTCAAACATTTTAGCATGCCTTCAGACCTGTAACATTTGGACCCCTGACCCGACGACTGCATGACCGCAGGACCCCTCCTAGAATCCCCAGACGAGGCCGCCGCTGAAGGTGTTTGTTTTGCCGTAAAGGTTAGGAGCTGTCCATGACTCTTCGCCCTCAACCAGGCTATTAATTATCTTGATGTCTGCACGCACGCCCCCGGTGATCATATAGCTGATCTCAAGTCCCGTAGCAATGCTGCTCCATTCTACGGGTTCCATATATGGCAGTCCCACCCTTTCACCTCCCTGGCTCTGATAGTCCGGCCCCCGCTCAGAACGCTCATGCCAGAGACGCACGGACATACCCCTCACCGGTTTGTAATCAAGTGCAAACCAGAAGCTGCGGGTGTTGTCACGCAGGTAATGACCCATGCTGTACCCCTGATTTTCAAATGTCAGCGTCGGCACATAATGCTGGAAAGTAAGCGGGTAGGTGAAAGTAAATTCCGCCGTAGCCCATAGATTCGGCAGGAAGGCAAAATTGCCCGTCCTGAACCCTCCCTTCCATGAGAAATAGTTATATTCTGAATTGGTGAACCGCTCCGTTGACAGCTCATCGATGAAAAGGGTTCCGTACAGATGCAGGTGCCTTATGTTGTATGAACTGACATCAATGAACATCTGCGAGTTGCTGTTGTCAATCCCTGAGTTGGCCCCATGATCAACAGACTTGTAGAAGTAAAACGGCATGAGCAAGGACGGTGTCAGGCGCGGATCGGAATAGATGATGCTGTTGCCGAGGGAGATGTTCAGTTTTCTTACCGGGATGAAGGTGAATATTGCAGAATTGAAGAATTTGTAGTGATAGACTTCGCGGTAGTCGGTTCCGTAAGAGTTGGTCACCCAGTATGAGCGTGTGGAGTCGACTACCATTGATGTAAGCCATCCATGAAACCAGGTCATCTCAACCCATTTCGCAGGTTTGAGGTAAAGGCTTAGCTGCATGAAGGACGGAGCCCTGCCCGACAGTATGTTGGAGCCGGCATATCCACTTCCCCATAAAGGTGAATCCTTCAGAAGGGATATGTAACCCCACTTCCAGGCATAGGCTGCACCCCCGGTCATCTCGGAAAAATCGGTACCTCCCTTGATATGTCCTCCCCGCTCCCTGATGAGGTATTCAGGTTCTCCCAGAAGAGGGTCCTGGTGATTGTCCTGCAGGGCTGCGAAGAATGACCATTTGCCGTAACTGCCAAAAACCTTCGCACCGTTCTTCCATACTAACGATCCATCGGTACCTGCAGTAATTCCGAGGATGGGAGAGACGGTTACAGTGAAGAGCGAATCGGCATACCTCGCCACTGCCGGGTTCCTCAGAAGCCTGAATTTTCCGGGTTTATCGGTCTCACCAAAATCTGCCAGGTAAAATTTCACCTCCTTCAGCTGCCGGGGAGTGAGGCTTGCCTCCGAAACAAGGGCCCTTTCCAGGAAAGAAAGGATAGTCTTCCTGTCATATGGCTTCACAGCTCCGTTGAGTTCAATTATCCCGTCAACGGCAAGTTCATCAATGAAGGAATACAATGCCGTATTGGCAACAGGCTCGGGGATATACTGAGCCCTCAAGGTCAAGTGCAGAGGAAATAAAATTATAAATATAAGTGACAGCAGAAAGTAGGGTCTCATCGGCACGACATTTGTGCAAATATACGGGTTAGCTCAAATTATTGTTAACTTACACAAGAAATGCGTGGAAATGCATAACAGACTCTTTCGTGCATACAGCCTCTCGGCAGACATCCTTATCCTGGCTCTGTCATTCATCCTCATGAGCACGCTGAAGCCGGCGGGGATAAAAGCTTATGTCCCCTCTCACGCCCCTTTCTTTATTGTCCTGGCACTGTTATGGGTTGCTGTCTCGCTTGTTAACGGTAAAATCGGCAGCGGACGCATCATAAATCTGAGAACCCTTTTTTACTACGTCATCACTTCAAACCTTGTCGCCACAAGCATTGCCGCCCTGCTCATGTATGCATTCCGTGATGCAGGTTATTCAAGAGCCGTCGTCTTCGGCACTGCCCTGACAGCCACAATCCTCGAGCTTATAGGTGGTGCCCTGTGGATCTCATTCAACAAGGCCGCCCTGCAGGCCGTAGACCTGCCTCCCATGACCGAACGTGACATGGTGGCACGGTCTCACCCTGAGAGCGGCAACGGAATAAGCCCTGACCCGGCACTGACGGGGAAGCTTATGCAGGGCTGTCCGCCGGAGCGTGCCGAAGCCCTTGCCTCAATGGTAAGCAGAGCGGAAGGGTCATCTCTTTCAGTAGTCTCTACCACAGACCTCTTTAATATCAAGAACCTTGCACCGGGAGACTATACATGCATCATCAACCTGAAGCCGATGAACAGCCTGCGCGACATTGACGCCTTTCTCGATGCGGTCAACGTCAGGCTCACGGGTGACGGTGTGTTCATCTGCTGCGTGGAGACAAAGGAGCAGCGTGCAAGACGACTCAGGAGTTTTCTCACTCCACCGGTTTATTACCTGATATTCCCATTCGACTTTCTGATCAGGCGTGTAATACCCCGCCTGCGCATCACAAGGGGACTGTGGCAGTTCTTTACCGGCGGCGCCAATCCGCCTCTCTCGCGGGCAGAGGCTCTCGGGCGACTGTGCCGTGCGGGATTTTCAATCAAACAGGAAAAGTTCGCCGGCAACATGCTGTGCATTAAGGCAGAGCGCAGATCAGTGCCCCTCTCTGTCAACGGCAACGGTTACGGACTGATCATCGCCCTTCCCCGGATAGGAAAAAACGGAAAGGTGTTTACCGTGTTCAAGCTAAGGACAATGCACCCCTATTCGGAGTTCATCCAGGATTATGTCTATGACCTCCATGACCTTGAGGAGGGTGGCAAGATGAAGCACGACTTCCGGGTTACAACCTGGGGCAGGTTCTGCAGGCGCATATGGCTTGACGAACTGCCCATGACTGTTAACTTCTTCATGGGCGACATGAAGATTGTAGGTGTCAGACCCCTCTCCTCACACTACTTCAATCTCTATTCAGAGGACCTGCGGCAACGGCGCATCAGGTACAAGCCGGGACTGATGCCTCCCTACTATGCAGACTTGCCTGTCGGGCTCGAGGAGATACAGTTGTCGGAAAAAAAATACCTTGATGGGTACGACAAAAAGCCCTTATCAACCGATATCCGGTACTTCTTTAAAGGTATTTTCAATATTATCTTCAGAAACGCCCGCTCAAATTAAGGCCTACTTCTGCTTGAGCTTGGCCTCCATGCATAGCGTGGCATGAGGCACGGCGCGCAGCCGCTCCTTGCTGATGAGCTGACCTGTCTCACGGCAGACGCCGTAGGTCTTGTTCTCTATCCGTACCAGCGCCGCCTGCAGGTGCTGAATGAACTTCAGCTGCCTCTGTGCAAGCCTCCCGGCCTCCTCCTTTGACAGGGTCGTAGCCCCCTCTTCCAGAACCTTGAAGGTGGGAGAGGTATCCATGGTGTCATTGTTGTCCTCATGCGTGATGCTGGCCTTGAGAACATCGTAGTCTTTCCTGGCTTTATCGAGCTTGGCCATTATTATCTGCCTGAACTCCTCCAGCTCCTCATCCGAATATCGTGTCTTTTCTGCCATGGCTACCGGTGTTTGTATTATGGCGCAAATGTAATATAAAAAGTTGAATTGTGGAGATGTTTTTTATTGTCATGCGGTCGTGCAGTCTGGTGTCATGCGGTCAGGTTTGCGGAAACCCTGCTTACCTTAAGCATTCTGACCGCAAGACCGCAGGACCGCAGGACCGCAAGACTTTTTTATCTATCTTTGCCCCCTGTTAATATCGAGATAGGAAAATGTCCAGGAGATTTCCCGAATACAAGGGTCTTGACCTTGCAAAAGTGAATAACGAGGTGCTTAAGATGTGGGACGACCACGGCACCTTTCACAAGTCGCTCCGCAGCCGCAACGGCAAGGGGGAGTTTGTCTTTTATGAAGGCCCGCCTTCGGCCAACGGCATGCCTGGCATTCACCACGTTATGGCAAGGGCGATAAAGGACGCCATCTGCCGCTACAAGACCCTTCAGGGATACGAGGTTAAGAGGAAGGCCGGATGGGATACCCACGGACTGCCCGTGGAGCTTGGGGTTGAAAAAGCCATGGGCATAACACGCGAGGATATCGGGGTGAAGATCTCAGTCGAGGATTATAACGCAGCCTGCCGCAGGGATGTGATGAAATATACCGACGCATGGGAGGATCTGACACGCCACATGGGTTACTGGGTCGATATGGACAATCCCTATGTAACCTATGACAACAGGTATATCGAGACACTCTGGTGGCTGCTCAAGGATCTCTACAAGAAAGGGCTTCTCTACGAAGGCTATACCATACAGCCCTTCTCTCCTGCCGCCGGAACAGGTCTCAGCTCGCACGAGCTCAACATGCCCGGCTGCTACAAGGATGTGAAAGACACCACATGCATCGCACTCTTCAACGTAAAAAAAGACGCTAAGTCTGCCTTCCTCTTCGAAGGTATCGACACAGCAGGAGTGAAGATAATGGCATGGACCACCACACCGTGGACCCTCCCCTCCAACACTGCGCTTGCCGTCGGTCCGGACATAAAATACGCCAGAATAAAAACTGTCAATCCGTACACCGGAGAACCCATAACGGTAGTTCTTGCCGAAGAGCTTCTGCCGGTGATCTTTGCCCCAGACAAAAAGCTTGATTACCAGGTGCTGAGCACATTCAGGGGGTCGGAGCTTAAAGGCATCGGGTACGAGCAGCTCATCAACTGGGTCAATCCGGGTGACGGTGCCTTCCGCGTCATCACCGGCGACTTTGTCACCACCGTTGACGGCACCGGAATAGTTCACATAGCGCCAACCTTCGGCGCCGACGACTACCGTGCAGGACGCGAGAACGGCATCCCTCCGCTCCTGGTCGTCATGAGTGACGGCATGCAGGGGCCGCTGGTCGACCGGCGGGGACGAATGATACCTCTCTCCGATCTTGACCAGGCTTTTGTTGCGACACACGTCAACACCGCAACATACGGTCCGTTTGCAGGCCGCTATGTCAAGAACGAATATGACGAGTCACTTAAGGAGTCAGATCCTACAATCGATGTTGACATAGCGGTGATGCTCAAGCAGGAGGGAAAGGCCTTCAGGATCGAAAAACAGGTCCACACCTACCCCCACTGCTGGCGCACAGATAAGCCGGTGCTTTACTATCCGCTCGACTCGTGGTTCATCAGGACAACCGCTCTGCGTGACCGCATGATAGAACTGAATAACACCATCAACTGGAAGCCCGAGAGCACCGGCAGCGGACGCTTCGGGAAGTGGCTCGAGAACCTCGTCGACTGGAACCTGTCAAGATCGCGCTACTGGGGCACCCCCCTGCCTATCTGGATGACGGAGGACAGGCAGGAGGAGATATGCATAGGCTCCGTGGCGGAGCTGAAGATGGAGATAGCCCGGAGCGTCGATGCTGGTTACATGACGCATAATCCGCTTGAAAACTTCACCGAAGGAGACAACAGCAGTGAGAACTATTCTCTCCTCGACCTGCACCGGCCTTATGTAGATGACATAATCCTGGTAAGCAGGAGCGGCCGCCCGATGAAGCGCGAGACCGACCTCATCGACGTGTGGTTCGACTCCGGCTCGATGCCCTATGCACAGGCGCACTACCCGTTCGAGAACAGAGAGAATTTTTCGGAAATGTTCCCGGCTGACTTCATCGCCGAGGGGGTCGACCAGACACGCGGATGGTTCTTTACGCTGCACGCCATTGCAACGATGGTGTCAGATTCGGTTTCATACAAAAATATCATTTCCAACGGACTGGTGCTTGACAAGAACGGCAACAAGATGTCGAAGCGTCTTGGCAATGCCGTCGATCCCTTCAAAGCCATAGACCAGCACGGGTCGGACCCCCTCAGGTGGTACATGCTCACCAATGCACAGCCGTGGGATAACCTCAGGTTTGACATGTCGGGCGTGGAGGAGGTGAAACGGAAATTCTTCGGCACACTGTTTAATACTTATTCCTTCTTTGCGCTCTATGCCAACGTCGACGGCTTTACCGGCAGCGAGCCGCAGGTGCCTGTTGAAAGGCGGCCGGAGATAGACCGCTGGATCATCTCCCTCCTGAATTCACTGATAAAGGAGGTCACTGAGAAGTACGACGACTATGATATCACTCCCGCAGGAAGGGCTATATCAGATTTCGTAACCGAGAACCTGTCGAACTGGTATGTCCGTCTCAACCGCAAGCGATACTGGGGCGGCGGGCTCGACGAGGACAAGCTGTCGGCCTACCAGACGCTCTACACCTGCCTCGAAACCGTGGCCATGCTTGCCGCACCTATTATTCCATTCTTTACTGACCGCATCTTCACCGACCTCAACTCTGTCAGCGGAAAGCATAAGGACGGGTCGGTGCATCTTGTCTCATTCCCTTTATTTGACGGGAAACTGATTGACAAGAAACTTGAAGAGCGGATGGAGATAGCGCAGAAGATGTCGTCGATGATACTGGCTCTGCGACGAAAGGTCAACATCCGTGTGAGGCAGCCTCTGGCAAAGATCATGGTGCCTGTCAGCGACAAACATTTCCGCAAGAGCTTTGACGCTGTCAGGCCACTCATCCTCGCAGAGGTGAACGTGAAAGAAGTTGAATATGTCGATGACACCTCCGGCATCCTTGTCAGGAAGGTGAAGCCCAACTTCAAGCTCCTCGGCCCCCGCTTCGGGAAGAACATGAAAGAGGCCGGAGCAGCCATCATGGCCCTCAGCCAGGATCAGATAGCCGAATTCGAGAAACAAGGAACATGGAACCTGGAACTTGACGGTGAGTCATACCAGATAACATCGGCTGAGGTGGAGATCATTTCAGAAGATATTCCCGGCTGGCTCGTGGCCAACGAGGGGAGGCTGACCGTGGCGCTCGACATAACCGTTACCGAAGAGCTGCTTCACGAAGGGATCGCCCGCGAGTTCGTGAACCGCATACAGAACATACGCAAGGAGAGCGGTTTCGAGGTGACAGACAAGATAAGGGTTGTCATCGAGGATCTGCCATTCATCTCCGGGGCGGTGAAAAAACACTCTGACTACATCGCCTCGCAAACCCTGGCGCTTGACATCTCCCTCGCCTCTTCACAAGACATCGCCTCACTCAGTTTCAGGGAGATAGACATCGAGGAGACGATGGTGAAGGTTGTCGTAGAAAAGGTGAAATTATAACCTGTATTTCCCCTCCTGAGTCAGGAGGGGAAATTTCTGATATTAAGTACTTTAACTTTCTCCTCCTTAATAAGGAGGAGTACCCCTGACGGTACCGTCAGGGGGGAGGTGGTGACTTGTGAGACACCCTCAATAATTTATCTAATTATTAACATAACAGACCACCCCGTCCGCCGGCTGGCGGACACCCCTCCTGACGCAGGAGGGGAAATTCAATAGCTTTTACTTAACATTCCTTATCTTTGACCCGACCCAAAATATTGAGCCATGTTTTCAGGAATAGTAGAGGAAGCCGCTCCGGTGGTGAAGACGGAACGGGAAAAGGATAACCTTCATATCACCATGCGATGCTCATTCACCCATGAGCTGAAGATCGACCAGAGCATCTCGCACAACGGGGTATGCCTTACGGTTGTAAAGATCGAGGATGACACCTATACCGTCACCGCCATCAGGGAGACGCTTGACAAGACCAACCTCGGGCTGCTGATGCCGGGCGACAAGGTGAACCTCGAGCGCAGCGCCCGTCTTGACGGCCGTCTCGACGGCCACATGGTGCAGGGACATGTCGACCTGACGGCAACATGCACCTCCATAAAAGAGGCTGAAGGATCATGGTACTACACTTTTGAATATGAACCTAAAAATCCGGAACACATTACAGTTGAAAAAGGATCAGTCAGCGTAAACGGAGTCAGCCTTACAGTTGTGAACTCGAAGGACAACTCATTCGAGGTGGCGATAATCCCGTTTACCCACCAGGTTACCAACTTTCACCAGCTAAAGCAGGGCTCGGTCGTTAACATTGAGTTCGACATACTGGGCAAGTATATTGCTAAGATTGTCAGGCAGCAGATGGGAGGTCTGAAGGTCTGAGGTCCCGACGCACTCCGTGGTCGGGATTTCAGAGCTGCGCTCTTCAATCTGAGGGTCTGTCGCTGCGCTCCGTGTTGCAGTCCTCTATTCTTATAATGCGGTCAAAAACAGCTGTTGAATTTAAATTTCATTATCAAAATTTATATCGGCAATTGAATTAAACGGTATGACCGTAATACCATTGCTCCTTTTCTGGGTTGCATCACCACCATAAACCAAATAGCCCCCTGCCGTATCCGTCAATTTATTCCAGAATCGAATGCCTCTGAATGAATCTTCAGAGATTGTTTGTCCGGACTTTATTTCAACCGGCATACGGAAGTCGCCACCTTCCAACAACAGGTCGATCTCATTCCCCTTGCTGTCCCTCCAGAAAAACAGGTTGTTCAACTTGCCATTGTTATATCTTCCTTTAAGAAAGTCAACAATCACCATATTTTCAAACAGACTCCCCCTCGATGAATGAAAGGCCAGCTGGTCAGTGCTTTCGATTCCCAGCAAAGCAACGGCAAGTCCCGTGTCATAGAAATAGAGCTTTGGCATCTTTACAACACGCTTGTTGAAGCTTTTGTGATAAGGCTGTAATCTGAATACAATAAAACTCGCTTCCAGGACCCCGATCCAGGAACTGATGGTTTTAACATCAACTCCGACTTCAGACGCCAGACTGCTCATATTGAGAAGCTGACCAATCCTGCCTGCACAGAGCCTGAGAAATTTTTCAAAAAGATAAAGATCTGTTATGTTCTTCACCAGCCTGACGTCCCTCTCGACATATGTCCTGATATAGTTGGCATAAAACCGTGAGGCATCCGTGGCATTGCTGTATAAAGCCGGATAGCAGCCCTTAAATATTATTCCGTTGGCATTCTTCTCCCTTCCTCCTATTTCACTGATCGTCAGAGGCAACAAAAATAAATAACTGACCCTTCCTGCCAGGCTTTGAGAGATACTTTCCTGCAGAAGAAAATTATTCGATCCTGTCAGGATAAACATACCGTTAGCCTGGTGCTCATCCAGTATTTGCTGCATATATGAAAACAGTTCCGGGACTCTTTGAATCTCATCAAGGATGGCTCCCTGAGGGTAATTTGACAGGAATCCCCGCGGATCCTCCAAGGCAAACCTGCGCATATCAGGATTCTCAAGGTTGACATAAGGTTTCCCGTCAAACACCTTCTGCACCAATGTCGTCTTGCCGGACTGGCGCGGACCTACAACTGCCACAGCCTTAAACTGAGTGGCAAGGATTTTTAATTCAGTTTCAGCTTCTCTTTGTATCATAGCACAAAGGTACAATTATGGATTCAGATTCCAATATTGTGCTTATTTAGTTTTACCTTCTTCTTTCACTGCCTGCGCGATTCGAAGGAAGTGGTCTGACATAGCAACATGCTATTCATACTTAGTGGACCAGAATTCTTCAGGGAGCTGTAACAATTGATATCTTTGCCTGATAACAGGAATTATGAGCAGCAGAAAAATAATCGTAGCCATTACGGGCGCCAGCGGGGCGGTGTATGCCCTGAGCCTGCTGAAGCGTCTTCGGGAGATGTCCCTGCCGCCAGAGGAGGTGGCTATCATTTTTACAGGCAATGCCGAAGATATCATGCTCTACGAGACAGGAACGGTATTCGTTCCGGCAGGCAACGAGAAGCTCTATGACAACAAGGATTTCAACGCCCCGTTCGCATCGGGGTCATCCTCGTTCGATACCATGATCATCTGTCCTGCCTCCATGGGTATGGTAGGCCGGATAGCGCACGGCGTATCCGATGACCTCATCACCCGTGCGGCTGACGTGATGCTTAAGGAGCGGCGCAGGCTGCTGATCGTACCCCGCGAGACACCCTACAGCCTCATACATATTAATAATATGAAGCTGCTGACAGAGGCAGGTGCCGTCATCTGTCCCGCCACACCCTCATTCTACAGCCGTCCGCAGACGATAGAGCAGCTTGTCATGACTGTCACTGACAGGGTATTGGCGCTTGCCGGATTTGAACTCGACACATTCCGGTGGAACGAGTAGCACTGCATAAGAGGATGCGGACGCTTCTGCGCCGCCATCATCTGCTCAGCATAGCCACTGTCAGCGAGCGCGGACCGTGGTGCGCCTCTTGCTTCTACGCCTGGGACGAAGATAACAACGCTCTTGTCATCACTACCGACCCTGCAACCAGGCACGGCTCGGAGTTCCGCAGCAACCCCTCCGTCGCAGGCACCATCGCCCTGGAGACAATACGTATAGGGAGGATACGCGGCATACAGTTCACAGGCACCGTCAGCGAGCCTTCCGATGAAGCTCTGAAACGAGCCCGCAGCATCTACCTCCGCCGCTTCCCCTTCGCTGCCCTTGCCGACATCCATCTCTGGGTCATCTCTCTCAGCCATATCAAGCTGACGGATAACAGGATGGGCTTCGGTGTTAAAATACTATGGCCTTAGGAGAATAATTGCTTTGGAAATACCAGGTTTTAAGATAAAAGACAAAAGTCACAAGACAAAAGTAGGCTGTACATAAACAATTCGAAAGGTCTTGACAAATACATTACTTTTATCTTTTTCCTTTTGTCTTTTGTCTTTTCTAAATTTACCCTGCAATGATTGACCATTCAACGATAGAAAGAATCTTCGACGCTGCCCAGATAACCGAGGTGGTGCAGGAGTTCGTGTCGCTGAAGAAGAGGGGCGTCAACTACCTGGGACTGTGTCCTTTTCATAACGAGAAGACCCCTTCGTTCACCGTCTCACCCGCCAAGGGCATCTTCAAGTGCTTCGGATGCGGCAAGGGAGGCAACTCGGTCAACTTCATCATGGAGCATGAGCACCTCTCATATCCTGAGGCGCTCAAGTGGCTCGCAAAGAAATATCACATAGAGATAGAGGAGAAGGAGGTCACCCCCGAGGAGATAGCCAAGCAGAACGAACGGGAGAGCATGCTGGTGGTAACGCAGTACGCCGCCAAGCAGTTCTCCGAGAACCTCTTCCACGGTCATGAGGGGATGGCGCTGGGACTGTCATACTTCCGCGAGAGGGGCTTCCGTGATGCCATTCTCCATAAGTTCGACGTTGGCTACTGCAACGAAAAAAGGGATGACTTCACCAGGAAGGCTCTCGACGCCGGATACAGAAGCGAATATCTCGTCCTGAGCGGACTGACAATAGATAAGGAGGGTTACATCTTCGACCGTTTTGCCGGCCGCATCATGTTCCCCATACACTCGCTCTCAGGTCAGGTGCTCGGCTTCGGGGGCCGAATCATAAAGAGCGATCCTAAGGCAGCCAAGTATGTCAACACCCCCGAGACGGAGATATATCACAAGAGCCGCATCGTCTACGGCATCTTCCAGGCGAGGCAGGCCATCATCAAAGAGGACCGCTGTTTCCTCGTCGAGGGATACACTGACGTGCTCTCGATGCACGAGGCCGGCGTTGAGAACGTCGTGGCGTCATCGGGCACGGCACTGACGCAGGAGCAGATACGCCTCATCAAGCGCTTCACTCCCAACATCACGATGCTCTATGACGGAGACCCGGCAGGGGTGAAGGCCTCCGTGCGGGGCACCGACATGGTCCTTGAGGAGGGGATGAACGTACGTATAGTCCTTCTCCCCGACGGCGAGGACCCCGACTCATACTCGAAGAAGGTCTCTGAAGAGGAATTCAAAACGTTTCTTAAGGAGAACGAGACCGACTTCATCAGGTTCAAGACCAGGCTGCTGCTCGATGAAGCCAGGGAGGACCCTGTACGCAGGGCTAACCTTGTCCGCGAGGTGGTGCGCTCAATAGCGGTCATCCCCGACCAGATCAACCGCACCATCTACGTCAAGGAGTGCAGCCTGCTGCTGGGGATGCCGGAAGAGGTGGTGCTCGACGAGGTGATGAAACTGCGTAAGCAGCAGTCGTTCCGCGACCGCAACACCTGGCCGGTGCAGGACGCGATAGTGACACCGCAGGCAGCACCGCAGAGGCAAAAGAAGAGAGAGGAGACCTCCTATTACTCCGAGAAAGAGATACTGAGACTGCTCATACGGTACGGAGCCGAGGTGCTGTCACGCGTCACCGACAAGGAGACCGGGACGGAGACCATCACCACTGTCGCGGATTATATCATCTCGGAGATCGAAGAGGATGAGCTGAAGCTTAATGATCCGGTCTTTGCAGCTATGTACGAGGAGATAAAGTTCAATACCGGCCAGGGGATGATACCCGGAGAACGCCATTTTGTGCATCACCCTGAACCGGCAATAAGCGCAACAGCCGTCGACATGCTCACTGAAAAGTACACCCTCAGCTCCATCTGGAACACAAGAGGTTCATACGTCGAGACAGAGGATATGAAGCTGAAGGAGCTGGTCCCTGAAACAGTCCTCAGCTTCAAGAGCGACAAGATCAAGATCCTGCAGAAGGAATTAATCAAAGAGATATCCCAGGCGAAGGGTGACGACGAGAGAGTTGCGATCCTGCAGGAGCGGTATAAAGTCATGACATCGCTCCAGAAGAAAATAGCCTACAGCCTCGGTAAAAGAGTGGTCTGAGAGTACCAGGGGCATAAAAGCCTTTTTTTTGTACCTTAGGATAAAATTTCCGACCCGATGAGACGAACCATTTCTGTTGTCTTTACCCTGTGCACCATTGTACTGCTCGTCATTTCATGCAAGAAAACAGAAAAGGGACCTCAGTTCGATGCTCCGGTATTTTCAACACGTGTCCCCTCCTCACCCGAAGACACACTGAAAAACAGGGAGATCTATTACGGGCTCATGACGCCGGTAGAGGTGTGCAACATTTTCGAGAGGCTGGGGCTGAAATACCGTGACACCATAATATCTCCGTCAGAGAACCGCGATCTCTATATGACCAGTTACAAGGCGGCAATGAACCTCGGGGTATACGGCGTCGACATGGGTTATATGAAACTCTTCGGGGTAAACAGGCAGACGGTCAGTTATTTCAACACCATAAAGACGCTGAGCGACAGGCTCAACATGCCCGATACATTTCTTTCTGACGCAATCAGGAGTGTCGACCGTACAATCAATAACGCCGACTCGCTCACAAGGCTGATGAATGACGCCTATGCAAAGATAGACAGCCATCTCCGGTCGGAAGGGAGCGAAGGAACGCTGGGACTGATGCTCATGGGAGGATGGATAGAGGCCATGTATCTTGCCACGCAGCTGGCTTATGATCCGGCCAATCCCGATCCGCAGGTAGTGGCGAAAATAGCCGAACAGAAATACTCCCTGATTTCGCTCCTGAGCTTCATGAAAAACTATTATGACGACCCCATGGTTGTCTTTTATACAAAGAAGCTCAAGTACCTAAACAGGTGGTTTGACACATTCGAGATATATTACAGTCCGGGAGATGTCAGGATAGACACTCTCAGGCAGGTCATCACCACCAGCGGCAGCGAGATGACCGTCACCGTAGAAACGATCAACCAGATACGTGATTATATCTCCCGTTTAAGAGCCGAGATCACGGCTGTCTGAAAACTAAATAACTGATATCATGAACCGTATTATTTTCTTCTCTGCGGTCATTCTGGCCGTAATCGCCGTTTCCTGCGGCAGAGGCCGGAAGGAAGCGGGGGCCGGTGGTGCTGCTCCTGCCGTCACCATAATTGACAAAGGATTCAGCAAGTACATATCTGCCTACACCTCGGGGATCATCTCCTCGGGCAGCACTGTGCAGATAGTCTTCACCCCGGAATTTGCCGCATCGATTGACAAGAGCAAGACACAGGGCCTTTTCTCTTTCAATCCTTCGGTCAAGGGGACTGCTGAGTGGGCTGACGACCTTACGCTGGTCTTCAGACCTGCAAAACCGTTGCAGCCGGCAACAAACTATACCGGTACACTCGATATCAGCAGGCTGGGAACCGTCGAAGAGCGGTTACGGTTCTTCCCGCTCTCCTTCAGCACCATAGAGAAGAACTTCACCGTGACCCTTAATCCAATTTCGGCTGACCTCCCTGACGGGAACACATATACTCTTACTGGCGTGCTCGTCACGTCTGACTACGCTGACCCTTCGGAGGTGGAGAAATATCTCACGGTGAGTGCAGGAAAACGGGCAGAAAAGGTTATCTGGGAACATGACAGCAATAATAATCACACCTTCACTGTAGAGAAGATAGCCAGACAAAGTGAAGAGAGCGAGCTTAAGGTTGCCTGGAACGGCAACTCATACGGGATAAAGGCAAAGGGTGAGTTTCTGGTGGCCATCCCTGCAAAGGGGAGATTCACAGTCACAGACCTGAAGGTCAGCGCCGGCGAAAGCAAGAGTGTCGAGATCTTCTTCTCTGACCTGATCGATCCTGCATTTGAGCTCGAGGGGGTGGTCACAATGAAGCCTCCCCATCCTCTGACCGTCACTGCTGAAGGCAACAGGATGCTGATCATCCCCGGCGACTATGTCATCGGTGAGACAGAGATCACTATAGACGGCTCACTGCGCAACACAAGAGGTGAGAAGCTTGGCGGGGCAGTGACAAAAAGCATAAACTTCACCCCCGTAATGCCCGGCATACAGGCCGTAGGCAGAGGGACCATAATGCCGTCATCGGGAAACCTGATCTTCCCTTTCATGGCAGCAAACCTCAGTGCGGTTGATCTCACCATCATAAAAATATTCGAAAACAACCTGCCGTGGTTCCTTCAGCAGAACAGCATGGGCGAAGCCAATATTTACAGTGATGTCAAACGTTTTGGCAGGCCCGTCTTCCGCGGAAGGATACCTCTCACCGGCGATGCCGGGTTCGATCCCAACAGGTACAACCTGTTTACAATCGACCTGGCAAACTACATCGATCCGGAGCCGGGAATCTTATACCGCATTGAACTGGGCATGAGACCTTCGTACTCACTCTATCCCTGCAGCGGCAAGACGGAGAAGTCGAAGTACGAAGAGATGCTCGATATCGCTGATCTTGACAGGGAGTGGGAAGGGTCTGACGATTATTATCAACTCTCTGAAGAGGGACTCTTTTACGAATATGCATATGACTGGAAGGAGAGGGAAAATCCATGCAGTGAAGCCTATTACAGTCCGTATAAGAAGCTTGTCAGGAACATTCTTGCCTCAGACCTGGGGATAATGGCCAAGAGCGGTACCGATAACAACCTCCGCATTTTCGTCAATGACATAAAGACAGCGCAGCCGGTTGAAGGGACTACGGTTGAGATATTTGACTACCAGATGCAGCTTATAGGCACTGCGGTGACAGACAGAAACGGCATTGCGGCTGTTCCCTGCACACGGAAACCCTTTCTTGTGATAGCACGAAAGGAAGGCAACCGAAACTACCTGTCGCTTAATGACGGTGCCGCACTCTCGATGAGCTCCTTCGACGTCTCCGGAGAGATGCCCCGGGAGGGTATCAGGGCCTTCATCTTCACCGAGCGCGACGTAAGAAGGCCGGGTGATACTATTTTCATCGGGCTGATTGTAAAAGATATCGCCAGCGGATTACCCGCCGGCCACCCTGTTCACTTCGAGCTGTACAACCCGATGGGACAGAGAGTCGATGACCAGGTGGCGGCACTGAACGAAAAAGGATTTATCACTTTTACTTCCGGCACCACTGCCGATGCCGTGACGGGCAATTACAGGGCACAGGTGCGCATCGGCGGCGCCACCTTCACAAAGACCATCAAGGTTGAGACAGTCAAGCCCAACAGGCTAAAAATTAAACTTGACTTCCCGGATGCCGTCGCCGGAGGGGAAAGCCGGGCATTGAAAGGTGACATGAAGGTGTCATGGCTTAACGGTACAGCGGCACGGGACCTTAAAACAACCGTCGACCTGCTCCTGAAGCCGGTGAAGACAACCTTTGAGAAGTACGGACAGTACAACTTCGATGATCCCGCCTCTCAGTTCTGGTTTGAAAGCCAGACCGTATTCGACGGAAAAATCAACAGTTCCGGAGAAGCGGCAGTATCATTTACCCCCGATGATGAGCTTAACGCCCCTGGCATGCTCAATGCAGTCTTCACAACAAGGGTCTTTGAAAAGGGAGGCGATGCCAGCATAACGCAGACCGTCATACCCTATGCACCTTACCCGGTATTTGCAGGGATGAATGTTCCCGCCCTGGGTGCCAAAGGAAGGGTACTCTTCACCGACCGCCCCAACGAGGTGAGGCTCGTAACGGTAGACAAGAACGGCAATCCTGTCAGAAGCGATGTCGAGGTGAACGTCTACAAGCTAGAGTACCGCTGGTGGTGGGAGTCGGATGACGAGTTTCTCGGATCATATATCTCCGGGAGTAGCAATAACATAGTATATACAGAAACAATAACAACCTCGGGAGGGGAAGGGAAGATCTCGTTCAGCATTGACAAAGAGGCATGGGGACGCTACCTCGTCCGCGCCACCCTTCCGTCAGGACACTCCACCGGCATGATCATGCTGGTGGACTGGCCATGGGATTACGGAATGAAGCCCGGAGGAAACGACGGTGCCAGCATGCTGCAGCTTAATACCGACAAGGATAAATACAATGTGGGAGATGAGATCAGCCTTTCATTTCCCTCGCCGGCAGGAGGCCGCGCCATTGTAACCATTGAGAACAGCACCGGGCTGCTTGACATAACACAGATTGATACCCGGGCAGGAAACACAGAGGTAAGAATAAAAGCCACAGGTGCCATGGCACCGAACGCCTATCTGTACGTGACCATACTGCAGCCTCATTCACAGACCGTTAACGATGCCCCGATAAGGCTGTACGGAGTAATGCCGGTGATGGTGGAAGATCCTTCAACGAAGCTGATGCCGGTAATAACAATGGCAGACCAGATCAGGTCACAGCAGGAGGTGGAGATAAAGGTATCGGAACAGAACAGGAGGGGGATGAGCTACACCCTTGCCGTTGTTGACGAGGGACTCCTTGATCTGACAGGCTTCAGGACACCCGATCCGTGGAAGTGGTTTTTCGTGAAACATGCCCTCGGGGTAAAGACATGGGACCTGTATGATATTGTATTCGGAGCATTCGGGGGGAAGCTGGGACGTATCTTTGCCATCGGCGGTGACGAGGCTGCCGTTGACCAGACAAAGAACAGGGCACGCCGGTTTGTCCCTGTGGTACGGTTCATGGGTCCGTTCACTCTGGAGCCGGGGAAGACGGGGACACACAGGATAAGGCTGCCGCAGTACACAGGGTCGGTACGTGTGATGGTGACTGCCGCCGGTGAGGCTAACAGCTTCGGGTCGGCAGAAAAGAGCGTGATTGTTTCCGACCCGCTAATGGTGCTGGCGACAGCGCCCAGGATGCTCTCGCCGGGAGACAGGGTAGCACTGCCGGTGACCCTGTTCGCCCAGAAAAAGGATATTGACGAGGTGAATGTCACTGTCACCGGGAATGATATGGTAACCTTCGCGGAGCCCTCCGCCACGGTGCGATTTACCGGGCCGGGCGAGAAGGACATCCAGTTCCTTTTTACCACTGCATCACGTACGGGGAAAGCAGTGATCAGGGTCACCGCCACCGCCGGAGGAGAGACAGCACTGTATGACATGGAGGTGGAGGTCCGCACTCCAAATCCGCCCGAGAGACGGTCGGAGACGCGTACCGTCGCTCCCGGAGACAGGTACGAGAAGAGCTTCGCTCCTTTCGGCCTTGCCGGTACCTCTTCAGCCACGGCAGAGATATTCTCACTTCCGTCAATAAACCTCACAAGCCGCATGGCATGGCTGACAAATTATCCCCATGGCTGCACTGAGCAGATCACCTCTGCCGCTTTCCCGCAGGTTTATCTTCCGGGTCTCCTGGGTAACAACCTCCCTGATCCTGCCCGCGTCCGTAACAATGTCCAGGAAGCGCTCAGAAAGAACGCCTCGAGACAGCTGGCATCGGGTGCCCTGCCGCTGTGGCCCGGGGGAGCCCATCCTGACGACTGGGTGACATCTTATGCCGGCCATTTTGCAATAGAGGCACAGAGAGCAGGGTATGCCCTGCCGGAGGGCTTCATGAGCAGGTGGACTGACTATCAGCGTGCCGCCGCGGCCTCGTGGCGATACCAGCCTCAGTACCGTTTCACGGCGACAGACCAGGCATACAGGCTGTTCACCCTGGCACTTGCTGGTACCCCCGAAAAGGGTGCAATGAACCGCATGCGTGAGAATACGGAGCTGCCGTCACTGGCGAAGTGGTTCCTGGCAGCAGCCTATGCCACCACAGGACGACCCGAGGTAGCTCAGGGCCTCATCGATGTAAGGAACCTGAAGGCTGAGCCTGACTTTACCTCATATTACTACGGGAGTGACCTCAGAGACCGGTCGATCATTCTCTATACGCTTACCACAATAGGCAACACGGGCGAGGCGCTTGAGCTACTGAAAGAGATAGCTGCCGAGCTAAGCCGCGAACAGTGGTACAGCACCCAGACAACTGCATGGGCCCTCTTCTCCTACATGAACTTCAGCCGTCAGGTCAGGGGCGAAAGCGATCAGCCCATGAAAGTATCTCTTGACTTCAACGGAAAAACCGAGAAGATAAGCTCATCTGAGGGGGCCATAATGAGGACGCTGACTCCCGCTGCAGTCAACAAACTTGTAATAGAAAACGAGAGTGACAGGCCGCTGTTTGTGACCTTCACCGAGCAGGGGGTGCCTCTTACCACCGACCAGACGGTGTCAGAGAGCAATCTCACCATGAAGGTCGATTACATGGATATGACCCAGGCGCCCGTTGACGTTGGCTCACTGGCACAGGGGACAGGATTCATGATGGTTGTGACGCTGACAAACACATCTTTCCGTCAGATAGGCAACCTGGCCCTGACGCAGATGGTACCCTCAGGATGGGAGATACAGAACACCCGTCTCTTCGAGGCAAACCTGCTTCTCAAAGAGAGCGGATATGATTACCGCGACTTCCGTGATGACCGCGTGAATACCTATTTCAGCCTCAAAGGCGGCGAGACGAAGAAGTTTTATATCATTCTCACGGCGGCATACCGCGGGGTCTATTCCCTTCCCTCTGTCGTGTGCGAGGCCATGTATGATGAAGGGGTATATGCCCGCCGTCCGGGCAGGGAGGTCACTGTGAGGGAGTAGGCATTAAGGTAAGGAAGTAGGCAGTAGGCAATAGGCGGGAAGTGAGATTAAGGCTGAAAATAGTTGCGTGGTTAACGTCAGCGTTCATTGCATGCGTGCTGCTGGCGCCAATGCCCTCCTTTGACAATCCGCTGTCAACCGTAGTTGAGGCAGCCGATGGCAGCCTCCTGGGGGCCAGGGTGGCAGATGACGGACAGTGGCGCTTCCCGCCGTCAGACACCCTTCCGGAAAAGTATGTCGAATGCCTCATTAACTATGAAGACAGGTGGTTCATGTGGCACCCGGGTGTCAATCCGGTCGCAATAATAAAAGCCCTTGGCGCCAACATACGTGCCGGCGAGACGGTGAGGGGTGGCAGCACCATCACCATGCAGGTGGCGCGGCTGGCAAGAGGCAACCGTCGCAGGACATATCCGGGAAAGATCGTCGAGATGCTCTCGGCTGTCAGACTGGAGCTGTTTCGTTCCAAGGCTGATATTCTTGTGATGTATGCGGCCAATGCACCCTTCGGTGGCAACACCGTGGGGCTGGAGGCAGCGGCATGGCGTTATACGGGTCGCAGCAGCCGCGACATCAGCTGGGCGGAGGCAGCCACCCTGGCCGTCCTTCCCAATGCCCCCTCACTGATCTACCCGGGCCGCAAGGACGAGAGGTTACACGCAAAGAGAGACACCCTGCTGCTGAGGCTGGAACAGAGAGGCATCATCGACAGCCTCACCTGCTCGCTTGCCCGCAGCGAGCCTTTGCCCGGCGCACCGCTGCCCATGCCGTCACATGCACCGCACCTGACAGACCACTTTCGCCTGGTCAGCCGGGCACAAGAGTGCGTACAACCGTTGACGCAGACACTGCAGAGAGAGGTAACGGCGCTGGTAAACAGCCACCAGGCGTCACTGGAGAACAACCTTATCCACAATGCCGCAGCGCTTGTGGTCGAAGTTAAATCCGGAAACGTGCTGGCCTACGCAGGCAACAGCACCCTCCCGACACGTCGGGTCAGCACGGACGTGACGTTGACATGATACCCTCAGCACGCAGCACGGGCAGCATCATGAAACCCTTCCTATATGCCGGACTTCTGACTGCCGGCGATATGCTTCCCAATGCTCTCGTGCCTGACATACCTACCCGTTTCGAGGGGTTCCGGCCTGAGAACTCAGACTTCACATATAGCGGGGCCATCCCCGCAGGTGACGCCCTGGCACGATCGCTTAACATACCTGCCGTGCGCATGCTGCAGTCGATGAATGAGGAGCGCTTCCTCGATCTGCTGAAAAGGCTGGGCTTTACAACCTTTGACAAGCCTGCCTCACACTACGGCCTCTCACTAATCCTCGGCGGAGGTGAGACAAGCCTGTGGGAGCTGGCAGGGGCATATGCCTCCATGGCGCGGGTATTAATTAATATAAATGACGGTGAAGGCTATAATGCAGAAGACTGGCACATGCCGGTGCTCACTGCTCAGCAATCACATACGCAGTCAGAAGACGGGAGACGGAAGACGGAAGACGGAAGACGACACCGATTACCGAATACCGATTACCGAATACCTCAACTTTCACCCGGTAAAGCAACCTCCTACCAGGCGCCGCTCTCTGCCCCGGCAATATGGCTTACATATGAGGCTCTGCAACGGGTCAACAGGCCGGAGACAGAGACCGGATGGCAGTATTTCGGCAGTGCCCCCGACATAGCCTGGAAGACCGGAACCAGCTTCGGCTACCGCGATGCATGGGCTGTCGGAACCACACCTGAGTATGTTGTGGCTGTGTGGGCAGGCAATGCTGACGGCGAAGGGAGGCCGGGACTGTCGGGAATATCATCCGCCGCCCCCCTCCTGTTTGACATCTTCAGGCTACTGAAGACTTCTGCCGAAGGATTCACGAGACCGGAGGAGGGGATCACCCTTACCGGGGTGTGCGCCGCCAGCGGTTTCAGGGCCGGACCCCACTGTGACGAAATACGACAGGAATGGATCCCCGAGGCAGGACTGAAGAGCGAGGCCTGCCCCTACCATACCCTGATAAACCTTGACGCGGCAGGCCGGTACCGGGTCAACACTTCATGTGCTTCGCCCGTCGAGATGATACAACGCTCCTGGTTCGTGCTGCCTCCTGCCATGGAGTATTATTACCGTATGCACAACCCATCCTACAGAACCCTCCCACCCTTCCGCCCGGGATGCAGTGACGACAGGCAGGTGCCTTCGATGGAGTTCCTTTATCCTCCGGCAGGAGCAAAGATCTTCCTTCCCCGCAACCTGCAGGGAAACATGATGTCAATGCTCCCCGAGATAGCCCACAGAAGACGCAATGCGGTGATATACTGGCATCTCGACAACAGGTATCTCGGCATGACAAGACAGATACACCAGAGAGAACTGCTGGTGGGTGCAGGAGAACACATCATCACAGCAACGGATGAGGAGGGGGTCACCATCACCCGCAGGTTTACCTGTGTGGACACATTATAATCAAGTTATCGGGAAAAAGATATATTTTTACCGCTGCATATCAATCTAACTTTAAGGAAAGTGATCAGGCTCTTTTCGGGGCAGTTTTTCAAGCGTTTCATTGCCGGGTATGCCTTTAACAGGTACAAGGAGGTCTTTGACCAGGCGGGATATGCCATAATGATCATTGACAACCGCACCAACAGGTTCATAAAGGTCAACCATGCGGCGACCGCGTTGTTCGGCTATACAAAAGAGGAGCTGAGGAACATGACGCCGCTCGATCTGTCGACCGAACCGGACAGCACCGGCAGTTCACTCAGGGAGAGGAGCGATGAACACATTGTCAGGCCTGCGCGACGCAAGGACGGGAAGATAATAACAGTGAAGATCGAAACGCGGTTCTCTGAACGGTTTCATGTCAGCATGATAAGCGATGTCACCGGGGAATACCGCATACGCAGAGCCCTGGAAATGAATGAAGACCGTCTCAGGGAGGCACAGCGCATCGGCAAATTCGGCTGGTGGGAGTACCATCCTGACGAAGACCGCTATATAGGATCGGATGAGCTGAAAAGGATATTCACTGACGATGTTTCAGACTTCACATTCTCATTCCAGGAGAACATCTCATACACTCATCCCGAAGACAGGTCGTATGTCATCTCTGCGATAGAGGAAGCCATTGACAGTAAAAAGGAGACATTCTCACTGCAGTACCGGATTATAACTCCGCAGGGAAAGGTCAAGGCCATAGCGGCCAACTCCAATATCCGGTATGACGCCAGTGGAAGGATGATATACCGCTACGGCACCTGCCAGGACATTACCGAGACGCAGAAGATAATGGATGACCTAATCGAGGCACGGCGTCAGGCAGAGGAGTCAGACAGGCTCAAAACAACTTTCCTTGCCAATTTCAGCCACGAGATACGTACCCCGCTGAATGCGATGATGGGATTCGTCAATATCCTCACCTCGATGAAGACCACGGAAGAGGAAAAGGTGGATATGGTGAAGCTTATAGAGATCAACTCGCAAAGGCTTCTGAGGCTTATCAATGACATGATTGACATGTCACGCATCGAGAGCAACAATATGGAGATAAAATACACCAATGTGGAGATCAACGGTTTTATCTCATCAATGGCCTCGTCGATAGCATACGAGCAGGAGAGTGCCGGGAAGAAGGATCTGGTTGTCACCCCGGTCATTGACAGGAGCCACCCGCGCGTATACCAGTATATTGACGAGTTAAGGCTGAGCCAGGTCTTCAGCAACATTGTCAGCAACGCGATCAAGTTCACCGAGAAGGGTGAGGTCAGGTACGGTTACAGACTCACCCGAAGCGAGAACAAGTATGAGATAACCTATTTTGTAAGTGACACCGGTCCGGGTAT
Source organism: uncultured Bacteroidales bacterium (assembly GCA_963732365.1). Lineage (GTDB taxonomy): Bacteria > Bacteroidota > Bacteroidia > Bacteroidales > VadinHA17 > SR-FBR-E99. Next base: position 363,904 of record CAVSZC010000005.1, on the reverse strand, counting down.
TCCTCCGGGAAAAGTGAGTGAAATTTTCAAGCCGTTCGTACAGTACTGGAGCGAGGATGCTCCGAAGGTACAGGGTGCAGGACTGGGGCTTGCGATATGCAAGAGGCTCGCCGAACTGATGAAAGGACGCATTATGGTTGAGTCAACACCCGGCAAAGGGTCTACCTTCTATTTCTCTTTCCAGACTCCGGTGACGATCGAGTGATCATAAAAAGAAAAAATATTTATCTTTGCCCCTGACGGGACGTTAGCTCAGTTGGTTCAGTCCGCCAACTGGCGGATGACAGGCAAGAGTCATCAAAATAAAACTTGCATTGACTTCGGGACGTTAGCTCAGTTGGTTCAGTCCGCCAACTGGCGGATGACAGGCAAGAGTCATCAAAATAAAACTTGCATTGACTTCGGGACGTTAGCTCAGTTGGTTCAGTCCGCCAACTGGCGGATGACAGGCAAGAGTCATCATAATAAAACTTGCATTGATTTTGGGACGTTAGCTCAGTTGGTTCAGTCCGCCAACTGGCGGATGACAGGCAAGAGTCATCATAATAAAACTTGCATTGATTTCGGGACGTTAGCTCAGTTGGTTCAGTCCGCCAACTGGCGGATGACAGGCAAGAGTCATCAAAATAAAACTTGCATTGACTTCGGGACGTTAGCTCAGTTGGTTCAGTCCGCCAACTGGCGGATGACAGGCAAGAGTCATCATAATAAAACTTGCATTGACTTCGGGACGTTAGCTCAGTTGGTTCAGTCCGCCAGCTGGCGGATGACAGGCAAGAGTCATCATAATAAAACTTGCATTGATTTCGGGACGTTAGCTCAGTTGGTTCAGAGCGCTTGCTTGACAGGCAAGAGGTCACTGGTTCGATCCCAGTACGCCCCACACTTTTCTCGCTGTAATATTGATTGTCATGTTTTATGTATATGTGTTATACTCAATTGAGTATGAGAAGATTTACATAGGATTTACTGCCAACCCTGAGGCAAGGCTGAAGCATCATAATCATCCCCAAAATCATGGATGGACCTCCAAATATAAGCCCTGGAAAATGATCTATCGGGAAGAGTACAGCACCAAGAAAGAGGCTATGGCAAGGGAAAAACAGCTCAAATCTGCAAAAGGCAGACAATTCATCAAATCAATTATACATCCTTAAAGGCTCAGTTGGTTCAGTCCGCCTACCGGCTGAAGAGGTCACTGGTTCGCCTGTCCGCCGACTGGCGGAATCCCAGTACGCCCCACAATTTTCTCGCTGTAAAAATTATAATAACACCGTACTTCCAACCAAAAAAAAGAGGTTGACCATTGCGGCCAACCTCTTTAATTAAACAAAGAATATTTTACTGCTTCACAAACTTGGTTGTTGCCGATTTCGTTTTGCCGGCAACAGTTTGCGTAATATTCACATTATACTGACCGGCCAACAGTTTGCTCACATCTTCAGAAAGGGTAAAAGTCCCCGGACCCATAGTTGTGTTGGTGACCAATGATTTTACAACAACACCCTTGCTGGTAACTATCGACATGTTCACAATCCCGGCGGCAGGCAGCTGATATGTTATCAGAATACTTGTCGTTGCAGGGTTGGGCGATACGGAAACCTTCAGATTTGTGGCTGTCGCTGGTGCAAGCGTAATGACATGATCAACCGAAAGCCTGGGGCTCACAATCGGTACGAATGCAGCATCGGCAATCTCGATCAGCGGGTTGATCGCCATGGTCACAGAGAGTGTCTGCAGGGATGTGAATCCGCCCTTCGGAGCCATTGTGATATTCACCAGCGGGTCACCCGGCACAACTGTGATCGGGTTCGTCGAGTTCCACCCGACAGTCAGCAGGTTGCCTGCTGATTTAAAGGTGGGCAGGACGGCTGATCCGGGAATTGAAACACCCTGAACTGAAACCAGATTCGAAGGGATATTCAGAATAAGTGAAACGGCTCCGACCGTAATCGGGGAAGCCCCTGATAACTTAAGCGGAAGGGTGAACGGACCGGTAGCCGGCACACTCAGCACTGAACCTGAAAAGTCAAGTATGACATTTGAGACTCCTCCGACTATATTAGGCCTGAAGCTGCGGTTGAAGTCGCCAGTGCTCATCCCCAGGATATCAAACCCTGTGACCGATTCTCCGTTTACGACAGACGTGAACGGGGGCGGATTTACTACTCCCGAACCAACTGCGTCCCAGAACACCCATGGTGCCCTGATAAATGGAGCGGCATTGACAAAGTTGTTCTGGACGGCTGTGGCATCAAGAGCATCAATCAGTGTGCTGTTGTCGACATCGCCTGCCATGAACCTGACGTTCGGAATGACTGACGGAGCAAGGGCATATCCATTTATTGTCCCAGCATCAGTTGAATTGATACCGCCCGGCAGTGCAGGAGTGGTCACCACAACAGGATAAACACCGGAGGTAACGTTATTGATTACATATGCTCCGGCAATATCTGTAACTGCGCTGACTCCGTTGACCGAAACAGTAAATCCAGCCAGGGGATCAAGGGTTGCATTGTTATATTTCAATGTGCCGCTTATAGAACAGGCGTTTACAGTCAGGGGAGCAGGACTCGAAGTCGTGACCTCACCGGGAGTTGCATTTGTAAGTACGCACCTGTATTTATAACCGGTAAATAACAGGTCGACAGGAGCTATGCCAAGCGATGATGTGGCTGTTCCGGAATAGGGAACCGCATCTGCCAGGTTAGTCCATATCTTACCTCCGTCAGTGCTGATCTGCCATTGATAAGTTGTGACTTTTGTTGCCGTAACTGAATATGTGATGGCGTCACCGGCACAGGCTGTTCTGGGTATGGGCTGCGTTGAGATCTGCGGATATGTCGCTCTCAGCGGACTGGGAAGTATTTCCAACGGACGCATCATACTCATGTCCTCATGGTCGATAACGTGACAGTGCCATACATAACCCGGCCCCAGGCTCGGATCAAACGGGAACATCAGGTCAGCAGGGGCTGCATTTACAGGTTTGTCTGTCGGAGCAACTCTCATAACAAACTTGGAAATAAATCCGGGCGGAACAGTAACGTTGTCTTTCCAGCCCATCTCTTCAAGGTTGGCAGGGACTGCCGGACCGGTTATAAACGGACCGAAAGCAGGGTTGCCTCCGACAGCTCCGTCTGTATTCACTACATCAGGTATAGGTATTGCTGGCGGTTTAACATGCTCTTTACCGTAATCAAACGGAGAACCGGCACCTCCGGGGTAGTCCATCGATCCTGCAGGGTATGGAGGAACGTCAGGCTTGTTAGTTCTCCAGGCTTCTGCATATGCCTGCAGATACCCCACATCGTCTATCGGCGTGCGGCTTACCAGCTGCCACTGCATGAGATGTATATGCATCGGGTGGGCATCAGCAGAGACGTTGGCGATCTCTATTATCTCGGTAGTCCCTTCGGTTGGAAACTCCGTTGGTCCGCCTGCAGCATTGGGATCGCCTGCGATGGCGAGGGCTGCTTCAAAATAGGTGTTGTTCACCAGCACAGCCGCGGGCCCTCCGAATGACATAACCTCATTCAGGATAATCTGCCTGTGGACTGCTGGAGTAATTGCCGCATCAATTGTCCCGGCAAAGTCGGTAAGCTTAACCATAGGATTAGCCGGCCTGAGGTTCGGCAGCACCTGGCTTTTATCAGTACCCGAATTTGGTACAGCTGGGGTGGCAGCAGAAACCATTGAACCATTTACCACAAACTGCATTATCACGTCTGTCAGGCCTTCCACGACAGGATCACCAAACGGGAAGGGTGCATTCGCATTCTGCTTAAGTGTAAATGTTTTACCAGCCAGGCCGGTAAAATCAATTACAACATCAGCTCTCTGGCCCGGGCCGATGTTAAGTGCCTGGCTCCCGACAGGGTCAAGGGTTACAGGGCTCGACAGCAACCCTCCGTCAACGCCCACAACAGTGATTGCAGGGCCAGGTGAAGCACCGTCAGCAGCATCTACAAGCCACATATTAAGCCACCTTGCATTGCACCCGTCAAGAATCCGGAAACGATACCTGCGCGGAGCAACACTAAGGTAGGGCCATGTCTTGCCGTTTACCACAAATATGTCGCCGATAAACTCCGGCGTCCAGAATGGATGAAGTTCGGGATTAGGAGGCGCCACCGGCCAGTAAAGGGCACCGTTAATATCAAACATGCGGTCCTGAATAGCCAATTCCACTTCAGGAAGATAGGCATTGGCCCCGTTAAATGTCGGAGTCTTACCTGCAGGAGTGGCCTCCACAACCATGTCATCACCAGACCATCCGGGGAGCATAACCAATTCCTCGTCTTCGCCCCTCAGGAAATAGTATCCGGCCAATCCTGTATAAACGTTGATGCGGGTAAGTCCGTCATCGTGCGGATGGTACCATATAGTAGCCGCTTCCTGCTGATTTGGATAGGTTACCAGGCTTGAGGCTCCGGCGGGAAATCCGGGACCGTTCGTTATGCCGTCAGGCATAAACCATGAGTTCGGACCACCGTCAGAAGCTGACGGTATCTCACCGCCGTGCAGGTGTACCACCATCGGTATCTGGCCCAGGTATGGTTCCGTAAGAGGTGATACGGGCATCGGATAACCGTTCATCATAAGAGTCTGATCAGCCAGAATGTTGAAATGGTCATAAGTCAGGCCTGAGAGTCCATTGATGTACTGAATTGTAAGTTGATTGCCCTGTCTGGCCTCTATTGTCTGGGCAGGCCACATAGGTATGCCCCAGGTCTTGCCATTATCCCTTGATATGGCATAGGCGGCATAATTTCCTTTACCCGCATCCGGGGTAGAAGCATTGCCGATTGTACCGTTACCCACGGTCATGCCATTGGGCAGTGCAACCTGCTTTACAGGAACAGTTTTAATGATAAGGTTACCCCCGTTTTTGGCATTGACCCTTAGCCCGGCAGCAAAATGGGGCAGGGGGTCTACAAACTGAGGTATGGTTGCCGGGTTGATGGGGCCGGCATATGGAAAGTAGTTGACAACAAGTGTCAACTGAGTATCTGAACAACCGTTCGGATCTGTCAGGATCACGCTTACACTTTGCTGTGATTTGACTCCTGTCCAGTCTACAGTTATGGAATCGCTTCCTGCCCCGTTGATAATTGCTCCATCGGCAGAAACGGCCCAGGTGTAGGGACCCATACCAGGCTCTGTTTTGTAACCCTGTCCAGTTGTTGCCCCGAATCCGAGCGTGGCCGGCATGCCGGTCATGGAATCAAGAGGTCCGGTAATTGCAGCCTTAGGATGGATCGTAACATCCAGTGTTATTGGCGCGTTCACACTATCATGGACGCTAAGGGTATATGCGCCTCTCGCAGTCCAGTCTATTAGTATTATATCTGGAGTGGCACCCTCAACCCAGGTGAATCCACCAGGGACAACCCAGTGATAGGCTGCCATGCCTGCAGGTGCGGTATATGCCACACCGGTAGTTCCTTCGCATACCGAAGCAGGTCCGATAATCTGCGAATACAGATTTATCTGGCCCGCCATAAAAGCAACCAGGATAAATACGCATTTGGAGTAAACTTTTGATTTCATAGGCGTAATTGAATTAGTATTACATGTGAATAAATTTTCTGTATGTTAAAAATTCGTAACTGATTTCATCTTCTGCTAGTCCTTTTCACATCTGACCGAATAGCCTGCTCCTTTATCAGATAACAGGTATTTTACTTCAACACTGCTATCATCCAGCACAACTGAATATATCTGGCCTGAGGGCTGCATCTCCACCGGGGCTGAATCAGACCACCAACGGCAGGAGTAGCCCAGTTCGGTGAATTTGCCTTTCGCCTGACGGTAGCCTCCGGGGATACCTTCAAAACCTATCTTATTCGTGCCGGGTCTCGATTTCCACACACTGGAAGTACTTTTAAGGCCGCTTCCCGCCATATCGACCCCGTTAAGGTTTTTTACCAGGGTCCTCCAGTCGTTATTGGTTGGAATATGCCAGCCTTCAGGGGCGAGACCTCTCGGATCATTGACAGCGTACCAGTTGTACAGCTTTCCATACCTGTTACCGTTTGCCGGATTATTATCCTGATAACACCATGCAGGCTCTCCGGCTTCTGCAGCTTTTGACCACTCCTCTTCGCTCCTTGCTTCCGGAATGGTGTCCCCGTTCCTGAAGTGTGACACGTTCAGATTCGGGACCGTCCAAACCTGAACGCCATAAGTAACTGTCCTGTAAGTATTCCCGTCCATATCCCGTATTGTCTGGGCGTTCAGGCTGAGGCTCAGAATCATGAGCATCATACCTGAGGTTATTGAAAATCTGTTGATTTTTGCTCTCTTCATAATTTCATTTTTATTGACTCCGCTACAATATTTTATTCTTAAACACACTAATTCAAGCCGGCGACACTCTTGTTAACCATCTCTGTTTCACCGGGCAATTCGGGGCCTTCTTTCAGTATACGCTCACTGTCAAGAAGATACACTCCTGTTGCTGCTACTACCTCAGATTCCTTCAATCCGGAAATGATTAATATCGAGTCACCTGCCTGCATACCGGAGATCACCGGTCTTACTGAAAATCCTCCGCATTCTTCCCTGACCCAGACCCTTTCCCCTCCTTTGCTTCGCATAACTGCAGAGGCCGGGATCACCACCCCGCGACTGGTCTGCGCCCTCACTTTCAGTATTGCCAGCATTCCCGGGTGAAGAGTTCTGCCAGGATTGTTGATAAGTACCCTGACCAGGCTTATGTTCTTTCCATTTTCCATGGATGGATTTACAAAATCAATTTTACAGTCTATTGGGGCTTCCCCTGCAGAGGGTATCAGCACCTCAGCATCCATTCCGGGCCTGATGAACCTTGTATCATACGGGTAGGCAAGAGCTTCAACCCACAGATTAACGTCGTCTGCAAGTTCAAAGAGTGTCTGGCCTTCTTCTACATATTCACCTTCTGAGATATTTACACTCCTTATTTTTCCTGACACGGGACTGTATATAGGAAGGGTGAACAGTATTTTACTGTCGGCAGCAAGTTGCCTGATCTGCAACTCTGTCATCCCCATTCTCTCCAGCTTTTCTCTTACTGCCAGGCTTGGTTCGTATCGTGCCGAGAAGTTCCAGTTATTGCTTTCAAGCCTCATATACTCACGCTGAACAGTAACAAGCTCCTCACTGAAAAAATCATATAGCTTGTCTCCTTTTTTTACTGTCTCACCCGTATTTTTGAAATAGAGTTTCTCTATTCTTCCGGGAACACGAGAGCTTACTGTGGCTGCACTCTTCTCATTGACCTTAAGAACCGCTGTTAAGGAAAGTTCCTGTCCGATTGTCCCTGTCCTTGCCACAGCGGTACTTATATTTGCGAGCTGAAGCTGTGCTTCGCTCAGCATTATATGACTGACGGGGGCCGCCTCGACCACCGTGCCTGAGATGTCGGTGGCAGCCTCCCCAGGTGCACCGGGGGTCTTCTCCTCCTGACCGGCCTTACAGGAAAGCATTACCAGCAGGACTGCCAGGATAACCGACTGAATAATACTTATATTATACGCTTTCATATTATCTGACTGTTATTTACTCTGAATTGTGATGGATTTCATTTTCCCCTGCCACCTCCCGGCCGGGAGAGATAAAGCCATCGCTGTCAATTAGTAATAAAGCCTTCTCGGCAATTTCCGAAGTTGCGTCAATCCCCCATAGAATCTCAATTTTACCATCTGCTTCAACCCCGGTCCCGACCTCAACCGGAATGAATTTATCATTGTTGCGTACCATTACTGCGCTTCGTGTCCCGAGATTAACCACTGCTGACGCCGGAACCCACAAACCGTCCCTCTCGCCAATTACGATGCTTGCCTGAACCTGTCTGCCGGGTGAAAGAATCTTCTCGTCATCCCTGATGTAAACCCTTACCGACTGGAATATTCCTCCGTTGAGAGGTTCCAGCTGGTCTATGACTCCGGTAAGGTGCCTGTCCGGGAACACTGGATCGGACAGGGTGACTGTTTGTCCCCTTCTCAGCAACGTACCCTCCTCAGTCTTAACTTTCAGCTCAACCAGCAGCGCCCTGACATCGGCAAGTCTGAACAACGGGTCCCCGGTCTCAACACTTTTTCCGTCAGTGAGCCCCACACCGCCTGATCCCTGTGACAAGCCCCCTGAGAGGCTTTCCTTTTCGTCCCCTGCGGAAAAGAATGTCTCGGGATTGAAATCGAGGCTTACCGCATACCCCTCGGCGGGGCTGTATACAGCGAAATAATAACCAGGCCTGATTGTTTTCTTAAGAGTATCAATCTGTCCCTTCGTGAGTCCGATGAGCCTGAACCATTCAAGGGCCTCGGCTGTAAGATCTTCCCTGTCAGGGTAGGTCTGGATAAGCCTTACATAGTTCCAGCGGTCATCATAAATGTTCGGAGCAAAAATCTCGAAGATCTTGTCTCCTTTCCTTATGTACTGGAACTGGTACCTGACAAACGACTTTTCAATCACGCCTCCGAAACGGGCACTTATTGTCTGTATTTTCCGGGGATCATAATTCACAATGCCGGAAGCCTCAATGACTAAGGGAAGTGAGATTTTTTCGGGTATCACAGTTCTCACTGAGGCCAGCACCGACTCGTTTACCGGACGGACAATATCTGTCAGAGAGGAGTCGTATTTGTTATCATCAAGGGCGATAAGTTCGATCAGGAACATGCCACAGACAGGACAATCGCCCGGACCATCCCTGATTACCTGAGGATGCATTGAGCAAACGTACTGCGTTGCCTCTTCAGCATGTCTCTTTGCCCCGCTATTCTTGTCCTGACCCCTGAACGAGAGGGCTGTCAGAATAAATATCAGCAGCACCAAAGCCGATAATCCTGCTATTTTGAGATATTTATGCTGCATGCTGCAAAGTATGTATTGCTATTGCCATTCTATTTAGTGTCAAAGATGTTAACCGTCCCGTGTTTTGCCAGTTCATACTCCTTCGATATTTCGAAAATCACCGGAGTGACAAGCAGAACATGGATAGTGGAAGTGAACAGGCCGCCGATAAGAGGCAGGGTAATCGGAAGCATCACATCGCTTCCTGCTCCCGATGCCCACAGTACCGGGAACAACCCGAACAACGATACAGATACCGTCATTATCTTCGGTCTCAACCGTTTGACTGCCCCATTTATGACGCCCTGCCGGATATCTCCATAAGTCAACGGGACATATTTCTCCCTGCTTACGGCCAGCATTTCCTTCATGGCTTCGTTCAGGTAAATAGTCATCAGCATCGAGGTCTCAATGGCCATTCCGAAGAGTGCTATGAACCCGACAGCCACAGCCACTGACATATTTATATTATAGAACCATATTATGAATACGCCGCCCATAAGTGCGAAAGGAACGGTAATAAGCGTCAGCAGGGCCTCCTTGAAGGAACGGTATGTGAAGTAAACCACCATAAGGATGATGAAGATGACGATCGGTATTATAACCATCAGCTTGCGGTTCACCCTTAGCTGGTTTTCATACTGGCCGCTCCATTCGAGGTAATATCCCTTAGGGAGTGACTTGATGATCTCTTCCAGTTTCTGTTTGCATTCTTTTACGGTGCTCCCGAGATCGCGGTCCCTTACATTAAACAGTACTGCACCGCGAAGCATGGCATTTTCCGAGGTCACCATAGCAGGCCCTTCAGTTATTGAGATGTCTGCGACAGCTGAAAGAGGGATGGGGCCGGAGACGGGACTTTGCACCAGGGTTCGTCTGATCTCCTCGAGACTGTGCCGGTATTCCTGGGCAAACCGCACGTTAACGTTAAATCTCTGCCTGCCCTCAATTGTGGTTGTTACATTTACCCCTCCGAGGGCAGATTCAACAACCCTGTTTACTTCATCGACGCTGAGCCCGTGCCGGCCGATCTCGTCGCGTCGTATCATGATGTCAATGAACTTGCCTCCGGTTACAGGATCGACGTAGAGATCTGAAACCCCTTTTATACCGGAAAGATGGTTCTTCAGTTCGTTTGAGAGGAACCAGATCGAGTCAAGATCCTGACCGTAGACTTTTAGTCCCACATCGGTACGCACACCTGTCGACAGCATATTGATCCTGTTGATAATAGGCTGGGTCCAGCCGTTTACCACTCCGGGGATCTGCAACCGGGCATTCATCTCTAGCAGGAGGTCCTCCTTGGTCAAACCGGGACGCCATTCATCGCGTGGTTTGAGCAGGATGATCGTCTCAATCATGCTTATCGGTGAGTTGTCTGTGGCGCTGTTTGCCCTGCCGGCTTTGCCGAGAACATTGTCGACCTCCGGGAAGGATTTTATTATCTTGTCCTGAACCTGAAGAATCCTCTTGATCTCACTGTTGGAAACATCGGGGAGGGTGACAGGCATGAACAGCAGAGATCCCTCATCAAGCGGCGGAATAAACTCTGTACCCATCCTGAATAAGAGCGGGATGCTGATCAGCAAAGCGACGATATTTATTCCAAGGGTTGTTTTACGGTACCTGAGACATAACCTGAGCACGGGAGTATATATGCGCTCACTGAAGCGGTTAACGGGATTAGCAGACTCCTTTTTGAGCTTTCCTTTCAGGAAGAAACTGATCAGCACAGGGGTGAGCGTAATTGCCAGAAAAGCATCTATCAGCAGGATGAAAGTCTTTGTAAATGCCAGCGGATGGAACATTTTTCCCTCCATTCCTGTCAGCATAAACACCGGCAGAAATGAAGCGACAACAACAATGGTCGAATAGAATACTCCCGGTCCAACCTGCCTGGAAGCTTTTTCAATAATCGAGTCTCTCCGTTCTTTTTTCATGACGGGAGCTGATTAACATCCGTAGAGCCTGTTTCATTCACAGTGTCAGACTCATCTGCCAGATGCCGGTAAGAGTTCTCAACCATCACGATGGTGTCGTCCACAATTACTCCTATTGCCAGAATTATGCCGGTAAGTGACATAATATTAGAGGTAATGCCCATTGCGTTAAGGAGAATGAAAGAAATAGCTATTGAAATGGGCATCTGAATAAGAATAATCATCGCGCTGCGCCAGTGAAACAGGAACAGAAGCACCACAACTGATACGGCCAGCATCTCCTCCAGGAGAGTGCCTTTTACTGATTTCACTGCCTCGCGTATCAGAACACTGCGGTCATATGCTGTTTTGAATTTTACCCCCTCGGGAAGACCCTTAGCCACCTCGTCCATCTTTGCCTTGACGGCCGTGATCACTTTGTCGGCGTTCTGGTTGTAACGCATGACGATGATACCCCCCACCGCTTCGCCTTCTCCGTTCTCATCGAAAATGCCCAGCCTCAGATCGCCTCCTTCACCAACGCTCCCCAGATCACCTATATATACCGGTACGCTATTGAACACCCCGACCGGGATCTTTTCAATATCCTGAGTGCTCTGCAAATAACCAAGCCCCCTGATGATATAGCCTACATCAGATATCTCAAGTTTACGGCCGCTGACATCATTGTTGTTTTCACGCACTGCGTCAAGCACATCTGCCAGGGGAATATTATAATAGTTAAGCTTGTGAGGGTCAACAGATATCTGGTATTGTTTCTGGAACCCGCCGAAGGAAGCCACTTCGCTTACGCCGGGAACGGTTTGCAGTGCATATTTTACATACCAGTCCTGAAGCGCCCTCAGCTCGCCAAGATCATAGCCCCTGCCTTCAATCGTATACCAGAAGATATGTCCCACTCCTGTGCCATCGGGTCCGATTGTCGGCGTCACTCCGTTGGGTAGCTGTTGCTGGGCCGAATTGAGTCTCTCAAGGACCCTGGTGCGCGCCCAGTAGATATCGGTTTTGTCTTCAAAAATCAGGTAAATGAAGCTCATGCCGAACATGGAAGTTCCCCTGACAGTCCTGACCTCGGGAATTCCCTGAAGGTTTGATACAAGGGGAAACGTCACCTGATCTTCGATGACCTGCGGGCTCCTTCCGGCCCATTCCGTAAATACTATTACCTGGTTTTCAGAGACGTCAGGTATGGCATCAATCGGATTCTCAGTAATCGCAAGAATTCCCCAGGCAAACAGGGATGTCACCAGGATCACAACAAGGAACCTGTTTTTAAGTGAAAACGATATGAGCCTTTCAACCATTCGGTCCAGTGTATTTTACTGCCAGTTCTTTACATCATTTATATCGACAAGTCTCCAAAATGCCCTGTTCAGGTTTAGGGCATTCAGGTTAGTTTAACGTTTCAAATTGAAAAGTGCCAGTTATTAAGTATTCACGTAATCCGCTAATAACCAGTATAAATATAATAACAAAGTTTTGACATAATAAGTCTTTTATGATAAATATCATCTCTCCCGTAAAACGCCGGAGCCAGTGATTTTTTGTTTAGTCCATCCGGGGTAGCTATTGGTCAAACTTAATAAGCCATTAGTCAATTTTTTTTAACCTGAGTGAACAAAAAAAAATTCAGGTAATAACGTTCAAAATATTAAAACGACTATATACTATTGCTACAATATATAGCAATGACCCGGTCGGGATCCAGAATAAAACCGGATGATAATACTTTTGATGTGAGGAGGAATCCCGGTAAGCCCCATAAAGGGAAATTCCTTTTTCATTTGTTTTTAGGTATATTTACAGACAACCTGCCTGTTAATGAAGGGAAAAAGCATATGCAACCGGCGCATGCATTATCTGTCATGCCTCTGTATGATGCTCTGCCTGTCATGGCTTCCCTCTGCAGCACAGTATCTCCCCTTTAAGGAATATACCTCCGACGACGGCCTCCAGCAGGCTGAACATCACAGGATGATAATAGACAGCCGGGGATACCTGTGGCGACCCTCAAAGAGCGGACTGATCTGCTATGACGGCAATACATTCACCGCCTATACACGTAAAGACGGCCTGCCGTCAAATAATGTCACATCTGTCTTTGAAGACACAGACGGTACGATATGGGCTTCGTCAAAAGAGGGGTTGTCACGCTACAACGGAAGACGATTCCGGTTCTACCCATGCCCGGAAACGGTGTTCTCCTCTGGTATCACCTACAATTGCCTGGCCTCAAGGCCGGGAACATTTTTCCTGAACGGAACCAACCAGAACAATGAAGTTGTCATTCTTTACTTTGACAACGGAACTTACTATGATTATCTTTCTGCAAATCCGGCGCTCAGGGGAAAAGATCTGGTTGCGCAACGATACACATTAAATGATTCAACGCTGTATCTCCAGAACCGCCAGGAGCAGCTCTTCAGGTACCGCAATAAAAATCTTGAACTGCTGTTTGACAAGCCTGTAAACGAATTCATTACGGAAGGCGATCTCAGGGTGCGCTCAAATAAAAAGCTATTCCGTTATGATGGTGAAAGATGGAGACCGTACACTCAGAATGAATCCTCTGAAACAACTGATTTTTCAGAACGATTCTATGATAATCCCGATACCCTTCTGCGCATCCTCACAGGCAGCACAATCAACCTGAAATGGGGTTACGGCAGTATTGCCCAGCATATTAAAGATCCGCAGGGGGTGATCTGGATGGCAACTGCCTCATGGATATACAGGCTCCTCAGTGACGCCTTTGTAGAGTATGATGTGCGCAGCGGACTGATGGAGAACCCTTCAGCCATCTTTGCCGATCCGACAAAAGGAGTGTGGATTGGATCATTTGCAGGCGAACTCCAGTACTTTGACGGTGAAAGATTCATCTCCAGAAATGACTTCCGAAGTGTCCTGAAAGGACCTCCGGCATTTTTCAGGGGCAGCACCATGCGATCAGACGGTGAAGTGCTCATTGCAACGGGTTCAGAAATAATAGCCTGGGACGGTAAGAGATTCAGAGGCACGGACTTTCTTCCGGAGATGACTCAGGTGTGCATAATATATGAAGACCCGGAAGACAGATCCCTCCTGGTCGGCACTGACGATGGCCTATATCATTTCAGAGGAGATAGTTTCTCGCTTCATAAGGAGGTAATGTCACCCGGCCTTGGTGTCGTCGAGGGTATTGCAAGGGATGACAACGGCAACTACTGGATAGCCAGCCAGAAAAGCATGATCTTTTTCGACGGTAAGCGATTTACTCCATTCATCTCTTCCGAAGATCCCTCCGCACAGTGCTGGGGGGTTATTAAAGACACTAACGGAAATATCTGGAGCGTAGGCTCAGACGGGTTGTTTATATGTGATCCGGATGCCCCGGCATTCATGCCGGCCCTCCCTGAGGCAGAAAACCTTCCGGCCAATGTCATCCGCGACATCGGCGGCAGGAAGCTGCTGGTGGGAAGGATGTCAGACATCTGCCTGATTGACCTTGATAAATATTATTCCGGGGACAGGGATTATTACACCATTCTTGGCCGCAACCAGGGTTACAGGGGCTTCGACTGCCAGGACAACGGAATCATACAGGACACTGACGGATACTGGTGGCTGCTGACATCAAATAAGCTCATCAGGTTTGACCCTGACAGAATACAAAAGCACGGGTCCCCCCCGCAAACACATATCACAAGGATTGAATATCTGAACGACAGCCTGACGTGGGTCTCAGTGCTTGACACAGCCCTCTTCTACAGGACGGGAAATGAGGTCACCCTCCCCAGGGGGATCAATGACGTGAGGATAAGTTATACCGGCATCTCTGCAAGAAATCCGGAGGGCGTCACCTATCAGTATAACCTTGTCGGTCACGGGGTTTATTCTTCACCGACAACGAGTCAGCGATCGGTTGTATTTAATGATGTCAGGCCCGGCCATTATACCTTTGAGCTTCATTCATCAAACGCCGACGGGGTAATGACTACGCAGCCAGAAACCATATTTTTCATAGTTGCTCCTACCATTATCAGGACAAGGGGATCCATAGCGCTTATGTCACTAGCTGCTATAGCTTTAAGCATACTCATTGCATTCGGCATACGCCGCAGCGTGCTTCAAAAGAAGGTTCAGACCGCCAGGCAACAGGCTGAAAGTTACAGGCTCCAGCTGAATTCGGTAATAAGGCAGTTTGACCCGCATTTTACTTTCAACGCAGTGAGCTCCGTAGGCTCTCTGATAATGAAAGGGGAAAAAGAAAAGGCCTATGAATATTTCATCAAACTGTCAGGCCTCCTGAGATCAGTGCTTACTGACAGTTCATCATTGCTTAAGCCCCTCTCTGAGGAGATTGAGTTCGTAACGAGGTACTGCGAGCTTCAGAAGCTGCGCTTCGGCAAAAGATTCGACTATGAGATAAAAGTTGATCAAAACGTTGAGGGCGGCATCACCGTACCAAAGATGATAATACAGTCATTTGCGGAGAATGCAGTTAAACACGGACTGGAGAATAAGAAGGGAAACGGACGCATTGTCATTGAAATAAACAAAACAGGAAGAGGAATAGAAACTACTGTAAAAGATAACGGCATCGGCCGTAAGGCTGCGACTGAACTTATGACAGGCGGCATCGGGATGGGACTTAAAAACATTGCCAGCCTTATCGAGACGGTCAACAGATTCAACAATGAAAAGATAACATTTGAACTGACCGACCTGTTTGAAGAGGGAGAGCCGTCGGGCACAATGGTCAGAATCTTTCTGCCTGACAGTTATAATTTTGATCTCTCTTTAAAATAACCTCCCAATTAAAAGAGAAAGTGTATGAATAACAAGCCTGTAAAAACAGTTATCATAGAAGACGAACCCGAAGCACTTGAGCTCTTCATCGTACTTCTGGAAGCTACCGGACTGGCTGAGGCAACTGCTTACACCACAAATCCGTTTAATGCCATTGAACTGGTTACCAGACACAATCCCGACATTCTGTTCCTCGATATAAAAATGCCGGGAATGACAGGCTTCGACATCCTCAACGAGCTGAAGTCAAAAAGCAACATCAGGCCCCATGTCGTATTCACAACGGCACATGACGAATATGCCATCAAAGCCTTCGAATATGCGGCATTCGATTATCTTCTCAAACCGATTGACCCCGATCGTCTCAGGGAGACCCTTAAACGTTTCATTGCTTCGGGTGCCACTGACTTTGTGGCCTCGGTTTCGAAGCTGTCTGAGGAGGAAAAGTTTCTGATTTTCAGGGGAGTCTCAGGAGTTATCTTCGTTGACCCTGCAGAGATAGTATTCATCACCGCTGACGGTAACTATTCAACCTTCCATTTCTCATCCGGACGGACAGAGACAGTGACATCACAACTGGGAACCATTGAAGAAAAACTTGGAGACAGATTTTACCGGGCCGACAGATCATGCATCATAAACACCACCTGCCTTGCGCGTGTGGACACGAGGCTGCAGCAATGCGTACTTGTGAGAGGAGAAAAAGAGTTCCGCTGTGATATTTCGCGTGACAGAATCAAACAACTGATGGATCACATGAAGTCAAGGATAATTGACATCTGAGGCAAAAACCGACGGATCCGTTACCGGCTAAAACAGCCAATCCATACATTAGAACTGCCTGTTCGTACAATGGCCGATAAAATTCTTTGATTGAAGCAATCTGATTACAATCTTTACATTGATCAGACAACCCTTTGAAGAAAGTTAGGGTTACATTTACGATAAAATGACAGGTGGTTCTTCCCCCCATTTGCCTGTCAAGCCACACAGATCAGGATGCCCAGATGCATCAGAAAAAGGTCTGTGTGGCATTTTTAATACGAACAGAGGTATAGTTGTCAGAACTCTGCTTTCATTACCCAAACATGATCAGACGGAGGGTTGTTCCTTATGCTGGCAGGTACATTTATGGTGAAGGAGTCTGTCCCGTTTTTCCAGGTGCATCGCGCTCCTGAACCGGGCACCGTCACCTTCGCTCCGGTGGGGATCACAAGTCCTTTCATGGTCACCTGCCCAGGCATCGCCTCCCCTTCATCAGCCATGTAAAAGATGTACCATGTCTTCTCCCCCTTCCTGTTTATGCACACCTTGCCGTCCTTGTAAGGGGCCATTGCCCTGGTGCCGTAAATAGCCTCCGAGTTGGTTGCCATCCACTCACCCATCTCGCTCAGCAGCCCATAGGCTCCCTCAGGCCACCTGCCGTCAGGTCCCGGTGCGATATTCAGCAACAGGTTTCCCCCCTTGACAACAATGTCAACCAGGAGCTGTATTGCCTCGCGTCCGGTCATGAACTTCGGGTCAGGAACCCATGACCATCCTCCACCGGCAATGATGCATGACTCCCATGGGTATGGCAACGCCTTCTCAGGAACCCTGTTCTCAGGGGTAAGATAATTCTGGTTCTTGCCGTACACCGCCCTGTCGACGACAATAAGCCCCGGCTGCTTCTCCCTTGCCTTTGCAACCAGCTCGTCCATCCTTATATCCTGGCTCTGGATGCGTGAAAACTTATATGAGGGGGAGGTAATGTAAGCCATTACCTCATCATTTGTCATCTTCTGCACCCATCCCCCGTCAAGCCACAGAATATCCATAGGGCCGTACTCCCCCCCTAATAGCTCCATGATCTGACCGTGAGTGAACTGCACAAACTTCTCCCACCTTTCCGGGTATTCCTTTATGCTGTAGTTTACATTTCTGTCAGGTGTTGCGAAGTTAGGCCACCAGTAGTTTTCATTGTGCCAGTCAGGCTTCGAGAAGTAGGCTCCTGTCCAGAATCCCTTTTCCCTGAAAACCCTGAATATCTCTTTTGTTACGTCAGCCCTGGGGTTGACGCTGAAGGGGCACTCCGGATCCGTTATTTTATAGTCAGTCAGCCTGGTGTCAAACATAGAAAAACCGTCATGATGCTTTGTCGTGAAGACAACATATTTCATCCCGGCATCTGCTGCCGCCTCCGCCCATTTTTCCGGATCAAAGCCGACCGGATTGAAAGAAAGCTTTAGCGCCTCGTACTGTTTCTTATATTCTGTGTAATCAGGGTTCTTACGTCTGCACCATCCTTCATCCTCGGCACATATCGACCATGATTCCACAATGCCCCACTGACTGTAGGGGCCCCAGTGCATCAGTAGCCCGAACTTCATATCCTGCCATTGCTCAAGCTTCTGCAACACAAGGGGGTCAGTCTCCGGGACATACCTCTCATCATCATGCTGTCCCTTTAGTCCGGCAACGCTGATGACAAACAAAAACACCACGGCATATTTTTTCATAGTCACACCTGTTATTCCAATTCAAGTTTACCGCTGAGAGAGAGGCCCACCACTGTCATCTTCTCATCAAGCACCTCTTCGGGCACTTTTATGAAATATACCCCGGCATGACTGCTCCATGAGGGTCTGAGAAACTCCTTCACCTCAAGAGAGGTTCCGTTTCCGATCACAACCGCCTTGTTAATCCTGTTTTTAACCCCTTCAAGCATAAGTTCTCCGCCTGCATCACCGGTAAAGAAGAGGTATACCATCGTGCTGTCCCGGTTCATGGTTGACGGTCCTTCAAAGTGCGCATCAGGCAGCCCTGCCCTGGTGCCGTAAATGGCTTCTTTGTGCTTTGCGGTCCATCGTCCGAGGTCTCTCAGCACCTGCTGCTGCTCCTCCGGTATGGTGCCGTCAGGCTCAGGGCCTATGTCAAGAAGCAGGTTGCCTCCCATGCCAATGCATTCGGCAAATATGCGTATCACCTGAAGTGAGCTTTTGTAGTTTGTGTCATTGCCCTGATAGCCCCATGAATCATTCATTGTCATGCATAACTCCCAGTGCTTGTCCGCCGGCCGCTTTGAAGGAAGACCCTGTTCCGGCGTTGCATAATCGCCATACCCTGCCAGGCGTGAATTTATGATGGCCGATGGATTGTGATCGAGTATCATCTTTCTTATCTCCGACGCCCTCCACCTTTCTGCACTCTGTTCCCAGTCGCCGTCAAACCAGTAAAGGTCAGGACTGAATTCCCTGATGATCTCATTTATCTGCCCGTGATTGAACTTCACAAATCTCTCCCACCTTGCAGAATCGGCTTCATATCTCTTCTCCCTTCCCGTGAAATTAGGATAGTCAGGATGTGACCAGTCAAGGAGTGAATAATACAGCCCGACCTTCAGGTCAGCCTTACGGAGAGCCCTGACAAAAGGTTTGATCAGGTCACGCTCTGCCGGTGTGGAGTCAACCACGTTAAGCCTGCTCAGCTTTGTGTCCCAGAGGGCGACACCGTCATGATGCTTTGTTGTCAGCACGGCATATCCCGCTCCGCTCTCCCTGATGAGCCGTACCCATGCCTCAGGGTCATACGAGGAGGCAGTAAAGCCGTTGAGCTGCTTCATATACTCATCATAGGGTATGTATCCGTTAAAGAAAGACCACGACTCATCGATGCCGTTCACCGAATAAATGCCCCAGTGGATAAAAATACCAAGCCTTGCATTCTCAAACCATTCCATCTTGCTTTCGCTTTTCCGCTGTGCGCCTGCCGTAACGGCAACAAGGGCAAACAGTAACGCAACAAGGAATTTTCTGCCTTTCTTACTCTCCTTAAGATTCATGATTGTCAAGGTTTTATTTTAGGAAAAATCAAATCCGGAAATGTACGCCGGGTTGTCGTAAAACTTCTCCTTTTCACTTTCCGTCATTCCGGAGAAGGAGGCATATACCAGTCCTGGCTTTGCATTCAGCATCCTGTTGAGCATACCCATCCTTCTGTTGGTTCTAAGAGTCTCATACAGTTCAGAATGATCATCGAGCCATGTGAGAGCCGTATGATATCCCTCCTCCGCGCATACGGCCTCAAAGAGATCGGGAAGGTGATCTTCATACCCTTTGCGGCAGTAGATTGCCCCCAGCACCAGATACCTGAATTTGCCCGGGTTGAACAGCCTCCGGAAGAAAGGCGTTGCAGGCAGTACTTTCATTATCATCCAGCCCCAGACACCGGGAACATTTACCACCCTGTATTCTGCAGGGATGGCGCAGACACCTGCAATGATCTCATTGTCTTTTCTCTTTACATAATACCTGTTCCTGTAGAATGAGAACTCATCTGTGTAGAAACAGTAATCAGCATATTGTCCTGCGAGCAGGCGTGACATCTCCGGCTGGCTTTCCGGTGCGAGCAAGGCAACCGACCGGTCGCTGCGCGGGCTGAAGCGGCTGAAAGCGACAGTCAGGAACGAGCGGATATACTCATAACCGGCCTGGTGTATCAGGTTTTTAGACCTCTCGTTCTTGCTCTCAATATAGGCATACATGATATGCGGGCTCTCCGGCTGTGAATGATCATGCTCCGGGTTATGGCCGGGACCTCTGAACATAGACAGCAGGTTGTGTTTGAACCCCTCTTCTACATTAGATAACCGCTGGCCTCTTCCTCCCGGTGCCCCTGCAATCTGGAAAGCGCTCTGTATGGCAAGGTAACGGAGATATGTCGAATCATGCTCCCTGCCGCAGCTCAGGATCTTCCTGCGGCAAAGCCCAACCACTCCCATCAGGCTGCTCTTCTTGTAAAGGGCAAGAAAATAAAGACTGTCACCATAGGCGCCTGCCTTTTCGGAGATGTTGTGCACCGTCCAGCGCATACCCCCCTCAGATCCCTGAACGGTCTTTTCCAGCAACGCGGTTATTTCTTCATTGATCGTGTCAACCTTCTTCAGCTCCAGTCTTTTATAATCGAGTATGTTGGCGTGTTCCATCAGGCAGGTCTGTTTTCTATTTTACGATTCGCAGAAGCGCCTGAGCCACCAGAAGGTCCTCAGGAGTGGTAATCTTGATGTTCTCCCTGTTGCCGTGGGTAAGGTGTATGGTGACCCCGGAGGCCTCTGCAACTGTGGCGTCATCGGTGAAGGATGGGTCAAAGGGACGGTCGTATGCCCTCTTTATCAATCGGCCGTTAAACACCTGCGGAGTTTGTATGAGCCTTACCTCTCCCCTGGGAAAGGGGCGGCTGTCATACCCGGCAAGAAGCCTGACTGAGTCTGCAGGCTCGATAAAAGGAACAGCAGAGCCGAACTCTTCGGCATCAGCAAAGCACCTCCAGACAGTGTCATGGCTTACCAGCGGCCTCACCCCGTCATGAATGGCTACCAGAGACTCTTCGTCCACAGCACCAAGGCCTGCTTTTACGGAATGGAATCGCTCCTCCCCGCCCGGCATCACCCGGTGACTAATGCCAAATGAGTGCTCCGTGACAAGGCTTTGCCACAGTAGAATATGTTCTTCCGGCAGAACGACAATCAGTGCAATGTGTTCATCAAAGGTGAAGAAACGCTCGATGGTGTGCATCAGCAGCGGTCTGCCTTCGAGAAGGAGAAACTGCTTCGGAACTGAGGATCTCATCCTCTGCCCGCTTCCGCCTGCAACTATTACACAGTACTTTTTCACCCTTTTCCATTTGTCATGAGGGTCACCCAATGCAATGAAAGCTCCCGGAGTGCTATTCTCTCATATAAAGATAACGCTTGATGCTCTTCTTCGGCGTTTTTGCAAACTCCTCAGGATGAATCCGGAACTTCGTCACAGCCATATATTCCGGCAGGTGGTTATTTACATCCTTCCGTATTGTCTCAAGCGCTTCGGGGAGGGTCTCCTCAGTTATGCCGTCCTTGTTAAGTTGCTCATAATCAGGAAATATAAGGCCTACAAGCTTATGTTCCTCGGAGATGACAACAGACTCCGTAACGTACCTGTAGTTATTTATCAGTGTCTCTATCTCTTCCGGATATATGTTCTTGCCTGAGGGGCCCAGAAGCATGTTTTTGCTTCTCCCCTTGATATAGATATTGCCATCCTTGTCAATGACGCCCAGGTCTCCCGTATGAAGCCATCCCTCCTCATCAATGACCTCTTTTGTGGCAGCTTCGTTCTTGTAATAGCCTAGCATGACATTGTCTCCCCGGAGTATGATCTCCCCGACAATATTCTCCTGGTCCGGTGAGTCGATCTTCACCTCAAGGGTGTCAACCGCTTTTCCTGAGGCGCCGAGCTGCGTTGTATCCCATGACCTGTAGCTTATCAGCGGACCGCACTCTGTCATTCCATAACCAACGGTGAATGGAAAGCCTATGGTCCTGAAGAATTTTTCTGCATCAGGATTGAATTTGGCTGCACCTATCACAAGCTCCTTGAAACGGCCGCCGAAGGTCTCGACAAGCTTCCCGCGTATCTTGTTATGCAGAACCTTGTTGACTCCCGGAACCATCAGAAGCGCCTTCATATGCGGTTTGCTGATTATCGGCAGAAGCTGCTTCTTGTAAACCTTCTCTATCACCAGGGGAACAGAAAGAATAAGCCTTGGCTTGATCTCCTTGAAAGCCTGTAGAAGAATCTGCGGTGAAGGGGTCTTGGTAAGAATAGTTATATGACATCCGTAGGTGAACGGAAAAAGGAACTCGAAGGCCCCGCCAAAAGTGTGTGCCAGGGGAAGAAATGAGACCACCGGATCACCGGGATTAAGGGGCATGTTATGCTGCGCAAAGCGAATGTTGGCCGCGAGACTCCTGTGAGGCACCATAACCCCTTTAGAGAATCCGGTTGTGCCGGAGGTGTAGCTTATGACAGCCAGCTGCTCATTATCCACATCCGAGTATTTGATGTCTTCCGGACTGAAGTTAGGGAAGGTCTCTTTGAAACGGGCCCCGATGTTCCCGTAAATTTCAGAATGTTTTATGGTCCGGCTCATCAATACTTCGAAGTCGTCAGTACTGATGACGCACATTATTTCCTTTATCTTATCAGCCTCAATGGTCTCCCATATTTTGTCATCGACAAAAAGGAGCTTCGAGTCAGAATGGTTGATAATATTATGCAGGTCATCGGGCCTGAAGTCAGGAAGGATGGGGACTATAACTGCACCGTATGTCACTACGGACAGGTAAATGGAACACCAGTTTGCAGAGTTCCTTCCTACCATTGCTATCTTATCACCCTCTTTAATCCCAAACTCACGGAATGCAATGTGGTGCCTGGCAATTATTTCAGCTATCTCCTTGTAAGTATAGCCTTTCTCACGGTAATTGGAGAGAGCCTCAATATTCCAGTTCTTCTTTATGCTCTCTTCCACATAGGTGATGAATCTTTCCTTGATCATGACGGTGGCGTTTTTGTATTAACAAAACAAATTTAAACTTTTAAACGAATCCTGAAAGTTCAGAAACGGTAAAGGAGCAGAACTGTCAGAATCATCAATATATTGACGGCTGCGAATATCAGGTTAAACCATACTCTCTTTGTGCTGAAATGGGTTATCTTCCTTGAGAAGATGGCCACGGTGGGAACAAAGATCACCAGCAGGAAGATAAAAAACTCCGGTCCGTCAAAGACCTCGCTCAGTCCACCCCCTGACAGGCTGGCAAAGTAGATCACCAGGAGCGTCACAAGAAGATATACCAGGTAGCTGCCTTTCAGGGCGAGTGTCGAAAGAGGCCTTGAGTGATGTAGCCTGTGGGGTTTAAGGTAGGCATAGGCTATGGAGAAGACTATAAGGACGAAGAGGCCGCCTATAATGTAATTGAACATCTCCGGGAAACTGTACTTCTCCATGGACCGGTTCTTAACTGTCTTTCTCAGATTCTGACCATATCAGCGAGCTCGCACCGAGGACTGCCGCATTCTGGGTGCTCAGCTCCGAGGGGAGCAGCTTCACCTTGTCACGGTATATATGCAGCAGGTTTTTTTCCATATGTTCTCTTGCCGGCTCAAAGATCAGTTCCTTGGCAAGAGCCAGTCCGCCGAAAAGGAATATTGCCTCCGGATTGGTATGGGCCACCACGTCGGCAAGCTTAAACCCGAGCATCGCACCGGTATGCTCAAATGCCTCAAGGGCTATCGGGTCACCGCGCAGGGCCGCCTCATAGATCTTTCTCGAGTCAAGCTCATCAAAGCTATAGCTGCGCAGTTCGCTCTTCTCAAGCCTGTCGGCAAGTATCTTCAGCACTGTGCGCTTCAGCCCCGTGGCCGAGACATATGTCTCAAGGCATCCTTTACGTCCGCACCCACAGTCACGGTTCGACTGCCCCGGCCTGATGACGGTATGGCCTATCTCTCCTGCAAAGCCATCATGCCCGTATACAAGCTTGCCGTCTATCACGAAGCCGCTGCCAAGGCCTGTGCCGAGGGTGATGACCACGAAGTTCTTCATCCCCTTTGCACCGCCGTAGATCATCTCCCCGACAGCCGCAGCGTTGGCATCATTGGTTACAAGAACAGGGAGTGATGTATGCCTTGAGAATATTTCTGCCAACGGTATTATCCCTTTCCACGGGAGGTCTGCCGGGTATTCAATGGTGCCCTTGTTGATGTTCCCCATGGGCGCACCTATTCCATACCCAAGTATCTCGACCTCCTTACCCGCCTTTGCCTGGGTGAGCATGATCTTCTCATAAAGTGCCGCTACAAAAACCTCAGGCTCATCGTAATGTGTGGTGACAAGACTGTCCTCGGCAAGGATCCGGCCGATTCTGTTAACAAAACCAAAGACTGTATTGGTGCCGCCAATGTCAATGCCTACAACAACCTTCTCTTTTTTCATGGGTAAAGTCAGATTTAAACTAAACGTAAATATAACGTTTAGATTAAACTGTTGAAAAAAAATGTCTGTTGAGGGGGTCTCTCTTCAGCCGCGATTACCCCGGAAGGTATTCATTACCTACTTTCCTGGCTCTTTTGGGATGGTCGAGGTCAACGCCAAGGGCTATCCCTGTCTCAACAAGAAGGTTCCAGCCGGCGGCCAGCTGAATATAGGGCGAAGAGGGAAGGCCTCCTGGTATCACCACCGTCGGGAAGCGTGTCACCCTCGGGGCGATGGCGATGACGGTCATGCCAACACCCCTGACCAGGATTTCATTAAACTTCTCTTCCTCTTCCTCAAACGGATCAACCCAGATGAGAACCTCATCGTGATTCATCACCTCCTCAATGCCGTGGGCAGCATATGTCCCTTCCAGGAAATCAGACCGTTTGCGGGTAATCTCATTAGTCTTCAGGGCCAGTTCCTCAGCCACGCCGTTGTTTTTACCTGCAAACCAGATGACAGGTGCAGCTGCGAGCTTATCTATTATTTTCTGATCTATCTCAAGCTTAAGCGCCTTGTCGAAGCCATCTGCAAGGGCTGACAGTGAGGACATTGGCTCGCCCCACAGGGTGTGCTGAAGGGCGTCGTAAAAGAGCGCCTGCTCTACCACTGACTTCGTTGCAGCCACTGCGTTCTCTTTGCCGCAGGTGAGGACATGTGTCCTGAGCGTGACATCGCAGAGCGGCGTCCCTGCATTGGCAGTAAGGCCCATAAGGGTGTCATGACCCCTGTCCCTGAGAGAGACCATGAGCCGCATGATCTCCTTGGTCTTGCCTGAGTTAGAGGCTCCGAAGACAGCATAATCACTGAGATCATATTCTATCGCCTGGGTCGAGCCTTCCGTCATGACAGGGAAACGGCACCCCCTGATCATGCGGGCATACATTGCTCTTTTTGCCGGGAAGATGCGGCTGCTGCCTTCGCCGGTCAGAAAAATCCCCCCCTTACCCTTCACTGCCTTCGCGAAGGGCAGCACAGCTGCCGTGTCAAATCCGGAGATTACCCCGGGTGTTTCCATCATCTCTTTCACGAGGTGAAAACGATTGTATTTGCTGTCATTAAGATTCATGATTGTATGTTTTATCTTTTTACAATGAATTTGCCGAGATCACGCTGAACCTGTGGATCTTTCTGGAATCCGCCGCCGAGGTGCTGCCAGTAGACCTCAGCATATTCGACGCCGACCATGCGGCCATAGCTGCGGTTGCCCTCCAGGACATATCCGAAGAAGTCATCGATACGGTGCATATGCTTCATCAGTTCAAGCTGCGAGACGTGCTTGCCCAGCATATCAATCTTGGTGCTGACGACGCTGGTGACATCTACAAAGAAGTGAGGGGGCGTCAGCTGTGCACCTAAAGGGTCACTGAGCGTCAGGGGAGAAGAGTGATACAAAAGAGGAGTGACCTCAAGCGGCTTCTCGGGCACAGGCACCGGGTCAAGCGAGGCGACCATGGCTGCGGCCTCAACAATGGCTGCAGTAGCCCTGTGATCAGGATGGTAGTCGTTCGGAAGATGGGTAAATACAATACCGGCCCTTACCTTGCGAAGCAGAGATATTGTCTTCAGCCTCATCTCCCTGGTGTCATAAAGGGAGCCGTCAATTCCGCCGAGGCAGTAATATTCAGCATCGAGAACGGCTGCGGCGGCCTTCGCCTCCTGAAACCTGACCCGTGCCGTCTCCTCCATGCTCATGTTGCACCCGCCAAGGTCACCCCCTGTCATGGTGGCTATCACAATCGTGTACCCTTTTTCATGAAGCAGCTTAAGCACTCCTGCATTCCATGCCTCAGCATCATCAGGATGTGCATTGATTGACAGCGCTACCTTGTTGAATTCAGTTGCCATAATAAATTCCTCCTATTTCTTTACCATTATTTTCTCAAGCCTTACAAATTCAGGCAGCTCGCCTGTAAGAGGTTTCATATATTTCATGAAAGCCTCAGAGACAAAATTACCCTCTCTGTTGAAATACTCCTCCGGCATCGGCCTGGCAGCCACAGCCACATTATTCAGCGGCACCTTTCCGTAAGTGACGGAGTAAGGGTTGTCTGAGCTCCTGACAATAGTCACCATATAACCCGACTCTCCTTTTTCGGCAAGCTCAACAGCACGGAGGCCGCACTGGTATGCCTCTTCCAGGTCAACCGGAAGAGACCTGACGAAGTCACTCATTATCAGCGACTCTGTGATCTGGAACTCCCCCCTGAGTCCGAACTTTGATGTTATCATGCGGTGGAGATTCAATCCTACGCTTGCGCCGCCCATCGCTCCGAACTCGGTATTGCTGAATTTGTCCTTCACCACTGAGGTGCTCACGGGGGTGCCGTCAGCGAACTTAAGTCCCTCACCGCATACCACGGAAACCCATCCGTAGCGCTTAAGACACATGTCAACGTCATCCAGGAACTTTTCAGTTACGAAGTGATGCTCAGGTGTGTAGATAAGGTGCGGGGCATCATCCTCATCCCTTCTGGCCATAGCCGTTGCCGCTGCCAGCCATCCGGCATCGCGGCCGATGGTCTGGTAAACGACGAACTGATCAACCTTCTTCATGTCGCGGGCAAGAAAACCGGCCTGCATGACATTGAGAGTGTTAGACCATGCGGCAGAGGCGAAGCCCGGAGTGTGATCAGTGCCGAACAGATCATTGTCAACGGTCTTGGGAATCCCCACACCCGTAAGCTCATAGCCCTCCTTCCGGCAGTATGCCTCCACGCGGTTGATGGTGTCCATCGTATCATTCCCTCCTATGAGGAAGAAATAACGGATATCATACTTTTTGAGAACCTTCACTATCTGGGGCATATTCTCCTCCTTCACCTTATGGCGTGACGAGCCGAGGGCAGAGGAGGGGGTATGGCGCAAACCGCTTATAATGTGTTCAGACTGTGCCCCAAGGTCGAAGAGCCATTCATTCATGAGCCCTTCTATGCCATAGTTCAGGCCATAGATGCCGCTGATGACACGCGAAGACTTAGACGCAGTGATGACCCCTGCAAGACTTGAATTAATAACTGATGTCGGGCCGCCGGACTGCCCAATGACTGCATTTCCTTTAACCATAGCAAACATAATTTGTTAAGACCTAAACAAACTTCAGAATACCAAAGTGTTCAGGTCTGTGATAATCAGGTTTTTCCGTGCCAACGGGGTTCCACGTTACAAAGTGCGGATTACTGAGCTTGTCTCCGCATTTGTAAAAGTTGGCCCTGAAACTTTTTCCCTTCAGGCTGCCTGTCTTATGATGAAAAAATGTCTCAAGGGGTATCGCAAGGGTGATTGTCCATTGCAGGTCACCGCTTATCTCTCCGAAGGGGGCATCACCCATGCTGGTAAGGCGGCGGATGCCATCAACGATGCGGGCATCAGCCCTTGTGCTGTCATGCCTTCCGTGACCGGAACCAATAAGGGCAGTGCCTATGGGATTAAACTCAAGGTTATAATAAAGCCCGTCGTCAGACGGTGAAACAAAAAACTCAACGCACGAGTCCTCACAGACCATCTCATTGGTCTTGCTCTTCTCTGCTTTTACATTTGATTCCCTGACATAATACTTTATGTAAATCTCATTCTCTCCCCAGGCTATATTAAATCTCACCCCGGGTTTGTATGAAAAATCCTTCCAGTTGACCGTATCAATGGCATGGCCTTCTCCAAGCTCGTCAAGCCTGGCTGAAACCTCAGCCATTGACGGTATTTTTTCGATGGTATTCAGTTTGCTGACCACAATAGTTTTCATCTCAGCTGGTTTTGCTTACTTCTGAACAAAGAGAACCAATATTGTAAAGTTATCACATATGAACAAAGGTAGCAAATTTATTTCATCTCTTTCCAGATGAGAGCCGACGCTCCGAGTATGGCAGCGTTGGCTTCCGGAAGGCCGGAAGGCTCGATTGTGAATGTGCCCCTGAATATGGGTTGCACGAGCTCGTCGGCATACCTTCTTACGGGCACCATAAGGGCTTCTCCCGCCTTCGCCAGGCCGCCGAACAGGAATATTGTTTCCGGGCTCGAGAAGATGACAGCGTTGGCTATCCCGAGCGCTATCATGCGAGCTGTCTGATCAAGGGCCTCAACGGCTATCACGTCTCCGGCGGCAGCAGCTTCAGCCACTCTTCTTGAGGTTATGTCTGTGCTTTTAAGATCGCGCAGTGTGCTCTGGTCGCGCCTGTCACTCAGGAGCGCCAGCACCGTCCTCACCAGTCCTGTCGCCGAGGCGTAGGTCTCGAGGCACCCGCGCCGTCCGCAGCCGCATACCCTTCCTCCCTCTGCCACTGTCATGTGTCCCAGCTCGCCGGCAAAGCCTGTGTGTCCGTATACAACCTCCCCGTCGACGACAATACCGCTGCCGAGGCCGGTGCCGAGAGTCAGAATGATGAAGTGCTTCATCCCTTTCGCCCCGCCGAAAAGCATCTCTCCGAGAGCTGCGGCATTGGCATCGTTGGTGATCCTGGTCCTGAGTCCTGTGCGACGCTCGGTCAGCTTGACCAGCGGGATGATGCCCTTCCACCTGAGGTTAGGCGCCAGCTCAATCGTCCCCTTGTTGAAATTGGCATTCGGAGCACCGATGCCTATACCTGCAATGTTTATCTCCTTCAGCCCCGACACCATGCTCTTGAGCTTTTCATCGAGAGCATCAACAAAGTCGTCTGCAAATGCATAATCAGGCGTTGAGAGCCGCTCCTCTGCAATTATCTTACCCTCAGAATCAACAAGGCCGATGATGGTGTTTGTACCGCCAATGTCTACCCCTGCAACTACATCTTTCATAATATCTTTGTTTAGACTTCTTTTAACAATGCCGGCCTGGTCCGGTATGTGTCGAGAACAAGCTCACCGAACAGGGTGTTGGCCCATGCAAACCATTTCCTGGTAAATTGCGTGGGATCATCTTTCATAAACGACTCATGCATGAACCCGGTGCCGGCATGAGTGCTTTTCAGCATCCTGAGCGACGCCACGACATCATAGTCGTTATTTGCCGTCAGAGCCTTCACCGTGATGGCTATGGGCCAGATGCGGTTGGTGCCCGTATGGGGGCTCCCGACTCCGTGACCCATTATTCCAGAGAAATAATAAGGATTGCTCCTGCTCAGGACAAAGCTCCTTGTCCTGAGGTAAAGCGGATCACTCCGGT
Source organism: uncultured Bacteroidales bacterium (assembly GCA_963732365.1). GTDB lineage: Bacteria > Bacteroidota > Bacteroidia > Bacteroidales > VadinHA17 > SR-FBR-E99. The sequence goes on along the minus strand of CAVSZC010000005.1, from coordinate 334,357 downwards.
CAATAGTACCGAGATAAGGCATTGAGAGCAGGCTCGGGACATTGGCGTCGTCCATGAAATGATAGTTGTGATATCCGTCGGTCTCATACGCGATGATCTCGCCGTGCTGCGGATGTGTCGCCCTGGCATATTTTGTCAGCGCTGCATCAACCTCATCTGCCAGTTTTATCGCATCACTGCTCAGGCTTCCGTCCTTCAGAACAGTGTCAGCTATCTCTGCAATCTGCCTCAGCGACCTGACTGCAAAATAGTTTGAGGGGATGAGAAACGGCCATGTGGTTGCATCATCTGACGGCCTGAAGATGGAAACGATGAGGCCCACGGGCACAATGGGGTTGCCGTATCCGGCTCCGGCCACAGTGTCTGTCTGCCATCCGGTCACTCTCTGGAACTTGTAAGGTCCCGGACCATCCTTGCGCTGCTGCTCCCTGAAGGTGCGTATGACAATCCTCATCGCCTCAGTCCATGAGGCATCAAAAACAGAGGTGTCACCCGTGGCCTTCCAGTAGCCGTGTGCCAGCCTTACGGGATAACAGAGAGAATCAATCTCCCATTTTCTTTCATGAAGCTCAGGCTTCATCTCAGTGAGGTCACTCATCCATTCACTCTGGCCGGGACCGTCATTGAAGGCATTGGCATACGGATCAATGTGTATGCACTTCACCTGCCTGTTAATCACACCGGCTATAAGATCTTTCAGTTTGACGTCTGATGCCGTCAGGGAGATATATGGCCACACCTGTGCCGTTGAATCGCGGAGCCACATGGCGTGAATATCTCCAGTGATGACAAACGTATCGGGCCTGCCCTCTTTTTCAGAGAAGTTGACGGTAGTGTCGAGTGTATTGGGAAAACAGTTTTCGAACAGCCATGCCAGCTCTGTGTCACCCAGATATGACTTTACCTCTTTTATCGTCTCTTCAACCGCCTTGCTCTGGAATTTCCGCTGCTTTGCAGGCGGTCTGTTTGATATCCATTTTTCCTGCCTCAGCCCGGCAAAGGCGGGTATGCCTGCAGTTACCGCTGCTCCTGCCACAATACTGTTCCTGATAAACCTTCGTCGTGATGCCATAAATTCTTATTTTTTTACACCCGGCTTGATCCTGAGAGAAACATCCTTCATGAACATTTTACCCAGATCCCAGTCCTGCTCAAGCTCCCAGTTAATTTTAACATCCAGTTCTCCGTTGTAATAAGTCACAGGCTCGGGGCCTCTTCTCAGGTGGAAGTCTCCTGTTGTCCAGGTGCCGTTACCGTCGAGATCGTAAATCGCCTTTAGCCTGTAGCGTCCCTTGTCAAGCAGTCCGAACCTGACCGTTCCGGGGCTTTTCAATGCAATCTCTCTTACCACCCTGTCTTTTTCGGCCACGAGCTGTATGATGACCGCACCCTCATATCCGGTAAGATTTGCCGTTACACTTCCGTAGTCTTCTTCTGTAGCCACAGTAATCCTGTAGTTCACCGAGTCGGTCACATGACCGTAGATATCTGTAAATGACCCGCCGAGGCAGACAAGGGAGTAGTTTACCCCCGGTTTCAGCGGTGTTGTCATCCGCAACCGCCTGATGTCTGAGCTGTCTTTCGCGAAAACAGTGATTAGCCTGGTCTGTACTGAGTCAATGATCTCTGTCAGGGTGATTTTTGAGGTATCAGCATTCCCCAGGGGAGTGCCGGAGATAAAGAGTGGCACCGTGCCCGGCCTGATCTTACCGGCAAGGTTTGTGTTCAGTACCAGGGCGGGCTTCCTTCCGGTGCCGCCTCTTGGCACCGGTGGTTTAACGAACCTCATATTAACCGTATCGGTACGCTGAATGATCACCCCTGTGCTGTCTGTGAAGGGAAAAGTCACGTATGCCTCGATAAGCTCGAGGTCATAAACGGCGGGATCTGTTATCCATATCATAAAAGTGTCACGCCTGGCATTTGTCTGCATGAACCACGATTCCTCGGGAATTGCATTAAAAGTCACAGAGAACTGCGCCGAATCAGCCGGAAGGGCAAGGCCAAACCCGAGCCCGCCGGCACTCTTGCGCTCAGTGAACTTCAGATATTGCTTCTTCGACTCAGGAACGAAAGCATAAAGACGATGAGTACCGAATGTAAAGATGTCGGGCTTTGTCGTCTCCGTTGCTGACGGTGGCTTGTATTTCAATGTGTCGGGTACGATGGCAAAATTATCTTCAGGGGTGATCTCAAGGATCGAATCGCAATAAGCAAATGTCTCATCATCAAGATCATAGAGCCTATTGCCGTTCAGGTCTTTAACGGCATAAAGCATGTAGTGCCCCGGCTTTATGTTGCTTATCAGAAAACCTCCCGAGGGGTCGGGCCTGGAGATATATGCCGGAAGAACCTTGCGGGGAGCCGTATCAGACAGATTCGAGTACATCATGACCATTATGTCTTCTGCCGCCTCAAGATCAGAGGCATTGAACACGTTCCCTGTCAGTGACAGTGAATCAAGGACCGGACCGGTTGAAAAAACATACTGGTAGTTGTTGATGGGATTGTTTTCATTATTGTCACGGATGGCATCCTGAAAATAAAATGTGTAGGTGGTGCTGTCGGCTAGCTCATCCTCCCAGCCTACAACCAGGCTCTTTCCCTTAAGCCGCACCTCCGGCTTGTTTTTCATCGGAGGGGAAACCATGAACTTGTCATTGATCTTGTCAAGAATGACATATTCATCAAATGTCACTGAGAAGGTCTTGCCGGTGAACATTACCGTTCCGTTTTCAGGCACGCTTTTAAGTATCACAGGCGGATCTTCATCTTTCGGCCCTCCTGAGGGAGAGCTGATCTTGGCACATGATGCGATGAGCAGTATTGCTGTAAGGGCGACGCCCCGCCTGCCTGTTATGTATCTCAGGTAATCCATTGTTTACAAACTTACATCAAATTTTGTTACGTAAATTATTGCAGCCGTCACACCGACCCGTCTCTTTTTTACTTAATTTTGAGCCTCAACCAGACTACAGATGACACTTCAGATCATTCCATGGAATGTTGATCCCGAGATTTTCAGGATAGGCAGCTTCGCAGTAAGGTGGTACGGCCTTTTGTTTGCATCAGGGTTTGTATTCGGCTACTACATCATGAAAAAGATCTTCGTCAATGAAGGTCTTGGCGATAACACACTCGACCGGCTCACAGTATATGTTGCCATCGGCACAATACTGGGAGCGAGGCTGGGTCACTGTTTCTTCTATGAACCTGCATACTACCTTGCCAACCCGGGTGAGATACTGAAGGTATGGCATGGCGGACTCGCAAGCCACGGCGCCGCAATAGGTATTCTTCTTGCCCTGTGGTTATTCGTCAGAAAAGAGCGAAAACCCTACATCTGGGCTATTGACCGTGTGGTCATCGTCGTAGCCCTGGCCGGAGCACTGATACGGCTGGGCAACCTTATGAATTCGGAAATATACGGTGTGGAAACCACCCTGCCATGGGGATTTGTCTTCCTGCGCAACGGGGAGAACGCACCGAAACACCCGACACAGATATATGAGGCGCTGGCCTACCTCGCAACATTTGTAATTCTCCTGCAGATATACTGGAATAAAAAGGGAAAACAGCGTCCGGGACTATTGTTCGGGCTCTTTCTGATATTTGTGTTCGCCTTCCGCTTCTTTGTGGAGTATGTCAAGGAAGACCAGGTGGCATTTGAATCAACGATGAAGCTTAACATGGGTCAGATACTGAGTATCCCGTTTGTTGTCGCCGGAATAGTTATTCTTATCTGGTCACTCAGGAAACCGGTGCCGGCAGCAAGAAAATAAAGAGGCTACGGCCTCTTGTTGATCCCGTCAAAAATAAGGTTCAGTATTGCATTCAGGCGACTGTTAATGTCTATCTCACGCTTGCGCCAGAACAGCGGAACCTCCATCCCTTTCAGCATTGTCTGTATCGCCATGGCAGTGTACTCGCTGTCCCCGACATCAAAGATGCCCCTCCTGTTCCCAAGATAGAGGAGAAGACGTAAGATCGCCAGCTCCTCACGGTCATACCTGGCCCTTATCTTTTCAATGAACTCATAATGATCAAGATTCTTGTCAAATACGGCATTATAGTAGTTCGAGAGCTTCTCAAAAGCCCTCATCCTTACAAATATGTAGTTGCGTAGCTTCTCTGGCGGCGAGTCAGCCTCCTTCATGGCAGTCCTCAGCTGTGACCTGAGCTGATTGGCTTCATAAAGCACTACTGCCTCGAATATCTCCTCCTTGCTTCCGAAATAATAGTAGATCGAACTCTTCCCCTTTTTCAGCGCCCTGGATATCTCCTCCATCGTGGTCTTCCTGAAACCGTAATGACTGAATATCCTGCTGGCCGTCAGGATGATCTTTGTCCTGTATTCTTCCTTGTTGATCATCAAATCTAAACTTAAGCAAAGATAATCAATTATATCGAAATGTGTAGACCAATCGGGTCGGAAATTCGAAAAGGCTTTTCAGGGAAATATGAGGAAAGACTGATTGTCATAATCAGGTTAATTATTTATAATTTTGTGAATTATTTCTCTGTGAGAACTTTTTTTGATGAAGGTTGGGGAAAAGGAATTCAGAAGTATCTGGCAGGATGAGAGTGATCCGGCGACGGTCAATGTCATTGATCAGAGGAGACTGCCATTCTCTTTTGAAGTATTGCCCCTCAGGAGCGTGAACGATGTCTGCATGGCCATAAGCGGCATGGCAGTGCGGGGGGCACCGCTGATAGGGGCAGCAGCAGCATGGGGAGTATGGTTCTCATTTCTTGAACACAAAGGCGATAAGAATATTTTAGGGGGCATTATGAAAGATGCCACCAGGCTTAAAGGAGCCCGCCCCACTGCGGTTAACCTGGCCTGGGCCGTAGACCGGATGACACAGGTATATGAAAAAACCGCCTTAGGAGAGGCCCTGCATGCAGCTGCAGCAGGACTATGTGACGAGGAGGCTGAGAGGAGCAAAAGGATCGGGGAATATGGCCTCGGGCTGATCTCAGAGATAAGCAGCAGGAAAGGGGGGCTTCCCGTAAACATCCTTACCCATTGCAATGCCGGATGGCTGGCATGTGTCGATTACGGTACGGCCCTGGCGCCTGTCTATCTCGCCCACGATAGAGGAATCAGTGTACATGTATGGGTTGATGAGACACGCCCCAGGAACCAGGGCGGCAGGCTGACGGCATGGGAGCTCTCAAACCACGGCGTGCCATGCACGCTGGTGACCGATAATGCCGGGGGACATCTGATGCAGACCGGTATGGTCGATATGGTTATTGTCGGCTGTGACAGGGCAACGGCGTCAGGAGACGTGGCGAACAAGACAGGCACCTACCTCAAGGCGCTGGCGGCGCATGACAGTGGCATACCGTTTTATTCGGCATTCCCGGTCTCGACATTTGACATGACCATTGACAGCCCGGGGCAGATAATTATTGAAGAACGTGACGGCGACGAGGTGAGGAAGATAGACGGGCTCGCACTAAACAATACAGGTAAACTTCTACGCGTAAAGACGTTGCATGCAACGTCTCTACGGTCTCCACAGGCGGATATACAATCAGTTTATATTTGTCAACCGGATATCCCTGTTTCAAATTACGGTTTTGACGTGACCCCTGCACGGCTGATAACCGGACTGATAACTGACCGGGGCATCTGCGCAGCAAACAAGGAATCAATTAATAAAATTCTATCATAACCATATGGAAGGCATTGTTAAGTTCAACTGCTACTGGAGCCAGTCGGGCCCCGTGATAACCGACGATCAGTATGAAATTATCAACCACTGGAGAGATATACTTTTCAACCTTGATCTTGTAGGGGCTTTCGAGAACGGAGTGGGGTTCGGCAACATAAGCATACGCATCGGCAGTTCGCAGCAGTTTATCATTACCGGTTCATCGACCGGTGATATCCCCGAGCTTGAGGCAGGACACTATGTCAAGGTGTCGTCATACAACATCGAAGACAATGCCGTCATGTGCAGCGGCCCGCTGAAGGCCTCGTCAGAATCACTAACCCATGCAGCCATCTACATGGCAGACCCTGGCACGAATGCGGTGATACACGTACATTCAATGAAGCTGTGGGAGGAGCTTATGAATAATGTTCCCACCACAGACCCGGCGGTTGAATACGGAACGCCTGCCATGGCGCGCGAGATGATACGTATCTTCAGCGAGCCGGAGGTGTTCGAGAAGCGTATCATTGTCATGGCCGGCGACAGGGGCGGGCTGATCACCTTCGGCACCGACCTTGATGAGGCGGGGGGGGTGTTGTTTGATTATATTAACCGGTAATATGTTACTTGTAACGACGCCCAGGTTGGGCGTCGTTACAATTTGCAGATTTTCTAAATGTATATTATATTTGCACCCTGTTTATTTGGGCCCATAGCTCAGCTGGTTAGCAGCACCTGACTCATAATCAGGGGGTCGCTGGTTCGAGCCCAGCTGGGCCCACCTCAGCCCTCCTACGCTAAAGCTTCGGAGGGCTTTTTCTTTTTAGCAGGTTTGGTTAGGCTTCGGCTGATGAGGACTTAAAGAAGAAATGAGTGTTGCTTAGGAAATTAAGTGTAAATTACCTTGCAATTATTCAAACGCAGAAGCTATGGCTCGGAGAAAATTCACACAGGGTGTAAGAGGTCAGGACGCTGTCGATGGCGCGGGAGTACGGTTGCGCAGGGTGCTGGGAATAAGGACAATCAAGGATTTTGACCCGTTTTTGATGCTTGACGGATTTGATTCATCAGATCCAAGGGACTATGTCAAAGGATTTCCCTGGCATCCGCACCGGGGTATCGAAACAGTAACCTACCTGCTTAAGGGGAATGTTGAACACGGTGACAGCCTGGGGAATAAGGGTGTGATCGGGGATCTTCAATGCCAGTGGATGACCGCCGGATCAGGCATCATTCACCAGGAGATGCCCAGGGCCTCAGAGAGAATGCTGGGCTGCCAGCTATGGGTCAACCTTCCGAAAAAGGATAAGATGACTCAGCCGGCCTACCGCGATATCAGACCACAGGATGTTGCAGAGGTCCGTGAGGAAAACGCCACCGTCAGAGTGCTTTCGGGAAGTTATAAAAATAATAAGGGGGCGGTGAAAGGCGAATATGTCACAGTTCAGTACCTGGATGTCGCGCTGGAGCCCGGCAGTGTCTGGAGCTACAACGAAACACCCAATGACCAGACCCTTTTCCTCTACCTGATTGACGGTACGCTGGCAGCAGATAAGGCGCTGGCAACCTTTGAAGGAAAGGCATGTGCCATGCTGATGATGGCCTCGTCGTCAAACAGTTCTGACTTTGACGAGGTGAAGGTCAAGGCGGGCCCTGAGGGAGCAAGATTTTTCCTTATTGCTGCCATGCCTATTCAGGAACCTGTCGCCTGGGGCGGACCCATTGTCATGAACACACAGGAAGAGCTGAACCTGGCCTTCCGTGAGCTTGAAAACAAAACCTTCATAAAGCATGACAGACCACAGGAGCTTTAAGATTACAGTTTCATCGTTAAAATTCATACATTTCAGCAACTTCCAAGTGTCACCAATAATTCATGCTAAACGTGAACGATAAAGGTAAGTGGGTCTTCATTGTCAACCCGGTGGCAGGCAGCGGCTATGGTCTCAGCCAGGTTGATAAAATAAAGGAAATGATAAGCCGCTTAAGCCTTGAAGCTGATATTGTCTTTACTGAAAGGAGGGGACACGCATCCGAACTGTCGGCAAGGTATGCTGACAACGGATACAGGTATATTATCGCCGTGGGCGGAGACGGTACCTTCAGCGAAGTCGCCACCCCACTTGTCTCCAACAGGAACGTCATAACCGGGCAGATACCCGGCGGCACGGCCAACGGCGTCAATGAGCTGGCTGGTTTTCCCGAAAAGTACACCGAAAAAGAGTGGGAGACATTCTTTAAGGCAGATGCCGTCTCAATGGATGTCGGGGTATGTAATGACAGATCCTTCTTTTTTACGGGAATAGGGATTGGCTTTGATGTCCAGGTCGCGGAGAACTTTAACCGGGCCCGTGAAATTAAACCTGGAAAGAAGCGAAACTATTTGTGGATCGTTCTGAAAACCATCCTCTTCTATAAAGAGAAAAAGATGGTCCTCAAATCTGACGGGAAAACGAGTGAGGCAGGATGTTTCATGAATACGGTATCCAACGGCGCCAGGACCTATGCCAAAACCTTTCTGCTTACCCCGGGTGCAATCGCAAATGACGGACTGCTGGATATATGTTCGATAAAAAGCCTGTCGGTCCCCGGAAGAATTAAATTGTTGCTAAACGTTCCAAAGGGAAAGCACCTGAAGGACAGGAACGTTCATTATTTCAGGACCCCGGAATTATCTGCCGAATTCCCGGAAAGGGTTCCATATCACGCTGACGGCGAGATATCCTACGCACAAAGCTTTAAGCTTGGCGTGATGCCTGAAGGGCTGAATCTGATTTATAATCCTCACGGGAATCATCATTTCAACATCAGGCAAGAAGACTGAAAAGGGCGATCCCGGCGCCCGTAGCTATCAGGCTGTCAAACCTGTCGAGGAATCCCCCGTTGCCGGGTATAAGATTGCTGAAATTCTTCACTCCGTATTTTCTTTTATAAACTGATTTTGCAGCATCGCCGGCAAAGGCAAAAACAGCAATCACGGCAGCCAGCATGATGGCTTTAAGGGGCTCTTCCTGTATTACATTCCTGAAAACCAGTGCACTCAGCACCGCTATCACTGCTCCGCCAATGAGGCCTTCAACAGTTTTGTTGGGACTCACTTTCGGAAAAAGCTTTCTCCTCCCGAACAGCTGACCCGTTATCTGACTGTAACCGTCAAAAACCGAGAGGATGAGAAATGAAAAGAGTATCAGTCCCTGTTCCATCCGGCTAAAGAGAAAGAACCCCGCAGCTACACCTGCCATTATAAGAATTGAAAACAGGAAGAACCTGAAATGACTGTATCCGGATTGCCTGTACAGTTTAAATAATTCAAAAAATCCCCCGGCAATAATAATAACCGCAAGTATCCTGAAAAAGAGGGTGTTGAAACCAATGCTGAAAAAAACAATATTCGTGACAATAAATGCAAACAGTAATTTAATCCAGCCTTCATGTTTAGCCAGGGGTTCTTTTCTGCGGTTTATAAAGTAAATCCCGACAGTTCCCAGCAGGTAGTAGGCCAGGATGACAAGATAAACGGTCCAGACTGTTTTCATTATTTCTCAAGGTAAGGCATTACATCAAATGCGCTGATAATCATCAGTATTCCAAACAGCATCATCCCCAGGGCATACCACAGGCGAATGGGGCCGTCCATACGCTCAAGTTTTACATCCTTTATCAGTCTTGGGCCAACGAGGGCCCCGATTATAGTCCCTGAGGTCAGGAACCCGACCAGCGTAAGATCAATCTTCCCGACGATAAAATGAGCCCCGATGGCAGAGGCAGTATTTGCCATTACAACCATCAGTGAGGTTCCTATAACCACTTTCACCGGTTTGCTCATCGCAAACAACCCTGCCTGTACCGGCGTTGCGCCGGTAGTGCCGAAGGTAGCGGTAATCACCCCTGCCAGAAAACCAAAAAAGGTACCCTTGGCAGCCCTGACCATTCTTGAATCTTCAGGCTTGACGATTCCTTTGATCTCGTCTCTTTTCTTTTTCCTGACGCTTCTGATCATGAGCAGGGCTATCAGCACGGCGTAAGAGCCATAGCATATAATCAGTTGCTGATGAGTGATCAGGCTGGTGATGCCGGCCCCGCCGATAGCACCCCCGATACCTGCAGCTGACATCAGCAGCCCCAGCCGCACATCGATGTTATTATTGCGGTAATGTCCCACTGATCCGACGATACATATCGGGAGGGTTGCCGCCAGAGAGGTTGCGACAGCCACCTGGGCAGGCACACCCAGAAGTATTGTCAGGACAGGGATAAAAAAGAAGCCACCTCCCCCGCCTCCTATCAGCGTGCCGATCAGTCCAACCAGGAAACCGACCAGCGGCAGCCACAGATATATATATTCAAAGGCGGAATGAAAAATCATTTTGACTGCTCCTTTTCATTTCTTCTCTCTTTCAATATCCAGTAAAGCCCCTTTACATTCGATCTCATTTCAGGCAGTATCATCTGAATTGCAAGGTGCTCTATGGCTCCAACAATACCCCAGACTATCATCAGGTAATAAAGCGGGGAAAAAAAGCCAAACGTGAAAAGACATACAAAGAACAGAGCCTGTATGTCGCCGCTGTACTTGGTCGTTTTCAGGTGAAAACTGGGAAATTTCCTGAATTTTATCAGGGAGACAACGACGGTAAGAACCAGCATGCCGATGAAAATACCAAAGCTCAGGAGGTGTGGCCTCATCTCTTCCATCTTAAAAACCAGGAGTCCAATAAAGGCAAGAAGATAATTGAAGTTATCAGCGAATGAATCAAGCTTAGCCCCTAATTCAGTCTCCATGTTAAATTTTCTGGCAATATACCCGTCGAAAAAATCGGTAACCATGTTTATCACAAAAAAGACGGCAAAAAGGGTTTCTCTCCCCGAAATGATAAAATAGAGAATCACAGGAAACATCAGCAACCGATAGGAAGTGATCATATTCGGTATGTTCCAGAATTCTTTTTTATTCATTGGAATGAAATATATGTATGAACCTGCTTAAGCAAATAACGGAATTAATTATGACTCTGTTACTTTTCATCCGGAAATGCCGGTTCCGGCATTTCATAGACCGACTTCCTTAAAAACTCACCTAACGCCTGCGGATTGTGAAACCTCTCCTGCTCCTCCACGGAGATGATGTTACCTATCCCTATCCTTGGTCGCTTGCCTCTTTTGTTGAATACTTCGTAAGGCAATCTTAACAGACGTACTCTCCAGTTCAGAAGACCCAGAAAGTAGAAAAACGGGGAGTTACCATCGAAGAACCTTACCGGCAGGACCGGGACCCTTGCAGAATGGATGAGATGCAGGACCCCTTCCTGCCAGTGGCGGTCCCTGATGCGCATTTCCTTCAGGCTTAAATCTGAAATAGCCCCGGAGGGAAAGAATCCCACAGGGTGGCCATTGCGCAGGTGACTGACCGTTTCACGTATCCCTCTCATACTGGCCATGGCAACGCTCTCATTTTCATTGTCCCTTGAGGTCACGGAGATAAAATTATCGCGCAACGTCTTTACCATCGAAAGCGTTTTGTTGACCATCACCCTGAAGTCAGGACGGATCCTTGCGATCAGGTCGATGAGCATCAATCCGTCCAGTCCCCCGTACGGATGATTGGAAATGGTAAGAAATGCACCGTCAGGCAACTGTTTCAATCGTTCGGCATTTCCGACTAAATACTTTACGCCGATATCGTTCAGGAATCTGCCTGAAAATCCGGTCCCGCTGAAGCCGCTCGATTTATCATAAGTCCGGTTCAGTCTGTCTATTGTAAGAATCCGCATGAAAAAAGCAGCACGCCGGTGTCCGATTTTCCCTTTGAAAAAAGAAGAGAGGGCTCCGATGTCCGTTTCTTCAACCAGGTTCATCACCTTGCCTTCAACACCTTTTTCTCTTCAGGTTCAGCCCACGGAACAAGGTCAGACCGATAAAAGTCAACCCCCATTGCGGCAAGTCGCTCTCCGTGTCTTGCCAGTCTCTCCCTGTAATCAATCCAGTCTCTTTTTAATGCCGGAGACCATCCTATCTCGGCAATGCCGGCAAGACGCGGGAATACCATATACTCCAGTTCGTCAATGTTGGTGACGGTCTCAGTCCAGAGAGGCGCTTCGACACCCAGGATATTCTCTCTACCGACGCCGTCTACCATGGTTGCGGGATCCCATTCATAAGCATCGTCAACTTCTATATATGCAGCCCAGTGAAGCCCGAGTTTTGTCGTTGAGTCATACTGCATGTCCAGATATGTCTTTATTGCGGGTGAAAACAGGACTTTAGCTCCCTGTTCAACCGCCTTCTGTGCATTGGCCGCCTTGGCCCAGTACTGTGCCACAGAGCCATCGGCCAGCTTTGTTGTTGCGATCTCATCCCATCCCAGGCCATTCTTGCCGTACTTGCTTACGATCTCCTGAGCCTTCTCCATAAAGAACAGATAGTCCTCTGTCTTCGTTGAATGCGACTCATCTCCTCCGATATGGATATAGGGTCCGGGCGTTAATGCGGCAAGCTCCCTTATAACATCGTCGACAAACTTGTATGTAATGTCCTTTCTGACGCATAAAGAGCTGAATCCTACATTAATGCCTGTATATAGCTCCCTGGCCTTCCCGTCACAGTTCAGTTCGGCATATGATGCCAGTGCGGCGTTGGTATGTCCCGGCATGTCAATTTCCGGCACAATTGTAATGTGGCGTTCATGTGCATATTTTACAATGTCTGAATACTGCTCCTGCGTGAAGAAGCCTCCTTCACCACCGCCAACCTCAGTGCTTCCGCCGTGCAATGCAAGGTTTGGCCATGATTTGATCTCTATACGCCAGCCCTGATCATCAGAGAGGTGAAGATGCAAAACATTTAACTTATAATATGAGATCAGGTCAATGACCCGTTTTACGTCATCAACACTGAAGAAATGCCTGGCAACATCGAGCATCATGCCTCTGTATGAATAATCAGGGTAGTCGCTTATTATTCCCGTCGGAACCATCCATGGCCCTTCACCGGCCGTTGACAATTCAATTTCCGCAGGAAGCAGCTGCCTGACAGTCTGTACGGCACGGAACGCCCCGGCAGCATTTACGGCTGATATCTGCAAAACCTTTTTGCTGATGTTCAGCTCATAACTTTCATCGGCGGGATTTGTTCCATCTCCCGTTAAGACGAAGTAAATACTCCCCCTCTTCGGTTCACCCGTGGTTTGTATTACCTCTATATCAAAGCCTGTGGCAGGCTTAAGCCTGTCAGCAAGGTATTGTGCTACCTGATTCAGCTCTTCATTCTCACCCTTAAAATAAATGTCAGTATTCTTGCTGATTGTGAAGTAGCCGCCTGTGGCAGTTACTGATACCGGAGCGGGGATAATTGACTCTCTTGTCAGATCCGAAGGCTCCTGTTTCTTGCACGACCCAAGACTTATGCCCAGTGATAAGGCAACTATTGCCATACTTACATAACTTTGTTTCATGATGATGTTAACTATGAATATTTGAGAAGTCAAGATATAAATTTAATTTCAACCCACAGGTTCAGATGTTATGTTAAGTGATCCGTTTGCACAATTTGACCTCTGGTACAGTGAGAGACTTGCCACGGGGGTATCTTATCCTGACTCTTTCAGCCTTGGCACGGCAGATCCAGACGGAGCAGTGTCTGTCCGAACTGTCCTGCTTAAAGAATACAGCCATGAGGGCTTTGTCTTCTTCACCAATTATGAAAGCAGGAAGGGGAGCCAGCTGTCTCAGAATCCTTTTGCAGCAATGCTTTTTTACTGGCCCGAATCAGAAAGGCAGGTGCGTATAGAGGGCAAAGTCTCAAGAGTTTCCGAAGATGATTCAATAATTTATTTCAGGTCGCGCCCACGTGACAGCCAGATCGGCGCCTGGGCCAGCAACCAGAGCCGGGCCATCCCCGGGAGATCCTTAATTGAGGCTCGGTTCTCAGAATTCGAGGAGCAATTCAGGGGGAAGGATATCCCTAAGCCTCCCTGCTGGGGCGGATACAGGATCGTTCCATCATGGTTCGAGTTCTGGCAGGAAGGAATTCACCGGCTACACCAAAGAACTGTTTACAGGCTTGAAAAAGGGATATGGATTACAGAAATACTTGCACCTTAAAAAGAGAAATTATCATGAAACATCTATCAGCTATTGCCTTGCTCATAATCACGGCATGCTCATCACAACAAACAGGATTTTGAGCCTGGCAGGGTTACGATAAAGAATAATTTGGTATACTTTAGCAGGCAATTGGAATAGCAATGACAGACGGTCACAAAGCACATAGCAGCGAACCTGTTGACGCCGTAGTGCTGTGGGTTGACGGCAGTGATCCGCGGCTTGCAGAGAAGAGAAAAAAATATCTCAACGAAACAGAACTCACCCAACATCGCGGAGCATTATCAACCTTTTATGCCTCTAACAACGAAATCAGGTACTGTGTGTTCTCAATCCTGAAGTTTGCACCATTTGTCAGAAATATATTTATTGTAACTGATAATCAGGACCCAAATATCTACGAGGAAGTACAGGCCTGTTTCCCCGGTAAGGCCAGCTCGCTGAAAGTTGTAGATCATAAAGAAATCTTCAGCGGATACGAGCAATACCTGCCTACCTTCAACAGCACTTCAATACTGTCAATGATGTGGAGAATAAAGGGTCTCTCAGATAATTTTCTCTTTTTCAATGATGACATTTTTATAATCAGAGAGTCTCATCCAGAAGACTGGTTCAGGAATGGAAGACCTGTGCTTCGGGGTAAATGGCTCATCGCTCCCTACAAAAAGATGCTGAGCAATTATTTCAAGACTCTAATTAACAGACATCTGCGCAATAATCCCGACTACCAGCCAAAACTGTCTTTCTATCTGCGCCAGTGGAATGCAGCCTCTTTGCTTGGAATGAGAGTCAGATATTTTTTCCACTGCCATACCCCACACCCGTTAAGCCGTGTGAGGCTGGAAAACTATTTTACTGATAGACACCGGCTGCTTGAAAATAATATAGCGGACAGGTTCCGGAGCCCAAAGCAGTTTCTGATGACTGCCCTGGCCTACCACCTGGAAATACTTGACGGTAACAGGCAAACTGAAAAACTGGGCCTCGGTTACCTGCATCCCTACTATTCAAAAAAGAGGATGGAGAGGAGAATGAAGCGTTGCGAAACTGACAGAGATATAAAATTTGTATGCGCACAAAGCCTTGATATGTTCAGCCCTGAAGAGCGCGATAGAATATTTGGATGGCTGGATAAAATGTTAGGCATTGAGACGCCAAATAATTGAAATTAATTCTACCGGAAAAACATCTGTAATGACCGACAATCCCTTATCACAAAAAAAACATCCGATTGATGTCGTTATTGCATGGGTTGATGGCAGCGATTCAGGGCTGGCCGAAAAAAGGAACCGGTATCTTGGCCTGACAGGTGCCAACACCCATCCCGGGGCCCATCCCACCCGTTTCGCTTCGATAAATGAAATTAGATATTGCGTTCTGTCTGTCTTCAGGTTTGCCCCCTTCATTAGAAATCTCTATATCGTGACTGATGGCCAGGATCCTGATCTCTATGGTGATATCAAAACATGGTTTCCTGAAAGAGCGGATTCAGTAAGAATTGTAGATCACAGTGAAATTTTTGAGGGTTTCGAAAATTACCTTCCGACATTCAACAGCATCTCTATCGGGAATATGATATGGCGGATAAAGGGTCTCTCCGATAACTTCGTATATTTCAATGATGACACGTTTCTGATAAGAAGCGTAAAGCCTGAAGACTTCTTCATTGACAACATGCCTGTCTTACGCGGAAGATGGGTCCATGCGCCCCTTTACAGGATCTGGTGGAACTCTCTCAGGATAGCTTTTAACAAATATTTTAAAAACAACCCCGGCTTTCAACCAAAAGCATCCTTTCATCTTGGCCAGTGGAATTCTGCGTCACTTCTTGGCCTTAAGTGGAGGTATTTTACCAACAGTCACACCCCGCATACAGTTGGCAGGAAAACAATTGAGGATTTCGTCACCCGGAATAAAGCGCTTATCGAGAAAAACATATCTCACAGGTTCCGCCATTACTCACAGTTCACTTTTATTTCGCTCTCGAACCACCTGCAACTCCTGCAGGGCAACAGGCTGATTGCCAGTCCCGATCTGGTATATATGCAACCCTTCGGACGGCCGAAGGATTATATAGACAGGAAGATCATACTTTGCGAAAAGGATAACAGCATCAAGTTCATGTGCGTCCAAAGCCTTGAGATGTGCGGAGCAGAGGAGCAGGAGAAACTTCTCGGATGGATGAGAAAGAGACTGAAAATTGAGAGTGAATAATTATTGTGTAATTGCCTGATTATTAAGTTATTTAAGGTTCCAGACGAACTCTCCGTTTTCTACACGCCATTGATTATCAAAAAAACCGGTACAGACAACCGCCTCATATCCTGTCTTTCCGGCATCCGACTTCACGACAGTAAGGTCAGGAAAAGCACTTCCTGAATTGAAATACTGGTTGCCGTAGCCTCCCTTCATCCCTCTGAGACCTGTGCCACCGACCACTCCCGACTGATGCAATGTCACTGCCTGCACGCGGCCAGATGAAAAAAATTGCCATGTCATCACCCTCCATGCGCTTCTCTCCCACCTTAATATAGCCTGTTGCAACCTCCACAGGGCAGCCCTCAAGCACCTTGCTCCACGCACTGTTATTATCGGAATTGCCGTAAAGTATAATATTACGGTCAGCATATCTCTCCGGAGAGAACCTGGTGTCAGCAATGAGCTCGACAGTGCCGTTGCCGCGATAGCCGAAAGTAGATGCATCAAGTCTCGCCCTGGAATAGATCCACGCATCCTCTGCAGGTGTACCGCCCGTACCATAAACGAACACCATCCTGTTACGGAAGGCATCCTTGAAAGTGCCGTTACGAAGAGGATTTTTTTCTGAAGGAGGGGTCGCTTCGCCCTTGTCCCACTTGTTCTGCGATCTCTCAAGCCATAATTTACCCTCTCCCGGCATTTCCGTGATCTTTAGAACAGAAGTGCTGTCAATGGTGACTTCAACGGGTATCTCTGTTGGCATCGCCGGCAGGTCCAGGCAAAACAGGCTTATATTTTCTGTTGTGACATTGACGCTGTTCCTGGCAGTGTCAATCCTTACTGATACGCTGCTTTTCAGCAATGGCCTCTCCTGCTGTTCAACCGTCAGATAATGTGAAGTGGCCGATACACCGGGATTTGCAGTATGAAATTCAAGGTTTACAACATATTTATCCTCCGGGATTTGGTGTATTCTGAAGAAGTCAAATATCGGCGGCCAGTCAAGCGATTCATCACTCCACCAGTGACTCCCTCCGGGATATTCCTTATAGGCAAAGTCGGGATGGAAAGTGCCGAGCAGGGCTCTCATATCACGTGCCTGCCCTACTGAGACAGTCTCATCGGCATCACCGTGAAAGACATAGACTCCATGATGAATGTAGTTGCGCGCCAGAGTTTTTGTTCTGGTTGGATTACCGGCACGCAGCATCATCTCTGCGGCAGGATTTATGGCAGCGGCAGCTGGTCTTGATGCATATCCGAGGAGGTCTGCATAGCCCGCACATGGTGCTATGGCAGCAAACATGGAGGGATATGTTGCTCCCAGATACCACGTACCATGCCCTCCCATTGAGTGACCTGAGAGATAGATTCTTGAAGGATCGGGCTTAAAGAGCTTCTTCCCTTCCTCAAGCACCTCGAGGGCATCAAGACGACCCCAGTCCTCCCAGGCAAAACCGTATGGCCTCCTGTTGGTGGCAGCAACAACGTCACCCCAGCTCTTTGGCTTATATGCCCTCGCCTGGTTACGGGCCTCAACGCCGGCACCGTGAACCGAGAGAAAGAGACCCTCTCCCGGATCGTCTGTTCCACCCGGCGTAACACTGAAATACTGAACGCTGCCATCAACAGCGCTGATGAATGTGCGGTCATGAACCTCCCTGAAATGCTTATGCCTGAGTGTAACTGCAATACGACTCACTTCACGGCCGGCAGGATCGTAAAGAGCAACGTCTGCCTTTGACTGGCTGCCGGAAACATCTCCCTGGGCAGGAATGCTGAAGGGTAGCTTGACGGTGTTTTCCCTTGAAAGGGCAGGCAGCGGGGTTGTTTCTGTGTTTCCGTTCAGGGTGCAACGGATCGTGTAACCAGCAACATCCTTTGCCGTTGCATTGACTACCTGTACTCCGCCGTAACGGATCATTCCGGGCTCTTCATAGACAAGATCGGGAAGGGTCAGATCCTTTCCTGTAAGCATAATATCGGAGGAGGGAGCGACAAGCATAACCTTTATCCTTTGAAAGCGTCCCCCGGTAAGCCAGAGTGTGTTTTTACCCTTGTTTATTGTCACCGGCCGGAGTGAATAACCAAAGTCATAATGATCTCCCTCCATCGGTATTCCGTTGACAACACTGAGAGTGTTCCCTGACACCTCAAGAAGCATAATGCGGCGTGACGGTGAATCATATTCCAGGTAAAGGCCTCCCCTGAGAGAGCCGTTGCTGAAGTAGCCGTCCTCGCCGGGGATAATTTTTTCCCACTTCATCTCGCTTCCCTGCGAAGAGGTATAGGCCGTGGCGCCAGCTTCAGGCTTTGGAAGTGACCCCATAATTATATGCCATGTCACCGGGTCTGTGCTCAGAGATGACCTGTCGAGACCTCCCGGACCTGAAAGCATCAGCCCTTCACTGAACCTGACAGTGTCCTGTCCCTGAATAGTGCCGGCCACATGCAACATAATGCCGGCGATAATAAACGTGGCTATTCCCCTTATCATGGCTTTATCTATTTTCTCTGAAGCGAATACAGGTACTCTATCTCTCCTGCCCACAGAGCCTCGTCCGGCGTCTCGAGTATGAGAGGCATATCATCAAAGCGCGGATCGTTCATGATAAGGCTGAACACCTCATCGCCTATCTCCCCCTTATGCAGGCTGTCATGCCTGTCAACCCGGGTGCCGAACGCTTTCTTTGATTCATTCAGATGCATCCCTTTCAGGAATGAGAATCCAACAACACGGTCAAACTCGGCAAATACCTTATTGAATCCTTCTGGGGTAGAGAGATCATATCCGGAGGTAAAGGCATGACAGGTGTCAATGCATACCCCTACCCTTTTCCTGTCAGTGACCCTGTCAATAATATATTTCAGATGTTCAAACCTGTACCCAAGGTTGGTCCCCTGTCCTGCCGTATTCTCTATGACGGCGATTACCCCTTTCGTTTCCGAAAGAGCAATATTGACAGATTCGGCAATAAGGTCAAGGCTCTCCTCCTCAGATATCTTTCCAAGGTGGCTTCCGGGGTGAAAATTAAGCCTGTCAAGTCCGAGCTGTTCACAACGCTTCATCTCGTCAATGAAGGCCTCACGTGAACGGAGAAGAGCCATGTCATCGGGGTTGCCAAGGTTGATCAGATAGCTGTCGTGCGGCAGTATCTGAAAAGGCTTGTACCCGTATTTTTCACAGTTGCTCCGAAAGTCATCAATGCTTTTGCGTGACAGCGGCTGTGAGAACCACTGTTTCTGATTCTTTGTGAAGAACGCAAATGCCTTTGCCCCTATACCGTGAGCATTTAACGGGGCATTCTCAACTCCACCGGATGCACTTATATGTGCGCCAACATATTTCATAGGATTTGTTTTTGATAATCAAATTTACGGATTATTTATTCTCCGCAGGCTTCTCAATTACGAAGACGTCTGAGAAGCCCATGCCGGCAAGTTCCGGATAGTATGGATAAGTTTCCTCCCTGTTGTAGAATCCTGTTATGACAACCCTGTATGTGTCCCACTCCACCAAAATCTCTACAGGCAGTTTAAGTTTTCTTTCGATCTTGTTCTTTGCTTTCTCCGCTTTGCTCCTTGTGTAATAGCTCGCTGCATGGAGGAGGAACCTCGGAGGCAGCACCACCGGTGCTTCTTCAATCACCTCAGGTTCAGGCACTGCCACAACTACTTCCGGCTCCGCCACGACAGCGTCAGGCTCTGCAGGCTTGACGGGGACAATTTCCGCTCCGGGAGCCGGTATGATAACAATATTATCAAACCCGTATTTCTTCAGAACAGGGAGGAATTCCCTTACTTCATTTGTATCAGCCAGCTCTACCTGTACTTTAAATACGCCATCCTCATTCTTTAAAGTCACCAGCTTCTCGGAAGCTGCAAGAAGCCTGTCAATTGTTGAGGTGCTCTCGTCTGCCTGGTTAAATGCACCCACCTGTATGACAGTGCCGGTTATATTGACCGGTTCGGCCCTTTCTGTTACGGTCTCTCTTATCCTGGCGATGGAGTCTTCCCTGACTGTGGTCCTGTAGTCCTGTTTTACCGCCCTGTTCATTATTACCCAGATCTGGTTTATTCCCTGACCCTGTATTATCGGTATGTACGAATCGAGGTCTTCGCGGTCGGCAAAGCCGGTTATACGAACCTTCCAGAAACCGTCTTCCTCGAACAACTCCACCTTCTTGTCAAGGGCTCCCTCGACTTTTTTCTTCATTATTTCGGCATAGGCCTTATTCTGGAATGCTCCGAACTGAACTGCATAGTAGTCTTCCGTGATTGTCACAAGCTCCCGGATGACCTCATGTACAACCATGTAGGTGGTATCTTTCTGCACCGCGGGACCAACGGGCACCGGTGTCACCGATGTATCAGCCGATGGCAGAATCTTTTTAAGGGTGAAGTCAATTCCTTCAACATAATCGCCCTCTGTGCTGGCAGTAATATTGAACGGTACCGAATCGGGCACGGAGATCATTTTAAGCTTTCTGAGCTGTGCTGTATCGATCCGGGCGTGATATGTGCCCGGAACAAGCCCGAAGTAGCTGAAATAGCCGTCTTCTTCGGTAAGCGCCCTTCCATAAATTGTGTTATTCTCATTATGAATATTTACAATGATCCGGCTCAGGCCCCTCCTCGAGCCATCCTCTTCAAGCATAACCGTACCCGTTACCTCACCCCTGACAGAGACAGGCACCTCGATCAGCTTAAGCATGTTCGGGTCAACTACTACCGCGATCGATTTGTTGTCTATCCTCCAGGATATATTCTCAAATCCTTTTTCGTCTATCTCTAATAAAATATTTCGTGTATGGTTCCAGTCCAAGTATATGTATTGCCGTATCTTTCTCACTGTGCTCAATCCTTCCGCCGTTTGAATGAACATTCAGCCCGTTCACAAGCGGTTCCCCGTCATCCCTGGTGCCATTTGCGTTCAGATCAAGAAATGCAATGATGGAAATGCCTCCCCTGCCGACATTGGTGCGGTTGTCAGGGCTGAAGTAATGCGTAGCCCGGTCATTGATAAAGCTTCCGCGGGCATATTGTATAAGGGT
Source organism: uncultured Bacteroidales bacterium (assembly GCA_963732365.1). Lineage (GTDB taxonomy): Bacteria > Bacteroidota > Bacteroidia > Bacteroidales > VadinHA17 > SR-FBR-E99. The sequence continues at coordinate 313,339 of CAVSZC010000005.1, read as the reverse complement.
TGTCCTCCGATCACTCTGCCTGGCAGAGAATCCCGTCTGGGCAAAAGAGAAGTCATACCTGATGCCAACCTCTCCCAGCCTGAGGCCGGTTTTATAGTTCTGCTCATACGAGAAATTAAGATACGCCTTCTCAAGAAAGCGTTTTTCTATGGTCACCTTTGATGACAAAAACTCTTTGTCCGAAAAGCTGTACTGCACCTGTGGCATAAGGATAAAACTGTAGGGCAGCCTCACTGTAAGCGACAGGTTGCTGAAAAAGTTGGGGTCGACATCAGAAATAAGAATGGCATAGTTGGTAAGGTTGGCATGGACTCCGAGTATCTGTCCTGCAAGCATCCACTCTGCAGTTGTATAATCTGATTGCGGCACAACAATTCTTGTGTATGAGAACCTTGAGTATGCAGAGTAATTTCCGAAGCGTAACGGAAGTGAAAGAGCGGCCTTGCGCTCCTCCAGATAATTATAGCTGATGGCCTTTTGACCTTCTTTATATTTTGTATAGTTAAGATCGAGCTGTATGTTGGAGGGAAAACGATATGTGAGCAGCCCCCTGGCCCTGACACCGTAGGTATATTCTCCTGTAAGAAGCAAATTCCTGGTGACTTTGAGGGAGGCATTTGCATATGGCATCAATGGTCCGGTAGAAACAGATGAAAGGTATTCCAGCCCGCCCCCGACAGTGAGATTATTTGCCACACCATAGTTGACACTGACTTTTGAGTAACGGCTCCAGAGCGAATCTTCCACAACACCTGCGCTGAGAGTGTATTCAAGAGTCTTAACAGGCAGAAAATTATATGGAATAATGATGTTTTGTTCACGTATTCTCTCTTCGCCCCATGGACCATAAAACTTCAGTTTAACCATGGTGTTTCCATATACAAGCGGAACATCAAACGTGAAAAAACCGGAGCCGTCAGCCTCTTTATAGTCGACCAGCACATTATTGACATACAATTCAACCGTCCACCCCGGCTCAGTCCTGTCAGTCAGAGTGTACGAGCCGAACGAGCGCCTGAAGGTGGTAGGGGTATTCGTGAGCTGGATGCCAACAACAGGGTTATAAATAGAGGCTGTGGCATTTGACACAATCTTTCCGGCCATGAACTGACGCAGCAGCTCACGGTCATTGTTGACATACCGCCACAGATAATACTGCTGTTTCTCGGAAAAAGGCTGCCGTGAATGATAATAGAGAGAGGCCGTAGCCTCGCCACCGGCAATGACTGCTCCAAGTGCCACATTCATCCTCACCTCTGCCTGCCCGTCAACCTTTTCATTGGCATACACAGACCAGTCGGCCATCCCGAACCTGAAGCCGGGATATGTTCTTCCTATCGTGGTATCCACCTCGGGGTCTCCCTTCAGGCGTGTGATGTTTCTTCTCATTTCTTCGAGCCTCATCTCACGTATTACCGGAAGCTCCGTATCCGATTCAACCGTTACAGTCAGGTCACGGAATCTGAAATTGCAGTCCAGCCCGAAGACCGTACCGAACCATGAAGACTTCAGGTAAAGATTGCTCTCTGACCTGACCAGGTCTCCCTCCTGCAGCCTGTAGGTCTTGCCGCGCGTATATTATAATATTTTCAGCCCTGTCAATGCTGTATTCAGCCTCCGGTGCGATAAAGAAGCCGGTTACAAGATCAAGGTTCTCCGAGGGGACATTTCTTATCTTGAGAAAGTCAAATAGGGTAGTAACAGGAAGATAAAGCTCTTCATTCCTGATCACGGCCTCAATTTCCCCTACCCCGAAATAAGGAATCTTAAGATATACTGCAATCTCATCGTATGAGGGCTCCTCCTGTGCGACAGCATATGAAGGCAAAAAAATCAGGAATGAGACTGCAAGGATAAACTTGCAGATGGCCTCATGGTTGAAGGCAGCAATCCCTCTGTTTCTGTTTTCGGGATATGCCTTTCTTTCTGCCATCTGTTGTTTTCATCTGCCATTCAGGCGACCTACTCCTGAATGACTGTAATAGAAAAAGTCCCGGTATAGTTACCTGGTGGATTTGCGCCTATGTCGCCGACAGTCAGGGTTCCGCCGACCAGTAATGTTGTTTGCATCTGCCATGGCACGCTTGTGACAAAGGGCATTGCAGGAATAGTAGCGCCGATCTGCAGGGTAAGAGTGCCGCCGCCGCTTCCGGTAAGGGTGACGGGCGGATTGTTAAGCAGGGAAATAATCGTTCCGGGATTGGCCCTGACATAAAACATCGCCGGAGTGTACACATATCCCAGGCCGAACAATATCACATCTCCTGTCGACGATCTCGACCCGTCAGGATGAACAGTGACGGTGCCGCCCGTCAGGCCGGGAGAAAAAGCACCGAAGGATAGCGGCTGTGCAGGATTGGCTGTCACAATAACCGGACGGGGAGGCATTACCTGTGCCTGTACAACAGAAATAAACCCGCTCATTATGGTAATGGCGGCCAAAAGGAACATCCTTTTTCTGAAAATCAATATATCCCTGTTTTTCTTCATCAGTATCCCATGAATAGTTTCGTGGTGTTTGACTTCCTGCCGGTTATGTAGCTGACAATGTAAATCCCCTGCCTTATCCCCGTTTCAAATTCATAGTATCCGGCCTCATGTACCTCGGTGATGTAAACGGGTCTGCCTGCCAGATCAAAGACAGTGATGATACCCCTCCTGCCCTCAACCAGGCTTATTGTCGCTTTCAGTATACTGTTCACTGAATATGCAGTAAAGAGTTTATCATATGCTGCCGGGTCATCTATTCCCGTTGTTCCCTTCAGAAATGCCAGGAAAAACCTGTCATTATAATCACCTGCATTAAGGGTTACCCTGTAGCTCTGGTCAGGCAAAAGATTAACGTTGGCTCCCGTAAGACGGTCACGGAAATATATCTTCCCTCCCTCGGGAAGGTTCTCGATATCCCTTATTCTGAAGTTCAGCTCTCCGTTAATATATGTTTTAATTCCAAGGGGCACTACCGTAGCTGTATCTGTATATGCAGGCAATGCATTGATGGACAGCTTCTTTCCATTGCTCAGAACTGAATAGAAGTTGGTCATCATCATGTCTGTATTCATCAGCTTAAGTGCATCATATTCACTGTCAAAGCCCGCACCGGCCTCATCGTTAAAATAGATCACCATAGGGTCTTCCGAAGCCTTATCACCTGTAAATGATGCAGTCGCTCTTACAAGGAACCGGGTGGAGGAGGGTGCCGACTTGAGGAATGGGTGGGTCAGGTCATTAACCCTCACGCTGTTTGAAACACCTAGGGTGCCGGTGACAGGAAATGCGCCGTCAGAGACACGCACAAAGAATCCCTGCATCGAGGGTATAATATTGGATGCAACGCCGTCACTCGACACTCCGGCGGCATAGCTGCTGTATTCACCACCGTACTCATCCGTATCACTTGCCCTGAAAAAATATACAGCATTATCAATCGCCGATTTTGTCCATCCCGCAGCATTCCAGTTTATTGGTGACGGGTAGGGATTGCCGACGAGGTTAAATCCATCTGTATAGAGGCTGTCATGATTGTAAAGTGTTACCGACAGAGGGCCGTTGTTCACTTCTCCCGTAACGTCGACAGTCCATGGGGTGGCTGAGGCGCCGAAGTTAACTGCATACCCTTCGAGAGGATACAGAATGCTGTCAGGGTCTGTATAACTTATCCAGCCCGAGCCCCGGCTGTTTTCCTCATTGCGGTAGAAGAGCGGGAAGGGGGAGGTCAGATCCATATCATCGCTAAACTCTCCTACAGTAGCGGCCTGGAAAGGAGAACTGAAATACTTATAACCGTATTTTGACGGAAGATAGCGATGCATATTCACGTTACCGGTAATGTCGCCTGTACCTGACCCGTCAATAAGTGCAGTCTGCACTGCATCTGAAATAAGTGTGAGGAAGCCGTCAGAAACAAGGACGCCATCCTGAATGCTTACGACACCGCTTATCTTCAGTGTATCAAGCATTAATACTCCTTCCCAGTTATTTACAGTAAGATTGTTTATCGTATTACCTGCAAAGGTTCCGGAAGGGATGCTCTGTACCTCATCGCCGGCAAAAATAATAGTGCCGCCCGCAGCATATATTGGTGACGCAGCCGTTACAGACCCGCAGATTGTCAGTGTGCTGCCCGAAAGCATCAGCGATGAGTTTCCTGATATCTCGAGATTGTTGACTGTGCCTGTTGATGCTCCTGACAATACAGGCTCATTTGCTTCGTCAGGTATATACACCGAAACCGCAGAGCTTGGAATGAACCCGCATGTCCAGTTCCCGGAGTTGTTCCAGTCACTGCTTATGGCCCCGGTCCAGGTGATAGTAGAAATAATTATTACCGGACTTGTCGCAATGACTTCCTGACATCCGCCTGCCGGAGGAATGGTGTTTGTTACCGTATAAGTGCCCGGGATGCTTGCCGAAATATCTATCTGTCCTGTGACAGCATTAACAAATACAAGGCCTGCTGTTGATGAAAACGTTCCGGCGACACCCCCTCCGCTGAAAGTGGGAAACGGATCGGCTGCATTCGGGCAGTAGGGCGATCCGGCATAACTGAATGTTGCTACCGGAGAAGGATTAACCGTCAGCTGAACTGTGTTGCTTGTAACCGGAGAGGTGCCACAGGTGGTTGTTATGACGCACCTGTAGTTGTTCCCGCTCAGCGCAAGCTGCCGGGCTGGTTATTGTCAGTTCTGCCGTAGAGGCTCCGCTGTAAATGCCTCCGTCAGTAATATTCACTCCGTTTTCCTGCCAGCGGTATACCAGATTGTATCCTGATGCCACCACCGTGAACACTGAGCTTTCTCCCGCACATATGGTTTCAGGCAAGGGCTGCGTACTGATTGTTGCACCGCCGTAAATAGTAAGAACGACAGGCTCAGGATTGCTTTCACAACCATTTACTGTCTGGGTTACAGTGTAATTATACGTGCCGGCTGCTGTTTGTCCTGTAGAAAATGGATTCGCAGTACTAACAAGACTGCCCCCGCTATACCAGCGGATATTTTCACCAACAGCGTCCAGATTAGTAATCTGATTAAAACAATATTCTCTGTCCGGAGCAGCAGGAGCCGGAGGAACAGGTGTTATTATAATATACTTTGCAATGCTTGCGGGCCCGCAGACTCCGTTATAAGTATAGACAATCGGATAAGTCCCTGCAGCGGGAGGTGTAAAAACGTTTCCTGAAATATATGGGTTACCGGAATAGGTTCCACCGGCAGGATACCCTGGCGGAAGCGTAACCGGTACAGTCACAAATGCCGGCCGAAGGCAGATCAGTCAGAGAAACCTCTGCCCCTACTGAATAGAAGGTCGAAGGTGAAGATTGATTGTTGTATTCTGTTCTCAGCCAGCCGTCTGACCTTACCTTGTCAGAAATGCGGATCTCATCGAACCTGCCATCAAAGTAGTAACTATTCGCGAATGGTTCCTTGCCAATTACCATTGTGTTGGATGACGTGCCGAGAGTCCCGGTTTTTTTGAAGGGCCGCTCCGGAACACCGTTAACAATGGTTTTGATCGAATCAAGAACATCAGAGCTGATCCCGGCAAGATAATACCACTGACCTGTATTAAGTATCGTGCCGCCGTCAACATCCCTGTTCAATGATGGTATGTTAGCTGAATTCCTTATTTCAAATTCAACCCTGTTGTTTGTATAGATCCCGAACTTGTATCCCCCGCTTGTCCCGTTCTGATTGCCTGCTATCTTCTGATCCCTGGTACGTGTATCCATATTCACCCATGCCGAGATGGTTATATTACCTGCAAAATTAAGGTGCGCAGCGCTGTTTACCTGCACATACTCATCTGTTCCGTTCATCTGCAGGGCGTTATAGATAGTGCCTGTTGAATATGACGGGGTATTGTATGGCGTTCCTGAAAAATCATATACAGTGGCATCCTCAAGGTTATTGTCATTGAGATGCCACACCCCCTTGTAGTGGCTGTCCCAGACTGTAGTAACCGACGGATCGGTGGTTATCTGCGGATTTGCATAAAGCATTTTGATAACGGTATTTGATGAGGAGGAGAGAATCGGAATGCGGACCCAGGCAATAAGATCACCGTTGGTTCCATTGTAATACTCAATCTGGTGATCGAGTTTATTATGATTACTGTCAGTAAAAATAATATCAAATCCATTTGCATTTAATATCTCTCCGGCCGGCGAGGTTTGTAAGAAAGTCTGTCCGGTCAGGTTTATCATGACCGGAAAATTATACAAATCTACCCCTCCTGCTACCCTTGTATAATCAATGGTAATATTTCTTTCATACTTATACCCAAGTATCGCTTCCAGAATTGTGAGCGCTGCACTGTTGCTTGTCTTTGTATATCCATACCCGTCGATGACTATACATCGATAACTATAGCCATTCATGGATTGCGGAGCTCCTGAAATTGTAAGTATATTGCTGATGGCCCCGCTATAAATGCCGCCGTTGGTTATATTTGTGAATCCTCCTCCGTTGTCCTCCTGCCATTGATAAGTCAGGGGGGCCCGTCCACTAACTGTGACACTGAATGAAGAATTACATCCTGTGGCGTTTGAGGGCTGAGTGATGATCCGCAAATCTGGTTTTCCTATTGCTAAATCTGTTGCCGTTGTGGAAATTCCGCTCATCCCCGTTCGTGATATTTCAGGGCTGCTCACCGAGCCGTGAATTCCGTCAAGAGCGAGGTTTCCTCCATTTGTGCGCTTCAGAATGCGGGCACGTGAATCCACGTTACTGAAACCGGAGAAGTTAAGATTCACACTATAATCAGTTGAGGCAAGAGATCCGGCGGCCGTCATGGTCCAGTATCCGGTTGTCTGACGATCATGAACCTCATTTCCCGAGTCATCCAGGGGCAATCCGACAGTTCCAATATCATCAGGCTGAAACAGGACTGCCAGCGTGCCAGGGTTAAGGTTGGCAAATGTGATCTTAAGCGGACTGAAAATTGCTTCTGTGCCTACCGGAAAGAGATAATCTGATCCGGTTGATCCGATTGCTCTTATGAACAGACCAATAATTCTGCCATTAGTAAATACCAAACTACCCGGAGTGTTGCCTGATAATGTCAAAGTATTTGCCCCGGTTACAATATTCCCCTGAATCATTGTAAGTGTGTTTGCCAAATTGACACTTCCGGCTAAAGAAACCCCGTTGCTGTTATTAATTGTAAGACCCGACAAATTTGCAACACTGGAAGGTATACTTATGCCGGTTGAGGAGCCTCCGAATACCAATGACGAGGAAGATGTGGTGACAAGATTGGTAGGTGTACCGGTTATGGCCGGGCCATTTAATGTAAGGGTGTTCCCTCCCACATTAAACAGACCACTTTGAAGGGACAATGTTCCTGAGAGAATTAAGCTACCATTCAGTGTTACACCATTGACGTTGCTTACCGTCAGGTTGTTAAGGCTTGCAGCACTGGAAGGTATGCTTATACCGGTTGATGATCCGCCGAAAACAAGGGAGGAAGATGATGCAGTGCTCAGGTTTGTCGGTGTGCCGGTAATGGCCGGACCGTTCAACGTGAGCGTATTTGAACCTACAACAAAAGTCCCGGAGGTAAGATTTAGTGTTCCGTTTACCGAGAAGCTTCCCTGCATATTCTTGTTGCCGCCTCCGGAAATTCCAAGATTAAAGTATCCATAAGTTCCAATGTTTTGCGCACCGGCATTGTTGTATGTGACTGTACCAGCAGTAGGAGCTGTAGTCCCGCCTCCGGCTGTGCCGGTAATTGATCCGCCCGTAATTGTCCCTCCGACATACAGATTACCATTGCCGGCAAAAATGATGTAAGTTCGAACAGCGGTGCCGTTTAACGTCACATTGCCGTCAACAGTTACGGTCCCTGTTGAAATTCGTATATAGGCATCCCTGGTATCACCATTTGAATTTGCATTAACCGAGCCTGTTCTGAAGACCCCGGCATTCACTAAAACAGATTTTTCATCATCGTTACTGTCAGAATTCAGATAGGTTTGCCCGGTGACTGTCAATGAAACGCCAGTGTTGAACTGAAGATAGGAATCCTGGTTCCCGCCGTTAATGCTCAGGGCCCCGACACTGTTGGGGACGTTTGCCGTTAGAGTAACTGTATGGTTATTTAAAATATTAACGGTGCCGGCACCGGGGGCCGCGCCAGGGTAATCACCGGCAGCGCAGTTCACCCAGGCACCTCCGGTTCTGACCTGCCAGGTGTTATTGGCATTCCAGTTTCCGGTGGCCCTTGTCTGGTAATCGCCGTTGACCTGGCCGTATGCGTCAGGGGCTGGCCATGCCAGCGCAACGGAAAATATGATCAGATGCAGTACTCGTGTTATGCGCTTTATGTTAAGTCTCGCTGGCGGCACTTATGTTGCTGGTTAACGATTCAAAAGCAATTCTGCCTCTGCATATTTCTCCGGCTTAACATCAGACGGAGCTGAAATATTTCAAAACAAGCTTTCCCTTTCCGTAATCAAGACCCGGAAGTCTGTAAGGCTTAGCTCAAAATCCCTTCTGAGATTAGGTGTATATACCGCAACCCCGTTTGCCATTCCCACCCTGGTTCTCTTTCCCTGATCAGAAACATGATCAACGGCCAGGTCGCCGTAAACAGAAAAGTTGCCAGAACGGTTAAATGTCATCCTGAGCCTTGGCAGAGTGTCACCGGCAAATGTCAGTCCAAGATCTGAGAGCGTCACGGTGACCGCGGGCTGACCCACCCTGATTATCACCGGGATGGTTATACCGAATACAGGTATCAGCTTGACAGAGATAGACGTCTGATCAGGCACCGTATCCTCTTCCTCCCCCAGTGGCGTTGGCCTCGGGACCGCCCTGAAGTAGAGATGCGACCTGTACTCGCCGGGCTCCAGGTTTCCGCTCCTGACAAGCTGTATCTTTACTGTCTGGGCTTCATTGGGCCCGAGCGTCACTGACCGTGGAAAATATCTCAGATAGGGACTCGCAAACTGCTGTCCTTCGTCAGGCTCAGTAATGGACTCGAAGCTGCCCGCCTCCGTCATCCGTATCTCCACAAGAGAGATGGCATAGGTGGCCGTATCCTGACCAATGTTTGCCAGGTTAAGATCCATGGATCTCTTATTTCCTTCAAACACAGCTCTTTTGGGTGTTATCAGCAAATTGCCCTGAGCCCTTGTATTAAAAGGAAAAAAGACCTGAAGCATTATCAGGCCTGTTGTTAAAAGCTGCAATGTAAGCTTTGGCATTATTTCTAAGTTATCTTGTTCAAATTCCTTTTAATTAAAGTCGAACGTGATTGTATATGTCCCCGTATATATCCCGACCGGATTATCGACCAGGGTACCAACTTTCAGCGTTGCCCCTACCATGACCACCTGCGATCCGTCCTCAAGCATTCCCGCTCCGGGTGTCGGCTCCGGCACTGACGTCCAGTCTTCTACCGTCATGGTTCTGGCACTGCCCATATGTGTAATCGTCACCGGAGCTGAGGGGAACGTAATAGTATATGCCACGCCGGGGTCTCCTGTTACGAAGAAGCTGGCTGCATTCCTTGATCCGCTTCCCGGCCACACACTGCCCTGCACCATGACAGTGCTCTCAGGCGTGATTATCAGCTCTCCTCCCTGCGGACCCGGGGCAAACCGACCAAAATTAAGCTGAGAAGTCTCAACGGCAGCAAGCATTGTAATTACTTCCGCCGTAATATGACCTGTTGCACTGGCAGGGGGGGCGATCTGTGCCACCGCCATCCCTGCCGGTACAAAAAATAACCCTATCAGGCCAAAAAGAAACTTCCTGTGCTTTCTCATCCCTCTTGCCAGACCTGTTTTATTCCCTGGCGCACTCTTTAATTATAGTTGACAGTAACCGTGAATCCGGCTGCATTGGTGTATGTCCCGGCCGGTTGAGCCGCTCCGACATTCAGAGTTGCTCCGACAGTGAGTACGTCTGCGCCCGCACCGCTAAGGGTAGCTGTTCCGGAAAGTGTGCTGCTGGTAAATGCATCCACCAGCATACTGTTTAATCCTGAATTTATTGTGTGCGATGCAGGAAGAGTAATTGAATATGTTAAGTTGGCCTGCCCTGCCACATTAAATGATGCGGCCGTTACAGTTCCGCCAACGGCTGGAAATGTTACACCTGTCGGTGTCCGTGTACCTCCCGGCGTAAGAACCACCGTGCCGCCACCAACAGAAGCAATGATATTGCCAAAGCTCATGTCAGCAGTCTGAGTAAGTGAAATAGGGGTGACAATGACTGCGGTTGCTGTTGCGGTTGCCTGATTTTGTGCAAACAGGCCTGCAGAGAAGGCAATCATGATAACTGAAATTGCAAGGATTTTCTTCATCGTTTTAGTTTTAAAAATTGTTTTTAATTATTTCTTTTGGTTAATATGTTTGAATTATCAGACACGCAACTCCGCTATGATGGTTGCACGTACTGAAAAAAAATTCTAAGTGTAAAAATAGCGCCTTATTTTTCGGAGGATAATGACAGATTTTAAGAATTATTAACAAAGGTGTGGCTTTGTTAACAACTATCAGAATCCGCTGCTGCCGTCCCAGCAATGCGTGCAGAGCCTTTCCTTCGGGAGGCCTATCGCCTCAACGAGGTCTTCCAGCCGCTGAAACATCAGGGTGTCCATCCCCAGCGTACCTGAAATCTCTTCGACCATCTTAGCGTATTTTTCAGAATCAGGATCAAGATATTGCTCAATATTTTTTTCTTCACCCTCTAGGGCTACTATTGCCTTTCTGGCAGCCAGCTCAAGGGTTGAGCGCGACTGTGAGAAGTTAAGGAACGGACAGGGGTACAGAAGCGGAGGGCATGCAATCCGCATGTGGAGCTCAGCTGCCCCAGCCTCACGCAGGTCGCGGGTGTTGTCCTTCAGCTGCGTCCCTCTTACGATGCTGTCATCAAGGAATATTATCTTCTTCCCCTTTGTTATTTTCCTGTTGGGGATGAGCTTCATCCTGGCAACCAGGTCGCGCTGTATCTGCCTCTGCGGCATGAAGCTTCTCGGCCAGGTAGGGGTGTATTTCGAGAATGAACTCATATACGGCAGCCCCTTCTCATTAGCATAACCAAAGGCATGGCCTACACCCGAGTCGGGAACACCGCACACAAAGTCAGCCTCAACGCTGTCACGCCTTGCAAGTGCGGCACCGCACTCATAACGTACCTGCTCAACGTTGCGGCCTTCATATTCAGATGTCGGAAAACCGTAATATACCCAGAGAAATGCGCATATCTGCATCTTCTTTCCGGGGGCCTTCAGGCGGGTGAAGCCGTCGGGACGAATGTGAACAATCTCTCCGGGTCCGAGAAAATACTCCGTCTCAAAACCGGTGTTCGGAAAGGAACAGGTCTCGGATGCGACAGCCCTTGCCCCTTTCTTCTTACCTATGACAACGGGCGTACGGCCATTCCTGTCCCTGGCGGCAATGATGCCATCCTGTGTAAGTACCAGCAAAGAACATGAACCCTGAATCCTTTCAAATACCGTTGTGATACCCTCCACAAAGGAGTCTCCCTCACAAATCAGATTGGCAACCATTTCGGTGGGATTAATGTTTCCCATGAAATTTTCGGTGAAATGCTTCTTCCTTGCCAGAAAATAATCAGCCAGTTCGTTGATATTTACTATTCTCGAGACAGTTACCAGCGCAAAAGGACCGAGATGTGAATTAAAAAGAATGGGCTGCGGATCGGTGTCACTGATGACCGCAATGCCGCTGCTTCCCATGAACTCAGGAAGCTCCTGCTCAAATTTATTTCTAAAATATTCGTTCTCAAGATTATGAATTCTTCGTCTAAATCCGATTTCTGCATCATAAAACACCATCCCCGCACGTTTAGTACCCAGATGAGAGTGATAGTCGGTACCGTAAAAGACATCCTCGACGCACCTTGTGCCGGAGACAGAACCATAAAAACCGCTCATAAATAATAAGTTATGACTTAATTTTCGGAAGATTTAACGCAATGGCAAGATAATCAAAGAGAAGATAAAATTTGTTAAACTGTAATAATTACTAATTTTGCACCGATAAAAATAATCAAAATGGAAAATCAGGAAAAATATCAGACTGAGTACCTGGAACATAAGAAGGGCGCCCCGGTGGTCATGATTGTGTCAACAATAATACTGACGCTTGGCTTGATAGCCCTCGTCGTACTTTATTATAACCAGAAGAACAAAATGGTTGAGATGGAGCAGATACTTACGGAAGAGAAGGATTCTCTTGCCGGTGAGCTTCGCATGATGATGTACGGTTATGACACCCTCAAGACAAGTAACGATACCCTTAACGCCGAGCTCCTTCGCGAGCGCACCAAGATTCAGAAGCTTCTGGAGGTGAATGCTTCAAACGCCCAGCTGATCAGGAAATATAAAGCTGAAATAAGCACCATGCGCGATATAATGAAGAGTTATATTGTACAGATTGATTCGCTGAACACCCGCAATAAAATCCTTGTTGCCGAAAACAAGGAGATAAAAGATCAGATGACGGTTGTTCAGCAGACAAACGTAGAGCTCGAGAAGACCAAGGAGGAGCTGACCTCAAAAGTCACTATCGCATCTGTCATACAGGCTAAAGACGTTGTGGCCGTGGCGCTTAACAAAAAACGGAAGGAGACAACCGAGCTGAGAAACCTCGACAAGGTGCGCGTATGCTTCACGCTGAGAGAAAATCCTATTGCCCAGGCAGGGAACAAGATCGTTTACCTGAGGGTTGTGCGTCCCGATCAGCTGGTGATCACCCCCTCACCAGATAACCTTTTCGGAGTCGGAGGAGAACAGCTCATATACTCTGCCAACAGGGCTGTTGACTATGCAAACGGCGATATTGAGATGTGTATCTTCCTGGATAATACGGGAGACTTCATCGCCGGAACGTATAATGTAGAACTTTATCTCGACGGAGAGAAAATAGGCAACGGCTCCTTCCTGCTGAAGGGCAAGAACTGATCATAACTCCATCAGGAGTTCCGCAATAATATTATCAGATATCATCTTACCCTGGTCTGTCAAGGCCAGGGTATTTTTTTCTCGCCTCAGGAGGCCATAGTGTATGTATTTCTCTGACAGGTTGACAAGGTAATCATGAAGCTCCTTGTCATAGTATTGTTCGACATAACCCAGGTCGATCCCCCACATCGTCCTGAGTGACGTCATTACATATTCATTGAAGGTCGTCAGCCTGTCGAGCTCTTCGCGCTCAAAGGGAACAATGCCGGAACCGACCGAACGCAAATATTTCTTCACATCGGAAACATTCCACTGCCTTGAGATCCGGTTGAAGGAATGTGCAGAGGGGCCCAACCCGAGATAAGGTATCTGTTTCCAGTATGACGAGTTATGCCTGGAGATGAACCCTTCCTTCGCAAAATTTGAAATCTCATAGTGTATGAATCCCTTCTCACGGCAAAGTGACGACAACAGGCTGAACATGGTATTGCTCGCCTCTTCGTCTGCCTCGGTAAGCCGCCCCTCCTTCTTCAATCGGCCAAGCTTTGTGCCGCTTTCTATTGTCAGGTGATATGCCGAGATGTGTGTGACAGGAAATGAGAACGTCTTTTCAAGATCAGCCCTCAGGTCTTCTGCAGTCATTCCGGGAATCCCATAGATAAGGTCAACCGAAACGTTAACGAATCCTTCCTTAAAAGCCATCCCGAGCGCCTGTTCCGACTGAGCGGCATTGTGACGGCGGCCGAGAAACTTTAGGCGCCTGTCATTCCATGACTGAACACCCAGGCTTATCCTGTTAACTCCTGAACCTGCAATAGACCTGAATGATCCCTCTGAAATATCATCAGGATTGATTTCCATGGTTATCTCGGGATCATCAGAAAATTTGTAATTATCGCGAAGTGAGGCGATTATCCTCTGAACCTGATCCGCGGTCAAAAGCGACGGTGTTCCGCCGCCGAAATAAACAGTCTCCGCCACCTCGCCATCGAGATACCCCGCCCGTAGTGAGGCTTCTTTTATTATGGCCTGAACAAATGGCTCTGTATCATTGTTTTCAGTTATGCTGTAAAAGTCACAATAGCTGCACCAGCTCCTGCAAAAAGGTATATGAAGGTATATTCCGGCCATATGATTTTATATCGTTTAAATTTACAAAAGATTTAATATTAGTTTACTAATTTCGCTACCTCATAAAACTCAGATGATCTGGCTGTTTCTGAAACAATATTATAAGAGTATACTCATCGGCCTGCTGATCTTGTGGTTAAGCCTTTCCGGCAGCAGCACGATGGTGCCCGGAAGAATTCTTAACATCCCCTATATTGACAAACTCGGCCATCTTTCAATGTATGCTCTTTTTTCAGCGGTTCTGCTGCTCGACTCCTGTAACTGGAAGACCAACCGTGGTTTTTCGTACGCGGTTCTTCTGATACCACTGGGATTTGGGGCTCTTATGGAGATACTTCAGATGACTCTCACACAGGTGCGCAAGGCAGAGATAGCCGATCTTGCAGCAAATATCGGGGGTGTTACAACCGGGATCATTGCTGCCCACGTTGCCAAAAAACTTCTTGACAAAATCAAATCCTGATTTCAGGTGAGCTGCGCACCTGCTGAACAATTGCCTCTATTGTCTTTGACCTGAAAAATGAGCCTAACCGCATCTTTTCCTGCCTGAGGTCATTATGCAGTATACAGACACCCTGGTCGGGGTGGTCAAAATTACATTTTTGCCCCGTAACATAACAGCTGTCAAAAAAGTCACCCCCGTCAATTGCCTCAATTATATCCATAAGCGTCAGCTCAGCAACAGGAGCCTGCAGGCAAAAGCCTCCGTGAGGTCCTTTTGTTGATTTAAGAATTTTCCTCCTGGAGAGTGTCTGCAGGATTTTTGCCAGGTATGGCTGCGGCACCTTCAGCTCATCTGCTATAAGCTTCAGACCCGCATTTGATTTCTGATCATGATGTGAGGCAATGAAGATCACTGCCCTGATACCATATTTACATGTGGCTGACAGCATCTCAGTATTGCTTCAGGGGTATCTTGTCAATACGCCTCTTATGCCGTCCTCCCTCAAAGGGCGTTGTCAAAAATGCCTTTATAATGACTATTGCTTCGGCCTCCGAGAGAAACCTGCCGGGCAGTGCACATACATTGGCATCATTGTGTGATCTAGCCAGTCGTCCTATCTCCTCATTCCAGCAAACAGCAGAACGGATTCCCTGATGCTTGTTTGCGGCCATGCTTATTCCGTTGCCTGAACCGCAGATTGATATCCCGTATCTGAATTCACCGCTCACAACTGCATTTGCCATCGGGTGAGCATAGTCCGGATAGTCAACACTCTCTTCAGAAAAACAACCCAGGTCCCTTACTTCATACCTGTTTGATATCAGCCATTTCACAACTTTTTCCTTTAGCCTGAACCCGGCATGATCTGAGGCCACTATAATCTTTTCCAAAATTCCCGTATATTTTTGTACAAATATAGCCCTACTATTAATATTAGAAAAGAAATCATATGTCGTCATCGGTTGTTAATAAAGTGTAACCAAAAATCTTAATCTTTGTTCATTAACTCTTCTGTTGAACCACCGGCAATGAAAGTGTATTTTCTTTCTTTTTTCAAAATTTATTTTTTACCTCTTTGAATAAATGTTTTAACCTTAGATGAACACTGCCTGAAATTATTCAGCCAAGTTTCAGCTATTAACAAAACACATTAAACCGTTGTTAATAGTATACCTAATTGCCTCTTTATCAGAAAAGGTATGTTTTTTGATGTGTTAATATCATGTTCTTATTCTTTTAACTCCCATTTTTGCAACAGGAATCGTAAAATTGTATAAACAGTATTAACAGGCTATTATAACTATCATAAATAGAATTCTATAAATAAATATTATAATATATGGTTGTTGATAAAACAATATATGAAGATATTGAGGTTCTGAAAAGACAAAAGAATGCTGTTATACTTGCTCATTACTACCAGACGCCGGATATTCAGGATATTGCAGATTTTGTTGGAGACAGTCTTGCTCTTTCACAGCAGGCAGCTGCGACTAAAGCTGATATAATTGTTTTTGCGGGTGTAACCTTTATGGCTGAGACCGCAAAGATACTTTCACCGGAAAAAAAAGTAATAATTCCTGATCCGCTTGCTGGTTGTTCACTGGCAGATTCATGCAGGAAAGAGGATTTTCAGAAGTTCATTGACGAGAACCCGGGAAGGACCGTGGTAACGTATGTCAACACCACAGCTGATATAAAGGCATTAAGCGATATTGCATGCACATCATCGAATGCAAAACAGATAATAGAGTCACTTCCTGAGGATGAGAAGATAATTTTCGGACCCGACAGAAACCTGGGTAACCATATTAAAAGTATTACAGGAAGGGACATAATTGTATGGAATGGTTTCTGTCACGTGCATGAAGAGTTTTCACTGGAAGCCATCCTTAAACTTAAAAGAGAAAATCCAAGCTCAAAAATTATAGCACATCCCGAGTGTGAAATGCCTGTCCGTATTGCAGCGGACTTCATAGGTTCAACATCAGGACTACTCTCATTCATAAGCCGTGACCCGGCAAAAGTGTTTATTGTGGCCACTGAACCCGGCATAATACACCAGATGAAAAAGGCTCAGAAGGATAAACTATTTATCCCTGCTCCACCCAAAGATTCAACCTGTGGATGTAGTGAATGCAACTTCATGAAGATGATTACCATTGAAAAGATATATAAATCACTTAAATTTGAAGAACCGGAAATAACCGTTGACCCGAAAATAATTGAACGTGCAGCAGTACCTATTAAAAGAATGCTTGAAATTTCGGCAAAACTTGGGCTATAAGATGAAAAGGGCAATTCTTGTACTTCTGCTTGTTTTTCCGTCTGTTATATATGCACAGACGGGGGAAGAGCTTAAGGATGGCTTTCATCAGTTCAAGTATCCTAACGGCAACATATCAAGTGAGGGATTTATAAGAAACGGTAAGCCTGATGGATTCTGGAAGAGTTATTATGTCACCGGCGTGCTCAAGTCGGAAGGAAAACGAAGAAGCTTCCTTCTCGACAGCATATGGGTATTCTATGACCAGGCAGGAGATACAACGGAAAGAATAAGTTACCTTCTTGGTAAAAGAAACGGATATTATATCAAGTATCAGAAAGATCCTGTCTATGGATCATATGTCTATTCAACAGAGCTTTTTGCAGGTGACAGGAAGGAGGGTGTTGCAAGGATCTATTATCCGGAGGGGAAGGTCAGGCAGACCATCCTGTATGTAAACGGTAAGAAAGACGGACTCTCGAGGGAATATGACCGCGAGGGAAGGGTTATTACCCTTCTCGAATATAACAATGACTTTCTGATCAGCCGTGAACGGATAAATTTTACTGATGCTGCCGGAATGAAACAGGGAGAGTGGCTTGATTTCTATCCCGAAGGGAATATAAAGACTGAGAGAAACTATCGCGACGACCAGCTGCACGGATATTACAAGGAGTATGACCAGAGAGGGACATTGCTTGTCACCCTTCTTTATGAGAACGGAAGGGTCACCGGAACCGATCTTGACACGGGGGCCGGGATAGACATAGTAAACCGCTATGATGATGCAGGAAGGCTCATTTATTCGGGTCCGTTCAAGGAGGGGGTCCCTGTAGGGATACACCGTGAGTACAACGAAAACGGAACAGTCAGAGTCGCGAAGATTTATAATGATAACGGTCTCCTTATCTCGGAAGGCATAGTTGACGATGCCGGCAACAGGAACGGAGCATGGAAAGACTATTCTGCCGGCGGAGTCGTAATTGCCGAGGGAACATATACAGAGAACAGGCGCACTGGCACATGGAAGTTTTCCAATACCTACGGAAGGCTTGAACAGGCGGGGTTATACAGCAATGGTCGCATTGACGGCACCTGGCGCTGGTATTATCCGGAGGGAGAGCTTCTGCGTGAAGAAGACTATTATCAGGGAGTGCGCGACGGCAATTATACAGAGTTTACCCGCACAGGGGAGATAATTACCCAGGGAACCTATACCGACGGCGAGAGAAACGGTGAGTGGAAGCTCAGGTCAGGAGACAACATCGAGGAAGGAAAATATCTTCTCGGGCTGCGCGACGGACCCTGGAAAGCCTTTTATCCAAATGGCAGGCAGAGATTCAGGGGAGAATACAACCAGGGCAATCCCGATGGTCATCATACTATTTATTATGAAAACGGCAGAACCCGGGAGGAGCGCTTTTACAAAAACGGACTTCGCAATAAAACGTGGAAGAAATACAGTGAGGAGGGAGAGATTGTTCTTACAATCACCTACCGTGATGATGTTGAAACAAACATCAACGGCGTTTCAATAAAGCTTCCCGAGAGCGAGGTGAAGCTTATTAAGTAGAATTGATGACAAACGACCAGTTCAATCTCAGGAAGGAGATAGCGACAACGGGTGATGCAGAGGTCGAGCGGCAGCTGCGGCCACTCTCTTTCACTGATTTCAAGGGCCAGCAACGCATCACTGACAACCTGGGCGTGTTTGTCACAGCCGCAATGCAGAGGGGAGAAGCCCTTGATCATGTCCTCCTTCACGGCCCCCCGGGTCTGGGAAAGACAACGCTCGCCACTATAATTTCCAATGAACTTAAGGTCAAGCTGAAAGTCACCTCCGGCCCCGTGCTCGATAAGCCGGGCGATCTGGCCGGACTGCTGACAAGCCTTGACGAAGGTGATGTCCTGTTCATTGATGAGATTCACCGCCTGAGCCCCGTCGTGGAAGAGTACCTCTATTCTGCGATGGAAGACTATCAGATTGATATTATGATAGATAAGGGCCCTGGAGCCCGTTCGGTACAACTGAAGCTGAATCCCTTCACCCTCATAGGCGCAACAACGAGGTCAGGATTGCTGACAAGCCCCCTGAGGGCTCGTTTCGGAATAAAGTTCCACCTCGAATATTATGATTCACAAATCCTCAAGGGGATAGTGAAGAGGTCAGCCTCGATTCTGAATATTGAAATCAATGATATCTCGGCAAAAGAGATTGCTTCCAGGAGCAGGGGCACACCCAGGATAGCAAACGCCCTACTGCGCAGGGTGCGTGATTTTGCACAGGTCAAGGGAAGCGGATCAATTGACCTTGACATAACCCGGTACAGCCTCGAAGCCCTGAACATTGACAAGCATGGTCTTGATGAAATGGACAACAGGATCCTCCGTACAATTATCGAAAAATTCAGAGGAGGCCCCGTGGGTCTCAACAACATTTCCACCGCCATTGGCGAGGAGAGCGGAACCATAGAGGAGGTCTATGAGCCTTTTCTGATCAAGGAAGGGTACATCAAGCGTACACCCAGGGGCCGGGAGGCAACAGAGACAGCATACCGCCATCTCGGTATACTGAGAGGTAACGACGGTAATCTTTTCGGTGAATAGGCCGAAGATCAGTTGCTGATCTTCTCAAGCCCCCTGATATCAAGTATCTTTATCTTGCGGCCGGTAAGCTCAATGAGCCTGTCGCTCTTGAATTCCGAGAGAAGGCGTATCACTGATTCTGTTGCCGTGCCGACTATATTGGCAAGCTCTTCTCTTGTCAGGGTGATACGCAGATACTTCTGATCATCAAGACCGAAGTCCTTGACAAGTTGCAGCAGCACCTCCGCAACCCGCTCCCTGACGGTCTTCTGTGCGATGTCGGTAATATATGCATTGGCCTCGGCCAGCTCATGGCACGTCAGCTTGACGACCTCAAACGCAAATGCCGGATTTGTTTTTACGAATTGTATCAGCAGCTCCGATGGAATAAAACATACCTGGCAGTCTTCAATGACCTTGGCAGAGGTGCAGGCCGGCTCATTGCTAAGCACAGACCTGTAGGCAATTATTTCTCCCTTGCGCGCAAACCGTATGATCTGTTCCTTGCCGTCGACACCGGTCTTGAAGACCTTTATTATCCCCGTATTAATGCAATAGAATCCGCTTATCCGGTTCCCTTCATGATATAGGACTTCACCCCTCTTGTACAGCCTGAAGTCCTTTTCAAAATTCAGCCTGTCAGTCTCATCCCGGGTCAGGTATTTGAAAATAGAGGAGGTCTCAAAGGCGCACTTATCACAAAAAGGCATCGGAAGGTCGTGCTGTTTCATTGCTATGTCTGTTAGGGTAACAAAGATTAAAAATAGAGTTTGAATTACTATCAAATAACTGTAAAAAAGAGATTAGTCAGCTCTTAATTGCAAGAATGGCAGGCCGCTGATGTTCTCCCGGTAAAATCAGACAATCTCAGTTCTGAACTGGCTGAGAAAGCGTATATCATTTTCAAAATAGAGCCTGAGGTCATTTACCCTGTATTTCAACATTGCAGCGCGCTCTATTCCCATCCCGAAAGCATATCCTGTATATCTGACCGGATCAATGCCGCAGGCCTCCAGTACGTTTGGATCCACCATCCCGCAGCCCAGCAGCTCGAGCCAGCCGGTCCCCTTGCATACGTTGCACCCCTTTCCTCCACACAGGTTGCAGTTAACATCCATCTCTGCTGACGGCTCCGTGAACGGGAAAAATGATGGTCTGAGCCTGATGCTGACATCTTTCCCGAAAAACTCCCGGGCAAAATACAGAAGTACCTGCCTGAGGTCGGCGAAGGATACGTTTTCGGCAACATACAGACCCTCTATCTGATGGAATATGCAATGAGCCCTGGCTGAGACCGCCTCGTTCCTGAAAACCCGCCCGGGAGAAATCGTCCTTATGGGCGGCTTTTGTGATTCCATGACCCTGACCTGAACAGAGGAGGTGTGCGTGCGCAGAAGGACATCATGAGGATCAGATTCTTCTCCTGATATCTTCTTGATATAGAAGGTGTCCTGCATATCGCGCGCAGGATGGTCTTTGGCAAAGTTGAGCATTGAAAAGACATGATTGTCATCCTCAATCTCGGGACCCTCTGAAACCGTGAAACCTATCCGGCTGAAGATATCGATGATCTCCTTGCGGACAATTGAAATAGGATGCCGCGACCCTTCCCCGAACGGAACAGACGGCATGCTTAGGTCTGCGCCGGACGAGACCGTTTCAGCAGAAGAGAGAGACTCCTTTGACGCATTGTATCTGTCAGTGGCAAACTGCTTCAGGTTGTTCAGCAGGAGGCCGGTATCCTTCTTGGCCTCCGCAGGGACATCCCTGAATCCGTCAAAAAGAGCGTGAATGAATCCCTTTTTGCTCAGATAGATTATCCTGTACTGCTCAAGGCTTTCCTGGTCAGTTATCGGATATGACTCTGCCTCCCTCCTTAGTTCTTCAATCCTCTCTTTCATCTATGGCGGGTTGAATTATCTGATTATTCTTACCTTGAGTATTCTTATGTCCTTTACGGGCTTGTCCTTTATGTCTGTTGCAGTATTGGCTATCGCATCTACGATATCCATTCCTTCGAGCACCTCGCCGAAAACGGTATATGCTCCGTCAAGGAAAGGGGTACCGCCAACGGTTGTATATACTGCCTTCCGGTTAGCCGGCGTTACATAAGGGCCTGCGGCCTCTGTCTCATCATAAACCCTGAGGATGGCATTCTGCTGTATCTCATCTTCCGTCATTGGCACGGAATCATTTTCTGCGGCTGCGCGCAGCTCTTTAAGAGCCTGGTTGTAAAGATACTGCCTGCGATTATTCTCGATGCGCTGCTCTGTTTTGGCCAGCTCTTCATCATTATAAACCTTTCCCTGCACAATATAAAACTGGGTGCCTGATGACTGCCTCTCCGGGTTTACATCATCTCCCATGCGGGCGGCTGCGACAACACCCCTTCGGTGAAACAGCGAATCATTGATCTCCGCAGGAATGGTATAATCTGCCGGGTTGGCAGAAGTATCGGCCTTCGTCGATCCGTCTCCGGTCTGTATCATGAAGTCCTTTATTACACGGTGAAATGATACCCCGTCATAAAATCCGCTCTCTGTGAGCTTTATGAAATTATCCCTGTGTATCGGAGTGAGGTCTGAGAGCATAATGATAATGTCTCCCTCTGTTGTTTTGATCTCGGCACGGACGCCACCCTTGTCGCTGCCCTTACAGCCGATGATCATCACTGCTGCGGCAACAGATAATAACAAACGCAATGAAGTGCTCATTTTCTTCTTATTTAAGAGAGACAAAGATATATATTTGCAGTAAGAGTAAAGCATGAACGATATACGAAAGCTTGCCGGGCAGACCGTTGTTTATGGTTTCGGGACGGTTGTTCCAAGATTCCTGAACTACGCGCTGCTCACACCTTTTTATACATATATTTTCAGCCGCGAACAGTACGGAATCGTGACTGAGCTTTATGCCTGGATGGTTCTTGCTCTTGTCATCCTTACATATGGCATGGAGACCACTTACTTCAGGTTCGCGGGTAAAAAGGCTCCGGCAGAAACGGTATACGGCACCGCCCTGGTAAGCCTCTTTGCTACGTCAGCCTTCTTCCTGCTTGCCGTTTCCCTGTTCATTGCTCCGGTGTCTGCGTTCCTGGGGTATGGCAAACATCCGGAGTATATTAAGATGTTCGCATGGATAGTCGCCATCGATGCCTTTTCCGCTATACCTTTCGCGTGGCTGAGGGCAAACAACAGGGCGGCCATCTTCAGCGTCCTGAAGATCATAAATGTAGTGGTAACCATAGGCTCGGTGTTTTTCTTCCTGCAGACAGCACCGAAAATTGCTGCAGGCGGAAGCGAGTGGATATTAAAATTTTATAAGCCCGGTTTTGATGTAGGCTATGTATTCATGGCTAACCTCATAGGCTCCGTTGTCACACTGCTGCTGCTGGTACCATTTTTTTTAAGAATAAGACCCTCCTTCGACAGCAGACTGCTGGGCCATATGCTTTCATACAGCTGGCCCCTTCTTGTGGGGGGCATCGCGGGATCAATGAATGAGGTACTTGACAAGATACTCCTCAGGAGACTTATAGGGGGCGCAGAGGGACTAGAAACAGTCGGACTTTACGGTGCGGGATACAAGGTGGGCGTTCTGATGTCACTGTTTATACAGATGTACAGATTTGCTGCAGAGCCCTTCTTTTTTGAAAAGGCCGGACGACATGACGCAAAGGAGACGTATGCAGTTACAATGAAATATTTCGTCATTACCGCACTGATACTCTTCCTTGTAATAAACCTTTACATTGAGGCCCTTCAGGTGATCATCGGACCAGTGTTCCGCGAGTCTCTTGTCGTGGTGCCAGTGATAAGCATGGGTTACCTCCTTCTGGGCATTTTCATAAATCAGAGCATCTGGTACAAGGTTGACGACAAGACCATTTACGGCGCGTGGATCACACTCCTCGGTGCAGCCGTGACTATTGCCGTTAATGTGATCTTTGTGCCCGGCTTCGGATATATTGCAGCAGCATGGGCACATGTGGCCTGCTATATGACTATGGTTGCCGTTTCTTATGTGGTCGGACAAAGGCTCTACCCCATCGATTATGAGATCAAAAGGATAGTGTCATACATTGCCCTTGCGGTGACGCTATACATCGTTGCGAGAGTGCTGGAGGGAGACAACAGGATTTTGAATATTGCCCTGGATACCGGCCTGCTGTTTATTTTCTTTGCAGCAGTTCAGAAGAAAGATAGATTCTTTACGTTATTGTTTAAGATCAGACATGAAAATACGGATAGTAAATAAATCACAGAACAGGTTGCCGGCCTATGAGACTACCCACTCTGCGGGAATGGACCTCAGGGCGATGACTGATGCACCTGTTGTAATAAGACCCCTGGAAAGGAAGCTGATCGGAACCGGGCTCTACATCGAGCTGCCGGAGGGCTTTGAGGCCCAGGTAAGGCCCAGAAGCGGCCTTGCTGTCAAACACGGAATAACAGTCCTTAATTCACCCGGAACAATTGACGCAGATTACAGGGGAGAGATTGGAATTATTCTGATAAACCTGTCAGACAGCGATTTTACCGTAAATAACGGGGACAGGATTGCCCAGATGGTCATAGCCAGGCACGAAACGGCAGAGCTTATTGAAACAGAAGAAATTAATTTAACGGAAAGAGGCGGTGGCGGCTTCGGTCATTCGGGAAAACAATGAAATACTATATTCTGGCAGTTCTTTATCTGATAGGAGTTTGCGGATATTCACAACGAACTCTGAGAAATACGGCTGAAACAGGCAAGGCAGCACGGGAAAGCACCAGGTATGAATACCTCCTGGCGGAAGCCATAAGAATTAAATATCTGGGCGACCTTAATCAGGCAATTGCCTTTTTTGAAAAGTGCATAGAGATTGACGGGAGTCGTGCCGTTCCATATGGCGAACTGGCCCAGATATACAATGCAATGGGAAACAGCGGCAAGGCTCTGACAAATGCAAAGCTTGCAGCTGATACCGAACCGGGAAACTACTGGTACCAGGTTGGCGCAGGATATCTTTTCATGCAACTGAAGCGGACGGAAGAGGCGACTTTCTATTTTGAACGCGCCCTTATGGCAGACAACAACGCAATTGAAGTCAAGTCTTTGCTCGCTGGAATATACTCTGAAAAGGGAGACGGCGAAAAGGCCGATTCGCTCTTCCGGGAGCTCGACAGGGAGGGGGCCCTCACAGAAGATATGTTTCTGATTATGATTTCAGGATTGATTAACCGCGGAGAGCTTGATGCTGCTGCGAAGAGAACAGAAAAACTTATTCAAAGCAACCCTTCGGAGATCAGATACAAGGCACTTCTGGCTGATATATACCTTGAGGACGGCAAGAAGGAAAAGAGCGACAGCATTTATAAACAGCTCATAGAATCTGACCCGGAAAATATCGAGAATCAGCTGTTATACCTGCTTAATCTTGTTTATAATAAGGAATATACAGGGATGCCCGGGTATCTGAGAAATGTTTTCGAGAGTGACCTGGTGGACCGGGAGAGAAAGATCGCCATAGCCAACAAACTGTTGCAGGACAGTGTCTATATCAGGGAGAATGAGGCGTCTCTTGAGGAGAACCTGGTTATACTTGAAGAGAAATATGAAAACGACGAGGAGGTACTCTCATTCAGGCCATTGATGTATGAATTGAAAGGCAGAGAGGCGGAAGCAAAAGTGAGATATGAAGAACTGCTGAAGACAGTTAAACCTGGATTTTATTTCAAGGAGAAACTGATCTTGATGTATGCGGATGAAAAGGAATATGAAAAGTTATTCTCTCTGGCCTCTGTTTATGCGACAGAGAACAACAAGAGCCTGCTGGGTAAGGTCTATTACGCTATAGCTGCAATGGAACTTAAGAAGTATGACGTCGCCGAAGCCGAATTGAAGAAAGCCATTATCCTGGCTGGGAATAATGACGAACTGAAGGTTCAGGTGCTCGCAATGATGGGAGACCTTAAATACCGTATGAAGGATTTCCCCGGATCTTATGAATACTATGAGTCAGCATTGAAGATCGCGCCTCATGATCCACTTGTTCTGAATAATTATGCATACTTTCTTGCAGAAGGAGGCAACGACCTGAAAAGGGCGCGAAAAATGGCTGAAGAGGTTATGATAACAGAGGGAGATAATGAAACATACATTGACACTTATGCCTGGATATTATATAAGCAGGGCAAGTATAAGAAGGCTTATGAGGCCATGCTGAAAATATTCAACGCGGAGAATGAAAGAGACCCGGAAATACTTGAGCATATGGGTTATATTCTTTACAAACTGAGACGGTGTCCCGAAGCGGTAAAGTACTGGAGAGAAGCACTTCAGAAGGATGAATCAAAGACTTATCTGGCAGACGATATAGCCAAATGCGAAAAGTAACAGGAATAATTGCTGTAATGCTGATGGTCCTGGTCATTTCCGGATGTGCAAGCGGGAAGAAGCGCAGGACCAAAGAGGGCGCCGGGCCGGAAGAAATGAGCTATGAGAATGTACTGCAACGCGTAGCTCAAAACAATATAGTAGCGGGCGGATTTATTATCCAGAAGGGTTCCATTGAGCTTAGGGGCACCCCTGTAGAAGGAGAGTTTGGATTTAACGCGAAGCTGAACAGTCTTGGAGATATTGTCCTTTCGGTAAGAGGACCACTGGGAATTGAGCTTGTCAGGTTTCTTGCAGTAGGAAACGAAGTGTGCATGATTGACAGGATTGGAAGAACAGTGTACCTCGGTAAAAAGGATGAGATCATGAATAAATACGGTCTGCCGGCAGAATTCGCCGTAATAATTTTCGGTGATTTTACAGAGACGGATTATAAGAGCATTGTAAGAGCCGGGGAAAACAGTATTGTAATTGAATACGACGAAGGATTACGCAAAAGGATAGTAACGATATGCGCTGATGAGGCGAAAATATGCAGTGAATCAATTGTGTCTGATGTGCCCGAGGGAACTATTGAGCTCGGGTTTGGAAATTTCAGAACAGATGATGAACTTAAGTATCCTGGCGAAATAACTATTGAGGAAAAGAATAGATTGTTTCACGTGAAACTAAATATTGAACAATTGACGGGAGGATATACTGATACGATTGAGTTCGTTTTTCCTCAATACAGAAGGAAGCCTTTATGAAGCTGAAGCTGACGATATTAATACTCGTTTTTCTGTCTGCCCTTAAGGTCTCCGGGCAGTCGAGGGCCGAGCTGGAAGAGCTGAGAAAAAAAAACCTTCAGGAGATAGAGTATGTCGACCGGATGCTGAAGAGCACCGCATCACAGAGGACAGAGAACCTGAACGAGCTAAGGGTGATTGGAAAGAAACTTACATTACGCGAGAAGCTTATCAATGAGTACGGAGAGGAGATCAGCCTGCTTGAGTACAGGATATCTCTTAACAGACTCGCCATTACAATGCTGGAGGAGGATGTTGAAAAAATGAAGTCTGATTATGAGAGGTCAATACTTAGTGCTTATAAAGCCACGAAAGGAACGCCGGCACTTGCCTTCATACTCTCTTCATCAGATTTTAACCAGGGGTACAAGAGACTTAAATATATCCAGCAGGTAGCCAGGTACAGAAGAAGTGAGTCAGAAACAATCGAAGCTATTTACGGTGAGCTTACCAGGACAAAGGAACGTCTTGAGAGCGACAGAAAGAACGTAAGTGACCTGAAAAACAAGGAAGAAAGACAGAAACAGATACTCCGGGAGGAGCAGAACAGGAAGGAAAGACTGGTAACTAACCTGACAAGAAAGGAAAGACAGTTGAAGCAGGAGCTGGAAGAAAAGAAAAGGATAGCAGCCAGCATAGAGAATGAAATATCACGACTGATAGAGGAAGAAAGGAAGCGCAGCAAGGTCACCCCAATGACTGGGGAGATGAAACTGATAGGAGAATCTTTCGGTGAAAACAAGGGGCGGCTCCCGTGGCCAGTTGACAAGGGAATAATAACAAGCCATTTTGGATTGCAAAAGCACCCGGTATTGAAAAATGTAACCGAGGATAACATCGGTATTGAGATTACATCAAGCGGCCCGACAAGGGCAAAATCAGTTTTCAAAGGCGAAGTAGTCCGGGTCTTTGCAATTTCAGGAGCAAATATGGCCGTGATTATAAGGCATGGCAAATATCTGACTGTATACCAGAATATTGTGAATGTAAAAGTGAAGGCAGGAGATAGCGTTTCAACCGGACAGGAGATAGGAGATATATTCAGTGACACGGAGAACGGAGAAAAGGCGGTTATTAAATTTATGGTTTACGAGGAGAAGAATAAGCTTAATCCTGAGCTATGGCTTGTGAAAAAGTGATTCTTTTGAAACAATTAGTATCAATTATTAGTATAAGTATAGATAGGCCGGAATAATGGAGAGTATTAGCATCAAATCTGACATTGAAAATCTCACTGTAATTGAAACAATGGTTGATACATTGTCGAAGAGGCTGGGAATTTCAGATGAGGTTTACGGCAAGATTCTTATCTCCACGGTGGAGGCTGTGAATAATGCGATTCTTCACGGTAACCGCGGCGACAGCAGCAAACAGGTTACTGTAGTTGTAAGCTCTGATGGAAATATTTTCGATGTGACGGTTACTGATGAAGGTGAAGGGTTCTCTTACCTGGACATTCCGGATCCGACAGACCCAAAGAATATTGAAAACCTTCATGGCAGGGGAGTATTCATAATGAAAAGCCTGGCTGATTCTATCGAATATAACAGAACGGGCAATGAGGTTAGAATGAAATTCAAGTACTGAAGAATTGAAAGTAAGATTTCATTACGATGTCGAAGGATTCCGTTTGCGGGATGTTTCAGCCGTGAAAAAGATTATCTTAAGGATAATTGCAGAAGCTCGACTTAAGACCGGGGTGTGTGATGTGATTTTTACAGACGATGAAAAGCTGTACGAGATAAACAGGGAGTTCCTGGGGCATGATTATTACACGGATATCATCACATTCAATTACAATGAAGGAAAGACTGTGAATGGTGAGATATACATAAGTGTAGACCGGGTAAAGGATAATGCAGTCAATCTGTCAGTTAAACTAAAGGCTGAAATCAGGCGGGTGATATTTCATGGATTCCTACATTTATGCGGGTATGATGACACGACCCCTGAGCTGAAGAACAGTATGGCAGAAAGGGAGGAGATGTATCTGGCGTTATCAT
This sequence comes from uncultured Bacteroidales bacterium, assembly GCA_963732365.1. Classification (GTDB taxonomy): domain Bacteria; phylum Bacteroidota; class Bacteroidia; order Bacteroidales; family VadinHA17; genus SR-FBR-E99. The sequence goes on along the minus strand of CAVSZC010000005.1, from coordinate 284,806 downwards.
ACGCGGAATGAATTTCATTTATGACATAATTGTTGTTGGAGGAGGGCATGCCGGATGTGAGGCAGCATCAGCAGCTGCCCGGATGGGGGCAAAGACCCTTCTGGTCACCATGGACATGACGAAACTGGCGCAGATGTCATGCAATCCAGCTATGGGCGGAATAGCCAAAGGCCAGATTATCAGGGAAATAGACGCAATGGGAGGTATGTCAGGGATCATTACTGACAGGACCATGATTCAGTTCAGAATGCTGAACAAGAGCAAGGGACCAGCCATGTGGAGCCCAAGGGCGCAATGCGACAGGATGCTGTTCAGCAGGGAATGGAGAGGGGTTCTTGAAAGTATTGATAACCTTCACATATGGCAGGAGCAGGCGACAGAGCTTATTATTGAAGAAAAGAGGGTTACTGGTGTTGTTACATCGTTCGGGACGAGATTCCTGTCTAAGGCAGTAATCCTAACAAACGGAACCTTTCTGAACGGTCTGATGCATGTCGGGTTCAGGACGACCACGGGAGGCAGATCCGGGGACCAGGATTCCAGGGGACTGAGTGATCAGTTAAGAACACTGGGCTTTACCGTTGAAAGACTGAAGACAGGCACAAGCGCAAGGGTAGACGGCAGAAGCGTCGACTTTTCTGCAATGACCGAGCAACCGGGAGACTATGACGGCCGATGCTTCTCATACCTCAATGACGAAGTAAGAATAAATGACCCGAGGAGTTGCTACATTACACATACCAATGAAGACGTACATCAGGAGCTGAGAGACGGCCTGAAGTTTTCTCCTCTTTATACCGGCAGGATTAAAGGACGCGGCCCGCGCTACTGTCCAAGCGTTGAGGATAAGATCGTAACCTTTGCCGACAAGGAGACACACCAGCTGTTCCTCGAGCCGGAAGGCTGGGATACCAATGAATACTATATTAATGGTTTTTCGAGCAGCCTGGCACTTGAGACCCAGATCAGAGCACTGAGCAAGGTGCGCGGTCTTGAAAATGTAGTAATATACAGGCCGGGATATGCTATCGAGTACGACTTCTTCCAGCCGACGCAGCTAAGGCACACACTGGAGACAAAAAGAATAGAAGGACTTTATTTCGCCGGCCAGATAAACGGCACTACCGGATATGAAGAGGCGGGCGCACAGGGATTCATGGCAGGAATTAATGCAGTGCTGAAGACCAGAGGGATGCAACCCCTGATTCTCAGAAGAGACGAAGCATATATCGGAGTACTGATAGATGACCTGGTTACAAAGGGAGTAGATGAGCCTTACCGCATGTTTACGTCAAGGGCTGAATACAGAATTCTTCTGAGACAGGACAACGCTGATGAACGTCTGACTGAAAAGGCGTTTGAGCTTGGCCTTGCCGGAGAGGAACGGGTCAGAAGGCTCAGGGAGAAACTCGATATGGCGGATGAGATAATTGCTTTCCTTAAGAAGAGCAGCGTTGCTCCTTCAGAAATAAATTCATTTCTTGTTGAGAGGGGGACCTCAGAGATAAACCAGAAGATAAAGGCGATTAACCTGGCAAACAGGCCTCAGATAGATCTGAAGGATCTGCTGCAATCGCTTAAAGGGTATGAGAAGCTGATGTATAATAACTCCTCGAGAAAACAGGAGATAATTGAGACGGCCGAGATAAGACTTAAGTATTCCGGATACATGGAAAGGGAAAGAGGCGTAGCGGAGAAGATCAACAGACTTGAAGATTTGAAAATACCGGATGACATAAGCTATGATGAACTCTCTTCGATATCAACCGAGGGAAGACAGAAGCTTTCAAAAATAAGACCTGTAACAATCGGTCAGGCATCAAGAATGAGCGGCGTTTCATCATCGGATGTTTCTATTTTAATTATGTACCTTGGGAGATAGGTTAGTATGTTCCACGTGGAACATAATTTTAAAATTTGAATTATGAAAATAACCGGAAAAATCGTTGACATTTTTGCGCGGAATGTTTATAATGGCGAGATAATCCTTTCCGGAACTAAAATTGAGAAGATAATAAAGGTTGATGAGGCCCCTGATATATGGATTCTTCCGGGGCTGATAGACGCTCATGTTCATATCGAAAGCTCAATGGTTACCCCATCGCATTTTGCGGTGGCTGCAGTTAAGCACGGAACGGTGGGCGTCGTTTCTGATCCTCATGAGATAGCAAACGTGCTCGGTATTGAGGGAATAAGATTCATGATTGAGAACAGCAGGTCTGTACCGGTGAGGTTTGTTTACGGGGCACCGTCATGCGTTCCGGCAACCTCATTCGAAAGCTCCGGTTCAACAGTAGGGACGGAAGAGATAAGGATTCTCTTTCGTGAAAAAGGGGTTCACTATCTTGCTGAAATGATGAATTTTCCGGGGGTTATTCACGGTGATGCCACCGTCCTTGAGAAGCTGAAAATTGCAGGAGAAGCCGGTGTTCCGGTTGATGGCCATGCACCAGGACTGACAGGGGAAGATTTGCGGAAATATGTTGCAGCAGGTATATCTACAGACCACGAATGCTCAACCCTTGAGGAGGCCCTGGAAAAGATATCGCTGGGGATGAAAATACTTGTCAGGGAGGGGAGCGCCGCGAAAAACCTGAATGCACTTGCCGCGCTGCTGCGATCACATCCTGAAATGGTCATGCTATGCAGCGATGACATGCATCCCGAGACTCTTCAAAGAGGCCATATTAATAAGACTGTTGCACGACTTATCGCTGACGGATACGACATTTTCAATGTTATCAGGGCGGCCACGTTGAATCCCTCTGTGCATTACAGCATCAATTCAGGCATGCTGAGACCGGGCGATACGGCAGATTTTATTGTTGTCGATGATCCGGGCAGAATGAATGTTTTGCAGACATGGATCGATGGCCGGTGTGTTTATGACGGCAAACAGCCTCTTTTCTCTCCGGGAGAAGTAAAAAAACTGAACAGGTTCAATTGCAGCAGAATTCTTGCCGGTGAGATAAAAGTACAAAACAGGGGAGGAGAAATACGGGCTATAAAGGCCTTTAACGGTGAACTGCTGACTGCTTCAGAAACAGTGTCTGCAGGCCAGGGGCCATTTGTAGAAGCCCGTCCCGGTGACGACCTGCTGAAGCTGGTTGTGAAGGAGCGCTATAACGACGCACCTCCTGCTGTGGGTTTTATAAAGGGCTTCGGTCTTAAAAAGGGGGCATTTGCGACATCTGTGGCGCATGACAGCCATAATATAATCGCCGTCGGAGCCAACGACAATTCCATTGCCGCGGCTATAAACATGATAGTCAGTTCAAAAGGGGGCATGTCGGTCTATTCTGACGAGGGATCAGAGATACTCAGCCTGCCGGTTGCGGGAATTATGTCTGACATGCCTGTCTCCGCCATGGCAGCACGCTATGAGCGTCTGTCAGAGACCGTGAAAAGCCTGGGCTGCACAATGGATGCCCCGTACATGACCCTCTCCTTTATGGCGTTGCTCGTGATACCCGAGCTGAAACTGAGCGACAGGGGCCTTTTTGACGGGAAAACATTCACCCACGTACCACTGTTTATTTGATTAGGTATCTTTAAAAACAGATTTACACTGAGTTATTACAGAGTAACACAGTACCGGCTCCGGAAAATGAAGCAGTGAAACTACTGCCTTAACTCTGTGACACTCTGTGTTAAAATTATTAATAATCTCCTCAATATTAACTGGTTGAAGAGCAACGAATCAATAAGGTCTACTGTTTCATCCCTCCCTGACAGGCCCGGCGTTTACCAGTTTGTAGACTCTTCAGGAACAATTCTTTATGTAGGCAAAGCCCGCAGCCTGAAGAAACGCGTTGCCTCATACTTTTCAAAGAACCAGTCCGGCAAAACACAGGTGATGCTCTCACGCGCCGCAGGGCTCAACCACATTGTTGTTGACAATGAGTCGGAGGCATTACTTCTGGAGAACAGCCTTATAAAGAAGCACCAACCAAGATATAATATACTCCTTAAGGATGACAAGACCTATCCGTGGATATGCATAAAGAATGAGCACTTTCCGCGGGTCTTTCTAACAAGGAAGGTTATTGCTGACGGCTCCTCATATCATGGACCCTACACATCCGTGCCGGCTGTAAGGACACTGCTGGGGCTCATCAGGCAGCTCTTCCAGATCAGGACCTGCTCCCTCCCGCTCAATAAAAAGTCTATTGAAGAGGGTAAGTTCAGGGTCTGTCTCGAGTACCATATAGGCAACTGCAAGGCTCCGTGTATAGGCCTGGTGACGGAGGAGGAGCATAATGCGCAGATTGAACGTATCAGACAGATTATCAGGGGTGATGTAAGCACCGTAACACACCATCTTGAATCTCTGATGAGGCAGTATGCCCGGGAGCTTAAGTTCGAGGAAGCACAGAAGATCAAGGAGAAGCTTGAAATCATTGCTAAGTATCGCAGTAAGTCAGTGGTAGTCAACACCTCAGTCAAGAATGTCGACGTCTTCGGCTGCAGTTCCGGAGAAGGTTCGATGTTTATCAGCTACATGAAAGTAGCAGAAGGAGCTGTTGTACAGACGTATACTATTGAATTGAAAATCAGACTTGAAGAAGAGCCGGAGACCATTCTTTCCACCGCGGTGACAGAGATCAGGCAGAGGGTATCGAGCGACTCGCCCGAGATAATCATTCCCTTTATGCCTGATATTCTGCTTGATAAGGTTAAGTATACTGTCCCTTTGAGGGGAGACCGTCACAAGCTGCTGGATCTCGCCAGCAGAAACGCTGTCTTCTTCAGGCTCGAAAAAGAGAAGAAAGCAGCCGAGCATTCGAAAGATAAACGTACGGGCCTTAACCTCGGGAAGATGATGAAGGATCTGCATATGCCCGTTCTGCCGCTGCATATAGAGTGTTTTGATAATTCCAACATACAGGGAGAATCGGCAGTTGCTGCATGCGTAGTGTTCCGCAACGGCAAGCCAAGCAATAAAGAATACCGGCACTTCAATATAAAAACAGTAACCGGACCTGATGATTTTGCCTCCATGGAAGAGGTAATCATGAGACGCTACCGCAGGATGATCGATGAGAAGTCTCCCCTGCCGCAACTTATCATCATCGACGGCGGAAAGGGACAGCTCTCTTCTGCCGTCAGAAGCCTTGAGGCACTCGGGCTGAGGGGCAGGGTGACCGTGATCGGCATCGCAAAAAAACTGGAGGAGATTTATTTCCCGGGCGACACCGTTCCGCTGTACCTCGACAAGAACAGCATCACCCTGAAAATCATCCAGCATCTTCGAAACGAAGCCCACAGATTCGGGATAAATTTCCATCGTGTCAAGAGGAGTTCTAAAATGAACAGCTCCTTCCTTGATGAAATTCCGGGAATCGGTGATAAGACCAAAGAGCTCCTGCTAAAAAATTTCGGGTCGGTCAAAAAAATTGGTCAGGCTTCGCCGGAGGAGCTTGAAAAGATCATCGGCAGAAAAAAAGTCGGTATTTTGATCACAGCCCTCTCAAAATGATCTATTTTCCACGTGGAACATAAAATGCGAAATGTGGAGATAAGGCACTGTAAAACAGTACCTAAGATGATATTGGCGGTGCCTTTAACTTCGCGAGAATCGAATATTTTTCCTTAAGCGGGCAACCCCCTGAATATTTTCTTCAGAAAACGGTGAAAGGAGTGAATGCCCGACGGCTTCCAGAACATCATAATACATTCGCCGTGTATCAGGTTGATGTTTTCCTTCTCAAGCTCGTCAATGGTAATTTTTGAATCAGCCCCCCGCTGTATCCAAATATCTTTTATTCCATGTGCGATTGCCTCCCTGGCGACAGCCAGGGTCTCTTCCTTCGGGGTCGCGAAAATAAGACCCCGGACATCCGCCGGCAGGTCACGCACCGTAGGATAGCATTTTTCTCCTGATATCATATCGGCCCCGGGATTTACGGGAACAACATCCATCCCCTTTTCGCGAAGCGATTTAAACATCACATGCCCGAACTTCTTCGGGTCTCTTGAAACACCTGCCACCGCGTACTTCTCAAGTGACAGGAACCGTGAAACATTTTTCATTTTTTTCTAAGCGTTGAGAACATTACGAACTCTGTCAGCGCTGACCTGGTTTCAGATTCAGGGTATGATTCAAGTATCTGCAGTGCCTTGTCTGAATACTCCCTCATCTTAGCCTCAGCATATTCAAGCCCTTTGTGCCTGCGAACGAATTCGATCACCTCGCGGATCTCTTTCCTCCCCTTGTTCTTCTTCCTGATTGTCCGGATGATCCTTCGTTTTTCAATAATCCCTGCCTCGCGCAAGGCATGGATGAGTGGCAGTGTTATCTTCTTTTCCTTAATGTCATTTCCCTCCTTTTTGCCCGTCAGCCCGTTGCCTGAGTAGTCAAGCAGATCATCCTTTATCTGGAATGCGATCCCGATGTACTCTCCGAATGACTTCATCCGCGCTATAGTAGCCTTATCGTCAGTCACAGCGCTTGCCCCGCAGGCAGTGCAGGCAGAGATCAGTGCCGCGGTCTTCATGGTGATGATCCTGAAGTAATCCTCTTCGCTGATATTGAGCTTGCGTGTCTTTTGCAGCTGAAGCAGTTCGCCCTTTATGATCTCCTTGACGGCTCCCGACACTATTTCAAGCATGTCGTAGCTCTTCTTCTCAACGCTGATAAGAAGTCCCTGTGCAAGCAGGTAGTCTCCGACCAGTACGGCGATCTTTGAGTTCCACAGTGCATTTATCGAAGGAAGGCCACGTCTCTCGACGGCATCATCAACAACATCGTCATGAACAAGAGTGGCCGTGTGCAGCAGTTCTATATGCGATGCCGCCACAAATGCAGACTCGGTAATTTCACCGTTGAGCCTGGCTGAGAGAAATACCAACAGGGGTCGCATCTGCTTTCCCTTACGGCGCAGGATATAATTAAGAATGATGCGGAAGAACGGCACATCGGTCTGAAGAGTCCTGTTGAAATAGGCCTCAAACTCACGCATCTCGCGGGCGACGGGCTTTTTTATATCTGCAAGCGTGGTCATCGGTGCTGCGGGTAGGCTCCTCAAAAGTAAGACAAAATGTGGAATTTGAATATATTTGCGTCAGCATTGAAGTTAAAGAATGGATATCGTTAATCTGAACCCGAATGACCTTGAAAGAGCCGCCGGCATCCTTAAGGCCATGGCGCATCCTGTCAGGATATCCATTCTTGGTGCCCTGGAAGGAGGCAAAAGTCTTACGGTGACCGAGATACACAGCATACTTAAGATTGAGCAGTCAACGGCCTCTCATCATCTCGGCATCATGAGGGAAAAAGGGGTGCTTGATTCCCGCCGCGAAGGCAAGAACATTTACTATTCACTGCGTGACGAGAAGCTCAGGGATATGCTCCTCTGTCTCAGCTACTGCCGCAAGTGATCAGTTGGTATCCCCGAGGAATTTTTTCTGGAAGACCAGAATAGTCAGAACCCCCGTTGTTATTGAGGTGTCGGCAAGGTTAAACACCGGCCTGAAGAAGATGAAGCTCTCCCCGGGCCTGAAAGGGGACCACTCGGGCCATCGTGTCTCGATGACAGGGAAGTAAAGCATGTCAACTACCCGTCCGTGCAGGAATGAAGAATACCCGCCTCCTTCGGGAAATAATACTGCCGGCGTGTGCCAGCTCTCACTGAATATCATACCGTAGAAGGCGCTGTCAATGAGATTTCCCAGGGCCCCTGCTACAATGGCGCTGACAGAGAGTACAAGCCCTGCATGAGCGTTCTTTTTTATGATGCTTGTGAGATACCAGAAGATACCGGCTATCGCTGCCATCCTGAATATGGAGAGGGCCGCCTTTCCTGCCCTGCCTCCCCACTCCATCCCGAAGGCCATCCCGTTATTCTCGAGGAAATGTATCCTGAACCAGTCACCCAGCACCGAAAACTCATCGCCAAGAACCATATTTGTCTTGACTATGAATTTGACGACCTGATCAGCCACCAGGATAATAATTATAAGCAGTAAAGACTTTGTTTTGAGCGACATCTCTCTTTTTTGTAATTTGGGGCAAAGTAGCAAAAAAAATCTAACCGCCACAAATATGAAAAAGCTCCCGGCACTGTTTATTATGTTAGCGCTCTTCTCTTCATGCCACCGCGAGATAAGGCATAATGCAGGTCCGCATGATCTTCTTTTTTCCGAACTGCCGCGCAGCTGGGATGAAGGAATTCCTCTCGGGAACGGTTTCACCGGTGCTCTTGTGTGGCAGAAGAATGACCGCCTCAGGGTATCTCTTGACCGCGCTGACCTGTGGGATCTGCGCCCGATGGAGAACATAGGCATTCCTGAATGGAAATACAGGTGGGTATGTGAGCAGTGGAAAAATGATAAATATAAGGCTGTTCAGGAAATGTTTGACGCCCCTTATGACCGTCTTCCCGCCCCCTCAAAAATACCGGCCGCGGCGATTGAATTTGATCTGTCAGCCATGGGAAAGGTCTCATGTGTCTGGCTCGATATTACCGTTGCGGTATGTCATGTCGAATGGGAAAACGGCACACACCTGGAGCTTTTTGTTGACGCCTCCGGTGATAAGGGATGGTTCAGGTTTACCGGCGAGATGATACCCGAAGCAATACTTGTGCCTCCTGCATATAAAAAGACCGTGGAGGTTGATGACCCGGCACAGGTCATCTCCTATGATCTCGAACGTCTGGGCTATGAGCAGGGAGCGGTCACCTCCGGAACAAATTCATATCACTATCTGCAGCACGGATGGGGCGGATTTAGCTATTCTGCAGACATTGAATGGATACCCGGGAAAGGAAAAACAGAGGGCTGGTGGTCAGTCAGATCACATTATCCGGGAGGGGCGATCTTCAAAGAGAGCAGCACTTCCGCCCCTGACTTCAGCACGGCACTTGAGAACCATACCGCCTGGTGGAAAGATTTCTGGTATGCCTCTGCCCTGACTCTTCCCGATTCGCTCCTTGAAAGACAGTGGTATCTCGAAATGTATAAGTTCGGTTCGGCGGCCCGGGCAGAGGCGCCCCCCATCTCCCTCCAGGCTGTATGGACTGCTGACAACGGGCAGCTGCCGCCATGGAAGGGGGATTTTCACCACGATCTCAATACGCAGCTGAGTTACTGGCCTGCCTACAGCGCCAATCACACCGGCCTGGCATCCGGTTTTACAACCTGGTTGTGGAGCCTTCGTGACACCTTCAGGAGGTATACCAGATCTTACTTTGAGACGGAAGGACTGAACGTGCCCGGCGTATCTACCCTGTCAGGAGAACCTATGGGGGGATGGATCCAGTACTCGTTCGGCCCTACCGTCTCTGCATGGCTGGCGCACCATTTCTATCTGCAGTGGCAGTATACGGCAGATACGGCATTCCTGCGTGAGGAGGCTTATCCATGGATAAGTGAGACGGCGCAACACCTGTATCAGCTCTCTCTCATCGGAGAGGACGGACTCCGGAAATACCCCATAAGCTCAAGCCCGGAGTTTAACGATAACAGCCGTGAGGCGTGGTTCCCGGAAATGACAAACTTTGACCTTTCTCTCACAAGATGGACCTTCTCCAAAGCCGCAGAGCTGGCAGCTGTCATCGGAATGGAAGAGGAGCAGGGCCGGTGGCTTAAGATACTCTCCGAATGGCCATCCTATGCTGCTGATACGGCAACAGGACTATTGATCGCCCCGGATTATCCCTATAAGGAATCACACCGTCATTTTTCACATCTCATGTCGATATTTCCTCTTGGTATCCACGATGTCTCGAACTCAACGGATGACAGCCTGCTGATAGACAGGTCGCTTGATAACCTGATAGCTAACGGAACCGACTACTGGACCGGCTACTCATTTGCATGGCTTGGGAATATGTATGCCCGTGCGGGCAGGGGAGATGACGCTGCCGCGGCACTGAGAACCTTCGCTGAGTGCTTCTGCCTGCCCAATAGTTTTCATGTCAACGGCGACCAGTCAGGAACAGGAAAATCGAAGTTCACATACAGGCCGTTTACTCTTGAGGGTAACTTTGCCTTCGCCTCAGGCATTCAGGAGATGCTGCTGCAGAGCCACAGGGGGTTGATCGAAATTTTCCCGGCAATACCCGCTGAATGGAAGGATGCTTCCTTCCGTTCACTAAGAGCCCGTGGCGCAGTGCTGGTAACCGCCATCATGGAAGAGGGAGTGGTGAAAGAGGTAAGGCTGAAGCCCGAAAAGGGGGGTGTCATAAAACTGAGATGCCCGTTCGGGGGGGGTGACTTCAGATCAAACTTTGAGTATGAAAAAATCCCCGGAGGTTACAGTTTTGTCACAGCCCCCGGGGATGAGATTATCCTGACTGCAAAGGCCAGGTGATTATCTGTCAATAATATAAGAAACGCTTTATCTTAAGCGTAGCTGTCTTCTGGAAAGGCTCCGGCTGAAGCATAACAACCTGCAGCTGGCTGAACTTGTTTACCCTGGAATTCACGTATTTGCGAATCTCCTCCAGGTATTCGTCCACCTTCAGCTCCGCATGCTCTGAAAACTCCTTTTTCATATGATGGTATTTTGCCTGAAGCTCATCCACATTCAGGTGCACCATGGCAACAAGTTTTCCCTTCTTCTGTACAACAAGTGATTCAATGACGTGTCCGAAGTCATTTATCACAGATTCAATCTCCTCCGGGTAGATATTCTCTCCGCTTGAGCCCACGATCATATTCTTAAGCCTTCCTTTTATGCTGAGGAACCCGTCACTGCCCATTATGCCCAGGTCTCCAGTGCGGAACCATCCGTCAGGAGTAATTACCTCGGCAGTCTTCTCCGGTTCGTTGAAATATCCTCTCATGACATTTTCGCCCCTGGCCCACACCTCGCCTTCTCCTGTCACGGGGTCGGGGTTCTCTATCCTGAGTGTTACCCCCTCCATTGCCCGTCCTGTTGAGCCCAGCCTGGGGTTGCCGACGATTGTGCCGGCCAGCAGGGGAGATGTCTCTGTCAGGCCATAACCTATGGCATACGGGAACTTTGCATCTATAAGAAACTGCTCGACGGTGTGGTTCAGCTTGGCTCCGCCGATACCGAAGAACTTAAGTCTCCCGCCGAATGTCTGATATAGCTTCTTCCCCGCAATACGGTTGAGAAGTTTGCGGAATGGCACCGTGTGATAAAGCATCGACACAATCTTCTTCTTGTTGAAGGTGGCGGCTATTTTGTTGAAGTATATCTTCTCCATTATCAGCGGCACCGTAAGCATAATTGTAGGTCTCACCTCCTCGAGGGCCGGCAGCAGCACCGCCGGTGTAGGAGCCTTGCGCAGGTAATATATTGCCGCGCCGTTGAAGAGGGGCAGCATCAGCCCGAGCGTCTGCTCATAAGTGTGAGAAAGAGGCAGTATTGAAAGAAATACGTCATCATTCTCTATATTCTGAAGCGTGAGACATTTCTGGGCTGTGAAGCATATGTTTTTGTGGGTAAGCATTACCCCCTTCGATTTTCCGGTGGTACCTGATGTATAAATTATTGCCGCAAGGTCTTCCTCGGCAACATGATACTCTTTCTCAGGCCTGAGCGAAGGAGCGAACCCCGTGCCGTTATATCCTGACAGTACCGCAAAATCGTCAGCAGTAAAGACTGCCCTCAGGGTTTCCGAACGAAATCCTGCAACCTTCGCGGTAAGAGCGGTTGAAACAAACAGCACTTTGCTGCCTGAGTGAATCAGTACGTTCGATATCTCTTCCGGAGTGAAATCCGGCAGAATGGGAACAATTACAGCTCCCATAGAAGTCACTGCAAGGTAGGTTGCTCCCCAGTTGGGCATGCTGCCGCTGAGAATCGCCACCCTGTCGCCATGACCCACAGAATACTTTTCAAGCATTGCGATGATGGCATCAACGGTGCTATTAAGCTGGTTATATGTAATAACCTCTTCACCTACGAATCCCATGGCCTTTTTCTCACCATTCTTCCTGTAGCTTTCCGATGCAAGGAACGGGATTGTCAACACATTTTTACTCTCCATCTGGTTCTTGTTAAATTGGGTGCAAAGATACGCATTAAATTGGCTGTTTGATACATAAACCTGTAAAAATCAGGCAGAAATCTCATTTTAAACAAAAATCCTGATAAAAAGTTTAATTTTGTGGACACAAAAAAAAACATACCCATGGCTGTAATTCGTGTGACAAAGGAGTTTCGTTTTGAGATGGCCCATATGTTATGGAACTATGACGGACCCTGCCGCAACGTTCACGGTCATTCTTACATACTTTACGTTACTTTTTCAGGTGTCCCCGCCAACAATCCCGATGATCCCCACAACGGCATGGTCATTGATTTCGGCGATCTGAAAAAGCTGGTGAGGGAAAACATAGTTGATAAGTTTGACCACTCCCTCATGGTGGCAGGGTTTGCCCCTTCAGAAAAAGTTGAAAGTTTCCGCTCCCATTTTGGAAATGTGATTGTATCGCCATACCAGCCTACATGTGAAAACATAGTGGCTGATGTGGCCGACATCCTCATGTCAAAGATGCCTGAAGGAATAACGCTTCACAGCGTAAAGCTTTATGAAACAGCCACATCGTTTGCCGAGTGGCATGCCTCTGATAACAGATGACTGTGACTGAAACAGACAAAAGGTTTTTTCTGCTTGACGCCTATGCCCTGATATTCAGGTCATACTATGCGTTCATCAGGAACCCCAGGATCACCTCCGGTGGGATGAATACCTCTGCCGTCTTCGGCTTTCTGCTGACACTGGAAGATCTGCTCAGCAAGCAGAAACCATCGCATATTGCCGTTGTCTTTGATCCTCCCGGTCCTACCTTCAGGCATGAGATCTATCCTGCTTACAAGGCAAACCGTGACGCTACACCCGAGGATATAAAAATTGCGGTACCGTATATCAAGAGACTGCTTGAGGCGTATCGCATACCGATCATTGAGGTTCAGGGATTTGAGGCCGATGATGTGATCGGAACGCTGGCGCGCAAGGGAGCCGAGGCGGGGTACACAACCTTCATGATGACGCCCGACAAGGATTTTGCCCAGCTTGTGACCGACAATGTCTTTATGTACAGGCCCGGCAGGAGCGGAGGCGATGCTGAAATATGGGGCAAAAAAGAGATAGTGAGGGAATACGGAGTTGAGCCTCACCATATCACTGACCTCCTGGGGCTTATGGGAGACTCCTCCGACAACATCCCCGGAGCCCCCGGCATAGGTCCTAAAACGGCCCGTAAGCTCATCGGAGACCACGGGGCCATAGAGACACTGCTTGAGCACACTTCGGAGCTCCAGGGGCGACAGAAGGACATCCTGGAGCAAAACAGGGAGCAGATATTGCTTTCAAAGCGGCTGGCAACAATAGAACAGAATGTTCCGGTAGAGTTCAGGCACGGCGATTACCACAGGCGTGAGGCTGACACCATGGCGCTAAGGAAGCTGTATGAGGAGCTGGAGTTCCGCACCCTGGCCGCGAGGCTGGGACGTGAAAGCGAGCCGGCCCCCGGACCCGTACCTGAAGAACAGGAGACAGTCCCTGCTCAGCCGCCACCACTGCAACATTCACAAGGTTCTCTCTTCGCAGAGACTCCTGCCGCTGACGAACAGAAACCGTCAGCCATCGAAACAACTCCCCACAGCTATGATATTGCTGAAAGTATTGAACAGGCAAAAGAGCTGGCAGGGATCCTCGGAAAGCTTGACGAGTTCTGTTTTGACACTGAGACAACCTCCCTCGATTCGCTTAACACTGAACTGGTAGCTATTGCCTTCTGCTGGGAGAAGGGATCCGGCACCCTGCTGTGGCTTCCCCCTGACAGGAAGGAGACCCTTAGACTGCTGGAACCGTTCAGAACGGTCTTTGAAAATCCGGCTATAAGAAAAACAGGACAAAACCTGAAGTTTGATATTCAGGTACTGTCATCTTATGATATGGAAGTAAGGGGGCCGTTGTTCGATACCATGCTGGCCCATTACCTCCTGGAGCCTGACATGCGTCACAACATGGACCTACTGTCAACGAAGTACCTCCGTTACACCCCCGTCCCTATTGAGGATCTTATCGGGGAACGTGGCCCTCGTCAGAAGAGCATGAGGGAGGTTGACCGCGACAGGATAAGGGAATATGCAGTTGAAGATGCGGATGTAACATGGCAGTTAAAAAACGTCTTTGAACCGCTGCTGAGGAAGGAGGGCCTTGACAAACTTGCGAAGGAGATAGAGATGCCATTGATAAGCGTCCTGGCCAGGATGGAAAGAGACGGCATTCTCATTGATGAATCGGTGCTTAAGAAGTATGCTGTATCTCTCCGCGAGACAATTATCAGGCTTGAAGGAGAAATTTACAGCCTCGCCGGACAGGAGTTCAATATTTCATCACCAAAGCAGCTGGGAGAGATACTGTTCGTCAGGCTTCGTCTTGACGATAATGCACGCCTTACAAAAACCAGGCAGTACCGCACTGATGAAGAGGTGCTTCAACGGCTGACATCAAAGCATCCTGTAATAGCCAAAGTGCTTGAATACCGTGGGTTGAGAAAGTTGCTGTCAACATATGTTGAATCGCTTCCGGAGCTGGTTGACAGGCGAACCGGAAGGATACATACAACCTACAACCAGGCTGTTGCCTCAACCGGAAGACTGAGTTCGACCAATCCGAATCTGCAGAATATACCTGTCCGCGACGAGGAGGGGCGTGAGATACGGAAGGCCTTTATCCCCGAAGCAGGGAAGATATTCCTCAGTACAGACTACTCCCAGATAGAACTCAGGCTGATGGCACACCTCAGCGGTGACAGGGGAATGATCTCAGATTTCCTGTCAGGTCAGGATATACATGCCGCTACTGCCTCGAAGATATTCGGTGTTCCGGTGGGCGATGTCACCCGCGAGATGAGGTCAAGGGCAAAGACCGCCAATTTTGGCATTATCTACGGCATCTCGGCCTTCGGCCTTTCAGAGAGGCTGACTATAGGCCGGAAAGAGGCAAAGGAACTCATCGACGGTTATTTTAACTCCTATCCCGGCGTGAAGGCATACATGGATGACAGCATCAGGCGGGCCAGAGAGATGGGATACGTCACCACAATGTTCGGCCGCCGTCGCTATCTTCCTGACATTCACTCAAGAAACCAGGTCGTCAGGGGCAATGCCGAGAGAAACGCAATCAATGCACCGATACAGGGTAGCGCAGCTGATATCATCAAGATTGCGATGGTGAGAATATCCGAAAGGCTTAAGAAGGAGATGCCTGAGGCCAGGATGATCCTTCAGGTGCATGACGAACTGATTTTTGAGGTTGATGAAGCCCATGTGGAGACTCTCAGAACAATTGTCTCGGAGGAGATGCGCGGTGCGGCTGCACTGAGCGTTCCGCTTGAGACAGACACCGGTACCGGGTACAACTGGCTGGAGGCACATTAAAAATGAACGTATTTATGGTTAAGGTTTTATATTTCGGGATAGCACGTGAGATAACCGGGAAGGCGGAAGAGGAACTGGAGGCTCATGACACTGCCGCGCTCAGACATCTGATTAACGTGAGCTATCCTGAATTACGGCCGGTACCATTCAGGCTTGCACTTAACGGTTCTCTGCTCAGGGAAGAGACTACGCTTGAAAGTGGTGATAAAATTGCTGTTCTTCCCCCGTTTGCCGGAGGCTAAAAAGTAATATATGAAAGAGAAATATCTGATTGCCGGCCCTGTTACTCCGGCTCTTATCTCCGAATTGATGACATCCGGGAACGAAGATACGGGTACCGGCGCTGTTGCGGTCTTCATTGGCAGGGTCAGGGACGATGAACAGGATGAAAGAAGAGTCTCTGCCATTGAATATTCTGCTTATGAAGAGATGGTGGTAAAAGAGACTGATGCAATTATTGATACTGTCAGATCGGCCTTCAGTGATGTCAGGTCAGTCGTTATAGTTCATTCAACTGGAATTGTAAAGGCAGGTGAAGCCTCACTTTTCATCATGGTCACTGCCGGTCACCGCGACCATGCTACACGTGCATGCAGACATACCCTGGAGATGGTGAAGGAGAAACTTCCTGTCTGGAAGAAGGAGCTTTTCTGATCTGACTGAGAAAGCTTAAGGTCAGATTGCCGGTCCCTGAAGGATAGAATCGTACCTGTCCCTGTCGGCAGAAATCTTTATTGCCTCCTTGACCTGGGAGTCGCGGGAGAGCGAATATTTGATCATCCCTGCATCATAGAAATATCTTCCCGCAAGCTCTGATTCAATAAGTTCAGTCACCTCGGCCTTCTGGCCTGCAACATCCCTGTCGAGTGAATGACCGAGGAGAGCACGAAGCTGCTCCAGTGCCTGGCTGTTATCATCATACAGCTTCTCCTCTCTGGCTGTTGCGATCAGATCCTCGAGCGCTGACTCAGAGCTTGTCTGATAGCTGAAGCTCTTCTCTGTCAGGAATGCCTTGAATCGCAAAAGGTCACTGTCACTGAGTCTCAGGCTGTCAAGGACGGCAGGCTGGGGATGGGTCCAGAAGTATTCTGTGGCATAGTCAAAGATCATATTCTGCACATAAAGCTCGCTGGTAAAGCGGGTGAGCATGTCGGTCGAGATGACAATGTCGGGGATTATCCCTCCTCCGTCTTTCACAGGTCTGCCGTTGCGAGTACTGAATGTTTTAATGAGGGAATCCGGTATCACACCCACGCTGCCGTCCTCGTTGGGATTTGAGAAATCGACTGCCTGAATGCATCTGCCGCTTGGAATATAATATTTTGCTGTAGTTATTTTAATCTGCGCCTTATAGCTCAGCGGCCGGGCGACCTGCACCAGCCCTTTGCCGAATGAACGTTCTCCGACTATTATGGCGCGGTCAAAATCCTGCAATGCTCCGGCGACTATCTCAGAGGCAGAGGCTGATCCCCTGTTGATAAGAACTACAACCGGCATGTCAGGTGCCACAGGATTCCTGTTTGTGCGGAAGACCGCATCGTACTGCTTCGCCCTCCCGCGGGTGCTTACCACCTCAAGACCCGGTTTGACAAACAGATTGACTATCTCAACAGCCTCATTAACGAGGCCTCCGGGGTTATTCCTGAGGTCTAGCACAAGGCTCTCCGCCCCCTGCTTTTCCTTTAAGTCTATCAGTGCGCTTCTGACCTCGGCAATGCAGTTCTGGGTGAAATTTGTGAACCGGATGTAACCGGTTCTGCTGTCAATCATCCCGTAATACGGAACGGCCGGAATGGAGATTCTTTCCCTCTTGAGCTTCTTTGTAAACTCCGTCCCGTTGCGTCTGAACACGAGCTCGGCCTCTGTGCCTGGCTCTCCCTTCAGCATGTCGGAGGCTTTGTCAGAAGAAACCCCCTTAAGTGAGGTCCCGTCAATGCTTATCATTTCATCGCCGGGCTTTATGCCATTATGGTCTGCCGGGAAACCCCTGTATACATTTGTTACTACGATGTAGTCGCCTGATTTCCTTATAAGTGAGCCAAATCCCCCATATTTCCCCGTTGTAATGAAATCAAGATCGCCGGAATCCTCTTCAGGGTAATATACCGTATACGGATCAAGGGATGAGAGCATGGCGTCAATACCCTTGTTCACAATCTTTTCAGCATCTATTTCATCAACATAGAAGGCATTGAGTTCTCTCATGAGTGAGATATAAATGTCAATGCTCTTGGTGAACCTGAAATCCCTGCTTTCCTGGTTGACCAGTATAAAGCCGGCCGTTGTTGCAACTGTAATCACAATTGCAACTGACAATAATACCTTTTTTGATCTGCTGATGGTCATAGATAAATGTTTTCGCAAAGTTAGCACTTCACTTCAGATGTGTTAATTTCTCAATCATCTCTTTGACGCTTCGTTCAGTCGTAATATAGGGATGTATGATGGCATCATTGTAAATTATTGCCAGATCCATCCTTTTTCCCTTCGTCAGTAAGTATTCGGCAAGAGATGATTTGTTCAGCCTGTAGGCCTCCCTGATCCGTCTTCGGATGAGGTTTCTTACGACAGCCTTCTTGAAATTTCTTTTAGGGACGGAGATAAGCACTCTTACGCCTGCCAGTTCCGGTTCTCCGGGCACTAACCTGTATACAACCTTCAGCGGCGGAAGATATATGGTTCTGCCTGAACTGAAGAGTTCTGCAATTGAACCGATGTTGCATAGTCTCTCCTTCTTGAAGAATGATTTACCGCTCTTTTTCATATCAGAAGAAAAGGCACCCATCCTGCCGGAGTGATGCCTTCCCCTGGGTAATTATCTGAAGCAATGTTATTTATTGTTTTTATTGAAGTCTCTGATAAAACAGTCGAGAGCCATCGTCATCGAAGGAGCCTGCGGGTTTGGAGCCTGAATATCAAGCCTGAAACCCTCATGCGTAACTGCCTCGGCCGTTGTAGGGCCAAAGGCTGCGATCTTAACCTCTCCCTGGGAGAATGCCGGGAAATTTTCCTTCAGTGATTTTATTCCTGACGGACTGTAAAACACAAGAATATCATAGTCAAGGTCTTTGGAGTCAAAGCCCTTGCTTATGGTTTTGTACATCGTGCCAATAGTGTAATTGATGCTGTTTTTGGTCAGCATATCAGGTATCTCAGTATTATGAGGTTCGGAGAGAGGCACAAAAAAGTTCTCGTCCCTGTGCTTGACGATGATGTCGATCAGATCCTCGAATTTTGCCTTGCCGTGAAAGATCTTGCGCTTACGGTAGACAATATATTTCTGAAGGTAAAATGCCACGCTCTCCGTAATGCAGAAATACTTCATGGTATCGGCTACGGTTATGCGCATCTCATCACATATCCTGAAGAAATGATCAATGGCCGTCTTTGATGTAAAGACCACTGCCGTGAAATCTGTGATATTGATTTTTTGTTGCCTGAAATCCTTGGCAGAGACACCCTCAACCTGAATAAACTGCCTGAAATCTATCTTCAGGTTGTATTTTTTAGCGAGCTCGAAATATGGTGATTTCGGATTGTTTGGCTCAGGCTGCGACACTAATACCTTCCTTATCTTCAAAGCCTTCAGTTTTTTAGTTCAACCTCCACAGTTACCCTGCGATCAGAAAATGCCTAAGACTTTCATAATCATCAAAACGGGTAAGACTTCAAGGGCACAAAGGTACAAAAGGAAATACAATATTGAAATATGCCTTTTTATAAAAATGCTTAACAGCCTTAAAATGCGCACAATAAGCAATAAAAATGATACAATAAGGCCTGAAATAATGAACAGATACGGGGATTCTGCAGCGGGAAAGAGGATCAGAAAATTAAGAAGGAACAGTATGAGGGCATTCAGAAACCATGCATTATAGACCACATTCATATACTCTCTGAAGACTGTTTTCAGTCCTGTCGTCTCTGCCACAATGATACAGGTCAGGTGCCTCAGAAGAATGGCACCCAGAAATCCTCCGGCAATAATCGAAATCAGCTTTACAGATGGCGCATTGCCGCTCATCGAAAATGTACCGGAAATAATAAGTGAAGAGGCGGAGAATATGCCTACATTAATGACTGTGAATATGTTCCGGAATGCCGGGGGCCATGAAAAGACGCCGGAGGTGCTTGGTGCAGGTATTTCATTCTGTCTGCGGAAGCTCAGGAAAGCCAGCCCGGAGGCGAGGGTCTTCCTTGCGTATACAATGATAAGGGCCAGAAGTACAAAGGCAAAGGAGAGAAGCGCAAAGCTGAAGTCGATGTCAACGGCTTCCGGGGGTATCGGTTGTCCGGGATCCCTTACCGTACCGGAGTAGTAATCAGGTCGTGCACCTGAATAGGGCATAATGATCTCATTGCCGGCGGATTCCTGTTCCTGCACCGGGATGAACCTGCCTATCATGTACTCTTTTACCCGGGCTTCGGACGGAAGGGTATCGGCTGTGTTAACTGTTATGGTATCAGCGGTAAAACCGTTCATCTGATCTGTTAAAAATATGCCGGCCGTTCAGGGTAAAGCTCGTTAAGAATATTGTTTGCCAGGCGGCTGGCACCTATCCTGAAGTACTCCGGGTTCAGCCATTTCTCGCCCAGAACATCGCTTACAATGTTGTAATAAACAATGGCATCCCCGGGTGTTACTATACCTCCTGCCGGCTTAAAGCCGATCATGATACCCGTTTCTTCATGGTATTCATGTATGGCCCTGCACATTATCCATGCTGCCTCCGGAGTTGCTGACACCGGGCTCTTGCCTGTTGACGTCTTGATGAAATCGGCCCCTGACTCCATGGCTAACACTGATGCCCTGTAAATATGTTCCTTATCACCGAGCAACCCGGTTTCGAGTATGACCTTCAGGGTTGCTTCCCCTGCAACCTGCCTCAGGGTCTTTATTTCTTCAATGACTGCCTCGTACTCCCTGTCAAGAAACATCCCCAGCGGAATGACTATGTCAACCTCGTCTGCACCGTTTCTGACAGCTATCTCAGTCTCAAGCGTCTTAACTTCAAGAAATGTCTGTGAGGTAGGAAATGATGCAGACACAACTGCAAGCTTAACACCTGCTTTGCCGAGTCCTGCCAGGGCAGGAAGAACAAAATTCGGAAAAACGCATATGGCGGCAACGTTACTTATATCCGGGTAACTAAGGTTGAACGAGGCCACCTTTTCAGCAAACCCCTTTATTTTTGCGGAGCTGTCGGTTGCATTCAGGCTGGTCAGGTCAATCATGGAAAAAATTGAACGGAGTATTGTTTCTCTCTCGTTGCCCAGGGGTACCCTTTTTGCATGCTCGATCCCCTTTTTCATCTCATCATTTGAGAATTCGGGCCTGAGCAGTTTCTGATATAATTTGGTCATGATCAGCGTATTGTTTAAAGAAACAAGGTTTATTTGCCAGCTGGCAAACTGGTGTCAATTTAATGTTTTTTGTGAAACACAAGGGAAAAGTAAGCGACCTATTTTCTTAAGCCGTCATTGCGTGCCAGAGAGGCGAAGATACCTGCGAAACAAAGCAGGGAGAAGATAACGAATCCGCTTTTCATTGAAGTAAGCAGCAGGTGATAGTTTGACGGACTGATCTTTGCCTGTCCCATGAAGAGGGCAAGAAGCATCATTGCAATGGCCATGCTGAATGTCTGTCCCACATTCCTCATGGTCCCTATCATTCCCGAGGCGTTGCCAAGCTGCTTCTTTTCAACAGAAGACATTATGGCATTTGAATTGGGTGACGAGAAAAGGGAAAAGCCTATTCCCATGATTATCAATACTATTACTATAAAATAAACAGGTGTTTCGAGTGAGATAAAGCAAAACATGATCAGTCCGACTGTTGTGATGGCCATTCCGATTGACGCCAGAACGCCGGGATTATATTTGTCTGACAGCTTCCCTGCAACCGGGGAAATCAGGGCCATCGTCACGGGCCACGACATCAGGACAAATCCGGCGTCACGAGGCCCCAGATCCTTGATATATTGGAGAAAGAGGCTCATGAAGAACCCGATGGCGCTGGTGGCAGCATAATGTATCAGGGCCGCAAGACTGGAGAAGGCGAAGACCCTGTTTCGCGAGATCAGGGTAGTGTCAAAGAGGGGATGAACGGCCCGGTTCTCCCGCAAAATGAAAAGGGGAACCATAAGAAGGCCTGATGCTGTTATTATCCATCCCGCCACTGACGGAAGCCTGGAGAAGCCGTACATCAGGGAGGCCAGTGAGGCGCCGTATATCAGGGCTCCCTGCCAGTCAAAGCTTTCTCCCTTTGAGTCGGCCCACTCCTTCTTCATCTTTGTCCTTATCAGTATTATGCTCGCTATCCCCATAGGTACCAGGAAAGCGAATATGCTCCTCCATCCCAGGTACCGCGTCAGCATCCCGCCAAGGAAAGGCCCTGAGGACAGGCCGATATATACGGCAGTGACATTTATTCCCATCGCTCTGCCCCTCTCTCCCGGGGGAAAAACCGATGTCAGTATAGCCAGGTTCGTGGCAAACATCATGGCACCTCCAAGCCCCTGAAGAATCCTTGTGAAGATCAGCCATTTTATGTTTGGCGTAAAGGAGAGCAGGATCATGGTGAGGGTGAAGATGAATATTCCCGCGGTGAATACTTTTTTCCGGCCAAGAATGTCTCCTGCACGCCCTGCCGGCAGAAGCAGTATGGAGGTTGAAAGCATGTAACTGCTTATTATCCAGTTGAGAGTGACTGCATTGGCGCCAAATTCCTCCCCTATCGAGGGAAGCGCCAGGTTGACAGCGGAACCCATAAACGGAGTCAGAAACGATGCGAACACCGTAATTGTCAGTACGGACCTTTTTAGCTCCCTGTCTGTCATTCCCTCTTTTTACTGTCAATGAAAATGGTTACCGGTCCGTCATTGATAAGATTCACCTCCATCATTGCTCCAAAAATGCCGGAGCTGACCTTCCTGCCTAAAAGCTCCTCCGTTCTGAGGATGAACTTTTCATAGAGGGGGATTGCCTGTTCGGGTCTGGCAGCACGGATATATGAAGGCCTGTTCCCTTTTCTGGTCGATGCATGAAGAGTAAACTGGCTGATGATCATAATCTCTTTTCCTGTGTCAAAGGCAGAAAGATTCATAACGCCGCTGCTGTCATCAAAAAGCCGCAGGTTAATCAGTTTTGCCGCGAGGAAGTCTATGTCACTGCTCTCATCTGCCTCTTCAATTCCGAGAAAGACCAGCAGCCCTGCGTCTATGGACGAGTATCTCTCCCTGTCAATAGTGACGGAGGCGTTCTTTACTCTCTGGATAAGGATTCTCATCTCAAAAACAGGATAGTAAAATTAGTAATTATTCAATACTTTTACCCCCCCTGATATTGAATATGGACCTCATCACGATAACCGGTATTGCCCTGGGCCTTTCGTTTGACACATTCGCCGTCTCTCTCTCGTGCGGGGTTGTGGAATCGAGGATACGCTTCAGGGAAGCCATACGCATCGCATTTATTCTGGCTCTCTTTCAGGGCTCTCTTCCGGTCCTTGGCTATTTCCTGGGATCAACGGTGAGCCGTCATATCGGGAGCTTTGATCACTGGGTGGCTTTTACCCTGCTGATGTTTCTTGGTATACGGATGATCATTGAGGGGCTGAAGGAAAGCGACCGTAAGAGAGTTGTCAACTACAGGCGCCTGCCGGTACTCCTTACGATGGCAATAGGCACCAGTATAGACGCCTTTGCCGTCGGAATCAGCTTCGCCTTTCTTAATGTGAGAATTTGGATTGCAGGCCTGATCATAGGGACGGTAACGTTCATCGCATCGATGACAGCCATCCGCATAGGCAAATCAGCCGGCAGCCATCTCGGGCAGAGGGTAGAGATACTGGGCGGCATCATCCTTGCTTCAATAGGCATAAAGATCCTTGCCGAACACCTTCTTACGGCAGGTTAGGCGGCCTCATCATTCATCACGTACTGTCCGCAATCCGAAGACTGGTCCGGCCATATTGCGCGGGTGTGCCTGGATACGCACATTGATCCTGTTTTTTCCCCTGGTGAGCTCCAGTGGCACAGGATATTCAACGAAGATAAAGCGGCCGTCATTTTTGTTCGAGATATTCTCAGTGGCAATAATCTTTCCGTCAACCATGACATCGAATGTCTTCCTTCCCGGGAATCCTCCCCAGTATTCGGCAACGATCTTATTTGCCGTCACGGGATCGCTCTTCATTTCTACAGAGAACCATCCGTCCCGGGTCTCGCGGAAAGGTCTCTCCTTGAACCTGCCGGGGTCGCTTCTTTCGCTCTTCAGCCGGTGATCCCTCTCAGGCTGCATCTCGCCTGGCTGAAAGAAGTCAACGGTGATCCGCTCCAGGTTCTTCTTAAACTCAAGCAAGGCAACATATTCCTCCTCACGCTCTTTCCACGCCTCTTCGGTGAACATATCCCAGAAGATGGAATAACGCATGTCATAAGTTTTATAAAAAGGCTTCAGCATGACATCCCTCGGGCGACCGGCATTCTTCATCATGAAGGTATTTGACTCACCGGGAACAGGCTCTGTCCATTTTGCCGGGTCCCTCTCAGCGGTCATCAGTACCGGTACGTACAGGGGGCTTGTGGCCGCGGTGTCGTCAATGGCTCCGAGCTCGCCTGCAAGCACTGTAGGGCCGTTAAATACAGCTACCCTGAGCGAGTCGTCAGGCATCGGTTCGAGGCGCAGCCCGAACGGAATATGTACCTCTATCCGGTCACCTGTCTTCCACTTCCGTGCCAGGGGAATAAAGCTTCCGGTAGGCTGCGTGATCTTCTGCTCTTTTCCGTTGACTTTAATTTCAATCCCTTTTGTTGCCCAGCCGGGATAACGGATAAATATCGTCAGGTTTACGGGAGCATCTGCCGTAATTTCAAAGGCGGAGCCCTGCTCCTCAGGATATTTTGTCTTTTGCTCAATGACCAGACCCTTCTCTTTCCAGGTCAGCTGCGAGGCAATATATTGGTATACAAACAGTTCATCGTCATTATGGAAATAGATAGAGGCCCCGTACTTTGAATGATTTTCCATACCGGTCCCGATACAGCATGTGAACCATTCGGGGTCCTGAAAATCCTTGTACCCACCCATGTCAAGAGACAGGTTGTATACAACCCTGCCGTTCTCCGGGTGCTGTGAGGCCAGTATATGGTTGAACAGGGCTCTTTCATAGAAATCAGCTGCCGCCGGCGAAGCGGTCCATTCAAAAAGATGGTCAGTAAGCTTGAGCATGTTGTAGACGTTGCACGTTTCGGTCGTTCCGTCTCCAAGCCTGTTGCGAAGCCTGTCAGCCTCTCCGAAATATTCATCATTTCCATGGCCTCCGGTGACATAGGAGTGATGGCTTACGACAGTTTCCCAGAAAAATTCAGCCGTCCTCCTGTCTGTTGAATCACCTGTAAGTTCGTACCTGCGGGCAAGTCCGATAAGCTTCGGGATATTTGTGTTTCCGTGTTTGCCCGGCAGTATATCCTCACCCCGTGAGAGGGGTTCAAGAATAAACTTGTCCTGGAAGCTGCGGGTTAGCGTAAGGTACTTTTCGTTACCGGTATCAGCATACAGGTCGGCCAGTGTTTCCAGGATACCCCCGTGTTCACAGTGCAGCATCTCTTCAATCTGTTCCGGTGACAGATCATCAACCACGGTTGAAAGCCAGTCAGCGAAGCGGATGGAGACCTCCAGGGCGGTCTGGTTACCGCACATCCTGTAGGCGTCACGCAGCCCGGCCATGACCTTGTGCTGTGTGTAATAGGGGACCCATATCCCGTTAAGGTCAAAACCCTGTGAGCGTATTTCTCCTCTGGCAACCTCCTCCTCAAGTATTCTTTTGCCGTCAGGAAAGGCCCCGATATAACCTGAGCCGTCAGCATCCTGGCACTCTTTCAGCTCACTGACTATATAGTTAACCCTGTTGAGAAACTCAGTGTTGCCGGTTGTCTGATACATCATCGAGATTGCACTCAGATAGTGACCAAGGCTGTGACCGGCGATAGTATTGTCTTCCCATCCGCCATAATGTTCTGCCCTTGGCTCCAGTCCTGCTTCTTTCCTGAACTTTGCAAGGAACCTGTCAGGCTCGTAGTTCAGCAGTACCTTCGTGTTAAGTTCTGTGGCATGGAGAAAAGGTCCTTCAAGCAGCTTCACATCACTCAGCCGGAATGGTATTACCCTGAATTCAATGACCTCTCTGCCCCCGGTGCTTATGGTTGGGGTTCTGTCATGCCTGCATCCTGAAAGAAATGATGCTGCAACCGCAAGAAAGAAAATAAAGGTTCTCATATCTGATTAAAAGGTATCATATAACGTTCCCTGTTTTTAAAAACAGCCATTTCGGAGTATCCGGCTCTCCTGAGAAGGTCATAAGCCTCGTCGAAATACTGTCCTATCCTTTCCGGAAAATGAGCGTCTGAGTTGACACAAACCGGAACGCCATGCTGTGCAAAGAGCCCGATGTATTTCATGTCAGGATAGAAGCTTCGCAGCGGCTTGTTTCTGCCATTCGTATTTACCTCAAAGGCGACGTCATGGACCTCAAATGCCGCGGCAAGCATACCGTAGAGGTGAGAGATATCCTCTTCCGGCCTGTAGCGGTGTATCCTCACAAGATCTGGATGACCGATGATATCAAAGAAACCTGTCGAGGCAGCCTCAGTCACGAGGTTGAAATAGTTCTCATAGACCAGTTCAATATCCTTTCCGACATAGAATTCAGGCCCCAGGTCAACAGTCTCTTCACCCATGTAATGAACGGATCCGATTACATAATCAAACGGGAAGGAACCGAGGATCTTCTCCGTCTCCGACAGCGTATTCGGAATATAATCGAGTTCGATGCCTATCCTTACCTCAATGTCAGGGTATTGTTTCCGGAGCTTCAGAATGGTTTCGAAATACTCAGGCAGACGTTCATGATCCATGCACCATTTTTGCCTGGCGTTGGCCGGATTGACGTGATCAGAAAATCCAATTTCTCTGAGCCCCTTTTTCAGGGCTTCGTCAATACATTTTTGCGGACCCTCTTTGCCGTCACTGAAGAGAGTATGGATATGATAGTCGGTTTTATAGATCATTGCTTTGAAGTGCAGGGATTGCCGATCGTCAAAAATAAGAAAGGTGAACGAATTAATCAGCTAATTGTTCTAATTTTGCATCATTCTCAAGCCAATGGCCAAATCGATAAAGAAATCCTGTACTTGTGCTTCCTGTGAGTTGCGGGAACTGATCTTTGCGAGCCTCAGTGATGAGGATGTTGATCGCATCTGCACTGCAAAGCATGAAGTGCCTTACAGCAGGGGAGAAATCATCAATTTTGAGGGTGAGCAGGTACGTGACTTCAAATACCTGAAAAACGGCCTGGTCAAGCTCTTCAAACGCTCGAACAGCGGGGATGAGCAGATCATTACCATTACAAGGCCCTATGAGTTCGTCAGCAACACAAATGTTTTTTCCGGTGACCGGTACAGGTACTCTCTATCGGCCCTTGAAGACTCTGTTGCATGCTGTATCCCGATTGATCTTATCAGGGAGATGACGGAGAAAAACGGCAAGTTCGCATTGAAGCTCCTTTCCGTTCTCTCAAGAACCTCAGAAAACATCATTTCGCTGGGTCTCGAGATACGAAGCCGCAATCTTGCCGGCAGGGTTGCCTATGTCCTGCTCTATTTCTCCAGGGAGATTTATCATTCAAAAGTGTTTGACCTGCCTGTGTCAAGGAAAGAGATTGCAGACTTCATAAGCATGAGCGCCGCCAACGTCATACGCACTTTTTCAGAATTCAGGCGTGACGGAATAATCAAATCTTACGGCCGTACCATAGAGATCACAGATCCGGAAAAACTCGAGATTATTTCGAAGCGAGGTTGATCGGTGAGTTTGCTGATGCATGAAGATAATGAAGCTGACCATACTCATATCAACCCTGTTGCTTCTGGCCGGTACCCTTCTTTCAGCCCCTCTGACATTTGTCCCCGTAAAGAAATCGCTGCCTGACGGCAGTCAGATTGATCTCTATCTGTCAGGTGACGAATTCTTCAATTACCTCCATGACGCAAAAGGTCTCCCGGTGAGAAAAGGGGAAGACGGCTATTATTACTACATGGTCCAGGAGGGCGACGACTTCAGGTTTACCGGAATCAGGGCCGGAGAGCTCGACCCCTCAAAAAACCCCGGGGTGACAACGGTAAGGATACCGTCATGGGTGGAGGCAAGACGTGACAGACATAACGCGGAGATGGCCGCGACGACTGTGTCATTGAAGGGTCTTTCTTCAGCAAAATCGACAACGACATTCAATAACCTGGTAATTTATATCAGGTTCAGCGGCGAATCAGACTTCACCATCCAGAGGCCTGCCTACGATGAGAGATTCAACAGCCTCACCGGCAGCTCCCTGAGATATTATTATAAAGAGGCATCCTACGGAAAGACGGACATTGTAAGTCATCATTTCCCGGGCGGCGCGACAGAAAATATTTGGTTCACTGATGTTAATAAGAGATCTTACTATCAACCGCATGACGCCACCGATAACCCCTCAGGTTACAAAGACAGCAATGAAAGGACAGCGAGAGAGCACGGATTGCTTGAAAGGGCAGTCGTATGGGCCACCCAAAACTACAATCTTCCTGACAATGTGAATTTCGATGTCAACGGCGACGGAAAGGTCGACAACGTATCATTTGTGATCAGGGGCTCTCCTGACGGGTGGAGCGAACTGCTCTGGCCTCACAGGTGGACACTCTATTCACGAACTGTCAAGATCGGCGGGCTTACCGTAAACAGTTATACTTTCCAGCTTGAAAATGTTACCGTGGGAACCCTCTCCCATGAAATGTTCCACTCACTGCTGGGTGCTCCGGACCTTTATCATTATGACAACAAATCAGTGCCGGTAGGTCCCTGGGATCTCATGGCAAGCGGAAGAGGGCACCCCGGTGCGTGGATGAAATATAAATACGGCGGATGGATTGACAAGATCCCGGAGATAAGAAAATCAGGGACTTACTCACTTAAACCTCTGTCAGATGACGGGGCAAACGCTTATATTATCAGGACACCCTATAACTCAGACCAGTTCTTTGTCGTGGAGTACAGGAAGAAAGAGGGGCTGTATGAGGGCACGCTGCCTGCATCAGGTCTGATCATTCAGCGAATAGATCAGCGCTACCGGGGCAACTCGTCAGGACCGCCGGATGAGGTTTATGTTTTCAGGAAGAACGGTACCCCCTCATCTGACGGCACCATATCTTCCGCAGCACTGCCCGGAACAGAGTTAACGGCCTCTTTCAGTGACAATACCAATCCGTATGCATTTCTTCAGGATGGCACAGTAACGGGCATCGATATCACCAACATAAGAAATGAAGGTGACAGTATCCTTTTTACGGTGAACATTGACCAGCCGGTTGGCCTTGATCTGGTGCCGGTAAGTGATTATGGCATGTCTGTCTCATGGAGATCGGTCAGTACCGGCGAATTCATTGCCGCAGTCTCAGAATCGGAGGAGCCTCTGCAACCGGTCGACGGCAAGTATTACAATACCGGTGACACCATCGGATCAACCGGCAGAATTGTCTACCGCGGCAGCTTCCAGAGCTTTACCGATGAGAGTATCTCCGGCGACGAGCTATACTATTATTCGGTCTGGGCAGTTACCGACAACCGGAATCACAGATACTCCCTGCCTGCCTCCGGAGAAAAGAGATCAGGCATTTACACCGTTTCACTTTTACCTTATCGGCAGGGGTTTGATGATGCAGTCACTTCTCTGCCCAGGGGATGGAGATCAAGCCTCGATGAGGAGGGCTGGAGACCGGATATATCACAGAGTGAACCCGCGGTGATCCTGACACCGGCATCGACAGATCAGAATTTCCTTTATACCCCCGGTTTTGCCCTTGTAAAAGGGAAAAAGTATTCGATAAGATTCAATTACCGGAACCTCGACCCATCAACCAAAGAGTCAATTTACCTGAAGGGGGGAGAGAGCCGTTATGACGGTTCCATTGAACAACTCACTCTGTTCTCCTCGATGAACTTCAGCTATACCGAAGAGATATTCTCCAGGTCAATTCTCCAGGCTTCTTTCACCGGTACTCACTACTTCGGATTTAAACCGGGACCAACGGGTATGGGGGTGGTGATTGATAATTTTATCGTTGAAGAGGTGCCCCTCGAAACCAGGGAATTGTCTGATCCCGGAGCCTTCTATCCCAATCCGGGCAGAGGCGTGATAACAGTTCCCGCAACGGGAAGGACGCATATTACAGTATTCAGCACCATTGGTATAAAACTGTATGAGACTGATATTGAGGGGATGAGGGAAGTAGACCTGTCTCCTGTCGGGAAAGGGATCTTTATCATAAAATTCACTACCGCGGAAGGCGACTCATCATTGCACAGACTGGTGATAAATTAGGTTTGTGCTGTACTAAAAGTCACCCCCCTCCCTGAATCTGGCCTTCGGATTTGCTTCTGCTGAAAAACATTTGTAATTCTTTCATATACAGAAAAATAATTCCGAAATTTCCCCCTCTTATATCTTGCCTATGAAAACACTCGCAACCCTTTTTGCACTGCAGTTTATGGTCATTGCAGCAACCCTCAGTGCGCAGGATGGTACGCTGTCAGGTAATGACAGCGATACAGCTTTTTACACAGTGAGCGGTTACAGGCATGGGATAAGCTTCTTTCCCCGCGTACGCCTCTCATCTGTTGAATATGAGCCCGGAGAGGAACTCTCCTTCGACAGGTTTCATTCAGCGGATGTAATATACCACTGGATGAAAAGGTGGGCAGATGCTTATCCTGACATCGTTTCGCTGTATGAGATCGGTCGCAGTTACGAGGGGAGGGCTGTAATGCAGATGACCCTTACAAACAAAAAGACCGGGGCTGACACCGATAAGCCTGCAGCCTTCTTTGAGGGCAACAGGCACAGCGGTGAGGTGACCAGCGCTGAATCGGTTCTCTGGCTCGCAAGGCACCTCGTTGAGGGTTACGGCAATGACCCGGAAATAACCGCACTGCTCGACAATTTCGCAATATATCTCAGGCCGGTAAACAACCCTGACGGCCACAACCTCTATATGCTTACTGCCCAGAGCAACAGGAGCACGGTAAAACCCCATGACACCGACGGCGACGGATTGCTTGATGAAGACCCCCCGGAAGACCTTGACGGTGACGGGATGATATTGACAATGAGATGGAAAGACAGTATAAACGGCACCATGCTACCCGACCCCTCCGACAGTACAGGCAGGATAATGAAACGGGTACCCAAAGGAGAGGGGATATACTCCACCTCCCCTGAGGGTGTTGACAACGATAATGATGGCCGTACAAATGAAGACGGCATAGGAGGCCTCGACCTCCACAGGAATTACCCTGAGAACTGGAGGCCAGAGAATGAGGCGACAGGAAGGGGCTTTACCCAGAGAGGTGCGGGAGAGTATCCGCTCAGTGAACCGGAGACGAGAGCTGTCTTCTCCTTCCTGCTGACCCATCCGAACATTTATGTAGTCAACTCGATGGACACCAGGGTGCCGATGCACCTCAGACCACCGTCCACCTCACCTTCTGAAGAGAGAATGTATCCCGAGGATCTGAAATGGTATACCACCTTTGATGCACTTGGCAAATCGATCACCGGATACGAAAAAGCAGGCGACGTGTACAATGACTATGGCAACGGCGAGCCTCTGTTCGGTCACGGCCCTGACTTCGGTTACTGGTACTTCGGAGCGATATGGTATGGCGATGAACTATGGAACGGAGGCAGGTTCAGGGATTATGACGGTGACGGCGACATCGACCAGACAGACAACCTTGCATGGGATGATCTCGAGAACAACGGGCTTGGATTTATAGAGTGGAAGACAATCAAGCATCCTTCGCTTGACAGTGTCGAGGTTGGCGGGTTCGACCCGAAATTCTTCAGCCAGAACGCTCCCGCAGCCCATCTTGAGGAGTGGGCCTCCAAACAGGCACTCTTCAATCTCGAAATGACAAAACACCTGCCATTGATACGGTGGGAGGACACAGAGGTTAAGAGGATAAAGAAACACAAGGGCGATTCTGTCGATTACGAGTTGACAATAAGATACAGAAACACCGGCAAGCTTCCCACAGCGCTTAAGCAGGCTCATCTCGTGAAAATAGTAAGGCCTGATGAGGTGCGGATCACTCTTGAAAAACCCGCCGGAGAAAAAGCCTTATTCAGGATTCTTGATCCGAAGCCTGTCGTGCGCCAGCGCGAGGGGATGATGATGTATGACGAGGAGACAGGAAGGGCTGACTATATCTCAGTAAAAACAGGATATACCGACGGTGGTGCAGTGAATGAGGCGACATTCACCATCAGGGTCTTCGACAATGCAGAAGTTAAAGGGAGGGCCTCGGTACTGACCACCCGTGCAGGAAAGCTTGAGGGAATGGATTTTATTATCAAATAATACATATTTTAGAGATTCATAAAACATGGAGGACAAACTATGAAATTGCAGCGCTTTTCCTTTCACGATATCACGAGAAGGAGATTTGTTGAACTATCTATGAAGGGCGGTGTAGCAGTTGCCGCCACACCGGCACTTCTGGCGCCACTTACATCCTGCAGTTCCGGATCAGAGGCGATGACTGTGCTTGACACCGACAGGGCCCTGATATCGAGGGTGCTTAAAAAAGCCCTTGAGAAGGGGGGTGACTTTTCAGAAGTATATATTGAGAGCCGTGTCTCAAAGCAGATAGTCATGGAAGAGTCGATGTTCAGGAGCGGTCTCTACGGAATCAGCCAGGGTGCCGGGGTCAGGGTCGTCTGTGGCAACAAGACCGGGTATGCTTATACCGACGAAATAACGGAGGAGAAGCTGATGCGTGCGGCGGAGGTTGCCTCTTATGTTGCAGGAAACGGCACGCCGGTGGCTGTTGCTGATCTGAAAGATTCTGAATACCGCTCGTTTGTCACTGTGGAGATGCCCCTGGGCAACATAGTTGATGAAGAGCGCATTGAGATGATAAGACGTGCTGACCAGGCTGCTCTCACCTATGATCCGAGGATAAAAATGACCATGGTTGATTATTATGACGAAGTGAGAGGGAGGGTCATAGCAAACAGTGAGGGGCTTTATCTTCGTGATGAGCTGCCGTTGCTCTTCTTTATAGTCCAGGCCATGTCGTCTGACGGCAAGGCAAGGCATATGGCACGTGAGCGCCTTAGTATGCACAGCGGGTTTGAGATGTTCTCCAGGGTCACACCAGAGGAGGTGGCACGTAATGCAGCACGCGAAGCTATTGCCATGCTTGATGCAGAAGAGGCCCCGGCAGGCATCATGGATGTGGTGATGCAGAATGGCTGGGGCGGCGTGCTTGTTCATGAAGCCGTCGGCCATCCGCTGGAAGCTGACAACATTGCAAAAGGGATAGGAGCATTCACAGGAAAGGTTGGGCAGAAGGTGGCAAGCAACTGCTTTACCATGATTGATGACGGTACTCTGGCAAACTACCGGGGCACAATAAATCACGACGATGAAGGCACCCCGGCACAGCGCAATGTGCTTATCGAGAACGGCGTCCTGCTGGGATACATGACAGATATTCTGAGCGCAAAACAACTGAACCTGTCACGCACAGGCAACGGCCGCAGGGAGAGCTTCCGGTTTATACCCATCCCCAGGATGACCAATACCTTCATCGCACAAGGAACAGCCGACCCTGCTGATATACTTTCCTCAACAAAAAAAGGGATCTATGTTCAGAGCCTGAGCGGCGGAAGTGTAAATCCTGTAACGGGTATGTTCAATTTCACATGCCGTGAGGCTTACCTGATAGAGAACGGTAAGAAAACCAGACCTGTCAGGGGGGCAACACTGATCGGATCATGCATGGATGTGATTTCAAACATCGATGCAGTTGGAAATGACCTGGCCTTCGGACCCGGTATATGTGGCAAGGGCCAGAGTGCCGAGGTGACAGCCGGACAGCCGACTGTAAGAATCAGGGGAATTAATGTGGGTGGCAGTAAAGCATAGTGTAAATATTTAACCATGAAAGAAATGAATTATTCATCACTGGCTGAAAAACTTGTTTCAAAGGCCCTTAAAATGGGAGCTGACGAAGCAGAGATCTATATTTCCTCCAGTCGTAATCTGTCTGTAAATATCCTGAATAATGAGATTGAGACCATTGAGGAGGCTGATTCTGTTGGTGCAGGAGTACGAGTGATAGTTGGCGGGGCTCTTGGATTCAGCTACAGCAACAGCCTTGATTCCAGGGCTATGGAAGATACTATTGCAATGGCCATAAGATTTGCACGCCTGACTTCGCCCGATAAGTTTAACCTTTTACCCACTATGGGAGGTGCAACAGCCGTCGATGATCTTTACGATCCTGACATTTACGGAGTCACGCTTGAAAAAAAGATCGCCATGGCGCTTGAGATTGAAAAAATGGCCCTGAGCGATTCCAGGATAACGAAAAGCTCCGGTTCATCTTATGGCGAGAGTACGGAGGAGATATTTATCTCCAATTCCGCTGGGATTAACCAGAACTACAGAGCCTCGGGATGCTCTCTGGGCGTTAGCGTGGTTGCTGAGAAAGGCAATCAGAAGAAGACAGGCGGCGAGTACTGTTCAAGGCGTTTCTTCAGCGACCTTCTGCCTGCGGAACAGATTGCGGCAACAGCCTCACAGAAAGCATGGGAGATGCTCGATACGCAGATGATAAAGACTCAGAGAGCAGCTGTAATATTTGACCCTGACGTTGCAGGCTCATTGCTACGGGGTGTTATTGCCGCCCTTAACGGAGAACGTGTTTTGCAAGGTGCAAGTTTCCTGGCTAATTCAATGGGAATGAAGGTAGCCTCTCCCATCTTAACTGTCATTGATGACGGGACGCGACCCAGAGCACTCGGCTCAGCTCCGTTTGACGGTGAAGGAGTACCCACGCAAAAGCGAGCCCTGCTTGATAAGGGTGTTGTAAACGGATTCATCTATAATACAATTGCAGCCAAAAGGGCAGGTACAGAAAGCACCGGAAACGCTTCAAGGAACGGATATAATTCCCTGCCTGGCATCGGAACACATCATCTTTCCCTGGCAACGGGCACCCATAACCGTAACGAAATCATCACCGCAACAGATAAAGGACTGCTGCTCAAGGGAGTGACAGGGTATGGCATTGATGCGGTAAGCGGAAATTTCAGCGGCGGTGCATCAGGGTTCTGGATAGAAAAGGGAGAAATACTCTTTCCTGTGGAGGGGGTAACGATAGCTGGCAGCGCAGATGCTATCCTCAACGGCATTGACATGATGGGGAATGACATTGACATGAACAGGTCGTTTGCTGCCCCTACCTTCCGCGTTATTGATATGCAGATAGGCGGGAAATAGCATCAGCAGGCTTTCAGGGCAGACCTGATATCAGGATATCTGAATTCAAAGCCTGAAACGATCAGCCTGTCACAGGAGACACGGCTGCCGGTGGTGATGACCACGGACATCTCCCCGAGAATCAGGCGGGTAAGCCACTCCGGTATGCGGGGAAGAAACACCGGAAGGCGTGTCTGTTTCGCAATATCTCTCATAAGCATGTCATGCGTAATATGCTCAGGTGAGGTTGCATTGTAAACACCTGCCATTCCGGCATCAGTGACAGCCTTCATGTAGACCATGCACAGGTCATCAATATGTATCCATGGGAAGAACTGGTTGCCCGGAGCAAATCTTATGATCAATCCTGCCGCTGCAGAGGCTCTGAGCTTAGACAGCGCTGACCCCCGATGGGCAAGCACCACAGAGGTTCTTACCTTAACGACCCTGACGTCTGCTGCTTCGAACGGATCAGCGGCTGCCTCCCATAACCTGCACGTATCACCAAGAAAATCGACAGCCGGGGTATCACTCTCGGTAAAAATCCTCTGTGAGATGACTGAGCCATAAATCCCAGTTGCTGAAGCAGAGATAAAGGCCGATGGAAAAATACCCTTCGAAACGGTTGAGGCAGAGAGCAGCCCTGCCGTTTTAATCCGGCTGTCAAGAATCTCCCGCTTTCGTGCGGGGCTCCATCGCTTTTCTCCGATATTGGCACCGGCAAGATGAATTATAATATCGCCCGCATTGAAAGCATCTGCATCACAGATGCCCGCCTCCGGGTCCCACATGAATGATTTGTATTTGTCACCTTTTTTCCTGCTGCGGGTAAGGTGAACAACATCATAACCCTCATCCGAGAGCATCTCGCTCAGCCTTGAGCCTATCAGTCCGCCGGCGCCTGTGATTACAACCCTTTGCATAATTTACCCCAGACCTTCAATTATCTCTATGGCATCTGTGATGCACTTCTCACAAACCTTTTCATTAAGATGCAGTTCTTTTATCCTGGCTCTTCCTTCATCGGTGTTCAGGTCCTCGCCCAGCAGCTCTGAACAGATGTCTGTTCCATTCCTTTCCCTGAACAACCTGTTTAAGCTTCTGACCCTTTCATAGACCCTCAGCTTATCCTCCTCGTCCGGCAATCCGGGTGAAGCCCAGTTAACTCCGAAACAGATATAAGCCCCTGTAACTGCACCGCAGGTTTTCTGCAGTCTTCCCATTCCTCCGCCAAATGCTGCAGCTGCCCTGGTGAGATCCTCTCTCTCTCCGGCGCAGGCAAGAACCACCGACTGTGCGCAATTATACCCGGCCCGAAAATAGCGTAGGGCAGCCTCTTTTTTTTCCATTCCTTTTTCTTCAAAAATATTAAAAAATTAAGGAGCCGTTGAGTCTTCTTTTGATATGATTTTGAAATGTTCTACTTTTACCGCCTGCATTTAAACCTCACAAACAGTAACGCAAAATGGTAAATCAGAAGAAAATCAAGGGTGTAATCGGGATCCTTACTGGCGGCGGTGATGTGCCGGGTCTTAATCCGGCAATCAGGGCAGTCACCATCAGGGCAAACAGGGAAGGCTACAAGGTCATCGGTCTTCGAAGGGGATGGGCCGGTGTCACCGAGATTATCAGAGATCCGAAAGTTGATAACAGCGACTGTTTTCAGCTTCTTACAGATGATATAGTAAACAAATCCGGCAGAACCGGCGGCACGTTTCTCCACACATCAAGGACCAGGCCCAGTCATGTCCCAAAAACAGCAGTTCCTGAGCATCTCAGGGATACATACAAGAATGACATGAATGACCTTACTCCCGAGGTGATAAAGAACCTCGAGTGGCTGGGCATTGACTACCTGATACCTATAGGGGGTGACGACACTCTGAGCTACGGTGTCCATCTCTACAAGCAGGGAGTGAAGGTGGTTGCCATTCCCAAGACAATGGATAATGATGTTCCGGGCACTGATTACTGTATTGGATTCAGCACCTGCGTAACACGTACTATTCAGATGACGAACAGTCTTCGCACATCTGCCGGCTCTCACGAGAGGCTGCTTGTTCTTGAGGTCTTCGGAAGATACGCTGGGTTCACTGCCATGCTTCCTACAATGGCCGGCGCTGCAAACAGATGCGTCATCCCAGAATATAAATTTGATATAGAGCAACTTGCCAAACTCCTTGTTGAAGACCGTAACCTTAATCCCAGCAAGTACGCAACCGTCCTTATCTCGGAAGGAGCAATGTTCAGAGGGGGTGAAATGGTGTTTGAGAATGCCGAGCGTGACGCTTACGGTCATGCGAAGCTCGGAGGGATAGGTGACGTCGTATCATCTGAGCTGAAGGAGCTCTCAGCAAAATTCAACAAGGGACGGACGATCAATGTCATTACCCAGAAGCTTGGCTATATGGTCAGGGGAGGTGACCCCGATGCTGTAGACTCAATAGTGCCGATGGCATATGGCAACCTGGCTCTTGACCTGATAATGAAGGGAATACACGGACGAGTCGTCGTTCTAAAGAACGGACGGTATGATAATGTTCCGATAGATGTTGTCACCTCATCAAAGAAGGTAGTCAAGGTCTCAGAGTACTACAACACTGAAAGGCTAAGGCCCTACTATTCAAATTTTGAGATGAAGCCATTCTTCCTTATGGCTGCAGAGTATTGAAAAAAACGGATAAGTATAGGAAAAGAGGTGGTGTCGGGGCATTTCTGACATCACTTTTTTTATTTTTGTCCTAAATGTGAGGTATT
This sequence comes from uncultured Bacteroidales bacterium, assembly GCA_963732365.1. Classification (GTDB taxonomy): domain Bacteria; phylum Bacteroidota; class Bacteroidia; order Bacteroidales; family VadinHA17; genus SR-FBR-E99. The sequence goes on along the minus strand of CAVSZC010000005.1, from coordinate 247,318 downwards.
TGAGACAGGGAACAGTTATCAAGTCGACAGGAAGCCGCTACAGGGTACTTGATGATTCCGGCACTGTTCATGAGTGTTCGATTAAGGGGCGGTTCAGGATCAGGGGCATCCGGACCACAAATCCTGTTGCCGTGGGCGACCGTGTGACAATTGATGAACATGACGAGGTCATATGCGCACTTACACCGCGGCGCAACTATATAATACGCAGAGCATCAAATCTTTCAAAAGAGTCCCAGATAATAGCCGCGAACATTGACCAGGCATTTCTTATGGTTACAATCAAGATGCCCTCTACACCTGTTGAGTTCATTGACAGGTTCCTGGCATCAGCAGAAGCGTACAGGATCCCGGTCAGCCTGGTAATAAATAAATCAGACCTTTACGGAACAGACGAGATGGCTGCCGCCCTGAGAGTTAAGAGTGTGTATGAGAAAGTGGGTTATCCGGGGTACATTATTTCCGTGACGCAGGATAAAAACATTGATCAGATAGAAGAGGCACTTAAGGGAAAGGTTACCCTTATCTCGGGCAATTCCGGAGTGGGAAAGAGCTCGTTGCTGAACAGGCTGAACCCGGAGCTCTCGCTCAAGACAGAGGATATATCAGAATTTCATGAGCAGGGAAAGCATGTGACAACCTTCCCTGAGATGCACCCGCTGCCGGGAGGGGGATTTGTCATAGACACTCCCGGAATAAGAGGCTTCGGAGTGATAGACTTCGACCGTAATGAGATCTATCATTTCTTCCCAGAGATATTCAGGTTATCATCCGGATGCCGTTTCTACAACTGCAGGCATCTGAGTGAGCCGGACTGCGCAGTTCGTTCAGCTGTGGCATCCGGCGAAATAGAACAGTGGAGATACAGAAGCTATGTAAGCATGATGCTCGGAGAGAACCCTAAATACAGATAATCCTTACTTTTACAGCACAAATAAGCCCGCAATGAAGAAGATTACCATAATTGCATATTCAGCCTTCCTGCTGATTATGCTCATAAATCTGGTTTTCTATAACAGTTTGTATAAGAACCAGATTGAATACTCAGTAAAGCTTCTTGACAGGCAGGCAAGGATAGTAGGATCTGATATTGACAACACAAGCATGTATATCGTCAGCGACCTGACGGAAATAAATTTCTCGGATGATATTTCCCTCTTTTTTTCTGATGATCAGGTAAATGAGCGGGCAAAAGGCAAGATCAAGCTATACTACTCGAGATATGAGGAGATTATAGTAGGGATAATGCTTTACAACAATGCCGGAGACGTTTACACTCTCTTCAAGGATGAAGAACGGAACTCATGGCTTGACGGTTCATACCGCGCACAGAGCCTGCCGCGTATTTATACATCTGAGACCCTTGAGAACGAGCGGGGCAAATACAAGTATTATCTTCCCGTAATAAAGGATGGCCAGGTGATGGGCAACTTTGTCATTTCGATTGATTTTGAGAGGTACTTTTCAACTGTTTTTACAAAATATAATCTTGAGCAAAGCCAGTGGCAATGGGTGGTGAACGATTCCGGAAGCGTGGTGTTTGATAACCATGACGGAGAAGCCCGGTATTCTGAAATAAGAAAGATAACCCAGGATCTCAATGAAGGTATCTCGGGAAGGGTGGTGCACTCCATGCACGCCGGCGGCATATCGAACGAGATAATATCTGCCTACTATCCGATTAACATCATCGGGATTGATTACGGGATCGTGTTCTCTGCCCCGACAGACTTCTTCCAGAAGTATATTATCAGAAATGCCGTCATAATGGGCGTGGCAACCATTTTGGTCATATTGTTTATAATAAACCTCTTCAGGTCTCACTTCAGCAGGCAGAAGAAGCAGTTAAGCGAAGCAAGGGACTCTGAAACAACGCTTATATCAATCATTGACCAGATGCCGGTCGGCATAATTGTGTACAACACCAGCCGGGAGATCCTGCGTGCAAACAGACAGGCCGCAACCCTCTTTTCTTATGAAACGGAAGAACAGATGAAGGGAATGCTGGTTCCTGATCTTTCACGAAACGACTATATAAGCGATTTATCAGGACAGTTCGGACAGGGCAGAATAATCAGACTGAGCGGCGAAAATGGAGACAGGATTGTGTTCCGTAACGACATTCCCATTGTCTTCAAGGGAGAAGAGGCAACTCTCGAGGTATTTATCGATGTAACAACCCTGGAGTCTGCACGCAAGCAGGAGGCTGAGGCGAACATAGCCAAGTCTGAACTCCTGGCACGAATGAGCTTTGAGATAAGAACGCCCCTTAATGGCATCGTGGGGATGACGGAAATGCTTTCACGGTCTGACCTTCCGGAGGAATATAAAGAGATTGCCGTTCTGTTAAGACGTTCCGCAGACCTGCTTATCACCATTGTCAATGATATTTTTGACGTCTCCAAATTTGAGACCGGCAAAATGATTCTTGATGAAATACCCTTCAGGCTGAGAGATGAGGTCTCTTATTGCATCAGCCTGGTTAAACGCGAGAACCCCGACACAATGGTAAGGTTTGAATCGAATGTTGATCCTGAAGTGCCGGATAATCTGATTGGTGACCCATACCGGCTTCGCCAGGTCATTACCAACCTGCTCTATAATTCCCTTTCAGGCACACAGGCAGGTCAGATAAGCCTTAGCTGCAGCGTCAGTGAGTCGGACGGAAACCAGTATACCCTCATTTTTTCAATAACCGATACCGGGAAGATCTACTCCAGGGCTGAGACAAAAAAACTGTTCGGCGACTACATAGCAAGTCTGTCCGAAAGGTCTGAATGGGCTGAAGACCTGAAACTTGGACCGGTGCTGGCAAGGCAGCTTACAGAGCTCATGGGGGGAAAGCTTATTGCAGAGAGCCCGGCAGTCAGGGATGCCTCAGGTCAGGAAAAGGGGCTGAAGGTCACGTTCTCAATAAATGTTCATCTGAATGAAAAGATCGACAAGAAGATTGATCTTAAACCTTATACGACCTTAAGCGCTATAAGGACACTGGCAATTACAGGCTCTCAGGGACGTGACGACGATTTCCTGGGCATAATACACCGCCTTGGTCTGCCCGTATCTGTGACCAGCTTCCAGAAGCAGACCATCTCACAGATAAAAACCAACGTTAACAGTTCGGCCGAAAAATATATCCTTCTGATTCTCTTTGACGAGCCGGAGGCGGATGGTTTTGAGGCCGGGAAAGCGCTTCTGGATGCAGGGCTGACAGGCGAATTCATTATACTGATGTTCACATCTAAAGACCCGAAGGGGCACTATGCAAGATGTGTGGATATGGGTATTGACCACCTCCTTGTCAAACCTTTTGCCAGCGAGGATCTGCTGAACATATTAAAGAACCATTTTCCGTATCTCAAAACCGGAAAAGACAGATCAGCCCTGATAAAGGCTTCTTCTCCCGTGGTTCTCGTTGTTGATGACAATTTCCTTAACAGAAAGGTGGTAGGATCATTATTGAAGGTTCTTGGCGTAAAAGCTGAATTTGCCGCCGGGGGTGCTGAAGCTTTGGCGATGACCAAGGAAAAGCAATACGACCTCGTTCTCATGGACCTTATAATGCCGGAGATTGATGGCTTTGAAGCAGCACGAATGATGCTTGATTTTGACAGGGACGCAATTATTGTAGCCCTCTCTGCCGACACTTTGCCTGAAACGCATGAAAAGGCAAAGCAGACCGGCATGAGGGAGGTTCTTGTCAAACCGGCAGCAGTGGAGGATCTCAGGCGTGTACTTGCAAAGTACCTTAAGTTGGAATAATATGTCCGGCGTGATAAATCGACTCTCTCCCGGTGAATTTCTTGGCCCGGAAATATCTGCACCTGTCATAGATGTCAGATCACCGGGTGAGTATGCTTACGGACATATTCCCGGTGCGATCAATATACCTCTGTTTGATGACAGGCAGAGGGCGGAGGTAGGAACACTTTACAAGGCTGAGGGTAACCTTAAGGCTGTTTTGCGTGGTATAGACCTTGCAGCGCCGGAGATGTCTGCAAAGCTATTGAAGGCTCTCAGTCTGGCAGGCAATGGACCCTTGAGACTATACTGCTGGAGAGGTGGCATGCGCTCGGAAGCAATGGCGTGGCTATTTTCGCTTGGCGGTACAAGCTGCATGCTACTCAGGGGAGGCTATAAGGCATACAGGAATCATATCCTTGATGACCTTGGAAGGGAAAGAAAATATATAATTCTGGGCGGTCTTACCGGCAGCGGTAAGACACATATACTAAGAAGCCTGTCATCATCAGGCGAGCAGGTTACCGACCTGGAGGGACTGGCGTCACACAGGGGCTCGGCTTTCGGCGCGCTGGGACAGTCACCCCAGCCCTCTTCGGAGCACTTCGCCAATATGCTCTTTGATGACCTGAGGGCTAAGCGTCATGATGATCCGGTATGGCTCGAAGACGAAAGCAGAAACATAGGAACGGTATTCATGCCTGACAATTTCTTCAGCCGGATGCAGGCTGCCCCGGTGATAGCACTGATGATGAGCATCGACACCAGGCTCCCGAGGCTGGTGCAGGAGTATGCCTCCTTTCCCGCGGAGCAGATCATCGCTTCTGTCATGAAGATATCAAAGAGACTGGGCGGCGATAAAACAAAGCTGGCACTTGATGCCGTACGAAGCGGAGACTTCCCGGCGGCAATCAGGGTTACGCTGGAGTACTACGACAAGTCATACAACTACGGACTATCAAAGAGGGCAGCTGGCCAGGTGATATATGTTCATACCGACACTGATGATATTTCAGTTAACACCGCCAGGGTCAGGGAGGCAGCCGCGAGCCTCAGCTGATCCTCTCTCTTTTTATCGACGAGGCATCGACCCACTTGAAAACCTTGTCAGATCTCCTGACCAGATCCGGAATGTGCACTGAGCACAAAGTACCTTTTTCAGCCTTTTCAGCCGGATTTGTGGCTTCATCTCTCAGCTCCCCCACAGTGAGCTCAACCGTGCCTGTGGTTGGCCCGGTGAAGAGAATAGTATCACCTGTGCTCAGGTCACCCGTTTCAAGTTTGATCTCAGCCACCTTCAGCCTGCTGAAGTAGTTGGTTACCTTCCCGAGATATATTTTTCTTTTTGTTGCAGCAGAGCCATAGGTTGTACTCCATTCTCCCAGCCGCTGGCCAAGGTAATAGCCGTCCCAGAAGCCCCGGTTGAAGACTTCGGAAAGTCTTTCTGTCCATCCCATGACCCTCACCGCTCCGTAGGTTCCGTCGGCAACGGCCTCAACAGCTTCAGAATAACATGCGGTGACAGTTTTTACATATTCGGCTGATCTCGCCCGCCCCTCTATCTTCAGTACCCTGGCACCTGCGTCTATGATCTGGTCAAGGAACCCGATCGTACACAGGTCTTTGGGCGACATTATGTATTCATTATCAATCTCCAGTTCGTAGCCTGACTCCTTATCGGTGACGATATATCCCTTGCGGCACGTCTGATAACAGTTACCCCTGTTAGCCGAGGCATTGTGCTCATGAAGGCTCAGGTAGCACTTTCCTGAGACAGCCATGCAGAGGGCACCATGAACAAACATCTCTATTTTTACATGATTACCCGAGGGTCCGCGAATATCATCTCGCATGATGGTCTCATATATGTTTCTGACCTGCTGCAGGTTGAGTTCGCGAGAAAGAACCACCACATCAGCCCACCTGGAGTAGAACTTCAGTGATCCGCTGTTTGATATATTGAGCTGGGTTGAGAGATGCACCTCCAGCCCCTCTTCGGCGGCAGCTGCTATAGCCGCCTGGTCTGTGGCGATCACCGCGGTTATGCCGGCCCTCCTGGCTTCGGAGACTATACGGCGCATGATCTCCGTCTCATCGTCATAAAGAACGACATTAAGTGTCAGATAGCTCTTCACTCCCCGTTCAGAACAGACGGCTGCTATCTTATGAAGTTCCTCCACTGTGAAATTGCCTGAGGAGCGGGCGCGCATATTCAGCTGTTCTACCCCGAAGTAAACGGAGTCGGCTCCCCCCTGCAAGGCTGCCGTGAGCGATTCCCATGATCCTGCCGGCGCCATTATTTCTATATCATTCCTCTTCATGCCAACTGTCTGGTCCGTTTATTTCCGCTTCTTCAGTACCACTCTCATGCAGCTTCCCCGGCCCTGTTCAGAATGTCTGACAAATATTTTACCCCTGTGATACTCTTCCACAATTCTCTTTGAGAGAGACAGCCCCAGCCCCCATCCCCGTTCACGTGTTGAATACCCAGGCTTGAAGATGGTTTTGAAATGATTTCTCGGTATCCCTCTTCCGGTATCCTCAACATCAATAAATGCCTCTTTGTCAGTCTCTGACAGCCTGATGACGATTGAACCGCTTCCCATCATGGCATCGACTGAGTTCTTCACCAGGTTCTCGAGGACCCACCCAAGAAGAACAGGACTGTGCGGTACCGCACTGCATCCGGTTGTTTCATTTATTACATTCAGATCTACGGTTGATGCAATACGCTTTCGAAGATACCCTGTCGTTTTCTCCGCCAGGGCGCAGAGATCTTCAGGTATCAGTTTGGGGCGTGACCCTATCAGGGAGAACCTCTCGGCCACCCTGCCCAGTCTCTCGACATCGGTTGAAAGTTCTTCCGCTATTTCTGTTCCCGGGTACCTGCCCCTGATGATCTCTGCCCATGCTGAGAGTGACGAGACCGGGGTGCCAAGCTGGTGGGCCGTCTCCCTTGAAAGGCCCACCCACACCTGGTTCTGTTCTGCCATGTATGAGGAACTGAAGGCCAGGTATGCCACTGCTATGAAAAGGAGCAGGACGCCGAGCTGGACGTAAGGATAGATCCTCAGCTGCCTCAGAAGAGTGCTCTCGCGGTAATATATGTACTGAAAGATGCCGTTGCCCAGGTCGACAGGTATAGGTTCATTCCTCTTTTCCATCCGTCTCAGCTCACGGACAAGGGCGGTGGTGTCTTCTGCGATCCCTGCCGGAATATTCCTGTGTGAGACTATATTGTCCTGGTAGTCAATAAGTATCACGGGAACGGTGCTGTTATCCTCAATTATGCGGAAGATAAACTCAAAATCCTCAGAACTCACGAGTCTTCTCTGTGCCTCAGCCCACAGTTCCGCCTTTTTCCGCTCTTCCTCCTTGAGCTTTGAAACCAGGTCACGGGTATATATCAATGATCCGAGACCGATAAGCACAGCACCGGCAAGCAGCACTACTTTCCATATAAGGTTCTTACGGTAGATATTCATCAGTGACTATTTCTTTTTCCTGAACAGTTTGATCGGGCTCTCCTTAACCTCAGCCTCAGCCTCGGCCTCAGCAGGCTTTTCCTTGCCCTCTTCCCATGTGATTGAAAATTTTGGCTTGCTGTCAGACACTGTCTTTCTTGTTGTATCAGCCTGGTACCATCCGTATTCCTCATTTAGTATCCCCTTCAGCGTCTGCTTTTCTTCGGCGTAGTCCTCTTTGATGTTTTCCTGTGCCTGCCCGAAGTCGTATCCCACTTTTGTTTCTCCGTTTACGTATTCTATCTTGAGCGGGATGGTCGCCTTGCCTGAGCCGTCAACCTTCACCTGGTCATAGGCACTGACATCACGGTTGCGTTCCCTCGCTTCCCTGCTCATTACCTCCGAGAGCAATACCCTGATATGGTAAATATACTCTCCGTCAAAGCTGTGTGTGCCGTATATCGTGAAGTTTCCTGCTGACGAGTTGATCAGCATTTTAGGCACCGAAACTGTTCTGTTCCTGATGAATATATCATTCTCCATCTTTGAAAAACCAATATCCCTGAGTTCATCGAGGTCAAGGAATTTGGAGAGGCTCTCAGCAGGGGCAAAGCTGACAAGCCGTCCTTTCGTTATCGATAAGTGTGCCTCTGCTACAAGCGACGGAGTTTCAATTCTGAAGTTACTGCTGAGCGGAGCCATAAGGGTTACATCTCCTGTCAGCCTTCCGAACAGGTTATCGCTGGTAATGAATGTCTGTCCGAAATTATTGAATGTCAGGAAGGTCTTATTCAGGTCAATATCGGTCACCTCAAGCCGTGACCTTGAAATGTGAGTACCGTTATTCTGCCTGGCTATCATAAGCTCTCCTGTCAGGAGCCCATCCAGCCCTTCTGCCCTTACATCACTGAAAGTAATTATATAGGGTTTATAATCCAGCACACTGGTGAAGTTGCCTGCCCTGAAGTTTCTGCTGATGATACTGTCGGCCCTGACTCTCAGGTTCAGCGTGATATCGGGCGGAAAGATATTCAGTGGCTTCTTCCCGGCTGCCGCACTGTCACTCTTGTTATCAGTGAAGAATGCAGTTACGAACCTGTCGGTTGATACATCTCCCGATATCATCAGCGGACTTGTTTTACCCGCAATCCAGTCTGTGATGTTGTCCATCCTTGCATTAACAAGAAAGTTCTGATCAAGGAGGGTGAAGCTGAGATTGCTGGCGGTCAGGTCTTTATTGATGACGACAGAGCCGTTAACATTGGTGAAGGGGAGTCCTGATGCAGCAAATGTGGCCCCGAAATCACTGAATGTAAGGGATACCTCAGGGTCAAGCGATGGGAGTGAAGCGACAAGATGCCTGAGGCTGTCAGGCAGAACCCCCGACATCTTAATGTTGCCTCTGACTGATCCTGTCTGGTTGCGGATGAAGTCTGTACCGAACACCTTCCGCAGGTCATTGAAGTTGATATCACCGATGAGCAGGAGATAGATATTGGGCCTGGAGGGATTGCTCATTCTGAATTTTGCTGCCAGCCTGGCAGACCCGTATGTTGCAGACAGAGTGTCGACTGACAGCAGAAAGGTCTCCGGTCTGCCAGGCTGACCGGTTGTCATTCCTCCGGAAAAAGAAAGATTGTTCACATCCAAACCGGTCGATGTGTGGCTCATGCGGCCCCCTGAAAGGCTATAAGCCAGATCGATACGCGGCGAGCCTGCATCACCGTAAGGTCCGGATATTTTACATCTGAGGTCAACTATCCCGGATGGACTGAACCCTCCGGACAATAACCTCCATTTATCGGGCAACCCCTTTACAAGAGAAGCCACCTCAATCTTCTTCCCTTCGATAGAGAGGTCGAGACTGGTATTGGAATAATTTACCATCCCACCTACCTCGAAGCTCAGCCCCCCGAGATCAAGAGAGCCTTTTGCTATTGAAAGAGAGTTCCCTGACTTGCGTATTCTGACCGAAGCCTCTGCCGGGATGCCGGCAAAGTGCATCCCGTAAATATCAAGGGATGATAATGAGGCAGCCAGTGTACTGTTAAGGAATATACCTGTCCTGAAAATTTCACCTGAGAGAGACGCCTCACTGATGAGGCCCTCAATTCTTGCGTTTGAGCTCCTGTCGTGCCATACAGTCTCTATCTCTTTGATATTTATATTTTTAAGATCTATATTCTTTCCCCCTTCAGACTCTTTGGAAAAGACTTCATAATTTACATCTCCTCTCCTGTCTCTCAGCAGGGTCAGCTCTCCTTCCCTGGCAGTAATGGAACGGATTGATACCGTTCCTGTGAGCAATGAAGGTATAGCGGCAGTAAGTGACAGTGAGGAGGCAAAGAGCAGGGTATCATTATCCTCGCCTGCAAATTGTGCTTTATTATAGTAAGGGGATGGTTCAATCAGCAGGTCACTGAACCTGACGGTGATGCCAGGGAATGATTCAAAAATTGTTACCCTGATTGTGCCGTATGATATCCTGGTATTGATCGTCTCATTGATTTTTTCCACAAATGCTGAAGCAAGCCTGTCTCGCCTCAGCCATGCATAGAGCGTCAGGGATATCACACCAAGTAAAAACACCCCTGCAATTGTAAGCACAATGTTTTTCAGCAGTTTCATCCCGCCAGAGATAATAAACGGTTATTTCTTGCTTTTCTTAAGCAGGAACGAAAGGTCTTCGCCGGGCCTGACCTCCTGAGGCTCAAGGCCGTACCTGAAGATACGGGCGTTGCGCGGTCCGATGAGCGACAGTTTTTCATCCTCCAGCAGAAACATTGTGCCCTCCCGCAGGCCCGCAACGAATAGTTCCCTGTTGACCTCGATGAACTCAAGGATACGCTGCTCGCGTGTCTCACCGGCATGACCTGCAGGGTTGGCGTCAAGATAATGCGGATTGATCTGAAAGGGGATAAGATCAAAGGCACGGAAGGAGGAGGGCTGCGTTACAGGCATGTCATTGGTGGTCATGATAGTCGGACATGTAACGTTTGATCCTGCGCTCCAGCCTATGTAGGGCGTGCCTGCAAGTACTCTTTTCCTGACAGGAGCAATTAATCCGTTCCTTCTCAGTAGGTCCAGAAGCATCCATGTGTTTCCTCCTCCCACAACAATGGCAGGTGCTTCCATCACCGCCTTTACCGGGTCAGCAAACCGGTGAATCGAAACAACGTCATGACCTACCTCCCTGAAGCGATCCCTCACTTTCTTCTCATAATCATCATATGAAAAGGTGACAGCAGCGTAGGGAATAAATAGTGCCTTTGTCTTACTGATGCCCAGAAAGTTACGGATGTTGTTCTTGGGATAGTCAAGATATGCCTCTCCTGCATTGGTGGAATTACTGATAAGAAGAAGTCTCATTTCTGCATAGTTTAATGGTAATACTTTCAACAGGCCGTTGATCGCGGCGCCGCGTAAAGATAAGGAAAAAAAAGAGGCCGCACCCTGGCAGGAACGGCCTTTACATGTTGTACCTGTTATGTCAGTTATTGAATGTCAGGGCTATGCCAACCTCGAAGGGATAAAGCTCAGGCCCAAGTCCCTTCTCAAACATTGGTGAGAAATAGGCTGTCCCGTAGACATGGAACATTTCATACCCGACCCGTGCGGTTGCGCCGTATCTCAGCAGGTTCAGGCTGAAGTCATCCTTGTTCTCAAACTTCTTTTTGTCTGGGTCGTAGTAAACCATCTTGGTATTTGACCCGAGCTTAATCGCTCCGATAAATCCGGCGCCGATATTTATTGTCCGGCGGCCTGATACAGGTATCTGTCCTTCCAGGATAATCGGTAACACAGCATAAGTGGTGTTTAGCTTGGTCTTTTCGAAACGGATACCGTCAGGCGGATACACGGGTATCACATACCCGTCGTCATCAGTGGCGATATTGTTATTGTTGTCGAAGTGGTAATCGCTCCAGTTGATCCCTATTGCAGCCACCAGGCCGAAATGAGGCGTGAAGGCCAGGCTTACACTGGGGAAGATAATGTTGAACGTGGTTGATTTGGCGGTGTTAAGATTCATGTAGCTCTCCGAAGGATCAAGCGATGTAGTCCAGAAGTCTGACATATAGCCATTGAATGCGAACTCAATACCTCCGAGATGGCCCTTGAAGGAGCGCTTTCCGGGCTTTTCTGATTTGTCATCATAACTCTCTCCGATATGGATTTCAGTATCTCCGTCCTCCTCTATTATCCTGACACCTCTCTTGCCTATTCTCACTATTGTCTCATTCCCTTTTTCTTCTACGGTGACAATGTCGCCGACATTGACAGTCGATGTTTCTTCTGATGGAGGTTCCTCATCTTCAATAACAGCGGACTCCTCTTCCGGCAGTTGCAGTGTGTCAGGAACGGCAGGCTCTCCCGCCTTCTGCTCGAGTTCTTCAAGGGTCTTGACTTTCTGTTCCTTCTCCTGTGCCTGCGAGGGCAGGATCAGTGACAGGATAACGATTAATGTTAAAACTATTCTTTTCATGGCAAAATGTGTTTATGATTCTATTCTGTGACGATCAGCGAAGGTCAAAAGTTACAGTCACTGATTACTTTTTTTTACGGGCGACGAAAAGGTCAGCAATCCTGAGCTGAAACTTACGGATGCCGGCTCTCCCTGGTCAGTGGAGACTTTTTCGAGCTCCATCTCCCACCCCAAAATGGTATTTACACTTTTTACCAGGGAGCCTGCAATGCCATAGCCGTCAACAGGCTTATCCTCCTTTGTCCTTGACTTTGATAATCCGGCAATACTGTTGACTATCCAGTTGCGCTCGGCCACAGGCTCGGCAGGAGACGGTATATTTCTGACAGGCAGGGAAATGAGATCTTTTGCACCAATCCCGGAGACAATCACCGGAGTCTCGGCCACCACCCCTACTTCCAGGGGTCTGTCCCTGTTTATCACTTCATTTTCTGAGGGGGCGATCATAGCCTCAGTCTCTGCTATCTGCGGCTGAAATATATCAGCAGGTCTCTCACCTGGCCACTGCATTGCAGGGGCGACGGGCGGCGTAACATCAGCTGTCACTGTAACGCCCGGCAGAACCAGCGGAGTCAGCCCTGTCGCTTGATATTCAGCCACGGGCCTGAGCGTAATGATTGTAAGAACAACAGCAGCAGCTGCGATGGTGTAAATGAGGGTGCGCATGACAGCCTTCTCTTCCGGCGTTGACCTGAGAAGCCTGTTGCGGCCCTCCCATTTCTCTGTCCCGGGTTTAAGCCTCAGCCTCCTGAAGCTTTCTGCAAAGGCTCTTTTTTCAATGTCAGCGGCAATTACTGATTCCAGTTCAGGGAGGCTCTCACTCGTGAGAGCTCCTTCTGCCCATGCAGCGGCCAGGAGGCTGAACTGGTCATCAGGGAGGTCATGCGGCGATCGTAACAGACTTCCCTGTCGGGGAAAAATGTCATCTGGCGGAACCAGGCGCGGAAAATCATTATCGCTTTTCATTGCCAGACGGATGTTTTTACAAGATAAGCCCTCAGGGCTGTTCGTCCCCTGAAAATATAGGTTTTCACCTGTGACTCGGTGAGTCCGGTTATCTCACCTATCTCCTGATAACTGTAGCCCTCATAGTCGCGAAGGAGAATCACCGACCGCTGTACTGCCGGAAGCCTGTCAAGGGCATGATGAAGCACCTCGTTCAGATCGGTGCTGTTATCCTCGGCATAAAGTGATGCATCATCATAAAACTCAACCGCTACAAGCCTCGAGTCTTTCCTGATGACATCGATCATCCTGTTATAGGCTGATGTGAAAAGCCATGACTTAACCGCATTGAAATCGACCTCAGTAACGCAGTTCCATAATTTCTCGTAAGTATCCTGTACGATGTCAGCCGCTCTTTCACGGTCTTTAATGCTCCTGCAGATGAACCGGTAGACAGGGTCACCAAATTCCTTTACCGAATTATTGTATTCTTTTACGGTCATACTGACAATGCACGGATAATATAAAGACGGCTATTCCCCCTTAGATGTTACATTTAATCGAAAAAAAGTAGAGACGTTGCATGCAACGTCTCTACAATGTGTTGTTATACAGAATCTTATTTAAACTGATATACCCGCACCCAGTCAACCTCCATTGACGAAATGCCTCCGATAGGCTTGTCTACCCCTCCTGCAAGGTTGATGAACATCTCCTCCTGAGGCACACCGCCAGTCTGCCTCATCACCTCCACGCCGTTGATCTTCCAGACAAGGCTTTCCGGCCTCCACTCGAGGGTGAAGATGAAGAAGTCGGAGAGGTATTTTGACCCGATGCTCTTCTTATAGTGATTCCCCGGAGATGTGAAGAGGTCAAACCACACCTTGCCGCTCCCTGACCTGCATACATCGATATGAGGAGTGATACGGTCGCCTATAAGCCAGAATGCATTGCGCACATGCTGATCAGTCAGCTTTATTTTAGCCGAGAAGATGCCGTACTTCTGCCTGAACGAGGAGCCTGTGTTGATGATCCCCGATGTGAATTGGAAGTCTTTTGAATAGAAGCCCCTCTCCTGATCCCATACCTTACCTGTTGTCTTCTGCGGCCTGGTTATTATTCTGAGCACACTGTGGCGTATCTCGAAGTTGTCTGATGGAGTATAACAGTGAAGATCAGTGGCTATGCTGTAACTGTCATGCAGGAGCTTGTCTCCCCAGTAGTACCTGTTGAGCCATTTCGAAGTATCCGGTGCAGTGCCTTCGAACTCATCACTGAATTTCAGCTCCCGCTGCCTGAGGAGATCGAACTTGTTAGAGTCCTTCACGGTAAAATACCATTTGATGTCGGCAGAGTTTTTGAGATCGGTATATTCCCTCAATTCCTTGAACATCTCACTCTTTTCAAAGCGCTTCCTGTCAAGGAGATATTCTTTCTTTTCACTGAACTCTTTGGTTTTTAAATATTCCTGCAGTTCGGCGAGGCGCTTTAACCGGGCTGAATCTTTTACCTGAGAATAGTTGGCCAGTTCTTTCGAAGCTTTGAATTTATAGTAGGAGGCCACATCGGATGCACCCCGCTTGCTGCGGAACTCAAGCAGTTTCTGATATTCCGGAGTGTCCTTGAAGGTCACAGGTTTCATATTCTTCTTAACCAGGAAAGCTGCTGAGGTGACCAACATTTTAAGCTCTTCATACTTTCTGACCTTGTCAGGATTCAGGTTCTTCCTGACCTCTTTGTCGCCCTTCAGCTTCTTGTACTCAAGCCACTTGCCATATTCCTCCGTGTTTTTGAAAGTGATTGGCTTCGTCTTCTCTTTCATCCTGAATTCAGGAGACTGGATATATCTCTCAAGGTCTTCGATCTCCTTTATCTTTGCGGATCCGTCAAGTGAGGTGAAATTCTTGAGAGGCTGGCTTCCTTCCGTTTTAAAATAGAGAATAATGTCTTTTGCCTTCTTCAGTGCCATACACTCCTTCTCCCTGGCATACTCCTCGGACCCTTTATATGTAAGCGATTCTATCTCTCGCCTTTTTTGTTTGAATGAGGCAGAGTTGACACTCTCATGCAGCTCATTATATCTTGCCAGCGTTGCGGAGCTGGCGAAGGAGATCATTTTTTCCAGTTCGGCGATCAGAGCCTTCTCTTCCTGTTCAATTTTTGAAGTAGAAGGAATCAGCCCCAGCATCAGCTTTAGTGTAGACATTGCAGATTACGTTTTGATATAACCTGTTAAAGATAAAAATCTTTCACAATATAATTGGCACGGTCAGACAATTATTTGTTATTTAGGAAGTTGGCCACAGACTATTTGATGGTCAGCATATATCTCATATTCAGTAATATAAAAACAGATGAAGCAGATTGTCGTCATTACATTTTTAGTAATTCTGGTTTCATGCGGCAGCATGAAGACCGGTACGGTCACCCCGCAGGAGTCGCAGGACCAGCTTATCCTGTCAACTCTCTGGTATCAGAAGTCGGCCGAGATGCGGGCCTTGTATTATCAGTGTTTCCGCAATGCGGAGATAGCCCTTTCGGAGAACCTGGCATGGACTGGCCGGACGAAGCCAGCGGCCGTGGTGCTTGACATAGATGAAACGCTCCTCGACAACAGTCCGTTCCAGGGCTGGCAGGTGATAGAGAACAAGGCATTCAACAACCAGGACTGGTCGCGATGGGTAGAGCTTGCTGAGGCAGAAGCGCTGCCTGGGGCGGTGGCGTTCACCCGGTATGCAGATTCGATCGGTGTTGAGGTGTTTTATGTATCAAACAGGACTGTCCGGGAGATGGGCCCGACCATCACAAACATGGTTGCGCTGGGATTTGCCGATGCCGACAGCGTACATATGATTCTGAAGGATAACACATCGTCAAAGGTGGACAGACGGGCACTGATAGAGAAAAATTATGAGATTATCCTGCTGGTAGGCGACAACCTCGCTGACCTCAGCGGAGTGTATGAGCAGCGCGGTTCTGATTTCGGCCTTGATGCTGTTGATGCTGACAGGGAATTGTTCGGCACGAGATACATTGTCCTTCCCAACCCGATGTACGGCACCTGGCTTAATGAACTGATGAAAAAAGCCGAAGGGGCCGATACAAGAGAGAAACTGGTAAAGTTACTGGATGGATTTTAACCTTTACTGTTCCCTCAACATTTGGTGCGTCCTGATCCCGGAGGGATCACAGCCTTGTAATATGGTTGCAGTAGTTTATTTCACTTAAACCCGCCGGGATCGTACATCATTTGACAATTGTTTCTGACCTCACAAAAAAACAAAACAAAAATTTGCTTTTACAAAAAAACAATCTTAACTTTGACCAAACGTTCAGTCATAAACAGCTAATTTTGCTACTGATCTGATTCAATAAAGGTTAAATCAGCAGATCATGTCACCGAGAACTTCACAACAGTTCGAAGAGATCAGGGAGGAGAGGAAGAACCTGATCATGAACGCAGCCCTTGACCAGTTCGCCAATATAGGGTTTCACGCTGCAACCATAAGCCAGATCGCAAAACATGCAGGCATTTCAAAGGGCCTGATGTACAACTATTTCAGGAGCAAGGAGGAATTGCTGTCCGGTATCATCAACAGGTCAGTATCCGAAATATACGGTCACTTTGATCCCAACCATGACGGTTATCTGACTGAAGACGAATTCGAGCTCTTCATCCGGCAGGTTTTTGACCTGCTGAAAGCAAAACGTCAGTTCTGGCGACTGCTCGTGGGTATCATGCTGCAGCGCGGCGTTTATGAAAGAATCTTCGGAAACGGGACTGTACCTCTCAGTGTCTCCGGTGAGCCTCTTCCGCAGTTCACTGAAAAGATTGCAGCACAATTGGCTGACTATTTCAGAAGGAAGCAGCAACCGAATGTCACCGATTATGACCCGGTAACGGAAATGCTGATGTTCACCAATACCGTGAAGGGGTTTGCCATCACTTTCATTTTTTCAGATGAACGTTACCCTGGTGACTACTTTGAAAGAACCATCGAAGCCATAATAAAAACATACCGATGACAACTGACATAAAAAGATTGCTCACTGCAATGCAGGCTGCCGTTTTCATGATTGTGTCAATCCCTTCCGGGGCCCAGCAGCTCACAGCCACGGAGATTATCAGGAAGGCCGACGAGAAGTTCAACGGCGAACTGTCAGGCTACAGCGTGATGTCAATGACAATCGTCCGTCCCACATGGGAGCGCACCGTTGAATTCAAATCATGGTCGCTCGAAGACGATTACGCCCTTACACTAATAACTGCCCCTGCCCGTGAAAAAGGACAGACATTCCTCAAGCGGGGCAATGAGATGTGGAGCTGGAACCCTGCCATAAGCAGGCTGATAAAACTCCCCCCCTCAATGATGTCACAGGGCTGGATGGGATCGGACTATACCAATGACGATATTCTCAGGGAATCGTCTGTGGTGAATGACTATACCCATTCTGTTGAAGGAGAGGAGGAAATCGACAGCCGCCTCTGCCATAAGATAAAGCTTCTGGCGAATGATGATGCCGATGTCCTTTGGGGGCATCAGGTATGGTGGGTTGACAAAAAGGAATTCATTGTCCTGAAGGCTGAGCTCTACGATGAGGACGGATACCTGGTCCGAACAGAGAGAGGCACCGGCCTGAAGACCATGGACGGCAGGTTCATACCCTCGGTCATTGAGCTTGTGCCGGCAGAAGAGGAGGGTAATAAAACCGTTCTGAAGATCCTGGAGGTGAAATTCAATATTGAACTGGAAGAGAGTTTCTTCTCCCAGCAAAACATGAAAACCATAAGGTAAGGTCCAGTTAATGAAAGGATTATCGCTATGAAGGATTATCAGCTCGCCTGGAGGAACCTGTGGCGAAACAGGAGAAGAACCCTCATCACTGCCGCCTCAGTGTTTTTTGCGGTGTTCTTCGCACTGGTAATGAGATCGTTCCAGCTTGGAACATATGAGAAGATGTACAGGGATGTCATTGAATCGTATACCGGCTATCTGCAGCTTCAGCACACTGATTACATAGATGAGTCAAGCCTTGACAACGGCTTTGTCATTGATCCTGAACTCATCAGCAGGATAGAGGGTGATCCGAACGTGACTGCAGTCATTCCCAAACTCGAATCATTTGCCCTTGCCGCAGCCGGCAGCCGCACACAGGGTGTTATGGTAATTGGGATGGACCCCGAAAATGAGATGAAGGGACTTAACATCATAAACCGCCTGGTCAGGTACAGGCTGACCCCGGAGTCTGTTGAGGCCCTGAAGGCTGAAAGCCTGCCAGGCCGGACAGGGAAATTGCTTGATGTATTTGTCAATGAATCTTTCACTGACGAGGCAAGTCTCATCTCCATCCTTGGCATCGGCAGGACTGATACAAGTGAAGTCCTCCCGCTCTTCAGAAAGCATGCCGCTTTTGAGAATGGTTACCTGACATCTGCCGATTCTGGTTATGCTGTCATCGGCAATGGCCTGTCAGAATATCTTCACACCGGTGTGGGAGATACACTCGTGCTGATGGGGCAGGGTTACCACGGTACAACGGCAGCGGGACTGTACATTATAAAAGGCATCGTACGGATGCCACAGCCTGAAATAGACAACAGGTTTGTATACCTCACCCTGAATGATGCACGCTATCTGTATGCTGCCCCGGATATTGCTACTTCCGCCATTATAAGCGTACGGGATACAAATGAGGATGATATTATTATGACCCGTAACAGGCTGGGACAGATTACCGGTGACGGTCTCGCCATCCGCACATGGAAGGAGATGAATGCCCTTCTCCTCAACCAGATGGAGGCAGACAACAAGAGCGGTGCAATTATGATCGGTATCCTGTACCTGGTGATAGCCTTCGGGGTATTCGGCACAGTGCTGATGATGATGGCTGAAAGACGTCGTGAGTTTGGCATGCTGGTCTCCATCGGCATGCAGAAAGGCAAGCTGGCCAAAGTGATTTCCATGGAAATGTTTCTGGTGGGGTTCCTCGGTGTGGCAGCCGGTGTGGCAGGTTCGCTCCCCATCGTATTCCTCGGGTATGCCAGACCACTCCGTTTTACCGGTGAGATGGCAAAGATGTACGAGGATTACGGCTTCGATCCCGTGATGCCGATGCTGTTGCCAGACACATATTACCTGTGGCAGGTAGTGATCGTTCTCCTTATCCTTCTGATTGCGATCACCTTCAGCGTCCGCAAGATCTTCAAAATGAATGTTATTAATGCTATCAGGGCCTAACGGAAGAAATCATGATAACATCTATTGCCTGGAAAAACGTCTGGAGGAACAGGACAAGAAGCCTGACAGTCATTGCTGCCGTTACGGTGGGTGTCTTTGCAGGTGTCTTTGCGATGGCAGCAATAAACAGTTCCATTGTTCAGCGGATTGATGCCGCTGTAAACGAGGAGCTCTCGCATATCCAGATCAACAACAAAGAGTTCAGGAGCAGCAGTGACCTGAAAAACGTCATCCCGGAGCCCGAAAAGGTGATCTCAGTACTTCAAAACATACCGGAAGTAACCCATATTGCAGAAAGGATCATTGTAAGGGGTATTGCCTCTACTTCTGCAGGGAGCACCGGAGTGGAGATCACCGGCATAAATGTCGAAGGGGAAGAGGAGATATTCACCCTCAAAACGAGGCTTATCCCGGGAACAGGGAGCTACTTCGGCAGTGACACAAGGCTCAACAGTGCCTTCATCGGAGAGAAACTGGCAAAGGAACTCTACATCATCAGGTACATTCTGACGAAGGAGTCGCTCGATACTCTTGAAGAAGGCGGGGTGCCATCTTCTGTGGTTCAAAAGCTTAAACCACTTGAAAACCAGCGGTTCACCACCGAGAAGAAGCTGACGGAAGCCTTTACCGGACTGTTATCTGCCAGGGAGGCAAAAGAATACGGGATGATGATCAGGGAGGCAGCCTGGTCATACCGCGAAGGGTCGAGGATCATACTTACCTTTCTTGATGCTGACGATAACCAGACCGGGGCTGCGTTCAGGATATGCGGCATCTTCCGTACAAACAACGACCTTTTCGAAGCGATGTCAGTCTTTGTTCCGGAAAATGAACTCCGCAGGCTGACTGGCCTCGGGGAGGGAGAGTACCACCGGATAATTGCACGGCTGGCAGACAATGACCTCACTGACAGGATTACCCCGGAAGTGACGGAGGCTCTGCCCGGCCTTGAAGTAATGAACTGGAAGGAGATACAGACAGACCTGGCCATGATAGCCGATTACATGAACCAGATCTACGGCATTTTTATGGCACTGATACTGGCTGCCCTGGCTTTCGGAATAGTGAATACAATGCTTATGTCTGTCCTCGAGCGTACACGCGAGCTGGGCATGCTGTCTGCAATAGGGATGAACCGGCGCCGTGTTTTCACCATGATAATGCTCGAATCGATATTCCTCTCGGTCGTGGGAGGCTTTGCCGGCATGGTGGTAAGCGGGGTAGTCATAGGAATAACCGGCCGCACCGGCATTAACCTGGTGAAGTATTCGGAAGGGATGGAAGCATTCGGATACTCTGCCCATCTCTATCCCATAATAGGTGCCGATTTCTTTCTAATGCTGACCGTGCTGATCGTTATCACCGGAATATTATCAGCCATATACCCTGCCCGCAAGGCGCTGCAGTTAAATCCGGTGGAAGCTTTAAGAGGAGAATAACAACAAAACCCGATAACCATGAAAGTAGTCGAAATCAATGATGTTTATAAGACCTACCATGATACCGAGGTAGAGGTGAAGGCAGTCAACGGTGTCAATCTCAGTTTTGAGAAAGGTGATTTTGCAGTGATTGTCGGGCCGTCAGGGTCAGGTAAGACAACGCTGCTGAACCTCATCGGCGGCCTTGACCAGCCCACCGGAGGGGAGATCATTGTCGCGGGCCACCGGCTATCTGAGCTTAAGCCTTCGGAACTGATCGACTTCAGGATGGAACACGTGGGCTTCGTCTTTCAGTCGTATAACCTGATACCAGTTCTCACTGCTTCGGAAAACGTCGGGTTCATCCTGAATCTGCAGAAGTGGCCCAAAGAGAAACGCAAGGCCCGTACCGATGAGATGCTGGCATCCGTAGGTCTCTCTGACCGTCACAACAGCCGCCCCTCGCAGCTGTCAGGGGGGCAGCAGCAAAGGGTAGCAGTGGCGAGGGCACTGGCGCCCAGGCCGGAGTTCATCCTGGCAGATGAACCCACGGCAAACCTCGACACAAAATCTGCAGAGACACTGCTTGATATAATGGAGAAACTTAATCATGATGAAAAGATGACCTTCATCTTCTCGACTCATGACATAAGGGTGATGAAGAGGGCACGCAGGGTCATAACACTGGAAGATGGCCGCATTGTCTCTGACATAAGGGTAAACAATAACTGATGAAGAAAAGGGCTCTGCTGACACTGGCTGCGATAATTCTTACGATATCATCGCAGTCGCAGGAGACGCCGGAGAAGTTCTCGGCAGGCGGCTATGCATCGTGGCTGCATAACGCCATGTTTGAGTACCCTTCCGATATTTGGATAAACAGCAGCATGCTGCATAACAGGCTCAATTTCAAAGCCTATCCGGGCAGCAGGACAACCATCACCCTCGAGGTACGGAACAGGCTCATAACGGGTGATCTGCTGCTTGCAGATCCGTCATACGCCTCTTCGATAGGCTATGACCAGGGATGGGTTGACATGTCATGGAATATAATCGATGAACAGTCAGTCATTTTAAATACCTTCATTGACAGGGCATCAGTCGATTTCACTGCAGGGACCCTTCAGGTCAGTGCAGGCCGCCAGCGCATAAACTGGAGCCAGGCGCTGGTATGGAACCCCAATGATATCTTCAATACATACTCCTATTTTGATTTTGACTATGTCGAACGTCCCGGCAGCGACGCCGTAAGGGTTATCTGGTCACCGGGGGCTTCTTCGTCTGCTGAAATAGCAGTAAAGGCAGATAACACCGGGGCGGTCACTGCTGCAGCTCTATGGCGGTTCAGCATCCCTTACGCCGACCTTCAGTTTCTTGCCGGGGAGAGTGAAGGAGATATGATTACCCTCGGAACAGGGTGGTCAGCCAATGCCGGCTCATACTCGCTGAGGGGCGAGGCAACATGGTTTCTCCCCTTCGGAGACGCACCGTCTGAAGAGGGGACAGTGATAGCAACCGCCGGCGTCGACAGGGTATTTTCTGATAAATTCACCGCCATAACACAGTTTATGTATTCAAGCAATCCTGTTGCCATTGACAGCTTCAGGGATTTTTACAGGGGGGGATTAACCGCAAGAAGCCTCGCCTTCTCTGAGTTCACCCTCATGGGACAGGTGACCTATACCCCTATGCCGCTGCTTAACCTCTCTCTGTCTGCTATATGGTATCCTGATCTGAAGGGTTATTATGCAGGCCCCTCAGTTGACTTCTCATTGGCTGAAAACGTCGATTTCTCACTGGTATGGCAGTATTTCGAGAGCGTTGTTTCAGGTGATGAGACACAGATCAACATGGGCTTCCTCAGGATAAAGTATAGTTTCTGAAATTTTCATACATTTACGGCATCAACGCCGCATGTATGTCACTTGTCCATGAACTTGAGAAATCCGGAAACTGGTTATTCAGAAGAAGAAACTGGTTACCGGTGGCTATCATCGCTCTGGCCTCCGGTTATCTGTTCATAGCAAACAGAAGCGTAATATACTTCAGCCTTACCTGGGAGCTGATCTGTATCGCCGTGTCGCTGGCAGGAGAGGCCCTCAGGTCGTATACTCTCGGCTACGTCCCCAGGAACACTTCAGGCAGGAGTGTGATAGATCAGCTGGCTGACGAGCTCAATACCACGGGCATTTACTCGGTTATACGCCATCCCATTTATGCGGGAAATTTTCTTGCGGGTCTCGGACCTGTACTCTTCCTCAGGTCTGTATGGTGCACTGTAATCTATATCCTGCTCTTCTGGATATGTTATGAGAGAATTATTTTTGCCGAGGAGCAGTATCTCCGCCGCAAATTCGGAGAAGCCTATGACATTTGGGCCTTTCGGGTAAAGGCGGTGATACCGGGATTCAGGCATTACACAAAGCCACTGCTCCCGTTCTCCTTCAGGGCGGTTCTCAAGCGTGAATACAACAGGGCAGCCAACCTGTTTATTGTCTTTGCAGTGCTTGATATGGTACGCAACCTGGCCGTTACGGGAAAGATCTACATGGAATCGCTCTATATCGTACTGCTGGTTGCAGCACTGATATTCTGGGCCGTCATAAGTTACATGGTCAAGAGAACGAAATTCCTCTATGTTGAGGGAAGATGAAGAGATTCCTCTATCTGTCCCTGGAGCCAAGGAACATCATGATGTAGTATACGAGCGTTGCAAGTGATCCGAGTGCGGCGATTACGTATGTATATGCAGCCCACTTGAGTGCATCCTCAGCCTTGTCATGTGTCCCCGAGTATGTTATGCCGGAGTCGGCAAGCCATGCAAGGGCTCTCTTTGATGCATTGATCTCCACAGGCAGTGTTATGATGCTGAACAGGGTTGTGAGTCCGAAAAGCACTATTCCGATCAGGAGTATCTCCGGCCTTGAGTTGAGAAGTATCACACCGGCAAGAAGTAACCACTGCACCCAGTTTGATGAGAAGCTGACGACAGGCACCAGTTTTGACCTCAGGGTCAGCCATGCATATGCCCTGGCATGCTGGATGGCATGCCCGGTCTCGTGAGCAGCAACTGCAGCGGCAGCAACGCTGGCGCCTGAATATACCTCACGGCTCAGGTTGATGGTTTTCTTCATCGGGTTGTAATGGTCAGTCAGCTCACCCTCAACACTGTTAACGCTGACATCCTTAATACCGCTGTCACGCAGCATCTTTTCTGCAACATCGCGGCCGGTCATGCCGCTTCCGATAGGCACTTTGGAATATTGCCTGAATTTGGATTTGAGCCTGGCGCTTACAATCCAGCTTAGCGCCATGAAGACTATGAATATGATCCAGTAAGCTCCGTTATGCATGAACATTCCATCCATTTTTTTTCCTCCGTTTATTTTTTCTTTTATACTTCAAAACGTCTGCCATCAGCATTTTGTTCTGCCATCAGGTCATTTTGTCATGTCAATCAGCTTATCTTTGGCAGCGATGCTGAAGGCGATGGCAAAGATATTATCTTTTTTGCTGCTTGTTCCGGTCTATTTCTACCGCTGGTTCATCTCTCCGTTTACCCCGCCGTCATGCAGGCACATTCCAACCTGTTCACAGTATGCCATTGATGCCTTCAGGCTTCACGGTCCGGTCAGGGCCCTTCTGATGTCTTCAGGACGTATTCTGCGATGCAGGCCGGGCGGAACCCACGGGTATGACCCCGTTCCCCGCCTTATATTCAGACGTTACAGGCCCGCGGGTGAATACTTAAGGTTCAGGCCTAAATGCAACAGGCTGAAGGATCATGATTAAAAGCTGAGCTTCTCCCTGAGTAGTTTGTATCCGGCCCTGCTGACAGGAATCTTTTCCCCTGACTTGAGGACTGCAACATAGTTATCCTTGCTGTAGGGTTCAAGGCGGGTAATGTGCTCCACGTTCACCATGAATGACCTGTGTATCCTCAGGAAGAGCGACGGGGGAAGGTGCTCCTCATAGTATTTCATGGTCTTGGGCTTCAGGGCTTTGCCTTCATTGTAATAGATCATGACATAGTCATCCTCTGCAGCAAGGTAAGAGATGTTGTTCAGCGGAATGATTTTTATCCCGGCCCCCTTCCTGAATACTATCCTTGTCAGGTACCCTTCCGCTTCGGTGACGGTGGTTATGAGGTTCTCAATTTTGACAGGCTCTTCGGTCTCCATCCCTATTCGGCTGACAGCCTTGGCAAGAGCATCATCGAACCTCTCCCTGGAAAACGGCTTGAGCAGATAATCGACGGCATTAAGCTCAAATGCCCTTATGGCATACTGATCAAAGGCAGTGGTGAAGATAACCTGCGGTCTCTCATCCAGAACCTCAAGCAGCTCAAAGCCTGTCAGTTTGGGCATTTGTATATCCAGGAATATGAGGTCAGGCCGTTTCTCCTTTATCTCTTTCGCACCACAGAACCCGTCGCCGCATTCGCCTATCACCTCTATCTCCGGGTGATCCTTAAGCATAAACCTGAGCAGGTCCCTCGCAGGGGATTCATCTTCTATGATCAGTGCCCTTATTTTTTTCATATTTTCAGGTGATTTTTACAGTTTCCGGCTATTCCTGGTAAGGGAATCTCATGTTGACATTAAAACTGTCATCATTACGGGTAACCTTCATCTCTCCCTTCTCCCCGTAGAAGAGCTCAAGCCTTCCTCTCACGTTCTTCAGCCCTATGCCGGCCCCCTTTCGTGTCACTATTGCCTCGGGGTCAATGTTATTTGTTACCGAGATTACTACCCAATCACCATCCCTCCTGACCGAGGTCCTGATGGTGACCTTGTCCGTTGATTCGTACACTCCGTGCTTGACCGCATTCTCATACAGCGGCTGCAAGAGCAGACCCGGCAGCAGAGCCGGAAGGCACTCATCGCTTATCTCCTCTTCTATGACCAGACGGTCACTGAACCTGATCCTCTCGATCTCCAGGTATAACCTGAGGCTCTCCATTTCATTCCTGAGTGTCACTGGCTGATCGTTACGCGATGAGAGAGAGTAGCGCATGAAATCTGACAGCTTTACTATCATCTCTCTCGCTTTGACCGGGTCCGTCACAGTGAGCGAACTGATGGAGTTAAGGCTGTTGAACAGGAAGTGCGGATTAATCTGTGATCGCAAGATTTTTAGCTCTGCCTCACGTACCAGCGATTCCAGCTGTGCCTGGCGGGAAGCCTTTTCTGCCAGCTTGGTGACGCTGAGGAATAAATAATAGACGAGTATGATGAGGAAGAAGATAAGCACTCCCGCCGTGATCCGGAAAAATATGACCGAATGCCAGAACAGCTGATAATCCATCTTTTCCGTGACAATTGTCCTCACAAGAAATTTGGTTGCAAAAAGCCAGAAAATAATCGTGACAGTACCTGTAAGCACAAGATTCAGGATATCTGAATAGATCTGAGTATTGTCCTTGAGCATGTACCTTAAGGGGAACCAGACGGCAAGACCGATCAATCCGAAAAGAGTCATCGAGATAATACCGTCAGCTATAGCTGCATCGGTGCTGCTCCCATAGACAAAGTGAATAAGTGATGACTGGCCGGCAGCAAGTGCTGCCCAGGCCAGCCACCATACCAGTAATCTTGACCGGTTTGCAATTACAGGGTGCCTCATAGGTTATTTACGGCATTTTAATTCGCCACCTCCGAATATAACAACACCCTTGACTGTCAGTGACCTGGTGGTATCTCTTATTACATCACTTCCGATTTTACGGCCGTCGGAAAAACCTCCGAGAATGGGAGTGACGTCAATTATGACATTCCAGCTTTCAGGAACAATGAGCGTTGTTCCCCCAAAGATACAAGTAATTTCAACTATGTTGTTGCCAGGGGCAAGTGATGATCTTGTCAGGTCCACTTCTCCTCCGCCGAAGACTGAAGTGACTTTTCCGCCCATGAAATTTTCGGTGATAAGCTGACGCTCGGCACCGCTGAAGACGTTGACATAGTCTATCATGTCTGCCTTGCTTCCCGTTGAATAGTGCAGCCTGTCCCCCAGCCGCCTGGAATTGATGAGCAGAACCACTCCTATCACGATAAAGAGTGCCGGCCAGAAGAAATTGAATGACCTGAAGTAGTCGCTGAAAAGCTCAGGTATGAGAAAGAATCCACCGACAGCGATAAGTACAATGCCCGGTGTCTTGTTGCCTGAGCCGGCCAGGGTGATCACTCCGATGACTATCAGCAGCATCTGCCAGCTGAATATTATATTTTCAATGAAATGATCAAGCGGTGCAGGGAGAACGGTTGTCTTCTCAAGGATCAGAATAAATCCGGCGATGACCAGTAATATCCCGATGATGAACCTGTTGGAGGTATCGGAATCTCTTTTCGGTTTTTGTACGTTGGTTTCCATATCTTTAACTATTTGTTGGGTTAAAATTTCAGACTTTTGATGGCCGACCTTAACATGAAGGCGATCCCGACAGCCACCAGCACAGATGGCCAGTATATCGACCTGTAAAAAGGTGAGAGCTGTACAGTCATCTCGGGCATCAGGAACCAGAACCCGGCGGCAAAGAGAAGTATGCTGGCCACCAGGTCAAGGCTGAGAAGGTTGAAAATGCCGAAGAATATCAGCAGCATTTCCCAGGTAAAATAATCGGGAGGCGATCCGAGTTTAAGCAGGTCCAGCCTTGCGATCAGCATTACCATCCCTAATGATATCAGGAGTTTTGCCACTCCTTTGAACGGATTACTGTTGTGATCTTTCATTATGCATCGGATATTATTACGGAACAAAAATATTATCCGTTACCCCACCCTGCCATACATTTCCGGCAGAAGGCGTTTTTATTCCGGTAAGTGGCGAACTAAGAGGGCAGTGTTACTTTTTTGTTGATAATTTTTTTTATTGGAAGAGGATTTATAATTTTGCAGACCGAAAAAAGGAAGATGACCGGGTTGTATTCAATACCACTCGCCGGACTGAAGGAAGGCAGATATACCTACGAATTTGCAATAGGAGACGACTTCTTTGAGGCTTATGAAGGGTCTGAGATTAGCAGGGGAGAGCTGAGGGCTGAGGTGACGCTGGATAAGCGGTCCACCCATCTGGAGCTTAATATTGTTATTGGAGGCTCTGCCGAAGTGATATGTGACAGGTGCCTTGATCCGTTTTACCTCCCTCTCTCATGTACCAACAGGCTGTATGTGAAGCAGGGACGCGAGTGGGAGGAGAATGATCCTGACATGATAATAATGCCTGCCGATGAACATGAACTTGACCTGAGTCAGTATTTTTATGAATACACCCACCTGGCGCTTCCTTTAAAACGGATTCATCCTGATGATGATCAGGACCGTTCAACTTGCGATCCGGAGATGATCAGGAAACTGGAAGATCATATTGTTGCAGGGGAAGAGGAGAGTGATGCCCGGTGGGATGAACTGAAAAAACTGTCAGAAAATAACTAATGAAATAATTTACTGCGATGCCAAATCCAAAACACAAACACTCGAGTACCAGAAGAGACAAGCGTAGGACACACGACAAGGCTGTTGCTCCGACGGTAGCTGCATGCTCCAACTGCGGGTCTGCACACCTCTATCACAGGGTATGCCCTGAATGCGGTTATTACAGGGGTAAGCTTGCTGTTGAGAAGAAGACAACGGCCTGACCGGCCTCCGGATCTTAAAGGGTAAGGAATGAAAATAGGTCTTGATATCATGGGGGGCGATTATGCTCCCGATGCTGTTATTGAGGGGGCAGTTGATGCCCTCGGACAGCTATCGTCAGACGACCGCCTTGTACTTATCGGTGACAATAAGAGGATAAGGGAGAAACTTGCTTCCATGGGGGCAGAGCCCTCCCGGTTTGAAATAGTTCCCACAACCCAGGTGATCGAAATGTCTGATCACCCTGCCAAGGCTTTTTCTCAGAAGAGAGACTCGTCTATAGCCGTAGGCTACGGGATGTTGAAAAGCGGAATGATTGACGGATTCGCCAGTGCGGGAAACACCGGCGCGATGCTTGTAGGCGCAAGCTATACCGTAAACGTCATACCGGGCGTCTTCAGACCTGCCCTTGTGGCCCTGATACCCAACCTCGACGGTAGAAACTCTGTGATACTTGACGTTGGCATCAATCCTGATTGCAAACCCGATGTCCTTCTTCAGTATGGTATCCTGGGTTCGGTATATGCCAAATATGTTCTTGGCATAGAGAAGCCTGATGTAGGACTGCTCAATATCGGTACGGAGGAATCCAAGGGCTCGGCAGCAGTAAAGGCAGCCTATGAGCTGCTTCGTGAAAGCCCGGAAGTGAGCTTCAGGGGAAACCTCGAGGGTCATGACCTTTTCACACATGACATGACAGACGTGATCGTATGTGACGGCTTTGTCGGGAACGTCGTTCTGAAAATGGCCGAGAGATTCTATGGCATTGCGAAGACACGGGGGATAAATGACACCTTTTTTGACAGACTGAACTTTGAGGTTGTCGGAGGCACGCCCGTTGTGGGGATAAATGAGAATGTCGTTGTTGGCCATGGCATCTCAAACCGCAAGGCGATAATGAACATGATACTCCAGACGAGAGACGTCGTTCATGCCGACCTTGCACGAAAGATCAAGGAGGCTGTCGGAGCATGACGAAAATAAGAGCAGCTATTACCGGAATAAACGGCTGGGTCCCTGAATACCGGCTTACAAACCAGGAACTCTCCACCATGGTCGAGACCACCGATGAGTGGATCATGCAACGTGTCGGCATTAAGGAGAGAAGGATACTCAAGGGGGAGGGAAAGGCTACTTCTGATCTCGGTGAACAGGCCGTCAGAGGCCTGCTTGAGAAAACGAATACCTCACCGGAGGAGATCGATCTTCTGATCTGCGCCACCATCACCCCTGACATGTTTTTCCCCGCCACGGCAAATATCATTTCAGACAAGGTGGGAATAACCAATGCATTCAGCTTTGACATCGGTGCAGCATGTTCGGGCTTTCTCTATGCCCTTCAGACAGCCAGTTCGTATGTCGAATCGGGAAGGTACAGGAAGGTCATCGTCGTTGGTGCCGATAAGATGTCATCAATAACCGACTATACCGACAGAACAACCTGCACCCTTTTTGGCGACGGCGCAGGTGCCGTGCTGCTCGAACCAACCATGGAAGAGCAGGGTGTGATGGATCATATCTTCAGGGTTGACGGCTCAGGAAGGAAGTACCTGCACATGAAGGCAGGAGGATCGGCTCGCCCCGCATCGCATGAGACGATCGACGCCAGGGAACATTACGTCTACCAGGAGGGGCAGGCAGTATTTAAGTTTGCTGTTTCAAAAATGGCTGACGTCGCTGCCGAGATAATGGAAAAAAACAATCTCAGTCCTGAAGATATCGCCTGGCTCGTGCCACACCAGGCTAACCTCAGAATTATAGATGCCACAGGCCGCCGAATGGGCATTTCGCCGGAGAAAGTAATGATAAACATTATGAACTACGGGAATACCACTGCCGCAACCATACCTCTCTGTATATGGGAGTTTGAACAAAAGCTGAAGAAAGGTGACAACCTCATTCTTGCAGCATTCGGGGGGGGATTTACATGGGGAAGCATCTGGCTGAAGTGGGCACTGGACCCTGAGCCTCATAAATAAAATGCATGTGAAGAGCAGTAAAACGGCTCTTTTTTTTCATCCAGCACAATACTTTTTATATTTGTGGGTTAAAAATAACCAGGGGAACAAACAATCATCTATATGGCAAAAATGAACGAGACAGACAACAGCACGGCAGTTAACCTCATAAGCCAGGGAACAGAGATCACCGGCGACATAAAGTCAGCAGGCGACATAAGGATTGACGGGATTCTTAACGGCAACCTGAATACAAAGGGAAAGGTGGTTATCGGCCCGACCGGACGTATTAAAGGGGAGGTGGAATGCAAAAATTCGGAGGTGTCGGGAACGGTCGATGGCAAGATAAGTGTCTCCCAGCTGCTGAACCTGAAGGCCTCTTCAAAAATAATCGGCACAATTGTTACCAGCAAGCTCTCAATCGAACCGGGAGCAATGTTCACAGGTAACTGCTCCATGAAAGACGGTGAAAATGGCGGACAAGCAGCCAAACCCAAAGAAGGAGAAAAATAGTAATGACGATAGTCTGAGAGCTTACTCAAGATACAGCACTATCGCAGTACAAATGGTGGTGATCATCCTTGCCACTTCGCTCGGAGGAGTACAACTTGACAAGATTGCCGGTACCAAACCTCTCCTCACAATCATATTGTCGTTGCTGGGGGTGGCATCAGCCATGTGGCTGATAATAAAGGAAGCCCTCAGAAAACAATAGGATGATCTCAAAAACCGCAGTCACACATTATCTGTATCTACTCATTTTTACGGCATCATTCCTTCTGCTGTTTCTCATTGCAGACAGGATATCTCCCGGGCTGGTTCCCCTTGACAAGGCTGTTCCCCTCTTATCTTCATTTGCACTTATTTCATTAACTGCTATTGTTATCTTCTTCCTCGGATCAGTCAAAAACCCTGAAAGAAGTGTATTCATGACGCTTATTGCCCTTGGTGTCAAAATGCTTCTCTCATTTGTTCTTGCATTGCTGTGGTTCCTAGTTTTTAAAAACAGGGAGACCGGTTTAGTCTTATTGTTTTTTATTCTATATTTGGGATTCACTCTGTTTGTTGTTTTATCATTTTTCAGAGTCCTGAAACACAAGACGCTTTAAAGGTTACAAATTTGAAAGTCAGAGTTTTATATGCATTGATCCTTCTGCTGGGCACATTGATGCCTGCGTTTCCGGCCTTTGCTGCCGGCGAAAAGGAGGAGGGAAGCAAATCGCAAGACGGAAAGGAAAAATTTGATGCCAGTACCTTTATCATTGAACATGTCACCGACTCTCATGAATGGCATCTGTGGACCAGGAAGGATGGCACAGGTGTGGCGGTCTATCTTCCGGTAATACTATACGACAGGGGTTCCGGATTTCATTTCTTCTCATCGAAAAAGATAGCTCACGGTCATTCACATGAGGGCTTTGCCATTGCACATGAAGGGGAACATGAAGGGAAGATTGTTAAGGTGGATACTGAAGGACATGAGACCGGTGAGACCCTGCCCTTTGATTTCTCGATCACGAAGACGGTGTTTGGGATGCTCGTAGCCGCGATAATATTTGCATGGCTTATGCTTTCACTCGCAGCTTCATATAAAAAGGCCGGATTATCTGCCCCCAAAGGGCTGATGGGCTTTCTTGAACCGATAATACTTTTTATAAGGGATGACGTGGCAATACCCAATATCGGTGAAAAGAAATATCACCGTTTTATGCCATATCTGCTCACGGTCTTCTTCTTTATTCTGATCAACAATCTCCTGGGGCTCGTTCCGATATTTCCCTTTGGTGCAAACGTAACAGGCAACATAAGTGTGACATTTGTTCTGGCCACCTTTACATTTCTAATCACTCAGTTCAGTGCCAACAAGACACACTGGCGTCATGTTTTCGCCGCGCCGGGTGTACCTGTTTGGCTGCTGCCTGTGATGATACCCATTGAGCTCATCGGCCTCATCTCCAAGCCCTTCGCACTGATGATCCGTCTCTTTGCAAATATCACCGCAGGGCATATAATTGTGCTCAGCCTTGTGACGCTGATTTTTATCTTTGACACAATACTCGTGGCTCCGGTATCAATAGGTTTTGTCCTTTTTATGGACTGCATCGAGCTGCTCGTAGCCTTCCTTCAGGCATACGTCTTCACCCTTCTTTCAGCTCTCTTTATCGGCATGGCCACACATGAGGAAGAACATCATTAGAAACCATATATTATTTGTTTAATTAAACTATTCAAATCATGACAGGAACATTAGCAGCAGTAGGAGCAGGGCTCGCGGTAATAGGCGCCGGACTTGGTATCGGCCGTATCGGCGGTTCAGCAATGGATGCCATCGCACGTCAGCCCGAGGCTTACTCTAAGATCCAGCTTGCCATGATCATCTCTGCAGCGCTTATTGAAGGGGCAGCCCTCTTCGCTATCGTTGTGGCTATGATCGGCTAAATGAAAACTGAAGCCTGCAACGGTTGGTTGCAGGTCTTCCTTTTAAAATTCAAAGTACTCAGAATATGTTACTATCAACCAGTCTCGCCAGTCCCGCAATAGGGACGATTTTCTGGACCACCTTCATCTTTCTTATTCTGCTGGTTTTGTTGAGAAAGTATGCATGGGGACCGATCATGAAGGCCATAAAGGCGCGCGAGGATATGATCCGTAACGCCCTTGAGGCGGCCGAGAGAGCACGCGAAGAGATGAAGGTCCTCCAGTCTGACAATGAAGTCATACTTCGGAAAGCCCGCGAGGAGAGAGATAAAATCATCCGCGATGCACGTCATGCGCATGACCGGATGGTGGCAGAAGCCAAAGAGAGGAGCCAGGCAGAGGCCGACGCAATGGTGAAGCGTGCCAAGGAACTCATCGAAAGGGAAAAGATAACCGCCATAGCCGAGGTAAAGAAAGAGGTAGCCAGACTGGCTATCGGCGTGGCATCAAAAGTGGTGAGCAGGACCCTTGAAAGCGATGCAGAACAGCAGAAGCTTATCGGGAGGTATCTCAATGAAATAGAAGCAGAAAGCAACTGACATCGATGAACGACAGCAAGATCGCGGTACGATACGCAAAGGCACTGTTTGACCTGACCCTGGAGCATAAAGTTCTTGACGAGGTATATGATGATATGAAAATTATCAATCAGCTGTGCTCAATGCATGAGGTGAAGGAGGTCATAGAAAATCCGGTAATACCGGTCACCAGGAAGAAGGAAATTATGCTCGCACTGGCCGGCAAGGGACTGAACAACCTGACTGTCACCTTTGTGAATTTTGTCTTCAGCCAGGGTCGCGGTTCCCATCTCAATGCTGTCTCCCGAAATTTTATTAGCCTGACACGCCGCCACAGGGGCATTCGGCAGGTAACACTCACCACGGCCGTTCCCGTAGGTGAAAAGATCAAAAAAGAGCTGGCCGCAGTCGCTGCCGGTGATACAGGTACCACAAGCGAGTTCATCGAGAAGGTCGATGCCTCGATAATAGGCGGATTCATACTCAGGGTCGATGACACCTACATCGATGCAAGCGTAAGAACCAGGCTTAACAAATTCAGTAAAGAGTTTACACTGGCAGGAAATGCCAAAGAATAGCATATAAGATCCATTATTATGACCAATATCAAACCTTCAGAGGTATCAGAGATCCTTAAACAGCAGCTGGAAGGAGTAAAAACAGCCATCGACATCGAGGAGGTGGGAACAGTCCTGCAGGTGGGCGACGGAATTGCACGCATCTACGGCCTCTCAAATGTAAGAGCCAACGAACTTATTGAGTTTGTCGAGGCAGGCATTAAGGGCATTGTCCTCAACCTTGAGGAAGACAACGTGGGTGTGGTTATCCTCGGTTCTTCCGAAAATATAAGGGAGGGCGACGTTGCTCGCAGAACAGGCCGTATATCATCTATCATGGTGGGAGAGGGCCTGCTTGGCAGGGTTATCAACACCACCGGCACACCAATAGACGGCAAGGGACCTGTGACCGGCGAACTGTTTGAGATGCCGTTCGAGAGAAAAGCTCCGGGGGTTATCTTCAGGCAGCCCGTAAAGCAGCCTGTCCAGACCGGTTTGAAGGCTATTGATGCAATGATCCCGATTGGCAGGGGACAGCGTGAGCTTATTATTGGCGACCGTCAGACAGGTAAGACAGCGATTGCCATCGATACGATTATAAATCAGAAAAGCGAATACGAGAAAGGCAAACCTGTTTACTGTATCTATGTTGCTGTTGGACAGAAGGGCTCAACAGTTGCCAATATAGCAGCGACACTCGAACAGTACGGGGCTATGGAGTATACTGTCATTGTCTGTGCCACGGCAGCCGATTCAGCAGCATCACAGTTCTATGCCCCATTTGCCGGAGCCGCTATCGGAGAATTTTTCCGAGATACAGGGCGCGATGCACTTATCATTTATGATGATCTCTCCAAGCAGGCTGTCTCTTACCGTGAGGTGTCCCTCCTCCTGAGGCGTCCTCCCGGCCGTGAGGCTTACCCCGGCGACGTGTTCTATCTCCATTCCCGCCTGCTTGAAAGAGCGGCCAAGATCATTGAGTCAGATGAGGTAGCCGCCAAAATGAATGACCTCCCGGAGTCAATACGCCATCTGATCAGGGGCGGCGGATCTCTGACAGCACTCCCTATCATCGAGACACAGGCAGGAGACGTCTCGGCATATATCCCCACTAACGTAATATCGATCACTGACGGTCAGATTTTTCTTGAGTCAAGCCTGTTCAACGCAGGTATAAGACCTGCCATTAATGTCGGAATATCTGTATCGAGAGTAGGAGGTCACGCCCAGATAAAGGCAATGAAAAAAGTGGCCGGAACGCTGAAGGTAGACCAGGCTCAGTACCGTGAACTTGAGGCTTTTGCAAAGTTCGGATCAGACCTTGATGCTTCAACACTCGCCGTACTGAACAAAGGCGCAAGGAACGTCGAAATTCTTAAACAGGGACAGTTCTCACCGATGAAGGTTGAAGAACAGGTTGCTATTATCTATTGCGGAACAAAAGGCCTACTGAAGGATATCCCGGTCACCCAGGTAAGGATGTTTGAAAAGGATTACATCGATTTTCTGCGTGATAACCACAGTGACACCCTTGGAACGATAAAAAGTGGTGTCATCAATGATGAGGTAACCGCAGTGCTCGAAAAAGCTGCCGCAGAGATTACGCTTCGCTACAGCACAAAATAGTCTGATATCCAGAAGGCAAGATGGCTAATCTAAAGGCAATACGCGTCCGGCTCAGCTCAGTAAAGTCAACCCGCCAGATCACCTCGGCGATGAAAATGGTTGCGGCTTCCAGGTTGCGCAAGGCCCAGGACAGGATAGTCCAGCTCAGACCTTATGCTGATAAGCTTAATGAGATACTGATAGGACTTAACCATGCTCTCAGCGAAACAGAGACTGAGAATATCTATGCAGCACGCAAGACCGGACGTGACCGCGTGCTTCTGATTTTGCTGACATCGAATAAGGGCCTGTGCGGAGGGTTTAACGCCAATGTCATAAGAGAGACGCGTAGGCTTATCGCTGATAAATACACCGGTCAGATGCGAAGGGGAGACCTCTTCTTCATGCCAATCGGTAAAAAGGGGAATGATGTTCTCAGGAGATTGAAACTCAACATTCTTGAGGAGCATAATGATCTCTATTCAAACCTCACGTTTGAAAACACCAAAAAATTGTCAGACAGGCTGATAAACCTCTATCTGACAAAAGAGTTCGACAGGATTGAGATAATCTACAACCAGTTTAAGAATGCTGCGGTTCAGCGTCTGACAACCGAGATCTTCCTGCCGCTGTCAGACCAGGTTCCTGGAAAGAGCGAGGTCCTGCATTCGGATTATATCTATGAGCCTGACCAGGTTCGCATAGTTGAAGAACTGATACCAAAGTCGCTGAGGATACAGT
The DNA here is from genome assembly GCA_963732365.1 of uncultured Bacteroidales bacterium. Lineage (GTDB taxonomy): Bacteria > Bacteroidota > Bacteroidia > Bacteroidales > VadinHA17 > SR-FBR-E99. The sequence continues at coordinate 211,540 of CAVSZC010000005.1, read as the reverse complement.
TTTACAAGGCGCTTCTTGATTCGTTTGCTGCCGAGCACGGTGCCAGGATGACCGCAATGCATCAGGCCACTGACAATGCCACCGAGCTTATACGGGAGCTTACCCTTCAGTACAACAAGGCAAGGCAGGCCGCAATTACTAATCAGCTGCTTGAGGTGGTGAGCGGCGCTGAAGCCCTGAAAGGATAAGACAAGGATTATGTTCACGAGCGACTATCTCAGAGAACTGTCAGACAAGGCGATAACCTCGCTTACCTTTTCACCCGAGGCTGAAAAGCTGTTCGCCCCGGTAAGGTACATCCTTTCTCTCGGAGGCAAGCGGCTGAGGCCCGTGATGTGCCTGATGGCATGTAATCTGTTCGATGATAAGATTGATGATGCACTGATGCCTGCGGTGGGTATAGAGGTATTCCACAATTTTACCCTGGTGCATGATGATATAATGGATAAGGCTGACCTAAGAAGGGGATCGCCTACGGTGCACTCGCGATGGGGACTTAACCAGGCACTGCTTTCAGGTGACGTTATGGCATTTATTGCTACAGACTGCATTGGCCAGGCTCCCGCAAAGGCCCTGGTTAAAACCCTTAAGCTCTTCAATACCTCCGCCACCCAGGTTTGCATTGGCCAGCAGATTGACATTGACTTCGAGAAAAAGAAGTTTGTCACCGAGGCAGAATACCTTCGGATGATTGAACTCAAAACGGCGGTGCTGCTGGCCGCTTCGCTGAAAATGGGCGCAATTATTGGCGGGGCATCGGAAAAGGACCAGGAGCTTCTTTACGAGTTTGGAAGGCTGCTGGGCATAGCCTTTCAGATACAGGACGATGTGCTTGACACTTACGGCGACACCCGGATGTTCGGTAAGAAGACCGGAAGCGATATCGTCGCAAACAAAAAGACCTACCTTCTTGTCAAGGCACTTGAAATGGCCGGCGGAGTGAAGATGCAGACGCTGAGGAAGCTTGCAGATTCGACTCCTGCCGATCCGGAGGCAAAGGTGACGGCCGTGAAAGCCATCTTTGATGAACTGGAGATACGCCTCCAGGCTGAGAACCTGGCTTATGATTATATTAACAGGGCATTTCAGTCACTGGAACAGGTCTCGGTGAAGCCAGACCGCAAGAGTGAACTCAAGCAGCTGACCGTGAACCTGATCGGAAGGGTGAAATGATTACCGGAAAGAGACGATGTGTGATAACATAGAGCAGAAATAAACGGAATAACAATTATAGTTAAGTCAGAGAGATGTCAAAAAATATTGGAGTGATCAGTCAGGTCATCGGACCTGTAGTTGACGTGATGTTTGATAACGCCGGAACAGAGATGCCGAACCTCCTTGATGCACTGGAAATTAAGCGTGACGACGGCACCGTCCTGGTAGTCGAATGTCAGCAGCATATCGGAGAGAAAACTGTCAGGGCTATTGCCATGGACTCCACAGACGGGCTCTGCCGCGGAATGGAGGTGATTGCCACTGGCCAGCCGATCATTATGCCCATCGGTGATAAGATCAAGGGCCGGCTGATGAACGTTACGGGTGATCCTATTGACGGTCTCGGGCCTCTTGACAGGAAGGGCGGGTATCCTATACACCGCAATCCTCCAAGATATGAGGACCTCTCCACTGAGAAAGAGGTACTCTATACCGGCATCAAGGTCATCGACCTCATTGAGCCTTATTCCAAGGGAGGAAAGATAGGACTGTTCGGCGGTGCCGGCGTAGGTAAGACTGTGGTGATACTCGAACTGATAAACAATATTGCAAAAGCCTATTCAGGCCTTTCGGTTTTTGCCGGTGTGGGTGAGAGAACCAGGGAGGGAAATGACCTTCTGCGCGAGATGCTTGAGGCTAACGTTATTTCATACGGTAAAGACTTCATGGAGGATATGGAAAAGGGGGGATGGAACCTGGATCTTGTTGACAGGGAAGCACTTAAGGAGTCAAAGCTAGCCCTTGTCTTCGGCCAGATGAATGAGCCTCCCGGAGCACGTGCCCGCGTGGCTCTCTCAGGCCTCTCGGTCGCCGAATACTTCCGTGACGGAGAGGGCGAAGGGTCAGGCAGGGACATCCTTTTCTTCATGGATAACGTGTTCCGTTTTACACAGGCAGGCTCAGAGGTGTCAGCACTCCTCGGACGAATGCCGTCAGCAGTGGGATACCAGCCTACCCTCGCAACCGAGATGGGTATCATGCAGGAGAGGATCACCTCTACACGCAACGGATCCATCACCTCGGTGCAGGCCGTCTATGTGCCTGCAGACGACCTCACCGACCCGGCCCCCGCAACAACATTCGCCCACCTCGACGCAACAACAGTGCTCAGCCGCAAGATCTCCGAGCTGGGTATATATCCCGCCGTAGACCCTCTTGATTCGACATCAAGGATCCTTTCTGCAGAAATAGTTGGCGAAGAACATTACAACTGTGCCCAGAGAGTGAAAGAGATACTGCAGAGATACAACGAGTTGCAGGATATCATTGCAATCCTCGGAATGGATGAACTCTCTGAGGAAGACAGGCAGGTTGTTCACCGCGCCAGGAGGGTGCAGAGATTCCTTTCACAACCTTTCCACGTGGCAGAACAGTTTACCAATATTCCCGGCAAACTTGTTTCCATTGAGGATACTATCAGGGGCTTCAACATGATAATTGACGGCGCTGTTGACCAGTATCCGGAGGCTGCATTTATGCTGGTCGGAACCATCGAGGAGGCTATCGAAAAAGGCGAAAAACTGCTCGCTGAGAACAAGTAGTTGCAAAACCGAAGTGACGTGAAAATTGAGATAATCACACCAGATAAACGGGTCTATTCCGGGGAGATACGTTCCGTCAGGGTGCCGGGAAAGAAAGGATCATTCCAGGTACTTAAGGATCACGCACCCATAATTTCAACCCTTGACAGAGGACCGGTGATCATCTCAGACGATCAGGGGAACGAGGTGAGGTACGAGATTACAGGAGGAGTGATAGAGGTAAAAAGAAACAGGATCATCCTTCTCGCAGACACCATACTGTAAAGCTGCAGGTGATGAACAGCGACGAGTTCCGGAAGCAGGGTCATGAGATTGTCGAGTGGATCGCCCGGTACTATGAGAATATTGAGCAATACCCCGTCAGGTCATGTTCGCTGCCCGGGTCTGTAAAGGGCCGCCTGCCATTGCACCCTCCTTCCTCGAGTGAGCCGTTTGACAACTTCCTGAAAGATTTTGATGATATTATCATGCCGGGGATCACACACTGGCAGAGCCCTAATTTTTTTGCATATTTCCCTGCAAACAGCAGTCCGCCCTCGGTGCTGGCCGAAATGCTTACGGCGGCGCTGGGTGCCCAGTGCATGATCTGGGAGACCTCTCCTGCCGCCGCCGAGCTCGAGGAACGTATGATGGAGTGGCTGCGTGAGATGACGGGCCTTCCTGAATATTTTGAGGGGGTGATACAGGACACAGCCTCCACAGCCACCCTGGTGGCTATGCTTACCGCACGGGAGAAGGCCACCTCCTTCCATTCAAACGGCACAGGTCTCTTTTCCTCCGTGACGATGCGTGTCTACTGCTCATCACAGTCACACTCTTCCGTGGAAAAGGGGGCTGGCGTTGCAGGGATAGGAAGAGAGAATGTTGTCAGAGTACCGGTAAGAGAAGACTTTTCTCTTGATCCGGATAAACTGAGAAAGGCAATTGATGATGATCTGGCAGCAGGCTATGTGCCATGCTGCGTTGTGGCAACCATGGGCACCACAGGTACAACAGCCATTGATCCGCTGCGCATGATCGGCGAGATCTGCAGCGAAAAAGGGATATGGCTTCATGTTGACGCCGCCCTGGGAGGCACGGCCCTCCTCCTGCCTGAGATGCGATGGATGGCTGACGGCATTGAATATGCTGACTCACTGGTATTTAATCCACACAAGTGGATGTTCACCAACTTCGACTGCTCGGCCTATTTCGTGCGCGATGCAGCGTCACTGATACGGACCTTTGACATACTTCCCGAATACCTCAGGACACGCACAAGAGGGAAGGTCAATGATTACCGCGACTGGGGCATTCAGCTCGGGAGACGCTTCAGGGCACTGAAGCTCTGGGCTGTAATAAGAACATACGGAGTTGATCAGCTGAAGGAAAAGATCAGGGAGCATTTACGACTGGCGAAGATGCTGGCAGGGATGATTGAGGCAGATAAGGACTTCCGCCTCATGGCGCCGGTGTACTTGAATACCGTATGTTTCCGGTGGCAGCCTGCAGGCATGAGCGATGATGTGGCCGACAAACTGAACGAAAAGCTCAATCACCTTCTCAACGATACAGGAAAGTTGTACCTGTCGCACACCAAAACAAACGGAAGATATGTCATCCGAATGGTGACGGCCCAGACAGAGGTGCAGGAGAGGCATGTGGCTGAGGCGTGGAGGCTCATCAGAGAGACGGCGTCAGCGATCTCTTCCCAGGGTGGTGCCGTAGATATTGACTGAAAAGACAGCCTGTATAAAGGTCCTGCTTTCAGCCGGGACATATCCCCCGCTTACACCGGCACTGATCTCGAACGGAAACCGGAGCAGGTAAAAGTCGGCCAGCAGTTCACCGCCAAATGATCCGAAATCATACGCTCCTTCCCTGTAGGAATTATCGCTCAGGTCAAGTACATCGGTGCCCGTGGCACCGTCAAGGAACAGTGATCCCCTTATCCGCTTGAGGTAGAAGACGCTTCCCAATCCCAGATCGGGATAGAACAGAGGCATTGTATAATCAGCCGACATGCTGAAGAGTTTTTCCGAGATAAGGTTATGATATCCTCTCGGGTAAGGGTTACTGTTGTAATGCAGCAATTTGCGGGCAGGCGCCTGTGTCTCGTATCCCGCCCTGACCACGAAGCTGTGATTACGCATGATACCCGGAAGAAAAAGCATACCCCTGGCATATTTCAGTGAATTGTACAGGTCGTCGTCCCACGGTGCAGCGACCAGTCTCAGATCAATCACCTGGCCCCATTTAGGGTAAATATCCCGGTAAGCATACCTGAAGGTATTGGCAAAATAGAGTCTGCCTGTCAGCTTGACAATATCTTTGTCAAATTCATTATCTTCAGTGATATAGGTATAACTATTTCTATAATTGATATAGATTCCCGGCATAAATGACTGCCTGAATTTGCCGTATGAAAAATAGAGTGGCAGAGTTACATTCAGTTTCAGATTCATAGCAGGCGACAGATCAGCCGGTTCAGTCGTTACATCTGAAGGTTTTGATACAATTGGATCACCCCCGTAACTGATATCAGCCTCCACAACCGGATACCATCCCCTCCATTCTATGGTTGAATGCAGGCGGTGTGTGTTGTCGGAATATTCATAGCCAACCGATGTGATCAGGGTGCTCAGATGATTCTGCGATAGCAGCGTCAGTCCGGGACTTATCGCGGTGGGGTCTGACTGCAGTTCGTCAACGTCTGCATAGAAGGGGAGCCAGCTGTGAAAGTTGAAGAGGTGTGCCGTCTTCCGGTAAGGCACGGGATCTGGTATTTCCGCTGCAGTGGTTGCCTTTTCCGCGGTTGTACCGATACCTGTTGTCACAGGGAGCACCGGCGTCTCGTTTATTTTACAGTCCTGCTCTGTTGCCGCGGCGCTGACGGAGGCAATGCCAAAGCCTTTGACAGTGTAGCCTGAAACAAGTATTTCATCTCCCGAAACCGAAAAGCCTGATATGCCGAAACGTGATCCGGTGACCCTTGTAGTAGTACCGTCAGGTGTGGTACGGTAAATGTTGTCTGAGCCGTCTCCCTGTGCCAGCCATAACAGGGTATCGCCCGAAAACTCTGCCTGTATTATGTCATCAGCCGACTCCGGCCTGTTCACAACCCACCTCTTCCCCGTCGGATAGTAGGTTCTGATACCCTCACCCTCATCGCTCAGCGTCACGACTGTGACACCCTGGCCGTCAGAGGTCCATGAGGGACGCTGTATAATTATGTTTTCGGGTGTCGCAACGTTCATCATTGTCTCTCCGCTGAAGGCGTCAATGAAGATCAGGGAGTAGCTCAGATCTGTCTCCGTCGCCACTCCGGCTATCATTTTTCCGTCAGGAGAGAGGTCTGGCGCCTCGATGCGTGATTTAAAAGTGAGTTTCGTGACCGGTCCTCCCGATATATCCATTTTCTTGATTACCGAATACTCACGGTTTTCCCAGCGAGGATCTGTCTGTAGTTCTGACCATACTACGGTACCGTCAGAATAAGAAAAAATGTAAGGATATATATATCCTGTGGTGGTCAATACCTGTTCTGTCCCGCCACCTGTATCGGTTATCACCAGCCGCTGAGGATTGGAAAGGGATGTCCTGAGTGACAGAATAGTGTTATCATCAATCCTGTGCGGCAGGAAGTGCGAGACGTAGTCTTTTTTACCCTCTTTGCTGATGATGGGATATTCTTTGAAAGGTATCTCATTCTCCGCCCTGCTCCACAACTCTGCAGCGCTGCTGAAGGTACTGTCATAGAGTCTCTTCTTGGTCATCCCTGTATATTTTTTCAGGCTTCTGTTGACCGGGTTGAATATCTTCATGCGTGCCGCACCATCCATTGCGTCAGGCCACGCCCTGTCACTTTGCTGACGCATGCTGTTCATCATCAGGTAACCGAAGACATATTGATCAGGGGTAAAATCCCGGTATGATCCTGACAAAAGTTTGTCATACCCGTAGATACCATGCTCGCTGAGGGTCAGGGCCCTGGCCCTCTGAAGGAACACGTTGCTGCGGCCTCTTCCTGCGGGTGTAAAGAGTGTCTCTGCATATACCGCATCGCCCTCGAAAGCCCATGAAGGTATCATCAGTGCATTAACGCCTATAATCTGCTCACCGAACAGAAGGGAGAGGAACCGCGTCACTCCCCTGTTGAGTGAGCCAAGCTGTGCCACGTGGACCGCCTCGTGCATTGCCAGCAGGGCGGCAGGGTCGGAGGGGAGGTTGGTCTGGCCGGGCAGGGGGTAGAGTTCCATCCGCCGTGGAGCCCATGTAACATAACCGTTTGACTGCATAGAATGGTTATGGATGATAACCGGGATATTAACCTTAACTCCCTGGTAAAGCTGTGAGACACTGCCGAATGACTCTTCGAGAAGGACGGCATACTTCTGAGCCATTTCAGAGAAATCACGCGGATAGATAATACGGTAGTGTTCTGTCCTGATCTGATCCCACCTGATCGAAGCCGGATCCTGTCCCGTCTCATAGTACTGAGCAGTGATCCTTCCTGCTGCCATAAGGCAGACCAGAAGCAGTAATAGGCTCTTTCTCATGCCCGTCGGTTTGCTCAAAAATACCAAAAATGGCCAATATCTTCTGCTTACCGCCAAAATCTTATTATTTTCGTGCGGTCTAACCCTGAACGGGAAAAAGAGAACTATGAGAGAAAAATACAGGATCTGGGATAATATACTGGGATGGACGGCCTTCGTCATCGCAGCGGTAACATATCTTATGACGCTCGAACCGACTCTAAGCCTGTGGGACTGCGGTGAGTTCATCGCTTCTGCCTACAAGCTTGAGGTAGGACATCCGCCGGGAGCACCTCTCTTCATGATAGTAGCCCGTTTCTTTGCAAATTTCGCAGGAGGAGATGTGTCGAAAGTGGCAATGATGGTCAATGCCATGTCCGGCCTGGCAAGCGCACTGACAATACTGTTCCTGTTCTGGACGATCACTCACCTTGCCCGGCGGATATTCCTCAGGCAGGATCAGGATTATACTGCAGGAAGGGTGATTGCCGTACTTGGCGCCGGAATAACAGGTGCCCTGGCCTATGCTTTCTCTGACACTTTCTGGTTCTCAGCCGTGGAAGGTGAGGTATATGCCTCCTCTTCTCTCTTCACGGCAGTGGTCTTCTGGGCAATACTCCGTTGGGAAGATGTGGCTGACGAACCACATGCCGACAGGTGGATCATTCTCATAGCTCTAATGATGGGACTCTCCATTGGTGTGCACCTGCTTAATCTTCTCGCTCTTCCCGCAATCGTGTTTGTCTGGTATTTCAAGAAATATCCGTTTTCGTGGAAGGGATTTGCAGGATCGATTGCCGTATCATTAATCCTTCTTGTCCTGATAATGTACGGGATAATTCCCGGCATCTTTACGGTTACATCCCGCTTTGACCTCTTCCTTGTCAATACTCTCAGCATGCCCCTCAACAGCGGGATGTACCTTCATCTGATACTTCTGACAGCAGCACTGATCCTCTCTGTGTGGTATACCTTTTCCCATCCGGACGGGAGGAGGGGATTTGTTTTTACCGCGCTGACACTTCTTCTTTCAGGAATCTGGCTCCTTACCGGATCACTGCTCCTTGACATCGTGATCCTGGCGGGTCTGGTATGGGCAGCCTGGTATCTTACCCATAATAACCGTGTGGCACTGAATACCATAATGACGGCAGTGCTGGTCATTCTCATCGGTTACAGCTCGTTTGCGACCATCGTCATAAGGTCTGCGGCAAAACCCCCCATGAATGAGAACGACCCCTCTAATCCTTTTGCCCTGCTCTATTATCTCAACCGCGAACAATACGGGCAGCGCCCGCTCTTCTACGGCCCCTATTACAATGCTCCGGTGACTGATTATGAAAAGGGGAAGCCTAAATACAACCCGGTTGACGGTAAGTACAAAATCACCAGCAGGGAGACAGTCAGAAAGTACGACGACAGGTTCATGACCCTCCTCCCGAGGATGTGGAGTGATCAGGATGAGCACGCCAAGGTCTATGAAGAGTATGTCGGGAAGAAGGGAAAACCTGTGAAGGTCAATGATCCGCAGACAGGAGAGCCCACCACCCTCAGGGTCCCCACATTCGGGCAGAACCTGCGATTCCTGGTTGAATACCAGGTCGGGTTCATGTACTTCAGGTATTTCATGTGGAATTTCAGCGGCAGGCAGAATGATGTTCAGAGCTACGGGGGGCCGGTAAACGGGAACTGGATTACAGGATTGAATTTCCTCGATGCACCCCGTATTGGCACCATCTCAGGGATGCCTGATGACATCAGGAATGACCCATCACGCAACGCCTATTACCTGCTCCCGTTCCTGCTGGGCTTCGCAGGCTTTCTCTGGCACTTCAACCGCGATGTGCGGAACTGGTGGATAGTAACGCTCCTGTTCATCATGACAGGCTTCGCCATAGTAGTATATCTTAACCAGTATCCGAATCAGCCCCGGGAGAGGGATTACGCCTATGCTGCATCGTTTTATGCCTTCACGGTCTGGATTGGACTGGGTGTGCTGGCACTCTATGAGCTGCTGCGCAAGATCGCCGGCGAGAAAGTCTCAGCCATCGCTGCCTCCATCATCTGCCTCTTTGCCGTACCTGTTGTCATGGCGTCGGAGAACTGGGATGATCATGACAGGTCAGGGAGGTACCTCGCACGTGACGTAGCCTTCAACTACCTTAACTCGTGCGCCCCGAATGCAGTCATCTTCACAAACGGAGACAATGACACCTTCCCCCTCTGGTATGCACAGGAGGTCGAGGGAATGCGAACGGACGTACGTGTAAGCAACCTTATGCTGCTGAATACTGACTGGTATATTGACCAGATGAAGATGCAGGCATACGAGTCTGATCCGCTGCCTGTCAGCCTCCCGAAGAGCATGTACTATGACGGCGTCAACAACCAGGTGGCGGTCTATGAGAGGATAAAGGAACCGGCTACGGCCAGTGAGGTGATAAGCTTCATCAACAGCGGAAAAGAGATATCAAAGCTATCATTATACGGCGAGGATATTTACTATATCCCCACACGCACAATACGCATCCCGGTCGATTCTGCTGAAGTGATAGCCAACGGCACGGTAAGGCCGGAGGATGCTGACAAAATAGTGCCTTACATAGACATCAGGCTCAAGGGATCATGGATCGTCAAGAGTCAGCTTATTATCATTGACATGCTGGCAAATAACAACTGGAAAAGGCCTCTCTACTTTGTCACCGGGTACCACAACGATGCCCTCGGACTGGAAGAATATTTCCAGCTTGAGGGGCTGGCATACAGACTTGTTCCGATAAAGAGCGAGAACAAAAGCTGGTTTTCATATGGGAGAACCGACAACGAAATACTCTATGACAACCTGATGAACAAGTTTGTCTGGGGCGGTGCGGGTGACCCCGATGTCTATATTGACTATTACCATAAACGTACCCTTACTGTAACACGATCGAGGCTTGTCTATGCCAGGCTGGCATCGGAGCTTGCCGCAGGGGGTGATACGGTCAGGGCAGCGAAGGTGCTTGAAAGATGCATGGAGCTGTTCCCTGTCTCCAAGCTGGGGTATGACATTTACGTTTCCGATATAATAACCTCAATGTTCGCAGCCGGCCTCAGGGAAAAGGCTGTAGCACTTGCCGGAGAGGTCTCGGAGTACTATCTTGAGCGATCGGGTTATTTTCTTGGTCAGAAGCCGTACATAGCTTCAGGAGCCTCTATGGAGGTCGGCCAGGGGTTGCAGATTGTGTCGCAGGTGCTGCAGACATGTTATGACAACGGTGAGGTGACCATGGCGGAAGAACTGAACAAGAAGCTCAGCGAGCTCTATGCAAAGTATATGGCACTGATGCAGTAGCAACGCCCAACCCGGGCGTTGCTGTCACAATTCATATGAAGTGAATCAGTCGTTGAATTGGTATGCCGGCCTCGGAGCTAGGTACTTCTCGAGGATCATAAAGATCTTTTCCGGGAAGATGGGCTTAAGATTGTATTCAGTACATCCGGCGATGTAGGCTTCGTTCTTGGTCTGTTCGGAATAATAAGCGGTAACCAGGACCACCGGTGAGGAACGGTTTACCTGGCGGAACGCCCTCGTGCAGTCAATGCCGTTGACGAGGGGAACAAGAAAATCCATGAAGATCAGGTCAAACCCTGAATTGCCGGAGGTCACAGCATCGACAAACTCCTTGCCGTTACGGAAGATAGTGACCGAGGCTCCCGTATCCCTGAGAAGTGTCTCATAATACTTCAATGACGCAATGTCATCTTCAACTATCGCAATTCTTTTTCCTGTAATATCCAGCATCTTTATAAAATGAACCCGGAGGTAGTTGTCCGATTTCAATGTAAAATTATCCGGCGGGAGTAAGCAAGATTAGGCAAATTTTTACCAACTATCAACATAGCCGGGTAAATTGTTAACAACATTTTTTGAACATGGAACCGCACATTCCGGCGGAAATGGAACACCCGTAAAAACCGTTCTGATAATGGTGGTCAAAAGGAGCTGATCAGCGGCACTCCCACTTTGTGGTGACACCACCGTTTGTTGTGGGAGGTGTTGCCTTTATAGCCAGGAGTTCATCATCACAATATTCAGCCTCACTGACTGTGGCAATAAGATTGTTGTCCTCATATGAATTGAGCTGACATATCTGGCAATTGCCGCCGATCATATCACAGGCAGTGAATGAACAGATTATCACCAGCAAACCGGCAGCATAGGCAAGCTTCTTTTTCATACTCTTCAGATTTGCGACAAAGTTATTAAAATGAAGCAATAGTGCTGTGCAACATTTTTATTAAATTGGAGTCATTAAAGCGGAGTGAATACAAACCAATAAAACACTATACCATGGAAGAGAACAAGATGAAGAAGCATGTCACTGTTGCAGCCGTTCTGCAGATAGTGTTCGGATCGCTTAATATCATAGGTGCCCTCGCGATTGCCTTTGCATTGGGTTTCGTTGATCAGTTTGTTGATGAACCGACAACCATGAAGATATTGGGTATTATAGGCGTGCCTCTGATAACAGTCATTGGACTTGTCGGTGTTGCAATTGTGGCAGGGGCGATCGGAATGCTGGCATGCAAGGGCTGGGGCAAAGTGCTTACACTCGTCATGGCCGGCCTGGGTCTGCTGAACATACCTATCGGTACCCTCAAGGGGGTATATATCATCTGGGTTCTTGTTCAGCCCGAAACAACAGCACTGTTCGAAAAAGGGTGCAAGGAGACTTCCCCGACACAATAAGGAGAGATATTTTTTCCGCAGCATACAAAATGATTATTTTTGCCGTCTCCAAAGAGATTTATTATGGCAGACGACAAGAAGATCATTTTTTCCATGTTCAGGGTCAGCAAAAGCTACCCTCCGCATAAACAGGTTATCAAGGACATATCACTCTCTTTCTTCCTTGGCGCCAAGATTGGTATCATCGGTCTTAACGGTTCCGGAAAATCGACCCTGCTGAAGATAATAGCAGGACTCGAGAAGGAATACCAGGGTGAAGTGGTTTTCTCGCCAGGGTATACCGTCGGGCATCTGGCACAGGATCCTCTCATGGATGATAAACGCACCGTGCGTGAGATCGTGGAGGAGGGGGCGGCACCCGTTGTGACGGCGCTGAAAGAGTATGAGGAGATAAACCTGCGCTTCGGTGAACCCGAGGTATATGAGAACCCGGATGCCATGGAGAAGCTCATGAACAGGCAGGCCGAGCTACAGGAGAGAATAGAGGCTCTTGACGGATGGAACCTCGAGCACAGGCTCGAGCGAGCCATGGATGCCCTCCGCTGTCCGGACCCCTCAACGCCGGTAAATATCCTCTCGGGTGGTGAACGACGCAGGGTGGCCCTCTGCCGACTGATGCTGCTCGAACCTGACGTGCTGCTGCTCGATGAACCGACAAACCACCTCGACGCCGAAAGCATACAGTGGCTCGAGACACATCTCAAACAGTACAAGGGAACAGTCATCTGCATAACCCATGACAGGTACTTCCTTGATAATGTGGCAGGATGGATCCTTGAGCTTGACCGGGGCGAAGGCATTCCGTGGAAGGGCAACTACACCTCATGGCTTGAACAGAAGGCAAAAAGGCTTGAGCTGGAGGAGAAGGGAAATATAAGGCGCCGCAAGACGCTGGAGCACGAGCTTGAGTGGGTGAGAATGTCACCGAAAGCCAGGCATGCAAAGTCAAAGGCACGCCTCAGCCAGTACGAAAACCTCCTGAACCAGGATGTAAAACAGAAGGAGGAGAAGCTGGAGATATTCATCCCGAACGGCCCCAGGCTTGGCGACAAGGTGATAAGGGCCAAGGGTGTCGCGAAGGCGTTTGACAACAGGATACTCTTTGAGAGTCTTGAGTTCAGCCTGCCTCCGAACGGTATCGTTGGCGTCATCGGACCCAACGGTGCAGGCAAGACAACCCTGTTCCGCATGATAATGAAGCAGGAGACGGTTGATAAAGGCACTTTCGAGGTAGGCGAAACAGTCACCCTTGGATATGTTGACCAGGCCCATGCCGATATTGATCCGAAGAAAAGTGTCTATGAGGTCATCTCAGGCGGGGTGGATGAAGTGATGGTAGGCAACCGCCCGGTGAACGCCAGGGCCTATGCTGCAAGATTCAACTTCACCGGAGCGGATCAGGAGAAGAAGTGCGGGGTGCTCTCAGGTGGAGAGCGCAACAGACTGCACCTGGCGCTGACGCTAAAGAGCGGGGCCAACGTGCTGCTGCTTGACGAACCCACAAATGATATTGATGTAAATACTCTCCGTGCGCTTGAAGAGGGATTGGAGAATTTTGCCGGTTGTGCTGTGATAATATCACACGACCGGTGGTTCCTTGACCGCGTAGCCACACATATACTCGCGTTCGAGGGCGACTCTAAAGTGGTGTGGTTCGAAGGCGACTACTCTGAATATGAGGAGAACTACCACAAGCGGACCGGCAGCGCTGGACCTGTCAGGATTAAATACAAAAGGCTTGCCTGAATCGGTGTAAATGATTCATTTGATTATCATAAAAATCATAATTTTAAGACTGTTATTTAATAAACAATACTTTCGTGGTGGCACACAATGGCATATTTAGATATATCCATATATTTGCAAGGAACACATAATCAGGCTTATAAATGGCAACACGCAGACAATTCATCAGGATCTCGGCAGTGGGTGCAGGGGCAGTGATGGCCGGGGCAGCAGGCTTCAAGCTCATGGCATCAGAGCTTACTGACGGCCAGAAGGCGACCCTGGCAGCTCTTAACAAACGTACCCCCACTTACTGTGAGGTATGCTTCTGGAAATGTGCCGGATGGGTCTACAAGAACGACAAGGGAGCAATCCAGAAAATCGTTGGCAATGCTGAAGATATGAACTGCAACGGCAGATTCTGCCCTCGCGGCACGGGAGGCGTTGGTATGTATTATGACGAAGACAGGCTCAAGACACCGCTTATTCGTACCGAGGAACGTGGCAAACAGAGTTTCCGTGAGGCCACATGGGATGAAGCCTTCGACTATATCTCAGAAAAGGTTAAGAAACTATCAGCAGAATATGGTCCTGAATGTATAGCTCTTTTCACTCACGGCTCTGGTGGAAAATACTTTACCACTCTGCTGAAGGCCCTTGGTTCTCCTCATGTCGCTGCCCCTTCATATGCACAATGCCGCGGTCCGCGCGAGGTGGCATTTCAGGCAACTTATGGGCAGACCCTTGATAGCCCGGAACCACTTGATATACGCGATACAAAGTGCCTTGTTCTCATCGGAAGCCATCTTGGTGAAAACATGCATAACGGACAGGTGCAGGAGATGTCGGACGCAATTGATAAGGGAGCAACAATTATCACTGTTGACCCCCGTTATTCAACCGCAGCAGGCAAATCGAAATACTGGCTTCCGGTAAAACCGGCTACTGATTTAGCTCTTCTGCTTGCATGGATTAACGTTATCATAAATGAAGAGCTTTACGACAAGGAATATGTTGAAAAATACACATATGGTTTTGATTATCTTAAGGAGCATGTTCAAGGCATGACCCCTGAATGGGCTTATGGTATTACAACCATTGATCCAACAGTCATCCGCGAAACAGCGCGTGAGATGGCCAATGCTGCTCCTTCAGTAATAGTACATCCGGGTCGTCATGTTACCTGGTATGGTGATGACACTCAAAGGTTAAGAGCAGTTGCTATTCTTAACGCATTACTTGGCTCATGGGGAAGAAGGGGCGGTTTCTACAGGGCTGAATCAGCCGTACTGCCAGAACCGCACCATCCGCCATATCCTGTACCTAAAAGGACATGGAGAACGGAGTTCCCTGATCTCTACAAGCTTGCTGATGTTGTACTCGCAAACGGAGTATGTGATGCCTCAATTCCTGACCCCAGCAGGAACTGTAAGTTCCATGGATGGATAGTGAACGGGTCAAATCTGATTGAGACACTCCCAAACCGGGAGAATACGCTTAAGGCAATTGAAGCACTTGATCTGCTGGTTGTAATAGACACCATGCCTATGGAGATAACTGGTTATGCTGATGTGGTACTGCCCGAATGCACCTACCTGGAAAGATATGATGAGATACGTAACGTACAGCACCGCAAACCGCAGATTGCACTAAGGATGCCGGCAGCGGAACCGATGTATGACACAAAACCCGCATTCTGGATGGCCAGGGAACTGGCGAAAAGACTTGGTGTGATTGAGTACTTCCCCTTTGAGACTATCGAAGAACAGCTTGACTGGCAGCTAAAGGAACTCGGATCAAGCCTTGAGGAGATGAAAAAGGTTGGAGTAAAGACTTTTGACAGACCTGCTGATGACCTCTTTTTTGCGCCGGACGAGCAGGTGGAGTTTTTTACCGGAACAGGTAAGATTGAACTTTACTCTACTCTCCTTGCTGACGGAGGATTTGATCCAATGCCCCGATATACCCAACACCCGGAGCCGCCTCAGGGCTTTTACAGACTGAACTACGGGAGGGCTCCGATGCACACGTTTGGTAGGACATCGAACAATCCCAACCTGACAGACCTGATGGATGAGAACAGTTTATGGGTAAATCCGAGAGTGGCAAAAGAGTGGGGGCTAAGCACCGGCCAGTATGTCTACCTGGAGAACCAGGATGGCAAACGCTCTGAGTTTCCGATCAGGGTACGTGTCACCGAGCGTATCAGGTGGGACTCAGTCTACATGGTTCACGGCTTCGGCCATGATCAGAAGAAACTGCGGCGGTGTTACGGAAAGGGAGCAAGCGATGCCAGTCTGATCACAAATGTGATGCTTGATCCGATAATGGGAGGAACAGGCATGCGAGGCAACTTCGTGACTTTCATTACTGACCTGGTTAAGGAGGAGGTGGCATCATGAGATACGCAATGGCTGTTGACACGAAAAAATGTGTCGGATGCAGCGACTGTGTCGTAGCATGCCAGACAGAGAACAATGTGCCCATCGGATACTGCCGCGACTGGGTGGTTGAGGTGATGGACGGGACCTACCCCCAGCTTGAGATGGAGCTGAGATCTGAGAGGTGCAATCAGTGTGTAAACTCTCCCTGTGTCAGGTGCTGCCCTACAGGAGCAAGCCATTTTGCTGAGGGAGGAATAGTTCTGGTTAAACCCAGCAAATGTATCGGATGCGGAGCATGCATAGCATCATGTCCTTATGACGCAAGATATTTCCATCCTAAAGGATACGTAGATAAATGCACATTCTGTATTCACAGGGTTAAGGACGGGATGAAGCCGGCATGTGTCGCAGTATGCCCGACAAAATGTATGTACTTTGGCGACCTTGATGACCCTAACAGCGAGGTAAGTGTGGTTCTTAAGAAGCGCAAAAGCAAGACCCTTATACCTGAGGCTGGTACCAAACCGCAATTGTATTTCCTAATCTGATAGTGGCATGAACGAAGAACTGATAGTTAGCGGAAGAGACAATCTGTTGATTGATCCGCACCTTCATATCTGGCACTGGCCGATAGCGCTCGACCTATTTCTCGGAGGGTTGTCAGCAGGGATTCTTTTCTTTGCTGCTCTTTTCTTTATTCTTGGGAAAGAAAACAAATATACTGCAGTTGTACGCAAGGCACCACTGATAGTGCCCTTCCTGATAGTTATCTGCTTCATGGCCCTTTTTTATGACCTCAGGCACAAAATATTCTTCTGGCAGCTGTATACAACAGTCAAATTTCAGTCTCCTATGTCATGGGGTGCATGGACCCTTACAATGACATTTGTTGCCTCTGTTATATGGGCTGCCCTTCATATCAGGGATCAGTTTCCGGCATTTGACTGGAAGTACAGGTGGATTAAAGAGCTGGAGGACTTTTTCAGGAAGTACAAATCTGTGGTGGCGTGGATAATGATGTTCCTGGCTCTGATGCTGGGTGTCTATACCGGCATTTTGCTTTCAGCTTTTAATGCAAGACCACTGTGGAACACTTCCGTCCTCGGCCCGCTCTTCCTGACATCAGGTCTTGCAGCAGCAGCAGCCACCATAATGCTGGCTGCCCGCGATACGGATGAAATAAGCCTCTTTAAAAAGCTAACTATAGTATTGCTGGGAGTTGAGCTTTTCCTTATAGTTCACATGTTCATGGGATTCCTGGCTGGTACCCAGGTGCAGATTGAAGCCTCGGAGCTGTTCCTCGGAGGAGAATACACCATGATATTCTGGATATTTGTTGTCTTTCTCGGCATAATTTTCCCGGGGATATTGTCAATTATGAGCCTCAGGGGTTACAAGATTCCTGTCATACTTCCTGCTGCGCTTATTCTCATGGGAGGATTCCTGTTCCGTTATGTATTTGTTTATGCCGGCCAGCTGAGCCGATGGTTATACTGATTCTAACAATTATAAAACAATATGAGCAATAATTCAAACACAGAGAAGAGCAGGAGATACCTCAACCCTTATCTCGGAGGGGTGCTTCTGGGTCTGGTACTGCTTGCAGCCAATTTTATCTCAGGCAGGGGCCTGGGTGCCAGCGGCGCTATCAAGAGTGTAGTGGCCACAACCATTGAGGTGGTTGACAAAGAGGCTGTTAACACCATGCCATTCATGGCTGAATATGCTGAATCACACAGCGGCAGCCCTATGAAGTCATGGCTTGTCTTCGAGATGATGGGAGTCCTGGTCGGAGGCTTTATATCCGGAGCACTGGCCGGTCGTCTGAAGCTTAAGGTTGAGCACTCACCGAAGATTACCTCAAATCGCAGGCTCATGTTTGCGCTTGCCGGCGGTATACTGTTCGGCTTTGGCTCACAACTCGGCAGGGGTTGCACAAGCGGCTCCGCCCTCAGCGGTATGGCGGTCCTCTCACTTGGAGGGTTCGTCACAATGATGGGAATTTTCGGCACTGCTTACGCACTGGCATATTTCTTCAGGAAAAACTGGATATAAAAAGAGAGGAGAATACTATGGGACCATTAGCACCTAATGAAATTATATCGGAGAACACCAATTTTCTCCTTGCCTTCTTCATCGGCATCGCCTTCGGCTGGGTACTCGAAAGCTCAGGCTTCTCATCGAGCCGCAAGCTGGCCGGCGTCTTCTACGGTTATGACACCGTCGTACTCAAAGTCTTTTTCACCGCTGCAATAACGGCAATGCTCGGCCTTCTCTTTATGAGCCTCTTCGGCTGGGTAGATCTTGACCTTGTATATGTCAACCCGACCTATCTTACATCCGCCATCGTAGGCGGCGTAGTGATGGGAGCAGGCTTCATTATGGGAGGCTTTTGTCCCGGAACCAGCTTCTGCGGGGCAGCCATAGGCAAGATAGACGCCATGGTCTTCATCGGAGGCCTGTTCATTGGCGTTTATGGCTTCGCCTTCACATACGGATGGTGGGAGAAGATGTACTTTGCAAAATACCTGGGTGAGCCAAAGGTAAGCGAGAAGCTCGGTATGTCTGACGGCCTCTTCGGCCTGTTCCTGATAATTATTGCCCTTGGCATGTTTTATGTTGCCGAATGGGCAGAGAAAAAATTCCCCAGGGAAGAATACTAAAACAAAAACAAAATATCATGAAATCACTGAAATTACTCGCTCTGACAATAATCCCGCTCGGAATTATTATCGCTGCCGTACCGCCTGACAAGACAAAACATTTCAGGCTTACTGCTGACGAACTGTTACAGGAGGCTGGTGCAGGGGTGCAGTTTATTTCTGCCGATGTTGTCGCTGACATGCTTGTGCAGAATGACCCTTCACTGCAACTCATCGACGTCCGCACGCCGGAAGAGTTTGACGCGTTCAGCCTGCCGGGGGCAATCAATGTGCCACTCAGCAACCTGCTTGCCGAGGAGTACTCCGATCTTCTCAACCAGGATGCCCGCATGAATGTCTTCTACTCAAATGGCTCGGTATATGCCAACCAGGCATGGATGATAACCCGGCAACTTGGATACGAGAATAATTTTGTCCTTGAGGGTGGCCTTAATTTCTGGTTCGGAAACATACTTGCCGCCACAGAGCCTGCGCAGACCAGCCCTAATGAGGAGTTTGCGAAGTACGACTTCCGCAAGAGCGCTGCTGCGGCACTGGGTGGCGGAGGCGTGGTATCTGCAACAGGTGATGCCCCGACCGTCAAGGCTGTAAAACCTCCGGTGACGGCCAAAGCAAAGAAGAAGCCTGCCGGCGGCTGCTGATTTTTTTGCAGTAAGGGAAAAATGATTTACATTTGCGCCTGCAAACGCGAGGCCCTATAGTTCAATGGATAGAACGCGGGTTTCCTAAACCTGAAATTTAGGTTCGATTCCTAGTGGGGCTACGGAGTAGCAAAAAGGGGGTGCCTTAATAGGGCACCCTCTTGTTTTGTTTTAATAATTGTACGAACAGACAATTTTCATTATGATTATTATTTCCTCGTTTTCGCACCGTACATGCAATATTCAACTACTCCCTCCTATAGATCCCGGAGGAATCACAGATTGGTATTGCAATACCAAATAAATAACCCTTCGACAACACCGTCGGGGTCGTACAATCATTAAATGAACTCCCTTCTCAAGGCTGCGATTGCTCCGCGATCCTTTTAGCCCCCTGACCCCTGCTCCCCGCCTGCGCCAACCTTCGACCCCCTCGACCCCTTCGACAAGTTCAGGGAACGATATTGGCGGACACTTCTTCTTTCGTAAAAAGAATGCGCATGCATCTCCCTGATTCTTCAGGTTTAACTCCGTTGCCTTCCGCCTGAATCCTGCCATTTCTTTACCTGAAAACAGTGAACGTGACGGACCAAAGGATTGAGATTTAGGATCATATAAGGGAACGTCCCGCACATATTGTTCACTTCCCCAAAACTGAAATTCGTTTGAGTCATATTCAATCCTTTCCAGGCTGAGACCTGTCTTTTCGGAAAGCAGCTCAATGCTTCTTACAGAATGGAGGAAGAAATGCCTGGGGGCATCAAGCTGAACCCAGTTCTCCCTGTAGCGTTCCCATGCATAGGAAGATGCAGTGGGAATCCTGATCAGGCAAACACCTCCTGCAGTCAGTAATTCAGAAACAGACAGCATTGTCTCAAGCGGGTCGGGGATATGTTCAAAGGAATGATGGAACATTATAAGATCCCATTTGCCACCGACCTCGTGGATATCCTTTTTGAGGATTTTCAGTCCGTTCCGGTATTCTATATCTTCGTTGATATATGGATCGACTCCCAATAAGTTCCTGAACCCGAGCTCTTTAAGATCATAAAGAATGGTACCGCTTCCACAGCCCACATCTAAGATGGCGCTCTCCTCTGTCATACCGATCCGGGATAACATCCTGAGTTTACCGGCCGGGAAGAACTTATGGAAGAGCCGGCCGGGAATACCCCTGCCGGAAACAGCATACCTGTTCCTCTGAGTTTTAATCCACCGGATGATCGGATTTTGTGATTTCTCAGGTGAAGATGAGAGGAAGCTATAATAATTTGAGGGATAGTATGATGACATATCCGCAGGAACTTCTGCAATCTGGAGGCACTCACACTTTGAGCATTGAAAATAGGTGAACCGCTCCCTCAGCCCGAACTGCATCTCCTTGACTTCATATGCCTTGTTCCCTTCGGAGTTATTGCAGACTTTACAGGTCATCTTCCTGATATGGTTTCAATCAACAAAGTAACTGAAAATGTAATTACAGGGCTATGAAGACTTAAGGTTATCCAAATAATTCATGTCATCGCCTGATATCTCGAAATCAATATCAAAATTCTGGCTTATATATTCGGGGTGTGTTGACTTTGGAAGGGGAAGCGCTCCTTTCTGAAGGACATAGCGGACAGATACCTGGGCTACGCTCTTGCCATATTTCTTTGCAACGGCTGTTATGGATGAATTCGCAAGTATTCTTCCTGTTGCCAGGGGAGAGTATCCCTCGACAAGAATATCGTTCTTGCGGCAATGTTCTGTAATCTCCTCCTGCCTGTGCCCGATATGAAGTTTTATCTGGTTTACCATCGGCCTGATACGGCAGGTTTCCAGTATTGCATTGATGTCAGTGACATTGAAGTTGGAGATACCTATTGAACGGGTGCGGCCACTCTCATAGAACTCCTCCATCGCCTTCCAGATCTGAATGTTCTCTTTTGTATAGTCTGCACCAATCTCACTCCAGGGCCACGGGGCATGTATCAGATAGAGGTCTATGAAATCAAGCCCTATATTCTTTATTGTCTTTTCTGCGTAGCGAACAGCCCTGTCATAGTTCTTTACCTCTGCCGGCAGTTTTGAGGTTACAAATATCTCGTTCCGGTCAATTCCGGAGTCACGGATGGCTTGACCGACGCTTGCCTCGTTACCGTAGGCAAGGGCGGTGTCGATATGCCTGTAGCCGCTTTTAAGGGCTGCGGCGACAGAGTTGTACGCCACATCACCGGATGGTATCTGCCATGTCCCGAAGCCTACTGCGGGGATCTTCACGCCGTTGGCAAGTGTAAAGAAGTCATTGCTTTTCATTGTCTGGCAATATGCTGATTAAGTTTATAAATATTCATTATTGCTATATAACCATCAGGGAAGGAATTTGTTAATTTCACACGGATAAAATTATCCTGAATATGCTTAAAGGTATTTCCCCCCTGATCTCCCCGCAACTGCTTGAGACAATGGCCCGGATGGGCCACGGTGACGAGCTCGTCCTTGCCGATGCCCACTTCCCGGGCGAGAGCCTTAATCAGAGGATAGTCAGGGCAGACGGTCTCCGTATCGCCGATCTTCTTGAAGCCATTCTTCCTCTTTTCGAGCTCGATTCTTATGTGCCGCACCCTCTTGTCATGATGGAGCCTGTCGCCGGAGACAGTCCTGACCCGGCTGTGGAGGCCTCATATGTAATGAGCATCTCCGGGAGCGGCACCCCTGTCCCGCCGATAAAGCACATCGACCGGTTTGCTTTTTATGACCGTGCCCGAAAAGCCTTTGTCGTAGTCATGACCGGCGAGACGGCAAAATACGGGAATATTATTCTGGTAAAGGGTGTCACACCCGTCTGACCGGAATTCAGAAAAACAGTGTTAATTTTAGCCCCGAAAAACTGAGGACATGAAGCGTATTGGATCAACATTCCGAATTGTGATTGCATTGGCAGCAGTGGTTGTATTTACCTTTCAAAACGGTAATGCCCAGAGGCTGAAGCCTGGCCCGCAGGATCTCTCCTTCTTCTCTACGGTTGACGATACTGATCAGCCTTATTCAGTGTATATACCTGACAATTTTGATGAGTCAAGGGCTTATCCTCTTGTTATCTTTCTTCACGGGGCATGGTCAAACCACCGGCTTGGCATGAGACGTCTCTTTGGCGTCGGCAATGCCCAGGGATATGACTTTGTCAAGCCCGGGACTGTTCCGTTCGAGAATGATGTCGAAGCGACAAGGTACTGGCCTGAATTCAAGCCTGTTGATTACATTTCGGCAGCACCATACGCCCGCGGCACCGCCGGTTACCAGGGCATCCCGGAACAGGATGTATATGAGATGCTTGACGATATCAAGTCGAGGTTCAGAATCGACGAGGACCGTATCTATCTTACCGGCCTCTCCATGGGTGGCGGAGGGACGCTCTGGCTGGGACTTACCCGCCCCGATATCTGGGCAGCCATCGCACCTGTGTGCCCCGCCCCGCCGGAAGGGACTGACGAGCTTGCAGCAAATGCCGGAAACCTGCCAGTGCATCTCTTTATCGGAGATAAGGATTTCCTGTACAAAACCGCCACCGAGTGGAAGACAAGGCTTGAGGCCGGGGCAAAGAGACTCGATTATGTCGAATATCCCGGTGTTGGTCACAACAGCTGGGAGTGGGCTTACAAGGATGGCTTCATTTTTGACTGGTTCTCACAGTTTAAAAGAGACCTCTTCCCTCAGCAGGTGAAGTTCACCACCAGGTGGTTCAAATATGACAGGGCATACTGGGTTAAATTTGACAACTTCGTGCCGGGAAACCTTGCGACGATTGATGCAAAATTCATTGGCATGAATACAGTTGAGATAACCACTTCAGGTCTTGATGCCTTCACCCTTGATCTTGAGGGTCACCCGCAGTTCAATCCCGCGCAGAAAGTGACTGTGAAGGTCGACGGTAAATCATTTAGTTCGAAGAGTGCTGATGCCGTATCATTTTCAAAAGTTGACGGAGCATGGAGTAACGGAAGGTTCACTCCCGGTCTCACCTCAAAGCAGAAGGGAGCCGAAGGGCCGGCCTACGCTGCCGTAACCGGCAGCCATGTATATGTCTACGGTACGGGAGGGAATCCGTCACAGGAGGAGCTGGCGGAACGAAGGGCCCAGGCTGCTTCAGCGGCCGACTGGACAGGGATGGGAGGAAGGATCATGGTCTTCCCGAGAGTAATAGCTGACAAGGACATCAGGGCAAGTGACTATGTAACATCGAACCTTATCCTGTTCGGAACACGTGAGACCAATTCAGTCATTGAGAAATTTGCGGACAACCTGCCGGTGCACCTTAACAGGGAGGCTACAGGATACGGACTTGTATATGTCTTCCCCCTTAACAGGCATTATGTCCTCATCAATTCAGGCCTTCCATGGTGGACGGCACCAAAGACCCCGCCGGGACAGGGAGGATATGCCTTTATGGGCTCTAAGGTTGAAAGGCTAAGGAAATATCCTGATTTCATTCTTTTCAAGGAGACGCCAGATAATGTCATTGTGCAGGGTACATTCGACAATAACTGGAAGCTTACTGCAGAAGCCGCTGCTGCATTGAGGACAAGCGGTGTTGTATCTGTAAAATAAATTATATTATTGATTGTGAATAAGATAAAATCTGTTGTTTTTGACCTGGGTGGTGTGCTTATTGACTGGAATCCAAGACATCTCTACAGGAAAGTGTTTGATGACGAGCAGGAGATGGAGTGGTTCCTCTCCGAGGTATGCACCTATGAGTGGAATCTTCAGCAGGACGGGGGCAAGACCTTCAGCGAGGCCACCGCAGAGCTTTCAGCTCTTCACCCGCATCTAAGCGATAAAATAGCCCTTTATTACGGCCGCTGGGAGGAGATGCTTGGCGATGAGATAAAAGGGTCACCTGAGATACTTTCGAAGCTTAAATCGGACAGAATGCCCCTCTATGCGCTTACAAACTGGTCGCACGAGGCCTTCCCGGTGGCCCTGGAGCGGTATGGATTCATGAAAATGTTTGACGGTATCGTGGTGTCAGGGTATGAAAAGCTGCTGAAACCCGACCATGCCATTTACAGGGTTCTTATTGATAGATACGGCATTAATCCGACCGAATCGGTTTATATTGACGACAACAAACATAATGCTGATGCTGCCGCTGAGCTGGGTTTTCATGCGATACACTTCCTCAATTCAGAACAGCTTCGCGATGAGCTGAGAGGCTTAGGACTGAGCGTTTAGAGTTTCGGGGTTTCCAGCCCTCATGACAACTAAATTGACAGACAATATGGAAACGATTTTACTGCGTGACAAAGAGCAATACCCCACCGGGGAGATTCTTATGAACGCCCTTGCTGACAGCTATGCGTCATTCTCGGAACTGATGACCAGGATTGCCGGTACAGAGTACGGACTGACTCCCGAATGGAATTATTACAATGACGGGAAAGCATGGCTCTGCAAGGTAGTTAACAAAAAGAAAACGGTATTCTGGCTATCAATATGGCAGGGTTATTTCAAAACAGCATTTTACTTCACTCAAAGAGACTGCTCCGGCATCCATGAACTTGACATTGCCGAGACCATTAAGGCTGATTTCATTTCCCAAAAGCCTGTAGGCAAATTACTGCCTCTTATACTGAATATCAGCACCAGAGAACAACTGGATGACCTATTGAAGATTATCGTTTACAAGAAGAAGCTTAAATGAAATATTATTGCAGTCAAACATTACTCCTTCACAGGCGGCTTCCATGTGGCCAAATATGGGGAAAAATGCCGCCGGTAAGGGGCTGGAGTTTGTAAGCCCTGCAGTAAACTGTTGCGGCTATTGCCTGTTGCCTATTGCCTTGTACCTTTTCATTTCCTAACTTCACCCCTCAAACCTCTGACCAATGAACTGGATTGACTTCATAATCATCGCTCTACTTGGCTTCGGACTGATCAAGGGTTACATGGACGGCATCATTATTGAGCTTGCCGAGCTGGCAGCCCTGATCCTCGGTGTCTGGGGCGCCATACTCTTCTCAGGCTGGACAGCCGCTAAAATGGCAGGATGGTTCGATATGCAGACGCAATGGCTTGGATTAATAGCCTTTGCAGTGACTTTCGGCATAATTGTCGTCGTGGTTAACCTTATCGGCCGGTTGATAGACACGGTTATGAAGGCTGTTGCCCTCGGCTTCGTCGTCAGGGTGCTCGGCGCCATCTTCGGCATCATCAAGACAGCACTGATATTAAGCGTGCTCTTCGTCTTCCTCAACACCATCAATGAGAAGAAGAGCTTCCTGCCTGCAAACACAATCAGCAACTCCTATCTCTATAACCCGATTGCCGATCTCGTGCCCTCAATCTTCCCCATACTGGAGGGAGGGGACCTTCTTGACAGCTTCAACAGGCACAAAAAGAGCCCTGCCGATTTAACCATCTGAGCGGTTTTAATATCTTTGCCACACCTAATTTTCAAGTAGCTGATGATGAATTTTGTTGAAGAGCTGAGATGGAGGGGAATGATACATGACATCATGCCCGGGACAGAGGAATTTTTACTTAAAGAGAAGAGTTCGGCATATGTGGGATTTGACCCTACAGCCGACTCGCTTCATATAGGCCACCTTGTGGGTGTAATGATGCTCAGGCATTTCCAGAATGCCGGACATACCCCAATCGTTCTCATAGGAGGCGCCACGGGAATGATCGGCGATCCTTCTGGAAAGTCGGAGGAGAGAAACCTTCTGAGCGAAGAGACACTCCGCTTTAACCAGGAGGGGATGAAGAGGCAGTTCGAGAAGTTCCTTGACTTCAACTCCACCGCACCCAACAGGGCAATAATGGTGAATAACTACGACTGGATGAAGGAATACTCTTTCCTTGAATTCATCAGGGAGATAGGAAAACACATCACCGTCAACTACATGATGGCGAAAGACTCTGTCAGGAAGAGGATAGACTCAGACACCGGACAGGGGATGTCCTTCACGGAGTTCTCATACCAGCTGGTACAGGGTACCGATTTTCTCTTCCTGTTTGACAGGCACGGCTGCAGACTTCAGATGGGAGGGTCTGACCAGTGGGGCAACATCGTCACGGGCACCGAGCTCATAAGGAGAAAGCGTGGAGGGGAGGCGTATGCCATGACCTGCCCGTTGATTACCAAAAGCGACGGCCAGAAGTTCGGCAAGACCGAGACGGGTAATGTATGGCTTGACCCGTCAAAAACGACTGTCTACCAGTTCTACCAGTTCTGGCTGAACGTGGCTGATGACGACGCTGAGAAATTCATTAAGATATTTACCATGCTTACCAGGGAGGAGATTGATGACCTGGTAGCGAAGCACAGGGCTGAGCCGCATCTTCGCATCCTGCAGAAGCGCCTGGCAGGGGAGGTGACCGTCATGGCCCACTCACAGGAGGATTACGATGCGGCCGTGGAGGCATCACAGATACTGTTTGGTAAAGGAACCACCGATCAGCTCCGCAGGATGGATGAGGCTACCTTCCTCTCTGTCTTTGAGGGAGTGCCTATGTTCGACGTGCCTGCTGCTGTACTTGATCAGGGAGTCAGCCTCTCTGACCTTTGCTCGGTGCATACGAAAATTGCAGAATCAAAGGGCGAGTTCAGGCGCCTGGTGCAGGGCGGCGGCGTGAGCCTTAACAAAGAGAAGACTGAGAATGCCGAAATGGTGATAATGGCTGATAAACTGCTGAACAACAAATATCTGCTTATACAGAAAGGGAAGAGAAGCTATTTTCTCGTGAGGGTGACAGGAGCTTAATAAACACGAAGATGATGAAGAATATCAGAGCGGAATTCAAACATGACTCGACAGACCTGGTCAATTTCATCATCAGGCACCTCGGGGTCTTTGTAATAACTGGCGTTGCAGCCGCCGTGCTGTCGGCCGGCATCTCGCTGCTGATAAGGCCGCTCTATGAGTCGGAGGTGATACTCTATCCTTCGTCAAACATAACCGAAGTGCGGACCCTCCTTGGAGAGGCCTCTTCTGAGGCTGCCCTTTTCGGTGATGATGATGCCACCGAGAAGCTGCTCCAGGTTATCCGGAGCGAGCAGGTAAGGGATTATCTGAAGGAGAAGTATGACCTTGCCGGTCACTATGAGATCAAGCCTTCACACAAATATCCGAATACTCTCATTGCCGAGAAGATGGACAAGTATATCCGTTCAACCAAGACCACTTTCGGCTCGGTAAGGATAAGCGTCAGGGACCGTGACAGGGAGCTGGCATGTGCCATGGCCAATGACATAGCAGCCAGGGCTGATACCATCCTGAATAACCTGCAGCGCAATGCTGCCTCGGGCATGCTGACCGAGCTGGGCAGGAGCTATGACATGCAGCTGGAGCTGGTAAGGCAGTATGAAGATTCGCTCAGGCTTGAAGGGGGCTCTGCAGCACTGAGGATATATTCCACCCTTGAGACTGAGACGGAGTTCCTGGGACTGATACGGGGAAGGTATCTTGAGGCCCTGGCACTGAGCCAGCAGGCAATGCCGTATACGTTGGTGGTAGACCGTGCGGAAGTAGCGGAGAAAAAGGCATATCCCCGCAGAAGCATCATGGTCATTGTGAGTACGGCATCAGCACTTGTGCTGGCAGCTCTGATGCTCTTTGTGGCCGAGGGGGTGAAGCTGCACCGGAGTGATGATCGGCACTGAGTCACTGATATGGATAATACCTGCAGCGCTGGCCGTCATAATGCTGGCAGTGCTCTCGCTTGAGAGGCTTTTACTTCTTACCCTCTTTCTGGCTCCCCTTTCGATACAGATCAGTTATCTGGCAGAGACTGCAGCCTTTGACCTGTCAATTCCCACAGAGCCGGTCATGGCTATGCTTCTCCTGATAACGGTATTCAAGCTTGTCGTCACACGCGAATTCGATCCGCGCCTTCTCCGCCATCCGGTGACTGTGGTTGTTGCCCTGTGGCTGACATGGACACTGCTGACCTCACTCACCTCAACAATGCCCGGGGTCTCGTTCAAGACACTGGCATACCGCCTGTGGTTTATTGCCGGTTTCTACCTTGTTGCAGCACAACTCTTCAGCAGCGGCACCTTCGGCCGCAGGTACATAATAGCCTATTCGGCAGGGCTCTCTGTTGTGGTCGTGTTCTTTCTCATCAGGGTGGGCAGCGCCGGTCTGCTTAACCAGCAGTTTGCCCACTCTGCCTGCTACCCCTTTTACAGGGATCATACCTCATTCGGGGCTTCAATGGCGTTCCTTCTCCCTCCGCTGATGGTTATGCTGTTCAGCAAAGGCACCGGCTATTCGCTCAGGATAGTTCTTTCTGCAATAATACTTCTGTTCACTGCAGGTTTTATCTTCTCATACAGCCGCGCAGCCTGGGTAAGCCTTATCGCTGCCGTTGTCCCTGCCATTATACTTTGGCTCCGCCTTTCACCGAGGATCCTTGCAACTGTCTCTGTCATGTTTGTCATTGCGCTGGTTTTATCGGCAGGGTGGATATGGGAGAGGATGGACAGCACCACTGAAGACTCATCAGCAGACCTGGCACAGCATCTGCGCTCGTCGTCAAACATATCAACCGACCAGTCAAACCTGGAGCGCATCAACAGGTGGAAATCGGCCCTGAAGATGTTCGCGGAGAAGCCTGTAACGGGCTGGGGACCGGGAACCTATCAATTTAACTACGGACCCTTCCAGGAGGCTGCCGACAGAACAATAATAAGCACTGACTTCGGTGATGCTGGAAACGCCCACAGTGAATATCTCGGAGCACTGAGCGAGTCAGGCCTGCCCGGGGCCATGCTCTTCGTGCTGATTGTCATTTTCTCACTGCTGACAGGCATCAGGGTCTGGTACGGTGAAAACCGCACAGCAGAAGGCTATTTTGCACTTGCCGTCCTGACAGGTGTCATGACATATGTAATCCACGCCGTCATGAACAGCTTCCTTGACAGCGATAAGATAGCCGCACTCTGGTGGGGTTTCATTGCGATGCTTGTCGCACTCGATCTGAAGGGAAAAGGGGATATCCTGCCTGTAGAAGAGCAAGCTTAGTGTATCTCTACGGCCAGTAACGATATATCGTCGAAGAGCCTGGGATTGCTGGTGTTTATATCGAGATCTTCAATCAGAGACTTAAGGTTATCGGCGGCAGACCCCGAATTTGTAAAGTGTTTGACTACCGGAGAGGCGCCAAGGTCATTTCCGTTCTCATCTTTCAGCTCAGACAGTCCGTCAGTATAACAGACGATTTTGGTTGGATTGGTGATTGTAATAGTCTCCCTGCCCACTGATGGCATCTCGTCAAGCATGCCGACCCCAACGCATGACTGTTTGAGCATGGTTGAGGTGAACGACTTCAGATCAATCATCACCGGCGGGTTATGGGCAGCATTGACATACTCCAGTGTACGGGTTACAAAATTATATCTTGCAATGAACAGGGTAATGAACCGTTCTCCGGAGGAGTTTACAACAACAACGCTGTTCAGCTTGCGCAGCAGATCACCGAGGTCTGCATCTGCGGTGAAGAGGGCCCGGAGGGTAGCCTGGAAGTTTGACATGAGGAACGCGGCTGATATCCCCTTGCCTGCCACATCTGCCATGCAGAAACCCACAACGTCGCCCGAGAGGGGCAGGAAGTCATAATAGTCGCCTCCGACCTCATAGTGAGGGTTATAAAAACCCCGGACGCTTATCCTTTCATCACCCTGAAGGTTCCTGTTATCAGGTATGAGCATCGTCTGCATGCGTGCTGCCAGCTCAAGTTCACGCTTCATGGCCTCCTGCTTGAGGCTTTCATTGAAGAGCCTGATGTTTTCTATGGCGACGACGATGATGCTGGATATGGTCTGAATGAAATGGAGGTGTTTTATCACGGGGCTCATCCCCTCGCCCTCCTCATCAATATCCCCAATAAGGGCATAGGCGACGGGAATATTATTATTGAACACGGGGATGATGACATCCACCCCTTTGAAAGACAGTTCATTGACCTCTGTGGTGATCTCTCCGAAGCGGAGGAGGTCACGTTCAACACTGACTGTTTTCTGCAATGAATCGGAAAAACCCGAGTTCAGCAGCACCTCCCACTTCTCGCTGTGCTTGAAAAGAAGGATCTTGCCGATGCCCAGATCTTCACGCAGGATAGACTCATACTTCTTCAGGAGATCTCCTGTCGGAAGGTTGGCATTGATTGACAGAGTAATGTCGAGCAGTGCGTCGAGCTTGAACTTCGACATTTTAAGTCTGTCTTTCGGAAGCCTGCTCTCATTCATGCGAACTGTCTCAGCCTTTGACTCTTTCAACATACGACCGGTCACGGGTATCGATCCGTATCTTGTCGCCGGTATTGACAAAGAGAGGCACCATGATTGTTGCCCCCGACTCTACTGTCGCCGGCTTGAGGGTGTTGGTTGCAGTATCTCCCCTTAGTCCGGGTTCTGAATATGTCACTTCCATCACCACGTTCATGGGAAGGTCAACAAGAAGAACGTTCTCTGTGTCAGCATGAACAACCACCTCCACTGTAACCCCTTCCTTGAGAAGGTCACTGTTCTCAATCATTGATTCAGGGACACTGATCTGCTCAAATGTCTCCTGGTGCATCAGATGATATCCCATGTCGTCGTTGTACAGGTACTGGTGCGGACGGCGTTCAACGCGAGCCACGTTGACCTTCACTCCCGAGTTGAATGTATTCTCAAGTACCTTGCCCGTAGTAACGTTTTTCAGCTTCGTACGTACGAAAGCCGGACCTTTGCCGGGTTTAACATGTTGAAACTGAACGATGGTATAAAGATCATTATTGTATTCAATCACCATCCCGTTTCTGAAGTCTGCTGTTGTAGCCATAAAAAATTTTGATCCTTGGTTAATTAATCGTTATTGGTTCTTTAAGCCCTTCGAAGCTTATCATCTCCACATTAAATGACCCCACAAAGATATCAAAACGGATCTTAACCGGTAAAAAATTTTCATCTGCAGTGAACCATATTGCCATATCTTCCTCTGTCTTGAAGACACGGCCTACTTCCGTGACGGGGTGAAACCTGTAGCATTCTATCTTGCTGCCCTTGACTTTTATGGTCTCCTTGCCCCTGTATTTCAGTATGATAGGATAGAGTTCATCTGCGAACCAGGTGGTCATGCTGAATATCTCTCCGGGCACGAGCGAATCTGCTGCTGCGAGGTGATATTTCCTGAACCAGTAGAAACAGGATACTATGTCAAGTATTCCCCTCGGACCTGTGTGATTTCCCGAAAGGTTGCTGAATAGCAGAACCGAGTCGCTTCTTGTTTCGTGGTCAAAGGTTACCTCGTTGTATTTCCTGTATTTCCCCTCTGAAATATTTCTGATTGAGAAGACCGGCAGGTCTGTTTCCGGGTTTATGTAGCTTTCATAAGTGTCTCTTACCTTGTATACCGCATCGGCAACTCCTGTCGTCTTTCCTGACACTACGGCATGCCACACCTTCTCACCGTTAAAGTATCCCTCTTTCATTTCCAGATAGGCCAGGCCGCCGTTAACAGGGCCGTATCTTATCTGGTATGACACTTTCTCCCCGGGCATGTAAGGCTGCTCCTGAGCAGAAAGTAACTGCGTTACTGTCAGGAGGATCAGCAGGCCGGTGACAAATTCTGTTCTCATTCTTCGGTTCTTCTTCTTCAGGGGATCAGCTTTCTCGGGACGGTGGCAATGAACTCCTTGAGATAGTAAGGTTCAAAATATGCAACATCCTCGAAGTGCTTTTCCCTCAGGGCTCTTACCGACGGGATGTGCAAATATGATGCCGTCAGTGAGAAGTCATCATCAAAGAGAGCGTTGCTGCCGGTGATCACTTCGCGGCATTTTTCAGCACCGCTGCCGAAAAATATCACCTTCCCCGATTCAAGTTCAGAACTGAAAGACTTGTCTGTGATAATATCAGCCGATGTCTCTCTGACCATTACCCCTTTTGCTGTGAAAAGGGCATTATAGACCTCCATGCGTCTTGCGTCAATCATGGGGCACAGGAGTGTTTTATCCCCTTCGGGAAGAGTGTTGACTTCCAGATAGCCGTGGCACATTGCAGCCAGGGTGTTGATTCCTATCAGCGGTATGCCGGCACCGTAGGCAATGCCCTTGGCTACGGAAACGCCGATCCTGAGACCTGTATATGATCCGGGGCCTTTGCTGACAGCCACGGCCTCAAGCGACAGGGGCGCGACTCCGGCCGTTTCAAGCAGTTTGCCTATCAGAACAGTCAGTTGTGATGCATGTGACAATCCCTGTTCCGCAACCAGGACATTAACGACCTTGTTGTGATCGCACAATGCTGCGGAACATACCGGGGTAGCTGTCTCAATGCACAGTATCATTTCTGGTGCCCGTTCCTACTCTTCCTTCTTCTTCTCCTTCTTCTTCTCGGTGTTGAAGAGAGACTCTTTGTCGACCACCTCGATTAACGTGGAGTCGGCCAGCTTCTTGCTTATCGCACTGAA
The DNA here is from genome assembly GCA_963732365.1 of uncultured Bacteroidales bacterium. Taxonomy (GTDB): domain Bacteria; phylum Bacteroidota; class Bacteroidia; order Bacteroidales; family VadinHA17; genus SR-FBR-E99. Next base: position 178,680 of record CAVSZC010000005.1, on the reverse strand, counting down.
TGGCTGTACTATTACCTCTTCCCCCTCCGTCAGACCAGACATGATCTCGATTTTTACGTTATCCTGTATACCTGTTTTTACGTCGCGCGCCAGAGCCCTCGTTCCGTCAGAGACAAATACAATTGTCCGGATGTCCTCTATTCCGGTCATTTTCATTTTTGTCGTATCAGTGCGCGTAGTCACTGCCTGAATGGGTACTGTTAGGACGTCTGTCTTTTTGTCTGTGAAGATGTCAACTGACGCCGACATCCCTGGCCTGAACGGGCTGGGATCCTTTTCGGAAATAAGGTCTTCATACGACTCGCGGAGAATATAGATCTTCACCTCGAAATTAGTCACCTGGTCAGATGTCAGCCCGACACTCTTGGCTGAATTGGCTATCTCGGTCACAATCCCTGTAAAGTCACGGTCAAGGTAAGCATCCACCTCTACTTTGGCAGTATCACCGAGCTTGACCCTGATGATGTCATTCTCGTTTACCTCCACAACCACCTCCATGCGGTTCAGGTCGGCAACACGCAGCACTTCCGTACCGGTCATCATGTTTGCCCCGACAACCCTCTCGCCAAGTTCCACCGACAGGCTTGAAACGGTCCCCGTCATCGGTGAATAGACAGTGGTCTTTATCAGGTTCTCATTGGCTTCCTTAAGGGTTGCTTCCGAGCTTTTAACGGAGTACAGCGCAGACTCTCTCTCAGCTTTGGCAATCTTAAACTGTGCCTCCGCCTGCTCATATTCAGACTCTGAAATGGTCTTCTGCTCCCAGAGAGCCTTGCTCCTGTTAAATGCAAGTTCTGCCTGTATCAGCTGTGCGTCAGCCTGTGACAGTCTTGCCTGCGAGGAGCTCAGCGAGGCCGTGGCCCGATCACGTGCCGATATGTAAATCTCAGGCTTTATCTTGAAGAGGAGGACTCCCTTCTGTACAAAATCTCCTTCCCTGACGGTCAGTTCAACTATCTCACCGGAGACATCCGGGCTTATCTTTACCTCTTTTTCCGGTTCTATCTTACCGTTCGCCGTTACAGCCTCCACGATAGGACTGAGTGCTGTCTTTTCAACGGCCACCTTTACGGTTACCTCTTTGCCAAACCAACCCTGTTTCTTTCCTACGGCAGCCAGGACCAGCAAAAGGAGTACAACGGGAACAAGAATCTTAAGGAGTTTATTGTCTTTCATGACTTATTGATTTTCAGAATGATTAGCTAGGATTGTTATGTGTTCCAGGGTCAATGGGATTCCCCTGTAGAAATCGAGCACCTTGGTTTTGAAAACATACTCGTATTTGGCCTGGGCCATCTCACTCTGGGCATTCAGCAGCTGTGTCTTTGACAGGTTGTAATCGACAGCTGTGAGCATGCCGACATTCAATTTCTGTTCTGCATAGCGGAATGCCTCTTCCATAGAGGCGACGGCCTTCTGGGTCGAGTAGAACTTCTTCATTGCCCCCCTGGCATCGGTATATGCCTGCTGGATATTCTTGTAGAGCTGCTTCCTGGTATTTTCGAGTGCATACTTTGAGTTTTCAATACCAAGCTTTGAGTTTTTAATTCGTGTATTCACCATCCATCCGTTCAGGATGGGAATATTAAGTGAAAAGCCCAGTGAGGCGTTCCTGTTGATATCCATCTGGGTCCAGAAGTCATAGGGTTCCATTGTATTTATATCTTCTATCCTGTTGTCTGAGTAGGAGGTGCCAATCGAGGCGCCCAGCGATAGCTGCGGGCTTCTGCCCCCTTTGGCTATGGCAAGGTCATACTCGGCGCCTTTAAGCTTATATTCGGCACTGAGAACTTCCGGCCTGATCTTCTCTGCCACCCTGAATATTGAGTCGGGGTTCCCCTCGTAAGTTGTCGGGCTAAGTGCAATGGTGGGTACCTGTATTGCAAAACCCTCAGCTGAGGACAGCTCAAGCAGCTGGGCGAGCGTGAGGTAAGAAATGGCCAGCTGATTCTGGAGTGTTATAAGCTGAACCTCCTCGCGGGCAGCCTGGGCCTCGATATCAAGCAGATTGCCACGGGCAAGACTACCGGCATCGACAAGCTTTTGCGTCCGGTCTATCTGCTGCTGCGTCATCTCAACCTGTGATAGAATAGTGTTTACAAGCTCATGATTCAGCAGTATCTGGAGATAAGCAAGGGCAACATTAAGAGAGATGTCGTCCCTGAAGCCTTCGAGATCCTGTTCGCTGGCAAGAAGCTCATACTGGTTCTTTTTAATGGTATTGAGGTTGACAAGGCCATTGAATAATGACATGTTGCTGCCTGTCGAGAAGCTGCTTGACTGAACCGTCTCGTTTTCCGTATAGCGGTTCGTCGTCTGGTCAAGAGCACGGCCAAAAGCGTAGCGGTGTGAGGCACTCCCGTTCAGCGATGGCAGCAGATCAAGCTTTGACTGCTCAAGAGTCGATTCCTGGTACTGTGTAACGATCTCCTGCTGCTTGATCTGAATATTGTTCTCAAGAGCATGGGCTATGCACTCCTCAAGAGTCCACTCCTTCTGCTGTGAATGCAGAAGCACCGGACTCATCAAGGCGACAAGCAACAATTGAAAGCATTTTATTTTCATGTTGACTGAAATATTGACAATTAATGAAGCTACGAAGATAGGAAATTGATCAGTACAACAAAGACTATTGAGATATTCTCTTGCTGCATATGAGGTGAAAAAGAGTCCTGGTTTTTTAGCTATCTTTGCCACCTGTGACCTGGAATTTTTAATTTAACACATAAAATAATGACTAAGAAAGGATTAAATCTCGAGCCCGGAGTGATATCCGGCGAGGATGTACGCAAGCTGTTTGATTACGCCAACCGTAATGACTTTGCCATTCCGGCGGTAAATGTTATAGGGACTGATTCCGTTAATGCTGTTCTGGAGACTGCCCGCGAAGTCAATTCGCCTGTCATCATACAGTTCTCAAACGGCGGCGCTCACTTCTTCGGGGGCCAGGGGCTGCCAAAGGATGGTCATACGGGAGCCATTGCGGGGGGAATCTCAGGTGCCCTTCATGTGCATAACGTGTCTGAGTATTACGGTGTACCGGTGATACTTCACACAGATCATGCTGCCCGCAAGCTGCTGCCATGGATTGACGCGCTGCTGGAGGCAGGAGAAGAGTTCTATGAGACCAACGGAAAGCCCCTCTTCAGCTCGCATATGCTTGACCTGTCAGAGGAGCCGCTGAAGGAGAATATCGAAACATGCAAGACGTATCTGAAGAGAATGGAGAAGCTTGGCATGACCCTCGAGATTGAGCTGGGAGTGACGGGAGGCGAAGAAGACGGGGTTGACAACACCGGTGTTGACAGTTCAAGACTGTATACCCAGCCGGAGGATGTGGCATATGCCTATGAAGAGCTGCTGAAGGTGTCTCCTAACTTCACCATTGCCGCATCATTCGGCAATGTACACGGTGTGTACAAGCCGGGAAACGTGACACTGAGGCCTGAGATACTGAGGAACTCGCAGGAGTATATTCAGAAGAAATACAAGACAGGGCATAACCCGGTGAACTTCGTCTTCCACGGCGGCTCAGGATCGGAGAAGCATCTTATCACTGAGGCAATAAAATACGGCGCCATAAAGATGAACATTGACACTGACATGCAGTGGGCATTCTGGGCAGGAGTGAAGGACTTCTACGAGGCAAAGAAGGGCTATCTGCAGGGCCAGATAGGCAATCCCGAGGGAGAGGACAAACCCAATAAGAAGTACTATGATCCGCGGGTATGGCTTCGCAAAGGGCAGGAAAGCTTCATTGCAAGACTTAAGGAGGCCTTTGCTGACCTTAACGCGCTTGACAGGGCGTAATACTTATTAGTATCATAACATAAAGCAGACCAGCTATTTGCAGCAGGCCTGCTTTTTTATTGTTGATAATTTACACATCCGTCTGCCTGCATTGCGGTTGATCAGGGCTATTTTAGTATAAAATTTATAGCAGTCTTGAAAAGGGTTCAGTACACTGAGGATAGGATAAGGAGGACGACTACGCTCACTCTGAGGCTTAACCAGAGGGAAGCGAGGGCTTTGAATGTGTACTGCAAGCGATTCAGGGTGAGGAGCAAATCGGATTTTATGCGGAGGACCATAATGCAGGCAATAATCGGGAGGTTTGATGCCGAGCACCCTACATTATGGGAGCAGAGTGAGATGACTCTCTTCTCGCAGGACTCGAAAAATAACTGAGACATTTGAGCTGCAAGGCATATTTTATTATTTTTGTGTATAATATGCAATGGGGGGGATCATTGCCTTAACACCGGATGACACTGGAAACCAAAAGAATAGAGGCAACAAAAACTACGCCTGAAGTTTTTCTCAGCGAGGGGCTCATAGAGATCAGGGGCAGGTCGATACCTGAGAGTGCCGCTGACTTTTACCGCCCCATCGAGGAGTGGGTGAGTGAGTATGTTTCGCGGCATGATATCAAGACTCGGGTGGTATTGTCGTTTGATTTCATCAACACTGCCTCCACGAAGTGGGTTTATGGCATTATCAAGAAGTTGGCCCTCTACCGTGATGTTCATGACAGGGTGTTGATAGAGTGGTTTTACGAGAATGGTGATGATGAGCTCTTCGAGCTGGGTCAGATAATCAGGTCATTCATTGACTGTCCGTTTATCTGTTACGAGACTGAGCAATCCTGAGAATTCAAAAATTATATTATTTTTGCACCGCCTTATCAGGCACCGATTGACCCATGGTGTAATTGGTAACACGTCTGATTTTGGTTCAGAAGAGTCGGGGTTCGAGCCCCTGTGGGTCAACAGAGAGCGATCTCATAATGTTTATAACCGCTTGAAATCAATGATTTTGAGCGGTTTGTCTTTTATAGGGTACTCATAATGTTCGCCAGAACTCCTTAAAAGAGGAGTAAAAATCGAGACCTGTTTCAAAACACCACCGGAGGTCTCGCTAAACCTTGTAACAGCCTGTTTATTATGCTCTTATTTGCAGCCAACTGCATTTATAAGGGTACGATTTTGGATCAGTCTCATTTATGAATCGAGACCTTTTTAACACTTAAATGAAGAAAAATGAAAAACAGGATTGTAACACACTATTACCTTAAGGAATCCAAGACCAACGACAAGGATCTGGCACCGATCTATCTGAGAATAACAATTAATGGAACGAGGGCCGAAATATCTGCTAATCGTAGAACCTCTGAAAGTGAGTGGGATAGAGTAACTGAACGTGTATCTGGTAGATCAGAACAGGCCAGAACCATAAACGCTGCCTTGACCTCACTACAGAATCAAGTAGATAAATGCTTTCTGAAATTGGACGGAAATGGCGGTTGGCTAAAAGCAAAGGACCTGATTGAAGAGCTGCGGGGGAGAAAAACAGATAATGTCACTTTAATGGAGGCTTTTAAACATCATCTTGCTGAAATGAAGAAGCTTATCGGCACAGATTATGCCCCAAGGACCGTAATCAGGTATGAAGTTGTTTTACGGAGCCTGGAGGAATACCTTGAGAGAATTTACTTCACCACAGATATTAAGCTTATCGACCTGGATGTTCGGTTTCTTGAATCATATAATTCCTTTTTAAAAGGATCAAAAGGACTTCACCACAACACTGTAGTCAAAAATATCAAGATTATAAAACGTGTCATTCATATTGCTATAATTAACAAATGGCTAGCGGTAGACCCGTTCAAGGAGGTCAGTGTAGCTTTCAGGGAGACATTTCGTGGGTATCTTTCTCAGGAGGAGATAGAGGCAATTTATGCCAAGGAGCTACCAATAAATCGTCTTGCCCGTGTACGAGATTGCTTTGTATTCCAGATATATACAGGCTTGGCTCATGCAGATTTGTTGACATTGACACCTGACAGTATACAGACTGGAATTGATGGAGGACGATGGATTGTTGTTAACCGACAGAAGACAGGCACTCGCTCAAGTATCCCACTATTACCCAGGGCAACCGAAATTCTGAATAAATATTCCAATGATCCCTGGTGCCTTGCAATGGGAAGGCTTCTACCTGTTTCAAGTAACCAGAAGATGAATGCCTATTTGCACGAGATTGCAGACCTGTGCGGAATTACCAAGAGGCTGACAACACACCTTGCCAGACATAGCTTTGCAACAACAATCACATTGTCATCAGGCGTACCTATAGAATCCGTATCCAAAATGCTGGGTCACAGTGATTTGAAGACAACCATGATCTATGCAAAAGTGGTAGACCGTAAGTTGTCTGACGATATGGCACATCTGATGAAAGTCAAAGTTAATGCTCCTGAGAAAAAACGTTTGGAGGGCTAAGCGGAAGATTGTACTTTTAAAATAAAAATGACCTCCACAGACCGACTTGAAGAATTTCAAAATTATGCTTTAAAAGATATAGAGGAGCTAATTGGATGCACTGATGGAAGGATTGACATTTTCATGCAAAGTCTCCAAAATTTTGAGGGCAATATTACTGGTGAATCGAGACGCAATAAAGCTGCTCTTATTGCCGCAGATGAAGATCTTCTAGAATTTTTTAATGACATGATTTATAAGGTCCAATCGGTTAAAGAGAAGCTATTTGTTAAAGATGGTGACCGAATAATATATAGGCCGCTTGGAATCGAACTTAGTGAAAGCGGAGAAATTCAGGGAGTTTACGCTTTTCGACTCAATGAATCATTAAATAGTGTGATTAAAATACTTGAAAGACGTAGAATTTCTGAATCGAAAACCCAGGACCCAAGTAGCCAGAGAATAACACGGTATCAGAGTTTTACACTTAAAAATCAGGAATGTCTTAATGATTTATATGACCAAATGGTGCGCTTTGGGTATATTGTTGAGGTTGAAACCAACAAAAAAAATTTTGTCCACGCCTTTAGAGGTGCAAGAGTTGACCCGCCAATAGTGTGGCATGGGGACATTCAAGACTTAAGGTATTTCGTTATTAATCTGGTAGAAGAAGACCTAATTTATCAGTTGGGTAAAGATCATTGGTTAGTCGCATGCAAATGCTTCATTAAAAATGATAAATCTGAATTCACAACTGAAAAACTTCGGACTGCTCACCCTCCTAAGTATACAGATCATATTGACAGGCTTTTATCTACAATAAGAAGCGTCTGACATCTGACAACTCAGCGCAATATTCTGCATTTGTCACATATTTTAATTTTTCTTCATTCCATCTCACTTAATTCTTTCAGTTTTTGACTCTGCGATGACTCTGCGTTGTCCAAGCCAGTGGTGGCCATGGTAGTACCTTTGTACTATAATTTAAAATTAATAAGATGTTAGAAAAAAAAGAATTGCATGAAGAATGGGACTTTTTGGCGGCATTGATTGCAGAAAAATTAAAAGTGATTGAAAAACCAGAGCGGAGGTTTCTCAAATCCGCTGAAACAAGGAAATTGTTGGGTGGCATCAGTGCAGCGAAGTTGCAATCCCTGAGAGTGGGACGTCATTTACCAGCAATAAATGCTGACGGTTTGTGGCTCTATGGTCTGGAAGACATTATGAACTTCTTGAACAAGAACAGAATTGGTGGTGAGGAGGCAACAAGAAAATGACCGATTACAGAACGCAACTTAAGCTTTCAGAATTTGAGAGAGGAATTTTTGATTTGAAGAAAAGTGTGGATTCAATAGCACAACGGGTTACATCGTCAGAAGACCTCTGGGATAACTCAGACATGATTAAAAACTGGCACGTTTCGGAACGCACAATTGCCACATGGCGCAGTAAGGGCTTGATAACCTTTACGAAGGTCGTAAAGAAGATATTTTATGACAAGACCGACAGAGATGCCTTTATCAGGGTAAACAAAGTACATTCTACAATAATGAAAGGAAATGAGTCTGTTTTACACGATTAATCCGAAAGGCACAATTGCCATTAGCAACTACGGGCTTGGGAAGTACGTTCAGAGTCTAGGGTTTGCGAAGTATTATCTTTCAGATGAAAAAACAATAACCCCAGTTTATATTTATAAAACTGGCAACATTATAGAACCGGTATCACCCATCAGGGTCCATGAGACAGTAGTAAAGGAGTTAGAGACCAGGGCTGGTAGCCCTGGAGCTATTCCTGCTGAAGAACTGCCACGTGTTGTCGACAAGCTGGTGGAAAGTAGGATTCTGACAAGTCAGGAGCTTCTAATTACAATGGATGAGCTGGATAGACCAATTATTTCAGATACTTCAAATACCGGGATTTTTCCTTTCAGAAATGGAGTGGCAACAGTTTCAAGTGAGGGCATCCATTTGACATCAATTTCTAGTATTGATGCTTACCTCTGGTCCTCTCAGATAATAGATAGGGAATTTGAACCACTTTCACAGGAGGAGTCGAAGAGGTCTGATTTCTTTCGATTTTTATGTAACATAACGGGAAATAGAACGGCAGCCGGCTGGACGGAGAATCCTGAGCGGTTCGCTTCTCTTTACTCATTAATTGGTTACTTGCTCCATTCATACAAGGATCCAGCAAATCCCAGGGCGGTAATCCTAATGGACTCTTCACTTGCCGGAGCCGCTGAAGGAAGAACTGGTAAAGGATTAGTTGTAAAGGGGGTGAATAAAGTAAGAAAAGGCATGATTACGATTGATGGTAAAGACTATAATGGAAATGACAGGTTCAAATTTAGCAGAGTCTCCCCTGAAACTAATTTAATTTTTATAGATGATGTGGGTAAGGGATTCGATTTTGAGAACCTATTCAGCATTGTCACCGAGGGGATTAAAGTTGAAGAGAAATACCTTAGATCGTATTATATTCCTTTCGATAAGAGTCCGAAAATAGTCATGTCAACAAACTATACTTTGCTTGGCAGAGGGTCATCACATGAAGCAAGAAAATATGAATTTGCACTAAGTAATTATTATTCAAGCACCTTCACTCCAATCAATGAATTCGGTAAGATGTTCTTTTATGAGTGGGATACTACTCAGTGGAATTATTTTGACAACCTTATGTTGTATGCAGTTCAAGCATATTTAAATAATGGGGTCACCATTGCCTCCGATTCAAACATTGAAGAGAAAAAGCTTCTGACAGAGACTTCGCCTGAATTTGTAGAATGGATAAATGAGCAACACCTTCAATTAGGCCAGCGTTATGAATCATACGAGATTTACGAGACGTATATTCGACTAACTGGGTCAACAATCGACAGGAAAGCCTTCATTGGCTTTTTGAAGTCTTACGCAAATTCAAATGGTTGGGTACTTGATCAGTCTCATTCTGGTAGTGTAAGGTATGTGGAATTCAAGTCCAGGTGACCAAGGTGCCCAAATATGGGCATCTTAACTCTCTGATTATTAGGCATTGGTCATGTTGGGCAGGTAAAATGCATACTATTCTATATACAGTAATTATCACTTCATATAATATAAAAATAAAGACTGGAAAAGGATAGAGAAATACCTGCCCTACGTGTCCAGTCTTTGATATACAGGATGTTATGATGTTCAATTAGCTGACCATTATTGACCAGTTGGGCAGATAAAATTGCGAGTGATCCCTGATTTTATCTATCAGAAGAGATTTTCTTCAAAGAATAATCTGCCCCCTTTATATATTATAAACTTAACTTGTGGCTCATATAACAAAACGGTGATTAACTACTTAAATAACTTATGATTGGAGGATAATTATGATTAAAAAGAAATGCATTAAGAGTCGACTACTTATATTTTTCTTTTAACCAATCAGGAATTTCAACCGAACGGAAATTTGTAATTGTGTCGTTGTAAATCAGATTTTCATATTCTTCATCATTAATAATGTGCAGTGTTTTTTCATGCATATTAAATAGAATTTTGTCCTGCTCTTTGAATAAGGCATAATGACGCTTAATCGCCTGTTTGTCAGAATACTTGAGTTGATTAAAGGGAATCACCTCGCAAATACATTTAAGGAATTCGCTCCTTGCCTTAGAAAACAACAAATCCTTTTTTGAATTAAACTCATCCTCTGTGATTAGACCTGCATCCAGTAAAATTCTCAATTTGGCCACCAATGGCTCTATTTGCTGCATTGTCTTAGCATATATTTCTTCATGCCTTTGTTCAATCCATCTAGCCTTATTTTGAAATTTGCTCCTTCTTTCTAACTCCTTCTGCTCCTTGATCTTTTGTTCAACCAATGCAAGTTTGCCGGCATATTCTGTGTCAGTTAAAAGTCCCTTTTCCATAAAGTCAGCAAGCACCTGTTTTTGTTCGATAAGACTCTTTATCTCTGGTGAAAAATCTTCCGCTGAGATGCCTCGAGAGTCAGTTCCGCTTAACATATCTGTTTTTACTTGCGGCACTCCAGTTGTTTTTGCCACATTAGGTTGAGACAGATTCTTTTTAGCCGGATTAATTTGGTTTCCAGAAAAATTAACGATTTTATCTCGTATGGATGGTTGAGCATACTTTTGATTTAAAAATTCTGCAACTTTGTCAATCGTATTGATATCATCATCCCACTTGCTCTCATTTATCATGACAGCATACTCATCCCTACCATCCACAGCTAGTGCAAGGAAGTTTTCATCAAAAAAAACATTGCGGAATAAGAAATTCTTTTGATTAATTTCTAATAGAAGCCTTCCTTGTTGGAGATGTTCCCATTTGCCCTTCTCAACATTCCCATTCTCGGAGATAAGCAGTTCGTTGTTAGATCTAAAAATATAGACTTTCTTGACATTTACAATGTCCTCAATTACGACCCAATGCTGGTTCACAAGTAAGGAAAAGTCATCAATTTTCTTTGAGAACCTCTGGATCTTTGGTAAAAAGTCAGCAAAATATGTTTTCACAATAAAATGATTAATTAGTCGACCCTTAGAAAGTAGCTATATTGTTGATAACTAAGTATATAAGTTAATATTAATATTTGTTGGATTGCAAGCTTTTCGATAGATTCGTGAAAAAGCTTGCAAAATGGTCGGTAAAACAGAAAGCAATCCTCAATTGAATGTTTTTCGCATTCCTCTGATCAGTGTGATAAATATGAAGCATGAGTTGGTAGAGTTGGCTCAGCGAATAAACTGGAAATCAATAGAAAAGGACTTTGGATCATATTACTCTGATATGGGTCGCCCAGCGGTACCAATACGCAAAATGGTTGGTAGCATGCTTCTAAAACAAATGTACAGTCAATCAGACGAAGCATTTGTTGATCGATGGATAGAGAATCCCTACTGGCAATACTTCTGCGGAGAGACTTATTTTCAGTATGATAAGCCATTTGACCCGAGTGAGTTTGTCCATTTTCGCAAGCGCCTTGGGACAGACGGAGCCGAGAAGTTGTTAAAGCTCAGCATCAGCCTGTTTGAAGCTGAGGAGATAGAAGAGAAAGAAGTACTCATCGATACCACAGTACAGGAGAAAAACATCACCTTTCCTACGGACACCAAGCTGCATAAGAAGATCATCGAAGGCTGCTGGAAGATATCGGAAAAAGAGGACATAGAGCTAAGGCAGAGTTATAAGCGTACTCTCAGTCAGTTAATGATCGATCAGAGGTTCAGGGAGCATCCTCGCCGGCGGAAGAAGGCCATGGCAGCTGCACGCAAGATAAAGACGATAGCCGGTCGCCTGGTAAGGGATGTTGAACGCAGCCTGGATGAAAAGGAACGTCTTGAGGCATATGATGAGCAGCTGTGGTTATATTACCGGGTACTTGGCCAAAAGCGAGACAGCAAGGACAAGATATACAGTTTTCATGCACCGGAGGTAAGTTGTATCTCCAAGGGTAAGGAGCATAAGAAGTATGAGTTTGGCAACAAGAGCGGGTTCGTCATAACAAAGAAGAGCGGCATTATCATCGGAGCAATGGCTTTTGAGGGTAATCCTTATGACGGGCACACACTTGAACCTCAATTGGATCAGGTATCAGATCTGCTGGGTAGATTACCGAAGCTTGCACTAGTTGACAGAGGTTATAAGGGCAGAAAAGAGATCCTTGGAGTAGAGATAAAAATACCAGGCTCGGGCAAAGGCCATACGGCATATGAAAAAATCAGGGACAGAGCCCGCTTTAGACGAAGGGCAGCTGTAGAACCAATAATCGGTCATCTCAAGAGTGATTACCGAATGCTAAGGAACTACCTCAAAGGTGTTGAAGGTGACATGATTAACACTATTATGGCAGCTGCATCCTTCAATATGATGAAAAAGCTGAGGCAAATCCGGAATAACATTTATTTTGTTTTAAATTGGCTTACCCGGAACTGGCCGGTAAAATATATGACTGCCAGGTATATTGAAAAACAAGGAGCCTGTGAAGATTTTTGTGTAAACGAGTAGCAGCCTGGTTTAAATAACGCCACATCTGTCACCAAATTTAATGATTAATTGATTTATAACGGAGCCCCAGTCTCTCACGGGGAATGTCCATTTTTTCTCGATATTAGCAATCGCCAGATACACAGCCTTTAAAGCTGCCGGGTCGTCAGGAAAGACCGTTTTTGCTTTGGTGTATTTCCGGATAGTGCTATTCAGACTCTCGATTGCGTTGGTAGTGTAGATGATCCTCCGGATCTCCTCGGGGTAATCAAAGTAAGCTGTAAGCTCATCCCAGTTGTCTCGCCAGGATTTGATTGCATAAGCGTATTTACCGCCCCATTTCCGGGCAAACTCATCGAGAGCATCATATGCCATCTCACGGTTTATTGCCCGGTAGACATTCTTTAAATCAGCCAGGAACTGCTTTCGGTCTTTCCAGACGACATACCTTGTAGAGTTACGTATCTGATGAACCACGCAAAGCTGAGTAATTGTCTGAGGGAAGGCAGATTTGATTGCCTGCCTGATGCCGGTGAGATTATCTGTACTGGCGATCAATATGTCTTTTACTCCACGGGCCTTGATATCTGTAAGAACGTTAAGCCAGAAGGATGCACTCTCCGTTTCACTGATCCACATACCCAGAACCTCCTTCCGACCGGTCTGTTTAAGTCCGATCATCAGGTAGATGGTTTTGCCCTGGACCTTGCCATTCTGCCTCACCTTAACTACGATGCCGTCCATCCAGACAACAAAGTAAACAGGGTCAAGAGGACGCTGCTGCCACTCCTTGATGTCTTCAAGAACAGCGCTGGTTATGTTGGATATCGAACCCTCACTGACCTCAACGCCGTAGATGTCCTTGATAGTAGCCTCTATATCACGTGTGGTCATGCCCCGGGAGTACATCGTTATAATAGCATGTTCGATCTTTGCTGACATGCGCTCATGCTTGGGTACAACCACCGGATCAAATGATGAGTTGCGGTCACGGGGAACATCCAGAGGGACTTCCCCAAGATTGGTCTTCAGCGTCTTGCGGCTGAAGCCATTACGGCTGTTGCCACTGTTTTTGCCCGCAGGATCATGTTTGGGATAGCCGAGATGCTCATTGATCTCAGCCTTCAGAAGTGCCGCCACTCCTTGTTTGTAAAGCCTCTGAATAAAGTCTTCGAACTCCTCTTGAGTCCTGATCTTTTTCAGCGCTTCTTCAGGGATCTTGAATAACTCATTATCACTCATACTGCTGCTTATTAGGTTAAAATTAAACTTTTTCGTTTAACCAACCGGTCTTTGAGCTCGATCGCCGGCTCCAGACCGGTTGGTTACCCAAGCAGCTACAAATTCATTTACACAAAATTATTTACACCCCCAAAACAAGACTTCTTAAGGTTCAACTAATTAAACTTGGACTATAACTTAGCTTGGTACAAAGATATCAGACCACTTCAAATATAAGAACAGATCAATACTAGGGTGAAATTACTTGATGGACAGGAACCAACTGCATATACCGCCGTTAATCGGCTGTCTTTATTTTTTCTATTGCCACCATTTTTTCTTTTTGTCGAGTGCCTTTTCACTTATTTGTCCAATAGCTGTTGTCAATTCGGTTTCAAATTGTCCATTTACATCCCCTGCACCTGATTTGGCATGGATTGCTTCATGAACCAAAGTACCTGCATAATCCCTAACTGATCTTAACATCTTTCTTAGAATGATAATCGATCCCGTTGAAGGATCCCATACTCCCAGCGTCTCAGTTTCAGAATAAAAATCCTTACGCATTGTTTTTGAAATTTTAATTTCCTTGACAATCTGAGGTTTCCCATTTATCAGGTTTAAGATGTCCTCGGTCTGGTCATAAACGTTTTTTTCATTTACACTTAGGTCTTGAATACTAACAAATTCAAATTTGAAGCTGTCATTATAATTCGTGACGAATTGGTTAAGGTCAATTATTGGATTGCCCGAAAAATCTGTTCCGCCTCTTATCCTTTCTTTTAAATTTTCTGGGATTGAAATAATTTGATGTCCACTTTTTTGTGCCTCGTCAATCATGTTTGGATGAGCAATTAAATCTGAAGAGGAAACAAAGATGACTTTTTCTGTTTTATTTAAAATCTTTACTGCGTGTTCTTGAACATCAATCCAGTATAATTCATCATGTTGGGTACCAAAATTAATGTTTTGGAGATCAGAAGCTAGTATTTTAGCTACCTCTGTGGACTGACAAGAAAGCAATATTTTTTTAATACTGTCAGAATATGCAGTCCTACCAACATTAGTACGCTCACGGTTTAATGATCTCTTTATTGCAGCAGTAAGTTGAGTAATATTATAACTAAAAAGAAATTTCTCCTCTTCAGCAACCTTGACACCATTAATATAAATTTTCCCAACCGTTCCAGTCTTTCGTACAATATCACCAGTGTTTGTTGATTCAATTACACTCTCTCCGGAAAACCGGAGAAAGAGGTTCTTAGCTTTTAAAATTTCATCATCTGTTACCCCATCAATAATTACTTCAGTTCCCATTAAGTTAGGATCCGTCGGTTCTGCTATGCAAGCATGCAAAGTAATTATATCAGCAAATCCCTCTTTTGAAGTTTTAGTTAAAGTAATATCTCCGTGTTTAGATTTAATTAGGACTTTAATACCCTTTCTATCAAAAGTGGCTAATGCATCTTTAAGTCCAATTCCAAATTTGCCAATGACGTTGGGGTTCTGAAGTTTTTCCTGATTCTCATTTTGTGTCAGGTTCGTGTATTTCAATCCACGACCGTAGTCTCTAATAACCCAAAATGAGTTCTTTTTCAATATTTCAACTTCCCTTGTGTTGGTTATTAATTGCTCGTCAAGAGCATTTGCAATGATTTCTCTTATAGCATGAAATGTTTCCCAGTTTTCTAATATCTTTTCGATATTCAAGTCAAATTGTTTCATGGTATTCTTTCAATTTATTTACTATTCTTTCAATTTCATTAATGGCGTTTCGGTAGAATTCAGATTCTGCATATTTCATTTCGATAAAATTCTTAGTTATTAGAACAGCGTGGATTTCCTTGGAGAGTCTTTTGTCTTTAGATCCTTTACTTTTAAGAAATTGTATCTCTTCAATCTGATCATTTACATGTTTTTGGAGACCTAAGATAACAGAGTTAATGCAATACTTTTGAAAGTTATAAGATATTGGATTTGAAAGTCCAGCGATATTCTCTTCAGTAGGAATTCTATTTAGATATCGCACTTTATAATCGTCAATCCCAATCTGTGTATAATATTGGTAATCTGGAAGTGAACACAATTTTATTAGTTTTTCGACTATAGTTTCAAGAAATTGAATCCGTGATTGAATTGTCTCACCATTCTTGGAATTGTCAAGGATATAGACAGTCTCCAGGAACTGAATTGTCAAGTACTGAAGAGTCATAGACGAATATTGATCCATATTTAAAATTTTTATAACGTAACTATCTGGATGTTACAGGTTGCCGATAACATTTGGTGGTATTGTTAATTGCCTGTTTCGAAGCACTTTCCTATCAAGTTACTACTACTTTTAATACGAGCTGTGCGGCTCGAATACGCACTTCCGAGGCAATGAACTATTCCTTATAATATCAAATTCTAAAATAATTTATCTTCCCAAGCGATATCTTAAACACATATTCTCTTTGATTTCAATTGTTCCTTCCCAATCTATAGCTCCTTTCCCAAGAGCGACAAAAGAATATGTACCTGGTTTCAATATTCTACAAACCATCCCGTTACTAAAACAATCTGGCATTACCTCAAATCTTACCGTAAATTTTTCCATTAAAACATTATCAAATCTTAATTGAATGTCGCTATAATTATTTATGTCAGTCCAAAAACACACATAACCTGGTCTGATGGGTTCTGGAACAATTGTTTGTTCTTCAATATCATAGATGAAATATACTTCAATAATATTTAACTGTTCTCCATTGAAATTATTAAGAGTAACAACATTCTTTGCATTTTTAATTTGGCCTGTGACCATAAAATTAAGGGGAATATAGTTATCAATAACAAATTTAATAATTCGATTATTTTTAACGAGTACCTTAACATCCTTGCAAAAATTTATATTATCAGAGGCGATTGCGCTATGCCAACCATCATTTATTACTGAAGGGAATTCAGAATATCCAGAATATTGATTTTTAATTATCCCAAGTTTGGCGATAGATTGTTGTCGCAACAAATCTAATCTTTGTTGTTCTTTCTTGTTATTGAGATTATCGTTAAGGATGTTGCTAAATTCATATACAGCATAATCAAAAGAAGAACCGTAAAAGAAACTACTTGATTTTAGTCGGTTTTCCTGAGCCTCTTGACCAAAGATATCAGAATCTATATTTATGTAAGAAGAGTAACTGTCTTTCTGAGCAAACAAAGTCAGATTAATCAAGATTAGTATTGAAAACTGAAATATTTTTAGAAAATGCATAATCTTCTCAACAATGAATGATTTTTTGTTTTTAAATAATGTTTCCATATCAATTCAGTTTAGTAAAGTTTAAATAACTGTAAGCTCTTACTTTGCAAAAAATAAGGTTACTGCTAACGTTTGAGTGTAGCAGTAGTAAGGGATTGCGTGCTTCAAAACTGTCCACCAACACCAAATTTTGAGGGGGTTAGAATGCTCCAGTTACCACTGAAATCCTTATTACTGCTACTCTTTGTTAGCGTTTCGTGCATAATCGTCAATAAAAACATTTATAATCCATTGTTTAATTCATAGAAACCAGACGGAAGCCAATGTCCTGGGTGCGGTTCATAGGGTTGCCCTTGTCGAGTCGTACTCCTCGGTTTGCCACACCACAAGAACTCGCATCGGTATCCCAACTTCCACCCCTAAGTACTCGACTTGACCCCGTTTCAGGTCCTTTGGGGTCAGTCTGATCATCTGTTGGATATATTCCATACCAATCACTACACCACTCCAATACATTGCCGTGCATATCATGTAGACCCCAATTATTTGGGTTGAAGCTGCCAACTGGCAATGTTTTCCCCCTAAATTTGAATTCACCTACATTGTCTTCCCAATAAGGATAATTGCCATCATAATTTGCCTGTGATGTAGTTAGGTTATTGTCACTTGTATAGAATGTAGTTGTAGTTCCCGCTCGACAAGCATACTCCCACTCGGCTTCAGTAGGTAAACGGCAGCCCATCCACTCAGCAAATGCATTGGCATCGAACCAAGTAATGTTAATTACGGGCCTTTTATCTCGACCCCAACCAGCATCATCTGGCTTTTCCCTGCCTGTTGCTAGGCAAAACATATCATATTGTTCAAAGGTAATTTCATACTTACTCATCTTAAATGAACTTAGCATTACTTTATGTTGCTTCTCATCCTTTCCCCTTCGGAAGTCAGATGCCGGGCTTCCCATTGTGAAAGTTCCTGCTTGAATGTTTACCCATTCGATGATGGGTTTGGTCTGGGCAGATGTAACCAACCCATAACAAATAATTACTAAAACAAAAAAACTCTTTTTCATATAATAGTTCATTTAGATTTCTTGCCTACTCTTTCAATGTTTTCTGATGTACTCAATTTTTTTTGCATGAACGCTAACGTTTGAGGTATGGTGTCGTGCGGGATTACGAAGCGAAAACCTATCAATTTACACTGACTTTTTTTACGAGCCACGAACCCTCGCAAACCTCTGAAACCCGCATGCACTATACCATGTGTTGTAGCACGTTTTTATTTGTTTAAATTTCCAATCACTGTTTTAGCCATTTCATAATTTTCGACAATCGGTTCATTTTTCACAAATCTGTAGCAATCCTCAGGCTTAGTTGCAAATTCGTTAGATTCAGCCAACAATTTATCCACTTTTTCTCGCCATATTTCAAATGCTCCTACTTTTTTATCAATGTATACATCCTTTGTATATGAATCAACAAGTGATGTTCTCATCTCAATTGCTCTTGATTCTACCGATTTAAACATAATCGAAATAATCCCATATCCACCAACCGAATCTTGTAAATGCTGTAACTGTTGTCTTGCAAATCTTGCCGAAACCTCGAAAATATCAAATACCACCTTCTGTTTAGCTATCCCAGTTGAATCAAGTTTTAAGATGAATGATGTTGATTTATCAAATGCAGGGGCAAAATATGCTTTCTCAATTAGTTCACCGCGCTTCCGTTTATTTTTTGGAATATCAAGAACAGCAAAAACTCCCGTCGATGCAACAACACACAAATCTAATTCATCACAATATTTTACAAATTTAGAATTTTGAGTTCCATCTCCTTGAAAATCTTTCTCAGTCAATACTCTATCAGGTTGCCAAAAAATGTGTCTTTTTGATTCTGTTAATATCTGTTCTGTTTGTCCAATTGATACATTTATATTTCCAGTCAAAATAAAAACTAATCCGATTATAATTATTCTTTTCATATTTGTTTGTTATCAAGGTTGCTATGCTATCTTCTCTAAAATGTGCTACAACGTTCGGCGGTATGTGGCGTTGCCTCAGTATCGCGGTGGCACGTGTTTTTGCAGGCTTACTGTGGTGCTGGGATATGTTCTTCGGTTACAAAATTATCGCGTTGGCAAAAACCGTGACACCATGAGGGAGTGCCCCGCAGCAGCGGGGCCGGGCCGTGGCGCCAGTTGCATATTTTTCCTCTTTAGTCACAAAATTATCGCGCCACGGAGAGGCAATGACATATACCGACCTGTTAGGCCACGTTTATTTCTTCAAGCTTCAATATTATTTTTGAGATTTTGTTGATTCTATAATATTCACTCTGAATAAAGCTGTATGTACAACTTGAATTATATTCAGAAGTTATCATAGGTTCAAACATCTCCATTTTATCGTCAATTGTATTACCATCCGATGGAATCAAGCAGTGAATTTTGTTGTTTTGAATACTTATTGAAATCTGATTACTACTGGAAATTTCAATAAATGGTCTAGACAATTCTAGGTCAAACTCTCCTTGATATAGAACATTGATATCATTGATTTTAAGATTTTGAAATTCATCGCCGAAATACTTGTTTATATATTTGCTGGTCTGGTGTGTAATGGTAAAAATTTGATTTACATAAGGTTTCAACTCCATAGAGAACAGTAATCCTTTAAATCCAATCTCATTACCCTGCTTAAGCAGGATTTCTTGCAATTGAATTGTTTTGCCTTTGTGAGTTAAAGTGATAAAATCTTCAGTATCGATTTCGATTTGCTTTTTAAAGGGTAAAAAGCCAGTTTTTTTAAGGTCATAAATCTGGTATTTCTTTTCTGTGTCGATAACAAAACTATCAAAGTAGGACAGGAATAGATGTCTTATGACAGTCTCCTTGTATTTCTTTGAATAGTTCCTTACTAGTTCTTTTGAGAAAAGTGTTAATGGTATTGGAAGAGAGAGAAACAGGAAGATGACATTAAGGTTTTGTAGCACAATGTAAAGCCATACAACTATTATCGTCAGTACAACACTGTAGGAGAGGGCAGTTATTAGCATCCTCTTTTCAATGATTTTTCTTTCATCCTCCATCTTTTTTAATTGCGGAGCAATGTAAGAAACGTAATGTTGTCTGAAGGGATTCACTTATTATGAATGCTTAGATTAAATGTGGCCTAACTTGTTTATATGTTTACCAAAGGTGGATAATAACTTCGATTTAAGGTTGTAATGTGCATCTAGGGTGACTTTTCCCATCTAAGATAATGAAAAAAACTACACCCCCCCTTTTTCTCTACAGGCAAAAAGTACCCCCGTATATTGACACGAGTACCTGAACGAGAGAAATGACGGCCCTATCCCACTAACACCCCCCCGGTAATCAGTGATTGGGGAATTTACCCCGAATGTTTAACCAAAAAAAAACAAAATGGTAACGATTACTGATTACAAGGAACGGGTAAACCAGAAAGGTGAACCTTTTTATGCTCTGGTACTCCAGGGAGGTCTTGAGCTGGTTAAAAGCAAGGAGACCGGAAACTACTATGCAACGGCTAAAAGTGCCAGCATATCAACAACCTTTGACGAGATGACCTGCAAAGGGTTAATAGGTCAGCAGTTGCCAGGATCTATCCAACGGGTTGAAACAGAACCTTACGAATTTATCGCAAGGGAAACAGGTGAGATCATGACCTTGTCTCACAGATGGGTGTATCTGAAGGAGGGTGAGAGTGTGGACCAGAGAGTTCTCGCTGACAGAGAGGTAGTAATGCCTCTGTAACAGGAAGGGGCTTCGGCCCCTTTCTCTTTTCGTAACATAAAACAAATAGATTATGGAAATTATTATTGCTCAAAGAAAACAAGCCGTTATAAAAATGGCGATACAGGGTCCATCGGGATCAGGTAAGACATACAGCTCTTTGCTCATTGCAAATGGTCTGTGCAAGGACTGGTCGAAGATCGGAATCATTGACACTGAGTATCACTCAGCTCATCTTTATTCCGCATTGGGACCTTATAATGTTCTATCATTGGAAGAGCCATTCTCTCCTGAGAGATATATCGAAGCTATCGAATCCTGCGAGAGAGCCGGGATGAAGGTGATTATCATTGACTCCATCTCCCATGAATGGGAAGGAACAGGAGGCATCCTTGATGTCCATGGAAATATGGCCGGCAACTCCTTTACAAACTGGTCAAAGCTTACTCCAAGGCATAATGGATTTGTTCAGAAGATTCTTCAGAGCCCGGTCCATATGATCGCAACTATCAGGTCGAAGCAGGATTATGTCCTGACGGACAAGAACGGGAAGATGGTACCAGAGAAGGTAGGCCTTAAAGGTGTGACACGTGACGGAATGGATTATGAGTTCAGCCTTGTTCTTGACCTAGACATCAAGCATCAGGCCACTGCATCTAAGGATCGGACAGGCTTGTTTATGGATAAATTTGCTTTTGCTCCTTCAGCTTTGACAGGCGAGAGAATAAGAACATGGTGCATGGGTGATGAGCTTATGGAACATATTCATAAGCAGATTGTATCTGCAGGTACTATTCCTGAACTAAGGGCGATTCTGATCAAGTATCCGACCCTCAGAGATAAGATTGAATCACTCTGCATTGCTAGAAAGAATGAGCTCGAAAGGGAGATAATTGAAAATGTTGTTGAACCTGTTAAATCGCAAGAAAATGGAAGTAGTGCAAGTTAATCCGGATGAAGTAGTTTCTGCTGAGCAGATAAGTCAGAACAACAGATTCATCGTTGCCAATACACAGGCAATAAGATATGATGAGATCAGGAACAAATGTATAATCCCTGTCTTTGCAAAGGACAATGAGTGTACCATCAGCCATTCTGATTTCATTGATATTGTCGGTGAAGTAGGAACACGATTCTTTTCAGGAGAAAGAATTACCCCTCCTTCAATTAGGGTATCACATCCAATCAAGGGAAGAATCCCTGAAGCAATGGGCAAGCCTGTAGAACACCTACTGGAGCGTGAAAAGACAGTGTACTATGAAAGAATGGCCTTTATCTATGAGCTGCCTGACATTACTGCTAATGTAGGTGGGAATAACCTTTCCTTAAGCATAGGAGCTGTCAGGGCTTATAATAACGACAGCCTGTCAGGAAGAAAAGGAGAGGAACGATTTAAAGTCTTCATAGGCTTTAAAAATCGGGTGTGTACAAATCTCTGTATTTCTACAGACGGATATGCTGGTGATATAAGGGTAACATCATTAGCTGAACTTTTTAACAGGGTGTTTCAGCTTGTGACAAGGTTCAATGCTGACAAGCAGGTACAACAACTCAATGCTCTGAACGACTATGTTTTGACTGAACAGCAGTTTGCTTTGCTTATCGGCAGGAGCAGGCTATACCAGTATCTGCCACCGAGACAGAAGAAGGAGATTGATCTTATGCCTTTATCAGATACCCAGATAACTTCCGTTGCGAAGGATTACTATCAGGATAAGAGCTTCTGCAGATCAGAAGATGGTGACATCGACCTCTGGAAAGTGTATAACCTGTTCACATCAGCCACAAAAAGCTCTTATATAGACACCTTTCTTGACAGGAATGCCGGATCGTATTTGTTCATAGCTGCTCTATTAAATCATCTTAGAGGAGATCACAGGCTCTGGTATTTATCCTAAAAGGCAGCCTATGGATAATGAAAAATACATCCGGGAGCTTTTGAAATGGGTTGATGAAACCAGCATACTGGTGATTGATGGCAAGGGTCTTCTAAGACGCATTTATTGCCCTTTTAAGGCAGTTTGCCTTGTAAGTTTCCCAGATATACCAGAAGGGGAGAAAGTGGCTGTAGAGGCAGTTAAACTAACTCTATCGGTCAGGGAAGTGTATATCATCAGAGGCAGGGCTTATTTTATTGTTTATTTCAGGATATTACCTGAAGGTTGAGTCATGCTGTATTTTGTTTACTGTTGTTTTGAGATGGTTTCGCTCAACTGTAAAATCTCAAGAACCACTGAAAATCAATAGTGTTAAGTCCATTCCTCAGATCTTTGTTGATCATGGGGGATGGATTTCTATTTGCTAAGTACAAGGGGCTTTCGTAACTTTAGAAACTAAGGTACATATTACTATGCCAACAAAAAAGGAAATTATAAAAGCGCAAAGACAACAATCAAGAGATACTCTTTCTGATGACTACATTATTGATCTTTTATTAAATGGTTACAATAAATTAATAATGAGAAAAGATAGTTACTTAAAGGCTTCAGATATAAGAAAATTTCCGGAATTAATAGAGTGTAAAAGGATTCAATTGAAGATTGCGAGGTTAATAAAATTCAGAAAACAATGCGGAAAAAAGATCGTGAATACATAAATAGCTTTAAAGATCAGCTTTCAAATATTTATACATCATTACTTAACGATACAATAGAAATGGATATAGCTGAACTTAAAATTAAACTTGCTCAGAAGGCATTTGATATTACTTTATTACAAATGGAACGAGACACTTTTTATCGAGAAAAAAGATCAAATGCTAATAAGAAAAAAAAATCTAATAAACTTTGATATATAGGGAAACTAGAGATCATTTCTAGCCTTTAAGAGCGTTCATTTCACCATTTTAATATTAGACCAACTCAAGGAATAAAAGCCTCCTGTTGGTCTTTTTTCTTATCCAAAAACTTAATCTTATTATCATGAAACAATCAGATATTACCATATCCGAGGTCAAGATCATTTA
The DNA here is from genome assembly GCA_963732365.1 of uncultured Bacteroidales bacterium. Lineage (GTDB taxonomy): Bacteria > Bacteroidota > Bacteroidia > Bacteroidales > VadinHA17 > SR-FBR-E99. Next base: position 155,250 of record CAVSZC010000005.1, on the reverse strand, counting down.
CCGCACTAAAGTGAAAGCCTCTGACCGGCCTCAGGTAAAAACTTCAAGAGATGCCTTTGAAATCTTCTTGGAGCACTGGGACCTTGACAGCATTGAACATGTCGAAGAATTTAAGCTTATATTGCTGACCAGGTCAAATAAAGTCCTGGGGATTGCATCAATATCAAAAGGTGGTATTAGCGGTACTGTGACTGATGTAAGGATTATACTGCAATATGCTATTAAAGCTAATGCTAGTGGCCTCATTATATGTCATAATCATCCGAGTGGAAATCTTCAGCCAAGTGAATCTGATACTGCAATTACAAAGAAAATAAAGGAATCTGCTTCGGTGATGGATATACAGCTATTGGATCATTTGATAATTGTCCCGGAGGGCGAGTATTACAGCATGGCGGATAATGGTTCACTATAATCCAGGTTCAGTGTTTGCATATTTTGCTTAATTTTATCAGAGTGCAAAATGAACACTCTCAATGACAATTTCAGAATATATTGACAGGATTAAGTCGAGGTATAAAACAGGTATTTCTACTGAACACAGTTATCGGGGGGAATTATTAACATTGGTCGAGAGTCTTGTGCCTGGAATTTCAGTCACTAATGAACCAAAGAGAGTTGCATGTGGGGCTCCAGATTATATTATCACCAAAAAGAACATTCCGGTTGGCTATATTGAAGCAAAGGATATCGGAGCTGATCTCAATAACAAAGTTTATAAGGAACAATTTGACAGGTACCGAACATCTCTTTCAAACCTGTTAATTACTGATTATCTTGAATTCAAACTCTTTCTGGATGGAACGTTTACAACTTCTGTGTCAATTGGGGAGATTCACGGTAACAAAATTATTGGCCATGAAAAGCATTTTCAACCATTCACTAATCTTATAAGCAGCTTCTGTACCCATACTGGGCAAACTATTAAATCAGCATCAAAACTATCAAAGATGATGGCTGTCAAAGCGAGGCTTATGGCAGACGTCATTGAAAAAGCACTTACAATAGGAAGTACCGATAATCAGGTTAATGAACAACTCAATCTAAACCTACACAGTCAATATGATACCTTTAAGCAGTACCTGATCCACGATATTTCTGAAAAAGGATTCGCTGACATCTATGCCCAGACAATAGCCTACGGTATGTTCGCTGCTCGCCTGAATGATGCCTCCCTGGTTGATTTCTCAAGGTTTGAAGCGGCAGAGCTAATACCAAAATCAAATCCTTTCCTGAGAAACTTGTTCCAGTACATCGCCAGCTATAACCTTGATGACAGGATTAAATGGATGGTTGATGAGCTTGCAGATATATTCAGGGCAACAAACGTGTCCGAACTCCTTAAAGATTTTGGTAAAAGCACTCAACAGCGGGATCCTATCATCCACTTCTATGAGACCTTTTTATCTGAGTACGACCCAAAACTAAGAAAGAGTCGCGGGGTATGGTATACTCCTGAGCCTGTTGTCAACTTCATTGTAAGGGCAGTTGATGATATACTGAAGGATGAGTTTGGATTACCCCAGGGACTCGCAGATACATCAAAAATTAAAATTAAAGTTCCAGGTCAAGGAGGTAAGCCGGTTGAGAAGGAAGTTCACAGGGTTCAAATTCTGGATCCAGCGGCAGGTACAGGTACTTTTTTGGCTGAAGTGATTAAGCAGATCCACCAGAAATTTGAGGGGCAACAAGGTATATGGAATCAGTATGTGGATGATCATCTTATTCCAAGACTTAATGGATTTGAAATTCTGATGGCTTCTTATGCCATGGCACATCTTAAACTGGATATGCTGCTTAAGGAAACCGGATATAAACCGACCAAAGATCAGCGTCTAAGGGTTTACTTGACTAACAGCCTTGAAGAACATCACCCGGATACTGGTACTTTGTTCGCGAATTGGTTAAGCTCTGAGGCAAACGAGGCAAATCATGTTAAAAGGGATACGCCGGTCATGGTCCTCTTGGGAAATCCCCCCTATAGTGGTATATCCATCAACAAAGGGGAGTGGATTAGTAATTTAATCGAAGACTACAAGTATATTGATGGTGTTCATTTTGGTGAAAGAAAACATTGGCTTCAAGACGACTATGTTAAGTTTATGCGTTTAGGAGAGTTTCTTATCAATAAGAATGGAGAAGGTATTCTGGCTTTTATCAACAATCACAGCTTCATAGATAACCCGACCTTTAGAGGTATGCGCTGGCATTTATTGAGAACATTTGATAAAATATATATAATTGATTTGCATGGAAGTAGTAAGAAAAAGGAGGATATACAAGAGGGGATGGTTGATGAGAATGTGTTTGATATTCAACAAGGAGTATCTCTCAATATTTTCATAAAGCAAAGATTGAAAAAAGGGGATAAGGTTACCAAGATATTTCATCACAACCTTTTTGGAACCCGAGAATTTAAATACGAGTTCTTCCATAAATCACCTTTGAAATTAATACCCTTTAAGGAATTAAATCCTGAAACTCCTAATTATTTCTTTTATGAGGCAAACCTGGTGGATATAAATACTTATAATCAGGGATTTCATATTGGAGAGTTATTTGTGCAGCAATCAATGGGGATTACAACTGCGAGAGATCACTTCGTTATAGACTTTGACTCAAGAGGTCTATTAAATAGAATAAAAGAGTTTACTGACCTTAGTATTTCGGACTCTATCATTAGAGAAAGATACTTTGGCATGCGAACATCAGGAAAATACCTACCAGGTGATACTCGTGGGTGGAATTTATCCCATGCAAGAGTGGCACTTAGGTCAGAAAACCATCTCAGTAATGTAAAGTCTATCTCATATAGACCTTTTGATGAACGCTTTATCTACTATTCAAAGAAAGTTGTAGACTGGGGTAGAGATGATATTATGAGAAATTTATTCTTTCAAAATTATGCCCTGGTTTGTGTCAAAGTTGGTAGAGATAAAAATGCTCATAATTATTTCGTTACTTCAAACATAGCTGATAAAGGGTTAACATCATCCTTAGATAATTCAAATACATTCCCGCTTTATTGCTATACTATTTCAGGGTCTCAGAAATATATTGAATCTGAGCCAAAGCGCTTACCAAATCTTAATCAAGCAATTGTTAGCCAAATCACATCAAGGATTGGTGATAAATTTACGGACGAAAAGACAGCATCTATAAATACATACTCAGCTATTGACATTCTTGATTATATCTATGCTATTCTCTATTCACCAATTTATAGAGAAAGGTATAAGGATTATCTTAAGATTGACTTTCCACGAATTCCTTACCCATTAGATAAAGATAGGTTCTGGCAACTGGTAAAACTTGGTGAAGAGCTTCGACAGATACACCTTCTGGCTAGCCCAGCAGTTGAGAAGTTTATTACTACATATTCAATAAATGGCTCAAATGAGGTAGGTAAGATCAAATATGAGTCAGGCAAGGTTTGGATAAATAACGACCAGTGTTTTGATGGGGTTCTAAAAATTGCATGGGATTTCTTCATCGGTGGCTACCAACCTGCCCAAAAATGGCTTAAAGACCGTAAGGGAAGAGTTTTATCATTCGATGACATAATGCACTATCAGAAGATAATCGTCGCTCTAACAGAGACAGACAGGCTCATGAAGGAGATTGATAAGGTTGACTTTATGTAGAAGTAACTATGGTTAAACATCCCGAGAAATGAAAAGGTACTTCAGAATCATGCTTGGCGCTAAAAGCATGTATGCGGACCAGTGCTATACTGGACAGTTTATTGGTGCTCATTATGACATCAACATGGATTTATCGAACGAGCTACCTGATAACTGGAGAGATTTTAATAAGAAGTTCATTCCAATATGGCTTTCAAAGTACCCAGACAGGAGTAAGGTTGCTGCTGGTCTTTCTTGTGGAACTCTCTGGACAATCTGCAAGGGGATTAGTCAGGGTGATGTGGTATTATGCCCCAATGGTGAAGGCAGCTATTATGTCGGCGAGATAATAGGAGATTATACTTATCGTCATAGCGAAATTTTACCTCATAGAAGGAAGGTTAAGTGGTACGACAGAATCATAGACAGATCTGAAATGAGTGATGAACTACGACATAGTTCTGGGTCCATTGGTACCAGTAGCGAAATCACCAAGTATGCTAATGAAATAGACTTATTGATCATCGCTTCGGCTCCTTCAACTATTGTGTCAACTGATACAACTATTGAAGATCCTGCTGAGTTTGCAATAGAAAAGCACCTCGAAGAGTTTCTTGTTCGAAATTGGAGGAATACTGAGCTCGGGAATAAATATGATATTTATAAGGAGGCTGGTGAGTTAGTTGGTCAGCAATATCAGACCGATACTGGACCCATAGATATCCTGGCAATTAGCAAGGACAGGAAAACTCTGTTAGTTGTTGAACTTAAGAAAGGCAGAATAAGTGATAACGTTGTCGGACAAGTTCAACGATATATGGGATATGTCCAGGAAGAGGTTGCTGATAAAGACCAGAAAGTCAGAGGTGTAATAATAGCCCTGGAGGATGATTTGAGATTAAAGCGTGCCTTATCAGTTACTACCAATATTGATTTTTATAAATACAAAGTGAGCTTCAAGCTCTACAAAGATTAGTAAACAGATTTGAAATGGAATATGTGAACGAGCCTTCAGAAGGTGAAATCTTCCTTCGTGAGTTTTTGGCTGATGAAGGAATAAAAGTTGACACAGAAGTAAGGCTCCCACCTCTAAAGGATGACAGTAAATCATATAGGATAGCAGACTTCTATTTGCCAAGATATAAAGTATATATAGAGTTCTTGGGGAGATGGAACCGGAGCGAGGAGGACAAAAACAAGTATAAGGAAAAGATTAAGATCTATGAACATAACAGAATTCCTTGTATGTTCATTTATCCTGAAAACTTAGGCATAATCCACTATACTTTCAGGTACAGGCTCCGTCAAATTCTAAGGAAGCACAACATGGATAAAGAGCTGTTAAGGTTTAATTTATTCTCCCTCCTCTATGACAGGATAGGTACAATCTTATGGCTTGTGATAGTGTTATGCATGTTAGTGGTTATAGTTTTGGGTCAAAAGGGAGAATACTACTGGCATAGCATCGTCCTATTAACATTAATAGCTATATTCCAACTATATAGAATTTACAGCGGTTATGTTAAGTATTTCAAGAAAGGATATAGTTACGTCACGTTTATGAGGGAATAACTATTGCTTACGCCGGAGTAAACCGACCGCCCCGCGCCGGTGCAAACTGACCACCTTCCACCGATTTATTCGCAACGGGGTTTCCCTACGAGGATTGCAGCGAGACGAGCTCCGGATGTACAGACAGGTCCGGGGTTTTATTTTTTGTATCAGGGTATATTTTGTATATTGTGGTATGAGTAAACACAACGAAATAGTAGAAAGATCAATTACTGAACCGGTTTATTTGCTTAATACATTCGAAGATATTGCTTTACGAACGGAGCCTCCGAATAAATACTTTGCAAAACCGAAAGGACTTTACGAGTATCCGATTGCTTACAACACCGATTTGGTTGTGGAAACGTTGCTGGAAGCCAATGAAATTACAAAAGAAGAATACGACAAGTATTAAACTCACAACAGACAAGGCTGTTAGTCGGTAATTTATCGTTTGGAAAGCGAGTAGTTGACCAGAGGGGAGGCTGTCAGTAATGGCAGTCATATTTGTTATTAGATTTATCAATGTAACAGTAAATGCACAATTGAAATGGGAATACCAATATTTGATAGAATCAACAGGCTATTAGATGATAAACTTCAAAAACAAGTAAACGATAGTCAGAAGAAAATATTTGACGATGTTATTGCTGAAGCACAACAAACAATGAAGACCAGGATAAACCTTGATACTTATTATTTTTCACATTGCCATCGAATAAGTCCTTTACTCGAAAGTTCAGATGTATTTGCAGAAATTAAGGGCATTATTACTAAATATGTTATTTCTCAAGCAGATAGTAGAGAGTGTACCAAAGAGATTCAAAAAATTGTATCAGGTTCAAGCCTTTATCTACGAGATATGGATTATGATGTCAGAGAAGTAGTATCCAATTTTTATATGCAATATGATAGAGCATATGCTGCTTCATTGGCTACGAAAACAGGGATGAAATATTCTATTTATCTCGGCGGTCTTATTAGAGACAGTCGTGACTTCTGTGTCGCTCATAATGGAAAGGTCTGGAGCAAGGAAGAGGCTTATAAATGGCGGAAATGGACACTTGAGGATGGAGAATATCCTGTAGGGTATGAAATTAAACAAAAGGACAAGAATAGGGTACCTTCCTACATTGATTTCCCTGGCTATTCTCCCCTCATAGATTTAGGTGGTTATAACTGCCGCCATCATTTAGGATTTATCTCGGATGAGCTTGCGTATGAGATGAGACATAGCTTGAAGAAATAAAATGACCTCGAAAGATTTTAATATACTACCCATTGCGCAAAAAGATTAGGATGGTAACGGGAAGGACAGCTTATTTCAAACTACCAGAAATTTTCATCGGGAGCTATCTTAAGTACATCCAGGCATGAGGCAATGACGCCCTCTTTAATCATTGCCATTATTGCCACTTCTCCTGCCCTCTAAGACACTTCGACGATTGAGGCGCGTGGGTTGCCTTCAAGGGGACATGGTGCCGTAAATGAATCAGGATAGTCCTCAACTCCATCCTCGGTACAACCCTCATACGAGTCGCCACTACGAGACAGTTCTGGTAAGATCTGTGGACTCTTTATAATAAACTTGACTTCAGTTTTCTAAAGGCGTAATTTTGTCTTACCAGCTGATTAATAAATTATCAGGGGTATATATATCGTATTGATTATTAATTACTGACTAAAACCTTATCGCTATGAGACAGACTTATTTGCTATTTTTTGCATTAGTCCTGAGTTTTACTTGCGGATGTAAAAACGACCAGGATAACGCACAATTACAGAAAAACAAAGAAACTGCCATCAGGTACCATGATCTAAATCCAAATGATATTGATGCCATTCTTGCGGCTGATTTCATTGGGCGAAACGAGAAAAGCCGTTTTACATGGAACGTAGAGGACCATCGAAAGTACCTTACCAATGGTGACTACAAAGAGGATACTATTTTGCAGCAGGTTGCTGAAGGTAACTGGGTGGCAACAAGGTTTGTCAGAACATGGATTGAGGTTGGAGATACATTGCAATTCGAGGCGATGCACTTTAAAAGATTTGAGAACGGGAAGATATCGGAGATATGGGAATACGGCGATTCAAGGCAAGTTGATACAGTGACAGAGTAATTCAATATCAGACATTATAGCAGAAGGACCTATCTTTGATAGGCATTATGAAGTTCACCTCATACGAGGATTGCAGCGAGACGAGCCCCGGATGTTCTGACAGGTCTGGGGCTTTTCTTTATTAGAAGTACAGGATGCTTATACCTGGTAGGTAGAATGTAGCTATGTCTCCTTTCACTACCAGGCTTCATATCTCAGAAGCTTTTCATTAACTTTGATCTGCAGGCAGCTCCTCCAATTATCAGACACCAGATACCTTCTGGGATTACAGACATGACTTTCACGGGGCTGGCTTTCTGTCTTATCTAATGACCCTGGAAACATAACTGCATCTGCACCATCCACCCTCCTGAGAGCAATCTTTTGACGGAATAGGCATTAATTCTAATGCCTCATCAACTGAAAACCACTTATTATCTAATTCTTTACAAGCTGGACAAGAATCCCCACAGCCACAGATCCCAACCTCTATTTTAATGTTTTCAGGTAGTCCATATTTATAATTATAAAGGGTCATTCTGTTTGCTTCCTGCAGCAATTTAAAGAATGGCTTATCTTGTTCATATTGAAACCTTGCGAGAGAAAAATATATTGATTGGGCAGTATTGAAATCATTTTGTTTAATGGAGGTCTGCAAGACTCTGTGAGCAAGTGACCAAGTCAGATCATCATAATTACCATTGTATGGAAACTTTTTTAGCCATTGGAGCCTTTGTTCCTCCAGGTAGTCTTTGTCATCAATATACCCCTCAAAGAACCTAAAGTATTTATTCTTCTCTGTTATCTCCTTTCTTTTGAGTCGAAGATTCTCTTTTTCTACATCAGTAATGAGCCTAATGCTATTTCCCTCAGAGATGATGAATATTTCATTTTTACATGAAGGGCATTTAAATTTCCCCTTATGTTCTTTTTCAATCATGAATTGGCAATAAGGGCATTTCTTTTTCTTTGCCTCCGCTTCCTGTTCCTTCCTTTTGATCTCAGCCTCTATTTGCTGCTGTTGTCTTGCCTCTCGTAATAGTCTATCCCGTTCGCTCTGCTCCAGGTCTTGTCTTTCCTGTTCCAATTTTTTCTCTTCCCTTTTCCTTTTAATCTCTTTAATAAAATCAAACATAACTATGTGTTTTTCTGATCTTACTAAAGGTATTAATTTATTTTTGGGGAATGTGAAATATCTGAACACATCCAAGATCATTTCATAACTTTGAAATATTGGCAGCCCCTTGTTCTACCTAATCCCAGCCGGGGCATAGCAGACATTGACTAGGGCGCTGCCTACTCTTTAATTTTGAATAATATATTTTGAGTCATTAGCAAAAGGCTTTATAATAATGAACCTTGACATTAAAATTATGTAGGTATGAAGATAGAAGCTGATTCATTAGACATTTGGGAAAATGATAAAATTCTTGCAGTCTTGAAACCTGCAATTTCCAAAAAATATCCCAGGTCGCCATTTAAGGAGTTAATTCATTCCTATAAGTCAGGCATAGAATTTAAACATCTGGCAAAGGAACTTTTGGAGTCTGTAATTAACGAACCACACCCCTTTAACGTCATAGATAATTCTGACACCGCTCTAATTCTAACAGATGAATATCTATTTCAGATTGGGAAAGTATTTATTACATATGATTATTCTAACACAATCACTGTTTATAACGGAATTAAGCGAAATGAGCTTAACCTATCAGGACCGACAGGCCGTGGGACCAGGACCATTGCGCCAAAACATAGAGGAGTTGTTTTCGGTGCTATCACATTTATGGTTCAACTTTCAATTGTTATTTATTTATCGACTATTTTGGTTGATCCCAACGTCTACATTTTATTACTATCGATCGTAGGATATTATGTTCTCGCATATCAGCTGTGGAGAGTTATTGCAAATCTTATTGGTGAAAGTGTAATTACGTTTGAAACGGAGAATAAACGATACGATATAAATTGTTCACTATCTGTTAAATATTATGACAAAAAGGAATTAGCTGAATTTTTGAAACAATTTGACAAAGTAAGAGATAATCTAAGTGCCATAAGATTCAAACCTATCAAAAATTGATATTAACAGCCCATGAAACTCAATCTTGTCGGGAAGTTTTAGTGCATAAAAAAACGTAACTTCTTTATTATTGAGAAGTTGCGTATTTATTTCAGTGATCCCGGAGGAACTTACCGAAATCCGTGTAAGTAATTGACTTGCTTCGCCCCCCAGGTTGGACTTTAACCTAAATGTGAAAAGTAAAGAGTCTGTCCGATCCGTTTAAATTTCCACATAACCTGTCAAAAGGATGGGAAAGTCATTTTTAAGGTCTTTTTCGGGTATTCAAACTGATTGAAAAAATAGTGGAATGGGAAATTCATTGCTAAAAACCCTGGAAATTTGATAACTTGAGGTCTGCAAGAAGGGAGTAGTTCAGTGGTGGAATCTGAGCTATTATCCCTAGCTTTAGGAATCGCTTACTTCTAGAAAATAATTACATACAATTATAAATCAGAACAGTCATGAAAAGTATTATTCTCCTACTATTACTGCTTACTTTTCAACTTGATTCATATGCTCAATCATATAAAAATTGGGAGGATGAAGCAGTGGAAGAATTCTATGAAAAAGTTTCCGTTAAAAGCGGCACCTTAGGTGAAGATGGTCGGGAAATTTCATGCATTTTTATTCCGACTGAAATTAAAGAAGGAGTTTACGAAGTAGAGATTGCCGACTATAAAAATGATTTATATGAAGTAAAAGGAACAAATTATTATGTGAAGTTTAGAGGTTTCTACGGGTATGCTGGCTTTGGAGATGAGGGCATATTGGTTGTTGGCAAATCAGCTTGGTCAAGCACTTTTTACAAGAAACCTTAAGAGCTTAATTCGTACATTAGAAATATCCATTCATACATTAGCTTTCTAATGCCGGAATCTAACTGCAGTAGCAAATATATCTTGTAGTTATGTTTCAAAAAATGAAATAAATGAGAACACACGTAATTTTTCTAATATTGGGAATGTTTTCCTTTAATTTGGCGGCCCAAGTTCCATATACAAGACAATTTAATCCCATAGATCTAGGTACGATTCAAAATGCTTTAAACGAAAAGCAATCCTCTTACGACCAAAATAAAGCTTATTTGGATAATTTAAGTAATTGGATCCTTGATCTTAAGAGACAAACAAGTGAGAAAGAATTCCATTCTGCCATGGATTGTTATTACAAAAGGCTTCGATCCTTTGATGGCAAAGATCTATCTGTTATGGGGAACGAAATTCGAAAAATTGAAATTGGAATTAAAGAGGAAATAGACAAGTACAATACAAGGATTAACATGGCTAACGATCCAAATAGCTATTGGGAATCTGGGAAAAAGCATTTTGAAAAAAGTGAGTACGCCTTAGCAATCCATGACTTTTCACAGGTAATAAGTTTGGCACCAGATTATTCTGGCGGATATTTGGCAAGAGGATATTCATATTATTACTTGGAATATTATGAGTCTGCATTAGAAGACTTAACTCGGTTCCTTCAGTTAGAACCTAACAATTCTGAAGTCTACTCTTATCTGGGTTGGTCAAAGTATTCGATGGGTGACTATTTGGGGGCACTGTCAGATTTTAATAAACAGGTGGACAAGGAACCATTAAATGCTATGGCCTATTACAATCGGGGTTCAGCGAAATCAGAATTAAATGATCATAATGGAGCAATTATAGATTATACTAAGGCAGTTGAAATAGACCCAAATTTCTCGATGGCTTACAATAACATTGCATGGTCAAAATTTAAATTAAAAAAATACTCTGAAGCTCTAGTAGATGCAAACAAAGCCATTGAGATTGATAAGGAGAATTTTATAGCCTATGACACAAGATCTGAAATCAAGTTTAATATGCAAGATTATAAAGGCTGTATTACTGATGCTGACTCGGCTCTAGGAATTAATCCCCAAATTGCCAACTGCTTTTTTCTGAAAGGTCGAGCTTATTATCACCTTGGGGAAAAGCAAATGGCTTGTGAATTATGGAGCAAGGCTGGTGAACTTGGTCAGGCAGAAGCATATAAGTACATATCCGATTATTGCAACGATTGATTTATAAAGAATTGCGGTTTGAGGTTGCCCTATTTTTGATTTTTTAAAAATTAAATAAATTAGCTAAAAACAGGTCTAAAAATAAATTGTATTATGAATTTGAAAACGCTGATTATTTTCATAACGATCTTGGGGACGTGTTTAAGTCCAGTTTTGTCACAATCAAATTGTATTGATGACCACAAGCGAGGGATGCTTATCAAATATAATGAATTATCATCGATCGAAGGGATATGGATGTCAAGTCAAAGCTATGTATATAAATATGTTAATGGCAGTCTTGCTAAAAAAGATATCCTAACTGGCTCTACATTATTTGATTACATGATTTTACTTCAACCTGGGGAAAAGTTCGTTATGATAAAGACTGATGATTGCGAAGTAGCTTATGGATTTATAGGTTTTGCGGTATTCAGACCCACTCCTGATCCGAACTTATACATTGGACTAAACGGAACCCAAACCTTTGACGCAACAGTTAACGGAAATAAATTGACTTATAAAGTCAGGGAGGATTACAAAAATATCAAAAAGGAATTTGGAAAACGAGCTGCCGATATGATAGATATTGAATTCGAAATTAACTTGATAAAAATATTCCCCACCGAAAAGGATTATCAGAATTTCATTAATAACTAGAGTGCAGATAACCTTAGAAGCCTTTCCTAGTTTGAGCGATGGTCGAGACCTCATATTACCCAATAGGTCTACTACAACAGCACCAATTCGAAATTGAGAACGTTGGATTTCGATAATCTAATGATGATTTACCTTATCGGGTACACATGGTACAATAAAGAATAAGGCACATAAATATTTTTAATAGCTTTGATAGGGAAAGAAATTGACAAAGAGGAGTATTTTTCGAGACCTCCTATTGGGTTGGTTCTTTAATATACTAAATATAAAGCTGTTATAAGACGGGTTCGAGCCCCTGTGGGTCAACAAAAAAGAGTGAGAGCGTGAGCTAACCTTCGCTGAAGCTTCGGCTGGCGATGCGTGAGCGAGCAGTCTCACTCTTTTTTCTCTTACCTCGCTCTCACACTCACTCAATTACTGACACGGAGGCCGGTGAGCAGGTTGCCGGGCAATGATTAATTATCCTTAATGCAACGAACAGATAGCCCATACTCCTTTGTGTATGTAGTATATATTATTTTTTTATGGTATGTGTCTAATCCAAGTGCAAGGGCATTAAGGTTATCAAACGTCAATGAGGAAGACCAAAAAAGTGTCCCTGTTCCTAAATCCTGGAAATTAAGACATGTATAAAGACAATCTTGATGAAGATGGTACCCTGCTGGCAGTGCAGAAAACAAAGTCAAATTATTAGCATAACGATCTCCCCAACGGGTATCTCTTAAAAGATTACTCTGATTTGTGTTCCCAAGATAAATATCAAGCTCATCCCATTCTTCCTGACTTGGCAGGTGCCACCCATCAGGGCAGACATTTAATGAAACCTCGAAACTATAAAGACATCCATAAGTATTGAACTCCGTTGTACTTTTTGCTTCAATTACCGAGGTGCCTTTATAATTATAGACGAAAATTCCATCATCATCCGTATGAGAGCTAACGTAGGGGATATAAGACAGATTCTCTGCCATCCAGATTTGATTGCCCATTTCTACCCATGGGTAGGTCTTGCCATCACGATCGTCAGTAAATGTGCCGTTACACAGTGTTGTGATGGCTACTTCTTCACTATAACCTGTTCCCTCACTATTGGTTGCATACGCTCTTACATAAAAATTTGTGTTGGGTGACAGGCCACCTATGATGGTTTCAAATGAATTTGTGCCATCGTCAAATCCTTTTTTACTATGTTGAAAATACTCTTCCTCTTCACTTTTCCACTGGTATCCACGTTCAATTACTCTGGTTCCTCCATCACTTGATATTGTTCCGTAACAAATCATTCCTCCGGCAGTAACGAGCTTTATATTAATGAAGGGAATAGTCGGTGGCACCTCTTTTTTGCATTCACTTAAAGAGACAATCAGAAACAAGATCAGGATGGTTTTGAGTGCCCTCATGCAATCAGGTCTTTACCATTTTCAACCAGTAAGTTACAAAATATTTGAGCCTGAGTCAATTATTTATTAGCAGAATACTCTGATAACGTCTCGCTTATCCGGCTCTGTGTCTTGCGGCACCGTCAGGGGCAGGGCCGTACCGTCTACCTTTTAGCCTTCCTCTTGAGCCAGAATATTTTCGCTGTAAGGAGCGTCAGTGACATATACCGGCCTGTCAGCATTGGTAGCTATTTCTGGCTTTCCCGGATTGATTTCATAACTATATCGTTGAAGCTCTTCAGTCGTTGCCTGTCTTTTTCTTTAAGTTCCGGACAATTAGACAAGAGCTTTTCAGTAAATAATTCTCCGTCTTTTACCGGATCATCATCACTTGAAAGTAATATTTCCCAACCCACAAATGATGCCCAGGAATTGAAGTTTTCCTTTGAAATATTGGCAGACAGATCCATAAATTCCGAAGTATAGATTTCGACGTATTTCATTGCTGATGAGCCTGCCATTTCTGCCAAAGCACCATCTGCTTTCTCAAGAATTGTAATAAAAACTTTGAAATAGAATTTTCTGTCATCAGCATTCTTTGATAAAAGACTATCCATTACCCTGAATGTGACATCATTATCCGTTGGCTGTATTTTATTATCCAGGATCATTTGCCCAATCTCTTTGGGGCTTTTATCTGCCATCCAGGAGGGATGAAGTGGATTGTTTAATGTATCGCTGCTCTCAGATTGTTGATTTTTACTGGTCTTTTCAATTGGGTAAGATTCTTTTTCTGCTTCTTTTGTGGCACTTTCCTTTTTGGGGCTGTTACAAGCCATTAAGACAAGCAGGAAGATCGGAATTATTGGATATTTCATATTGGTCAGGTTGATTTGCAATTTTTTATACCGCGTGTCAAGGGCTGTTATATTGTAAACAATCAGTATTTCTATCCAATTTTAATGGGCTAATTTTAATCCAACAATACCTATTACGATTAATAAAGCGGAAAGCATTCTCCAGGCACTTGCAGAATCGCCAAAGTAAATTATTCCAACAATCAAGGTTCCAACTGCACCAATTCCCGTCCATACAGCATAAGCCGTCCCTATTGGAATCGTTTTCTGAGCAAGCCACAAAAGTAATCCGCTTAAACTCATTGAAACTACAGCTATTACGATTCCCAAAAATTTTGATGGCATTGTCTGGGTTAATTTCAATCCTAATGGCCAGCCTATTTCAAAAATCCCTGCAAAAATCAAGTATATCCAGTTCATTTTATCTTCCTTAATTTTCAACTAAAAATAATCCATTTATTAAATATTTTCAATGCCTCCTTGTTTCATACAGACATATAGAATTGAGAGTGAAATATATTCAGTCAAAATGAAATTCCCAACCCCAGTCCGGCAGGAATGAACTGAGGGTCACCCTCTCCGACAACATTTCTGTAATTGAGCGGAATGTCAAGTTTTATTCTGAAGGCGAAAGCAATTCTGCGTTTTACGGGCAGCGCCAGCCTGTAGCCAAGTATTATATAGCTGATGCCATCCTTTTCAGGATGATCAAATAACAAAGTCCCTCCAACTCCGCATTCAAAGAAGCTTGTCCTCCTGCCCAGATTTCCCGAAAAAGGGAAGGGCAGCGACACGTCAGATACCTGCGCAGTGATTGATACCGAATTGCAAAAAATGGCAAAAACAAGTGCGCTGTATTTATAAAAGTCAGACATGCTTAAATAAAAGTATGTTACTCCTCCGGCTGCAAATGTCGTCTGTCCGGAAATTAAAATATCAACAAAAATATGCCCGCATCTCTTTCAGTTCATGAAAATCTCCAAAGCGGATACGGCGTTTTTCTTTTCAGCAGGGCTCGGTTCAGGGTTTCATTATGACATACCAGCAGCCTCTTTGGCTCTGCCTGCCAGTTGTGCAATCCATTGCCTAGACAGTCGCGGAAATGGCTGCAATCAGCACACTGGCCTCCCTTGGCCCAGGTTCTGTCTCTGAATGGTTCGTACTTTCCCTGCCAGACCTCGTAGAAATTATCTTTATAGATGTTGCCCTGTGAGAAGGCTCTGTCAACATTCGGACATGCCGAAACTGAGCCATCTGCCAGGATTGAGCCAATGTTTATTCCTGCCCTGCAAAAGAAGCCCACATCCCTGACCTTCCACTCATACTGGCCAACGTACCCTTCACAGCTGAATTTGACATCAATACGCTTTTCTTCCCGGGAGGTGCAGATGAAATCCATCAGGGTCAAAAACTGATCATCACTGAGGTGAAGTTCCGGATTATTTTCTGCCCTGCCTATCGTGGCGATTGTAAACAATCGCCAGGCCCTGACTCCATGATGGATAAGAATATCCATTATCTGGTCAAGTTCACTTATGTTCACCGGGTTTACGCATGTCACAACATCGAAATTGAGGCGTGGTGCTCCGGAGGCCAACCCTATGGCATTCACGACACTTTCGAAGCTAACCGGTGAATTCCTTAGCCAGTTATGAGAGTGCTCCAGTCCGTCAAGGCTCAGTGTCAATGCTCCCAGACCCGCATTCAGCAATGATCTCTGTCTTTCCTTGTCATACAGATTTCCGTTGGAGACCAGCGACCAGCGAATTCCTCGTTTACGGATCTCCCTGCCGCAAGATTCAATATCACTGCGTAGAAGAGGTTCACCTCCGGTCATTACAACTGTAAAATTAGGTGCAGGATTAGTGATAGTATCAACTGCCGATAAAAAATCTGCCAGGGGCATGTCGGGATATGTCCCTGATTTAGAGCAGTCGCTGCCGCAGTGAAGGCAGTTAAGGTTACATCTTGTTGTACACTCCCAGAAAAGATAATTCAGCTCATGCTTCCTGATGACCGTCTGTCTAAATTTCCTGAAGAGTGCTCTTTTGACAGGTACAAGCATTTACTTCTCTTCCAGATGAATCTTCAGATACAGGTGATCTGTAAGGCCTGAAACAATTGTGTCTTTACTTTTAAAAGAGCCGTTTTCCAAAGCATCTGTGTCTTCAAACACGATTCTGATATTTTGCGATGAGTTGGTATAAAATCCAAACCTCCCGCTTTCGTCCGTGATGACATATTGCTTTGCATCAGGGACTGCGACATTAATTCCTTTGATCGGCAGTCCTGTCGTTTTTGCTTTGACTTCACCTTCAAGATAGAGGTCAGCTCCGAAGTCCTGTGGCGTGCCGTAACACGCCTGGAATACGAACAAGGCTGTGGTGAAACTCAATCCGCCGATGATCCTTCTCAACCAGTTGTTTTTCATTTTTCAATGTTTTTGGTCGATTGCGTCAGTACCTCATCTACAAATTTACGGCTTTGAAATCCTCAAGTCAAATTTATATTTGACGCTTTTTGCAGAATGAGGTTCGCTATTCCTCAATCAGGCTCCAGACCTTTTTGGTTTTAAGTTCTATGAACTGGATAATGCCGGCACTCTCTGCGATCCAGACCTGGTATACCCATGGCTTGTAATAGCTCAGGACAGTGTCCGACTCAAGTTTAAGGACATTGGCATAGTCCTTATAGCCGTTGTAAAAACTGGTCAGCAAACTGACAGGCTCATAATAGTTAACTGTTATTTTGTTTTGTGTGGCCTGGAAACTGAAGCCTGCATAACCGTAATATAGAATATTATTGTCTGCGTCTCTGATGCTGTTTCCGTTGAATGTATAATTGTATTCGGCCATTTCGTTCGGATCATTCATATAGAGGCTGTGGACAATGATCTCAGGTAAGGCGGTGTCACCGGAGAGGATGGTGTAAGCCTCGACGTAGCAGAAAGGCTCAATTATCCATGTAGCTTCTTTGTGCGGTTTTGACCTGTAGGCTTCTGTGACATAAAGCCTCATGGTGTCAGTACCGTCTGTAAACGTGATGCCAGCGCCTGAACTGTACGGTATCCATTTCATATATTCATCAGGATATCCCGGACAGTTGGTCCTGTAACATCCTGCCAGCATAAAGAGCCACGTCAGCAGGAAGGCCATCATCAGGAATGTTTCAGGAAAAACTCTCTGCCTTTGCATCTGTCAGGTTATACAAATGCAAAATTAAACCAGAATAATGCCTGAATCAATTTTATTTCTGAGGATTCTTTTCAGCAATGACCAGCATCTCAAAACCGCGATAAGTGGCATTCCCCTCCACTGCGGCCATTCTTGTACTCTTGCTCAAATGACGGGCCCGTTCCAGCCTGTTAATGACTAACAGAGAACTACAGACACTGCAAGGCCGCCTTCAGAGGTCTCTTTGTATTTGGAGTTCATCTCCCTGGCCGTAAGTGCCATTGCGGCTATTGTAGTGTCAAGATCAACACGGCGCTCATATGGATTCTCTTCACTGGCGATGCAGTATGCAGTCCATGCCTTAACAGCTCCGTAGGCACACCGTTCGATACATGGAATCTGAACATATCCGCCAACCGGATCACAAGTCATGCCGAGGTGAGCCTCAAGCGCAGATTCAGCTGCGTTTGCGACTACCTTCGGACCTTCTCCGAAAGCCTCGGCGATCATTGCGGCACCCATCGAGGAACCTACTCCGACTTCTGCCTGGCATCCGCCTTCAGCTCCTGAAAGGGTAGCATTATGCTTGCACAGATATCCTATGGCTGCAGCTGCAAGAAAGCCTTCACGGATTTTTTGAGTTGATATGTTTTTATCACGCAGCGATTTGAGAACTGCCGGGATGATGCCTGCAGAGCCTGCCGTAGGCGCTGTGACGATGATATGGCCACGGGCGTTTTCCTCTCCCATGGCAAAGCCATAAGATGCTACTGTCGTTACAGCTCTTCCGGCATCACCCTTGCTGGCTTTCATTAGATGCATTCCTGCTGCCTTGCTGTGCAGTCTGATCGGGCCGGGAAGAATACTGTCCACCGTCAATCCGGTATTCACTCCTCGAATCATTACTTCAGCAACCTGATCAAGGAATTCCCATATCGCCTTTTCACTTTTGCCTGAGATGGCCATCTCATTTTCAAGCAGCAGCCTGCCAAGAGGTATCTTATCGTCAATCAGATATTTTTTTAGCTCTCTCGCATACTGATAGGGATATTTTGGCTGACCCTTCCCGGGCATTTTATAACCTTTCCACTCTATGAATCCTCCGCCAACAGAATAGTATTCAAGTTCATACAATGATTCCGTGCCTGCAAGGAGTTTGCAGGTCATTGTGTTAGGATGGTGGAATTCGCCCCGGGTTGCGTCAAAAACAATATCCTTAATGGAAAGACTGAGGGTTTTCGGGCCAAGTGTCAGCCGGTAAGTTTTATTGGGATTGTCAGCCAGATCATCAAGGAACTGAGGAGGACAATCGGCAGGCGACTTACCTAACAGGCCGGCAAGAGAAGCACGGTCTGTACCATGACCCTTCCCTGTTGCGCTAAGGCTACCAAAAAGGTGTACCTTCAGTACAGTTGCCCGGTTAAGCTGGTCTGCAGGAAGCCTGGAGATTCTCTGATAGAAATCGTAAGTAATTCTCATCGGGCCCATTGTATGTGAACTTGAGGGGCCGGGCCCCATTTTGTAAAACTCATCGAGAGTAGTCAGTATAGGGCCTTTACCTTTCTGTACTACACCAGGGTCAGGGGGGAGTCCTTGTGACTTCGTGTCCGCAGAGGCTGTCGCTTCTCCTGCCGGTTTGACTGATTTGCCGCAGCTGCCGTACGGACTCACCGCGGAGTAAACAGAACCAGGTGACATTTTCATAATTGACACTCTTTTTCGATTTATTGTCACAAATAGACTAATTAATTATATCATTCTTTCAGCAATGATCAGCATCTCAAAATCTTTGGTCGTCAGTTTGTCATTGCGTGAGAAGGCTCCCAGTTTTGCGCCGAAAATCTCAATTTTAACAAATCCGAGGCTTTTTAACAGCCAGGTTATCTCGCTCGGAATATAGTACCTCTCGTTGCATTCAAGCCGCCTGACGTTGCCTGAGTCATCTTCCAGCTCGGTTATATTGTGGTCACGGAATGTCATGATGTCAAATGTATTGCCGTGATACGAGGCGTTCCCCTCCGCTGAGGCCGAGTTGCAGAACTGCTCAACCGAGTTGAAAACGGGAAAGAGGCCGTTGAGTGTTGTGAAGATGAACTTTGACCTGCCCTTCAGTGACCTGGCGACGCTCTTCAGAATCTCAAAGTTCATCTCATCAGTCTCCATCAGCGGGAATCCACCCTCACAGAGCATAATTGCAATATCAAATTCATTTTCAAAGGACAGCTTTCTGGCATCGTGAAGCAGAAATGTGATATTCAGTCCGCAGGCGGTTGCTTTCTCCCGTGCTCTTTCAAGCTGCGACCCTGAGAAATCAATGCCGGTAACAGAGTAACCCCTCTTCGTGAGCTCTATGGCATGTCTTCCTGTTCCGCAACCGACGTCGAGGATCTTCAGGCTCCTGTCGTAGTTCAGTTCTTTCTCAAGGAAGTCGCACTCACCTGAGGTTCCCTGTGTGAAGACCTCATTATCATACCTCTGCCCGTAGTTCTCGAAAAGCTCTTCGTACCACTGTTTTTTCATTGTTTTCAGTTATTGAAGAGATTGTAATTAAAGAGTTCCTTATACTTCTCCGCCAGGTACTGGTCGAGCCATGCATAAAACACCGGTATGTCCTTTTCCGTCTTCAGCCCTTCGGACATCTCCCCGGCAAGCATTGCAGCTCTTTTGAAGATTGTGCTCTCAACAGGTTGAAGCAGTTGAAGATAGCCTGTGTTTTCACGGTTGATTACGGCTGAAAGGTTGATATAGTTATATCCCCGGTCATATGTTATCGGGAAGCACTCCTCCTTGAACTTAAGTGCTGCCGTGCATATCGGCGATCTGAATCCGGTATCCATCGTCACCGCTGCCGGCAACTTTTCCCCGGCAGATATCCACACAGGTATTGCCACCGATGTAAGGGGGAAGCCGAGGATGGTCCACATCATTGCCTCTTTCACCTTTTTGCTGTCTGACGCACCAATGATCAGAATTGCTGAGGCAGTTGAAACACGGGGAATGTAATCGATGAAAAACTTAAATTCAGGCGTATCTCTTTTTTCAGGAAGGGAAGCCCTGAGATCGGTACCCGTAAGAGAATGGTACAGGTTTCTTGACAGATTATCGAAGAGGAACTGCGGAGACATCTTATTCTCCTGCAGGGCTTTGCCGAGGGCCGCGACAGCCGTGTTGTACCTGCAGAAGCCAAATCCCTCCTTCATATGATCGTTCATCGAATGGTTGGTCCTCACAAGCAGTCCGTCAGGTGCCACGGCCGGATCATTTGCATCGACCTTCCTGAAGGTGTAGTTGCCTGTCTCATAGAATGCTGCTCCGCCGTAAGCATCTATCACCCCGAAGTTGGCATCGACACCCAGGGGCTTAGGCAGTGAACGGAGCAGCTCCTCAAAGTCTTCCAAAGAACGGCAGTTCTGCAGCGCCAGCTTCATTAAAACGCCTTCCTGATCCATGAACCTGGATGTGTCTCCGATATTATTCGTATATGCTGCCGAGTTCATGATTGCAAATCCGGTTTCATTGTAGCCGCCCCATACCATTGTGCTCCAGTCAGCCCTTCCGTCGACAAGTCCTATGTACTTGTATTTCCCGTCCGTAAAGTAAGCCAGTGAGTTTTGCAACTCATCAGTGTCGCGATTCTTGAAAAGCAGAGGCTTTCCGTCTGCTGTCGACTTTCCTGACATAAGGAATGTGGTGCAGGCGAAGGCGGGGGGTATGCAGAAAGAAACTAAAAGCAGGATTGTTGTCAGGTATGACTTGTTCATGGCTGGTATATTTTACTTTGGCTAAAATAGTTATTATGCAGTAAGATTGAAAACGAATATCACGATAAGGTTTGTTTACCCGGGGATGAATCCGGGGGTGTTTCACCGGCATAAATATATTCATGAGTATTCATTGGCACCAGTCAATCCACTATCACGATTCTTGATAATTATGTATCTTTGGTTTAACATAAATTGACTGTTTGCCATGAAGTTGACAGTAATCTCTCTGTTGCTCCCGGCGCTGAGCGTATTAAGTGTATGCGGCCAGGAAGGCGGCGTTTATAACAAGGGTTACACTGCGGAGCAGAACCTGGCGACAATTGCCAGCCTGTCACCATATACTCCGGGAGGAATGGGTTTTGATAACCGTTATGAGGGAGTTGTCGGCACCAGGCTTGTCTATGACTCTCTCTGCCCGGCAATGTTCAGATTCAATGGCCAGGAGCAGTGGATAAAGCTCGAGGCCGACATGGATGTTGTTGACAACGTAATGATATTCAGACATCCAACAACAAACGAGATTCTCTCCATACCGGCAGTTATGGTTGGAGATCTTATTATCACTTTTTCAGGGAAGGAACTTTTATACCGTACTACACTGGGAATGAAATTTGAGAAGGAGGATGAGGCGATCAGGTTTTGCCAGGTGCTGTATGACGGGCCTTTCACTTTTATCAAGGTACCCTGGAAGAAATTCATTGAGGCCAATTATAAGGCACTCTACAGTCCGCAGAGAACCTATGACGAGTTTGAGTCAAAAGAGCGATATTATATTCTTGGATCAGACAGCTTATTTCACCAGGTCACTCTGAAGAAGAAATCGCTTGAAAAGCTCTTCCCGGAGGAGAAGGAACTCCTTTCCGACGCTGCAGATAAGCCAGCTCACGGACAGAGCGAGGAGGAGTATATCAGTGATCTCCTGAGGAAGATAGGAAACTGACCCTGCTCTCACAAGAGGACATCAGTTGACTGTTCTCACTGATGCAGCGGCCTCTTCTTCAGTACGCCTCCCTTGGCCTGGCTGATGGGGTGACAATAGATAAACGCGCTCTCGTCAACATCATTTACAATCTTCTTAACCTTGCTTATCTCAAGTTTAGTGACGATGGTGAAGATTATTTCCAGGTCTCCCACCCCTTCTGCTTCAGCTCTCTTGCCGATGATGCTCTGTCTCCCTTTGTAGATGGTGATCCCTCGTCCCAGCTTGGTCATGAGAGCCCTCTTTACCTTTGCACTTTTTTCAGATATTATTGAAATGCCGGTATACTCTTCGATTCCCTCTACCAGGTAATCAATTGTTTTTGAGGCAGTGAGATATGTAAGGATTGAATACAGTGCCGGTTCCACCCCGAGGAAGAAGCCGGCAGTAATAAAGATGAGCACATTAAAGATCAGTATCATGTCTCCGATAGAGGCTTCCACCTTCCGGGTGAGCCACAGAGCCATGATTTCGGTTCCGTCGAGCACGCTTCCGCCCCTGACCGAGAGCCCGACACCGCCACCCAGAAAAAGTCCTCCGAATACTGCTGTCAGAAGCTTGTCATCGGTGATTATGGGGAAGTCAACAAAGGCAATAACGAATGATAAACCGGCAATCGCAACAAGCGTTTTAGCTGCAAAGGAACGGGATATCTGCCAGTATGCGAGAATGATGAATGGCACGTTGATGGCAAAGATCAGTACTGACAGCGGAAGACCTGTTGTATATTTTATCAGCAGTGAGATGCCGGTCACGCCACCGTCGATAAAATGGTTGGGCAGCAGGAAGCCTTTCAGGCCAAAGCCTGCTGAAAAGATACCAAGGGTTATTAGAAGGATGCTTCTGGCATGACTCCATTGTTTCTTGCCATTTTCTTTCATAATGCAGTTGTCTTTTTGTCATCGGAGGTCGGTTTACCAGCTTCCAGGCTGGTAAAATCCGGTTTATCCTACCAAATTACTAAATTTTACCGGTGTACAGTTTATTCCTGTAAATTTGAAAAAACGTCAGTCGAAAAATTGCGTATATTTCAGAAATAACAGACGCCGGGTTTACCGGTGATCAAATAAGATCAGCTATGAATGTAACACGCACTTTTGATCTTCTTGACAGGTACAGGGATCAGTTTCAGAGCGAAGAGGCTCTCTGCTTCAAACAGGGCGGAGAGTGGAAAAGATTCAGTTCGCAGGAATACATTAGAATATTCCTATAATTTTCTGTACGGCATCTTTGAAGCCGGATTCCGGAAGGGTGACAAGATAATTACCGTTTCATCAAACCGCCCCGAATGGAATTTTGCCGATATGGGTATGTCGATGCTGGGGGTAGTGCATGTTCCGGTCTTTACATCGCTTACTTCGGCAGAATACGAGTACATAATACGTAATTCGGGAGCTACCATGATTCTCATCTCCGACAGGAAAATGTTTAAGACCGTTGAGCCCGCCCTGGCCGCAACAGGCACTTCGGGCAGGGCTTATACCTTTGATGAGGTTCAGGGTGCAAGAAACTGGATGGAGGTGGTAGAAAAGGGAAGAAAATGCAGTGACACCATCAGAAAAGAAGCGGAGAAAGTAAAGGAGACGGTTAAGGAAGAGGATTTTGCCACTCTTATATACACTTCAGGCACTACAGGCAAACCAAAGGGAGTGATGCTGTCACACAAGAACATGGTGAGCAACTTCATCTCAGCTGCCGCAGTATTTAACCTCAGCCCCTCTGACAAATACCTTAGCATTTTGCCCTTATGTCATGTCGGCGGTCGCATGGGAAATTATCAGACTCAGTATAGCGGTGCAAGCATCTGGTATGCAGAGAGCATGGGTACCATTGCCTCAAATATTCAGGAGATAAAACCGGATGGTTTTGATGCTGTCCCCCGTGTCCTTGAAAAGTTCTATGATGTGATCATCTCAAAGGGAAAGAACCTGACCGGTATAAAGAAGAGGCTGTTCTTCTGGGCAGTGGATCTCGGGCTGAAGTATAAGCCTTACGGCGAGAACGGCTGGTTTTATGAAAGAAAGCTCAGGATTGCCGATAAGCTCATCTTCAGTAAATGGCGCGCCGCCCTGGGCGGTAATGTGCGCATAGTGGGATGTGGCGGCGCCAGCCTGCAGCCGAGGCTCGAAAGAATATTCTGGGCAGCCGGCATAAAGATCATAAATATGTACGGGCTCACTGAAACATCGCCAATAATCACCATAAACCGCACTGAAAAGGGAAAAGTGAAACTCGGGTCAGTGGGCATGACCATAGAGGGGGTGGAGGTGAAGATTGCAGACGACGGCGAAATATTATGCAAAGGTCCCAATGTAATGATCGGTTATTTTAATGATCCTGAGCTTACAAAGGCTGCCTTCGATGAAGAGGGATGGTTCCGTACGGGTGATATCGGACATATTGAGGATGGTAAATTCCTCATGGTGACCGACAGAAAGAAGGAGATATTCAAACTCTCGAACGGCAAGTTCATCGCACCGCAGATCATTGAAAACATCTTCAGGGAATCACCGCTTGTCGACCAGATAATGGTTATCGGGGAGCATGAAAAGTTCGCCAGCGCACTTATATCGCCCAATTTCAAGTTTTTTAACGACTGGAAAACCAGCAGGAACATCACTTTTGAAGATAATGATGACCTGATAAAGAATCAACAGGTTCAGTCGCTCTTTTCGGATGAGGTGAGCAGATTCAACAAACGCCTCAGCACGTGGGAAAGGGTCACCCGGTTCAGGCTGGTCAGCGATGAGTGGAGCCCCTCAACAGGAGAGCTCTCACCCACGCTTAAGCTGCGCAGGAGCTTTATCAGGGACAAATACAGGGCTTTTGTGGATCAGATTTACATGAAATAAATCCCCGGCCGGAGACAAAAACCGCATAAATGAAATTACTCAGAGTAACTGACCGGAAGAGCGGGAGGATGTTCCTCGATACTGCCAGGGTGATCTGTAAAAACGATCCGGTATGGGTTTGCCCCCTTGACAATGACATAAAAGCGGTCTTTGACCCCGGCATCAATCCTTACTATAAACACGGCACGGCTGAGAGATGGGTTCTCAGGGATTCCGGGAAGAGGCTTATCGGACGCATTGCCGCATTCATCGACTATAACCTTTCCGGCACATATGAGCAACCGACAGGCGGTATTGGCTTCTTTGAATGTATTGATGATGACGCCGCTGCCGGCATGCTGTTTGATACTGCCCGCGACTGGCTCAGGGAGAAGGGGATGGAGGCGATGGACGGCCCGATAAACTTCGGTGAGACCGACAAGTACTGGGGACTGCTTGTAAACGGGTTCACCCACCCCTCTTTCGATGTACCGTATAATCCTCCCTACTACCAGCGCCTGTTCGAGGCATACGGTTTTCAGACCTATTACAGGATGGAAGGGTTTCACTATGACGTTACCAAACCGCTCGATGAGAGGTTCAGGAAGATTGCAGAGTGGGTGGCAATTAAGCCGGGGTACTCGTTCAGACATTTTTCCTGGAAAGAGGAAGATGAGCTCATCGCTGACTTTGCCGAAGCCTTCAATGAAGCCTGGGCTTCATTCAAGAAGAACTTTGAACCGCTTGAGCCGGCATATATCAAGGGGGTGCTTAAAAAGGCAAAACCAATTATCGATGAGGAGTTTATATGGATTGCATATTTTGAGGGGAAGCCCATTGCCATTTACCTGATGTTCCCTGATCTGAACCAGATACTCAGGCACCTCAATGGTAAAATGCATCTGATCAACATGATCAGGTTTATGTGGCTTAAACAGAGGAAGACGATGACAAGGGCAAAGGGTTTGCTGATGGGCGTTATCCCTCAGTTTCAGGGGCTGGGGATAGAATCGGCGTTCATACTTAAAGTAAGAGGTGTCATGGCGCGAAAGCCTCATTACAAGGAGGTTGAGTTCTCATGGGTGGCTGACTTCAATCCAAAAATGAGGAAAATATTTGTCTCGGTGGGAAGCGTCCCGGCAAAGAACTACATAACTTACCGTTACCTCTTTGACCGTACGAAGGAATTTAAAAGGTATCCGATACCTGAAATTCCTAAAGTTGCGGGTACTTAAAGTGCCTGAAGTTAAAATATGTGATTATGAATTATGATGTTATTGTCATCGGAGGCGGGCTCGGCGGACTGACGGCCGGAGCGAAGCTTGCCAGAGAGGGGAGAAAGGTCCTCCTGATTGAACAGCACAACCGCCCCGGGGGATGCGCCACCACCTTCAGGCGCAAGGAGTTCACTCTCGAGGTGGGTCTCCATGAGATGGACGGCCCCGGCCCGCGTGACATGAAGACAAAAATATTCAATGACCTCGGGGTGACCGGCAACATAGAATTCCTGAAGGTGCCTGAGTTCTACAGATTCATTAACGGAAGGTATGCAGTTACCATCCCTCATGACCCTCAGGAGGCTGCTGCAAGGCTCTCAGAGCTCTTCCCTGATGAAAAGGAGGGTATTGCCCGGTATTTCGGGCAGATACTAAACCCAAAAAAGCGTACCGCCGAAAGCGAAGTCAGGGACATCAGCGCGGGGGAGTTCCTGGATTCAATAATCAAAAATGAGGATCTGAAGCTCATCTTGCTTGGAAACCTCGGTTATTTCCATGACGACCCCTATACCCTTTCACTGGCTTACTACTCGCATGCACAGGGGAGCTACTACTCAAACGGGGCCAGCTTCATCAGGGGTGGATCGCAGAGACTGTCAGACTACCTTGCAGGGTATATTCAAAGCCACGGAGGCACGGTCGTGCTTAACCATATTGTAACAGGTATAATTGTTGAGGGCAACCGGGCCAAAGGAGTTGTTTACCGGAGGAGAAACGATCCGCCGCAGGCTGTAAGGGAGTCGTTCGCTGATGAGGTGATTGCCAATAACTCAATGCCGGCTGTAGCTGATATGCTGCCACCCGCATATGGCACAGAGCTGAAAAATGAATTCAGCAGCCTGAAGAGCGGCGCTTCGCTGCTGACAGTCTATTTCGGTTTCAGCAGGCCGCTGAAAGAGCTGGGCCACAACTATTATTCGATATTCGTTTATGATGAATCGGTAAAATCCCCGGCAGACATTGCGGCCAATAACAGGGATGACTTTTCACGGCGAAGCTTCACCTTTGTCGATTACGGTCAGCTTGACTCTGAGCTCGCTCCGGCAGGCAAGGATGTGGGTGCACTTTGCTGTATAGATTATCTTGATGACTGGATGGAGTCTGAGCGCAAGCAGTATGATTTCAGGAAAGTATATGTTGCACAGGTATTCATGGACAGGCTTGAGAAGATAATACCGGGATTCAGGAGCGCGGTGGAGTATTATGAAGTCGGAACGCCATCAACTGTAAGGAGGTACACGCTTAATCCTGACGGCGCCGTATACGGTTTTGCCCAGAATCCGGGAAGAAAGGTCATCGACACATTCAGGCCTGTTGAAAACCTTCATTTTGCCTCTGCCTGGGGTAAGACAGGTGGCGGTTTCTCAGGCGCCATCTACGGCGGATACCTGTGTGCCATCAATATTTTAAGGAAAAAGCCGGCGGTCAAATGACCTTCTCACTGCCGGTTATTCCATGTGCGGGTACCTGAAGTCTGTTGCCGGAAGGAAGGTCTCCTTGATGGTGCGGGGCGAGGTCCATCTGACGAGGTTAAGCCTTCCGCCGGCCTTGTCATTGGTGCCTGAGGCCCTGGCTCCGCCGAAGGGCTGAAGACCAACCATGGCTCCTGTCGGCTTGTCGTTGATGTAAAAGTTGCCGGCTGCAAAACGCAGCACCTGGCAGGCCTTTACCATTGCCGTCCTGTCAGTTGAGAAGATAGAGCCCGTGAGACCGTATGGCGAGGTCCCGTTGCAGAGATGAAGTGTCTCTTCATACTTCTCATCGTCATATACAAAAAGGGTGACAACCGGACCGAAGATCTCCTCCTTCATGGTCACAAACCCCGGATTTGTTGTCAGGATGATTGTCGGTTCTATGAAGTAGCCCCTGCTCTTGTCTCCGTTGCCTCCGTGAATTATCTCACATTCGGATGAGGCTTTGGCCATGTCAATATACTTCATGATATTGTCAAATGAACGTTCATCAATGACTGCATTCATGAAGTTGCTGAAGTCAGCCGGATCGCCTGTTGTGATCTCCGATGCCTGCCGTTTGACATGCTGCAGGATCTCAGGCCATAGTGACCTGGGGATGTAGACCCTCGAGGAGGCCGAACATTTCTGTCCCTGGTATTCAAACGAGCCCCTGATGATTGCCGTTGCAGCCTCCAGCGCCCTGGCAGACGAGTGTATCATGATAAAGTCCTTCCCTCCGGTCTCACCAACTATCCTGGGATAAGACCTGTACTTCTCAAGGTTTGACGCAGCGGTCTTCCACAGTGAGTTGAAGGTGCTGTTGGAGCCCGTGAAATGGATACCGCCAAGATCAGGGTGTTCAAGCACGACGCTGCTGATGACCGATCCCTGCCCCGGGAGGAAGTTTATCACACCTTCCGGAAGTCCCGCCTCCATGAACACCTGCATCAGTATCCAGCTCGAGAGGAGCGAGGTGGTAGCAGGCTTCCAGACAGTTGTATTGCCCATGAGAGCAACAGACATGTTGAGGTTTGAAGCAATTGCCGTGAAATTGAACGGGGTGATTGTATAGACAAAACCTTCCAGTGGCCGGTATTCAACCCTGTTGAGCTGATCGAGCGCCGACCTTGGCTGCTCCTGGTATATCTGACCGGCAAAGTAGGCATTGTACCTCAGGAAGTCGATCGTCTCGCATGCAGCCTCTATCTCTGCCTGCTGAACACTTTTACTCTGACCCAGCATGGTGGCGGCAACAATGGTGTACCGGTACTTCTTTGAGAGCAGCTCTGCCGCCTTAAGCATGATTGAGGCCCTTTCGACCCATGAAAGGGTCATCCACATCTCCTTGGCCTGCATGGAGCTGTCAATGGCCATGCGCGTATCATTCTCACCTGCCATGTGGTAGGTGGCGAGAATATGACGGTGGTCATGCGGCATAACCACATTACCCGTGTTGCCGGTATAGATCTTCCTGCCGCTGATGATCAGCGGAATCTCTGCCGTTTCCGAAGAAATCCTTTTAAGCTCTTTTTCCAGTTCCGCACGCTCCGGCGACCCGGGGGCGTAACTCAGAATATGCTCATTGTGAGGTCTTTGAATTGAAAATATTGCGTTATTCATGGGGTTCTAATTTAAATTTAGCGATATGCAAATATATGCATGTCGGATTCATATACAAATGATATTCGGGTAACAATAAATATGAATTTTTGTTTCCGCGGGGTCTGGTGGTTAATGATGAATACTAGCTGTTATTCTGTTCTGACAGGACATTAACGATAACGGCAATCATCTCGGGTTTGCCGAAGATGTATGCAATGTCATTACCTGAGATCAGTGTCGAAGGCTCCGGGTTGGGAATGATATTTTCTCCGTGTTTAAGTGCAACCAGTGTCACTCCGTAGGTTTTTCTCATCGCGGTTTCCGATATTCTTTTACCTGCAAACGGAGAATTTATTGCTACCCTGACAGCGGCAATTTCTATATCCGGGATATCTTTCAGCAATGAATAACCGTCAACCTTCTCCCTGTCTCTGAAGATGCCGTAGTTATCTTCTCTTATTCTTGCGACCGACTTTTCGATCTCCATTCTGGGGATCAGGTATTTGCCGAGAATCCTTTCAAAGAAGTCGATGGCAGTTTCAAACTCTTCAGGTATTACCTGGTTGGCTCCCAGACGGTATAATTCCTCTATTTCGGAGACGTGTTTGCTTCGCACGATTATGAAGGCATGTTTGTTCAGTGTTCTCACTTTTTCAACGATTGCCATCGCCTTTATCAGGTCTCCCACTGAAACAATTACCATTTCTGCCGTATGAATGTATGCCTTCCGCAATACCGGTTCATTGACGGCATCTCCGTAAACTGCCTGGTCGCCCTTCTCGATCTGTTTTCGCGCCAGGTCGGGGTCGAAGACCACCGATGTAAAGGGCAGTTCCATTTTCTTGATCATGGCAGCCAGGTTTAAAGCCCTGGAGTCTTTTCCTATAAGAACTATGTGGTTTTTTATTTCAGGTATCTCAAACTGCTGCATCGGAAACAGGCCGTCAACAAGATATTGAGGAAGGGGTAGTTTCAGGATCAGGGTTGCCAGAGGCCTGGACATATTTATCAGGAGCGGGGAGAGGGCCATGGTAGTGATAGCCACGGCGAGGAAAAGCTGGAAATGATATGGAGTGATTATATCATACGTCCGGCCAAGTCCGGCAAGGATAAACGAAAATTCCCCCACCTGTGCGATTGTCAGGCCGACGACCACCGTTCCGAAGAAGGTATGACCGAGGATGAATGCAGTAAAGCCTGCAATCACTGTCTTTATGAGGATAACCAGTATCACAGTTGCAATCACCAGCCATGGATTTTCAATGACAAAGCCCAGGTCAAGCAGCATTCCTATTGATACAAAAAAGAAGCTTGTAAAGACATCCTTGAAAGGAATCAGGTTGCCGAACGCATTATGGCTGTATTCTGATTCGGAGATCATCAGTCCTGCCAGGAAGGCTCCGAATGCAAACGACATGCCCAGCTCGTGAGTCAGAAAGGCTACTGTAAGGCAGATTGAGAGGATGCTCATCATGAAGAGCTCCTGGCTGTGTGTCATGGCTATTGTATGCAAAAGCCTGGGCATCAGCCAGCGGTTGCCGATATAGATGAAGACTATTATGCCGGTAGTCTTAAGCAGCAGCGTCAGCAGCTCACTTCCTACATCTGCTGATGCGCCCTCCCAGCATGGGGGTGAACAGAAGCATTGGAATCAGGATGATATCCTGGAAAATAAGTATTCCGACTATTGTTCTTCCATAGGTTGTTGTGAGTTCTGACCGTCTCCTGCAGGAGTTTCAGCACCACTGCCGTGCTGCTGAGTGAGGTAAGGAACCCGACAAAGATTGCTGACGTCCACTCCATGTGATAGAGGCGTGCAAGCAACATCGAGATGAATGCCGTGAGTATAAGCTGCAGAAACCCGCCGAAGAATACTATCCGCCTTATCCTGAGCAGATGGTTCAGGGAAAACTCGAGCCCGATGGTGAACATGAGCAGGATTACTCCTATTTCAGCCATCACCTCTACATTCTCGGGTGAGCTTATCAGCTTAAGCAGATGAGGCCCGGCTACAATTCCGGTAATGAGATACCCTATCAGGGCAGGGATCTTTATGCGGGTGAAGATAAAATTAACAAAGGTGGAGAGTACAAAGATTATTACGATATCCTTAAGTACGCCCAGTTCCATCTGTTTTTACTGTTATGGCAATAAAGATATGAAATCTCCGGTTGTTTGCCCTTTCAGGCTGGATCAGCTCACGCAGGTTTGCTTGAGATGAGGCATTCTGTTACTGCCGCTAGGATATTCTTGTTGGCTGCCAGTACGATCAGCTTATCTCCCGGCTCAATTTCTGTCAGACCGTTGGGTATAAGGTAGCTGTTGTCTCTCTTTATCAGTGCAATACGTGCGTTCAGAGGGAACCCCAGATCGACGATTTTCATGCCTGAGACAACACTGTCAGGTTCTATTGTGAACTCAGCCATTTCAGATTTGATAGACTCTGAAAGCAGTATATCTGCAGGGGTTACTGATTTGACCCGGCCGGGTAAGGATACGTGGAGCCATTTTGCAACTGCGGGGATGGTTGTACCCTGCAGCAGCACAGATGTCAGGGAAATAAAGAACACGATATTGAAGATCATATCTGCCTTCTCCAGTCCGGCCATCAGCGGAAACGTGGCGAAGACTATCGGAACCGCTCCGCGCAGCCCGACCCATGAGATAAAGAGTTTTGTCCTGTTCATAACCCTGAATGGCGCCAGGGTGGCAAAAACACTTAAAGGGCGGGCGATGAATATCAGGAATGCTGAAATAAGAACACCGATACCAATAACAGGGATTATCTCGCCAGGGAAAACAAGCAGGCCGAGTGTCACAAAGAGTATTATCTGCATCAGCCAGGCCAGGCCATCGAACATTTTCATTATCGTCTGCTTGTGCAGAAGATCCTGGTTACCAAGGTAAATTGCCGAGACATAGACAGCCAGGAATCCGTTTCCTCCGGCAGCAGTGGTCACCGAGTATGTGAGAAACATCAGTGTTATCGAGAGCACGGGGTAAAGCCCCTCATAGTCAAGTTTTATCCTGTTGATCACATGCTTGCTTCCCAGGCCGAAGAGATAACCCATTGCTCCGCCCAGGAGAAGCTGTGTGAGTAACGTTGGCAGTACTGACCAGAATGATTTCTCACCGTTGAGCACAAGGCCTATGAAGACGATGGTGAGGATATATGCCATCGGGTCATTGCTCCCGCTTTCAAATTCGAGTGTCGGACGGATATGTCCCTTGAGTGCCAGGTTCTTTGACCTCAGGATGGAGAAGACAGCGGCAGCATCGGTAGACGAGACTATGGCCCCGAGAAGCAGTCCCTCGAAGATTGAAAAATCGGTTATCCACCAAACAAACAGCCCCACAAAAATTGTCGTAAGCAGCACACCCAGGATTGAAAGGGCTATTCCCTGCCACATAACAGGCCTGACAGAGCTCCAGTCAGTTTCAAAACCGCCGGAGAACAAAATGAAGTTAAGAGCTACAATGCCAATGAACTGTGCCAGCCCCGGGTCATCAAACGATATTCCTCCTATACCCTCTGATCCGGCAAGCATACCCACAGCAAGGAACAGGACAAGCGTCGGCACTCCAACCCGGAAGGAGGTCTTTCCGGCCAGCACACTGATGAATATCAGGATCGAACCAACGAGGAGGATATTTTCAGTGGTAATTGTCATTATTGCTTCATGGGTTCATATGGTTCCAATTCTTAGCGTCTCAGTCAGAATGAAGATAATCATCAGTCATGTAGTCGTCAATGAAAGAATAACGGTAGTCGTCAAGCACAATCCCGTTTTTGATGATTGCTTTCTTTGAGATGCATTCGAACCGGTATCCGGCTTTCTCAAGAACTCTTTGCGAGGCTTTATTGAAGTCATATACACTTGCATAGATCCTGACAAGACTCAGATGCTTTATGCCGTAATGGGTCAGCAGCCTGACTGCCCTGGTTGCAATTCCCCTGTTCCAGTATGGTTCTCCTATCCAGTATCCGATCTCAGCCGTCAGCCTGAATACGCCTGTCTGGCCGTGCAGCCCTATTATACCTGCAAGGCTGCCGCTCTATTCGATTGCAAATATCCTGTTGATATCTGATGTCATAGCCATATTGATAAACGTATTTGCATCGGCAACAGAGTATGGGTGGGGCATTATATCCGTAAGGTTATCCCATACCCTTTTGTTGTTGGCCAGCTCTGCGATGATGTGGTTGTCAGCCGGATCAGGCTTTCTGATTTTGACATCTCCCATAGTCATTTCATCCATTGTCATCTCTCTGAGTGGCAATAAAGATAAGAAATCGGCTCCTTTGTTCAAAAAAAGGCCGCCCCGTCTTTCGGCGGGGCGGCGTGAATGAGCAAAAATCCGTGGGTGCAGAAATATTGCCCTTCTCTATTCCTTTATCTCCTCCAGGTATCCGTCCTACAACACGGCATGCGGTTGACTCGGGGTCAAACTTACCGAACATCCATGTTGCAAATGAGGTGCCCGGCACACACCTGACCTCAGAACCCTCTGGGAGCCTGATATCAATATCCACATGAGATCCGTACCATTTATTGCCCGCCGGGAGAGAGAAATAGTCATCAAGGTAAAGGGTATCACCCGAAAACTTCCAGTTATAACTTAACTCCCGTGCATTCTGCAAGGCCTCTCTGTCTGAATTGCTGCTTGCTGTCTTCTCCACCGAGATCCACCCCGAGGTGGTATCACTGCCGTAGATGTTTAGGTCAACGCTTCCCCGCAGCTGACCGGTCGGTGAATTCAGGTAGAATGTCACAACATCCTCAACCGAGGCCGTCTCGTCATAGCTGATATCGGATATCCTGCCCAGCGGAGCCAGCCACAGCGTCTTCACGGGTGCGTCAAGTGCAATCCGCTCTTCAACCCGCTCATTGTTTGAATATACAGACAACTGAAGACTCAGAATAACACCCAGGGCACATGCTGCAGCTATCCAGATCACGAACATTATCATTCCGAATACCCTCGAGTTATACCTGATATTGAAGATCAGCTTGATGCCCAGATAGGTAAGGGCAGCGAGGGGAAGCAACACGACTAAGGCCGTAAGAATAATGACAGGCCATACCACATTGCTGTTCAGCACTATGGAAAGAAGGGTGTGGGTGTTCAATATCTCCGGTTCCATCGCTGAGGCGATGAACGGTGCATTATTGAAGAAAAGCACCAGAACGGATGCGAACAGAAGAAGAAATCCGATAATGGTAAAGACCGTTCCAAAGATGAAGGCAAAAACCCGGATAATTGCTGACATTACCCTTCCGAAGGCTCTGAAAAACTCCGAAAGTGCCTTGCCGATACGGGCTGAAAGGGTGTTGGGATCATACATCGATCTCCTGGTGTAGCCGGTGCTTCCCTGGATACCGGCAACATTGTCATAATAATCCTCCGGAGCGCCCATAATATTGATCATGTCATTCACCATCTCCTTTGAAACAAGGGTGGGAGGTTCATTGCCGCCGCCGAAGATCTCGGCGATGCGTGATTCAATGTCTGCCAGCGTCTCGTCGCCGCCCTGCTCCGCACGGAACCGGGTTGCCACATGCTCAAGATAGCGTGTGAGTATTTCATAGGCATCCTCATCAATGCGGAAGAGTTGCCCGGCAATGTTGATATTCATAGTTTTCTTCATGGCTGCCGTTTTTTATTTTCCACGTATCTGATTTACAGAGACCACCAGCTCCTCCCAGGCCCTGTCAAGATCACTGAGATATATCCTGCCCAGCTCAGTGAGCTCGTAGTATTTGCGGGGAGGGCCCTGTGGCGACTCTTCCCACCGGTAGCTTAACAATCCTGCATTCTTGTGACGGGTGAGCAGGGGATAAAGGGTACCTTCAACGACTATCACCTCGGCCTTTTTCAGTTCGTTGATGATGTCTACCGCATAGCATGAATTCCTTGAAAGTATTGCAAGAATGCAATATTCAAGTATTCCCTTGCGCATTTGTGCTTTTGTGTTGTCCGTATTCATGGCGTTTATTGTTTATCTGTTAGTGACCTGTCTCTGTCACCTGTTAAAGATTCATTTTCTTCTTTACCGTCTCAAACTCGCGCTTGACGGAGTCCTTGATGTTCTCTATCGTCACCGGATCGCCTCTCATCTCGAGCTTCTGTGCCGTTGTCTTCGCCTCGGGAAGTACAATCCACAGAACAAGATAAAGCCCGATACCGAACCCACCGGCAATGACCAGGGCCACAAAAAGAATCCTCATGATCAGCGGATCCCATGTGAAATAGGCGGCAAGACCCGAACATACTCCGCCTATTATCCGCCCTTCGGGATCACGGTAGATACGGCGCTGTGCCCTCGGTGGCTCCTCAGCCGACGGATCGCCGCCGCTGATAGCCTCCGGTGAACCAAGTATCGACATCACCTCCTCGACATCCTTCATGGTGATGACCTGCTTGTAGTTGTTAAGCCTCATCCTGAAAAGCTCAGCTATCCTGCCCTCTATATCGGACATTATCTCGGCAGAGCTCGACTCTCCCGAGAACTCCTTCTCAAGATTCTTCATGTACTGCCGGAGACGTTCATACGCATCATCATCAACGTTGAATGCGTACCCTCCGAGGTTAATGTTTACTGTGACTTTCATCGCTTTTTAATTATAGTACCTGTTAATACATATTAATATAACAATGCAAAGATATAAATAAAAAATAATACTATGCAATACATAGATGTATTTTTTTTAAAATATTTTTTTCAAACCCCAAATTGCAGTAATTATTATGCTTATGCGCCTTTGAGATGACCTTCTGCGTCTTTGTGGTAAACAAGGTTAACCACGAATACTCATAAAAGCATTTATCAATACGGAGAAGTGGCATTTCCGGATCAGTGACGGAAAAATTTCAGACGATAATGATTAACTTTATCCAAACAAATTGTCATGAAGACACATAACTGGGGCATACTGGGTACGGGCAGCATTGCGCACAAATTTTCAAGGGCGCTTGCACTACTTGACAATGCCCGTTTACATTCGGTAGGATCACGGGATATTGAAAAAGCCTCAAGTTTCGCTGCGGAATTCGGATTTCATAAGCGTTTTGGCAGCTACGAAGAGTTTCTTGCAGATCCTGACCTTGAGATCGTCTATATTTCTTCACCTCATTCCCTTCATCTTGAGCACACGCTGCTTGCCCTGCATAACGGCAAGCATGTGATCTGCGAGAAGCCGATGTCGATCAATGCCGCGGAGGTTAAGGAGATGTCTGATGCTGCAACCACCAGGGGGCTGTTTCTGATGGAGGCCCTCTGGCCGCCCTTTCAGCCTTCATATGCAAAGGCTGAAGAGATCCTCTCAGGCGGCAAGATGGGAAAACTGCTCCACATGAGAGGAAAATTTGCGTTTATAGCTCCTTACGACCCACAGCTCAGGACTTACAATATCGAATTCGGGGGAGGTTCGCTGCTGGATGTAGGCATCTATCCGATAATGGACATCCTGCGTTATATGGGCGTGCCCGATTCAATTGAGGCGACGGCTGTATTATCCCCCACCGGAGCCGATGAGAGTACGTCGATGATCTTCAAATATAATGACGGGAGGCTGGCTGAGGCCTACTGTTCGTTCGGAACCATGGCGGGCACATCCACTGAATTCAACTGTGAGAAGGGTAATCTTATTCTTTCACGTGGCCGCGACCGGTCACAGCATCTGCTTATCGAATACGGCAATGATACTGAAGAGAGGATCTTCACTCCGCCGGCCCAGGGTTACCAGTATGAGGCTGTGGAGGTGATGAACTGCATTGATAAAGGATTGAAACAGAGTTCTGTCGTTCCCCTCTCTTTCACTCTCAACCTGGCGAGGATACTTGATTCTGTGAGGAATAAAGCCGGTATCAGGTATCCCGGGCGTGACAAATAGCGGGAGGGCCGGCAGCAATGGATGAACAGTATGCTCCGCCCGACAGGAAGCGGCTGCTTCTCAGCATGCTCATACCGTTTATTTTTGTGGTTCTGATATGGCTCATCAAGGCTTCAGAGCATATTTTCTCCGTTGATCTCCATTTTCTTGGCATCTTTCCGCAGAGAGCTTCTTCCCTGACGGGCATATTCACCTCCCCTTTCATCCATGCAGACCTCAAGCACCTGTTCAACAACACATTACCTTTGTTTGTCCTGGGCTCAGCCCTCTTTTTCTTCTATTCGCAGGTTGCCTTCAGGGTGCTTTTCTGGCTCTTTCTGCTTACCGGCGCTGCCGTTTGGCTCACCGGCAGGCCTTCGTGGCACATCGGAGCCAGCGGCATCATTTACGGGCTGGCATCCTTTCTGTTCATCAGCGGCATCATTCGGCGGCACATACCTCTCATGGGTCTCTCGCTGCTGGTTGCCTTTCTCTATGGTGAGATGGTGTGGGGCATCTTCCCCGGCTTCAGACCTAATATCTCCTGGGAATCACACATGCTGGGTGCCGTCGCCGGAGCCATTCTTGCATTGTGGTTCCGCCACGAAGGGCCGCAGCGGCCGGTACCATTCTATGAGCATGGCGAAGAAGATGAGGAAGAAGAAATTAAGGAGGCTGATTACAACCAAAACAATTAATTGCTACTTTTAAAGCCGTTAAAACTAACCTAAACCCCCAGTTATGTACGTCAGGACTGGCACTCCGGCATTTGATGAGCTCATTCCGAGGATCAGCAGGTTCCTTGAGCACGATCTCCTTGAAGTAAACATCGACGGTGAAAAGATAAGAGGCTACCGCTCTCCTGATGCCCGTTCGATCTGGATAAGGAACTATTCAGACATGATGAGGGCTCTGAGGTATACGGAGTCTGACCTGAAGAGCACTGTGAAGCACTTTGCAGACACTCAGGCCCGCAACGGTCGCATTTTCGATTACTTCACCACCTTTCCGGAAAAACTTCCCTGCGAGAGGGAGAACTGGACTAAATATGTCAGGACCCCGGTGGAGGCTGACACCGAGTTCAGATTTATCAAGGCGGCATGGCTGGCATGGCAGGCCACAGGTGACGATGCTTTTATCAAAGAGCTGATGCCGTCATTTGAAAGGGCACTGGCATATGTAAGAGGTACCCGCTATTTTGACAGAGAGGCATATCTCTTCAGAAGACCGTATACTATTGATACATGGGACTTTGCCTATACTGAAGGGCAACATGAATGGCTGCAGTTTCAGATAGATGAAAACACCTTCTGGGGTTATTTCCACGGAGATAACAGCGGATATTACGAAGTCTTCCATTTCATGTCATACTGGTATGCGATGTTCGGAGACAAGATCAGGTCGGCAAAGTGGCGTGACCGTGCTCTCAGACTGCGCAAGAGCCTTAACAGTACATGTTTCAACGGTTCTTTCTATACCCACTTTGTGAAACAGACACCGGTCACCATTGAGGGTGTTGATGAGGCGTCGCAGCTCAGCCTGAGTAACCCGGCAGCCATCAACAGGGGAGCCGCCACACCGCAGATAGCCTCGGCAATCATCAGCGAATACATGAAACGCCGGGAGACCACCTCTGCATTTGCCGAGTGGTTCTCGATTGACCCTCCCTTTCCTCCGGGGATCTTCGGTGACTACAAGCTTTCGCGCGGAGCATATTGCAACGGAGGTATCATGCCCCTCACCGGCGGCGAGCTTGCCAGGGCCGCCCTGGAGTATGGCTATGAACAGTACGGCATTGACATACTCATGCGCTATTATGACCTTATATCCGCAAACGGAGAGACATATCTGTGGTATTTCCCTGACGGCAAACCTTCAACAGTAGAGACAAGCACCTCTCCGGAAGCCAAACCTACTGACGGGTGGGGATCGTCGGCAATGCTATATGCCTTCATTGAGGGGCTGGTGGGGATACAGGACAAGGACAAGCTATACAGGAGAGTACGTATCTGCCCCAGATGGACTGCAGCAGGAATTGAAAAGGCTGATGCGGAGATCGGTTACAGGAGCTCGGGCGCATTTGTCAGGTATGAATACACACAGTCAGCCGACAAGATGACTATCAGGCTTTCAGGAAGCTATGAATATATACAGCTCTCTCTTCCGGTACCGGAGAACCATATTGCCGGTGACCTCCTGATAAACGGGAAAGAGAGGAAATACCTGCTTGCAAGCATTAACAGCAGCACTTATATTACAGCTGATGCGGATGTCAGCGGTGACTGCGAGGTGATCCTGAAGCTTGAGAGGAAGAAAGTAGCCAGAAAGTAGTCTGATTATATGAATCAAAAACCTGTCGCAGTAATTACCGGAGCCAGCAGAGGAATAGGACGAGCTATCTCACTCTCACTTGCCTCTGAAGGATTTGATATTGCCGCCATCGCCCGCACTCCGGACAGCGAGTGCATGCTCTCGCTGCAGCCTGAGGTGGAGAAGCGCGGTGCCGCATTCTTCCCGATAGGACTTGACATTGCCCACACCTCACTCCATGATGAGGCAATATCAAGCATACTTGAGCATTACGGCCGCATTGACCTGCTGATAAACAACGCAGGCGTTGCCCCGATAGAACGCAAAGATATCCTGGAACTCGAAGAGGAGAGTTACGACAGGGTAACTGACATCAATCTCCGCGGACCGGTATTCTTCGCTCAGAGAGTAGCCAGGGAAATGATCTGGCTCAGAAAGCAGAAAACAGATTACACTCCTGCAATAATCTTCATTACTTCCATTGCTGCATACATGTCATCAACCAACAGGCTTGAGTATTGCGTCTCGAAGGCCGGGCTGAGCATGGCAGCACTCGTATTTGCAGACAGGCTTGCCGAGGAAAAGATAAATGTTTACGAGGTGAGGCCCGGTCTGATAGAGACCGATATGACTGCGAGGGTAAAGGATAAATATGACAAACTGATCGCCGAAGGTCTTATACCTCAGAAAAGATGGGGAACTCCTGATGATGTGGCAAAAGCTGTTGCCTCTCTTGCCAGGGGGGACTGGGAATTCTCTACCGGAACTGTCTTCGAACTGAGCGGAGGGATGAACATCAAAAGCCTCTGATTTTTAGCTTAATATAAACCTGTCTCTCTTTTTTGTATCAATTTATTCAACTTTTGTTGAACAATTTGCCGTCTGAAAAGGTTTATGATGGTAAAATTGATACATCATGAAAAAAGCAGGATTAATAGCATTAATAGTTACTATCTCTCTGGGCCAGTTAAGCGCCCAGCAGACATGGAAGGCTGATGCAACGGCCTCAAAGATAGAGTGGAACGGCAAGAAGGTTCTTGGAGAGCATTATGGAACCATCAACCTTAAAGAAGGATGGCTTGCTAAGAAAGGAGACGCCATAACCGGCGGTGAATTCGTTATTGACATGTCAACTATTGTCGACACTGACATCAAGGATGAGGGTACCCGTGCCAAGCTTGAGGGTCACCTCAAATCAGACGACTTCTTCGGTGTCGCGAAGTATCCTCTTTCAAAGCTAGTTCTTACAGGTGAAAGCAAGGTATCAAACGGCACAGTAAGCCTGAAGGGAAATCTTACAATTAAGGATAAAACCAACCCGGTAACATTCACGGCCAAGGAATCTGTTTCGGGTGATTTGGTCACCTATACTGCCACGATAGTAGTTGATCGCACTCTCTATGACATTAGGTACGGTTCGGGCAAATTCTTCGCAAACCTCGGCGATAATGCCATTTATGACGACTTTACCCTCACCGTAAAGCTTGTTGTAAAGCAATAAAATCGTATTCAGGATTGACCGGCGCCGGTGCTCTCAGTAACTGAGGGTATCGGCGCTGCCCATTTCTATGAATGAGAGGTAGATCATCTTTGCCACATCCTCCATTATTTCAGGGGTGACGGCGGTCTCATCATCACCCGGCAGGTGGTAAAAAACAGGTTTTACACCGTCAGTTGTTGAGATGCTCATGGTTCTGTAACCATCTGCCAGGAAGACCAGTCCGTCACTGCGCGGCCGGCCGTAGAATGACCCTCCTGACGTCGAGGTGCGCATCGTGCGGTGGATGTATTTATCATTTGCCTCCTTAAAATAACCGGTCAGCCCCTGGCAGGTTGCAGATGCGCTTACTGCCAGTCCTGTGCCGTTTCCAACCATATCAAGGTTTATATATGTAACTGTTTTTTCCTTCGGGAAGACAGGATTCCTGGTATAGTATTTGGATCCGAGGAGGCCGACTTCCTCTCCTCCGATAAACAGGAAGACAATGGTGCGTTTCAGTTTTATCCCTGACTGGGCGAGTGCCTTTGCAGCCGCCATGATGTCTGCTACACCGCTTGCGTTGTCATAGCCCCCTGCAACCAGTAACCCCCCGGCGTTGCCGACGGCGTCAAGATGGCCTCCGATAATGATGACCTCCTCCTTCAGCTTCGGGTCTGTTCCCTCAATCATGCCAATGACATTGCAGGTCTTTCCTTCCGGATGACGGGTGGTGTTGGCCTTCAGGGTCATTACCTTGCCTGTTGCGAAGGAGGCAGGCTTGAATGACTTGTCAATCTGGGCGACGATGGCTGTGTTGTCTTTCCCGAGACCGGCGAAGATATCCTTGAGAGGTACGGGTCCGATGCCGCAAACGATCATATTTTCTATATATGATATATTCGGGTTGGCGCTGTTGCCGTCGATATAGAGCATACCTGCTGCTCCGTGCCGGGCAGCATTTTCGACCTTGTACTGGTGGTAGCAGTAGTTCACCCACTTAGCGTACTCGGGGTTACGTACATCCTTGTACGGTACGTCGCGGTTCATCAGAACAATCTTCCCTTTCACATCGATATCCCTGTAATCGTCATAGTTAAGTTCCGGTGCCGTGACGCCGTAACCGACAAATACCACCTCAGAGGTGACGGTGCCGTTTCCTGAATTCATTCCCGGGTAATACTCCTCAGGGGCTTCGTAGTTCTTCAGTATCACCGAGCCATCCTTCTGCGGAAGATGAAGCTGGAGCATGCCGATGTCATTC
Source organism: uncultured Bacteroidales bacterium (assembly GCA_963732365.1). Classification (GTDB taxonomy): domain Bacteria; phylum Bacteroidota; class Bacteroidia; order Bacteroidales; family VadinHA17; genus SR-FBR-E99. The sequence continues at coordinate 112,988 of CAVSZC010000005.1, read as the reverse complement.
ACTACAGTGTAAGGGTGATCAAACCACTGAAAGAAAGATCCGTTATCTCCTGCAGGCTTCACGCCCCATTCACGCATCATGCCCGCCACCCACTCGGCTGATGCAATGTATTCCGGTGTGCCGGCCAGCCTTCCGTTATATTTCGGAGAGCATAGCTCGGTCATCCAGCCTGCAATCTCCTCACTGCTGATTGAATGAAAGTGTTTAAGGATCAGCTGTTCATCTGCCTGCTGGGCATGAAGGACGGTAGGGAGAGTGAGGGCGAGTGTGAGAGTGAGAGTGAGGGCCCGGATCATTGTCAGCGTGCGCATATATAGGCTCAGTTTATGGTTCTTTCGACTGCAAATATATTCTTTTAAGTATACAGAGGCCTGAAATTATGAGATCCTGCTTATTCGACAACTATCTCATCAATGAATATCCATGACGGCATACCTGCCCCGCGGTGCCATTCAGGACATCTCTTCATTGACTTTGCAGTTATCCTGATTTTCGCTGCCTTCGTTTGCGGGAATTCGTATTCCATGTGAACGGGAGTAATGTCCTGATCGAAGGAGGTGGTCTCATACGTGCCACCTGCGACTCTGTTGAACAAGACGCCGTCGGCTGATGTTTCAATCACTATTTCTGTGGGAAGAAATATCCAGGAGACATGGTCGCACAGAAAGTTCATGCTTACGTGGCCTGTTTCGACTGTTGCCTTCGGGGTTATCTCGATGATCATGTCTTCTCCCTCGTATCCGAGCCACCCCTGAGAGTATCCTCTGCCTCCGAAGATACCGTCTGCCAGTGATGCAGCACCTGGTACTAAATAACGCTGATGGATCTCTGTAAGTGATCTGAATTCCTCCGGACTGACCTTATTTTCCTTTACTCCCATACTTACAAGCCTCTTCACATGGTCTCGGTACTCCTCCAGTGAATACTGATGTTCGCTGACTGCCCATACGTCTGTTTTTTCGCTGTTTTCGATGACCCTGTCAAGCGCTGCCATCATCTCTTCGCTCACACTCTTTCCCGATGGCTGACGGTTTATGAATGAGAGTGCCGTGTCACCTGCATTAAGGGCATAGTCGAGCCAAGCAAAGTCAACCGACATCCTCGCTCTCAACACCCTGGAGAGAAGCACCGTATCTCCTGCCACTGCTTCTTCGGCCCTGTCCATCAGGTCATGGTATTTGGTTACCAGGTCACGTGACAGGAAACTGCTGAAGTAGTATGACGGGAGGCCGTATATGTCAAGATTCTGCTTCTCCGCAACCGAATCAAGGCTGGCATGGGAGAGGTCGAAATATTCCCTTATATAGGGTGCCGCTTCACCGTAGTAGGTGTTTATGAAGCGGTTTATAAGCGAGTCTCCGTCAAGATCGGGGTCCCATAACAGCTTTGAGATGTAATATTGCTTCAGTTCCGCAAGGTCTGACCATGACCTGCCGCTCCCCTGCTGGAACATCATCGGTATGCCGTGACTGTGAAACAGCTGTATGTTTGGCTGTATGGTGTGAAAATTGGGGAAGGGACACAGGTATGTGCGAAACTGCACAACATAGTCCCACATGAAAATATTCTTTGTGAGTGCGCTCCAGTCCGAGAGGTCCTTCACGAAGCCCGCGCTGCGCGGATCGTCACCCAGGGGCAAGCTTCTGTTGCATTCGATGGAGCAGAACATGACATTTACATTTGGTGCCGGGACGATGTTCACGGGTGCCTGGCGGGTGAACTGGTACGCAAGAGTAGAGATCTGCTTGTCAGGAAACCGGGCTGCGATCTTATTTGACATCTCTATGTAGGCACCGGAGATGTTGCCGTACTTCTCATAAAGCTTACTGCATCTGTCACATTCGCAGTAGTTGATGCAGTCATTCTGCGACACTGACCAGTAGACCTTGTCCGGGGCCTCTTTCATCCGTTCGCCGAGATTCTCTGCAAGTATCCTTATCACTTCCGGATTGCTGAGGCACAGCTGCCCGTCCTGTATCCTCCTGCCGTTCACCAGCGAGAAATATTCCGGATGCTTTCCGAAGTATTCAGAGGGGGGCATCAGGGTTTGAAAGGTGTGAACAAACATGCCCCACTCACCGAAGGTGCTCATCTTGTTCCGGTGAACAAATTGTGCATTATCCCTGTCAGGGAAGTGAGCCACCCTGAAACTGAATGCCGGTTCATAGATCTTTTTTCCGTCCGGGATGCTTATTTTCTTTGCCCGGGGAACATGCTGTTCCCTTCCGGTGAACCAGATACAGCCGGCATGCTCTTCCAGGAGGGTATAGACGGCATGGAGATCGGCAGCTCCGTTATTGCCGGCCAGCAGCAGGCTCCCGCCGCTGGCGCTGATGATGAACCCGTCGCGGCTGAGACTGGCGGTCTCTGCAAGAAGAGCAGTGTCGGTGATGCTTTCCCGTCCGATGAAGATGGTCCTGCCGCCTTGCCCGGGGCCGCCGGCCGTGATCAGATCTTCGGAGGTTATCAGCTCAATGTATTTCTCAAGCTCCGCCGCCGCCATTAATGTCAGGCTGTCGGCATTGTCGCCCGTAACGATGGCATAGCGCTCTGGCCGTTTTATCTCAAAATAGCTGTCTCCGGAGCATGATGTCAAAATTAGGGAAAGGATCATGGCCCATGTGACTGAGAAGCTGAGGCTGCAAGGAAGCGAATCTCTTTTCATACCGGTTAGCTTTTATCCTATGCAACTTATGAAAAAGTTGAATAAGATGGCTGCATTCAGTCACGATATTGCATTATTCACAAATAATGACAAATATTGTATGATAAAGTCCCTCTTTATGAGCAGTGATACAATTACGAGGCATCCGAAGAGTCTTGTGACGCACAGTTTTATCCTTCCCTTTATACTGGTTACCAGTCTCTTTTTCCTGTGGGGGCTTGCCCACAGCCTGCTTGATGTTCTCAACAAGCACTTCCAGGATATCCTTGGGATAACCAAGTCAAGGTCGGGCCTGGTGCAGGCTGCCCTCTACGGCGGATATTTCGTGATGGCCATCCCGGCAGGCCTCTTCATGAACAGACTCGGTTACAGGAAGGGTATCATCACCGGGCTGCTCCTTTATGCCACCGGTGCCTTCCTCTTCCTTCCCGCAACAGCCATACAGACCTTTGAGTTTACCCTCTTATGCCTTTTCATAATAGCGTGCGGACTTACCTTCCTCGAGACGGCCGCAAACCCCTATTCAAGCGTTCTGGGGCCAAAGGAGACCTCAGAGCAGAGACTGACCCTCTCGCAGTCGTTCAACGGCCTTGGGTGGATCATAGGCCCTGCGCTGGGGGGGATGCTTATACTGGGCAATAACGGTGAGCCGGAGACGAACAAGTTTGCCTCGATGGCCCTCCCTTATGTGCTGATCGGAGGCGTGGTGCTCATCATTGCATTCCTGTTTTTCATAACACATCTGCCTGATGTTCATGAGGGGGAGTATGACAGCCACGGTGACAGGGGTACCTACCGGGGACTGATGAAGGTGAGGCACTTCAGGTATGCGGTCATGGCGCAGTTTTTTTATGTCGCCGCACAGACAGGCATCAACAGCTTCTTTATAAACTATGTCGTTGAGACAATGCCGTGGTTTACCCCGGAGAAGGCAGCCTATCTCCTCTCACTGGGTTTTGTCTTCTTCATGGCTGGGAGGTTCCTCGGATCGCTCTTCATGAGCTGGTTCAGCCCGCGGCAGATGCTTGGCATATATGCCCTTGTAAACACCGGAGCAATGGTACTGGTGATGCTGGGTCTCGGATGGCCGTCAATCATTGCCCTTTACCTGACCTATTTTTGCATGTCGATAATGTTTCCCGCCATCTTTGCCCTTGGACTGAAGGATCTGGGAGGGATGACAAAGAGAGGTTCATCGGTCATTGTGATGACAATTGTGGGTGGTGCTGTCTGTCCGGTCATCATGGGTCGTATAGCTGACGTATCGGGAATGGCCACAGGGTTTGTTGTTCCGCTTGTCTGTTTCGCCTTTGTGGCATGGTATGCCTTCTTCAGGGCGAAGAGCCATATGGCGACCTCACAGAATGACCCTTCGCGGTAATACAACGTTATGAAGCGTAGTCTTTTGATATTACTTTTGGGTGTTTCGGTTCTTTGCCGTGGTCAGGGCACCTGGTACGGCGAGATTGCCCTGTACGGGGGTGGCGGCACGAATGATATTTTCCGCTTTGAGGAGCTTGAAGGTGCAGGGTCAATAACGGGTACCGGGCTCTGGACAGCCGGCATCGACCTGCGGAGAATATTCGGTGATATCTTCAGCCTCGGGACGGGGGCAGCCTATTCACAACAGTATTATTTCAGCTCCCCGGCGCCTGGCATTGAGGGAGAGGATCAGCCCGGAAACTTCGGTCTCGTTACGGTGCCGGTCACTGCACGGTTTGATTTTCTCAGATGGCTCTTTGCCGAGGCAGGTGCTGTTTTATCTTTTCAGACGGGCAGCTCACAGGCTGATGATATGTCAGGGCTTGGAATTACTGCCGGACTGGGGTTCCAGTACAATTTCAAATCAGATTACTTCATCAGGGTCAGGGCTTACGGCAGCCAGTATGCCCTTCTTCACTTCATGCCTGAAGATTATCCGCAGACATTATGGAACTCGGGGGTGACGGTTGGTTTCGGGTATCAGTTCATACACCTTGGAAAGTGTAACTGTGCTGAGAGCACGGCTCCGCGGAGGAGGTTCTACTGATCTGCTGCCACAAGGCTTATCATCTCCCTGGCCTCCTGCCATTTTTCCTGCGGCATCCTGGCTCCTATGATCTCTATGACTTTCCCTGCCAGTATTGAGCCGAAGATCCCGCATTTGTCAAGGCTGAAGCCGTGGGAGTAGCCGTAAAGAAAGCCTGCCGCATAGAGGTCGCCGGCGCCGGTGGTATCGACGGGAGTGACCTTCAGGGCGTCTATTTTGATCACCTCCTCGCCTCTTTTTATCCATGAGCCACCGGCGCCAGTCTTTACAACGGCGATGGTGCAGTCTTTTGCGATACTGTCGAGCGCCTCGCGCGGTCCGAGGCCGGTGAAGGCCCTGGCCTCCTCCTCGTTGGCAAAGACGATATCGACATATTTCGAGATGACATCTTTGAAATGAGGGAGCATATCTGTTACGACGTTATAGCTTGCCAGGTCTATTGCCACGCTCATCCTGTTTTCCTTTGCGAGGCGGCAGGCCTCTTCCATGAGGGGCAGGTTGAAGATGAGGTAACCTTCGAGGTAGAGGATGTCGTATCCTTTGAAATAGATGGTTTTCAGTTCTTCGGCCATCAGTTCGGTGGCTGCGCCGAGGTGTGTCGCGAAAGTTCTTTCAGAGTCAGGGGTCACGAGGGCCACGGCTGTCCCGGTGGGTGATGCTGCGGAACGCATCAGCACGGGCATCAGTCCGGCATCGACCATATCCTTCTCGTAGAAGTTACCGAGCTCATCGCGACCCACCTTGCCTATGAAGGAGGAGTGGACGCCCATGATTCCGAGTCCGTACATTGTGTTTCCGGCAGAGCCTCCCGAGGCGAGGGTGGTAGTATATGATGCGATGGTGTTTTTTATCTCTCCTGATCTTGCTGCGTCGACCATGGTCATGGTTCCTTTGGGCAGTCCGAAAAGGTTGAGGCACGAGTCGTCGGGTATCATTGTCATAACGTCAACAAGCGCGTTGCCTATGCCCAGAATCTTCTTCATCCGTAAAATTTTGGCAAATATATTGCTTAATTCACATAAAGCGGTTAATTTTGCGACGCTTTAACAGGCAAGTAAACTCCTCAGTAGCTCAGTTGGTCAGAGCACCTGACTGTTAATCAGGGGGTCCTAGGTTCAAGTCCTAGCTGGGGAGCAGTGAGCCGGCATTTTGCCGGCTCATTTTGTTTGTGCAGGACTTGAGCCATCCCTGCAGTCGGTCCCCTTCGCTAAAAATGCCCACCGGGCATTTTCTTAACGCTCGGTCCGGTTCAAGTCCTAGCTGGGGAGCGAAGCAAGTCAACCACTTACACGGATTTCGGGTAAGTGGTTTTTTCATATGGGCCAGTTTTGGGCCAGCTTCTGGGGGATATCCGTCTAATTTACAGGTGAGCTAAGACATAATTGCCTAACTTTAGTTGACTATTGATTTTACAAATAGAGAAGCTATGACATCAGCAAAGAGTTTGGTTACAGTAATTGTATTTTCTGTCAGTAGTCTAACAACCAATCTATCTGCCCAAGTGCAATGGAAACAAGTGACAACATCTGCTGAATGGCAAGCAAGGTTTCAGCATTCCGCAGTAGTTTTCAATAATAAGATGTGGGTAATGGGGGGTATTAATGATACCATTGCCTTAAATGATGTCTGGTATTCGAAAAATGGTCTAAAATGGATGCAAGCATCGAGCAATCCTGGGTGGTTAGGTAGGTCATGCTTTACGAGTGTGGTTTTTAATGACAAAATATGGGTAATTGGGGGTTGTTTAGCAAATGGTGAGAATTTGAACGATGTCTGGTACTCGTCAGATGGTATTGAATGGGTGCAAGCAATAGTATCTGCACCCTGGACTGGAAGGCATTATCATACATCAGTAGTGTTTGAAAATAAAATCTGGGTCATTGGAGGATATGATGGAAAGTGGAAAAATGATGTATGGTGTTCATCAGATGGCTTAACCTGGAATCAAATAACCGATTCAGCACCTTGGTCAAAGAGATGTGCTCAATCATCGGTAGTCTATGATAATAAGATGTGGGTAATTGGTGGTGTAAATAGAACGGATAAAAAATTTGTTTACCTGAATGATGTTTGGTATTCTAAGGATGGTAAAGAATGGATTCAGGCAACAGATGATGCATCCTGGTCAAAAAGGTACGCACCCCAGGTAATTGTTCATCGTGACAAAATGTGGCTGATGGGTGGATGTCCTCTGTTTCCATCAACTCATTTAAATGATGTCTGGTCTTCTTCTGATGGAATTGTATGGAATCAGTCAGCAAGTCCATCTGCTTGGGCAGCGAGAAAAAGTTTTTCAGTAATAGATTATAAAGATCGTATGTGGGTAATTGGTGGCGACACGACTGCTTACAAATTTGGAACGAATGATGTGTGGAATTCGAGGGGTGCAAATAGGTAACCTGCCAGAAAATGTTAAATCTTCGTTTTTTGGTTATGTATGTTAAGTCTTTTCAGACCTTCTTTTGAAGTGGTCAAGGAAGAACGGATTTTGAAGAAACAATAATTGGTTGACAGCTAAGAATTATTTGGGTTTGGGATTGAATTGATGTAACTTCCATCAATTTATTGACTTAAAGTTGTTTCTACGCCATTAGATAAATCCCAATCATATGAAAATAACTTGTACAATACCAATGATTTTAACATTCTTGTTGCTGTTGTCAAATGGCCTACAAGCTCAGAATAATAAACCCAGCCAAAGGGAACCTGGAGCTGTGCCAGAGGCCCGAATTTATCACAGCCTTGTATATCATAATAAAACTGAAAATATTCTTGTTTTTGCTGGATTAACCAAACGAGGCTGGATTGGAGATCTTCGTGATATCTGGAAATATGATCCGAGCACTGAGCAATGGGAATATGTTGGAATATGTGAGGCTGTTTCAGATGATGGTAAAAGCGTAATTACAACGATGGCGTATGATCAGGAATCTGATCAATTTATAGCTGTTGACCATAATGGCAGTACCTGGGCTTATAATTTTGAAAAAAATCTATGGAAAAACACGCATCCGCTGACATCTCCTTCTGGTAGGGCGGGACAAGGAATGGCCTATGACAAAGAGTCAGATAGAATAATAATGTTCGGAGGATTTGGAGGCAGGAGTATTGATGATACAGTTTTCGCTGATACCTGGTCATATGATTTTAATGCCAATGAATGGACTAAAATGAGCCCGATACTTTCACCTTCAGCAAGGATGTATTTTGCAATGACTTATGATGTAGAAAATGATAAGGTAATTTTATGGGGCGGACGAAAAAAGGATCCAATTACTGATAGTAGTATATGGATTTACGATTTTAATAAGGATACCTGGGAATCGCAAGAAAATATTGGAGGTCCTGAAAAACCTTTAACATACTCAGTCATGGTAAATAGAATTAATTCTAAAGACAATATCTTGTTTGGAGGTGCGATACTTGAGTCTGTTTATAAAGGGACTCTAACTAATGAAACATGGTCATATAATCTAAATAAGAACAAGTGGAACCGATTATCTCCTGATGTTTCTCCTCCCCCTATGGCAGACCATAATATGGCATACGATGTAAAAAGGAATTCAATTTTCTTGTTCGGAGGGGAGCTTGGGACTCTGTACTCAAACAAGTTATATGGAGAATTATGGATATTCGATTCAGGAATAAATTCATGGATAAAAAAGTAGATAAATACTTTATATGTAAAGAGTTCTTCAATCAGTCTGGATACCCCAAAAGACCGCTAAAATGACTTTCCCATCTTTTTGACGGATTCTGTGGAAATTTAAACCGTTTGGACAGACACAGGACTTTTCGCATTCTGTTTGGCCCAGACCGTCGATCTTCCTACGACCATCACCAGACCCCATCCAACATGGAGATCGTGTCTCTGGGGTCAGTTTTGATACCTTTAGTTGACCTGGGAAAGGGGAGGTAAAGAATGGTTTGAAGATTAGGTCCAGATATCTTGGGGGGCTGAGACAAAGTAATCCAGGTTTAAATTTTACAGGCTTTTAGATCGCATAGCTTTCACAGGCCATCGTTAGAATAGCTTGTTGTTTCGACCAGTACTGGTATCTCAGAACTTTACCTAAATTCAATTCTTTAAGCTTTACACCAATTGGATGAATCCCAAATTCCAACCGTACATCCGGTTGCTTGGTGGAAATTCCAGACTTACACTCACTAAAGTTGAATTCTGATCTGACTAAACCACGATCCTGTTGTAAGGTAATTGGGTACACGCGCTCACTTACGGAGGGTTTAAGATTTATTTTCCGTCCTGACAGGGTTAAAATATTTTTGTTTTCAGAGTCCACTTTACAACTAGTCCATTGATCTCCGTTTTCAAAACTGATTTCAGCCAGGAATTCTGGATAACTGGCGATCTCAAATCCTGTTTTACGCGCTTTTTCAGTTGTAACAGGAAGATAAAGAACATAAATCATCGGTACTTCTGGGGGTTTGTGTAAAATACCTGTCAATAAAGGAGATATCCTATCCAGATAAAAGGGTACTCCGATTGATACTGCATTGTACGGCCCAAGATCCGTTTCCTTGTATTCAGAAGCAGTTATTGTGACTAAACAATGCCAGGGGGTGACCCGAAACGGATTCATTCTTTTGGAAGGTAAAACGGTTTTTACCTTATCTAGCGGAGCAAGCAGAAACACACCCATGCTGGTTATGTCCTGATAAAATATCGGGACACGAATGTCGTAATTCCCAACCTTTACTGGTGCTTGTGTGATTCCTTCAAAGAAGTCTGACTTCTGCATGTATATTTCTTTGATGATTTGATGTTCATAAAATATTCTGATTCAAAGAGCTAAAATATTTAAGATGTTATCAATCTGATTACAAATTTACACCAGTAAAAGGTTGAAGTCAATAAATCTATAGCTTATGTTTCCAGACCTCCCTCTGAAGTGGTTGAAGAAGGACGGATTTTACTGGTAGTTATAAATTCGGAATATTTTCTTGATGGATGATTTCATTGGAAGACTTGACTTGGCCTGTTAAATGAAGTAAATTGGGAATCAGTTCCAATCACATAAACTATTAAAAGATGAAACCAATCCGCCTTCTTTCAGGAATCCTCCTTTTGATTACAGGAATTTTACATGTCGTCTTGTTCATTAAGACCCATAATGAGCCAGAAAGTATTGGCCTGCTGATTTTCGGAATAATTTACGCTATTATCGGCATTTTGCTTTTCAACAGGAAAATTTACCCCTTATATATGGGGCTAATTATACCCCTGATAGGGATGACACTTTCAATAATAAAATTCGGAATTCCCGAACTAATGTCATTGTTAGCTTTATTTAAGCTGATAGGTTTGATTGTAATTATCGGTTGCGGGTATCTATTATTGAACCGAAAGAGGATTTAAGGAGATTGAGAGTGTTAAAGGCTTGGTGGTGAAGCATGTTTGGTCCAGACCGACGATCCTCCCCCGACCCTTGCCTGACCCCTTCCAACTGGGAGGTCGTGTCTCTGGGGTCAGATTTGATACCTTAACCTGACCTGATCTGAGGGGAGGTTGGGGATGGTTTGAAGATTATATCCAGGAATTTGGGGTGGTAAGAGACATTTATTTGACTTTGATATTGACCAGGAGTAAATTTGTGTAACCATTACAGCCAAAAGAAAATATCATGAAAGCTAGAGTTCTTTATTTAATGCTTTCTATAGTGGTAATAGCCCAGGCTTTTGGGCAGGCCGCTTTTCATACCCCACCAATAATTGATATGCATCTCCATGTTTATTCTGTTCAAAGTTATTGGGGTGGTAGTGATTATGTGCTTAAAGATACTATCCTGTTATCTCCCAAGACTAATATCGAACATATAGAAGCTGTTCTTGAACAGATTGAAAAGCATAATATTCTGCTTACTTATGCAAGTGGCGATTTTGAATCATTAGAGATGATCAATAATCTTTATCCTGGCAAATTCCTTCCATCATATGAAGTGTGGCCAACCAAAGAATTACTTGGTGACCATGAGTTTATAAGCAAGCTCAAAATGAAGATAAAAAATGGCGAGGTGCAAGGAATAGGAGAAGTAGCTAATTTCTATACGGGAATTGCTCCCAATGATCCTGTAATGGATACATTATACAGAATTGCGCAAGATAATGATTTACCGATAGGACTTCATTTTGCTCCTGGGCCTCCTGGCTCTCAGTTGACAAATTATCCTAATATGAAATTGGAGTTTTCAAATCCCTTATTAATGCAGGAGGTTCTAATAAAATTCCCCCAACTTAGATTAAGCATTCATCATGCAGGACTTCCAATATACCAAGAAGAAACATTTGGTCTTATGTTTATGTTTCCAAATGTTTATGTTGATATTTCCTGCCTTGCATGGTATTGCGATTATACCAGAGAGTCCTTAAAGGACTTTCTTATTAAGGCGGTCCGATATGGATTTGCTGATCGAATTATGTTTGGATCAGATGAAATGACATGGCCAGGTGCCATAGGCCTTTCAATAGATTATATTAATAATTCTGAATTCCTTACAGAAGGACAAAAGCAAGATATCCTATATAATAACGCTGTCAGGTATTTAAGACTGAAAAATACTGATCATTAATAGTTTATCAAAGTTATATTTAAGGTAGCTAAACTTCTTTCCAACAGACCACTGATAAACAAAAAAGGTTTCCATTATTTTGGATTCTACCATTTGTTTTTCAACATTAATCAGTTAATGACTCAAAAAGTCCGTTTAAATTTTTTGCCAATGGATTTGATGGAATCAAACCACAATCAAGTGAAAAAGTTATGTTTTACCGCAATGATTGCTGTATTCGTGTTACTTTGCACTAATGGAATACAGGCACAAACTACGCAAACAACACTAAACCAAGTGGAGTTAATGAAACAGGTTCTGGGCAGTTGGACGGCTGAAATGGGCAAAGACACAACTGTTTATTTTGAGGCTAAACCTTTCGGAACTGGAATAGAGGATTATATGGAATTTATTACCAAAGGTAAAGGGTTTTTAAAAATAAAGGGACTTTTTGGGTATGATGAAAAAGATGACAAATATATTCATTTGAAGGTCTATGACCCTCCTGGACATGCGCTTAATGTATTTTGGTTTACTTCGGAAAACATATTTGAAGGAGTTCAATATCAGTATATGTCCAATCCCGAAAATGCTCCTTTAAAATGGAAAATAGAACTTAAATCTTCTGATTTGATGATAATGACTACCACAGTAAATAGTTGAACCTTAAGAAGTCTTGTTTTTCAATATACCTGGCAGTCATATATTTTACCGGCCAGTTCCGGGTAAGCCAATTTAAAACAAAATAAATGTTATTCCGGATTTGCCTCAGCTTTTTCATCATATTGAAGGATGCAGCTGCCATAATAGTGTTAATCATGTCACCTTCAACACCTTTGAGGTAGTTCCTTAGCATTCGGTAATCACTCTTGAGATGACCGATTATTGGTTCTACAGCTGCCCTTCGTCTAAAGCGGGCTCTGTCCCTGATTTTTTCATATGCCGTATGGCCTTTGCCCGAGCCTGGTATTTTTATCTCTACTCCAAGGATCTCTTTTCTGCCCTTATAACCTCTGTCAACTAGTGCAAGCTTCGGTAATCTACCCAGCAGATCTGATACCTGATCCAATTGAGGTTCAAGTGTGTGCCCGTCATAAGGATTACCCTCAAAAGCCATTGCTCCGATGATAATGCCGCTCTTCTTTGTTATGACGAACCCGCTCTTGTTGCCAAACTCATACTTCTTATGCTCCTTACCCTTGGAGATACAACTTACCTCCGGTGCATGAAAACTGTATATCTTGTCCTTGCTGTCTCGCTTTTGGCCAAGTACCCGGTAATATAACCACAGCTGCTCATCATATGCCTCAAGACGTTCCTTTTCATCCAGGCTGCGTTCAACATCCCTTACCAGGCGACCGGCTATCGTCTTTATCTTGCGTGCAGCTGCCATGGCCTTCTTCCGCCGGCGAGGATGCTCCCTGAACCTCTGATCGATCATTAACTGACTGAGAGTACGCTTATAACTCTGCCTTAGCTCTATGTCCTCTTTTTCCGATATCTTCCAGCAGCCTTCGATGATCTTCTTATGCAGCTTGGTGTCCGTAGGAAAGGTGATGTTTTTCTCCTGTACTGTGGTATCGATGAGTACTTCTTTCTCTTCTATCTCCTCAGCTTCAAACAGGCTGATGCTGAGCTTTAACAACTTCTCGGCTCCGTCTGTCCCAAGGCGCTTGCGAAAATGGACAAACTCACTCGGGTCAAATGGCTTATCATACTGAAAATAAGTCTCTCCGCAGAAGTATTGCCAGTAGGGATTCTCTATCCATCGATCAACAAATGCTTCGTCTGATTGACTGTACATTTGTTTTAGAAGCATGCTACCAACCATTTTGCGTATTGGTACCGCTGGGCGACCCATATCAGAGTAATATGATCCAAAGTCCTTTTCTATTGATTTCCAGTTTATTCGCTGAGCCAACTCTACCAACTCATGCTTCATATTTATCACACTGATCAGAGGAATGCGAAAAACATTCAATTGAGGATTGCTTTCTGTTTTACCGACCATTTTGCAAGCTTTTTCACGAATCTATCGAAAAGCTTGCAATCCAACAAATATTAATATTAACTTATATACTTAGTTATCAACAATATAGCTACTTTCTAAGGGTCGACTAAATAACAATGTCGTTTCAATGTTGACATTTACTCGTGAAAAGAAGTGATTAATCAGATTGAAAAACCAGGCGACTTGACCAAATTTAGTTTCTGTCAATTTGACTGGCTGTGATCTCTTCACACACCAATTGACACAAACCGACGATCACCATCCCCCACCCAACATTGAGATCGTCTCTCTGGGGTCAGATTTGATACCTTATCATGACCTGAGAAAGGGGGAGGTTGGGGATGGGGTTAAGAATATGTCAAGCAATTTTTGGGGTTAAGACTGTTAGTTTAAAGCGCCTCTTATAATGAACCGCTGAAAACGACCCGTGCTTAATCTGCCTAAGACACGACCTAGTCTTTAACGCAACGAATAGAATAACCGTACTGAACTTCGCGCTCCTCTCTTTCAATGCCCCCAGTATCATACCCGATGTACCGCATCCATAGTTTCCCCGCACTGCTTGTTGTTGATGTGAAGTAACCTGTCCATTCCATAAAATGAGGAAATTCACCTGCAGGTCTGCGGTAACCTGTTCCGATAGCGGAGAATCCAGAGCTGTTATTAGCGCCTGTATTTGGCGAATTCCATCGCGAAGTAGCTTTTAACTTACCTCCCACATTCTCGGTTACAGCCCGTATGCCTGTAGTGCTGGTCTCTGTTTGAGGTAACCCCAGCTCTACTTCCAGGGCAATCCATTCGGGCTCTGTAGAAACATGCCATCCTGTCGGGCATAATCCTCGGGAATCTTTAACTGCATATCCATTGTATAATCCACCATATGTGGGTTTATTAGAATTATTATTCTCTGGCCAGCAGTATGCAGCAGTGGTTTGAGCTGACCATTGGCCACCATCCGATACAAGTGCTATCGCAGATCCATCCTTGAATTTTGTAGTTCTTAGGTTCTCAGCCATCCAACTTTTGCCTCCAATGGTCAGGATATTGTAAACATTTCCATCAATGTCAGTAACAGTTGTATCATCATTGTCCTTTTTACAGCTGACTGCCAGTATCAGATAAAAAAAACATATGGAAGTCAGGTAAATTACGATTAGGCCTTTCTTTTTCATAATTATCTGGGATTGGTGGTTTGCTAAGGATTAATCTTCTATAGTATTAATGCAACTAAACTCTGTATTAAAATATACAATCAGTTCTTGATACAGCGAACAGAAAAACCGAGGGTTTTGCCATCAGGATCCCTATAAATCTCGTCAGGATCATATTCAAGTCCAACCGTATTTGCATTAGTTCCATCAGCTTCGTTTGCTGTCCACCAATGTGTGTTTTTTGTTACTCCCCAGAATGCAGCATTCGAGTAACGGTATCCTGCAGGAACTCCAGTAAAACCGCTTTCGTTCGTGCCATTCCCATTTTCATACCAACCTGTGGTACTTTTAAGTTTGTTGGCAGCTACAATTTCTCCACCCAACTCGTTGATTAGCTCTGTCCAATCGGAATCAGTTGGCACATGCCAACCTTCAGGGCACAGTTTTCCTGTATTGACGGTGTACCAGTTGTATAAAGCGCCGTATTTATTTTTATTTGCAGCCTGATCATTATCGTACCAACAGAAACCTGGAGTGTTGATGCTGCCCCACTCTGAATCACTTGTTACATTGGGGATTGCTGCTCCATCTTTAAATTTGGTCGTCTTCAGGTTTTCTTTAAGCCAGACCTGTGAGGCAATAGCAACTGTATTGTAAACATTGCCATCAATGTCAGTTATAGTTGAATCATCATCACTGTCTTTTTTACAGCTTGTGGCCAATACGACGAATAAGACACTTATAATTAATAAGTAAACATCAATTAATAAACTCTTTTTCATATGGGGCAGGTATTAGGGGTTAGTTTCAATATGGTTATTTAATGGTACTAAATGTTTCTATTCCCGCTATTCCTGTCTAATTTATGTAAAATTTATTAAGTAGCAGATACCCTTTCATATTAATATCATATTTAGGTATAATTTTTTTCAAAGTGAAATACCGAGTGACATTAATTAACATCCCTACTATCAAACAAGTCTGATATGTGCTTAATTCAGACGGTTCATTTCCAATTATGGCTGGTTGGCTCAGTCCGACGATCCTCCCTTGACGCTCACCCAAACCCCATCCAGCATGGAGATCGTGTCTCTGGTCATGCGGTTTTGCAGTTATGCGGTATTGCGGTTCTCGCTAAGGGCACAGAGGCCATTCGGTGTCGTGTGACCGACAACTGATAATTAATGAAGACTTAGGACTGAAGATTGCTGACTGTAGACTGTGCAGTTCAATGTTTTTGTTTGGCGCCAGCTTCCAGAAGGAGTTCTACATTTTAAAGTCAAATTTGAACAACAATTGAAGGAAGTTAACGGCATACTTCAAGAGTTGATCAAACCTTATTTTGGTTCAAATATTATCCAGGTATTTGGGGTCTAAGACAAGTAAGCTCATAACCATCGATCGCAATTACCTTACTGTTCTTTAAGCACCTTTATTCTTTGAAATTATTCCACGGAAGGCAGCTATTGCCAGCAGAAGAAAAATCAAACCGATACTACAGAATACTAAACAAACTTTTGTATTTTGATCCAGGTAATCTTCTGGAACATCTGGGTTAATCAGGTTCGCAATTCCAAAAAGTAGTAAAAAACCACTGACTATCACTCCCACAATGATAATTAATACATTAATTGCTGTCGAAGTGCGGATTTTCAAGAATGCCATGTCTCTAAGTTTTGAAAATATGAATTTACTTTTTTTCTAAGCCAAAGTCAAGGTTATTTTCACCACATGCTTACTACACGGTATATCCGATACATATAAAGGGGGAAAATAACCAAATCATAAGTATATTAATTTCTTATAAAACAAGCCTATAGAGCAGGTTTCAATAAATATAGGATCCTTGAATGGGAGATTATTATAAATCTATCTTATTGTTATTTTTTGGCTTTATAAACAAACATGAGAAAGAAGTTATTGCAGCCACAAAGTCACAGAAGACGCTTATAAACAGCAAAATTGAAACGAAAAGTATTTGGTCAAAAAATGCAAACGCACCGTCCATAACTGCAAGGCCAAAAAGGAGTATAAGAATCCCTAATCCGATGTTTAATCCCTTATCTGCTGGACAGCCTTGCTTATTTGTTCTTATAGCTTTCCAGAAACCAAATAAAACTACCATATGTAGTATTATCATTATAACAATTCCTGTAGCTGCACTTTCTGGTGTTGCACCTGCAGAAGTGTCTTTAAGAACACTCGGTATTGTAATAATCATAAATACAATTGACACGAGCACAAGACCAGCTGCAGCAATTAAGACCTTCCTTTGAATTTCTATCTGATTCATGATTAATCCCATTAAAAATTAATATATGTAAATTACACTTATAAGAAACCAAAGTCAAATAAATCTTTACATGTCGCAGTGGCTACTTTGAAAGCTACAAATCTTACGCACAATCAACCAGATTGGAATAATCTCTTCTCCGGAGTAACATTATTTTTTATTCCATGAATGTTATTAATTGTCAGACCTCCTTCTGAAGT
Organism: uncultured Bacteroidales bacterium; assembly: GCA_963732365.1. Lineage (GTDB taxonomy): Bacteria > Bacteroidota > Bacteroidia > Bacteroidales > VadinHA17 > SR-FBR-E99. Next base: position 96,073 of record CAVSZC010000005.1, on the reverse strand, counting down.
GGTCAGAGAAGGATGGGTTCTGCGGAAATTTAAACCGATTGGACAGACATTAGACTTTTCACATTCTGGTTGGCCCAGACCCCCGATCCTCCCCATCCCCTATCCAACCAGGAGATCTTGTCTCTGGGGTCAGATTTGATACCTTAACATGACCTGAGAAAGGGGGAGGTTGGGGATGGCGTTAAAAGTAGGTCCAGGTATTTGGGCGGGTAAGACACTTTTGATAGTTACTGGAAGAGAATACCGCTAGATATTCTTAAAATCGATAGAACAAATTAATGCCGTAAACAATAATCAGGGGTTGAAGACCTTGTTTCCTGTGAGTAAGATTGTACATTAATCCTGCATCTATACTAATTCCAAAAGGTTTAAATAGATTAAAATCTCTGCCAACTCGCAAGTATGTGCCAGTCCAATAATCCAGTACATGATTTAATCCAAGCCTTCCATACCAGGGACGCATGTCCGAGAATTTAGATGAACCACTAAAATGATAATAATAATCCCCTGAAAAAGATATTTCGTTTTGCCACCACCCGCCACTCAAACCTATTTTTGACTGATTAAAAATTTGATATCTTATGCTGATGTTCAATGCTTCTGGTAATCCAAATCCAACTGAGAAGCTTACTTTCCCCTGTCCAAAAATTTGTCTGCCAGAACTGAAGAAGAAAATTGTTATCAGCAGAAAGCAGGATAATAGTTTCAACATGTTTCTCATGTTAATGTGGTTTTAACAGAAGGGAAATGAAATAACCACTGATTAATTTCATGACGAAATTACGCCACCTGAATGCCAAGGGCAAATTTATGTTCACCATTAATTTATAAGCACCGTATTTGAAATTGATTGATGTGGTTTTCTTATGAATGTTAACCCTTTTCAGACCTTCTTTTGAAGTGGTCAAAGAAGGACGGATTTTAGATAAGGGATTTTGCCAGACTTTCAATACATCATCCTCAAACTTGCCCAGAACAATTATCTTTTCTGAACAGGGGTAGATCAGGCTTATGATGGATTAATGTCTGTTGCGTTAAATATAGTAGGATTTGGTTCAATCCAGTGACGGCGGGAATGGAGAATTAAGGATAGTTTAATTATGGCCAGGTATTGTGGGGGTGAGACATCAAAATGCACTATGCTTAGTCAAGTCGTTTATAAATTGCTGTATTATAGGTCATAAAAGCTTTTGAATCTATGCGCAATTTGTTTTCATAAAACTCAAAATAGTATTCAAAGACCAGCTCAAATCCGTCTTCTCTCGTAATGCTTTCGTGGAGTAACGAATCAATCCAGTATTTTTTTTGAGAGGTATATTGTTGCGATTCATAATCAAAAAAACGAACAGTATTGTCAGGTAAGTACTCCTTATAGCCATTTGCTGGACAGGTATTCATAACAGGCCAGTTACCTAACTCAATTATTTCCCATTTTCCAAGAATGGCTCTTTTCGCTGGGTCAAAAGGGTCGGTCTTTTCTCTATCGCAGCCTGATGATGCAAATAAAACGGCGGCCAATATGATATATAAATATTTCAAAGATTTCGGATTAAACTATTATTTGTCACACATCCATTAATTATTTAATTCGGTGAACTCTTTGATTTCGTAATAATCAGCCATTTCTTCCGAGCAATCAATTGTTTTTGAGCCGATTGTTATTCGCGCATTGATTGGAAACACAGTGCCTTCAGACAGATTCAATGTTGGTATTTGTTCGGCCTTGATTGTATCTGTGCCAACTTTTATTACCCAACCCCAACAACAAAAACATTTTTCTGTGACAAAGCCAATAACTTGAGCATCTGTAGTTTTGTTAGCCAGTTCGTCTTTCTTCTCGCAGTTCGTGAATGAAAGGAGGATAATTAAAACTATGACCAGCCTGAAAGGGTTCATCTTTATCATTAGTAGTAGCCTTATTAACAATGACTTCACAGCAAAAATCAAGCCAGTGTAATGCTCAAGGTTCGGAATTAGGCAGATGAAAGTCAATCAGAATATTGGCTATCTTCTCGTCCCAAATTCACCTAGTATTACAATATCAGCTCAGTATGATGGCTTCAACGGAAATTGAAACTGAGTTGACAGACCTTTAATTTTCACATTCTGATTGGCCCAGACCGACGATCCACTCCCGAACCTCTCCCAGACCTCATCCAACTGGGAGATCGTCTCCGAGGGGTCAGATTTGAGGCCTTTGCCTGACCTGAGACAGGGGAGGTTGAGGTGGTTTTCTATTTATATCCAGGTATTTGGAGGTTATGACACTACAGGGGATTAGAATCAAAATCATTTCCTGGTGGTGGAATGTAAAAATTCTAATTTCCAATCATTATCAATCTTTTTGAAAGTTGCACTTTCCAGCCATTTAGGGGTTAGGTGTATCGTGTCGTTGATTGTAAATTCTCCTTGATTATAGTATCTCATATTACCAGTATTTTGATCAACATTTATGATGAAATTATCAAATTTGTAATCAGCTTTGGCATTTGGCATACTTGTAATCAATTTTATCAATGAATCATTATTAAAGACCATTCCATCCTCGAAAAGAACAAAATCTGAGGTAGATAGATCTTTCATCTTTTGAAAGTCCCTCGTTTTTATTGCATCAAAATAACCTGTCAACACTGCTTTCAATTTTTCGGGATCATCTTTCTTATTTTGTTGACAAGAATAGAAAAACAGAACTCCAATTGCCAAGATAATTACGGTGAATTTTTTCATAACTATTCGTTTTAGAGAATAAAGAATAAGCAAAGGTAAGAGAGAAGGTTTCGAAAGTCAAGTAATGTATCTAAATCAAATACTTAACTGCATAAGCCGATACGAATTACATCTTCACACCGAAAAAAATGATCATCTATTTCCTACCTTAAATGACTGTTAATATGTAAATTATACTTTTTGCATTTGAGCGGCCGAAAGTGGTCACCCGTCTGACTTTTAGTGGGGAGCGAAGCAAGTCAACCACTTACACGGATTTCGGGTAAGTGGTTTTTTCTTTGGCGCCAGTCCTGACGCCCTGACCGCAAGTGTCAGGGGTCAGGATGCTGCCAATGACGATCCCGACACAGTTGTCGGGATGTCATGGTAAAACCGAAAGCGTCAGCATTTTGGGCCAAGTATTGGGTGAAAATGTGATATTATCAATAGAATTCCCTACTTCTTGTTCTCTTTAGGTTTCAGCTCCATGCCAAGTTGATTCATAAGCCCTAAGTTATCCTCCAAAGCCCACCACTCTTTAACTTTGCCATTAACAATCATCATAACCTGTGTTGCAGGGACTGTAACATATTTATTGGTTGGCTCTATCCCCTTATACATAGCTGTGTGGGTTCCGTATTGAGTTAATTTCACTGCAACTTTATCACCTTCGGCAACCATAATTTCAATTTTGTGGATCCAATCAGGAAATGCAGCAAAATGTGTATTTCTGGCTTGGTATAAAGCCTCCTTCCGCCAGGGTTGCGGTGAGCCAGGAGAATAAAGAGCAAAATCATCTGACAAAAGACTTCCCAGTTTGTCGAGATCTCCGCTGTCAATGGCACTGAATACTTCACGAACAATTTCTTTATTTTGTTCTTGAATTTGGGCCGTTGCTCTAAACTTATCTAACTCTGTTTTATCATTTTGATTTTGGCAACCAACAGCAACGAATAGCAACGAAGCAAAAAAAATGGTATTAACAAATTGTAATTGTGATGTTTTCATTTGGTTGGATTTTTGTGAATGGCTAAGAATAGAGTAACTAAAGGTTAATTGTATGATGAAAGTTACGCCAACAATTAACCAAAGTCAAATATTTCAATTTCAACCTATTCTACCTTAGGGCGATATCTGACGAAATTTAATGAGGTTATTTCACAGTTAACCCCAGTCCAGAGTCAAACCCTTGTTGTTTCCTCATCCATGTTAAAAGTTTTCAGACCTTTTTTTGAAGTGGTCAAAGAAGGACGGATTTCCCAGGTATTTGGGGATTAAGGTCCTAGGTTCAAGTCCTAGCCTGAGAACACCCGCAAGGAGGAGGTTATTAGTGACCTTATCCTGTTTTATCTCCTATAACTTTTGAATACCAGATAAATTAAATCTGTGAATTTTAAATTTGAGCCGGGAATAATTCTTAATTGGCTCATATATTTACTATATTTGAGCCGAATAAGCTAAATAATCGGCTCATGGGAAGCTTTAACTGGCAACACAAAGATTGGCCTGATTTCAAATTTGAAATAACAAACCTGGAGAAGTACCTGTTTCAATTTTATGAACGGGCTGGACATGTTTCAGGCATTCTCAAGGCAATTCCGGATGATATGCAAACTGAAACATTGCTGGAAATTATGGTAGCAGAAGCTGTAAAAACCTCTGAGATTGAAGGTGAATTCCTGAGCCGGAAAGATGTATTGTCCTCTATAAAAAGGAATCTTGGATTGTCTTCACTGACAGAAAGTAAAGACATTCGCACTGAAGGGATTAGCGCACTTATGATTGACGTTAGAAACAGCTTCCATTATCTGCTTACTGAACAATCTTTATTTGACTGGCACATCATGTTATTGAGCCATGTGAAAGGAGTTGAGATCGGGAAATGGCGAACCCATACTGAACCAATGCAAGTGGTATCCGGTGCATTGGGTAAAGAGAAAGTACACTTTGAGGCACCTCCATCACATTCAGTGCCGGAAGAAATGAAAAATTTTATAAGATGGTTCAACGATACAGCACCTGGCGGCAGTAAAGAAATTAAAAGTGCTCCTGTCCGGTCAGCCATTTCACATCTCTATTTTGAATCCATACATCCTTTTGAAGACGGAAATGGTAGAATTGGAAGAGCGATAGCTGAGAAGGCATTATCGCAAGGCATTGGTCGCCCGGTTATGCTGAGCTTATCTAAAACTATTGAAAGCAACAAGAAAAAATATTATCTGGAACTAGAAAAAGCTCAATATTCAATGGAGATAACTTCCTGGCTCAGATATTTTGTTGAGATGATCCTTGCAGCGCAAATCGATTCAGAAAATCAAATTGATTTTACATTAAAAAAGGTAAAGTTCTTTGACCGGTTCAGGAATTTATTGAATGATCGCCAGATGATGATAATAAAACGCATGCTGGAAGAAGGACCAAAAGGTTTTATCGGAGGAATGAACGCAAAGAAATATGGTAGCATCTGTAAAGTATCAAAAGCAACCGCAACCAGGGATCTTCAATACCTCTTAAAAATAGATGCACTTATGGTTTCACGAGGTGGACGAAGCACAAGTTATTCAATTAATTTATAAATCACGAACCGCCTATTCATTTGTCTTTGCGTTTCTTAGCATACAGATCCTGTTGCAACTTTCAGCAGCCTGGGGAGCAAAAACAGAGCGAGAGTGAGAGCCAACCTTCGCTGAAGCTTCGGCTGGCGATGCGGGAGCGAGCACTCTCGTTCTGTTTTCTCGCTCTCACACTCACACTTGTCATTCCATTATGACTGGAGGCAGTGATGGTCATGGTTCAAGGTTCAGGGTTCAGGGCTCAAGGTTTTTTTTGGCGCCAGTCCTGACGCACTGACCGCAAGCGTCAGGGGTCAGGATGCTGCCAATGACGATCCCGACACAGTTGTCGGGAAGTCATGGTAAAACCGAAAGCGTCAGCATTTTGGGCCAGGTTTTGGACAAAAATGAGGCGTTTTCACCTCCTTCCAGGTTACAATGACAGATCTAATAAGTTCCATAAATGGAGTTTATTTGACTTGCGTTATTGTCTTTCGTAACTTTATCAAAATGAACAGTTAATATGGCAAGCCTCATTCCTGGATACGCATACGACATCTTCATCTCCTACCGCCAGAAGGACAACAAAGGCGACAGGTGGGTGAGTGAGTTCGTTGATTCTTTAAAAACAGAACTCGAATCAACCTTCAAGGAAGAAATCAGCGTTTATTTTGACATCAATCCTTATGATGGACTTCTGGAGACACATGATGTTGATGCCTCGCTGAAAGATAAACTGAAGTGCCTGGTATTCATACCTATCATTTCTCGTACGTATTGCGATCCAAAATCCTTTGCGTGGGATCATGAATTTAAGGCTTTTGTGGAACAGGCTTCTCAGGATCGGTTCGGATTGAAGGTTAAACTTCCTAACGGTAATGTGGCAAGCAGGGTACTTCCTGTTCGTATTCATGATCTGGATACTTCTGATATTAAGTCATGTGAAAAAGTTTTAGATGGAGTCCTGAGGGGAGTCGAGTTTATTTATAAATCTTCGGGTGTCAACAGACCTTTAAGATCAAAAGAAGATAATCCCAATGATAATCTTAATAAAGCATTTTATCGGGATCAGATAAATAAAGTTGCCCTTGCGATAAAAGAGGTCATTTCAGGGCTAAAGAAAGAACCAAATGAGTCCTTTTTTGAGAAAAGGGAAACTACAATTTTAGAAAGGAATCCCCTTATTAAAGAAAAATCGGTTATTGTATTGCCGTTTGATAATATCAGTCCTGATCCTGATCAGGATTACTTTAGTGATGGACTTACAGAAGAGATAATTACAGACCTTTCACATATTCATGATTTGCTTGTTATTTCAAGAAGTTCTGCGATGACTTTTAAAGGAACAAAAAAGAAAATAAGCGAAATCGTCAGGGAGGTCAATGTGCATTATGCTCTTGAAGGAAGTGTAAGGAAAGCAGGAAATGATATTCGGATAACGGCACAGCTTATCGATGGGACGACAGATACACATATCTGGGCGGAAAAATATCAGGGAACCCTTGATAATATATTTGACATACAGGAAAAAGTCTCTCATTCGATTGTTAGTTCACTTAAATTAAAACTTACATCTGAAGAGATTCAAAATATAAATTTCATACCAATAAAGGATACGACCGCATATGATTGTTACCTTAGGGCAAAACAGGGTTTTTGGGCATGGGACACAGACGCTTTGAATCGATCAGAGCATCTGCTTATTAGCGGACTAAGTATAACAGGAGAAAATGAACTCATTTATGCAGGCCTGGCTTTTGTTACTTTCCAGAAAATAAATTATAGTGCGGGAATAGACTTTTCTTTACTCGAAAAGACACAAGATTATGTAAACAAGATCTTTAAAATTAATAATAACTCTCCGCTAGGATTCAGGCTGCTTGGTTTTATGGCATTAGCTAAAGAAACCATCCAAAAAGCGTGTACCTATTTTAAGAAGGTTGTAGAATTTAATCCTAACGATTCAGAAGCATTAGTATTTTATGCTATGTGCCTTTTTTATTCAGGGAAGAATGAAGAAGCAAGAGTGGCAATAGACAGAGTTTTGAAAATCGATCCACTTACTTGGTTAAATCATTGGGCACTGGGTATGCTTTTTATTATGGAAGGTAACTATAGCAGCAATTTGAAACAGAGTGAAAAAGTCCTGCTGATGGAACCAGGTAATCCATATATGAAATTTATGTATGGATATGCCCTGGCTTATGAAAAATCTTTCAATAAATCATTTGAAATTCTCGACGAAGTTGCAATTGACGGGAAGGATTTTTATCTGGGATCCTTGAGTTCTTTCGTCAAATACTCTTTTCTGAATGAGAAGGGAAAAGCTTTAAAAGCAATTAGCCCTGAGTTAAAAAAGAAATCTGAAATTGATTTTGAAATTGCCTGGCAAATGGCTGAATGTTACGCACTGATTAACGAAAAGCATTTAGCCCTGGATTGCATTGAAAATGCAATTAATCGTGGGGTTATAAACTATCCTTTTTGGGCTGAAAAAAATTCCTTTCTCGAAAACATCCGAGATGAAGAGCGGTTCAAAAAAATGATGGAGCGGGTAAAATACGAATGGGAGAACTTTGATGTATAAATCCTCGTTGTTTCCAATAGTATGTTATTTTTTGTCAGACCGCCTTTAGGTGTGGTCAAATAAGGACGGATTTTCAATTCGGGGATGGGGGACTGAAAGTATTTCAAATTATGTCCAGCTTCCGGGGGGGGAGTAAGACACAAGGTTCAAGTCCTAGCTGGGGAGCAAAAAGATAAAAGGGTTATACTTTGATAGTATGACCCCTTCTGTTTTAAAGCCTTTTGAGAATTGAATAGGGGAGTATTTTTAATAAATATCCAACCAGCCTCCATCTCTTTGTTACATAAACCACTTTTTTCTGTTTTTTGATTGCATCTAAGATTTGCTCAGCCGCTTTTTGTACTGGTGCTACCCAAAAAAGACCTTCTCCCTTCGCCATAGCAGTATCAACAAATCCTAGACGAACATCTGTAATATTGATAGGTAAATTAGATTTATGGGCATTCAACCTTAACCCTTCCAGGTAATTGATTTGATATGCTTTTGTTGCATTATATGATGGGGCAAGTCCATTTCCCCTGATTCCAGCAATTGAACTAATATTCACAAGATGACCATAACCCTGTTTCTTGAAAAAATTCATTCCCCAAAGAGAGATATTAGTAAAACCCTGAATATTGGTTTTAATTACATTATTCTCAACTTCAAAATTTAAACGCATATTTTCCTCACCAATACCTGCGGCGATAATCAATAAATCCATACCCCCAATCTGCTTAGCAAGTTCAATACAAGCTGATTCACAAGATGATAAATCCTGTACATCCATTTTCTTAAGAAACACCCTACCTAAATTCTTTTCTTGTATCGATTCTAACAAACCTTCTCGTCTTCCAGTTATACCAACTAAATAACCTTCCCGCAAAAGAATCTCGGCTAATGACTTACCTACTCCACTTGTTGCTCCAATGATTACTACTTTTTTCATTTTCTAAAACTATTCAAAACACATCATTTATCAAGTTGTGTTCTTGAAAATTTGCAGGAAGTCTAACCTTTTAGTTTTTTGATAGTCACATACTAATCATTGAATTATAGCTGCATCTTTCGTAGAAAAGGGAAGCGAAGCAAGTCAACCACTTACACGGATTTCGGGTAAGTGGTTTTTTCTTTCGCGGCAGTCATGACGCCCCTGACTGCAAGCGTCAGGGGTCAGGATGCTGCCAATGACGATCCCGAGACAGTTGTCGGGATGTCATGGTAAAACCGAAAGCCTCAGCATTTTGGGCCAGGATTTTGTGGAAATCTGAGAGTCTATAAGGGGCTAAAGGCAATTATTGCAATGAAATGCTTGACTTGCCCTGTAATATGGAGTAAATTGACTTCAGTTTATAACACCCAAAATCCTTCTATTATGAAACAGATCCGAATTCTTGCGGGAATACTCCTTCTGATAACAGGAGTTCTGCATGTTGTCCTGTACATACAAGATCCTGATGTGCCAGGAAGCATTGGCCTGCTGATTTTTGGTATTGTTTACGCTGGTATAGGCATTCTGTTGTTTAACAGAAAAAAGTATCCTCTGTATCTGGGGCTTATTATTCCGTTGATCGGGATGACTCTTTCAATCATTAAATTCGGAATTCCTGAATTGATGTCATTATTGGCTTTATTCAAGCTGATAGGATTGATAGTAATAATCTGTTGCGGTTATCTGTTACTGAGACGAGGTAAAGTGTAAGCCAGGCAATTCAACCACTTACACGGATTACGGGTAAGTGGTTTTTTCTTTCGCGGCAGTCATGACGCCCTGACTGCAAGCGTCAGGGGTCAGGATGCTGCCAATGACGATCCCGAGACAGTTGTCGGGATGTCATGGTAAAACCGAAAGCCTCAGCATTTTGGGCCATGATTTGGGGAATAACCGTCAAATTTACAGGTGAGCTAAGACATAATTGCCTAACTTTAGTTGACTGTTAATTTTACTAATAAAGAAGCTATGACATCAGCAAAGAGTTTGGTAGCAGTAATTGTATTTTCTGTCTGTAGTCTAACAACCAAGCTATCTGCCCAAATGCATTGGACACCAGTGACCACTTCTGCTGAATGGCAAGCAAGGTTTCAGCATTCTGCAGTAGTTTTCAATAATAAAATGTGGGTAATGGGTGGCAGTAGCGATACAATTGTCTTAAATGACATCTGGTATTCAAAAAATGGTTTAACATGGACAATGGCATCTGGCAATGCTGGGTGGTCAGGCAGGGCATGCTTTACTTCAGTGGTTTTCAATAACAAAGTATGGGTAATAGGTGGCTGCTTAGCTAATGGCAACAATTTGAACGATGTGTGGTATTCATCAGATGGTATTGAATGGGAGCAAGCTACAGCCGCTGCACCCTGGACTGGAAGGCATTATCATACATCAGTAGTATTTGACAATAAAATCTGGGTCTTTGGTGGGTATGATGGCAGTTGGAAAAATGATGTATGGTGTTCATCAGATGGCATAAACTGGATTCAAACAACCGATTCAGCATCATGGTCAATAAGATGTGCCCAATCATCAGTAGTATATGATAATAAAATGTGGGTAATTGGTGGTGTATATAGAAAGGATAAAAAGTTCGTTTACCTGAATGATGTTTGGTATTCAAATGATGGTAAAAGTTGGATTCAGGCAACTGATGCTGCGTCATGGCCCAAAAGGTATGCACCCCAGGTAATTGTTTATCGTGACAAAATGTGGCTGATGGGTGGATGTCCTCTGTTTCCATCAACTCATTTAAATGATGTCTGGTCTTCTTCTGATGGAACTGTATGGAATAAGTCAGCAAGTTCATCTGCTTGGGCAGCGAGAAAAAGTTTTTCAGTAATAGATTATAAAGATCGTATGTGGGTAATTGGTGGCGATACGACTGCTTACAAATTTGGAACGAATGATGTGTGGAATTCGAAGGGTGCAAATAGGTAACCTGCCAGAAAATGTTAAATCTTCGTTTTTTGGTTATGTATGTTAAGTCTTTTCAGACCTTCTTTTGAAGTGGTCAAAGAAGGACGGCTTTTGTGGAACTTAAAATGATTGGATAGACCTTTTATTTCTCAATTTGGTTTATCCAGATGAGCTATCTACCTTCGATTCTCACCACTCCCATCCAACACTGAGATCGTGTCTCTGGGGTCAGAAATGATACCTTAACATGACCTGAAAACGGGGGAGGTTGGGAATGGTTTTTAAAATATGTTCAGGTATTAAAGAGGCTAAATCTATTTCATCCAGTAGAAAAAATTGACTTTAGCTTATTGCTGCCTTAACTTGCATCATATTTCTGAGAAACAGTAATTTAATCATATCCACTAATTAAATCTAATTCAAATGAAAAAGTTATGGTTTACCACAATGATTGCTGTATCCATGTTACTTTTTGTCAACGGATTACAGGCACAAACCACACCGACAACTCTAAACCAGGTTGAGTTAATGAAACAGATGCTGGGTAGCTGGACAGCTGAAATGGGCAAAGACTCAACTGTTACTTGTGAGTATAAATTGTTCGGAATTGGGATGGAAGATTATATGGTAGCCAGTACCAAAGGCAAAATCTATTTAACTGAGAAAGGACTATGGGGGTATGATAACAAGAATAATAAATTCATTCATGCCCAACTATTTGATGCCTTTGCTGGACTTGACATGAATGTATGGTGGTTTACATCGGGAACCATATGCGAGGGAGTTCAATATCAGTATATTTCCGACCCTGAAAAAGCCCCCTTGAAATGGAGGTTAGAGTTTAAATCACCTGATCTGATGCTAATGACTACCACCGTTAATAGCGAGATTGTTTCCACATTGACATTTACACGAGAAAAGAAGTAAATAGTCGTGTTGAAAATCAGGCGACTTGACCAAATTTAGTTTCTGTCAATTTGACAAGGTTTGATTTCCTCACACACCAATTGACCCAAACTGACGATCCTCCCCCGACCCTCACCAGACCCCATCGAATAGTGAGATCGTGTCCTTGTGGTCAGCCTGTGGGTTTTTGCAGTTAATTATCGGTACCAAAGAACCGATTCCCCTTCAATCCGGTTAGTTGCTGACATACCCTGAGTTCTTCCTCCTCAAAGGCTATGTTCGTTTCCCCATTTCTGAAACGGTTCAGAATGTGACTCATGACGGTGAATTCCTGTCTGCCCAACTTATACTTACGGAGGGATAGGAGAGCAAAAATCAGGAATGTAATGGGGATGGCACAAAAAAGAAGGCGTATACCCCAGTCTGTTGTTGGAGAAATGTTTCCTGAACTGACAGCCTCCTTACTGTACCCGACTAAATCCAAAGCGATTCCCAGTACACCAACAACCACACCTCCGGATAGTTTTCGCAGGAAAGTAGATACGCCTGAGTAGAGGCCTTCCCTGCGGCGTCCGGTAATCAGTTCATCTACATCGGCTATGTCGGGCAGGACAGACCATGAAAAGAGATTACATCCGGCACCGCCAATCCCGATAAGCGAGCAGATGGTGATAACAACAATATCCGGCGTGGCAGGTTTCAGGAACGCTATGACAACGCTGGCTGCAATCCATATTCCGGCGGACACAAAGGCTGGCGCAGTCTTGCCTTTTTTCAGAGCCAACTGGGAGAATATACCGATAAAAACAAGTTGGGTGATCAGGATGGATCCCATTATCGGAACAAAAAGGTCCACCTTCTTCAATGATACCGTCAGGAAATAGACGGCCAGTGTCATAACTGTATCAATAGCCATCTGACAGAGAATGAATACGGTTACATAAATCCGGAAAGAACGGTTTTTGAGTACAAACAGCCAGTCCTTCAGGGAGGTTACAGGGCTTGGCTTAATCTCATTTTCCCATGTACCAAAGAATACCACCAGCCAGCCTATGGCGAATACCACCCCAAAGGTGAGCCCCATGACAAGGTATCCTTGCCTGGGATCAGTGTAGGCACCTGTGATCATCGCCGGAATAATGGCACATAAAATGGCGGCTGCGGCAGAAAATCCAAGGCGCATGCCGGTGAACGCACTGCGCCTGTTATAGTCCCTTACCATGTCGGAAAGGATAGCGTTGTAGGGGACCATAACTATGGTGAAAGATGTGGAAAAGAAAATGTAAGCAAACGAGTAGTATATGAATTTGGCAGTAGTACCGGTAATACCAAAACTGTACCACAACATTACCCAGGAGACGAATACAGGAAGGCTACCTATAAGGAAATATATTCGGCGACGGCCAAAGCGGGACCGGGTTCTGTCCGACAATTGACCCATAAAGGGGTCAGTAATGGCATCCCAGGCTTTCCCGATGAAAACAATGGCGCCAGCAAGGGTTCCGGAGAACCCCTCCACATTTGTAAGGTAAACCAGTATCAGCAGGCCTATAATAATAAAGGCTCCCCCACCGTAAATATCGCCACTGGCATAGGCCATCCTGCTAAATAGCTCTTTTCTTTTTTTCACTTGTTTAATGTATTAATTACCAATGGCATTTATTGCTGATAAAAAATGTCATTCACCCCGACTAACCGGGGCTCACTTCATGATTCAGTTTTCTTTTCATAGTAAGTATCCCGGATAAGCCGGATAGCGAGGACCCATTTCATCATCATTCTGACATCATCCAGCACGAATCGCCGGATGTCATTTCCCCTGGCTATTTCGAAGTACTCGCCGGCTGCATAGGGCACCATAACGATATCTTTCATATTAAAGTACTGGGTACCCATTTGGTCAAAAATTTTTCCTTCATAGATCACCGCTTCCCTGGTGAGACTCAGCTTACCGTGCCCCATTTCCTGATAACCATACTTTCCCGGTTCGTTCCACTGTAGCACTGTGCTGGCTGACATCCTGAAATCAGGGTCATGAATTTCGGTTAAAAGACTCTCCTTCTGGAAGTCATACCAGTGATCAAAGCCATCAAACACAATACTGTCCTCTCTGCCGGGTTCAAAAAACAGTTTGCTGTTTAAAATGGCTTCATTGTTGCAGCTATGGCAATATAGTTTATTCCCTTTTGAGCGCAAGGTGAATTCTGCCCGGCATTTTGGGCATTTGTACAGTACCCCTTCGGCACCTTCGGCCAGATGAGTTCCTCTGAACGTAACGTTATTCTTTCTTTGCCATAGGTAGTCATCAAAGTCTATGCTGCTCAACACCCTTCGGTAAATGTCATCTGCAGAAAGGGTATTCAGCTCCTCCCTGTTAAGAATTCTGGTAACAGTTACATCCATGCGCCCCCTGCGGATTCTCTTTGTCCAGCGTGGGAGGGAGAGATAACCACCATTAATCTTTACGACAACTACCGGGACTTTAAATGCCTTTATGAGTTTTGCTATGCTTGGAGCGGCAAATCCCCCCGGACGACCCTCGTTAGATAAACATCCATGAGGGAATATGGCTATAATGCCATCACGTCCAATCACATCTTTTGTCTTAAGTATGGCATGATTATCACTGGTGAATTGATTTTTGGGAATTACTCCCATGAAACTAAGCAGGGATTTGAGCACAGGATTCCTGAAAAAGTTGTAGGCTGCCATGTAATTCATCCTGTGTGGTAAAAGTGCAACGGTTACTGTAATAAAGTCGAGCCAGCTGGCGTGCCCGGCCAGCACAAAGAAAGGGGGCCTGATACCTTTTATAGCGGAGCGGTCTATCCTAAGTCCAAGGAACCCACGAAAGTATAAACCAGCCAGAAAGCCAACAGTATAATACACAAAGGCATTTGGTTTGGGTATATGTGGAACATTCTTTTTGTGCATTAAAAAATTTGTATAATATTGACAATGAGATTTTTAATCAAGATTCATTAATACAAATATTCATTTGACCGATTATAAAAATACAAAATATCTGTTTGGTCAAAGGGAATGATGTTTTAGGCATAGGCGTTAATTATGTCCGGAATCAAACATCGCTCTATGTGAATGATACACGCAGCATCCTAAACCTGGCTGCTATTTGACAACTCCCCCTTCAAACCGGATGGCATCTTTGAAATTAAATATATATGGTTATTTAAAAGATTTATCTTCTGCATCAACAGCCCTTAATGCGATCCTTGGTGTTGTTATCTCAATTTCATAAAATTATCCTCAGATAATTCTTAATTTTGGTTAAGTAAGTCATTGACCATGAAGAAAATTTCAATAAGGGATCTGCTTCACCCTTTTTCCCTTTCTCATTCTAAAAGACCTTCAGCAGCCTTGAAGGGGAGGGAATCAGAAATATATATAAAACAAACAGGACGATCTGCAAAAAACTGCCGGACCTCCCTGGTAATTACCAACACATTCAAATGGTCAGATTTCCTTATTGTGGATAAGGTTACGCTATATTTCGGAGTTAACTGATAATACAGAACCTTTGACAATCGTATTTAAAATAAAACTGAATCAGACCTGTTCAAAAAATAAAAATGAGAATAATTGACGATCTATGGCAATATTGTGAAAGAAATAGCTTTATTCTCTTTTACCTGTTATGTAAATACCGTTTCAGGAATTGGAATAGTGAAAATATAAAAAAGTATCAGGAAAGCAGGATAAGGAACAGAGTGAGATTTGTCCTGTCAAGATCAGATTTCTACAGGAAGTATTATGCTGGGTATGATACATCAGATATCTGGAATCTTCCGGTTACTAACAAGAAGATCATGATGGAAAACCTCAGCCGGTTCAATACCCTTGGCCTTGATAAGAATGAGTTAATTGAGTTTTGTCTTAATACTGAAAGGACCAGGGATTTCAGTAAAAGACTAAAAGGAGCAACCGTCGGTATGTCTTCAGGGACTAGTGGCAATAAAGGAGTCGAGATTATAACCAAAAGTGAAGAAAATCTTCTGAGAGCAGTCTTTTTTGCCCGATTTGACTTCCCCAAAAAGGAAAAAATCAATCTTGCTTTTATTCTCAGGATCACCTCTCCTGCCTTCAGTCTCGACAAATTCGGGCACAGGCTTACATATATCGATCAGTTAGATTCAATAGAGAACATCCTGAAGAAACTAAATGATCTGCAACCAAATATTATTTCAGCCCCACCTTCCATGCTTAAAATCCTTGCCGGGGAGAAAGGAAAAGGAAAACTCAGCGTGAACCCAATTAAGTTAGTTTCATATGCCGAGGTTTTATATCCTGATGTTAAGGATTTCCTGAAGGAAATATTTAACTGTGAAGTTCGAGAAATTTATAAATGCAGTGAAGGAGCTATTGGCATAACCTGCAGGTATGGCAATTTACACATAAATGAAGATGTTGTTGGTATTCAGCTTCTTAATCAAGATGGTTCACCCACTGTCCCTGGAGATCCATGTCATAAACTTATTGTTACCGATCTCCATAAAAGCTCATTACCGATAATCCGATACGAATTAAACGATATATTAACCGTGAGCAGGAATAAATGCGAGTGTGGATCGAGTTTCAGGGTGATTGAGAAAATTCAGGGTCGTTCTGACGATCTTTGCTGGGGTATCAGAAAAAAAGACAATTCAAGGCAATTTATCTACCAGGATTATATCAGCAGGACAATCATTTCAGTTTCAGACGACATTGAAGAATTTCAGGCAATCCAAAAAGATTATGACCACCTGATATTAAGGATCAAACTAAAGCCAATGGTGGAAAGGGCTGATATTGAGGAAATACTTATCAGAAGCATAAGGAAGGTGTTTACTGACTACGATTGTAATGAACCTGGAGTAGAAGTAATTTTTGGTGATCCCCTGGTGAACATAAATTCAGGTAAGCTTAGCAGGGTAATCTGTGAAATAAAAGATATTTGAAACACTCTCGTCTGGTAAATTAACCCGATATAATTTAATCTATTCTGCTTATTTGCAAATGTGTGAAGACCGTGTAAGTCTAAATACTGGCAGTAACAGAAGAAACTTGCGACCATCTGCCCCTGGTCTGTTAATGTTCATCCGACCTGATACAATGCAGGGCATGTCCTGTTTCAGGCACTAACTAAGTAGTTTGAAATTGGCAAAGTTGACAAACAGGAGAAATAAGTAGAATTACTTATCCTTTTGGGTATAAAAAATTTATACTATCTTAGTTCTTCAGGAAAGAAAAGATTTCAAGCAAATTAAGCAGACTATTAGTCAAAATGCTGGATTAAGTAAGGGTTCTTATTTCGGGTTTTCCAGGTTGTTAATAGCGACCTGTTCTCTTTAGATATTCAAACTTATTAGAATAATAATATGATTATTAAGGATTGATATAAAGAGGTTTAATTGATAACGAGGTTATGATCTTACGAAAAGAAATCCTCAGGTTTATTAATTATAAATGCAAAAACGAATTTGACCCGTTTTATGTTTATCATACTGGGATGATAAGGGAGCGGTGTAGGGTTTTTCAAAAAATTCCTTATGAAAATAAAACGATCCATTTTGCCACTATGGCAAACATCAATCCCGGGTTTCTGAAGATTGTTAAAGAGGAGAACCTAAATGTAGCATTGAATTCCACCCTGCATTTAAAGGCTGCACAGGAGCTGGGCTATAAAAACAAGGCCATTATTTTTACATCATCTGCATTAAGCAGGAAAGTGCTGCAGCGGATTCAAAAGTCAGGCATAGAACTTAATGTAGATTCACCAAATCAGCTTAAGTTATGGTCAAAATTATTCCCTGATGAACCGATTGGGATCCGATGCAACATAGGCGACGCAGTTAAACCTTATTCTTCAAATTCCGGATTTTACATAGGAAAGGAAAGCAGACTTGGATTTACGAGGGAGGAAATTTCCCCAATAGAAGATAAATCAGTTATAAATGGTCTACATCTATATGTTGGTACAGATATTTTTAACATAGATTATTTTGTCAGCTGCTATAAGGAGTTGATATCTATAGCTTCTGAATTTCCTAAGATTGAGTATCTGAATTTTGGCGGAGGGTTTGGGATATCGGAAGATGGTGAAAAACAATTTGATTTTTCAGATTATAGCACCCGCATAACGGAACTTATGTCTGAAGTCTCTTGCAACAGAGGCTATAGTATCAGGCTCACTCTGGAGCCAGGCAGAATAATTGGAGGGGAAGCCGGATTTTTTATTTGTCATGTTACCGATGTAAAAAACAGATCAAACAGCCTGGTAGGAGTAAATGCGTCTACCGTTCAGTTTCCGCGACCTTTACTTTATCCCGATATGGCAAAACATCCTGTGATGATCGTAAGGGGTGGATGTCAGCTTTCTGATGAGTACGATCATTTAACCACTATTTATGGTTGCTCAACTTATTCGAGAGATGTGTTTTCCAGGAACATCAATTTACCCAAAATACAAATTGGCGATATTGTTGTTTTTGGAAATGCCGGATCATACTGCGCTTCTTCCTATCTTGAGTTTCTGGGCTTCACAAAACCCAAAGAATATTTTGTATGAAATGTGAGCTTGTCGAACATAAAGATGGATTTAGAACATTTAACGCTGTAGCCCTAAAGGTTTACCAGGGCAATAAAAACTATCGTTGTACCGACAGGAGTATTGAGCAATTACTTATACAAGGCCCCACGGTATATCATCTCCATTCAGAGGTTTTGCCGTATATAATATGGGATGGGAATGATACAATTGGGCGTTTTGTCCTTATCAAAGACAAAAATCTTAATGACTACCTTCAGGTCTCATTTTTTGAGGCTTTACCTGAACAGGGAAACCTTCTTGAACTGATCCGGACTGAAGCAAGGAGGCGCTTTCCGGGCTTGAATAAAATAGTCGTTGGAATTAATGGACATTTGAATTATGGAGCAGGGTTCCTGCTGAACCGATTTGACGAACCTCCATTATTCGGATTGCCCTATACAATGCCTTATTATCCTTCCTATTTCTCCGGGCTCGAACAAAAAAAGATGTTTTCATTTCGCTTCCGTATGGATGAATACATTCGGTGGGCTATGTCATACGGTGCACCAAAAAAAATGGATGGCCTTGAGGTGAGGTTCATGGATAAGAGGCAATTAGCGAGGGAAAGCAGTATATACACATTTCTCAATAACAAAGCTTTTGCCACTCATCCATTCTGGGCAGAAAGAAAGGATAAAGAGGATCTCGAACTCTTTTACCCCTTTCGTTTCTTACTGCAGAACGAAAATCTGATTATAGCTGAACTTAACGGAAAACCGGCCGGTTTTTTCCTCTGGTATCCTGATTTTAATGAACTTTTAACTTCACATAGAGATCTTAATTTCTGGGATGTGTTAAAATTCAGGAGCGGGAAAAAAATTAAGGTATTCCGTTTTACCGAGATCGGTGTATTACCAGAGCTCCAGAATACTCCGGTCGGCTTCTCTCTTTTGATGAAATCTATTCCAGAATTTAAAAGATGTGGATTTGAGTACTGCGAAGGCGGTTTCATTTTCGAAGAAAACAGAGGCTCTATGGCCCTTGTTTCTCGCATGATTCAACGCAGTACCGGAATAAAGCCTTTGCCTTACCGAAGTTATGCAGTATATCACGGAAAATTATGAATTCCCGGTTTTCACTGATTAACTCTGCCAGTGAGCTGCCGGCTGACTGGGATGCCCTAACTGTGAGTTATTTTCAGAAAAGAGAATTTCTTATTCATACCGAAAAATACAATCCCTGTAAGCAGCGGTACTGGATTCTTGAAGAATCAGGTGAACTGAAAGCAGGAGCCGTACTTTATACCCTACGGCTGGACCTGCTGACCTTTATGCATCTGAAAAGCCCCCTGGAGATGCATATAGCCGGGATTCCCTGTTCAGTGTCCTGCCAGGGTTTTATTGGAGACAAGCTTCATATTCACATATTGCAGAAGCATCTTATTTCCGTGCAGAAAGGCTTCGTTTTGTTCTTGAATCTGCCGGAAGAAGCCCGTGGGATTAAACATGCTCATGGGAGTACTCTTCCGACTATTGTTATTAATAGATCCTTCGGTGACTGGAAAGAATATATCTCATCTTTGCGTTCCGATTACCGGCGGAGGTTAATCAGGCTTTTAAATTGCAATAATGAAATTTTACTCGAAACTTTTCCATGTCAGGAGTTTTCAGTGCAAATGTATAATCAGTACCTGGAGGTTTACAAGAGTAGTAAAGCAAAACTCGAAAAGCTGACCTATGATTTTTTTCTCAATCTTCCGGATCTTTTCCGATTAACTGTTTGCACCAAGGGAGGTGTGATAATCGGCTGGAACATCACCCTGTTTCACAAACAGGTAATGTATTATTTTCTTGGAGGCATCAACTACCGGATGAATAAAGATAATAGCACCTACCTTTTTCTTCTGGCACATATTGTCAGGAGAGCTATTGAAATGGGTTCCGCGGAAATTGATCTGGGACAAACTGCCGAGATCCCCAAAATGAGAATGGGCGGGATCCGTGAAACACGTTATATGGAAGCACATCACAGTAACATGTTGATGAACAAATTAATAATCATGTTTCAGGGGATGCTGTCATATAAAAGAGACTTACCCGAGCTGCATGTTTTTAAGGAGGCACAGATATGAAAATCCTCTTTGTCCGCCCTAAACCGTCACCCGAAACCATCGGCTTACAACATCTGATGATAGTAGAGCCGCTGGAGCTTGAAATACTCAGCGCCCTCAAACGTCCGGTTGACGAATCATTTCTTGCCGACATGATAATTGAGAAGAAATCGCTGGAGCATTTTTTACATCATATTAAACCTGATATCCTCTGTATTACCGGTTATATTACACATGTAAGAATAATAATAAATTATTGCCGCGTATCCAAAATATTGTATCCGGCCATTGTTACTATTGTCGGAGGCGTTCATTGCGAAGTCTGTCCCGAAGATTTTGATGACCCTTCAGTTGATTTCCGTGTAATAAGGAATGCGGCAATAATCTTTAGACAGCTGCTCAGGTTCATTGCAAAAGAGTCAGATTTGCCTGGCGGAGTATTGACTCCCGGAATGATTAAAGATGATTCCGCTCTTCCATTATATAATTTTAATATCCCATACCCCGATCGCTATTTAACAGAAAAATACAGGCATAAATACTTTTATATCTTTTATGATAAAGTGGCACTTATAAAAACATCTTTCGGGTGTCCCTATTCATGCACCTTTTGTTTCTGCCGGGCCATAACCGGGAACCTTTACTGGCAGCGTCCGATGAATGAGGTGATCAGAGAACTTAAGGAGATCAGGGAAGAGAATGTCTACATTGTAGATGATGATTTTTTAACCGACCGGAAGAGGCTTTCCCTCTTCGTTTCTGAAATACGGAGGAGTGTGATTCGCAAGAACTTTCTTGTTTACGGACGTGCCGATTTCATTGCACATAATCCAGATCTGATTGCAGAATTGCATAGCGTCGGTCTTCGTACTGTAATTGTAGGATTTGAAAGTTTTTCAGAAAAAGAGTTAGCGAACTTCAACAAAAGGACAAATATTGAGGACAATAAAAAGGCGATGGAGGTTCTTAATAAAAATAAAATTGACTGCTATGCAACCATAATCCTTTCACCTGACTGGGACAGCGACGATTTTAATCAGATGACCAATAGTGTTAAGGAGCTCGGAATTAAGTATGTAAATCTTCAGCCCCTCACCCCATTACCCAAAACCGGAATAACATGTAATGAAGAGGACCTTCTTATAAGATACCATGAGTATGAAAAATGGGATCTTGCCCATGTAAGTCTTAAGCCAACACAGATGGCTGTTTCAGATTACTACAGACATATTCTCAAGGCCTATTATGAAATTCTCTTCAGGAGGACAGTTTTGTGGTCACATTTCCGCAATTACAGTTTAAGGATGCTTTGGAAAATACTGATTGGTTCACAAAAGGTGACGTATCAATATAAGAAGAAACTCGGGGAGGATTATGATTATGCCTAAGATTCTCTTTATACAGCCAACTCAATATGCAACCGACGGGGGATTATGCAAGCAAAAGCGTATTAATCTCCCTGGTCTGGTTTTTCCTCTCCTTGCTGCTTATACTCCGCAAAACTGGGAAGTCGAACTTGTAATAGAGGTAGTTGATGATGTTCCCTTCAACAGCAACGCTGACATAGTAGCTATAGGTACAATGGGACATTCAATATTCAGAGGGTTCGAGATCGCAGCTGAATTTCGGAAAAGGGGAAAGCTTGTTGTTATGGGAGGATACATGTCATCAATTGCAGCTGACAGGGCAATAGAATTTGTAGACTCTCTGATAATAGGCGATGCAGAGATCTCATACCCGATGATGCTCAGGGATTTTGAAGAGACCGGAACACTAAAAGAAATTTATAAACATCCGATAACCGACCTTAAAGACCTCCCTTTACCCCGTTATGATCTTTTGTTAAAACATAAAATTGGCTCGATGCTTCCGGTTCAGGCAGGTCGCGGCTGCCCGTTTTACTGCAGCTTTTGCTCAGTTGCCTGTTTATACAAAGGCAGATATTTGTTTCGTCCGGTTGACGAGGTTATTCGCGATATTGAAGAGGTCAAACGACTCGGTTACAATCGTTTTTATTTAATCGACGATAATATCGTTTCCAGTCCGAACTATCTGAAAGAGCTTTGCGAAAAAATTATACCCCTTAAAATGAAATGGGCCAGCCAGTGCGCTATTCATCTGGCAAAAAACAGGGAATTGCTGAAATTGGTCATTAATTCAGGTTGTGATTTAATGAGTTTTGGGATAGAAAGTGTTCAACAGGATGCCATTGACAGCTTCGGCAAACACTGGCTGAAAGCAAGCGAACATGAGCAGAACATCAAGATACTGTCTGAGGCGGGTATAACTGTATCTACTGAAATGATCATAGGTACGGATTACGACACAGAATCATCGATACGTGAAACATACCGGTTTATAAACCGCAACCGGGTACCCATACCCCGATTTTACATTCTTACACCTATACCCGGAACAGCACTTTTCGAGGATTACAAATCCCAGGGAAGACTACTGACTGAAAACCTTGAAAAGTTTGATGGCTCACAATGTGTACACAATCCTTTAAGCATCACACCAGAAAAACTGACAGAGATGTACTGGTGGCTTAACAAAAAGGTTTTTTCACTGTATTCCATTTTTCGAAGGATTGTTTTCAATGGTTCGCTCTGGAAGAATCCAAAAATGCTAGTGTTTTCACTGGCTATCAATTTTCACTACAGGCACTATATCAGAAAGAGGATCACTCCCAATATTTTTTAAAATGAGAATTGCACTTATTAAACCTGGTATGGGTAAAATGATTGAAGGCTACGATATAGCCGATGGAAGCATGGAACCCTTGCAGCTGGCAATTATTGCCTCACTAATCAAACCTCCTGACGAAGTCTGTATGTATGATGACAGGCTGGAAGCCATTCCATTTGATGAAAATATTTCTGTAGCTGCCATAACTGTCGATTCGTTTAGCGCTCGCAGAGCTTATGAAATTGCTTCCGAATACCGGAAAAGAAATGTAAAAGTAATCCTTGGAGGTCTTCATGTTTCACTGTTGCCGGAAGAAGCGGTGAAATATGCCGATGCGGTTGTAATCGGAGATGTCGAGCCTGTCTGGGATCAGATAATGAATGATTTTAAAATTGGAAAACTGCAACAAATATATCATCCACCTTTTGGACATCCGCAGAATGGTTGTTTCCCGGACAGAACAATTTTTAAAGGGAAAAAATATCTGCCTGTTTCCTTAATTCAATTCAGCAGGGGATGCGAGTTCAATTGCAGTTTCTGTTCCGTCACAAAATTCTTCAATCATACACATGCATGCCGAAAAGCAGAAGATGTTCTATACGAAATTGAAAAGGACAAGCTTAAGACCATTCTATTTGTGGATGATAATATGGTATACAATGTAAAAGAGCTTAAGACTTTTCTTAAAGAACTTATACCCCTTAAAGTAAAATGGGCAAGTCAGTCGAGCATTAATATGGTGAACGACAAGCAATTACTCAAATTAATGGCTGACAGCGGATGTGTCGGTAACCTGGTGGGGTTTGAATCTATCAACATTAATACACTCAAATGGTTCCATAAAGCGCCAAATTTGCGCAATTTTAATAGCTATAAGGAAGAATTGGAGATTTTACGTGACTATGGCTTTCTGACGTGGGGAAGCTTTATGATCGGCAACGACTATGATACCATCGAAACAATTGAAAAAACGGTAGAATTTGCAATTAAGAATAAATTCACTTTTGCTTTTTTCCATGTTCTCATGCCATATCCGGGAACAGCCGTTTATAATCAATACAAGGAGGAAGGCCGGCTTCTATACGACGGGCACTGGTGGAATCATCCTGATTACCGTTATAATCAGGCACCTTTCAGGCCCCGTTTAATTTCTCCGGAACAACTCAGTGAAGCCACAGTCAATGCTAATTTGAATTTTTACAGTTATTCGTCTATCGCCCGCAGAATATTTGATACAAAAACCAACATAAGGAATTTAGTCAACTTTATCATCTATGTAAGGCTAAATTATATTTTGAGGGTGACCACCAGGATTTAACTGAAAAAAATATGAAGATCCTTCTTATACAGCCGGCTAAGGCACATGATACAATTGGTTGTGAAGATATTTTTTTGTTTGAGCCCCTTGCCCTGGAGTATATAGCCGCAGCCCTGGTGCATGACCATGACGTAAGGATCATCGATTTGAGACTTGACAAGAATTTAAAAGCAGTATTTGACGAATTCAATCCTGATATTGTGGCGGCTACTGCTTATACAGTACATGTTAATACTGTTAAGGAACTGTTCAGTCTGATGAAATCGTGGAACCCGCGAATATTTACCGTTGTCGGAGGTCATCATGCAACTGTATCATACAAAGATTTTGTTGAATCCTGCATTGATCTTATAATCCTTGGTGAAGGCGTTTTCGTTTTTAAAGAGGTCGTAAGAAGATATGAAAAGAATGCCGGCTTTGAAGGATTAAATGGTATTGTATACCAAAATGATCGGAAGACAGTAATGATACCTCCTCTTCCCGTTACCGATCTTGACTCTTTCCCGTTTCCGGCAAGATCATTGACAACCAAATACAGGAAAAGCTATTTCTCGGAATGGAGAAAGCCATTGGCTACTATCCGGACATCACAGGGATGTCCGTACAGGTGTAATTTCTGTGCTTTATGGAAACTAAACGGAGGCAGATAT
The DNA here is from genome assembly GCA_963732365.1 of uncultured Bacteroidales bacterium. GTDB lineage: Bacteria > Bacteroidota > Bacteroidia > Bacteroidales > VadinHA17 > SR-FBR-E99. The sequence goes on along the minus strand of CAVSZC010000005.1, from coordinate 71,140 downwards.
CTTATTAGAAAACCTGAAAAAATAGTTGAAGAACTTTCAGAAATAAATGAGAAGTTCATATTTTTTTCTGATGATGAATCCCTCATTGATACAGTTAGAATGTCTAAACTCGCCAGGCTTATTAAAGAATCGGGGATTGAGAAAAAATATTTTCTTTACGGCAGGAGCGACACAATTGTAAAGCATCCTGAAGTTATAAAGCAATGGAAGGATATTGGTCTCGAAAGAATATTTATCGGATTAGAATTTTTCAGGGATAAAGACCTGAAGGATGTGAGGAAGAAAGCGACCGTTAAAGACAACGAAGAGGCAATAAGAATTCTCAATGACCTTGATATCAGCATTTTTGGTTCATTTATTATTAAGCCTGATTTTTCCAGGGCTGATTTCAGGGAATTCAGAAAGTATTGCAGGAGCCTGATATTGCATCTTCCTGTATTTAATGTTCTTACTCCTCTGCCCGGAACAGATTATTTTGAGGAAGTAAAGGACAAATTAATAACCCATAATTACGATTATTTCGACTTGCTGCACAGCCTGCAGGAAACAAGACTCCCGTTAAAAGAATTCTATGAAGAGTTTTACAAGCTTTACAGGCATTCAGTCTCACCTTTGAACAGAATTCTTATGCTTATGAAGTATTCTCCGCAGGAAATAATTAAAGTAATCAGAATGTCGAACCGGATCAGGAATGCATATATTTCAATCTAAAGTCAGAAGGAGGTTGCTTTGAATAAATGTGAAAAAATAATTACAAATCACTTGATCGGGAGCTATAAATGCCGGTAGTAGCATCCCGGGGAAATGACAACATAGCGTGGCACATTACATATGATACTTCTGGAGGTAAATAATTTAAGTAAATCTTTTCATTCAGTGAAACTGCTTGAAGATGTCTCCTTTACGGTAAAAAGTGGCTCTATTATCGCTATCACAGGAGAAAATGGTGTAGGTAAGAGTACACTGCTCAATATTATCATTGGTCTGGTGAAGCCTGATAAAGGTACCATCAGGATCAGTGAAAATTTTGGGTTCTGCCCACAGGAACCATTGCTTTTCCCCAGGTTAACTGTAAATGAAAATTTGGAGTATTTCAGAACTGCCTATGGATTTAAGGTTTACGAAAAAGACAGGCAGGGAACGCGATTTGAGGAACTCTTAAAAGAATTTGATTTCTGGGGTTACCGGAATAAGAAGGTTAATTTGCTAAGCGGTGGGACCAGACAAAAACTAAATCTGGTTATATCTCTGTTGCATAACCCTGATCTCATGATACTTGATGAACCTTATGCTTCACTTGACTGGAACACATACAAAAACTTCTGGAAGTATGCGGAGGAAAGAAAGCAGGAAGGGAAAAGTATACTGATCGTTTCTCATTTCATGTACAATCAGGATATGATAGACGAATTATATGTAATAAAGGATTATAAACTGGTATGCGCATAAACTATATACTGAAATGTGTTCTGTTCACAGCAAAATCGTTGCTGCGGAATAGGATTATCCTGTTACTGCTCCTGGTTATTCCAGCAATTTACTTTGTAGTCATGCAGTATACCACAACTACCTTGCCGGTCATGTTTAAACTTGTCAGTATTTCATCAGAGCCCCTGGTGATTGTGCCACAGCGTAATCTGGTCCTTGTTTTTATTGCCCTGGCAGTAGCTGGCCTGCTTTCTTCCTTTGTATCACTGAACCTTATTCAAAGTCAGTCACCAGAGCACAAGAGATTGATTATTTGCGGATACAGGTCTGCTGAAATAATAATGGCAAAGTTCCTTTTGTTGATGATAATTATTTTGTGCATAGCGGTGTATATATCTATTGAGATAAACCTCTTTTTCAACCCCGGTAATTTTTTCGGAGTAACACTGGGTTTCCTGCTGGTTGGATTTGTTTATGGATCCTATGGTATGTTGATCGGCACAATTTTCAGAGGGGAACTGGAAGGAATATTATTTATTGTGCTGTTGGCAAATATGGATATTGGATGGCTTCAGAATCCGGTTTTTTATAGTGCCGCTCAGAATAAAGCTTTTATAAGGTCACTGCCATCTTTTTTCCCATCGCAGGTAAGCATGGTTTCAGCATTTTCGGAACATAGTATCACTCGTGCAGTTTCCGGGAGTATTGTTTATGGATTGATTTTCCTTATTGTAGCCCTGTTAATATATAGTTTAAGGATGCGGGTGTGGAAAAGAAAAAGTACCGCTTAGAGACATACATGTTTTAGTATTTCAAGAAAGAGTTTTTCAATTTGAATTGGAACGGGGTGTCAGAGTCAGGCGTTCTGGCTGCAGTTTGGCCTGTCAGATATCACCTGCAAATGCAGTACACCTTCATGGGCAAATCATCAGCAAGACTTACTAAAATGGCGGCATCAATGAGCGAGGCTGCAATTGCAGCAGAGAGATCGGTCATTTCGGGCGAAGGAGAGATTTTACGGCAACAGGTTCTTTATCGGGGAGAATCCATCTTTCCAGGATTTATCAGGTAATAGCCGAACCAAAGCATGAATACAAAATGGAGACTCACAATGCCCCACCCCATTGGATTCATCATTCCATTTAATTGAGTAATCAGAAGTAGAATTGTGCTCAAAAGCAAGTATGTAAAAATACTGTATACCACACCTCTTCTGAACTCTGTGCTGGCCGATTTGCGAGCGAAAAACAACAAAACAGGGATACTGATTATCAGCGTACCAAACAACCTGGCAAATGTTGCTGATATTTCATCCAGGGTAACGCCAAAGGGACCCATCATAAGATCCGGAGCAAAGAGGAAGCCAATTCCAAATATTGCTTCGACAATCAGATAAACAAGAAACAGTGTATTCATAATTTTACCTCCAATTTAGTTTGGTGAACTATCAAATTTCTGAAATAATTCAACCCGTGTCAATTAAATTTTAGTAAATGCTTACTTCAGGTTTTGCTCAATCGCCGCGCCATCACAGGCTTGGATATCATCTAATTTAAACTGGCCGAATATCGGGTAAGCTTACAAATACTCCAGTCCGTCAAACGGGAGCGAAGCAAGTCAGTCACTTACAAACTGAAAGAAAATTGACTTATGTCTAAACATGGTTTAACTTGCATAATGAAATATACTTCATATGCCAAGCATAATCGAAGGATATAATTACGACATCTTCATCTCCTACCGCCAGAAGGATAACAAAGGAGACAGGTGGGTGAGTGAGTTTGTTGAAGCTCTGAAGACTGAACTCGAATCCACCTTCAAGGAAGAGATAAGCGTTTATTTTGACATCAACCCTCATGATGGACTTCTTGAGACACATGATGTGGATGCATCCCTGAAAGAGAAACTGAAGTGTCTGGTTTTCATACCGATTATATCTCGTACCTACTGCGACCCGAAATCCTTTGCATGGGTGTATGAGTTTAAAGCATTTATTGAGCGGGCTTTAAAGGATCAATTTGGATTAAAAGTCAAGCTTCCCAATGGGAATGTTGCGAGCAGGGTACTTCCGGTTCGTATTCATGATCTGGATGATGCAGACATGAGATTGTTTGAGGAAGTGACAGGGAGCAAGATGAGGACAATGGATTTCATGTTTTCAACGACAACGGGAGTCAACAGACCCCTGAAGGCTGACGAGGATCATCCATACGACAATCTTAACAAGACTTACTATCGGGATCAGATCAATAAGGTTGCCCTTGCGATAAAAGAGATCATTACTGCATTAAAAAACGAGAGTCAGCACACAGAAAAAGCTTCAAAACTAGACCTTGCAGTTAATCCTGCTTCTCAAAAGAATATGAGAACAGGAATTATTGCCGGGTCTTTAATATTATTGGCAATAATAATTGTTGGATTGTTCATTTTTCCAAAACTGTCTAAGCCTTCTGAAACACTTGAAAAATCAGTTGCAGTATTGCCCTTTACTAACCTTAGTAATGATCCAGAGCAAGAATATTTCAGTGATGGTGTCGTGGAGGCAATCTTAAATCACCTTTATAAGGTAGGTGATTTAAAAGTGATATCCAGTACATCAACAAAGAGATATAAGAATACAAAGCTTCCCATAAAAGAGATAGCCAGAGAATTGGGCGTTTCTTCGATCCTGGAAGGCAGTGTTCAAAAAATAGGGAATAATGTACGGATAACCACTCAGCTGATTGATGCAAAAACTGATATGCATCTATGGTCGGAAATATATGACAAAGACATCTCTGATATCTTCGTAATTCAATCTGAAGTAGCTCAAAATGTTGCGATGGAGTTGAAAGCGAAATTAACTTCTGAAGAAAAAGAGCAGATTGGAAAAAATTACACTAACAATACGGAAGCCTATAATTTGTATTTACAGGGACGCTATTTCTGGTATAGGCGAACAAAAGAGGACCTGGTAAGAAGTGTAGAGTATTTTGAAAAGGCAATATCAACTGATCCAGATTATGCGCTTGCTTATGCTGGTCTTGCAGATGCCTATTTTATTCAGGCATACTGGGGCTGGCTGCCATGGGACGAGGGTACAGCCAAATCCAAGGGATTAACTGTAAAGGCATTGAAAATAGACAAAAATCTTGCTGAGGCTCATACTGTGCTTGGAGCTATATTAAACTATAGGGAATGGAATTGGGAAGAAGCCCGGAAAGAATTAGAGCTTGCAGTGGACCTGAATCCGAAGTTTGTAACGGCTCATCATTATTATTCTGAATTGCTGGATATATTAGGTGAAAATGATAAAGCCCGTTCCCATATTAATCTTGCACTGGAAATTGATCCATTCCTGCCTGTGTTACATGCCTTGAGCTCTGGATATTATTACAGCGAAGGTAAATTCAAAGAATCACTGGGTGAATGTTTAGCCATACAGGAACTTGATCCTGAATACGCTAATGGAGCAGCATATTGGAGGGAATTTTATATATATGTAAGGCAGAAAGAAGACCTGAAAGCAATTGAGGCACTTCAGAAAGCATTGTATGTTGACACTTTGCACATAGAAAATGCAAATTTCATAAGAGATATTTACGGAAAAGAAGGAATGAATGGACTTATGAAATGGCTGATCGAACGTGAACTTAATAAATCAAAACCCTCATATTTAACCCTGGCGAGGATATTCAACATGCTGGGTAAAAAAGATACAGCATTGGATTATCTGGAGAAAGCATTTGAGAATCCACCACCTAATATTGCCCGAATAAATAATGACCTTGATTTTGATAACCTCCGTTCAGAGCAAAGATTTCAGGAATTGATTATAAAAATGGGATTATCTGAATATCACAAACCTGATTAATTCCCACTATAGTTGGTCTCATTTGCATCAGCCGATCAAATTGAACGCTTCACGCCGAATTTAATTGACCATCTCTATCCTGGTTTAAATGACTTTTAATAGGTAACTTGTACTATAAGGCATCTGCTCGGCTGAGGGTGGTCTGCCTTTCTGACTCGCGCACTGATTCAACAATGAAAAACAATACAATAAATCTCTTAAGATATGGTTATAACTGAAGAAATGTAAAACACCATCATTAGGAAATTCCACTTAAAATCAAGAAAAATATGAAATTCCACGCAGTCATAAAAGTGTCAATGATGTTACTTATGCTTGCTTTGATCATTGGTTGTGAAGAGGCAAATGATTCAAAATACAATCCTCCTGCGGACCATACGATAAGCAAAGATGGATATATGCATAAGAGCGGACTTGATCAACCCCTTGTAAATTGTGTTAGTTGTCATGGCTCTGATTTAAAAGGCGGAACCACCGGGGTATCATGTTTTGAATGCCATGGCAAACAATGGTAAGCGGCAGGATTGCAGTGCAAGAACCGGTACATTTGACCACTTAGGGCCGGTCAGATTTTTATGATATTATTTGCCTAACCACCACGGATTTAACCCTTCCAGGAAGGGACAGATCTTGATGGAAGATCAAATTATAACCTTCTCCTTCAGTTTCCCCCGCAACCATGCAGATTTGGGAGCCTTCCGCCGGGATAACCCGGAGATTGGTTCATGGAATATATTTTATTAACTTTGAATAAATTAAACTGATATGAAAACACTGTTTTCCATTTTTGTGCCGGTTATTTTTATCGGTTTTTTCCTCAAACCGGCGCTGCCGGTAAGCCAGATTATGCAGAAGAGCGAATCGACCTATCCTGCCGAGGTAAAAAAGGTGATCGACGGTAAATGCTACGGATGTCACAGCGATAAAGGGAAATCGCAGGATGCAAAGGATGCCCTGCTGTGGGATAGTTTGCTCAATCTTCCCAAAAGCAGTCAGATAGCCACCCTTGATGAAATAATCAAGGTTCTTAATGAGAACAAGATGCCTCCCGAAGGTGCGGTAAAGAAGAATCCTGAAATGAAAATGTCACCTGAAGAGACCAGGATACTGAAGTCGTGGGCTGAGTCCAGGGCTGACAACATGATGAAATAAGCAGTTACTAACCTTACCGGTTGCCTGTATGAAAGCGGTAAAAGTCATTATTATCACACTGATTGTGATTTTCATTGCCGTGCAGTTTATTCCTTCCGGCATTCCCCTTAACGTGCCGGATGATAACAGAAGCATTGCGAATGACAGTCTGGTGGCAGGGTCTGTGCTGAAGCAGCTGAGAAATTCATGTTTTGACTGCCACTCGAACCAGGTAAATTTCCCATGGTATTCAAAGATGGCTCCTTCTTCATGGTTTCTTGCAGGTCACATAAACAAAGGGAGATCACATCTTAACTTTTCAGAATGGGAAGATTACAGCAACCGTGAGAAAGTAAGAATCCTTGAAGAGATAAAGGATGAAGTAGCTTCCGGGGGAATGCCTCTCAAATCTTACCTGCTGATCCACAGGGACGCTAAGCCTGATTCCGCTGAGGGCAGAGCCATTATGAAGTGGGCTGACGATGCTACCGCCAAAATGTTCGATTAAAAATCTCTTCATAATCAGCCTGCCATCACTGAAGTCAAGTGCCGACAGGTACTTCCCGTATCCGCAGCACCTGGCACCATCGCGCACCGTTCGCTCCTTGACAGGCAGCCGAAGGTGGTCAGCCTGTATGGCTATTGCAGACTTTTCATACCTGATCCTCAGAATTGCCCGGAACGATAATCAGGTAAACAGTTCTTGTTAATTCCCTCCTTTGGCTTTTATTTGACTTGCATTTAAGTCTTTCTTAACTTTATCACAATGAACGGATAAGATGGCAAGCATAATCCCAGGTTACCAGTACGACATCTTCATTTCCTATCGACAGAAAGACAATAAACACGATGGTTGGGTGACTGAGTTTGTCAATAACCTGAAAGGGGAACTCGAATCCACCTTCAAGGAAGAAATCAGCGTTTATTTTGATATCAACCCTCATGACGGACTTCTGGAGACACATGATGTTGATGCCTCCCTGAAAGAGAAGCTGAAATGCCTGATCTTTATTCCAATTATCTCGCGTACCTATTGCGATCCAAAATCATTTGCATGGGAGCATGAATTTAAGGTCTTTGTTGACCAGGCTTCAAAGGATCAGTTCGGATTGAAAGTAAAACTGCCCAATGGGAATGTGGCGAGCAGGGTATTACCTGTGAGGATTCATCACCTGGATGTTGCTGATATAAAGGAATGTGAGACTGTTCTGGGAGGAGTACTTCGTGGAGTTGAGTTTGTCTATAAAGAATCAGGAATAGATAAACCACTTGCTCCTGATGATGATGAAAAGAAAAATCTCAACAACACCAAATACAAAATCCAGGTAATCAAGGTTGCTCATGCAGTAAAGGAGATCATTGCCGGGATGAAGGCGGAACCTGCCAATATGATCCAGGTAAAGGATCTCCCCAAAGAAAGGTTTAAAGGAACCAGAGAAGACAGAAAAATTGATTCAGAGCAAAATACTAAGCCACCTAAATGGAAATTGTTATCAGCAGTAATTGGCGTTGCAATATTAATCCTTGCTTCGGTTTTTGCTTATCCGAAAATATTCAAAAAGGATACGCTGGAAAAGCTGAGGATGTCTGGTGAAAGGATTTCGATTGCTGTGATGCCATTTCAGAATATGACTAATGATTCGATCTGGGACGTGTGGCAGAACGGGATACAGGATATGCTGGTCACATACCTGTCAAACTACCCTGATGAACTAAAAGTCAGACAGACAGAACAAACAAATTCCCTGATTAAGAGCCATGGATTGACCAATTATGCTTCAATGACACCACTTATTGCAAGGGCGGTTTCCAAAAAACTGGAATCAGATCTGTTTATCTATGGCAGTATTAAGCAGGCAGGGCCAAAAATGCGTGTAAATGCGGTATTAATAGATACAAGAACAAGAGAAGCCCTGAAATCCTTTGAAATTGAATATCCCTCTGACGAGGCAATGGTTTTCCCGAACATTGATACGCTTAACAGATGGATTAAGAACTTTCTTGTAATATCGACTTTAAAAAAAGGGACTTCGCGTGATCAGCAGTTCTATGGCAATACAAACTCACCGGAGGCATACAAACTTTTCATAAGTGGCAATGAGGCTGTTGGGAACGGTGATGTGACAACAGCTTTGAAACTTTATAAAGAGGCAGTGGCAATAGACTCCAACTTTTTTTCCGCAAAAGCATACATTGTTGCACAAACGATGTTCCGGGGGAATTACACAGAAGCAAAAGAGTTGTGCCTCAAGTTATACAATGAAAGGGACCGCATTCCCATGATATACAGGGGAAATATAAACTGGTTATATGCCCGCCTGTTTGAAACTCCCCATGAAGCAATAAAATATCTTCGGCAGGAATTGCAGTCTCATGGTGACCGTGCAGTTATCTATTACCTTTTGGCATCTGAATACATGAACTTAGAACAATATGATAAAGCAATCCCCGAATATGAGCAGGGTCTTGAACTGAATGAAGAATGGGATGAAAATCCGGGATTTAGTTTGTTTGCTGGGCTTGGATTTGCATACCATAAGACCGGACAGTATGGAAAGGAAAAAAAGCTCTACAGGAAAGCATCGAAATATTACCAGGATAATCTTTCAATTACTTTCAGGCAGGCCGTTCTGGCGTTATATGAGGAAAAGACAAAAGAAGCAAATGAATACATTGAGAAATTCAAATCAATTATTAAAGAATATTCTCCATCTGAGGCATTGATTGCCACAAACCTTGCTGGTATTTATGAACAGGCAGGCATTCCGGATCAAGCAGAGGAATATTATCGCCAGGCACTGTTGATAGAACCAATAATTCCCAATATAATGAACAATCTTGCCTGGTTCCTGATTGATAATGACCGCAACATAAATGAGGGGTTAGACCTCGTTGATAATGCTCTGAAATCAGAGCCGGATAATTATGTTTACTTAGATACTAAGGGCTGGGGATTATTTAAACAAGGTAAATACCGGGAAGCCCTGGAATTCCTGGAGAAAAGCTGGGCTTTAAAACCTGTTTATGATCATGGGATATATCTTCATCTCGAAGCAGCAAAAAAGGCTGTCGCCGATCAAAATAATGATTGACTTATAATCCACAAACTTAATCAGCCTTACTCCCTGGAAGCACAAGCAAATTGAATATCACAGCTTGGACTTAAATCTCTATTATTCTGCCCTTCTTTGCTGGGGGAAAGACAGTTTAGGGGTGAATGGGATTCGGTGATATCCGAGATTAAGGTCTAAATTTTCATGCGCGATTGCCATTATCGTCCTTACTGAAACACCGTAAGGGCAACTGGATTCGCAAAATCCTTCACAATTCAAGCACATTGCGGTCTTAGGACTATGCAATTCATTGTATTTCTGAATGGCATATTTCTCTCTTTTCTGTGAGATAAAATAATGGTTAAATCTTGCTATCGTATTGACAGGGACATTATAAGGACAACTTGTTTCGCATATTCCACATGCATGACGGCAATATAAATGACCAAATTTATCTTTCATGGCATCCATTACAGTGCGGTTCTTCAGGGTAAGTTTTCCCCCCGAAAGACTTACATAATCCTGGATTTCTTCAAAATTGCTGAATGAAATCAAGGCTGAGCTGACAGCCGGATTGTCCAGAACAAAGTTTATTGCAGCTTCTCTTCTTGCACTGCTATCACCAAGCTGATCCTCAGTAAGATAAGCTTTTCCACTCTTTTGTTTTTCGAGAATGGTTTCATATTTTTTAGATAAATTTTCATCTACTGGTTTGTTCTCTTTACGCAGTGCATTGACTCTATCAATTATATCAAGGTACCGCTTGCCAAAAGGATCAGTTTTCATCAGAAACGCCCCAGTATTTGTTGCGGCACATTCCTTCAAAATATTATTGCCCATTTCCTGCTGGGCATAATTATAGACAAAAAGAACATGGTCAAAACCTCCGTCTGCAATTGCTCCGCAAATTATTTTCTCCATATTGTCCTGAGCGGAAGTGGGGTATTCAGAACCATGGCAGGAAATTCCGCAGAACCTTACTTTTCCTTCTTCTTTCAGCTGCCTGAACGCATTATGAAATTCCTTGTTTTTAACATCCTCAACTGACATCGGATTCCAAAGCATAAGTCCGTCAAGGTAGCTGGTGTCAAGCCTTTCAAGGCACTTACGGACACGTTCTTTAATTAGTTCTGTGTTATCATTCTTGTTAATCATCAGTTTTGTGTTGATGAATAACGATTTACGATCGAATTCCTTTATTGCTTTTCCAACCAGAATTTCATTATTCCCGTTCCCGTAAAATTCAGCGGTGTCGATAATATTCACCCCTGAATCGATCACTGCTTTAAGAAGATTCTCATTAGTCATAATAGCAGGCCCGCAACCGATATCCGATACTTTGAAGCCTGTACGCCCAAGTATACGATAGCCTGTGATCTTTATCTGGCTTTGACTTGGCCTGCCTTCTAAGGTTGAATACGGATAATTCGCGATCCCCACTCCTGCTGCCATAAGGCCGAGAGATGACTTTCCAATAAAGTTTCTCCTGTTTAAAGTTTTTGATTTCATAGGATCTAATGGATTTCAATCAACAACATTAATGCAAGTTACACCATATAGGCCTGAAGTCAAACAAATTTATGACGCCTCTTAATAAGTCATAGTTAGTGGCCGAATGTTGTCAACTAGTCTGGTTATTGCAATAAGGTAACCACGTATTGACATTTGCTTCCCATGGTATCAATACGGCCGAGCTGACCGCATGCGTCAGGTAGCTGGGTGCTGCCAATGACGAGCCCGGCACAGTTGTCGGGATGTCATGATAAAACCGAAAGTGTCAGCATTTTGGGCCTGTTTTTCCCTGATTTCTGTCCAAATTGCAGGGGGTTAACACACTCACAAGCTGAAAGAAAATTGAATTTGGTCCAAACAATTTTTAACTTGCATAACGAAATAATCCTCAGATGTCCAGCATCATTGAAGGATATAATTACGACATTTTCATCAGCTACCGCCAGAAGGATAACAAGCACGATGGCTGGGTGACTGAGTTTGTCAATAACCTGAAAGGGGAACTCGAATCCACCTTCAAGGAAGAAATCAGCGTTTATTTTGACATTAACCCTCATGACGGACTTCTGGATACACATGATGTTGATGAATCCCTGAAGGAGAAACTCAAATGTCTTATCTTCATTCCGATCATCTCCCGCACTTATTGCGACCCGAAATCTTTTGCCTGGGAACATGAGTTCAAAGCCTTTGTTAAGCAGGCTTCAATTGATCAGTACGGGCTTAAGGTAAAATTGTCCAATGGCAATGTAGCTAAAAGGGTACTGCCCGTGATTATTCATGATCTTGACACGGCTGACGTAAAAGAGTGTGAGTCGTTGCTGGGCGGAATGTTGCGGGGTGTTGAGTTCATATACAAAGAACCAGGCGTGAACAAGCCTCTAACAATGGATGACAACGAAAGTAAGAACCTCAACGCCACTAAGTATAGAATACAGATCAACAAGATCGCCAACGCCATTAAAGAGATTATCGGCGCATTAAAGGGACCCGAACAAGCAATTAAAGAGTCGTCAAAAGAGCCAGTCCGAACAGTCTCAAAAAGTAAAAAAGCAGGAACTATCACCGGTTCAATTTTAGCATTGGCAATAGTCATTCTCGGCATCCTATTTATTCCAGGATGGCTTAGCCCAAAAGAAGAGATTGAGAAATCAATTGCTGTATTACCATTTACAAATTTGAGCAATGATCCTGAGCAGGAATATTTCAGTGATGGTATAGTTGAAGCAATATTAAACCATCTCTTCAAGTTGGGTGAACTAAAAGTAATATCCAGCACCTCGACAAAGAGATATAAAAATACAGAACTTTCCTTGAAAGAAATTGGCAGGGAACTGGGTGTTACTGCCATTCTTGAGGGCAGCATTCAAAGAATCGGAAATAATGTAAGAATAACAGTCCAGCTTATAGATGCAAGAAATGATATTCATTTGTGGTCTGAAATATATGATAAAAACCTCTCAGATATTTTCCTTATTCAGTCTGAAGTGGCTCAAACCGTTGCCAGGGAGCTAAAAGCGAAACTTACTGCTGAAGAAAAGGAACAGATGATGGAAAATTCAACCGAAAATACTGAAGCATATGATCTATATATGGAGGGTCTCTTTTTCATTCAGAAAAGGACTGCAGACGGGGTCAGCAAAAGTATCGGTTATTTTGAAAAGGCAATAGCTGCAGATCAGGAATACGCTCTGGCTTATGCAGGATTGGCTGATGCGTACAAGCTGCAAACATGGTCGGATTATAGAGGGCCCTCAATAAAAATAACGCCACAGGAGGCATATTATAAATCACAGGAATATGTAAAAAGGGCTCTTGAATTAGACGAGGATCTTGCGGAAGCACATGCGGTGCTTGGTGTACTTTTATCTGAATTTGAGTGGAAATGGGAAGAGGCACGTAAGGAATTACTTACTGCCATTAACCTGAATCCAAATTATTCTGTTGCTCATCAGTATTATGCTACCTTACTGGATAGGCTGAGAGAAAATACTGAGGCTCGCAAACATATTGATATCGCATTGAATATTGATCCCTTCTACGTGAGACTCCATGAGTTAAGCGGAGATTTTTACTATAACGAAGGTAAATACAGAGAATCTCTGGAAGCGTTTATGAAAGTGCAAGAACTTGTTCCTGGAAGAGACAACTATGGAGCTATGTTTCTAAATTACCTTAAGCTGGAAGAAGAATTAAAAGCTGTTGAAATGCTTGAACAAATATTTCTGAATTCCAGTGATACAGTATTATTAAACAGTGCAAATCTTGTGAAAGATATATATGATAAAGCCGGAATGAACGGACTGTTGAAATGGCGACTCGAATTAGTCCGGGAGAGGACTCCTGATGATTACCGGAGTATACAAACAGTCCTCGCAATAGTCGGCACCAAAGAAGAAATTATAAACGGGATTGAGAGATTTTACGAAAACTCCAAGGTTTCTTTTATGGATCTGGTGTATTTAAATAGTTTCAACAACAATGCACGATCAGGTCTTGAAATTGTCCGTTCAGAACCAAGGATCCAGGCTATAATTAAGAAAATGGGATTATCAGAATACCAAAAACCTAAGTAAAGACGCCAAAACATCATTCATTTCCGGCAGGCAGGCTGTCGTAAAAAGCGGCATTTCACTCAAACTGCCATTGCCCAGCATCAGTACGCTTAAATATGCATATCCCAGTACCGGTTACAGGATAAATAACTGAATTCCCCCGCCCGGGCCAGACTATTGACATGCTTCTTTTTATTGCTTAATTTTAGGGAAATAGTTTAGGAATGCCAGACAGACGTTTTTCGCATCATGATCATCTGGTGTAATAATCCCTGCAATGGGTCAGAAAATCGACATAGCGGAACCTTCAGATCTTTTTAAACCGTTCATTCAGTATTATAAATACATCGAGACCGAACTGACAGGTATCTACAGAATTGTCCCGATCCCTTATGTCGAACTGTATTTCAACTTTACCGGGGTGAGTCTGTTCTCACCCGGCTACTATGATCTGGATTTTCCGGGGATCCACCTGGCAGGGTTGCATCATTATGATCAGAACGCTTTTTCGAATATGTCCGGGACAGGAAGAAGAGGGGGTTTTTGTGTGGTATTCAGACCCCGTGGTTTCTTCAGCCTGTTCAGGATAAGGAGCTCAGACTTCAGCAAATACTGTATTACGGGTGATTCTGTGTTCAGGAGAGACATCAGTTATCTGTGGGAACAGCTTAATTCATGCAGCGATATTAAATCGATGAAGGAGCTGTTTGAAAACTTCTTTTCAGGTGCGGCGATCGGGCATCAGGCCGGGAATGATCTGCTTGACCACGTCGTCGGACGAATGGAAAAAACCGGCGGGATGATAAGGGTATCACAGCTGTGCAATATATACAATATTACCCCCAGGTCACTGGAAAGACACTTCATGGAGGAGATTGGCATACCTGCCAAGGAGCTTCTGCAGGTATTCAGAATCAACAGGGCTATCAGGATGCTGGCGGAAGAAACGGAGGCCAACCTTGCAGGACTCAGTTATTTAAGCGGGTACTTTGACCAGTCACACTTCATCAAGGACATAAAAAAGATGACCGGAATTTCTCCCGGACAGTTGCAGTCAGCAGAGTCAGGAAGGAAAATCGTCCACAACAGGTTATTCATTAAAAATCAGTAGTATGCCCATTCAAGGCAGCAAATTCCTTTGTCGCAAATTTACAATACATGCGGTCAGCAGGTTAATAAATTTGGGATAGTACCTTATTAACCAAACACGTACCATTATGAAGACATTAAAACAATTTTCAAATGGGGGTGGACTAATGATATTAGTTCTATCCTCACTGCTGATCGCCCTGAATGGCTGCACCAAACAGGAGACTGATCCCCTGGTATCGCAGGATGAGTTGAATATGAAAGCCCTCGTCATGCATGAAGGGACCATCAAGATGGAGGGTTACATGCGCTGGTATGTTTATGCAAAAATGGAACATAAGCTCATCGTTGATCCTGAGCTGATGTTTACACTCTGTGAGGCAGAGTTGACATTCACTGATAAGCAGAATTTTACTCTTCACACGAAGGAGACCATCCCTTTTGATCCTCCTGTGCTGTACAGGGAGATGACGGCTGAAGGCAAGATCACCCCTGGCGGGGCAGTGAAGTTCACCTGGCCCGAAACGTGGATGGAACTGAACTGGGCGACCGGGCAGCTGGAGCCAACACCCTATGCCGATCTTGTTACACAGGTGAAAGCCCACACGGGGTATGAGCTTGTCGGCCCGGGTGTCAATAAGGGCACGTTGAATTACAACGGTTTCTTTGACGGCACCAGGTTCTTTGCCGACTGCCATTCAAATGCTTTTCAGCTTGTGCCAGGACCGGCAGGGACGCCCTATGCTGAGCTGGTTGAGGGCCCGATAATCTTCAGCATGATAACCGAGCTGGAAGTGGTTGATTAATCCGGTAATACTTCCGGGATATTCCCAAACTGCCTGAGAGGCTAAGCCCCCGGGAATCAGATCCGGGGGCTTTATTTTGACTTTCTGAAAGACGGAGAGCTGCCTTTAATACTTTGGCGGTCTTCAGGCACCTAAGCTCTTAAATGCTTCATAAACAAGAAAAACGGGCCAGACAATGGCTTTAAGGAATCCCAGAACTCCCATCCAGAATGTTGTGGCAGCCGAAATAAAGTAAATAGCTGCTCCGATCAGGCCCAGGCCATAGACAGCATTTGATGAAGGATTGTCGTGAATTTTTTCTCTCATGGTTATATCTCCTTAATTTTTGATGGAAGATAAAGTTAAGAAATAATTATAAATGGAATTTGCTGACCACATACGGCCCGTCAGGTTGCCCAGTTCATATTTGCTTATGCATGATGAGAATCACAACGGCCGCCTGCGGTCATTGTATTCCGGCGAAAGGCGGTCATCAGCACTGGCTTTTACACCTAACGTGATGATAACACCTCAGAAGGGAATCACCTTATCGCTTTCAATTGTCAGTTGTGCCAGTGCTTTCATGGTGCTGAATTCAGCACCTTCAACCAGTGTCATTGCTTTAAGTCCGCGAGCCTCTGCACATGACCCGCAAAGTTTAACTTTACCATCCTTCATTAAGACTGCCTTCAGCATTCTTTCAATATTGTAATACCCGTTGGGTGTGTTCTGACCAGGCAGTGCACAAGTAACTGCGTCAGCCATCAGAAATACGCATACGTCTGCTCCTTCGTAATCTTTCTGTATCTGCATTGCCAGTCTTAAAGCATTATATGCCTTCTCTGTCCCGTAAGGGGCATCATTAATGAGAATAAGGACTTTTTGTGCCATCGGTAGTGTTATTATTAAGTATTCCGGAGTAATTAGGAATTGATTTTATCAATCAAAGGTTATCATAATTTCAGCCTTTTCTGAATCACGAAATCGACTGACAGTTTTTTCATATTCTGATGGTATTAAATGATCCCCGCACCCAATGCAACTGATAAAATGACAAGCATGACAGCAACCAATACCTGGATAAATCGAAGAGTAATTTTCTTTAGCAGTTTATTGCCGAGGAATGCCCCGGTCATTGCTGCCAGTGTTGCGGCAAAAAGCAGAGGCATTTGTTCATTAAGGTTTAATTCCTTCAGCCTTGAAGCATAAACTGACAGCCGGGTAAAATCAACCAGACATGCAATCACCACACCTGTTGCGATATAAGCCTCTTTAGACAATCCGCTCTTGATAAGGAAGGCACTTCGAATTGCACCCTGCATACCTGTCAGACCGCCAAAAAAACCACTTAAGAGACCCCCCAGGGCAAGTTTGTTCCTGTCAAACTGTATTCTTCGAATAGAAGGGGCAATTTCGAGTATCGAGAAAATGATTAAAAGTACGGCAATAATAAGTTTCACAGGGGTGATTTCAAAATACCTGCCCCATAACTGATATTCAAAAAGTGACGGGATACGGGTTATTCGGAGCAGCAACCATGCTCCTGCAAATGATGACAGCATTGCAGGAATGCCGAATCTTAACAAAACAACTTTATCTGCTTTTTTCCCAATCAGTGTAATTTTAAAGAGGTTGTTGAGAAAATGTACTACCCCTGTCA
Organism: uncultured Bacteroidales bacterium; assembly: GCA_963732365.1. GTDB lineage: Bacteria > Bacteroidota > Bacteroidia > Bacteroidales > VadinHA17 > SR-FBR-E99. The sequence goes on along the minus strand of CAVSZC010000005.1, from coordinate 54,074 downwards.
GCGCTATTGCTATTTCAGCCGGAAAGAAGATAACAAAAACCGGTGTCAGGATTGTCCCAAGACCAAAGCCGGAAAAGAATGTAAGAATAGACGTTAGAAATGCCGCCAGGCTAATAACTATAATTTCCATATAATGATTATTAATGTTTAAACAGAATTCATCAAAATATGTTTATTCAGGATACATAGAAGTTGAATTGAAGGAGTCTCAGCAGTGTAAAAGCCAGGCACATTGCCAATAATCGGCCGGTCTGATTACTATAATAATTTAGAATTCCACAATTCGCTTTAAAACAAGAGCAAATAAATTTGACTTCCCCTATTTGCCGGAGTAACTTTGAATGAAATCCGGTTAGTTGATTAATAACAAAAAATATTGTTCGAAGTTTCTAAGTACTTACTAAAACATTTCAGCTATGAATGCTCTATCCTTTTGTTGCGCAAAATCTTCTAAAATCTTTTTAGGCATTTTATTTCTGGCATTCTGTTTTGGGTGTCAGAAAGACTTTATGGAAACGGAGGGGGTTATTGAACCTGTATCCCTGAAATCTGCCGCGGTGGAAAGTCAGGGAATTAATAACTTAATGGTTATCACGAAAGCAGAAACGCTTCCGGCAGGTTTTGAGGGAGAGCTCTCGGCCTACGGTGAGGTGGTGAACTCTATTCCTGAGATTGGCGTGGTGGTTATTAAACCGGCAGCCCTGAATTCGGCAGCCAGAATTGCCAGGCTAAGAGATGTTCAGGCAGTTATTCCTGATCTTAATGTCAGATGGATTGATCCGGATGAACTTGCTTACGATGCAAACCAGTTTAGTATTGGCGATAATGAAACTTTTTTCGGGTACCAGTGGGGAATGGATGCCATTGATGCACCTGAAGCCTGGGATGCAGGGTATACGGGACAGGGAGCAAGAGTATTTATTCTTGACTCAGGTATTGATGCCAACAATCCCGATCTGTCTCCCAACCTGAACAAAGGGCTAAGCAAATCTTTTGTGGATGGGGAAAACTATTATGTCAGGGACGGACGTTTTTCTCACCATGGCACTCATGTAGCCGGCATAATCGCCGCTGCAGATAACAACTGGGGTGTTATAGGCGTGGCCCCCCATGCTGAAATTGTTGCTGTGAAAGTGGTTTCCGAATACACCGGTTCAGGCTATTTCAGCTGGATCTATCAGGGGATAATCTATGCTGCCAATAACGAACCCGATGTTATCAATATGAGCCTGGGTGCCCTCTTCAACAGAAACGGGAATTACCTGGATGACGATAATGTCTGGCAACAGGCTCCGGCAAACGCAGTACAATACCTTATCGTGGTTGGTCAGCGTACCGTGAATTATGCCGTCAAAAAAGGAGCGGTTGTTATTGCAGCTGCCGGGAACGATGGAATGAATTCAGATGGAAATGGTTCTCTGTTCACACTGCCTGCCGATCTTGAAAATGTAATTGCCGTTTCAGCCACAGCTCCGTATGGATGGATTCAGGACCAGGATGGGTCACTGGATATACCTGCAAGCTACACAAATTACGGCGTTTCGCTCGTTGACCTGGCGGCTCCTGGAGGAGATTTCGATTTTCCTGTTGTAGATCCTGTATATGGTCCGCTTTACAGATATGACATGATCATAAGTACAGGTGCCGGACCGCAACCGAATACAAATACCTGGTCGTTCTACTGGATGGCAGGAACCAGCATGGCATCGCCTCATGTTGCAGGGGTGGCTGCGCTGGTAATCGGGAAAAACGGAGGAGAAATGAAACCTGTCGATGTTATGCAGCAACTATTTAAAACTGCTGATAAAATTGATAAAAACGGGATATCCGATTATTACGGAAACGGACGGGTGAACGCATTCCGGGCGGTGACGGAATAAATACCCGGGGGCTTCCTTTTCTCACATAGCTGACCTGCTAACTCATTATTCTTTGTGCATCAAGCAGCAGCGATCTTGCGGCCACATTATGCTGACAGCTCTTTTCGCAATCACCCTCGCAGGTTGCACATCTATTGGGATATTGTGACATCAGCTCCTTGTATGGATTTCCCATGGTATTCATTTCATTATAGTACCGGGAATAGTAATAATATCTCAATATCGTGCCAACCGGAATGTGAACAGGGCAACTGCCTTCGCAACTGTTACACCCTATGCGACAGTTGAGAAAGCCCATGCTGTCCCTGAAATCGGAAAGCAATTCTGCCGAAGCACTGTCAAGCTTTTCGCCTGAAAGGCCGACAAACAAACCGATATCTGAGAAAGTCCTGAATCTGCAGCATATGGTGCTGACATTTTCATTTGACAGTATATAACGGTAAGCCCCCTTCTTCAGGTCATCCATACTTGTCATATTGTATTTGCTGAAAAAAGCCCTGGCTTTTTCCATCTGGGCCTTCTTCGTTTCATAATCCTTCCTTTGAAATACGCCCAGCTCTCCACCACTGTTAAGTATCCTCTCATATTCTTCGAAGACACCAATAGGGTTGGATTTCATAACCATTGTGCCGATGTCGTTTGATTTGCAGGCCTTTAAAACTCTCTCTCCCATCTCCGGATCAAGGAAGTTGTAAGGAAAAAACAGAACATCATACCTGCCGTCTTCAATTGCAGCCATAAGTATATCTTCCAGACTGCCACCCTGTTCCTGCCACCATAAAGATCCGTGACATGAGAGCCCTCTGAACCTTACCTTCCCCTCCTTCTTAAGCTTGTCGCAGGCTTTGTGAAAGTTTTTGTCACCCACTTTGACAATGCTCTGGGCCTGATGCATCATGTAAAGATCTATATAAGCGGTTCCCAGCCTTTTACGGCTTGCTTCCGCCCGGTTGTAAATATCATCCTGTGATGCTCCTATGCCCAGCGATGTATTTATCTTGGTGGTAACAAACAGCGATTCCCGCTCAATCTTACGGATGGTATTCCCGATCAGCGATTCATTGTTCCCGTTATCATAGGTTTCAGCAGTTTCAATGAAGTTGACACCGGATGCAATCGCTGCTTTTAAGACAGATTCTGAGTAAGGTACACCCGAGCCTATGTCAGAGACCATTGCTCCGGTCCTTCCCATCCGCCGGTAGTCCTTGATTTTTGGCAGGGCATCTGTCTGATCTGACAGGGACATTGCCTTGTGGACTGTCAGGCCTATTCCAAGGGTACCTGCAGCCGTTTTTCTTATGAAGTTCCTCCTATCGAATCTGGTGTGAGCCATTGTCTCACAATTTACTCCAGATTTTGAGTCAAGTCAAGAGCTTCAAGAATTAAATCCGGAATAAATTACAAAGGTTGATACCCGGTTTCAGCCTGTCTGCCCCTGCCATTAACCATGCTTTGCATTCATTTGCAGACTATCGCGGTTAATTTATGGCGTAAAAGACCAATATGAAAATAGCAGGATATACATATACTTATTAAGTCATTTTACTTACTCTTTGCTGGTCGGGTCTTAATATTTTGCACTCTGACATCGGTACAATACGCATTTATGATTTCTCCACTATTGAGTCATCTGTTGATCCCCTTCATTATTGCAATGTTTCTTGCAATAAACATGGGGGGCAGTGGAACTGGACCTGCATTCTCAGCTGCTTACGGGGCCAATGTTATCAGGAAAAGCCTGATACCCGGGCTATTTGGTCTGATGGTATTTTTAGGTGCTGTAATTGCAGGAAAGGGAACCGCAACAACACTGGGACAGGAAATACTATCACCTGAACTGATGTCATTTCCACTGGTATCCATTATCCTGTTTTCAGTTTCAATATCACTTCTAATAGCTAACCTGGTCGGTATTCCGCAATCTACCAGTCAGTCTACGGTTCTTGCAGTAGTAGCACCGGCAATGTATTTCAATGAGCTGAATGATGAAAAGATTCTCTTCGAAGTGATACCTGCATGGTTCATATTACCACTTTTCTCCTTTTTAATCAGCTTTCTTCTGGGGAAATATATCTACCGGCCTATGCGTAGGAGAGGATTAACACAGTCACGGGCCCAGAATGCCAATCTGAAGCCGGTATGGGATGGACTGATCCTGGTGATGTCATTATATGTGGCTTTTTCCATCGGATCAAATAATGTTGCGAACGCATCAGGTCCAATAGCTTCAATGACAGCAAATGAGCTTGGTATTTCAGCAGATAAGAATTTCATGCTTATCATGATTCTTTCGACCCTGCTTGTTGCCCCCAATTTTGCGATCGGAAGCTCGTTGTTTGGAGATAAAATATTGAAAAATACAGGAAAGGAAATAGTATTGTTCGGGAAATTTGAGGCTGTCATAATATCATTTGTATCAGGCAGTTTGCTTTTATTTGCATCGATAAGCAAGGGAATACCATCCTCTCTGGTCCAGTTAAATGTTGCCGCAATCCTCGGTATAGGAGTAGCAAAACTTGGTCCTAAAAATATCTTCAGAAAGACTGAGGTACGAAAGTTCTTTCTGATGTGGCTTGTCGCGCCAGTGATCGCCTTTGCCCTGTCTCTGTTCCTGACCCTGATGGCAGACAGGCTGGGGTATCTGAATTAAAGGTTCTGCAGGTCAGCCGGCTACCCGCTTCGTTATGAAAGCCAGTCTCCGGGTTTACCCTGATCCGGGATTGATTGATCATTTATTTTGTATAAGTTCGCCATCAGTGCTTACAGCTACGATTAATGGAAGGTCTTTTTGATTACAGCCTCTGGGGATTATTCCTGGCCAGCTTCCTGGCAGCCACCGTTGTCCCATTCAGCTCCGAAGCCCTTCTTACCTTCCTGATCATCAACGGTACTGATCCCTATGCTGCTGTCCTCGTCGCCACAGCAGGAAACTGGCTCGGCGGAATGAGCAGCTATGCTATCGGATATATGGGCAAATGGGTGTGGATTGAAAAGTACCTGAGAATAAAACGCGAGACCATAGAAAAATGGCATGACCGGCTCTATCGAAAAGGGGCAATTTTTGCATTCCTGAGCTGGGTTCCTGCAGTAGGGGATATTTTTGCTGTCGGGCTTGGACTTTTACGCTCAAGCATCCCGATCACTGCCGTTGCAATGCTTGCCGGGAAGTTTTTGCGTTATGTCATCTGGGGATGGCTGACAGGGCTTGTATTCTGAGATGAACGGTACAACATAAACCTTAACTTTGGGCGATAAAAAACCATTCAAGTACTCTTCACAATGTCGAAACTCTTTTCATCACTGACCATAGGGGATATAACCCTGAAAAACCGTATCATTATGTCTCCCATGTGCCAGTATTCGGCAACAGACGGGTTTGCCAGTGACTGGCACCTGGTTCATTATGGCACCAGGGCGTCGGGGGGAGCAGGATTGATCATCATGGAGGCGACAGCGGTCTCTCCGGAAGGGAGGATCACTCCCGGAGACCTGGGTCTATGGAATGATGATCATATTCAGGGACTTAAGAAAATTGTAAGTTTTATTCACGGGCAGGGTTCCGTGGCCGGGATACAGCTGGCCCATGCAGGGCGGAAGGCTTCCTGTGCTGTGCCCGTGCAGGGAGGGAGGCAGCTTGATGAGAAGCACGGAGGATGGCAGACCATAGCCCCGTCGGCCATCCCTTTCATGGACGGAGACAGGACCCCGGAAGCACTGAATGAAGAAGGCATCGGCCAGGTTATCTCAGGCTTCAGGAGGGCGGCTATGCGTGCCCTTGAAGCCGGGTTCAGGGTGGCGGAGATACACAGTGCCCATGGCTACCTGTTGCAGGAATTCCTCTCTCCACTAAGCAACCGGCGCAGTGATGAGTACGGTGGCTCTTTTGACAACCGTATCCGACTGCTGAGGCAGGTCGTTGAGGCTGTCAGATCAGTATGGCCCGCGGGTAATCCGCTTTTTGTCCGTATCTCCTCGACAGACTGGACGGAAGGGGGCTGGGAGGCTGAGGACAGTGTGAAGCTGGCTTCCATATTGAAGGAGAAGGGCGTCGATCTTATTGACTGCTCTTCAGGAGGGAATGTTTATAATGCCGTTATACCGTTCAGCCCCGGTTTCCAGGTTCCTTTCTCCGAAGCCGTGCGAAAAACAGGAATACTGACGGGGACAGTGGGTTTGATCACCACTGCCGGACAGGCCGAATCGATTCTGCGGGAAGAGAAGTCAGATCTTATCCTTATGGGCAGAGAGCTGCTGAGGAATCCCTACTTCCCGTTGCATGCCGCCCGCGAACTGGGTGATGACATATCATGGCCCGTGCAGTATCTCAGGTCAAAATAAATCTGCAGTACCCCTCCTTCGCAGAAAAGCGAAATTCAATCCAGGGTTGCCAGTATACTGTCGAGGAACACCTGCCAGTCAATCACTCCCCGGGGGGTGCAGCCGGTGCGTACTATAACCAGGTTTTTCGAAGGGATAATGAATATCCGCTGTCCGTCATAACCCGTACAGTAGAACAGGTCATCCGGTTTATCGGAGAACTCACCGCTGTCATTCAGCCAGAAGAGGGCACCGTATTCACCGTTTGAACCCTCGGCAGGTGTGGATGTAAATTTTACCCATCCTTCAGGCAGCACCTGCTCTCCCATCCAGTTGCCGTCATGGAGGTACAGAAGCCCGTAGCGGGCATAGTCGCGCATGGTGGCATAGAGATATGATGAGCCTACGAATGTTCCTGATGCATCCACTTCCCAGACAGCGCTCCGCATTCCGATAGTGTTGAAGAATGCCGTGCGCGGCCAGGAATGATACTTTGCATCGTCTCCAATGACAGAACGGAGACAGCCCTGTATGATGTTGCTTGACCCGGAGGAGTATGACCATAATGTGCCCGGATCAGCAACAAGATCCTTTGAAATGGCATAGCTGAACATGTCTCCGTTCTTCAGAAGCATCGTCGTAGCGTCTGTCAGCTTCAGCTTGCTGTACTTCTCATTGAACTCCAGCCCGCTGTTCATATTCATCAGGTGCCTGAGTGTTATTTTATTGCGGTCGTCTTTTGACCATTCTTCCAGTCCAAGGGGCTTGTCTATATCAATGAGGCCCTCCTTCACCATTGTGCCCACCATGGTGTTCGTGAAGCTTTTTGCCATTGACCAGCTGAGGAAACGTATCTCAGGTGAAAAGTCACTGCGGTAGCGCTCGGCAACTATCTGGTCTTTATATACGACAGTAACTGCAAAGGTACCCCCGTGGACGACAGTATCTTCAAATACCCTGTCAAGCATCTCATTGAGAAGCTGCATATTAATGCCTGAAGGAACGGTATCGCTCAGGAGGTCTCCAGCAGGCCACGGGATAGTGTCAGGGTCTCCTTCAGGCAGCTGAACCGCTGGATAATCGAGCCGCTCAACATCTGTCCCGGAAAAATCTTTGACCAGGGTACTGCCAAGCCCTTCGTTGAATACTGCCTTTGACTTCCACAGAAGGAATCTGCTTGTCACAGCCATATTTTCAAAGTCGACAGTGTTTCTGCTGAACTGCACGGGGAAGAAGTTTATGTCTTCCTTTTCTATGCTTTCCTGTGTACGGCCGGCGACAAAAACTCCGGATGCGAGGCTCTTGGCCGCATAACCCGTAATACCGGGAGCGATGTAATTAACGTACAGGAATAATCCGCCAAGGAGTATGACAATTATAACAAGCAGGGAACGTAAAACGAGTTTTTTCATGGGAGTTGAAATTTGTCCGGTTAAGTTAAACATATCTCGTTAAGTGGAAGCAGAAAAATATTCAGAACATAAACAAGGCATCCTGCCGCTCACCGAAAATACCAAAATTTTGATATATTTAAGCCTCAAAGCAACATTGTGGATACAAAATCAACGCCATGATCAGCAAAGTACTGATGACCCCCTTTCAAAAGTTTGATAAAGCTCAGAGCCTGAGCGGCATCCTGCTTCTGGGAGCCACACTGCTGGCGGTATTTCTTGCCAACACACCGCTGGCCGGCTTTTACGAAGGATTAAGGCAGGCCAGGATAGTGATCGGCATTCACAGCATCGAGCTCTCCAAACCGTTGATATTGTGGGTCAATGACGGGCTGATGGCCATTTTCTTTTTCCTGATCGGGCTCGAGATAAAGCGGGAGCTGATGATAGGTGAGCTAAAATCGCCGGACAAGGCTGCACTGCCACTTATTGCTGCAGTAGGTGGCATGGTTGTTCCCGTGTCACTGTATCTGTTACTCAACCGCAACCCGCAGGCGTCGAACGGATGGGGCATACCCATGGCTACTGACATTGCTTTTTCACTTGCCATCCTGAAACTGCTCGGCAAAAGGGTTCCGATAGGCCTTAAAGTGTTCCTGACAGCTTTTGCAATCATAGATGACATAGGAGCCGTGCTTGTCATAGCCATCTTCTACAGCTCTTCCATTGACTGGATGAAGATAGTCTATGCAGTCATACCTCTCTCTCTCCTTTTTTTTCTGGCCTACAGGAACTACTTCCCGAAGTACTTTCACCTGCTCTGCGGACTAGTAATATGGTACTTGTTTCTGAAGTCAGGCATTCATCCTACCATTGCCGGGGTGTTGCTGGCCTTCACTGTTCCCATCACCCAGAAGACAGATATCAGGACATATGCCGGAAAACTTTGCGAGATTGCTGATGACATACGCGACACGCGAACGTCAGATCAGCCTATTCTTTCAGCGGAGCAGATCGAGCATATTGATGACCTTGAAGAGTGGACAGGCAAGGTGCAGTCGCCGCTGCAGCATCTTGAACACATACTTCAGAACTGGGTTGCCTGGTTTATAATGCCGGTATTTGCCTTTTTCAATGCCGGGGTGGTCATCAGCATGACCATTCAGCCCGATGCCGGTCTTATAACATCTCTTGCCATCAGCATGTTCCTTGGGAAGAGCATTGGGGTGACAATATTCTCTCTCGCAGCGGTGAGGCTCGGTATGGCCAGGCTGCCGGAGGGGGTGTCAGCCTCACAGATCGTAGGAGTATCTCTTCTTGCCGGGGTGGGCTTCACCATGTCAATCTTCATTGACAACCTTGCCTTTGCTGACTCTCCCACGCTGCTGGAATCATCGAAGATAGGAATACTGGCCGGATCACTCGTGTCAGGCATTGCAGGGTATCTTGTCCTCAGAAACTCCCGGGGCGCTGATGAGAAGAAGAGAAGAGAATGAGGAATCAGCAGTACCAGGAGCTGTACTTTGTAGCTCTGCTACCTCATGAAAAACTGAGAGACGAGATCAGAGCGGTAAAAGAGAGGATGCGAGACCGTTATGGTGCAGGCCATGCGCTCAGGTCGCCCGCGCATATTACACTTCAGAAGCCCTTTAAGAGGGATCGCGATGCGGGGAGGGCTATCAGTGAGGCGCTTCGTCACTTTGCTCAGAATGAGCAGCCATTCACTGTTGAACTTGACGGCTACGGGGCATTCCCACCAAGGGTTATATACATTAAATTAAAGGAGAACAGGCATATAGCCACGCTCCACGAACGACTGAAGGCGCTGCTGCTCAGCTCCTTTGATTTCACACCGGATGAGATTATGAAGGGTGTCGAGCCGCATATTACCGTTGCAACGCGCGACCTCACAAGGGAGGCTTTCAGTGAGGCATGGCCTGAGATCAGTGGTGAGCCCTTCACCGGATCATTTCTTGTCCGCAGCATATTCCTGCTGAGGCACAACGGCAGGTATTGGGATATACTTGAGGAGTTACCCTTCAGAGGCGATGAATAGGAGATTTTTCATATCAGGCAGTGCACTTGCTGCAACAGGCATCCTCCTGCCGGGCCGGATGGCATTGCCGTTACCTGTTATGCCGCCAGGCGAAACAGCTGATAATCCGGGCTCACTATATGAATTGTTTTTGGATCCGGCTATCGGTTACAGGCCATTCGTAAGGTGGTGGTGGAACGGCAACAAGGTTGAAGCAGGAGAACTTGTCAGGGAGCTGAGGCTCCTCAGGGCAGCAGGCATAGGCGGCGTAGAGATCAATCCTGTTCAGTTTCCCTCAAGATCAGAAGGAGATGATCTTGGAAAGCCCTCACTGCAATGGCTGAGCAAGGAGTGGATCGACATGCTGGGGGTGGTTTTTGATGAGGCAAAATCGCTTGGCATGGCATGCGATCTGATAGTCGGGTCAGGATGGCCTTACGGGGCAGAAGATGCCGGGGAAGGGGAACGGTCGCAGATAGTAGTAATTACAGCCAGGAGGTTTACCGGATCGCAGGACATAACCGTTTCAAGGGATGAGCTTCTACTGGAAGCAGATCCTGCGGTGAGTTCTCCATGGGAAGGAAGAAAGGGAGAGCTGCTGTCGTTGTATCTTGTCCCTGATCCTGTAACATCGCCAGATCAGATTACGGATCTCGCAGACAAAGCCGTAAGCGAATATATTGATCTGCATGTTCCTGAGGGCGATTATTTTCTTTATGCCCTTGCAAAATACAGCGGGTTCATGGCAGTGATCAACGGCTCGCCCGGTGCAAGCGGGCCGGTTTTTGACCATTTCAATGATCTGGCAATCAGAAAGTTTCTTGAGAGAATGTCAGGTACAATTGAGGCACAGACAGGGTCACTCTCACAGCACCTCCGTTCCCTGTTCACTGACAGCATGGAGCTTGAGGGGGCAAACTGGTCAGATGATATGCGCAGTGAATTCATCAGCAGGAGAGGGTATGACATCTTTCCGTACCTCCCTTTCGTCCTTTTCAGGACCGGAGCCATGGGCAATGTCATTGATTTCAACTACGGAGCCAGGAGAGGCGATGCATTTGCAGAGATGGTCTGCCGAATGAGGTATGACTTCGATACCGTGAAGGCAGAGATGCTGTATGAGAGATTCCTCAAGACTTTTTCCTCCTGGTGCCGCGGGCTGGGGGTAAAATCAAGGATGCAGGCCTACGGCCGAGGGTTTCATCCCCTCGACAGCAGCTTTGGGGTAGATATTCCCGAAGGGGAGTCATGGACCATGAACTGGCTGAAGCACCGCATCGGGGAGGAGATGCCTGAGAGCGACTACAGGCGCGGAAGGGCCTATACGATGATAAACAAATATGTCTCCTCCGCAGCGCACCTGGCAGGGAAGAGACTTGTCAGCTGCGAGGAGATGACCGACACATATACTGTCTTCAACACTTCGCTTGAAAACCTGAAGATCGGCAGTGACCAGAGCATCATCTCGGGGGTGACCCATTCAGTGTTCCACGGGTTCAATTACTCTCCGCCGGAGGCTCCCTACCCCGGCTGGATTAGATACGGATGCTATTACAATGAGAAAAATACCTGGTGGCCGCACTTCCATCTGCTGAATGAGTACAAGGGGCGCCTGTCAGCCGTACTGCAGAATACAGAGATGTTCGCTGATATAGCAATAATGCCTCCGCTGGGTGACATGTGGAGCCTTATCGGGGTCCAGACTGAGCCCTTCCCGGCGGTGACCCATGCCGACTACTTTACACTGATCTGGGAGGCGGTCTGCAAAAACGGCAGTGGCTGTGACTATGTATCTGAAAAGGTCATATGCAACTCGTCGATTGAAGACGGCCATCTTGTTTACGGCTCACGGAGATACCGCACACTTTTCCTTGTGGAGGTCGAACGACTGCTGCCCGAAACGGCAAGGAAAATTGCAGAGTTCGCAGAGGGGGGCGGAAGGATATTCTGCATCGGGACTTATCCTTCAAAGTCTCCCGGCTGGAAGGATCATGAGATAAATGACGGGGAGGTCCGTAAATCTATTGAAAGTTTGATTCCATATAATGATCAGTTTATTCTGCTGAAGAAGCCTGAAAATGACTTTATAGGTTGGTACAGAACTGTTCAGGAACAACACCTTATATATCCATATTTACGGATAGACAATCCCGGACCGTTTCTGATGCAGACCAGGTATCAGGCAGACGACGGAACGGAGTTTATATTGGTCATAAACTCGCATCTTCATGATGCGCATAAGACGGCGGTGACCTTCTCCCCTGAGATAACGGCCGGCAGGTATGGCTGGGTATGGGACCCCGAAACAGGCAAACGGTACAGAATGACACTCACGAATGGCGGCAGTATTAATCTTGACCTCGGGCCGGCGGAGTCTCTGCTCTTTGTCTTCGACAGCGAAAAGAGAGGCCCGGAATGGAAACCGTCACCGGCAACAGGACCTGGAACAAGGGAGGTGTCGGGTGGTTGGAGTGCAGAGTTCAGGCACTGTCGTGACGGCTCTGAAAGGGAGTTCTTTATCGACTCTCTGAAAGACCTGAAGGAGATGCCTGAGTTTGTCAATTTCTCAGGAACAGTTGTCTACCGGAATACTTTCAGTGTCGAAAAGAAAATGAGAGCGGTCATCAACCTGGGAAAAGTATACGGAACCTCTGAGCTAAGGATCAACGGTAAGAGCTGTGGCGTGAAATGGTACGGAAGGAGGATCTTTGCTCCGGATGATTGCCTGAAGAATGGGGTGAACACCATCGAGATAGCAGTCACGACCTCGATGGGTAACTATATGAAGTCTCTTACTGACAACCCGATAGCGCAGTACTGGACCAATGAGAAAAATAAGAACCAGCCTCTTCAGTCGATGGGGCTGCTCGGACCTGTAACAATCTACGAACGATGATAAGATGAAAACAAAGAGATCTTTAATTCTTGGTTTTGCCTTTGTTGTTGCGGCGACTCAACTCAGTGCAAAAGATTATAATGCTTCAATGTTTGGCGCCAAATCAAATGGCACTACCCTTAACACCAATTCGATACAGAAGGGTATTGATTACATTAGTGAGAACGGTGGCGGCCGACTGGTTTTTTATGTCGGCAGGTACCTGACAGGGACAATATATCTCAAGTCGAACGTCACCATTCACCTTGAAGAAGGGGCGATCCTGGTCGGGTCTGTCAATCCGTTCGATTATGAGATGAATCACAACTGGACGGCTATGATCTTTGCACTTAATCAGCAGAACATAGGTATTACAGGCAAGGGTGTCATTGACGGGCAGGGGTTCACGGTTGCCAACAACCTTGTTGACATGATTCACAAGGGGGTGGTCAGCGATCCTCTCAAATATGACAGGCCGAGTGAAGTAAGGCGGCCACAGAACATCTATTTCAGAGGGTGCCGTAACATTGTCATCAGGGATATCATGCTGAAGGATCCGGGAAGCTGGAACCAGCAGTATGATCAGTGCCGCAACCTTGTCATCGACAACATCACCGTTGACAGCAAGTCATACTGGAACAACGACGGGGTGGATATTGTAGACTGCGACAGCGTATGGGTCACAAACTCATATTTTGATGCTGCCGATGACGGGATATGCCTTAAATCACACGATCCCAATTTCCTTTGTCAGAACGTTTATATATACAACAATACGGTGAGGACAAGTGCCAACGGCATCAAGTTCGGAACGATGGGGCGCGGAGGATTCCGCGATATACGGATAGTAAACAACCTGGTCTTTGACACATACCGCTCAGCCATCACTTTTGCAGCCGTTGACGGAGGCATTGTCGAGAACATCCTTGTTGACAGCCTCAGGTCAATAAATACAGGTAACGTCATATTCCTGCGGATCGGAGAGAGGAGCGGCAACAAAAAGGGGAGGATAAGCGGAGTGACGATCTCAAACGTCTATGCCGAGGTGCCGGCGACAAAGCCAGACGCAGGCTATAACTACGAGGGTCCTGTGGAGGATCTCCCCCGCAATATCTCTCCGTCAGCAATTGTCGGTATGCCTGATGCACTTATTGAGAACATCACACTGAAGAACATAGAGATACACTATCCCGGCGGAGGTAATCCGAACTATGCCAGGGTAGGGCTCGATGAGCTGGACAAGGTTCCTGAGATGGGAGCCAGTTATCCGGAGTTTTCGATGTTCAAGGAGCTTCCGGCGTGGGGATTTTACATAAGGCATGCAAAGGGAATAACATTTGAAAATGTCAGGCTCATTTGCGAAAAGAAAGATTACCGCACCGCCGTAGTACTTGATGATGTACATGATGCCCGGTTCAGGGAGCTGCAGGTCAACGAACCGGGTGGCAAGAAGAACCCGGTCTATTCGTATAAATCGACCAGCATTGTCTTAAAATAGATTAACAGGTGTTAAACATTTAACAAAATCCCTATTTTAGCTGACAATATGAAGATTACTCTAACACCACCAAACTCTATGGAATCGACAGATCAGTACAATTTCAGTATTTTCAGTCCGCGCAACCTTCACGGCAGAAAGAACAGGAATGTCATTTTCACCATGCTCTTAATCTGGGCAGTGGCTGTATTTGGCTTTCAGTTCCTGCTGAGGACAATAGAGAAGCCCACTCCGGAGAAGTCACTGGGCATTTTTGAAACGGAGTGGCCTTATGTGGTCGCCGATTCTAAATTCGATGCTGACATAAATTCTTTTCTTAGCACTCTCATTCATGTAAAGGGGAAGAATATTGTCAAGCCTGCAGACCAGAAGGTCTTGTCTGAAGCTATCAGCAATGTTGTCTTTAGAATGGTGCCTGACAGTCTTGGTATGACGCTTGCCGGACACATTAAGGAGCGGGAGACCCTTGAGGCCAGCCTCGCTCAGCTCAAGGGGCAGCAATTCGTTGATGCAAGAATGCTTATTCGCGACAAAAACAATCAGCTGACCGAATTACTCGAGCCCTATACAGGCTATGGCAAACAAACCCTCGAAGGTCCTATCCTGGCGGCGAGTCTGAAGACAGAGTTTCCGGCATCATTCAGTGATGACAGCTATGCCCGCTTACCTGATGTCATGAAGCTGTATCTCACACATAACCAGTCGGTTCTGACTGACACGAAGTTTCTTGGATTTCCTTTCCACTACTTTTATACGGCTATCTTCCTGCTGATATTGTTCGTGGGACTTTGTATTGTTTATAATTTACTGATAGAATGGCGTTTAAATAAGCAGGGGATAGTTGAATAAGGTAAAACAGCTGATTATGAAAAGGATATATCTAACAATAATTATACTATTGTCAGGAGTACTGACACTGAGCGCACAGAGCCTGACGCAACTGGAAGGCAGTTTTAAGACAGGGCCGGCGATTATACTTATTGCCACACTTGTAACATTCGTCCTTGTAGGGATCTTTTTCCGGGCAAAGGATCCGGCTGACTACTATGCTGCCGGGCGCAGCATCTCGAAGGTGGGTTCTGGGATGGCCATTGCCTCCAACTGGATGAGTGCCGCCTCAGTGCTTGGGATGGCCGGCATGATGTACGGTTTCGGCTATAACGGATTGGCTTATGTTGTGGGCTGGACTGGCGGTTATGTTCTCCTGCTGATCCTTATGGCAGCACAGATAAGGAAATACGGTAAGTACACTGCCCCTGACTTCATCGGTGACCGCTTTTATTCCCGTGATCTGCGTATTGTCAGCGCCGTCTTCACGATACTGATATCATTTGCCTATTGCGTTGGACAGTTTGGAGGCATAGGCCTAATGTTCAAATGGATCCTGGGCCTTAATTATACCTGGTCGGTAATAATCGGGTCATCGGTAGTTTTACTTTACACCCTTATTTCAGGTATGATAGGGGCGACAAAGAACATGCAGATACAATACGTTATCATTGTTGTGTCATTCCTTCTGCCTGTCTTTATCCTTGCATTCAAATTCGACTATTTCTGGCTTGTTCCGCAGATAGGTTACGGTGCTGCGGTGACCGATATTGTCCAGGGTATTCCGGCTCCTAACATGGCAGGAGGGGCTGCTCTTCTCAACGCCTACGGTCATGACCTGGCTATTGTCCCGAGTCCTGAGTTTGCCATGCCATGGGATCCCTCGTCAGGGACTACTTTTTTCCAGTGGATGGCCATATGTTTTTCACTAATGGTAGGAACGGCAGGGTTACCGCATGTCATACAGCGGTTTTATGTCGTCCCGAAAATAACTGACGCAAGATGGTCTGTGGTCTGGGGGCTGTTTTTCATCTGCCTGGTTTATTGGACAGCACCTTCATATGCTGCTTTCGGCAAGCTGCTTTCATCAAATCATGAGGTTGGGGTTCTTGCCAAGGATGCCATCGTGGTATATACCGCACAGCTCGGGGGGGTCAACTCGCTTGTCGTAGGGCTGCTGGCCGCGGGAGCCGTTTCGGCGGCCTTCTCGACTGTGTCAGGGTTACTGGTGGCAGGGGCATCGGCCTTCTCTCATGATCTCTATGTGAAAGTGATCAACCCGTCTTCAACGCCGAAGCAGCAGCTGAATATTGCCCGGATGGGAACAGTGCTCATGGCTGCACTGGTGACCGTTGTCGCCCTGATGAAGCTGGGGCTTATTGCCCAGCTGGTTTCAGTAGCATTTTCGATGGCGGCATGTACCATCTTCCCGCTGTTTCTGCTGGGCATATGGTGGAGCGGTGCTAACCGGGCAGGGGCGAAGGCAGGGCTGTTTGCCGGTGTACTTATCACAACAATATCACTGACCTATTTTATTGTGGGTCTCAGCGGCGGAAGCCTTCCCGGGCAGACCTTCATCACATACTGGCTTAATGTGTGGTACTTTGCCTGGTTTGGAGCACCCCTGGCGATAGTGGTGAATATTGTTGTGTCAAAGCTGACAACCCCTACTCCGCTGGAGATTAAGAAGTTCCTTGCAGAACAGGTTCATAATTGATGAGTCTGAGAGGTCTGTTTTCAATATCAGGCGGAACGAGGGTGGTGCTTGCCATCACCTTCTCGGTTGCCATCCTGACGGTTCTCTTTGCCTTTTTCTACTACCGTTCGCTAAACCAGTCAGAAGACCCGCGTGTCTCCAGGGCCCGCATACTGATGGCAGAATTTGACCGGCAATCGGGAGGTCCTGACAGTTATACGAGATTTCCCCTGCTCGATTCAGCAGAAGTTATATACAGGTCATTACCCGATTATGAGTCCTCATTTGAGATCGGAGTGATTTACAACAACAAATGCAGCGGGCTGCTGATGATGGCACTGTATGACACAACTGCCGGCAGCGGGGTTAAGACTGACCTGCTTGAGCTTTCGATTGATTATTGTGACAGCAGCATATCTGTTTATAACAGGTGGACAAGAGAGTGGGGAGGATTGTCAGATGAGGCTACCGCATTAAGGCTTGAGCCTTATATGAGGCAAGATGATCCGGCATTTGAAGGGAGGAGTTTTAAAAGAATCTTCAGGCGGAGAGTAAAGAATATTGCCCTTGCCCGGATAGAGACACCGCGAAGGATTTCAGTCAGTTATACTAACAAGGCAACGGCATACCGTCATCTTATGATGCAGGATTCGGCCCTCTTATGCTGCGAAAGGGCTCTTTCACTGTGGAAGGATAACCGCACTGCAAGAAACAATCTGAGTGTTCTGATGGGAGGGGAACCCATTAAGCCGGGGCTGATTGAGTCGCTTTTTCCACCCGACAGGAATAAAATACAATGAGAGGGACCGGGAGAAGGTATCCGGTAGTCTGATGATGTTAAAACTTAAAATCGAATGATATGAAACGGGAAGCTTTTGTTATTCTGTTCCTTGCTGCTTCAGGCATGAATATAGCAGCTCAGGATGCCGGCCAGACCTGGGGAATCAGGTTCTCAGGATTTGTCAAGACTGATGTCATATATGATACAAGACAAGCCTCGGCGGCGAACGGCATCAGGGAAGGACATTTCTACCTCTATCCTGATGATATTCTCTATGATGCTGACATGAATGACCTCAATGCCAATCCATCTTTTCACATCCTTAATATTCAGACGCGTATAAGGGGCGACATTACCGGTCCGGATGCATTCGGTGCAAAGACATCAGGAGCCATTGAGGCCGAGTTTTTCGGCACCAGCGAGAGTGACCTCAACGGATTCAGGCTACGTCATGCATATGTTCAGATGGACTGGCCGCATGTGACATTGCTTACAGGGCAGTTCTGGCATCCCATGTTTATTACAGAAAGTTTCCCGGGGACAATAAGCTTCAACACCGGGGCTCCCTTTACACCTTTCAGCCGTAACCCGCAGGTGAGGCTAACAGGGAAGCTGGGGGCAGTAAGCCTGACAGCTGCAGCATGGTCAGAGCGTGATTTTGTCTCATCCGGTCCTGACGGAAACAGCAACAAGTACCTGCGCAACAGCGGTATGCCGGGTCTGCATTTTCAGATGAGGATACCCGCAGGGGATAATTTTACGGCCTGGACCGGGGTGGATTACAAGCGGATAAGACCTGAGATCAAAACCTCTGCCAATGCTGAAACGGATGTGATGGTCGGGAGCTTTTCGGCATTTGCCAACATCAGGATAAAGACCAAACCGGTCAATATTGCCCTTATGGGTGTGTACAGTCAGAATGGCAGTGATATGGTCATGATAGGTGGCTATGCGGTATCTGAGATCACTGACCCGGTCAATCAGTTCAAGAAGTATGCGACACTGAATACGTCAAGTATGTGGATTGACATGAGCACAACCGGAAAGAAAGTTGTCTTCGGGATTTTCAGCGGATACAGCAAGAACCTCGGATCAGGCGATATTATCACGGCTGCATCTTACGGGCGGGGAAATGACATTGATTACCTTTTCAGGATATCACCCAGGGTTATGGTTACAGAGGGCAAACTGAGCTTTGCCGGGGAGGTGGAGACCACGACTGCTGCCTACGGTACCATGGGTACAGACGGAAGGGTAACAGATACTCACAATGTAACCAACATCAGATTATTACTGAGCGCAATTTACCGGTTCTAAATAGTTACCGAGTGAAAATCATTGCCTGCCTTAAGTATAAGGTTGTTGATCTCTTCAATTGCCTGAGCGGCTGAATGGCGCAGGTGGCTCTCTCTGAAGAGGAAATCAGGATTGTTGTCAGGCTCATCACCTCTTTCAATACATGAAGCCTGGTGGAGAAGCCGTATTGATGCAAGGTCTTTCCATGCCCTGAGGGTATTGAGCAGCAACTTCCCGTCGATATGTTTACCCCTGTGCAGATCCAGTATCCTGTCGAGTGTCGCGAGGCTGTCAAGTCCGTGTTTAAGTGCATAGAGCCGTATTATGCCTGTAAGAGGCATAAGAATCCTTTTTATATCTGTCTTCTCTTCAGCGAGCATTGATTGTGACGGAGCGAACTGTTTCCAGGCCAGTGACATATGATAAAAGTAAATGTCGTTTGTCCTGAGGCTCCTTTTCACCCAGTCGCGCAGTTCCTCACAAAGAGATGCATCACCGTAGCAGAACCTGAAATCGAAAAAGATACTGACATCAAGCAGTTCTGATGGGCCGGGTGTCCTTATCCATTCTGAGAAGTAGTTTTTCCATGTTTCGATCGGCTGGCACCACTTCGGATTTCCTGCCATGTTATCGCCTTTACAGAGGTGGTAGCCTGCGGCAGCGAGCATGGTATTGACTTTTTTCCCGAGGGCCAGAAAGTACTTATTGACCTGATCAGGATCTTTCCCCGGGTGGTTTTCCAGGATGAATGCATTATCCTGGTCTGTCAGGAGGCTTTGTTCCATCCTGCCGGCGCTTCCTGTCTGAATAAATGCAAACCGGCATGGGGGAGGACCTGCCTCCTCGATGCATATCTCAAGGACTCTTCTGCATATTTCATCGGCGGTGGATGAGAGGTGCAGTGAGACCGACCATGGGTCAGCATGGCCGAGGAGCATTGCGATGGCTGTTTTACTGCTGTTGAGGAAGCATGTTTTCAATGCACCGGGAGAGCCGGCTCTGGCAATGTCAGCTTGAATCAGACGGGGGGTAAGGCTATATGCGTGAACAAGCTCCCTGAGGGTGACTACCCCAGCAACCTTGTTTTCTGTTGTAGTTACCAGCAGGCACGCCACATCCCTGTTTTTCATCCTTCCGTAGGCCTCCTCCAGCGGAGCAGTATCTTTAATGAAGGCCGGGGGTGATTGCATCAGCCTGTAGGCTTCTGTCTCCGGGGATGCTCCCTCGGAGAGCCTGAAACCGATCATTCCAGAATCGATGACACCCATTGGCATTCCTGACTTATTAACCACCGTGACAACAGAGATGTCATTTTCTTCCATTAATGTCAAAATTCGGGATACCGGTGTGTTTTCACTGCATTCGGCATGCGGTCTCATATAAGCAGAGACCGGGGCTGCCATCATCAGTGAACCGGCAAAGTCGGCCGTGCCGGTAACCGGTATATCATGGCCGAATGACGCGACCGAAAGAGGCTCGATAGTCCCTTCGCACCATATTTCCTCCGCGCCGGACTCAACGATGATTATGCTTATCAATGCCCTGATCTCGCTTCCGTTATTTTTCCTGATCAGAACTTCCCTGCCATAAATATTCTCCCTTTCAGCCAGCGAATGCCTGAACTCCATCAATTGAACAGGGTCTGCAAACAGCGATTCAACCGTATGATGCTTCAGCTCCTGCAGGTCATGAAACCCGAGCAGATCGAGGACAGGTTTTGTGGCATCTGTAAACCTTGATTTCTTTCCGTATGTAATGCGGAAGAATCCTGTCGTAATATAATTGAGAAGCGGATCAGGCGGAGGCATGTCGGGATGTGAGGAGAGGCTCTTGACAGGGCGGATCACGACCATTACCGCCTTGTTATCACCTAACATTATTCCCGAGAGGTCAGCATGTGAATTGATGATGGTTCCGTTCCTGATCTTCAGCTGGCACTCGAGATAAAGTCTCGTGCTCAGCTCGTCAAAGAGTGCCTCCGGATCATCGGTGACTGCAATCTCCTGTGAGCCTATTACATCTGTTATCTTAAGCTGCTGGAGCTCTTCCTCCGTATATTTTATCCATGAGAGCAGTGTCTTATTGGCCTGCAGTCCCCGGCGTGACCAGATAACAACTCCTTCAGATGCAGCTTCGGCAAGGGTCCTGTAAAGCTCCCTTGACTTTCGCAGTTCTTCTTCAGCGCTGCTTCTCTTTATTTCCAGCTTATGGCTCTGCCGCGAGATGGCAAGAAGAAGCGCGAGTATAACGATGCCAAATACGCCGGAGATCAGAAGGGCCCTCATCTCCATCCTCCGTATTTCAGTCCTGACATCCTCTATATATATTCCGGTTCCCACTACCCATTGCCAGGGTTCGAAGAGTCTGACATACGAGAGTTTAGGCACAATGCGTGCAGAGTCGTCATTCCACTGCCACATATAATCAACATAGCTCTCTCCTCCTTGTGATACGGCCCTGACAAATTCAACAAATATGGCCTTGCCCATTGAGTCGCGAAAGTCTGTAAGATCTTTTCCGTTCAGATCAGGCCTGTAGGGATGGGCTATCATTCGCGGATACATATCTGTGATCCAGAAATAGTCCTTCAGATCTTCTCCGTACCTGATGGCATTTATGGCTGACTTCGCTTCTGCCCTTGCGGTAAGGCTGTCGAGGAGCCCGTCAGTCTCCATTGTATGATAGTGTTCCAGGAGGCTGTAGACTGAGGAGGTCATCTCATGAATCAGATTCCGCTTGCGGTCCATCATGACTCTCTCAAAAGCAGGGATAAGGTAAAGAAAGATCATGCCGGCAAAGAGGATGAAGGCCAGCAAAGCCGGGAGGTCAATCTTCAGAAGGAATCGTCTTTTTACCCTGGTTGGCATATTGTTCATGTAGTCGTCTTATATCATTTTTTCATGAAACAGGCGGAGCATCCTTGTTTCAGAATCAATCACCGAAAAAGCAGTCCTTCCTTTTCCTCCGGTGACCGGAGGCAACAAAATCATTGTCATGTCATCTCCCAGGTGGATTGTGTCGTTCGGAACGGAATGGATTGCTCTGACAAAGGAAAATGATCCGCGGTTTGAGAAATAGGCATGCGATTTATGTGAATGTCCTGATAATGAAAACTTTACATTATGCGTATCCATAAATCTCCAGAGATCGTCCAAATGGTGTTTTCTCTCAACATGCCGGGTGGTTGACCCGGTAAGATCGGGGAAGATATAGTGCGATAAAAGCATTTTCAACCCGTTTAAGGAAACGATTTCATACTCAGGGATAGAGTTCAGGTATTCCTTCTGTTCTTCACCAAGGTCATTGGGATCCTCACTGTCAAACGACCACACCCGTCCGGCGGAAATGCTTCTTCTTTCAGCCGGAGATAAGCTAAACCACATTTCAGGGTAGACAAATCCGTTGGACCAGGCAGGATACCTACGGGAAGCGAAGAGATCGTGGTTGCCGGGGACAACCCACCGGCAGCTGGCTCTGACCATATCGACACACCGTCTGGCACTCCTTGTGAAATGATAGTTATAGAACCTGCTGTCATAACCGGCGATGTCACCCAGGCATGCCAGTTCGTCACACCTGGTCGAGTCGGCCAGCCTCAGGACCCGCTCAAGCATGGTCACATTCTCATGGATATCAGTTATTATTCCGATTTTCATGCGGCAGTAACAGGGTTGAAGTGCAGGCTCATTCTCTTACGACCGTTGTCTGAACTGAATAACAAGGAGAGAGAGACCTGAGCATAAGACTAATGTTAAGATTATAGCCCAGTAGTTTACTCTGCGCGCTTTGGCAAACATAATGTAGTCTGAGGTCAGAAAGTGGTTCCCGGTGACGGGCCATGCCAGTTCACTTCCGGGTGTCAGATATCCGTTTGTGGCAATAACCTTCGCAGGCATGGCTATCTGAAGTGTATAGTCATCAAAGAACAGCGAGGGGTTATACCTCTCCATGACAATACTCTGTGCAGTGTCAAGTTCGGCACTGAACCGGTTGCATATCTCCTCCCCCAGTATGGGTATGCAATCGTGCGACATGTTGCCGTTAGGTCCGAGGATCTCGTAAAACTCATTTTCATGCAATCTTAGAATATCAGTTGTAAGTGAATCTTTTCCCGAGGCTTCAGCCAACCTTCCCGCCTCCTCTATCCAGTCTGATATGATTGATTCTATTGTCCACAGGTCTGATTTACTGTCCAGGGAATCTTTCAACCCGCCATAAAGAGTGCTGTCGGGGCCGGTAAGTTTTTCGACCATTATCTTCCTCGGGAGCATCATAAAATCAATCTCTTCCCCGGTAAGGTAGTCCTCCTTCGGGTATCCGTAGAGCATGGTTTTGCCGCATTTTTCCGAAAAATAAAATGTTGTTGTGAACCATTTGAACTCGCGTCTGAATGTTGCTGCGCGGGCCACTCCCCTGTTTGATCCGCTGTCTGACAGGTATGATTCGTTTATTGCATCGGCGCTCTCGAATAATTTCTCAGCAGTAACAAACCAGGTGGTATCACCTTCAGGAGAAATGCTTATGGAGTCTGTCCTTGTCCATGTGGAATCGACCGGTACTCTCATTATCTTCCGGACGAAGTTGTCTTCGGTATTCTGCATCTCGACCCTCCTGAGGATAGTGCCGTCGCGATTGACGAAATCAGTTACTGTTGTTTCGGGACCATTACAGGAGACGATAAACAACAAAGGCAGCAATAGGGACAGTTTCTTTTTCATTTCTGCGGCATTTGGTTGCTTCCTGATTGATTATATCAGGCAATTTACGCAGATTTTACAGATAAGCGGATGGCTGATTTGTATAATTATTAAAGAATCAGTTTCTTAGTCATATCAATACCCAACGGATCAGGATGGATCAGGACTTTTCAGAATATTGCGGTGAAGGAACTGAGTATAAGGCGGAATACGCGGCTCTTCCGACAGGAGTCTCACTTCTCGTCATCACCTTCACGCCGCAGGCAGTCAGCAGCTCAAAGACAATTGTTTTCATTCCCGGCCTTGCCTCTGTGATAGACAACTTCAGGGAGACTGTCTTAGAGCTGGGGCGGCACCATAAGGTAGTTTACATTGAAACCAGGGAAAAGGGAAGTGCCAGGGTCGATAAGCGGCATAAGTTCACTGTTGATGAAATTACTGCTGACATAGTTCATTTTGTGGATGGACGATTCAGTGAAGGAGAATCTTTTTCTATGGCTGGGTACTCTCTCGGTGCAACTGTCATTGCAGAAGCGTTTGTCAGGCTGAAACATAAACCGGAGCGGATAATCCTTATTGAACCGAATGCATCTTTTAAGTTCCCGGTATGGCTCGCTTTACTTGCCAGGTTTTCAGGGATCATCTATACTCCATTGAAGCCGTTTCTTAAGTGGTACATGAGAAGATTCAGGATAAACATTAATGAAGACCATGAGATGTACCTCATCAACTGCCGTATACTTGATGCGGCTGAACCTGTACGGCTGGGTCGCGCCGTCAGGGCGTTAAGGCCATATGCAATGGATGGCTGCCTTCAGGCAATAACTATCCCGTCGATGGTGGTAGTTGCCTCAAAGGATATGTTTCACAGTCACGGTGAAGGGTCTTACATATCTGAAAGAATTAAAAACTGCACCAAGCTTGATATGATTGACAATAAGCAGACCCACAGTACTGCGATGGGAAGGATGATTAGTGCCTTTGTCCTATCGGAAGACTAGTATGTCAGGAAGAGAGCCCGGGATAGATGATAAGGTATCCGTTCACTCCGGTAATCCGAAGGGTCTTCTTCATAAGCGTGCCATAAGCCTGTTCATACGAGACACTGCCTCTCTGAGGTGAAACGATGACAAGGAGATCATCCGGCTTTATCTGCAGGTTTAGATCCTGAATTTCCTTTTCATCAGGAAAGGAGTAAAAATTATGAGATATATGGCTCCTGACTTTATGGATATAGTCTTCAATTGACCTGTGTGTAGTTCCGAAGGAATAGCTGTTCAAAGGGATGGAGGAGCTTTCAGATATTCTGATAACTTTATCGATAATACTCATGAATCTTGGTTCCTTCTCAACATTCCTGGGCAGAATAAGAAGAACTCTCTTGCAGAGGTTCATAGGAGATACGGCATTATAGACGAAAATATTCTGCTCGGAGTCATTGATTAAATTTTCCAGCGGGCGACCGAACAGAAAGTCTGCCAGGCTTGATTTTCCTTGAGTGCCTATGAGAATGTCTGTTGCGCCCTTCTCCCTTGCCACCCTTTTTATCCCGGAGGCAACATTATTGTCAATTGTTGCCAGCGTTTCAAGTTTCCTGCCGGCCGCAACTGCTCGCGTTCCTGCCTTTTCGAGCGTAGATCTTGCCAGCGCGAGTTTTCTTGCAGCATCCTCATCATCATCAACAACGCAAAGCCCGTAAAGCGGATTATTATGATTTTTCTTTTTGAGTGTAAGGGCCAGATCAACCAGCCGCTCCATGTTCTGAGGGTTAGACAGCGAGATAATAATGGTTTCCCTGGTTGTATCGTCTTTTAAAGAGGGTTCAAGGTTTCCGCCAAGGGCCAGGTTGCGTGCTGCTGATTCGGTAATTAATGAAGAAACAAGGCATGTTACCAGTATCAGTATGATTGTGCCGTTAATTACATTCTCATCGATTATTCCGATGCGGTAACCGACCATTATTACGGCAAGAATTGCTGCAGCATGGGAGCTTGTCAGTCCGAAGAGAAGCCGTCGCTGATAAGTGGAGAACTTAAAAATCCGTGAAGTCAATTCAGATGCAGCCCATTTACCGGCAAGGGCTACTGTTGTCAGTACTGCTGCGACAATCAAAGGTACAGGGCCTGCAAATATGACCCTGAAATCGACAATCATGCCGACACTTATCAGAAAGAATGGAATAAACAGCGCATTACCGGTAAAATCAATCCTGTTCCGTAGAATTGAAGCAGCAGGGATAATCCGGTTCAGGATAAAGCCTGCGGCAAAGGCGCCTATTATCGGCTCCAGGCCTGCTATCCTGGCCAGTAATGCACAGATAAAAACAATAAAGGCCACAAAAATGAACTGTGAATAGTTATCATCCTCGAGACGCCTGAAGGCCCACCGCGAGACGACCGGGATTACATAAACCATAAACAGCAGGAAAAGGATAAATGAGATTATTAACGTTATATAAAACTCAACACTGCTTCCGCCTGTTGCTGTGCCGGCAATTGCGGCAAGTATAAACAGAACCAGAGTATCGGTAATTACTGTTCCTCCGGTGGCCACTGCCACAACCTCATTCCTTGCTATGCCAAGCCTTGTGACTATCGGATAAGACACCATGGTGTGAGTGGCGAACATATTGGATATCATCAGGCTTGTGATGAGATTGTAATCAAGAAGATACAAACATACAGGAAGGCCGACGCCGAAGGGTACGATGTAAGTCAGTATACCGAATACAATGCTTTTATTCCGGGTCCGGCTAAACTGCTGCTGGTCAAGATCGAGCCCTGCAATGAACATCAGAAAAAGCATCCCGATGGTTGAGAAGAGGTCAACTGCAAGACTCTTCTCGATAATGTTAAGGCCATTTGGGCCAATGATAATGCCTGAAATTATCAATCCTATAATTCCGGGGATCCTGAATTTCCTCAGGAAGACCGGGGCTGCCAGGATTATGCCCAGAATCAGCACAAAAACAATCACCGGGTCATTTACCGGCAATTGAATCAAGTCTTTAATATGCTCTCCGTACTGTTTCAATTGTACCAGAGGATTTTTATCCGTGATGCAATTTAGAAAAGAAGAAAGAGACCATCTGATTGGGTCTCTTTCTTTATCGGCCTCTATTTCTCGTCAGGCACAAAAACCAGCTCCATAAGATCTGCTTTGGCCAGATATTTTTTTACCAATTTCTGAATGGTTTTTTCAGTAATGCCGTTGAGTATTTCATTGTAGTTAACGGCGGCATTGTTGTCTATGCCAGTCAGATAGTAACTGCGAATGGTGTTTGCCCAGTAGCTGTTATGCAGCAGAGCCTCCTCCCTCGTTTTCAGCAAGTTACTGACTGTTTTATCCAGGTTCTCCCTGGAAGGGCCGTTTTTGGAAATACTCTCTAATTCCCTGTAAATAATAGACTTAAGTTCATCAGCTCTTTGCGGGTCACATTCGAATGCAACCATGAGAACAGACTTCGCAACGGGCCTCAACTGTGACGACGCATTGACGCTAACACCATATGTGCCGCCCTCTGCCTCACGTACTTTCTCGGTGTAGACGAGATCAAGGATACCTTTGAGGACATCCATCGCCAGGTAGTTTTTTGGCACATATTTAGCCTCGGCCGAATAGCTGATCACTACTGTTGCCTTGGGCACTGCCATAGGTATCGGTATTTCCTTCCTGACGATACCCTCAGGCTGTCTGACGCCAAGGTCTTTCCATGTCTCGGAGAGATTCTTTGAGGGGAGCGACCCTATATATCTGGAGGCCATCTCACGGGCAACTGACTCTTCAATGTTGCCGGTGATGAAGAAAGTGAATGCCGAGGCATCATCAAATGCAGTCTCATAAATATGATTTACGTCTTCAAACCGTACCTTTTTTATCGATTCGGGTGTCAGAACAAAGGTACGCGGATGATAACCGGTCATGTTAAGGCTGAGGCTGTCACCCATCATCTTTCTGGGATCCTTCTGCTGTGCCGCAATCATTGCTGAGAAGCGCCCCAGGAGGGCATCAAAGGCCTCCCTGTTGTAGTTAGGCCGGGCAAACCTGAGATAGAGAAGTTGCATCAGTGTCTCAAAGTCCTTCGGTGTGGAGGAGCCGGAGACAGTCTGCATGACTTCCTGCAGACCAAGTGTGACGGAAGCTTTTTTCCCGGCCAGCATTTTTGTCAGGGTGGGGTTGTCAAACTCTCCTGCCCCGTAAGACGATATTATTTGCGGGAATAGGCTGAGAGACGGTACGAGAGAGTCTGCATAGACCGAAGCGCCCCCGTACGCAAAGCCTGTTACGGAGACATTGTCTTTCTCGAAATCAGCATGCCTGAAAATCACTTTGGCTCCGTTTGAGAGAGTCCACTCCGTTGCTCCGAACTGGGCAACAGGCATTGTTTTGATGACCTCAGCGCCGGCAAGTGGCTCATTTATAAGGTCAAGGCCTCCCGCAATATCTTCATACGGTGCTATTTCTGCTTCGCTTACTTTCTTCACAATGGCAAGGGCCTCGGGTTCAGAGAGATGATTTTTGCCTTCAGGACCCTCGACGATGATGAAGCTGTTATCTTCAACAACCAGCACCTTCAGCCTGGCAGAGATCTCTTCCTTTGAAATCTGGGGAAGTATTTGCTTGTAATAGTCATACTGAACATCAAGCGACGGTACAGGCTCGCCGGTGAGGAAATGATCTCTGATCTGTGCAGCCCATGAATCATTGCTGATCTTGTCTCTCTGTCTGTACATACTCTCGAAGTTCGCCAGCATTGTTGACTTTGCTCTTTCAAGTTCACCCTGTGTGAATCCATGACGTCGTGCCCGCTCGAGCTCTGTAAGGGCTGCTTCAAAGGCCTTTCCCTCCTCATTTTCGCGGGCTGTGGCCGAAAGGGATAGTGCATTATAGTTTCTGGGTATAAAGGAGTTGTAACTGAGACCTCCGGAAACGAACGGGGGTGTACCTTTCTGCAGTATCTCGCTGAACCTTGTTCGCATCATGCTGTTCATCAATGAGATGACGAATCCGTCACGCATATACTCCGTATCCCTGGGTCTGTTATCAGGCAGGCTGTCAATGATCATCAGGCTGACTGATGTCTCGGGAGCCTCGGGGTCGGTCACAAGCAGGTATTTTGTGCCCGATTTCGGGATAAGGAGGTTTTCGGGTCTTGGCTTCGGATTTTCAACAGCCGGTATCGTTGAAAAAATCTTCCTGATGCTTGCTTCAATGGCGTCGACGTCGATATCTCCAACGACGGCTATGGCCTGAAGATCTGTGCGATACCAATCATGGTAAAATGCCCGCAAAGTATCGGGGTTGAAATTCTTAAGGACGGCGGTATCTCCGATTATATTTCTGTCAGCGTATTTTGATCCTTCAAGGACGACCGGCAGAATTTCAAACATCATTCTCCGGGATGCGTTTCGCCCGCTCCGCCACTCTTCTATAATAACACCGCGTTCATTGTTTATTTCCTCATCGGCAAGCGTGAGATAATCAGACCAGTCGGCAAGAATCATGAGGCATGTGTCTGTCAGTCCCGGCTTATCAACGGGCACGTCACTGATATTGTAGACTGTCTCATCAAAGCTTGTATACGCATTGATGTTTCTTCCGAAGGCAACCCCGTGCTTTTGCAGTTTACTGAGAATATCCTTTCCGGGGAACCTTTTCGTTCCGTTAAAGGCCATGTGTTCAAGGAAATGGGCAAGGCCGTTCTGGCTGTCGGTCTCGAGTATTGAACCGACGTTCTGGATGATATAATAACTTGCCCTGCCGGCAGGCTCTGTGTTATGCCTGATGTAGTAGGTCAGGCCGTTATCCAGCTTTCCGATACGGTATGCCGGGTCAACAGGTACAGGGTCTCCGGGAGCAGTTACGGCAAAAGAGACAATACCCAATGCAATGAAAACAGAAAGAAGAAGCGTTCTTTTCATGACAGCAGCAATTTAATTATGGACAAAAATTCAGATAACCAGACCCCAAAGGTATCAAAAACCGATCATGAACAATGGTTTTCAATTTGATTTCAGCCTTTTCAGAAGAGCCCGTGCAGCTCAGCGTTGATCTTGTCAATCACCTCGCTGAGATGCTCCTTGTTTTCGGGGAAGTCGTAATAATCGGCCTCCAGGATAAGAAGCCTGCCAAGTTTGTATGACTCTATCCAGGCCTCATAACGCTCATTAAGTCTCTTAAGATAATCGAGACGTATTGAGCTTTCATATTCTCTTCCGCGTTTCTGGATCTGGTTTACGAGTGTAGGGACAGAGGCTCTGAGATAGAGCAGAAGGTCAGGCGGTTCAACGAGTGAACTCATCAGCTTGAAGAGTGTGAAATAGTTTTCGAAGTCACGCGTTGACATCAGCCCCATGGCATGCAGGTTGGGAGCGAATATATAGGCATCTTCGTAGATGGTGCGGTCCTGAACAATCGTATTCTTTGCCTTCTTTATTTCAAGGACCTGGCTGAAGCGTGAGTTCAGGAAGTATATCTGGAGATTAAATGACCACCTCTGCATGTCTTCGTAGAAGTCATTAAGATATGGGTTCTCATCAACATCCTCATAATGAGCCTGCCAGCCGTAGTGCTTAGAGAGCAGTCCGGCCAGGGTTGTCTTGCCTGATCCGATGTTGCCTGCGATTGCTATGTGCATAAAATGACCTGTTTAAATCTGAGTTAAATATAGAAAAAAGGGAGGGAGAAGTGCCGGCTGTTGATAAAAAGATTTCACATTTCTGCAATCTTCAATACCCCTTCAATATACTCTCTGTCATTTGACAATCTGGGCATTTTGTTCTGACCCCCGAGTTTGTTTTTTTCCTTGAACCATTTATAGAATGTCCCCTGCGGAACGACTTTTACTATCGGTTTTGCAAGTGTGAGGTCCTTGTAACGCTTTGCCTCATAATCAGAGTTGACCGACTTCAGTGTCGTATCGAGTATTTCGGTGAAGTGATCAAGGCTGTCAGGATTCTTGTCAAACTCAATGACCCACTCATGTGATCCTTTAGTGTCATTGCCCATGTACACCGGCCCGGCGGTATATTCGGCTATATGTGCCTCGGTGGCCAGACAGGCTTTCTCGAGCGCTTTTTCGGCGTTATCAATGATGACCTCTTCGCCGAAGGCATTAATGAAGTGCCTTGTGCGCCCGGAGATCTTTATTTTATGGGGGAAGAGGCTGGTAAATACCACGGTATCACCTATGACATATCTCCATAATCCGCCGTCTGTCGATATCACCATCGCGTAGTTTACTCCTGCTTCCACCTCACCCAGTGAAAGTGCGACGGAGTCTTTATTTCCGGCCCTGTCGGCCGGAATAAATTCGTAATAGACTCCGTAATCAAGCATGAGCAGCATGGAACTGTCAGAGAGATCGTCCTGTATTGCAAAGAAGCCTTCAGAGGCATTGTAGGTTTCCATAAAACGCATGCCAGGGTCAGGCAGCAGACGCCTGTACTGCTCCCTGTAAGGTGTAAAGCTTACGCCGCCGTGAAAAAAAACTTCCAGGTTAGGCCACACTTCGTGGAGATTTGTCTTTCCGGTCTCCTTGAGTATATGTCTGATCAGCACAAGATACCAGGAGGGAACTCCTGATATGCTGGTAACATTGGTTCCTACAGTGGTTCTGGTGATCATTCGCATCTTCTCCTCAAAGTCCTCGATCAGGGCTATGCGGGCAGGTGGAGTGCGGATAAGGTCAGTATAGAAAGGAGCATTCTCAATCAGTACTGCAGAAAGGTCTCCATAGAAGGAGCTGTTGCTGAAGTTATTGACCTGATGACTTCCTCCGAGAGTGAGTCCTTTTCCGAGGAAGATCCTCGTGGAGGGATTAATGGCAGTGTATAATGCGAGGCAATCTTTTGCACCCCTGTAATGGGTATTCTCCAGAGCCTCACCTGTCACCGGGATGAACTTGCTTTTTGTACTGGTGGTGCCGGATGATTTCGCAAACCATTTTACCTCGCCGGGCCAAAGAAGGTCTTTTTCGCCGGCCCTGAGCCTGTCAACGTAAGGTATAAGATCCTCATAATCCTGCAGCGGGACATTTTTACGGTACTGTGCATGAGTCGATATGGATGCATAACCATGTTCCTTCCCCCAGACAGTATTACGGCTGTCATGCAGAAGACGCTTCAAAGTCTCCTGCTGGATCTCAACAGGATGGTTCTTGAAAAGGTCAATCTGATGAAGCCTTTTTGTATTCAGCCATTTTATTACTGAGGAAATAATCGGCATCACTTTCAATTTGCTACCAAAGATAACCAATAGACTTTGTGATTCATCTGAATATCTCTTTCAATACCTGAAGAGACCTTATTTGTCTTATGCCGGGAAGGTGAAGCTGGTAATATCTTATTACCCGGTTCAGAAGCTCGGTACGTTCCTCTCCTGTCAGATGAAGATCTGCAAGCTCGTCGGCCGTTATCTTCAGCAGGCGGTTTAGAAGGTCGGCCAGGGCTGGTTCAAGGTAGTCGGGTTGCGTTGGAGGATCCGGGGTGAACTGCCCGCTGATCATGTCAAAATAATATCCGGCCTTCGGAGATGATGACGGACCGATGCCGGCATAGGCGGTCAGTGTTACAAGAAACCAGAGATGAAAATTGCTGATGCCTTCAGCCATTTCATCAAGCGATATTACGGATGATTCGATGAACCCGTACAGTGCTGGGTTGGCATCCTCTTCCCTGATGATATTGTTAAGCAATTCACCCATGAAGAGGGCAATGGAGCTGCGCCGGATATCTCCCGGGATGTTTCTGGGGATATAACTCAGGTTGAGCTCTTTGAGGTTATGCATCTCCCTGTTCTCATAATGGTAGAGCTCGATATTGAAGATGTGCAGTGGCTGAAAGTAGGGGTATTTTGTATTTCCTTTCCTGGATGAGATACCTTTGACCATCACTGAGAGCCTTCCGTATTCACGGGTATAGAAGTGTGCAATCAGCGAGTTGTCTGAATACCGTAGATGATGAAGTAATATGGCTCTTGCCTTAACGATCATTGCCCGTCAGCTTCATGCCAAAAGTATTAAAGTTTTAAGGAGAGCGAGCAACGGATAAGGGACTGAGTTAAAAATATGTATTTTTACTCTTCAACTTTTACTTATGAATCTGAGGTCAAAAGATCAGCTTCTCAGGCGTGTTGCCCGGCTTGCGCGGCAGAATACGGAACTGGAGGAGATGCTCAAAAAGCTCGAGCGGGAGAAAAATGAACTGCTTGATGCCAACGAGAGATACAAACTCCTGCTGGAAAAGCACAAAGTTTCTGCGGCCAGAACCGACGAGGAGGAAAAGTCTCTCAGATTTAATATGGTTACGGTTCTCTATGCAGATATCCACGGGTTTTCGAAGCTCATGGAAGGGATGGACTCCGCCCAGCTGATGGATGAACTTGACGGGATCTTCTATGAATTCGATGCGATAGTCAGCAAGTATCATATTGAAAAAATACGTACCATCGGTGACACATACATGTGCACCGGCGGGATACCGGCAAAGAACATCACAAACCCTGTTGATGTTGTGATGGCAGCTCTTGAAATGAGATATTTCCTCGATATGTATGAGACCTCCAGGAGAGTTGATGCAAAGATATGGGAGCTTAAGACCGGCATTCATACCGGGCCGGTAACAGCCAGTGTTTCAGGGAAGAAAAAGATCTCATATGACGTCAAGGGTGAGACTGTCAACACGGCAAGCCGGATAGAAGCTGTTTCGGAAAAAGGTTCCATCCTGATCTCAGTGATGACATATGAACTTGTCAAGGAGTTTTTCAGTTGCGAATACTTCGGGAAACTTCCGGTGAAATACACGGGTGATCTGCAGATGTATCAGGTTCAGGGTCTTCTTCCTGAATTATCGGCTGACGGAGAAGGCATGATACCGAATGAGGCTTTCAGGACCAAGTTCGCCCTGATGCAGTTTACTGATATACAGGAGGTTATTCTTGACAGGCTTGAGAGAGAGTTGCCTGAACATCTTCATTACCATAATGTAAAACATACGGTCGATGTAGTAACCGAGGTTGAGCTGATAGGCTGGGCTGAAGGCTGCAGCGATGAAGAGATATTGCTGCTTAAGACTGCAGGTTTATTTCATGATGCCGGTCACACAATCGCATATGATGATCATGAATTTCACAGCACTGTTCTGGCGCGTGAGATGCTCCCCGGATATGGATACACCAAAGAACAGATTGACAGTATCTGCGGGATCATCATGTCAACAAAACTTCCGCCCAAGCCTGAGAATCTTCTGGAGGAGATAATATGCGATTCTGACCTTGATTATCTGGGGAGAAGTGATTTCATACCGGTATCCAATACACTGTTTGAGGAACTTAAAGCCCAGAACAAGATCACCAGGCTTAACGACTGGAATAAGCTCCAGGTAAAATTTATCTCAGGACATCAGTATTTTACTGCCACTGCCAGGAGCCTCAGGGAGGTGAATAAACAGTTACAGATAGAGAGAATTCAGAGTCTCATTACGGAAGACTGATTACCTGATAATGAGCATTTTGGTCACCTCCGCGATGCTTCCGTCCTCATTGCTGCAAAAGACCAGGTATACGCCGCTGGTCACTCTTGCTGAGCGATAGTTTCTGAGATCCCAGGTGGCCTGGCCGCCGGTTGAGGTGGTTTCCCACACCAGGTTACCGCTTATGTCTGTTATCTTGACCGTTGAGTTCTCAATGAGGCCGGTAATAGTCACGACTCCCTCAAAATCCTCCCTGACAGGATTGGGAAATACGTACATGCCTGCATAGTCGCTTTTGCCGGTTGTTGCATCTCCCCTGAATGAAACAATACCCTCGGATGTCCCAAACCAGACGTCCCCTGTTAACCCGTTGATGCTTGCCTTAACAATATTGTCAGAAAGAAGAGGGCTGTTTGAGGTATTGAAATGATATAGTTGTTCCTTGCCATCTTCGGAAAGTAAATATGCTCCCGAGCTCAATGTGCCGAACCATTTCCTGTCAGCCCCGTCAACGGCAATTGAGGTGACGGTCTCAGTTCCCAGCAGATAGTCTGCCAGACCTGAACCGTCATTTCTGGGGATCTTTATCCTGGAAGCCTTAAGGTCAGAGGAGAATGCTTTTGAGGGGTTATAGTAAACAGCCGGGCCTTTATCGCTTCCAACCCAGATATTTCCTTCAATGTCAGAAGCAATGGAGAAAAGGTTATTCATCACATAGCCGTCGGTGTCCTCCACCTGCAGCTTAACCCAACGGTCGTCTGAAATAACTTCAGGTGTTCCGGCAGGGTCATAGACCAGCAATCCGTGGCCACGGGGAAGCAACACCCAGATAAAACCGTTTTCATCGATTATCATATCACCTGCTACCGGAACATTCAGAGTGAGTGCTACCGAAACCCATGTGCCGTCCTTGAGCAGAGCCTTGAGGATTCCCGGAACGCCGGACTGGGTCATCCAAAGGTTTCCTGATTCATCGAATGCGAGACCGCAGATACGTGAATAATTTTCGCCGGGTATAATGCTTGCAAGAGGGGAATTGTACTGGTTGAAATTATTTATCAGCGATCCGTCCTTAAACTCATATAAACCGTTTCCCCATGATGAAACAAAAACATGCTCATCGTCAAGCGGGTCTGCAACCACTCTCATTGCGTCACGGTCAGCTGGTTCGTACATGATAATACTGTTCCAGCTATTTCCTGAGTTTGTAAACAACTGGAGAGGCCTGTAGACATTTCCCCAGGCATTGTCAACCGTGCCGCCCGTAATGAGGCTGGTTTTGCCTGCAAAATGTATGTCTGCTACGTTATTTGTATAGGGTCCGGGAAGAGTATAGTTACTGTATTTACTGTAATCTGAAGTTGAGATCAGTCCTGTGGATGAGTCTGCAATCCACATTTTACCTTTGTATACAATTGATTTCACAGGGTTCATGGAAGCCCATCCGTAAGTGGTTATCTCCCTGATAAGAGCTCCCGTCCCTGATAGCATTAAAACCGAAGATGGGAGAGATACCGAAACCCCATTACCTGAAGCATCAACCGATCTGACGCTGCCTGATGGTCTTTCAAGAATGAAGACTGCCGGTTGACCGGGAACAACGCGAAACAGACTGTCTTTCCCGGGTGGGTTTCCCGGCTTATTGATGAACAGGGCCCCGCCGGAGGCTGCAATCATATTATATTTTGAACCGGGGGACTGAAGTCCGGCCAGCCTCTCCCAGTTTCCGAAGTATGAAAGGCCGGTACGGTCACTTTGGGCTGAGAAGACCCCCCTGGCGGTGACAGCATAGATGCGGTTGCCCAGCAGGGATGTGCCATATACCTCGTTGTTTTCTCCGTCAGGGCCCGGTCTCCAGGTATCAGCCACATACCTTCCGGCGATATCAAGAACCACTATCCCGAAGCTTGCGGAAAGCAAGGCACGGCCTCCGTTGACAGTCACACTGTAAATCTCTTTAAGTCCGGGGATATATTTGTTCTTTATGTCAGGAATATTGGCAATGACACCTTTCCTGACCAGGTCAACACCTGTATTCCGATAAACAATGATCAGTGTCTGCTCCTGCTCGCACCATCCAATGCTTCCAATCAGCGATTCACTCAGTCCTGACACCCTTGAGATTGAAGAAACTCCGCCGGAGTTCAGATCAACGACGAGAACCGAAGCTCCTGCAGATGAAAATACCCTGTCACTTCCGCCTGTTACATAGTATGATGAGCTGTAAGAGAGGTGATCCTGCCATGATCCAATGCCTCCCTGTCCCCTGAGGAGCAGTGGTAAGAACAGAAGGAGTAATCCGGACAGAAATCGCATCATCTTATTAAAACATTGATTATATGATATTTATTGCGGCTGATGGTGGGTTGACAGAAAATTTATCAGTTTTCTCGTTGCCCGGGCGCGGTGCGATATCATGTTTTTCTCCGACAGCGGTATTTCAGCGAAGGTGTGTTCATAACCGTCAGCCAGAAACACCGGATCATATCCAAAGCCCTCCGTCCCTTTTCTGACATCAATTATTTCACCCTCAACGGTTCCCTCGAACAGATACTCCTTTTTGTTAAATATCAGAGCAATAACTGTTCTAAACCTGGCTTTGCGGTTACTCTTGCCATCGAGCAGCCCTAGCAGTTTGGTAATATTGGCATCCGGGTCCTTGTTTTCTCCTGCAAATCTTGCAGAATGTACTCCCGGAGCACCGTTGAGCTCATCTACCTCGAGACCGGTGTCGTCGGCAAAGACGTTCATGCCGGTCCTTTCATAGACATACCTGGCCTTATGCAGAGCATTCTCTGTCAGGGTTTCTCCATCCTCAGGGATATCCTCGGAAATATCGACATCATTCAGGCCAAGGACTGTGTAGCTGTCATCAAGGAGAGAGGCTATCTCTCTGACCTTGTGCTTGTTGTTTGTGGCAAATATAAGTTTCATCTGATTTCCGGGCTATTGGGCAAATTTAGTCAATCGATCTTCACCGGGCTACGGGAGCTTACAATTCAGTGAAATAAAAACTACATTTGTATTGATCAGTCTTTAAAATCCCTCATGAAGCTCAGTATACCAACCGGCATTTTGACACTACTGTTTCTTTTTTTAACCGTTATTCTTTCTGCACAGGTTACGGCACTGACCGATCAGTCTGAAAGCAGGGAGGTGGCAGGAGGCATCTCCGGAATTTATCTCTATAAATCGCACGAAAAAATCGATACCACATTAAAAACACCGGTGATTCGACATCGTGAAGGAATTGTTTTCGAAATGATCACCGACGGAGGAATAGAGTACTCATTCTTCATGGATGGGCCTGATGACAGTTGGACGGCATGGGCCGGCAGGAATTACAAGGAATACACGAATCTGACACACGGAAAATACAGGTTCATGTACCGGTACAGAAACAACAGGGGAGAAGACACAGGCGAGGGTTCATTTACATTCAGGGTCAGGGTCCCATGGTACATATCTACGGTTGCTCTTGTTCTTTACCCGCTGGCGTTGTTGTCTGTGATTTTAATCTTGAGACGCCGTACTCACCGGCTTTTCAGGGACAGGCAGAAGAGGCTTGAAGAGCTGATAGATGAGCGCACCGAGGAGCTTCAGCATGAGAAGGAGAAATCTGACAATCTGCTGGCAAACATGTTTCCCAAAGGGACAGCGGCAGAGATAATGTCAACAGGAAAAGCAGCAAAGACAAAGTACAATTTTGTCACTGTGCTGTTTTCAGACATCCAGGGATTTACAAAGATAGCTGAGGAGATGAATCCGGAGGCACTGATTGATGAGCTTGACCGCTTCTTCTTTCACTTCGATTCCGTTGCAGAAAAATACAGGATTGAGAAGATTAAAACCATCGGTGATGCTTATATGTGCGCAGGTGGCATTCCTGAAAGAAACAGAACCAATCCTGTTGAGGTGGTGCTTGCAGCGCTGGAGATGCAGAAATACATGGAGACAATGAGGAATGATCCGGCCAATAATGCAGCCCGTTTCTGGGATATCAGGGTTGGCATCCACACCGGAACCGTCATTGCAGGCGTGGTGGGTCATAAGAAAATTGCATATGACATCTGGGGAGATACCGTGAACATAGCCAGCAGGATGGAGTCATCAGGAGAACCGGGAAAGATCAACATCTCCGGAACGACATATGAGTTTGTCAAGGAATACTTTACATGCCATTACCGCGGAAGGATGCCGGTGAAGTATAAGGGAGACCTTGACATGTATTTTGTGATGGGTATAAAGCCTGAGCTGACTGAGCCGGACGGCACTCCAAACAGGAAGTTTTTCACCAGGATTGAGATGATCCGCATACTGGATGTGGAAGAGCATGTGTTCACCAGGTATGCTGAAAATGCCTCTCCTGATCTTTTCTTTCACAGCACTGATTATATACGCAGTGTGTGCCTCAATGCGGATCTCCTGGCCAGGGCCGAGAATCTTGAGGATCATGACTATATACATCTCAGGCTTGCATCGGTGTTTCTCTTCTTCGGGTATGTCTTTGATTATCATAATCCACATGCAGCAGCCAAAAAGAGGGCAGGAGAGATACTTGCGGTATATGGCTTTGACCATTCAACATTTGAGGCGGTGGCCTCCCTGATGAGCAATGCATTCTCACCGGAGCAGGGCAGCGCGGCCGGAAGGGTCCTGCATGATGCCGTCTTTGATTTTACCGGCAGGGTTGATTTTGTAAATATGGCCGACAGGCTATTCAGGGAGGAGATGGCGTACGGAAAGGTCGGTGACCTCAAAGACTGGTTCAAAGAGTTTATCAGGAAGGTGAAGGATAATCCATTCCTTACGGAGACGGCCCGCAAGCTGGAGTCTGTGTCAAGGGAAAAGCAACTAAAAGAGCTTCAGTCCTTTGCAGACGAAAGAATCAACAATATCTGAAATCATTTGGAACTTTATTTTAATAGTGTACTTTTGAAAAATCCTAATATTTGAATTCATGGTTACACTGGATTGGAACAATCTGCCATTTGGCTATATAAAGGCTAATTACAATGTAAGATGCTATTTCAGGGACGGCAAATGGAGTGAGCCGGAGATATCTGACTCTGAGTTTATAAACATACATATCGCCGCTACCGGGCTGCACTACGGGCAGGAGGCATTTGAAGGGCTGAAGGCTTACAGGGGGCGCGACGGAAAGATAAGGCTTTTCAGGTGGGAGGATAACGCAAAAAGGCTTCATACTTCTGCCCTTGGAGTGAAGATGGAACCTGTCCCGGTCGATCTGTTCAGGGAGGCGATCTTTACAGCTGTCAGGCTCAATGAGAAATTTGTTCCGCCATACGGATCAGGAGCTTCATTGTACATTAGGCCGTTGCTATACGGAAGCGGAGCTGAGGTGGGGGTGAAGCCTTCCTCGGAATACACCTTCATCGTCTTTGTCACTCCGGTGGGACCCTATTTCAAGGGGGGTGTTAAGCCGGTGAACATGCTTATGTGCCGTGATGTGGACCGTGCCGCTCCGCTTGGCACCGGAAATATAAAGGTGGGAGGCAACTATGCGGCCAGCCTGCGGGCCATTGTCAGAGCCCGTGACGAGGGATACGGCAATGCACTTTTCCTGGATGCAAAAGAGAAGAAATACATTGATGAGTGCGGCCCTGCAAACTTCTTCGCAATTAAGAACAATACCTACATCACTCCAAAGTCGGACTCCATACTTCCCTCAATAACCAACAAGAGTCTTCTTGCGATTGCCGGGAAGATGGGTTTAAAGACTGAGATAAGAAGGATACCTCTCGAGGAGCTTTCCGAGTTCGAGGAGACTGGTGCCTGCGGCACAGCTGCAGTGATAAGCCCCATTGCAAAGATAGTTGACACTGACACCGGAAAAATATACGAGTACTGCAAGGACGGCAAACCGGGACCTGTTTCGATGAAGCTCTTCAACAAACTCATCGGGATACAGTATGGCGATGAGCCTGATGAATTCGGATGGGTGACAATAGTGGAGCTTTAAAGCATACCATCATTCATATCATCTTATTATCAGCCTATTGTGAAAAATATGACGGCCGTTGTGAGGAAATGGCCGTTTGATTGTTATTTTTGACCCAAAGTTCAGGCAGTGACAAGGACAGAAGGAGGTATATCCAGGTACAGGTTGGGAAGTTCATACCTGACTCTTGTCGTAAGCGTATCGCTGGTGCTGTTTCTGCTGGGAATACTGGGGATGGTTCTGATAAATGCGCGACAGCTTTCAGATTATTTCCGCGAGAGTCTTTCATTCACAATAATGCTGAAGGAGGATGCCCGTGAGGCAGATATCAGGATGCTGCAGAAGGAGCTGGATGCCAAACCTTATGTCAAGCAGACAGAGTACGTATCAAAAGATGAGGCTGCTGTCAAGTTGCAGGAAGAGTTGGGGGAGGATTTCCTGGACTTCCTGGGATATAATCCGCTGATGCCGACAATTGATGTATATCTGTTGGCTGACTACACACACCCTGACAGCGTCATTAAAATCGAGAAACTGATAACGGAATATCCTGTCGTCGATGAAGTTTACTACCAGGAATCGATTCTTAACCTGATCAATGAGAATGTGAGGAAAATAAGTGTATTCCTGTTGACTATCAGTGCCTTGCTGTTTCTTATTGCCGTTACAATTATAAATAACACAATCCGTTTGTCAATATATTCGAAAAGGTTTCTCATTAACACGATGCAGCTTATCGGCGCAAATCGTTCGTTCATCCGAAAGCCGTTTCTACTTAAGAGCCTCTTCTTCGGCTTTCTTGCAGCCCTCATTTCAATCGGGCTGCTTATGGGACTGATGTATCTCGTTGAAAAGGAGTTTTTTACCCTCTTTACATATGAGAACATCAATCTTTTTCTGCTGCTCTGTCTGGCGCTGATAGCGGCGGGAGTGATAATAAATGCATTATCAACATACTTTGCCCTGAACAGGTACCTGGGCATACACGAAGACAAACTATATTATTAGGATATGGGTGCAAAAAAAGAAGATGACAAAAAAGCCGGCTTTGCCCTTGGCCGCGAGAATTACAAACTGATGGCTATAGGGTTTGCTGTCATTATTATTGGATTTATTCTCATGGCTGGCGGAAAATCAGACGACCCGAAGGTTTTCTCCGAGGATATTTTCAGTTTCCGGAGGATCACTCTCGCTCCGCTGATTGTCCTGGCCGGATTCATTTTTGAGATCTATGCAATAATGAAAAAGCCCAGGGAGTAAGCCCCGGCATTTTTTAACTTAACCGCACATAATGAATTGGTATGAAGCTCTGATCTTTGGATTGGTGCAGGGGCTGACCGAGTTTTTACCGGTAAGCAGCGACGGTCATCTTGAGATTGTAAAGTACTTTTTTGGAGGGATTGAGGAGAGTTTCCTGTTTTCTGTAGCCGTGCACGGAGCCACCGTTCTCAGTATCATTGCTGTCTTCTGGAGAGAGATTGCCGTCCTTTCAAGAGGGGTGTTGAAGTTCAGCCGGAATGAGGAAACAATATATTCCTCCAAGCTAATTGTTTCGATGATACCGGTTGCGATTGTGGGATTTACGATAAAGGATTGGGTTGAGAGTCTGTTTGTTGCAGACATGACAATCACCGGATCGATGCTTATTGTTACGGCACTGTTCCTGGCCGCAAGTCACTTTGTGAGGAAAGGGAATAAAGAGATATCCTTTACGGGTGCCTTTGTCATGGGCATAGCCCAGGCACTTGCAGTTCTTCCGGGATTGTCAAGGTCAGGATCGACAATATCGACCGGACTGATGCTTGGATATCGCAAAGAGGAGCTGACGCGGTTTTCCTTCCTCATGGTGATCGTCCCTATTCTCGGGGCAAACTTTGTTGAAATCATGACCTCGAAAGCCGGAGCGGTTGATCTTATCCTGCTTCCCCTGGTGATTGCCTTCGTCACAGCCTTTGTTTCTGGATATATTGCCTGCAGATGGATGATATCCATCGTCAGAAAAGGGAAGCTGGGATGGTTTGCCATTTACTGCCTGATTGTCGGGCTTTCACTTATACTTTTTGCCTGATCGTGCTGATGAACTGCTTCAAATTTGAGGAGGGGGAAGTTCTGCTGCTTAACAAGCCTCTTTACTGGACCTCTTTTGACCTTGTCAATAAGGTCAAGGCGGCATTAAGGCACCACTGCGGACTGAAGAAGATAAAGGTGGGTCATGCAGGCACACTGGATCCGCTGGCTACTGGACTTATGATAGTGTGTACCGGAAGAGCCACAAAGCGAATTGAGGAATTCAAGGATCTTACTAAGGAATATACAGCAATAATAAAATTCGGGCAGACAACACCATCCTTTGACCTCGAAAGTCAGGTTGACATGGAATATCCCGCTGATCATATAACTGCCGGGTCAGTTTCGGAAAAACTGACTCACTTCCTGGGGGAACAAATGCAGGAACCTCCCCTCTTTTCGGCAAAATTTGTGGACGGCAAGAGGGCCTATGAGCTTGCCCGGAAAAAGGTTGAAAGGAAGCTTGACAAGGTAAAAGTCGTTTTTCATGAGCTTGAGCTGATTGAATACCAGCGAAACGTGGCAAAAATAAGGATAGTCTGCAGCAAAGGGACATATATCAGAGCCTTTGCCAGGGACCTTGGGCTGGCATTGCAAAGCGGGGCTCATCTGGCAGGGCTTGTAAGAGATGCGATAGGCGGTTACAGGCTTGAAAATGCCCTTACCATAGAAGAATTCAGGTTTATTGTCGAAAATATGAAACAAAACGATATTTCGAACGTATAATATTTCTTATATAAATCATTTTTGGTATTATGAAACTGTCTCAATTTAAGTACACACTGCCCCAGGATCTGATTGCGTTGTATCCTTCAAAGAACAGGGATGAATCGAGGCTTTTGGTTGTGCACCGGGATACAGGTGAGGTGGAGCATAAGGTATTCAAGAACATTGTTGATTATTTCAAGGAGAAAGATGTGCTGGTTTTCAACAATACCAAAGTGTTTCCTGCAAGGCTCTATGGCAACAAGGAAAAAACCGGGGCAGAGATCGAGGTCTTCCTTCTTCGTGAGCTGAACAGGGAACAGCGGCTATGGGACGTGCTGGTTGATCCGGCCAGGAAGATCAGGATTGGCAATAAGCTGTACTTCGGTGAGGATGACCTTCTTGTTGCGGAGGTGATAGACAATACCACTTCGAGAGGTCGCACCCTGAGGTTTCTTTTTGATGGGACATACGAGGAGTTTAAGCAGACATTGTATTCTTTAGGAGAAACGCCTCTTCCTAAATTTATCAACAGACCTGTCGAGCCGGAGGATAATGAAAGGTATCAGACGATTTTTGCGAAGCATGAGGGAGCTGTGGCGGCTCCGACGGCCGGGCTCCATTTCAGCCGTGAGCTGTTGAAACGACTTGAGATTGTGGGAGTTGAGTTTGCCGAGATAACGCTACACGTGGGTCTGGGCAACTTCAGGAACGTGGATGTAGAGGATCTTACCAAGCATAAGGTTGATTCAGAAAGGATCAAGATCACCGATGAATCGGCCCTCCTGATCAACAGGGCCAAAGAGCGTAAGAGCAGGGTCTGTGCTGTCGGGACAACGGTTATCCGGACGCTTGAGAGTTCAGTCTCAACATCGGGGCTGGTGAAGCCGTTTGACGGCTGGACCAACAAGTTCATCTTCCCCCCCTATGACTTCAAGGTACCTGACATGCTGGTAAGTAACTTCCATCTGCCTTATTCAACTCTTCTGATGATGGTATCAGCCTTTGCAGGATATAATCTTCTCTTTGATGCCTACAAGACTGCCGTCAAGGAGAAATACAGGTTCGGTACATATGGCGATGCGATGCTGATACTTTAGAAAAAAGCAAAGTTAGTTTGTTAATAAACTAACATCAATGTGTATAAGTCGTGCCGGGAGGAGCTTCCGGCACGTTTTTTTTTCGCAACTTCACCCATTTAGTGGCAAAAAATGTCCGGAGTGAGGCAACCATTGGCTGAAGATACGGGTCTTACTATACAGAAAAGGATTAATACGTCTGCCCTCTATATTAATAAAATGAAGTGGTTCGCAAGAGCTATTCTGCCTGTAGTGTTGTTGGTATCAGGGCTCCTGGTCGACACTTCCGTTTCTGCGCAGCCATGCGGACCGGGGAAGATTGACAAGGCAATCAGGGGGTTTGGGTCAATAGTGGTTTCAGCAACGGCTGCCAGCCCTAATCTTGCGCTTGGCATGCCGGATGGGAGTGCCGCAAGTTTTACTACCTCTGCTCCCCCTGCCAGTCGTATAGTTATCGATCT
Organism: uncultured Bacteroidales bacterium; assembly: GCA_963732365.1. GTDB lineage: Bacteria > Bacteroidota > Bacteroidia > Bacteroidales > VadinHA17 > SR-FBR-E99. Next base: position 10,037 of record CAVSZC010000005.1, on the reverse strand, counting down.
TCTGGATACAGTAAGGGCAGGACAAACTTATACCTTTACGTGGAGGCTAAATCCCTCTGCAACAGGGACAGCATCCCTGAACTGGGAAGAATCTCTTGATGGGGTTACGTTTACCTCCAATTCACAAAGCCCTATTACAACCACAAACAAGCGTTATTTCAACTCTCAGGTAACTGCGGGGTCACAGGTAAGATATATTAGAGTTACGAGTATTACTGGTATCGATTTTCAACTGGATGCTATATCCTATTTCGCTGAAAAGTGTTTTTCGGACATTTGCGGACCTGGCTTCAATGATCAGCTTATTTCAGGCAATGCTACATATACTGAACACGCTAATACCACCAACCCAACATATGCCAACAATGTTCCTAACGGACAAGGCACATACTTTAATTCTGGGTCTGATAGGATCGTACTAAGGTTGCCTTACACAATACCAGCAGGACAATATTACTACATAGTCTGGCGGCCTGCCGAAGATAATGCAGCGATGAGAATCAGAGAGTCCTCAAATGGATCATCCTGGTCTTCTGTCAAGTTCTCTCCTTCATTGCCCTCGTCCACGGTATTTATGATTCATGAGGAGACTACAGATGGACCAACTCGTTACATTGAGATCATCGGGGCAAATAATCAGGACTTCTATCTGGATGCTTTAGTCTTTAATGCAATAAGCTGCGAACCGCCTCCCCCTGATCTTGATGTTACAGGGTCACTTGAGTATTGTGGCAGTCCCCTTCTTATTGCACCTGAATTATTAATTGCAGATCCTGCTGATCAAGTCATTTCCGCAGCATACGTCCAGATCGGAACGGGATTTATCCCAGGCCAGGATGTATTAAATTTCACTGTTAATTTCGGAATAACAGCGAACTATTATTCAGCATACGGACTTTTAATTCTGCAAGGAGAGGCAACTACATCACAGTATCAAAGTGTCATTAGGAGCGTTGTTTACACAAACAGTAGCGCAACTCCAACCACGGGAAACAGGGAAATTACAGTATCACTTGAAAGGAAAAACCATATTACCGGGCATTATTACAGGTATATCTCAAATCCTTCGATATACTGGAATACAGCCTGGATCGAATCAGAGAGAGCCCATCTGTTCGGCATGAAGGGATACCTCGTCACCATAACCTCTCAGAACGAAAACGATTTTCTTATCTCGCAGCTTACAGGTTCAGCATGGATAGGAGCAAGCGACTATACCTTTCCTGAAGGTGACTGGACTTGGGTTACCGGACCTGAGACGGAGACATTGTTTTGGCAGGGGGGGGCAGGTGGCATACCAATAGGAGGCAGATATAATAACTGGGATAGCGGTGAGCCAAACAATCAGGGGGGAGAGGATTATGGTCACTTATTAGGAAACGGTGAATGGAATGACTTACCCGTTCAGGGCGGATCGGGCGTTTATGCAGCACAGGGCTATTATATTGAGTTCGGGGGTACACCGGGAGATCCTGACATAGATATTGAAGGTATAGTTAATGTTAATGTTATTACCGGGACTCCAATCGTACCTTTAATAACAGGTAGTAACAGCGTTTGTCCTAATGCAACTGGAGTCATATACTCAACTCCAAATGTAACAGGCCATAGTTATATCTGGGCGGTCACCGGCGGAACAATTGGTGGCGGGCAGGGGACCAATTCAATAACTGTAAACTGGGGAAGTACTAATCCGGGAACAGTAAGGGTAACCGAAAGTCTTGGAGGTGGACAATGTTCTGTTACCACTCCGGACTTTACTGTTTCTATTATAGACAATACGGCCCCTGTGGTTTCAACGGCAGATGAAGCCCTTGACGTTCTACTTGAATGCGGTGACGTGGCAGGTCTTGCAGCGGCCCTTCTTCTTGCTCCGACAGCTACGGACAACTGCACTGCAGTACCGACGATACACCTTGATAGTGATGTTACGACCCCTGGTTTATGTGGTGGAGCCTATACAAGGGTACGTACCTGGTATTTTAGCGATGCATCTCTTAATCTTAGCAGTAATTTCATCCAGACTATCACCGTCAGCCCGGCATCGTTACCGACGATGACAGCGCCATCAGACATCACGGTATCGTGCGGCTCTATCCCGGCAGCGAGCACACTACCGTTCAGCAATGGTCTTACAGGAGGCTGCGCGATCACAGGGACGTCTAATCTATCGACGTTCACAGCCACGCCTGATGCTTGCGGAGGGACAGTAACAGAGACATGGACAGCGACGGATCAATGCGGTCGTGCGCTGGCGTCAGTGTCAAGGACTATCACAGTCAGCCCGGCATCGTTACCGACGATGACAGCGCCATCAGACATCACGGTATCGTGCGGCTCTATCCCGGCAGCGAGCACACTACCGTTCAGCAATGGTCTTACAGGAGGCTGCGCGATCACAGGGACGTCTAATCTGTCGACGTTCACAGCCACGCCAGATGCTTGCGGCGGTACAGTAACAGAGACATGGACAGCGACGGATCAGTGCGGGCGTGCGCTGGCGTCAGTGTCAAGGACTATAACAGTCAGCCCGGCAGCGTTGCCGACGATGACAGCACCATCAGACATCACGGTATCGTGCGGCTCTATCCCTGCAGCGAGCACACTACCGTTCAGCAATGGACTGACAGGAGGCTGCGCGATAACAGGGACGTCTAATCTGTCGACGTTCACAGCCACGCCTGATGCTTGCGGAGGGACAGTAACAGAGACATGGACAGCGACGGATCAATGCGGGCGTGCGCTGGCGTCAGTGTCAAGGACTATCACAGTCAGCCCGGCATCGTTACCGACGATGACAGCGCCATCAGACATCACGGTATCGTGCGGCTCTATCCCGGCAGCGAGCACACTGCCCTTTAGCAATGGACTGACAGGAGGCTGCGCGATAACAGGGACGTCCAATCTGTCGACGTTCACAGCCACGCCAGATGCTTGCGGAGGGACAGTAACAGAGACATGGACAGCGACGGATCAATGCGGTCGTGCGCTGGCGTCAGTGTCAAGGACTATAACAGTCAGCCCGGCAGCGTTGCCGACGATGACAGCACCATCAGACATCACGGTATCGTGCGGCTCTATCCCTGCAGCGAGCACACTACCGTTCAGCAATGGACTGACAGGAGGCTGCGCGATAACAGGGACGTCTAATCTGTCGACGTTCACAGCCACGCCAGATGCTTGCGGCGGGACAGTAACAGAGACATGGACAGCGACGGATCAATGCGGTCGTGCGCTGGCGTCAGTGTCAAGGACTATCACAGTCAGCCCGGCAGCGTTACCGACGATGACAGCACCATCAGACATCACGGTATCGTGCGGCTCTATCCCTGCAGCGAGCACACTGCCCTTTAGCAATGGACTGACAGGAGGCTGCGCGATAACAGGGACGTCCAATCTGTCGACGTTCACAGCCACGCCAGATGCTTGCGGCGGAACAGTAACAGAGACATGGACAGCGACGGATCAATGCGGCCGTGCGCTGGCGTCAGTGTCAAGGACTATAACAGTCAGCCCGGCAGCGTTGCCGACGATGACAGCACCATCAGACATCACGGTATCGTGCGGCTCTATCCCTGCAGCGAGCACACTACCGTTTAGCAATGGACTGACAGGAGGCTGCGCGATAACAGGGACGTCTAATCTGTCGACGTTCACAGCCACGCCAGATGCTTGCGGCGGGACAGTAACAGAGACATGGACAGCGACGGATCAATGCGGTCGTGCGCTGGCGTCAGTGTCAAGGACTATCACAGTCAGCCCGGCAGCGTTACCGACGATGACAGCACCATCAGACATCACGGTATCGTGCGGCTCTATCCCGGCAGCGAGCACACTACCGTTCAGCAATGGACTGACAGGAGGCTGCGCGATAACAGGGACGTCCAATCTGTCGACGTTCACAGCCACGCCAGATGCTTGCGGCGGGACAGTAACAGAGACATGGACAGCGACGGATCAATGCGGTCGTGCCCTGGCGTCAGTGTCAAGGACTATAACAGTCAGCCCGGCAGCGTTGCCGACGATGACAGCACCAGCAGACATCACGGTATCGTGCGGCTCTATCCCGGCAGCGAGCACACTACCGTTCAGCAATGGACTGACAGGAGGCTGCGCGATAACAGGGACGTCTAATCTATCGACGTTCACAGCCACGCCAGATGCTTGCGGCGGGACAGTAACAGAGACATGGACAGCGACGGATCAGTGCGGGCGTGCGCTGGCGTCAGTGTCAAGGACTATCACAGTCAGCCCGGCAGCGTTACCGACGATGACAGCACCATCAGACATCACGGTATCGTGCGGAGCTATCCCTGCAGCGAGCACACTACCGTTCAGCAATGGACTGACAGGAGGCTGCGCGATAACAGGGACGTCTAATCTATCGACGTTCACAGCCACGCCAGATGCTTGCGGAGGGACAGTAACAGAGACATGGACAGCGACGGATCAATGCGGTCGTGCGCTGGCGTCAGTGTCAAGGACTATCACAGTCAGCCCGGCAGCGTTACCGACGATGACAGCACCATCAGACATCACGGTATCGTGCGGAGCTATCCCTGCAGCGAGCACACTACCGTTCAGCAATGGACTGACAGGAGGCTGCGCGATAACAGGGACGTCTAATCTATCGACGTTCACAGCCACGCCAGATGCTTGCGGAGGGACAGTAACAGAGACATGGACAGCGACGGATCAATGCGGTCGTGCGCTGGCGTCAGTGTCAAGGACTATCACAGTCAGCCCGGCAGCGTTGCCGACGATGACAGCACCATCAGACATCACGGTATCGTGCGGCTCTATCCCTGCAGCGAGCACACTACCGTTCAGCAATGGACTGACAGGAGGCTGCGCGATAACAGGGACGTCTAATCTGTCGACGTTCACAGCCACGCCAGATGCTTGCGGCGGGACAGTAACAGAGACATGGACAGCGACGGATCAATGCGGTCGTGCGCTGGCGTCAGTGTCAAGGACTATCACAGTCAGCCCGGCAGCGTTGCCGACGATGACAGCACCATCAGACATCACGGTATCGTGCGGCTCTATCCCGGCAGCGAGCACACTACCGTTCAGCAATGGACTGACAGGAGGCTGCGCGATAACAGGGACGTCTAATCTGTCGACGTTCACAGCCACGCCAGATGCTTGCGGAGGGACAGTAACAGAGACATGGACAGCGACGGATCAATGCGGTCGTGCGCTGGCGTCAGTGTCAAGGACTATCACAGTCAGCCCGGCAGCGTTGCCGACGATGACAGCACCATCAGACATCACGGTATCGTGCGGCTCTATCCCGGCAGCGAGCACACTACCGTTCAGCAATGGACTGACAGGAGGCTGCGCGATAACAGGGACGTCCAATCTGTCGACGTTCACAGCCACGCCAGATGCTTGCGGCGGGACAGTAACAGAGACATGGACAGCGACGGATCAGTGCGGTCGTGCGCTGGCGTCAGTGTCAAGGACTATAACAGTCAGCCCGGCAGCGTTGCCGACGATGACAGCACCATCAGACATCACTGTAGCCTGCGGAGCTATCCCGGCGCCGAGCACTATTACCTTCACAAATGGCTTAACAGGCGGGTGTGAGATATCAGGTACGTCAGCATTATCTACGTTCACCGCTACCCCTGATGCTTGTGGCGGCACTGTCACAGAGACATGGACAGCGACGGATGTATGCGGCAGGCCCCTGGCGTCAGTGTCAAGAACGATTACAGTTAGCCCGGCAGCGTTGCCGACGATGACAGCACCATCAGACATCACGGTATCGTGCGGCTCTATCCCTGCAGCGAGCACACTACCGTTCAGCAATGGACTGACAGGAGGCTGCGCGATAACAGGGACGTCTAATCTGTCGACGTTCACAGCCACGCCAGATGCTTGCGGCGGGACAGTAACAGAGACATGGACAGCGACGGATCAATGCGGTCGTGCGCTGGCGTCAGTGTCAAGGACTATCACAGTCAGCCCGGCAGCGTTGCCGACGATGACAGCACCATCAGACATCACGGTATCGTGCGGCTCTATCCCGGCAGCGAGCACACTACCGTTCAGCAATGGACTGACAGGAGGCTGCGCGATAACAGGGACGTCTAATCTGTCGACGTTCACAGCCACGCCAGATGCTTGCGGCGGGACAGTAACAGAGACATGGACAGCGACGGATCAGTGCGGTCGTGCGCTGGCGTCAGTGTCAAGGACTATCACAGTCAGCCCGGCAGCGTTGCCGACGATGACAGCACCATCAGACATCACTGTAGCCTGCGGAGCTATCCCGGCGCCGAGCACTATTACCTTCACAAATGGCTTAACAGGCGGGTGTGAGATATCAGGTACGTCAGCATTATCTACGTTCACCGCTACCCCTGATGCTTGTGGCGGCACTGTCACAGAGACATGGACAGCGACGGATGTATGCGGCAGGCCCCTGGCGTCAGTGTCAAGAACGATTACAGTTAGCCCGGCAGCACTGCCGACGATGACAGCCCCAGCAGACATCACGGTATCGTGCGGCTCTATCCCTGCAGCGAGCACACTACCGTTCAGCAATGGACTGACAGGAGGCTGCGCGATAACAGGGACGTCTAATCTATCGACGTTCACAGCCACGCCAGATGCTTGCGGCGGGACAGTAACAGAGACATGGACAGCGACGGATCAGTGCGGGCGTGCGCTGGCGTCAGTGTCAAGGACTATCACAGTCAGCCCGGCAGCGTTACCGACGATGACAGCACCATCAGACATCACGGTATCGTGCGGATCTATCCCTGCAGCGAGCACACTACCGTTCAGCAATGGACTGACAGGAGGCTGCGCGATAACAGGGACGTCTAATCTATCGACGTTCACAGCCACGCCAGATGCTTGCGGAGGGACAGTAACAGAGACATGGACAGCGACGGATCAATGCGGTCGTGCGCTGGCGTCAGTGTCAAGGACTATCACAGTCAGCCCGGCAGCGTTGCCGACGATGACAGCACCATCAGACATCACGGTATCGTGCGGCTCTATCCCTGCAGCGAGCACACTACCGTTCAGCAATGGACTGACAGGAGGCTGCGCGATAACAGGGACGTCTAATCTGTCGACGTTCACAGCCACGCCAGATGCTTGCGGCGGGACAGTAACAGAGACATGGACAGCGACGGATCAATGCGGTCGTGCGCTGGCGTCAGTGTCAAGGACTATCACAGTCAGCCCGGCAGCGTTGCCGACGATGACAGCACCATCAGACATCACGGTATCGTGCGGCTCTATCCCTGCAGCGAGCACACTACCGTTTAGCAATGGACTGACAGGAGGCTGCGCGATAACAGGGACGTCCAATCTGTCGACGTTCACAGCCACGCCAGATGCTTGCGGCGGGACAGTAACAGAGACATGGACAGCGACGGATCAGTGCGGGCGTGCGCTGGCGTCAGTGTCAAGGACTATAACAGTCAGCCCGGCAGCGTTGCCGACGATGACAGCACCATCAGACATCACGGTATCGTGCGGCTCTATCCCGGCAGCGAGCACACTGCCCTTTAGCAATGGACTGACAGGAGGCTGCGCGATAACAGGGACGTCCAATCTGTCGACGTTCACAGCCACGCCAGATGCTTGCGGAGGGACAGTAACAGAGACATGGACAGCGACGGATCAATGCGGTCGTGCGCTGGCGTCAGTGTCAAGGACTATAACAGTCAGCCCGGCAGCGTTGCCGACGATGACAGCACCATCAGACATCACGGTATCGTGCGGCTCTATCCCGGCGCCGAGCACTATTACCTTCACAAATGGCTTAACAGGCGGGTGTGAGATATCAGGTACGTCAGCATTATCTACGTTCACCGCTACCCCTGATGCTTGTGGCGGCACTGTCACAGAGACATGGACAGCGACGGATCAATGCGGTCGTGCGCTGGCGTCAGTGTCAAGGACTATCACAGTTAGCCCGGCAGCACTGCCGACGATGACAGCCCCAGCAGACATCACGGTATCGTGCGGCTCTATCCCTGCAGCGAGCACACTACCGTTCAGCAATGGACTGACAGGAGGCTGCGCGATAACAGGGACGTCTAATCTATCGACGTTCACAGCCACGCCAGATGCTTGCGGCGGGACAGTAACAGAGACATGGACAGCGACGGATCAGTGCGGGCGTGCGCTGGCGTCAGTGTCAAGGACTATAACAGTCAGCCCGGCAGCGTTACCGACGATGACAGCACCATCAGACATCACGGTATCGTGCGGATCTATCCCTGCAGCGAGCACACTACCGTTCAGCAATGGACTGACAGGAGGCTGCGCGATAACAGGGACGTCTAATCTGTCGACGTTCACAGCCACGCCAGATGCTTGCGGCGGGACAGTAACAGAGACATGGACAGCGACGGATCAATGCGGTCGTGCGCTGGCGTCAGTGTCAAGGACTATCACAGTCAGCCCGGCAGCGTTGCCGACGATGACAGCACCATCAGACATCACGGTATCGTGCGGCTCTATCCCTGCAGCGAGCACACTACCCTTTAGCAATGGACTGACAGGAGGCTGCGCGATAACAGGGACGTCTAATCTGTCGACGTTCACAGCCACGCCAGATGCTTGCGGCGGGACAGTAACAGAGACATGGACAGCGACGGATCAATGCGGTCGTGCGCTGGCGTCAGTGTCAAGGACTATCACAGTCAGCCCGGCAGCGTTGCCGACGATGACAGCACCATCAGACATCACGGTATCGTGCGGATCTATCCCTGCAGCGAGCACACTACCCTTTAGCAATGGACTGACAGGAGGCTGCGCGATAACAGGGACGTCCAATCTGTCGACGTTCACAGCCACGCCAGATGCTTGCGGCGGGACAGTAACAGAGACATGGACAGCGACGGATCAGTGCGGTCGTGCCCTGGCGTCAGTGTCAAGGACTATAACAGTCAGCCCGGCAGCGTTGCCGACGATGACAGCACCATCAGACATCACGGTATCGTGCGGATCTATCCCTGCAGCGAGCACACTGCCCTTTAGCAATGGACTGACAGGAGGCTGCGCGATAACAGGGACGTCCAATCTGTCGACGTTCACAGCCACGCCAGATGCTTGCGGCGGGACAGTAACAGAGACATGGACAGCGACGGATCAATGCGGTCGTGCCCTGGCGTCAGTGTCAAGGACTATCACAGTCAGCCCGGCAGCGTTGCCGACGATGACAGCACCATCAGACATCACGGTATCGTGCGGCTCTATCCCTGCAGCGAGCACACTACCGTTTAGCAATGGACTGACAGGAGGCTGCGCGATAACAGGGACGTCTAATCTGTCGACGTTCACAGCCACGCCAGATGCTTGCGGCGGGACAGTAACAGAGACATGGACAGCGACGGATCAATGCGGTCGTGCCCTGGCGTCAGTGTCAAGGACTATAACAGTCAGCCCGGCAGCGTTGCCGACGATGACAGCACCATCAGACATCACGGTATCGTGCGGCTCTATCCCTGCAGCGAGCACACTGCCCTTTAGCAATGGACTGACAGGAGGCTGCGCGATAACAGGGACGTCCAATCTGTCGACGTTCACAGCCACGCCAGATGCTTGCGGCGGGACAGTAACAGAGACATGGACAGCGACGGATCAATGCGGTCGTGCCCTGGCGTCAGTGTCAAGGACTATCACAGTCAGCCCGGCAGCGTTGCCGACGATGACAGCACCATCAGACATCACTGTAGCCTGCGGAGCTATCCCGGCGCCGAGCACACTGCCCTTTAGCAATGGACTGACAGGAGGCTGCGCGATAACAGGGACGTCTAATCTGTCGACGTTCACAGCCACGCCAGATGCTTGCGGCGGTACAGTAACAGAGACATGGACAGCGACGGATCAGTGCGGTCGTGCCCTGGCGTCAGTGTCAAGGACTATAACAGTCAGCCCGGCAGCGTTGCCGACGATGACAGCACCATCAGACATCACGGTATCGTGCGGATCTATCCCGGCAGCGAGCACACTACCCTTTAGCAATGGACTGACAGGAGGCTGCGCGATAACAGGGACGTCTA